>CP070823.1:3025792-3039607 GCA_020344375.1 Gemmatimonadota bacterium | reverse complement strand
GAGAGCATGGCCGGGCGCTCCTCTCGGGCTCCACATCCGGTCAGGATCAGCAGCGAGATGGCTGCTGCTACCACTGAAGAGAGAGTCACGTAAGGGCCGGACGATCGGGACGAACCCGACGATCCGTAGAGCTGCTCAGGCTCCCTGCCGAGCGCGGCGCTCATGAGACCTCCCGTTGGCCTGGGCTGGCGACTGGGTTGGGGATAGGAAGACTGCTGCGGGCGGGCCGGGTTTTCAAGGGTGCGGGCCAAGGCTGGCAGCCCGCCCAACCCGGCCTTAAGCGAGCTGTGGTGGAACCCTAACGGCTGCTGACTGCAGCCAGGAGCCCCTTCTCGAGGTCGGTGAGCGGTGCCGGGTAGTTGCCGGTGAAGCAGGCGTCACAGAACGGGCCGAACTCCTTCACTGCACCGATCATGCCCTCCAGCGACAGGTAGCCGATCGTGTCGACGCCCAGGTGCTGACGGACCTCGTCGACGCTGAGGTGCGAAGCGAGCAGCTCCTCCCTCGTCGGCATGTCGATCCCGTAGAAGCAAGGGTGCCGGATCGGCGGCGAGGAGATGCGGAAGTGGATTTCCCGGGCGCCCGCGTCCCGTACGAGTGAGACCAGGCCGCGGCTCGTGGTCCCGCGGACCAGCGAGTCGTCCACGATTACCACGCGCTGGCCGTCGATGACCTCACGCACCGGGTTGTACTTGACCCGCACCTTGAAATCGCGGTCGGCCTGGTCCGGTTGGATGAAGGTGCGGCCGATGTAGTGGTTGCGGATGAGCGCCAGCTCTAGCGGAATCCCCGACTCCTCCGAGAAGCCGAGTGCTGCGGAGTTCGAGGAATCCGGGACGGAAAAGACGCAGTCCGCCTCGACCGGATGTTCCCTGGCCAACTGGCGGCCGAAGGCGCGCCGCGCCGCGTCCACCGAGCAGCCCCAGATGCTGGAGTCGGGCCGAGCGAAATAGACGAGCTCGAAGATGCAGGCGGCACCCACTGTGGGCGCGAGCCGCGGCAGTTCCTCGATCCGTCCGTCCTTGACCTTCAGCACCTCGCCGGGTTCGACATCGCGCAGATACTCGGCCTCGATCAGGTCGAGCGCGCAGGTCTCCGAGGCGAGCACGATCGCTGGCCCCTTGCGCCCGAGCACCAGCGGTCGAAAGCCGCGCGGGTCGCGGGCCGCGTAGATCTCTTCGTTGACCATGATGACCAGGGAGAAGGCGCCCTCGATCTGGCTCAGCGCCTCCAGTACCTGGCGGTCGGGGTCGGGCTGCTGGGAGCGGGCGATCAGGTGGACGATGACCTCGGAGTCCATCGTCGATTGGAAGATCGCTCCCTCGCCGACGAGCCGGGCCCGCAGCTCGGCGGCGTTCGTCAGGTTCCCGTTGTGGGCCAGGGCCAGGGATCCATCACGGTAGTGGACGAAGGCCGGCTGGGCGTTACGTAGCTCGGACTCACCGGCGGTGGAGTAGCGGACGTGGCCGATCGCGGTGCGGCCGCGCAGCTCGCGGAGATCGTGCGGCTTGATCGCCTCGGCAACGAGCCCCATCTCCTTGTGCAGCCGTGCGGTGCCGTCGTCGTCGACGGTCACGATCCCCGCCGATTCCTGACCGCGATGCTGGAGGGCATGGAGCCCGAGGAAGGTGAGCTCGGCCGCCGTGTCGTGACCAGAGACGCCGAAGACACCGCACTCCTCGCGCAGTGACTTCTCCAGCACGTTCAAGCGCTTACGCATGGGGGCGCACGCCTCCTGACTCAAGACCCAACGCCGCATGCCCACCCCGTCTCGGGTCGCGGATCCTTGTGGAGATGAAATGATAACAGGCGGCGATCACGGGTTCCAGCCCGACTACAGCATCGACCGTAGGCGATGCCGGCTGGCGCGACGACTGCCTGCCGAAGTGAACCGGTATTCGCGCGGCGTGGGAGAGAGGTGACGGGCGATCGCCGGAACGCGGGTCACTCGGCCGCGACTCAGCCCCGAACGCTGGCGGTGTCGGCCCGGGCCGTGTCCGCCTGCGCCGTGTCGGCCGGGACCGTGTCGGGCTCCGCGGGCGCGACGGGCGGCGGCGCCGGACGCACCTCGACGCTCTCGACCGCACCCGGGACCTGCAATCGCATGCCGGCGGGCGTCGGCCTGGGAATCGTGCCCTTAGGCGACGAGCTTTCGCCGCCGTACTCGTGCCATGGCGCCCGTAGCACGGCATCGACGACCTGGCCGTTGCGGAAGATGACCAGATCGGGGAAGCCGCAGTCCCGTTCGCAGCCGTTGCTGTAGAAGTAGTAGCTGAACACTCCCCTGGCCCTGGTACCCCGGGGCTCGCCGAACACACCCTTCACCTCGTCCTCGGCCATGCCCGGCCGGATGGTCCGTACCTCCTGCGCCGTCGCCGCGCTGGCCATCGGCAAGATGGCTGCCAGCGCGACCGCGTACCGTGCCGCTCGCCTAATGCCCATTCTAGATCCCCCTCTCGTTCACGGTCACGGCCTACCCTTTTCCTCAGGATTCCTCGTCGTTTCCGGAGCTATTCGCCGGGTCGCCGGACTGGGAGCGACTCGCCCAGTGCGGTTGCATGTCTTCGTACTCCAGATCCCGCTCCTCTGTTTCCTCGGCAGCGAGCTCCTCGCTCAGCGGGTCGCGATCGGGCAGGCGATCCAGAAGCCCGAGCGTCACCGCCCGCGCGACGCCATAGGTGATATAGGCCAGTCCGACGGGGAAGACGACCAGCTGGGGCTCCCAAAGAAGCAACGCCACGCCAGCCAACAGACCGGCGATGGCAAAGCGTCCTTTGGGATTCCTGAGGCCGAGTCGGGGGATTGCCGGATAGATTACGTGGCTCAGCATCAGCCCAGCCACCACAATCATACCACCACCGATGATCTGAGTCCATGGCCAGCCAGAAAGGTGCCCGGCGAAGAAAGCCGTCTGGCTGAAGGGGTGGAAGGAGGACAGGGTGACGCCGGCCACGGGGGAGGGGAGGCCGTGGTAGTGGAAATGAGCCTTACCGCCCTGCTCGATGTTGAAGCGCGCCAGGCGCATCGCCACGGCGCCGACGTAAATGAACGCCAGTGTCCAACTCCAGTCCCCGCTCTCAAGCAGCAGCTTGTAGACCAGGATCGCCGGCGCGACGCCAAAGCTCACCAGGTCGACCAGGGAATCGAGCTCGATACCGAACGGGGTGCCTGTTCGGGAGAAGCGAGCGATGCGACCGTCGAGCGCGTCGGCGACACCCGCGAGGAAGATCAGCCAGGCAGCGAGGCTGTAATCCCCGCGCAGCGCTGAGACGATCGCCCAAAACCCGAAGAAGAGGTTGCCCAGGCTGAAAGCGCTGGGGAGGATCACAATACCGCGCCGCCACCTGCTCGGCTCGGCCGGGCTTCTGCTGATCATGCGGTGCTCCTCGGCTCATCCGGCAGACGGGCGATGACGGTGATACCACCTTTCGCCCGCTGACCGATGCTCACGTTCAAGGTCGCGCACTTAGGCATAAAGAGGTCGACGCGGGAACCGAAGCGTATGAGCCCCATGCGCTCGCCCTGAACGACCGTCTCACCCAAGCTTGCATAGTTCACCACGCGCTTCGCGGCCCAACCGGCGATCTGGCGTACGAGGATGGCATGACCGGCAGTTCGGATCCCCGTGGAGGCACGCTCGTTGGAACGGCTGGCGGAGCTGCGCCAGGCTGGCTCGAAGCGCCCGGGCTCGTAGCTGCGATGTGTCACCTCGCCGGAGACGGGGTAGCGGTTGACGTGGACGTCTAGGAGGGACAGGAAGATCGAGATCCGCTGCGCCTCACCGTGCAGATGTGATTCTCCCTCCGTGACGCTGATGTCGATCACCTTGCCGTCCGCGGGTGAGACGATCAGGTCTGAGCCCCGCGGGCCACGCCGCTCGGGGTCGCGGAAGAAGGCAGTCAGGGCGAGGGCCAGGGCCGTCGTCGCCGCGGCGAGGAACCAGAGCGGCGTGCTGGCGCGAAGGGCGACGGTGCACCAGAGTGCGGCGGCTGGAACGGCCGCGGCAATGATGAACGGGTAGCCCTCCCGGGCCACGGGCACTCGCATGAACGACTTCTCCCGGCTACCGCAATGATCGCAGAGGTTCGCCGGTGATCAACTCGTAGGCCTTCAGATAGCGCTTCGAGGTGCGGTCGACAACCTCAGGCGGCAGGGGCGGTGGCGGCGGCTGCTTGTTCCACTCCCCCTTCGCGACGAGCAGATCCAGGAAGTCGCGCACAGGCTGCTTGTCGAACGACTGCTGGCTGTGCCCGGGCTCGTACTGGTCGCGGAGCCAAAAGCGCGATGAATCGGGCGTGAAAATCTCGTCGATGACGAGTATCTCGCCTTCCTCTGCCACGCCGAACTCGAACTTCGTATCGGCTATGATCACGCCGCCTTCCAGCGCGATGTCACGGGCGCGTTGATACAGCCGGAGGCTCATGTCGCGAAGCGTCTTGGCGACGGCCAGGCCGACGATCGCGCAGACCTGCTCGAAGGTGATGTTCTCGTCGTGCCCTTCGATCGCCTTCGTGGCGGGTGAGAAGATCGGTGGATCGAGACGTTGGCTCTCCACAAGCCCCTCCGGCAGGTGCTCGCCCGCCAGCGTGCCGCTCACCCGGTACTCCTTCCAGGCCGATCCCGTGATGTACCCCCGTACGACGGACTCGACGGGGAAAGGCTCGGTCTTGCGGACGAGCATCGCGCGGCCCTCCCAACGGTCGCGGCTCTCCGCGAGCTGTGGGTGTCTGGCGATGATCTCGTCCGCGTCCGCCGCAATGAGGTGGTTGGCGACGATGTCGGCTGTGCGCTCGAACCACCAGATCGAGAGCTGAGTGAGGACGTTCCCCTTGTCAGGTATCGGCTCGTTCATCACGACGTCGAAGGCGCTGAGCCGGTCCGTGGCGACGATCAGTAGGTCGTTGCCGAGCTTGTACACCTCACGGACCTTGCCTTCCCTGTAGAGCGGGAGGTCGAGCTTGATGCTGTGTAGCGCTCGTATCATAGTCGGCTTCGTGCTGGCTGATCTGGCTTGTGCAACATCCCAGGGTTCACACGCCCAGCGTCGGTCTCTCAGTGTCGATCTCGTGCTTGTAGCGCTGGAGGGTCGGATCGACCCACTCAGCGATAAAGCAGTTCACCTGCTCCGGCGCCCTTCCGACCATCGCCTCGGGGCTGAGCATGCGTTCGAGTCGTGCACGCTCGATCCCAATCTCGGGATCCCTTGCCAGCCGCTCCGGCAAGTCGTTGGGCTTACCGAGTCGCACCTGTTCTGCCGCGGCGACCGCGTGCTGGCGGATCCGCTCGTGCAGCTGCTGACGGTCTCCGCCCCGGCCGGCAGCGTACATCAGCACGGGCTCGGCCGCCAGGTACGGCATCTGCTCCCCCAGACGCCGAGCAGCCACCTCAGGGTAGACCCTCATGCCCGCCGCGACGTTATGAGCCAGGCGCAAGATGGCATCCGTCGCCAGATAAGCCTCCGGGACGGCGATCCGCTTGTTGGCCGAGTCGTCGAGGGTCCGTTCCAGCCACTGGGCCGCCGCCGTGATGGCAGGATCCAGGGCCAGGACGATGACATGACGGGCCAGCGCGTTGATCCGCTCACAACGCATCGGGTTGCGCTTGTGCGCCATGGCACTCGAACCCACCTGCTTCTCCTCGAACGGCTCCTCGACCTCGCCGAAATGCTGTAGCAGGCGCATGTCGTTGGCGAACTTCGAGACCGACTGGGCAACGTCGGCCAGAGCGCTGAGCAGCGAGGCGTCCACCTTCCGGGTGTAGGTCTGCGAGCTCACGCCGAAGCTCTGTGCGAAGCCCATCTTCTCGGCGATGATCGCGTTCAGCCGGTCGACCTTGGTCGAGTCACTCTCGAAGAGCATGAGGTAGGAGGCCTCGGTGCCGGTCGCGCCCCGGGCGCCCCGGAAGCGCAGGTGATTCAGGCGGAAGTCGATGGTTTCCAGGTCGAGGATCAGATCCTGGATCCAGAGGGCGATGCGCTTGCCCACGGTGGTCGGCTGCGCCGGCTGCAGGTGGGTGTAGCCGGTACAGACAACGGCGCGGTGCTTGAGCGCCTGCTCGCGGAACGCGGCGATGACGCCCAGGATCCTTCGCCGCACCAGCCGCATCGCGTCCCTGTGCTGAATCAGGTCGGCGTTGTCCATCACGAACGCCGATGTAGCGCCTAGGTGGATCACCCCGCTCGCCGCTGGCGCCACCTCGCCGAACTGACGGATGTGCGCTGTGACTTCGTGGCGCGTCTCCGCCTCGATCTCGGCGACCCGCTCCAAGTCGATGTCGTCGATCGCCCCCTGCATCGCGCGGATCGCCTCCTCGCTGACGGCAAGGCCAAGCTCACGCTCGGCTTCGGCGAGGGCGATCCAGAGCTGCCGCCAGATGCGTGCACGGTAGCGCGGCCCGAAGATGGCGGCCATCTCCGGCGACGCGTAACGTGTGATCAGCGGACTCTCGTAACGTTCAAGCATCGTCGGTTAAACCCATTATCTCGTGATGCGGAAACTCGTGCTCCAGATCACGCCGTCCCGCTCGTAGTAGACTCGGACGCCGCCTCTCCCAGCCAAGTAGTCGAGCAGATCGGCCACATCGTCGGCGCTCTCCACCCCGCGACGATTGATCGCCAGGATGAGATCCCCCCGGCGCAGGCCGGTGACACTCGTCACCTGGTCTGATACGTTGACGATCAAGGCGCCCGCGCTGTTACGCAGACCGCGCTCCGCCTGGATCGCCGGCGTAAGCGTGATGAGTTCTAGGCCCTCCAGCACCTCGACGCGGGTCGCTCGGACGGAAGGCAAGTCCTCGACACGCAGCATTACTTCCCGCTGTCGCCCTCGCTCGTCCTGCACGGTCACGCTCAGCGTCTCGCCGGGGCTGACGTTGAAGAGTTCGGCCTCCCAGTCGAGCGGCGACTTGACGCGACGTCCCTGAACCGCGACGAGCGCCGTCCCGCTCTGGAGTTCGGCGCGATCGGCCGGTGAATCGGGCGCGACCCTCACAATCGTGGCGCCGCGGCGACGCCCAGCTCGGTCACTCTCGGCAGGCCCTACGTCTAGGCCGACCCAGGGACGGCGCACCTGCCCCTCCGTGCGCAGCTGTTCGGCGATGCGGAGCGCCCGGTTGATCGGTATGGCGAAACCGAGCCCTTCAGAACCGCCGGTGCGCGAAAAGATCGCTGAGTTCACGCCGATCACGTGGCCCACCGCGTTCACCAGTGGACCCCCGGAATTGCCGGGATTGATCGAGGCGTCCGTCTGGATCATGTCGGCGTAGATCGTCTGACCGCCTCCGCCGCCAGCGAAGGCTGAGGGCAGGATGTGGCGACCGACGCCGGAAATGACACCGGCCGTAACGGTGGGCTCTACGTTGGACAGCAGATAGCCGAACGGGTTGCCGATGGCGATGGCCGGTTCGCCGGTGACGAGCTTGTCGGAGTCGCCGAACTCGGGGACCGCGAGATCGACATCGGCCTTGAGCAGTGCCAGGTCGGACAGCTCATCGCTGCCGACGAGTTGAGCGGCGTAGTCCGCACCATCGATCGCGGCGACCACAATCTCGGTCGCTCCCTGAACGACATGCGCGTTGGTGAGGACGTAGCCGCCCGGCGCGATGGCGAAGCCGGATCCGAGGCCGGCGACCTCGCGCTCATAGCCGTGAGGTACGAAGAACTCCTCGAACAGCGAGCGTGGGCCCACTCGTTGGCGGCGGATCACGTTGACGCTGACCACTGAGGGCGTGACGCGTCTTGCCGCCTCGACGATCGGCGTCTGCCGTAATCCTGATTGGTCGGACAGGCTCCCGACCTCGGGGCGTGCGGAGTCGCGCTGTGCGATCGCCGTTGCCGGCTGCGTACCGGAGCCGATAGCTGTGGTGCGAGCCGGCTCGTCGCCGCCCTTACGGAGACTCGGCGGCCCGAAGACGACGAAGCCCAGGGCGACGATGGCGGCGGCGAATCCCGCCAGCCAGCCGGCGAGGAAAGCGGAGCGCGGTCGTCGATTGTGTCGCGGGGTGTCTATGCTTTCGCCTCCTCTGTCTTGGCCAACTGGAGCTGTGCTTTCTCCCAGTCGCTCAGGAACGCTTCCAGCCCCCGCTCGGTGAGCGGGTGTTGGATGAACTTCCAGAGCACCGCGGGTGGGACCGTGGCGATGTCGGCACCGATCATGGCGGCCTCGACGAAGTGAAGGGGGTGTCGAATCGAGGCGACGAGTATCTCTGTGTCGAATCCGTAGTTGTCGTAGATCTCGCGGATCTGCGCGATCAGCTCCATGCCCTGGTGGGAGATGTCATCGAGCCGACCCACGAAAGGCGAGATGAAGGTCGCCCCCGCCTTCGCGGCCAGCAAAGCCTGCGCAGGCGAGAAGCAGAGTGTCACGTTGACGCCAATACCGTGGGCCCGCAGCTGGCGCGTGGCGACCAGCCCGTCCTCAGTGAGCGGAACCTTGATCACGACGTTGTCGGCGATGCTGGCCAGGTCGCGCCCCTGCTCGACCATGCTGTCGGC
The DNA here is from genome assembly GCA_020344375.1 of Gemmatimonadota bacterium. GTDB lineage: Bacteria > Gemmatimonadota > Gemmatimonadetes > Palauibacterales > KS3-K002. The sequence goes on along the minus strand of CP070823.1, from coordinate 3,031,116 downwards.
GCTGGTTGCCAAGACCTCCAGGCTCACCGGCCCGTTCACGGCATCCGTGATCTGCTTCATGTAGTCGCGCACGTCCGCGTCGCCCATGACTTTCGCCAGCAGGGAGGGATTGGTGGTCACACCGTCGATCAGCCCTGCGCGTGCGGCGCGGCGAATCTCCTTGAGATCCGCTGTGTCGATGAAGATCTTCATTCGCTATCCCTCTTGACCCGTCGCTCCACCTGATCTCAACTATAGTCTACCCGCGTCAAAAACAAACCCTGCGCCGGCGCTGGCGGCGCGGCACGAAGGCCGGCCTCCTTGCTCAGGAGCCCGGCCACCTCGTCCACGGGCCGGCGGCCCTGGCCGATGTCCACGAGTGTGCCCACAAGATAACGGACCATCCGGTGCAGGAAGCGGTCTGCCGTGATCTCGAACTCTAGGATGCCCTCGGCGGTCGCAGCGTCGCGCCAGTCCGCCGAGAAGACGTGGCAACTTACGCCCCGCTCCAGCTGGCCTGACTTGGCGAAGGCGCCGAAATCGTGGACGCCCCGGATCGGGCGCGTCGCCTCCTCCAGGCTTGCCCGGTCCAGGGTACGGCCTAAGGGCCAGCACCACGGCGCCTGAAAGGGCGACCGGGCTTGAGGGCCCACCCCGACCCTGTAGGCGTAGGTCCGCGAGACAGCGTCGTAGCGCGGGTGGAATGACTCGGCGACCCGCTCCGCGGAGGCGATCCAGAGGTCGGGAGGCGCCAGCGCGTTCAGCGCCCGCCGCAGCTCCTCTGCGTCAAAGCGGTCCGGGATCAAGGCGCTGGCGACTTGACCCGTGGCGTGGACCCCGCGATCGGTACGGCCGGCCGCCGTGAGCTTGCGCGAAGCGTTCCCGCAGAGGCGCCCCAATAACGCTGAAAGCTCACCCTGCACTGTGCGCCGGTCTCGCTGCATCTGCCAGCCATGGAAGCCCCGGCCCTCGTAGTGCAAGACGAGCTTCACTCGCCAGTGACCCGCGTGGTGCCCTGACCGCGCCACGCGCGGCAACATACCCGAGCGGAAGGCGGCATGTCAAGCAACATCGCGGCTGTGTGGTGAGTGGGCTCCCCGGCGGCACACGAGGACCTGCACGCGGCAAAGGGCCGGCGATTCCTGGGCGGTGAGCGGCGAGACTCGAGCGCTTTGAGGAAGAGGGTAGTCTAGTACCTGCGGATCACCCCGATCACGACCCCGCGCACTTGGACCTGGTCGTCCCGGTAGTATTGGGGAGGGTGGGCGTCGTTGGATGGCTGCAGGCGGATTCGGCCGTCGCGCTCGCGATAGAAGCGTTTGACCGTGGCAACCTCGCCGTTCACCAGGGCGATGATCATCTCGCCGTTCTCCGCCGACTCACGGCCCTCCACGACGACACAGTCGCCATCGCGGATCTGATCGTCGATCATCGAGTTGCCACGCACTCGCAGCACGAAGTGCGGCCCGCGGCCGGTCAGCATGTCATCGGGAACGGTGATCGTTTCGGTGTCCTCGATCGCCTCGATGGGGGAACCGGCAGCCACGAGCCCCAGCAGAGGCACCCCGGCGGCCGCCGCTCGGCCGCGAACCGCTTCTACCGGCTCCACCGAACGGCTCTCGTTGTAGTTCCTGCGGATATAGCCCTTTCGTTCGAGGTTGGTGAGGTGCTCGTGCACAGTTGCCAGGGAGCGGTAGCCGAAGAACTTGGCAATCTCCTCGAAGCTCGGTGAATAGCCGTAGTCCTGGATGAAGCTCTCGATGAAATCGAGCATCTCTCGCTGCCGCTTCGTGAGCGCCATGACGCCTCCCAGCTGTACTCGCTCCGCCGTACGCTCCTGAGCACGGGCCCAGCCCGAACAAGAGCCGAACGTACAATAACCCGAAGGTGCACCGAAGCGCAACCCCCTGCCTGGGCTTCTGGGTCTCGGCCCAGTGATTCCAGTGTGCCGGCCGGAGCGGTGTGCGCTGCTAGCCGAGCACACGCCGACGGGCTGTCTCCGGGCCTGCTCCGGGCAGGGGCTGCCACCGCCGAGGGCTGGGCGGACTCAGGTGACGGACAGGGGGTGTTGCACTATATTGTTTATTGAGCGGCGTCCGGACCCCCACCCCTGCCCGGTTCGCGAATTCCAGACCGTGAGCCGCCGAGTTGAGCGTCGGCGAGACTTGTCAGTCGCGAGCCGTCTATCCGACGGTCATCCTCGCCTGCCCGGGAGGCGAGCTCTAACCTCCAGGGCTGCCAGTGCGGGCCTGATGAGCGTCATGGCCAAGCAGGGCAGCACTTTGGGGCGGCTTGTGGGTATGATTCCCGTACAAGGGGCGGCTCGAGCCCGCAGCGGTGGGAGGAAGGGCGCCTCGCGGGGCGAGGGTGGTTCTGGTAGGCCAGAGCGGGGGGACGGAAGCACGGCGGAAGTGGCGCCCCTTCGGACCCGGAGCGGCGAGCTGCCAAGAGGGAAGCGGTGATGGACGACGAAGTCCTCAGTGGTCTGCCCGATTTCGATCTGGATTCGGAGTCTGATCTCGCTGAGGGTAGTGATCTCGACTCCGAGATCGCGGATTTCTTTTCCGCGTTCGTCAAGACCAGCCGGGCGGCGCAGTTGTATGTTCAGGGAAACCCACTGCTCCATCAGTTCATCGGGGACCTGAAGGGCCGACTCAGCGGTATCTTCGACCGCGTGCCAAGCCTCAATTTCACCATCCACGAAAGCGAGATCCGCTGGCTCAACAAGCAGGTCTACAAGGAGAAGTTGGGCGGAACGGAGAACATCGCCTTCCAGCTTTACAAGGACGGTATCCGGCGGATCGAGTTCCTGCCCGGCGTAGAGGAGGATGAGCTTCGCCAGTTCATCGACGTTCTGCGTCTCTCCAGGACGTTGAGGGAGGATGAGGACGATCTCCTCACGTTGATGTGGAATAGTGACTTCTCTTTCATCCGGTACGAGTACGTTGATGTGCTGGGCGACGAACCGCCGGTGCCGACTCCGGACCTGTCCCATGCCGCGGGAACGGAGCTCCCGGCGCTGCCGGAGTTGGAGCTTGCGCCGGAGCTACAGACGGCGAGCCTGCGTGAGGATTTTGAGCCGTCGCTGTACTTCTTGGATGAGACCGATGTAGCTCACCTTCAGCAGGAGCTGCGGCGGGAGATGGACCGTCCTGTCAAGAAGGACGTGACGGTGGCGGTACTCGACCAGTATGAGCTGGGCGACACGGAGCGGCGTGGGGAGATCGTTGAGATCCTGCGGCAGATGCTTCCGCGCGTGCTGGCGGAGGGCGGCTTCAGCCATGCGTCGCACATCGTGGCCGAGCTGAAGGCGATCGCGGAGCGGAAGGGGAGCCCGGAGGTCGCCCAGGAGGTGGACGAGATTATCGGGGAGTTGAGCGAGCCGATCGTGCTGGAGCAACTGGTTCGGATCATGGAGGATGGCACGATCGATCCGAACAGCGAGGCGCTGGCCACGATGCTCAGCGCCCTGAAGCCGGATGCGATCGTCACGCTGATCAAGACAATCCCGACAGTGGCCCGGAAACAGGCCCGTGAGCAGCTGCTGGCGACGATGGACCGGCTAGCAGCACTGAAGCCGCAGCTCATGTCGGGCCTGATAAGGTCGGAGGACCCGCGAGTGGCGGCGGCTTCGGCACAGATCGCCGGGCGGCTGAAGCTGGCAGGTGCGGCGGAGGCCATCGCCGATCTACTGGACCGGACGGAACCGGAAGTGCGGCTCGCAGCGGTCGAGGCCTTGGTCGCGCTGCACACGTCGATGGCCGGCCAGCCGTTGCTCGGGGCACTCGGCGACGAGAGCCGTGACGTGCGGGTGGCGGCGGCGAAGGGCCTGGCGAGGATGAGGTACGGCCCCGCGACCGAGCGGCTGGAGGCGTACATCAAGGGCAAGGAGCTAGCGCGGCGCGATCCGACCGAGCAACTGGCGTTCTTCGAGGCCTTCGCCCGGGCCGCAGGTAGGAACGGGACGTTGCTGCTGAGCCGTATGCTGAACGGGCGGCGTTTCCTCTGGTTCCGCTATCCCAGCAAGCTGCGCGCCTGTGCTGCGCGGGCTCTGGGCGTGGTGGGTGGTCTGGAGGCGGAGCAGGCTCTGAACGTTGCAGAGCACGATCGCGATCCATTGGTGCTCAGCGCCGTCCACACCGCGCGCCGCGAGCCGCCACCTGACGAGCAGAAGCCGGAGAAAGTAGAGGAGAAGCCGGATGAGGGTAGATGACACAGCTCTGATCAAGGATACGAGTGCGCTTCTCAGCAGCGAGGGTCGCAAGTTCCTGGCGGCGCTCTACGCAACCATGCGCTCGTTGCGGCTATATCCTCTTGAGAACCAGGTCGTGCAGCGGGCGCTCGCCGAGGTGGAGACCAATGCCCGGGTGGTGTTGAATCGTGAGGGGCGCTTGCAGCTTCGGCTGGCGGGCGATTTCGTATTCTTCAACGATGTGCGCGTGCGCCTCGATCTGGGCAACTACGCCAGCTTCGTCTTCGTGCGCAAGGCTCTGGAATCGCACGGTATCGGTGACATCGAGGCGAAGCCGGAGTCCGATATCCGGGAGTGGACGTCGTTCCTAGCGCTCGTGGTCAGCGAGCCGGCCGGTGGCGAGGCGGCGCTGGAGGAATTCGGGCAGCGCATGCAGCAAGCCGGTATCGAGAACATCACAGTCGGGCCGGCAGCGGCGCTGGTCGAGGCGATGAGCCTGACTGAGGAGGCCAAGGAAGCCGCGCGCCGCACCTATGCCCGCTCGGTCAGCGTGGTCAAGGATGTGATGACGAGCGTGCGTCTCGGCAAGGCATGGAGCGGACGGCGCGTGAAGCGAATTGTCCTCGGGATCGTCGACCAGGTCCTGCATGATGAAGCCTCGATGCTGGCGATGACGACCCTGCGCGACTACGACGAGTACACGTTCACCCACTCGGTCAACGTGTGCATCCTCTCGGTGGCGTTAGGGCAGAAATTGGGCTTCAATAAGCTGCAGCTGTTCGATCTGGGGCTGGGCGCGCTGTTCCACGACGCGGGCAAGTCGCGCGTGCCACTGAGCGTGCTCAACAAGGAAGGCCGTCTGGACAAGGAAGAGTGGAGGGTCATGAGCCAGCATCCGGAATTCGGCTTGATCCTCCTGTTCGATCTGCACGGCTTCGAGGAGCCGCCCTACCGGGCGATGCTCACCGCGTACGAGCATCACATGCGTACCGATTTCACCGGGTACCCTAAGGTCGTCCGGGAGCGCTGGTTGGGGCTCTTCTCCCGCATCGTGGCCGTTTCGGACGCTTTCGACGCCGCCACCAGCAAGCGCAGCTACCAGTATATCCCGTTTCCGCCGGATGAGGTGTTGCGGGAGATGCGGGACAACCCG
>CP070823.1:3007893-3025692 GCA_020344375.1 Gemmatimonadota bacterium | reverse complement strand
TCATGGCGCTGTCGAATCTCGCCGCACGCGGCTTCGTGGAACGCGACGTGAGGCGCGCGGGCGTAGAACCGCAGCGCATCATGGCGGCGCCTGTGGCTGTGACCCCCTTCATGCGCTGGGTGGTGGTCGAGGACGCCCGGGGTTACCGCGTGGGAGTGTTCAACTGGTTGCCGCGGCCGGCGCTCCAGCTTGACGAACTGCCCTATGACGTGTGGCCTTCGCACCATGCAGCCGCGCTGGCGACGCAGGAACCGGCAGCGCGGAAGTTCCTGAGCTGGGCGAGGTTCCCCTATTACGTCGTGCAGGAGTACGCGACTGGCTATCAGGTCCACATCGGGGACGCGCGTTACGGCGTGGACCCACAAGTCTCATGGGCCGCGACGAGCGTGATACTCACGCGACGAACACGGTAAACGGAGGTACGCCGCGCCGTACCCAAACGACTTGCCCTGCGTCTCCCTAAAGCGGCAGACTGTTTGGAGCTCTTCGAGCAGGCCGTGTGTTTCCGTGACGAGTCGAGGGGGCGGACGCGTTTCACTGCTTTGTGGAGGAATAACCACGATGACAAGTCGAGCCAGACAGGTCTTGGCTTCGCTGTTGCCCGGGCTGGCACTTGCCTCAGCGGTCGCCTTCGGGACGGGCTGTTGGCCGAGTGGGAGCGAGGCTGTCGGGGGTTCTGCAGAGTACATCCGCGAGCACTACGTCAAGCGCGAATATCGTATCCGCATGCGGGATGGAGTGCGTCTGTTCACGGCCGTGTACATGCCGAGGGACACATCCCTCAGGTATCCCATCCTAATGCGACGGACTCCGTACAGCGTGCAGCCGTACGGGGAAAGCCACTATCCGGAACCACTGGGGCCCAGCGAGCTCTTTGCTCGTGAGGGTTACATCTTCGTCTATCAGGACGTGCGCGGGCGGTTCATGTCGGAGGGTGAGTTCGTCAACATGACGCCGCACGTCAGCGAGAAGGAGTCGGATCAAGACATCGACGAGAGCTCGGATACCTACGACACGATCGAGTGGCTGATTCAGAACATCCCCAGCAACAACGGCAAAGTGGGCATGTGGGGGATCTCCTACCCCGGCTTCTATGCGGCGGCCAGTATGATCGACGCACATCCGGCGCTGGCGGCGGTGTCGCCCCAGGCACCGATCTCCGACTGGTGGTACGACGATTTTCACCACCACGGCGCTTTTTTCCTGCCGCACAGCTTCGGCTTCTTCGCGGTGTTCGGGCAGGCGCGGCCCGTGCCGACCATGGAGTGGGGCCCGGAGTTCGAGTTCGGGACGCCGGACGGCTACGACTTCTACATGGATCTAGGCCCGCTGAGGAACGTGGAGGAGCGCTACTTCAAGGGTCGGATCAAGTTCTGGACCGAGGCGACCCGACATCCCAACTACGACGAGTTCTGGCAGGCGCGCAACATCCTGCCACATCTGAGTAACGTGGCGCCGGCGGTGATGACGGTGGGGGGCTGGTTCGACGCCGAAGATCTGTACGGACCGTTGCAGATCTATCGGTCGATCGAGGAGAAGAATCCTGGAATCTTGAACATGCTGGTCATGGGACCCTGGCCTCACGGTGGCTGGGCACGAAGCGACGGGGACGGGCTTGGCAACGTGCGCTTCGGTGCGAGGACCTCGGTCTTCTACCGCGAGAACATCGAGCTGCCATTCTTCGACTATTTCCTGAAGGGGAAGGGCGAGCTGGTGCTTCCGGAGGCCTACGTGTTCGAGACGGGATCGAACCGCTGGCGGACCTTCGAGAGCTGGCCGCCTGTAGGGCTCGAGAGTCGCAGCCTCTACCTGCAAGCCAGCGAGGGGCTGTCGTTCACTCCCCCGCAGAATGGGCGTGAGGCGTGGGACGAGTATGTCAGCGATCCGGCGAAGCCGGTCCCCTACACCCAGGATATCGCCATCCGGATGACGCGGGAGTACATGACTGACGACCAACGGTTCGCAGCGCGGAGGCCCGACGTTCTGGCCTATGAAACCGAGGTTCTGGAGGAGGACGTCACCCTGGCGGGGCCGGTTGGGGCCGAACTCTGGGTCTCGACCTCGGGGACGGACTCCGACTGGATCGTCAAGCTTATCGACGTGTTCCCCAGCGATGCAGCGGACCACGCCGGGCTGCCGCGGGGCGTGCATATGGGCGGTTATCAGATGATGGTGCGCAGCGAGGTGGTCCGCGGTCGTTTCCGGAACAGCTACGAGCATCCGGAACCGTTCGTGCCCAATCAGCCGACGCGCGTCGAGTTCGAGCTACAGGACATACTGCACACGTTCCAGAAGGGGCACCGAATCATGGTGCAGATACAGAGCACCTGGTTCCCGCTGGTGGACCGCAACCCGCAAAAGTACGTGGACAACATCTTCGAGGCAGAGGAGGAAGACTTCATCAAGGCGACCCAACGGGTCTATCGTTCGAGCGGATACCCGTCGCGGCTACATGTGGGTGTGCTGCCCGGTTCGACGAACTAGGCTCCCGTGGCGATGGTGTCAGGGTGGAGGTGTCGGGCTAGTGGATATCAGCAGCTGACACACTCCTCTCTCGATTGATCTGCGGGTGACTCGGCCGCTGCGGTCGAACAGTGCGATCATTCGCGTGTTCTCGGCGAAGACATAGGCTTCGAACTCGAGGATGCCCTGGCCATGCGCGATACGGGTTAGGTGCTCGAACAGCAGCTTTCCAATCCCACGGCCTTGCTCGGCATCCTCCACTGTGAGCGCGACCTCCGCACGGGTCTGCGGCCGGCCTGGGGGGATCGCATAGCGGCCCACGCCGATGAGGCGCTCCTCATCGCCCTTCGCAAGCACGGCGACAATGGCGACCTGGCGGCGAAAGTCGAGCTCCGTCAGATAGACTAACTCGTCACGAGTCAGGCGTCTCTTTGCGCCTAGGAAGCGGTAGTAGATCGTCTCCGGGCTGAGGCGGAAGAAGAGATCCGACAGACCCTGCTTGTCTTCCGGTCGGATCGCCCGGATGCGGATGGATTCCCCGTCGCGAAGGCGCTCCTGCACCGAATAGCTGCGTGCATCCATAGGCGGCCGGCGTTATCACTGTGGGCGTAGTCAACGGCTCTCAGCCCCGCGCTTGCAGAAATCGCGCCAGGGGAGCACAGTTCAGGCGCTGCATTCTCAGTGGAGTTGGCGGACTGGTAGGGGGAACCACGGGGCGCCGGCTCTGAGCGGCGGATGTGTCCGCTCGTGGGGTCATGCTAGGCGGGAGTTGGCAAGATGTCAGGACTGAAGCGTGTGTTGGCAGCGACGGACGGCAGCGAGCATGGCGCGTGCGCTGTGACGAGCGGAGCCGCGCTGGCGCGACGCGCGGGCGCCACCTTCGAGGTCGTGAGCGTCGTCGAAGTGCTGCTGTTGCCGCAAGGTTACGAGCCTGAGGGAGACAAGGCGGCGTTCTATGAGGATCGGCTGCTCGCCGCCTCGCGCCAGCAGGCGGAGACGCAGGCTCGTGAGGCGGGTGCTCCAGGGGCTCCGGTCCACGTGAGCGGCGGCCTGGCGGCGCCGGTCGTCGCGCAAACGGCGGAGAGGCTCGCCGCCGACCTGGTCGTGGTCGGGGCGCATCCGCAGCCTGCGGTGGCGCGGTTTCTGGTGGGCTCGACGGCCGAGCGAGTCATCCGCCTGGCTCATTGCCCGGTGCTGGTGGCGACCGAGCGCCGCAGCGAGGCGTTTCGCCGCATTCTGGCGGCGGTCGACTTGTCCCCTCGATCCCGCGGTATTCTGGAGACTGCGACGAGCATCGCCGGGGTGGACGGTGCGGAGATCCGCGTGGTCTATGTCCACGAGCCGCTGCCGCCCATGCTGTCGGAGGCCGCACTGTTCGGCGAGGAGGAGCTGGTCGAGCTGCAGCGCAGCACGTTCCAGAGGCTAATTGCCGAGACGACTCCAGCAGCCGGCATGGAGTCCCGGGAACGGCGGGGGAACTCAGGTGAGGAGATCGTGAAGGAAGCCGAAGCATGGGACGCGGACCTTATCGTGGTCGGTACGCATGGCTTCGGGTTCTTCAACCGGCTGCTACTGGGCAGCACATCGCTGTACGTGCTGAGACATGGCCACTGGGCCACGATCGTGGTTCCGCAGGCAGAGAGTCGCTGAGCGGCGCCAGCGGTGGAGCGCGATTCGAGAGGACGGAGCGGAGGAATGAGAGTCAGCACTGTTGAAGAGATGAGGGCGCTGGACCGCCGTGCTATGACCGAGCATGCTGTGCCGGACCACATCTTGATGGAGAACGCGGGCGAGGCGGTCTTCTTCGTGATCCTGAACGAAGTCGGCGTGCGCGGACGGCGCTTCGTGGTGCTGAGCGGTGCCGGAAACAACGGTGGCGACGGTTTCGTGGTGGCGCGGAAGCTCCACTCGACCGGTGGGCACGTCCAGGTGTTCGTGTTGGGCGACCCGGGAGGCTACCGTGACGCGGCGCTGCTCAACTACGAGATGGTCACGAAGTGCGGTACTGCAGTCTTCGTGCAGCCGAAGACCGAGAAGATCAGGCAGGCGATCGCTGAGTGCGACGCCGTGGTCGATGGCCTGTTCGGTACCGGAATCACCCGCGACGTCGGTGGGCAGTTCGGCGAGGTGATCGCAGAGGTCAACCGTTCGGGCAAGCCGGTGTTCAGCATCGATATCCCCTCGGGCGTGGACGGAAACACGGGGGCGATCCGCGGAGCGGCGGTTCAGGCTACAGCAACGGTCACGTTCGGCCTGCCGAAGCGCGGCAACTTGCTTTACCCGGGCGCGGAGCTCGGCGGCCAGCTGTACGTGACCCACATCTCCTTCCCGCCTCAGCTTCAGGACAGCGATGAGATCGGTGTGTACGTGAATCAACCGTCGCCGCTGCCGCCGCGCCGGGTAGACGGGCATAAGGGCAGCTTCGGTGATGTGCTGTTCATTGCTGGGGCTCGTAACTACTTCGGCGCGCCCGCGTTCTCGGCGCTCTCTCTTCTCAAGGCCGGGGGCGGCTACTCGCGGCTCGCCGCGCCGTGCTCGGTCACGCCTCATGTAGCCAGCCTCGCCAGCGAGATCGTGTTCGCGCCACAGCAGGAGACTGAGTTTGGCAGTCTGGCGCTGAGTGCTGAGAGCGAGCTGCTCGACCTGGCCGAGATGGTGGACTTTGCCGTCTTAGGCCCGGGTGTTTCAGTCGTCGCGGAGACGCAGGAGCTGGTGCGGCGGCTGGCCGCTGGAATCGCGAAGCCGATCCTGATCGACGGCGACGGCCTCACTGCAGTGGCAGAAGATCTCGAAGTGGTGCGGCGGCGTGCGGAAACGACGGTGCTGACCCCGCACCCAGGAGAGATGTCGCGGATAGCCGGTGTACCCATCGCAGAGGTCCAGTCCGATCCGATCGGAGTGGTGCAGCGAGTGGCCCGCGATCTCGGGGCGATCGTGGTCCTAAAGGGGGCGCATTCCCTGATCGGTTTCCCGGACGAGCGAGTCTACATCAACCTAAGCGGCAACTCCGGCATGGCGTCGGCGGGCTCTGGCGATGTGCTGACGGGGACGATCGCCGCCATGTATGGTCTCGGGTTGCCAATCGACGAGGCCGTGCGAACCGGAGTGTTCTTGCACGGCTTCGCGGGTGATCTGGCGGCGCACGAGAAGGGAGAGGATGGGATCACCGCGCGGGATATTCTCGAGCATCTCCCGGCGGCAACCAAGGTGTATCGGGAGGACTACGCGGGCGTAACGGCGAACTTCTACGGCGCCATCGAGGAGATCTAGGAGCGAAGTTGTAGGCGACCCGATTCCTCGCCGCTGCCAACTACGACGATCCGCCCGACCCCCACAGGTACGAAGTTGTCCAGGTATTCATCCCGAAACATCTGGATGGCGGGGTCGCCCGTGCAGTGGCAGGGCGCCACCTTCTCGACCCCCAGTCGTCGGAAGGCGGCGACGATGGCTTGGAGTTCCGCGGTGCTCTTGCCGCGGAGATGGAATCCGCCTAGCACCAGGTTCACCTTCTTTCCTCGCAGTGCACTGGCTCTCTCGATCATCTCCAGCACGCCCGGGTGCGCACAGCCGGTGACAAGCACGAGGCCGAGCTCGGTATCCACGATCAGCGCCTGTTCGGGAATCGTGCCGCTCACTTCCCCTGTGGTGAACACGCCTTCGCCGATCTGCTGACCAAGCGTCACCTCCGTCACCGTGACCGTCGCCTGGATCTGGCGTATGAAGCTAGAGGGGAAGGAGGGGAGGAGGTGCACCGCGGGCCGGGCTCCGGCCTCGAGGAGACCTGCGAGGCCACCGGTGTGGTCGCCATGTGCGTGCGACAGAGCCACGGCCTCGATCCGGCGCGGATCGATGGCCAGGGCCCTCATGTTGGCGAGTAACGTAGGAGCGTCGGCGCCGGTATCGAAGAGGATCGTCCGGTCCCGGTACTCGATCAGGGCGGCGAAGCCCCAGCCCGTCTGCATGCGGGGATCGTGGCTGTAATTGTCATAAAGGACCGTAATCCTCAGCTGACCCTCTCTTGCCTGTAGCATCTTCGGGTTGCCACGAGGGAGGTTCGTGAGTTGAGTTGAGTCGCTGGTGGGTTTGCGCACCGCCAAGGACCCGTTTGCCAGGCGCTGGAGATACGCTGCTGCCACCGGCGTGCCGGTGCCCAGAATCAACAACGCTACCAGCGAGGCCGAGTGCTTCCACGGACGTGCTATCATACGCCTCCGCGCGCTGGGGTGCTTGGTATGGTTGAGCGTGCCGGGCTGGGCCGCGCTCCTAAGTCTAGCCAACTGCGCTCGGCCGCCGAGCGGCGTCCTCCAGGGCGCTGACCACGCGGTCGGCCGTTTCCTGGAACCGGCGGGCGAGCGGCACGCCCTCCAGCCAGGAGATGGTGATCGCCGGATCCTCAGGGATGACAGCGATTGGCTGGATTCCCGCTTCTTCCAGTCTGTCTGTCAGGTACGTCTCCACCTTTCGATCTCGGACTCGATTCAGAACTACCAGTACATCTCTTACCCTGGCCTCACGGAACATCCTGATGGCCATCTCGACCAGAACGGGAGTATCAAGATGCTGGGTGGCGGGCGGTCTTCCTGCGCGTGTCTGCCTGACCATCTCCTTCATGTCGACAGCCATCTGAATCGCGGCGTTGGTGGGGTCGACGGTCACCAGAGCCCAGTCTACTCCGTTCAACACGCCACGGGCCGAGTCCTCGAAGCCGGCCTTGAAGTCGACCACCGTCACGGGCAGGGCATCGCCCACACGTATCCGCAGGTCCCTCGCGATCTTCGAGATCGGACCGTCACAGCCTGCGCCGGGGCCCTTGTCCGCTATCTTGCCGACGGTGAGGAGTGTGACCCCGTCTTCGCTACGTGTGTGGTATTCGCCGGGAAGCTTCTCCAGATCGATATCCGCGTGGGCGAGTGGCGTGGGGTCGTCAACGGGACACGTGACGGCGCCGCCGCTGAATATCATCCCTCCGAAATAATCGAGCAGTGGGGCTGGCGGAGTGTCGATGCCGAGTGCTCGGTGAAGACCTACGTTCGTAGAGTCCGCATCCAGGACGCAGATCTCGTACCCGTGCCGGCGTAGCGCGCTTGCCACGAACACAGTCACCGTGCTTTTTCCGGATCCTCCCTTGCCGACTACGCCTATCCTCGTGCCGGCGAGCGAGCTGCTCCTATTGCCCATCGCGGTGCTCCAATACCTTCCTATGCGCGGACTGCCTGCCGGCAGCGCCCGCTCAGCCCAGCGGGTGGCCTAACCCTCGAGCTCGTACAACGCTGCCACCGTGTTGTGGGCCAAGACGCGGTCCTTGGCGACGATGCAGATTGCCGGTGCCTGGACGTTCGCCAGGGTGGCCGAGTCGTGGCCAACACACTGCCCGAGCACGAGCACCAGCTGGACCGCGGCGCGGTTCAGTAGCTCTGCCTGGGCCAGCGGGTTGCAGATCATTTCTGGCTGGTTCGGACGTACCTTCTGAGAGTCGAGGATGCCGAGTTCCTCCTTGGGAATCGATCCCGTCTTGCAGCACGCAGACGAGACCTGAAATCCGTTCGCCTCCAGCACCCGGGTCAGCAGCCGCGCCTCGTTGCGGAAACCGACACAGAAGCTGACACCCACGTGAGTGATGCCCAGGCGGTGAGCGAATTCCATGGTCTCCTCTAGACGGCACCACTTCTCGTGGCGCGCCGGCTCAAGTGATTCAGCCGCCTCGCTCAACGTCTCCAGGTCCCAGCCCTGGAAAGGAATTCGCTCAGACCGATTCTCGCGACCGTAGAGTCGGCTATGCGAGTAGCTGTCGGCGGTATACAGTGCTGCGGCCGGATTGTGGCAGAACCGCTCGTCGCGAGCGACCAAGACTGTCACCGGTGCCTGGGATGCGCGGACGAAAATCGCCTCATGCCCTACACACATGCCGCCAACGACGTTCAGCTCGGTCTCCTGGCTGGCAAACAGCCGTGCCTGATCCAGCGGATCGCACTCGGACTTCTCGGGCGGCAGCCGTGCCTCCAGCATCCGGTCCCTGAGGTAGAGGGCTGTGAGGACCGCTTCCCTGGCCATGTCGGGACAGTGCCCGATACCCACGCGCCTGTAACCCATTCGCTCGGCGAACTCGGCAATCTCGCGCAGCCGCGTCCAGCGACAATAGCCCAGGGCTTCCACCAGGGCTGACTGATAGGCCACATGTCGGCGGTCGTCGGTCGAGTAGAGCTCCTCGAACCGGGGGAAGTCGCCGCACATTGGGCAGTCCTCGGGTACAGCGTCGGAGTGCCCCGTCCGGCAGGCCAAGCTCTTACATTTCGCACATTGAATCGACATGCTGCACGCTCCCGAGCGGTCAGGGATCCGCCCTGCCACTTAATCAGACCCCTCGACGCCCCGGCGGCAACGCTGGGCCGTCGTCTTATTCCCGCCAGCCCGTGCCTCCGGGAAGTAGGAGGCCGCGGCGGTCCAGAACTGCCTGCCATAGCGGGTCACGACCTGGGCCCGGCCCGTGGCCTCCAGTTCGGCCAAAGCTGCGTGTACCTGCTGGGCATCCCAGTAGACCAGCATCCATTCGAGCTCCTCCTGATGGAGCGGGTGGCGAGTGATCACGGCAAGGATAGCGTCCGCCAGCGTATCGCTGGCTGTCAGCTCGACCGTACCCGTTACTGGCGTCACCGCTCGCACAGGCGCGACCTGTTCGAGTCTAGCAATGGCCCGCATGAGCTCCTCCGGGTCCGCGGGCTCGAGCCACGCCTCGGCCGGTGGCCGGGTGGGCAGGTTGATGTGGACCTCCCTGGGCCGGATGCGGGTTAGCTCGGCGGCGATGTCTTGCAGCGCGCCCTCCGTGTCGTTGACGCCCCTCATCAGCATCACTTCGAGCCACAGATGGCCCTCGTATTCCTGGCCAAACGCGATCAGCCCCTCGATCAGGCGTTCGTACGTGATCTCCGGGTGTGGTCGATTGATTCGATGGTAAAGCTCAGGGGTGCCGGCGTCCACGGTCGGCAGGACCGCGTCAGCCACGCTGAGTTCGTCCCGCACGGCCGGCAGGTACAGCAGCGAACCGTTCGTGATCACCGCTACTGGCAGTCGCGTCAGCGCCTTCACCTCACGGAGCATACCACCCAGATGAGCGTGAAGCAGCGGCTCGCCTGATCCGAGGAACGTGATCCAGTCGATCCCCTCAGGCCCGTGGGCGCGAAGCGCTTGCTCTACCTCGCTCACGATCTCGTCGGGAGGGAGGTAGTCCCGGCGCTCGTTGACCAGCGGTCGACTGCGACCGAGTTGGCAGTAGATGCAATTCCAGTTGCAGGTCTTCAGCGGAACCGGGTCCACGCCAAGCGACTGGCCGAGCCGGCGCGAAGGGACGGGACCGAAGACGTACTTCATCCCAACTAGAGCCAGGCTACTCGCGTTCGAGTGCCGCCAGGCGATCGGAGACGTCCGCGAGCGCTTCCTGCAATTGCTGGGCTTCAGCCTTCAGCCAGGCGATCTCGTCCTCCAGCGTCGTCGCTTCGGTCGCTGCTTCCTCGTCGTCGCGCTCTCGCAGCCTGGAACGCTCCCGACAGCGCTGTTTGCGTCGGCGCCGCTCGTCTCCCTGACAGGGGCCATGTCCGTGACCCTCACCGTGCCCGTGCCCATGACCCTCAGCGTGGCTGTGGCGGCAACCGCGTCCGCGTCCCTGACCTCGGCCGTGTCCACTGTGTTCGCGACTAGCGGCCTCCTGGCTATCGTCATGCGACATCGGTATCGCCTCCCCAAGGTGAAATATTTCGGTCAGCGCAGGCATCGCGTCTGCAGAAGCCTGCGTCGCCGCATGGACCGGCACCGCCTCGCTGGCCTGGATCGCACCCTCGGGACACTCGTCCAGACAGGCGAGACAGGCATCGCAGAGCTCGGGCTCGATGCGAGCGATGCGGCCAACCAGCGAGAGGGCGTTTCTTGAGCAAACATCCACACAGCTTCCGCAGCCGGTGCAGCGATCAGCAACGACATAGATCACGCAGCATCCCCACCTTCGGCGTAATGTTTCTTGACACTCTCGTACGCGTGCAGAAGCCGATCAATCTCGGCGCGAGTTTGTTGTAGCTCCGCTGCCCACTCCTCAAGCGAGCGCTTGCCCTTCTGGCTTATTCGGTACACGCGGCGCTGGGGACCTAGGCTCTGAGCCGACCAGTTCGAGCTGACCAGCTCGGCGGCTTCCATCTCGCGCAGCGCACGGTAGATCAGACTGGGGTCGAGCAACTCGGGCTCGAAGCCGAACTCGGCCAGCGCGTCGAGAAGGGCGTAGCCGTGTGCCTCGCCGCGCTGGAGCATTAGCAGAAGGCAAGGCTCGAGAAAGCTCATCACCCGGCGGCGTCTGCGTCGCTGTCGGCGGCCTCGGCCTGCGCCGCGGCCGTAGCCTCGGCCTCTGGGCATCATTTGAAGAAGGCTAAGGTCCAGGGACGAATGGACTGCTGCACTGTGATGGGGAGCATAATCTTCTATAGACGAATTGTCAATAGAGGTGGAATCACTAGCTCCCTCGGGCTCGACTCCAGGCTGAGTGGACACTGCTTGGCCTCGGTGCGGGGGCTGCCCTCTGGTGAGTGGTGGCGCAGGGCGTAACTTGTGCCGCGTGCTGGTTGGACCGCCAAGGGGGCCTAGCAGGAGGAGGCGGAGAGGATGAAAGCGACGGGAGAGGTGCAGGTGATACCAGTGGGATCGGGCGTCTCGGTGCGCAAGGAGGTGCAGAGGGCCCACAGGATTCTGGAGGATTCGGGTCTGAAGGCCGAGTTGCATGCCAACGGCACGAACGTGGAGGGCGAGTTGAGCCTGATCTTGCAGACTGTGCAGAAGATCCACGAGATCCTGCACGCCGAGGGCACGGTGCGTATCGTGACCTACATCAAGGTCGCCACGCGCACGGACAAGGAGCCGACCCTGGCCGGCAAGCTGTTCTAGGGCGCTGGTGGGGGAGTGGGCGACGGGCAGAGCGAGGCAAGATGACCGCGGCGCTGTGGGAAGCTGTCACGCAAGCGGTGATGATCACGGCCTTCGTGGCCATGATGATGATCACGGTCGAGTACCTGAGCGTGCTGAGCCGCGGTGCGTTTCAGAATGCGCTGTTCGGCTCTCGGTGGCTCCAGTACCTGGCTGCGGTGGTGTTGGGCGCTATACCGGGGTGTCTGGGCCCGTTCACGGTGGTCGCGCTCTACGCGCACCGTGTCGTTCCCATCGGTGCGGTCGTGGGCGCCATGATCGCGACCAGCGGGGACGAGTCGTTCGTCATGTTCTCGCTCTTCCCGGGGACTGCGCTGCTGCTGACGCTGGGGCTTGCGGCGCTCGGCCTGGTCGTGGGGCCGCTGGTAGATCTCTTCCTGCGGGACCTGTCGGTGAGGGAACCGTGCCCGGAACTGGTCATCCACGAGGAAGAGGGGTGCCGCTGCTTCCCCGGCAGAGAGATAGTTGAGCAGTGGCGTCGTCTCAGCCGTGCGCGCGGGGTCCTTACGACGGCTATTGCTATCTACCTTGCTGCCGTCGGGGTAGGGCTGCTTGGCCCCCCGGAGTGGAACTGGGTACGCGTGACGCTGTCACTCGTTGGCCTGTTCGGTGGCTTCGTGGTTTCCACTGTTCCGGACCACTTCTTGGCCGATCACCTCTGGAAGCACATCGCGGTGCGGCACGTGCCCCGCGTGTTTGCCTGGACGCTTGGCGTGCTGGTTGGCGTGGCGATTCTGAGCCAGTTCGTCGATCTGGTTTCCGTTGTGCGCGAGAACCCTTGGACCATCCTGGGGTTAGCGGTACTGCTGGGGCTGATTCCTGAGTCGGGACCACATCTGATCTTCGTAACCCTGTTCAGTCAGGGCGCGATACCGTTTAGCGTCCTCGGCGCCAACTCCATCGTTCAGGATGGACACGGAATGCTGCCGTTACTGGCGGAGTCGCGGCGAGACTTTCTGCTGGTCAAGGCCGTCAAGCTCGTGGTGGGTTTGGGGTTAGGGGCGGCTGTGCTGTGGGGAGGACTCTGAGCGGAAACAGTGCGGGGACCGGCGGCTACGCCGGCCCCCGTCCATGGTCAACCGAGTCTTTCGCCAAGCGAGTCTAGAGAACGTTGAACGGGTAGTCCGGGTCCTCTATCTGCTCTTTACTCCTGTTTTGCTCTCTCAGCACGGCCTGGGCTGCCGCCAGCCTGGCGATCGGGACGCGAAAGGCCGAGCAGCTCACGTAGTTGAGGCCGATGGTGTGACAGAACTCGATGCTGCGCGGGTGACCTCCGTGTTCGCCGCAGATCCCTACCTTGAGCTCCGGGTTGGAGCCCCGGCCCGATTGCACAGCGCTCTTCATCAGCCGTCCGACCCCGTGGATGTCGAGGGCCTCGAAGGGATTCTCAGGTAGGATCCCGTGCTCGACGTAGAAGGGCAGGAACTTCTGCTCCGCGTCCTCGCGTGAGAACGAGAAGGTGGCCTGGGTCAGGTCGTTGGTGCCGAACGAGAAGAAATCCGTGACCAGCGCGATGGCGTTGGCTCTGACACAGGCCCGAACGGCCTCGATCATGGTGCCGAACTTGAAGTTGAGGCTAACGCCGTAGTCTTGCTCTACCTGCTCGCGCACCTCCCGCACGAGCTCGTTAACCCGTTCCAACTCCTTCGGCTCGGTCACCTGCGGCACCATGATCTCGCAGACGGCGTCCACTCCCTCCTGCTGCGACTCGGCCAGCGCCTCCAGGATAGCGCTGATCTGCATCTTGTAGAGTTCGGGATAGGTGATCCCGAGACGGACGCCGCGATGCCCGAGCATCGGGTTCACCTCAGCCGTCTCTCGAACCTTCTGCAGGACCAACTCCCGCTTTTCGATCAAGTCGTCGATGACCCGCTTGTCTTTCGCACCCGGTAGGTTGGCGGCGAGCTTCTCGACCGGCGGTAGGCTCTCCCGCAGTGACGGCTCCAGGGCCGAGAGCAGGGAGTCGGGATTCGGTTTCCCGTCCTCCAGGCGATCCCGCAGGCTCTTGAGGCTCGTGACTTCCAGCAGGAGAGATTCCAGCGACGGCAGGAACTCGTGGAGCGGGGGATCCAGGAGCCGTATGGTAACGGGTAGGCCCTCCATCGCCATGAAGATTTCCTTGAAATCCGCCTTCTGCACGGGACGCAGCTTATCGATCGCCGCCTGCCGCTCCTCTGCCGTTTGGGCGAGGATCATGTCACGGACGATGGGCAGGCGGTCGGCAGCGTTGAACATGCGCTCGGTGCGGCAGAGGCCGATACCCTGGGCGCCCATCTCGCGGGCGCGAGCCGCGTCCTCGGGTGTGTCGGCATTGGCGTGCACGCCCAGCCGGCGGATCTCATCGGCCCAGGCGAGTAAGGTCTTCATGTCCTCGCTGAACTCCGGGTCCACCGTGGGTACCTCGCCGAGGTAGACTGCGCCCGTTCCGCCATCGATCGTTATCACCTGACCTTCGCTAATCCGCTGGTCCTTGATGACGGCGAGCTTCTCTCGGTCTTTGATCTGGATCTCCTCGGCGCCGACCACGCAGGGTTTCCCCATGCCGCGGGCGACGACGGCGGCGTGGGAGGTCTTGCCACCGCGGCTCGTCAGGATGCCGCGGGCCTGGAAGAAGCCGTGGATGTCCTCCGGTTTGGTCTCTTCCCGGACGAGAATCACCTCCTCGCCGGCCCGACCGCGTCGCTCGGCCTCATCGGCATCGAACACGACCTGGCCTGAGGCCGCGCCGGGGGAAGCGGGGAGGCCGCGCGCGATCGGCTCCGCCTTGGCGCTCGGGTCGATGCGGCGATGGAGAAGCTGCTCCAGGTGGTCGGGGCTGATGCGTAGCAGCGCCTCGCCTTTGCTGAGGACCTGCTCGGCCACCATGTCCCGGGACGTCCTCACGAACGCTGTGGCGTTCATCTTGCCGTTCCGGGTTTGCAGCATGTAGAGCACCCCGCGCTCGATGGTGAACTCGAAGTCCTGCACCTCGTGGTACTGTCCTTCGAGAGTGTGCCGGACTTTGACGAGCTCCTGCCAGATCTCGGGCATCTCCTTCTCGAGCTGGGCGATGGGCTTGGGCGTGCGTATGCCGGCGACCACGTCCTCGCCCTGGGCGTTGGTCAGGTACTCCCCGAACAGGACGTTCTCGCCTGTCCCCGGATCCCGGGTGAAGGCGACGCCTGTCGCCGAGTCGTCACCCATGTTGCCGAAGACCATTGTCTGGACGTTGACCGCGGTCCCGTTGGCCATCTGGGGCGTGATCTTGAACTCGCGCCGGTAATCCACGGCCCGCTTGCCCATCCAGGAGCGGAACACCGCCTCGATAGCCATCTCGAGCTGCTTCCAGGGATCCTGCGGGAACTCGGTGCTCAGCTCCTTCAGAATCACCTGCTTGTAGTCCTTGCAGATCTCTTCGAGTGAATCTACGGTGAGCTGATGGTCGAATGTCGCGCCCTGTTTCTTCTTGGCGGCTTCCAGGACCTCGACAAAGCTCCGCTCCTCGGCGCCCATGGCGATTTCGCCGAAGCCTTGGATGAGCCGGCGGTAGGCGTCGTAGGCGAAGCGCGGGTTGTTGGTTGCCTCAGCGAACGCGACCACCACAGCGTCGTTCATACCGAGGTTGAGTATGGTGTCCATCATGCCCGGCATGGACAGTGCCCCGCCTGAGCGCACCGACACCAACAGCGGAACCTCACGGCCGCCAAGGACCTTGCCGGTCTTCGTCTCGAGCTTTCTGATGTGCGCGCGGACTTCGTCCATCAGGCCGTCCGGCAACCGCCGCTCGCTGGCGTAATACTCCCGGCAGGCCTCGGTCGTGATCACGAAGCCGGGGGGCACGGGCAACCCGATCTGCGTCATCCGGGCAAGGCCGGCGCCCTTTCCACCAATGAGTTGTTTGTCGCTGCTGTCGGCTGCCTCGAACGCGTAGACGTGCCTGGTCACTCCCATGCCGATCTCACTCCCTCTCCTTGCCACACGTTGCCGTTGGGAAAAGTAGGGAGACTAATTGTATCTGTAAGTCACCGAGAAGTCACCCCGCCAGCTGGCCATCGAGGTGCCCGGAGGTGCCAGTCGCTGGCGCGTTGGGGCCGGGCAGGGCCAACCGGACTTCGCTGTTCCAGGTCGCCTGCCGGCGCGGCAGGGCGCGTTCTGTGCCTTTACCCTTGACCGGCAGAAGGGGAGGCAGCTAGCGTCGATGCACGGCTAGCAGAGAGAGGGAGCGGTCGGAATCGCACAGCGCAGGAGGAGCCAGAGATGCGCACGCTGCTGAAGGTGGAGCGCGGCACGATCGTGCACTTCGGGAAGTGGGGTGGCGCCCTCTTGGCCCTGCTGGCGATCGTCGTGCTGGTGGTGTCCAGACTGCGCAGTCCTGACGTCATTCTGCTTACGGATGGGCCCATCGCCGATTGGCCAGCCTACGGGGGCGATCCCTACGGGACCCGGTACTCCCCGCTGACGCAGATCACACGCGAGAATGTGAAGCGGCTGGAGGTGGCCTGGACTCATCGCACGGGCGACGTGTCCGATGGCTCGACCTATCCGCGCCAGACCTCGTTCGAGGCGACACCGATACTGTTCCGCGGAACGCTCTACCTCAGCACGCCCTTCAGTCGTGTCATTGCCCTGGACCCCGAGACGGGTGAGGAGCGCTGGACCTACGACCCGAACATCGATCTCTACCAGCGTTACTCCGAGAGTCTGGTGTCCCGCGGCGTGGAGGCCTGGGAGGACCCGGAGGCGGGCGAAGGTGAGTCGTGCCGGTGGAGGATCTTCTTCGCCACGTTAGATGCACGGCTGTTGGCCCTGGACGCGGTGAGCGGCGAGCCTTGCCGGGGCTTCGGGGTGGGCGGCGCGGTCGACCTCACGGTCGGTGTCGGCGACGTGGAGCGCGGCGAGTACGAGGTCACATCGCCGCCCGTCGCGGTGGGCGACGTGGTCGTAGTCGGCTCGGCGCAGGGCGACAATCGCCGGGTTGAGGTGGAGAAGGGTGACGTTCGAGGCTTCGACGCCCGGACCGGCGCGCTGCGCTGGACGTTCCAGCCTGTGCCACGCAGCCCGGAATCGCCCGGCTGGGAGGGTTGGGAGTCCGAAAGCGCACGTCGCACCGGCGCCGCGAACGCCTGGGCGCCCCTCGCCTCGGATCCGGAGCGTGATCTCGTCTTCATCCCTACTGGAAGTGCAGCACCGGACTTCTACGGCGGCGAGCGGCCGGGTAGCAACGTGTTCGCCGACTGCGTCGTCGCCCTACGCGCGTCCACCGGTGAGCTGGTTTGGCATTTCCAGGTCGTGCACCACGACCTGTGGGACTACGACGTGGCCTCGCAGCCCGCGTTGATCACCGTTCGTCGGGATGGGCAGGAAATCCCGGCCGTGGTCCAGGCGACCAAGATGGGCCACATCTTCATCCTGCACCGCGAGACCGGTGAGCCGCTGTTCCCGGTGGAGGAGCGGCCTGTCCCGGCGAGCACCGTAGCCGGCGAACAGGCGTGGCCGACGCAGCCGTTCCCGGTGATCCCGGCGGCGCTGCAGCCGGAGCGGATGACGCCGGATTCGGCCTGGGGGCTCACCCCGTGGGACCGCGGCAAGTGCCGGGAGAAGATGGAGGGGCTCAGGTATGAAGGGATCTTCACGCCGCCGAGCCTCGAGGGGACGCTGGAGTATCCCAGCATGATCGGCGGAGCCAACTGGGGGAGCCTCGCCCTCGATCCTGAGCGTCGCCTGATGATCCTGAACATGAGCCGCTTCGCGAGCTGGGTGCGCTTGATTCCGCGCGACGAGTTCGTCGCCGCTCAGACAGCCCCGGATGCGGAGGGTCAGTTCACCGCCCAGGCGGGGACGCCGTACGGCATGAATCGGGACCCGCTGGTGTCACCGTGGGAGATCCCGTGCACACCTCCCCCCTGGGGAACGCTCGTGGCCCTGCATCTCGATACCGGTGAGAAGCTCTGGGAGGTGCCGTTGGGCACGTTACGGGATATCGCGCCCGTGCCGCTCCCCATCAAGTACGGGACACCGAACCTGGGCGGCCCGATCGTAACGGCGAGCGGGCTGGCTTTCATCGCCGCTGCGATGGACAACTTTCTGCGGGCCTTCGACGTGGAGACCGGGGAGGAGCTGTGGAAGGGCCGGCTGCCGGCAGGTGGGCAGGCGACACCAATGACGTACCGCGTACGGGCCGACGGAAGGCAGTATGTCGTCATAGCTGCGGGGGGACACGCCGGGCTCGGCACCAAGCTTGGTGATCACCTGGTGGCGTTCGCCCTGCCCAATTAGTCGGGGGCTCTACTCGTCGGAGCGCCTGGCCTTGTAGATCTCGCGGGCTTCGGGCTCGGCCCGCTCACAATCCTCACAGTCCGCCCCGATCTCCTCGCAGGGCACGCCGTCGGCCTGCGCTTC
>CP070823.1:2993090-3007793 GCA_020344375.1 Gemmatimonadota bacterium | reverse complement strand
GTACCTGCTACGGAACTTCGCGAGCTTGGGCGCGACGACGGCCTGGCAATACGGCCGGGTCGGGTTCCGCTGGAAGTAGTCACGGTGGTACTCCTCCGCCGGGTAGAACGCCTCGAACGGCGTCAGCTCGGTCACGATGGGATCGTCCCAGATCTCCGACCGCTCGAGCTCGGCGATCAGCTCACCGGCGATCGCCTTCTGCTCGAGCGTGTGGTAGAAGATCGCCGAGCGATACTGCGTGCCCTCGTCGGGGCCCTGCCGGTTGAGCGTCGTCGGGTCGTGGATCGCGAAGAAGACCTCGAGCAGCTCGCGGAACGAGAGAACGGCAGGGTCGAAGGTGATCTGCACGACCTCGGCGTGCCCCGTGGTCCCGGTGCAGACCCGCTCGTACGAGGGGTTCGGCACGTGGCCGCCGGAGTAACCGGACTCGACCTTCTCGACGCCGCGCAGCTCGTCGAACACGGCCTCCAGGCACCAGAAGCAGCCGCCGGCAAGGGTTGCGATTTCTCTTCGATCAGTCTGCATCTTCGTTCCCGAGTGTCGTCAAGATGAGGGAGCCGATTTCGGCGAGCTACGGCTTCCTCCCGATACCGCCCATCAATAGATGTCGCAAGTGGCGCCCGGTGTTCCCGGCGCGAACGCCGCAGGTCGCCCGAGTGCTCCACGTCAGAACCCGGAGGGCGTTGAGCGTTCGGTGGCCAGGCCGAAGGCGCATGACGTGGCGCTTGTTCCGAAGCCGTCGAGGCCGTATCAATCATTCCGCGCCTGCCTCATCCTGACGCCTAGCTCGAGGTCACGGTACATGAGCGACTCGCCCATCTTGCGGACGTTCACCGCCGAGTCCGTCACCGAGGGCCACCCGGACAAGGTGGCCGACTACATCGCCGACTCCATCCTCGACGCCCACCTGGAGGGGGACCGGGAGAGTCGGGTGGCGGTCGAAGTCCTCTGCAAGTCCGGCCAGGTCGTGCTGGCCGGCGAGATCACGTCGGGCCGCGCGCTGGACTACGTGGACGTCGTCCGGGCGGCGGTGCGCGAGATCGGCTACACCGACCCCGCCGAGGACTTCCACGCCGACGGGGTCGAAGTCGTCCAGATGCTGACGCGGCAGTCGTCGCAGATCGCGCAGGCGGTGGACGGCGAGTCGTCGCCGACCCACGAGCTGGGGGCAGGGGACCAGGGGATCATGGTCGGGTACGCCACGGTCGAGACGCCTCAGCTGATGCCGCTCCCTGTCGTACTGGCACACGGCCTCTCACGCGGCCTGGCCGAGGACCGCAAGAGCAGGGCGGTGCTCTGGCTACGGCCCGACGGCAAGACTCAGGTCTCGGTGAGGTACGAGGGTGATGAGCCCGTGGCCGTGACCCGCGTCGTCGTCTCGACCCAGTACGCCGAGGGCACGCCCCGGGAGACGCTGGAGTGGTACGTGCGTGATACCCTCGCCCCACGGATCCTCGGCGAGTGGTACGTCCCGGACATCGAGCTCATCGTCAACCCCTCCGGCGAGTTCACGCAGGGCGGCCCGTCGGCGGACAGCGGGCTCAGCGGCCGCAAGGTGATCGTGGACACGTATGGCCCTCTGGCCCGTCACGGCGGCGGCTCGTTCAGCGGCAAGGATCCCACCAAAGTGGACCGGAGCGCCGCCTACTTCTGTCGGTTCGTCGCCCGGCAGCTGGTGCGTAACGGTCTGGCCCGGCGCGCCGAGGTGCACGTCGCCTACGCCATCGGTCGCAGCGATCCGGTGGCGCTGGCGGTGGAGACCTTCGGGACCGGCGACGCGGCGACGGCCACCGAGTTCGTGCGCAGCTTCGACTTCCGTCCGGCGGCGATCATCGAGCGCCTGGACCTCAGGCGTCCCATCTACCGGCGGACGACCAACTACGGACACTTCGGCCGTCCGGGCCTGCCCTGGGAAGAGTAGCCCGGGTGGATCGCGAGTTCACTCACGCCACGCTCGGCCGCACAGGCATGACGGTATGCCGGCTGGGTCTCTCGGCCACCTACCGGCCGGGCGTGGAGACCGTTCACCGGGCGCTGGACGCGGGCATCAACTACGTCTTCGCCTACGGGTTTGACACCCAGATGGTGCGGACGCTGCGTGACGTCTTCCGCAGGAATCGGGAGGAGTACGTCGTCGCCACCGGCGGCTACAACTTGCTGGTCGGCCACCCCAATCTGCGGCGCACCCTGGAGAGGCGGCTCCGCCAGCTGCGCACCGACTACATCGACGTCTTCCTCTTCCTGGGCGTGACCAAGCCGAAGCACTGTCCCGACTCGCTGCTGGAGGAGATGCGCCGCTTCCGCGAGGAAGGCCTGGTGCGCGCGATCGGCATCTCGTCGCACAATCGGAAGTTCCTGGGCGAGCTCGTGAGCCGGGGCGCGCTGGACGTGGCGATGATCCGCTACAACGCGGCCCACCGGGGCGCCGAACAGGAGATCTTCAACCATCTGGGAGCACACGATCCCGGCGTGGTGAGCTATACGGCCACCCGCTGGGGCTACCTGTTGCGGCGGCCGCGCGGCTGGCCGAAGGACGGGCGCGTGCCCACGGCGGCGATGTGCTATCGCTTCGTGCTCTCGAACCCACACGTGCATGTCTGCATGACGGCGCCCAAGAACCGGGAGCAACTGGAGGAAAACCTGGAGGCACTGAGCCAGGGCCCGCTGGGCTCGGAAGAGATGCGGTTCATGCGGGACTTCGGCGACGCGGTGCACCGGCAACGCAAGTGGTTCATGTAGCCGGGCCTTGCCGGTTGCCTGTCGGCAATGTTACACGCTGCGCGGATTACCCGGCACGACTCGCGCTTGACTCCGCTGCGGCAAGCTCACACTGATAGCCAACGGGAGGTCAACATGCGACGCATGAGTCTTGTCCTGGCCGCCTGCTGCTGTGCGGCGCCGGGAATCGCCTGGTCGCAGCAGGCCGATTCGCCGCAGGAGCGCGAGGTTGCCCGGCAGCGTCTGGAGGCCCGGATCAACTCGCAGGATCGGATTCGCGTCCTGACGGCGTGGGGACAGGCCGAGCTCTACCAGCCGGTGCTGTCCAGTGAGGCCCTGAACTACGGGCGCGGCAGGTTGCTGGGCCCGACCCAGCCGGGGTCTCCCGAGGGAGAGCGGATGCTGCCTGAGGGTTTCCCTCGAGCGCTGCAGCTCTCCCAGGTCTCGGAGATCCAGGTGCGTGGCGCCGCCACCAAGCGGGGGCTTCTCATCGGCTCCGTGGCTTTCGGTGCCCTCGGCCTGGGCTTAGGGGTGGCGATGACGGAGGAGTGTTCGGGCTTCATCGACCTCTTCTGCGGGCTGGACGCGGGCGACGTCGTCATCGTGACCGCAGGTTCGGCGGTGGTGGGCGGTATCGTCGGTGCGCTCATCGGCTCCGTGACCAAGAGGTGGAAGACTGTGTACCGGGGAGCGGGTTGACGATGAGTGCGGGGACCTGGCGGTAGCGCGGCAGGTCGGCGGTGACGAGCTCCAGGCCGTGATAGATGGCGGTGGCGGCGATCTGGAGGTCGGCGTCGGGTAGAGGGGTGTCGCTGAGCTCCAGGAGCGCGCGCAGCGCCGCGAACACCAGCGCCGGGCCGCGATCGTAGGGCAGGATCGTGACAGCCTGCCGCAGCCGCTCGTCCAGCGCCGCCAGGTGCCGGTCCCGATCGGCCGAGCGGAAGGCCGCCCGGTAGAGTTCGCCCACCACCACGGCGCTGGTGAACTGCTCCTCACGCGGCACGGTCCCCAGCCATTCCAGGTACGCCGGTGCAGGCTGGGGACGGAGCAGCTCGGCGATGGCGCCGGCGTCGAACAGGTAGGCCATCGCTCAGTCCAGGGCGGGGAGGTCAGATCCGCTGAGTGCGGGAGAGCGGCCGATGAGATGCGCCAGTGCCTCGGAGCCTTCCCAGCCACCGCCCAGGCTGAGCAGTCCGCTCTCCGGGCCCGCCGCCCGCAGCCGCTGCAGGTGTTCGAGCTCCTCGACGCGCACCAGCGCGGCGACGGGCTTGCCGTGCCGGGTGATGACGACCGGCTCGCCATCCTCGGCCCAGCGGATGCACTGGGAGAGTTCGGCTTTGGCGTGTGCGACGGAGACGGTCCTGGTCACTGATCGGGGCTGATTATAGTCAAAATGACTAATATGACTATAATGCCCTCACCCGCATTGTCAAGTCGCTCCCACCTGCCTCTGGCCTCGCCTCTCCTCGTTCCGCCGAGCCCGAGTTCACGGGTCCCGCGTGAAGATCTCGCTCAGCGCAATCTGGCCCAGGCGCTGGCCGCCCAGACACAGGGGGGAGCCGGTCCACGTAGCGTATCGCGCGGGCGGCGGCGGCCTCGAAGTCCCAGAGCTCGACGCCGACAGGCGCGGCGAGCACGTAGCCGAGTCCGGGGGCCTCGAGCAGGTCCACGAGTGCAGTGAACAGCTTTCCGCTCACGCGCTGGTGGCGGAACGACGGGGCGGGGGTCACGTACAACTCTCCGCCGATCGCCTCGTAGCGCTTACCGTCCTCGGGCATGAGGAGGGCATCCTGCCAGGTGATCCGCGTGGTGGCCATATGTTCCACATTATACCTCCGGGTGCCGGGCGCGGGCGAGCTTGGCTTCGCGGGCGCAGGGTAGGGCGGAGCGGTCAAAGGACTGTCAACGGCGTCGGGCGTCGGACGGGCGGCACGAGCGCGACCGGCCGCTGGCCGAGGGGACGCAGCGAGTAAGTGTCGCTGCTAGCGTGCGTTGGCCAGACCGAGCGGCTGGCGGGCCTGAGCCGTCGTGCGGGGCGGCAGGGTGGATGCCGGAACCCGGCCAGGGGCGCGGCGTATATATAAGTCCACCCGCCGGGTCTCTGACCGACCCCCTGATGTGACCCACCACTCCGAGTGCGGTGTATGGCCGCGACTTGCATCACCTGGGGGACTCAATGGACACCTGCGAACGCTGTGGCGCGGAGCTGTATATCGGTAACGGTGACCTCATCTACTGCGAGCTCTGCGGCTGGGAGTACGAAGCGCCTGGCTTATGCCTCATGTGTGGCGAGCAGATCGACAGCGAAGAGGAGTGGTGGGAGGACGGCATCTGCCGTTGCTGTGCCCAGGTCGTAGAGCAGCCCTAGCAGACGGCCGGGCGCCCTACGAGGCAGCCCGGGACCCGCGAACTCGATTCCCCTGCCGTTTCCGCCCGCTTCCCTGTCCCCAACGCCTCCTGACCACAGAGGAGGTGAGCAGCGTGGCCCGATATCCGCTGACTTCCTTCCGGTTCTCCGTGTTCCTGCCGACCGGCACGCTGGTGACGCGCATCCACTGTCCCGAGTGCGGCTGCCTGCACTACGACATCCAGGAGACTGAGGAGTGCCTGTGCTACGGGTGTGGCCGGTTCCTGTCGGTCAGTGGCCTGGAGCTGCGGGCTGCGGAGGTACCGAACAGCTGGTACGAAAACGAGGAGTACAATACGGGCGAGGACCCGGACTATCCGAGCTTCTGGCAGAACCTCGAGAACTGACCTCACGCTTCCGCCACCCCTGCTTGCCCGGCGCAGCTGCGTCCCGCCGCGCCGGGCTCTGCTATTCAGTCTGGTAGTCTCCGGGTGATCCGGGGTCGACCCGGGTCGCCGTGCCTCAGGGCGCTGGGGAACCCGCTGGCCGTCACCTCTGTTAATCAGCCGAGACACGACGCCGGCGGGGCGGCACTTGCGGGCAGGTAGGCAGCGCGAACCGGGCATCCCGTCGGCGCGCTGCTTGTGCAAGTTGAGGGGGCTGGGATAGAATCCCTGCCGTTCGTGAGTCCTCGTGCGGGAGGCTCCATGTCTCGCGTTACACCCCAGGTGATCTGGACTGTCATCCGCCGGGCCCGTCTGCTGCGGGTCCTGATGATCTATCTTGGCGCCTGCCTCGCGACGCTCGAGGCCGTCGATCTCATCGCGGCCCATGTCGGTCTGCCGGACTGGACGTTCCGGGTAGCGATCGTGCTGCTGCTGCTCGGCTTCCCGATCATCGTCACGACGGCGCTCGTCCAGAGCGCTCCCCGGGCCAGCGCCGGCGCGGCGGAGGAGGCGCCTGCCGCTGAGGAGCCGCCGACCTCGGTCAGCGAAGGTGCCGTCAGGGCCGGGCAGTGGCTGACCTGGCCGAGGGCGATCACGGGCGGTGTGCTGGCCTTCGCCCTGCTCGGTGTCACCGTCACGGTCCTCACGCTGGCGCGGATGCTGGGGATCGGGCCGGCGGGCTCCCTGGTCGCGGCCGGCGTGCTCGGTCCACGGGAGCGGATCATCCTGGCCGACTTCGAGAACCTCACGCGCGACTCGCTGCTCGCGATCGTCGTTGCGGAAGCTCTGCGTATCGACCTCGCCGAGTCGCCGATGGTCACCGTGGCCGCGCCGGAGTACGTCGCCAAGGTGCTGACGCGGATGGCGGTGGAGCCCGGCACTCCGCTCGACCTGGGTCTGGCACGTGAGGTGGCCATCCGCGAAGGCTTGCGCGCGGTCGTCGTCGGTGATGTCGGCGCGTTGGGCAACCGGTATATGCTGACCGCCGAGATCGTCGCCGCGGAGAGCGGCGAGGTGCTCGCCGGGTTCCGGGAGACGGCGGGTGGCGAAGACGACATCGTCGTCGCCGTCGACCGGCTGTCCCACAAGTTGCGCGAGCGGATCGGCGAGTCGTTGAAGTCGATCCGCCGTAGCCCGCCGCTGAATGACGTGACAACGGGCTCGCTGGAGGCGCTGCGCAAGTACTCGCAGGCGTTGCGCGCGATATACACGGACGGCGAGGCGGAGCAGGGCATCGCGCTGCTCGAGGAGGCACTCGCGCTCGATACCAGCTTTGCGGTGGCGTACTCCGAGCTGGGAACGACGCTGTTGAACCGGGGAGAGCAGCGGGCGCGTGCGCTTGAGGCGCTCGGCGATGCCTACGAGCATCGTGACCGGCTGACCGAGCGGGAGCGGCAAGTCGTGACGGGGAACTACCACCTCGACGTGACGCGCGAGTGGGACAAGGCGATCGCAGCCTATCGCACCGTCCTCGACATCTACCCGAACGACGCCGAGTCGCTCAACAACCTCGCCTACCTGTACCTGCAGCTGCGCGACTTTACTCGAGCCGAGGAGCTGATACAGCGCGCGCTGGCCGTGGACTCGACCGACGCGGTGATCTTCGGCAACCTCGTCTACGCGCAGGTGGCGCTCGGCAAGTTCGAGGAAGCGGAGAGGAGCCTGGAGCGCATGCGCGAGAAGACGCCGGGTCACCCGCAGACGGCCTGGAGGACGGCGGCGCTGGCGAGCGCGCGCGGCGACTATCGGGCGGCGGAGGCCCATGTGCGCGGGCTCTGGGAAGCGGGCAAGGGCAGCCTCGCCCAGCAGGCACGGGCCAGCCTCAACCTGGCGGCGCTGGCGCGCGTGCGCGGTCGGCTGGCCGAGGCGGAGCGGCACCTGCGGGACGCGATGGCCGCTCAGCGGGAGCGGGGGCTGGGGTCCGAGTATCTGGAGGCCGCGATTGAGCTGGCCTGGCTGGACGTCTGGTACCGGGGTGCGCCGGCGCGCGGGTTGCGGCAGGCCGAGGAGGCGCTGGCGCTCTATCCGCTGGATTCACTCGATCCGCTCGACCGGCCCTACCTGAGCCTGGCGAAGCTCTACGCCGTCGCCGGTCGGCCCAGGCGCGCGGCGCAGCTCGTGCGCGAGTACGAGGCGCGCCTCGACGTCGAGTCGCGGCGCGGATCCGAGGAGGCGTGGCACGAGGCCCGCGGCGCGGTGGCGCTGGCCGAGGGGCGCGTCGAGGACGCGATCGCCGAGCTGGCTGCCTGGGATGCGGCGACGGGCTGCCCGGTCTGTGCGCTTCCCGATCTGGCTTCCGCCTACGAGCGTGCCGGCGTGGCCGATTCGCTTGTTCCCATCTACGAGCGGTACCTGTCGACGCCGTGGCTCCCCAGGCTGCTCTCGGACTCCTACCACCTGGGGCAGGTCCACGAGCGGCTGGGCCAGCTTTACCGGGAGCGGGGCGACGCCGATCGCGCGATCGAGCAGTACGGGAAGCTGATCGACCTCTGGCGCGACGCCGACCCCGAGTTCGAGCCCCGCATCGAGGCCGCGCGCGGCGCCATTCTGGCGTTTCCGGGGCACCGCTGAGGGGTTTGCGCCCCGGCGGCGGCCGGCCCGGGGGGGTCCGGACGGGCGCGGCGCGCTGGCGTGCCCCGGACTGGACAGGCGGACGGCCTGGTGTTAGCCTGTGGCAGGCCAGCGCCAAAGGCGACGGCCGGCGAGCAGACGAGCACACCAGCAGGGGAAGACAGTCCGATGAATCGCGCGCAAGGTGTCGTCAAGTGGTTTTCCAAGGAGAAGGGCTACGGTTTCATCCAGCGCGAGGGCGCTTCTGACGTATTCGTGCACCACAGCGCGATTGAGGGCGGCGGGTTCCGCACCCTGGAGGAAGGCGACCGGGTCGAGTTCGATGTGGTCGAGGACCCAAGGGGGCTGAAAGCGCAGAACGTGGTGCGCGTCGACGAGCCGGGCGGGGGCGGCAAGCGGGAATAAGAGTCCAGTACACCGGCAAGCTGGAGTACGAGGAGCCGACCCTCGATCTCGAGCTGGTCGAGATCGTCGTGGCGAGCCTGTAGCTCGCGCCTCGAGCGGTGGCCGCCGCGCCATCTGCTGCGTTGCCGGGCCGAACCCAAACCTTCCCTCCATCGGGCCGCATGCTTGCCGTCGTTTCTCGCCCGTGCTATCCATCTCATCGCTCTGACAACTGCCCCGACCTGCTGACCGGCCGACGCCGCGAGTCGGTCGCCCATCATTCGCCACCTGCAGCCAGGAGCCGTCACCATGACTAGAGCTGCCGGACGTCGTACCCGCTGCGCCGGGTCCATCCTGGCGATCCTCTCGCTGGCCCTCGCTCTCCCGGGGGCGAGCTATACGCAAGGGATCGCGCCGGAGCGCTACGAGCAGCTCCGCTACCGGCACATCGGGCCGGAGGGTAACCGCACGATCGCCGTCGTGGGGATCCCGGGTGACCGCATGGTCTACTACGCCGGGGCCGCTTCAGGCGGGATCTGGAAGACCGTGGACGGTGGGCTCAACTGGGAGCCCATCTTCGATGACCAGGACGCCCACGCGATCGGCGCGCTGGCGCTGGCGCCGTCCGACCCGGAGATCGTCTGGGCCGGTACGGGCGAGCCGTTCATCCGCTCGAACGTCTCGATCGGGAACGGGATCTACAGGTCGACGGACGGTGGCGCGACCTGGCAGCACATGGGTCTTACCAATACGGGCCGGATCGCCCGGATCCTGATCCATCCCACAAACCCGGACATCGTCTATGCCGCTGCGGTGGGTCACGGGTACAGTCCGCAGCCGGAGCGGGGGGTCTACCGAACGCGCGATGGCGGCCGGACCTGGGAGCGGGTGCTGTTCGTGGACGAGAACACCGGTGCCTCGGACCTGGTCATGGACCCGCACAACCCGCGCATCCTGTTCGCCGGGATGTGGCAGATCGACATCAAGACCTGGGGCCGCGAGAGCGGCGGCCCCGGCAGCGGGCTGTTCGTCTCGCGTGACGGCGGCGACAGCTGGACGCGTCTGGAGGGTCACGGGCTGCCGGAGCTGCCGGTCGGCAAGGTCGCGCTCTGCATGACCCCGGAGGATTCGGAGCGGATCTACGCGCTGATCGAGACCGGTGACGGGGTGCCGTGGCACGGCCGGGAGACGGAGAGCGGCGAGCTCTGGCGCTCGGACGACGGCGGCGCGAACTGGAAGCTGGTCAGCCACGACCGTGACCTGGCCGGCCGAACGGCGTACTACAGCCGCTGCGCGGTCGCGCCCGACGACCCGGACGAGGCCTACTTCCTGGCCGCGGCCTACAGCGTGACCAAGGACGGCGGCGTGACGTCCGAGGTGATCGAGGGCAAGGCCGAGCCGGGCTACGACCATCACGACATGTGGATCGACCCGACGAACGCGGACCGGATGATCGTGGCGCACGACGGCGGGCTCTCGATCTCGGAGAACCGGGGCCGCACCTGGTTCGCGGTCCAGCTGCCGGTCGCCCAGATGTACCACGTCACCGTGGACAACAACATCCCGTACTACGTGTACGGCAACCGGCAGGACGGGCCGTCGGTCCGCGGGCCGAGCAACAGCCGGATGGGCGGCTGGTACGAGCGCTTGATCCCGCGTGCGATGTGGCACTCGGTGGGCGGCGGTGAGAGCGGGTTCGCGACGCCGGACCCGGTGGACCCGGACATCATCTGGTCCAGCGCCTCGGGCGCCGGCGCGCGTGGCGGCATCGTGGTCCGCTACAACGAGCAGACCCGGCTGTACCGGCAGGTGGAGGTCTGGCCGGAGAGCACGGGCGGCTGGCCGGCCAGGGAGCTGAGGTACCGGTTCCAGTGGACCTTCCCGCTGCTCATCTCACCGCACGACCGCAACACGGTCTACGTCACCAGCCAGCACGTGCACCGGACGACGAACGGCGGCCAGAGCTGGGAGGTCCTGAGCCCCGACCTCACGACGAACGACACGACGAAGATGGGCATCTCGGGCGGCCTCACGCCGGACAACATCGGGGTCGAGTACTGCTGTGTCATCTACGCCTTCGACGAGTCGCCGGTGCAGCAAGGCTTGTTCTGGGCGGGCACGAACGACGGGCTGGTGCACGTGAGCCGGGACGGCGGAGCGACCTGGACGAACGTGACGCGGAACATCCCGGGCCTGCCACCGCTCGGCACGGTGCGGAACATCGACGCCTCGAAGTGGGACGCGGGCAAGGCGTACATCACGGTGGACTTCCACCAGGTAGGGAACTTCGACCCCTACGTCTACAAGACGGAGGATTACGGCAGGCGCTGGACCCGGATCACGGACGCTATCCCGCGCAGCCCGCTGAGCTACGCCCGCAACATCCGCGAGGATCCGGTGCGGCCGGGGCTCCTGTACCTGGGGACCGAGAACGCGCTCTACGTCTCGTTCGACGACGGCCGACACTGGCAGCCGCTGCGCATGAACCTGCCGCCGGCGCCGATGTACTGGATCGTGATTCAGGAGCACTTCAACGATCTGGTCGTGGGCACCTACGGGCGCGGGTTCTGGATCCTGGACGATGTGACACCGCTCCAGCAGCTCACTCCCGAGGTCGCCGCGTCCAACGTGTACCTGTTCCAGCCGCGGCAGGCCTATCGCTTCCTGCCGATCACCGAGCCGGTCACCATGTGGAACGACCCGTCGGCCGGCGAGGACGCGCCGTACGGTGCGTCGCTGAACTACTGGCTGGGCTCGGCGCCGGAGGGCGAGGTCGAGATCCGCATCTCCAACGCCGAGGGCGAGCTGATCCGCACGCTGGAGGGGAAGAAGGAAGTCGGGATCAACCGGATCTGGTGGGACCTGCGCTACGAGCCGACGGCGGAGATCAAGCTGCGCACGAAGCCGCGCTACGCCGACTGGGTGGACCTGGGCGACGAGCGCCGGCGGTCGGCGCCCGAGGGCCGGATGCGGTTGCTCGCGCCGCCGGGCACCTACACGGTCACGCTCGCCGTGGGTGGGCGCGAGTACACCCGGCAGCTCGAGGTCCTGAAGGACCCGAACTCGGAGGGGACGCTGGCGGACGTCCAGGCTCAGACCGCGATGCTGCTGGAGCTGCGCGACGACGTAAACGCGGCCGCCGGGCTGGTCAACCGGATCGAGTGGATCCGCCGGCAGCTCTACGACCTGCGCGCGGTCCTCGAGGAGAAGGACGGCGTGGACGACGTCGTTGCGGCCGCGGACGAGCTGGACACGAAGCTCATCGGTGTCGAGGAGCAGCTCATCCAGATGAAGCTCACGGGCACGGGCCAGGACGGGATCCGCTGGCCGACGATGCTGGTCGGCCGACTGCGCTACCTGGCGGGCACGGTGGGGGTCGGCGACTTCCCGCCCACGGACCAGGCGCGTGAGGTGCAGCAGGTGCTCGAGGAGCAGCTACGAACCCACCAGGCGGCGTTCGACGAGCTGCTGCGGACCGATCTCCCGGCGTTCAACGCGATGCTGCGGGAGCGGGACCTGGGCGCGCTGGTCACGGAGATCGACTGAGCGGCTGCGGTCAAGGCGATACGTTGCCCCGCTCGGCCACCTGAGGCTGAGCGGGGCTTCGCTTTAGCGTGAGGGTGGCAGGCCGTCAGACGACTCTCGACCCTGAGTGGCAGCGCGTGGAGTCCCCGGCGGGGGTGGACAGTGCGGGGGCGAGCCGTTAACCTGCGTTAGAGAGGTGTGAAGGGCATCGGTGAGGTTACTGGTCTTCGGTGGAGCGCTTTGGCGACATCGGGATCCGGGGTTGAGCCGGGTCCCGATGTGTTTTTTGGGGGGCCCAGCAGGCGACGCAGCCAGCCGATCGCGGAGGATCCAGGACTCGAGACGGGAGGCGATGATTATGGAGAAGGCGAAGCGCGGCGATACGGTCAAGGTCCAGTACACGGGCAGGCTGCAGGACGGCAGGGTGTTCGACACGTCCGCCGAGCGCGAGCCGCTGCGGTTCACCATCGGTCAGGGTAACGTGATCCGGGGGTTTGAGCAGGCGGTCGTCGGAATGGCGCCGGGGGAGGCCAAGAGCGTCCATCTACCACCGGAGGAAGCGTACGGCGTGCGCCGTGACCAGCTCGTCTTCGAGGTGCAGCGTGCCAAGCTGCCGAGCGGCCTGGAGCCCGAGGTCGGCAAGCGTCTGGAGTACCGGCAGCGGGATGGCACGGCCCTGCCGCTCACGGTGACCGCGGTCTCGGAGTCGAAGGTCACGCTGGACGCCAACCATCCGCTGGCTGGTCATGAACTGACCTTCGACATCGAGCTGCTCGAGATCGTCGCGACTCCTTAGGTCGGACGAAGACGGCGCCGGGAGCAAACGGCGCGGCGCTGTCACGCTGTCAGGCTGATCTCGCTCAATCCGAGATGGT
Organism: Gemmatimonadota bacterium; assembly: GCA_020344375.1. Lineage (GTDB taxonomy): Bacteria > Gemmatimonadota > Gemmatimonadetes > Palauibacterales > KS3-K002. The sequence continues at coordinate 2,994,927 of CP070823.1, read as the reverse complement.
GAACTGCTTCAGGCTCGTTGCGCAGGCGAGCCGCCCCGTGCCTTTGAGGAAGTCATGCTCGATCATACGGGGGTCTGCCTGGAGCAACTCCGCGGTGAAGTGAGGGCCGAGCGGGCTCAGGCAGCGATCGTCGAGCGGCAGCCAGGCACGTGAGATGGGGAGGTCCGCGCGCCATAGCGCGACGAGCAGCGATTCGGGCTCGACTGAGCTGAAGAGGTACTCGAAGGTGCGAGCGGTATCGAGCTGCGCCACGACGTCAGCGGCAGGAACGATCTCGGATTCGATGAAGGGCCCATCCGGCACCGTGCCTTCCCGGCACCCGATCGCGAAGGCCAACAGAAGTGTGAAGGCAGCAGTCGATCGCGTCATCATCGTCGTCCTCCTCCATTACAGCCGGGGCTGCGCTCAGCGGATACCCGTATCCACGACGAGGTCCAGCCTGGTGACCGCGCCGGCGACCACGGTGGCCTCGTTCGGCTGGCGAAACCGTTCCCCCAGCCCGTTCGGGGTGAAGATGACGTAGTCGCCCGGATCGAGCGCGACGAAGTACCGGCCTCTCTCATCCGACCGGGTGCGCGCTGCCTCGGTCACTCCGTCACTCTCGTAGACGACGACCTCGTAGTCCGGGTACAGCCCATCGCACGGCGGGCGCGCCGGAGAGATGAGGCGGCAGGGCAACCCCACGAGATAGACCGTTCCTGCCAGCGCGCCCCTGGCGTTGCCCAGATCGTCCTCCCTGTCCAGCCAGGGTGAGTCGGCGGGGCCCGCCGGGCTCCCACACGCGAGTACCGCGAGGCCGGCCAGGGCGACGGCCCAGAGGTGCGTACGGCGAGTCATGTGGTTCCTCTCCCTCCAGAGGTCTGCGGGCACAACGGGACTCCGGGATGAGGCCGTGGCAACGGGTGTGCCAGGCGATCGCTCCGGCGGCCGCAGGACGTAATCCGTTGCCCGCCATGAGGTTGCAGGGGTGGGGGAGACGGCGCCGCCGCGATCGGTGCCCTGTTTAGCGCCAGCTTATTGAAGGCCCCGGCTCAGGATTTCGAGCGTCTGACGTGCAAGCGGCAGGGCCCGGTGGACGAAGCTACCGCTCTGGCTGGAAGATGTGGGTCAGGTCAATCTCGCCTGCCTCGAGATCACCGAGCCGTACTGGTAGCTGGTCGGTGAAGCGCGTCGGTTCCGTCGCGCTGGCGGCGAAGTCACAGACCTCGACCGACTCGGTGTCGGGATCGACGAGCCAGTACTGGGCGACGCCCTGGCGCTGGTAGAGCTTGCGCTTGATCGTTCGGTCCCGTTGGGCGGTGCTGGGCGAGAGGATCTCGACCACCAGGTCAGGTGCGCCGCGGATCCCGTCCTCGACCAGAATCTCTGAGCGGGCCTTCGAGACGAAGATGATGTCCGGCTGCACGCCCTCTTCGGTGTCGGGGAACTCGACCCCGATTGGGGCCGTGTAGACCCACCCGTGCCCCGGGTCGTCGAGCAGTCTCAGGAAAGCGGCCACCAGGTTGACGGTCACGCGCTGGTGGCGGCGCGAGGGAGCGGGCGTCACGTAGAGTTCCCCGTCGATCGCCTCGTAGCGCTTGCCGTCCTCGGGCATGAGGAGCGCGTCCTGCCAGGTGATCCGTGCGGTGGCCATACGTTCCACATTATACCTCCAGGCGTCACTCGCGGCGAGCTTCACCAGCCCGCACGAACCTGGAGGTCGCGGGTCAACGAAACGTCAACTGTGCCTTCGCGGTGTCGTCACATTGTGCGGCCGATCAGGGTTCGAGTCCCAGGCAGCGCAGCCACAGGCGCCGGACCTCGCTGGCGCCGCGAGCGCTGGGCTCGATGATGAGCT
>CP070823.1:2987936-2992990 GCA_020344375.1 Gemmatimonadota bacterium | reverse complement strand
TCGGGGTGATGCCGCCGGGTTTCGAGTTTCCGCCGCCCATCGTGCTGGAGGGTGCGATCCCCTCCGAGGACCCAGAGTTGTGGACACCCTTCACCCGCGGTATGGGACAGCCAACCCGGTCTGGCCACTTCATGACGGTAATCGCCCGGCTGAGAGACGGCGTCGATGTGCGAACGGCGGAAGTGGCGATGAACGCCATCGCACGCCGACTTCAGCAGGAGTACCCAGCGAGCAACGCCGGCTGGGACATCATCCTGACACCATTGGACAGACAGGTGCTGGGAGATGTCAGCGTACAGCTGCTGATCCTCTTGGGCGCTGTCGGCCTGGTCATGCTCATTGCCTGCGTCAACGTCGCCAACCTGCTACTCGTGAGAGGCACGGCTCGGCTCAAAGAGCTTGCAGTACGAGCGTCGTTGGGGGCAGGGCGTGGTCGGCTCGTGAGGCAGCTACTCACCGAGAGCCTGGGACTGTCCTTGTTGGGCGGCATAGCCGGCCTCGTGCTGGCCGCCTCGGGCGCAGCCGCGCTGGTCAAGCTCGCTCCGTCGGACATCCCGCGGTTGGGTGAGGTAAGTCTGGACGCCCACGTACTGGGCTTCACGATGCTCCTGTCTCTTCTGACAGGCGCATTCTTGGGGCTAGCCCCCGCGTTTCAGGGAGTCACCGAAAACCTGAGCCAGCGTTTGCGTGAAGCGGGGCGCGGTCAAGCCGAAAGCAGGAGGAGCTCGCGCCTGCGCTCGGCGCTGGTCGTATCCGAGATCGCCCTCTCGCTCGTACTGCTGGTCGGGGCGGGGCTGCTGGTCCGAAGCTTCGTGAACTTGAGGAGTGCGGACACCGGGTTCGAGGCCGCAAGCCGGCTCACGATGCGAATCAGCCTTCCAGCGTCCCGTTATCCGCAGAGTGCGCAGCGGGCCGCGGCATACCGGGAGCTCGAACGGCGGCTGAACTCCACTCCGGGCATCATTTCGGCGGGGTTCATCAACACCGTACCGGTGGGCGCTGATCGAGAAGGAACTTTCTTTCTCAAGCAAGGTGAAACGGATCAGCCGCCGGATGAGGATCGCCTAGTCAACTTCGCAGTGGTTACTCCCACCTACTTCCAGGCGATGGGCATCCGCCTGGTCAGCGGCCGACACTTCACCGAACGTGACGGCTCGGAAGCGGAGGGCGCCGTTATCGTGAACGACGCTTTCGTGCGCCGCCATTTCCCCAACGCAGACCCGATTGGTGTGCTGTTGGGGCTCAGAGGCCTGCAGTTCCGTATCGTCGGCGTGGTTGAGGGTGTGCGCCACGCAACGCTCAGAGACGATCCTAACCCCAGCGTCTATGTCCCGCACGCGCAGATGTCCCATTACCGAGGCATGTCGGCGGTTGTGCATAGCGAGTCGGACGCCGTTTTCGCCGTCGTGCGAGATGCCGTTCGCCGGTTCGATCCGACGCTGCCCATCTATGCTATGAAGACGATGGACCTGATACTCGCCGAGTCGCTTGCACGCATGCGCTTCTCTACAACCCTGATGCTGGGTTTCGCGCTCGTGGCCCTGGCGCTTGCCGCCGTCGGCATCTACGGTGTCATCGCCTATTCGGTCAGCCGGCGGACACATGAAATCGGCGTGCGCGTGGCCATCGGCGCCGAGACCGGCGATGTGTTTCGCCTCGTGCTGGGTCAGGGAATGCGGCTTGTCGTGATTGGGATTATCTTGGGCGTCGCAGCTTCGTTGGGACTGTCACGGTTCCTGAGCAGCTTGCTGTACGGGATCGGCGGGACAAACGTGCTGACATTGACCAGCGTGGCGCTCATACTGACCCTCGTGGCGGCGTCGGCCTGCTATGTACCGGCCCGACGCGCCATGGCAGTCGATCCCGTCAACGCGCTCCGTTACGAGTGAGAATTCCAGAGCTCAAGATGACCCGGCTCGTTCTCGCAATCACGTTGGTACTGGTTGCGGGAGGTCTGCTACTGGCTGCGTTCCAAATGGAAGGGGCTCCCAGAGGTTCCGAGCTACTGATGGGTCTGGCGATCGAGGTGTTCGGAATCATAGTCACGCTCGCCGTCGTGGACTGGATGCTCGAACGGCGCCGTCGCCAGGAGCGAGCGCGAGATCTGGCGTGGACCACCCTCCACTCCGTGGAACGAGCCGTGTGGGTCTGGCAAGGCGGCCCGAGGCGAGCCACCAGTGACGAGCTGCTGGGCCTCATCCTGGGCATCGATGCGAAAGATGCGCTCCAGCCGTTCACTCGCTCGTTGCTTGCCGCGGTCGGGGCGCGGAGCCTCGAGACCCTTGACCGAGAGTCTTCCTCGGTGGGCACTGTTCCGGGCCTGGCCACCGCTCTTCAGGAGCTTTCCGGTCTTAACTCGCTTTCTAATGAGCGATCGTCGGTTTCGATCGTTCTGGTCAGGGAGGTGTTGCACTGCGGCATCCAGGGACTGACCCACGTACTCGGCCTGTCGAGCCAGGCGATGCTCTCCGCATTGATCCGCTATCGAGATGCGGCCGCTGATGCTCAAAAGGAGCGGTATGAGCGACTTGTCTCAGGTTTGAGCGAGACCGAATGGCAGTCTACACCTCAATCCTGAGTGAGGCAGGGAGGGTCGCATCCAGGCGTAGGATCTTCCGAGCCTGCCAGCCTGACTCGGACCCGTTCCTTCAAATTAGCGGGAATTTGCGCGCACTTGCCTACCAAAGCAAGGTGATTCTATTATAATGCTTTGATTGTTGGGGGTGGAATGGCCCGCGAGAGGCAACTTTCGCGGCCTCCCGATCGTCCAAGGCAGTGAACCGTGCCGTCCATTCCGAGTTCAGCGGCGCCCGAGGAGATGCTGATGAAACACTACCTGCCCTCCGTCGACATAGAGACGACGGAAACGCCAGCCCCTGCCCAGGACCTGCAGCCGTGGGGCGAGACGCGAGTCGTGGGACAGCGCTTGAGCCGGGTGGATGCGTACGAGCGTGTGAGCGGCTCGGCAGTCTACACGCTCGACCTGGCTCTCCCGGACATGCTCCACGCGGCCATCGTTCGCTGCCCACACGCGCATGCGCGAGTCACACGCGTGGATACCAGTCGGGCGGAGACCATGCCGGGCGTCCGTGCCGTCATCACAGCCTCCACACCGGGGGTCGCCTTGCCGTGGTACTTCGGCGATCGGGGTCCGACCAGCCGTCTTTTCGATGACCACTGCCGGTACGCCGGCGAGGAGGTGGCCGCGGTCGCGGCGGAGACACGGCACCAGGCGTGGGATGCGGCACGCGCGATCGACGTCGAGTACGAAGTCCTCCCCTTCGTGGTCGACATGGAGGAAGCATTGAATCCGGAGGCGCCAGCAATTCACCAAGATGGAAACCTCGCCGTATCCGAAGCCTATGAGCGGGGAGACGTCGAGGCGGGCTTCGCCGAGGCGGATGTAGTTCTCGAAGAGACCTACCGGACGCCGTGCGAGCTCCACGCGACGATGGAGACTTTCGTTTCGATCGCTCGCTGGGACGGCGATCGGCTGACGGTTTGGGACTCGACGCAGGGTGTGTTCGACAGACAGCAGGATCTTGCCCGCTACTTCCGTCTTCCGCTGAGCTCGGTTCGCGTCATCTGCCACTACGTGGGCGGTGGCTTCGGTAGCAAGCTGAGCACGGGCAAGTACACCGTGATCGCCGCGTTGCTGGCCCGCAGGACGGCGCGTCCGGTGAAGCTGGCGCTCACACGCGAGGAGTCGTTCCTGTCAGAAGGCAACCGACCGGCCAACCTGATCAAGTTGAAAGCGGGCGTGAAGCGTGACGGCACACTGACGGCCCTGGACGGGGTATTCCTTGGTGACGTCGGCGCCTACCCGGCGGGCGCGGTTTCCCCGTACCTGGTCCAGAACCTCTACCTGTGCCCGAACGTCCGCACCCAAAGAACGGATGTCCACACCAACGCCGGCAGGGGGCGCGCCATGCGGGCGCCCGGCGAGCCACCCTGCGCCTGGGCGCTGGAGCAGATGATGGACGCCCTCGCGGCAGAGATCGGGATGGACCCGGTCGAGTTCCGGCTGAAGAACTTCGCGTCGTTCTTGCAGACGCCGGGCTACGCGCCCTACACGCGCGCAGGGCTGCCCTTCACGAGCAACGGGCTGAGAGAGTGTCTGACGGAAGGCGCGAGGACGTTCGGGTGGGCGGCGGCGCGCCAGCGAGCGCGCGGAGATGGGCATCTACGCCGTGGCGTCGGCGTGGCGGCCGCCATGTGGCGCTATATGGGAAACCCACGTTCGACGGTGATCGTGAAGCTGTTCGCCGACGGCAGCGTGAACCTGAACATGGGGGCCAGCGACATCGGCACGGGCACCAAGACCATCATGGCGATGGTCGTGGCCGAAGAGTTGGGCGTGCCGATCGAGCGGATCCAGATCGAGCACGCTGACTCGGGGACAACCCAGTTTGCCCCGAACAGTGGAGGAAGCCAGACGGTCGTCACCAACGCGCCCGCCGTGCGTGCCGCCGCGTTCGAGGTCAAACGCCAGATCATCGAGTCCGCCGCCCGACAGCTCGACCGGCCGGCTGATGACCTCGTCCTGGAGGACGGCAGGATTTTCCCCGCCGATGAGCCGGAACAGGGAATAACTCTTGGGGAAGTCCGGGGCATCCGGCAGCAACAGGTCATCGTGGGAGTCGGACGCCGCCACCCGCATCCCGAAGGCAAGATCCCTCTTCCTTTCGCGGCACAATTCGCCGAGGTCGAGGTGAACACTTTGACCGGTGAGGTGCGCGTCCTGCGGCTGGTGGCGGCCCACGACAGCGGTCGCGTGATGAACCGCCTCACCTACGAGAACCAGGTCTTCGGTGGGATGACGATGGGAATCGGTTTCGGGCTCACCGAGGGACGCGTTCTGGACAGACAGACCGGCAAGATGGTCAACGCCAACTGGCACGACTACAAGATCCCTACGGCCAAGGACGTCCCGCTCGATCAGACCTGTGTGCCGATAGATCCTAACGACACCGAGTGCAACACGACCGGGGCCAAGGGGCTCGGCGAGCCCGCCACCATTCCGACCGCCGCGGCCATCGCCAACGCGGTCTACA
>CP070823.1:2939339-2987836 GCA_020344375.1 Gemmatimonadota bacterium | reverse complement strand
GATGAGGCGCTCCGGGGTACGCTGCAGCTGGACGTGCACCCTGACCGTGAGTTTCCGACCATCGAGTACGGCGGCCACGTGATCTGGGGACTGACGCTGCGCATCCTGGGGCAGCTGGAGGAAGTGCTGAATCGGATCGGCTATAGTGGGAGCGGCCCGGCATGAAGGGGGCGCTGGTCGTGGGCTGCGGCTATACGGGGACGCGCCTGGCTGCGCGTCTCTTACGGATGGGCTTCCGCGTGGTCGGAACGACGCGGAGTGAGGAGCGAGCGGGCGAGCTCGAGGCGGCGGGAATCGAGCCTCTCATCGGCGAGTTGAACGATCGGGAGACGCTGCGGCGCATCGAAAGGTTGGGCCTGGCGCTCGTCGCCTACTTCGTGCCGCCGCAGGACGAGGGCGACCCCCTGCCGCAAGTGCTCGCTGCTGCGGCCGCTGCGCCGCTCGAAGCCTTTCTCTACGCGAGCAGCACATCTGTGTATGGCGACCGCGGCGGCGACTGGGTGGACGAGACGACGATGGTGAAGCCGGAGACGCTGGAGGCGGAGGCGCGGCACGCGGCGGAGCGAATCATCGTCGGGGCGGCGCGGAGCGATCAGGCCCCCACGCGCGTCTGCCGCATCACCGGCATCTACGGCCCGGGCCGCACGCTCAGGCGTGCGCTGGAGAGTGGCGACTACGTCTTAGTAAAGGACCATGACACCTGGGTGAACCGCATCCATGTGGACGACCTGGTGAGCGGGCTGATCGCCGCGTGGCTGCGGGGCGGCGACGGCCGGGTGTATAACCTCGTGGACGACCAGCCGCATCGCGCCTCCGAGTTCGCCAACCTCGCGGCTGACCTGCACGTGTTGCCGAGACCGGAGTGGATAGGATTGTCGGATGCGGTGGAGCGATTCGGCGATGCGCGGCTAGGGCGCAAGCTATCCAACAAGCGTGTGCGCAGCCTGCTGCTGAAGGAGGATCTCGGGCTCGACTTGAAGTATCCGAGCTACCGGGTTGGCCTGCCCGCGGCGGTCGAGGAAGAAAAAGGTTAGGCGTGCCGCTCACGAGTTGCCTACCATTGCCCTGTAGGGCGTCCAACCAGACACGACCGTGTCGTCGAACAATGCATCAGCGATGTGCTTTCCGAGTGTGCGGTAGCTCTCCCACTGGGCCTCGTCGAAGAACTGGTCGGTGGTCGGCTCGTGGGGGAACTCGGCGTGCTCGCTGTGATAATGGAGGATGTCGGCCGGCTCAGCGCCCACTATGGTCGGCTTGATATAGAGCAACTTGCCTTTCGTCTGGTCGGCATACGTGATCTCGGCGAGGGCGGCGTAGGCGAGAGAGAAACGTTCGATGCCGACCTCGGCGAGGGTGATGCGGCGCTGGCGGGTAACCGGATCCTCCACGGGCTCATCGTCCCAGCGGCCGCGGCGCAGATGACCGAGCGGGCCGAACCAGCGTCGCAGCCCGTCGTCGGTGATTGTGTTCTTCAGTGCCTGGTCGGACAAGAACTCGATGTGGGCGCCGAAATCGCTGCGTGCTTTGCGCACAAGGTTGGCGAGCCCGTCGAAGGTGTACGAACGGTCCTGCTCGTTGTCGCAGATGATGATCAACGGCAGCCTGCGGCGGATGAGCTCGTAGCCGCCCAGGTTCTCGTAGTGGCCGCCGTCGGAGAGGTACCAGTGCCGATGGGCGACGCCGTGGAAGCGTGCCAGCCACTCGTCCAGCAGGGCGAGCTGCCCGGGGAAGAGTGCCCTGATGGCGGACCACAGGGGCTGCAAGCGTGAGGGTCTGGCGACGGCGGAGCGGCGCGCGGGATCGATCCCGCTGCTCCACCAGTAGCCGAGGCGGATGTTGAAGAGTCCGGCGAGCAGGCTGAGGCCGAGGCTGGTGCGATAGCCGAGTCCGGTGCTGAAGGCGGCGCCGGAGATGGCGATCCAGTGGCCGAGATCGAGTTCGTCCGGCTTGCAGCGGCCCGGGAATACGCGGAACCTTCTATCATCGGGCTCTTCCGGCGCGAAGTCCAATAGAGGCACACGCCGCTTCAAGGCGTCCCACCAGCCGGGCACCGGCCCTTGGGCGGTCCAGAGGGCGTGGTGCCTGGCGCCGACGCTCAGGCCGCCGGGTCCGATCGCCATCCCCATCCCTTTCCGGTCCTTGTGCTGGACACGCGTGCGGCTGCCGACGGTCTGGTTCACGGTGACGTTGATGAGATGGATGGGGCCCCCCGTCCGTTCGGGGTGGTACTCGGCGAGTGCGATGCCGTCATCCTTGTGCACCTTCGTCACAGACGGGCTCGGGTCGTCCCTGCCGAGACGGGCAGGGTTCGAGGCGCCCAGGTAGGCGCGGCGCAGGCGCGCCTCGTACAGCGGGTGCAGCGTCGAGCGGTTGACGAACGACCAGACGTGCCCCATGAAGAACGAGAGCAGACCGGAGAACACGGCCACAGCGCTGGCGATGATGAGCCAGTTCTCGGGTAAGGTGTTCCCTTCCGGGTGGTAGGGCTGCTCGCCGTACCAGGCGACGGCGTGCGTGACGGCTGAGACGGCCACGAGCAGTGCCGCCAGGATGACGAACGCGGCGATGTGGCTAAAGAGGGCGAGGGACAGTCCTGGCCGCCTCTCTAGCTCGGTCCTCAGGGTGAAGATCACCGCCAGCTTGCGGCCGATGGCCACGACCGCGAGCAGCGCGCTGTAGGCCGCGGCAAGAACCGCCCAGAGGTCGAAGATCGCTGCATAGGTCGAGAGGCCCAGCGTATCAACGAAAGCCACGAGCAGGACTACGAGGAACACCGCCAGGCTGATCCCGAGGAGGACCGAGAAGCGATTCCTCACGGAAGCGATCCAGTCGTCTCGCTCCGTCTTTCCGAGTGAACCGAGGATCCATATCAGGACGTAGAAAGCGATCGTGAGCACGGCGATGAGGCCAAGGCCTTGGATCGCCAGCGACCCCGTCGGCGAGAAAGCCTGCGGCCGGAGCTGCGGCAGAGCGAAGGCGGCGGCAGCGATCAGGACCGGCGAGATCCAGCGCAGCAGCCGGGCGGTCAATCGATCCAAGGTGCGCTCGCGCTCGAGCTCGGGCGTCATCCAGTAGCCCCAGGCAAGGGGGAGCGCTGCGAGCACCAGGGTCGCTGCCGCCGGAATGACGAAGGGGCTCAGGTGCAGGTGATGGCCCCAGGACTCGGGAAGGCGAAGGAAGTTCGGCGTTTCGGGCCAAAGGATGTAGCGCAGAATGGTCAGGAGCAGGAGGAGGAAGGTCGCGAACACGCCGATCAAGACGTGTACGGAAAACCAGTTGCGCAGCACGACCGCCGCGCCCGTGAGCAGGTCGCCGGAGCCGGCGGGCGCGAGGTAGCGGCCGTTGTCGCGCAGGAACCTGACAGGCCGGGACCGGGAATCTGCGAGGATCCGCTCCGCGTCGAGGACGGAAACGAGGCCGCGAGTCGAGTAGGGTGCGTCTCCGGCCTTATCGCCGAGGAGTACCTTGCGATCGCGTTGGAGTAGCGCTCCGAAGAAACCGCCGAAGTAGCCGCCGCCGGAGACCGTGGACAGATAGCTCACGTAGCGCAGGAGTCTACGCTTGGCGAGCGCCTGGAAGACGCCGAGCGAGAAGGTAGCGCTGCGGATGCCCCCTCCGGAGAGGGCGATTCCGACGCGGAAGTCGCGCCCCTCCAGCGCCTCGCGGTCCGTGTCGCGGAGCGCTGCGAGGTCGAGGGCGCTGAAGACGTGTTCGCGCTCCTTGTCGATCAAGTCGTCGGGGTAGGCCTCCAGCTGGGAAGCGCAGTCGAGCGTAGCCATAGGCTCCGTCCTACAATGAAGTGGAGGGCTGTGCGGGGACGCCGGCCGGTGGGGTGAGTGCGACCGGCGGTCCCGTGTATGCAGTTGTGCTAGCGACCCTGATCGTCGACCCAGTCGGCGATGAAGATGTTCGTGTCGCCCGGCTTCGCGTTGAAGCGGTTCGAGGCCCAGACGAGCTTGCTGCCGTCCGAGTTGAACATCGGGAAGCCGTCGAACTCCTCGTGATAGGTGATGCGCTCCAGGTCTGAGCCGTCGATATTGACAGCGTAGAGATCGAAGTTGCGGCTACCGGGATCGTGCACGTTCGACGCGAAGATGACCCGGTGCCCGCTGGGGAAGAAATAGGGCGCGAAGTTGGCGGTACCGTTGTCGGTGAGCTGCTGCTTGTTCGACCCGTCGGCGTCCATGACGAAGATGTCTAGCTTGCCGGGCCGGATCAGGTTCTGTTCCAGCAGCCGGAGGTAGTCTTCTCGCTCCTCCTCGGCCTCCGGATGGTAGGCGCGGTAGACGATCTTCGTGCCGTCGTAGGAGAAGAAGGGGCCACCGTCGTATCCCAGTTCGTCCGTCAACTGCTTCACGTCGGTGCCGTCGGCGTTCATCGTATAGATGTCGAGGTCGCCGTTCCGGATCGATGTGAATACGATCTTCTGGCCATCGCGTGAGATGGTGGCCTCGGCATCGTAGCCCCAGGTGTCGGTGAGCTTAACCAGGTTGCCGCCGTCGCGGTCGGCGACGAAGATCTCGTATTCCGGATAGAGCGGCCACACGTAGCCCATGGAGTAGTCGGGCGGCGGTGGGCAGCTCTCACTGTATGGGTGCGTTGACGAGTACAGGATCCTGTCGCCTGCGGGGAAGAAATACGAGCAGGTCGTGCGGCCTTTCCCGGTGCTCACGAGCTGCAGTTCACCGCCGGTCACGGGCAGCGTGAAGATCTGATCGCAGCCGTACTCGCCGTGTGTGGACTGAAGGATGAGGTAGCGGTCATCGGCCGAGAAATAGGCTTCGGCGTTCTGGCCTCCGAACGTCAGCTGCTTCGCGTTGCGTAGGTGGACCTCTTGGGGCTCCGTGAGATTCGCCTGCGGCTCGCTGGCGGGGCTCTCCTCTGATCTGGAGCCCTCCTGAGCCGTGCAGCCGAGGGCCAGGCTGACGAACACCAACGGTAATAGGGTCGTACGTGTCAGGATAACACCTCCTTGATGGCCTGTTCGATCTGCGGGACGAGAGCCTCCCAGTCAGCGGCTTCGGACTTGGTCACCGTGACGAAATCCTCTGCGATGAGAAGCGATTCGACCCCCTCGACCGAGAAGAGCCTGCTGGCGAGCGGGTCGTCCTTGGCGGTCTCTGGGTCGAAATAGGACGCACTGGACCCGCCCTCTATTAGGTTGCGGTCCACGGTGAACTTGGCGGCGTTGGGGTTAGGCGTGCCCTCAACCGTGATGTTCGGGTCCGGCATGGCCTCTCCTCGTCGATGCGGAGGACGTGGGAAACGGGGAAAAACTAACCGGTCAGGCCGCGAGGAGACAGTCCTCGAGCGTGCGCAAACCGAAGTCGAGCTGCTCCTCGCTGATGGTGAGGGGTGGGGTGAGGGTGAGCACGTTGGCCGCGGGGCCGTCCGCCAGCAGGATGAGACCGCGGCGCAGGGCCTCAACAACGACCTGGTGGGCGCGGTTGGAGTCCGGCGCGCGGGAGTCAGGGTCGCGGACCAGCTCGATTCCTGCCAGCAGGCCGCGCCCGCGCACGTGGCCGACCCCAGGCACACGCCCCTGGAGTGCCTGCAGCCGCCGAAAAAGCTCCTCGCCCAGGTCTGCGGATCGGGCGACGAGGCCGCGCTCCTGGATCTCGTCCAGGTGGGCCAGGGCGGCGGCGCAAGCGAGGGGATGGCCGAGGAACGTGCTGGTGTGGATGGCAGCGCCTTCGCTGGGCGGCCAGGCGGCCATGATCTCGGGGCGGCCAATGCAAGCGGAGAAGGGGAGGGAACCGCTCAGGGCCTTACCGAGGCAGAGGAGATCCGGAACCACAGCCTCGTGGTCGCAGGCGAACCAACTACCAGTCCTGCCGAGGCCGGTGTAGATCTCGTCCACGATCAGGATCAGGCCGCGGCGATCGCACTCCTGGCGCAGGCCGGGAAGAAAGCCTGTCGGCGGGATCACCACGCCGCCGCGCCCGAGGATGGGTTCGACGATGACGGCGCCGATGGGGTCCGCGCCGGCGTCGAGCCGCTCAGCGACGAGATCGAGTGTGCCGTGGGCGAGGTCGCTGTGCCCGGCCAGCTCGGCGGGCGGGCGGTAGGGGTCGGGGAAAGGCACGCGCACGACCGGTACGCTGATCTGGTCCTGGAAAGGTGCGCGGAAGGCCTCGCCGTCGGTGACCGCCAGCGCGCCGTAGGTCAGCCCGTGATAGGCACCGGTGAAGCAGAGCACGCCAGGCGCTCCGCTGGCGAGCCGGGCGGTCTTGAGCGCTGCCTCGACCGCCTCGGCCCCGGAGCTGGCCAGGATCGACTGAGTCAGGCCGTCGGGCGTGATCTGGGCGAGCCGTTCGAGCAGGGTGACCTTGATCTCAGGAGGATGGACGTCGCCGAGCCCGTGCACGAGTCGGTCCAGTTGCCCCCGGATCGCGTCGTTCACGCGCATGTTGGCGTGGCCAGCGGCGGCGACGCCGAAGCCGGCGGTGAGGTCGATGTAGATGTTGCCGTCGACGTCGAGGACGTTAGCGCCACCGGCCTCGCGCCAGAAGATGGGGAAGTCGTCGGCGACATAGGTGACATTGGGCGACTCGCAGCGGCGCAGGGCGGCAGCGAGCCGGCGCGACTCGGGGCCCGGCGGCGTGACGGAAATGCGGGGGAGCAAGTCGCCCGCGGGCAGTCTCTTCATGGCGTCAAGCGAGCGTCGCGGGGCTAGACCTTGCTGTAGGGCGTCGAAGCCGTCTCTGTGCCATCCTCGTGGGGCTCGATCTTGAAGTCGCCGAAGATGTCTGGCGCCTCACGTTGGAGCACGCGCAGCACGGCGATGGCGAGCTTGCGGATCTCGGCATCGGCGGCGGCCGATGCGCGCAGCTCGATGAAGTGGCGCCAGGCGCGGGCGTTGGCGGTGACGACGATCTTGGTCTCGGCGGAGTTGGGGAGGACGGCGCGCGCGGCTTGGCGGGCGCGCTTCCTGCGCAGGGTCGCGTTCGGCTCATCGGCGACCTGCTCTGTCACCTGCTCGAGCAGCTTGCGGTAGTGCTGGAGCGAGTTCTCGCAGGCCTCTTTCCAGATGTCGAAGGCGGGGGTGCCCTCGGCGACCTCGGGCGGGAGCACGAACGCGATGTTCGACTCGTCCACGAAGCGCTGGGACAGCTGGGAGTAGCCGAAGCCTGCCCGGTGGCGGACCAGCTCGTGGGTGAGGGCTCGGGAGATGCCCTCGAAGAGGAACGTGAACGCGGCGTGCTCGAGCACGCTGCCGTGTTTGACCTGGAGCAGGTTGGCGATGTAACCCTGGTTGGTCGTGCGCCCCTCGATCGTTTTGTGACCGCCGAGCACCTGGGCGTCTTTGCCGAAGCTCATATAACAGAGTCGGCCGGCGAACTCGACGAGCTGTTGTGGATCGATATCGCTGTCGCTTTTCCAGTCGATGTCCGGGTGTCCCAGGAACTGCTGTCGGGCCAACAAGGTCACCTTGGGCTCGCGAATGATCTCCATCTCAGTGTCGGTAAGAGGGTTCAGGCGGTCACAACGCTGCGGTCGCTCAGCGTCGCCGCCACCAAGCGGTTGCCAGCAGGCCTGCTGCGACGCCAGCGATGGCGGTCAGCCAAAGCTCGCGGGTTCCGGGGAGCGTGATCCGGGAGCGGATCGCCGCGAGGTCAAGCGTATCGGTCTGCTGAGGCTCGGCCTTCACCGGTCGAGCGGTGGCGCTCTCGGCGGGAACGTCAACTACCGTGCCGCACTCCGGGCAGCGGCCGCGGCCAGCGTCGCGATCGGACCGGCTGCCGAAAATGAGCGGTGCCGCGCAGGCCTCGCACTGGGCGTCGAGTTGCAGCGGCTCGATCAGGCCATAGAGCTTGGAGCGTGAGATCCCGAGCTCGTCCGCCAGGTGGCCGGCGGGCCGGCTGGTACCCCAGTACAGCTTGTTGGCTTTGGCCGCGAGACGGCTCGAATTCCCTTTGGGCATAGACGGTTCCAGTTGACCAGGTAATCGCCCGAGCGTGCTATGATTCAGAGTGCAATGTAAGTTGGGCCAGCGGGCGGGGGCAAACGCGGAGGTGGCATGCCAGGAGTCCGCAAACTGAGGGCAGTCCGGGCGATTGTCAGGCCTGACCGCCGGGACGAGTACCTGGGGTGCTGGAGGAGGTACGCCAGCGCCGCCGATGCGGCGGGTGCGCGGGTCCAGTTGTTCGAGGATCAGGTGCTGCCGGGCCGATTCCTGGAGCTCACCGAGCACGAGGCGGCGCAGGGGATGGAGCTGGCGCTCGAGCGCGCCGTTCAGGAGGCGGAACTCAGGCGTTCTTGCGTTCGGCGGGAGGGCGATGATGTGCTTTACCGCGAGGTGACGCTCGACGCCTAGCGGTCGCGCTTCAGGCCCGCATCACCAGTTGTACACCGTCCAGCGTCGGCACTCAACGTCGGTGCAGATGAGGCGCACACGGAAGGGCGAGCTGGCGGACGCCGGTGACTGATGGGCCTCGACCAGGCGGGCGGTCTTTGCGCCGCAAACCGGGCAGGGTGGCTCGCCGCCGGGGATCGGGTTTTCGCGGTCGGCACGTTCGAGCTCGGTGGCGTGCTCGGCCTCGTAGAGGGGTCCAAGGTCGTTGGTATCGGTCATGAGAGTGTGTTGATGTAAAATGCCAAACGCTGATCTGTACGAACTTGCCGAGAAGTACCGTCCGGAGTTCCCGGTCTTCCGCTCGGCGACCTACCTGAACACCTGCTCGTTGGGCGCGCTTTCGGAGCGGTCACGCAGCGCGCTCATCGAGTTTGCGGACCTCTGGTCACGCTGGGGCGCGTCCGCCTGGTACGATCACTGGCTGGCGGCGACCGACGATGTGCGGTCGGCCTTCGCGCGGCTCATCGGGGCGGACGCGGCGGAGACGGCGCTGGCGCCCAGCATCTCGGCGGCGCTGTCAACGGTGGTGAGCGCGGTCGATTTCCGCGAGCGCACCAAGGTGGTGACCACCGAGCTGGACTTCCCTACGCTCGTCTACCACTTCCTGGCCAAGCGCGAACAGGGAGTCGAGACCGTGGTACTGACCTCAGCGGACGGTGTCAGCGTTCCGCTGGAGGCGTTCGCCGAGGTCGTCGATGAGCAGACCGCCCTGGTGGCCACCTCCCACGTCTACTTCACGACCGGCGCCATCCAGGATGTCACCGGCCTCGCCCGGCTCGCTCACGAGCGCGGCGCATTGTGCCTCGTCGACGCCTACCAATCTACGGGGCAGCTTCCGGTCAATGCCAGGGAGCTGGACGTGGACATCCTGCTAACGGGAGCGCTGAAGTGGCTGCTGGGTGGCGCGGGTCTCGCGTTCACCTACGTTAGGCGGTCGTTGACGGAGAAGTTGCGGCCCACCGTGGTGAGCTGGTTCGGAGTCGAGAACCAGTTTGCGTTCGATCCGCGCAGGCTGACGCTGCGGGGCGATGCGCGCCGATTCGAGCTGGGGACTCCGGCGGTGCCTACGGTGTATACATCTCGGGCGGGGCTGGAGCTGGTGGAGGAAGTGGGCGTAGGGCAGATCCGGCGGCGCGTCTCGTCCTTGACCGAGGACCTGGTGGAGCGGGCCCAAGCAGCGGGGCTGCGGGTGCGTGGCGCTGCAACTCTGGAGACGCGGTCGGGCATCGTGATGATCGAGCATCCGGACCCTGCGGCGGCGGTGCGCCGGTTGATGGAAGCGGGTGTGATCGCCGATTGGCGGCCGGGTGCGGTCCGGCTCTCGCCGCATTTTTACAACACGACGGACGACAACGAAATTGCGATCAGGTTACTGGCCGGCTGAGTGGGGCGAAGTGCCGGGAGTAGGGTGAATGCCGAAGCACTTGAGCGTAGAAGACGCGAATCGCACGCTTCCGATGGTGCGACGTATTGTGAGCGATATCCTGGCTACGCACCGTGAGCTGGTGGAGCTGGTCAAGGAGTACGGGCACCTGGATCCAGACCTCGAGTCCCTTAAGGCCAAGCGTGGCGAGCTGGAAGAGGAGATGCGAGAGCTGACCGATCAGGTCAACCGGTATATCGACGAGTTGGAGAAGACCGGCGGCCTCTTCAAGGGGTTTGAGGGGCTGGTCGATTTTCCAGCCGTCCTGGATGGGCGCCCCATCTTACTCTGTTGGAAGCTGGGCGAGGACCGGATCGAGTGGTGGCACGAGCCGGACGCTGGGTACGCGGAGCGCCAGCGTCTCCCGGCACACATGCTCGAGCGCGGCGTCTCGGCGCCGGAGACGTCGGAGCAAGAGGGGCAGGTGCAGGAGGAGTCTAAGCAGCGCGAGGGGCTCGAGCAGGAGGTGGAGGACTCGGGCAGCTAGTGTCGTCAGCGGCGCGCTTGTCGTCAGGGGTCTGGTTTCGCATGCTTTCGGGGAGGCCAGGCCCCGTAGTCATGTTACTTATTTCCTCTGGTTGTGGGCCGTTCATGAGCTCAGGAGCGTCCCGATGGACAGCGGGGAAGCACCTCCGCAGCGAGCGGTGCCTCCGCGCAACCTTTCTCGTTCTTGCTGTGTCATACGTTCGGAAGCGATGGGGCAGGTACCTGGTATCGGGAGACCAGTGGACGAACGCCAGCTGATCGCGCGGGTTCTGGACGGGGATCCGGCAGCGGAGCGTGAGCTCTATGACACGCACGTGGACCGGATCTACCGGCTGGCTTACCGGATGACCGGGGACGACGACCTGGCCCAGGAGTTCACGCAGGAGACGTTCATCCGGGCCTTCGATCGGCTGAAGGGTTTCCGGGGCGAAGCGGCGATTTCGACCTGGCTGCACTCGATCGCGGTCTCGGTGGTCTACAACGGGATGCGCAAGGTGAGGCGGCTGCACGCGCGGCACGTGGATCTCGACGAGACAGCCGGGCTCGGTCAGAATCCGGAGGGCGCGGAGCCGGATCTAAGGGAGCGGCTGGCGGCAGCAATCGACGAACTGCCCTGGGGATATCGAACGGTGTTCGTGATGCACGACGTAGAGGGCTACAAACACGAGGAGATCGCGGCAGCGCTGGGCGTGCAGACGGGCACGTCGAAGGCGCAGCTCTCGCGAGCGCGGGCCAAGTTGCGGGAAGCGCTCGCGGATTTCGCTGAGGAGTGGGCGTCATGATGGAGGATCGGTTCGACGACCTCTTGAGAGAGGCGGCGCAGGAGTACCATCGGCCGCCGGAGACGCCGCGTGACCTCATGTGGGCGCGGATCCAGGCAGTGCGCCGGGAGCGGGCGCGGCGGCGCGAGCAGCTACGGATCCTGTATTCGCCGTGGACGCGTTGGGGCCTCGGGCTCGCGGCGGCGCTCGTGATTGGAATCGGGATCGGGCGTTGGACGCTACGCGAGCATCTAGGCGGTGAGTCTATGGCGATTGGCCCGGAGGTGAGCGGTTTGACTGAGGATCCCGCTGGGCGCGCAGCGCGCGGCCAGCTGGCGTTCCGGCTGGCGGCGACGGCGCACCTGAGTCGGGCGGAGGCGTTCCTGACGTCTTTCCGTGCCGATCCGCGCGCGGGCGAGTCGGACGCGGAGTTCTGGTCCGGGGCCGGCGAGCTGTTGTCGAGCACGCGGTTGCTACTGGACTCACCGGCGGCCGAGGACCCCGTGTTCAGGGCATTGCTGGAGGAGCTGGAGCTGGTGCTCGTGCAGATCGTGCGGTTGCCCTATGAGCGCGGGGGAGACGAGGTCGATCTAGTGACTGAAGGACTTGAACGTAGAGGTCTGCTGCTGAGGCTGCGCACGGCGATTCCGGCCGGGCCTGCGGCGGGCGTGGAAGGAGTATTGTGATGCGAACGAGAGATCTGGTGATTTCGGTAGCGAGCCTGGCCCTGCTCTTGGCCGGAGGTGCCCCGGTCGGGCTGGCGGCGCCGCAGGAGCCAGCGGCCGACGCGGCGCGTAGCGAGTACCGGGCGGCGTTGGAGGTCGCGAGTCTGTATCCCCAGGAGCCGGGGGATTCGCTGTATCGGGCGGCGCGAGTGATGCTGAATCAAGAGAATTACCGGCGTGCGGCGGAGCTGTTCCGGCAGATCTACAGCAGGTATCCGCGGTCGAGCTACGCGGCGCAGGCGCTCTACTACCAGGCGTTCGCGCTGTACCGCGAGGGCACCGATTCGGACTTGCGCACGGCGCAGGAAGCTCTGAGCACGCTGCAGCGGCAGTACGGGGAGGCGCGGATCGCGCAACGCGAAGCCGCGAGCCTGCTGGCGCGGGTTCAGGGCGAGCTGGCGCGGCGGGGCTATGCGGAGGCAGCAGAGGCCGTGGTGGAGCGGGCGCGAGGGGTCGCGGAGGCGAGGGAGCGGGATGTGGAGGCAGCAGAGGCCGTGGTGGAGCGGGCGCGAGGGGTCGCGGAGGCGACGCAGCGCGACGTATGTGAGGATGAGGTCCGCCTCGCGGCACTGAACGCGTTGCTGCACATGAGCGCCGAGCAGGCGCTACCGATCCTGAAGAGGATCCTGGAGCGTCGCGACGATGACGAGTGCTCGGTGATGATGCGACGGAAGGCCGTGTTTCTGGTGGCACAGCACGTTGACGATGAGACGATCGATATCCTGCTGGACATCGTCCGCAACGATCCGGACCGGGAGGTCCGCAGCCAGGCGGTGTTCTGGCTGTCACAGGTTCACGGGGAGCGCGCGGTAGACGCGTTGGAGGAGATCCTGCTCAGGTCGGACGATCACGAGTTGCAGGAGAAGGCGATCTTCGCGCTCTCGCAGCACGAATCCGAGCGGTCGAGCCGGATTCTGCGGGACTACGCGATGCAAGAGGGCGCGCCTGTGGAGCTGCGGGACAGGGCGATCTTTTGGATTGGCCAGCACAGGTCGGAGGCGAACGCGCGGTTCTTGCGCGAGTTGTACGGCAGCACGCAAGAGTCGGAGCTGAAGGAGAAGATCATCTTCTCGCTGGCCCAGATGGGCGGTGAGGAGAACGGCCGCTGGCTGCTGGATATCGCTGTCGACGAGAGCGAGCCGATCGAGGTGCGCAAGAGGGCGATATTCTGGGCGGGCCAGATGGGCGTCTCGATCGTGCAGATGGCCGAGCTCTACGACCGGATGCCGGATCACGAGATGAAGGGACAGATCATCTTCGCGCTCTCACAGCAAGGCGACCGAGCAGCGGTGGACAAGCTGATGGAGATCGGGCGAACCGAGCAGGACACCGAGCTGCGCAAGAAGGCGATCTTCTGGCTGTCGCAGTCGGACGATCCGCGGGTAGCGGAGTTCCTGCTGACGATCATCGAGGGGCAGTGAGCATGAAAGCTTCTTGGATGTTGAGTGCCGTCGGGGCCGCCCTGCTGCTGGCCCCGACCGCCTACGGGCAGTCGATCGCCGACCGGGTCGCCGAGGTTCGTGACGGCAAGGTGCGCATGAGCTTCGCGGCCCGGCCCGACGTATGTGGTAACGGCCGCGGCTCCATCGCGTTCGGGCGCGGGGAAATGGTGGTTCACCGGCGCACTGACGACTGGGAGTGCGACTGCGAGTACGGGCCGGTGCGTGTCGTCATGAGGATTCGTGATCGGGAGATTCGGGACATCGATACCTACGTGGGCGGCCGCTGGCGTTCTGTGAGCGGCACGGTCGTCGACCTGGAGACGGTGTCTGCGCCGGAGGCGGCGGACTACTTCGTTTCTCTGGCGCGGCGGCTGGACGGCGATGTGGGCAAGGAGGCAATCCTCCCGGCGGTGCTGGCGGACAGCGCTGAGGTCTGGCCGGAACTCCTGGAGGTGGCGAAGGATGGGTCGGTACCGCGCGGGACCCGGAAGAGCGCGGTGTTCTGGCTGGGTCAGGCTGCCGGCGCGGCGGCCACAGCGGGGCTGACCGAGATCGTGGCCGATGAGTCGGGCGACCGGAAGGTGCGGGAGACGGCGATCTTCGCGCTGTCGCAACGTCCGGCCGCCGAGGGGGTGCCGGCGTTGATCCAGGTCGTGCGGACGAACCCGGACCCGGCTCTGGTCAAGAAGGCCTTGTTCTGGCTAGCCCAGAGCGAGGATCGGCGGGTGATCGATCTGTTCGAGGAGTTGTTGACTCGCCGGTGATCGGTCAGTCCCGTCCCTCACGTTCTTTCATCAAAAGCGCCTGCTTCCGCTCGACGCCCCAGCGGTAGCCGCCGGGTGTACCATCGGCGCGTACCGCCCGGTGGCAGGGGACGATGAGCGACACCGGGTTGCTCGCGCAGGCGCGGGCGACGGCTCGCGCCGCTCGCGGCGCGCCCAGTTGCCGAGCCATCTCGGAATAGCTGCGTGTCTCACCGGAGGGAATCGCTCTAAGTAGCTCCCAGACTCGACGCTGGAACGCGGTGGCGCGAACGTCCAGCGGCAGATCGACGTCGCGACAGCGGCCGTCGAGGTAGCTCAGCAGCGCCTCGACCCAGCGTCCGAGTCCCTCATCGTCTCTGCTGATCTCCGCGTGGGGATACTCGTCGCGGAGCGCCGCGGTCAGCGAAGCGTCGTCGTCGCCCAGGCTGACAGCGCAGACGCCGCGGTCGGTGGCGGCCACGAGCAGGCGGCCCAGCGTGCAGGCCGTGGTCGTGTGGCGGATCCGCGCGCCGCGCCCGCCGCGCCGGTAGGTGGCCGGTGTCATGCCGAGCTGAGAGCTGGCGCGCTCGTAGAGCCGGCTGCTGGACCCGTAGCCGGCCTCGTAGAGTGCGCGGGTTACGCTGGCCCCGTTTCCCAGCTCGCGCTTGAAGCGGTGGAGTCGGCGGGCGTCGGCGTACTGGCGCGGGGTGATGCCGAGGACGGCCTTGAAGCTGCGCTGCAAGTGGTGCGGGCTCGTGCCCACATGCCCGGCGAGCTGAGCCAGCGTGCGCTTGGCCTCGGGGTGCTCGTCGATGAAACGGCACACCCGCCGCACGCGCTCCAGCAGCGGATCGCTGGCGTGGGCCAAGTCGGGCCGGCAGCGGCGGCATGCGCGAAAGCCAGCCCGCTCGGCGACCTCGGGAATCGGGAAGAACTTCACCTGCTCGCGCTGTGGGCGCCGGCTGGGACAGGAGGGCCGACAGTAGATGCCGGTTGAGCGGACGGCGTAGACGAATCTGCCATCGTAAGTCGAGTCGCGAGCCAGTACGGTCTCCCAGCGGCTTAGGTCATCCACCTGCTCCTCCTCACGGCCTTGCCCTCGGAAAGACGGACCCGGTTCCAGCGTGATGATATGCACCTCGGAGTCTGGATTCTACCCGAAACTTGCGGCCGATATGTCGGTAGTACGAACGGTCCCTACGTGTTCGTTTTCGTCAGCCAGACGAGTCCTCCGGGCTCGGCCGACTTCAATGCCGAGGGGGTCGACTTACGGCTTACGGCGGCTGTTGCCTACTTCTTCGGCAACGCGACTGCCGGTCTCGTCAGTCGGTCGCTGAGGCGTGCGAAGTCGGGATCGAGCACCGACAGGGGGTCGACGGCGACGGCGTGTAGGTAGACCCCCCAGTGCAGATGGGGTCCGGTGACCCTGCCGGTGGCGCCGATCCGGCCGAGGAGTTCGCCTTTCTCCACCCACTGGCCCTCAGTGACCTCGCGCTGCGAGAGGTGGAAATACGCCGTGTAGAACCCGAGCCCGTGATCGACGTAGACGCTGCTCCCGGAGTAGAAGAGGTCCCTTGAGAGCGCGACGCGTCCGCTGTTCGACGCATAGACCGGGTCACCCATATCGCCGTCGATGTCGAGCCCGGTGTGGCGACTCCTCAACTCGCGGTTGAGCAGGCGGCGCTGACCGTAGGGGCTGGTCGTCCTGCCTTCGGCCGGCCGCATGAAAGCACCGTGCCAGAGGGGCGTGCTCGTGACCAACCTGAGCGTAGCGCGGACGAGTTCCCTCTCCTGCGCGATCCGTTCGCGCATGGCGGGGTCCGGGTCGGTGAAGCGGCGAGGGACGCGAAAGCTGGAGGCGGAGAACTCGCGTGCGCCGACCCGCAGCGACAGCTTCTGTGTGAGTCGGGTGCCATCGTCGAAGATGACGAGAACCTCGACGGGCACGTCCTGCTCGCCAAGCGGTGCCGCCACGAGACCGAGATAGGCGCCGCCGCCCAGCCGGGCGAGGGCGATGTCTCTGCCGCCGGCGCGGGCATGTGCCTCGAGCAGAGGTAGGCCGCGGGTCTGCGGCTCCAGGACGAACGCGACCAGCCAGCCCTCGCTGGGTGCCTCGGGTATCCAGCGCAGCCGCGGGGCGAGCGGTAGCGGTGGCGGAACCTCGGGCAGGGCCTCGTCGAGACGAACGATCTCGAAGCGCGGCGGATCCGGCGGCAACACGGGAGCTGGGGGTTCCGGCAGGCTCACACAGCCAACCAGGGTAAAGGCGGCGAGCAGCCGTGGGCTCGCCCTGCGCACCGGCCCGGCACCCCGATCGTGCACGCTCACAGCGTCCCTCATGGTGACTGCGCCCAAGTGCTGGCGAAGCTGCTCAAGAAATCGAGCAGCAGCGCGTTGAACGCCTCGGGCCGCTCGAGGTTCGAGACGTGGCCAGCAGCCTCGATGAGCTCAACCCTGGCCCCGGGTATCTGACGCCCCCATTCCAGCAGCTGGTCGGCTGGGGTGAGCGAGTCCTGCGTGCCGCCGACAACAAGGGTCGGCACTTCGATCTGGGGCAGCAGAGGCCGAGAGTCGGCACGTGCCGCCATCGCCATCAGGGCGGCCGCGATGGCCTCCGGGTTCGCCGCCCCCATCATTTCGCGCAGTGCCCGCTCGACCTCGGGCTTCTGCGCCCGAGTCCAGGGGGAGAGGAGCCTGGGGAGGAGTTCGTCGACCACGGCGCGGCTGCCCCGGCTGCGGGCCAGCTCGGCCATCCTAGCCCGGTCGGCCCTTGCCTCGGGGCTATCGGGATCGGGTCGGGTATCGGCGAATACCAGCGCGGCGGCACGCCGGCGGTGGCGCTGGAAGAACTCGAAGGCCACGTAGCCGCCCATGGACAGGCCGCCGATCACAGCACGGCGGAGCCCGAGCGCGTCGAGCAGCTCAGCGACGTCGTCGGCGAGGCGAGCGATCGTGTAGGGCTCAGCGGAGAGCTGTGAGGCGCCGAAGCCTCGCAGGTCCGGAGCGATGACGCGATGGAGCTCCGCCAGGGCGGGGATCTGGGGACGCCAGAGAGTAGAGTTGAACGGGAATCCGTGGAGAAGCACGACCGTGACAGGCCCGGCACCGACGTCCTGGTAGTTGAGCCTCATGCGCCCGGCCTCGATTTCCTGCAGAGGCATCGCTTCTGTACCCCCTCCTCGTCTGGCGATCTCGCAAGGCGTCGCTCACTCGCGTCGGTCGTGCTCGGCCGGAGACCGAGGCGACCGGCGGGGGCAACATGCAAGGCGCTCGCTTGGGCCACAAGGTCGCACGGACCGCAGTTTGCTTGAGCCATCAGGCTTGGCTAGCTTTGCGCGCACACCGCCACGCCAAGAACGGACCGCAACTGCTTGAAGAATCTATGATCACGGAGGAACAGGCCAGGGAGGCGCTGAAGCAGGTCGAGGATCCGGAGATCGGCTTGAACATCGTCGATCTCGGTCTGGTGTACGAGATCGATATCGAGGGCCGCACGGTGAACGTCCGGATGACGCTGACCAGTCCCGGCTGCCCTGTAGGACCGCAGCTGCTGGGCGGCGCCAAGACGGTTCTGGAGGATCTCGAGGGAGTGGAGAAGGCGAACATCGAGTTGGTCTGGGAGCCCTACTGGACCCCGGAGCGGGTCAATCCAGAGTACCGCGCGATACTCGGTTACTAGCTCATCGACACGTCTTCGGGATAGAGGACCTGAGTATGCGGTTGTCGTGCTAGGCGCTCAGGGTTCGCCGCAGAAGATCTTCTCCGAGGTGGTCGCCAAGCCCAAAGCCGGTGTGACGTTCTTCCCAATATACAGCTCGCACTTTTCGGTTACCCTCTCGATCTCGTTCCAGCCGGCCCACCCTAGATTGTGCGCCTCGGTAACGTGGATGTCGCTCTTCGGGCTGGGATCGATGTCGACCAGGCTGACATCGTTGGCGTAGTACAGGTGTATCCGGTAGTAGAGCTCCTGGGCGGTGGCGAGGTTGCGCAGGTCGGACACCATAGTGGCGCGGAGCGCTTTCTCGTAAGACGTGTTGAACTTCCCCCAGGCGATGACGATCAGGACGGCTAGCAACGCCAGGGCCGTCATGATCTCGACGAAAGTAAACCCTTGCTTGCCTGTGCGTTTCATTGGATTGAGCCAGCTCCCACCGTTCGTCACAGCCCGGCCTACAGGGGGGATACTGGGGACACGGTGCTGGCAAGGGCAGCCATCCTTGCCGACCGCGCCCTGTGCGGGTTAGAATCGGGCGTAGTTCACCGGACAGGGTAGCGGCAATCTAGCAGGAACGCAGGCGGTTCTCAAGCTCCCGGGGGCAGAATGCATATATTCGACAAGTGCCACAGCTTCACGCGCGCCCGTGAGGTTATGGCCGCCGGGTACTACCCCTATTTCGTGCCGATCGAGGGCTCGACGGCCACGGAGGCCGTGGTGGGCGGCGAGCGGAAGATCATGATCGGCTCGAACAACTACCTTGGCCTCACCCACCACCCCCGCGTGATCGAGGCCGCGCAGGCTGCCATCGAGAAGTACGGGACCGGCTGCACCGGGAGCCGCTTTCTGAACGGTAACACCGACATGCACGATTTTCTGGAGGAGCGGCTGGCAGGTTTCATGGGGACAGAAGCCGCTCTCGTGTTCAGCACCGGCTATCAGACGAACCTGGGTGTGATCGGGGCGCTGCTGGGGCGGACGGATCGTGTGTACTTGGACAAGCTGGATCACGCGAGTATCGTGGACGCTAGCCGACTGTCGTACGGTGAGGTGGCCCGTTTCAAGCACGGTGACCTGGAGGAACTGCGGGCGCAGATAGAGGCGGACCGCGAATCGAACGGGAATGGCGGCGGTCGCATGGTAGTAGTGGACGGCGTGTTCAGCATGGAAGGTGACATCGCGGATCTCCCGAACTTGGTGCCGCTGTGTGAGGGGTTGGATGCCGTCTTGGTGGTGGATGATGCGCACGCGATCGGCTATTTGGGTCCCAGAGGTGCGGGCACGGCCGATCACTTCGGGATGACGGATCGCGTTCCGCTCACGATCGGGACGTTCAGCAAGTCGTTCGCGTCGATCGGCGGCTTTGTAGGAGGGCCGGAGCCGGTGATCCACTACTTGAGGCACCATGCCCGGAGCTTGATCTTCAGCGCCAGCATGCCGCCGCCGGCGGTGGCCACGGTGTTGACGGCGCTGGAGGTGATAGAGAACGAGCCGGAGCGACGTGAGCGATTGTGGCAGATCACGCACCGGATGAGGGAGGGTTTCAAGAGTTTGGGTTTCGAGATCGGTCCGACGGAGACGCCGATCATCCCGATCATGATCGGGCCCGTCGAGAAGACGTTTGTTTTCTGGAGAGCGGTTTTCGACGCCGGGATCTTCACGAATCCGGTTATGCCGCCGGCTGTTCCTGAGAACAGCTGTCGCCTGCGCACCAGCTACATCGCCACACACACGGACGACCAGCTCGACTTCGTGCTGGAGACGTTCGCAAAGGTGGGCAGGGAGCTGGCGGTCATCTAGAGTTCGTCATTTCCGGCACGTCTATTCAGCGAGTCAGCAAGTGAGTGTAGAGGTCAGACCCGTAGAGACGCGGGCAGAGCGACGGGCGTTCGTTCACTTCCCCTGGCAGATCTACCCGGGCCGCTACCCGGCCTGGGTGCCGCCGCTATTGATCGAGGAGCGCAAGCGCATCGATCCGAAGAAGAACCCGTTCTTCGGCCACGGTGCCGTAGAGCTGTTCCTGGCCTACAAAGGCGGGCGCGTGGCAGGGCGGATCGCGGCGATCGAGAACAGGGCGCACAACGAGTTTCACAGTGACCGGGTGGGCTTCTTCGGGATGTTCGAGTCGGAGGACGATGCGGAGGTGGCAAGCGCGCTGCTGGATCATGCGGCCGAGTGGGTGAAGGATCGCGGGCTGGATCGACTGAGGGGACCGACGAACTTCTCGACCAACGATGAGTGCGGCCTGCTGGTGGACAACTTCGAGGACCCACCGTACGTCATGATGCCCTACAACCCGCCTTACTACGAGGGGCTGTTGACGAGGTGGGGGCTGGAGAAGGCGAAGGATCTGCTCGCCTACGAGTCGCGAGCGGAGTGGTTCAACGCGGAACGCTTCGCGGGGGTCGAGGACTTGATCGAGCGTTCCGGGCTTGACGTCCGGGTGCGATCGGTGCGGATGGACAGGTTCGAGGACGAAGTGGCGCTGGTGCGTGACTTGTACAACTCGGCCTGGGAGCGGAACTGGGGATTCGTCCCGATGACGGACGCCGAGGTCGACCACATGGCGGCGCAGTTGAAGCCCGTCATCGACCCCGACCTGGTCCTGATCGGTGAGATCGACGGAGAGCCCGCGGGCTTCGCGTTGGTGCTGCCGAACGTGAACCAGGCGATACGCCGCGTGAACGGACGGCTGTTCCCGTTCGGTCTTTTCAAGTTTCTGTGGTACAAGCCGCGCGTTAAGGGCGTTCGCGTCATCACCTTGGGTTTGAAGGAGGAGTTTCGCCGTACCGGCCTCGCCCCCCTCTTCTATCTCGAGATCTTCAGGCGTGGCACGAGGAAGGGGCACACCTTCGCGGAGAGTTCGTGGGTCCTTGAGGACAACCACATCATGCGGGGTGCGGCGGAAAAGATGGGGTTCCGCCTTTACAAGATCTACCGGCTCTACGAGCGAGCCTTGACTCCCTAGCGCCACAATGCGGTTGGCGCGGATCCGTCAAGCATCAGGTACGTCCAGAAATGACAGGTGAGGCGCGAAACGCGCTGGTGACGGGGGGCAGCGGCTTCGTGGGAAGTCACGTGGTCGATGCCCTACTGGAAGCGGGGTATCGCGTCCGCTGTCTGGTGCGTGCGACAAGCCGGTTGCGCTGGTTGGAGGGCAAGCCTGTCGAGCTGGTCCAGGCGGATCTGCGTGATGACGAGTTTGCAGAAGCGGTCGCCGGTGTCGACACGGTCATCCACTGTGCAGGGTTGACGCGTGGCTCGCGGCGAGCGCTGTTTGCCGCCAACTGCGATGGCACGCGTGCGTTGGTCGACGCCTGTGTCGCCAGTGGAGGGCGGATGCGGTTCGTGTTCTGCAGCAGCCAGGCGGCGGCGGGACCGGGGGCGCTGCAGCGGCCGCGTGAGGTGGAGGACCCGCCGAGGCCGACGGGCGACTACGGTCGCAGCAAGCTGGCGGCGGAGGTGGAGGTGTTGAGGCGGAGCGACCGACTTGAGGTCGTGGTGCTGCGACCGGTTGCCGTCTACGGCCCACGGGACGAAGACACCCTGTCCTGCTTCCGCATGGCGGCTCGTGGCGTGTTCCTCGTACCTGGGGTGCGGCGGCGCCTGGTTCAGCTGGTTCACGTCCGTGACGTGGCCGCGGTGTTGCGCCGGGCGGCGGAGTGCACGGCGGTCGTTGGGAACACCTATTTCGTGGCACACCCGGAGACGATCGATTGGTTGGAACTCGCGGCCGCCCTCGGGCAGGCGGTCGGGCGCCGACTTGTCACGTTGCGCCTGCCAACTCCGCTGTTGTGGTCGGCGGGCACCGCGGCTGAACTCTTGGGCGGCGGACGCCGGCCGGGGCAGCTGGACTTGCGGCGCGCTCGCGACCTGTCACGCCGCGCCTGGACGTGCCACGTTGATCGGACGATGAAGGATCTGGATTGGGAGCCCCGCTACGGTATCCTCGACGGCCTTCGCCATACCGCCGAATGGTACAGAGAGCAGGGTTGGCTCTGAGCCCGGTGATGGGGCGTCTGCGATTTGCGCAGCCTCTCGACCTCATTTTCCAGGCCTACATCGGCTTGAGCGGCCTGCTGGTACTGCTCTTCGGGTGGCGGCTCTCCGCCGGGCTATGGGTCGGACTGATCCTGGGTCACGTGGCGCTCCTCGCGGTCAGTCTGTTGTGGGCCGGGCAGCCGCTGCGAGACCGCTCGCTCGCCGGCTTCATACGCGACATCTATCCGTACCTCTTCGTCGTCTTCCTCTACTGGGAACTGCGGTATCTCACGCTGTTGTTCAGCAACGGGTACCACGATGCACGCATCCTGAGCTGGGAAGAGGCGCTGTTCGGCGAGCAGCTCGCGCTGACGTTCAGCGCCCGCCTACCCTACCTCTGGCTGAGCGAACTCATGCACTTCTTTTACGGGCTCTACTGGGTGCTGCTGCCGCTGGCTGCGATCCTGCTGTACCTGAGGGGACGAACCCAAGGTTTCCGGGAGCTGGTGTATGTGGAGCTGGTGGTCTTTTTCAGCTGCTACGTGGTCTTCATCTTCTTCCCTGTGGCTGGCCCCCACTACCAGTTCCCGGACATCGGCGGCGAGCTGGCGGGCGGGTCCTTCTACCAGCTGGTGCACTGGGTGTTGGAGGATGGTGGGAGCAAGGGGGCGGCGTTCCCGAGCTCGCACGTGGCGGTGGCGGTGGCGATCCTGTTGGTGACATGGCGGCACGACCGGGTGGTGTGGCTGGTGATGGCCCCACTTGTGGTCGGCCTTACAATTGGCACGGTGTACGGACGATTTCACTACGGGATCGACGCGCTGAGTGGCGTGTTCGTAGCGTTTCTGCTGGTGCCGGCTGCACGGGGCCTGGGGTCCTGGCTTGAGGGATTCTCGTTTTCGGGTGCAGGCAACTCCGTGAAGGCGTCACCCGTCTAACTCACTGGGAGTCAGGAGGGAGGAGGGATTGGTCGACCTGACTGAGGCCACGCTGGTTCGCCGGGCCCGGGCGGGGGAACTCGAGGCGATGCGGGAGTTGTATGAGCGGCACGCGTCGCGAGTCTACACCGTGGTGCGGCGCCTGGCTGGGGACAACGACCTGGCGGCGGACCTGGCTCAGGATGCGTGGGCCAGTGCGTTTCAGAAGATCCGCGAGTTCCGGGGCGAGGCGGCCTTCGGGACGTGGGTGCACCGGATCGCGGTGAACACGGCGTTGACCCAGCTGCGGCAGGCGGCGCGGCGACGGAACTTGGAGCAAGGCTTCGATGGTAGTTCGACACAGGGGAACCCGGATCGCTGGCCGGCGTCGGGCGCTGCGGAGCGGGTGACGATCCAGCGTGCGCTGGACCTGTTGCCGGACGGCTATCGGTCAGTGCTGTGGTTGCACGACGTTGAGGGGTATACTCACGAAGAGATCGGTGCCCGGCTGGGAATCGCGGTGGGCACCTCGAAGTCACAGCTGGCGAAGGCCAGGGCGCGGCTGCGAGCCCTGGTGACGGAATCCCGAGCTGAGGTAGTGGATCATGGTGCATCTTAGTGAGGAGACGCTCTCCGAGCTGCTTGAGGGCGAGTCCGTGACAGGGGCGAAGGAGCATCTCGCCTCCTGTCCGGTGTGTCGCGGCGAGCTGGAAGCTTTGAGGCGACTGCGCTCGGAGCTGCGGGAGCTTCCGGAACTGGACGCACCGCCAGAGCTTTGGTCGCGAATCGAGGCACGGCTGCCGGTGGGTGGGCGAGCTCGCGGCACGCGCCGGGGTTGGCGGAGCCAAATCGCGATGCAGGTGGCGGCGCTGGCGGCGGTGTTCGTGCTCGGGCTGGGCCTGGGGCGGATGTTCGCGCCCGGCGATCAGGCGGGCCCGGGCTCGCAGCTCGTGAGCGAGCGCGCCGCGGCCACGTCGCTGGCGGATGCGATGGCGGAGGTGCGGCGGCTCGGGGCGCAGTACGACGCGGCTCTGAGGAACCTGGAGCAGCTGGCCGCTCAGGAAGGCGCGCCGACCCCGTCGCTGGCGGAGCAGCGGCTGGCGTCGCTGGACGCGTTGGTGGAAGCTTCACGGACGGCGCTGTCGGTGGAGCCGGCGGATCCCGTGCTCAACTCGTATCTGTTCGCCGCGCTCGAGGAACGCGCCGCTGTGCTGCGTCAGATGAGGGTGCAGCAGGGGTCCGGTTCGGAGGTTCTGTGGCGGTAGGCGGGTTTCGCTTGGCGGTGTCAATAGAGGCGACGAGGAATAGATGAGCAGTAGTCGACCTAGGCAAGTCAGCGGTTCGCTGCTTCTGGCGTTCGTTACGAGTCTGGGAGCGGTGTCCGTACTGCAGGCTCAGGAATCCCAAGGTTTTCTAGGCATCAATCTGGAGTGCAGGGAGAACCAGTGCGGCATTAGGAAAGAGGGGGACGTGGCCGTGTGGTGGTTCACGGGCCGTCCCATCGTCACGTTGGTGTGTCCGCGAAGCCCTGCAGCGCGAGGCGGGCTGCGCGCCGGTGATGCAATCACCGCAGTCAACGGTAGGGACATCGTAGCGGAGGAAGCGGGCGCGCTGTTCTCCGCCATGCGTGTCGGCGTACCGATCAACTTCACTGTACAGCGCGAAGGTAGAGAAGTCAGCGTGACGGTGACGCCTGCGACGGAGGTGGCCGCTTTCGATGACTGCCCCATCCTCACGATGCAGGCTGAGGGATGGGACTCGCTGCAGATGAAGATGAGGGAGCTGTACGAATCGCAGATGCAGCTGTGGATCGCACTGCGCCAGGCACAGCGCGAACTGCAGAGAACCGAGTTGGAGGCAAGGCGAACATCGAGTGAGGAACAGCAGCGACTGGCGCAGGTGCGGCGCGTGCAGATCGACTCGATCCGCCGGGCGCTGGCGGACGTGCACGTGCGAATCACGGTGCAGGCCGACTCTCTGACGCGGCGGACCCTCTACGTAGTGCCGCGCGGTGCGCCGGAGGTCGAGGTGATCGTTACGCCGCCTGAGGCGCGGACGCTCATGATCTACAGCGATGCGGTGGCCGGCGCCCGCTTCAAGGAGCTGACCCCGGACAGCGAACTGCTCGAGTACTTCCCCGGTGTTGAGCAGGGGCAGGGCTTGCTGATCTACAAGGTGGTGGAGAACACGCCGGCTTATGCGGCGGGCCTTCGCGAGGGCGATGTAGTGCTCGCGGTGAACGGTGAGCCGGTTCGGACCGTGGCCGATCTGCGGCGCTTGTGGCCGCACAGCGGCGAGGTGGAGCTGACCTACGTGCGCAGGGGCGAGAAGCAGGCTTGTACGATTCCCCCTAAGTAACCTGGACTGTCTGAACGGTCATGTACAAGGGCCTGTCTCGGTGGGGATATGCGGGACTGGCCCTTCTTGCTGTCCATGTCGTCCTGCTCTTCTTCCCACCCGTGCCGCCCGACGTGAAGGGCTCGCTCTGGTCTTACCTCACGGGGTACTGTGCCATCGCACTGTTGTTGGCGGAGGCTGGACGGCAGCGCTCGGCGATCGCGACAGGCTGGGCGGCCGTGACGTCAGCGCGGCGCTGGGCGCTAGGCTTGGGGGTGACGTTGGCGGTCCTGGCCCTGGCGGTGGCGCTGCGCTCGCTCGCGCCCTCGTTGTTCGCGCGCTTCGAGCGGGAGGAGGGCCTGTTCGAGCCGCTGACGCTTTTTTGCTACCTGGGCCCGGCGGTCATGCTCTTCGGCATGGCCCGCGCGCGGACGGGCGCGGCTCGCAAGCACTGGCGGTTCATCGCCGGGCTCTACCTGCTGCTGGCCCTCGAGGAGGTCGATTACTTCGGGATCTTCGGTGGTCTGATCGGCCGCGTGCAGGGCATCTATGCCGGCTCGCTGCATGACCTGATCCTGTTGGCGGCACGGGGAGCCCTGGCCACGCCGGCCTGGGCCCTGATCGGTACTCTCCTCCTGCTGATCGTGGTGGCGCTTTGGCGGCTGGGCTACCTGCAGCCGGGGGCACTGATCGCGCTCGCCCGCTCGCTGGACTTCCTCTGGGTGAGCATGGCGCTGGGCTTCCTGCTGGCAGGCTCGGCATCGGAAGCCGGACTTTTCGGGCTGGCCGTTCAGCCGCCGACGCTGGAGGAGGCGCTGGAGCTGGCGGGCGCGATCTGCTTCTTCGTCTACGCGCTTCAGCTGCTGGCGGCCGAGGCGTCCGCCGTCCCCAGACTTAGCTCACCAAGGACCTGACCACGGTCTCGATCCGGGCCAGGGCCTCGAGCAGCTCGGGCCCGGGCACACCGTAGCCGATTCGCACGTAGCCGTCCATCTGGAAGTGGTCGCCGGGGACGATGAGCACGCTCTGCTCATCCTTCAGGCGGAGCGCCAGCTGGCTGGAACCCACGTCGAGGTCGTAGCGCGTGTAGCAGATGGCGCCGGCGCGCGGCGCGACGTAGATGAAGATATCAGAGCGTTCGGCCAGCCATTCTTCCAGCGGCGCGAGGTTCTCGTTCAAGATACTGCGCGTGCGTTGGTAGATGCGCTGCCGCGTCTCCGGCTGCAGCGCGATGCGTGCGCAGAGGTCGCTGAGGGTACCAGGCGAAATGCTCGTGTAGTCCTTGTACGACCAGAGGTCGGCGATGAAGTCGGCGGGCCCGACCGCCCAACCGAGGCGGAGGCCGGGCAAACCGTAGGCCTTGGAGAGGCCGGAGGTGATGATCAGCCGGTCATAGCGGCCCCAGAAGCTGGGCGTCCGGCGGCCATCCAGCTCGGCGCCGGCGTAGATCTCGTCGGCGATCAGCCAGGCGCCGTGCCGCGCGGCGATGGCGACGATCTCTTCCATCTCCTGCTCCGTGAGGATCGCGCCGGTCGGGTTGTTGGGGTTGGTGACGATGATCAACCTGACCTGATCGTCGACGGCGTCGCGCAGCTCGTCGAGGTCGGGCGCCCAGTTGCGCTCTTCCAGCAGGCGGAACGGCCGCACCTCACGGGCGAAGTTCTCGCCCTGACCCCACATCTGCATGTAATTCGGCGCCTGCATGACGACGATGTCGTCAGGCTCGAGCAGCTTCCAGGTGGTGACGTAATTGGCCTCGGAGCCGCCGTTACTGACCAGCACGTTGTCGAGCGTCGCGCCAGGATAGATGCCGGCGATGAGCTCGCGCAGCTCGTCAGTGCCGTTCGACTGGTTGTAGACGAGCCGCTGGCCGAGCAGCTGCTGAGGGTCGGCGCCGGCGAGTTCGAGGAGTTCCAGCGGCGTCATGGGATGGACACCGCTCTCCGACAGATTGAACTGTACGCGGTTCTCCCAGGTAGACTGCCAGCGCTCCATCTGAAACGGATTGATCTTCATCGCTCTTCGCTAGCGTCTGCGTGTGGTGGTTCGGCCCCTCTCCGGTAGGGGACGCGGGTACAATAGGACGAGGGCCACAGCGATGGCCACCTCGATGAGCACGTCGATCCACAGGCCACTCGCTTCGCCGAGCAGCCAGATGCCGCCCACCGCCCGGCTGCGCGGGAGCCAGAACAGGCTGACCAGCGCGATCGCGGAGGCCACGGCCGTGCCGAGGAGCGTCGGGAAGGTACCCGGCGGCTCGCGCCGCGCCGCCTCTGCCAGGCTGCCACCCACGACCAGGATGACGGCACCGAGGGCCTGGGCCTGGAACGGGTTCATCGGCAGGGCGACGAAGCTGGCGAAGCTGGAAAAGTGCAGCAGCGGCCAGAGGCCGATAAGCAGGTAGTAAACCCCCTGGCCTGCGAGCACCGCGCGGCGCCAGCGGTCGCGGCGCTCGGCGGAGACGCTCATGGGGCCGAGTCTTGGGCGGCGGCTAGCCACGTATCTCCTCCGCCTCGACGTGCAGCAGTTCGAGCAGCTCTGATACGTTCTCCAGCCAGTAGTCCGGCTCGCCCGCGGCGAGGCGGTCGTGATCGGAGGGCCCCCAGAGGGCGGCGGCCGTATGGACGCCGGCGGCCCGGCCGGCCTGCAGGTCGTACAGGCTGTCGCCGACCAGCAGCACATCGGCGGCCGGCAGGTCGAGGCTGCGCAGTGCCCGCTCGACAGGCTCCGGGTCGGGCTTTGGCCGTTCCACATCGTTGGCACTAACAAGACCGTCGAACAGACCCTCAAGGCCACTGGTGCGCAGCTCGCGCAGCGCGTTGTCGCGGATCTTGCTCGTGACCACGCCCAACCTGTAGCCGGCGCGGTGCAGCGTGCTCAGTGCCTCCTTCATGCCCGGGAAGAGCCGGATGAGGCGATCGTGGTGGGCCTGGTTGTGCTCGATGTAGGTCTGGAACATCGCTTCCAGCTGCTCGGGCGACTCGGCGAAGCTCTCGAGTTGAACCCTCAGCGGCCTCCCCATGGTGTGCATCCACTCCTCGTCGGGAGGGACACGCCCGAGATGCTCGCGCATCGTATGACGGTACGAGCTGAGTATGAGGTCCAGCGAGTCGACCAGCGTCCCGTCGAGGTCGAACAGGACGCCGCGGTAGCGGCGCGTCATCGGACGCGCTCCTCCAAGACTCGCTCGACCGTGCGGTACGGCTTCGCGCTCATGGCGATGACGCCAGGTCGCCTGACCCGGTCGAGTCGGTTGACGAGCAGCTGGCCGTCCGCGATCACCAGGTAGATGTCGGCCACCGCCACGATGTCGAGGAGCGGATCGCCGCCGACGGCGATAATGTCGGCCCACTTGCCCGGCGTGATGGACCCCAGCCGATCGGTGGCACCCAGGTACTCGGCGGCCACCCAGGTGGCCGCGGCGATGGCCTCGCCCGGTGTGAGGCCTGCCTCCACCAGGTTACGCAGCTCCTCGTGCAGCGTGAAGCCGAACGTGGTGCCGGGGTTCGGAGCATCGCTTCCTGCGACGAGTGGTACGCCGGCCCTGTGCAGACGGTGCACGTTTGTGCGGGCGCGACGAGTCCCGGCGGTATCCGCGAGCATCTCACCCACATACTGGTCGATCGCCTGAAGGGTGGGGTCCACGAAGACGCGACGCCGGGCGAGCTCCTCGACGGTGAGCGAGTCGAGTAGCTGATCGAAGGGCACGTGCTCGATGCCATCGACCCCCTCCGCGATAGCGACTTGGAGCTGCTCGACGGTGCTGATATGCGCCAGCACGCTGAGCTCGAACCCGTGGGCCGTGTAGGTGATCATGCGGAGGACCGGCGCGGGCATGCTCGGCAGCAGTGGGTCACCGCGAGTCTCGAGCACGGCGGTCACGAAGTCCACGCGCCTGGCGATCTCGTTGACCGCGACCTGAGCCTCGGCCGGCCCCGCGAGTTGGCGGGCGACCTGCGCGATGAAGGAGGTGTCGCCCTGGCCGGCCTGGCGCAGCTGGACGATCGGATGGCCGCCGGGCGTGGTGAGCATGGGCCCGGCAGCGAAGACCCTGGGGCCGGCCAGTTCGTGGCGCTGAACGCGCTCGGCGTACTTCACGATCCAGGGGTGGGGGTCGCCCAGGCTCTTGACTGTTGTGACACCCG
Source organism: Gemmatimonadota bacterium (assembly GCA_020344375.1). GTDB lineage: Bacteria > Gemmatimonadota > Gemmatimonadetes > Palauibacterales > KS3-K002. Next base: position 2,958,805 of record CP070823.1, on the reverse strand, counting down.
CCTCGATCAAGGCACGGCGCCGCTCGGGGAAGCGGCGGATGAATCGCCACAGGTAGGGCAGCCAGCCGAGTTCGCGCGCCCCGTCGGGTATGCGCGAGCGTATGCCACTCAGGTGCACGTGGCTGTCGATGAGGCCCGGGAGCAGCGTGAGTCCGCTGACGTTGAGGATGATGGCGCTGTCGGGGATGGCGGCCGTGTCGTTGACGGCGACGATCTCCCGACCCTGGATGACCACGGTGGTCCTCGGGATGAGCGAGTCGGCGGCGGGATCGTAGACGCGGGCACCGACCAGCGCGATAGGCGGCCCATCCAGGGTCTGGCCCGGGAACTGGCCCCGAGAGTAGGCGAAGGCGATGCCGGCGCCGGCGACGATGACAGCGGCGAGGGACGACCAGGCGAGAGCGGAGCGGATACGCATGTGCTAGCCCGGCGGCCACCACCAGATATCGCCCCGACAGATGAGTCCGCCGATGAGGGCGAAAAACATCGAGCAGAGGCTGCCGAGCAGCGACGACCAGACCAGCGGCTTGTTGGCGGTGCCGTGTCGCACGTAGAGCTCCCAATTGGGGACGAGCTTGACCGTCATCCAGCCGATCATCGCGATGGCGGCGCCCGAGACGTCGAAGGCGACGATGAACGTGAAGAACAGACGCTCGACGAGACCCGTCAGCCAGCTCGGCACGTCACGGCCCGGTGCTTTGGGGACGTTGAAATAGGCGCGCACCCGGCCGATGAACCAGCCCGTCACACCGGCGCCGACGACGAGGGCAGTCACAAGCCCGATGATCCAGTGAGTCAGTAACTCCACGTGCACGCTCCGGTCTGGAGGGCGGTCGATCTCAGCGGACGTTTTCGCGCTGCAATTGAACGCGGATCCCGGCGCATCACAAGCCGGGGGACCATTCTGGCAAAACCCGCGTGACCCTCTGAAAGCCGTCGCGCCGGCTCGTCAGCAGGGGACGCTGACGACCTCGCGCTGAGAGCGGGGCGTCGCGTGGGTGCGAGGGATCGCCACCGCCTGGTAGGGCGTGGTCAGCGCCTGGGTGGTGAGACAGCCCGGGCCGGGCCGGCGCTCGAGGTAGCGCAACAGGTCGCCGGGTCTCGGGGAACCACCCACTACTCAGAAGGTCTCGATCTTACCGGAATCGATTTCCTCGAGCAGGTCCTCGAGACGTCGGTAGACGGCTCTGATCTCTCCGGCGGTGAGCCCCAGCTGGATCAGGCCATCCTCCCGGCGCACCCCTCTGTTGGGCCTCAGGTTCTGCGTGGGCGGCACCTCGATCAGTTGGCCGTCCCGGATCTCGTACTGGACCAGCACGCCCAGAGCCCGATGGAGATCCTCTTCGCTGATGCCCCGGAGTCTCTCGACCGTGCCACGCGGCAAGCTGTCGACACGCATCTTGCGCCAATCATCAGGCCGATCGCTCCGATCGCCGAAAGCCACACCGTTGTCCACCGCGAAGACTCTCGGGCTCCCGCTATCCGTCGAGACGAGAAAGTTCCCCTTGTTCGCGTCGGCGTGCCTGATCAGGTAAGTCAAGATGTTCAGGTTGCCGAGGTGGCGCGCGTACACCGAATCACTCTCCAATCGCGCCTTGTCGTAGACGTTCTCGCTGGTCACCTCGCTCAGCCAGTACTGCGCCACGACCAGCACTGAGGCCGTCTCGCTGAACGTAGGTTCCGGGGGGTACTGCGCAGGGTATCGTTCCAGCGGTATCGCGCGGGCTACCGCCGGCGGTACGACGTAGTCCTCCTCGTTCAGAAAGAGCTTCTGAATCTCGTAAGCCGCGATCTCGAAACGGGGACGGTTATTGAACGCGTCACCGCCCCTCGGGGCGGCCGCCCACTTGATGAGCATGACCAGCCCGTCGGAGAACCTCAGTGCAGCGTGCTGCGTTCTGTCCCCCTCGAAGCGGGTGTCCGTGATGCGGACGACCTCGAACTCCTCGTAGCGTAGATGCCGCTCGATGGTCTGGACCGGCAGAGAGATATTCTCGTACTGGCCGTACGCCTCGACCGGACTGCCGAGGAGAGCCAGCAGGAGGGCGAAGACCGGCGGAGCGCGGTGAACGCGCGGACGCGGGACTGAAGTCAGCACTCGACGTGCCGCAAGTCGCCGTTGAGGGAGCTGCTGTACCGTCATCAGTCTCCTCCGGGTTTGCCCGTCTGCCTCAGCATGCGCCGCGCCCCGCTGTTCGTCAACCGGGCTGACTCCTCGTACCGTAGCTGAGTTACGCGGGTGCACATCCGGTGACGTCTGATCCGACAGGCGGTTCACCCGGCTCAACCCACTGGGTGGGCCGGGACTTAGGCTGGTAGTGCCAGGAGCACAGCGACCTCCCGCAGCTCTGCCGGGCCGGGGTACTCCGAGTCGAGGGAGCGCAGCAGGTCGTAGAGTGTCTCGCAGAAGACGGGATCCGGTCGCTCTGGGAGTTCACTGGCCAGCGTGCTGAGTGAGCGCTCGCCGGCGCGGGTAAACCGCCGTGCCAACCGCTCCAGCAACTGATCGGTGAGCGCTCGCTCATCCGGCGTGAGGCGATGGGCGCTCGCTTCGAAACTACGGCTGAGCCAGGCGGCGATGCGGCACTGGGGCAGACTGGGGCTCAGCGCGTCGCCGGCGAACTGGGCGGCCTGGAGGTGGGCGAGGACGCCGCGTGCGTACCGTGCGCAGGCACGCCTTGCGCTATCCACTAGCCGCTCCGGCGGCGTTACCGCTTCGTGCGTCGTGCTGTTCCTCAAGACCTCGAGAGCTGTCGCATGGTCATCGACGACGCAGCCGCTGGCGACGTCGCAGACCAGCCACAAGCCGCGATGCTGCCCGGCGCAGCTCACTCGCCAGTAGGCCACGGCGCGTGCTGTTGCCTCGTCAGCCGACGCGACTGCGGAGACCGCGCGACGCTCGGACGATGCTGGTGGCCCGTCCTCGAATAGCGTGACACGGTCAGTATAGGCCAGCTCTTCCGGATCGAGGGGCCCTTCCATCTCTTGCTCGACACGTTCGAAGGCGTCCGGGTCGTGGGCCAGCACGCGGATCTGTTCGAGGGCGCGCTCGCGGTCGCCGGGCGTGGCGAGTACGGGATGCTCGAGGCCGAGGGCGCTGCTGATGGTCGAGACCTTGCCCTGCAAGCGGGCCATGAGACCGAGCAGGCGGTCGAGGTCGTGCGCCGGCACGAAGTGGTAGAGCTCGACACATTCGGCGAGTGCGCCCAAGCGATCGATGCGGCCGATGCGCTGCATCAAGCGCACAGGGTTCCAGGGCAGGTCGTAGCTCACCACCACGGCAGCGTCCTGCAGGTTGAGCCCCTCGCTCAGTACGTCGGTGGCAACGAGCGTGTCGACGCGTTCGCGCTCGGGCGGTTCGTGGACTCCGTTGCTGTGCGGTGCGAAGCGTTCGATGACCTCGCGGCGGCTGGCGCGTTCGAGACCGAGTCGCGCGCCGCCGCTGTCAATCTGAGCGAGGTGCGGGCGATGCCGGAGCTGATGGTAGATGTAGCGGGCCGTGTCGCGGAACTCGGTGAAGATGAGGACCTTGCGGCCGCTGAGTGGGCCGTCGAGGAGTTCGATAAGCCTGGCGAGCTTGCGATCACCGCTGGGCCCGACAGCCACAAGCGCAGCATGGATTCGGGCGAGTATCTGCATGTCGTTTTCGAGGAGCCGCCGGAACTCGTCAATGCGGGCGGGCTCCATCGCCGGCGCTGGCAGCATGAGCTCGAAAAAAGCGAGCTGGCTGCCGGGATCGTCCTCGGGGCCGCGGAACGAGGCGCGGTAGTCGGGTCTCGTCAGGACGCGCCCGGCGTCGATGGCGCGGAGCGCCGTGTTGCACCAGGCGAGCTGCTGAACGACGGTGCAGCGTAGGGCCTCGACGCTGGATTCGAGGCGCTTGAGCAGGATGATCTTCAACAGCTCGCCGGAGCACGCAAGCTGGTCGTCTGAGTCTCGGTCCTCCTCACCTAGATCGATGCTTGGAAAGCGGAGCTCGCCCAACCATGTCTCGAGGTGTCCGAACAGCTCACCGTACGTGCTGGCGAGATCGTAGCGGACGGCCACGGGCGGCAAACGGCGAGGGAAGTGGAGTTCAAGTTCGCGGTCACTTAGCGGGTCGCGGACGCTTATCTCACCGTATTGGGCTCGCAGGAAGCGGCGCGTACGGCGCAGCACGCAGGCTGAGATGATGGGCTGCACGCTGCCCGCTCCCTCGGCGGCGTTTCGAAAGGCTTCGCGGTAGTCCGATACTCCCAGATGCCGGAAGGCACCCGGCGCGGCGAAGAGGTCGATGAGATGCTGGAGATCGAGGATCGTGTTGTTGATTGGTGTCGCGGTGAGCAGCACGACCTTAGAGTGGCGGATCAGATCGGACAGGTTGCGGTAACGCTGCGTGCTGGGGTTGCGGAAGTTGTGGGCCTCATCGACGAGGACGAGATCGGCGCCGCGATAAGACCCGGGGTCGAAGTTGCGGCGCCCCAGTGACTCGGTGGAGAGTACGACGACACGACCTGCCTCGCGTACCCAGAGGTCGAAGGTGTCGCCGGCGGCGGAGTGGGCCGATGTGCCGCACCGGCCCGGCTGGCTGTCGGCGTCGATCCCCAAGTACGAGAGTTCCCGCTGCCACTGGTCCCGGAGAGCGGCCGGGACGATCACCAAGCCGCGGCCACCGGAATCCAGCGTGCGCTCGACCAGCCGCAGCCCGATGTAGGTCTTTCCGAGCCCCACGGCATCAGCGACGATCACACCGCCGAAGCGGTCGAGGATCGCACAGGCGCGCTCGTAGGCGCGTTCCTGATGTGCCGCCAGCGCCGGCGCGGTGGCCGGCCGTTGAGCCGTGTGCTCAGGCTGAGGTAGATCGGCGAAATGTGCCGCTAGGACCCGCCGGTACAGCTCCCCCGGTGATACCGTATCTATGGCCGCATCACTGTCCGCACGGTCCAGGCTGGGAACGAGCTCGAGTTCTGCCGGCTGCTCGCGGATGGACGTGGCCGCTGCAATCAGCCGGGGCAGGTGTGCGGCATCCTGCTCAGCGAAGAGGGCGCCGAAGCGCTCGCGGAGTCGATGGAGCACAAGCGGGCGCCGGTGATAGGTCAGCCAGCCGTCGCTCTGAGCGCCGCCGGTGAAGACGAGGGCGCTCTCGGGGAAGGCGCTGTCCGCTGGATAGAACAGCATGAACTCAGGCGTAGGTGTCTCGGTGACGAAGGTCCAGCGCCAGCCCGGCGGCGGATCGGTGAGCGGCGTTCTGGCCGTGACGACACGGACTCTTGCGGGTCCGGCCGTACGGTCAACGTCACGTGACAGCCGGAGGATGCGCTCCGGATCGGCGAGGACCGCATCGACTCGCGTGGCGCTGGACCATAGCCAGCGGATGGTGGCCAGGGCCGCCCGGTCCGACGTCGCCGCGATGAGTTCGAGCCAGGGCGCCATGCTCAAGCCTCACTGCACGGGTTCAAGAGTCGGGCATCGAACGCTCGCAGCTCCTCGAGTTCGCTGGGCTTGAGCCGGTAGAGACGGGCCACCAGCTGATCGAGCTCGGCCTGACCGGCAGCGTCGAGCCCGCCGGCGCTGTGCGCGAGTTTGCTGAGCTGCATGAGCTGTTTGAGAACAGCCGCGTCGGCCTTCTCGGGGAAGGGTAGGAGGGCGACCGTCCAACCTAAATACCGGAAGTAGCCTCCGGCGGCCCGTTCAGCGATCGCTTTCAGGTAGGCGCGGGCAACGGTCGAGTTGAGCACGGCGGCGACGAGGTAGGCGTCCTCCTCCGACGCGGCTGATACCTGGTAGACGGTGTTGAGGCTGATGATGGGGGCCAAGCCGCCCAGGAACGGCACTTGCCGCGGCACGACCACTGCACCAGGCGCAGGAGCGATGTCGCGCCAGGCAACCCGGAGCCCCCACTTCTGCGGACGGACGCGGAAGAGAGTCCAGAAGAGCTGGCCCGGCTTGAGGTCGATCCGCTCCTTCAGTGCCCGCTCGTGCACCCGCACGTAGCCCCGCGTGGCCGTCGGCAGACTCGCGAGGACGCGACCTTCGTCGTCGTGTGTCCAGACGACGGCGCGGTCCACCGAGAAGCGCCACGGCGCCAGGTCTTCGCCACGCAGCGCCGGGCGCAACCGGTCCACCTCGATCAGCACACGCTCGCTAGCGAGCCTCAATGCGGCTCGGCCCCTCCTTGTCGTGGCTGTGAGCAGCTCCCCGACGAACAGAGCGTTGTTGCCTGTGACGATCCCGCGCAGAGGGCGGCGGCCGGGTTGCGAGCCCAGCGGCGGCCCGGCAGCGCGCATGCGCTCGAGCGCGGCCCGTACCGCTGGCGGTGCCAGGACCCAGGGCGACTCGGGGTCCTCGGCGATCAGAGGCAGCCGTGTCTGAGGGAGGTGAAAGTCGAGGGTTCCTCCCTGCCGCTCGTGGAGCCGAACGGAAACCTGGTGCTGCGGGCATGGCTCCTCGCGCTTGACGATCAGGCCCAAAGGATAGGTGGTGGCCTCGAACAGGCGCGCCGTGGCCAGGGAACAGTCTTCGAGCTGCAGGACTTGCGTGAAGGTGAGCAACCGTCGCCGAAGCGCACCGGCGGAAAGTCCGCGAGCCAGCTTGGCGGGCAGCAGGAATCCCAGCGCCCCGTTCTCCGCAAGCACCCCGAGGGCACGCTCCAAGAAGAGGGCACTGAGATCGAGCTGCGCGCCGAAACCGCGCCCGGCGCCCGCGAGCCGGGTGCCCGTGCGCCAGCCTGCATCACGAAGGAACTGGAACCGTTCGCTGAGTAGGCGTCTCGACAGCCCCGACCAGTGGTGCGTTCGCACCCAGGGCGGGTTGCCCAGCACAATGTGGAAGTTAGCGGACGCCGTTTCGCGATCGGCGAAGTGGATGGGGAAGGAGAAGAAGGGGAGTTCCTCGGCCTCGCTTATGCGTTTGAGCAGACGCAGGACCTCGCTTTTCCGCCGCTTCAGTGTGGCGGCCGCCCGCTTCTGACTGCGCATCAGTCCGGCACGCTTCCCGAACAGGTCACGACCGCGTGCCGCCATCCGCAGATCCTGCCTTCGCGCGTCGATCTGCGCGGCCAGCTCGCCCAGGAAGCTCAGTGCGAGGTCGCGCTCGGCGCGCCGCAGGCTCCGCTGCGCTCGACGCTTGTCAGCGCCGGCCGAATGAAAGTAGCGATCCCGCCGCCCCGCGAGCCGGATGACTTTGCGCTGCCAGCGCCCCGCCAGCTGGCCATGGTCGAGGTCGGCGAGCTGAAGCAGGAAGTCGATGGGGTCGATGAGCGCGTCGCCCTGTCGGATGTTGATGTCGAGGTTCGGCAGCGGCGGCACATCGGCGACCGTCTCGACCTCCAGATCCACGCTGAGAGCGAGCCACAGGCGCAGCTCGCATAGCCGAACGGCCGCGCCGCTGATGTCGACGCCGTGAAGATTGCGCCGGATCATCTCCTGGCGGCGCTGGAAGCGGGCGAAGGAGTCGGCGGGCCTGCCTTCAAGAGCGTTGCGCAGAACCTCGAGACGTTGCAGGACGGCGAGCAGGAAGGCGCCCGACCCGACGGCGGGATCGAGCACCCGGATCGTGCGCACACGAGCTGTTAGCCGGTCGCGCAGGCGCGGCTCGATGTGCAGACTGCTGCCGGCCAGCAGCCGCTCGATCGTGTCGGCGTCGCAGCCCGTCGAGGCCGCCAGGTAAGCCACAAGCGCGCCGTCTACGAGACGAGCCACCAGGGCACGCGGTGTGAAAAAGGCGCCGGTGGAGCCACGAAGCGGCTCGGCCATCAGACCCTCGAAAACTCTCCCGAGCATCTCCGGGTCGACGGCGACATCTTGGTCGGCCGGCTGATCCTCGCGCAGCGTGAACTGGTACTTATCGAGAAGCTCGTGGAAGATCGGGGCGAAGCATTCGTCGGGTATGTCCAGGCGGCGGTACTTCCGCTCCAGCACGTCACGCTCGAAAAGGCCGCCATTCAGATACGGCAGCTCGCCCAGTTGCTGAGCCTGGCGTCCTCGCCTTTCCGGTGCGCGGTTTAGAGCGCTGAAGAAGAGATGCTTGAGTCGCTGGCGGTAGAACGGGACGCCGTGGGTGAGCGAGTCCTCATAAAGATGACGGAGATAGACGGTGTCGCCGGCGAGCCAGCCCTTGCGCTGGATGAAGTAGAGGAAGAGGAGCCGGCTGAGAAGCGTGAGCGCGAGATCGAGTCGGTCCTGTCCCGCGCTCTCGGGCACCCCGGTCAGCCCTGCGGCGAGTTCGGCGCGATGCCGACGGAACTCGGCGAAGAAGCGGCGCGTCACACCCTCGCGGTCGAGCGCACGGGCGTGGGCGAGGGCCAGATCGCTGGCGGTGGCCGCGCCATCGGCGGCGAGCCCGGCGAGGATGTCGAGTTCGGACCGGCGTGGCGCGGCGGGATCGAGCCACAGCTTCAGCAGCCGGAACGGACCTGGGCCCAACCCCCAGCTCGCCAGCACCAGACGGCCATCGACCTGGGTTTCGAAGATCAGCAACGCTCGCCGCGTCGGGTTGTGTCGGTAGAGCGCAGTGGCGACACCGCGGATGGCTTCCGGGTCGAGTCGCCGCTTGAGGATGATGCGCAAGACCTGGAAGCCGGCGCAGCGGGCCGCTACCTCCAGCGTGAGCGGCTCGGACGGATCGAGCCCGAAGTCGGCGAGCGCGGAGTCCGGAACTCGGAGGCCGACGGGCTCGAACCCGAGGGCTGTCAGCAGCCGCGCCGGCGTGCTGCGCCAGCAAACGAGTGCATCCTGTAGCTCACGGATATCGACCAACGATGCGTCCCCCTACGCGACGACGGTCGTGTTCGCCAGTCTCGACGCGATGCTGTGGAGGAAACGTCAACAGATCGGCATCCGAGCGGGGGCCCCCGGAAGCGCATTCGCGTCAGCGTCCGCACGCTGAGCTGGGACTCGGCGCCCTTGCACCCGGCGACGAAGCTTTCGATGTTGTGACCGTCAGCCACTCGTAATGAAGCGATCTGGCTGAGCGCGGCCGTGCGGAAAGGACCCTCCACCCGTGCGCGCGTGAGGGAGCGATGAAGATCGAGCTGAAGGGCTGGAAGGCGATCGCTGCTCTGCTGATCATCGGCGCGGCGATCGTGTGGAAGTTCGCGGCCGAGCGCTCCACCCTGGCGAGCGAGGCGGCGGACGAGCTCAAGTTCTGGCTGCGCGCCGAGTACCTGGCTGCCGGCATGCAGGGGTTCGACCCGAGCCAGCTGAGCGAGGAGGAGGCGCAGGCAAGAGGCGAGGAGCTGCTCAGCCTGAGCGAGATCGAGTTCACCTCGATCGGCGCCCGCGGCCGCGGCGACGATATCGTCGTGAAGGTGGAGGTCCAGGTGGCGGGCCAGGATCCGCCCGACGGCCGGCGGGTCCGCTACTTCCGCATGTCCCACAGTATCGTGACCGGCTGGCGGGTCAGGTACGAGGCCACAGCTTTGTCGTACTACCTCAAGCTGTTCTAGGGCTCCAAGCATGGCCCGGGAACATGGGTAGTCGGATCGCGCTTGCTGCCGCACCCGACGCAAACTAGAATCCCTTGCCCTTTATCCCATAGTCAGTGCCAGCAAGCCGCGCTTCTGGAGTACAACAGGGCCGGTCGAGCTGGTCGCTTGGCGCTGCTGTAGCGTTCGTGCGCGACCGGCTCCAGACGGTGCGACCGCTCAGCAGGACCGCTTCCGCCTCATCGCACGGTGGTTCCGGTGTAAACTGTCAACGCTAGGAGTTAAGACATGCTGAAGGAGTTTAAGGAATTCGCCATGCGGGGCAGCGTCCTCGACATGGCCATCGGCATTATTATCGGCGCGGCATTCGGCAAGATCGTGACGTCGCTGGTCAACGAGGTCGTCATGCCGCCGATCGGTCTGCTGCTCGGCAAGGTCGATTTCACCAACCTTTTCGTCAACCTCTCGGGTAGGGCGTATGAATCGCTGGCCGCGGCGAAAGAAGCCGGCGCGCCGACCATCGCCTACGGTGCCTTCCTGAACACGGTGCTCGATTTCCTGATCGTCGCGTTCGTGATCTTCCTCATCGTGCGTCAGGTCAACAAGCTGAAGAGGAAGGAAGAGGCGCCGCCGGCCGAACCCACGACCAAGGACTGCCCGTACTGCGTGTCCGTGATCCCGGTCAAGGCGACGCGTTGCCCGAGCTGCACGTCGGAGCTCAAGGCCGCGTAGTGTGTGCGCGCGTTGGCCGTAACGTCGCCGGCCTGAAGCAAGCGTCGGAGGTACATCAGATGGAGAATTACGAGAAGCTCGGTGCCTTCTATCTCGGCCGGCCGTACGACCTGGCGGAGAAGAAGCGGCTGGACGGGCTCATCCTCTACGACTCGAGGGACCTGGTCACGCACGCGGTCTGCGTGGGCATGACCGGCAGCGGGAAGACCGGTCTGTGCATCGGCTTGCTGGAGGAGGCCGCCATCGATGGCATCCCGGCTATCGTCATCGACCCCAAAGGTGACCTCGCGAACTTGCTGTTGACCTTCCCCGAGCTGAGGTCGGAGGACATTACGCCCTGGGTGAACGAGTCCGATGCCGACAAGAAGGGACTCACGCTGGAGGAGTACGGGCGGCAGCAGGCGGAGCAGTGGAGGCAGGGGCTCGCCGGCTGGGGGCAGGACGAGACGCGGATCCGGCGGCTGCGACAGTCGGCGGACTTCGCCATCTACACGCCGGGCAGCACGGCGGGACTCCCGGTGTCGATCCTGGCCTCCTTCGCCGCGCCGGCACCTGCGCTGCTCGAGGATCGCGAGCTACTGGGCGACCGGATCAGCACGACGGTGACAAGCCTGCTGGGCCTGTTGGGGATCGAGGCCGATCCGATCAAGAGTCGGGAGCACATCCTGCTCTCGACGGTCCTCGACGCTGCCTGGCGGGATGGCAGAGACCTGGATCTTGCCTCTCTGATCCAGGCGATCCAGACGCCGCCGGTCTCGAAGGTCGGGGTGCTCGACCTCGAGTCGTTCTATCCGGCGGATGACCGCTTCCAGCTGGCGATGGCGCTCAACAACCTGCTGGCGGCCCCGGGCTTCAGTACCTGGATGGAGGGCGAGCCGCTGGAGATCGACCGCATGCTGTACACGGCGGAGGGCAAGCCGCGCGTCAGCATCTTCTCGATCGCCCACCTGAACGATGCCGAGCGGATGTTCTTCGTCTCGCTGCTGCTCAACCAGGTGCTGGGCTGGATGCGCGGGCAATCGGGTACGACCAGCCTGCGGGCGATCGTCTACATGGACGAGATCTTCGGCTACTTCCCGCCGGTGGCGAACCCGCCGTCGAAGGCGCCGCTGCTCACGCTGCTCAAGCAGGGTCGCGCCTTCGGGCTCGGCGTCGTGCTCGCCACGCAGAACCCCGTGGATCTCGACTACAAGGGGCTGTCCAACACGGGCACCTGGTTCATCGGTCGACTGCAGACGGAGCGCGACAAGGCGCGCGTGCTGGAGGGGCTCGAAGGGGTGGCCGCGGGGACTGCTACGCGGTTCGATCGCGGAGCGATGGAGGAGACGCTGGCCGGGCTGGGCAAGCGAGTCTTCCTGCTCAACAACGTGCACGAGGACGAGCCGGTCGTCTTCGAAACGCGCTGGGTGATGTCGTACCTGCGGGGTCCGTTGACGCGCGAGCAGATCAAGAAGCTGATGGGGCCGCGCAAGGCCGCGGCCGCGGTGACACCGGGAGCGGCCGTGCAGGAGGCCCCTGGTAGACCCCTGACCCCGGCGGCCGAGCCACGCGCCGTAGCTGCCAGGGCGCCGAGCGTCTCCGAACGGCCGATGCTGCCGCCGGTCATCCCGCAGCATTTCGTGCCGGTGCGCGGGAGCCCCGGGGCGGGCCACGAGCTCGTCTATCAGCCGAGGGTGCTGGCAGCGGGAACGATTCATTTCTCCGATCGCAAGACGAAGGTCGAGGCGTCGGAGGAGACGGTAGCGCTGGCAGCGCTCGGGGGCGCCGCTGCGGTGGACTGGTCCGACGCCCAAGAGGTCGATGTCGATCTTGCCGATCTCGAGGATGTGCCCGCTGAGGCGGCCCGCTACGCTGAGCTTCCCGTGGTGGCGGCCAAGAAGAAGAGCTATACCGCCTGGAGGCGCGAGTTCACCGACTGGCTGTACCGGAACCGCAAGTTGGAGCTGTATCGCAGCGCGAGGCTGGGCGAGTACTCCCGGCCCGGCGAGTCGGAGCGTGACTTCCGCATTCGCCTGGGCCAGGCGGCGCGTGAAGGGCGCGACGAGGCGCTGGAGCGCCTACGCAAGAAGTACGCGCCGAAGCTGGCGACGCTGCAGGAGCGGATCCGGCGGGCGGAGCAGGCGGTGGAGCGCGAGGCGGAGCAGGCGAAACAGCAGAAGTTGCAGACGGCGATCTCGTTCGGCGCCACGCTGCTCAGCGCCGTGGTGGGCCGCAAGACGGTGAGCCGCTCGTCACTGGGCCGGGCGACGACCGCCGCACGTGGCGTCAGCCGCTCGATGAAGGAGGCCCAGGACGTGGAGCGTGCGCGGGCCACGCTGGAAGCGCAGCGGCAGAGGCTGGCGGCGCTGGAGGCCGACTTCCAGGCCGAGACGGAAGAGATTCGGGCGAGCTTCGATCCGCTCGCCGAGGAGCTGGAGACGGTCGTGGTGCGTCCGAAGAAGAAGGACATCACGGTGAATCTGGTGGCGCTGGCCTGGGCGCCACATTGGGAGACGCAGGACGGCGCGTCGCTGCCGGCCTGGGAGTGATGTGCGAAGGAGTGTGATCCGAACTCACCAAGAACCACTGCGAGCCGGCTTCGGGTGGCGCTGAGAGGGCGGGGATGGGCCTGGACTAGCGTGCCAGCGCGCGCAGAGCCCCGACGCGTTCGTTCACCGGCTCGACGGCCACCTCGTCGGCTGACTCCTCCGACACTTTCACACCGATCAAGCTCTGGTGCAGTTGGTCGAGGGCCTGGAGCGCCGCCTGAGCCTCGGGCACGAGCGTCTGTGCCTGCTCGTCGGGCCGGTACTTCTTGGCGCGTGCGGCGGCCACGACGCCTTCGACGGCCGCGACGAGTTCGCCGGCGGCCGCGACCGCCCGGTCGGCCAGAGCCGCGTGCTTGTCCCGGATGGATGCAGCCGCGTTGGTCACACCATCGCGCAGCTGGCGGGAGCGCACCAGCTCGTAGTCGAGCGGCGTCGTGTAGACCGCGGCCACGGGCTTCTTCCGAGGTGGAATGAAAAGCTCAGCCCAGGAGAAGCCGCGGGACTTGAGTCCGAGGGTGTGCAGCAGGAACAGCAGGCACCAGAGGAACACGAGGAAGTGGGCCCATTGCATGCCGGGTGAGGTCAGATAGTCGGCCGCGATCACGCCGCCGTTGACCACCAGAAAGACGAGCAGGTGCCTTTGGTAGAGGCGCCGGCGATGCTCGGCGACCCCGCCGGCGCCGGGCCGGGTGGCGACCCGCTCCTTGCGCAGTGCGAGCTGCTGGCTCTCTTCCGTCACGTTCATCCTCCGAGTATCCCACGCACCAGGTAGGCGATGGCGAAGCCGGCGTAGTTGCCCAGTGCGTAGCCGAGCACGCCGACCGCAACGGCTGGTAGCGCCAGCTCCTTATAGCCGCGTGCGATGGCCACCGCCATGGCCGTCGATGGGCCGCCGACGGCGGCCTGCGAGACGACGGCCAGCATGGGCACGGGGCCCCTGAGCGCCCGTCCCAGGAGAAACAGAAAGATACCATGAACGCCGACGACGACGAGGGTATAGAGGAAGACGGCCGGGCCCACCTGGATCATCGCCGCGACCAGCGAGCGGATGCCGATGACGGCCAGGAACAGATGTAACCCCAGGTAGCCGAGCTGTTGCGCGCCGCCTATGGCACGCACGGCCGGGACCTGGGCAAGCAGCAGTGCGATCGTCGTGAGCCAGAGGATCTCTGGGAAGCGGCCGATTCGCTGCTCCAGCAAGTGCGCCGCGATCAGCACGGCCATGCCGATCGCCGCCAGGAGCACGAGGTCGAACAGCGATATCGGCGTACGACCCCAGAAGGGGTGAGCCTCCGGCTGCCGGGCCTCGTCGGAGGCGACGCTCACGGCGCTGGCGGTGATCCCCGGGTTTGCCGCGGTCGCGCCGCTGGCCGACTTCCGCAGCAGCCAGAGAGGTGCGGTAAGCGTGATCCCGGTCCAGATCGCCGTGGTCACGTTATCGGCGGCCGAGGCGGCGGCGAAGGTCGAGGGCGGGAGCCCGAGCCCGCGGCCCACCGCCGCGAAGTTGAGGCTCCCGCCCGTATAGGTGCCGGTGAAGGCACCGGCCAACTTCCAGGTGACCGGTCCCAGGGCATCGGCGAAGAGTGCGGCGCCGGCCAGTGCGCCCAGCGCCGTGCCCACGGACGCGACCAGGAAGAGCACGAGCATCCTGGGCCCCGCCTCCTTGAGGTCCGCCAACGCGACACCTAGCAGCAGATAGATGATCGCCAGCGAAGTGACCGGCCCCTCGATGCCCCGGTACACGGGTGAGTCGTGGGGCACGAACCCGGTGTTGGAGAGCACGGCGCCGAAGAGGATGACGAGTAGCGAGGCGCCCACCTTGGAGAAGGTGCGTGAACGACGATCGAGCCAGAAGGCAAGCGCCGTGACTCCGGCGACGAGCGCGGCGATGGTCAGCGGGTCCTGAATCAAGCGGCCTTTTCCTTGAAGATCTGTTGACGAATCGACGTATTGTGCAGGTGCAGGTCACGGTCGGCAAGCGGTTGGGGATGTGTGGAGGTGAGCCGAGCGTGATAGGGCCGGGCGTGTCCGGTGGCCGGCGGCAGATCAGACTCGACAACCAGGGCCGTAACCAGCGCACCGGCACGCCCCGGCCACAGACTGACGCTCTGTGGCTCGCGAATCGCGGCGGGTCACCCCTCCGTGACGACGGCGAACGAGCGGGTTCGGGTCGCCAGCCGCTCGTTCAGGTGGTCCCAGATCTTCACGATGATCTCGTATTCACCGGGCGGGACCTCGGGTAGCTCGATGCGCAGGTGTTCGGTCACGCGATCGCGATCCTTCATGTCGAACTCGCGCCGGTAGCGCAGCTCGACGCGATCGTCGCCGACGATGCTGAAGCCCCAGGCATCGGCCAGGAGCCCCAGGAACTGGGGCAGCGCACCCTCGCGCTGCAGCTTCTTGACGCGAACCGCCAGTGAGACCTCGAAGCTGGCGTACCCCTCGGGGTCCCGGGCGAGGCCGTAGATCTCGTAGTAGATGTGGACGGCCTGGTACGGCACGTATACGCGCGCCGGGTTCGGCGTAATATCGTAGTCGGCACGCCGCAGCGGCTCGAGGGCCAGCGGCCTCAACAGCTCCGCCAGCAGGATGTCGCTCAAGCTCAGCGAGTCTTCCGGGAACAGCCTCACCGACACGGTGTCGCGCGTCGCCGCCGCGCGCCAGGTGACCGCGTCCCGGGCCTCAACCGACACCCACAGCCGGCCCTCGCCGGGAACCAGCACTCGCCAGCTCTTCAGGTTGTCCGTGCTCGCGGTGTCCGCGTAGTCCAGGATTCTGACGTCGACGTCGTCCTTGATCCTCAGGCCGTCCAGGTTGCGCAGGAAGATGCCGGTCTCGAACTCGCTGCGCTCCACGTCCAGGTCCCGGCCCAGCTCTTCCAGCGGCAGCTCGGCATGGATCTCGACGGCCGCCTCGTCCGGCGATCTGCCCCGGAAGCGGGCCACCTGAACGGGGATCGACAGCCGGGTGGCGATCGAGGGGATGTTGCCATAGAAGGCTGGCGCGCGGTACCGATACTCATCGGCGACCCACTGGAAGTCGCCGGCAAAGCGCGCGTGGAAGTACCCGCGCGTCTGATCGAACATGAACACGGGGCCGGGTCGGTAGATCCAGACGATCCTCGTGGAGAGCTCAGCGGGCTGACGGATGATAACGTTGGGCGGCCCGTAGCGGATGAAGATGACCCCGCGATCGGTCTCCCAGCCGCGGTAACCGGTCGCGGGCTCCGCGAAGCGCAGCTCCGCGTAGGCCACGCGAGCCATATGCTCGAGCCGCGTCTCGTTCGCCTCGGTCAGATACAACCGATCGCTCAGCCGCCAGAACGCCTGCTCGAACTCGGTTCGGGATGAATCGTCCATCTCCAGATAGTCCTCCGCCGGCTCGCGGCGCAGCAGCGGCTCGATGCTGAGCAGCGGCGCGCGCTCCGGCTCGGGCAGCCGGGCGAGGGCGCGCTCGAAGGCGGCGGCCGCCTCGTCCTCGCGCCCGACCACGTGTAGCCCGAGCCCGAGGTACAGCTCCGTCTCGGGCCGGTCGGGATGAGCCTCGACGAGCTGCCTGGCGACGGACAGGTATTCGGTGAACTGACTGTCGTCCAGCAGGTGGACGAGTAGCCGCCGCGAGGCGTCGAAGTGCGTCGGATCCGTCCGCACGGCGGCCCAGTAGTGCTCGATCATGAGGTCGCGAGTCGCCTGGCCGGAGTCTTCGACGGGAGGCGCGTCCTCCAGATAGTCCTCGACGTAGCGCGACAGCCAGGCTGAAGGTGGCAGGTCGGCCGGTATCGCTCCGCGATGCGGCGGGGTCAGCCGCCGCTGCCGCTCTCTCTCGTACCTGACCTCCTGGGCCCATCCCAGGTTGAAGTGCATGTCGGCCAGCAGGGCTGGGTCGAGGTCGAGACGCCGTTCCTCAGCCATCTTGAGCGCCCGGCTAATAACCCGCTCTCCATCGTTCCGCCTCTGCTGCTTGATGAAGAGCACCCCCAGTTCCGCGAGGTAGGCCGGGTTATCGGGATCGAGGGAGGTCGCCCTGCGCAGGGCCCTCTCCGCCTCCACCCGTTCGCGGAAGTCCGTCTCCACGGCGCTGGCGTGGCGGGCGAGCATGCGGCCCAGCTGGAAATGCGCCTCAGCCAGACGGGGAGCGACCTCGACGGCCTGGCGGAACTGGGCAAGCGCGGCGAGCGTGTCGCCGCCGGCGGCGAGGGCGAGACCGTTGTCGATGTGTAGGCGCGCGATAACGCGAGGTGCGGTCTCTTCTTGCGCCTGGCAGGGCGGAGGGACCACCAGGAAGAGGGTCACGGCGAGGAGTGAGCTTCGTACTACCATATGGGGACTCCGACAGCGCTCGGCGGCCGGAATGCCGCATCCTGCCGGGTCACGCTACCTGCCGTCCCCATATGAAATATGCCGCCGGGAGGATCGATTGCCAAGGAACTCATCAGCCACGAACTCTCCCGGCGACGCGCCTGCGCAGCGAGATCCGCCAGCCGTGTCTACGAACACAGGTGTCTGGCGTGATGTGCGGCCTCGTCCTAGGTTGATGCGGTTATCGCTCGATAGAAAGGACGTTTCTGGACAGGCGGTCCCGTGATTTCTGGCGTAAGGCTGTCTACGCCGCGGTCGGCGTCCTGGTCGCGGCTTTTCTCTTCCTGGTGGGTGGCCGGCTGATGCTCGAGGGGCTGGAACGCTATCTCATCTACTTCCCGACCCGCGTCAGGCAGGACGCGCCCACGCCGCGGCTGGCAGTCGCGTCGGTCGTCGAGGAGGTGTGGATCGAGGGCGCCGACGGCGTGCGTATGCACGGCATCTACGCGGGCCGCGAGGACGCGTTCGCCGACCTCTTATTCTTTCACGGCAACGCCGGCAACCTCTATGACCGGCTCGACAACGTCGCGCTGCTGGTGCAGGCGGGGTTCAACGTCCTGATCATGGACTACCGCGGCTACGGGAAGAGCGAGGGTGTACCGTCGGAGCGCGCGCTCTACGACGACGGCCTGCTGGCCTACCGCTACCTGACGGAACAGCGGCGTGTGGATCCCTCGCGGTTGGTGCTGTTCGGCCGCTCGCTCGGCTGCACCGTGGTGATCGAGCTGGCGACGCAGCATCCCGCCGGAGCGCTGATCTTGGAGTCGGCATTCACTACGGCGCAGGATCTGGCGCGCGTCCACTACGGCTGGTTGCCCGGTGCGCTGCTGCGTTCGCTGACGCACGAGTTCGACTCGCTCTCGAAGGTACCGCGCCTGCGCGCGCCGGTGCTCTACGTGCACGGGGACGTGGACACGATCGTTCCGATTCAGATGGGGCGGCGGCTGTACGAGGCGACCCCGGAGCCGAAGGAGTGGTACGAGATTCGGGGCGCCGGACATAATGACACGCTGTTCGTTGGTGGCGCTGCGTATATCCGGCGTCTCGTCGAGTTCGTGAGAAAGCATGTGGGAGCGTAGCGCTGCGCCAGTGATATCCATCCTGGTGGCCGGCGGCCTCTGTGCAGCGCCGGCTGGCGTCGCGCCTGGTGTGGTTCCGGAACCGGCGGTGGATGTGCTGTCTTACTGCATCTCACTTCAACTCAGTCCGAAGGACCGGGTCTTCCGCGCCAACACGGAAATCACTCTCCAGGTCAGCGACGGTGTGGGGGAGCACGTCAGCTTCGACTTGGTGGGTCTGACGGTCGACTCCGTGCAAGTCGCAGGTGGGAACGTCACGTTCCGCAAGGACGCCACCAGCCTGGAAGTGGAGCTGGGACGCCTCGCTGCGCCGGGCGATACGCTTGTGGTCGGGGTATTCTACCACGGTACTCCCGCGGACGGGCTCATCTTCGGGCACAACGCCTACGGCCGGCCGGCGGTCTTCGCCGACAATTGGCCGGACCGCGCGCGCTACTGGTTCCCGAGCATCGATCATCCGCGGGACAAAGCGATGGTGGAGTTCAGGGTTCGGGCTCCTGCGGATTGGGAGGTCGTGGCCAGCGGTCGGCTGCTCAAGGAGGAGGGGCCGGAAGCGGGCACGAGGCTCACGGTCTGGGCGACGGATCGTCCGATACCGGTCTACACGATGGTGTTCGGGGCCGCGGACATGTCGGTCCGCGAGCTCGGCGCGCTGGGCTGTGAGGTCGGCTCGGACCGCTGCGTGCGAATCACCCAGTGGGTCTACCCTGAGGACGAGGAGCGCGCGGGCAAGCTGTTTCGCCGTGCGCCGGAGATCGTCGCCTTCTTCGACAGCCTGATCGGACCGTTCCCCTACGAGAAGCTGGCGCTCGTGCAGTCATTGACGCGTTACGGCGGGATGGAGAACGCGAGTGCGATCTTCTTCGGCGAGGGCGTGGTGCGGCGCGGGCGTGGCGACGTAGTGGTCGCGCACGAGATCGCGCACCAGTGGTTCGGCGACGCCGTCACCGAGCGCGAGTGGTCGCACCTTTGGCTGTCGGAGGGGTTCGCCACGTATCTGGCCGCCGTCTTCTACGAGTTCCACGGTGACGAAGCGCTGGCGTGGCGGCTGCGGGCGCGTGCGGAGACGAGCTATCTGGCGTCGCCGCAGGATGTGGCGCGGCCGGTCATCGACTCAACCCCGGCGAACCTGATGGAGCTGCTGAACACCAACAACTACCAAAAGGGCGCCTGGGTGCTGCACATGCTCCGGGAGCTGCTGGGCGATGAGGCGTTCGTCGCCGGCGTCCGCCGCTACTACGCCGAGTACCGGCACGGTACGGCGCTCACGGAAGACCTACAGCGCATCATGGAGGAGGTCTCAGGGCGCGAGCTCGACTGGTTCTTTGACCAGTGGCTGCGGCGTGCCGGCCACCCGCAGGTGGCG
>CP070823.1:2915867-2939239 GCA_020344375.1 Gemmatimonadota bacterium | reverse complement strand
TCCCGTCCCGGGCCACCTCCACGAGCTCTTGCTCGTATTCCACCGCTGTCCGCAACCCCATGCCGGAAGCAAGGGTCTCCATGAGCTGCCGAGTGCGAGCATCCGGTTCCCCGGTGCCCCTGTACTCGGCCCGCATGTGCATGTCGAAGTCTAGGCGATAGCGGTTTACCTCACCGACCCGGTCGGACAGCCGGAGAAGGTACGTGCTGTCCTGGACCACTGCCGGCACGAACGGCGACCCGGCACCCATCAGCAACCCAAGGACAACGGGCCCTATCAATGACTTCGCTATCACGGAGCCCCGCACAGCACCTCCGCAAGCGAGCTAGAAGCGAAGGGCACCCAGCAGAACAAGGTAGATCAGCAACGCACCGACCGCGCTTCCCACGATCGCTTGCCCCTTCACGCCAGCCCGGAACTCGGGTGACTCCAGCTCGCCCCGCTCGGCTAGCCTCGCCAGTGCGCCCGCCTTGGGAATGATATAGATGAGCGTGATCAGAAACGCGATCAACCCGATCACCTGCATCTGGAACAGCCAGTGCTCCGGGAAGAAGCGGAACCACGGCCGCTGTGTCACGATCGTCAGGATCGCACCTGCCACAATTGTGAGGGTCGCAGCCGTCAGTACGAGTCCCCGATAGAGCTGCCGCGCCGTCGAGTATGCGAACGCGACGATCCGCATCTCGCCCGTGCCTCGCGCCCGCGACGTCCAAATGCTGAGCACGAATACGCCCCCCAACCACAACACCGTGCCGAGCACATGCAGGAAGAGCCAGATACCTGCCACCCTCATCGTGCCCCCTGATACCGGTTGAGCTCCGCCTGCCAGTCGACCAGCGAGCGACTCGGCGGCAACTCGTCCACGTCGGCCCACTTCAACTCGAGGTTTGCTGCGACCAACACGCTCTCGTAGTGCCCCGCGCCTACCCTGAACAGACTCTCACCGAAGTAGCGGCCGGATATCTCGGCGATCCTCTCTCCGAAGCTGACCGGCTCACCATCGAACTCAATGCGTGCAACGAGACCATCGGATTCCATCCTGAGCCTCGCCAGCCTGTAGTTGACATGCAGGTTCACCGGTTGTTGAGAACCATCTAGCGCCCGCACGTGGATCGTCACCCGGTCCCTCCAGCCCTCTCCCTCTGAGACCGAGTCGGCCGGTAACGCGAGCGCCAGAGCGGAGAGGATGTCGGTCAGTGCCTGGGCGACGGGTCGGACCGCCCCGGAGCTCACAAGGACGCCCTGCGGCTGTCCGTGCGGAGAGAATCTGAGGATCGCACCCCGACCCACTCTCTGGAAGATGCTGTCCCACTGCAAGCCGCTGAGACCGCGTTCCTCGTCACCGCTGACGCGGTAGCCGAGCCAGTAGAGCCGATAGCGACGCTCCTGATCGGGTTCGTGACGGTCCGAGATGATCGTGGTGGCGAGCTCAGTGGTCCGCTGGCGCGGGGCCGCGAGGGACTGCAACAGGGCGGCGCGCGGATCGTCGTCCGGGATGTCGAACACCAGACGCTGGGTCTCCCGGACCGTGACTTTGTAGTGGCCGACGAGGCCTGAATCGGCGGCCATACGTAGTAGCACACGAGCCTGCGGGGCAGCAGCGAGCGGTTCCTGCGCGGCGATCGAATCCTGCGCGAGGCCAGAGCGTGTGACCCAGAGCGCGAGCGCCGCAGCTCCGAGAAGCCACAAGCAGCGTGTGGGCGTACGATCAGTCACCGGCGTAGGGATCCTCGGGCACGGACACTGGCCGCGGTGCCTCCACCACTTCCGAGGCCACCTTCTTCTTGAGCCGGGAGCGGAAGAACGCCAGAGCGTCCCCCGGCCGACTGCGCTGCGTGTGGTGGAAGGCCTGAAGAACCTCCGAGCGCTCGCGTCCCGCGATCAGATCTTTCACCTCGTTAACCCGTACCCGCTGGTCAACGCGCCGCAGACCGTGGGCAACAGCATCTTCGAACGGCATCTCCTGGCGGGGCGGGAACCGCTCGATCCCATCCCGCCCGCGCATCACCGCAGGCTTCGGGAAACGGATGAAGATAGGCTGTGTGAAGTGCGGATGCCTGACCATCAGGTCGCCCTTGGGCAGGCTAGCCAGCTTCGTCTTCGTAGCGGGTGACAACACCGAGTAGCCAGGCGTAGCGAGTTCGTCCATGTCCATGCGACCGTAGACCGCAGACCCGGAGTTCCCGACGACGCGCCGATGGACCTGCGAGCGGAACTGCTGCGCGCCGAAGAGCACCAGCCCCAGGTAGCGACCTCGCTCGCTGATGTCGAGCAGCATCTTGCGTACGTATGTGTCCGGCCCGTCCGACGGCGCGTATTTGTTGAGCTCGTCGGCGAACACCACGACGTGTCGCACGCCGATGCTACCGGCCTCGAGGCCTTCACGCAGCTTGGAGACGACCCGCGCGAACACCAGATCCTGGGCCTCGGGTTCCACATTCGCCACGTCGATCACGTAGACGGCCCTATCCTCGAACGAACCCCACGGTAGGTCGCTCACCGCATCGTCGTTCACCACGAGACCGTGGGCGCGACTAACAATGCCATTGAGCCGGTTGCGGACCTTCCGAATGGTCGCCGTGTGGTGGGTCATCCAGCGGTCCTCCCCGCTCTGCTCGCAGCACGCCAATACGTCGTCGAACCAATCCTCCAGATCACGGAACGTGCGTACGAAGTGGTTGCGCATGAGCGGCTGACCGGAACCCGGGCCGAACGGCTGATCAAGGACCCGATCACGGATGAAGTCCACCAGTGCATCCGCCTTCGCATCGAGGTCATCGCGGGTGAGCAGCACTTCCGAGAACTGCATCACTTCCTTCAGACCCCAGCGCAGCGGCTCCACGTTCTGCATGAGGTCCGGGTTTGTCCTCAGCGTATTGAGGTTCCAGCCATCTGCCTTGTAGGGGGCGTAGTAGCGGATGTTCTTGAACGGCTCCGCCGGGATCCCCAGCTGGCGGTACATCCGCAGGTCCGCCTCGTCGAGATCGCCCGGCTGATCGAGGAACAGCAGGTCAGGGCCCTTCACGTTGAAGCAGACCGCGGCGACGGAGCCCTTGAAGCCCGGCAAGTGCTCGAAGATCGAGGCGAGCAGGAACTCGACCAGGCTGGTCTTCGTGGCCAGGCCGCTGACGCCCGTGATGTTGAGGTGGGCTGCCTCAGGGCCCAGGAGGAAATCGGCGTCCAGGAAGACCGGCGCCTCCAAGCCACCGCTCGTGTAGAGGCCCAACGGGACGCCCGTGTCCCGTTCACCGCCCACGTATGCGTCCATGCGCAGCCCGACCACGACGTCCAGGTCGTCAGCCAGATAGACGGCGCCCATGGGCACCGGCTGCACCGGTTCCTCCGGCTCGCGGCGCAGCACGGCAGCAGAATAGAGCCTGATCTCCGGCCGCGTCGACGGCGCCCGCGCTTCCGCCCCCGGGTCAGCATCGGCGCCGATGTAGTCGTGGAGCGGCGACAGGAGATCCGTGTAACTGAACCCTTCGACCACCACGCCATACACTGTCTGTGCCTCAGCCACTACCTTAACGATGGACCCGATGCCGATGGGTGCCTCACGACCGGTCCAGAAGTGGAACTCGTGCGTCGTGTTGGGCTTGCGCTCCGTGGCGACGACACGCCCCACAAGCTGCCTCATGTCAGCTCCAGTCTCCACTAACCCGTCCCCGTGCGGTTGCTGCCTATCCTATGCCTCAGGGCTGCTGCAGAAAGAGGGTGCGCTGGCTCCCAATCATTATTCTAAGATCTCGGGGAAGGCCCCGCGACTGCCCTAATCGCCCACCGCGACCTTCTCGGTCCGGCGGGCCCGCTCCTGGAGGCTGAGGACCTCGAGCTTGCGGTGCCGTAACGCGATTACTGCGTCGCACAGCGCCGAGGCGGCGGACAGCGTCGTGGTGTAGGGCACTCGTCGCTGAATAGCCGCCCGCCGGATGGCGTAGTCGTCGAACTGCGCGTGTTTGCCCAGCGGCGTATTGATGAGCAGCTCGATCTCTCCCGAGATAAGGTAGTCAACGATGTGCGGGCGTCCCTCGTGCACTTTGAGTACCGGCGTCGTTGGTATACCACGGCCTCGCAGGTAGCGGGCGGTGCCCGTGGTGGCCCAGATCTCGAAGCCGAGTTCGTGGAAGCGGCGCACGATCGGGGTTACGTTGGGCTTGTCTTGATCGTGTACCGTCACCACGATCCGGCCCGTCAGCGGCAGCGGATTGCCGGCGGCGATCTGCGCCTTCGCCATCGCCAGGCCGAACGAGTCGGCGATTCCCATCACCTCACCGGTCGAGCGCATCTCGGGACCCAGCAGGGCATCAACGCCTGGCAACTTGTCGAAGGGAAAGACCGACTCCTTGACTGCCACTCCCTCCATCTCGCCATCCTGCCGCAGGTCGAACTCGCTCAGCTTCCGGTCCACCATGCAACGTGCCGCCGTGCGCGCCAGCGGTACCCCGACGGCCTTGCTCAGGTAGGGAACAGTACGGCTGGCGCGAGGGTTCACCTCCAACACGTGGACGAGCCCATCCTTCACCGCGAACTGCACGTTGATGAGGCCGACCACGCCCAGCGCCTGTGCCAGTGCCCGCGTGTGCTCCTTCATCTGCTCGACGTGCTCGTCACGCAACAGATAGGGCGGCACGACACAGGCCGAGTCGCCGGAGTGAATCCCGGCGTCCTCGATGTGCTGCATGACCCCACCGATCAGCACCTCCACACCGTCCGACACCGCGTCCACGTCGGCCTCGAAGGCGTCCTCGAGGAAGCGGTCGATCAGCACCGGATGCTCCGGTGAGGCGCGAATAGCGCGACCGAAATAGCCCTTCAGCGACTCCTCGTCATAGACGATCTCCATGGCCCGCCCGCCCAGCACGTAGCTGGGGCGGACCAGCAGCGGGTAACCGATCCGTGCTGCTACGCGAAGCGCTTCAGCCTCACTCTTGGCCCACCCATTGGCCGGCTGGGCGATGCCCAGCTCGCGGGCAAGGGCTTCAAACCGCTCACGATCCTCGGCCCGGTCGATGGACTCCACCGGAGTGCCGAGGATCGGCACGTCCAAAGCCCGCAGCGCCGACGCCAGCTTGAGCGGTGTCTGGCCGCCCATCTGAACAACAACGCCCTCCGGCCGCTCGAGGTGGATGATCTCCAGCACGTCCTCCAGGGTGAGTGGCTCGAAGTAGAGCTTGTCGCTGACGTCGAAATCGGTCGATACCGTCTCCGGGTTCGAGTTCACCATGATCGTCTCGTAGCCCTCGTCCGCCAGCGCGAAGGCGGCCGAGACACAGCAGTAGTCGAACTCGACGCCCTGGCCGATCCGATTGGGTCCGCTCCCCAGCACGACCACCTTCGGCCGCTCGCTCTGGATCGACTCGTTCTCCTCCTCGTAGGTGCTGTAGAGATACGGCGTGGCCGCGGGGAACTCACCTGCGCAGGTGTCCACCATCTTGTAGGACGGGTGCATGCCCCAGGCCCAGCGCCGTTCCCTGACATCCGCCTCACGCTCACTGCGGATCCGAGCCAGCAGCGCATCGCCGAAGCCCAGGCGCTTCATCTCCCAGGTCGCCTCTCGAGTCGGCTCGCCCAGCGACGCGTACCACACCTCCGCCTCGACCAGCTCCCTCAACTGCTCGATGAACCAGGGATCGATGTGGCTGACATCGCTGATCTGTTCGGCTGTGAGGCCAGCGCGCAGCGCCCGCTTGATCTGGAACGGTCGGTCAGCGGTGGGCTGGCGGAGCGCCGCCAGCAGGCTCTCACGGTCGTCGGCGCCAAGGCCATCATCGGCCACCCCATCGCCGCACGACCAGCCCGCCCGCCCGTTCTCCAGCGAGCGGAACCCTTTCATCCACGCTTCCTTGAACGTCCGGCCGATGGCCATCACCTCGCCGACCGCCTTCATCTGCACGCCCAGCACGGGGTCGGCGCTGGGGAACTTCTCGAAGGCGAAGCGCGGGACCTTGACGACCACGTAGTCGAGTACCGGTTCGAACGAGGCAGGCGTCTTGCGGGTGATCGCGTTGGGCAGCTCGTCCAGCCGATAGCCGACCGCCAGCTTCGTCCCGATGCGCGCGATGGGAAAACCGGTTGCCTTGGACGCCAGGGCAGAGGAGCGAGAGACCCGCGGGTTCATCTCGATGATCAACACCTCGCCGGTCTCGGGATTCACGGCGAACTGGATGTTGCAGCCACCGGCAGCCACACCGATCTCGCGAATGCACGCGATCGCGGCGTCCCGCAACACCTGGTACTCCCTGTCCGACAGCGTCATGGCCGGGGCCACTGTAATCGAGTCACCGGTGTGCACGCCCATCGCGTCGAAGTTCTCGATGGAGCAGACGATCACGACGTTGTCGGCGTGATCCCGCATCACCTCCAGCTCGTACTCCTTCCAGCCGATCACGCTCTTGTCGATCAACACCTCGCCGATGGGCGACGTCTCGAGACCTGCACGCGCGACCTGCTCGAATTCCTCGACGTTGTACGCGATTCCGCCGCCGGTGCCACCGAGGGTGAAGGAGGGGCGAACGATCGCGGGAAAGCCCGTGCTCTCGGCGACTGCCAGCGCCGCCTCCAGCGAGTGGGCGAAGCCGCCGTGCGGGACCTCCAGGCCGATGCGCCGCATCGCCGCAGCGAACTCCTCCCGGTCCTCCGCCAGCCGGATGGCGCGTGCGTCGGCACCGATGAGCTCCACACCGTACTTCTCCAGCACACCGGAATCGTTCAGCTCCAACGACACGTTGAGCCCCACCTGGCCCCCCATGGTGGGGAGGAGCGCATCCGGGCGCTCGCTCGCGATCACACGCTCCACCCACTCGGGCGTAAGCGGCTCGATGTAGGTCGCATCAGCCAGGTCGGGGTCGGTCATGATCGTGGCTGGATTCGAGTTCACCAGAATGACCCGGTAACCCTCCTCCTTCAATGCACGAACGGCCTGCGTGCCCGAATAGTCGAACTCGCAGGCCTGCCCGATCACGATCGGCCCGCTGCCCAGCAGCAGGACGCTCCGTAGGTCTTCCCGCTTCGGCATCTAGGGTTAGTGAGACCCTCCGTTCCGGGACCACGGTGTGCGTGGATCGAGACCAATAGTACCCGAGCCGGCCAGCTCGCGCCAGCCGGGGGCCGGCCCGCAGGTTGCCCACAGGGAGCCCAACGACCAGATTGCCCTCTCACTCGTGGAAATGTGAACCTCCATTCTTCAAGGACGAGTGGACGATCATGAATACCAAGAGACCAGGGGCTGTCTGGGCCCGGATGGCGCCCGTTGCCGCGCTCGCCTTGGCTGTGGGGTGCGGCGCCCGAGCTACTGCCGTCACCGAGCCGACCCCGGCACCAGAGCCGGAGCCTGCTCCGGCAGTCAGCATCGCGGCGGGGATCGACCTCGACACGATCCGCGCGGGCGAGTTCGACAACGGCAAGATGTGGACGTTCGAGTACCCGCCGCTGGAGTACTTCCGGGAGACATACCACTTCGAGCCCGATCAAAGTTGGTTCGAACGAGTTCGGCTCGGTGCCTTGCGCATCCAGGGGTGCTCGGCCTCCTTCGTCTCGCCCAACGGGCTCGTACTTACGAACCACCACTGTGCGCGCGAGAACGTCAGCGAGGTGAGCCAGCCGGGCGAGAACCTGCTCGACAACGGGTTCTATGCCCGCTCGCTGGATGAAGAGCGTGAGTCGAGCCAGACCGCGGACCAGCTCATCGCGATCAAGGACGTGACCGAGGAGGTGTACGCGGCCCTCGAAGGCACGGCCGAAGCGGAGCGTGGCGCCGCGCTGGATGAGATCCGCGAGGAGCTGTCGGAGCGCATAGCCGAAGAGCATGGTGGCGACGAAGCAGGCATCCTCGTGCAAGTCATCGAGCTCTGGGATGGTGCCAAGTACTCCGCCTATGTCTTCCGCCGCTATACGAATCTGCGCCTCGTGGCCTCTCCCGAACTGCAGCTCGGCCACTTCGGCGGCGACCCGGACAACTTCACCTACCCACGCTATGACCTCGATTTCTCGTTCTATCGCATCTATGACACGGACGGGAATCCACTGAAGCCGGAACACTGGTTCAACTGGAGCGACAAAGGCGTGGAGGAAGGTGACGCTGTCTTCGTGATCGGTAACCCCGGCGGCAGCAGCCGGCTCCAGACGGTGGCCCAGCTGGAGTGGCGCGGGGCGGTCCGGGATAAAGTCATCTATGAGTTGCTCGGGAGCCGTGCGGATGCCCTCCAGGCCTTCTACGACGAGGATCCGGAGAGAGGGGAGGAGATGGACCTCCGCAACGAGATCTTCGGCCTGTTGAACTCAGAGAAGGCATTTCGAGGCATGTGGAGTGGTCTTCAGAACCCCATCTACATGGCACGGCGTCGTGATTCGGAGCGTCAATTCCGGGACGCCATCGAAAACGACCCGGCGCTCAGCGCGAAGTACGGTGGGTTGCTTGAGCGCATGGCCGAAATCCAAAAGCAGAGGACACCGTACGCGGCCGACTTCGGCGCCTTCGCCGCGCTCGGTAACCCCGATTTCGACGCAGCGGCACTACTGCGTGCCTTTCTCGCCTACCGGTACGTGACGGCGAGTGTATCGGGCGCGCCACAGGAGGTGCTCGACAACCTCAAGGGACGTGTGCTCGCGATCAGTGACCAGCCGCCGTCCCTGCAGCGGAGACTGCTCATCGCTCGGCTCACGGATTTCGAGCGGCACCTGGGTGCCGATAGCGAGATCGGCCGGATGATCCTGCAGGGGCGCACGCCCGAGGTCACCGCGGATGCCATCCTGGCAAGTAGTGCTCTCGCCGACTCCGCCCAGACGGCTAGCGTCCTGGAGACCGGTGTGCTGACGGCAGACGATCCGGCGATTCAGATGGTCGCAACGATCATCGAGCGCTTGGGCGCCTACCAGACGGCGTTCCAGCAGCTCGGGCAGCAAGAAGGGGCGATTGCGAATGCTCTGGGCCGCGCGCGCTTCGACGTCTACGGCACCTCGATTCCACCGGACGCGACTTTCTCGCTGCGCGTAGCTGACGGCGTTGTGAAGGGTTACGAGTACAACGGCACCTACGCGCCCATCTACACAACCTTCTACGGTCTCTACGACCACTACTACTCCTACGGCCCGGGTACGGACTGGGATCTGCCGGCACGCTGGTTGAGCCCGCCTGAGACCTTGGATCTGGCGACGCCGCTCAACTTCGTGCTGACGGCCGACGTCATCGGCGGTAACTCGGGCTCGCCGGTGATCAACACCGACCTCGAGGTCGTCGGGCTTATCTTCGACGGCAACATCGAGAGCCTCCCCGGCGACTACATCTACGACCCAGAGGTCAACCGCGCGGTCGCCGTGGATGTGCGTGGCATACTGGAAGCGCTGGACGACATGTACGACGCTGACCGTCTGGTGCTGGAGCTGACTACTGGGCAACTCGTGCCCACCGAGGCGGAGGCTGACGCGGTCCTGGCTGGTAAGTAGGGTCGCTTCTTCGACCACACGAGTACGATGAACGGCGGGGGGCTGATCGCCCCCCGCTGTTTGCCAGAACGGCTGATCCACTGCGGCCGAATCTTGACGGCGGCCTGCGCCTCCCGCTCAGGCCGTTGCCACCGGCGGCTTATCCTTTGAGCGCCTGATCAAAGTCGGCGATGATGTCCTCTGGGTCTTCCAACCCAATGGAAACGCGGATCAGGTTCTCGGAGATCCCAGCCTCAGCTCGCTGCTCCGGCGTCAGGCGCGCGTGAATCATCGAGGCCACGTGAACCACGAGTGTCTCGGTTCCACCCAGGCTCACGGCCAGGCGTGCCAGCTTCAGCCCCGCCGCGAAGTTGCGGGCCGCGTCGAAACCACCGTCCATCTCGAACACCACCATCCCCCCGTAGCCCGCCATCTGCTTCTTGGCTAGCTCGTGCTGCGGGTGCGAGGGCAACCCAGGATAGTAGACGCGCTGCACCTTCGGATGAGATTCCAGATACTCCGCTACAGCCATCGCGTTGCCGTTCGCCCGGGCAACCCGGAACGGGAGCGTCTGCAGCCCGCGCGCCAGCAACCAGGCCTCGAAGGGATGCAGAATCATCCCGTGCACGAGGAGCGCATACCAGAGCGTTTCGATGCGCTCGCGGTCCCCGACGACAACGCCCGCCGTCACATCGCTGTGGCCGCCCAGGTACTTGGTCGCGCTGTGCACGACGAGATCGATCCCGTGCTCGATGGGCCGCTGGTTGATCGGCGTCGCGAAGGTGTTGTCCGTACAGGTCGTGATGCCCCGCTCGCGCGCTAACCTGGCAACGCCGGTCAAGTCCGTCAGCAGCAACGTCGGGTTCGCCGGGGTTTCCACAAAGATGAGCCGCGTGTTCGGCCGTATCGCGGCCTCGAAAGCGGCGAGATCGGTCTGATCCACGATGGTCGCCTCGATACCGTAGCGCGGTAGCCACGCCTCGAGCGCCTTCATCGTGGCCACGTAGTGCGTCTTCTGTGCGACCACGTGGTCTCCGTTCTTCAGCAAGCCCAGGAAGACCAGCATGATCGCACCCATGCCAGAACCCGTGGCCAACGCCGCTTCCCCGCCCTCTAGCATCGCCATCGCCTCTTCCACGGCCTGAAAATTGGGATTCCCGTAGCGCGTGTAGAACGTCTGAGGCCGCGACTGCATGGCCGTCTCGGCAACTTCCTCCGGGCTGCGAAACTGGAAGGTCGAACTCTGCCAGATCGGCAACGCGAGCGCGGCCCCACCGCCTGGGCCGATGATCGGCTCGGTACCCATAGCCGTATGAATAACGCGCGTGGCAATCCCCCAGCTGGCGGATTCGTGCGCTCCATGCATCGACATGAGGTCTCCTCCTCTTTGCCACTTCCAGCCACAGGGCCGCGCGCCACCGCACTCGCGGCGAGCCGGCGCGCGCCGGCACTCAAACCTCGGTCTTCAACGAAATCGATCTCCCAGCCCGGTACTTTGCAGAAGGTCTCCCACATGGCCACGGTCAGCGCCGCCAGGTTGATGCCCCCGGAGGCGAGCAGCGCCCACTGCTCCGCGGCCTGCAGCCTCCTGCAGAAGCGACCGCTTCCTTCCGTAACCGTGCGGGAACAGCAATCTGGCGCAATCGCCTGACGTGCGGCAATATAGCCAAGTAGGCCGAAGAGCGTTGCAAACTCAAGGCCAGCGGCCTCCGGGCGATCCGCGAGGTCGGCCCTCACGGCCCCTCCCCCGCCGAGCGGTAGCGGAGAACGCCGCGATGACGAATCTCGGCCGTTGTCGCCGGTGTTGCACGGTCAGCCAGCCGACCCAAACCTAGCGTTGCAGGACGACAGAGACCCCGGCGCCGCACCCCACGACGCAAGTCGTCACGACAGGGCACCCCAAGTCGGGCCGTTCCGGCCCGCGTGGTGGAATCGCGGTCGCCACCGGCAGACGGCGTGGCATCGGTTGTTGCGGCGTGCTGTCCACGTCCCCACTTGTCGAGCGCGCTGGACGACCCCCGACGGGGATTTCCTGGACCTCGACTTCATGGATGGTCCCGTCGCGTCCCCACAGCTGCTGGTCATACACGGACTGGAGGGCTCATCCGACCGCCCGTACGTACGCGGGTTGTTGGCACTGGCGGCCGGACGTGGTTGGCGTGGTGTCGCGATGAACTTCAGAGCCTGCGGCGGCTCGCCGAACCGAACGCCGCGGCTCTACCACTCGGGTGACAGCGGCGACCTCGACTGGGTGATCAGCGAGTTGGTCAAGCGCGATCCGGCCGCTCCCATCCTGCCCGTTGGCGTCTCTCTGGGCGGAAACGTGCTGCTCAAGTGGCTGGGCGAGCTGGGGGAGTTGGCACCCGATGAGGTGCGGGCGGCAGTGGCGATCTCGACCCCGTACGACCTGGCGGCCGCAGCACGAAAGATGTCCCGGGGGTTCGGTCGTCTCTACACCTTCTTCTTCCTCCGCACCCTGAAGGCGAAGGCGCTCCAGAAGACTCGCGAGTATCCAGGGTTGCTGGACGAGAAGGCCGTGCGCCGCGCTCGCAACTGGCGGCAGTACGACGATGCGGTGACCGCGCCGCTGCACGGTTTTCGCGACGCCGAAGACTATTGGGCGCGTTCCAGCTCCCAATTCTTACTGGAGCGCATCCGGCGCCCGACGCTTCTCATCAATTCACGCGACGACCCTATTGTCCCCGCCTCCTCGCTGCCGGAGCAGCTAGTCGAGCACTCCGAATGGCTTCGCGCCGAGTTCACCTCACGTGGCGGCCACGCCGGCTTCGTCGCCGGCACGCTTCCCTGGCATCCTGTCTACTGGGCAGAGCAGCGCGCTGTGGAGTTTCTGGCTAGTTTCGTTCCGACCCTGAAGCCGACCCGGGCTCGCGCACAGCACTAGGCCGACGAATCCTCGATGTAGACGCGGGACTCGCCACCGCGGAACTCAAAGACAACTTCAACCCAGGCGGTGACCTCTCGACCGCTGCTGACCGCCGGCCAGAACACCAGCCGCGTGGTCAGCCTCCGTGCCGCCCTGAGCGCTTCCGGGGCGCTCGATTCGCGATCCCTCACGACCAGCACTGCGCCATCGGGACCCACCTCGATTCGGAGACGGGCTGTGCCCCGCAGGTCAGCGAAGTCTTCGATTATCGTTAACACAATCGACTCGGCGTTCCGCAGCCTGGGCTCCCGGACAATTTGAGTCACGACATCGAACGTCACCGGTACCCTGACAAGGCAGGGAACCGCCTCCCCCTCGTGCCGTGCCGGCTCAAAGCGCATCCGTTCCCCGATCCATACCGCCGCATCGTCCAGCTGCCGATCGCCGGAACTCTCCGCGACGCTGACATCCTGCACATATCCCTGCTCGTCCACGCGAACCAGCAGCACGACCTGTGTCTCAAGGCCCGCGCCCACGGCACGCATCGCCTCGGTTATCTCGTCACGATTCGCAAGAACGGGCGGGTTGTCGTAGAGCGGCGGAGCGTGACGGCTACAGGCGGCTGCCAGGAGAGCGACAGTCACAAGGAAGGCAGAAAGGCCGAACCGTGCGTTCATTTGTGCTGCCTCCTACTACCGTTCCGGCGCGCCAACCACCAACATTGAGCCTGGGCCGCCCGAGTGCAAGATCACCAGCGGCAGCCGACGCTACTGGCCGCCCCCCCTTGCCCGCGACCCGGTCGGCACACTGAACAAGAGGTTGCCCCCCTCAGTGGGTGCGATGATGACGTTGCCCTCCTTGTTGCCGACCTCCTGCAGCGTCTGCATGTAGTAATAGGACAAGTAAGCTGGCGTCAGACTCTGACCGATGATGTTCTGGGCGTCACGGATCCCCAGAGCCTCCTGACGCTTCTGCTCCGCCTGCTCCTTGACGATCTCGGTCTGGAACTTCTGCGCCTGTACTTCCTGCTCGCGCTGCAGCTTCAGCTCGATGGCCTCTCGAACCGCCGGGGGCGGCTGGATCTCGCGCACGAAGAAGCGGACGACCTCGATGCCCTTGGCGGCCAGCTCCGCGTCCATCAGCTCCTCGACACGATCGGCGATCTGCAGCCGCTCGGTCGAGAGGATCTCGGTGCCGGTGAGCTCGGCGATCGCGTCGCGCAGGGCCGTCCGATAGCTGGTGTAGACGTACTCATTAACGTCGCCCATGTCGCCCACAACCAGGAACAAGTCGACGACCTTGTCCGGCACAACCCGGTAGCGGTAAGCCGCGTCAATAGTGATCGTCAGCTGATCCGAGGTCAGGGCCTGTGCCTTCTCGCTGCCTCCCGCGGTCGGATACTGGAGCTCACGGGTCGGATACCTGAAGTACTGCCTCCAGAAGACCGCGGGAGATGCCCAGTAGAGGTCCTGCCCGAACGATTGGTCCGACACGTTACCGGTGATCGGGTTCTTCCGGACCGCGACCTCGTAGTCGGTGACCGTCGTGCAGGAGAACGGGAGCGTGAGAAGAAAGAGCAGAACCGCGACCGCTGGCACCATCACCAGCGAGCGTGTGAACGAGCGACGACTCACACCGCGGAATTCGCGAGGAATGATCGGGGTGGACATGTCCTCACCTCTCTAGCTGCGGGTGTTTTTGACCGATGTGGGCCCCAGCCAAGTGGCGATCCCAACGCCAATCGCCGCGATCAGCCAGCTCAGACCGAAAAGCCGGCCTGCCAGGCTGTCCCTGCCTAGCCAGCCCACCAGCACGACCAAGATCAACATCGCCAGAAGCCCCACCACCCAAACGGCGATACCTTCCCACCAGCGGCTCACCCGGCTGGCCGCCAGGGTGCTGCCAGCACCCATCCCGAGAATGGCCGCGGGCAGGCTGACCAGCACGGGGGTCGCGTCGCGGCAGGGACCGCTCAACGGGCAACCGCTCAGCATGTAGCCCAGCGCGCGCCCGAGCAGGTAGCCCGCCACGAAGCCGCCGGGCGCCAGGACAGCCGCACGCAGCGACGCTGTGCCCAGGCTATCCGGCCTGACTTTCTCCTCCCTTGCGCCTCTCCCTTCGGATTGCATAGACGAGGAGTAGAAGGAAGCCGCCCCAGATGAAGCCACCGGTCAGGACCAGCGCAACGATCGCGGCCGTGTTCACGGATCGCCTCCGACGCCCTGCGGCGAGGCCGGACAAGAGATCGCACTCATCGCGCTACCTGCTAAGTTGGGGTCTCGACGTGGATTATCAAGCTCGCGCCCCCAGCGGCTCGAACCTGGCCGTGAAGTGACGAAGGAACGGCGCCTGGTAGACGATGCGGTAGCCACCGATCTGCTCGCGGCGCTTCCAGACTTCGAGGATTCCCTCGACAACGTAGTCGATGTGACTCTGCGTGTAGACACGCCGCGGGATCGCCAAGCGCACGAGCTCTTTCTCCGCGGGCTGCTCCTCCCCGGTCTCCGGATCTCGCTGGGCGAACATCACGCTGCCAATCTCCACCGCGCGGATGCCAGCTTCTCGGTACAACTCGACGGCCAGTGCTATCCCCGGGTACTCCAACGGATGCAGGTGCGGCAGGAAAGCGCCAGCGTCGATGTAGATGGCGTGGCCACCCGGTGGCTGAACGATGGGAACGCCCTCGCCGGAGATGTGCCTTCCCAGATACCCGGTCGAGACGATCCGGTACTGTAGGTAATCCTCTTGCACGACCTCCTCCAGGCCAACGGCGATGGCCTCGAGATCGCGTCCGGCCAGGCCTCCATAGGTCGGATAACCTTCCGTCAGAATCAACAGCTCCTTCTCCTGGCGCGCCAAGTCATCGTCGTTCGTCGCCAAGAAGCCTCCGATGTTCGCCAAGCCGTCCTTCTTGGCCGACATCGTGCAGCCGTCCGCATGTGACATGAGCTCCCGCGCGATATCGGCCACCGACATCTCCGCGAACTCTCGCTCGCGATGCTTGATGAAATACGCGTTCTCAGCGAAGCGACACGCGTCGATATAGAGCGGCACCCCGTGCCGGCGACAGACCTCGGCGACCGCAAGTCCGTTGGCCATCGACACCGGCTGGCCGCCACCGGAGTTGTTGGTGACCGTCAACATGACAAGCGGGACCTTGTCCGCACCCTCATGCTCGAGCAGGTTCTCGAGCGCCTCGACGTCCATATTGCCTTTGAACGGGTGCGGCGTCGCCGTGTCGTGCGACTCCCGACAGGGTAAGTCGACCGCCTTGGCGCCCCGGTACTCGATGTTGGCACGCGTCGTGTCGAAGTGCGTGTTGTTGGGAACGATATCCCCGGGTTTACAGGTCACCGCGAATAGTATCCGCTCGGCCGCGCGACCCTGGTGCGCCGGTATGACGTGCTTAAAGGGGAAGAGCCGCTTCACCGACTCCTCGAACCTGTAGAACGAGCGACTGCCGGCATACGACTCGTCCCCCTGCATGACAGCCGCCCATTGATCCACGCTCATGGCGCCCGTGCCACTGTCGGTGAGGAGATCGATCAACACATCACGCGCGTGCAGGAGGAAAACGTTGTAGGAAGCCTCCCGGATCCTGGCCTCGCGCTCCGCTCGCGTCGTCACGCGAATGGGCTCGACGGCCTTGATCTTGAACGGCTCGATGATCGTCTTGATAGCCATGGCGTCATCCACCGGCTCCACTGACCTGACCCGGCCCCAGGCCCAACTCGCCCTCTATCTCGCGCATGGCCTCGATCACCAGTTGCACGTGCTCTGAGAAGTCCACGCCCAGCTCCTCGACACCTTTGTTAACATCATCTCGGCTCACGCCACGCGCGAAGCTCGGATCTTTGAACTTCTTCTTCACCGACTTCACCTTCATGTCGCTGAGACCGGTCGGGCGTACGAGGGCGCAGGCGGTAAGAAAGCCCGTGAGCTCGTCCACCGCGAACAATACCTTTGCCATCAGGCTCTCACGGGCTACCCCTGTATGCTCGGCATGCCCGAGGATCGCCTGCAGCATCTCCTCAGGGTAACCCTTCTCTTTCAGGATCTTCACGCCCGTCGTCGGGTGCTCGTCGTCCGGTCTGCGGTCATCGTTCGGCCAGCGCTCGTAGTCGAAATCGTGCAAGAGGCCGGTGATGCCCCAGAGTTCCTCATCCTCGCCGTGTTTCCTGGCGTAGGCACGCATCGCCGCCTCGACGGCGTACATGTGCCGACGCAGGTTCTCGTTCTTCGTGTACTCGTGCATCACCGCCAACGCGTCATCGCGATTCAGCTGCATGGCATCACACTCCCTGTTCCGCCTGACCACTCGTTGCGCACACGGAGGCCGTAATCCGTTTCAACCCAGGGAATGGGCGCTCGGACACAGCTCCTCGACCGGACAGCCGTCGCACCTCGGCTTGCGGGCCGTGCAGGTGTAGCGGCCGTGCTGGATCATGCGCAGCCCGAAGTCCGTCCACTCGTCTCTGGGCACCAGCTTCATGAGATCTTGCTCGATCTTCTCGGGCTCACTCTCTTTACTGAGACCTAGCCGCTCCGATACGCGTATCACATGCGTATCCACGACGATCCCCTCCCTCTCCCCGAAGGCGGACCCGAGAACGACGTTGGCCGTCTTGCGGCCGATCCCGGGAAGCTGCACCAACGCCTCCATCCTGTCGGGTACGAGACCATCGTGCCTCTCGACCAGCGCCTGTGTGAAGGCGAGGATCGAGCGGGTCTTGTTCCGGAAGAAGCCGGTTGGACGTATCTCCTCCTGGAAGACCTCCGGATCGGCGTTGGCATAGTTTTCCGCCGTGCGGTACTTCTCGAAAAGGATAGCCGTCACCTCGTTCACCCGCTTGTCTGTGCACTGGGCGGAAAGAATCGTCGCGACCGCGAGCTCCAGAGGGTTGCGGAAGTTGAGCTCGATGCGGGCCGGATAGGCGTCATCCAGGCGTTCGACGATCTCCAGAGCTCGCTTCGCCCGCGCAGCGGATTCCGCCTTGCCGGCACGGCGCTGCTCTCGCTTCGCCTTCTTGGCAGGAGACATCCTTCACGCCCGCTTCGCTGCGCTGTCTCTCACTAATGCAGCTTCTGATAGCGGTCCAACCACTGGGCCACATCAGCGCGGCTGATCACGCCCTCCAGACGACCGTCCGTCACCACGAGGGCACGTCCGACGCCGGCGCTCTCCAGCTTCGAGAGCACAACGGCCAGCGTGTCCTCCGGCCGGACGGTGACGGCGTCACAGACCTGCGTCATCACATCGTTGACCCTGGTCGTAGGCCATCTGTCTCGCTCGACCTGCTTGACCTGGGTCAGTGTAATCAAGCCCAGCAGGCGACCTGTACTGTCCTCCACCGGAAAGGAGTTGTAGCGACGCCTCAGGAAGTACTCGTCCACCAGGTCGCGCAGAGCCAGGTCGGGGCTCACGGTCTCCGGGTTGCGAGTCATCGCCTCCCGTGCCCTTACCCCTTCCAGTATCCTGCGCAAGATCAGCTGCCGATAGCTCGACTCCGCCGCTTGGTGCAGGAACCAGCCGATGAAGATGAACCACATGCCGTTGACCAGGAAACCGCCGAACAGGTAGACGACGCCGAGCCCGACCAGCAGCAAGCCAAAGCCGCGCCCGCTGAGCGACGCCCAGCGCGTCGCCTTGCGCAGATCCTGCGTAAGCTGCCAGACGAGCGAGCGAAAAAGCCTGCCGCCGTCCAACGGAAAGCCGGGGATCAGGTTGAAGGCGGCGAGCACGAAGTTCAGGAACGCCAGCCAGCTTGCGACCCCGCTGACCGCTCCCGGCAGCCCGAGTGCCTGGGCCGCGCGGGCAAACCCGAGTAGGATGAGACCGATCGCGGCACTGGAGAGCGGTCCAACGACGGTGATCAGGAACTCGTCCTTGGGATTCGACGCCTCTGAGCGAATCCGCGCCATGCCGCCGAAGATGAAGAGCGTGATCCCTTCCACCTGGATGCCACGCGCCCGCGCCATCGCCGAATGTGCCAGCTCGTGCAGCAACACGGAGAAGAAGAAGAGGATCGCCCCTGCCGACGCCATGGCGATGTACACAGTGGTGCTCAAGCCCGGATTGCGTTCTGGGAAGACGGCCTGCGCGAAGGTCCAGAGGACCAGCAGGAAGACGACGAACCAGGAAAGATCTAGCCGGACTTCGAAGCCAAAGAATCGAGCTATCCGAACTCCACCAATCATCCGCGGCTCCGTCCGCTGAGACGCACCCTGTAATGGTCCAGAGCGGTGGGCGCGTCGTATCCGAAAGCTTGCGGGGCTTCGCCACCGGTGCCCGGCACGGCTTCCGTCGCCTCCCCGTAGACGTCGAGGTACCAGAGCAGGCGCAACACCAGCAGCAAGGCCTCTGAGGGTCGCTGCAGTGAATATATCCCGGCGAGATCGGCCCCGGGAATGTCCGACCGGAACGCACCAGGCTGCTCCGACCCCAGCGTGTCTTCCAGAGCCGCCGTAAGCGCCGCTACGCTGAAACCCGGCCGCTCAGGACGCATACCGAGCGCAATAAGGAGATCAAACTCAGCGGGCGGCTGATCGGGACCCAGCCTGACGAACAGACCCTCGACGGGCTCGGGCAGCTCGCCCTCAGTCACAGCCGCCCAGAAGAGGCTTCTCGGCAACTCGATGTAGAGCGACGGGTGTGGGGCGCGGAGACTCCACCCCTCTAGATTCGGTGGGGTCGCGATCAGATCCCGGGCCACCTCCGCCTCGAAGGCATAGAGAGGACAGCCGGCGTTCCAGAAATGGTAGCAGTGAAACAGGATATCCAGGTAGCTCTCGAGCGCCGCCGGCTCCGGCGTTTCCGGAACCAGCCGCTGGAGGAGCGTGCCGACATGCTCGGACCCGGCGAATTCGTCCCGGCGCGACAGCGTGATGCGGCGCCGACTGGCCTCCTCAGCGAGCGCGGAGAACTCCCGTTCGGCGAGCCGCTCTACGCCGAATACCATCTCGTAGGGGGTGTAGCGGCCGAGGCTCGCTTCACCAGCCATACCGGATGCCACTCCTGATAGCCGCCCGCTAAGTCGGCGTCGCCGGCTCGCCCACCTCCGCCCTCTCAGGCACTCCGGACCGACCTGACAACCAGCCGCTCAGCAGCCAGAACGCGGCCAGCACGATCAACCATTGTATCAACACGGTACCGATGCTGTAGGTGCTAAGCGGGTTGAAGGCGGAGCGCCACCCCTCGCCACGAACCTGCAGGAACCACCAGACGATGAGCACCACGGCCTCCGCCAGGCAGAGCGCGATCGCCCACTCCCACCAGCGCCCGATCCTGATGTCAGCGCCCGGCTGGTTGACCAGCTCAAGCCGGAACCTTCGGACCCCGAATTTGAGCACCGCGAAGGCGAAGAAGAAGCCCGAGAGCATCAGGCCCACACCCCAGACGAAGTCCTGGTTGCCGAAGAACCCGATCGAGAGCGCACTCGGCACACCCGCCAGGAAGCCCACGAGGCCAACCCACCGGATCGCACGACCCCGCGGCACGCCCGCGTCGACGACCACGCGCGTCGCCAGCTCGATCATCGAGATCAGGCTCGTCCAGGCCGCAAAGACCAGGGCGAGGAAGAAGAGCGCCATGAAGAAACGGCCGCCGGGCATCATCGCAAACAGCTGCGGTACCCAGATGAACGTCAAGCCTTCATTGCCGGCACCCACGATCTCGTTCGCCACATCCGGCCGCAGCGCGAACGCTGTGCAGAGGACCATGATCCCCGCCAGCAGTGACATGGAGTTGTTGCCGAACCCCAAGGTGAACGCGTTGAGAGTCGTGTCCTCGTTGCGCCTCATGTAGACCGCGTAGGTCAGAATGAGGCCCCAGCCAGCGCCGGTATCCCACGCGTTCTGCGTGAGCGCCTCCAACCAGACCCGATAGTTGCCCAGCTGCGCCCAATCCGGTGTGAACATGAAGTTGAGGCCGCGCACTGCCCCGGGCAGAGTCACGGCTCGAACCGCGAGCACGATGACGAGGGCCACCAGGCTGGGGATCAGGACGCGGGCGACCCGTTCGATGCCGCGCACGCCGCGCGCGACGACGATGACACCCAGCGTCATGGCCACAGCGTGGGTCAGCATCGCGCCCGACGAGCTGTTGAAGCCCTGCCAGAACGCCTCCGGCGTCGCTCCCGGTATCTCGCCCGTCAGGCTGGCCACGAAGTGCCGGATACACCAGCCCATGACCACGCTGTAGTAGAACATGATTGCCGTCGAGCACCAGCCGACCCAGGCCCCCATCCAGGCGAACTTCCTGCCGATCAGCCTGCCGAACGCGCCGACCGTGCCGGACCGTGTCGCCTTGCCCATGGCGAACTCGACCAGAATCAACGGGACCGACCAGAGGAGCAGGAACACGACCCAGGCGATCAGGAAGCTGCCGCCGCCGTTGGATGCGACGATCCGCGGGAACCGCCAGATGTTGCCCGTCCCCACCGCCATGCCGAGCATGGCGAGCATCATTCCCCAGCGGGAAGCGAAGACCTCAGATCGTGACGCCAAAGTGATCCAACCTCACGCGGTTTCGGCAGGCTGCGACTGCGCAGCGAGCGTTCCGGCCTCGTGCTGCTCTGCGAGCCAGTCGAGCACCACCTGGTTGAAGGTTTCGGCGTGCGAGATCAGCGACAGATGTCCCCCAGCGGGGATCTCGACATAGGTGGAATTGGGAAGCAGGCCGGCGATCTCGCGTTGCCACTCCGGAAGTGTGTACGTGTCGGAGGATCCGCCTATAACGAGAGCGGGATCTTGGAGCGCTCGCAGATCAGGCCGGAGATCGCAGTCCTTGAACATATCCATGCGCGCGCCGCCCACCGACATCGGCACACGTACGGGCGTCGTCAGCTCGTAATCAATGACCCGCTGGTTTCCCGGGGAGGGGTCATACACCCAGATCCCCCACCGTCCCCACACGTCCGCCAATCTGCGCATCAGCGACACAGGTAGAAACCGCGAAGTCCACCGCGCGACGGGTATGAGAAGCGTCCGGTTGAGTCCTACGTGGGACAAATCAACATGGGCGAGCGTGTTGGTCAGGATGAGCGCCCAGAGACGCTCGGGGTAGAGCGTGGCGAAGCGCACAGCGATCGGGCCGCCGAACGACAATCCCAGCGCACAGGCCGCTCGCTCGTCGAGCGCGTCGAGCACCGTGGCTACGTCGTGGGCGAACTGGTCGAAGCGCCGCTCTACGCCGCTGAAATCCAGACGCAGATTGGGAGCGATCACCCGGTAGCTGGCCGACAGCCCCGAGATCTGGTAGCGGAAGACCTCGCTGTCGCCGTTCAGCCCCGGCAGGAGGACAATAGCTGGTCCTGTGCCCGCTGCAATGACGGGCACACACTCACCTCCCGCAAGCTCCACGAACACTTGCTCCAGCGCACGGCCGCGATGGTCCCTGAGGGGTCGCGGCTCGGTCCCCATGTTGCGCCGCCAGCGATCAACCAAATAGCCGCCGGCCGCCGCTCCCGCGCCGAGCCACAGCAGCCCTCTCAGGCGCACGTCCGCACCATCACCCGATCGCCTCGCTCAGGTACTCCACCAGCTTGCTTGTGGCGACGCGATCCTGCTTCAGCGTGTCCCGGTCCCTTACCGTGACGGTGTCGTCCTCCAGGGTCTGCCCGTCCACCGTAACGCAGAACGGCGTACCCGCCTCGTCCTGGCGGCGGTAGCGGCGACCTATGGAGCCCGACTCGTCGTGGAAGATGGGAAATCGCGACCGCAGATCATCCGCGATCTTGCGAGCGACCTCGGGCATGCCGTCCTTCTTGACCAGCGGGAAGACGGCAACCTTGATCGGCGCAAGCTCGGGTTTGAGGCCGAGCACCACCCGGGTCTCACCTTCGACCTCCTCCTCACGGTATGCATCGGCCAAGACGACCAGCATCTGCCGGTCCACGCCGCCAGAGGTCTCGATGATGTATGGTACGTAGCTCTCGTTGGTCGCCGGATCGAAGTACTCGAGTTTCTTGCCGGATCGTTCCTGGTGGCGGCTGAGGTCGAAGTCGGTGCGGTTGTGGATTCCCTCAAACTCCTGCCAGCCAAACGGGAACTCATACTCGATGTCGTATGCGTCGTAGGCGTAGTGAGCCAGCTCTTCACGCGTGTGCTGGTGCAGCCGCAACTTCTCAGCCCGAACACCGAGAGATTTCACCCATTCCAGCCGCTCGTGCCTCCAGTAGTCGAACCACTCTTGATCGGTGCCCGGCTTTACGAAGTACTGCATCTCCATCTGCTCGAACTCGCGAGTCCGAAAGATGAAGTTGCCAGGCGTGATCTCGTTGCGGAATGCCTTGCCGATCTGCGCGATGCCGAATGGAATCTTCTGACGCGATGAGTTCAGTACGTTCTGGAAGTTAACGTAGATCCCCTGGGCCGTCTCGGGACGGAGGTAGATCTGCGCCGCCTCCCCCTCCACCGGACCCATGAACGTCCGGAACATGAGGTTGAACAACCGGGGCGGGGTGAACTGTCCCTTCACTCCACAGATCGGGCACTGATCCTTGACCTCGTCGGCACGGAAGCGGCGATGGCAGCTCTTGCACTCGACAAGAGGGTCGGTGAAGCCTTCGACGTGGCCGCTCGCCTCCCAGACAGCGGGGTGCATGAGGATGCCGGCGTCGAGACCCTCGATGTCGGGACGGTTGGTCACCATATCCCGCCACCAGAGCTCCTTGATGTTACGCTTGAACTCCACCCCGAGAGGCCCGTAGTCCCAGACGGAGCCAAGCCCCCCATAGACTTCGGACGATTGGTAGACGAGGCCTCGCCGCTTGCAGAGCGAGACCAGCTTCTCCATTAAATCGCTGTTCGCCATCCGACCTCTGTCAATCAGGCACGACCTACTGTCGCTCGTGTACTCGGAGCCTCAAAGTCTATCCCCACGGGCGCGGACGCGGCAAGCCGCCTCGGCCAATCGTGCCACATCGTCGGCACCGAGGATCTGGCCACCGCCATCCACGGCCTGCACTCCTTCCGGCAGCGCACCTTCCACACGCCCACAGACCAGCAGCACCGGAACGCCCGCCGACCGAGCCGCCTCGACGACCCGGCCGGTGACCTTGCCCATCCC
>CP070823.1:2901794-2915767 GCA_020344375.1 Gemmatimonadota bacterium | reverse complement strand
GACTGCGCGGGGATCGGAGGTAACCACCTGATCCACGCGGCGCGCAGGAACGTCGATCTCACCGTCATCGAGATGAACAACTACAACTACGGGATGACGGGCGGCCAGCTGTCCCCCACGACGCCATTCGAGGGCAGAACCACCACCTCGCCTTTCGGCAACCTGGAGGACCCCTTCGACCTGGCGGCCCTCGTCGTCGGCGCGGGCGCCTCCTTCGTGGCCCGCTGGCCGATGGGCTACCCCTACGAGACGATCGAGACGATCAAGCGAGGTATCGAGAAGAAGGGCTTCTCCTTCATCGAGATCCTCACCCCGTGCCCCACCGGGTACAGCCCGGAGAGCGGCCTCAAGGGTAGCCGCGAGATCTGGGACTGGTTCAAGCAGCACACCCTGCTGGCCAGCAAGTACAGACAGCTCTCGGATGAAGAGCGGGCCGCGGAGGATCGGACGCTCATCGGAGTTCTCCAGGACTTGGACAGGAGAGAGTTCACCGAGGAGTGGGCAAGGCTGGCATCACAGTTCAGGGCGAGCGACG
Organism: Gemmatimonadota bacterium; assembly: GCA_020344375.1. Classification (GTDB taxonomy): domain Bacteria; phylum Gemmatimonadota; class Gemmatimonadetes; order Palauibacterales; family KS3-K002. The sequence goes on along the minus strand of CP070823.1, from coordinate 2,915,232 downwards.
GCGGTTAACGCCGCCGTACCAGAGCTAGAAACGCAACAGCATCGCCGCCCAGTGGAAACCGGCGCCGAAAGACGTGAGCAGCACCAGATCGCCCACGGCGATCCGACCCTGCTGCCGAGCCTCCCATAGCGCCAGCGGGACCGAGGCCGAACCCGTGTTCCCGTACTCCTGAACATTTACATAGACCTTCTCCGCGGGTACGCCCAGCGCTTTACCGGTCGCCTGGATGATCCGCAAGTTGGCCTGGTGAGGGATGACCAGAGCGACGTCGTCGACGTCGAGACCCGCCTGTGTCAGCACCTCTTTCGCCGCCGCAGACATGCGAGTCGTCGCTTCCTTGAAGACCTCGCGCCCCTTCATCACGATCCACTGGTGCAGCAGTTGTCGCGCCCGCTCCACATTGAAAGGTGCCCGGGTGCCACCGACCTCAGCGGTGAGGATGTGCCCGCGACTGCCGTCGGTGCCCGCCGTCGCAGCAACGATCTCGGCAGCTCCTGCGCCCGCGCCTACAACGGCAGCTCCGGCGGCGTCGCCGAAAAGCACGCAGGTGTTCCGGTCGCGCCAGCTCATGAGCCGGGTCAGAAGCTCGACGCCGATGACCAGGACGCGGCGGTCGCCGACCCCAACTCGCGAGCGCGCGATGTCGAGCCCCAAGACGAAACCGGCGCAGCCACTCCCTGCAAGGTCGTACGTGGGGATCTCGCTAGCGCCCAACCTGTGCTGGACGAACGAGGCTGTGTCGGGCGTGTAGACTTCGGGGGTATCACTCGCGACGATGATCTCGTCGATTTGGTCGGGTATGAGACCCGCATCGGCCAGCGCGCGTTCGGCGGCGAAGGTGGCCAGGTCGGCCGTGTTCTCATTGTCCGCGGCAAGGCGGCGCCGTTTGATGCCGGTCCGGGTGGTGATCCACTCATCGGACGTGTCGATGAGCTGGGCCCACTCGTCGTTGGTCATAATACGTTCTGGCACGTAGGCTCCGAGCCCGATGAGACCGATTCGGGTTTGCGTCATCAGAGCACCCTCTCCGAGTTGGCCGTAAGGGAGGCAAGTCCGACGTCGGCTTGATGGGTACTAGCGCCCGCTCGGGATTACTCCAGCGTGGACGCCGCCTGCTTGGTACATGGATGCCCGCGAGTTCCTCAGTGACAACGTGCAACCCGCTTTTAGACGGGTCTCAGGCTGCGCGCGAGATCAGGAAAGTCAGAACAGATCGTCAAGGTCATCTTCCCCTTCCCCCGGTGGCATGCGGCCGTGCTCACGCAGGTACGCTTGAATCAGCTCGCTTTCCCTCTTTGAGTACATTGGGTCCTCTTCGAAGAGGAAGAACCTGGCCTTTGTGGATGTTGACAGGACCTCTGACAACGCGCTCCTCAGGTTCCGCACACCTGCTATGGCGTACACGACCTTGCCATCATCCAACAGCTGGTACACTCCCTCCGATTCGGGCACCGATGCGAGGTTCTCCTCGCTGAAGGGCAGCCAGGGCTCGGGCGGAGCAGGGGCCGGACGGATGAACAGCTTGAGGTCGCAACGCAGACAGCGCTCGGCCTCACGCACCGCGGCGGCCGCGGGGTAGCCCGTCTCCACCAGGCTGAAGCTGCTGAGAGCCTCGCCGACGGGCAGGCGCGGAATGGGTGTTCTCTTGAGATCGGAAAAGCCCTTGAGCGCACCAAAGTCCGCGTCGAGTTCAGTCTCATCCAGCAATGGGAAATAGATGTTGCCGTCGCCGCCGAGATAGCGGTCGATCCCTGACGCGGCACGACGGCCATGGGCGACGGCATCTATCACCGACGCCGGGCCCGTAACGACATCCCCTCCGGCGAAGACACCGGCCATCGAGGTCTGCATCGACTCCGAGCCTACCTCGATGTTTCCAGTCCCTCTCGCCTTGAAGCCTTCCACACCATCCAGGAGGGCGAGCGCAGGCTGCTGCCCTATCGCGAAGAGCACGCGGTCGGCATCCTGAGAGATGCTGACGCTCTCATCGATCACGGGCGCGAATCTCCCCTCACCGTCGAACACCGAGACACATTTGCAGAGATCGACACGCTCGACCTTGCCCGCGCCTGCGACCAGCGCGGGACCCCAACCGGGATGGACGACGACCCCTTCCAGTTCAGCCTCAATGATCTCCCGCCCGTGCGCCGGCATCTCGGCGCGCTGCTCGAGGCAGTACAGGTGCACCTCTTCCGGCTGCAGGCGCAACGCCGTCCGGGCAACGTCCACAGCCACGTCGCCGCCACCGATGACTACAACCTTCTCACCGGCGAACTTCGGCCCTTCCGAGCTAACCCCAGCTGCCAGATCCTGCAGCAACTCCAGACCGCTCTCGACGCCCGGGAGGTCAGCTCCCTTGCAGGGCAGTGGCTTGGCGCTACGAGCTCCCACGGCAATGAAGACGGCGTCATGCTCGTCACGTACTCGCGCAAAGGTGATCTCCCTCCCCACCTCGACACCCATTCTCAGTTCGACTCCGAGCGCGATTATGTCCTCGACGTCTGCTTCGAGAGCAGCGGGCGAGAGGCGGTAGCGAGGTATACCGTCGCGAAGCCATCCCCCGGGCGAGGGCTGCGAGTCGAAGAGAAAGACCTCGTGCCCCTTGAGCCTGAGGAACCAGGCCGCGGTGAGGCCAGCGGGTCCGGCTCCGATTATCGCGACCCTCTTTCCGGTAGGCGGATCCGGCTGGAGATGCGACTTCCAGAGCACCTCGTCCGTATGATCCATCGCGGCACGCTTGAGCGCACAGATCGCGATCGGTTGAGATAGCTCCGCGCGAAGACAACCCTGCTCACAGGGATGAAAGCACACCTGCCCCAAGACCCGGGGAAGAGGTGCCACCTCACGGATCACGGCCTCCGCGCGGGCGAACTCGCCGCGTCGTATCTCGCGGAGATACCGAGGGATATCCATTCCAGCGGGACAACCGGCGACGCAGTGCGTGAGCCGTTCGCCGTCCAGCTTGGGATCTTCAGACTTGAGCCGCAGGGCGCCGGTGGGGCACACCTCCACACAACTCAAGCAGAAGACGCATCCCGAGTCCCTCAAGGTCGGTGCCTTCGTACCCACCACGGGCTCCCTGCGCTCGTCCAGCACGAAGCCGAGCGCACCGACCTTCCTCACGTCACGACAGATGCGCACGCAGCGTAGACAGCCGATGCAGAGATTGTGGTCTCTGAGAAAGAGCGGCTCGTCCTCAACGCTTGGCAGATCGGCGGGACGATAGCGTGGCGTGTCCTCTGGAATGCCGACGTACTCCGCGACCTTGCGGAGCTCGCAGTTGTGAAAGATAGGACAGCAGCGCTCTTCTTTGGACACATTGGTGGAGCAAGGTTCGAGAGCGCAACCCGCTCGCTGCGCGCATTGCACGCAGGCGTGAGGGTGCGTGGAGAAGAGTCGTCTGAGCCTTGAACGGCGCCGGGACTCGATCTCGGCGCTTGAGCTGACCACATGCAGGCCTGCTTCTACCCGCGCAACACAAGCTCGGGTCGGTTCGGCTTGTCCGTCGAGCTTCACGAGACAGAGCAGGCAGCCTTCGTACCCGCCGTTCTTGCGGGAAGCTTGCGTGAAACCTGCGCCGCCGGTGTGACGCTTCGAGTGGGGTCCCTGAGAGACCTCCTCCCACGGCTCCAGCTTCTCGGGATCGACCGCCGGCAGGTCCGGATGCGAGCACAGCCGCGGGATATAGATACCGGCGGCATCGGCCGCTTCCAGGATGGTAGCGCCTTCCCGGGCTTCGATCTCGATCTCGTCGATAGTCAGTCTGACCATCGAGCCGGTTCTTTCACACGGTCGGTCAGAAAGGCCAAGCCGCGCTTCTCACCAGGAATGCATGATCGCACCTGAAGCGCATGCGCTGACGCATGGGAGAGGTGGACGATCGCGGTCGGGCTTACATGGGGCGCAAGAGTACTTGATCTTCTTTCGATGGTCCTCGGCCACGGCCGCGACCTCGTCGTCGTAGTCGTCGGTGATAATCTCGAGCACTCCTTCCGGACACGCCGAAACACATCCACGCTCGTCGCAGCAGGTGCACTTATCGGTATCGATGATGATGAAGAAGCTACCGGCACCGTCTTTGTATCCGTAGTGCGCTTTCAATGGTCAGTCTCCTCCGACAACGCGGCGGCTCAGTTCGCGCTGAGCTTCTTCTTCAGCAGGCTCTGGGCGAAGAGCGCACCGCCAAGCCCCCCCGCGATCTGAGCGTCGATCTTGGAGCGTAGGGCCTTGATGCCGATCTCGTCTTCGAGTCGGCTGACGACACCGATGTTCTTGGCGATCCCACCCGTGATGGCAAACTCCTTCTCGATGCCCACCTGCTCCAGCAATGTCACCACGCGGTGAGCCATGGCAGAACAGTACGCGGCCAAGACCTGGCTCTTGGGCCAGCCCTCGCGCAGGAGCGCCGTCGCCTCGGACTTGGCGAACACCACGCAGGTGCAAGACACCGGTGGCGGTTCCTCATCCACCTGCAACGAGAGCTCGCCGACGTCCTCGATGGAGATCGCCAGCAGATCGGCGAAGACTTCCATTCCCCGTCCTGTACCGGCAGCGCATTTGTCATTCATAGCGAAGGCGCTGACCTTTCCCCTCTCGTCGCAGCGTATCACCTTGCAGTCCTGCCCGCCCATATCGAGAACGGTCCTCACGCTGGGGCCGTACATGAAGTTCGCTCCACGAGCGTGGCAAGCTATTTCGGTAATGGCCTTGTTCGAGAACGGCACGTTGACACGACCGTAGCCTGTTCCCACCACGAAGCCAATGTCGTCAAGCGTCAGGCCTGTCCCCTCAAGCGCCCAGTCCATCACCTTCTTGGCACTCTCCGGGCTGTCGGAGCCGGTGCGCATGTTCGAGAAGGCATAGAGCTCACCGTCTACCATGATGACCGCTTGTGAGGAAACCGAGCCGACGTCCACTCCGGCCGTAATGAGCTCGCCGTCACGCCAGTCCACCTCCGCGTCGTGCCAGCGGTATTCCTTCCAGCGCCAGTACTCAGCCATCAGATCATTCCTCTCTACCGGCCCGCTCAGCGTGCGGCGGCAGCCAGCGCAGCCCCATAGGCCCCGATGTACTCGGGGTCATCCGGTACGATGACCTTGCACTCCAGGGCCCTTTCCAGTGAATCGACGAAGCCAACGTTGTGGGCCACCCCGCCGATGAGCACCACGTCAGGCTCGAACCCGACCTTCCGGGCCAGTGACACGATACGGCTCGCGATGGCGTCGTGGACGGCCCTGGCAATGTCCTCCTTGGGTGTCTTGGCATGAAGCAGCGACACGACCTCCGATTCGGCGAAGACGGCACACTGCGCATTCATGGGTATCGCGTTCTCCGAGTTGAGCGACATCGGTCCCAGCGCCTGGATGTCCACCTCCAAGGCGCGGCTCATGGCCTCGGTGAATGCCCCCGCTCCCGCAGCGCACTTCTCGTTGAGTGCAAAATCCAGCACCTTGCCCTCCGCGGTGCACCGGATGGCTCTCCCTTCCTCGGCGCCCACGTCGATCACGGTTCGCGCGGCCGGGTAGAGCGTGACGACCCCCTGCGCACCGCTGGCCACGTCGGAGATGTCGCGCTTCGAGTGCGGGGCGTGGCTGCGTCCGGCACCTGTGGCCACGACGTACTCCACCTCATCCTTCGTGATCCCCGCATCATCCAGAGCCGCGGCGTACGCCTGTTCGGCGGCCTCCCGACTGTCGAACCCGGCCACCATGATGGCCTTGCCGACCATGGCCCCGTCTCGCACGACCACCACCTTGATGGTCTTAGCCCCCATGTCGATTCCGGCAGTGATCATCTGCGACTCCAGATCGGTCAGTCCTTCTTGAACCCGAGAGTCTCCAAGAACGTGTCGATGCGCGTCTTCGTTCTCGCGAGGTCGAACTCGCGCTCGTCCCCCATGTTTCCCTCGAACGTCATCACCGGGAAGCCAGCCTCCAAGAGGCCCAGGCGATTCTCGGCGATCCCGAGGCTTAGACCTTCGCACCCTCGGTTGTAGTGCAGCATCACACCATCCAATGACCACTCCTTGGCGATGCGCACCATCATCTCAGTCTTCAGGTGCGGCGAGTAGAAGTGCTGCCACTCGGGTTTGTGGAGATTCCATTCCGCAAGGATCTTCAACGCCTGGTCTCGGTCTTTGATCTCGATCCCCTTCTGCCGCGGCGTTGTGCGCGGCCCCCAGCTGCCGTCAGGCTTGTCCTCCCACATGCCGATCAGACCGAAGGTGTAGAGGGATCCCACGGAGATGGCACCGTAACTCTCGAGATAGCGAAACAGGCTCAGGAAGCCCCACGGTGGCTGCGTGTCGGACATGAGGCGGCATCGCTCGTTGGCTACCGCGGCAATCTGGTTCTCCACCCGGTCCTTGACCTCGTCACGCAGCTCCTCATAGAAGTCGGCCACGACCTTGCTGTGCTTCATCAACGTGCCGAGGACATAGAGCGAGAACATCGTCTTTTCCTCGAGGGGTGCCGGTATCGCCTTGTTCAGTTCGCACACCTCTGCCCAGAGCGATGTAGATCTGCACTCGTTGTTGACCGCTTCGATCAGCTTCTCATCGTCGTATTCCCGCCCGCTGACCTCCTCCAGCCACTCGATGCCATCATGCATCTGCCCGACGATGTAGTTCAGCTTGTTCTCGTTGATCTCCCCTGCGGGTCCGACCGCCACATCGATACAGAAGTGTGGGATGCCGGGCTCGTGGTCACATACTACCTGATACCACTTGGCGTGGCTGCAGCAGATGTGGTCCTGCCAGATGAAATCCGGCTTCGGGAAAGGACCACCCCAGAGGTATTCATCGAGAATGACCGAGCCCCAGTAGTTGCGCATGTAGGAGCACAGGTCGCGGGCATAGCCCGCCCGCTCGGTAGCCTCCAGGCACTTGATGGAGAACTTCTTGTCGGCGGCGATGGACGCCGCGTACGGCTCGCTGGTGAGGCTGTGGACATCATCCCCGAGGCCGCAGGGAATGGCTCCGAAAGTCCAGGCTCCGCCGGCCCATCTGATGCCGCCCCGCTCGTGGGCCGCCGCGTAGTCCTGGTAGTACTTCTTCCTAATTTCCTTCGCCTTGCCCCAGCACTCCAGCGGCCTGGTCTCGTACGTCTGCTTGGTGGCCATTATCCCTTTCTCGCTACTCGAAGAGGTCTTCCTCACCAAGCATCTCGAGGAATGCCTCTACCCTTACCTTGAACTGGCCAACGGGCACGGTGACGTCGAATTCGAGAAAGAGCGTCTTGACGCCCTTCTCCTCGAGAGCTTTGCGGATGGCGGGTGTATCGAGCTCGTGCGGGTCGCAGAACTTCTGCTGCATCACGACGGCCCCGTCGACGTTCCACACCTCGGCAAGCTCGAGGATGTGGGCGATCCGTTTTCGCTCGACCCAGTCCTTCGTAGGGCAGGGGACGCGATCGATGTAGCGTGCGGCGATGGCCTCCAGGCGGTTCGCTCGTGGCTCTACTTCGTTCCAGAAGTAGCGCGTCCCGGTACAGTGTTCGTCCACAACGAACGTCGCCCCACACGACTCCACCATGTTCATGAACTTGGTGTCATCGTCCTCGCTACCGATGATCATGAGGCGGGCTCCCGTGACCCGACCGTTTTGCCTGTTGGGCAGCTCGCGGAGAATCCTCCTGAGCTCTTGATTGTGCTCCGCCTTGTCGGTCATCTGAGCGGCGATCACCATCTCCATCGCCTCCTCACCCGTGAGGGGAGGCTCGGCAGCCTTCCGCAACTCGTAGACGGCGCGCAACAGGCGCCGGTTCTCGTTGTATACCTCGATGGCCTCGTCGAGGTCGCCGTCAGTGATGGTGGCACCCGTCCACTCTTCGACAGCCGTCTTGAACTGGGCCAAGTCCTCGGTCAGATACGGCAATGCGCGGGGACTCTGCACGTGGTGAGGCATGCAGAGGTAGTAGCTGAATTCGGTCGGTCTGTGCTTCTCCCACGACGTATACGCCTGGCGGATATGCAGGCATGACTGGGCGATCATTATCCCATCGAGATAGTCATACCGCCCCCTGAGGCCCTGAGCCAGGCAGTCACGGCAGAAAGGACAGAACATACCGAAGATGTGAGGCTCGGTGACGTCCTGCGGCTCGTGGCTCCCGAGGATGCGGACAGGAAGCACGCCCGCCGCGTAGAGGATCTCTTCCGGTACATAGGTGCAGAAGTACCCGAGCACCTTGCCGCCCGTGTGTTCCTTCCACGCCTTCGCGTACTCGTGGCGGTTCCTCTCCCAATCCCGAAGCTTGTCGAACATCCGAGCCTCTCCTTACGAGCTAGAACGGATCGGTCACTCGTGGCTCCACGTTGGCTTGCGCTTCTCGAGAAACGCTTGCAGTCCTTCTAACGCGTCCTTCGTTCGCATCAGTGCGTCCACGTACATCTCTCCCGCCCGCGACAACGCGTCGGCGCGCGCAGCCTCCCGGCCACCTCGAAGCATCCGCTTCGCGATCCGCAATGCCGCGGCGCTGTGCCGCGTCATGCGCCCGGCCAACTCGACCGCTGCCGACTCCAACTCGACATCGGGGACCACGTGCCGTACCAGACCGGCGCGCTCGGCCTCCTGAGCGCTCAGCGCGTCTCCGGTGAAAACCAACTCGGCGGCAACGCCCCGCGGACACATGTCGGGAAGCAGCGCGCACGCCGCGGGAGGCAGGACACCGAGCATGATTTCCGGCTGGCCGAAGCTGGCGCTCTCGCCGGCAACGATGATATCTGCCGCCATCACCAGCTCGAATCCTCCACCCAGACACTTACCCTGGACGGCGGCCACGACGGGGAGCGGAAACGTGTCGATCGCGGAGATCGTGTCTATGAACTCCGGAATCAAGTCCTCGTACGTAGGCGGCAGGTGCTCGCCTACGTCGGCTCCCGCCGAGAAGTGTTTTCCCTCGGCCGAAAGCAGCAATGCACGCAGCGACGACTCGGCCGCCAGGGCCGCCAGCTCCTCTCGCAGGCTCGCCATGATCGCTCGGGTCAGAATATTGACCGGCGGATTGCTCAGAACGACGCGTCCCAAGCCGTTCTCGATGGACGTTTGAATCGCCATGGTCGTTACACTACCTCTCCTCGACATTGTCGGCCATCCACGAGCGGTACGGCGCCGCCGGTAGACAGCGCTTCAGAGACAGACCCTCAATGGGCCGAGCTGACCTTTGACCAGGTCGTGCCCAGCCTCTCGATGCTGTAGTAGACTTTGATCTCCTCCAGCTCCTCGAATATCTGTGGGACTATCTGGACTTCCATCCCTATCTCGATGTCGCCTTCCTCGATGCTGTCGCCGAACCAGGCGAGCGCCTTGCCACCTTCCTCGAGATCAATTACGCCCACGATGTAGGGTGCTACGTCCTCGAAGCCCGTCGGAGCGGCGACGATCTTCGTGAAGGTGTGAACCCGTCCGCGCCCGCTGACCTCGAAGAACTCGAAATCGCCGCTCATGCACTGCTCGCAGTCAGCCCGCGGAGGGAAGGACGTCGCGCCGCACTTCTTGCAACGGGAGCCCATGAAGTAGCCGTCTTTCAGGTACTGGGCGAAATCGCTGACCTTGGTGTAGGGCGTGTAGTTGACCTTCCCGAACCACTTGAACATGGCTCAATCCCTCTTCATTACCTGGACGAAGCAATACTGACCGATCCCACCCACGTTGTGGGTGAGGCCGACGTCGACGTCGGGGACCTGGCGCTCCCCCGCTTCCCCCCGTAGCTGTTTGGCGATCTCGTACGTCATCGACACGCCCGTGGCCCCGATGGGGTGGCCCTTCGCCTTCAAGCCGCCGTCCACGTTCACGGCCACCTTGCCGCCGATGTAGGTCTGGCGCTCAGCGACGAACGGCCCGCCTTCGCCTTTCTTGCAGAATCCCAGGTCCTCGTAGGCCATGATCTCGGCGATAGTGAAGCAGTCGTGCACGTCCGCCACCCTGACATCTTCCGGTCCCACACCGGCCATCTCGTAGGCAACCGCGGCGGCCTTCTCCGCGCTGGGGAGGCCCACCAGGCTCGGCCGTCTCAGCACGGACATCGTGGCCGTCGCGCAGCCGATGCCGTCCAGCCAGACCGGTTTGGTCGAGATTTCCTTGGCGCGTTCTTCGCTCGCCAGGATGACGCAGGCGGCGCCGTCGGCATTCGCACAGCAGTCGTAAACCTGGAATGGTGTAGCCACTTCTTCCGACTCCATGGCTTTCTCCCTGGTGATCTCTTTCCTGAAGAGAGCGTAGGGGTTCTTGGCGCCGTAGAAGTGGTTCTTCACGGCAACGTCCAGCAGTTGCTCGCGGGTCGTTCCATACTCGTGCATGTGCCGCTTGGCGAACATCGCATAGTAGCCGGGGAAGGTGGTCCCGAAGCCGGACTCCCATTGCACCTCGCCGACTCGCCCCATCAGTGCCAGAATCTCGGCCGTGGATAGCTCGGTCATCTTCTGGCAGCCGATCACCGCCACGATATCGTGAACGCCCGCCTTGATAGACATCCAGGCCGTTCGCATCGCCGCGCTTCCCGAGGCACAGGCGACTTCGGTGAGCCAGGTCGGCTTCGGCACGAGACCCAGGTACTCCTGAATCACGCCAGCCAGCGATCGCTGCTTGTGGTACTCCGGAACCGACCCGATTACCGATGCATCGATGACGTCTCGATCGATCGCGGCATCTTCCAAGGCGTCCCGAAAGGCCTCGAAGGCCAGCTCCTGCACGGTCGCGTCGCTGCGACGGCCGAAGACTCCGTGTCCCACGCCTACGATACCGACTCTAGTCATGGCCGCACCGCCCTACATGTATTGTCCGCCGTCGATCTTGATCACTTCGCCCGTGATGTGGCGTGCCCGGTCCGAGCAGAGGAAAGCCACCAGGTCGGCACACTCGTCCGGAGTCGCGAACCGGCCCAGCGCCGTCTCGTCCATCGCCTTGGTGAGGAACTCGGGCGGGATGCCGTAGGCCATCTCGGTCATGACCATGCCTGGAGCGACAACGTTCACGTTCACGTTGAACTTGCCGAGCTCACGGGCGAGAGACTTACTCATGGCGATCTCCCCGCCCTTCGAGGCGGAGTAGTTGACCTGGGCGAACTTCCCTCTGAGACCGTTGATGGACGAGATGTTGACGATCTTACCGCCCTTCTGGTCCTTGAAGACGATGGCGGCGGCCTTGTTGTAGTTGAAGTAACCCTTGAGGTTGACGTTGATGACCGTGTCCCATTGCTCTTCGGTCATCTTCCAGATCACGCCGTCCCAGTTGATGCCGGCGTTGCAGACCAAGATGTCCAGGCGGCCGAACTCCGTGATGACCCTCTGCACCATCTTCTGGGCGTCGTCGTAGCTGCTCACGTCCGCCTTGATCGCCAGGCCCTTGCGGCCCATCTGCTCGATCTTGCGCACCACCTCTCTGGCTTCGGTGTCGTGCCGCCGGTAGTTTATGGCCACGTTGCAGCCTTCACGCGCCAACGTCAGGGCGATGGCCGAACCGATGCCAACACTGCCGCCCGTGACGATGGCGTTCTTGCCTTCAAGTTCCAGGTCCATAGCTTCCGCTCCCACCCGCTAGCGAATATCCGACCACGATCTCAACCTTCCTGCTGGTACTGCGGCGAGATCGCTCGTAACAGCTCGTCATCCCAGGGATGCCCCTCCGCCAGCAACTGCCGCAACTTGATGAAATCGACCTCGCGCTTGCCCTTCGGCCCCTCGTTGAAGGCCCGGAAACCGGCTTTCGCTTCGGTCATCATGTTCAACGCGAGCCATTCCCTGTTCGTCACGTTCGTGTTGTCCCAGTGCCACTGCTTGTGCTTGCGCAGACCATTGACGGTCTTCGACACACAGTCCGGCATCAACATGAGGATCCTCGAGCAGAGATCCTCCACTGCCTCGTCGAGCTTGCTCAAATCGGACTCGGCCTTGGCAAGGGTCTCTTTCGCCGCTTCTCTCTCGCTGCCGGTCTTGAAGTCGCCGTAGACGATGTTGCCGAACTCGTCGACGAAACGGTCGGTGATCACCATCGGGTTGGGTATCCACTTCCCATCCACTTTCAAGGCCGGAACGATCTGGTTGATCAGGCCGATGAACAGCGCCTTGTGAGCGCTCCACATCTCACAGAGGACGCCGCTCTCCATCGCCCGCGAGAAGCCGACGTAGAGCGGCAGGAAATCGGTCGAGCCACCGTCGGGAGCAGACCCGTGTCTGGGGCCCGCCTGGCCGAAGCGAGCCGTATCGACGGCGACGCTGAAGTCACAGGCCATGCCGATCTCCTGGCCGCCTGCGATGCGCATCCCGTTCACGCGATTGATGACCGGCTTGTCGCAGCGCAGGATGGCATCGATCATGTCGTTGAATAGGCGCATATACTGCTTGTACTCCTGCGGGTTGCCCGCATAGTACTCGGCATATTCCTTCGTATTCCCACCGGTGCAAAACGCCCTGTCCCCGGCCGCTGTGAACACGCAGCTCACTACGCTGCGGTCCATGCTCGCCTGGCGGAACGCCAGGATGACCTCCTTGATCGCTTCGGTCGTGTAGCTGTTGAGTTGCTGGGGGTTGTTCAGGGAGATCCACGCGTTGAACAGGCCGTCCACCGGCTTGCCTGTGGGATCCACGGCGGGGCGAAGCTCATACAGGATCTCCTTGAACTCGCACTCCGGAACGAGAGTATGGCTCTTCAACATGGTGCGTTCCTCCCTCGTCACGCCCAGTCCGGCACCAAGATGGCGCGCTTATCGATCTCGTGATCGGCCACCCGCTGAACAACACTCGGTGCTTCACTCATCGGATAGGTCTGGATGAACGGCTTCAGGGTGACCTTCCCGTCGGTCACCAGCTTCAACGCCTCCGGATAAAGCTCCGGTTTGCAGCCCCAGGTCCCCTGGACCGTCGCGTCGAACGCCATGAGATTGCTGAGGCGAAGCTCCTGCTTGGCCAGCGTAAAGCCGACGACCATCAACGTGGACGCGTAGGTCAACAAGCCGAAGGCGGTCTCCTGTCCTCCTGGATCGCCGGAGCACTCGAAGATCTTCCAGCTGTGTGACGGGCAGCCCCACTCCTTCGCCTTAGTCCCGATACCCTTCTTGAGCGACTTGAAGTCGGTCTCCGCCGAGTTGATCGTCAGACCGGCACCGTGATCCGAGACAGCGGCGAGCTTCTGCTGATCGATGTCGATGGCGACCACGTGCGCGCCGAAGGCCGCCGCGATCTGCACGCAGTAGGTACCGACGCCGCCCACTCCGACCACGACGGCTAGATCACCTTCGCGCAGGCCAGCACGAACTATGGCCTGATATGGCGTAGTCACCGCATCGGCGATTACCGAGAGCTGGGAGAGCTCATATCCAGCCCGGTCCTCGACAGTGCACAGCCCGCGACCCGGAACCACGACGTACTCCGCGAAGCCGCCGTCGATATCGTTGCCCGGCATCATCTGGCCGCGGCAGATGTTGCCTCGGCCCTGCTGGCATAGTTC
>CP070823.1:2887860-2901694 GCA_020344375.1 Gemmatimonadota bacterium | reverse complement strand
CCCCCACCAGGGTCGTGCCGTAGACGTCGATCCCCGGGCCGACGAGCTGAGCCTCGTAGAACAGAAACAGGTCGGACCAGGGCAGGTGTGGGTTCGCCAGCAGCATGGCGTTGCCGCTGGCCGAGCGGGAGGGTGCAATGGCCCAGGCGTTGGAGCCGGCGGCCTGCCATGCTCGCGCGATGTAGGCGACCGCGTCCTGGCTGAAGACGAAGGTGAAGAGAACTGCGCGCTGGAAGTGGGCCAGCACGTCGGTGGCATCGACCGGCAGGACGACCTCGACTTCGTCGTTGATCTCGTCGCTGTGCTCGGCGGCGTACGCGTTGAACCCTGCGGCGAAGGCATCGAGGTTCCGGCGGAACGCGGGGTTCTGGGCCTCGTACCAGCTTCGGGCGCGCTCGGGCACGCCAACGGTGATGAGCCAGCGATCCGTCTCGAGATAGTCCTCGCCCCAATACTCCGCGCCCCGCGCGCGGGCCTGTCCGTACAGCCTGAGGATCAGATCGCCGTGGCTCTGCGCCTGCGCCCAGCCGAAGGCGTGGAACAGCTCCTCCTGGGTCTTCCCATAGATGTGCGGGACGCCCCAGCTGTCCCAGAGGATCTCCGTGCGCTCCGGCGCGGCCGGGCGGCAGGCGCCCAGCAGCAGAGCGGCACCGGTCAGTATTAAGGCGAGTGGGCGCTGCTGTCTTGAGAGCATGTTTGCCTCCTGGCGTTCAGAGGAGCCCGCGGACGTAGCCGCCGTCGATCTGGATCGTCGTGCCCGTGATGTAGGCGGCGCGCTCCGAGGCGAGAAAGGCCACCAGGTCGCCGAGCTCCTTGGGGTCGCCCATGCGCCCAGCGGGGATGGCGGTCACCAGTTGGGCCGTGATCTCCTCAACGCTCACCCGCGACTCGGCGGCCCGTTGTTCCAGAAGTTCCGTCACCCGGTCGGTCGCCATGTAGCCTGGGCAGACCACGTTCACGGTGATCCCCTCCGTGGCGAATTCCTCAGCGATGGTCTTGGCGTAGCCGACGACGCCGGGCCGCGCCGTGTTGGAGAGGATCAGGCCGGGGATCGGCGACTTCACCGAGACCGAGGTGAGGCAGATGATGCGGCCCCAGCGATTCTTGCGCATGTGGGGGATCGCTGCCTGGGCGAGGCGGATCGTGCTCAGCAAATTCAGCTCCAGCGCTTCAGCCCAGGCCTCGGGCGGCGTGTTAACGCTGGTGGTGGCCGGCGGCCCGCCGGCGTTGCAAACCAGGATGTCGAGCCGCCCGAACTGCTTGATGGTCGCCTCGACGAAGTCACGCGGTCCGTTCTCGGTGGCCAGGTCGGTGCGGTAGGCGAAAATCTCCTGGCCGGAGGCGCGATGCAGGGCCACACCGGCGTGCTCGAGCCGCTCCTCGTCGCGGGCGCAGATCGCGACCCGGGCGCCTTCCCGAGCCAAAGCCCAGGCGATCGCCTTGCCGAGCCCGCTGCTCGCGCCGCCGACCGCTGCGACCCTTCCCTCGAGTCCCAAGTCCATGACGCCGCTCCAGGGTGCTTGTCTTCACTGAAGGCTAGCTGCCGAAGCTAAGGGACCGTCCGCGCCGCGCAACCGGTGCGGCAACCGAGCTGGCGGCGTCCATTGACAGTCTTCCGGTGCTACTAGAGTCTAAGTCTGGATCCGGAGCCTAGCTTCCGCTCGCTGCGCCGGCCGGGCTGCCTCTTAGCCCGGGCCGACCACCTCTTCAACCGTGACGGAGGTCAGCCGATGAAATTCGCCGACGGGCTGTTCGCATTGGGCGCCGTGCTGGGCACCGCGCTGTTTCTGGCGTACTACGACGCCGCCTTCCCGGCCGCGGCCATCGATCTGCAGCTGTCGCGTAGCGAGATCCGAGGTCTGGCCGATGATTACGTGCGCGAACTGGAGGTTGACCCCGATACCTTCGAGTCGGCTCTCACGTTCGAGGTCGACGGTGGGGCCGCGGTGTTCCTCCAGCGCGTGCTCGGACTGAGGGAGACCAGCCGTTTCGCCCGTGACGAGCTCGCCCTCTGGAACTGGCGCGCCCGCTGGTTCCGCTCCGGCGAGATCGAAGAGTACGTCCTGCGGTTGACACCGGACGGCCGGGCGCTCCGCTTCCTGCACACGATTCCCGAGGCCGCGGCGGGTGACTCGCTCAGCCAGGATTCGGCCCTGGCGATCGCGGGTTCGTTCGTGACGGACGAGCTGGGCATCGACCTGACCGAGTGGCGTCTCGAGGACCAGTCCACCGAGGCGCGCGAGAACCGGCTCGATCACTCGTTTACCTGGGAGCTCGTGGGCTCGGAGATCGAGTGGCGGCCTGACGACCCTGAGGCGGGCACGGCGAGCCGACGCCTCTCGGTCGAGGTCTTCGGATCGGACGTCGGTTACTTCAGTCAGTTCCTGGAGGTGCCAGAGAAGTTCGAGCGCGAGCAGAGCAAGGAGACTTCAGGCGGCATGTTGCTGACGCTCGTGAGTCTCGCGCTGATGGCGGCTCTGGTGATCGCGGCGCTGGTCGTGGCGATCGTTCGCTACAAGAGGGAGCAGATCCGCTGGCGTCCGAGCCTGCTGCTGGGCGCCGTCGTGGGCGCCGCCGTTCTGGTCAGTGGCCTGCTGAGCTACCCGCTGCTGAAGTCGGGGTACCCCACAGAGTGGCCGTTTAACGTCTATATCCTCGCGGCACTGATCGGCGTCTTGATTGGCGCCGCTCTGTACGGTCTGGCCGTCTGGGTCAGCGCTGCGGCCGGGGAATCGCTCTCGCTCGAGAGCTTTCCGGACGCGCTGACGGCATTGAGGGACTGGGTGGCGCGTCGCTGGTTCACGCGGGCCGCGGCCGTGGAGACGCTTCGTGGCTACGCGGTCGGCCTGGCCTTCCTCGGTTATGTCACGGCGTTCTATCTCGTCGGCAGGCGCTATCTCGGCGTCTGGCTGCCGGCCGAAAGCCCGCACAGCCAGCTGCTGGGTATGTATCTACCGTGGCTCGTGCCGCTGCTCATCGCGACACAGGCAGCCGTGAGCGAGGAGGTGCTGTTTCGTCTGTTCGCTGTCCCGTTCTTCAAGCGCCTCCTCAGGGTCACGTTCCTGGCGCTCCTCATCCCGGCCGTTATCTGGGCGCTGGGCCACTCGAGCTACCCCGTCTACCCCGTGTACGTGCGGGGTATCGAGCTCACGATCGCGGGCGTGGTCTTCGGCTGGGTCTTCATCCGCTACGGCCTGGTCACGATGCTCGTCGCCCACTACGCGATCGATGCGATCCTGCTGGCGATGCCGCTGCTGCGCGCCTCGGGCGGGTCGTACCTGGGCTACGGGGTGGCCGCGTTAGTGTGCGCCGCGCTGCCGCTGGCCGTGCCGCTCGTGGTGGTCTTGCGTCGAGGGGCGCGACCGCCTGCGACCTAGCCGTCGCGAATTGTGTGATAGAGGGGTTGCCGGGTTGAAGAGAGTTGGCTAGCTCCCCTAGACTCCGGCACAGCGCGAGAACAACGGTGAGCTGTGGTCATGAGTCTGTAGTAGATCGTGCAGCATCTCGTGCTTGACCCCGCCCTCGAATAGCAGGTAGCCCGAATCCACGTAGATGGTATGCGGTGGCCACCAGGCCCCCACGTGCTCCGTTCCTGTCTCTCTGTTGATCAGACGATCGGCTTCGTACCAGCTCACCCGCTCGAACGCTGCACGGATGTCAGCGCAGGCTTCTACCTCGGCCCACCAGGAGCGATAGATGCCAGGAGGATCGAGCGGGCGGGCGTTGACGGGCTCGAATGCCACTTCGGAGCAGGAGCCGAGGAGCATCGGCAGAAGGCAAAGCGATCGTAACAGCTGCCTGGGGGAGGGCATAACTGCATCCAGCCAGGGTGATTCTGTAACTCTGCGCAGCCCAAGCTGCGCCACCAACAAGTTAAGTGTGGCGTCAGTGCGTGCCAAGCCTGACGGCGGCGCGCAGGGGTGGCGGGTGAGGGGTATTCCCGTCCCATCTTGTAGAGGATGGAAGCTCCACGCGTGCTCATAGTCTCGCCGGACCAATGGCCGCGGGCGCTGCTGCGGGCCGAGCTGCTGGCGGCCGGATACGACGCCGTCGGGTCACGAACCCTGTCGGCAGCGCTACGCTACCCCGCCACGCAGCCGGGCCGAGGACCCGTGAGACTGATTATCGTGGATCAGTGTGTCGTGGAGCGTGAGGCGTCGGAGGTTCGTGCGGGGCTCGCAGCGAAGCACACGGGGAGTCGGTGGTTTCTTCTCGCGCACTCGAGAAGTGCGCTTCCGGCGGGGGACTGGGATGCTGCGCTGCGGCGGCCGGTGAGCATCGGCCAGGTCGTGGAAGCCGTTAAGCGCGTTCTCCCGATCCCCTACGGTTCCAGCGAATCGGATTGAGCCGGCACCGTCCTCGTATCCAGCGCCTCGGTCGCGGCCGGGGCGTCGGATGTCACCTCAGGGACCTCGCACACCTGGTTTTCCAAGTAGTCGTACGTGTCCGTCACAGTCTCCCACGCTCTTGCCCGACCATAGCTCCAGGTTCGCCAAGAAGCCCCTGCTGGGGGCGCCCAACGTTTCAAAATCCGAGCGGCGGCCACGCAGCGATCGTCGGGGCTCAATCCTGGAAGCGCCGACACTACAATCGGGACGGCGTCGGCGCTCAGCGACGTGGCGTACAGCGCATCGAACTCCCGACCCATCAGCGCTCGATCGGTGTTCGTCTTTGCGATCAGTGCGTCCGGGTTCATGATGTTGAGCATCCCAATCACACAGAATCCCGCGAGCGTGGCACCGGTCACGAAGGGCTGTCTCCAGCCACGCAGGACGGTGATCGCGAACCAGATCAGCACGACGCCGAGCCAGGTCATGAAAGCAGTCGTGTAGAGGCGGAGCTCGGTGAGCCCGTAAGCGCCTACGTACAACTGCATGCGTGTTACGGCGGACGTCATGATGACGAAGAGCAGCAGGAGCTGTAGCGCCGCCAGGATTCGAAAGGCGCGCAGGCTCCGGCGATCGGCCTTCGCCAGCACCCAATCCGCCACGAGCAGCAACGGCAACACGAGCGCGGCGACGGCCACGAGCTCGAAGAACCCGCGGCGCGCGTACTCGGCATACGTGAGACCGACCGTCTGCTCGACCAGCGAAGCATCACCGAACAGATAGCGGATCTGCACGACCACGAAGACGAGGAAGAGGAGATCGACGAGAGCCAAAGGCACCGCGATCTCTACGATACCGAGGCCGGGTCGCTCCGGCGCTGCGGCCTCCGTGAAACCGGGCTTGCTGAACCTGAGGATCAGCAGCAGGAAGCCGCACACGGTCCAGGCGAAGAAGGCTATGAGCGCGGCGTGCGATAGAAGATTGGCGAGGTCGATGTTCAGGGCGCGCGTCACCAACTGATCGAACACGGCATCGGCTGCCATCAACAGGCCGCCGAACACGAAGAGCAGCGGGAAAGCGATGAGCAGACCAAGAGCAGCGGAGCGGGCGTGCCGCCAACGCGTGCGGCCCGCGGTGCTGGTCCATGTGATGTCGCTGCGCGCCAACGCCGTGGCACCGATCGCTGCCGCACTGCCGGAGTTCAGGAGTCCGCGTACGTAGTGGAAGAACCCCCAGCTGCGAACCGGCGCGCCGTCGAGACTGCCGCTCCAGATAGAGACGGCTACCACCATCGCGAAGGCATCGAAGAACTTCACGGACGGAGAATCGCGCCAGGCGAAGCCGACGGAGAAGATGAGGGCCAGGAGCGCGGGCCAGTGCATGCGCGGGTTCCATTCGATTCGGTGACGATCTGCCAGAATCAGCGCACACGCCAGCACCGCCGCCGTCCATACCGGCACGTTTATGCCCCAGGGGACAGCCCGGAGCAGCGCATCACCCAACACGCCGAGCAGGATCCCGGCGGCCGCTACCTGGAATGCGAGCCTAGACTTCGTATCCATCGTTCGCTTCCTCTATTCACCGCGCATCACGCGGATGAGATCCTCCATGTCATCCAGATAGCACTCGAGGGCTCGGCGGCCCGTCTCGGTGAGTCGGTACTCCGTCTTTGGCACCCTTCCCTCGAACGACTTCGTGCAGGCGACGTAACCCGCATCCTCGAGTTTCCGTGCGTGCACGCTGAGGTTGCCGTCCGTGATTTCGAGCAGGCCTTTCAGATCGCTGAAGGTCAGCGACTCATTCACGGCGAGTGCGCTCATGATGCCGAGTCGGACCCGCTGATGGATAAGACGATCGAGGCCCGGCGTGGCACTGCTTGAGGCTCGCCCGCGCGGACGACCCGGTAGACTCCCCACGTCTGATGAACCCCGTCGCCTGTTCATCGTCGAGGAGCCGCCGCTAGCCGCCATACCTGCGGGCGATGATCGCGCCGAAGACGACATTGATCCCGCCAAAACCAGCCGCCATGAACGCGTCGGCCCATGCCGCTGGGGCGAGAAAAGCTCCGAGACCCATCAGCATGTAGCAGACCCCCATGATGGGGACAGCTCTCACGGAGAACGCGCCGCCAGTCGTCACGCCGGTACCGTACAGCAGCAGCCAGGTGCCGGGCATGGCGTCGAAGAGGCGCGCCGAGTAGAGAACCGCCGTGAGCACAGCGCCGGCGGCCAGGGGAGGGCAGAGGCCGAAGACGAAGCGTGCGCCGGCGCCGCGCAGCAGCGGCGCCTTGACGGCTCTGGCTTTGAGAGCCATTGCGACGGCCCCGATGGCGATCGCCAGGGCAGCCTCGGCGAGCCAGGTGAGGAGCCACGCGCTGGGGGTGATCTGGCGGGCGGCCAGTGCGGCGGCGGCGAACGCGGTCAGGCCGATGGCGAGGGTGCCCCACCCAGGGACGGCGGTGAACGAGCTGGCACGCGCCAGGGTCTCACGAATGAAGCGCAGGTCATCGAGGGCACGGGACCGGGCGGCGGGGGTGGGGGGAGTCGGGTGTTGCGGGGTCTCGTTGTCCATGGGCTTGAAGATGAGGGAGCCAGTTGATGATGTCAAGTACTTTGCATTGCAAAGCACACCGATCCCTTCGCGACGGAACCCGCGCCGGGGGAGGAATGGATCGAGAGCGGCCCCCACATCATGATCGTCGTTCCTGAGTCGGCGGCGCTTGAGAACCTTCCCACGGATCCCACGAGCGGCGGCCCCTATGTGATGTGGAAGGGTACGCCGTACGCGCACATCATGGTCCCGGTAGGAAAGCCCTGAATCGGCGGCTTACCGCGGGAGGAGGTCCTCGGCGCCCGGCGACGGGGACCTCCTCTTTTGTAATGTCTGCGCGGCGATGAGCTCGATCTTGGCGTCCCTTCGCCGGGAGGGATGGCCCCTTGCGTCCTCGGTATGTTCGGGTTATATTCGGTATCCCAGGGCGGAGGGGCGACCCACTCCCCCTACCTTCGAAGTGCCGCTCCGCTCTGGACCCACCTTGCGGTGGGCTTTTTTGTCGCCAGGGCTTACGGGCTTTATTCGGGACACTGGGTTATGCCCTCATACGCCGAGCTCCACTGCCACTCCGCCTTCTCCCTCCTCGACGGCGCCTCCACGCCGGAAGTCCTGGTGCAACGGGCGGTGGAGCTCGGCATCCGCGCCGTGGCGCTCACTGACCACGACGACCTGGGCGGCGCGGTGCGCTTCAGCCGGGCGGCCCGGGAGGCGGGGCTGGAAGCGATCGTGGGGGCTGAGCTCACGATCGTGCCGCCGGAGGACGCTGCTGGTCCTCCCAGCCATCTCACGCTGCTGGCGCGGACCGCCGAGGGCTACGCGAACCTCTCGGAGCTGGTGACGCGGGGACGGTCGGGCACGGCGGGAACCCTCGCTTCATGTCGCGCGACACGGGCTGGGATGTGTGACGGGCCACCGCGCTCCAAATGTCCGCTCGCGGCTCCCGCCGTGCCCTCCCTGTCGCGGAAAGGAGCCCGCCCCGAATCAACTTCGAGAGCCGCCATCACGAACAGCTGGGCGCCGGACAGGGGGCGCCCACGGGTGACCTGGGAAGACCTGGCGGAGCTGGGAGCAGGAGTCTTTGCCCTCACGGGCTGTCCGCAAGGCGAGCTGGCCCGGCGGGTGCGGGCGGGCGATGGGAAGGGGGCGCGGGAGCTGCTCGATTTTCTGCGGAGTGCCTTCCACGGCTACTTGGCCGTGGAAGTCTGGGATCATGCGCTGCCGGAGGAACGGGCGCTGGCGGATTGCTTGCTGGAGCTGGCGGACCGTCAGGGGCTGCCGGCGGTGGCGACCAACGATGTGCACTATGTGTTGCCGTCGGGCCGAATCGTCCACGATCTGCTTACCTGCCTGCGCCATCAGGTGACTCTGGATGAGGCGGGTACGCGGCTGCGCCCCAACGGCGAGTGGCATCTGAAGCCGCCCTCGGTGGTGTGGCGGCGTTGGCGCCAGCGGCCCGACGTGGTGGAGAACACCCACGGCGTCGCCGCCGAGTGTTCTTTCCGCTTGGCGGATCTCTCGCCGGCGATGCCGGGGTTCCAGGTGCCGCCCGGCGTGACGACGCAGGAGTATCTGGAGCGGTTGGTCTGGCGGGGTGCGCTGGAGCGGTACGGTGGGGCAGGGCAGGTGCGGAACGCTGATCCGATCCGGATTTCTGAGCTGGTGGAGGCTGCGCCGCCCCGTCTAAACGGCGGGTCGGGTCTCAGGCAGCGAGTGCGTCGCCAGATCCGCCACGAACTCGAGGTGATCAAGCGCTTGGACCTGGCCGGGTACTTCCTCACCGTCTGGGACATCGTCCGCTTCGCCCGGCGCCAAGGGATCCTGTTGCAGGGACGCGGCTCGGCCGCCAACTCCTGCGTCTGCTACTGCCTGGGGATCACGGCGGTGGATCCCATCAAGTTCGAGCTGTTGTTCGAGCGCTTCCTCTCGGAGGAGCGGGGCGGCGCGCCCGACATCGATCTCGACATCGAGCACGAGCAGCGCGAGGAGGTGCTCCAGTACGTCTACCGCAAGTACGGCCGCGAGCGGGCGGCAATGGTCTGCGAGACGATCACCTATCGCGGCCGCTCCGCGGTGCGCGATGCCGCCCGCGTACTCGGCTTCTCCACCGATGTGGCCGATCGACTGGCGGCGGAAGTGGAGCGCTGCGAAGCGGTAGAGGCGGCCGATGTGCTGGAGAATGGCGGACTGGCCGCCTGCGGGCTCGATCCGCGGGACCGTCGTGTCGCGGCGCTGGTCCACGTGGTACGCGGGCTCGACCAACTACCGCGTCACCGCTCCATCCATGTAGGCGGCTTCGTCCTCACCGCGGGCCCACTCTCCCGGATCGTCCCCATCGAGCCGGCGGCGATGCCGGAGCGCACCGTCATCCAGTGGGACAAGGACGACCTCGACTTCGTGGGCCTCATCAAGATCGATCTGTTGGGCCTGGGGATGCTTACCTGCCTGGCGAAGGCGATCCGCTACATCCGCGAGACGCGCGGTGTGGCCATCAACCTGGCCCAGCTGCCGGCGGGCGACCCCGAGGTCTATCGGATGATCCAGCAGGCGGACACGGTAGGCGTCTTCCAGATCGAGAGCCGGGCGCAGATGAACTCGCTGCCGCGCTTGAAACCCGGGGATTTCTACGATCTGGTCGTCCAGGTGGCACTCATCCGGCCGGGCCCCATCCAGGGCGAGATGGTGCATCCCTATGTGCGGCGGCGGCGTGGCGAGGAGCCGGTGACGTATCTGCATCCGGATCTTGAGCCGATCCTCAAGCGAACGCTGGGCGTGCCGCTCTTCCAGGAGCAGGGGATGAAGGTCGCGGTGGCGATGGCGAACTTCACGCCGGGCCAAGCGGACGCGTTGCGCCGGGCGATGGGGTTCAAGCGCTCGCGTGAGGCGATGGCGCTGATCGAGCCGGCGCTACGGGCGGGGATGACGGTGCGCGGGATCACCACAGACGTGCAGGATCAGATCGTCAAGCAGCTCACCGCCTTCGCCAACTACGGTTTTCCGGAGAGCCATGCGGCGTCATTCGCGCTCCTGGTCTACGCCTCGGCGTATCTCAAGCGCTACTACGCGCCCGAGTTCTACTGCGCGCTCTTGAACGCGCAACCGATGGGGTTCTACGCGCCGGGCACGCTGGTGCACGACGCACGTCGCCACGGTGTGGAAGTGCGGCCGGTCGATCTCGTGTACTCGAGCTGGGACTGCACGCTCGAACCCGGCATCGAGGAGGACGGGGTGCGGCAGGGTCGTCTCGCTTCATGTCGCGCGGCACCGTGGACACCTGCCGCACCCCTGGACTCGGACCGGGAGGGGGCGGAGTGGGGATCCTCTCGCTCCATGTCGCGCGGCTCGGTTGCAGGAACGGCGGCTGCGCCGCCGCCGCGCTCCAAATTGCGCTCGAGGACACCCACTCCGCCCCTAGAGTCCCGTGATGGTCGGGACGCGGCGGGGGATCCTCGAGCGGACTCGTCATCACGAAAGGGAGGGCGCGGCACCGACCCCTCGCTTCATGTCGCGCGACCCGGGCAGAGACACGTGACAGTCCGGGGCGCTCCAAATGTCCGCTCGTGGGTCGGTGCCGCGCCCGACCGACCGGCCCTGCGGATCGGCTTGCGTTACGTGCGCGGGCTGGGCTCGAAGGCGGAGGAGAAGCTCAAGGCGGCATGGGAGGCCGGGGGACCTTTCCGGTCGGTGGAGGATGTGGTGCGGCGGTCGGGCCTCGGCCTCCCCTCCCTCAAGACGCTGGCGGAGGCCGGCGCTTTCCGGACGCTCTGGGGGCCGGGCCGGCGCTCCGCCCTCTGGGAGATGCTGGCGAAGCTCGCCCAGCGGCCACTGGCGCCGGTGGATTCGGCACCTCATCCGTACCCGCACCCGAAACTGAAGGAGATGACCCGGATCGAGCTCATCGCCGCCGATTACCTGACCACCGGACTCTGCACCCACGGGCATCCCATGGAGCACTTGCGGGCAACACTGCGCGCTCACGGTGTGGTCTCGGCAGAGGAGCTCAGGCGGGTCCGCAGCGGTCAGCGAGTGAAGGTGGCTGGCGTGGTGATCTGCCGGCAGCGGCCGGGCACCGCCAAAGGCGTGTGCTTCATCACTCTGGAGGACGAGACCGGGTTCTCCAACTTCGTGGTCTACGCCGACCTGTTTCAGCGCTATCGCCGCACCATCGTCCGCTCACCAGTGCTCTTGATCGAGGGGATCGCCCAGCACGAGCAGGACGTGATCAACGTGCAGGCACGGCGGATCGCCGCGATCGAGCCGACCGCGGGCGCCGACGTCATCGAGAGCCACGACTTTCACTGACGCGAGCCTCTAGTGATTCGCTTTTGAGGACGACAGGAGCTGTACTCTGCCTCCAAACGGTCAAGGGCTAACGGGGCTCTCAAGAGGTTGGCAACGAGAGCCATCGCGAAACATATTGTACGGGCAACGCGGTTCATTCATCCAACCGGATTCTTCCATTCGAGTCGTTCAAACGTACGTGCTGTTATGACCGAAGATCTGATCAAAGCTGCCTTATTGGGATGTCTGCTCGGCATCATTGGCGTGCCAGGCCCGGCTTACGGCGTGCAGGTCCCGGGCGGCGCGGATTCCGTCAAGGTTCGGGCGCTGGCGACGCCCGCCAACCCTCAAGCGGGGTATCAGGTGTCCGTCGCGGTGGCCTTGGAGCACGCCGCAGGGTTTCATTCCTGGCCACATGAACCGGTCGTTCCGCCGGAGCTCCGGGGGCTGATGCCCATCGCCACGACGATCGAAGTCGTGTCGCTCCCTGAGGGCGGCGTGGTGGAGGATATCCGGTGGCCGGCACCTGTCCCGGTGATCGTGCGCTACACTCGGGGACCGGTGTTGCTCCTCGCTTATACGGACACGACCGTCGCGCAGGTGCGCCTCAGGCTGGAGTCGGACCAGCCAGCCGAAGGGGCTAACGTCGGGCTCAGAGTGCGCTTTCAAGCCTGCGACCAACGGGTATGTTATCCGCCGAGGACGGTGGACGTGCTGGTGCCCCTGTGGCACGCACCGACCCGCCGCGAGAGCTGGCGCTAGCCGTGTTGAGGGCCGGTCGCGCAGGCCGGCCCTCAAAGGTGAAGATGGATGCGGGTAGCTCCGGTTAGCCTTCGCAGGGCCCGTTGGTATCTGTCGCCGCGCCGCCGATCATGCACCACGCCGCGTTGTTCTGGGCCGTGGTCCCGAAGGGCACGTCGAACTCACCGTCGTCCACGGTGATGGTGTCCGACCCGGCCCCACCTTGGTCGAGCGCGTTGAACTGGAAGCTGCCGCGCAGCCGGCCTGCGCCGATCTCTGCGATCGTGACGCTGCCCGAGACGATCTCGAAGTAGTAGTCGTAGTCGGTGAAGTCGTCGGTGTTCACCCCGAAGAAGATCCTGCCGTGGCAGTCCGCGTTCGGCTCGCAAGGTGTGAATTCCCCGGTTTGCAGTGAGGCGAGCTGAAGGACGAACAGGTCGCCACGCGGGTCCTCGGTCGTGCGGAAGCTGGCGATGACCACACCGTCCACGGAATCGGGCTCCGCCATGATCGCCCAGCTACCGAATTCCGGCCGGCCGTCGGCATCGACGCCCGGCGTGCCGGTGGCCTCATAGGTGCCGGAGGTGACGCCGCTAAAGCTGAAGCCCAGGTCGCTCGGCGTCTCGATTCCGGTGGAGTCGTCATCACACGCGACGAGCAGCGCCGCGAGGGCGAAGAGCCCGACGACCGCGAGAGAAGATAGTGCCTTCATGAGTCATCCTCCTGCATGGTGGTGACGTGTCGTGAGAAGGATGGCTTGGTTGTGCGACTTGCGGGGCAAGAGGTGTGCCCGGACGAGACCGGGAACGCCAGCGAGCTAAGTCGAGTCGCGGCAACGAATTCCAGCGAGGGCCGACCAGAGGCGGCTCGCTCGGGATTCAGCTTCCTGACGGTCTCAGTCAGGAGTCTGAAGTCGGACCCGGGAGCGAGGGCAGGAGCGAGATGCCAGGTGGCCACTGTCGCGCCGCGAGGCTTCCGTGCATCTTGGAGCCTGATGAGAGCTCGAACCCTCGCGCTTGCCTGCGCCTTGGTGCCGCTGCTCGCCGGGTGCGAAGATGAGGAGGCCAGCGGCATTGTCGTCGGGCCGCTGGCCGGGCCGCGCGTCGCTGAGTCGGTCCTCGCGCTCGCCGTGGTCGACGGGGTCCCGGTAGGGATCACGACCATCTTCGAGCAGGGCGAGGTCGTGAACCTGTGGGTCCACTGGGAGGCGCTTCAACCGCCTCACGTGGCGGAGGCGGTCTGGTTCGACGCGTTCGCTGACGACGTGGATGCGACGACACTGGAGATCAGGGGCCGCGCAGCAGAGCAGGTTACGGTCTTCAGCCTCGAGCTCACCAGCTTTTCGCAGACGGGCCGCTGGGGTGTGGAGCTCTACCTGGACGGGGAGTTGCAGCGGAGCCACGCGTTCCACGTAGTGGAGGCTGTGCCCGGCGAGTAGCTGAGGTGCCAGCTGGGCGAAGTGGCGTGACACTTTCTGGGTTCCGCGACGGTGGCGGTGCCCGCTTCCTTAGAGCCCGGCAAAGTCATAACTTGTGCGCTTTCGTGTGGCACGGCCCAATGCCGGTCAGGCTCGCAGTGTTCGGGACCTGAGGCTGTTATCGCGTACATCCAGACTCAAACTTCGGACCGCTGATGAGTATCCGAGAGCGCTACGCGCGTGAAGCGTTGGTCTTGCTGCTTTGGTGCATCGTGCCATCCGTGGGATACGGCCAGGCCCAGGAAGGTACGTGTGTAAGCTGTCATTCCGGGCTGAGCGGTAACCTGGCCGAGCCTGTGCAGGAGCATGCGGCAAGCGTGCACGCAGCCAGGGGCTTCGGGTGCGTCTCCTGCCATGGCGGCGACGCTCAGGAATTCAGTATGGCGGCGATGGACCCGAGCAGGGGCTACGTGGGTGTCCCGGAGCGCCGCCAGATTCCGTCCCTGTGTGGCCGCTG
>CP070823.1:2884513-2887760 GCA_020344375.1 Gemmatimonadota bacterium | reverse complement strand
GGGCGGTGAGGAGGTGCGGTACGCCGTCAAGCTGGAGGGCTACCGCGACTTCTCGTTCGGCGACCTGCGGGAGCTGGCGGTGCCGACGGGGACCGGCGAGACGGTGCGGCTGTCGGACGTGGCGGAGGTGGGGCGGCGCGAGGTGCTGAACCGCATCGTGCGTGAGAACCAGCAGTACCAGCGGCTCGTCGGCTGGGAGTTCCGCGGGCCACGCAGGCTGGGCGATCGGGTGCGGGATGTGGCGGTGGACGCAACGGAGCTGCCGGCGGGCTACACGATCGAGAAGGAGCGGGAGGTCTTCTGGACTTCGGAGGAGCAGCGGCAGATCTACACGGTGCTCGTTTTCGCGGTGCTCCTTATATATATAGTGACTGCGGCGCTGTTCGAGTCGTTGCGCGCGCCCTTCGTCGTGCTGCTCACGGTACCGCTGGCCCTGATCGGTGTCTTCCTGGTCTTCTTCTACACAGGCGCCTCGTTCACCCGCTCGGCCTACATCGGTGTCATCATGATGGCGGGGATCGTGGTCAACAACGCGATCCTGATTGTCTACCACATCAACGAGATCCGCCGCGCGGGTACGGCGTTGAAGGAGGCGATCATCCAGGGCACGCTGGAGCGGGTACGTCCGATCCTGATGACCGCGCTCACCACTGTGCTGGGCCTGTTGCCGCTCATCCTGTTCAGCGAGACGATCGACGCGACGATCTGGAACGCACTGGCGTTGGCGACGATCGGCGGGCTGATCGCCAGCACCGTTTTCGTGCTCACGAGCATCCCGGTCCTCTACTATCTGTTCGAGCGGCGCACGGCGGTCGCGGCGTGCTGACGACAGGCCAGCGGTGACCGCGACGCCCTTCAATCTGCAGGCTGGAGGAGATGCCGCGTCAGAGCTTCACGACCAGCGCGAGCGTGAAGAAGCTGTCCAGCTTGTTCAGCGGCACCAAGACCATGTCGCCGGTCGGCGTACCATCGCTCTCCACCAGAGCGACCTCGGTCAACGCGGGGTCGTTACGCCAGAGCAGCTGCAAGGACGGCTTCAGGGCGAGCGCCGAGCTGATAGCGATGGGCAGGGCATTCGTCAGGTCGACGCGGACGTCGTCGGTGTTGTCGAGGTTCCAGTCGGTGATGAGGACGCTGGTGAGGTCGGTCGAGCTGGTGAGCTTCGACCAGAAGTCGTAGGTGAAGCGCAGACCGGGGAACTTTGCCTTCATGAACGGATCATCGACCACGTCCTCCTGGAATGTGTAGGTGGCGCTATAGTCGGTTTTGAAGCGCAATCGGTCGGTGTCCAACCACGCGTTGCCGGCGCCGACGGCGACCAGGATGCGGCTGTCGATCCCGGC
This sequence comes from Gemmatimonadota bacterium, assembly GCA_020344375.1. Lineage (GTDB taxonomy): Bacteria > Gemmatimonadota > Gemmatimonadetes > Palauibacterales > KS3-K002. The sequence continues at coordinate 2,886,417 of CP070823.1, read as the reverse complement.
GAATGTGTTGCGCAACCAGTCGGCGCCTGCGAATACGAAGAATCGGCTGCTGACGCTGTAGTCGTAGCGGCCACGCGCGTAGTAAGCCTCCGCGGTCTTCCGGGTGACCGTCTCTTCCTCGAGTGTGAAGTCGTCAGGCGACGTGCCGACGGCCGTGCGCGTGGTGAGCGATGACTCGGCGCGGACACCGCCGGCCTCGAACCTGACCTGCGCGTGCTCCCAGACATAGCGCAGCGAGCTGGCGAGCCCGAAGGTGTTCGACTCGGAGTTGCCGGCTGTCCAGACGGCTGTGAGCTCACTGGTCAAGAACCAGCCGAGCTCCTTTTGGCCATCCTGGGCCGACAGGGCGTGGGCGCACAGCATTACGCCGGTGAGGGCGAGCGATAGAGCACCGCCTGCCCGAGCAATACGTAACATCTTCAAGTGCCTCCCGCTGTTGTCGTGACTCTTTTCTGACATTCGGGCCTGGCCACCGGAGCTCACACGGATCGTTCGGCCGCGGGATCGGTCTTCGCGAGCCCGTCGTCGGTGCCGGGGCCAGCGTGAGAAGTCTGGCAAGATGGCAGGGTAAGCTATGTACCGCAACAAGCGCGCGGCGAGTTCGTCCGGCGCGGCTGCTCCCGAAACGCATCTGTTGGAGGATGTTGCTGTCCGCCTGGGCCGGGCGGATCGAATCCGTTCGGCACGCGGCGATGATGATCCTTTGACCCCCCAGGTTCCTACTGTGCAGGTGGAGGAGGAGAGATGGTTCGGCAGAAGGTGAAGCTTCTCGATCAACTGAGACGCGCGCTGCGAGTGCGTCGCTACAGCCAGCGAACGCAGGACGCCTACGTCGGCTGGGTCCGCCGCTACGTTCTGTTTCACGGCAAGCGCCACCCGAACGAGCTGGACGGGGCGCACATCGCCGAGTTCCTGACCAGCCTTGCCGAGGAAGAACGTGTGAGCGCAAGCACGCAGAGCCAAGCAGCCAGCGCTCTGCTCTTCCTGTATCGGACGGTACTCGGCATCGACATCTCGATGGTGGACGGAGTGGTGCGTGCGAAGCTGTCGCGGCGTATCCCGGTCGTGCTTACGCGCGCTGAGGTGAGGGCAGTGCTGGAGCGGCTGAAGGGAGCGAAGCGACTGGTGGTCATGCTGCTGTACGGCTCGGGGTTGCGGCTGCTCGAGTGTTTGCGGCTTCGTGTCAAGGACCTCGACCTCGAGCGCGGCGAGATCCGGCTGCGGCAGGGGAAGGGTGGGAAGGATCGGATCACGATGCTTCCCGCTGCCGTGGAGCCGGCACTCGCAGAGCATCTGGCGGCGGTTCGGGAGCAGCATCTGCGTGACCTGAAGCGTGGGGCCGGCTTTGTTGAGTTGCCTGACGCGCTTGAGCGCAAGTATCCGGGGGCGAGCCGGGAGTGGGCGTGGCAGTATGTGTTTCCAGCCTCGCGACTCTGGACCGATCCCGGCAGCGGTCGCCGCTACCGGCGCCATCTGCACGAGTCTGCGGTGCAGCGCGCCGTAAAGGAGGCGGTTCGGAGGGCCGGGATCACGAAGCATGCCACGTGTCACACCTTCCGCCACTCGTTCGCGACGCATCTGTTGGAGGACGGCTATGACATCCGCACAGTCCAGGAGCTGCTGGGGCATGGGGACGTGCGGACGACAATGATCTACACGCATGTCTTGAACCGAGGCGGGTACGGGGTACGGAGCCCGGCGGACGCTCTGTGATCGGAGTGGCGTATGCCAAATTGACGTTGCAAGCGCAGGTCAGTTGGACGGGCGCTTTACGCTGCGCTTCTCGCAGTGTTGCTGTGCTCGAGATTGCTGGTGGGGGCAGGCTATCTGCTTTATATTGGGGTAATTGAGGGGAGGCTGGCGGTGCGGGCTCCCCTCTTTACGTTGCAGGTCTCGCAGTGAAA
>CP070823.1:2877073-2884413 GCA_020344375.1 Gemmatimonadota bacterium | reverse complement strand
ACCGCCGGGATGTTGCGGCGCACGGCCAGATCGATGGAAGCGTCCTCCAGGTAGTCGGACAGCGTCCCCTCCACACGCTCGCCCTGCCATAACAGCGCCTCGCGAGCCGCTTCCCGCGTCCTCGCCGACCCCAGGGCGGCGATCAGCCGCGGGAGGAACTCACGCCGACCGAGACGGCCCGCCGCCCACAGCGCCGCCATCGCGACCTGTGGGTCAGGATCCCGGAGCAGCGGGCCGAGGATGTCCGGTACGCGCGGATCGTCGCGCAGCGCCGCGCTGGCAAGAGCCAGCTCCACTTTGGAACTGACCTCGCCGCGCCCGGCCGCCTCGAGTCGCGCCTCCAGGTACGCTGGCTCGATCAGAGCGGCACCGTCCCCAGCACCATCTTCCTCACTCAGGCAGGATAGTGCGGCGATGCGGACCACCGCCTCATCCGAGCGCAGCAGCTCTCTCATCACTTCTTGCGCCGGCGTCGCACCTGCCCGGTACAAGGCGCGCACCGCGGCCTTGCGGACCGCCTCGTCCGGATCCAACACCTTGTCACGGACCTTGGACCAGTCCGCATCAGCCGGGAAGCTCGCGAGTGCCGTGAGGGCGCGCTCCCGAATACGACGACTCGGGTGGTCCAGAAGCTCATCCAGCCCGGCCACCAGCGGTCGCGCGCTCGCCGGGTCGGCCTGATCGATGAGGTCGAGGGCGAAGGCGATCCCCCGCTCGTCCCCACTGGTCAGCGCCTGCTGCACGAGCGGCACGGTGCTGGCATCGGCGATCGACGCGAAGATGCCCTCGTAGCTAGCGAACCGACCGCGAATCGAGCGTGCCAGGCTGCGCACGTACTCGGCGCGCACGGCGACCGCCACGGCCAGCCAGATCACGCCGAGGGCGACGCCCAGATAGCCGACCTGCCTGTAGTCGATCACCAGCAGCGCGGCGAAAATCAGGGCGGCGGACGTCACCTTGCCCAGGCCCTTCTCCACGGCCATGTCGATGTACGCCTTCGCCTTGAGCTTGATGTTCTCCGGCAAAGGCACGTAGAGGATCTCGCGCCCCGCCCGCTCCGCGGTGTAGCGGAAGGACATGTCTCCGGCCTTCGCACCCATGGCAGCCCACAGGCTCCAAGACAGGGCGAGTGCGAGGTTCGCGGTCAGGAGTACAACCGGCAATAACAGGACGACCAGGGCCACACCCCAGCGCTGCAACAGCGGGCGCAGCGCCAGCAGCACCAGAAACGGCAGCCACTGCGCGGCGGCGAAGAACTTGCCCTGGAACGCCCCGATGGCGTCTCGGCTCTCGTAGACCTCCTTGGTGATCTCGTTGAACTGATAGTCGACCAGCTGCTTGACGAGCACCGTCAGGAGTACCGCCGCAGCGATGAGCAAGACGTGCTTGTTGCGAATGATCGTCGTGAACTCGCCGGCCGTGAGCTTCTCCTGCCGCCGCCGCTCCGGCTTCGCCTCCCGGCGCCTTTCAGCCGCCCAGACGAACGGGATCGCGACCGAGAAGATCGCGACGAAGCCTGTGGCAACCAGAAGCAGGTTCGGCCCTCCGACTCTCTCGGCGAAGAAGCCGGTGATCGCCGAACCGAACACACCGCCCAGCGACCCGCCCGCGATCGCGAGAGGATACAGTCGCTTGGCGTCCCGGGCGTTGAAGAACAGCTGAGTCGCCATGAAGAACTGCGTGACCATGACGGCGGCGTATATGTCGTACCAGCCGTAGAAGGTCACGCCGAACCCGGTGCTCCCCTCGCGGTACAGCGCCCGGAAGATCAGCAGGTTGGCCGCAAAAAAGACGGAGACCGACGGTATGAGCCAGCGCCAGGCGATCCGATCCGCCAGGCGGTTGTAAGGAAAAACGAAGACGGCGACCGCCGCGCTGACCAGGTACACCCTGTAGAACTGACTGTCCGCCAGCCCGTCGAGGGCGAACGCGTTCCTTATCGGCTTGAGAATCCCTATCGTGGTGATGACCAGGAAGAAGAGACCGGCCATCACGATGGCCTTGGCCAGCTCATCGCGCCTGATCTGGAAGAGATTCGAGAACAGCCTGCGCAGAGCTTGCACTTTGAGGGCTCCTCAGGTTCCTACGCTCGCCCTGTCAGGGGATAGACTCCTGATATAATAGGGCAGGAGCACACCGCTCAGCCAGTCGTCTCAGGACCGGCGGGCAGGCAGATCTCGACCTCGGTACCCCGCCGTGGCTCGCTGTTGATGCGGAATTCGCCGTTGTGGTCGTGGACGATCAGCCGTGAGATGAACAGCCCCCAGCCTGTCTGCACCCGGCCGTCTTTCACACGGAACCCCGGGTCGAACAGTCTGCTCATCCCGTGCACGTCGATACCACGCCCCGTGTCGGCGATCTGTACCCAGACATACCCCCTTGCGTAGCGCGTGGTCAGCCGGATCTCACCCTCGGCGTCGATGGCGTTTGCCGCGTTGCCCAGGACGTTACCGAACACCTCGCTCAGGCCTGCCGGGTAGGCGCGGACCGGCGGCAGTTCGCCGTAGTCCCGCACCACCCGCACACCGGCCGGCCAGCTCCCGGACAGGACGGCGACAGCGTCGTCCAGCAGCCCGTTCACGTCTACTGCCCGCCGCTCGGCTCGATCGACCTGAGTGAAGCGCCCGAACCGCTCCACGAGCTCGCTGATCCGCCCGAGCGCCTCCCGCGATCGCGCCGCGGCGTCGCTGGCGTCCGAGACGAGTCGGATCAGCGCCTGCGGCTCACTGCACACCCCCGGCAACTCCTCCAGTCGCCGCTCGATCAGCGCGCTGCTGCTCGACATGACGGCCAGAGGCGTGTTGAGCTCGTGGCTGAGGGCGGCGGCCAGTCTTCCCTGCGAGGCCGCGTGCTTCGAGGCGATCAGCTTGGCCTGGGTGCGCCGCAGCGCCTCCAGCGACTCGGCCAGCACCTGGCGACTCTCATGCTCCTTGATGTGAAGCCGCGTGACGAGTGCAGTGAGGCCGGCGCCCAAGACGCTGACGATGACGAGCAGAATGAATCGCTCTAGCCAGGTGACCGGCGGCGGCCAGCCGACGGCTGGGTCGAAAGCCACAGAACTCGCGAACATCCCGGTGAGGGCAAGACCGAAACCGAGCATCGACAGCGGGCGCAGGGGAACCACCGCCACCCCCACGAGCACGATCATGACCAGCGACGTATAGACGGTCGAAGTATGGCCACCGGACGTGATCATGTCCGCCGTCGCGATAAGGCCCATCAGCAGGCCCACCGTGACGGCCAGACCGCGGGCGTGACGCCGACCCCAGGCTCCCCGTGACAGCAACCAGCCGAGGACGCCGACCATGACGGCCGCCGCCTCCTCGGCCAGGCCGATCCGCTCCGTGCCCCCTCCCCCCTGGTGATCGAGGCCCAAGAGCGGCAGGACGAACAGCACGCCCAATATCGGCATCACGATCGACAGAGTGGACACGGCGCGCAGGCCGAGCACGCCCCGCTCCTGCAGCTCGGCCCGAAACTCGTCGTCGACCTTGCCGTAGTCGATCCAGAGGGTCGCCCAGAGGCTGCTCAATCGCCCACGCAGCCACACGCCCGCCTGACGGGCGCGCTTCACGAGCCTAGCCACCGCGGATCCAGCATCCACTGTACTCTCCAGGCCGCGCCACCTTCCTCCTCACCCGCAGCCTCGCTCCGGCGCAGGCAAAGCACGCCACATTCCGGGAAGGAGAACGCCTCGAGGCTCGCATCACCTGCCACGAGCCGCGAGGCGAGGCGGTTGAGATGAGGCAAGTGCCCGACCAGCATCAGGTCGGTCGTTGCTCGCGCCAGCGACTCGGCGAGTTCCACCACGTCGTCCAGCGGCTCCAGGTTCGGCACCTGGGTGACGGCGGCCTCGAGCCCGGCCCCGGCCACGAGGATCTCCGCCGTCTGACGGGCCCGCAGCTTGGTGCTGTGCTGGACCCCGCCGACGGAGATTAGGCCCGCCTGCTTGAGGAAGCCACCAACGCGGCGCGCCGTCTCGACCCCCGCCTCCGTGAGCGGCCGCTCGGGGTCCTGCTCCTTCGGCTTCGCCTCGCCGTGACGGACGAGGTAGAGATTCACCATCCCCTCCTCCTCGGAGATCCTTCGGCCCGGCGTGGTAACGCCGAGAACATACTGCAGCAGCTGCTGTCTGAGCCAGCAGCTGCGCGCCAGCCGATGAACGCGTGGAGCACCGCGCTCTCAACGCCAAGCTTCTGCCGGCGGTTCCAGGCTGGCAGCTTCGTCGAGCGCTTCCTGTCCGAGGAGAACTGAGCCGCTTCCGTCACGCCTGCAGGGTCGGATGCCTGAGGTGGAAGTCCGTGGCTTCCTGGTAGGCCCGCGCCAGCGCCAGCACCTCCGCCTCACCGAACAGCTTGCCCATGAAGGTGATGCTCGTCGGTGTGCTCTCCTCGCGGAACCCGTTCGGCAGCACCACGCACGGGTGACCCGTCAGGTTCGTCAGCAAGAGATTGTCGCCGCCGTACGAAGGGCAGACGTACACGTCGATCTCCGACATGATCTCCGCCATCGCCTGCATCGCCAGCGTGCGCACCCGGTTCGCCTTGATGTACTCGACCGCCGGGATCAGCCGCGCATGCCGAAACACGTTCGGCCAGGCGTTCGCCACCTGCCGGACCAGGAGGTCGTCCCGGTTGCTGAGGGTGAGGTCGTCGAACGCCGCCGCGGCCTCCGCGTTCAGGATGAACGACAGGGCGCCGACGGGCAGGTCCGGCAACTCGATCGGTACGAGATCCAGACCCAGCGAGCCCAGCGTCTCCAGCGTCGCCTCGTCGAAGCGCTTCCACTCCTCCTGCTCTTCCCGCTCCTCCTCGAACGCGCTCTTCACGTAGCCGATGCGCAACCGCTTGATGTCCAGCTCGGCATCCCAGTCGAACGGCACGTCCAGCACCGACAGGTCGTGTCCGTCCGGTCCGTAAATCGCGTCGAAGACCAGCGCGCAGTCCTCCACGCTGCGGCAGATCGGCCCGATCTTGTCCATGCTCCAGGACAGCGCCATCGCGCCGTGCCGGCTCACCCGCCCGAAGGTCGGCCGCAGACCCGTCGCCCCACAGCGGTTGCTGGGCGACACGATCGAGCCCCACGTCTCGGTGCCGATAGCGAAGCCCACCAGGCCCGCCGCCGTCGCCGCCGCGGACCCCGCCGACGAGCCGCTCGAGCCCTGCTCGTAGTTCCACGGGCTCCGGGTCCTGCCGCCGTACCAGACGTCGCCCCAGGCCAGGGCGCCCAGGGTCAGCTTCGCCACCAGAACCGCACCGGCCTCCTCCAGCCGCCTCACCACCGTCGCATCCTCGTCGATCACCTGATCCTGGTACGGCATCGCACCCCAGGTGGTCTTGTAGCCCCGCACCGCCAGCAGATCCTTCGCGCCCCACGGGATGCCGTGCAGCGGCCCGCGGTAGTGGTCCGCCGCGATCTCCTCATCCGCACGCCGCGCCTGCTCCAGGGCCAGCTCCTCGGTCAGCGTGATCACACACTCCAGCTTCGGCCCGTACTGCTTCAGCCGGCCCAGGTACATCTGAGTGAGATCCAGTGAGCTCACACGTCGCGACTCGATGAGCTGTGACAGGTGTGTGACCGGCCAGAACGCCAGCTCCTCCAGATCGGAAGGAACCCTGTCCACCCGAACCTGGCTCCGTCGCGACGCACCCCGCGTCCGATCAAGCGTCATGCCCGCAGGTAGCGGGTTGAAATACAGAGCCGGCGGCACGTTGTTCGCCAGCTCGACTGTGCGCAGCGTCTCGTAGCTCTCCAGCTGGCGGTTCACGCCGCGCAGCATCAGGTCGCGCTCTTCGTCGCTAAACTCCAGGCCGGCAACCCGCTCGGCGTCCTCCAGCATCTCCTTGCTGATCTTGGCCTCCTCCTGCTCCTGCAGCCGCGCCCAGAGCACGCCCGGCAGCAGCGTCGAGGAGAGCCCCAGGCCGGCGAAATAGCCGAGGAAGCGGCGGCGGGTGAGCTCACGTTCAATCGCAGTAGAGGACATGTAACCTCCTGGTTCGACGAAGATTATACAAACACACTTAATGTCGAGTCTATGTCTAGAATATGTCCAGGTCGGCCCCGTACACGACCGGTCCGTCGTAGACCTGCCGGATCTCCGCCAGCAGCTCCTCCGGCGTCGAGCCCCAGAGCAGCTGGTGATAGAGGACGAGCAGTCCGGGCCGTGCTTCTGCCGCCAGTTCCCCGAGTTCCAGGGAAGACGTGTGCGAGCTCGCGTGGTACCTCTGCCATTCCGGCGAGCGGCGCTCGAAGCCCGCCTGGGAGTAGACCTCATGGATGAGCAGGTCGCAGGCCAGGCAGTGCTCCACGATACCGCGCATCGGTCGCGTGTCGCCGGAGATGACGATGCTACGATCCGGCGTGTCGAAGCGGAAGCCGAAGGCCTGCACCCAGCCGCCGTGCTCCACGCGGAACGCGGTGACCCGCACCCTCTCGTCCTCGTAGATGAGGCCCGGCTCGATCTCGTGGACGTTGACCTTGTAGCCCTCGGTGTTGGCGCGCTCGAGGCCATCGATGCGGATGCGGATGTCCTCCTCGTAGGCAGCCAGCAGGTGGTCGGTCATCGCCTGCGTGCCCTTCGGCCCGTAGACCTCCGCCGGCACGTCACGCTCGAGCACCCAGGGGGTGAAGATCAAGTCGGGATAGCCCAGGGTGTGATCGGTGTGCAGGTGGGTGATGAAGGCGGTCTTGAGCTTCGGGACCGCCAAGCCTTCGACGCCAGCTTGATATGCTGCGGCCGCACGCCGCACGACGCCCGGCCCGAGATCGACCAGGTAGGGCGTGTCGTCCACGACGACGGCGACCGCCGGGCCCGAGCGGTCCGGCTCGGCGTTGGGTGTGCCGGTGCCCAGCAGCACGACTTGCGTGCGCAGCGACGAGTCGGGCGGCACCAGCGACGTGCGGCCTGCTTCACTCTGGGGTCGATCCGGACCGCAACACGCGGATCCGAGTGCGACGATGAGTGCCAACGAGACGCCTCTGATCACGAGTTTCCCCAGCACCTGAACCTTCAGCGTGAACGGCGCGAATCTACCTCGCCGTGCACGAGTAAGGCAACGAGAGCGTCGGGATGGCGCGGGTATGCCAGCTTGTGCCCGCATGCCTACCGAGGTAGCTTGCTTTCCTGCACGGCGCGCATCTAACCCCAGCAGGAGACCCCCATGGCCATTAACGAGTCCTTGCTGATGGAACTCGATCACCAATCCGCGACGACCCGCAGAGTCCTCGAGCGAGTGCCCGAGGACAAGCTTGACTGGAAGCCGCACGAGAGGTCGATGACGATGGGCCGGCTGGCCACACACCTCGCGGAGCTGCCCGGCTGGGGCGAGGTGGTGCTGACA
>CP070823.1:2863504-2876973 GCA_020344375.1 Gemmatimonadota bacterium | reverse complement strand
CTGTCACGTGCGACCCTGTGCAAGGTGGCCTGGACCCGGGCGTGCTAGTCGTGCCAGGCGTGCTAGTCGTACCAACGGGAGCCTTGTCGCGTATCTACGCTGTCAGCGCGCTGCAGGGTGTCCTCCTGCTGCTCCTGCTGGAGCGAATCTCGGCTTGGCTCCGGGGGCGTCGAGTCCGCGGGCAGCGCGTACGCGTGCGGCTTGGCCACCCTGGTGATCTGGGGGTCCTGCAGGAACGGCTGGTACCCGGTGATCGCCAGCGTCAGTGTATCCTGCGGCTGCACCAGCAGGTCGATCTCAGCCACCCGTTTCGTGAAGGTGCCGAGAATCGCGCCCGCTGGCGTGACGATGGTCAGCAATAGGCGATCCTGTTGTCGCTGTTTGGCGGCCACGGGGCCTGTCACCGACTCCCGCTTCCCACTCATCGCCTCCGGTAGGCGGGCGCCCAGGAAGGGGCGAGCCAGGACAACCAGTAGCACACCCACTGCGACCCCAACCAGAAACGTCACGACCATACGACGACTGAGCATGCCAGTGATCCTCTGAATGTGCGGTTTACACCGCGAGCTAGTCGATCCAACGCTTGCGACGGAAATAAAACAACATCCCTAGGACTACGACAACCATCAGGCCGAGCGCGAACGGGTAGCCCAGGTACCAGTTGAGTTCGGGCATGTTCCACGGCGATGCGCTGGAGTTGAAGTTCATCCCGTAGATGCCAGCGATGAAGGTCAGCGGGATGAAGATCGTGGCCATGACCGTTAGCACCTTCATGATCTCGTTCATGCGGTGTCCGACGCTGGACATGTAGAATTCGATGAGCCCGGCCGCCACTTCGTGATAGGTCTCGACGAGCTCCATGATGTGAATCGAGTGATCGTAGCAGTCGCGCAGGAATACGCGGGTCGTGTCTGAGATCAATGGGCTTGTATCCCGGATCAGGACGTTCAGCGTATCACGTTGCGGCCAGATCGTTCGCCGCAGTGCTTGCAGATCGTGTTTCATCTGCTGGATGCGGCCGACGGTCGTCGGTCCGGGACGGTCCGAGATCTCGGCCTCCAAGTCGTCTAGTCGCTCGCTATAGGCCTCGAGCACGGGGAAATAGCTGTCGATCACGGCGTCGAGCAGGGCGTAGGCGAGATAGTCGGGCCCTTGGCGGCGGATGAGACCTCGCTGGCCACGCAGTCGCTTGCGAACGGGCTCGAAGCAGTCGCCTGACCGCTCCTGCAGTGTCAGCACATAGTTCGCGCCAAGGAAGATGCTCACCTGCTCGGTTCGGAACTGTTCCTCGAATTGCGGCATTCGGGTGATGATGAACGCGTGCGAATCGTACTCTTCGAACTTGGGGCGCTGATGGGTGTGGACGAGGTCTTCCAGTGCCAGCGGGTGTAGCTCGAAGATATCGCCAAGCGCCCGTATGGTCTCCGCATCTCCAAGGCCGTGGACGTTGATCCAGGTAACCGGCCACTTGCCCAGGTAGCTCTTGATCGCGCGGGGATCATCGATGATCTCCTCAACCAGTTCGTCTGGACCGTAGGCGATCACGCTGATTACAGGGGGCGGCGCCTGTGGATCCACGATCAACGTCCCGGGTGCTGCCCCCGGCGGTGTGCGCCGCCTGATGGGCAGGCGGCGGCCCAACCATATCTTTCCCTTGCTGGCCATGGGACTCCTCCTCTGTGCTCGGTTCTGCACGACAGCTGTAACTTCGCGCCGATCGGCGACTTGCTCAACCCACGTACTGGTCGCTGGACATTCAAGTCCATCTGCCTCAGTCTGATCAACGCCCACTCGAAGGAGGGTAGGGTTACCCCAATTTCAGACCAGTGAACCGTTTAGCACGGACCGTGCAGACTTGATCTCCGGGCGCGCGTCGGAGGCGCGGCCGCGGGTTACGGCGCGGGCCCTGGGTAGCTATCTTGCTGCGGGACGGCTGGGGGTCGACCTGAACCTCTGAGCCATTATGGTCGCGGAATTCTTGATATCTCTGAGCCTGGCGGCAGTCTGGCTCGGCTTCCTCATCTGCCTACTTGTCATTCTCTTCACGGGCACCAAGCTCTCCCGCTACGGAGATATCATCGCTGTTCGTACCGGGCTGGGTGGCGCATGGATCGGGCTCGTCCTACTGGCGGTGGTGACCTCCTTCCCGGAGCTCGTGACCGGGCTCAGCGCGATCATCGTCGTCGACGCGCCCGATTTGGCCGTCGGCGCTGTTTTAGGAAGCTGTATCTACAACCTGCTGATCATCGCGATTCTCGATTTCGTCTACCGGGCGGGTTCTATCTACAGCGGGATACAGCACAGCCACAGCCTATCGGCCGGCTTCGGGATAGTGCTTCTCGGGGCGCTCGCGAGTGCGATGTTCGTGCAGAAGCACTTCGCGCCCATGGGTTTTGGTTCCGTCGGACCGTACGCCATCATCGCGCCGGTCGTATACCTCATTGGCATGCGCAGCGTGTTCTTCTTCGAGCGTCGCGAAAACCAGATCTATACCAGTGGGTTGGTGGAGACGGTTCAGGCACGGCGTGTCGAACCGCTGGCGCTGAGGTTGCCTAGGGTCTATGTGCTGTTCGGCATCAACGCTGTGGTGCTGATGGCGGCTGCCACGGCGCTGCCGGTCATCGGTGAGGCGCTGGGCACCATCATGGGGTGGGACGAGACATTCGTGGGAACGATCTTTCTCGCCCTGGTGACTTCGGTGCCCGAGGTGGTGATATCGGTCCAGGCAGTGCGGATCGGCGCGGTCGATCTGGCGATCGGAGGCCTGCTGGGCAGCAACCTGTTTGACCTCGTGATCCTGGCGATCGAAGATTTCGTTTACTTGGATGGGCCGATTCTCCACGCGGCCAGCGACCAGCACCTGCTCACGGCGATCGCCGCGTTGACGATGACGGGTATAGCCATCGTCGGGCTCTGTGCACGCCCAAGAGCGCGGGTGTTCCGCGTGGTGGCGTGGACCAGCTTGGGGTTACTCGCCGTGGGGCTGTTTAGCGCGCTGATTCTGTTTCTGTTGAGTCCCTAGATCCTCAGCAGGTGAAGCACGAGGCGCAGTGCATCGCGTTACGCGCAAGGCCCTCAGCCTACGAGACTCCGGGATACCCTCATGTCTGCCAGAACTTGGGTAGGTACTTCTGGCTGGCATTACCGCGACTGGCGTGGCCGTTTCTATCCTGAGGACCTGGCGAGCGGGGCTTGGCTCGATTTCTACTCCCGGCAGTTTAGCACCGCCGAGATCAACAACAGCTTCTACCAGCTACCGAAGCCTGAGACCTGGGCGAAGTGGCGAGAGACCGTGCCCAGCGACTTCCTCTTCTCGGTGAAGGCACACCGTCTCATCACCCACCAGAAGAAGCTCAAGGATGGATCCGGATACCTTGAGAACTTCCTCGAGCACGCGAGCCTGCTGGGCGATCGGCTGGGTCCAGTGCTGTTTCAGCTGCCAGGTACGTGGCACGCGAATCCAGCACGGCTCGCCGGCTTCGTTGAGCGCCTTCCTCAGACCGGAGCGCGCTACGTATTCGAGTTTCGCCACGAGTCGTGGCTGGCCGGAGGGATCTTGGATGTCCTGCGATCTCGGAACATCGCCTTCTGTTGCTTCGACATGCCCGGGCTGAGCTGGCCAGTCCTCGCGACGGCCGATTTCGCGTACATGCGCTTCCACGGTGCGGGGCAGGTGAAGTATGCGGGGCGTTATCACAAGAACACACTCAAGAGATGGGCGCGCGTCCTGCGGGAACTCACCCAAACCGTGGACGAGCTGTTCGTCTACTTCAACAACGATTTTCAAGCGCACGCTGTGGACAACGCCTGCACGCTCAAGGAACTTCTGGCCGTGGCCCGGCGTTGAGAGTTCGAGGACAGGCAGATGGCGAATCGTGACCGAATCGTGGTGTACGAGAAGCCGACTTGAAGCGCCTCGCGCAAGGCGGTGAAGCTGCTCCGGGAGAGCGGCGTCGACTTCGATCGAGTGGACTACACTTTGAATCCCCTATCTCAGGCCAAGTTGGCCGAACTCGTCAGCAAGATGGGAATCGCGCCGCGTGACCTGTTGCGAAGGCGGGAGCGCGCTTACAAGCAGCTAGGCCTTGGGCGCCCCGATGTAGGCGATGGTGAGGTTCTCGACGCCATGACTAAGCATCCCGAGCTGATCGAACGCCCGATCGTGGAGCGAGGTGATCGCGCCATCCTCGCGCGACCGCCGGAGCGCATCAAGGAGATCCTCTAGAAGCTCGCAGCGTCAACCGTTTTGCCCGGCCGGCTGCTCGAGGAGCGAGCTCTATCGTGGCGAGTGGCTACTAACCACGCAGCCGTGATTCGCACAGGGCAGCGACTGGTCAACAGCGGTCTTGAGAGTGATCGGTGAGTGGACATGAAAGCGATTGTCTTGAAGAGGACCGGCCATCCGAGGGTTCTCGAGCTGCAGGATGTGCCTGAGCCTGTGCCTCGTGCGGGTGAGGTGCGGGTGCACCTGCGCTACACAGGCATCAACTATGCCGAGATCCTCTCGCGCAAAGGCCTGTACCGCTGGGCACCGAAACGGCCCTACGTCCTCGGTATGGAAGGCTCGGGCGTGATCGAGACTGTCGGCGCAGGAGTGGATCCCTCGCGGGTCGGCCAGAAGGTCATGGTCGGTACGCAGTACGGTTGCTACGCGGAAAAGGTTGTCGTGCCGCAGGAGCGGGCTATCTCGGCTATCGAGTCTCTGACGATGGAAGAGAACGCCGCTTTCGGCGTCAACTACATGACCGCTTGGGTCGCGTTGATCGAACTAGCGCGCCTACAGGTTGGAGAAAAGGTCGTCGTCACGGCCGCGGCCGGTGGAGTCGGAACGGCCGGGGTGCAGCTCGCCACGAGGCTCGGCAGTCAGGTCTACGGTCTGGCCGGCTCGCCGGAGAAGGCTGACCTGGTGCGGTCCCTGGGAGCCGCCGACGCTATCGACTACACCGCACCCGATTGGCAGCAGCGGCTGCGTGAGATGACCGGCGGGGTCGATGTCGTCCTGGAGACGGTGGGCGGTAGCGTCTACAGGTCGTGCCTCGAGCTCCTAAACCCGTTTGGGCGCATCGTGGTGGCGGGTTTCGCCAGTTTGAACCTGAAGAGATGGAATCCCGCGAGTTGGTGGCGAACCTGGCGCGATGTGCCACGCGCGAGATTGATGGACCTGGCCAGGTCTTCCACCGGTATCATGGCCACGCACCTGGGCTATCTGCTCGACGAGCCGGCCCGGCTGCAGACCGTGTTCGAAAGGCTGAGGGCCTTCGTGACCGAGCAGGAAATCCGACCGGTCATAGGCAGGCTCTTCCCGTTCGAGGATGTCGCCGCGGCACACGCGTTCGTCGAGTCACGGCAGAGCGTCGGAAAGGTGCTCTTGAAACATTAGCCAGGACAGACGGCTCGCTCTCCGAGCGCGTTTGACAGCCAAGCTTGCAGCAAAGCCCGGGTCCGGGATCTCCCCGGCCCGGGCTTCGTCGTGCAGCTGGAGTCAGGGGAGCCGTGTGCGCGGTCGCGCTATCGAGCGCTCGGGCTCAAGACCACCGCGTTAAGGAACAGCCGGTTGGCGCCGCGCTGGTAGGCCCGGAAGTTGATGTCCTCAGCGAAAGATATCACACGGCCCTGATCTACTCTCTCCTCATAGGCGAAAACCGCGTCAGCCAGCCGTTCAAGACTCTCCTGCCAGGCATGACCGGCGAGCTTGAGCCGTCCGTCGCCATACTTGGCGATCACTCGCTTGCGCGAGGAGGGCGGGCCCTCCGGCGCCAGGTAGATCCGATCCGAGTCCACCAGGGCGGGGAGCTGGGCGTCGTCGTAACCAGCGGACATCCAATGGTGCTCGTCCAGCTTGACCTGGAAGATGGCACCTGGGACGTCGAAGTGTTGCGCGTCCTTCCCCTCGTCAGTGTCGTACCAGGAGCGCAGGCTGATGAGCTCAACCTCGCGGACAAAGTCGGCTGCCGCACCGAGTGTGATCAAAGTACCGCCGTCCTGCACCCATCTTCTTATGCGCTCGACGCCGGATTCCCCTAACTCCGACTTCAGCCCTGACGCGGTTGCCGACGGCACGATCAGCACGTTGAAGCGGTCGAGCTTCCTGTTCGCTACCGAACCGACTCGCAGGACGGTGACCGGTATCTCGTACTGTTGGTCAAGCGTGTACCAGGCCCAGCCAAACGAATAGGCGCGGATCGGGTCCTCGGCGAGGATGGCGATCTCCGGTTCGCGCACGGTCATGGTGTAGTCACCGGAGCCGAGCACGGGGAAGCCTGGATCGCTGAGGCCCGTGTCCGCGCCTCTGACCTCGAGCCCGAACCGCTCTGCCACCTCCCGGACGGCGTCGTGAACGGTTTCATCGTTTTGGCCGACCCGGATGATGACCGTTCCGCCGGAGAAATCTCGGCCCGCGATTCGAGTGGGCTTCCAGATGACTGAGGCCCGATAGCCGAGCGCCTTGAGGTGGTAGAGGGCACTCAGAGAAGCCGCCTGCCCGCCGTCGATGAGATAGGCGTAACCCGGCGGTGCCGCAGGGACGGTCGTCGGGACTTCGATCGGTCCCGCCACACGCTGAGTCGGCAGCGTGCGGGCGTCACGGGTGCTGTAGCCACCGACGTTGAACATCATGGGCAGCGACCAGGCAGTGACATCGTAGAAGCCCGGGCTCTCCGCCCGCTCCAACCGGGCGCGAGCTTCTTCTAGGAACTCCTCCGGGTTCGGGACGTCGGGTTCGAGCAGCATGCGGATCAGCCGGCTGCGTGGTTGGCCTGCATCGACGACGTAGGTGCCGGCGGGAAACTCGCGCGTTCCCACGTTCGTTCCGCTGCGGTCGCGAACGTTGCTCAGCTGAGCAGGCCTGGTGAGCACGTCGATTTCGATTGCGTTACGCATGAGAAGGTTGACCAGCTCGGCGAAATGCAGCGGGTCGCCCTCCGGCGCGATCAGATACCGGCGAATGCCCTGCTGGCCGTTGGCGACGTCCTGGCGCAGCGCGTTGTAGTAGTCACGGAGCAGCGTTTCCCGTCTTTCCGTCGCAGTGCGCGCGGCCGTCCAGGCGGCCAGGTACTGCTGCTCGAGCGCGTCGGCGAGCGTGCGGACGGAGTAGTCGAATCGGGTAAGCGCCAGCCCGCGGCTCGATCCCTGCTCGTAGAGCATCCCGACGGCGCCCAGATAGTGTCCGAAGTCCGTCGTGTAGCCCGGATAGAAATAGTCGAAGGCCTCGCGGGTCATGTACTCGAAGCCCGCCGAGTCGAAGGCGGCCGCGTAGGCGTGACTGAAGATGTCGAACCAGCGCTTTGAGTGCTGCGGGAAGTACGGTGCGTAGGGGTCGGTGCCCGGGTCGAAGAAGAACTCGACATCCGAGCCCATCTCGTGCATGTCTACGACGACGTGAGGGCGCCAGGCGATGATCGTCGGTGCGCGCGCCTGCGTTTCCCGCTGCGTGTGCGCGAACCAGTCGCGGTTCGTGTCGAAATAGTAATGGCCCGTTCGGAACTTGGTGCCCTGCCAGCGGGTGAAGTCGTTAGCCCAGTCGTCGCGCTCTGGATTGAGAGCGCGGCCGATGTTCTGGTGGTTGAGGTTCGCAAAGGCATCGTGACCGTCCGGATTGAGCATCGGGTCGATGAGAATGACCGCATTCTGGAGCACGTCTATCGTCGCAGGGTCATCCCGCGTGGTGAGGTGCTCCAGTAGCTTCAACAGGCCCTCGGCGCCCGACAGCTCGAAGCCGTGGATGGAGCCACCGTACCAGAGGATGGCCGGCAGCTCCTCGATGATTGCCGCGGCCGCCTGCGGGCTGGTCTCTCGAGGATCCGCCAGGCGCTGGGCGTTCTCCCGGATCGCGTCCAGTCGCTGGAAGTTCTCCGGCGCGGTCACGATGGCGGCCAGCAGCAGCCGGCCCTCCCAAGTCTCACCCTGCTCAATCAGGCGCACCCGATCCGAGAGCTCGGCGAGCTGCTTGAGGTAATGGACCATCTCGTGGTGCACGGTGATCCGCTCACCGAGTTCGTGGCCGGTGATCTCGGCGAAGCTCGGGACCTGTGCGGTTGCGGGATTCACTGCGAACAGGGCGAGTGTGAGAAGGGTGGTTGGGGCAGCGAATGCGATACGCGTGTTCATCTGTCGCGTGCTCCTGCCTTGGGCTCGGGACGGTCCGGCACATCGTTGCGCCGGTCTCCAGGTCCTCTGCGCGTGTGTTTGATGAACGACATCCCGGTGCAGCGAAGCTATTGCAGCACCCTAGCACGCGCTAGCCTGTCAGCCAGGTAACGGGCTGCAACTACTGGGAGAATCAGAGCCCGGAGCAGCCGATACCGACGAAGTACCTCAGAAGGCCGTAACCAGGCCGAGTGTCCAGCGCGTGGCTTCCTGCTCGGTATCCCAACCGAACTCGCCCATCAGGCGGAAGTTGCGGCGCAACACGTAGCCGCCGCCGGCACTGATCGTCTGCCAGCGTTTGATGTCCGGCGGGCCGCCAAGGCCCACGTCGAGCTGCGGCTCGTCGCTGTAGATGACGTTGTACAGGGCGGTAGCGTACCAACGCCCGTCGGCGAACATGTAGATCGCTTCGACAAAACCTCCGTCGGTCTTCACCTCAGGTTCGTCTGCGGTGAAGGTCGGGGCGTCGTCTTCACGATGGATGTACTGGCCATTGACCTCGAGCTGGCCGATGTTGAGCGTGAAGTCGGCACCCGCCATCCAGAGGTCGTTGTCTACGTCGCCGTCCCCTTCCTCGGCCTGCCGCCCGTAGTAGCCCATCACGCCCAGGCGCAGGTTCGATGTGATGGGGCGGCTCACGTGCGCGAACAGGTTCTTGATGAGGTCGTCATCGAATCGCCGGTTCTCGCGGGCTTCTCCCTTGCCGTTCCCGTTCAGTAACGTGCCTGTGAGCGTGAACTCTCCCAGTTCCGCGACCGCCGAGATCCCGCGATCATACGTGAGGTCCGCCGGTTGGTCCCCGATGCGAGCTCGATAGATGGCGTAATCCTCGAACTCGAGCCGTAGCTCGCGCTTGAACATCGGGTCGGAGACCTGGAACTGACCCACGGCGACATCGATCGGCAAGCCGCCGATGTCGTTCACGTAGACAAAAGCGTCCTCGACCCCGCCGACTTCGCCGCGCTCGAACAGGAAGAAGTAGAAGTAGTAGGAGAGCTTGCCGGAGATGGGCCCGCCGGATAGGACCTTGAGGTTGTACGGGGTCTCGAGGTCGGTTCCCGACTCTCCGTTGGTGAAGCCCTGGGCAAAGGCGTCGAACCGGATGGCCAGCGGCAGATCTCTCGCCAGCTCCAGCAACCGGTCGCCGGTATCGATCGTGTCGCGCGCCGGCTCCGCGGCACTGAATCGGAAGCCGTTGCCTGCGAAGGTTTCCCCGAACTCGGTGAGCCTCGGAATCGGGTTGTGGCAAAGCTGGCAGCTTACCCGGTACTTCCGGGCGAACGCCGGGATGGCATCGGCCTCCACGGCGGAGGCGAAGAGGAGCAGCGTCCCCAAGGCGAACGCGCCGATCGCTACGACTATCCCAGAGCGGCTCACTGGCGTCGGTGTGTTGTTCTTGCGGCTAATCACAGTTGCCTCCGGCTGAGCTGGTGTTTCGCGTATCTCGCTGTTTCGCAACCTGTTTGTAATCGTATCACTAATCGTTCGCAAGTCGCCAGGCGTGGGTTGCCTGTTAAGCATGTGCCGCTTAGCAGGACGCAGCCAGATGTCTTCTGGGTAGGTATGAACCTTCGGGCCGCAGAACCGCAGAGCGGAATCACGGCTCGGGACAGACTGCGTCCACTTCCACCTCGATCAGCATCGCCGGATCGACGAGCGCCTTCACCTCGACCATCGTGGTGGCAGGCCGCTGCTCGCCGAAGAAGTCTCTGTGCGCTCGACCGAACTCCTGCCAGCGGCTGATGTCGGTGACGAACATCCGGGTACGAACGACGCAGGAACGATGGGCGTCCAGATCTTCGAGGGCGCGCTCGATGATTTCGAGGCAGCGCTGCGCCTGCGCGTAGGCGTCGCCGGGCGCGAAGACGCCACCCTCATCGGTCACAGGTGCGGTGCCGGTGACGTAGATGTGCGCGCCGGCGCGTAGCGCTCGACAGTATCCGACCTGCGACTCCCACGGGGCACCGGAATAGGTTCGGCGAAACTCCATCTTCTGTGGCCTCCGCTTGCGGTGGTCCTAACCGGGGATCCAGATCGTCTTGGCGCTCACCAACTCGGCTCCACTGCCGAGGTCGAGGAGTCTGGGCGACTTCGTGTAGAAGGCGAGCCCTTTGTGGCTGGTGATGTACTTGTAGCGGACTTTGCCGAATACCTTGCTTGTCGCCGTGACCACGAGCGGTTCTTCGGCCCGGTAGACGATCTGCAGGAAGTCGTTGGGCTCCATGCGGACGATGGCGCCCGACGCCTTGATCGCCTGCGCGATGGCTGCTGCAGCGGCAGCCCCGGCGGTGTGCATGGCTGTTCCTCCTTTGGATTAAGAGGCTAGTTTGCCGTAGAGATGTTAGGCGTGAAATTGGCAAGGGCTCTCGGGTCACGCAACGCAACTGCGCAACGGAGGACGCCTGTGGAGCGGCAGCACACGTTCGCAACGCTTTTGGTCTCGTTCCTTGTCGGCGCGCTCGCATGTGGCGCGTGCGGCGAAGGGAAGCGCCGTACGCTCGTCCTTGGCGTCCCGACTACGGTGGAAGACTCGGGCTTGCTCGACGCGCTGCTGCCGGAGTTCGAGCGAGCACATCCCCAATACCGCTTGCGATACGTGTCGGCTGGCAGCGGCGAGCTGCTGTCGTTGGGTGCCCGGGGCGATCTGGATGTGCTGCTCAGTCATTCGCGGCGTGCAGAGGAAGAGTTTATGGCGGCGGGACATGGTGTGATGCGTCGGCGCGTGATGGAGAACGATTTCGTGATAGTGGGGCCGGCTGACGATCCGGCCCGTGTCGGCGGGATGACACACGCTGCCGCCGCGCTGACGCGGATCGGGGCGGTTGACGCTCTCTTCCTTTCACGTGGGGACGATTCCGGGACACACCGCAAGGAGCTCGAGCTGCGCAGCACAGCCGGGCTGGCCGCGGGCGGTGCGGGATATCGCGAACTAGGGCAGGGGATGGGAGAGGTATTGCGTGCTGCCTCGGACTTAGGCGCGTACACGCTTTGCGACCGTGCCACCTACCTGAACCTGCGGGAGACCCTCGACCTGGAGGTTCTGCTCGAAGGGGATCCGAGACTGCTCAACGTCTACCACGTCATCGTCGTGGCGGGCGGTCGCGAAGCCGAAGCCGCGCACGCCCTTGCCATTTGGCTGACCTCGGAGGCTGGACGGCGCGCGATCGCCGCGTACGGGACCGAGCGGTTCGACCGGCCACTGTTTCGCCCATGGGTCGAGGCGGAAGCGGTACGCTAGGCAATGTGAGGCTATATGGGAGCACGGGAAGATCTCATGCGTGTGGTCATCGTCCTCGATGAACCGCGGGACCCGGTGAACATCGGGGGCGTGGTGCGAGCGATGAAGAACATGGGGCTGGGCCGGCTGTACCTGGTTCGCCCGGTCGACTTCGATCCCTGGCGAATCGAGGGGGTCGCGCACACCGGTATGGACGTCATCGAGGCAGCGAGGGTCTTCGATCGTTTGGAGGACGCGATCGCGGACGCCACGCTGGCGCTAGGGACGACGGCGCGCGGGCGCCGCGTGCGGCGCAACTACCGCCGGCCCAGAGAAGCGGCGGCCGAGGTGCTGGCGGCCGCTCAGGCGGGTCAGGAAGTCGCCCTGGTGTTCGGTCGTGAGGACCGCGGACTGAGCAACGAGGAGCTTGACCTCTGCAGCCGCATCGTGGTGATCCCTACCGACCCGGAGCACAGGAGCCTCAACTTGGCTCACGCGGTTCTGATCCTGGCCTACGAGATCTTCCTCGCCGCGGACATCGAGCTTCCCTTCAAGGAACCTCGTCAGACGGCCGCCCGCGCGCGCCGGGAACAGCTCGAGACTCTATTCCAGGAGATCGGGGCGTCATTGCGGGCTGTGGACTTCTTCAAGGCGCACAAGGTCGAGCCGATCATGCGCACGGTCCGGGAGGTGGCGGCACGGGCCGACCTGGACGAGCGGGAAACCGCGCTGTTCAAGGCTATGGCGCACGAGGTCCGGAACTTCCTCGCCCGGCACGGGCTGTAAGTCGGCACGGTCTGCAAACAAGTTTTTCGAGGTTCTACAAAGTTTACGCGATACCCGCAGTCAGAATGACCGATCCTGACCATGGCTTTCGCTGCCGTCGAGAGCGCAACCCCTTCCCGCAGCCGCAAATAGGCTCACGGGCACCGTGGCGGGCATACGAGTTGCCAATTCTGAGAGCGGAAAGGCCAAGCCTCAGACAATCAAAGGGCCCGCAGGGGCGGCGTGACCACGGGGAACCGGGGAGGGCGGGCCCTTGCATGGGGACGAAGAGATGCAGGCCACCAGCCAACCGTCCCTCCCCCGCCGCGGCTTCACATCATTTGAGCTGGTCCTGACGCTGGCGCTGATCGGCCTGATCCTGGCGCTGGGCGTGACGCGCGTCGACAGCTCCACCTGGCGACTCGACACGGCGGGTCAAGATGTCGTCCAGCATGTTCGGGCTGCCCGAGCCCTGGCTGTTCTCCGGCAGCACGACGTGGTCGTGATCTTCGATGTCGGGGCGTCCGCCATCGTGGTGCACGAGGATGCGAACAGCGACGGAGCGATCGACGCGGGCGAGCGAGTGAGGCGTCAGCCCCTAGAGGGCAATGTGCATTTCACCCGAAGCGCCGCGCCACACTTCGCAGGTTTTGCCGCGGGTCCCGTCACTTTCAGGAGCAGCTCGGTCACGTTCAGACGTAACGGCTCGGCGTCGGAAGAGGGGGCTGTCTACCTGAGCCGACGCGGTATCGAGAAGGCCAGGGTCGTGGTGATACGGCGTGCGACGGGCTACGCCGAGATGTTCCGGTACAATGGTTCGGGTTGGCTGTCCGACTGACGGCGGGTCGCTGCTTTCCGGCACGGACGGTCTTTCGCTGCTGGAGATTCTCGTCGCCGTGGTGCTGTTCACGACAGCGCTGCTGATCGGCGGGCGATCCATCGTCGAGTTCGTGCATCAGGTCGGGGTGTCGGAGGCTCGGGCGCAGGCGACCGAGTTCGCGGTGGCCGAGATGGAACGGGTTAGGCTCTTACCGTACGAACGGATCACAGCGATCCCGCCTGCGCCCGTGCCCGAGGCACCCGGATACGTGAGGTCGGTCGATGTCGCCGTGTTCGGGGCCGACCCGAGCGACGTCTATGCCTACCGGCTAGTGACGGTGACGGTGCAGCCGCCCGGTGGTCTGGATCCCGTGAGAGTCAGCACGGCGGTAGCAGAGTAGCTGAGGCGTGAGGCAGAGTTGTGGGAGACGTGTTGCAACATGAGTTGGACGGCGTTCGATCGACGAGCTTGTGGGTTCGCCTTGGCTTCACGCTAGCGGAGCTGCTGGTAGCACTCACGCTG
>CP070823.1:2840731-2863404 GCA_020344375.1 Gemmatimonadota bacterium | reverse complement strand
ATCGAGGACCTGGCGCCAAGCGCACCGATGGACGCGCTGATCGGACGCTTCGTGCTAATGCACCAGGCTCACCCAGTACGCACGCTGCGCGAGGCAGCGGAGCACGTCCGCCAGGGAGGAATCGTCGCCGTGCTCGAATCGCACATCAGCGCTTCGGTGGCTGGAGTGCACTCGTACCCCCATTCAACCACCTACGATCACGTCACGCGATGGATCAGGGAAACGATCAGAGCCGCGGGTGCCCACCCTGACATGGGGCTCCGGCTTCGGCGCCTGTTCGTCGACGCCGGGCTCCCGGCGCCCGAACTCTGGCTGCAGGCGGTTGTCGAGGGCGGTCCGGACGCGGCGATCTATCGCTACATCACGGAAAGCCTGCGGAGCATGCTGCCACTAGCCGAGCGCTTCGGCATCGCTTCGCTCTCGATGGAGGAGATCGATGAACTCGAAAGGCAGCTACGGGAGGAGGTGACGGCGAGCGGTGGCGTCCTCACATCGCCGCTCGTCGTCGGAGCATGGTGCTGGCTTCCCTAGCCTGCCGAATCTCCAAGTGTCAGCGCCCTGGCGCCCTGCCCCGACCGGGCAAACAGTGATCTCGTTCGGGGATCAGTCTAAGGACAGCAGGATCTTTCCGAGGATTGTACGCGGCCCCCGTCCGCGTCTTGCCTTTCACGCTCGGGCTGACTGCGCCCACCGCCCAGCGGGCAACCGACCCGGCAAATCAGCGCGTCCAACAACACGAGAAGACGGAAAGCACCCCAGCCAATGAGAGTGTACCGAATGAGCACCCGGAGCACGTATATCGTGCGCCTCGTACGATGGCTCCCTCCTGCTGTCGCCGCACTTCTCGGCGTCGGACTGGTCGCTTGCGGCGGCCTCGAGCGGCGGCCCGCAAGCGAGTGGAGGGCGGCCTACGATACGGTGGGGGACACGGTCATCGTACGCTCGCAGAGTGGAAGCGTCTGGGGCGAGGCCGCCGGCCTAGTCGCCGACCTGAGAATCGGTGAGTTCGAGGGCCCGGACGAATACATGTTCGGCTATATCCAGTCCCTGGCGGTAGCGCCGGACGGCGGGATCTACGTTTACGACAGTAACTTGAGGGCGCTGCGTAAGTATGCGCTTGACGGGAGGTACGTGGCGACCTTCGGCCGCGAAGGCGGGGGACCCGGGGAGTACAAACAGCCGGATGCGGGGCTCGTCGTGCTGCGGGACGGCCGAGTCCTGCTGCGCGATCCCGGAAACGGCCGGATCAACGTGTACTCGCCCGATGGGGAGTACCTGGACGGCTGGCGGATCCGGCCCGGGCTCATGACCTTCCTTCCCCTCTACGTGGACACCTCGGACTACGTCTACCACAGGGTCACGCTGAACGTGTCGGCCGACATCAGCGAGTGGAGGACGGGGCTGGTGCGCTACAGACCCGATGGCGTTGCAAGCGATACGCTCGAGCCGCCCGGGTACGACTACGAACCCCCGATGGTAGAAGCGCGCGCCGGAGGCGAGCGGCGAGGATATACCAGCACCCCGGTGCCCTTCAGCCCACATTTCCATTGGTCCTTCAGCCCGTTGGGCTACATCGTGGCCGGGGTCTCCAACCGTTACGCCATCGACCTCTACCTCGCACCCGACCGGGTGCTGCGGATCGAGCGCGCCGACTGGCAGCCGGTCCCCGTCAAGCCGGAAGAGCGAGCGGAACAGGAGCGCAGGATCACGGCGATGTTGCAGGGGATCCAGCCCGGCTGGCGCTGGAACGGCCCCCCGATCGCCGACGCCAAGCCCCCCTATCGCGACTTCTTCATCGGGCAGGATGGGCGAATCTGGGTGCAGTTGTATCAAGAGGGCCGCCAGACAGGGGAAGAGGTTGGCGAGATCAGGCCCGGCAGGGTCCCACCGCCGACCTGGACGGAACCGGTCGCCTTCGACGTGTTCGCGGCCGACGGCCGCTACCTGGGCTTTGTCAGGGCCCCGGAAGGCTTCACGCTCCACCCGACGCCCGTCGCACGCGGCGACACGGTCTGGGCCGTGGTACGGGACGAGATGGACGTCTCCTACATAGTGCGGTTCCGCGTGAGGCACGCAGCCGCCGGTGCCGGCTAGCCGGCGCAGATCCGCTCCGTCCGCGCAAGTCCGAACACGAACGTCTGCGTGGTATGCTCCCCAATGCCGACCGGAGATGACGACACCTGCGGCGCCGCAGCTAGGAACCCAAGCGAAGTACGATCTTGCCAAAGTCAGATTCTAATATGCCTCCCCGCGAAGGCGGGCGGATACTCTTCACCGTGAAGCTCCCTCTGCTAGACTAGTTGACCTGGCGTTTTATCCTGATCAGCATCGCACCGCACGCGGAGAGAGAGGCGACGCGTGCGTGAAGGGGTCGTGAAGAACAGCGGATTGAGGCGAGCGGACGCGAATGCACCTCCGTGCTGATCATTGCGGGGTTCGCTGGATGCGGAGAATGGTCTCATGTGCCTTCGACGAAATGTTGGTTGAGGAATTCCCGCACGACCTTGTAGAATGCTTCGGGCTGTTCGTGGTACGGGAAGTGCCCGCAACGATCGATGAACGCCGTGCGAGCGCCCGGGATATTATCGCGGATCTGATACGCTGCATGCACCATGAACCCCGAATAGCCCTGGACGACCAAGACCGGGCGTTGGTAGCTTCTTAGCTGCGGGCGGAGGTCGTACCCAATCCGTCCCAGGTCCTGAAACATCAATTCCGCTACTTCCGGCATGCTCAGTTCGATGTCGTCGAACTTGAGATCTGCCATGACCTCCATCACATCCGCGGGATCGAACACGCGACTGGGCATTATAGCTCGATAGATCTCGTACAAAGCCAGCTGCGGGTTGGCCGCGAATCTCTCCGGCGCGCCCCAGAATTCGAACACCCTCTGTGACTCCGGGGAATCCCAGACATTGGCCTGTGCAGCATAAAAGTTCTCAAGGTCCATACCTCCGGAGCCGACTAGAATCATTCCGGCGACGTGGTCCGGATACTTCGCCGCGACCGCCATCGCGAGCATGCCACCCCAGGAGTGCCCGAGCAGAAGAACCGAATCCGCGCCCAAGTCGCGCCGCACGGCCTCGATGTCCTCTACGTAGTCGTCCAGATTGATCGTCGATGAGTCGATCTGTTGCAGGTGGGATTGGCCCGTGGCCCGCTGGTCGATCAATACCAGTTGCCACGAGTCCTGCAACTCCGGAACGAGTCGCATCATGAGCTTGTTCGAGGCACCCGGCCCGCCCGCAAGCAGGAGGATCGGAAACCCCTCCCCAAAGACCTCGTAGTGTAACTCTACCTCAGGGAGCGAGACCGTATGAGAACTTTGCGCGACGGCTTGCATCGGTACTACAGCCGTGCCGAACACCAGGCCGAGCATCGAGCAGACACGAACCTGCTTACTCATCTTGTGCCTCCAGGAAGTGAACGCCAGACAAGTGCGACCGAACTGTGCGCGCCTCGCCCGCGCGTCGACGCAACGCCGGACGGGCACGCAGAGTATGATTCTCCCCAGATCTGAGATTGGCGGCGTGGGATCACAACGGCTGGATCGAGAGGAGAACCAGCAAGGGGGGTAATGAGACTCTATGCTGCTTGAGCACGCTTAGAGGCTCCCGGAGCAATTGCCTTGCTCACGACCTCAGCCACCGCCCGGCGGAGTCAACAAGATGACGTCGAGCCCGTCAGATCGCAAAGACGAACCGAAACTAGAGTCGGCCACGGACTCGGACTACGGCGTGCCGTTCCAAACCTCACTCACTCACGTGGCTGGCCGGTGCGCGGATCGATCGGCAGCACCGACTTGTGGTTGGGCTTCACTTGGTAGGCAATTTCAAGACTATCTTACCGAAGTTGGCGTTGGACTCCATCTGACGGTGCGCCTCGGCTGCCTCTTCCAGAGGCAGGACCCGGTCGAGAATCGGACGAACCCGGCCGTTGGACAGCAGGCCCCCCACATCGCGGTCGAAGGCGCGTGCCGCCGCGATCCGCTCCTCCAGCGGGCGGGTGCGCAGTGAGGTTCCGACGATATGCAACCGCTTGCTCAAAACTGCGCCGAGATCGACCTCTGCGTTACGGCCAGCCGTGAGCCCCACTACGATCATCCGCCCTTTCACCGCCAGGCTCTCCAGGCTGCCAGCAAGGTAGGGGCCGCCCACCAGGTCGAGGATCGCGTGCACGCCCTCGCCCCCGGTGGCCCCGCGCACGGCCTCCGCCATGTCCTCCTTCGAGCTGTCGATCGCTACGTCGAGACCGAGCTCGCGGGCGCGTTCCAGCTTCCAGGCCGAGCGGGATGTGCCGAGGACCGTCGCTCCGGCGACCTTGGCGAGCTGAAGCGCTGCGGTACCGACCCCGCTGCCGACCGCGTGGATCAGCAACCGCTCGCCGAGGCCGAGCCCGAGCTGCGTGAACAGGGCGTCATGGGCGGTGATGAACACCTCGGGGATCGCCGCCGCCTCCTCAAACGATAGTCCTGCGGGAACCGCAATGGCCTCGCGCTCCGGCACCACCACGAACTCTGCGTAGCCGCCGCCCCCCACCAACCCCATCACGCAGTCACCTGCCTGCCACAGGGCGACACCGTCCCCGACGGATTCGACCTCGCCCGCGTACTCCAGCCCCGGGATCTCCGCCGGCCAGCCGGGCGGCGGCGGGTACAGCCCGCGCCGCTGCAGCAGGTCCGCCCGGTTGACCCCGGCGGCCCGCACTCGGACGCGCATCTCTCCCCGGCCCGGCTCCCGGATCGTAACTTGGTGCAACTGCAGCACTTCCGGGCCGCCCGCAGCCGTGATGAGGACCGCGTTCATCTGCGCCATGACTTCTCCTCCCCGGACTGACCAGCAGCTCCCCGGCCCCGGCGGACCGCCGGCGCGAACCTCCCGGCTTCAGGCGTGTAGTATGGGTATCCTCCCTCCCGCCGCCACCACCCTGCCCCCTGTAAGTGCCCGTAAGAATTGGACCGATCTCGCCAGGACGCCAGAACTCGAACGGTGGGCTATGATCAAAGGAGGGACCAAGGGGCCTGGTCACGGACTCAGCGTCCTGCTTGTCGATAGCGACCCTGAGTTCCTCAGGCAGAGCTGTAAGCTGATCGCGGAGGACGGCCATCGGGCCTGGGGCGCCGAGGACCTTCTCGCCGCCGCCAACTTCCTGTCTGACCTGACGCCCGACCTGTTGGCAGTAGAGCTCGCCCTCCTGGAGGCGGATGGCGCCGACCCGCTGGGCGACCTGCGGGCTCGGGCGCCCGGGGCACCGACCATCCTGATGGCCTCGGGACCGCCGGGCGAGCGGTTCCACGCGTTCGCGCGCCTGCACGACATCTACGGCTACTACGACAAGGAACACGGAGGCGACTGCCTGCGCCTTTGGGTCGGTGCGGCGCTGGTGACCGCGCGGCACGCGGAGGTGATTCGCCAGACGCGACGTGGCTTGCGTCGCGTGCTAGAGGCCGTGCCGGAACTGCACAAGATCCAGTCTCTGGACGAGGTCCTGGAGACGATACTCGGGCAGGTGGCCGAACTCGTCGGTGGCGAAAGTGGGTTCGTCGCCGCCCGCGTCAGCGACCCGGTGGGCAAGCCGCCGATCGAGGGGTTCAGCGAGTTTCCGCAGACGATCGACGACTACGTGGTGAGCGCGGCTAACGTCGACGCCTACCCGCGCGGTGCCACGGTGGACCGGCTGAAGTCGGTCCCCTCCCACCTCGTGCGTCGGGCTGTCGATGAGCGCTGCAACATCATCGACGACCACCACGGTGTTCTGCCACTCGCCCTGGCTCAACACGTGCTCGGTCTCGCCTACCTGAACAAACCGAACCTGCGCGAGCGCGATCTCGACGTGTTACAGGTCTTTGCCAGCCAGGCGGCCGCCGCGATCCGCAACGCCGCGCTCTACGAGCTGGCCACCGTGGACTCCACCACGCGCGTGTTCCGCAAGTCATTCACCCTCGAGCGACTACGCGAGACGCTGAAGCTGGCCTGGCGCAAAGGCTTCCCAGTCTCGGTGCTGATGCTCGACATCGACGGCTTCAAGGAGCTCAACGACGCGCACGGTCACATCGTCGGGGACAGAGCGCTGCGGTACCTGGGCATCGCCCTGAAAAGGAACGTGCGCGACTCTGACGTCGTCGGCCGCTTCGGGGGCGACGAGTTCATCTTGATCCTGATCGACGCCAACCGCGACGGCGCCGAAATCGTGGCCAACCGACTGCACGAGGCGCTGGGAAGCGAGCGCGGGATGCCCTGGCCAGAAGGGATACCGCGGCTGAAGACGCTCATGGGCACGGCGACACTCGAGCCCGGCGCGACCTCGCCCATGGATCTCGGTTTTCCCGACTTCCCAAGAGCGGTCGAGCGGCTGGTGGACGAGGCCGATGCCGCGATGTATCAGGCGCGGCGCGCGGCGAAGCGCATCTTCACAGGTCCTACGCTCGGCTGGGCAGATTTCCTGGAGAGTTAGTCACGACCCTCACGCTACAGAATCGAAAGGCGAGCACCGAATCATCGGTGCCCGCCTTTCGCGTCATGACCAGACCAGTTTGGTCTGTACTTGGCGGGGTTTATCCGGTTCGCGACTCCCACCACGAGGACACTAGCGTGCGCCGGCGGACACCGGAGCAATCATACGTGACTGTGGGATTGCCGTTTACTTTGTTCTCGCTCACGAGGTCGGTCGAGCTCGCCGGGTTGGGCGCGTCGTGACAGAGGATATGCCCACCGACGCTCGGGTTGCCGTGCACCTGGCATTGGCTGCCGGCATACACGAGGCCCGAGTAGTTGGGCGTCATCCCTGACGCGTTGCCGCCGATCTCAACGTCGCCTCCAGCCAGAATAAGTATGCCTTCGGGGTGGTCGGGCGTCAGTCTCGGGGTCCCCGTTACCTTGACCGACCCGGTGGCGATGATCGTGATCCTGAGCGGGTCGCCATCCTTGCCAGCGTTGCCGGTAACCTCAGCGTTGCCGGACACGTAGTACGTACCCGGCTCCGCCTTGCTACCCGACAGACTGTACGTATTCTGAGCGGCGCTATACCTCCACCCTCGCACACTCTGTCCGGTGGCGCTCGCGCTGTCGCGCAGGGGGCCGACTGTGACAACCCAGCCGTCCTGCAGTATGTAGTCCGCCTGATCGCGGAAAGCGACCGGGTCGTGGTTGGGAACCTCGACCGGCCACTCGTACCGTGGTACCACCACGTTCCCGGCGGCGTCGTGGACCGTGCCGCTGAGGTTGACCTCCTCCGAGTAGGTGACCTCACCGTCTACCGTGGGATTCCCGTTGATCGTCAGTTCGCCGTTGGCGTGCACCCCTGCGCACGGCCCCAGAACAGCGGGGTTGCCCGGTAGCATCAGGGCGCCATTGACCGCGATCGCCGGGAAAGCCGGAGCGGCGAGCATGACCCGGACCTCAGCGACGCCGCCGTCACGCGTCTCCCCGCGGCAACGCGCGATGAAGCGGTGATTGCTGTCCAGATAAGGGTCGCCGCTGGGGTCGGCATCGTCATTCACCACCCTGACCAAGTAGCGGCCTTGCCCGAGCATGACCCCGGTGTCGGGCAGCGCATCGCTGCCTTCGAGGTCGAAGCCGACCAGGAGTCCGTCGTCCTCCGTCGCCGCTAACCCATCAGCGCCGAGGAGCACTTCGCTGTAGGAACGGCTCGCCAGCGGACCGCGCATCAGCGCCAGTACGTGCGTGGCCCCGGCGTCCGCCAGGAGCAGCGCCTGCGTCGCCGAACGGTGGTTGATCGATGTGCGGAAGTCGACCACACCGACCATGGTGAGCGCCGCACCGATCGCGGTCAGCAGCGCCATGGCTAGGAGAACCGCGACTAGCGCGAAACCTTGCTCACCAGCCCGGGTCCGGAGTGCCATAGCTGCTAGTGGGATTGAGGGCTACGACGTCCGCGACTCCCACCACGAGGACATCAACGTGCGTCGGCGTACGCCGTTGCAGTCGTAATTGATGGTGGGATTGCCGTTAATGATGTTCTCGTCAGTAATATTTGCAGCGCCGATCGGGTCGTCGGCATCGTTGCAGAGGATGTGGCCGTCCACCACCGGGTTGCCGTTGACCTGGCACTGGCTGCCGGCGTAGACCAGCCCCCGATAGTACGGTGTCGTCGTGGTGGCGGTACCGCCGATCTGCACGTCACCGCCGGCCAGAATCAGAATCCCGTCAGGGTGATCAGCCGTGATCACAGGTGTACCGCCCACTCGTATCGATCCGCTGGCGATGAGGGTGATACTGAACGGGTCCCCAGCCTCCCCGAGGTTGCCGTTGACACGGATGTCGCCGTCGGCGCACACCGTCCCCTCCACCGCGTCATTCGCGTTCAGAACGTAGGCGTTCTCGCTTCCCTCCCACGTCCAGCCCAGTTCTTTCTGGCCGGCGATCGGGGCCGTGTCGGGGGGAGCCACGGTAATCAACTTCTTATCCTCGAGCTTGTAGTCAGCGTCATCGCAGAAGTCGCTCGGGAGGTATTCGTCGATCTTGATAGGATCTTCATAGCGCGGGATCACTTCGTTTCCGTAGGAGTCGTAGATGACCCCGGACATGACGACCCCCTCCGAATAGCTGACACCGCCGTCCACAATCGGGTGCCCATCGATCGTGATCACGTTGTTCGCGTGGATGCCCCCGCACGGCCCGGTGGCGGTGATCGTCGGCGTGCCCGGCACGTAGAGGTCGCCGTTCGCCGCGACGGCCGGGAAGCTGGGCGCGGCCAGCATGACGCGCACCTCCGCCATGCCGCCGTCCGGGGTCTCGCCCCGGCAAAGCGCGACGAACCGATGGTTCGCGTCCGTGTACGGATCGCTGCTGGGGTCGGTGTCATCGTTGACCATCCGCACGAAGTAGCGGCCCTGCCCCAGGTCGATGCCGCTATCGGGCAGCACATCCGTTTCGCTGAGGTCGAACCCGACAAAGAGACCGTCGTCCTCCGTGCCAGCCACGCCGTCGGAACCGAGGAGCACGTCAGTGTAGCTGTAGCCTGCCAACGGGCCTTGCATCAGCGCCAGTGCGTGCGTGGCCCCCGCATCCGCGAGCAGCAACGCTCGTGTCGCCGAGCGGTGGTTGACAGAGGTGCGGAATTCCACGATACCCACCGCCGTGAGCGCTGCCCCGATCGCCGTCAGCAGTGCCATCGCCAGAAGCACCGCGATTAGCGCCAGGCCTGACTCGTTCGACCGCAGGTACCGCATCGCTCTCACCTTTCGTTCCGCAAGCGCACCATGCCGCTGAGCACACGTACGGCGGGTCCCGCGCTCCGCTCGCCGCGGGCACGTATCGTGACCCGGGTTGACAGGGCGCGCGCGGCTGCCCGGTCCGCGTCTGTGATCGGATCTCCGTCTCGATCGAAGTACTCGAAGGCCAGCGAGTCTACGCCGATCAGGTATGGCTC
The DNA here is from genome assembly GCA_020344375.1 of Gemmatimonadota bacterium. Lineage (GTDB taxonomy): Bacteria > Gemmatimonadota > Gemmatimonadetes > Palauibacterales > KS3-K002. Next base: position 2,854,014 of record CP070823.1, on the reverse strand, counting down.
CTCCGTACCACCCGTGCCCGGGCGCACAAACATCGTGTCGCCCCGCAGATAGAAGACGAGGTCCTCGCCCGGATCATCCGTGTCGCCGTCCGCTGGGTTGTAGTCGGCGCGCAGGCGGATGTCATCAAAGTCGCCGTTGCCATCCGGATCCGGGTCGATCCCGTCCACCGGGACGCCCAGCGGGCTGCTGCCCGCCAGACGCATGAATCGCGTGAGTGAGAGGTGGGCGTAGCGAACGCTGCCGGCCGCGCGCGTGCGCTCGCGGCTTGCCACGAAGCCGTGCTGGGCGCTCAAGACCGTGCCCAGTAGCGGCGCTAGGAGGACACCCAGCAGCATGAGGGCGACGATCATTCCCATCGTGCTGAAACCGGCCGCTCGGCCGCTATCGCTCCCGCATCGGCTGCCACTACTCATGGATCACGTAGGACCACAATATCGCTTGCCCGGCGGCCGGCGGATTCAACGGTTGAGCCCGCACCGCTACCTGCCGCGAACCCGCCGGCCCCGCCTCAACCAGCCAGCGCCGAATGAACACCCGCCTGTCCAGCTCCACGGTGTCCCAGTGTTCCGCAACATTCGCATCCAGATCGCCGCCGAGCACCAACTGCACTGTGTCGTCCTGCTCGCTGCCGGCGATGGCCTTCAGCTCCTCGATCTTCATCTCGGCCGCGACCGTCATCTGTGTCTCCAGCTCCGCCTGCCCCTCCCAGCGGTAGCCGGCCCCGAGAAGCGCGACCCCTGCCAGCACACCGAAGCTGAAGATCACCATCGCGACCAACAGCTCGACCAGACTGAAGCCCCCAATCTTGGCCACCGTCACGGCCTCCTGACCTCGTGACCGCCCGACGCGTAGACGCGGATCTCGCGCGTTTCCCCGAACGCGTTCGCGAGCACGAACCGCTGCGTCGAGCCGCCGCTCAGCGCGCCCAGCCCGTTGTACGCGACGGAGTCGGCGCTTACACCATCGAACCGCACCATCCCCGGTAGCTGGCGCGGCGCACCGGCAACCCGGTAGTCCCGGTTTGACTCGCGCCGCAGCGTGGCCACCGCGTTCGACTGGATGGCCCGGATCTTCGCTTGCGTCAGGTCCGCCACCAACGTCTGCACGGCGGTGCTGAGCTGGTAGCGGGCGACCACGCGCCGGCTCAGCGGACCGGTTGTGCCAAGCACCGTGCCGATCAGAATCAGCACCACCGCCATATCGACCAGCGTGTACCCTCGCTCACATCTGTACGCGCCCATGGTGCCTCAAGCTTCTTCGCTAGGTTCTTTCGGCGGGTCTGGGCCTCAGTCACAGTGCCATCTTTGTGCCAGTGAGCAGCGGACGGTGTGGCAAGGACTTACAAACGGCGAGGACAATCTGACCGGTCACAGTTTGCATTCTGACGCAAAATGTTTATCGCTTTACGATCGGAGGTCTTACCGTCACCTGAGGTCGGAATCGATTGGCGGACAATGAGTTACGAGGACGGGAGACGCTGGCTCCGGTCGCGGAATGCCTTCCGACTTCAGACATTTTGCCCGTACCCCAAGCCTGCTTCCGGAGGGTCGGGCTCCAGCGTTCGCAGTCAGCCAGCGATGCAGCGAGGGCTAGCGCCGTTTTCCGAAGAGCACGCGGTAGGCGATCAGCAGAACGAGGGCACCCGACACCGCCAGCGCCAGCGAGCGCAGATCGAAGCCACTCACGCGGCCCCAGCCCAGCATCGTTCCGATATAGCCACCCACCAGCGCGCCGCCGATGCCCAGGAGGATTGTGAGCACGCACCCGCCGGGGGCTCGACCGGGGTGCAGGAGCTTGGCGATGGTGCCGGCGACAAACCCGAGTAAGATCCAGGACAGAACGCCCATAGGTTTCAGCCTCAGCCGAAGACAGACCTGCTGCAGCCGGGAACCACTTGACCCTACGCTGACTATGCTACGCCAGTTTCATCCGCGGCCGCTCCCGCCTAGGTTCGGCTGCCCGCTGCGCACTCGAGCACCACGTCACGGAACGCACGGGCATCCACCAGACCGCGCAGTCGCTCGATGTCTCCGCTAAGCACTCGGTCGCCGTCCAATGGCGCCACCTGCTGACGTGCCAAGTCGTAGCCTTTCCGGACGCCGACGCCGGGCGTCAGCGGCTTGAGAAACTCGAGCGCCTGGGCGGCACACAGGAGCTCCACGGCCAGCACGTACTCCAAGCACTCCACCGCTCGCCACGCCTTCCGTGCCGCTGCCATCCCCATCGAGACGTGGTCCTCCTTGTTGGCACTGGTCGTCACTGAGTCGACGCTCGCCGGGTGTGAGAGGACCCGCATCTCTGACAGCACATCCACCACCGCGGCCTGCGTAGTCATGAGGCCCGACTCGACACCCGGGTCACGCGACAGGAACGCCGGCAGGTTGGAGAGGTCGGGGTTCAGCAGTCGCTCGATCCGTCGCTCGCTGATCGCTGCCAGATCGGTGCAAACGATGGTGAGGAAATCAAGGGCCTCCGCGATCAGCTGAGCGTGGAAGTTCCCCGCGCTCAGAATCGCGCCGGAATCGACGAACACCAGCGGGTTGTCGGTAGCGCTGTTGATCTCGATCTCCAGCACACGGCGCACGAAGCCCATCACGTCACGGGCGGCGCCGTGGACCTGAGGCATGCAGCGGAGTGAGTACGCGTCCTGGATCCGGGGATCGCCGTAGCGATGCGACTCGCGAATCTCGCTGTCGGCCAGCAGCGAGCGCAGGCGCGCCGCGCTGGTGATCTGTCCGGGGTGCGGCCGGGTGGCGTGGACCTCCTCGGCGAAGGGCGTCGGCGTCCCCTTGAGCCCCTCCAACGACATGGCGCCTGCGAGCTCCGCTGTCTCCGCAGCCGCCTCAGCGCGCAACAGCGCCATCACGCCGAGGCCAGTCGTTGCCTGGGTTCCGTTGATCAGCGCCAGCCCCTCCTTCTCCCGCAACGTGACCCGCTTCAGCCCCGCTCGCTCAAGAGCCTGCATCGCGGATTCGGGGCCCTCGGCTCCATGAACGTAGCCCTCACCCAACAGACAAAGCGTCATGTGGGCCAGCGGTGCCAGGTCGCCGCTCGCCGCCACTGAACCATACTCCGGGATCATCGGGTCGAGCCCCTCGCGCAGAAACGCGAGCAGCAGCTCCACGACCTCCCGGCGAATACCCGAGTTGCCGCGTGCCAGCGAGTTGGCGCGCAGGAGCAGCATCGCGCGACTCAGCTCGCGGCTGGCCGGTGGCCCGAATCCGCAGGCGTGGCTGCGGACAAGATTCACCTGCATCTCCAGGCGCCGGTCCGGCGGAATGATCAACTCGGCGAGGCGCCCGAACCCGGTGGTGACGCCGTAGACGGGCTCGCCCGCGTCGAGGGCGCGCTCGACGACCCGGCGGGAGGCATCGATCGCCTCGCGGGCGGCAGGGGTAAGAGCGACGTCGGTCTCCAGCCCTCGGGCGACACGCTCCACGTCCTCCAGAGTCAGACTGTGGCCATCGATCTCCAACATGCAGCGGACCTCCCTAGCGGCACGCACGCTCGGGCCGAACTGTCCGAGGCGATGCGCGGACGGGTCTGAGAACGCTTGTGACCGGGTGGAAGATAGGGAGGCGAGCCGCGGCCAGGTAGACTTCCGGCCTCATTTGAGTACTACGCTTCACTGAAGCGCGACGTCATACCACGCAAGCACCGGGCGTCAGCTGGGGTGCCGCACCCTGACCGAGCCTAGCGCTGGCTGCCCAGCACGAGCTGTTCGGCCGGCGAGAACGCGCGACTGCGGATCAACAGCGTGGCGACGAGCGAGGTGAGGCCCGCCGCCGCGTAGATCATTCCGACCACCACGAACTGGTAGATCGCGGCGTAGACCGGATCGCTGCCGGCCAAGATCATCCCCGCCATCAGGCCCGGGATCCAGACGATGCCCAGCGCCCGCAGCGTGTCGATGCGTGGGATCATCGCGGCCCGCACCGCGGCCTGCACGTAGGGCACCACCACCCTGTTCGGCGTCGCTCCTAGCGCCAGCCCGGCCTCCACATAGCCGACGTTCGCCGTTAGCTCGGAGCGGAATCGCTCCAGCGCCAGGGCATTCGAGTTCATACCACTCGCGATGACCATGCTGCCCACCGGTATGAGCGATTCCATCCGCGGGTCGATGGCACCCAGCGCCGTCATCAAGGCGATCACGACCCCAGACCCGACAACGATCCCGTAGAACGAGACAGCGAATGCTCCGGGGATATCACGGGCGCGACGTGCCGACGTCGCCGCGGCCGCCAGCATCATGAGCAGCAATACGAAGACGCTCGACCAGGAAGGCCCGCGAAACAGGAGCACGAGGATCGAGCCCACCGCCACCACCTGCACGAAGCCTCGCAACAGGCTGATCAGCGTCTCACGCTCGAGGTGAACCTCGCGACGTCGGGCGACATAGACGACCGCCAGCGCGAGAAGGATCGTGACCGCCGCTTGGGCGATCCCCAGCTGCAGCGGATCGCTGAACAGACGACTAAGCATTCTTGATCTCCGACATCGGTCCCGACTCAACGACCCGACCGTTCTCCATCAAGATGGCACGCTGAGCCATCCGCTCGGCCTGCTCGGGGTCGTGGGTGACAATGAGACACGTGAGCTGTTGCTGTCTGATGATGTTGCAGATCAGGCGCTCGACGCCGAGCTGCGCCGCCTCATCCAGAGCCGACGTCGGCTCGTCTAGCAAGAGGATCTCCGGGCCGTTCGCCAGTGTGCGCGCCAGCGACACCCGCTGCGCCTCGCCGCCGGAAAGCCGGCTCACATCGCGGTCTGCGTAGCCACCCAACCCCACCCGCTCCAGCAGCTCCGCGATCGTCTCAGTCGCGAGCAACTCACCACGTGCCGCGGGCCCGAACGCCAGGTTCTCGGCCACCGTGCCCGGGAACAGAAACGGCTGCTGCAGCAGCATGCCGATCCGGCGGCGCAGCTCGCGGGGTGCGATCTCGCGATAGTCGCGGCCCTCCAGGAAGACGGTTCCGCCGGTGGGCTCGTCCAACCGGTTGAGCAGTCGAAGCAGCGAGGACTTGCCGCCACCGCTGGGGCCGACCATGGCCACGACCTCACCAAGCTCTACAGCGATCGACACGTCCTCCACCAGCGGCCGATCATCTACCACACGAGTCAGGTGCTCGGTCCGCAGAACAGGCCCTTCCCAGGTGGCTTCGCGACTCTCAGCTTCGCCAGCCATTCTTACCTCTCATCCTGAGACGATCTGTCCCCATCGGCTCGCATTGGGTGCGCTATGTCGGCGTTGTGAACCGCCACCGTTCGGCGCGAAACTAGCGCCGCCCTCCCAGAGACCGAAAGGTGAGAATTCCAAGACCAGCATCGAAGCGGCTCTCTTCCGCCGATCTTCACACGGAGGCGCGCTTGACAGCGCGAGGGCCGGCGGTATCATGCGCATTGCTCAAAGCTTCGACATTGCACAGCACGCCCAACCCGCGTAACCGGTGCTGATCTTTCCCGCCATCGCCCTGTTAGAGGGGCGCTGTGTTCGCCTGCGGCAGGGCCGCTTCGATGAGGCGACAGTGTACTCCGACGACCCCCTGGGCGTCGCACAGTACTTCGCCGAGCAGGGTGCCGAAGCGCTCCACGTCGTTGACCTGGACGGCGCGCGCCTCGGCAAAGCGAAGAACCTCGACTGGATCTATCGCATCCGCGAGGCCGTGTCGATCCCGCTGCAGGTCGGCGGCGGCATCCGGACCTACGCGCTGGCCAGGCGGCTCCTTAGCGCAGGGATCGAGCGGATCGTGCTCGGTACCGCCGCGGCCGAGGACCCGCGCCTGCTGGTTAGACTGCTCGAAAGCCACGCGATCGACAGGGCCGCCGCCGCCCTCGACCTGAGGGGCGACCGCCTGGCGGTCAAGGGGTGGGAGTCGGAGTCCGCGCGGAACCCGGACGAGCTGCTGGACACCCTGAAGACGGTGGGTGTACGCTGGGTGGTGTGCACGGACGTGACACGTGATGGGCTTCTTATCGGCCCGGGCCTCAAGCTCGCCCGGCGGGTCATCAGGGAGGGCTTCTTAGTGATCCTCGCCGGCGGTGTGGCCACAGTCGACGACGTGATCAGGATACGCGAGACGGGCGCTGCCGGGTGCATCATCGGCAGTGCCCTCTACGGCGGTCTGTTGTCTCTACCCGACGCGATCGAGGCCGCACGTGCCGTGTAGACCCACAGCTCGCACGCGGGCAGCCCCAGACTGCGAATACAGAGGCAGTCGTCGCACCCAGGTGTGGTGAGCCCCGCGACGCGAGCAGGGCGCCGCGAGGCTCGATAAGTCCGGCGACAGCCTCAGCTACTCCTCTTTGGCCAAAGTGCTGTTCCAGAGGTGCGCGTAGATCGTCCAGGTGCCGTCCTCGCCCAGCTTCGAGACCACCATCCACTCCCCCTCGTCGGCCACCGGCTCCGCTACACCCTCGACCTGGTAGCTGTAGCTGTAGGTGCCGATGCTGTAGGCCAACTTGCCACTGCCGCCCATGTCGGTCTGGGTGATGGTAATCTGCCTGCCGCTTGTCGTCGCAAAAGCCTCAGCGAACTCCTGCTCGATCGCTGCCCTGCCGCTGATCACCTCGGCGCTCGGCGGATAGCGCGTCGCGTCCTCGGTATACAAGGCAGCGAGCGCCGCGGCGTCGCCGGCCTCGTACGCGGCTTTGTACTCCGCCTGCACCGCCGCGAAGGCCTCGCCCAGAGCCTCCAGGTCGACGGTCATCGCCATCTCCATCTGGGCTGCCTGCTCGCCTGCCTGCTCGGCGCAGGAGATGAGGCCCAGCGATGGGACAAGCACCAGAACCAGGGCGAGCTTGGTGAACCTCATGACGCCCCTCCTTCTTGAATGTGAGCGACCGTACAACTATGCGCTCCAAGCTTGCTGTAGCCGGAAATAGGGCATCTGCACGATAAGGCTGTGAGCGCCGGATGGCAACGCGCAGCGAGGACGCTGGCGGTGGAGGACGGCCCCTAGGCCTCCACGTAGGCGGCCATCACCCGCTCGACGACCCGAGAATTGAAGGGGTGGAGCGCCGCTGCGGCCGCGAGATCGCGTGCGTATCCCTCCTGCTCGCCCATCTCCCGCTGCACGTCGGCCCGACTCACGAGGACATCGGCGGGGAAATGGCCCCGGGCAATCGCTTCGCCGAAGGCGGCCACCGCGTCCTCTCGTCGGCCGCCACGGGCGTAAGCGTGCCCGAGCAGCGAGGCGACCCGGTAACGGGTGGCCTCCATGGCGCGGGCCCGCTCCAACCGCGTGATCGCGTCGTCCAGCCGACCGAGCGCCAGCGCGCCCGCGCCCGCCTCCAGATAGAACTCGCCGTCCAATCCCTCGGGGTAGGCCCGCACGATCTCTTCCAGTAATGCCTCCGACTCCTCGAGGTCACCCAGCCAGCGCTTCAGCATCGCCTGCTGGAACAGCAGCTTGGGATGACGCGCACCTCGAGCCATCCGGCGCTTGAGAATCGTTGCCGCATCCTCCGCCTCCATCGTCACCAGTGCGCTCGTCAGCTCCCGGTTGGCCGGATCGACGCAGAGCTCGAACGGCAGGTGAACCAACGGCAGCAGGGACAGCTGTCGCTCGAAGCGGAAGCGCGCCGCGGCGTTGACGCCGCCCTGGAGCCAGTCGATGTTGCGGCCACGTTCCGCAGCCAGCGCGATCGCTGCCTCACGGAACGCTGGGGCCCGACCCCGGAAATGGTCGGAAGCGATCTCCATCAGCTCGCCCGATACGGGAACCCGTTCATCCAGGATGATGAGCGTCAGCGCCGCTCCCCTCACACTCGAGGACGGGAAGCGTGCCAGGTTTCTGAGCAGCGGCAGCGCGCCCCTGATGACGGCGAGCGCGCCGTCGAGATACGCCAGCAAGTTCGCCCCGGCCTCCTCGTAGGCTCGCTCGCCGTCGCACAGGGTGAGCGGCCAGATGAGGCGTTGGTAGAGATCCGGCTTCTGGCCGAGATGCTCCTCGGGGTGCAGACGCCGGTAGTGACGGGCGCACATGCCAGCCAGCTCAGGGACTACGCTGTCGGCTCGCTCAGAGAGCTGTCCCGGCTCGAGCTGCGCCCAGGGCCCCTCGCCGAAGGCACTGATGCCCAAACAGGCCGTGAGCCCGTACAGCTCCAGCACGTGCTTGCCGCTGGAGGGGCGATGCGGGAGGTACTCCGGCAGCTGCATGGGGAGAGTCGGGTCACGCAGTGTAGCGAACAGCCCGTTCTCGAGCGGGAGGCGATAGGTCGAGCCGTTTGCGTCGTTAGCCCAGCAGACGATGCCGTCCTGGTGCTCGACTCGCACGTCGGGCGCGAACGTTCGCCAGCACGTATGAACCAGCTCGCCCAGGTGGGCCGCCGCGCCGGCGACGAAGACCTTCTCGCCCTCCGTCCAGTTGCTGCGGCCCTGCATCCTGCGGCAGAGCGCATCCAGAATGCCCACAGAAGGCCAACCGCCGTCGGGGATCAGCGCCGGGTACGGCCCGAACATCCAGCGCAGTTCGCCCCTGAAGACACTGGCGACCTCCTGAATTTCCGGCTGCAACATGCGCGCTTCCCCTCCGGATGAGCCTGTGCAAGGCTACGGCGGGATTTGTTACACGAGCAGATGGCTATTGACAGGCCCTTACATAATACGTGCCGCCAGCGGCGGCGCCAGGGCCGGCGAAGGGCTGCGGTGAGCTAGCCGAAGACTTGGCTGAGCGCCTGAACGACCGCCGGCACGGCCTCCGGCTTGGTGATAACGAGTTCGCCGGCGTTGAGGCGATCGTTGACACCGAGCAGGAACCACTCGACGCTGCGCGGCACATAGGCCTGCACAACGAGCCAATCGCCCTCCGGGCCGGCCCGGAACGATCCCGCGCTCTGACGCGACATCTTGAGACCGATGATGTCAATGTCGAAGCTGAGCGATTCGACCCTCCTGCTCGGCGGCGGCAGCGGCGTCTGCGAGCCCTCGGGCTTGCCCCACAGCGCCCGCAACACGGCGGAGTAGTCGGCGTCCGGTAGGCGGTGCAGCGTGAGCTGGTGGCGGCTGAGATTGACCACGACGTGGAAGCGGGACCAGCCCTCACCGTACGAATACACGGCCTGCCAGCGGCGACGAAGCGGATCCCCGCCGGGCTCCGCTTCGGTCCGGAACCGCAGAGGGCTGGGTGGAGCCTGAATGGCGAAGTGATTCAACCGGATATCTCCAGGCTGTACTTCACGTCGCTGCATAGCCGAGACCTCCAGGCTGGTTATGGGCTCGCGACCTGCGCCGATTACCTCTTCTATATAGCTTGCGGCCCGCGGTTGGGCAAATTCCGTTCCCCATCCACAGCGGACGGCCCGCACGATCGTACCCGCTCAAGGGCGCGCTGGTTACGCCGCCTGCCACCTCCCACGAATCAGCGCCCTCGCCAGAGAACGCCACAGGGCGTTGCGCGGGCACCCCAGTATGCACTAATGGTGCACGTTGCCGAGACTCCTCGACGCCGTCTCGCAGCGAGCAACAGAGGATGAGTCGCCGGTGGGCTGCTCGAGGTTCAGGCGCCGGGAACGGGAAAGCCCAGAAAGGTCAGAGATGATGGAGCTCGGGACAGAGAAGCGCATGGCCGGCCGGCTGCGCGCAGCCGTGGTCCGCCGACCCGCCATTGAGCCTTTCGTGTTCGTGGCGCTGGCGCTGCTCTACATCTGGGTTGTCAGGGCGACCGAGGACTGGCTGAAGATCCCTTTCCTCACCGTCATCGTCCTCATCCCCTTCGCCTCCAACTTCTTGCATCGTGACGGCTTACGTGACCTCGGCCTGCGGCTCGACAACTTCTGGACCTCAGCCAGGGAGGTCGGAATCGCCACGCTGATCGGCGTGATCGCGATCGTGGGAGTTGGCCTGCTCACTGGCGGCGGCCCCAACTTCCCGCGTGGCGTCGTTCGTTCGTTCCTGCTCTATCCCGTCTGGGGACTGGCACAGCAGTACGCGATGCAGTCGTTCACCTACCGCCGCGTGCGCGAGGGGAGCGGCCGCCCGGTAATGGCGGCGGCGATCACCGCGTTGCTCTTCGCCTCCGCCCATTGGCCCAACCTGAGCCTGACCCTTATGACCCTGGTGGGAGGTTACGTCTGGTGCCGGTTGTTCGAGCGCCACCCCAACCTGATCACTCTGGCACTCTCGCACGGCTGGTTGGCGGTGTTGCTGCGCTACTCCTGGCCCGCCGAGTGGCTCCACAACCTGCGGATCGGGCCCGGCTACTGGACATGGATGCCCTAGGCGTTTGCGGCCAGCGGAATCCTCTCCACAGGAAGCCCCGCGCCAAAGAGCCTCCTGAGGTTACTCCGGAAGTTTGAAGTGCGGATTCTCGATAATGCCCAGCAGGTTCCCGAAAGGATCGACGACGGACCCGACCTTGATCCCCTCCCCCACATCTTGAACCTCGCCGTGTGCGCCGGCGCCGAGGTCGAGCAATTTCGCCATAGCCGCCTCGATGTCGTCGACGCCCCAGTAGGCCAGCGTGCCGCCCAACCCCAGGGCCTCGCCATCCTCCACCGGAAGTAGGCCGAGCTCGAACCCGCCCACGTTGAAACCTACGTAGTAGGCTTCGTCAAAGTAGGGCTCGAACCCGAGCACCTTGCTGTACCAAGCCTTCGCTTCTTCCAAGTCGTCCACCTGGTAGACCACCGTCCTGAGCCCTAGAAACATCGTGCCCTCGTTCTCCGCAGTTGATGACGCTGCCGCACCCGAGCCTGCCAGGTGCGATTCTCTCGTACGAGACCACCGATCAGGGAAGCTTGTCAAGGCATCGGTTGAGCGCCGGTTTCCCACGGGACGAGCCTGTGGCCGGAGGAGCAAGTCCGACGGTTCCGGGCCCGGATCACCGCAGGGAGGTGACGGTGAGGGAGCGCCTTCACCGGCGTCTTGTTGTGCGGAACCGCGGTGGGGCCTGGGGCTCTAGGTTGAGATTGATACTCAATACCATTGCGCAGCCCCCCCTCCCCTTTTAACATTCACGCCCGTACTCCTTGACACTGGAAGACTCTTGGACATAGGAGCGTTACCATGCCTCACCAGCTTCCCCCGCTTCCCTACGACTTCACCGCGTTAGAGCCGCACATCGACGAGCAGACGATGCGGATCCATCACGGCAAGCACCACGCGGCCTACGTAAACAACCTCAACGCTGCGCTTGAGAAGCACCCCAAGCTCTTCGACTGGAGCGTCGAAGAGCTGGTGACCCGCATTAACGAGGTGCCGGACGAGATCCGCACCGCGGTGCGCAACAACGGCGGCGGTCACACGAACCACAGCCTCTTCTGGACGATCATGAGCCCGAAGGGCGGCGGCGAGCCGAACGGCGATCTGGCCAGGGCGATCACGGACAGCTTCGGCAACTTCGCCAGCTTCAAGAAGGAACTGAGCACCGCCGCAGCCACCCGCTTCGGCAGCGGCTGGGGCTGGTTGTCGGTGGATGCCAAGGGCAAGCTGTTGGTGGAGAGTACACCTAACCAGGACAGCCCGCTGACGGAGAGCCGCACCCCCATCCTGGGCATCGATGTTTGGGAGCACGCCTACTACCTGAAGTACCAGAACCGGCGCCCCGATTACATCGAGGCCTGGTGGAACACCATCAACTGGGACGCTGTGGCAGAGCGCTACAGCGTCGCGCGCGGGTAAGCGGACCACAGGCTAGCTCGCAACAAACGCGTCGTTGAAGCCGCGGTAGAGGTCGAGGGGCTGGCGGCGGCCGGCGGTTTCGTCCCCATGCCGTGCCGGCTCGTCGCGGCTCGCGCGCCGCTCGCCGCCCAGCGGTTGCCGGGCCGGGAGCCCTGCTCTTAGTATGCCCTCAGGAGGGACCTACCCCGCCAACGCCAAACCGCACCGGCATTGAGTACGAGAGATCTCGGGCGCATGCTCAGCCGACCCTGGGTCAGGTGGACCCTGGTCATCAGCTTCTGGACCTTCTTCAGCACGCTGTTCAGCGTTGAGATGTACGTAGAACGTCGTGTCGTGGGTAGGCCACTCAGCCTATTTCAGGCAGAAATCTGGCACCTCGCCTGGGGCTGGACCTGGGCCCTATTTACACCCGTTGTCCTCTGGCTGAGACAGCGCTTCCCTTTTGACAGGAACCGCTGGCGGGCGAGCCTGGGCCTGCACGTGCCGACCAGCGTGCTGATGGCGCTGATCGGCGGCATAAACTTCGTGCTGATGGGTCAGCTATTGGGCCACTATCCACCCGGCGCCGGCTTCACTGTGAACCGATCGCTTCTGATGTTCGTCACCTGGCTACACCTCGACCCGTTCCTTTACTGGCTGATCCTCGGCCTCAGCTACGCGTCGCAGTACTACCGAGAGAGCCGGGAGCGGGAACTGCGGGCCTCGCAGCTCGAAGCCCGGCTCAGCCAGGCCCGTCTGCAAGCCCTGGAGATGCAGCTGCACCCGCACTTCCTGTTCAACGCGCTCCATACCATCGCGGTCCTGGTCAGGACTCACAAGAACGCACAGGCGGTTCGCGTGGTCACGGGGCTGGGTGAACTGCTGCGGCGTGCGTTGGACAGCGCCGGCGCACACCTCGTCCCGTTGAAGCAGGAGTTAGAGTTCATCGAGCGATACCTCGAGATCGAGCAGATCCGGTTCGGCGAACGGCTGAAGGTCGAGATGCAAATCGAGCCCGACACGCGCGACGCGCGTGTTCCCCACCTCATCTTGCAGCCGCTGGTGGAGAACGCCATCCAGCATGGCATCGCGCCCCGCGCCGCGGGCGGTCGGCTGACGATCAGCGCCCGATGCAGGGGTGGACGGTTGCAGCTTGCCGTGTGGGATGACGGACCCGGCCTGCCCGGCAGCTCAGCGCGGCCGTTGAGGGGCGGTGTGGGCCTTTCCACAACGAAGGAGCGGCTCCAGCAGCTCTACGGCGATGAGCATGCTTTCGTGGTCAGCAACGCCGAACATGGCGGCGTGTCCGCCGAGTTGGAGATCCCCTTCCACTTGGCACCGGACGAATGGCAGAGCCGGGCCTGACGGCATGGACAAGATTCGCGCCCTGATCGTTGATGATGAGCCCGTCGCACGGGAGGGCATTCGGGTGTTGTTGCAGGACGACCCGGAGTTCGAGGTGGTAGGCGAGTGCGCGGACGGGCGTGAGGCCGTGGAGGCGATCCAGGAACTCTCGCCTGACCTCGTGTTCCTCGACGTGCAGATGCCCGAGCTGGACGGCTTCGGTGTGATCGAGAAGGTCGGGGCGGAGACGATGCCTGTCGTCGTATTCGTGACGGCCTACGACCAGTACGCGCTTCGCGCATTCGATGTGGCGGCGCTGGACTACCTGCTCAAACCCTA
>CP070823.1:2810829-2840631 GCA_020344375.1 Gemmatimonadota bacterium | reverse complement strand
CGGCGCCCAGCGAGACGATGAGCGCGAAGGCGAGCACGCCCCAGTTCATCGAGACCTCGTCCAACCGGGGAAGGTTGGCGGGTCCCGCGGCGACCAGCGCGTGCAATCCGAAGTTCGCCAGAGCGAGACCGCCGACGCCTCCCAGCACGCCTAGCGACAGACTCTCTTTCAGGTACTCCCAGCCGATCCGGCGACGGCTCGCGCCCATGGCGCTGCGGATCGCCATCTCGGTTTCCTTACCATCGGACCGCACCAGGAACAGGTTGGCCACGTTGGCGCAGGCGATGAGCAGCACGACTCCCACCCCGGCCATGATGATCCAGAGCAGATTCGCTACCGAACCCACGAGGTTGTCCTTGAGCGGCTGAATGTTCGGAGCGTAGCGTGCCCGTTCCGAAAAGTCCGCCACTGGACCACCCGGGAACTTCTCGAACGCCAGCGGCAGCATGCGAGCGGCATCCGCGTTCGCCTCCTCCACGGTCACCCCGTCCCGCAATCGCGCCACGCCTCCAAACCCGACGTTCCCCACGAACAGGGTCGACCGGTCATAACGAAGAGGGAAGATCAGAAAGGGATTCGAGCCGAGGCTCTGGAGCTGCGGCGGCATCACACCGACGATCTCCCAGGTCTGGGCGTTCGCCTCGATCGTCTGCCCCACGACGCCCGGGTCCCCGCCGAAGCGGCTCTGCCAGTACCCGTAGCCCAGCAGTACGACGTTGGGTGCATTGAGCTCCTCGTCCGCCGGCGTGAAGATCCGGCCCACGACGGGACGCAGGCGCAGCGCCCGGAAGACCCCGCTCGTCACCCAGAGGATCCGCACCGCCTCCGGCTCCCCACCCCCAGTGATCGTCGCCAAGCTCGGCGTGTACATCCCGATGTCCTCGAAAACCCGGTTCTCATCCTCGTAGGTGAAGTGCCAGGCGGCGCACTGGCCCGCGTCCTGCACCCCCAGTGCCGGCGCCCTGTGGCTCACCGATACCAGGCGGCCGGCATCCTCGTACGGGAGAGGTGAGAGAATGATGGCGTCGAGCAGGGTGAAGATGGCGGTCGTCGCTCCGATGCCCAGCGCCAAGACGAGGACCACCACCGTGCTGAACAGCGGCCGCCTCGCCAGGGCCCGCATGGCGAAGCGGACATCCCGGACACCGTCGGCCAGGTGAGTCCATGGACCGCCTCTACTCCGGACCCCCTCCTCCCGCCCCTCCGCCCAACGGCTCAACTGCGCCCGCGCGTGGGCCGGCTCGCTGCGGACGAGTTCGTCCGCCGCCAGGTCGGCGTCGCCCAACCAGGCCTCGACCTCGGCCTCCGCGTCTTCCTCACTGGCTCCCCGGGCCAGCGCCTCCCGGTAGATGTCCTCCAGGTGGTCCGCCAGCTCCGCGATCATCCGCTCGTCCCGATGCCCCTTCATCTCGGGGAGGGACAGGCGCTGTCTGAGGTAGGTCTTCCAGTCACGCATGGCTCACTCCGATCACCTGATTCACCATCGCCGAGAACGCCGTCCACTCTCGCCGCTGCCGGGCCAGCACCTCTTGCCCCTTCTTGGTCAGCGTGTAGTAGCAGCGCCGCCGCTCCCCCTTCTTCTCCACCCAGCGACCCTTGATCCATCCCCGCTCCTCCATCCGGTAGAGAACCGAGTAGAGAGTGGAGACGCGGAACTCCAGCCGACCCCCGGAGCGGTGCTCCAAAAGCTTCCCGATCTCGTATCCGTGGCGGGTACAGCCCTCCAGCACTGAGAGGATCAGGAGCTCCATGCTCCCCCGCTTCAGGTCGGCGCTGAACATGTAGGGGCTCCAGGTTCGGGTCTCGGCCGCATCGCCAGCTTGGGGGACACTTCGCGGCGCGTTCCTTCGCCACGCGATACTTCGTCTGATGAAGTACTACTAAATTAGACGGTCGTCGGCCTGAGGAGGTTTCATTCGAGCGAGGAAGGGCGTTCTCGCGCCAGCCAGCGTCGCTGTGGGAGCGGGAGACTAGGCCCGATGATTCGCGGCAGGAATGTCAGTCTGTCGCCCGGGGTCAGCGTGAGCCACCTTCTGGCCGATCGTTAGGTGGGCTTCGAAGAGATCGACGACTGCCTCGGGGCTGCTCAAGTTGTCGAATGTGTGCAAGAAAGTGGGAATGTGCGGTCTCTCAATCTCGCTGACCCGGAAGTGCGTCCGAATCCGTCGCGGCTGCCCTGGGTCGCTCGAGTAGGCGCTCCGTAAACTCCACGCGTTCGTTGAGATGGAGGATCTCGTCACGCATGACCCGGAGCTGATCTTGCAAGGTATCCACGGCAGCAGTCAGGCGTTCCACATCCTGGTGCGCAGCACCCCCAAGGCGAGTGCGCTGAATATGGCTGTAACGGATCTTCATACCGATGAGAAAAAGGCCGCCGAAAGTGAGAATTGCCAGAGGCGGTGTGATGATTTCCAGTAGTTCCGGAGACATGCAGGACTCCCCATCCACTGAACCTTGAAGGCCACAATAGGTCCCGACCGTCCCTACGGAATATGTCGCTAGGAGGTTTGGGACGCTACCACCGAGATGCCTTTGAAAGTGGCTGATCTACTGCTGTCGCTGCCCAACGGACCAGCGTAAGTCCGCAGCCGCAAGGGAAACGTGCAAAGCCCGACTAGTGACGGAAGAGTCGCCGGCCCGTGAATACCATCGCCAGGCCGTGCTCGTCGGCGGCGGCGATGACCTCCTCATCGCGGATCGAGCCGCCCGGCTGCACGATCGCGGCGACGCCGACCTCGGCCGCCGCGTCCACGCCGTCGCGGAACGGGAAGAACGCGTCGGAGGCGAGCACACAGCCGTCCTCCGGCTTGTGCCCGGCCTCCTTCGCCTTCCAGCCGGCGAGCTTGGAGGCGTCGACCCGGCTCATCTGGCCGGCGCCGATGCCGATCGCCATCTCGTTACGGGCCAGCAGGATCGCGTTCGACTTCACGCCCCAGATCGCCGCCCAGGCGAAGCGCAGGTCGCGCAGCTCCTCATCGCTCGGCTTGCGTGCACTGACCAACTTCCAGCCTTCGTCTTCGCCTGGCCAGGGCGGGCCGGAGCGCGTCTGCAACAGCGTGCCGCCCGGCACACCACGCAGCTCGAGAGCGGCGCCCAGATGGCCGCGCGTGGTGAGATAGCTGGATGCGGCCTCCGGGAAGCTCAGGATGCGCAGATTCTTCTTGCGGGTGAGTACCTGCATCGCTGCGTCGTCGTAGCCGGGCGCGACCACGCACTCGACGAACAGCTCGGCCAGCGATTCCGCTGCCGCGCCGTCCAGCTCGTGCGTGAAGGCGATGACCGATCCGAAGGCGCTGGTGGGATCGGTGGAGAGCGCGCGGCGATACGCCTCCGCCACCGTGTCGCTGACGGCGATCCCGCACGGCGTGGTGTGCTTGATGATCGCGCAGGCTGGCCGGTCTGAGCGCGCGAATGGCGCCAGCGACATGAGCGCGCCGTCCAGGTCGAGTATGTTGTTGTAGGAGAGCTCCTTGCCGTGATGCTGGACGAGCGCGGCGATCCCACGCCGCTGCGGCGTGTCGGCCACGCGATAGAATGCCGCCTGCTGGTCCGGGTTCTCGCCGTAGCGCAGGTCCTGGAGCTTGCGCAGCGGGACCGAGAACTCTCCGGGGAACTCGAGGGCATCGCCGGCGAGGTAGTGAGCGATCGCCGCGTCGTAGCCGCTGGTGTGGCGGAACACCTTGGTGGCTAGCCGGCGCCGCCAATCAAGATCCTTGTGGCCAGTCTTCAGCCGGTGCAGCACCTCCGTGTAGTCCGCCGGGTCACAGACGACCAGCACATGAGGATGGTTCTTCGCCGCTTCGCGCAGCATGGTGGGCCCGCCGATATCGATCTGCTCAAGCGCGTCGGCGAGCGTGACGCCGGGCTTGGCGATGGTCTGCTCGAACGGATAGAGGTTGACGGCCACCACGTCGATAAGCTCGATCTTCTGCTTCTTGAGCTCCTGCATGTCGCCCGGGTTGTCACGGCGCGCCAGGATGCCGGCGGCGATGACCGGGTGCAGCGTCTTCACCCGGCCGTCCATGATCTCGGGGAACCCGGTCACCTGGCTGACCCCGGCGACCTCGATCCCCGCCTCCCGCAGGGTCCG
Source organism: Gemmatimonadota bacterium (assembly GCA_020344375.1). Classification (GTDB taxonomy): domain Bacteria; phylum Gemmatimonadota; class Gemmatimonadetes; order Palauibacterales; family KS3-K002. Next base: position 2,836,541 of record CP070823.1, on the reverse strand, counting down.
CGCGGTGCCGCCCGTGGAGATGATCTCGAACCCGAGGTCGGCCAACCCGCGGGCGAACTCGACGATACCAGTCTTGTCGTAGACACTCAGTACGGCGCGTGGCAACGGTCTCCTCCCTCCCGTCAGACGTTCCAGGCCGGTCGGTTAGAGCTTCCCGGCAGTTCGATCAAGCCTTCCAGGCAGGCTGGACGCTGCCCAGCGCTGCCTCTTCATCGCCCAGCTGAAATCCCTGTTCCCCGGCAGCGAAGACGCCGCGGCGGACCTTGCCGTCGGGCAGCAGCTCGACCTCGCCGCGGGCAAGCGCGCGGAGCACGGCCGGGTAGAGCTTGTGCTCGTATCTTAGTACCCGGGCTGCCAGGGTGTCCGGTGTGTCGTCCGGCTGAACCGGGACGGGCCACTGTCCGATGATCGGGCCGGTGTCGTAGCGCTCGTCCACGAAGTGGATGGTCGGGCCCGACACCGCCGCATTGCACTCGAGCACAGCCTCGTGCACGTGGTGCCCGTACATGCCGGGACCGCCAAACGCCGGCAGCGGGGCCGGGTGGATGTTGACGATCCGACCGCGATACGCCTCGACCACCTTCGCCGGTATGAGCTTCAGGTAGCCGGCGAGGGCGATGAGGTCGATGCGATGCTCGCTCAGCACTTCGAGCAACGCCGCGGCAAAAGCATCAGTCGACTCGTACTCCTTCGGCGGTATCGTCGCCGTGGGCGCGCCCGCCTTCTCCGCACGCTCCAGGGCGCGGATTCCCGGCCGGTCAGTCACCACCAGCGCGATGCGAGCCGACGGATCGGGGCTGCCATCCGCGCCGAAGGTATCGATGAGGGACTGCAAGTTCGTCCCGCCACCGGAAGCGAAGACGGCCACCGCTTTGGTCTCAGACACTTCGTACCTCCTCTTCCTCGAGGATAGCGAGTATGTGATCGACCGCATCGGAAAGGTCCGCGACGTGATCGCTCTCAGGCGGCGCGCCCTGCCCCGCGGCACCGGTCCGCACCAAGAAGAACCTGCCGCCCACTTCCTCGGTCACCGCCACATCACGCCAGCGATCGCCGACGTAGAAGGATCGAGCCAGATCGACCGACAGCTCTGCCGCGGCCCGGCGGTACATCCCAGGGCCGGGCTTTCGACAGTCGCAGGGCCCGGTCACATCGGGATGATGGGGACACATGTACACCTTATGCAGACGGACCCCCTCCTCGGCGAGCAGCTCGATCAGTCGCTCCTGCACGGCCTCGAAATCCTCAAAGGAGAACAAGCCCTTCGCGATGCCCGACTGGTTGGTCACCAGGACGGTCAGCAGCCCGGCGTCCTGCAGGCGTCGCACGGCACGCGCAACGCCGGGCAGTAGCTCGACCCCACCCGGATCGCCGAGGTCGCCCCGCTCCTCGATCAAGGTGCCGTCACGATCGATGAAGACCGCGCGTCGACCGTCCGCGTCTCTATTCATCCGTTCTCAGCGCCTCCGATACCGTCTCGACGAACGCCTCGTCCTCGTCAGCCAACAGCGTGCGTGGATCCAGGCAGAGGGTTCCTTCCTTGACACGGCCGATCACCGGCGGCTCCGCCGCCCGGCAGGCCGCCTCGAGCTCACCCTCGGAGCGACCGGGGACGCGGATCCGCAGGATCCAGGACTCGAGCTCGACGCCCGGGTACGAGCCGCCGCCTACCTCGGCCACCTCCCTGACCACTTCGATCTCCGCGCCCGGACTGCGCTCCCGCAAGCGCGCCGCCAGCCGCTCGGCCCGCTCGCGCAGCGCACCGGGGTCCGCGCCGATCATCGCCATCGCCGGGACGCTGGCCAGGGCCGTCGCCTCATCGCGCCAGAGCTGCAGCGTCGCCTCCAGCGCCGCCAGGGTGAGCTTGTCGACCCGTAGCGCGCGGGTCAGCGGGTTGCGCCGCAGCCGATCCACCAGCTCGGCGCGCCCGAGGATGACGCCCGCCTGCGGGCCGCCCAGCAGCTTGTCGCCGCTGAAGGTCACGAGATCGGCGCCGGCGGCGAGCGAATGGTGGACGTTGGGTTCCCAGGGCAGACCGAGCGCCTCACGCGCGTCCGGCAGCAAGCCGGAGCCGAGGTCGTGCACCGCCAGCAGCTCGTGCCGGTGCGCGATCTCGGCCAGCTCCTCGATCGCCACCTCGCTAACGAAGCCGGACACGGTGAAGTTGGAGCGGTGCACCTTGAGTAGCGCGCCGGTCGCGGGACCGATCGCGCGCTCGTAGTCGCCCGGGTGCGTGCGGTTCGTCGTGCCGACCTCCACGATCCGCGCGCCGCTCTTAGCGACGATCTCGGGCACACGGAACGAGCCGCCGATCTCCACCAGCTCGCCGCGCGAGACGATCACCTCGCGCCCCTCGGCAAGCTCGTTCAGCGCCAGAAGCACGGCCGCCGCGTTGTTGTTCACCACCAGCGCACCGCCCGCGCCGGTCAGCTCGCGGAAGAGCGCGGCACAGTGGTCGTGCCGTGAGCCGCGCGCCCCGCGAGCGAGATCGTACTCCAGGTTGCTGTAGCCTCTGACGACCTCGTCCAGCGCCGCACGGGCAGCCGCAGAGAGCGGCGCGCGTCCCAGGTTCGTGTGCAGCGGCACGCCCGTAGCGTTGATCACGCGTCGCAACGAGCGCCGCTCCCCCGCTCGTAGCTCCTGACTGGTCACCTCCGCGATCTGTGTGGGTCCAGGCACCGCGCTACGCCCGCCGGCGCCCAGCTCGGCGCGCAGGCGATCGAGCGTGCGGCGCAACGCGTCCACGACCAACGCGCGGGGGTACGTCTCCAGCAGCCCCGCAAAAGGCGCTGACTGGAGTAGTGAATCAAGGCTCGGTATCCGGCGCCGCGAGTCTTCCATCGCTCGTGTGCTGCCTAGCCCGGCGGCTGCGGTGGAGGCTCCGGCGGCGGCTCGGGCTCCTCGGGTTCCGGCTCACGCGCCGGCTGCTCATACGTCCGCTCGCCACCGCCTTCGAGGCCGCTCAGGTTCAGAATGCCCTGGGCCCGAACCACGATGGTGTCGGGTGGTATCGGCGCGGCCGCGATCACGTAGATGCGGCGATCCGGCAGGATCGCCGGAGCCTCCTCTTCCTGTTCGGGACCAGGTTCTTGCTCGGCACCCGGTGCCCGCTCGGGAACCGGCGCCTGCACGGCCGACGTATCGCGGGCGGCAGCCTCCCCCAGCGTGCCGGGATCCGCAGGCGTCTCCGACTCCAACGTGTCCGCCGCCGCCTGCCGGGCCCGGGCGACGGAGTCACGCCAGGCAGTGTACTGCCAGGCGTGGAGTACGGCGTCGAGCGCGATGGGTGCGCTATCCGCGACGGCGAACATCTCGATGTTCGCGGTGCTCAACGACGCCTCCGGATCGAGATACCCGTCGAACCCCAGCTCGACTGTCAGCGAGTCGATCGACCGCAACTCGAAGAGCTGCGGGCCCAGCGTGTCGTGACGGAAGACGCGAAACTCGAGCGACAACGTGTCGGTGGCGCCGAGGCTCACCGAGATCGTGTCCGAGCGATCGAAATCGTCGGCGCGATTGTTGTTGTTGACGTCGTCGTAGCCGATGGCGAAGTAGTCGCCGACCGGCAAGGCGCCCAGCCCGAACACGCCCTGCGAGTCGGCGACGATCCCGTAGCGTAGCGTGTCCGGCAGCTGCACCATGTCCAGCCGGCCGAGGACCAGCGGTCGCCCGGTGATCCGATCGAACACTGTGCCCTCGACACGGTTCTCCGTGATCGGCGCGCCGGTGGAGAAGACGTAGTGGATGGGCCCGTCGATGGCGTTGTTGAACAGGTCCTGGATGACGGGCTCGATGCGCATGTGATAGATGCGGTCAGCGACCCAGCCGGCGCGCGGCCGGACCTTCACATCGCGCTTTCCATTCCCGACGCGCGGTCGCGCCTCGAACGGGTAGAGCGTCACCGCGAGCGGGACGTTGCGCTCCGAGATCGACTCGTCGAACTCGAAGCGGACCTCGTCCTTGAACCCGGAGACCACCGAGTAGCTGTCGGGCTCCACGGCAATCAGCAGCGGCGGGGTGGTATCAGGCGGGCCGCCGGGCGGTGGTGCGACGTTGGCGCAACCGTCGAGGCCGGCGAGCGCCAGCAGGGTCAGGCTGAGCCCTCCCGCGAGCAGGCTGGCTGTTGCCGCGCCGGTTCGCGGGATCGTGACCACGGCCTAGTCGACCTCCAGCGCCCTGCGCTTCTCCGAGAGCGTGTCGAGCTGTTCGCGCAGCCCCTGCAGCTTCGTGCGCGCTTGCTCGACGACGTGCTCTGGGGCCTTGCGGACGAAGTCCTCGCTGGCCAGGCGCCGCTCAGCGCGCTCCACCAGCGCGTCGAGCTGCTTGATCTGCTTGTCGAGGCGCTCGCACTCCCGCTCGACGTCGATCAACCCTTCCAGCGGTACGAAGACCTCGGCGCCCGACGTGAGGACCGCCGTGGCACCGGCCCGTGCGCCGCGCGCCTCGCCGTCGAAGGACAGGCGCGCGATGCGGCCCAGCTTGCGCGCCGGCTCGCCCTCGGCCTCAATCGCGCGCCGCAGCGCGACATCCGCGGACCGCACCTGGACCTCGATCTCCTGACCGTGCGCCAGGCCGTACTCACTGCGGATGTTGCGCACCGCGCTGAGCATCTCTTGGAGGATCGCCATCTGGGCCTCGGCCTCGGGGTCCTCCCGGTCCGGCGCCGGCTCCGGCCACGCGGCGAGCATCAGGCTGACCGCGTCGCGCCGCGGCAGCCGCAGCCAGAGCTCCTCACTGATGAACGGCATGAGCGGGTGCAGCAGCCGCAGGCTGATGTCGAGCACGTCATGCAGCACGGCGCGCGCCACGTCCCGCGCCTCGCGGTTCGCCTCGTCGTACAGCCTCGGCTTCACCAACTCGAGATACCAGTCGCAGAGTTCGCTCCAGAAGAAGCGGTACACGCCAGCGGCCGCCTCGTGCAGCCGGAAGCGCTCCAGGCTGTCGGTCACCTCGCGGGTCGCGCGACTCGCCCGCGAGAGGATCCAGCGATCCGACAGCTCGAGCTTCTCGCGTGGCGGCAGTTCAGACACCTCCGCGCCTTCCAGATGCGGCAGGGCGAGGCGCGCCGCGTTCCAGATCTTGTTGCCGAAGTTGCGGCCGACGTGGAACGACTCCTCCAGGTCCTCGCAGTTGAGCTGCAGGTCGGCGCCGATGCCGACTCCATTCATCAGCGTGAAGCGCAGCGCGTCGGCCCCGAAGATGCGGACGACCTCGAGCGGGTCGATCCCGTTGCCCAGCGACTTCGACATGCGGCGGCCCAGGTGATCGCGCACGGTGCCGTGCAGATAGACATCGTTGAACGGCACGCCGCCCATGAACTCAAGCCCGGCCATGATCATGCGGGCGACCCAGAAGAAGAGGATCTCCGGCGCCGTAGTCAGAGTGTGCCCGGGATAAAATGCCTTCAGGCCCTCAGTCTCGTCGGGCCAACCCAGCGTGTTGAACGGCCAGAGCCAGGACGAGAACCAGGTATCGAGGACATCGGGATCCTGCTCGATGTCCTCACTTCCACACTCGGAGCAACCCTCGGGGTCTTCGCGCAGCACGTGCATGGCGCTGCACGACCGGCAGTACCAGACGGGGATCCGGTGGCCCCACCAGAGCTGGCGTGAGATGCACCAGTCGCGGACGTTCTCCAGCCAGTGCTCGTAGACGCCGCCCCAGTGCTCCGGGATGAAGCGGACTTCGCCTTTGCGATACGCCTCAAGCGCGGGCTCGGCCAGCGGCTTCATGTGCACGAACCACTGCTCCGACACCCGGGGCTCGACGGCCGCGCCGCAGCGGTAGCAGTGCCCGACCGAGTGCAGATGGCGCTCGACCTTTTCGAGCAGCCCCCGCTGCTTGAGGGCCTCCACGACGGCCTCGCGGGCGGCGAAGCGATCCATACCGCGGAACTGCTTCGGCACCGCGTCGCTCAGTGTCGCGTCCGAGTTGAAGATGTCGACCTGTTGCAGGCCGTGGCGCTGACCGATCTCGAAGTCGTTGGGATCGTGCGCGGGTGTGACCTTGACGATCCCGGTGCCGAACTCGGGATCGACGAACTCGTCGGCGATCACCGGGATCTCGCGCTCGGCCAGCGGGAGCAGGACATTCCTCCCGACCAAGCCCTGGTGGCGGTGATCCTGCGGGTGCACGGCGACGGCGGTATCACCCAGCATGGTCTCGGGACGCGTGGTGGCGACCACCACGAAAGCTGTCTCTTCCCCGACGATGGGGTAGCGCTGGTAGTACAGCGCGCCTTCGGTCTCCTTGTGCTCGACCTCCTCGTTGGCAAGGGCTGTCGCGCAGCGCGGGCACCAGTTAACGATGTAGTTGCCGCGATAGATGAGCCCCTTCTCGTAGAGGCTGACGAACACCTCGCGCACCGCCTTGCTGGGCCCCGGATCCAGGGTGAAGCAGGTGCGAGACCAGTCGGCGGAGCTGCCGATCGCCTTCAGCTGCTCGAGGATCGTGCCACCGGTCTCGTTCACCCATTTCCAGACGCGCTCGACGAACGCCACGCGACCGAGGTCCCAGCGGGTCTTGCCTTCCGCCGCCAGCTGCCGCTCGACCACGTTCTGCGTAGCGATGCCGGCGTGGTCCGTGCCGGGAACCCAGAGCGCCTCCCTGCCCTGCATGCGCCGCCAGCGGATCAGCACGTCCTGGATCGTGTTATTGAGGCCGTGACCCATGTGAAGCTCGGCGGTCACGTTCGGTGGCGGCATGACGATGACGTACGTCTCCCGGTCGCTGTGTGGATCCGCAGAGAAATAGCCCCGCTCCGTCCAGCGCTTATACGTCGCTGCCTCGAAGGAGCGCGGATCGAAGCGTGAAGCTAGCTCCTTGGCCTTGGCTTTCCCGTTACCCATCCAGCAACGCCGGTTCCCTCGCCCCGACTACGATACGCCGAGCCCTGGACAACCAGGGGCCGCCCGGGCGTGTGCCCGACCTGCGATCGACAAGATTCAACAACTTATCTTGAAAGGACGGTGTGGCAATCGCTACCCAGGGACGACCGCCGCTCAGCCGCCGCCCCCGGTCGTGTCCCGCTGGGCCTCCTGCTCCGCCCGCTCCCGCTCCCTGCGCTCGCGGATCGCCCGGACCCGCTCTTCGAAGGTCTCGTCGATAGCAGCCTGGCCCGCCTGGCGACGGATCGCGTCCCACTCGCTGGCCTGATCGGCCAGCTCGCGCTGCGTCTCGGGGTGCGGCCCGAAGACCAGGGGCAGCGGCAAGGTGATGGGACCCAGATGCAGCTGCCCCGGTGATACCCCCCACCTGTTGCCTTCTTCCCCGACGGTCCAGTCCAGCCGGTCGAGCTCTCGCGCCAGCTCAGCAGCCAGGCTGTCGTCGTAGGCCTCCAGCTCGGCGTAGAGCCGCGCGCGTATCTGCGCCGCACGCTCTTCCGCCGTAAGGTCCGTGGGCCGGCGCACTGCGGGCACGACCCACAAGCGCCAGTCCCCGACCCGGGGCCGCAGGCGCTGCGCTGCCGTCAGCGGTGGCCCGACCTCCTCGACTATCTCACCGGGCTCGGGCTCCACCGGCTCCGGTTCCGGCTCCGGCGCCAGCTCGGCGGGCGCGGTGTCCGTGACGCGTATTTCCAGCGCCCGCATCCCCCGCGCCGGCACGCGGACAGGCCGCCGCGTCGGGAACAACCCGATCTCAGGCTCGAGGTACCTGACGACCAGTGGCGACAGCCGGATGAACAGCACGTGGAGCAGCACCGAGGCGATGATACCGATGGCGATGGCGCGATTGTAGCGGCGCGCCCGCTGGCGCCTCACCTGGAGCACGCGTCGCCGGAGCTCGGGGGCGCTCGAAGATTTCTCCTCCGGTGGCGCGCCGGGCGGCCTGAGAAGTGTGGAGAGGATCACCTTAGCTGATACTCCAATCGCGCCATCCTGTTCCGACTACAGCACTTTCGCCACCCGTTGCGCCGCCTCACTCAGGCGCTCGGCCGGCACCGTGAGCGCCACCCGGAAGTAGCCTTCGCCGCCCGTGCCCATGCCGACGCCCGGGAACAGAACAACGCCGGCCTCCCTGAGGATCCTGCGCGCGAAGTCGATGGATGGCTCACCGCTGGGAATGGGGATCCAGAGGTAGAGCGTCGCCCGCGGCTTCTCGACCTCGAAGCCGGCCTCGCGGAAGGCGTCCACGGCGGCGTCTCGGCGCTCCTGGAAGATCGCCGCGTTCTTCGGCGCGAACTCCGACCAGGTGTCCAAGGCGGCGACCCCGGCGGCCTGGCAGGCCAGGAAGACCCCGGTGTCATAGTAGACCTTGACCTTCGTCAGCGCCGCAATGACATCCTTGTGCCCGGCCACCCAGCCGATCCGCCAGCCGGTCATGTTATAGGTCTTGGAGAGCGACTGGAACTCGACCGCGACCTCGCGGGCTCCCTCGAACTGTAAGATGCTCGGCGGCCGATAACCGTCGTAGGCGATCTCGGAGTAGGCGTTGTCGTGAATGAGCAGCAGGTCGTGCTGCCGGCAGAACTCAAGCGCCTCCTGGAAATACCCCTCCGACGCCACCGCGCCCGTCGGGTTGTTCGGGTAGTTGAGATACAGCAGCTTCGCTCGGCTCAGCTTCTTCTTCGGCACCTGCGACCAGTCGAGCAGAAAGCCGGTCTCACGGCGCAGCGGCACCTCGATGACGTCGGCGCCCAGCATATGGGTACCGCCGAAATAGGGGTAGTACCCGGGATTCGGCACGATCGCGCCGTCGCCCGGGTCGAGGAAGCAGAGCGGTAGGTGCGCGACGCCCTCCTTGGTGCCGATGAGGGGGAGCAACTCCTCGAACGGGTCGAACTCGACTCCGAAGCGAAGCTTCATCCACTCGGAGATCTTGATGCGAAACTCCGGTAACCCCCGCTGGAAGGGGTATCGGCTGAAACGTTCCTCCGTCACCACCTTCTGAATCGCCCCGATCGCTTGGGGCGGCGGCATCTGATCGGCGTCCCCCGCACCCAGATCGATGACATCTACGCCCTGCTCGATCAATTTCGCCTTGATCTTGGGGACGTCGGCCAGCGCGTAGGGCGGCAGGCTAGTGAATCGCTCCGAGAACTTCGGCATCGGCTTCACTCCCAGTTCGTGTGACCCTATGAGCGATGGCAGGGCCTTACCCGGCGGCCTGGATCCTCACTCCAGCCCGTCGTTACTACGGGAAACTGTAAGCTATTGCAGCGCCCGGTGCGAGGCCAGTCAGGTCTTGAGATGCTTCTTCTTGGCGGCCGGAAACAACACGTTGTTGAGGATCAGACGGTAGCCTGGCGAATGCGGGTAGAGATCCAGGTCGGTCGGCAAATCCCCGATCACGTGCTGTGGGTCCTCGGGATCGTGGCCGCCCAGGAAGGTCCAGGTGCCCTGGCCTTGGTTGCCGTGGATGTACTTCACCCAGGGCACACCCGGCTCCTCGGCCAGCACGGTCACTGCGGGCTTCAGGCGTACCCGGCGATAGCTCGTTGTGAGACCGTAGAAATCGCGGATCACGCGCGCGTGATTCTGGGTGAGCATGCTGGGCACCGGATCGATCTTGGCGCTGAAGTCGAATAGCCGGAACGTGCCCAGCTGCTGCCGCAACGGCGTGTTCACCAGGTGCCCGTCGATATCGCTGAACGCTGACACCGAGGGATCAACGACCAGCTCGGCGCCCTCGAACGCGAAGCTGCGATCCCAATTCAAGCGTGCTCCCGCCTCCAGGTCGACGCCGTCGCCGTCTGCGTAGGCCGCCGCTATGTCCACACCCGCCGCTGCCAACGCCAGGTCGACCGTCTCGGTCGCCGCACACATCGCAAACAGGAAGCCGCCCTCCTCGACGTACTCGCGGATCCTCTCCGCCACAGCCTTCTTCAGGCTGGGAACGTCGGGGAAGCCGAGCGATGCCGCCGCCTGCCGGTCCCGCGCGACGGCTTCCTGCAGCCAGGCCGTGCCAGCGTAGGTGAGGTAGAACTTCGAGAACTGACCGGTAAAGTCCTCGTGGTGCAGGTGCAGCCAATCGTAGCTCGACAACGCGCCGGCCAGCACCTCCGGATCCCAGAGCTGATCGTACTCGATGCCCGCATACGTGAGCGCCAGGGTCACCGCATCGTCCCAGGCTCGCGCGCCAGGGATCGTGTAGACAGCGACGCGCGGTGCCTTCTCCAGAACCACTGCCTCCATGTTCGAGCCCTCGACCTCGGCGCGCACCGCCGCCAGTGCGGACGCGTTCTGCGGTTCGAGCGTGACACCGCGCAGTGCCGCCTCGCGACGCACCGCCGGCGCGTCAGGCAGCAGAAACGAACCCGCACGATAGTTGAGCAGCCACTCCACCGGCTCGCCGCGCTGCAGAACCCAATACGCCAACCCGTAGGCGCGCAGATGGTTCGACTGCGAGTCGTCCATCGGCGCCAGCAGATGCTGCCCGCGCGCCACCCCGGCGGTGACCAGTAGCAGCAGCAGCAGCGCGAGCGCGGACCGCCAGCTCACGATCCGGAAACCTCCTCCCTGAGCTCTGCCAGCCTGCGTCGCCCGATGGGCGCCATAGCGCTCTCCGGGTAACCCAGGATCAGCTGCTCCAGAAGAGCCACGGCTTCGGCCGGCCGGGCGCTGGCGGCGAGCGCTTCCGCCAGCAACAGCAGCGCCACCGGCGCTTCGCCGGAGCCCGGGTAGAGCTCGAGGACGCGGCGCAGCATCTCCTCCCCAGCCTCGAGCGAGCCACCCGCGATCGCCAGCTCGCCCGCCCAGAGAAGCAGCGCGGGTCGCGCGCCGGACGGCGTCGCTCGAGCGAGCCCGTCCGCCAGCCGTCGGGAGGCCTCCAGCGGCCGGCCTCGCAGGACCAGGCGGTGCGCGGCCGCGACTGCCTGCAGCTCGCGCTCGACCCCGTCCCGCAGGAACCCCAGCAGCCGGAGCGCCTCGCTGCGCGGCTCACCGCTCAGCCCCGCGGCAGCGATCTCGAGCCGCGAGCGCGCCTCGTCGTAGTTGCCCGCGTAGAGCGCCAGGTAGGCACGCGTGGCGGACAGGCGCGCGGCCAGCGAGGCATCGATCGCACCTTCCGGCACGAGCTCCAACACGTTCCTGGTTTCGCGCAATCGGTCGCGCCCTAGATCCGCTTCCGCCACCGCCAAGGCGAGCTCGGGCAGCTCGGCACCCGTATAGAGACCTGCGTGGCGCTGGAGCGCACGCTCAGCACGTTCGGCTTCCGCCTGAGCTGCGTACAGCCGGACCTGCATGGCGCTAGCCCAGCGGTGGCCGGCACTCCCCGGCTCCGCCCCCTCGAGGAACTCGTCGAGCAACGCCAGCGCGGCCGCCGTGTCTCCCGCGCTGAGATCGTGCCGCACGATCTCCCGGGCCAGATCCCAGTACGCCACATCCTCGGCAGCGTAGCGCAGCAGGTGGCGGTAGGCCCATGCGACGAGCGCCGGCTGCACACGGTCGGCGGCCAGCCTGGAGAAGCCAGCCAGGAGAGCGCGGCGTTCGCGCTCGCTCAGCTCGTCGAGCAAGGCCTCCGCCCTATCCCGCGCCTCTCCTGGCCTGCCGGCGTAGAGCGCGGCGATGGCGGCCAGCTGCTGGCCCTCGATGGAGAGATCGTCTGCCAGCAGCTCCAGCGTGGCCCGGGCGGCGTTCTCGGCGTTCGGGCCGAGCGTCCGCAGCTCGTGGCTGATCAGCTCCCACGCCAGCCCCGGCGACTCGCGGAGGAGCCGGCGCCACTCGTCGGCGGCGGCGGCCCAGCGACGCTGCTCCAGATAGAGGCTGGCGAGCTCAGGGGCAAAGGCAGCGGGTCGATCGAGTTGCTCGCGCCCTCGCTTGAGCACCGTCTCGGCCTCCTCGAGCCGTCCCGTACCCCGAAGCGCCGCGGCGTACTCCCGGTAGGCAACCCGCGTTCGTGGCGCCGAACGCACCCAGTCCTCTCCTGCCGCGGCCAGCTCATCGCCTCGATCGAGATCGGCGAGCACCCTGAGTTGTACCTGCCGCAGCAGCGCCGATCCGGGATCGAGATGGACCGCCCGCTCCAGCAGCGGCAGCAGCCGCTCCAGTTGCCCTTGCTGTCGATAGATCCGCTCGACGGCCAGAATCGCTCCGGGTTCCGCAGGCGATGCCTGCAGTAAGCTGTCCAGTACGTCGAGGGCCTGCGACAGCCTGCCCGCCCGTTCCAGCACCTCGGCCCGGCGAAGTTCGCGCCGCAGGAGCTGCTGCGCGTCCTGCTGGGCCGCGGCGGTCGCCGCGCTGAGCAACGACGCGACGACGACAAAGCCGAGCCTAGGAGCCATCCGCACGCTCCTGGCCGTTCAGGCGATCGAAGTACTCCAGGATCAGGCGACGAATGGCCGGCGGGTAGGGCCGCAACACCGCCGGCGCCGGGTGCGGATATCGCGGTCCGCGCAGCAGCTCGTCCGGCAGCTGGCCGGGCCTGAGGATCTCGCTGCCGACCGGCCGCTCCGCCCGCCGTTCCCGCTCGAACTCGTCCTGCTCGAGGCTGCGGCCCGCGTCCAACAGCCGGTGATAGAGCCGATTCTGACGCTCGATGATATCCGGGTGCAGACGCCCACGCTCGAGCTGGCTCGCCAGCTCCTCGGCCTCCTGGCCCAACGCCTCGAGCTGGCCCAGCACCTGGCCTCGCGGTCCCAGCTCCTGGCTCACGCTCTTCAGCTCCTCGGCGATCGCCCGCTGTAGCGCGGCCAGACGCTGCAACTCCCGGAGCAGCGCATCGCCCAGCGCGCCTGGGATGATACCGCCGGCCTCGGCGTTCAGCTGACCCTGCTGCGCCGCCAGCTGGGCCAGTCGCCGCAAGGCCTCCGCCAGCCCGGTCCCGGAACTGGCGTTGGCCGCTGCCTGGCCCGCTTGCATCAGGCGATAGGCGAGCTCGCCCAGCGCCTCACTCGCCCGCTCCCCGAACTGCGGCCCGATGCCGCCGCGACGGGCGCCCTCAGACATCTGGCCGAGCAACTGGTCCATCGCAGCGCCAGCCTCCGAGGCTGCCTGGATCAGCGACGGGTCGAGGAGAAGCGAGTATCTGGCCGAACTCGCCAGCTGCTCCTGGATCCGCTCGACCCCACGGCGCAGGGCGACCTGCTCGGAGCGCTGCGCTGCCTGCTCGCTGGGATCTGAAGATCCCAGATGCTCATTCAGGCCGCGCTGCCGTCGCGCCAGCTCCAGCGCCTCCGTCTCCGCACGCCCCAGCGCCTCCACCACGTCCTGGCGCCACGCTGCCTGCATCTGCTGCCGACCCTGCCGGAGCGCCGAAGCCGCCTGCCGCATCTGCGAGAGCGCCTGTCGCGAGTACCTCACGGCCTGCCGCGGCCTTTCGGGAAGCGCCCCTGCGACACCCTCGTCCGAGCGAGCGGCCCCAACCGCTGCGTCCTCGGCTTGGGTCGCCCGCTCGGCAGCCTCCGCTTCGCCCGCGCCGCTCAGCTGCTCCGCGAACTCGCCGATACGCCGTGACAGTGCTTCCGCTCGCCGCGCCAGATCGCTGGCGCGACGCCCAGGCCGTGCCGCGAGCGTGTCGTCCGCCTCCGCGCCGGCCTGCGACAAAGCCTGCGCGAGCTGCTCGTGCGCCTGGCCGAGCTCCTCGGCCTGGGTTTCCAGCGTGCGGAACTCCTGCTCAAGAGCTGCACGCCGGAGCAACTCAAGGCTCCGCTCCACGCGTTCCCGAAAGTCGATACTTCCCTCCGCCAGTTGGCGAATCGCGTCGCGAATACGCCTGGGCTCGAGCTCGACGAGCGCGTCGCGCAACGCCGCGATCTGCTCCTCCAGCTCGGGCGTAAGGATGCTCTCGTAGAGCGACTGGATCTCGCGCAGCCGCTCAAGCACGCTCGGATCGTTCAGGCCAGCGCGTTCGATGCTCTCGCGCAGCTCCTGGAGGGACTCCTGGATCTCTCGCGCCTGTTCCGCCAGCCGGTTGGCCTCCTCCAGCGCACGACGGGCGGCCTCCGTGTCCCGGAACTCGACGCCACGCGTGCGGGCGGCGGCCGGCGGCCGGGCGCCGGGTGGAGTGCTCACTTCGCTGGAGCGCCGGAGCGCCTGCAGCGACTCCTGATGCTCCCGGGCGCGCTGTGTCAGCTGCTCGGCGCTCTCGACGAGCTCCTGGGCTTCGGCGATGGTCCGCTCGCGCACCTCATCAAGCGTGGGCAGTCGCAGAACGTATTCTCGGCTCCTACCCACCTGCGGGGCCGGCGCGTTGTCGTAGGCTTGGACGAAGTAGCGAAGCGTGTCGCCCGGCAGGAACCCGCGCCCACGCGCATCGATGAGCGCCGAGGAGCTGGCTCGTGGCTCGTCAGCGATGAGCAGCAGCGCCTCGACGGCTTCCGGCCAGCGCTCGCCCCAGGCCGAGACGCGCCAGCTCACGAGCTCGAGGCGTGAGAGGCCGTAGTCGTCCCGGGCGTTGACGACCAGCGGCTGTGTCATCGTGACGCTTAGCACCGTATCGACGCCTGGATGCACGACCCTGACCAGCGGCGCGCTATCAGGGACGGTAGTGAAACGGAGCGAGTCGGGCTCACCCTCCAGGGCATCGCCGCCGGAGCCCACGACATCCCAGCCCCAGGAACCAGGCTGCACGACGAACGAGCTACGGAAGCCACGATCGCCAATGATCTGGAACGGAATTGCTGCACCGCTGGCGGAGCGGAGCGCGACCCGCTCCAGCGACCGCGTCGTCACCCCGGTCACACTGGCCGACGTCCCCTCGGGCACCGCGAGGACTGGCAACGGCGCCGAGACCCGCTCGCGCTCCCGCCCCGTGTGGGGCGGATAGTCGAGCTCGACTCGTAGGTCGATCAGGAGGAGAGGATCGACGGGCTCTACGCGGAGCGTATCACTCACCGCACCGTCCGGCGCCGTGGCCCAGAACCAGGTGACTGCCTCCACCCTGGGGACGACGGCGCGTGTCCGCCCGTCAGTCACCCGATGCCAGCGACGGCTGGGCACCTCACCCTGCGGCCGCCAGACCAGCTGGACGGAGTCACGCCCCGGCGCCTCTATCCTGACCGACAGATCACGGCTACGCCGGACCCGCTGCGCCTCCGGGCTCAGCCGAAGCGCGGGAAGCCGGGGTGGCTTCAGGTGCCGCACCGGGTGTAGGACGGCGGCCCATGCCTCGGCCGCCGACTCCCGCGCGCCAATCCAGACGACGGCACCCGCCGTCAGCAGCACCCCTCCGAAGAGCAGGCTGGCCAGGGCATAGGAACGAGCCCGGCGGGCCACCGCGCCGCCCAAGTCGGCCAGCCGCAGGCCCTTCAGTCGCATGGCCAGGCGTGCACGGTGGAAATCCGCAAGCGACCGGGATGTCCCGGGCCGTTCCAACCCCGGCTCCACCGCGCCCTGCAGCGAGCCGCGCGACAGACCGACTCTGCGCTCGATCTCCGCCGCCGCTGACCGCTGGTCCCAGCGGCGTGCCCGGGCTGCCAGGCGCCAGATCCAGAGGGCGACAGCCGCCGTGGTCAGCGCCCAGAGAGCGAGTGGCGCCGCCGAGGGCCGAGCCCACAGCGGGCTCCCGCCGGCGGCCCAGCTCACCAGCAGCAACCCGCCCAGCGCCGTCACCGTGCCCGCGGCTGCGGCTACGGCGAGCTGCAGGGCGACCCGGCGCCAGAGCGCACGAACCCTGGCCCCTGGAAGGCGCGAGTTCTGGCTCATAACGGTTTGCGTTGGGCCACGGCGTAGGCGAACAGATTGATTCCCATCTTCAGAGCCTGCTCGCGGGTCTCCGTCGGATCCCCGTGCACCTCCGGGTCCTCCCAACCATCGCCCAGGTCGGACTGGTAGCTGTAGAAGATGACGAGCCGGCCGTCGTGAAAGAGGCCCAGCCCCTCGGCGGGCAGCCCATCGTGCTCGTGCACCTTCGGCAAGCCGTCGGGCAGCGCGTGCACCATGCAGTAGATCGGATGATCGAGTGGAACGGGCACCAGCTCTCGGTTCGGGAAGAGGCGTCGAACCTCGCGTCGAAACGATGCGTCCATGCCGTAGTTGTCGTCGGCGTGCAGGAACCCGCCAGCGGTCAGGAACCGCCGCAACGCGGACAGCTCGTCCTCGCTGAAGCGTACATTCCCGTGACCCGTCATGTAGAGGTACGGGTAGTCATGGAGGTCCGGGCTGAGTGGAGTGACCACGGCCTCGCGAGTCGCCACCGGGAAACGCGTGTCACGCGCGATGCGCTCCAGCAAGTTCGGCAGCGATGACGGGTTGGCGTACCAATCCCCGCCACCGTTGTAATGCAGGCGCGCGATAGTCAGCCGGGTCACATCCCCCGGGCCCTCACTCGCCAGCGACTGTGCCTCGCTGACAACCGGCCACGCGAGGAGCGCCAGCGTAACCGCGGCAGCAAGCGCTTTGATCGCCGGCATCAACTTCTCTGCTCCTCCACCGCCTGAACTGCTATGCTGTAGGCGCGATTCCGTTCCAGACCGCAGCCATCGCGGAGCGCCTGGACGATCTCCCTGGTCGACGCGCCGCTGCGTGCCAGCGAGCGTGCCAGCGCACGCGCTGCCTCTTCCACGTCCGCCGCCGCCTCCGCCGCGCCCGCCAGGCAGAGGGCCACTTCGCCGCGTGGTGTGTGCTCCCGGTAGTATGCCGCCACTTCGGCGAGGGTTCCCCGTACGAACTCCTCATGCACCTTGGTGAGCTCCCGGGCGACGGCCACACCTCGCTCGGCACCCAGCGCCTCTGCGAACTCCTCCAGTGTGTGCACCAGACGGTGCGGCGACTCGAAGAGGATCGCCGTATGCCGCAGCCCGGCGAGGGTCGCCAGCAGCTCGCGCCGCTTGCGCCCGGAGCGCGGCGGGAACCCGAAGAAGGTGAACGGTTCGGGGTCGAGGCCGGAGGCGACCAGCGCGGCAAGCGCGGCGGATGGCCCCGGCACCGGCACGACGTGGGCGCCCAGCTCAAGGGCAGCCTGTACCAGCCGCAGCCCGGGATCGGAGACCAGCGGCGTCCCGGAGTCCGCGACCAGCGCTATGCTGGCGCCGGCAGCGAGCGCGGCACATACCTCCGCCGTGCGCGCAGCCTCGTTGTGCTTGTGAAACGACTTGAGCGCGCTGGGATCGACCTCGTAGTGGTCGAGCAGAATGCGCGTGCGGCGCGTATCCTCCGCCAGGATCGTGTCGCTCGCGCGCAGAACCTCGACCGCCCGGCGCGTAAGGTCACCCAGGTTGCCGATCGGAGTGCTCACCAAGAAGAGCGTTCCTGCCGCTGTCACGCCGCTCACACCTTGCTTGCAAGACCAGACGCCTCCGCTCTGGACCGTGCCCGCGGAGGCGTCTCTTACGCGTCTCGTGACCGCCGGGGCGCTGGCCTGGTAGCGGACCGGGCCGCACGGCGGTCCGTTACGGCTCTAGCCCAGATGCTTCTTGATCCTCTGCTCCAGATGCTGCTTCGGCACCGCGCCGACGACCGTGTCCACGTGCTGCCCGTCCTTGAAGAACAGAACGCTGGGGATCGACCGGATGTTGAAGCGCATGGCCGTACGCTGGCTGCTATCGACATCCAGCTTCGCCACCTTGAGCTGCCCCTCGTACTCCCGGGCCAGCTCATCGACGATCGGCGATACCAAACGGCAGGGCCCGCACCAGGCGGCCCAGAAATCGACGATCGCCACGCCCTGGCTCTGTTCGACCTGCTCGGTGAAGTTCTCGTCCGTAACCTCTCTCACCAACGACATCTCGTTCTCCCATTCCTTGGAGTGCCCAGGCAGCGGCAGCCGTGGGTAGCAGGGACCACCCTCACCCGCCTCTTTCCTCCGCAGCGACTAATATAATAATCTACGCGACCAAGACCGCGCCCGTGAAATGCGGCGCCGGCGTTACAACAGTGTACTGCATCCAGGAGTTCCCCGTGACACACACGCGCCTCGAACACGTCGCGATCGCCGTGGAAGACCTCGACGCGGCCGTCTCGGTCTACAGCGCCATACTCGGGCAGCCGGATTCCGGCCGTGAGTTCGTGGAGCCAGAACAGGTCCGAATCGCCTTCTTCGACCTCGGCGATTCGCGTCTGGAACTCCTGGAGCCCACGGCCGAGGACTCGCCAGTCGGACGCTTCCTCAGGCGCCGCGGGCCCGGCCTGCACCACATCGCGCTCGAGGTGCCGGATATCGAGTCCGCCCTGGAACGCCTTCGCGGCGCGGGCCTCGAGACGGTGGGTGAAGCACCGCGGCGCGGCGCCAGCGGCCGCCGGGTCGCCTTCCTCCATCCACGCAGCAGCGGCGGTGTCCTGCTGGAGCTATCGGAGCCGGCGCGATAGACGCTGGCGCCGCTGACTCAGCAGGCGAAAGACGAGAGGTCGATCTGCTCGATGAACCAGCGCTCGCCGCGACCCAGCACGACACGGAACGGTAGCGCGGCCATCTCCGTCGCGCGCGTGAGCTCGATGGTCACCGTCGTCCTCCGGGTACGCCACACCCCGGGGTCGGGCTGGGTGATGAAACGGAAGGAGACTGGCCGGAGGCAGGCCGCCAGCACGACCATCCGGTCCCGAACCTCCTGCGCCGAGTAGGCGCGCTGGATGCTCCCCTGCTCGGTCCCGAACACGGCAGCCATCCGCTCGTAGGCTCGCTCGGCGTCCGTGAACGCGCCGCCGCGCCGGGCCTGCACCGCCTCCCGCGCCGCGCTAAGAAAGACCTCCACCGCTTCCTCCGGGGATGCGGCGCCCTCTGGGATCTCCAAGCGTGCCCTGCCACCTGCGCAGCCGCTCAATCCCAGCATGGTCACCACCGCCACCGCCGTTCGATGAGCCTTGCGCACCAGTATCTCCCGGTCTGAGGGAACAGCTGCGGAGCGCCGGCGCTGCCCGCGCCCAGCGCCCCAACTACCTGGCGACCCGCGTCGTCTCCTCCGCCCGGCGGAAGGTCAGCCGATTCTCTCCGGCGTCACGATCGACGACGATACGATCGCCCTCGCCAAACTGCCCTTCCAACAGCGCCGACGATAGCGGGTCCAGCAGAGTCCGTTGCAGCGCCCGCTTGAGCGGTCGTGCTCCGAAGGCCGGATCGTACCCTTCAGCCATGATCAGCTCACGCGCCGCGGCGGTCAGCTCCAGCACGAGCTTGTGATCGGCCAGCAAGTGCTGCACCTGCCCGAGCTGGAGGTCGACGATCCGACTCAGCTCCTCCCGGCCTAGCAGCTTGTAGATGATGATGTCGTCCACGCGATTCAGGAACTCGGGCCTGAAGGTCGCGCGCAAACCTTCCCAGACGCGCCGCTCGATCTCGCTCCAATCCTCGTCGCCCTGAAGCTCGAGGATCCACTGGCTCCCAATATTCGATGTCATGATCAACACGGCGTTGCGGAAGTCCACCGTGCGACCGTGTCCGTCGGTGAGCCGCCCGTCGTCCAGCACCTGCAGCAAGATGTTGAAGACGTCGGGATGCGCCTTCTCGATTTCGTCGAACAGGATAACGCTGTACGGCCGGCGGCGCACACGCTCAGTCAACTGGCCACCTTCCTCATAGCCGACGTAGCCGGGCGGCGCGCCGATGAGCCGGGCGACGGAATGCCGTTCCATGTACTCCGACATGTCGAGCCGCACCATGGCCGCCTCATCATCGAACAGGAACTCCGCCAGCGCTCTCGCCGTCTCCGTTTTGCCGACGCCTGAGGGGCCCAGGAAGATGAAGCTGCCCACCGGCCGGTTGGGATCCTGGAGTCCGGCCCGATTGCGTCGCACAGCGTTCGCTACCGCCTCGATCGCCTGATTCTGGTTCACGACCCGCTTGTGTAGGTGCGCTTCCAGGTGCACCAGCCGCTCGCGATCGCTCTCCATCATTTTGGACACGGGAATCCCGGTCCAGCGTGAGACCACCGCCGCCACGTCCTCCTCACTGACCTCTTCCTTCAGGTAGCGGGATTCCTCTTGCAGCTCCGCCAGCTTCTCGCTCGCGGCGGCGAGCTCTTTCTCCATCGTCGGGATTTTGCCGTGAATGATCTCCGCCGCACGACCGTGCTCGCCGGCCCGCGTTGCCTGTTCAGCCTGCGTACGCAGGTCCTCAATAAGGCTCTTCAGCGTGCGGATGTTCTCGATCGCTTCCTTCTCCGCCTGCCACTTCGCCTTCATGCCGCTCGACCGCTCGCGCAGCTCGGCCAGCTCTTTCTCAAGCCGCTCCAAACGCTTGCGACTCTCCTTGTCCTCCTCCTTCTGCAGCGCCTGCCGCTCGATCTCGAGCTGCACGATGCGCCGCTCCACCTCATCGATCTCCAGCGGCATCGAGTCGATCTCGATCCGCAGCATGGAAGCCGCCTCGTCGATCAGGTCGATCGCCTTATCCGGCAGGAAGCGATCCGTGATGTAACGGTGTGACAGTCGGGCCGCTGCCACGAGCGCGCCATCGGTGATCCGCACGCCATGGTGCACCTCGTAGCGCTCCTTCAACCCACGCAGGATCGCGACGGTGTCCTCGACGCTCGGCTCGGACGTGAAGATCGGCTGGAAGCGCCGCTCCAGCGCCGTGTCCCTCTCCACATGCTCCCGGTACTCGTTGAGCGTCGCCGCGCCGACCACCCGAAGCTGGCCGCGGGCCAGCAGCGGCTTCATCATGTTGCCCGCGTCCACCGCGCCCTCGGCGGCCCCGGCACCGACGATCGTGTGCAGCTCGTCGATGAACACGACGTACTGGCCCTCGCTCTCCGAGATCTCCTTGAGCAGGGCCTTGAAGCGCTCTTCGAACTGCCCACGGTACTTGGTGCCCGCGATCATGCCAGCGATGTCCAGCTGGATCAGCTGCTTGTTGCGCAACGTCTCCGGCACGTCGCCGTTCACGATCCGCTGGGCGAGGCCTTCCACGATCGCGGTCTTGCCGACGCCCGGCTCGCCGATAAGCACAGGGTTGTTCTTGGTCCGGCGCGATAGCACCTGGATGACGCGGCGGATCTCCTCATCGCGCCCGATTACCGGATCGAGCTTCCCGCGCCGCGCCATATCGGTTAGATCGACCGTGAAGCGCTGGACTGTCTGGTACCTCTCCTCCGCCTCGCGATCCGTCACCCGGTGCGGGCCACGCACCGCCTGGATCGCCTGCAAGAGGCCGTCGTGCGTCGCGCCCAGCGCCTTGAGCAAGGGCCCCGTCGTGCTCGCCTGTTTGGACACGAGAGCCAGCAGCAGATGCTCGCTCGAGATGAACTGGTCCCCGAGGTCATGCGCCTCCTTGTCCGCAACGTCGAGGACCTGACCCAGCTCGCGCGACGGCATCGCGCCCGAGCCACCCTCCTGCCGTGGCAGCCGCTCCAGTGCCTCGTTCAGCTTCTTCTCCACCTGGTTCACGGGAACGCCGATGCGCCCCAGGAGCGGCGCCGCCACACTGCCCTCCTGGTCTAGCAGCGCCCGCAGCAGGTGGATGTCCTCCACCGCAGGGTTGCCCTGTCCCGCCGCCAGGCCGATGGCGGCTTGAAGGGCTTCCGCAGCTTTGACGGTCAATCGGTCAAACGAAATCATCTATGCCTCAGGCCTCCCCATATCGCATGAGATCGGCAGCGCGGCAATCGGCCTGACAGGCGGCTGCCACGCCACTGAACCTCGATCCACGAAGGAAGGGGCAACTCGCGTGCCAGCGCCAGGCTGTCATATCGGCAGTGCGGGCGGCCGAGAAGCGGTCCGCGTCGGAGCTGCCGCCCCCTGGCGGAGGTGCTCCACTCAGTCGACCGCGATCTTCCTCGCCTGCTCGGTCGCTGCCTTGGGCAGGGTTACCCGAAGGATGCCCTCCTCGAGGCTCGCCTGGATGCGCTCGCGGTCGAAGGCGGTGCGGAGCTTGAACCTGCGGTGGTAGCCCCAGGGCAGCGTACTCTCCGCCTCCCGACGGCCGGCGATCTTGCCCTCGATCGTCAGCTCGTCGCGTTCCAGGGTTATCTCGAGGTCACCCTTGCGGACACCGGGCATGTCGGCGAGGACGACCATCTCCGACTCGGTGGAGTAGATGTCGACGGCCGGACGCGCGTAGTGGCGCCGGCGCGCTCGAGCCTCGCGATCCTCACCGGCTGACGGTCCTGCGCCCGGCACGTCACGCAGCTCGTCGCTCTCGATCTTACCCACGTTGCGTACCTCCCCCCTCGCCTTCGCCGGTCGGGGTCTGCGGACCTTCCTCCCAGGGCATCTGTTGCGTCGGCCTCTCTTCCGCAGCTGGCATCTCTTCCGCAGCTGGCGTCTCTTCCGCAGCTGGCATCTCTTCCGCCGCAGGTTCCTTGGCCTCCGCCTCGGTACCCTCCACCCTAACGCTGCGGCCGCGGACACTCGGCTTCGGGAGTCGGACGTCGAGCACACCGTCCTGCATCCGTGCCACGACAGCCAGCGGATCCACCTCAGCGGGCAGTCGTAGCGCCAACTCGTACTTCCCCGGAGGCCGCTCGCTGCGCAGCACGCGCGCGCCTTCCGGCGGCTCGAACCGTTCACGCCGGGAAGAGATCGAGAGTGTGCGGCCGCTGACCGAGACGTCGATCTCGTCGCGGCGGATGCCGGGCAGCTCCACCTGCACCCGGAAGCCGTCGTCCTCGACCCGCAGCTCGTGACGTGGGAACTCGCGCGCGAGCCCGAGATCGGGCGCCAGCCCGACAACCTGCTCGAACAGGTTAGTCACCGCCTCTTTGAGTTCCGCGAGCGCGCCGCGACCCGACGCACCCGAATCTGACTCGTTCACCGTGCTACCTCCTGCCTACCTGGATCCATCGAACCTGCTCACCCAGGGCGGATGCGACGTCGCCGCCGGTCAACCGTACGTATCGCGACGCCGCCCCGGTTTCGCGCGAACAGCCCAGTCGTGGACACCGGCATCGCTTCACCTACTCGCGCACGACAACGGTCGAGGCGATGCGGTCATGCAGGGCCATCCGGTTGTCATCCCAGAACATCTCGAAGAAGCCCAGCAAACCAGTGAAGATCGAGGCCGCGTACCCGCCGAAGCGGTTGAACGCGACCCACCAGCCGATCGGCTTGCCATCGAGCCGCACGACACGTATGCGCATCAGCCGCTTGCCGGGCGTCCTCCCGCGCCAGAGCGCGACAAAGAGGGTGAAGTAGAGCCCGGCCCACCCGAAGCCGATCCCGACCTCGTCAGCAAAGCCCAGGAGCACGCTTATGAGGCTGGGCTCTTCCTCCGCCTCGCGCAGCCGCCGCTCGAGATCCGTGTTGCCTTCCTGGAGCTGCTCGATACGCCGTTCCTGACGCACCAGACGCTCCGCGGCGAGCGCCTCCACGACCTCGGGCCTGAGCCGGGCGGCACGACCCGAATCGCCCGCTTGAAGCGCCGCGGCATAGGAGATGACCAGCGAGTCGGCCTCGACGGGCACCTCCGCTGGCTGCATTACGTCCACGCCAGCGAGCGCTGCTTCGACCGCGTCCTGTGCCCAGGGCGTGCCCTTCTCCCGCGCGAAGTCTTCGAGCGCGCCCCGGATCTCCTCTTGATCGACGCCCTGAGCGCTCAGATGCTCCACGAAGCTGGCTGCGGCTTCCCTGAACTCCGGCTCCGTCTCAGCGCGGCTCATCGCGATCACGTCCGCCACCGTACCGCCGACGTCGCCAAGGCCAGCCTCGAGGACTCGCCCGGCCTCACCGATAGACGCCGATGGGCCGTCGCCCGCGCAGTAGCTGGCCCAACCACCAGCCAGCGTGACGGCCAGCACCAGCGTACCCAGAGAACCGTAGCTCAGCCAGCGCGAGCCTCTACCGATCAGGCCCCGGGCCGGGCGCAGCGCCCTGCGAAACAACAGGATGGCGATGGCGAGCCCGAGGAAGAACCAGCCGGCCCGGCTGAGCAGCCCGATCAGGATGAGGTCCACCAGTATGGCCACCGCCCGTCGCCACGGCCGGGCGAGCGGCGTTCCGAGCAGTCCGGGCGCCACGGAGAAGGCGTCCGGGGTGACGATCGCACGGGGATCCCGAGCGGCGCTCGCCATCGTCTTCCTCGTCGACCTCCCGGTCCTGGCTATTCCGATTCATCGTATCCTGCTTCCTGAGCCGGCAAGACTACTATAACGTTTGCCGTCGTCCTAAAGCCAGGTTGCTGGGGCGGCTCGTTTTCAGCACTAGCGGCGCTGCGCCCTGCCACTTACCGTTCTGCCAAGCCTCTCCACAAGTGACCGGCGGCGACCGGGCAAACGACGTGCAACATCTTGCGCTGATGGGGAACGCCACGCGAGCACCTATCCTTGCGGCGAGCTCTCTCGAATTCTCCTTCTTCTCGCTGCTCCTTCTGGCACTCTGTGTGGTGCATCGCACGGCGGGACCGGTCATCGACCGGTTCAAGGGGCGTTTCAGGTTCGACCAGCTCGCCGACTTCTGCAACAGCTACAGGCAGTTGGAAACTGGCGAGCCGTTGGAGTATGCGCACCTGTTTGCGGACATCTGAGCGGAGCGGCGCAGTAGCCGCCCAGACGGTTGCACGGCGGCGCGCCCGGCAGTTCGAGCCCGGACCGCTGTGGACGCTGGTGACCGTGATGCTGGGCCTGGCCATTTCCCCGGTTCCGTGCCGAGCGCAGACGACGGGCCAGATTCTCGGTCGAGTGATCGATGCAGAGACCCGGGCGCCGGTCTCCACAGCTGACGTCTGGATAGAAGGCCTGGAAATCCGTGCCCTCTCCAGCGAACGCGGCAATTTCCTGCTGACCGGTGTACCGGTGGGCGAGCACAGGCTTCGGGCGCAGCGGATCGGCTTCCGTACCGCAGTGGTCCCGGTTCGCGTGCGCGGCGGCCGGACCACGCAGGTGACGTTCCAGCTCACGGCAGCGCCCGTGGAGCTGGAGGAGGTGGCGGCAGAGGTCGAGCGGGCACACCTGATCGAGCCCGAGGTCGTGGTCACCCACGAGGTCATGCTCGGGCGGGAGCTGCGCGAGCTGCCGCTCGATGAGATCAAGGACGCGGTCGAACTCGCGACTGGCGTCAGCGACGGCCACTTCCGGGGCGGCCGCCTGGGCCAGGAGAGCTACCGGATCGACGGCCTGGAGGTGAGAAACCAGCTCGAGGCGGCAAGACAGGCGCCCGGACTCGAGCTCTCGCCAACCGCCGTTGCGGAAATCGAAGTCGTCACCGGCGGCATGGGGGCGGATAACGGATCGGCTCTGTCCGGCGTCGTCGGCTACGTCACCCGCCGCGGCAACGCGGACCGTTGGGAAGGCCGCCTGGCCCTATCCAGCGATCACTGGGTGCCTGACGACCTCTTCCGCGGTTTCTCCAGCCTCTCCGCTTCGCTAGGCGGACCTCTGAGGTTCCTGGGACGAGGGAGCGCGATCTTCGCCGATGTCCTGGCTCAGGGTCTGATCGATGCCGACCCGCGGGCCCGCGGCCTCACCTGTCTCCGTACCGAGGATGCGGACGCCGATCTGGCGGACGCGATAAACGCGCTCAGGGACAACCGCGGCACCGAGCATCTGTACTGCCCGTTCACCGCGCCGCGGCTGCCGTTCCAGCGCGGCGACAAGCTGATCGGCTTCGTGCGCATCGACCGGCCCCTGGCCCCGACCAGCAACCTCACCCTGAGCCTGCTCCACAACCGGCGCCAGCGCGAGCTGTACACACCCGAGTTCAAGTACAACCCTGACTTCCAACTCGGGCAACGCACGAAGGCTTACTTAGCCAGCCTGGCGCTCGATTGGACGCGGCATCGTGAAGGTCGCGCCTATCGCGTTACGGCGCGTGCGGCGGCGATGCGACTGGATCGCTATCTCGGCGTGCTGGATCCGTGGACCTTCGACGAGCGGACCCGCATCGCAGGCTTCGGCTTCGCCGACTTCCGCTTCCTCGGCGAGGGGTCCGCGCGTAAGCCGATCGACCAGCAGCTCGAGTCCGGCGGAGCCG
>CP070823.1:2785363-2810729 GCA_020344375.1 Gemmatimonadota bacterium | reverse complement strand
CGCTTCGAGGCCGAGCGCGGCGGCCGTACCGGCCAGACACGCCGCCAGCAGCTTGAGCAGGTAGGTGAAGTCATCCCAGCCGAACAGCGGACCGACTCGCTTGCGGAGCCCGTTCCACAAGAGCAGCAAGTATGACCAGGATCCCAGCGCCGCGCCCACAGCCAGCCCGGGCACGTAGAGCGGCCACATCAGGATCGCTGCGGCGCCTGCGCCGACGACCAGGCCTACGACGGCGTAGCGCACCGGGGTCCGCGTATCCAGCATCGCATGGAACCCTGAGGCGAACAGCTTGACCGATGACGCGGCCAGCAGCCCGATGGCATAGGCGGCGAGCGTGGCGTGCACCAGTCCGGTGTCCTCGATCGTGAAGTCGCCCCGCTGAAACAGCGTCGCGATGATCCAATCGCCGAAGAGGATGAACAGGAAGGCCGACGGGAGGACCGTGAACGCGACGTTGCGGAACCCGCGCGCCAGTCGTTGGCGCAGGGCGTGGTGGGCGTCCAGTTCCGCCTCACGTGAGAGCTCGGGCAGTGAGGAGGCTGCCACCGAGATTCCGAACAGACTCAGCGGCAGGAAGTAGAGCCTTTGGCTGTAGTAGAGCGTGGCAACGGCGCCGGACACGAGGAAGCTGGCCAGGAAGATATCCAGGAAGCTTGAGATCTGGGCGACTCCAGCACCCAAGACCACAGGGCCAAAGTTGGTCAACACCTTCCGAACGGGTCCCCAGGCGATACCGACGGACAACCTGATGCGGCCAGCCAGCCGTCGCGCTGCGGGCAGCTGCACCAGGAACTGCAGCGCTCCGCCGATCAGTGTCGACCAAGCCAACACCACGACCAGCGGCTGCCAGCCTGCTCGCCATCCGATCAGCAGACCGGCGATCTGCGAGAGGTTCCACACGGTCGGGGCGGCGAACGAGAGGAAGAAGCGACGGTGGCTGTTGAGTACGCCCAGGCACCAGGCCGCCAGAATCATGAACCCGGCCATCGGGAAGAGAATTCGGACGAGCCATGTTGTGAGGACCACCGTGTCCTGTGGCCAGCCGAGAACCAGCAGCCGCGTTAGCCACGGCGCCAACAGGATGCCCAGCCCGCTAAGGCCGGCGGCGAGCACCAGCAGCAGCCCCAGTACGTTCCCGGCCAAGCGGCCGGCATCGAGATCTACCCGGCGTTCGAGGAGCCCGCTGTATACGGGGATGAACGACGCGGACAGTGTCCCCTCACCCAGGAGGTTGCGGACGATGTTTGGAATCCTGAGGGCGGCGGCGTAGGCATCGGCGGCCACGCTGGTCCCGAAGAACGCTGCGATGGCGACGTCTCGGCCGAACCCGGCCAGGCGACTCAAAAAAATCCCCGCTCCCACGGCAAATGCGGGGCGGGGTCGCCGGCCTACGTGCGCAGTGCTCTCACTCCTCACCGGGTGGAAGCGACTCCTGTGGCTTGGGTTTTTCGAGGAGTTGCCGGACGAACGTCGTCTCATCCTGAAGGGACTGTACGCTCTCCGACAGGTAGCGCACCTCCTCCTCGAGCCTCTTCAGCCGAGCCTCGCCCTCCGCGTCGCTGTCACCCGAACCTAGTCGCCGCGCCAAGGCCCGGCCCACCTCCGAGTCGAGGACAATCGCGGTGAGGGGGATCATCATCAACAGCAGAACGACGACGCCAAGAACCCAAACCATTTCGTGAGCACCTCGGGCATTTCAGGTCAGCCAAACGTAGGCCCGTCCGCCCCTCGGGGCAAGTGACCTACTCCAGCGGTGTTACCACGCTGGCGTACAGCTCGTCTAGTAGGGATTCCCCGTAGCGAACCAGGTACGGATAGAGGTTCAGCACGCGTTCCTGCAGCTGACCGCTGGGATAGAGATTCGTCGCCGCCTTCTCGAGTTGTTGTCTCATGACCCCGTGCTTGTCCCGCACTCGCGCCTCAAGCTTGGCTTCCAGCGCCTCGATGCTCTCGAAGATGGCTTTCGCTCCGCTTCCCAGCGCGCTCTTCGATCCCGGATCGGAATCCAGCGCTGCCGACTCAACCTGTCGCAGCGTCGCCGCCACCGATCCCCGCAACGCCTCCAGTGAGCGCCGCAGTGCGTGTGGCGTCTGCTCCTTCAGGAGTCGGTTGATCACCTGCCCCGGGTCCCCCGCTAGGTCGTCTGGCTCGAGGTCGTACTTCTCCAGCACCCGAGAGATCTTCGCCTCGATCAGTCGGAAGGCAGCCCTCGGCACGACCACCGGCGCCGGTATCCGGTGAAGCTCGAACAGAACCTGACTCTGGGCCAGGTAGGCGATCTCGCCGGGACCGCCCACGTAGGCAACGACGGGAAACGCCCGTGCCTCGGTCACGGGCCGCAGAAGCGCACCCGGGCTCACGCGCTGCGGTGCGTCTTCCAGTATGAGCTGGAGTTCCTCCTCCGTAAGAGGCTCACCGGATCTGCGAAGGCGAGCGCCTGTCTCGTCCCAGAGTAGGCGGTCACGCCCCATCCGCCCCTCCATAAAAATGTTGGTCGCCCCCTCGACTACGCTTACCTGGGCTTCGAACCCGGCTGCCTTCAGCGCCTCTGTCCGCTCCAGCAGCCGCGCTTCGCTCTCCTCCCGCTTCTCCCACTCCGCCCACAGCACTTCCCGCGTCACGTCCTTGACGTACGGATGCGCCGTACGGATCAAGAAGACGGTGAGGCGGCGTAGCAGGTGCCCGAGCGCCACTTCGAAGGCCTCAGGGAAGCTGCGCCCGGGCCGATAAGCCTCTCGAAGTGCTGTGAGCACATCGACCTTAAACTCAGTGTTCGGCGTAGACTGGACGAGCTTGGCTAAGGCCTGTTCGATATCGGCCCCCACACGGACGCGCTCAACGGGTGGATGCGGATCATCGGGGCCTGGTCCCTGCACGGACAGGCGAACCAGCTGGTTCTCCAAATCGACGATGAAAGTGTGGGCAACTTCCTCCCAGTCGTGGTCCTCCGAGGCGATCGAGAACAGTGGTATCACCGGAAAATCGAGTTGTTCCTCGAGCTGCGACGCCAGGCGTGCGGCTGTGAGCGCCTTGTAGACGGTGAACAACGGGCCGAGGAAGAGGCCGGCCTGCTGTCCGGTGGAGACGAAGAGGCCGCGCTGTGCGATCAAGTCCTCGAGCCTTGCTGCTAACGAAGCGTCAGCCTGCGGCAGCGCTGCCCTCAGTGCCGTCCAGCGTGACTCCGGGTACTCGTCCCGGATGCGTTGGGCGAGGCGGAGATAGCTGCCTAACTCGTTTGGCGGGCCGGCGACGTAGTAGTCGGCCACACATTGGAAGTCTTCGAGGAGCGCTGAGCAGAGCGCGGGTCCCTGAAGCCTCAGCCGTTCAACCTTCAGGCTCATACGGCATGCCCAAGTAAGATATAGCGCGGACAATCGGCGCAGGCGGGCGCGCCGGAGTAGTCTCCGAAGGTGTGCTCAAGCTCGAGCCCTGCTTCGCGCAGCATCTCCTCCAGCTCCTCGGGCGCATAAAGGCGAACGCGCTCGCAGTATCGGGCCTCAGGTTCCTCCTGACCTGGGCCGAGGATGAGGATCTCCTTGACGACCACCGTCCCCTCCTCGTCCAGGCGTCGCTTCTGTATGACCCGTCGGTTGCCCACCCGACGCTCGTCCTCGCTCACAAGCGCACTGCGCACGCGCTCGGCGTTCAAGAAATCCAGCGCGAAGCAGCCACCCGGCCGCAGGATGCGATGGATTTCCGCCAATACTCGCGCATCCTCCTCCGGCTCGGCGAAATACCCGAACGACGTGAAGAAGTTGACGACCAGCTCGAAGCTGCGGTCAGCGAAGGGGAGATGGCGCATATCACCCTGCACCAGCAGCAGTCCGACGTGTCTGGAGCGAGCCTGCTGCAACAGGGTACCCGACAGGTCCAGGCCTATCGCCCTCAGGCCGCGCCGTTCGAACTCCGCCATATGTCGGCCGGCACCGCACGCCAGATCCAGAATCGCACCCGGCGGGTTTACGCTGCTGCGGAGCACCAGGTCGACGCCCGCCTCGGCTTCTTCCTCATCTCGATGCGAATAGAGCGCGAGGTACTCCTCGCCGAACCACGCACGATACCACTCCGGGGCTCGCGAGGACGTGCTCATCCGCCTTTGTGGTAGGGCTCACCGCGCTGAATGGTCCCAGCACGGTAGATCTGCTCCGACAAAACGAGGCGCGCCAACTCGTGAGGCAGCGTGAAACTGGACAAGGACAACACACGGTCCGCTTTCCGCCGCACGAACTCACTCAGCCCAAGGGGCCCGCCAATCAGGAAAGCAACGCCGGGCCTTCCGAGAACCGCAAGCTCCTCGAAGTAGTCGGCGAGTTGCTCCGAGGACCAGCTCACTCCCCGCTCGTCCACCGCAACGATCTCGAGTCCTGTAGGGACCTGCGCGAGCAAGCTCTCGGACTCCTTGTCGACCATCGAGCGACGATCTGCACCCGGCATGATACGCTGAGACCGAATCTCGATCACCTCGAACTTAAAGTAGTGTGAGATGCGTGACTCGTAGTCCCGTATCGCCGCCGCCAGGCCCGACAGCTTGGGAGCCCCTACAGCGAGCACGACAATCCTCACGATCCTTCCGGCGTTCTCATGTGTTCGAGCTAGTCCGTGGGGACGACGATGCTGTCCCGCAGGTAGGACTCGTTGTTTCTGTACGGGTAGTCAGTGACATAGTGCAGGCCACGGCTCTCGCGGCGCCACCAGGCGCACCTGACTACGAGCCGCGCAACGTCCAGCATGTTGAGCAGCTCCGCCGCCTCGGCCCAGCGCTCCCCGTTCCCCGACTCGGAGGAACACGCGCGTAGCGACGACCACTCCTCCCTCAGCTGTTCGAGTCGAGTTGCTCCTTCCTGTATCTCGGCGCGGGCCCGCACGATGCCCAGATGATCCCACATGACCTGTTTGAGACGACGGCGTAGGCTGGCCAGTTCTGCCATGGGAAAGCGCGACAGATCGGCGGGCGCTGGGACATCTGTGCCGCGTGGTCCCGGCGCGAAGGGAAGCTGTTGCAGCATGCGTAGCGCGGCCCGCTCGGCGTACACGACAGCCTCTAGGAGCGAGTTCGAGGCAAGGCGGTTGGCCCCGTGTACCCCCGTGCAGGCGCACTCGCCTGCGGCGAACAGGCCCGGCAGGGTGGTCTGACCATCGATGTCAGTCCAGACGCCACCACACAAGTAGTGAGCCGCCGGCACAACCGGAATTGGCTCGCGACGGGCGTCTACGCCCTTGGCCCGGCAGCCCTCCAGTATGCCCGGGAAACGCTCTTCCAATCTGTCTGCGCCGATCGCTGTCGCGTCGAGCCAGACGTGCGGCTGGCCACTCTTCTTGAGCTCCGCATGGACTGCCCTGGCCACGATGTCGCGCGGCGCCAGCTCGGCACGCCCGTCGTACGACGCCATGAACGCATCGCCGCTCGCGTTGCGCAGCACCGCGCCCTCACCGCGCAGAGCCTCCGAGATCAAGAAGGCGTGCTCCTCTGCCGGATAGAGCGCGGTGGGATGAAACTGGATGAATTCCATGTTCGCCACCGTCGCTCCGGCGCGGTAACCGAGGGCAACACCATCTCCGGTGGCGATGGACGGATTTGTGGTATGGCAGTAGATCGCCGCGCTTCCACCCGCCGCGAGCAACGTGGCCCGCGCGCGCACCTCGATCGCCTGGCTGGACTCCAAATCGAGGACCCAGGCGCCTGCACAGCGCCGTCGGCCTTCCAGGCACTCCGCCTGCAACGACAGAGCCATGTGATGCTCGAGCAAGCGGATACGTGGATGCTCGGCCACAGCCTTGAGCAGGGCGGTCTCTATCGCGGCGCCTGTCTTGTCCTGGCTGTGAACGATACGCGGATGTGAATGACCACCTTCGATGCCCAGAGCCAATCGTCCCGCGCTGGCCGAGAAGCGTACGCCCCAGTCGACGAGATCCGCGACGGCCTGTGGCCCGCTGCGCACCAGGGTTTCGACGCGGTCGGCATGACACAGGCCCGCTCCGGCACGCAGCGTGTCCTCCACGTGTCGCTCGAAGGAGTCGGTCCTATCCAGCACCGCCGCAATCCCGCCCTGTGCATAGTTCGTGTTGGAGTCGAGGCGAGCTTTCTTCGTCACCAGGATCACACCGGCGTGCTCCGCGACCCGGAGCGCGAAGGTGAGGCCCGCGATCCCGCTGCCGATGACCAGGATATCCGTGTCGATATGTGTCATTCGGGGCGCTCAGTCGCCGATCTTCACTCGCCCGACAACCGCGCGAGAAGACAGTCGACGTGTTCGCTGCCTGACTCCCACACCACCCTTTGCAAGGGCACATAGATATCGAGCTCGGAGGCGAGAGCTGGACCCAGTTTAACCGCGTCCTTCAACGTCGCCACCAGTGGGCCCGGCCCAGCGACACGCGCGATCCGGACGAGATCGGCCTGGGAGTAGCGGTGATGGTCTGGGAAGGCCTGCCAATTCTGGATCACGACTCCCTCTTGCTGCAGCTGCTGGCGCACTGCGTCCGGGCGCGCTACACCGGCCAACCCCAGGGCGCAGCGAAAACCCCGTGGAGAGAACGGCTCCCCCAGCCCGGTGTCGGCCCCCTTATAGCGGGCGAGCGCCGACACGCCGATGTGAGCCACTGCCCGAGGGACTGCCGGCACCAGAGCCGCGAGCCGCTCGCTTAGGCGGTCCACGTCCGTCCCTGAAGCGATCTTGCGTGTGGCGACGACCACGGTCGCCCGGCCCAGCGCCTCAAGCGGTTCGCGCCAGGGGCCGCGGGGCAGAAGTCGTGGTGCCTCCTCCCACTCCTCTGCCGCGACCAGAGCCACGTAGACATGAGCGCGGATGGCGCGATGTTGAAACGCGTCATCGAGAACCGCGACATCAGCGCCCGCAACCTGAGCACAGCGCACCCCTGCCACCCGGTCGGCCGATACGTGGACGGGCACCGATGGGTTCAAGAGCCTATGCACCTCGACCTCATCGCCTCCATAGCCACGCATTACGATCGCCGGACGGCGACCGCGCGCACGAAGACAGCTGGCGAACCACGCCGCGACAGGCGTCTTCCCCGTGCCTCCGACCGTGAGGTTGCCGACCGCAAGTGTCGGGATTGGCGCGGCAGTTGACCTCAGCACCTGCCGATCGTACGCCCAGTTGCGCGCCGCAACGGCAACTCGATACAGCCACTCTGCAGGCGTCAGAAGTGCCGAGAGCGCCCGGCCGCCCAGCTCAGCCGGCTCATCGCTTCTCCATACCCGTCGTTGCCACGTGTCCATCGCTGACCGGCCGACGTCGCTGGCGCTAGTCGTCTACCTCCGCCTTGAGGGATTGAAGCTGCAACTCAAGTTCCCGTGCCTGTTCTTCCAGATCACGCACGCCGCTCTCCGGCGAGACGTAGCGAGGCTCCCCTATCGCCACACGGACCGTCGCAAACGGCCTCGGAATCAGGAAGCTGTCCCAACCTTCGATCCACCAAGCCTGACGCGTCCCGGCCATCACCGGTATCAGGGGCGCCCCGCTGATGCGAGCCGCCTGCAGCGCGCCTGGCTTGACCTTCTCACGCGGGCCCAGCGGCCCGTCTGGCGTGATCGCCAGCGACTGCCCCTGGCGTAACCTTCTCACCAACTCCCTGAGTGCGGGATAACCGCCCCGTGTGCTGGAGCCGCGCACGGCATCGTAGCCGAGGCCGCGCCCGAGTCGCGTGAGGTACTCGCCGTCGCGGTGCTGACTCACCAGCATGACGATCCCGTTCCAACGATACAGGTAGAGCAGCGGAAGGATACGGCCGTGCCACGTGACGAACACCACCGACTGACCGGTCTTCCATGTCGTCTCCTGGTGCTCCTCGCCAGTGACCTCGAATCTCAGGCTGGCGTAAAGCCAGCGGATGAGAAGCGGCCCCGTATGCTCGGCCAACCTCAGACCGATCCGGTCGCCCGCTCTCACACTCGTGTGTCCAGCAGTTCGGCCGCGAGGCGTGCGACGCGCTCCGGCGCACCCGGCTCCCCCAGCAGACCGCGGACCTTACGCAACGCGGCCACCATCGTTTCCCTTTCGCACGAGCCGGTTTCCAGCAGGGGCAACAGCGCATCGGCGATGCGCTCGACGGGAAGGTCCTGCACGAATTCGGGCACGAGGCGCTTGCCAGCCAGCAGGTTCACCATGCCGATACTCTCCACACGTACCAACCGTCGCGCCAGCAGATAGCTCAAAGGATGGACCCGATAGGCGATCACCAAAGGTGTCTCCAAGAGCGCCGCCTCGAGTGTCGAAGTACCTGACTTCGTGAGCACCGCGGTGGCGGCACTCAGGAGACGGACCGCGTTCGGCACCACGGGATACCGCCTGGCTGCGTTGTAGTAGTCCACCGGCACTTCAGGGGCGGTCGCGACCAGGATCTGGACTTGCGGGCGTCGTCTGACCACCTCCTCGGCGACCTCGAGGAAAGGCGCCAGCAGCCGGCGCACCTCCTGGGCCCGCGACCCGGGCAGCAAACCCAGGATCGGCCGCATCGGATCAGCGCCCAGGGCTGCAATCGCCTCTGTGGGCGTTTCCCAGCCGGGCAGGCCGTCCAGGAGCGGGTGGCCCACGAAAACGGCCTCCACGCCGAATTCTCGCAAAAACGGCTCCTCCTGGGGGAAGACCACGGCCACCCGATCGGTTTTCTCCGCCAGAATCCGGGCCCGGCCCTGCCGCCAGGCCCAGAGCTGCGGGGGGATGTAATAGAGCACCCTGATCCCCCGCCGGTGGGCTTCACCTGTCAACCAGAGGTTGAATCCGGGATAGTCGATGGGGATGACGAGCTCAGGCGGGCGCTCGCTCAGCAGTTGGCGCACCCGGCCGCGCAGCGATAGGAAGAAGGGGAGCCGTGAGACGACCTCGACAAACCCTACGACCGCCAGGCGCTTGAACTCGACGATGGGCTCTACTCCGGCCGCGGCCATACGCGGGCCGGCCAGACCGATCAACTCCGCGTCCGGGTAGAGCCGGCGTAGCGCTGCCGCGACCGCGGCGCCATGCAGGTCTCCTGAAGCCTCGCCCGCCGAAAGGAAGATGCGAGGCTCAGACACGCGCACCAAGATACCAAATGGCGACGAGCACGACCACCAGCAAGATCACCAGCATTCGTGTCGACATCCCCCGTCGCTCACTGGACCCGTGCAGTTTACGCTCACGACGAAGTCGAATTAAGGACATGTTCCCGGTGCTTCTGGATGCGCTCGACGATGTCCAAGGCAACTGCCAGCGCCTTTCGCCCCTCCGTAGCGCTGACAGCTACGGGCGCCTCTCGGCGAACCGCTCGAGCGAAGGCCTGTAGCTCGAGACGCAGCGGCTCCTCCCCATCGCTCCGCAGGCTCACATGCTCGACCAGATCCTCGAGTCGGAGCGGATCCGTGGAAGGCCTCCGCTCCTGTCTGCAGCGATAGAACTCGGCCGTTCCCGCCCCCAGGTCGAGGCTCAGGTAGCCGCTCGATTGGAAGAAACGGATCTTCCTCTGCGGCCGGACCGAGACGCGGCTCGCAGTGATGTTCGCTACCGCCCCACTGTCGAACTCCAGGCGTGCGTTGGCGATATCCAGGCTGCCACTCAGGACGGGAACACCGACCGCGCGCACATCGGCTACTGAACCACGCACGAGGCTGAGGATGAGGTCGATGTCGTGTATCATCAGGTCGAGGACCACTGACACGTCGGTGCCACGGGGCACAAACGGTGCCAGCCGGTGTGATTCCACGAACAGAGGGCTCTCAAGATAGGGTTCGCAGGCGCGCACCGCGCCGTTGAAGCGCTCAATGTGGCCAACCTGGACGACCCGATCCGCCTCAGCGGCGAGCCGGATCAGCTCGTCTGCCTGCCCCGTCGTCGTGGTGATCGGTTTCTCGATGAGGAGGTCGCAACCGTGCTCCAGCGCGGCTTTCGCGACCTCGAAGTGGCTGCTTGTGGGCACGACGATGCTGACCGCATCCGCGTCATCCAGCAGTTGCTCGCGACGCTCGTACGCGCTCGTCTCGAGCTGCCCCGCCACGAAGCGTGCCCGCTCGCCGTCAGTATCGTAGAGACCGGCAAGCCGGACCCCGGGCAGCTCTTTCAGTAGACGGGCGTGATGGAAGCCCAAGCTCCCTACGCCCAGTACCCCAAAAGTGACCCGATCCACGGAATCGTCAGACTGTGACTCCACGCTCACTCGCTTCGATGAAGGCGATCAGCTTCTCTACCTCTTCGATCGCCGTACCGCGCGAGCGGAGCTCCTCGATCGCCTGGCTGACGTTCAGGTTCGAATTGAACAGCACCCGGTAGGCCTGCTTCAGCTCCTGGCGGATCTCCTTCGAGATGCCTCGACGCTCGAGGCCCACCGTATTGAGCCCATACAGCTTGAGTGGATTCCCCGCCGCACGCGTATACGGGGGAACGTCCTTGGGAACCCGACAGCCGCCGCCTACGATAGCGTAAGTCCCGATCCTCACGAACTGGTGGATCGCCGTGACTCCGCCGATCATCGCCCAATCCTCGATGACCACGTGGCCACCCATGTTGACGGCATTCGCGATAGTCACATGATCGCCGATCCGCGAGTCATGGGAGATATGCGCGTAGGCCATCAAGAAGCAGTCGCTTCCAACGACCGTCGATCCTGACGCTCGAGTGCCCCTATGGAGCGTCGCGAACTCCCGTATCGTCGTGCGATCACCGACGATCAGAAGGGTCTCCTCGCCCTCGTACTTCACGTCCTGCGGGTCAGTGCCGAGTACCGCACCCTTGGCGATGAAGCACTCGCGGCCGACTCTCGTGTCCCTCTCGATATAAGCGTGCGGCCCCACGATCGTCTGCGCGCCGACATTCACGTTCGTGCCGATGATGGCGTAGGGCCCGACCTGTACGCCATCGCCGAGTTCAGCGTTTGCATCGACGATTGCCGTGGGGTGGACTTGAGGCGGAGCTCCGGGGCTCTGCCCTGCCATGGTCGGCGTCGTCATCTGTCCACCACCTGCGCCATCATTTCCGCCTCCACAACAACCCTACCGTCCACGCGGCCCACTCCTTTCATTCGGCAGATCGAGCCGCGCATGAAAAGCATCTCAAGCTCGAACTCGATTTGGTCTCCTGGCGTCACTGGACGCCTGAACTTCACTTTGTCCAACGACATGAAATATACAATCTTGTCTTCCGGGTCTTCCACGCTGTCCATCAGCAGCAGCCCACCGACCTGTGCCATCGCCTCGATGATCAGGACACCAGGCATGATCGGGAGTCCCGGGAAGTGACCGACGAAGAATGGTTCGTTGATCGTGACGTTCTTGATTCCGAGGATCCGCTTGCCCTTCTCGTACTCGACGATCCGGTCCACCAGCAGGAAGGGATAGCGGTGCGGCAAGATCTCGACGATTCGACTGATGTCGATCCGTAGGGCCGCCCTGTCACGTCTTGCCTGCTCCGCGATCGCCCTCGCGAGCGCGATGTTGCCCTGATGGCCGGGACGCTCCGCCACGATCTGTGCTCGAATCCGCTCACCTATCAGCGCAAGGTCGCCCACGATGTCGAGGATCTTGTGACGGACGAACTCGTCTTCGAAGCGAAGCTCCACACCCTCGTAGAGACCCTCTGCGGTCAAAACGACCGTGTTGCCTGCATCCGCGCCGTGAGCCATCCCGACAGCTCGCAACTCTTCCGCCTCCTCCAAGAAGCCGAACGTACGGGCCGATGCGATTTCCTGGCCGAAGAGCTCGGACTGTATGGGATAAGAAGCGTGCTGCCGGCCGATCATTGGGTGCTCGAACTCGATCGACGCCGAGATGACGTAACGGTCGTCCGGCAAGACCGCATAACGCGACGAACCCTCAGTCACGAGAAGCGGCTTGCTGCACTTCCACATCGCCGCAGACGCCTGCTGCTGCTTGATCCCGGCTCCCAGCAGCAGGCGCACGAAGGGCTCCGCACTGCCATCTGCCGCCGGCGGCTCCTCGCCGCTCAACTCGATGATGAGGTTGTCGATCTCCAGTGCCGTCACGGCCGCCAACAGATGCTCCACTGTGCGAACACGGACGCCCTCGTGCATGAGCACTGTGGCTCGCCCGACCTGAGCCACCTGCTCGATGCGCGCGGGAATCTCCGGAGCCCCTTGCAAGTCCGATCTGCGGAACACAATGCCGCAATCTGTGGCTGCGGGCAGGACCCTCATCCGTACGCGAGCTCCGGTATGCAGGCCGGCGCCCTCAAGTTCGACCGGACCTCTCAGAGTCTGCTGTTTCAGAGCCAGCACTCCTGTCTGTCAGACTGCGACTGCGATTCGCTCAACCACTTTGCAGGTCCAGCTTCTCCTCTATCTGCTGAACGCGCCGAATCAGCTCCGGCAGCTTCGTGAGTGCGACGCTTGCTCGAAAGGACTGCGTCCGCTGCCGGGCGGGGTAGCCAAACCAGCTTTCCCCGGCCGGAACATCCTTGCCCACGCCTGCCCCTGCGCCTACCCGGGCACCATCACCGATGTTCAGGTGGTCGATTATGCCGACCTGCCCCCCCAGGGCGACGCCGGCCCCGATGGTCGTGCTGCCGGCGATGCCCACCTGAGCTACGATGACGCAGTTCCGCCCAACCCGGACGTTGTGGCCGATGTGCACCAGGTTGTCAATCTTGGTGCCCGCACCCACTCGCGTTTCCCCAACCGAGCCCCGGTCAATGCAGGTGTTGGCCCCAATCTCGACATCATCTTCGACTATGCAGCGGCCGATCTGCGGTACCTTCCGATGCCGCGCTTTCTCGAAGACATAGCCGAAGCCGTCGACGCCGATTCGTGCCCCGCTGTGGATGATGCAGCGAGCTCCGACCAGCGTCTCAGGGTACAGGCAAACCTGATCCTTCAGCTCGCTCTTTGCGCCCACCACGCAGCGGTCACCGATCACGCAGTGCGCGCCCACGCGAACGCCGTCCTCCAGCTTGACGTCGGCCCCCACCACCGAGTACGGGCCGATCGTCACGTCGCGGCCCAGTTCGACCGCGGGGCCCAGCGACACTGTAGACGCAATTCCCGCCGGTTTCCCTTCCTCCGGGTAGAGTAGCGCGAGCGTCTCCGCCAGAGCGAGGTGTGCGTCATCGACCCAAAGCAAGGCCGTCCCCGACGGAACTCCCTCAAGCTCCCCCAGGTCGCGACTAACGATCACAGCTGCGGCGCGAGTAGTGGCAAGATACGGGAGGTACTTGCGCCTTGCAAGAAAGCTGACGTCCGTTTGACCGGCCGCTTCCAACGGCGCTGCGCGCATCAGCTGCCCGTCTGGCTCTCCCACCAGCTCAGCGCCGAGGTGCTTTGCCAGGTCACCGACTGTAAGAGTTGCCGCCATCCTCACTCCTTTTTGCTTGCCGCTGTCAATTGGGCATCACAGAAAGAGCGCCCACGGTGCCCTAGCCGCCGTGGGCGCTATGCCCCGGTGTTCTCCATGCTATGTGGACGCGCTGTGTCAGTTCGCGCTACCTCCGCCGCCGCCTTCCTGCGCCCTCAGGCGCTCGATCACCACCGATGTGATGTCCAGGGTGGTGTCAGCCGCGACCAGTGCCTCCGCCGCGGCATCGAAGATCATCGTGTATTGCCCTTCCGCCTGTATCTGCATCAGCACGTTCGAGATCCTCTCATAGATCGGCTGGACAAGCTCGCGCTGCCGGCGCATCGCGACCAGCTCAAGATCAGCCGTGCGCTGTTGAAACTCAAGTCGCTTCTGCTGAATCTGCGCCTGCCGCTCCTGGCGCCTCTCAGGAGACAACATGATCTGCTGCTGCTCATACGCCGTGACCATCTCCTGAAGCGAGTCCGCCAACGCCTGTACCTCGCTGTTCCAGCGCGCCATCTCGCGCTCGAACGTGGCCTGGGCTTCGGTGGCGCCCGGCGTCTGTGCGATGATCTCGTTGGAGTTGATGTAGGCGAGCCTGACCGCGCCGGCCTGCGGCGCGCTCAGGCCCCTGTACCCAAGCAACGCCATCGCCGTGGCTACCAGCAGTGCACTTACCCTGTAACGCACGCCTCTGCCCCCTCTTGGTCTGGATTCGTCTGTGCCGCGCTGAGGAACTGCTGCCCCGCTCACTGAGCCGCGGCCGCTCCGTCTCTATCACGCCCTCTAGAATATCTGGCCGAATCTGAAGTGCAGCTTCCAGCCCGGATCCGGGTTGCCGCTGATGTCCCTACGATCTATCCCGTACGCATAGTCGATGCCCAACGGTCCCACCGGAGTGACTATGCTGACACCGAAGCCGAACCCGCGCAATAGGTCGGTGGGATTCAAACCGAACGAGGATGCCCAGACGTTACCCGCGTCGTAGAAAGCGTTGACGAAGAAATTTCCGCCAAGATTCATACCAATGCTGGCCGTCAACCCGAAATACGACTCACCCACCCGGTCCAGCCGGCTGAAGCCTGGTGTTCCCCTGGGTACGTGACCTAAAGGTGTGATCGTCAACTCCTCGTAACCCCTCAGCGGCGGGCCGTACTGTACACCACCCATGAAGAAACGCTCGAGGTAGAACGGGTTGTCGCCCGCGATGATCCCGCCCTTCAAGCTCAACCCCAGCGCCAAATCGATCGGTGTCTGCGTCGGATCGGATCGCAGCCGGGCGATCGGCGTGAACCAGTCGCTTGCAAATGTGAGCTTCCTATAGTTGCCGTCGCCACCCAGCGGCCCACCCACAAACTCTAGGGCAAGTGAGTTTCGGCTCCCACTCGTTGGGAAGAGCGGGTGGTTCCGCGTATCGCGCGCCAGCAGAAGCTCGATCGAGCTGCGTGTACCGACGTTCAACAACTGCCGCTGTTCGAGGTCGAGTTCGTCCTCGTCCGAGTCATATTCGTCACGGAACAACGAATAGCGCAGCGATATGCGGGTCCAGCGCGCACCCAAGAAGGGCGTCCCGAACATCACACTACCGCCTGTCTGGCGCCGGCGGCCCAGACCGATGAAGCTGTATCGGTCACGCGAGCTACGCAGAGTGATGCCGAACGAGTTTCGGCTCCCTAGAACAGAAGGATCGCTGTAGCCCACCTCCACGTCATTCGTCCTGCTCCCAAACAGCCAGCGGAAGCGGCCGGACTTCGCCTGCCCAAACAGGTTCGGTTGCTCGTAGCCCACGAACCCGGCTATGCCGATCGAGGCCGACATGGTAGCCCCGAAGTTGATGTTGCCGGTTTGCCTCTCTTCCACTCGGAAGGTCACGTCGATGTTGCCTTCCTCGTTAGGCCGGACCGAAAGCGCCTCGTTGGGAGGCAGCGGCTCGAAGAAGCCGAGCCCCTGAATCGTCTGGTAGCTCGAGACGATACGCTCGTCACCATACACATCGCCCGGGAGCAGAACGAGCCGGTCACGTATCACACGTTCATGCGTGTTCGTGTTCCCGGCAATGTTGACCAGGTTCACATAGGCCCGTGGATTCTCCTGGATCCTCCACTTGAGTCGCACCCGCGGCAGCCCGTCCTCACCCTGCGGCAGCCGCTCGACTACAGGGTCAACCTGAGCGTAGAGGAAACCGGCGTTCCGATACAGCTGCTGGATCTGTTCAGTGGCATCCCTCCACGCATGGGTGTTGAAGACGGGCTCGCCTTCATCATCTGAGCCGCCACCAATCAGCGGCAGACGCGACAGCAGCGAGCGACTCCGAGGATCGAATCGCTGAGCGAGAGCCTCGGTTGCGAAGTACTCGTTGCCTTCGATCTCGAATTCTGCGATTCGATACTGGAGTCCCTCTTCGACACGAATGACCAGCCGCGTCTTCCCCGTGCTCGGATCGACGATCATCGTGTCATCCAAAACCTGGATATCGAGGTACCCCATAGAGCCGTACAGCTCGATCAGGTTGACTTCCAGATCCTCCTTGTACTCTTCTTCCCTGAACTCACCGGTCCGCCACCACAGAAAGCCCTCCGGCTTGACCTTCATGGCGCCGATTAGTTCGCCATCGCTCAGCTGCTCGTTACCCTCGAAATCGACTGCGGCCACGACCACTCGGCGACCCTCATCGACGTCGAACACCAGCCGATACTCACCGACCCTGTCAGTCGCCACGAGGCTCGTGTCGACTCGCGCCGTCACGTAGCCTTTCTCGGAGAGCTCTCTGCGAATGTGGTAGGTAGCCTCGTGGACCGCCGAGGGATCGAGGGGCTTTCTCGTCGCGAGGCCCGCTGTGTCACGGATCGCGCCGCCGCTCGCGTGTTCCAATCCGCGGAACGAGTAGCTGGTGATGATGGGCCGCTCGATCACCTCTACGATGAGTGTCACCGAGCCCTCTGCGCTCTCGACGGCGTAGATCCGGATGTCCTCGTATTGTCCCGTGGCGTAAAGGCGCTGGATGCCGCGGTGGAGGTTCCTGCCGGTGACGACGTCCCCCGGCCGGATGCCGAAGTCGGCCAGGATCACG
This sequence comes from Gemmatimonadota bacterium, assembly GCA_020344375.1. Lineage (GTDB taxonomy): Bacteria > Gemmatimonadota > Gemmatimonadetes > Palauibacterales > KS3-K002. Next base: position 2,794,383 of record CP070823.1, on the reverse strand, counting down.
GGAGTGGCCTGGCGAGTGTTGCCTCTGACATGTAGGGAATCGACGCGCACACCGGCGACTTCGGCCTGCGTCTGCGCCGGCAAGGGATCGGCCCTCGCGCCGAGAGTAACGAGGGCCGTTGTCAACAAGATGCGAACTAAGAACCTCACGTCGCAAACGAAGAGGAAGAGAGAACCCTGAACTCCAACCGCTCGCCGTCGGCCGACACATCGACCTCGATCACATCGCCTGCGGCAAGCTCGGCCATGAGTATCTTCTCTGACAACGGATCCTCGAGGTAGCGCTGGATCGCGCGCTTGAGCGGCCGTGCACCGTACGTGACGTCGTAACCATGCTCGACCAGGAACTCCACCGCCGGCTCCGTTAGCTGAAGCTTCAGATCTTCCTCCTCCAACCGTGCTCGTACCTCACGCATCAGGACATCCACGATCTGCCGGATGTGCTCCCTGCTGAGCGGGTGGAAGACTATGGTGTCATCCAGGCGATTCAGAAACTCGGGGTTGAATACCTTCTGAATCTCATCCTTCAGGCGTTCCGCCATGCCCTCGTAAGTGGCCTGCGCATCCGTTGAATGGAAGCCGAGGCTGGTACCTTTGACGATATCACGCGCACCCACGTTCGAGGTCATGATCAAGATCGTGTTCTTGAAATCGATGACACGCCCGTAGTTGTCGGTGATCCGACCGTCATCGAGGATCTGCAGCAATATGTTGAAGACGTCTGGATGCGCCTTCTCGATCTCGTCGAACAGCACCACGCTGTACGGCTTGTGCCGGACCGCCTTTGTCAGGGTGCCGCTGTCCTCGTAGCCGACATAACCTGGCGGTGCGCCGATCAGGCGGCTGACAGAGAACTTCTCCATGTACTCTGACATGTCGACCCGGATGAGCGCATTCTCGTCCGCGAACAGGAAGCGCGCGAGCGCTCGTGCCAGCTCTGTCTTGCCGACACCCGTCGGCCCGCAGAAGATGAAGGAGGCAATGGGGCGGTGCGGGTCCTTCAGTCCCGCCCGGCTCCGTCGGATGGCCCGGCTGATCGCGGTGATCGCTTCGTGCTGCCCGACCACCTGCTTGTGGATTTCCTCCTCCATTCGCAGCAGCCGGTCGGTCTCACCCTCTTGCAGCCGCGTCACGGGGATGCCCGTCCAGCGCGACACGATGAACGCCACGTCCTCCTCGGTAATCATCGGCCGGAACGTGCGGCGTTCCTGTTCCCACTCCTCGCGGCGACGCCGGATCTCCGACTGGAGGTCACGCTCCCTATCGCGCAGCTCCGCTGCGCGCTCGAAGTCCTGATCGCGGATCGCCTCGTCCTTGAGCGCCGCTATCTGCTTCAACTCCTCTTGCAGATCGGCGACCTCCGGTGGTGGAACCTGGGTGGAGAGATGAATGCGGGCACAGGCCTCGTCGATTACATCGATCGCCTTGTCCGGCAGATAGCGATCTGTGATGTACCGTTCTGACAGCTTCGCCGCCGACACCAGCGTTTCGAGCGGCAAACTGACCTTGTGATGATCCTCGTACCGCTTCTTGAGGCCCTTGAGGATGTTGATCGTCTCCTCAACCGTCGGCGCATCGACCATCACCGTCTGAAAGCGGCGCTCCAGTGCCCCGTCCTTTTCAATGTGTTTGCGGTACTCGTTCAATGTCGACGCGCCGATGCACTGCAACTCGCCACGCGCCAATGCGGGCTTGAGCATGTTGGAAGCGTCGATCGCCCCTTCGGCTGCCCCCGCCCCCACCAGCGTATGCACCTCGTCGATGAACAAGATCACATCCCGGTTCTGCGCAATCTCGTTCATCACGGCCTTCAGACGCTCCTCGAACTGCCCGCGATACTTCGTCCCTGCGATGACCGCCGCCATGTCCAACGCCAACACCCGGTGACCCTTGAGGCTGTCTGCCACTTCACCTCGCGAGATGAGCTGAGCCAATCCCTCAACGATCGCCGTCTTCCCTACCCCGGGCTCACCGATCAGCACCGGGTTGTTCTTCTTGCGCCGCGACAGGATCTCCATTACTCGCTCGATCTCTTGCTCGCGACCGATCGTCGGATCGAGTTCACCCGCACGTGCGAGTTCCGTTAGATCGCGGCAGAAGTGATCCAGCGCCGGCGTCTTCGACTTCTTCTCCTTCGGGCTGGCACCAGGCGCTGCCTGCCCCGAACTCGGCATATCGGTGCCCAGCAGCTTGAGCGTCTGCTCCCGCGCCGCTTCCAGAGTCACCCCCAGCGACTCCAGGACCTGCGCGGCCACGCCTTTCTCCTCGCGTAGCAGGCCGAGCAGCAAATGCTCCGTCCCTACATAGCTATGGCTCAGTTCCCGGGCCTCGGCCACAGCGAACTCCAGCACCTTCTTCGCTCGCGACGTGTAGGGTAGCTCTCCCGAAGGGACGCCGGCTTTGCCCTTTCGAACCTGCTCCTCTGTCCGCTCCTGCACCTGATCCAGGTCGACGTTGAGGTTCATCAGCACGGCCGCCGCAACGCCTTCGCCTTCCCGTATCAGGCCCAGCAGAATGTGCTCCGTCCCGACGTAGTCGTGCTGCAGGCGGATGGCTTCCTCCCTTGCCATCGCCAGAACCTTTCGCACCCGATCGGTGAAATTGTAGTTCATCTGACCCTCATCTCACCCGGGATCAAGTCCACCCCACCTCGGCTAATCCGCTCTCGACGCCGCAGAGGAGTCCGCTTCGGCAAGAGCCTGACGCACGTGGAACGCGCGCTGGATATCGAGCTCGCTGGACGAGAGCGTACCCGCGCTGGCCTCCTCCAGATGGGCGTTCTGGGCGTAGATCATTATTCTGTTCAAGACGTATACACTAGGCGCTGGTAGAAGTTTCAGAGAAAGCCCCAACCGCACGCCTGACAACAGGTTCATCATCTCGTCGAAGGCCAGTGAGCGTGCGTGGCGCAGCAGCCCGTAGGCCCGCCATACCTTGTCCTCAATGACGTTCGGAGCATCGCGCAGCAGTACCGCCCGTGCCTGGCGCTCGTACTCGATGACCTGCCCGACGATCTTTTGCAGGTGATCGACCAGATCCTCCTCGCTCTTGCCGAGGGTGGTCTGGTTCGAAACCTGAAACAGGTTGCCGACGACCTCGGACCCCTCGCCGTACAGCCCCCTGAAGGTCAATCCCACCTGCGTGATGCCCTGTAACACCTTGTGGATCTCCTTAGTCAGAACGAGACCGGGCAGGTGTATCAGCACAGATGCTCGCAGCCCCGTGCCACAGTTCGTGGGGCACGAGGTCAGGTGACCGAACTCGTGGTGGAAGGCATAGGGCAACTCGTTGCCCAGGTCTTCGTCCAGAGAATCCACAAGTTGCCAGGTGTGCCGCAGGCTGAAGCCGCTCGCCAGACTCTGCAGGCGCAGATGATCCTCCTCATTGATCATCAGGCCTATCGGCTTCTGCATCGAAGCGATTAGCGCCGACGACGATGGCGCCTCACCGCTATCCCTCCGCACTAGCTCGCGGCTCACCAAATGCCGCTCGAGCAACATCTGCTGTTCGCGCGGGCCGAGTCGGTCGATCTCCACGATGACCCCGTCGGTGAGTTGCCCGCTCCGCTCCAGCACCTCGCGAACGGTGGCGAGCACGGCAGCCCGGTCCGCCGCTTTCGCTCGCACGGAAAACGGGTAGCCCTGCAGGTTTCTCGCGAGGCGAACTCGCGTCGACAGAACAATGTCGCTGTCCGGCCCGCTGCCCTCCAGCCAGTTAAGCCCGAAGTCGGGCATCGACCTTAAGTCAAACAGCTTCATCTCTCGATCGCCGCCTCAATCTCGCGGATCTGGTCGCGTATCACCGCTGCGCTTTCGAAATCCTCCGCCTCCACTGCCCTCTGCAGCTTTCGTCGCAAGCCCGCCAGACGTGCACTCCGTTCCGCCGCCTCACTGGTTGGCGGCACGTAGACCTTGCCCATGTGGGAGGTCGAGCCGTGGATGCGCCGCAGGATGGCCCGAAGCTGGGTCTCGAAGACCGAATAGCAATGTGGACAACCGAGGCGGCCCGTGCGCCGAAAGTCATCCACCGTCGTGTGGCAGTAGCTGCAAGGCCCGATGAGGCTGGCTTCCTCCTCCGCAAGCGCCGCTTTGCCCATCTGAGCTAGGAAGTCGCTGAGAGGCAGGTTCTTTGCCGCCGTGCCAGCATCAAGCCCTTTCTCTGCCGCACAGGCAGGACAAAGGTGCACCGTCGTCATCTCGTTGTCCACGATCTGCGTCAGGTGAACCTCCGCCTCGTTCTGACCGCAATGGTCGCACAGCATTATGGCACCGCCTCGTGCTCCGTCATGGACAAGGAGACGGGATTCAATCGCCCGTCGTGCAACCAGAGTATCCGGTCTGCCCGGCGTGCGAGTTCCCGGTTATGCGTGACCAGCACAACGGCAAACCTTCGCTCGTCACGCAGCCGGAAAAACAATTCGTGCAGTCCCTCGGCCGTCTGGTTGTCTAGATTGCCCGAGGGCTCATCTGCAAGGAGGACCAGTGGATCGTTCGCCAGCGCCCGGGCTACGGCGACCCGCTGACGCTCCCCACCCGAGAGCTGTGGGGGCTTGTGGCCGCTCCTCTGCTCCAGCCCCACCGCTTGCAACAGCGCCTCAGCCCGCGCTTGGGCCTGCATCCTCTTGAGGCCCCCGATGAGCAGCGGCATCATAATATTCTCCAGCGCGCTAAACTCTCGCAACAGGTGGTGAAACTGGAACACGAAGCCAATGCGCCGGTTGCGCGCTTCAGCCAGCTGCTGGTCGTCCAGCTGCGACAGACGCCGCCCGTCGAGGTAGACCTCCCCAGCCGTGGGCCGATCCAAGCCACCCAAAAGGTGAAGCAGCGTACTCTTTCCCGCGCCGCTCGCTCCCACGATTGCGACCACCTCCCCCGCCCGCACCTCTAAATCCACCCCTTTGAGAATCGGGAGTTCCGACCCGTCGCTGTCAATGAACGACTTGAAGATCGCCTCGGCCGCCAGCGTTGAGCTGGGCGCCGGCGACCGAGCTCCCGGCCCCCTCGCCTCGCTACTCATGCCGGATCGCCTCCACGGGCGGCAAGCGTGCTGCCTGTCGTGAGGGATAGATCGTCGCCGTGAACGAGATGAGGATGCTGAGAACGACGATCAATGCCAGGTCGAGCGGATCAAGAGTGATGGGAATCTCGCTGATCAGGTAGACGTCCCCGGGCAGCGAGATGAGGCCGAAGTAGTCGATCGCCCAGCTCAACGCTAGGCCCCCACAAAGACCGAGCACGGTGCCGGCGACCCCGATGATCAGACCCTGGAGCATGAAGACTCTGAGGATGCCGGTTGCGGTCATCCCCATCGACCGTAAGATCCCGATTTCCCGGGTCTTGTCCGTCACCACCATGATCAGACTGGAGACGATGTTGAACGCGGCGACGAGCACGATCAGTAGCAGAACCAGCGTCATCCCCATCTTCTCCAACTTGAGCGCGGAGAACAGCCCCTCGTTCATTCGCTTCCAGTCCCTGAGGGTGTAAGGGTAGCCAAGCTCGGTCTCGATCCGTTGCGCCGCCACATCGGCCTGCCAGGGGTCCTTGACGTACAGGGCCAGAGCCGTCACGGCATCGTCGAGACCCACCAGGTCCTGGCCCGCCGCCAGCGACACGTAGCCCATCTGGTTGTCGTACTCGAACATGCCGCTCCTGAACAGCCCCACCACCTCGAACTTCTTGAACCTGGGGATGAAGCCTGCCGGGGTGAGTTCGGCTCCGTGCCCGGATACAAGATTCACGGTATCGCCTGGATAGACCAGCAGGCGGTCCGCGAGCCGGAATCCCAGCACGATCCCTGGGAGAGTGGACGCGCCGCTATCGAAGTCCCAGCTGCCCACGAGCAGTTGTTCCGTCAGCCGTTCCGTGGCGTCGGCCGTGACGCCGCGCAGGGCAACCCCCTGCTGGTAGTCGACGTCCTGGAAGATCAGGGCTTCGGTGTACACGAAAGGCTCCCCAACCGTCACGTCGGGGTCCTCACGGGCTTGAAGCAGAGCAGCTTCCCAATCGTCCAGCCTCAGTCCCTCGCCGTAGGCGAGCACCATGATGTGTGGGTTGGTGCCCAGGATCCGGTCCCTGACCTCTTTCTGCAGCCCTGCCATGACCCCGATGACCACGATCAGAGCCATGACCCCTACACAGATCCCGCCGATGGCAATGATCGTGATCAGGTTGAGGAAGCGTGACGAGCTTCGCGCTGACAGGTAACGAGACGCCAGGTAGAATTCCAGCGGCATCGCTCACTCAGGCCTGAGGGTCGGGAACAGGATCACCTCGCGGATCGACGCGCTGTCAGTGAGCAGCATCACGAGCCGGTCGATCCCCAGCCCCATACCACCAGTGGGCGGCATACCGTACTCAAGCGCCGTCAAATAGTCCTCATCGATCTGGTGGGCTTCCTCCCAGCCCTCCTCACGCATGCGGACCTGCGCCTCGAAGCGCTCTCGCTGCTCGAACGGATCGTTGAGCTCGCTGAAGGCATTGGCGATCTCCCAGCTCGCCACGTAGAGCTCGAAGCGCTCGGTGACGTCCGAATCGCCGCCACGCTTGTGCTTGGCCAGGGGGCTGAGCTCCACCGGGTAGTCGTAGATGATCACCGGGCCAGTTAGATGCTCTTCCACCAGCGTCTTGAAGAGCCCGTCGAGCAAAGCTGCCCGCCCCTTCGCGTCGGCATCCTCGACGCCGGCTTCAAGGGCCGCCGCGCGCAGCGCACGCCCCTCGAGCTGCGAGGCATCGACCGACCCGTACTTCCGCACAGCCTCGTGCCAGCTGAGCCGCGGCGCGGGCGGCCGGAAGTCGAGTTGTCGTCCTTGGTACGAGACGGTCGATGAGCCTGTCACCTCCACCACGACGTGGTGCACCAACGCCTCGGTGAGCTCCATCATGTCCTCGTAGTCGGCATAAGCCTGATAGAGCTCCAGCATCGAGAATTCCGGGTTATGGGTTCGATCGGTACCTTCGTTGCGGAACACCTTGCCGATCTCGTACACGCGCTCCAGCCCGCCGACGATCAAGCGCTTCAGGTATAGCTCGTCGGCAATCCGCAAGTAGAGTTCCGCATCGAGCGCGCGGTGGTGAGTCTTGAACGGCTTCGCTGTCGCGCCGCCATAGATCGGCTGCAGGATTGGCGTCTCCACATCGAGGAAACCGCGGTCATCGAGGAACCGGCGGATCTCGCGGAGCACGCGCGTCCGGACAACAAAGCGCGCTCGCACCTTTGGGTGTACGGCCAGATCCGCATAGCGTTGCCGGTAGCGACTCTCCAGATCGGCGAAGCCGCTATGGATCACAAAACCGCCGGACTCGTCCGTTTCCTCCTTGCCAAAAGGTAGCGGGCGCAACGTCTTGGCTAGCAGCTGCAGTTCGTCGGCGCGTACCGTGATCTCGCCGGTGCGGGTGCGGAACAGTGCCCCCTCAACCCCGATCCAGTCCCCCAGATCCAGAAGACGCACCACTCGGTACACCGCTTCGCCTAGAACATCTCGGCGAAAATAGACCTGGATCTTGCCTGTTCGATCCTCAAGGTGTGCAAACGTCGTCTTTCCGTGGAAGCGCAGCGACCGCACGCGACCCGCCAGCCGCACGTTCACCGTGCTCTGCTCGCCGACGGTGAGGTAATCGCGGACCGCGGCCTCAGCACAGGTTGTAGGCTCGTAGCGGTACGCGTACGGCTCTATGCCCATCTCGCGCAGCTGTTCGACCTTCTCGCGCCGCGCCCGGATGACGTGCTGTGCCTCACCGGTCTCGGTCATGCCCTCTGAGCCCCGTATCGCCTGAGATAACCGACTATGAACTCGTCTATCTCGCCCTGCATCACACGCTGCACATCGGTCTGCTCAATGTCCGTGCGATGGTCCTTCACCAGCGTATACGGCTGGAATACGTAGGAGCGGATCTGGTTACCCCAGGCGATCTCCGTCTTCGCCTCATCCATCTTCTCACGCTGCTTGCGCCGCTCCTCCATCGCCTGCTCATACAGCGCTGCCCTCAGCATCTTCATCGCCGTATTCCTATTGCGATGCTGGCTTCGCTCTTGCTGGCAGGACACGACGATTCCTGTGGGGACGTGGGTGATGCGCACGGCCGAGTCGGTCTTGTTCACGTGCTGCCCGCCCTTGCCCGACGCGCGATACGTGTCAATGCGCAGATCCTCAGGCTTCACATCCACCTCGACCGCGTCGTCCACGACAGGATAGACGAATACGGACGCAAAGGAAGTGTGCCTGCGAGCCTGCTGGTCGAAAGGCGAGATGCGCACCAGGCGATGCACACCCTTCTCTGCCTGTAGGTATCCGTACGCGTATCGCCCCCGGACCTCCAGGGTGACCGACTTGATCCCCGCTTCCTCCCCTGGGACCAAGTTTAGCACCCCCACATCGAAGTCGTGCGACTCGGCCCAGCGCGTGTACATGCGCATGAGCATCTCAGCCCAGTCCTGGGAGTCCGTACCGCCAGCTCCTGGGTGGATTGTTAGAAGCGCGTCCCGCCCCGCATCAGCCCCCCGCAGCATGTTGCGGAATTCGAGTTCCTCGACTTCGGCTTCCAGCTGTTCCACCTCCGCTCGGAACTCTTCCTCCATGCCAGGCTCACCCTCGGCATCGATGAGTTCCCCTAGCTCGGCCAGCTCCGTCGCCTTGCGATCAGCCTCCTCCCAGGGGTCGACCCAGCTCTGCAGTTCATTGATCTCCTGCATCACGGCCCGGGCCGTGTCCGCGTCCTCCCAGAAGCTCGCAGCGGCCGTCTGCTTTTCCAGCTTGGCCAGCCGAACCTTCTTGGCGGCTATGTCAAAGGTACCCCCTGAGCTCGTCGATGCGCTCTCTCAGCCCTCTGAGCACCCCGAGTTCAGTCGCGACCGCCATGACCCTACCTCACTGTTGAGAATCTAGTGATGATAATCGCCCTAAATATAATCACCATCAAAGAATAGGGCCGCCCCTTCGGACGACCCCAGCTCCTCGTGTTCCCATGCAAGCGGCTGCCCGGCCCCGGCGCAGTCAAGCAGCAAACCGGACCTTTTTCACAT
>CP070823.1:2768675-2785263 GCA_020344375.1 Gemmatimonadota bacterium | reverse complement strand
ACGTCAACGGTCGCAAGCTCATCTTCTTCGAGCCTGAGGGTGAGCACGCTGCAGCCGGCGTGACGGCAGGCATGAGCATGACCGGGCTGCGCGCGGCCAACTTCTCGAGCGGTCAGGGCGTCGCGTACATGCACGAGTCGCTCTACGCCGCCGTGGGCAAGCGGCTGACCTATGTGCTGAATATCGCCGCCCGTGCGATGACCAAGCACGCCCTCAACGTCCACGCCGGACATGACGACTACCACGCGGTGGACGACACCGGGTTCATCCAGTTCTTTGCGAAGAACGCCCAGGAGGTGGCGGACCTCAACCTGATCGCTCACCGCGCGGCGGAGCTTTCCCTTACTCCTGCCCTGGTCGCTCAGGACGGGTTCCTCACCAGCCACGTGATCGAGTCGGTGCTGCTGCCCGAGCCTGAGTTGGTGAAGGAGTACCTCGGGGATCCATCCGACATCATCGATTCGCCGACTCCGGCGCAGCGGATGGTTTTCGGCGAGCAGCGCCGGCGCATCCCCGAGATGTTCGACCTGGATTATCCGGCGATGGTCGGGGTGGTGCAGAACCAGGACAGCTACGCCCAGGGTGTGGCGGCGCAGCGGCCCTTCTTCTTCGACCACGTCCAGGCGCTCGCCGACCAGGCGCTGGAGGAGTACTACCGGCTCACGGGCCGCAGGTACGCCCGTGCCTCCGGCCACCGGTTGGAGGACGCCGAGTACGTGATCATGGGACAGGGCTCGGTCGTCTGGAACGCCGAGGCTGTCGCCGACTACCTGCGAGAGACGCGCGGTGTCAAGGTCGGCGTGCTGAACCTCACCATGTTCCGACCGTTCCCGGCAGACCTCGTCGCGGAGTTGCTCAGAGGGAAGAAGGCGGTCGCCGTGCTGGAGCGCACGGACCAGCCGCTGGCCGTGGACCTGCCGGTGCTACGGGAGGTCCGTGCTGCCATGTCGAAGGCGGTGGAGAACGGCCGCGCGAAGAACGGTGGACTGCCGCATCCGGGAATTCCCGCTATCGGGCCGGACGACGTGCCCGAGTTCTACTCCGGCGCCTTCGGTATGGGGAGCCGCGACTTGCAGCCGGGCGACCTCATCGCCGCGGTGGAGAACATGAGCCCGGGCGGACTCGGGAAGCGGCTGTTCTATCTGGGCATTGATTTCATCCGTAAGGGCACGCGGCTGCCGAAGCTACAGATCTGGCAGGAGCGGCTGCTCGAGTCGTACCCGGACCTCTCCCACCTGGCGCTTGACTCGGCGGGAGACATCGACCTGATGCCGGAGGGCTCCGTATCGATCCGCATCCACTCCATAGGTGGTTGGGGTGCGATCACGACGGGCAAGAACCTGGCGATGACGGCCTTCGAGCTGCTCGGCTGGCACATCAAGGCCAACCCCAAGTACGGCTCGGAGAAGAAGGGCCAGCCGACCACGTTCTACGGCACGCTGGCGAAGGATCCGATCCGGCTGAACAGCGAGCTGAAGCACGTGAACGTCGTGCTCTCGCCGGATCCCAACGTCTTCCGCCACTCCAACCCGCTGGCCGGGCTGTCGGAGGGTGGCGCGTTCGTGATCCAGAGCGATCTCGAGCCGGCGGAGTTGTGGGAGACGTTCCCGGCCGGCGCGCGGCGCGAGATGAAGGAGAAGAAGCTGAAGGTCTTCTCCGTCGATGCGTTCAAGATCGCCACCGATGAAGCCACCGACCCCGAGCTGCGCTATCGGATGCAGGGCGCGGCGTTCATGGGCGCCTTCTTCAAGGTCTCGCCGCTGATGGAGCGTGAGGGGCTAAGCGAGGAGCAGCTGTTCGGAGGCATTCGGAAGCAGCTTCAGAAGAAGTTCGGCCACCTGGGCGAGCGCGTGGTCGAGGACAACGTGCGGGTGATCCGCCGCGGCTTCGACGAGGTCGTGGAGCTCGACTATAGCACCCTCAGCGAGGAGGGGGTCGAGGCAGCGTGGACGCCGCAGATGCCGGCGATCCTTGACGGGACCGGCTGGCGTGACGGATTCGGCAACCCGGGCCGCTTCTGGGAACAGGTCGCCTATCTGTACAAGACGGGTGACGACCCGATCGCCGACCCCTTCGCGGCGCTCAGCGCCATGCCGTTGGCGAGCAGCACGATCCGCGACATGACGGACGTGCGCTTCGAGGTACCGGAGTTCGTCCCGGAGAAGTGCACGGGCTGCAGCCAGTGCTGGACGGTCTGCCCGGATGCGGCGATCCCCGGCCTGGTGAACACGGTCGAGCAGGTCATCGAAGCGGCGATCGTGACCGCCGAGAACGGGAAGTCCTTCGACCGCGTGCGCCAGATCGTGAGGCCGCTGGCGAGTGAGTCGCGCAAGATCATGAAGGGCGTGCCCTTCAGAACGTTCGGCGATGTCCTGTCGCAGGCTTACAAGGCCGTGGTCGAGAAGCTGAACTGGGACGCGGAGCGGCGCGCGGCTCTGGACGAGGAGTTCGTGCCCGTGTACTCGGCACTCGACGAGTTCCCGCTGGCCAAGGCTGCGCCGTTCTTCGACGTGCCGGAGTCGCAGGAGAAGGGCACGGGCGGGCTCCTCTCCATCACCGTCAACCCAGACGCCTGCAAGGGGTGCAACCTCTGTGTCGAGGTCTGTCCCGACCAAGCGCTGATCAGGGTCAGGCAGGACGAGGAGGTGGTGGAGAAACTGCGTAGGAACTGGAGGCTGTGGGAGAACCTCCCGGACACGGACGACCGCTACATCAACATCGCCAACCTCGACGAGGGCATCGGCGTCCTCTCGTCGCTGTTGCTGAAGAAGGGCAACTACCGCTCGATCTTCGGCGGTGACGGCTCGTGCATGGGCTGCGGCGAGAAGACGGGCATCCACCTGGTGCTGTCGGCGGTGAACGCGGTCGTGCAGCCGCGGGTGGCGCAGCACGTCGAGAAGCTGGAGGACCTGATCGCGCGGCTCGATGCCAGAGCGCGGGGGCTGCTCGCCGCCGACGCGGATCTCGATGCGGTGAGTGCTGGGGACGGGGCGGAGGTGGACATTCCGCTGGAGGGTTCGAAGCGTGAAGACGTGAAGCGGATCGCCAAGATGATCCGCGACCTCAAGGACCTGCACTGGCGCTACACCGAGGGACCGAGCGGCAGGGGTCGCGCGGTCACCGGGTTCTCGAACGCGACAGGCTGCTCGTCGGTTTGGGGAAGCACCTATCCCTTTAACCCGTATCCGTTCCCCTGGACGAACCACCTGTTCCAGGATGCGCCATCGGTCGCGATCGGCATCTTCGAGGGGCATATGCGGAAGATGGCCGACGGGTTCAGGGCCGTCCGACGGGCCGAGCTGGAGCTGGCCGGCGAGTACGATCCGGAGGTGCACGAGCCGTTCTTGACGCAGTTCGACTGGCGGCAGTTCAGCGACGAGGAGTTCAAGCTGTGCCCGCCGATCTTCGCAGTGGGCGGCGACGGGGCCATGTTCGATATCGGTTTCCAGAACGTGTCGCGTCTGTTGGCCTCCGGCAAGCCGGTGCGGATCATCGTCCTGGACACCCAGGTCTACTCGAATACGGGCGGACAGGCGTGCACCAGCGGCTTCACCGGTCAGGTGTCCGACATGGCCGCCTTTGGCAAAGCCCAGCACGGCAAGGAGGAGACCCGGAAGGAGATGGGGCTGATCTCCATGGCCCACCGGGGAGCCTTCGTGCTTCAGTCCTCCCAGGCCTTGCCATCACACCTGCTGGCCGGCGTGATCAAGGGGCTGAACAGCCGGCGTCCGGCGATCTTCATCCTGCACTGCCCCTGCCCACCGGAGCATGGGCTCGGCGATGACCAGGCGATGTACGCGGCCAAGCTGTCGCTGGAGAGTCGGGCCTTCCCATTCATGGTGTTCGATCCCGACGACGGCTACACCTGGAGCGAGTGTCTGAACCTGGAGGGGAATCCGGAGCCGGAAGAGGACTGGCCGACCTACGAGCTGAGCTACGTGGACGAGGAGGGCCAGGAGCAGACGATGGAGCTGCCGCTGACGATCGGGGACTGGGCGGCCTCCGAGGCGCGCTTCAAGAAGCACTTCAAGAAGGTGCCGGCGGATGCGTCAGACGATGAGCTGGTCCCGTTCCACGAGTACATCAAGCTGCCGAAGGAGGAGCGGAACGGTCAGACGCCGTTCATCTACGTCATCGGCGCCGACAAGCGCCTCAACCGGCTATTCGTCTCCCAGGAGATCGTCGAGCTGGCCGAGGACCGCCTGCGCCTGTGGTGGCAGCTGCGCGAGCTGGGCGGGATCAAGGTGAGTGACGAGGCGCGCAGCGTCGTGGAGATGGAGCTGGAGGCCGAGTTCGAGCAGAAGGCCGCCCAGCTGCGTGCCGAGTACGAGGCGAAGATCGCCGACCTGAGGGCGAAGTACCCGATCGTCGTGGCCCGGCGGTTGGCCGAGGGCCTGCTGCGCGCGGGTGACGGCCGGCGGACCGTCGCTGAGATCTTGCAGGAAGCGCAGGGCATGCCGGGCGTGCCGGCGGTGAGCCTGGACCTGCCGGTGGGCGCGGCACCTGCCGCCGAGGGGGCGGTCGCGGTAGCAGAGCCGGCGGTCGCGACGGCTGCGGCTCCGGCCGTGGTCGAGGAGGAAGAGGAAGTCGGGCTGGTGATGGAGCCGTACATCGAGACGGCTCGCTGCACCACGTGCCACGAGTGCACGAACATCAACAAGAAACTGTTTGCCTATAACGACAAGAAGCAGGCGTACATCAAGGACCCGAAGGCCGGTACGTTCAAGGAGCTGGTGACGGCGGCCGAGCGGTGCCCCGTCAGGATCATCCATCCGGGCACGCCGCTCAACCCGAAGGAGAAGGACCTAGAGAAGTGGATGAAGCGGGCGGAGCCGTTCAACTGAGGGTCCTATGTCACCACGGCTCAGCTTTAGACACGGAGTCCATCCGCCCGAGCGTAAGGAGCTGAGCGCGGCGGCCAAGATCCGCCGGATGCCCTTCCCGAGCGAAGTGGTCTTGCCGCTCAGCCAGCACACCGGCAAGCCGGCGAGGCTGATTGTCGCGGAAGGCGACCGGGTCGAGCGCGGAGACAAGCTGGGCGTGGCGGAGGGGTTCATCTCGTCTCCTGTTCACGCCTCAGCCAGCGGTACCGTGGCCGGCATCGACCTGTGGCCGCACCCTGACGGGACCTATAAGCCTGCGGTGCGGATCACCGTGCACCCATATTCGGCGCAAGCGCCGAGGCCGCGCATCGTTCCCCACTGGGAGGACCTTGCGCCAGGGGGGATCGTGCAGGCGGTGCAGGATGCGGGTGTGGTAGGTCTGGGCGGTGCGGCGTTCCCCACGCACGTGAAGCTCTCTCCGCCGAAGGACGTGCAGATCGACACCCTCCTCATCAACGGTGCCGAGTGCGAGCCCTACCTGACCACCGATCACCACATCATGCTCGAATACCCCGAGCGAGTGCATCTGGGGATCCGCATCATGATGCGGGCGCTGAGCGTGGACCGCGTGATGATCGGCATCGAGAGGAACAAGCCGGACGCCATCGAGGCGATCCGGGCGACGTTGCCGACGGATCTCGATGTGACCGTGCATCCACTCACGGTGAAGTACCCGCAGGGCGCTGAGAAGATGCTGATCAAGGCGCTGCTGGGGCGTGAGGTTCCCTCGGGCAAGCTGCCGCTGCACGTCGGGGTCGTGGTGCAGAACGTCGGTTCGGTCGCCGCGATCGCCGAGGTGTTCGAGACCGGCCTGCCTCTGATCGAGCGGATCGTCACGGTCAGTGGCCGGGGGATCAGGCAGCCCTCCAACCTGATCGTGCCCGTCGGCACGAAGGTCCGGGATCTGATCGCTGCGTGTGACGGTCTGACGGAGGACGCACACGAGATCGTGTTCGGCGGCCCGATGATGGGCGCGCCGCAGGCGAGCCTCGACGTGCCGATTCTCAAGGGGACGACCGGCGTCATCGTCCTCAGCCGGGACGAGACGAAGCCGAAGGAGTCCTATGCCTGCATTCGCTGCGGTCACTGTCTAGACGCCTGCCCCGTTTTCCTCAACCCGCAGCTGCTGGGTCAGCTGGCGTTGGCTGGGCGCTACGAGGAGACGGAGGCGCATCACATCTGGGATTGCATGCTCTGCGGCTGCTGCTCCTACGTCTGCCCGTCGAACATCCCGCTCTCGCAGCTGTTCCAGGTTACACGGACCGCCATCGGGCGGCTCAAAGCGCTAGCGGCGGCATGAGGCTGCCGCAGCTGCTCGTCACGGCGTCGCCCCACCTCAAGGGGCCTGATACCACGCCGAAGATCATGTGGAACGTGGTAGGCACCCTCGTTCCTGTGATCGCGGCGGCGGGCTACTTCTTCGGGTTCGGCGCACTGCTCGTTGTCTTCGCGGCCACGCTAGGGTCGCTGCTCACCGAATGGGTGTTCGGCCCGAAGGGCTCGCTGCGGGATGGGTCCGGTGTCATCACCGGTCTGCTGCTCGGTCTGACCTTGCCGCCTGGCTTCCCGTTGTGGATGGCGTTCATCGGTGGTGTGGTCGCCATCGGTTTCGGCAAGCTCATCTTCGGCGGGCTGGGTCAGAACATCTTCAATCCGGCCCTGCTGGGGCGCGCCTTCCTGCAGGCGGCGTTCCCCGTGGCGATCACGACCTGGCCGGTGGGGGGCGGGGGGTTCTGGGACGTCAGAGCGGAGAACCTGTCTCTGCCCTTCATGGGGCTGGGGCAGACGGATACGGTGACGGGAGCGACGCCGCTGGGGCTGATGAAGTTCGAGGGCGTGGCGACCGCGGTGCGTGATCTCTTCTTGGGTACCATCGGCGGGTCGGCGGGTGAGACCTCCGCTCTCGTCATCACGCTCTGCGGTGGCTACCTGGCACTCCGCAACTTCCTGAACTGGCGCATTCCGATCAGCATCTTCATCACCGTCGCTGTGCTGTCCGAATTACTGCACCTGCTGAACCCGGCGTACCCGGGACCGCTGTTCATGCTGTTCTCCGGCGGCCTGATGATCGGTGCTTGGTTCATGGCCACGGACATGGTGACGTCACCTGTCACCCACAAGGGATGCTGGATCTTCGGGGCCGGCATCGGTGCCTTGGTGGTCATCATCCGGCTGTGGGGCGGGCTGCCGGAAGGCGTGATGTACTCGATCCTGATCATGAACGCGTTCGTCCCGTACATCAACCGGGCCACGCAACCCACAGTGTTCGGGACACGGGTGACGGAGGCGGCCTCGTGAGCGGCGCCGGCGCGGGGAACGGCGAGAAGCGGGTGCTGCCGCAAGCGCCTGAGGGCGCGCCGCCGGCGCCTGAGCCGAAGGAGGTCCCGGCCTGGCGGCTGCTGCTCACACTGGGGGCGGCCGGCGCGCTCGCCGGGCTGCTCATCGTCTTCGTGTACCAGGTGACGCAACCGCGGATTCAGGCTTACAAGGCGATGATGCTCAGGCTGGCGGTGTCGGAAGTGCTCAGGGCACCGGCGCGCTGGGATACGCTGTACGTCTACGAGGGTGCTCTCACCGCGACGCCGCCTGAAGGCGTCGTTGCTGAGGACACGGTCTTCCTAGGTTATCGGGAGGACGGCATTCGGGTGGGGTTCGCGATCACCGGAGCCGAGCCAGGTTTCCAGGACTTCATCGAGCTCATCTTCGGTTACGATGCTGAGACAAGCACGGTCATTGGCATGAAGGTGCTGTCGAGCAAGGAGACGCCGGGCCTCGGTGACAAGATCGAGAAGGACAGCGCGTTCGTCGCCGAGTTCGAAGGGCCCGAGGTACCGCTGCAGGGGGTCAAAGCGGCGCGCGCCACGGGCGCAGCCAACGAGGTCGACATGATCACCGGTGCGACGATCTCGTCGCGTACAGTGATTGGGATCATCAACCACCAGCTCGAGAGGTTGGGTCCGATGTTGGAGGCCTATCTGGAGGAGGCGAGCTGATGCCGAGGAAGGCGACGTCCGGCCAGGTTTTCACGCGCGGCATGTGGCGCGAGAACCCCGTGCTCATCCAGATGCTGGGACTCTGTCCGGCGCTGGCCGTCACCAACACGGTGGTCAACGGTCTGGCGATGGGTCTGGCGACCTTCTTCGTGCTCTTCTGCTCGAGCCTTCTAGTGTCGACGTTCAGGAAGCTCATCCCGCAGGAGGTGCGGATCTCGACCTATATCCTGATCATCGCCACCTTCGTCACCATCGCCGATATGACGTTGGAGGCGATGGTCCCGGAGATCCACAAGGCATTGGGCGCGTTCATCGCGCTGATCGTGGTGAACTGCATGATCCTCGGCCGGCAGGAAGCGTTCGCCTCTAAGAACACGGTAGGGCGTTCTCTGCTCGATGCGGTAGGGACGGGGATCGGCTTCATCATCGCTCTCCTCCTGATGGGCGCGATCAGGGAAGTCCTGGGATACGGGACCTTCGTTGGCATCCCGATCTACGGCGCCAACTACGAGCCGTGGATCATCTTCATCCTGCCGCCGGGCGGATTCTTCACGATCGGGTTCATCCTACTTGCACTCAATTGGTGGGAGCGCCGGAAGCTGGAGCGCGCTCGACCTGGTGAGGTGCCTGGGAGAATCGCTGTAGAGAGGGCTGCGTGATGGGCGACCTGTTCTGGATCTTCATCTCCGCGATGGTGGTGAACAACTTCACCCTGTTCTACTTCCTGGGTCTGTGTCCGTTCATGGGAGTGTCAGGCCGGGTGTACACCGCGCTGCGCATGGGGGCGGCAAACATCTTCGTCCTTACCGTCGCCTCGATCTGTGCGTGGTTCCTCAATGCTTTTGTGCTACCGTACGCGCCCTACCTGAAGCTGATCTCGTTCATCCTCGTCATCGCCTCGGCGGTGCAGATCACCGAGATGACGATCAAGAAGCTGAGCCCGGCGCTGTTCCGGGCGCTGGGGATCTACCTGCCGCTGATCACGACGAACTGCGCGATCCTCTTTATGGCGTGGACCCAAGCCAACCGTGGCTACAACTTCTTTCAGGGGCTTGCCTTCGCTTGGGGCGCCGGCGCAGGCCTCACCTTGGCGCTCGTGCTCATGGCTTCGATTCGTGAGAACCTGCTGTTCTCCAAAGTCCCGGAGATCGCCAAGGGCAACGCGATCGTATTCATCATTGCCGGGATTCTGTCGCTGGCCTTTATGGGGTTCGCTGGACTGTTGAGCACATGACGACCGCTTTGCTTTCGGTGCTGGCCTTGGCCGTTCTCTTCACCGGTTTCGCGCTTATGAACCGAGGCAGAGAGGGCAGTCGTGGCTGTGGCGTCTGCGACGAGGGTTGCAGCCACGATGGGGCAGACCGCAACACGATTAGGGAACTGAGATGATGAGTGCTTCCGAGCGTCCGGAGCGCCGCTACCCGAATCGGCGTGAGTTCATCGCGCTCGGGGTCGGCGCCTTGGTGGTTGCCTCGCTACCTGCCGGCCTGAGAAACCGCCGCAGGTTGGTGCGGCGTAGCGTTCCCGTCATGGGCACGATCGCCGACATCGCCGTCGTGCACAGGGATCCGCGCTACGCGCACGCGGCCATCGACGCCGCGATCGCCGAGCTGCGCTTTGTGGAGCGCAAGATGACCCGCTTCAGTTCGAGCTCCGACGTGGGCCGCGCCAACCTCGAAGCGGCGGCGGGCCCGGTGACCGTCGCGCCGGAGACCGCCCGGGTCCTGGAGGAGGCGCTGCGCTGGGCTGAGGAGAGCGACGGGGCGTTCGACCCCTGCCTGGGCCGCGTGCTCGCCCTCTGGGACGTCGGCGGGCGCCGCGTGCCGCCGGCAGCGGCTCAGGTGGCGCGTTTTGCTGGCCGCGGGCTCCATAAGTTCATGGAACTCGGCACCCGGGCGGGCGAGCCGGTCGTCATCTTCCGTGACACAGATGTCGCTATCGATCTGGGCGGGATCGCGAAGGGCTACGGCGTCGACCGCGCCGTCGAGGCGCTGCGTTCCTATGGGATCTACAACGGGTTGGTCAACTGCGGCGGCGACCTCTACGCGATGGGTCACTCGGAGGATGGAGATCCCTGGACCGTGGGCATCCGTGATCCAGATGATCCCGACCGCTTGATCGAAACGGTCGAGGCCAGCGATCGCGCGCTGGCGACCTCCGGCGACTACTTGCAGTACTTCCAGTACGGCGGCCGTCGCTACCATCACATGCTGGATCCGGTCACCGGTGAGCCCAAGCGGTCCAGCATGCGCAGCCTGACTGTGATGGCGGAGAGCTGCATGGCGGCGGACGCCGCGGCCACCGCGGTCTTCGGGACGCCGAGCACTCAGGCGGCGCGGCTGCTCCGCGAGTGCGCTCCGGGTGCGCGCACCGTGCACAGCGCATGAGGTGCGGCGATCCGAAACGTGGACGGCGGCGTGACATAGGATGGCAAGAGTGGCTGTCGGTTGCGCAGCGAGTTACATTAGAGAGCGCGTCCGGAAATCTTTGCCAGGAGATGCGGCTATGACGGGAATCGGCCTTCTGGACCTTGTGGGCGGAGCGCTGGTCATCCTCGGGATCTTCGGCGCCTTCATGGTCTGGGCCATCTTCCCGCTGCTGCCTTTCCTCCTCATCGGCGCGGTCTACGCGGCGGTTCGCTATGGCGTGCCCGCGCTCGGTCGCTCCGCCTTGGCGGTGGAGCAGGGCGTCATCCGAAGCCTACGCCGGGTATTGTACCCCGTGGCTCTTTGGGCCTTGCGCGAGCCGCTGCCCGCCCTGACGAAACGCAGCGAGCGCAGGCACTAGAACGGCCTCAGCACGAGAGCCACTCACCTTCAGACGCACCTGAGCACGCTCGTCAGGCGCGTCGTCGCTTGTTGTCACGTTGACACTTTGGCGGTGCGCGACGCGTAGTGGTCCCCGTGCGTCAAGCCATGGGGATGGTGAGTATGAGAAAGAAGGTCGCTGCCTGCTGCGCTCTCCTGGGCCTGTTCGCCTTGCTGATCGTCGTGAGCTGGTGGCTGTCCACGACGGCGATCAGTCGTTGGCAGGCGAGCCATCTGCGCTGGAACTACGCCTATCACACGCTCTTCCCGATTCTTCCGCTGCTGGGTCTGGCACTGCTGAGAGCCAGGGCGGCAACCTACGGACTTTCTCTCAAAGGCTGGCGCCTGGATGCACGGGTCGGCGTGTACCTGGCGATACCGCTGATCGCGTTCCCGCTGCTGGCCGAGGCGCTTTTCGGTGACCTGGCGGTCAAGCCGAGCGTCGCCCGCTTCGGCCTCGGCAACGCACTCGTGTTTCAGATCATCTTCGTCGGGTTCTTTGAGGAGCTGCTGTTTCGCGGCTTCTTCCAGGGTGAGTTCAATCGCGTGTTCGGACGGCCTTTCACCTTCGGGAGCACACGCTTCGGGTTCGGTCTGTTCGTCACGGCGTTGCTCTTCGGGATTGCCCATCTGCTGAACCCCTTCAACCCGCTACGTGGTGGTTATTCTCTCGACTGGGTGATGTTCGGCAGCTCGGCGGCGTTTGCCTTGATAGCCGGTTTAATCCGGGAGCGAACCGGCGGCCTGATCGCCGTTGCCCTTTTCCATTTCGGGTATGGGATGTTTCCGAAGCTTTTCGTCGTGGGGCCCGTGTCCGGCTCGGGGATGTTGCTTTCCTGGCTCGTTGCGCTGGCGCTGATCGCGTGGCTGCTGTTCAAGATGGAAGAACTGCCTGCGACGCAGACTGCTTGAGGCTCCTCGAAACTCGAGTCACTCCCGGTTGTGGCCGGCTCACTCCTGCAGCTGCCAAACCGTGTCCAGCACCGTCCCGTCCACCCACTTGATCACCGCCACTGGCCGGTCGGTAAGGCTCGCCTTCGCCGGCGGACCGCCTGTGATGCGCTCGACCTCTTCCTTGATCTCCTGGATGGGCCGGATGGGGAGCTTCGAGCCCTTGAGGCGGTCCAGCAGGTCGGTCCTCCGCGGGTTGATGGCGATGCCACGCTCGCTGACCACGACATCGATCAGCTCGCCTGGCCCGGTCATCGTGGTGACCTGATCGACAAGCACGGGGATGCGGTCGCGGAAGGACGGTAGGGCGAGTATGGTGCAGCCAGCGAACAGGCAGTTCTGCCAGCCGCCGATCCCGTGGAGCAGGATGCCGTCGGAGTGGGTGTTGACGTTGGCGTTGAAGTCCACGTCCACCTCGGTGGCGCCGAGCACCACGGCATCGACCAGCGTCGCGAAGTTGCCCTTGCCGTGGTAGTTGTACGATGTGAACGGCGAGGTGGCGACGTGGCGCGGATCGCGGGCGATGGACTCGACACCTGCCAGGTCGAAGGTCTGGCCGTCGAGGATATAGTCGGTCAGGCCCTCCTTCAGCAGGTCCACCAGATACTTCGTCGAGCCGCCACGGACGAAACGCGCCTTCACGCCGGCCTCCTTCATCAGCTTCTTGAGGAACTCGACGAAGGCGAGGGCGATGCCGCCGGCGCCTGCCTGGAAGGAGAAGCCGTCGCGCATGATGCCGGCTTCCTTCAGGAAGCGAGCCACGTACTCGGCGATCAGCAGTCGGTCCGGGCTCTTGGTGATCTCGGTCGTTCCCGAGACGATCTTCGCCGGGTCACCGATGGAGTCGACCTCGACCACGTAGTCCACGTTGTTGCCCTGGATCTGCCAAGGGATGCAGGGGAAGGGCACGAGGTTGTCGGTGACCACGATCACATGGTCGGCATAGATCGAGTCGGCCAGCGCGAAGCCGAGCGAGCCACAGGCCGAGGGGCCGTGCGAGCCGTCGGCGTTGCCGAACGGGTCAGCGCTGGGTGCGGCGATCACCGCGATGTCGATATGCACCTCACCGTCCTGGATCGCCTGCCAGCGACCGCCGTGCGAGCGCAGCACGCCCATCCCCCGCATCTTGCCGCGCGAGCAGTACTCGCCGAGCGGGCCGTTCATGCTGCCCTCGATGTGGTGGACGACGCCCTGATCCATAAGCTCGATCACCGGCTCGTGGCAGGGGAATGAGGCGCTGGGAAACCACATGAGGTCCTTGACGCCCAGCTCGGCGGCGGCGCGTAGCGCCAACAGCGCGACGGCATCGCCGTTCCGGAGATGGTGATGGGTGGAGATCGTCATGCCGTCTGCGATGCCACACTTCTTCAACGCGGCTTTCAAGTCCGTGACCCGCTTATCGCCGCTGGCAGGGTAGTCCCGGCAGGAGCGGATCGGCGGAGCCTGCTTGCGGCCGTCCGGCTCGTAGGCACCCACGCCCAGGAAAGGGGCCTGCTCCCGGTTGTTCACCACTGTGGGGACGCGGCGTCCGACTTTGTTGACCACTAATTCCACGCTCATACGTCCACCTCTCCTACGCGCCGCTCTTGTCCTGAGCGGGCGCATCCTGGGGTATCAGACCGGTACGCCGTGCGGTCTCGACCAGCCGCCGGGCCCGCAGCACCACCGGGGGGTCGATCATCTTGGATCCGAGGCTCACGACGCCAAGGCCCTTGGCCTCCGCCTCTTGGAAGGCGGCGACGATCTTGAGCGCCTTCTCGATCTCCTGTGCGGATGGCGCGAAGGCCTCGTGGATGGGCTCGATCTGGCGCGGATGGATGCAGCCCATGCCTTCGAAGCCCAGCGCCCGCGAGCGCATCGCCCAGGCCCTGAGGCCTTCCTCGTCGCCGACGTCACCGTAGACGGAGTCGATGGCCTGGATGCCGGCAGCCCGCGCCGCGTTGACCAGGCGGGTCCGGGCGAACAGCGTCTCGGCGCCCTCCTGCGTCTTCACGACGCCCAGGTCGGCCGTGTAGTCCTCCAGGCCAACCGTTAGAGCCACCACGGTCTCGTCGGCCGTGGCGACGGCGAAGGCGTTCTCGATCCCGAGCGCCGACTCGAGGATCGGCATCAGCCAGATCGGGTGGCCATCGCCCGCCTGAGCGGAGATCTGCCGGATCCGCTCCGCCACCACCAGCACCTGGTCGGGCCTCTCGGTCTTCGGCAGGAGGATGAGGTCGGGAGCCTCGGGCACCACCGCCTGCAGATCCTCCAGGCCCAGCGGAAGCTGGTTGATCCGCACCATGCGCTCGGCGCCGATGAAGTCGACGCAGCGCAAAGCGTTCCGCACCAGCAGGCGGGCCGTGTCCTTCTCGGACGGGTGGACGGAGTCCTCCAGGTCGAGGATCACGCCGTCAGGCCGGTGAATGCCGGCGTTGATCATGAACTTGGGCTGGCTACCGGGCAGGTAGAGACGCGAGCGCCGCAACCGGTCCCGGGGACTGGGTCCGCTACGGGCTACCGTCCGCTCGGGCCGCGGGTCGCCTTTCGGCTCGGCGCCGGCGCGGAGGGCGGCCGCCTCTACACGGGCCGCGATGGTGAAGGGGAGTCCTCCCTTGTCGTCGATCGTGACCCGAGCGTCTGACACGCCGAGCGCGGTGAGCACGTGCTCTGCCGCGTCGTGGATGGAACCACCGTAGAGCGCACCCACCTTTGAGGCGAGCTCGATCTTCAGCCCACCCGAGCCGGTGAGCTCGACCGCCACATGAAGGTCGGAACGGACGTCGTCGCCCTGAGGTCCAGCCTCACCCCGGCGCGAGGTCGTCTTTCGAGCGCTGCGGGCCATCTGCACCTCCCTCAGCTCAGATGGGCAATGATCGCTTCGGTCACCCGGGTCGTGCTCGCCGCGCCTTTCGAGAGCGCGTCGGGGCCACCCGGCAGGCGCATCATGTCATAGGTACGGACTTTCCCCTCCTCCACCACGGCGGCGATAGCATTCCGGATGGCATCCGCCTTGTCGGTCTCCCCCACGTGATCGAGCATCATGACGGCGCTCAGGATCATGGCGATCGGGTTCACGATCGGCGGGTCGAGCTTCTCGTACTTGGGCGCCGAGCCGTGTGTGGGCTCGAACACGGCCACCTCATCTCCGATGTTTGCCGAGCATGCGAACCCGAGGCCGCCCACCAGGCCGGCGAACGCGTCGGAGACGATATCTCCGAACATGTTGCCGGCCACGATCACGGAGTAGTCCTCAGGGTTCTTGGTCAACCACATCATCTGGGCGTCGATGTTGGTGGACCAGCGCTGGATGTCGGGGTAGTCGGCGTGCACCTCCTTTGCCACTTCCTCCATCATCCCCGAGGTCTCACGCAGCACGTTCGGCTTCTCGCAGATCGTCACGGACGGGTAGCCATGCTTCTTCGCGTACTCGAAGGCGGCCGTCACGATGCGCCTGCAGGCGTTGCGGGTGAACACACGCGTCGATATGGCGATCTCCTCGCTGGGCACGGACTCGAACGCCTTGAACTTGGGGTGCGTGGCCAACGCGCCGAGCACCTGCTCCGGCGGATTCGTCCATTCGATGCCGGCATAAAGGCCTTCGGTGTTCTGACGGAAGATCACCGCGTCAACCTTCGGCTCCTCGAAGCCGCCGCCAGCCTTCTGGCGGATGAAGTTGAGTGGGTTGCCCGGGAACGAGCGGCAGGGGCGGATGCAGACGTCGAGTTCGAACACCTGCCGCAACCCGACGATCGGGCTGTAGTAGACGTGCCCCTTGTCGCGCAGCTCCGGGCGCAGCTCGGCCTGTGCCTGGGTCTTCGGCTTCGAGGTGATCGCGCCGAACAGGCCCAGCTTGTGCTTGCGCAGCAGGTCCAGCGTGGCGTCCGGCAAGGGATTGCCCTCGTTGACCCAGCGCTCCCAGCCGATGTCGGCGTGCACATACTCGGCGTCGAAGCCGACGGCATCCAGGACACGGATGGCTTCTGGCAGAACGATCTTGCCGATGCCGTCACCAGGCATCTTCACCACGGTGTATTTCGCCATGTGCGAGCTCTTCCTTGCCTTGTCTTGTTGGGGTTCCTTTGCTTTGCCTGCTTCGAGTCGCTTGCTTCCTTCAGCGCTCGGTCACCGGCTGTCGCCTGCAGCCCGCCGAACGGCTCATCACTGCTTGCTCTCCAGCTCCAGCTTCTTGCGTATCAGCTTCTCGATACCGCCCGCCACGACCAGGGACTGGGGCACGGAACCGAGGGGCGCGAAGGGGTACGTATCGCCGTGCCATTCTAACGTCGCAGCGGCGAAGTCGATCTCAAGCACGTCGCCGGGAATGATGGTCAGCTCGCCCGCCCTGACCGAGTCCGCCAGCTCTCTCTTCAGACGCTCGACCAGTTCCGGGCAGGGGATGCAGGGGAAACCGTTGTTGTAGGCGTTGCGCAGGTACACGTCGGAGAAGGTACCCGCGATGACTAGCGGTATCCCGGCTGCCATCAGGGCCGTGGCGGCCTGCTCGCGGCTCGAGCCAGTACCGAAGTTATAGCCACCCACGACGATATCCCCGGGGTGTATCCGCTCCCTGAACGCCGGGTCGTAGTTTTCCATCACGACCCGGGCCATCTCTTCGCGGGTGAGCTCCCGGTAGGTGTAGTCCTTCCCGTAGATTCCGTCGGTGTTGAGGTTGTCCTGGGGCAGGAAAACGAGCCGGCCGCGGATCCGTGCTGGGAAGCCCGGCTGGATGGTCACCGTCTCGGGTGGCGCCGCGGCCTCGGCGGCGAGGGCGCTGATGCGGTGATCGGGACGGCGCCCGTCCGACGGCCGCGGCCCGGTGATGTGCCCGGCGACGGCCGAGGCTGCCACGACCTCCGGGCTAGCCAGGTAGGCCTGCGCCTCGCGGGAGCCCATCCGCCCCTTGAAGTTGCGGTTGGTGGCGGAAATCCCGACCTCACCCGGCTCGAGCAGCCCGGCACCGAGGCCTATGCAC
>CP070823.1:2759528-2768575 GCA_020344375.1 Gemmatimonadota bacterium | reverse complement strand
CACCCCAATCATCAGACGTCGCAGTCTCCGCTGCCGCGCGTACTCCCTCATGATGTCCCGGTACGACACGCGATCGGCTCCACCGATCTCGAACACCGCGCTGCCCGCAAGCTCGACATCGAGGGCCGCCACCAGATAGCCGATGAGATCCTCGACCGCCAGCGGCTGAGCCGGGCTGCGCACCCAGCGCGGTGTGACCATCACTGGCAACTTCTGCACCAGGGCACGGATCATCTCGAAGGAGAGACTCCCCGAGCCGATGATGATCGAGGCCTGGAACTCGATCGTCGGCACGCCCGACTCCCGCAGCACACGCCCCACCTCCTGCCGGCTCCTCAGGTGCCGCGACAGGCCGGGCTCGCGACCCAGACCGCCGAGGTAGACGATCCGCCTCACACCCGCCTCCCTGGCCGCCCTCGCGAAATTGACAGCCCCGCAGCGATCCTCCTCCTCGAAGTCGCCGCCCGAGGCCATCGCGTGGACCATATAATACGCGACATCCACGCCCCGCAGCGCCGACCGCAGGCTACCCAGGTCCAGAACATCACCCTGCACCACCTCGGTTCGCGCCCCCACCTTCGGACGCAGGTACTCCGGGCGCCGCCCCAGGCAGCGTACCCGCTCGTCTCGCCGCTCCAGCGCCCTGAGCAAGCGGCCGCCCACATAGCCGCTCGCGCCCGTGAGCAGGATCAACCTCTCGCTCTTCCCAACGGAACGGCTCTCGGTCAAGAACACCTCGCACGTCTGCGGCAGCTTCCGCGGCTCGCGTCGTTGTTCAGCTCGCCTCGATAGCGCAAATTACCTGGGCCCTGCCCAGCCATCCACCTCGCAGGAAGGAAACCTGATGAAGGAGATCGTCAAGCCCATCGTCGTACTGAGCCGCTGCTTGGAGCTGGAACCGGTTCGCTACAACGCCCAGGTGATCCCCTACGATTTCGTTCGGGAGCTGGAGCCCTTTGTGACCTTTATCCCGGTCTGCCCCGAGGTGGAGATCGGGCTGGGGGTGCCCCGGGACCCGATCCGCATCGTAGCGGTCGCTGGCGAAGCGCGGCTCGTGCAGCCCGACACGGGTAGGGACGTGACGGCGGAGATGGCGAGCTTTGCCACGTCCTTTCTGGGCTCCCTGGGCGAGGTGGACGGGTTCATTCTCAAGAACCGTTCGCCGTCGTGCGGGATCAGCGACGTGAAGATCTACCACGGGACGGATAAGTCGGCGTCGGCCACGAAGGGGGCGGGTTTCTTCGGCGGCCGGGTCTTGGACATGTACCCCGGTCTGACGATCGAGGATGAGGGACGACTTCGCAACTACAGAATACGAGAGCACTTCCTCACGAAGCTGTTTGCCCTCGCCCGCTTCCGGCACCTGAAGAAGACGAATTCGATGGGCGCGCTGGTTCGCTTCCAGTCGGAGAACAAGCTGCTACTCATGGCGTACAGCCAGAAAGAGCTCCGGAACCTCGGCCGTATCGTGGCCAACCCCGAGACGGCACCCTTCCCTCACGTAATTGAGGATTACGAGCAGCACTTTCAGGCGGCGCTGGCGCGTCCCCCCCGCTCCACATCGGTCATCAACGTCCTCGAACACGCATCCGGCTATTTCTCCAAGCAGCTGACACGCAGCGAGAAAGCGTTCTACCGCGCCTCATTGAAGAAGTATCGCGAAGGACGCTTGCCCGTGAGCGGAGTGGTTTCCGTTCTGCGCTCTTGGATTGTCAGGTTCGAGCAGGACTACCTGTTGCCGCAGACATTCTTCGAACCCTATCCAGAGCCGCTAATGAGTCTCAGCGACTCGGGCAAGGGGAGGGAGATCTAGCGTCAGCGATTCTGAGGCGCTGCCTTCGGAGAGCTCAGCTCAGTTCCGCGAGAGCCGAGCGCAGCTCTGCCATGTCGCTCACCTGGCGCGCCCCGATCTCGTCCAGAACGCTCTTGTAAGACGCGATCGCAGCACCACCGACGAGAATCGGCACATCCGGCTGCAGGCGACGCCGTAGCGTCCTGAGCTCGTCTTCCATACGCCTCTGGTCGGTGACGTAGACGATGCTCAGCGCCACGGCCTCAGCCCCCGTCTCACTCGCCGCCGCTGCGATATCCTCGGCGGGAAGGTCACTTCCTAGATAGGTGACGCGCCAGCCCTCAGCAGCGGCGGTTGCCGCGGCGAAGAGAGCGCCGAACTCGTGCTGCTGCCCCGCTGGCGTCGCCACCACCAAGTTGGGCGCGGCGCCGGACGGCTCGGCCGCCTCGACGAGTTTCCCGAGTACCCGCAGCAGCACCGCCGATGCCAGGTGCTCGTGCGCCGGCCGCACGCCGCCGCGGCTCCACAGCTCCCCGACCCGCCGTAGGACCGGAGCGGCGACCTGCTCCACGAGCACCGGAGCGCTCAGCGTGACCAGCGCCCGGTTGAGCACCGCCTCCAACTCCCGCGCGTCCAGCCGCTCCATCGCTGCCAAGCTCGCCTGCAGGTGTGCCTCGGCCAGGGCACCTGCACCAGCGCCCGGCTCGATCGCCGCCTCCGCCTCCTCGCGCTCGTCCTCCTGCACGAGGTCCGTCAGCTCTTCCGCGCTCAGCGATGCGATCTGGCCGATCCGCCGACCCGCCAGACTGGCACGCCGCAGCAGACGCAACCGCTCGATGTCCGCGTCGGAGTACAGACGTCGTCCGCCTTCCGAGCGCCCGGGCTTCACCACTCCGTAGCGCTTCTCCCAGGCACGCAGCACATCGGCCGTCAACCCTGTCCGCCGCGCGACCACCTGGATCGGGTGCCGCTTGAGCTGGCTCTCACGCTCGTGCATGACCATCGTGGCTACCAGACTAGGGCAAGCGTCCTGCCATTGTCAAGAAGAGGCGGTTGACATCGACTTGACACGAGTAGCGTCCCCCAACGATCCCACGCTCAGAGCCCGTCACGTGCGCCACGCCAGCTTGCGCTCCTCACCTGGCTTCGCCGCACACCGTTCGCTAGTATGGGAGCGACCACGCGAGTACAACGTCGCGGCGGAGGGGATCCCAGATGGGTATCGTCCGAGAGATTCTTCTGCGCGGCTCCGAGAGCCGGTGGCTGGCAGACCAGCTCACGCGCCGCCGCTTCACGCGCAGGGCCGTCGAGCGTTTCCTGCCCGGCGAGGACCTGAACGCCGCCCTCGACGCAACGGCGGGGCTCGAGCAAAGAGGCATCCCCACGATACTCACGTTGCTGGGCGAGCACGTCAGCCAGGCCGCGGAGGCGGAGGCCGCGGCGCGCCACTACCTCGAAGTGCTGGCGCGGGTCAGTGAGCTGAAGTTGGACTCGGACATCTCGCTCAAGCCCACGCAACTCGGCATCGACCTGGATCTCGACGGGACCTACGAGCGATACAAGACGCTGATCCGGCGTGCCGGGGAGCTCGGGCGGACGGTAGCAATCGACATGGAGGAAAGCTCCTACGTTGACCGCACCATCGATCTTTACAGGCGCCTGCGCGCCGATCACCCGAACGTGGTGCTCTGCCTGCAAGCCTATCTCTACCGGACCGCCTCGGACCTCGCGGTCTTGCTGCCGATCGCGCCGCACATCCGACTCGTCAAGGGTGCATACAACGAGCCAGCCACACTGGCCTTCCACCGCAAGCGCGACGTGGATGCCAACTTCCTCAAGCTGGCAGACACGCTGCTGGAGGAACTGAGCAAGGGCACCGGTGTGCAGCTCTTCCTCGGGACGCACGATCCCCGGATGATCTACGAGATCTGCAGACGCGCCGAAGAACTGAAAGTTCCCAAAGACGCGTTCGAGTTCCAGCTCCTGTACGGCATCCAGCGTGAGCTGCAGACCCGGCTCGCAGACGACGGTTACCGCGTGCGCGTGCTGATCAGCTACGGGGACGCCTGGTTCCCCTGGTACATGCGACGCCTGGCCGAGCGACCCGCCAACATCCTGTTCCTGTTGCGGAACCTGTTCGCCGCCTAGCACAATCAGGCGCCGACCTCCGAGGTGACGGACTCGCAGCCGTCCAAGCGGCTGGCGATACGCTTGCCCCCTCACCCAGCTACCGAGCAGTCACACCCCGCCTCGCCAGTTCGGCGGCGGTAACCGGTTCCCGAGTAGGTTACGAAACGGTAACAACGGACCCCTCCGCTCGCCGCCTCTCGGGCGCGGCCAGAATCACGCAACCACCCATCACATAAGGACTTAAGCCTTCAGAGGCCGGACTGGTATGCCCCCTGCCTCTGTTAGAGGGCGCAGGATCGAGGAGGTGTCACTGGTTAGCCCCACGGAGTAAACCGAGATGTGCGAGGAGAGGAAGATCATGCGCTGCCCTCATTGCGGTAATGTAGGTCCGTGCGTTTGGGTCGGGTTCGGCAAGGACTGGGTGCTCTGCCAGTACTGTCAGCGCCGGGTTCGCTGGAGCGAAGTGCAGGCGAAGTACCTGGTCACGGAGGAAGAGGGCTGGATGCCGAGCCCCCCTAAGGTGGGCGCGTACCACTGACCCGCCGAGGGTGGACGCGCATCATGAGCAGCTTCCCGGTATCACGCGTGCCTGGCGGTCCCTGGGTGGAAGGCACCGCTCGAGGCCAAGCAGGTCGTCTCGGGGGCGGTGATCGCTGCCGACGCCCCCAGGCTCGCTGGTGACTCTCACCTTCCGGAACGAACCGCACCAGTCTCTACAACTCCTCAGCCACACCGTCGGACCGAACGGGCCGGCGGCTTTCTCTTTCCCATCCCCCCGCCACGCCAGTTGCCACTCGAGCTGGGCGGCCCGCTTGAATCCGAATGCCTCTAGTGACCGTAGGGAAAAGGTGAGTTGGGGCGACGGATTCCACAGCCTTCACAGAGGAGCACAACCCTGGGCCGTCCACGATCATCCAATAGGCGACAACAATCTCTCATCTCCGTTTCCCTCTGCTCGGAGCGCCATCCATGTGCCTAGAGCGAGCCGCCGCACATGCCATTTGCGCTACGAAGCGGCATGCTCTCCTGCGAATCGGCATCTGTGGGCCACTGATAGCGATAACAATTAATCAACCAGGCGCCGCCCAGACGCCCGATTCCCTGCCCGCACGGCACGAGGCCGAGGCATTCCAGCCGAATCATCTGCCCACGCTGCAGGTCGCGCGAGCCACGGGACCCATCGAGATCGACGGCGAACTCGATGACGCCGGATGGATCGACGCTGTGCGCGCGATGGACTTCGCGGAGCACTTCCCGAACGAGGGTGAGAAGCCGCCGGTGGAGAGCGAGGTTTGGATCACCTATGACGAGGAGGCCCTCTACCTCGCCTTCGTCGCCTACGATGATCCAGGCGCGATCCGCGCCTCGCTCCGCGATCGTGACGAGATGTGGAACGACGACTACTTCGGCATCCTACTCGACACCTACGCTGATGCCTCGTGGGCGTACTTCCTCTTCGCCAACCCGCTGGGTGTCCAGGGCGACTCGCGCTGGTCTGCCAATGCCGGTGAGGACGCGAGCTTCGACATCATCTACTACACGGAGGCGAAGATCAGCAACGAGGGCTACCAGGTCGAGATGGCGATCCCGTTCAAGAGCCTTCGCTTCCCGAACCGTGACGTACAGACCTGGCGCGTCAACTTCTGGCGGACCTGGCCGCGTGACAGCCGTGCCCAACACACCTGGGCCGGCATCGACCGCGACGATCCCTGTTTCCTCTGCCAGTTCGGAACGCTGACCGGGATCGAAGGCGTCAAGCCGGGCGGGGCTCTGGAGCTGATGCCGGCTGTGGTCGCATCCCAGGCGGGCCAGCTGCGCAGCGATGAGGATCCGGGCTCAGGGATCGAGAACGAGGATCCTGACGGAGAGCTCTCCCTCTTCGTCCGCTACCCGTTCTCATCAGGTCTGACGACGGAAGCGGCCTTCAACCCTGACTTCAGTCAGGTGGAGTCGGACGTCGCGCAGATCGACGTGAACAGGACGTTCGCACTGTTCTTCCCGGAGCGGCGCCCGTTCTTCCAAGAGGGCGGTGATCTCTTCAGGTCGCCGTTCAACGTGCTCTACACGCGACAGTTCAACGATCCTATCGCTACAGGCAAACTGATCGGGCGTATGGGCCGGACGACGCTGGCTTACCTCGCTGCCGTTGACGAGCACTCGCCCATCCTTCTGCCCTTCCAGGAGCGAAGCTTCGTGGGTCAGGGCGGTAGGAGCATCTCGAACGTCGCCCGCTTCCAGCAGACGTTTCTGCGGGACTCGTATGTCGGGGCGATCGTGACCGACCGCAGGTTCGACGGCGGTAACGGCTCCGGCACCACGGCCGGGATCGACGGCCGTTTCCGCATCCTCGACAACTACAGCATCGAGTACCAGGCCCTCGCCAGCTACACGGACGAGCCCGACGACCCGAACCTGACTGAGGATGTCAACAGCCTGACGTTCGACGGGGGGAAGCACACGGCGGCCTTCGACGGCGAGTCCTACTGGGGTCATGCGGTGTTTCTGGGGTTCGAGCGCAACGCACGTACCTGGTTCTTCGACATCGACTACTGGGCATCGAGCCCCACCTTCCGGGCTGACCTCGGCTTCCAGTTCCAGAACGACTTCCACCGAGCCACCATGCTCCAAGGGCTGATCCTCTATCCGGACTCCCGCTTCGTTGACCAGGTGATACCTGTTTTCGTCGCCCAGCGGATCTGGAACTTCGATGGACTGCGCAAGGAAGACGCCCTGGTCGGCAACCTCGAGATCGCCTGGAAGGGCGACACGCGAACGGTGTTCGAGTACGTCCGTTGGCGGGAACGCTTCGCCGGCATCGACTTTGACAACGGGTATAACCTGTTCGTCTACCTGCGATCAGGCTTCAGCGAGATGTTCCGACCAGGGTTCTATGTATCGCATGGTCGCCGGATCGCCCGCTTCCAGGATCCGCCCACCATGGGCAAGGGCACGGACGCGGAGGTGTGGCTCGAGTTCAAGCCACTGACACGTTGGGTTATCGAACCGTCGCTCAACTACTCGCAGTTGGACGATCTCGTGACGGGGGACCACTACTTCAGCGGCTACATCTTCCGAACGCGTACTACCCTCCAGTTCACGCGCGAGTTCTTCCTTCGGCTGGTGGTGCAGTACAACAACTTCTCAGAGGAGCTGAGCATCGAGCCGCTGCTGACCTACAGGCTCAACCCGTTCACGTTGTTCTACATCGGCTCGACGCAGGGCTACCAGGACTTCGATGACCCGCACGGCCTGACCGCCACGCGGCGGCAGTACTTCGCCAAGTTCCAGTATCTGTTCCGAGGGTAGGCACCCAGTGAGACGAGGCTGAGAGGTGGCCACGCCAGGCAATCTGGGCCTGCCGCCCGGGAAGCCGGGCAATTCCGAAGTCGCTACTGGTGGGATTAGCGAGCCACCCGTGTGAACTCGCGCGCCGAGCTGCTGCCGGCAGCCGGGTGCTCCGGTGACAGGTAGGCCATCCAGGCCCAACTGGACCGATAGCCCAGTCGTATCAGAAACCCCAGGATCAGCGCCAGCGGCGCCTGTGCCTTGGAGCTCAGGATGCGCTGACGGTCTATCGGCATTGCGAGTCTCTCCAACGTCATTCCGCCTAGGAACTCACCGTTTCGGGCCAATAACGCATTACCTCCGGCCCTTGGGCGTCTGGCGCCCACTCTACCAGTAAGACGCGCCAGGGGCCAAAAACGTTGCGCGCCGGGCTGCTACAGCCGTCTCTGGAAGATTCGATACCGTTTGTAGACCCTGCCACCCATGCGTTCCATCTCCGCTCGAACCCGGTAGTTCGACTCCAGCTCGTGATGGCTGTCCATGTACTCGAACCCGGCTTCACGTGCGGAGCGGATCATCGCGCTTCCCAGCAACACATCGATGCCGCGCCCACGGAATTCCTCCTTGATGCCGCCCAACAGCAGGTCGAGCCGTCTGGCTCGCTTCGCGGCTCGGACGATCTTCAACCAGCCGAGCGGCAGCAAGCGGCCCTTCGCACGCCGCAGCCCTTCGTTGAGGTTGGGGATGCCGACGATGAAACCCGCCGGCTGTCCGTGGGCCATCACGATCTTGACGAATCGCGGATCGATCACCGGGAGGTATCTCCGGGTAAGGTCATCCATCTCGTCATCGTCGAGCGGCGAAAACCCGACCAGATCCCCGTATGTCTCGTTCATCAACTCCAAGATAGGGCGAACGAAGGGCTTCAGGGCTCTGCGCCGGTCGAACTCGAGAAGAGTGAAGATGCCACGCCTGAGCGTCCGTTGGGATATCCTCCGATAGAACTCCGGGAGCTCCTCAGGCACCGGTATCCTGTAGACCACGTAGTCGGCGTGCTTGTCGTAGCCTGCGGCTTCCACGAGGCGGACCAGGTACTCGGGATTCTGGTTCGAGGCCAGCGCGGTCTCTTCACCAAACCCTTCGACAAGGAACCCTTCTGGATCCTGATCGGTGAAGCCCATGGGGCCGATGACCCTGTTCATCCCTCGCTCGGCGGCCCAGCGTTCAACGTACCCTAGCAGCCCGTGGGCGACCTCCTGATCCTCGATGCACTCCAGATGACTGAAGCGCGCCGTTCTCTCGTTCCGGAGCTCGTTGTAGCGCCTGTTCACGATGCCGATGATTCTCCCGACGGCCCGTCCGTCCCTGTAAGCCAGGACAAGCGTGCAGTCGCAGTAGCTGAAGGCGGGGTTCTTCGCAGGCTCCAAGAAACGCCGTTCCTCGGCGCGCAGCGGAGGCACCCAGCCCTCGCGGCTGCGGTTCAGCCGCTCGGGTAGGCCCAGGAACTTCCTCAGCTCCCTACGTCCAGTTACTTGCCTGACTTTGATGGGCATCCCACTCGCTACAGCGCGCCGTTACCGCGGTATCGGCTGCTTCAGCGGTACAGGCGTGATCAGATCCCCGAACATCCGGTATTCGTCCAGTCGACAGGAAGGTATCAGCTGACCTTGATACAGCATCATATTGAGGCAACCGTCGCAAAGGTTGGCTTGCCCCTGAACAACCTCATTCGGCTGCTGAAGCGAAACCGATTGCACATAGATGCCATCGAACATAGACAGAGGACTCTTGATGACGGACTTAAGAAAGGCTCCGGCCGCCTCCCGCACTGCCTGATCGA
>CP070823.1:2727412-2759428 GCA_020344375.1 Gemmatimonadota bacterium | reverse complement strand
CGACTCGGAGCGCTCGCTGGCCGACGGCGCCGTGGATCCCTGGACTAAGCCGCGTTACGAGAACCGGCGCTACTACCTGAAAGAGCTGGCGCGCAAGCACAAGGTCTCGATGCGCGTCCCCTGGAAGGATCTGCCGGAGCGCTTCAAGAGGACCGTGCTCTACGGCGACCGTGGCTTCGAGGGCGTCATCGAGCAGCTGGGGCGGCTGAAGCGCGAGAAGCGCTACAAGCAGTACATCCGCGTCTTCGTGCGCCAGTACCAGACGGCGCAGACCTGCCCAGCGTGCGGCGGCACGCGACTCAAGCCGGAGACGCTCAACGTGAAGGTGGGCGGCCGGACCATCGCGGAGGTCAGCGCGCTACCTGTCGAAGAGCTGCGCGGCTGGTTGGAGAGCCTCAAGCTCACGAAGCACGAGACCGCTGTCGCCGACACGATCCTGCGCGAGCTGCGCTCCCGCGTTGCCTTCCTCGACGACGTAGGGCTCGGCTACCTGACCCTCGACCGGCAGGCGCGTACGCTGTCGGGCGGCGAGGCACAGCGCATCAGCCTGGCCAACTCGTTGGGCAGTGCGCTCGTCGATGTGACCTACGTGCTGGACGAGCCCTCCATCGGCCTGCACCCTCGGGACACGGAGCGGCTGTACGGCCTGTTGGAGCAGCTGCGTGACCTGGGCAACGCCGTGCTCGTGGTGGAGCACGACCCCGCGGCCATTGAGCGGGCCGATCACGTGATCGAGTTGGGGCCAGGAAGCGGTGAGGGCGGCGGCGAGCTGGTCTACGAAGGGAGCTATGAGGGGCTGTTGGCCGCTGACACCCTCACAGGCGCGTACCTGTCAGGCCGCGAGCGAATCCCGGCGCCGGCGCGGCGCCGGCCGCTGGACGGTCCCCTCCTGACACTGGAAGGCGCGCGCCTCCATAACCTGGACGGTATCGACGTGGGCATCCCGTTGGGCGCGCTCACGCTGGTGACCGGCGTATCGGGGAGCGGCAAGTCGACGCTGGTGCACGACGTGCTCTACCGGGCGCTGGAGCGGAAGCTTGCGGGACAGTCCAGCGCCAAGCAGCACCTGGGCGAGCCGGTGGGCAGCTTCGCGGCGCTGAAAGGGAGCGGCGCTTTGTCGGCTGTGGTGCTCGTCGACCAGAGCCCCATCGGTCGCACTCCGCGCTCCAACCCGGTGACTTACTTGAAGGCCTACGCCGAGATCCGCCGCATCTTCGCAGAGCTGCCGGATGCCCGGCGCCGTGGCCTCGGGCCCAGCCATTTTTCCTCCAACGTGCCGGGCGGCCGCTGCGAGGAGTGTGAGGGCGCCGGGCAGATCGAGGTGGAGATGCTGTTCCTCGCCGACGTCTTCGTCGCCTGCGAGATGTGCGGCGGCCGGCGCTTCAAACCGGAGGTCCTCGAGGTGCGTTACCGGGGCCTCAACATCCACGACGTGCTGAACCTGACGGTCGATGAGGCGATCCGCTTCTTCATTAAACAGGACAAGCTGGGCGAGATGCTCTGGCAGCTCCAGCGCGTGGGGCTCGGGTACCTGAGGCTGGGGCAGCCGGCAACGACGCTATCGGGCGGTGAGGCGCAGCGCCTGAAGCTGGCCCGGGAGCTGGCCGCGGCGACCCGCAGGGCGGGGCGCAAGCTCTACCTGCTGGACGAGCCCACCACCGGGCTGCACCTGCACGATATCCGCAAGCTCCTGGACGTGCTGGACCAACTCATCGAGGCGGGCAACACCGTGGTCGTGATCGAGCATAACCTCGAGGTCATCAAGCAGGCAGACTGGATCATCGATCTGGGACCCGGCGCAGGTGTGCACGGCGGCCGGGTGGTGGCCACGGGGCGGCCGGAAGAGATCCTAAGCGTGGAAGCGTCGCACACAGGGCGGTTCCTGCGCGAGGTGCTCGGCGAAGGGGCGGCACAGCCGGCCTAGGAGAGCGCCGCCCTGGCGGCGTTGACCGTCGGGCCTGCCCGAACCATTTTCAGCCGGCCCCACATTGGACGGGACTCCCTATGCCGCATCTCGGTAATGCGCTCACCTCGGGATTGGCCACGTGAGTGAGCCGCGGCTCTCTGTGCTGCTGCCCTGCCGCGACGCCGCAGTGCACCTTCCCCAGGCGATTCGCAGCCTCAGCCTGCAGACCTACCGGGACTTCGAGGTGATCGCCGTAGACGATGGCTCCCGCGATGAGACCGCTGAGATCCTCGAGCACTGGGCGGCCCGGGATGAGCGGGTTCGCGTGCTACACCAGGAGCGGATAGGGCTGGCCGAAGCGCTCCAGGCCGGGACAGCGCTCTGCCGGGGAGCGTTGCTGGCCCGCGCCGACGCCGATGACGTGGCGCACCCGCGCCGGTTCGCCGAGCAAGTCGCCCTTCTCTCGACCTGCCGCGAGCTCAGCGCCGTGGGCACCCACGTCCGCTACTTCCCCCACGATCACGTGGGCTGGGGCGCGCGCCGCTACCAGCAGTGGCTCAACCGTTTGGCCGAGCCCGAAAGCCTCGCCCGTGACATCTTCGTCGAGTGCCCGATCGCCCACCCAACGCTGATGATCCGGCGCTCGGCGCTGGGGGAGGTGGGCGGCTATCTCGCCAACGGCTGGCCGGAGGACTACGATCTCGTCCTCCGCCTCCATCTGGCCGGGGCACGGCTGGCCAACGTGCCGCGCGTTCTCCACTTCTGGCGCGAGGGCGGCGACCGTGCCTCGCGCCGGGACCCGCGCTACGCAGCGGAGGCGTTCCATAAGTGTAAGATTCATTACCTTAAGAGCAGCTGGCTGAAGGGTCGGGAGGCGGTCGAGCTGTGGGGAGCAGGCCGCGTGGGCAAGGGTTTCGCTCGCGCCCTCCTGGATGAGGGGCTTCAGGTCCGCGGCTTCTTCGACATCGACCCAGGCAAGATCGGCCAGGAGATCTACGGGTCCCCGGTGTGGGACGCCCGGGAGGTGAGAGCTCACCGGGGCACTTACCTGCTCGTGGTGGTGGGCGCTCTTGGCGCCCGGGAGCTCATCCGGGAGCAGCTGGCGGAAGCGGGTTTCCGCGAGCCGGAGGACTACCGCTGCGTGGCTTGAGGCGGCGCGCGCGTTCCCGGCTGGCCTGGAGTGGGTTCGCCGGAAAGCTTAAATTAAAGGCGTAACGACAATTCAAAACGGCCCAGGATGGTGACGATGAGATACTTAACGGCCCTCGTTGTGGCGGTGCTGGTCGCGGGCGCCGTGGGGTGCGGCGCTCGGGTTCAGCTGCCCCCCGTGGCTCCCGAGGATGTGCAGGTCTTCATGCCCGGCTCGTATCCGGACGAGGAGTACAAGGTGCTGGCCCAGGTCAACACGCAGGTGCCCCTCAGTGTCTCGGACAGCGAGCTGATCGATCGGGCCAGGGCGCAGGCGGCTGAGTACGGTGCTGACGCCTTGGTGGTCAGCGGGATTCGCCGGACCACAGAGGGCGAGATCGAGCTGAACCTGCAGCAGGAGCAGGTGAAGATTCTCCAAGCGATAGCGGTGTACTACCCGAGTCGCCATCCCGAGCTCCAGCAGGAATAGGTCGTAGGCTGGGCGCGATGCAGTTTCGCGCGGGAGTTGGCCGGTCGGTCGTTGGCCTTCCGGTGTTGAGGGCATGTGTGCAGACGCAGCGTTCGGCTGCGCAAAGCGAGAGACGGTGGTGAGGGCGTAGATGGCAGCGACGGAGTTCGAAGAAAAGGTTCTACCCCGGTATCTCGAAGACGAGATGCGGGAGTCGTTCATCGACTATTCGATGAGCGTAATCGTGCAGCGGGCCCTTC
The DNA here is from genome assembly GCA_020344375.1 of Gemmatimonadota bacterium. Taxonomy (GTDB): domain Bacteria; phylum Gemmatimonadota; class Gemmatimonadetes; order Palauibacterales; family KS3-K002. The sequence continues at coordinate 2,755,665 of CP070823.1, read as the reverse complement.
CAGATGTCCGCGACGGGCTGAAGCCGGTGCATCGCCGGGTGCTCTACGCGATGCACGAGTTGGGGCTGGCGCCCAACCGGCCGCACAAGAAGAGTGCCACGGTAGTCGGTGAGGTTCTGGGCAAGTATCACCCGCACGGTGACATGGCCGTCTACGACGCACTCGTGCGCATGGTCCAGGACTTCTCGTTGCGCTACCCTGTGATCAACGGTCAAGGCAACTTCGGCTCCGTCGATGGCGACAGTGCTGCGGCCTACAGGTATACTGAGGTGCGGCTCGGGCCGGTGGCGGTGGAGATGCTGGCGGACATCGAGAGGGACACAGTGCCGTTCGTGGCCAACTTCGATGATCGCCTGCAGGAGCCGACCGTCCTTCCGTCCAAGTTCCCGAATCTGCTGGTCAATGGTTCCTCGGGCATCGCCGTGGGGATGGCGACGAACATACCGCCGCACAACCTGCGCGAGGTGGTCGAGGCGGCCAAGCATCTGATCGATCATCCGAAGGCCAGCCCGGCCCAGCTGATGAAGTTCGTGAAGGGCCCGGACTTCCCGACCGGCGCGATCGTGCAGGGGCGCACGGGTATCCAGGAGGCTTACAAGACCGGACGTGGCCGTATCGTTATCCGGGCGCGTGCCGAGATCGAGGAGCGCAAGGGCGGCGAGCGAATCGTGATCACTGAGATCCCCTTCATGGTCAACAAGACGCGCCTGATCGAGCAGATCGCCGAGCAGGCGCGTGAGCGCAGGATAGAGGGGATCAGCGACATACGGGACGAGAGCGACCGCGAAGGTATGCGCATAGTGGTGGAGCTGAAGCGCGATGCGAATGCACAGATCGTGCTGAACCGCCTGTATAAGCACACGCAGATGCAGTCCACCTTCGGCTCGATCATGCTCGCGCTGGTGGACGGCGTGCCGAAGGTCATGAATCTCGCGGAGATGATCCGCCATTTCGTGGATCATCGCCACGAGGTCGTGGTACGGCGTAGCAAGCATGATCTCAAGGTCGCGGAGGAGCGTGAGCACATCTTGGTCGGCCTCAAGAAGGCGGTCGATCACATCGACGCGGTCGTCGAGATCATCAAGAAGGCCAAGGACCCGGAACAGGCGAGCCAGCGGCTGCAGAAGCGCTACAAGCTGACGGTCGTCCAGGCGGACGCAATCCTGAACATGCGGCTGGCACGGCTCACCGGGCTCGAGGTCGAGAAGCTGAAGGCGGAGATCAAGGAGGTCCGCAAGACGATTGAGGAACTCAAGGCGATCCTCGCCTCGAAGAGGCGGCGGATGACGATCATCAAGCGCGAGCTAGACGAGCTTGTTAAGAAGTACGCTGATGAGCGCCGCACCCAGATCGCTGGCGAAGTCGTGGACTTCTCGGTGGAGGACCTCATCGCCGAGGAGGAGGTGGTGGTCACCGTCTCCCACGAGGGCTACACGAAACGGATGCCGGTGGATACCTACCGGCGGCAGCGGCGCGGCGGCCGTGGTGTGACGGGGATGGCGACTAAAGAGGAGGACTGGGTCGAGCACCTCTTCGTCGCGTCCACGCACGACTACATACTCTTCTTCACTGCACGTGGGCGCGTGCACTGGCTGAAGGTCCATCGGATCCCGCAGACCGGGCGGGCGGCGCGCGGCAGGCCGATCATCAACCTGATTCGCATCAACGTGGATGACCGCGTTACAGCCATGGTCCCCGTACGTGAGTTCCGCGAGGACCAGTACCTGCTTTTCGCGACGCGCAAGGGTCTGGTGAAGAAGACCTCACTGGCAGCCTACGCGAATGTGCGCTCAAGCGGCATCAACGCGATCAGCGTGGTCGGCGACGACGAGCTCATCGATGTGCGGCTAACGAGTGGCAGTCACCAGGTCGTGCTGGCGACGCGGAGCGGCAAGGCGATCCGCTTCCATGAACGCGAGGTGCGGGAGATGGGCAGGGTCGCGCAGGGTGTGCGTGGGATCAGACTCGGCCGCGGCGACCAGGTGATCGGGCTCGTCGTGGTGCGCGACGAAGCCGCTCTGCTCGTGGTCAGCGAGAAAGGGATGGGCAAGCGGACGAAGATCTCGCACTATCGCATGCAGCGGCGCGGCGGTAAGGGCGTGATCAATGTGCGGCTCTCCCAGAAGACAGGGAAGGTTGTCTCGATCCGGGAGGTCAGGGACGAGGATGAGCTGGTGCTGATCACGCGGAAAGGGATCGTCAACCGCCAACGAGTGAAGGAGATCCGCGAGACAGGTCGGAACGCGCAGGGTGTCCGGTTGATCAACCTCGACCGCGGCGATCAGGTGGTGGACGTGACCCGGGTCGTATCGGAGAAGGAAGAGGAGGCGGTGGCTGCGACGTCATAGATGTCAAGAGGCTGACGGGATCAGGAGGGAAGGCGAGCGAGACGTTGACTTAATCCTTTCTTGGACCGAGATTTGGAATCCCCAATCCCCCCGCCGGCAGTAACCCTGCCTGTAGATGAGCGTGTCTGAGCCTGGACGGATCGAGCAGCTCGTGACTCTCGATGAGGTCCGTGCTGCCGCCCGGCGGATCGGCGGCGTGGTCCGCCGTACGCCGCTCGTGGCGGAGCGTTTCGGACCAGCCGCCGCGGCGGGCAAGCTCGGGCTGAAATGCGAGAACCTGCAGCGCGGCGGCGCCTTCAAGCTGCGTGGCGCGTACAACTTCGTCGCGCTCCTGCGGGAGGACGAGCGCTCCCGAGGCGTGATCACCTACTCCTCGGGCAACCACGGCCGCGCGTTGGCTCTGGCGGCGTCTGAGCTGGGTGTGCCAGCCGTGGTGGTCGTCCCGGTGGACGCCCCCCAGGTGAAGGTCGAGGCCATCCGCCGGCTCGGGGCCGAGGTCTTCAGCGAGGGTACGACGTCGGTGGAGCGCCAGCGGCGCGCCGAGGAGATCGCCGCGGAGCGGGGCATGGTGATCGTCCCGCCCTTCGATCACCGGCACATCATCGCTGGTCAGGGCACGGTGGGCCTGGAGATCGTGGAGGACTGGCCCGAGGTCCAGCGCGTGCTGGTCCCCGTTGGCGGCGGCGGACTGCTCGCGGGTGTGGCCGCGGCGGTGCGGGCGCTGGCGCCGCATACAGAGATCCTCGGCGTGGAACCGAGCGGGGCGGCGTCGATGCGACGCTCGCTGGGGGCGGGATACCCCGTGCAGCTGGAGCGCGTCGCCAGCGTCGCCGACGGTCTGAAGCCGGTGCGGCCGGGCGACCTGACCTTCGCACACGCACGGGAGCTGGTGGACGACGTGCTGGTGGTGGAGGATGAGGACATCTTGAAGGCGCTGGCCTGGATCGCCGAGGAGTTCCGGCTCGTGGTTGAGCCGAGCGGCGCGGCGGCCGTTGCAGCGCATCTGACAGCGATGCTGGTGGAGACACCGACGGTGGCGGTTCTCTCGGGAGGTAACGTCGAGCCAAGCCGTTGGGCGGTCTGGCTGAGCGAGTACGGCGGGCAGGCGACCGAGGTGGCATGAGCGACAGGGGATACATTCTCGTCGGACGTGACGGGGCTGAGGCGCTGGCCGGGCTGGACGAGGCACTGGTCCGGGAAGGCTATGCCGTCCGCTGTGTGAACGATGGGACCACACTGCTCAGCTACGTCGCCAGTCAGAGCCCGGATCTGGTGGTTGTCGACGAGTCGATCCAGGAGATGGCGCCGCTGGAGATCGTCCGGCACGTACGTCACCGGGTGGGCTCGCGTGACGTACCGGTCGTGCTCATGTCCTCGCAGAAGCAGGGCGACGATGCCGCGCTCGCCCTCCGTACGGGTGTCTCCGACTACATCCGCAAGCCGTTTGAGCTCACCGAAGTGCTCGCCCGGGTAGCCTCGCACGTGGAACGGGGTCGGCTGATGCGCGAGGCGCGACGCGAGGCCGATACCCGCGGCATCGTGCTCGACATCGTTCGTGACGTCACGGCCAGTCTCTCAAGCGAGGAGATCTTCGATATCCTCGTTCGCCGCGTCTCGCGGCTCTTCCAGATCCGCCGCTGCTCGATGATCCTGGTGGATGAGGGGGCTGAGCACGGCACCGTGGTGGCCGCACACGACGATCCGAGCATCAGCGCGCTGTCGCTCGATCTGAGGCGTTATCCGGAGATCCGGCAGGCGGTGGAGACCGGTGCGCCCGTCTTGGTGAAGAACCTGAGAGGTTCGGCGCTTTTCGAGCAGATCCGGCCGCTCTGGGAGACCGAGAACATCAATGTCGACATCCAGTCGGTCTTAGCCATTCCCTTTAACTTCGATAAGGGCCGCAACGGGGTGTTCTTCCTGCGCTCCAGCAGCGAAGAGCCTGCGCTGGACGAGGAATCGGTGAGGCTGACCTCGGCGATCGCCCAGGGAGCGGTGCGCGCCCTCAACCGGGCAGCCATGTTCGAGAGCGTGCTCTCCCATCAGGAGCAGCTTGAGATCCTGGCGAAGACGGATGAGCTTACGGGTTGCCTCTCGCGCCGCTATCTGAACGAGCGGCTGGAGAACGAGCTGGAGCGTGCCGCGCGCTACAAGCGGTTGCTGGGACTCGTCATGTTCGACATCGATGACTTCAAGCGCCTCAACGACACCCACGGACATACCACCGGGGACGCCGCGCTGCGTTCGATCGGCGAGGTGCTCCAGCGTTCGTTGCGTACGGCTGACTTCGTCGGCCGCTACGGCGGCGATGAGTTCTTGCTGGTGCTGCCGGAGACGAGCGCCAACGGCACCTTCCAGCTGGCGGAGCGTATCCGAAACGGCATCAGCCGCCGCGAGTTCGATCTGCGTGCCGGCACGATGCGGCTCACGGTGAGCGGCGGCGTCGTAGGCTATCCGGAGGCCGGTGTGGTGACGGCCGAGGATCTCATCGACCGGGCGGACCAAGCGCTCTACCGGGCAAAGGCGGCTGGCCGTAATCGGGTGTTCTGCTACCAGCCGGAGACGCACGGAATGCACGTTGAATGACGAGGCGCGCAGTGCCCCACGCACGTCGAGGTTGCCGACCGAGATTCCCTAGGACCCGCTCAGAGTGACTCCCCCGCAACCCGCCAACTTGACCCTCACGGCCGTGGCCGGTATCGCGGTGGGCCACGCCAGCGACGCGCAGGCGGCCACCGGCTGCACCGTGATCGTGGGACCGTTTCGAGCGGCCGTGGATGTGCGCGGACTGGCAAGCAGCACCCGCCAGCTCGATTCACTCTCGCCTCATCATCTGGTGCCCGGTGTGGATGCGTTGCTCCTGACCGGGGGTTCCGCCTACGGGTTGGCGGCGGCGGACGGCGTAGCGCGCTGGCTCGAGGAGCAGGGCCGCGGTTTCCAGACCGCGGCTGGCCGCGTGGCCATCGTGCCGAGCGCTGTCATCTTCGACCTGGGGGCCGGCCAATCGGACCGGCGTCCCGATGCGGCGATGGGGTATGTCGCCTGTGAGGCGGCCAGTCCAGGACCGGTGCCCGAAGGCCGTGTGGGCGCGGGGACCGGTGCCACGGTAGGCAAGCTCTTCGGCCCGGTCGGTGCTGTGCCCGGGGGCCTGGGGAGCTTCGCCACGCAGCTTGAGGATCACAGGGTAGGGGCGCTGGTTGTGGTCAACGCGTTCGGGGATGTGCTGGATGCGCGTGGCAACATCATCGCGGGGGCCAGGGACGAGAACGGCGCGTTTCTCGATACGGCCGCCTACCTGCGGGAGCACGGGCCACCCCCGAGGTTCGCCGCTCAACCTGGCACGAACACGACGCTCGCGGTGGTGGCCACGGACTACCCACTCAGCCGTGCCGACCTGGGAACCGTGGCCCGGCAGGCGATGAACGCCGTGGTTCGCCGCGTCTCCCCGGCCAATTCGGTGTTCGACGGTGACCTGGTCTTTGCGTGCTCGACGGGGCCGGACCCCGCAGAGGTGAGCCCGGCAGTGCTGCTGCGGATCGGACTGTGCGCGGAGTGGGCCCTCGCGCAGGCGATCGAGCGCGCCGTGCGGGGGCATCAACCTGGCGATCGTCGGGATGCGGCACCAGATTAGGGTTTTCGGGGTATCTGCGGAGACCGGAAGCAGGGGAGGAGACTGAGTGTCGGGCAGCGGGCCTCGTGTTCGGGTTTTCTTCGATATCGACGGCACTCTTCTGTACACCGATGGGGCGGGCCGCGCCGCGCTGCGTAGCGCTCTGGAGGCGGTCTACGGGACGGCCGGGCCGATCGAGGGGTACTACTTCCACGGCAAGACCGATCCGCAGATCGTGGTGGAACTGATGAGCGGCGCCGGCATCGCAGCCAAGGAGATCGCCCGCCGTTTGCCGTCGATGTGGCCCGTATATCTCGAGGCCTTGAGGCGGGAGCTTGAGGCACGACGGGCAGCGGGGAGGATCACGACGCTGCCTGGCGTGAGCGAGCTTTTGGCGGCGTTGGTGGGGCGTGATGACGTCGCGCTGGGGCTGCTGACCGGGAATATCGAGGAGGCGGCGCGGCTCAAGCTCGCGGCGGCCGGGATCACGTTGACCTTTGACGTCGGCGGGTTCGGCTCGGACTCCGAGGATCGCTCCGAGATCGCGCGCATCGCGATCGAGCGGAGCCGACGGTCGGCCAAGCGGGAGGCGTTCGTGGTGGTGGGAGATACGCCGGAGGACGTCGCCTGCGCGCGTGCGGTGAACGCTCGAGCGGTGGCCGTGGCCACGGGCCGCCACGGGGTAGCGGAGCTGGAGGCGGCGGGCGCCGACGCCGTGTTCGAGGATCTTCGTGACACCCAGAGGGTGCTGCGCTGTGTCCTATCGCTGGCGGCGGCGGCGAGCGCGTCGGCGGCTGAAGCTGGCAACGACGGGAGCCGATGAGCTACGAGGGCAATTTCGACGTTGTGATCGAGGGGCTAGGCTCGGAGCGGAACGCTCGGGTGATGGCGGCTCCCGAGGGGCTCTATGTCAACGATCACCACTTCCCCTATTCGACGCTGCTGGGCGTGGCGCTGAGGGGTTCCATCTTGCTCGTTGTGGGCACGCAGGTGGCTATGGCTCTGCGCGGCAGCCACGAAGGTCTGGCCTCCTTGGCCGCCGAGCTGCGCGTGCGTGCGGACCTGGATCACATGGCGCTCGCGGATCGCCAGGTGTTGGAGGGGGAGCGGGTCGTCTTCGCGACGCCTGTGGCGATATCGGGTCTCGTGGAGATGGAGCGATTCAAGGGGATGGCGCTGGCAGTGGTCAGCGATTCGGGCTTCCATGTGTTCGAGCGTGGCGGCCGTCACTTCCGCCTTGCCTGGGACCGTATCACCAAGATCGAAGTCGCCCAGGCCAAGTTCGGGCGCCTGCTGCGCCTGGGGAGCGGCGCCACCCAGATCGAGATCCTCTATCTCACCGATGCGCAGATCCAGACGATCCGCGGGCTGGCCTCGGGCCATGCCAGCGCGCTGCTCTCGGTCACGGGTCCCGGCCCTCAGCCGGGTGCCAGGCCAGCAGCCCCCGATACGGCCGCGCCAGCGCCGGAGATGGTCGCGGATCTGAGGCGGCGCTTCAGCATCCCCGAGTTCGAGGCGTCGTTGGGCGCAGTCGGCGCAGGGGCGGATCGACCGCTCGGGGCAGCGATCGATCGGTTGCAGATGTCCTCGCTGCTCCCGGTCGGCTTTCTCGAGGAGCACCTTCGGGAACTGCGAGCGATCTACGACGGCGCACTGCTCAAGGCGAAGCGGGAGGCGGCCGCGGCGCGCGAGCTGGTGGCCGCGGCGCAGGCGCTGGACGGGGTGCGGATCTGGAGTGGTATCCTGGACAGTATCGGCGTCGTCTCGGATGCGACCGTGCGCGCGTTCGAGCGGCAGACCAGGCGCTTGGCGGCGAACCGCCGAATACCGTGGCGGAAAGCGCGGCGCAAGCACATGCCCTCCCCGAAGGAAATCTCGGGGCTCAAGCAGCGCTTGACCCGCGGGGTGGCCCCGATGGAGACTACGCTGGACGCCGTGTCGAAGGCGGCCCGCGAGCTGGCGGCGGCAGAAGCGGACCCGTCCGAGCTGAGCGCGGCATACGAGGGCTGGCATGAGGCGCTGCGTGAGCTGGACCAGGCCTACGCGACCGGCTGGACCGGATTGAGCCGCGAGGTGGTGGCCGTTTGGCAGGATGCATTCCTGCCGAAGCTAACGCGCCTGGGCGGTGAGCGACGACGTCTCTTTCCACGCTGGCTCAAGGCCGCGTTCTATTTTCTGCTGTTCGTCGTCGTGGCGGGCTTGGCTTACCTGTACCTCACGGGTCAGCTGAGCCAGGTCATCCGGTTCGAGTAGTGAGGGACTAGCGACAACGGAGGGTTTGAGGAGGCTTACGGAATGGCAAGTTCACAGTCGAAATTCTACGGCGCGCTGGCACTCATCCTTATCGCCGGCGCGGCGCTCATCGGATATGCCGCGATTCGCGAGCAGCCGGAGCCGAGCGTCGATGCATCGACGGTGCCGGCCCTGTCGGACGCCGAGCTGGTCTCGGAGGAGATCGGTATCTCGAGGGGTAGCGCCGACGCGCCCGTGGTCATTGAAGAGTACGCCGATTTCTTGTGCGGGTATTGCGGCATGGTCGCGGCGCTGACTTTGCCTCAGATCATGGAGGAGTACGTCGAGACCGGGAAGGTTCGCTTCGTGTTCTTCGACTATCCGCTGGGCCAGGGCGCGTCGGTGCTGGCGGCGGAGGCGGCTCGCTGCGCCGGTGACCAGGGCGCCTACTGGCCGATGCAGAGGGTGCTCTTCACCCGCATGCGTGAGTGGGGCAGCAAGCGTGACCCGCGGCGCACATTCGGCGAGTATGCCGACGCGCTGGGCCTTGATGGCGGGGCGCTCGAGGCGTGTCTTGAATCGCACAGGCACCGTGACATCGTGCTGGCGAGCCAGCGGCGGGCACGCCAGCTGGGTCTCAATAGCACACCCGTCTTCTTCATCAACGGTCGCCTCGTCACGGGAGCGATGGGCTACGACCAGATGGCGGCGATGATCGAGGAGGAGCTGGCGAAGCAGTGAGCCGACGCAGGGCGGTAGCCGTCCTGGCGTTGGTGGGGGCCCTCGACTCGACTTATCTGCTCCTGGCCAAGCTGGGTTACATCGGCGGCCTGTCGTGCGGGGTCTCGCACGGCTGTGACACGGTCAATAGCTCCGTCTACTCCAGCTTCCTCGGCTTGCCCGTGGCAGGGATCGGCGTGGCAGGCTATCTGGCCCTGTTCGCGATCGCCCTAGCCGGTGTGCAGCCTCGCTGCGCAGTCGAACGCTGGCCTGACCAGCTGCTCAGCGTGCTTTCCGGCGGGGCCGTCGTGTTCACGCTCTGCCTGACGTACGCTGAGCTGTTCCTACTGCGGGCCGTCTGCCAGTGGTGCGTGCTGTCGCAGGTCGTGATCGTCGCCATCTTCGCCTTGTCGCTCGCCGGGCTACTGACCGGGCGGCGGCCTGCCGTTCAAAGCGAGTAGAAAAGAAAAAGGGGCAAGGCCCGCGCCTTGCCCCCACCGATCCTACACGTCTCTGATATCTCAGGTCGGCGCCCAGAAACCCTCCAGCGCCTGTCCATCGGGCGACTGGCGGAGCTTCTCGAAGGCGCGGTTGCGAATCTGGCGGATTCGCTCTCGCGTCACGCCGAGCAGCGAGCCGATCTCTTCCAGTGTCATCTCCTCACCGTCATCTAGCCCGTAGTAGAGGACCAGGATCTTCCGCTCGCGCTCGGTGAGATACTTCTTGAACATGTTCTGCAGGAACTGGCGGCGTGCCTGGTACTCGATCTCGTCCTGGATGTCCTCAGTCTCCATCGCTGAGAACCGCTCGCCGAACGAGGCGCTGTCACGGTCCGTCCGGTCTAGCGGCGCATCCAGGCTGAGCTCGGCCGAGGCCACTCGCCGCAACGCCCGTATCGTCTGCACCGGCTCACCCATCCGGTCGGCGATCTCCCGATCAGTCGGCGTCCGGCCCAGCTGCTGCGTCAACGCGGTCTCCGTGCGCGACAGCTTGACCAAGTTCGAGTTCTGGTTCAGCGGGATGCGAACGGACCGCGTCTGTTCCGCCAAGGCCTGCAACACCGTCTGGCGAATCCACCAGACGGCGTAGGAGATGAACTTCACCCCTTTGTCGGGGTCGAACTTCTTGACGGCCTTGAGCAGACCCTCGTTGCCGATGCACACCAGTTCGGCCAAGTTCAGCCCGCGGCCCTGGTACTTCTTCACGTAGGAGATGACGAATCGCAGGTTGGCCGTCACCAGCCGCTCGGCTGCCCGCCGGTCACCGGTCCGCGCGCGACGGGCGATCTCACGCTCCGTCGCGGCGTCCTCGATAAGGGGGTACTTCTCGACGTCGTGGAGGTACTGATCGAATGAGTCTAGGGGCTTGGAGCTAAAGAACATGCCCACTCCGCACGGACTCTGGGGTTAGTGACTTATGAACAAGAAAAGCGAGCACCGCGAACGGGACTCGCCGGAGATGCACCTACGCGCCCGAGTGTCATGCTCCTCGCCAACTAGCCCGCCGCTAGCGACACCAGTGGCGGAAACGGACGACCTGAGGACGTAGGTAAGCAAGATTTTCTAAAATAAACGACAGGCCCGATTCCGTAAAGACCCGAAGTGGGGCCAGGACCTGTGCCATGCCCCTAAGTCGTTATCCTACTGCTAGAACACTTGTTTCTACACCTCCTCCCTCGCCCCAGGTTCCATCCCCGCCGGGCCCTCGAGCGCTGCCAAAATGGCGGGCCCCGCCGGCCCACTCGGCCCCACGCACAGCGCGTACGGTATCTCCGCCTCGATTTCCACGGTCTCCACCAGCGGCCCGGCGTCTGCCACGCCCGGGCCCCTTCCCAGAGGCAGAACTCGCGCCCGCAGCCCGCGTCGGTGGGCGAAGACAGGGGGCTTTTCAGCTACTGTGACCAGCCGGCCCTGGAGGTACAGCCAGCGCGGCCCGAGTCGCGCGAGCACCGCCCGGACCGAGCGCGCCGAGCCGCCCAGCGGGCCGAGTTCCCGCTCCACCGCCCGCTGCAACGCCCTTCGCAGCTTCCCTGGCCCGACGTCCCAGTTGCGGGGGCGCCCGGGCCGGCTGAGGGCGGAGTGGACGGCCAGAAGCACGAGGCTGGCGGCACCCCAGAGACGGGGTATCCAGGGTAGGGGAGCGAGGACCACGACGGCGCCTGCGGCGGCGGCGATAGGCGGTGCGATCCAGGCGAGTGTGCCGATAGCGGCCGCCGCTGACAGCTGGAGCGCTGTGAAACCGGGTGCCGCGGGCCTGGGACCGGCGGTGCGCGCCGCGGTATGCACCGCCAGCACGGCCATATGAGCGAGCAGCGCTACGCCGAGTCCCGCAAGCCCGGCGGCCCACTGGGCGGCGTAGGACCCGTCAGCCAGGGCGGCTGCAAGGAACATCGTCGCGGCCAGCGGTCGCGCGAGGGTGTGCAGCGCGTTCCAGAGGAGGTCGATGAGGCGGCTTCGGGAGATCAGGAGCTCCAGGAGCGCCAGGCCCAGCAGCGTACCCCAGACGTAGGGCGCGGCGAGGCCAGCCAGCGGCTGGGGCAGTTCGAGTAGGCCCAGGTAGCTGGCGAGTCCGGGCAGCGCGATGGCCGCGTAGAGACTCAGACCGATCGCTGCGGCGACCGCCAGAAGGCTCAGCAGCAGGTCAACGGTGGCGGGACTCACGAGGGTCCAACGTGGGTGCCGGAGCGCCGTGAGCGCAAGAGCGGCGCGGTGTCGGCCTTACCTGGCCGTGGCTCGGTAGAGGGCGCGAACCCGCTCCAGGTCGTGCTCCCGGACGATCTGTGGTGGCCAGCGACCGGCCTGCACCTCCGCGATTACGCGCTCGAGTTCGAGGCGCGCCCGACGAGCCGTGGCGACATCTATCCAGAGGCGGTCCACTGCCTCGTCGAACTCGTCTTGATCGAGGACCTGAAGCTCACCGCTCGCGTCGATCCAGAGGTCAAGGCAAAGATCGAACATCTTCCACATGTGGCCCTGCAGCTCTGGCGGCGTGATGAGGTTGACGTAGTAGCCTGTGAAGGTTCCGTCCCTCAGGTGGAAGCGTCCGAGGTCATGCCATGCGTTGGGGAAGACGAACCAGACGATCGGCGCCCCCGGCTCGAAGATGACACGATCGCCGATGCTCAACGCGGTGTTCAGTGGTGGCCGCTCGTGTAGGGTCACCTTGCAGTCGGGACGGTCGAGCACGAGCTCCTGAACGAAGATGTCGAGCCGGTCGGGTGGGCGGCGGTAGTGGATCTCGACTTGTGCCATCGGCTCAGCGGGTACAGGAGCGTTGCCTCAAGCCGTCGCCCGCGAGCGGGTCACGGCTGCGGATCGCTAGGCGGCGTAGAACGTCGTCCTCTCCAGCAGGGCGGCTGCAGGCTCGAAGCGTGCGCCGACACTGTCCGCGTAGTGGCGCAGGCGATCCGCGACGCGCGACAGGCCGACCGCGTCGGCGTAGCGGAGCAGGCCGCCTCGGAAGGGAGGAAACCCAGTGCCCATGATCATGGCCACGTCGACGGTCTCAGGCGAATCCATGACGCCGTCAGCGAGCGTCCGGGCCGCCTCGTTGATCATGCTGAACACTAAACGCTCTTCGACCTCGGCCGTACTTGGCGGCTTGCCCTGGCTCGATTCGCGCAGCAGTCGCGTGATTCCCTTGTTGACGCCCCGGGAACGCGAATCGACGTAGCGGTAGAAACCTCGCCCACCCTTGCGCCCGGTCACACCGGTGGCGAGCACGGCCTCAACGATGGGCGCGGAGGCGAAGCGCTCGCCGAAGGCGGCAGCCATGGTGCGGCTTACCTCCGCCACGACGTCAAGGCCGATCTCGTCTTGGAGCCGCAGCGGGCCAACCGGCATGCCGAAGCGCGACATGATTTGATCGAGCTGCTCCACGGAGATCCCAGTCTGGAGCAAGTGGCCGGCCTCGGTGAAGTAGGCGCTCAGGATTCGATTCACCACGAAGCCAGGCGAATCCTCGACCACGATCGGGGTCTTGCCCAGGCGGACAGCGATATCGAAAGCGGTAGCCAGCGTGTCGTCGGAGGTGCGGGATCCGCGCACGACTTCGATCAGCGGCATGCGATGGGGCGGGTAGAAGAAGTGCAGCCCGCATACGCGTTCGGGGTGTTCGAGGCCCTTCTGCAGTTCCGAGACCGAGAGGGCCGACGTGTTGGTGGCGATCAGGGCCGCGGGTTGCGCTCGCTCTTCGATGCGGCCGAACACTTCCTGTTTGACCTCGATGCGTTCCGGCACGGCCTCGACCACGACGTCCACCACCTTGAGGCCGTCGTAGCTCGCGGCGCCACGCAGGCAGGCGCTGCGACTCTTGAGGTGATCGCCGGACCAGCCGGCGCGCTCGGCGGCCAGCTCGAGCAGTTCGCGCGCTCGCCGCAGGCCAGCCTCGACCCGCGCCTCGTCGAGGTCCACCAGGTGGACCGGGATCGTCTGGTAGGCGAACAGCTGGGCGATGCCGGCTCCCATGACCCCCGCGCCGACCACCGCGGCGCGCTTCACGCTCTTGACCTCGCCGGCGGGCGCCCGCTTGCGGGCGCCCTCGGTGAGTCGGAACACGGCCATCAGGTTCTTGCATTCGGGAGTGACCGCCAGTCTCCCGAAGGCTTCGGCCTCCTGCTCCAGCGCGGCTTCTATCGACAGGCCGAGGCTGCTGACGGTGACCTTGAGGGCCGCAGGCAAAGCCGGGTAGTGACCTTTGGTCTGGCTGAGCAGTGCCCTGCGGGCGAGGCGCTCGATGAGCCAGCGAGCCGGCGGGCCGTCCTTCAGCAGACGGGACACGGCGGAGCGACGCTGCCGTGGGAGCGGAGCGGCGCGCAGCCGGGCGGATTCGGCGGCGAGCGCAGCGACCTCGACGTCGAAATCCTCATCGTCCAGCACACGATCGATCAGTCCCAATCGCTTGGCGCGCTGGGCTGCCAGCTGTTGGCCGGAGAGGATCAGGTCGAGCGCGGGCTGCAGACCGATGAGGCGGGGCAGGCGCAGCGTGCCGCCCAGGCCCGGCAGGATTCCGAGGCGCGTCTCGGGAAGCCCCAGACGCGTGCTGGGATGGTTGCTCGCCACTCGGCAGTCGCAGGCGAGGGCCAGCTCCAAACCGCCACCCACACAGGGCCCGCGGATCGCCGCCAGCGTCGGTACCGGCAGCCGATCCAGCCGCAACAAGATCTCCTGACCGCGTCGCGAGAGTTCTGCCGCTTCTGCGGCGCCCTTGAGCGCGGCGAGTTCCTCGATGTCGGCGCCGGCGATGAAGTTGCGCCGCTTACCGCTCTTCACCAGGAGGGCGCGAACCTCACCCCGTTGGGCGCCCTCCTCGACGGCCGTGAGCAGTTCGTCCAGCCGCAGCATCACGGCGCGGGTCAGCAAGTTGACCTTGGAGTCGGGGCGATCGAAGGTGAGCGTAGCGAGGCCGTCCCGAACTTCTAAATGCAAGTCGGGTACCGCTTCGCTCATTCGGTGTCCTCCCTAACAGGGACGGGCAGTGCCCCGTCGGGGCACGGCCCGGCTGCTCCGGTTCGTCAGAAGATGGGACGGAGCTGGGCGTTGGAGCTGTTCAGGATGACCGTGTCCGCGCCACCTGTAGACTGGTAGGGGACGTTCCAGTACAGCTCCTCGAACGGGAGTTCGAAGCGCGTGTGGATCCACCAACGCCCACGGGGTGCCTGGTAGGAAACCCAACCCTCGGCGTCGGTCGTGTCGTACAGCTCCGCGCCCACAGCCTCCAGCAGGCTGTCGGCGATCTCAGCGTAGCTCTCGAACGCGATGTCCTCCCAGGCTGCGAGCACCGCGCTGAACGAGTCCGCTCGCGTAGTGTAGGCGCTCTGCAGCTCGGTGAACTGGTCGAAATAGCGCTGCTTGTCCCGGTCCAGCCGTCGAAGCTGGCTGTCCAGGTCGTCGAACCGCCGGTAGGCCTGGGCGTACTCCGTGGTGGCACGGTTCATCCTCTGCATCCGCTCGGAGAGGGACTGTAACTCGGAGCGCAGATCGTTCCAGGAGGCCTCGGCCTCGCGCCAGCGCTCCTGGGCGGTGGACACCGAGTCACGGAGATCGAGCAGGTCCTGCGGCGGCTGGGGCTCAGGCTCAGGGGCTTCGCGAGCCAGCGTCTCGAAGATTGAATCCCGGTCGTACGGCACCAGCTTGATCTCCAGCTGCGCGCGGCCCATCATCTCCTCGCTCTCGCCATCCGATACGGCGCGCACGGCCAGCTGCGTTGATCTCTGGCAGGCGCTCAGCAGCACCAGCATTGCAAGACCCAAGACCCAATGCTTGTTCATTGAGCTCTCCCAGATTAAAGTGTGTTGCCGCTGAATCGCACAAAGCTAGGGAGGACTTCGGCAGTTTTCAAGCGCGCGCCGGCGCAGACCGGCCTGAGGGACCGCCCGGCAGCGTGCTGGTAATTGGTGTGGCTACCTTCATGTCTTTACGGTTCCCACGGGGCGCTTCCCGGGCACCCGGCGTCGCCTCAGGCGCGGGGGGGCACCCGGCTAGCCGGACGTCGGTGGCGCTGCTGGCGGCGTCGCTGCTGACCGGGTGCGGCTACGGCCGCATCCAGGAACTTGGCGAGCAGGCGGCGGTTGCGCGCAACGAGATCGAGGTGCAGTTGCAGCGACGTGCCGAGCTCGTGCCCGTACTGGCAGAGACGGTCCAGGGCTACGCGGTGGTGGGTGATGGTGTGATCGTGGCGCTTGCCGATGCACGGGCGCGACTCGTGCGAGCGGTCAGGTCGCGAGATCTAGCCGCGATCGAGAGGGTTAGCGCGGAACTGTCGAGCGTGCTGGAACAGCTACTGGCCGGTGCGGGCGGAGCCCCGGAACTGAGGACAGACCCGAGTTTCCAGCTGTTGCGGTCGCAGCTGGAGGGAACCGAGAAGCAGATCGTCCGGGCCGGCTGCAGCTACAACGAGGCCGTTCGCCGCTACAATGACTACATTGGTGGGTTCCCGCAGATGGTCACGGCCAGGGTGATCGGGGCGGAGCGGCTCGAGCCGTTCGAGCCCTCGCCCAAGCCTGCCTCGCTGTCCTCGACGGACGAGTAGGGCGGCTAGGTCAGGACTCTCTTCAGCAGCTCCAGGCCAATCAACACCACCAACGGGGAGAGATCGACGCCTCCCGTGGCGGGTAGCGCCCTGCGCGCCGGTTCGAGCAGCGGCTCCGTCAGCCGCTTCAAGAGATCGATCGCGGGGTGGGTGGAGTCGGGAGCGGCGAACCAGGAGGCGATGACACGCAGGATGATGAGCCCTTCGTACAGGGTAATGACGGTTACCAGCAACCCAGTGATTGTCACGCTTGGATCCTGCCCGCTTCGGGTGATTTGTCTGTGACCGCTCACAGGACACTACGGGAGTCGGGAGCTGACGGTTTCAGCCGAGCCGAGTTCGAGCAAAGGCGAGAAGGTTGACGCGCCGTGGATTCCGGGCCAGGTCGCTGTTCCGCTCGCATAGCCTGATGGGCGCGCGTGGTGACGTTGAGTTCTGGTGAGATGAAAGAAGAGCGGGTCGCAGCCCGCTCTCATGAGGGTCGCGCAGCGAAGCCGCCGCGCTACTCCACGATGACCCTGTGCAGGCGGTAGTTCTCCGGATTGACCGCCCGGCCGTTCACCAGAACCTCGTAGTGGACGTGCGGCCCCTTCGCCAGCCCGCTGCTCCCGACCAGTGCGATCACGTCGCCGCGGCGTACGCTGTCGCCCACCTTCACCTTCAGGTTCTTCTCGTTGTGGGCGTAACGCGTCTTGACGCCGTTCCCGTGGTCGATCTCGACCGTCCACCCGAAGCCGGGTCGCCAGCCAGCGTAGGTCACCTGGCCGTCGGCGGTGGAGACAACCGGGGTACCCCGCCGGGCGGAGATGTCGATACCCTCATGCGGGCGGCGCACGTTGAGCAGCGGGTGCCAGCGGCTGCGGCTGAAGCTCGAGCTCAACCAGCCTGTGGTGGGATCGATCGAGGGGTAGGCGGCGAGCTCGTCTCGCCGCGCCTCCATCGTTCGCGCCGCCTCCTCAAGGCTGACCTGCAGCAGATTCGACTGCCGGAGCAGCCGGTTCAGGTCGGCCGTGGTGGTGTAGACCTCGGCGCCCAGAGCCGTATCGAGTTCGAGCAGCGGCTCGTTCTCGATCGAGCCGGTGCCGGGACCACCGATACCCACCTGCCGGACCTCAGGGTCGATCTCCGGCAGGCCGGCCAGCAACCGAAAGCGGCGATCGCGTTCAGATATCGCCGTCAGCGACTGAGTCAACTGATCCACCGTCTCCTGCATGCGCTGGACGTCCGCCACCAACAGCGCGTTCTGCTGTTCGAGCCGAGAGGCCCTGGCGAGGTCAGTCAGCTTGAGCATCAGCCCGGCGGAGGCCAGGAGGATGAAGAGAAGCAGACCAGCGAGTCCTGCGCTGGCAAAGCGGAGCAAACGCCGGGATATCTGCAGCGTATGGGCCGGCTGCGACGGGTCGCTGAATACCAGGAACGTCAGGCGGTGTCGTTCCATACGCGCACGGGTCCGTGAGGTCCGTTGTTGAAGCGCGCCCATCGGTGACTCCCTTGGCCGTCCCCGCCGCAGGTGACACCCGTCCCCTGCGGGGAAAACAGCTTACCGATGGAGGAGGGGGCGGCGGCCACGTTAATAGCTAATTGGGGGAGTTGTCAAGCTGCCGCGCCGCTAGTCAGAGGGTGCAAGGTTCGTTCCCGTGCGAGGTATGGCAGCTAAGTTACAATACTGTAACGGATTAGGTGATGTGGTCAGCATCCCCACACCTTCGGCAAATCGGTAATAATTTCACCGCGACCGGACCGGTTTGACCGAATCGCCGGCGCCCGCCCAGTTGCGCCCTGGGGGGTGGGTCGGCACTATGGTAGTGCCCTGTGCGACCAGTCGAGAGGTGTAGAGGCGCCGGCCGTGGGCCGGCACCGACCGGAGTGGCGAGTTGCTGGGACTATACATCCTCGCCGCCATCCTCGGGGGCGGACTGCTTCTGTTCTCGGTCCTGAGCGGCGCTCATCATGATGTAGGTCATGTGGACGCATCCGGGCTGCACGCCGACCTGTCCGGAGTGGATGCGGACGTGTCGGGCGTCGACGTGCACGCCGATCATGACATCCACGTCGCCCATGACGCCGCCGGCGAGCTCGTGCTGGGTCTTTTCCGGCCGCGCAACATCATCTTCTTTCTCACCGCATTCGGCTTCACGGGAACACTGCTCACCCTGTTTGGCAATCCAGCCAATCTGACGTTCGTGCTCGCGCTGGGGATGGGCGGAGGCGCGATGCTGCTCACACACACGCTGTTCACCTGGCTGAGACGGAGCGAGATCGGGATTGACGCGCTGAGCGAGCGAGAGATCGAGGGGTGCACGGCGCGGGTCGTGCTGCCGCTGTCGCCGGGGGGACGGGGCCGAGTCGCGTGTGTGATCGCCGATCGTGAGCATTATATCACCGCACGTCTGGCCGCGGACGTCAGTGAGTCAGTGGCTGCGGGTAGCGAAGTGGTGATTCTTCATGTCGAGGAGGGGGTTGCGGAGGTGGTCCCCTTCGATGTGCTGGAACTTCCACCTCCAGAAAGGTGAGGTAGCCGCGTGGATGCGGACACTGCTTTGGTACTAGGTGTAGTCGGCCTGGGGGTGTTGACCGCTCTCATCTATACGGTCAGGTCGCTCATCGTGATTTGCCAGCCGAACGAGATGGTGGTGGTCACGGGGCGTAAGCGTCTTACCGCTGACGGTCGCCGGGCGGGCTACCGGCTGTTGCACGGCGGTCGGACGATGCGGGTGCCGATCATCGAGCGCGTGTCCCGGATCGATCTGGGCACGCTGCCGATCGAGGTGGTGGTGAAGAACGCTTACTCGAGGGGAGGGATCCCGCTCATCGTCCACGGCATCGCCAACGTGAAGATCAGCGCGCGGGACCCGACCTCGCACAACGCGGTTGAGCGGATGCTTGAGAAGCCGTTCGAGGAGATCATGCAGATCGCCAAGGACACGCTCGAGGGTAACCTGCGCGGCGTGCTGGCGACGCTGACGCCCGAGGAGGTGAACGAGGATCGCCTGAAGTTCGCCCAGAGGCTGATCGAAGAGGCGGACGAGGACATGCAGAAGCTCGGGCTCGAGCTCGACACGCTGAAGATTCAGAACGTCACCGACGAGGTGAACTACCTGGACTCGATCGGCCGGCAGCAGACGGCGGAGATCCTGAAGAAGGCGCGGGTCGCCGAGGCGCAGCGCAGCTCGGAGGCGGAGCAGACCGAGGCGGCGGCGCGCCAGGCGGCGAAGGTAGCCCAGATCCAGGCCGATCTCGCCATCGTAGAGGAGAACAACCGCCTGCGGGTGCGGACGGCCGAGCTCGAGGCCGATGCCCTGGCCAAAGAGAGGGCGGCGCCGGTGGCGGGTGAGCGGGCGAAGGTGGTGGCCGAGCAGGACATGCAGCAGGAGCGCATCGCGCTGGAGCAGCGGCGCCTGGAGGCGGATGTCCTTCTGCCGGCGCGGGCGGAGCGTGAAGCGATGGAGGAGCGGGCGAAGGGCGCGGCGGCGTCGATCACCGAGGACGGCAGGGCGCGAGTCTTCGTGCTCGATCAGATGATCAAGCTCTACCTCAACGCCGGCACCGAGGCGGAGCGTATCTTCGTCCTCAACATGCTGCCGGAGATCATTCGCGACTTGGCGCAGTCAGTGGACGGCATGGAGATCGACCGTCTTACCGTCATCGACTCGGGCGACCGCGGCACGGGCGTGGCCAGCACAGCCAGTCAGTTTCCGGCTGCAATCATCAAGCTGACCGAGCAGATCGAGGCGGCGACGGGGGTGAACATCCTCAGCCGTCTCGGGGCGAAGGCGAGCGAGGGCACCGAGGAAGCAGAGACCGCGCCCGAGTAGGGGCTGGCGCCCGCCTAGCGGCGGGAGGCCGGCCCGAGGACCACTCCGTCGGTCTGGATCCTGCCTGCGGTCTCCGGAAAGTCCAGCCGGCTCAGGGAATCGACCAGGAAGCTCCCCCTTCCTGAGGGATCGGCGCTCACCAGGCCCGGCAGGTGCTGGAGCGTGGGCCGCAGCAGGGCCTCGACCACCCGCCCCTCACCGTCCACGGTCGCGCAGGCGATCCCACCGCGGTTCAGCGGCTCCTCCATGTTGAACGGTCCGTAGGTGAGGAGATTCCCGAGCGAGTAAAGGATGAGCGCCTCACCCTTCCATTCCGCGGCCCGCAGCACGTGCGGTCCATGTCCCACCACGAGGGATGCTCCCGCCTCCGCCGCGGCGCGTGCGAAGGCCACCGAGTTCCCACGATCCTCACCGAGGAAGATCTCGTTCTGGTCAGGCGTCCGCTGAGCCGCACGCCCCTCGGCGCCCATGTGCATCGTCACCACGAGTCGGGGGTAGCGCGCTGCGGCGCGCGAGACGTGGCGGCGAACGGCGTCGAGGTCACGCGGGTCCGGCCCGGCGAGGAAGGGGCTGAATCCGAGGACCGCGAGCGTGTCACCGTCGGGAGTAGGGAGCGGCGTGGGCAGGGTGTCGGCGCCGGTGACACGCACACCCGCCTGGGACAGGTGAGCGGCCGTGGCCGCGAACCCTTCAGGTCCCGCATCCATGGCGTGGTTGTTCGCGACGTTGGCCACGACCGCGGCCGGCGCGGCGAAGCGCGCCAGCGCATCAGCGGCAGCCACGGGCTGGCGAAAGGCATAGCAGCGGGTTGAGCCCGGTCGGCACTTGGCCGGAGCTGGCCCCTCCCCGACGGCGCCTTCGAGGTTCAACAGCACAACGTCCGCGCCCTCCAACAGCGGGCGCAGCGGCGCCAGCAGCGAATCGGGGTCGGGGAACGGGGTGACGGGCTGACCCAGGCGCGCGGCGGTTCGAGCTGCCCAGAGCGTATCGAGGTTGTTCCCCAACAGTACATCGCCGCCCGCGCAGACGCGCAGGGTGCGCAGCCTGGCCGCTTCGGTGGCCGCCGGCGCGACGGTGTCGGGCGGTGTGGGGGCGGTGGTGTCGGGAGCCGTTGGCCCTGCCGTGTCAGGTTCGGCAGGTGTAGGGGCGCGCGTCGTGTCCGGCGGCGCCGGCTGGGGCGGCGGCTCGTGGCGTGGCGGCCGCGGCGCGCAGGCGGCGAGGAGCAGGCAGACCACAACCGCTGCGGGTCGAGTAAAGTCTGCTCGAACGCCGGGGTCGCCGCGGCGCACCCGGCATCGGCGCCCGAGTATTAGGGAGTCAGCTCTCACTCCTTGGAAAGAGGACCGCCTGCCGCTGCACGTGCCCTCCGGCCAGGTCGAGTTCCGGGTAGGCGGCGAGCTGCGAGAGCTCGTCCTGACGGCCGAGGGCCTGCCAGAGCTCGGAGCTCTTGCCCGGCATGAACGGGCTCAGCAGCAGCGCCAGCCGGGCGAGGGTACGCGCCAGGCCGGCGAGGACGGTGTCGAGTTCCGCGCTCCGGGACGGCTCCTTG
Source organism: Gemmatimonadota bacterium (assembly GCA_020344375.1). Classification (GTDB taxonomy): domain Bacteria; phylum Gemmatimonadota; class Gemmatimonadetes; order Palauibacterales; family KS3-K002. Next base: position 2,734,365 of record CP070823.1, on the reverse strand, counting down.
GTCAGCTTCCAGGGCGCCTTCTCCTCGATGAAGACGTTGGCGGCGCCCGCCAGCTCCATAGCGGCGGCGATGCCCTGGTGGAGCAGGTAGCCGTCCATCACCTCGCGGTAGTCTGCCAGCGTCTTCTGGGCGCGCCGGTCGAGGTCGGACTGTTCCCCGCTGGGGACGACCCCATCGCGATACTTGTGAATCATGGCCAGCGTGCGGTTCGCCAGATTGCCCAGGTCGTTGGCCAGGTCGGCGTTGTAGCGGTCGTCGAAACGCTGCCAGGTGAAGTCGGCGTCGCCGTTCCAGGGAACCTCGCGCAGCAGGAAGTAGCGCAGCGGGTCAGGTCCGTGACGCTCGCTGGCGCTTGTCAGGGTCACGGGCGCGCCGGCGGACTTGGAGAGCTTGCGGCCCTCCCAATTGATGTAGCCGTGCGCCCACACTGTCTTCGGCAACTCGACCCCGGCCGCCAGCAACATGGCCGGCCAGATGATGCAGTGGTGGCGTGTGATCCCCTTGCCGATCACGTGGAGCTGGGCGGGCCACCAGTCGCCGTGGTGCTTCTCGGGGAAGCCGACGGCCGACAGATAGTTGATGAGCGCGTCGTACCAGACGTAGACCGCATGGTCAGGATCGCCCGGGAAGGGGACACCCCACTCGCGCTGCGGTCGCGAGACCGAGATGTCCTGCAGCCCTTCCTCGAGGACGTTGCGGATCTCGTTGCGGCGGATCTCCGGCTGCACGAACTCAGGGTGCTCGTCGATGTGTTTGAGCAGCGGATCGCGGAAGGCGGACAGCTTGAAGAAGTAGTTGTCCTCCTTGGTCCAGGCGATCTCGCGATCCGGGTGCTCCGGGCAGCGCCCATCGGCCAAGTCCTTCTCCTGCTTGAAGGTCTCGCAGCGCTCGCAGTAGTAGCCTTCGTAAGTACCCTCGAAGATATAGCCGGCCTGCTTGGTGCGTTCGACCATCTCCACCACGGCGCGGACATGCCGCTCCTCCGTGGTGCGGATGAAGTCGTCGTGGCTGATCCTCAGCCCCTCCCACGCTTCCGAGAAGACACTCGCCATCCTGTCGACCCAGGCCTGCGGCGAAAGTCCAGCCTCGGCGGCCGGCTGCAAGATGGTCTGTGAGTGCTCATCCATCCCGATGACGAAGTGGACCTCATCCCCGCGGAGTCGCCTGTAGCGAGCAATAGCATCTGCCCCGATCTTCTCGAAGGCGTGGCCCAGGTGAGGGTCACCGTTGGAGTAGTCTATCGCTGTAGTGATGTAGAATCTGGACAACGTGTCAGAACCTCAGCTGCTGCGTGATCTGCGACGCGCTTCGGCCGTCTCGCGCTTCAGATCCTCCAGTCCGATCGTTCGTAGCTCACCGGACGGCTCCTTCAACGTCACGCGGTTCACGAAGATATCGACCGACACCACTGTCTCCTCACCCACCGCAGTGCGCACCTGTCGACCCTCCTTCGGGAAGCGCTTGCGCGCCTGCACATAGAAGTCGTGTTCGTAGCGCAGCGAGCACATCAAGCGACCGCACGCGCCTGATATCTGCGAAGGGTTGAGTGATAGGTTCTGGTCCTTCGCCAGTTGCAACGTCACCGGCTTGAGCTCGGGTAGCCAGTTGGACGAACAGAGCTCACGTCCGCAACGCCCCACTCCATCCAGCCGCTTCGCTTCGTCGCGCACGCCGATCTGCTTGAGCTCGATCCGCGTGCGGTACTTCTTGGCCAGGCTGCGAACCAGCACGCGAAAGTCGACCCGTTTGTCCGCGGTGAAGTAGATGATCAGTTTGTTCCGATCCCACTGCCATTCGGCGTCGCTGATCTTCATCTTCAATGCGTGGTCCAGGACCATACCGCGGACCTGCTGGCGCACGTCGCCTTCCTCGGCGCGCAGGCCGAGCGCGCGTTCGACGTCCACAGGGGCAGCGCGCCGCAGGACCTTCTTGCCCGGCATAGCGTTCGGGTCACAATCGTCGCAGGCCTGGCACTTCCTCTTTGCCAGTCCACCTACCGCGCTGACCATGCCCAGGTCTTGCCCACGGTCCGCCTCCACGACGACGTATTCCCGCGCCCGTATCGACGGAGTCACGTGCGCCGTGAAGAACTCGCGCCGCTTGCCCTTGAACAGGATTTCGACGAGCTGCGGCTCCGGCCCTCTTCGGATGATCCTGTCCGCCGGGGAGGGCAGCGGAGGTGCGGCCCGCTCGGCCGAGCCGCTGCCGTTGCCTTTCGCTTGATCAGCCACCGGCCCACGAACCCAGCTTGCGGTATTTCGCGTAGCGACCCTTGAGAAGCTCCTGCATCGGCTGCTCGCAGAGCTCGTTGAGATGTCGCCTCATCGCTTCCGCCACGATCCCGGCTGTGCGATCCCAGTCCTGGTGGGCGCCGCCCTCGGGCTCTGGCACCACCTCGTCAATCACGCCCAGCTCGTAGAGGTCCGGCGCCGTCAGCCTGAGCGCCGCTGCGGCCTGCGCGCGCGCCTCCTCGGTGTTCTCCCTCCACAGGATAGAGGCGCAGCCCTCAGGGGAGATGACCGAGTAGATCGCGTATTCGAGCATGAGGATGCGGTCGGTGACACTGAGGCCCAGAGCGCCACCACTGCCGCCTTCGCCGATCACCACGGCGAGGATCGGGGTCTCGATCAGCGACATCTCGAGCAGGTTCCGGGCGATGGCCTCAGCCTGGCCGCGCTCCTCAGCGCCGATCCCCGGGTACGCCGCCGGTGTGTCGATGATGGTGACCACGGGCCGCTTGAACTTCTCCGCCATCCGCATCACGCGCAGGGCTTTGCGGTATCCCTCAGGGTGCATCATGGCGAAGTTACGCTTCAAGTTCTCTTTCGTGCTGCGACCCTTCTGCTGTGCGATCAGCATGACGGAGTGGTTGTCGAACCGGGCCCAGCCGCAGACCACAGCCGGGTCGTCACGGAAGGCGCGGTCACCATGAAGCTCGACGAAGTCGGTGAAGATGCGCTCGATCATATCGAGTGCGTGCGGGCGCTGCTGGTGCCGGGCGATCTGCACCCGCTCCATGGGAGTGAGCGCCTTGAAGGTCTCGGCCTGCAACTCCTGCAAGCGGGCCTCCAGCTTCCTGAGCTCGGCCTCCACGTCGAGCCCCCTTGCGTCGGCCAGCTCTTTCAGGCGCGCGATCTCGCCCTTGACTTCCCCGATCGAGCGTTCGAATTCCTGATGAGTTGCCATGATCGCGGTTGGGAACGTTACCTACTCGGAACACCGCACAGCTTAGTAAGATAGCAGAACGAAGCTACATGGATAGACGGCAGGGGCTGGCTCCGGCAAGGGCAGCCGGCTCGCCCTAGCGCGGTACCTCCACCAGGTGCACCCGGTGCGTCCCTAATACCGAGCGCAGCTCCGCCAGCACGGCAGGCTCCGGTGTCACGGACAGGGCTCGCGAGCGCAGCCGCGGCGGCTCGTCGACGCCGTTCTGTAGAACCACCTGGATGGCGGCAGGGCCGGGGTGGGCGCGCGCGATCCGGATCGCCTGTTCGAGACGCTTAGCGTCCAGCTCCGCGCCGCCCTCGAACTCGAGGCAGACGGCAACGCGGCCGCTGTTGTAGAGGCTTTCGAGGGGCAGGACCTCGTCGAGGAACAAAGGCGGGTTCCCCTCATCCCGCTCGCGGCCTGAAACGCTCCCGCGCACCAAGACCGGCTTCCCGACCTCGAGTACATCCCGGTGCTTGCTCCAAGCCTCGCGGAAGGCGAGCGCGGTCGCCGTACCGTTGTAGTCCTCGAAGGTGAGGCGTGCCCACTCTGAGCCATCCTTACGCGAGATGCGGCGCGCGACCTCCGTGACCACGCACGCCACCTCCACCTTCTGTTCGCGGCGCGCGATCAGGTTGCTGGTGTTCGCCCGCCGCGCGTAGAGGTTCACGAGGTCACGGTGGGCGTCGAGGGGGTGACCCGACACGAAGAAACCGACCAGCTCCTTCTCGCGCGCCAGCTTCTCCGCCTCTGACCACTCGGTAACCTCTGGCAACGGCGGCGCCGGCCGCCCCTTGGGTCCGTCGTCGCTGCCGAAGAGGCTGTGTTGGCCCAGCTCGCGCTCCCGCTGCTGAAGCTGGGCCTCGCGCAGGGTGACCTCTACTGCCTCAGCCATGGCGGCGCGGGGGCCGAGCCCGTCGAAGGCGCCGGCACCGATCAACGCCTCGACGACACGCTTGTTGTTAAGGCGCAGGTCGACCCGGTTGCAGAAGTCGAAGAGCGAGGTGAAGGGACCGTCCTCTTCGCGGGCGAGGATGATCGAGTCGATGGCCGACTTACCGACACCGCGAATCGCACCGAGGCCGAAGCGGATCGCGTTGTCGCTGACCACGGTGAACTTGTAGCCTGACTCGTTAACGTGCGGCGGGAGCACCTCCAGGCCTAGGCTGCGGCATTCGCTGATGTAGCCCACCACCTTGTCCGTATTGCCGATCTCCGAGGTCAGCAGCGCGGCCATGAATTCCGCCGGGTAGTGGCGCTTGAGCCAGGCGGTCCGGTAGGAAAGCAGGGCGTACGCTGCCGCGTGTGCCTTGTTGAAGCCATAGCGACCGAACGTCTCCAAGAGCGAGGCGACATGCTCGGCGTCGCGTCGGCTGACCTCACGCTTCTGGGCCCGGGCGATGAAGCGGCCGAGTTCCTGCCGGATGAGCACCGGATCCTTCTTACCCACGGCCTTTCTGAGCACGTCGGCTTCGGCCAGGCTGAAGCCAGCCATCGCGTTGGCCGCCCGCATCACCTGTTCCTGGTACGTAATCACGCCGTAGGTCGGCTCCAGGATGTCTGCCAGGCTAGCGTGCGGGTAGCTGACTTGTTCGCTGCCGCGCTTGCGCCGGATGTAGACGTCGGTCATGCCGGAGTCGAGGGGGCCAGGGCGGATGAGCGCATTGACCGCGATGAGGTCGTCGAAGCGATCGCAGCGCATGGCCCGCAGCTTGTCTGTGGCGAGTGAGGACTCGAACTGGAAGACGCCCGCGGTGGCGCCGCTGGCCAACATCTCGTACACGTCGGGGTCATCCAGGCCGATCTCGTCCCAGTCGATCTCGACTCCGTGACGCTGGCGGACCATCTCGCCGGCATCGCTGATCACGGTGAGGGTGCGCAGGCCGAGGAAATCGAACTTCAGCATTCCCGACCGCTCCAGGCTCACCATGTCGTACTGCGTGATCACCAGGTCGCCGTTCTCCGGCTCGCCCCCGGCACCGCGCGTCGTCGCATTCATCACGGGGACGTAGTCAGCCAGCGGCCCAGGCGCGATGACCACGCCGGCGGCGTGGACCGAGGTGTGCCGTGCCAGGCCTTCCAGCGTGGCGGCGTAGTCGAGCAACTCCTTGTAGCGCGGCTCCTGCTCGTAAAGGGTCCTCAGCTCCTCGACCCGCTTCACCGCCCCCTTGACGCTGAGCGAGTAGCCCGGCGAGCTGGGGATCAGCTTGGCGACGCGGTCGGTCTCTGCCGGCGTGAACCCGAGCGTGCGTCCGACGTCGCGCACGACGGCCCGGGCCTGCATCGTCCCGAAGGTGACGATCTGGCCCACTGAATCGGCGCCGTACTTGCCTCTGACGTACTCGATGACCTCCCCGCGCCGCTCATAGCAGAAGTCGACGTCGATATCCGGCAGCGAGATGCGATCCGGGTTGAGGAAGCGCTCGAACAGGAGGCCGAGGCGCAGCGGATCGATGTCGGTGATGCGCAGGGCATAGGCCACCAGCGAGCCCGCGGCCGAGCCTCGACCCGGACCGACGGGGATGCTGGCCTCCCGCGCCGCGCGGATGAAGTCCCAGACGATGAGGAAGTAGCCGCTGTAGCCGAGCCTGGTGATGACGCCGAGCTCGAAGCTGAGCCGCTCCCGCACCTCCGGCGGCAACGGGTCGCCGTAGCGCTTCCTGGCACCGCTCTCCGCCAGCTCGCGCAGCAGATCGTCCTCCGACTCGTAGCCTTCCGGCCGTGGGAACTCCGGCAGATAGATCCTCTCCTCGAACTCGACATCGCAGAGCTCTGCCACGCTGAGCGTGTTCTCCAGCAGCTCCGGCCGGTCGGGGAAGGTGGCCGCCATCTCCTCGGCCGACTTGAAGTAGCTCTCCTGCCCGTAGAAGCGTAGCCGCTTCGGGTCGTCCCGGTCCTTGCCGGTGCCGATGCAGAGCAGGATGTCGTGGGCGTCGGCGTCCTCGCGGTTCAGGTAGTGGGCGTCGTTCGTCGCGACGACCGGGAGTCCGAGCTCCTCGGCGAGCTGGTAGATCCCGTTCCGCACCACGTCCTCGCCCGGGATCCCGTGATCCTGCACTTCCAGCCAGTAGTGCCCATCGCCGAACAGGCGCGCGTGCCACTCCGCCGCGGCTTTCGCTCTGTCGTACTGGTCAGCCAGCAGATACAGCGCCAGCTCGCCGGACATGCAGGCCGACAGACAGATCAAGCCGCGAGCGTGGTCCTCCAGGAGCTGATGGTCAATGCGCGGCCGGCGATAGAAGCCTTCGACGTGCCCGATCGACACGAGCTTCACCAGGTTGCGGTAGCCCTCCAGGTCGCGGGCGAGGAGCAGCAGGTGGGCATAGTCGGAGGGCGCGCCCGGTGGTTGCTCCTTGGATCGCCGGTCACCAAAGGCCACGTAGGCCTCGCAACCGATGATCGGCTTGATGCCGCGGCCTCGCGCGGCATCGTAGAAGCGCCGGGCCCCGTGCAGGTTGCCGTGATCGGTGAGGGCGAGCGCCGGCATGCCCAGCTCCACGGCCCGATCGACCAGCGCGTCCAGCTTATTCGCACCGTCCAGCAGCGAGTACTCGCTGTGGGTGTGGAGGTGGACGAAGGACATGACGGTCTACGTGCCGGCGTCGCTCACGCGGGCGTCTTCCTCCGTGCAGCGGAATGAGTCCATCAGGATCTCGAGCTGACGCACGTACGGGTACTTGTTCACGCCCGGCGCGAACAGCGAAGCGTCCATGTAGTAGGTGCGGTTCTGGCCGGGACAGGTGATC
>CP070823.1:2714617-2727312 GCA_020344375.1 Gemmatimonadota bacterium | reverse complement strand
GCTGAGCAGATCAAGGCGAAGCTTGAAGAGCAGGGCGCTACTGTCGAGCTCAAGTAGGTTTCGGGGGAGCCATGTGGGCCGGCGGCGGGGGTCGCCGGCGCTAGTGGATCGAAAGACGAGGTGAAGGCCCCTCTGCCTATGACGCTGGCGTGGCGTGTAGAAAACTCGAACGCAGGAATACAGAACCCCGCGAGCGAACGGGACTCGGGGTTTTCTGTGCTTTTTTCGCACCTCGACGTTCGCGCTCGGGCGGCAACCCCGGCGTAGGTACCTTTCCTTGGAGGTATAGACCTTGGCCAAGACCATGACCAGCGGCAAGAAAGTGGCGGGTCGCCACGAATCCGATGCCAACCGCGGCTACGGGGGCAACGGGCCTCCCGTCATCTCGTTCGCCCATCTAGAGATGGCCATGCGGATGCCCAATCTGCTGGATGTCCAGCGCAAGGCCTTTGACGCCCTGCTGGACAGGGAAGTGGAAGAGAGCGCGGCTCGCGATTACGGGCTGGAGCGGGTCTTCAATGAGATCTTCCCCAGCGCCGACGCCAAGCAGAACTTCACGCTCGAGTTTGTGAGCTACTCCCTCGGTGAGCCGAAGTACACGGTCGAGGAGTGCATGGAGCGCGACATGACGTACGGCGCTCCGCTCAAGGCAACGCTCCGCTTGGTGATCAATGAAGATGTCGATGGCGAGAAGCGGCCGCGGGATATCCTTGAGAAGGAGGTCTACCTGGGCGAGCTCCCGTTGCTCACCGAGCAGGGCACCTTCGTGATCAACGGGGCCGAGCGCGTCATCGTCAGTCAGTTGCACCGCTCGCCAGGCGTAGTCTTTGAGGAAACCATTCACCCGAACGGCACCAAGCTATATTCGGCGCGCATCATTCCCTTCCGTGGCTCGTGGGTCGAGTTCTCCATCGATATTCACGACGTGATTCACGTCCACATCGACAAGAAGAAGAAGTTCCCGGCTACTGCTCTGCTCCGCGCCTTCGGGCACGGCACCAATCCGGATGTCCTTGACCTGTTCTACGGCGCCCGGCAGCTGAAGGTGGAGGACATCTCCGGCGACAAGGCTCTACGTCGAGAGGTCGTCGGGGGTCTGCTCGCCGCCGCTGTGGCCAACCCAAGCTACGCCGGGCAGGCGGAGACCATCGTGCTGACCGGCTTCGATCTCGAAGAGGATCAGGGTTGGCTGGCCGAAGAGCGGCGGCACCCGGAGACGGGGCATCTGCTGGGTGCGAAAGGTGATCCAATCAACGCTGACCTGGTTAACCGACTGCTGGAGGTCGGCATAGAAGAGGTTCCCGTCTATCGCGAGGTCGAGGCTTTCCTTGCTTATCGCGCAAGCGAACTCTCGCCTGAAATGATCAGGACGATGCGAAGGGCGAAGGTTGACACGATTTCGGTCTATACGAGCCCGGCCCGCATACCCCTGCGCGGTCGCTACGAAGACCTCGCTAATCGGCGCGACTGGAGCCAGGATCCGCGCCTCGCCGCCGATGTCGTCGATGCTCAGACGGGAGAGGTACTGGCTGAGGGCGGCGTGTCTTTCGACGCCAAGCTGTTCGAGACGCTGGCGAAGAAGGGGGTACGCCAGGTTCAGGTGTTTGCAGGCGGTGCACGAGGCGAGTCGCCGCTTATCAAGAACACCCTGGCCAAGGATCCGACGCATAGTGAACCGGAGGCCTTGTACGCCATCTACTCCCTGCTACGGCCAGGTGAGGCACCCAATCTTGAGACGGCTCGCACGGCCATCGATCGGCTGTTCTTCAACCCCAAGCGGTACGATCTCGGTCGCGTGGGCCGCTACAAGATCAACCAGCGGCTGCGGGACACTTTCCGGCTGCTGGGTATGGAGCCACCGGCGGCTGACGTGACGATTCTCACAGTGGCCGACTTCATCGCGATTATTCGCCACTTGATCGAGCTGCATGAGGGGCGCGGGTATGTCGATGACATCGACCACTTGGGCAACCGGCGGGTGCGTTCGGTAGGCGAGCTGATCGCCAATCAGTTCTCGGTGGGGCTGTCCCGCATGGCCCGGCTCGTCCGCGAGCGCATGTCAATCGCCAGCGATCCGGAGCAGATCAACATCGACGACCTGGTGAACGCGCGAACGGTGAGCGCGGTCATCCAGTCCTTCTTCGGTTCGTCGCAGCTCAGCCAGTTCATGGACCAGACCAACCCGCTTGCCGAGCTGACGCACAAGCGTCGGCTCTCGGCACTGGGGCCGGGCGGCTTGACGCGCGAGCGGGCCGGGTTCGAAGTGCGGGACGTGCACTACTCGCACTACGGGCGGATGTGCCCGATAGAGACGCCGGAAGGGCCTAACATCGGCCTGATCACGAGTCTGTCGACGTTCGCGCGGATCAACGATCTGGGGTTCGTCGAGGCGCCCTATCGAAGAGTCGAGCATGGCAAGGTGACCGGCGAGATCATCTGGCTGACGGCGAGTGAAGAGGAAGAGTTCGCCGTTGCTCAGGCGAACGCGGCGCTCAACCCGGACGGCACCTTCGTCAACGAGGTCGCGCTCTGCCGGCAAGCTGACGACTACCCACTTCTGCCGCCCGAGCAGATTGACTACATGGACGTCTCGCCGGATCAGCTGGTGGCGGTCTCGCCAGCGCTGATCCCGTTCCTGGAGCACGATGACGCCAACCGTGCGCTGATGGGATCCAACATGCAGCGCCAGGCGGTGCCGTTGCTCTTTCCGGAGCGACCGCTTGTGGGCACCGGTCTAGAGGCGAAGGTAGCGCAGGACTCAGGTGCCGTGGTCGTGGCCAAGCGCGGCGGCATGGTAACCCAGGTGCGCGCGGACGAGATCATGATCGATACCGGCATCGTGAAGGTTGGCGGGGATGAACCACTCGCCAAGCTTAGCCAGTTCGATCGCTACAAGCTGAAGAAGTACTGGCGCACGAACCAGGATACGGCGATCAACCAGCGTCCTCTGGTCCAGGTCGGCGATCACATAAGCGAGCGCGACATCATCGCAGACGGCGCCTCGACGGATCGGGGGGAGTTGGCCTTGGGCTGCAACCTCGTCGTCGCCTTCATGCCCTGGTACGGCCACAACTTCGAGGATGCGATCGTCATCAGCGAGCGACTGGTGAAGGACGACGTTTATACGTCCATCCATATTCAGGAACTCGAGCTCCATGTTCGCGACACCAAACGCGGCATGGAGGAGATCACGCGCGAGATCCCTAACGTGTCGGAGGAGGCGCTCAAGGATCTGGACGAGCGCGGGATCGTGCGTATCGGGGCTCAGGTGAAACCGAGCGACATCCTGGTTGGGAAGATCACGCCGAAGGGCGAAACGGAGCTGTCCCCTGAGGAGAAGCTGTTGACGGCGATCTTCGGGGAGAAGGCGAAGGACGTGAAGGATAGCTCGCTGCGCGTGCCCCCGGGGATGGCGGGCACGGTCATCGACGTGAAGATATTCTCTCGCCGGATCGACGACGCTCTGCTTGAGAAGGAGCACGGCGAGAAGATCGGCCTTCTCAGGGAGCAGGAGCGCGACGAGATCAGCCGGGTGACGGAGGTCCGCAATGAGGAGTTGCGGGATCTGCTCAAGGGACAGACGGTCCAGCTCTTCCTCAAGCGTGGCACCATCGAGCCGTACTTCAAGGAAGGCAAGAAGCTGACCGACAAGATCGTCGAGGAGCTGGATCTCTCGAAGCTCGACCTCACCGCCCTCAAGGTGAAGAACGCGGCTGCGAGCGAGAGGATCCGGCGCGTCATCGATGAGTCACGGCAGCGCATCGAGCGGATTCGCGAGAAGACCGAGGAGTCGATCGACAAGGTCCTGCAGCCGGATGAGCTGTCGCCCGGCGTTGTGCAGCTCGTCAAGGTCTACATCGCGGAGCGGCGCAAGATCGCCGTGGGAGACAAAATCGCTGGCCGTCACGGCAACAAGGGCGTGATCGCGCGCGTTGTGCCAGAGGAGGACATGCCTTTCCTGCCCGACGGCTCAACGGTCGACCTTGTCTTGAACCCGCTGGGTGTGCCGAGCCGAATGAACGTGGGGCAGATTCTGGAGACGCATCTCGGTTGGTGCGCGCGGATCCTGGGCTTCGAGGCCAAGACACCGGTGTTTCACGGGGCTACGGAGGACGAGATCGGTGTGCTTCTTAAGCTGGCCGGCGTCGAGTGGGCTCACGAGTGCCTGAACATCCGCTCGGCTTCGCCAACGCAGCTCAACGACATCGACATCCGCGAGTTCATCGACGCGCTGCGGAAAGGAGCCGTGCGAGGCCGGCTGGATAGGGGGGACGGGACACGACCGTCGGGCTCGGCGCTTGGGTTGGGCCGGACGCTCGACTCGCTATGGGCGGAGACGAGTTCGGAGCGGGTCTCTGAGGTTCTTGCCGCTCTGCGCGACTATCTGATCGATGCCTCCACGGAGCTTGCGTCGCGAGCCGACGAGGTGAATCCGGCGAGGGCTGGATTCGAGGCAGCGGCGAAGTTGTCGCGTCGGAAGGGCGCGAAGGAAGGTCTCGATGAAGCGCTTGAGCAGTTCGTCCGACGGGCGGGGCTGACCCCGGCCGGCAAGATGCGACTGCGCGACGGTCGCACCGGCGATGGCTTCACTATGGAGGTGACGGTGGGCAGCATCTACATGATGAAGCTGGCGCACCTGGTGGACGACAAGATCCACGCCCGCTCGATCGGCCCCTACTCGCTGGTGACTCAGCAGCCGCTGGCGGGTAAGGCTCAGTTTGGCGGTCAACGCTTCGGAGAGATGGAGGTGTGGGCGCTGGAGGCCTACGGTGCGGCGCACACGCTGCAGGAGATGTTGACGGTCAAGTCAGATGACGTGGTTGGTCGATCCCGGGCGTACGAGGCGATTGTGAAGGGCGACAACCTGCCCGAGCCGGGCATACCAGAGAGCTTCAACGTGTTGGTGAAAGAGCTGCAGTCGCTGGGCCTCAGCGTTGAGCTCGGCCAGACTGATGAGGGCATCTGAGGGAGTTCTGCAGGCTACGTAGAGGGAAAAGGCGAACATGATCGACTTCCCAAGGCACCGCGAGACTCGTCCGACGGAGTTCGACTTCATCCAGCTGAAGATCGCTTCACCGGAGCTGATCAGGGCGCTGAGCTACGGTGAGGTGACGAAGCCGGAGACCATCAACTACCGGTCGTTCAAGCCTGAGCGTGATGGTCTGTTCTGTGAGCGCATCTTCGGCCCGGTGAAGGATTGGGAGTGCCACTGCGGCAAGTTTAAACGGATCCGCTATCGTGGCCACGTCTGCGATAAGTGCGGCGTCGAGGTCACACTCTCGAAGGTCCGCCGCGAGCGGATGGGTCACATCGAGCTTGCCGTTCCGGTAGCACATATCTGGTTCTTCAAGACGCTGCCGTCGCAGATGGGCTACCTGCTCGGAATGACGCTGCGCGACCTGGAGAAGATCATCTATTACGCGAACTACGTCGTGGTCAATCCAGGCAAGCAGAAGGTCAAGCCCAAGCGGCTGCTCGAAGAGGAAGAGTACCTGGACCTCAAAGCGAAGGCGAAGGAGGAGGGCGACTCGGACTTCTACGCTGAGATCGGTGCCGAGGGCGTGCGTCAGCTCCTCAGACAGGTCGAAGTGGATGAGCTGGCCAGGGACCTGCGTCGCAAGGTCGCGACGGAGACCAGCCAGCACCGCAAGAAGCAGCACCTCAAGCGGCTTAAGGTGGTGGATGCGTTCCGCAACAGCGATGAGGACGCCGAGCGCCGTAACCGTCCTCAGTGGATGGTGATGGACGTGATCCCGGTCCTGCCACCCGATCTTCGTCCGCTGGTCCCGCTTGATGGCGGTCGCTTTGCTACCTCCGATCTGAACGATCTCTACCGGCGCGTGATCAACCGAAATAACCGGCTGAAAAAGCTGATGGAGATGCGGGCGCCGGAGGTGATCCTGCGGAACGAGAAGCGGATGCTCCAGGAGGCCGTGGATGCTCTGTTCGACAACGGGCGCCGCGGCAAGGCGATCCGCGGTCGGGGCAAGCGGCCCCTGAAAGCCCTCTCCGACATGTTGAAAGGTAAGCAGGGCCGGTTCCGCCAGAACTTGCTGGGCAAGCGCGTCGACTACTCGGGGCGGTCGGTAATCGTTGTTGGCCCGGAGCTCAGGCTCCACCAGTGCGGCCTGCCCAAGGTGATGGCGGTCGAGCTGTTTCGCCCGTTCATAATCCACGAGCTCGAGCGGCGCGGCGAAGCCGAGACGGTGAAGCGGGCCAAGAAGATCGTTGAACGCGGTGATGACCCGCGGGTGTATGAGGTCCTGGAAGACATCATTAAGGATCATCCCGTGTTGCTGAACCGGGCACCCACCCTTCACCGCCTGGGCATCCAGGCGTTCGAACCGGTGCTGGTGGAAGGGAAGGCGATCCGCATACACCCGCTGGTATGTGCAGCGTTCAATGCGGACTTCGACGGCGACCAGATGGCAGTCCACGTGCCGCTTTCCTTCGAGGCGCAGCTTGAGTGTCGTGTGCTCATGCTGTCCTCGAACAACATCCTCAAGCCGTCAGACGGGAAGCCTATCGCAACGCCCAGCCAGGACATGGTGCTGGGTATCCACTACCTGACGAAGCTCCCCGCGGATTTCGAGGACCGCATGGCCAAGGCGGGGCGTTTCTCGGCGGTCTACGAGGTCGAGCTGGGTTTAGACAACAGTCTCTTCCTGCGGGCCGATGGGGCCGTAGACTATCACGCGCCGATCTACTACCGCTACGACGGGGAGTGGATCCCCACAACGGTGGGGCGTGTCCTCTTCAACGACATCCTGCCGGACGAGCTGCGCTTCGCCAACGTACCGATGGGCAAGAGCGCGCTTTCGGACCTTGTGTTCCAGTGCTTCCGGCGTGTCGGTCTCAAGGGGACGACCGACTTCCTGGATCGTCTCAAGGACTTCGGGTTCAAGTACGCCACGGTGGGCGGCACCTCGATCGGCATTGAGGATCTAGAGATTCCGCCGGAGAAAGCGGAGATCATCACGTCCGCCCGCACCGATACGGAGCGCTTCACCCGGGCTTACGAGAAGGGCGTGATCTCGAACGGCGAGCGCTACAACCGCGTGATCGACGCTTGGACTCACGCCAACAACGACGTGGCTGACGCGATGGTGGGCGCGTTGAAGAAATCTCGTGGCGGCTTCAATCCGGTGTTCATGATGTTTGATTCGGGGTCACGGGGATCGCGCGATCAGATCAGACAGCTAGCCGGCATGCGCGGTCTCATGGCGAAGCCGCAGAAGAAGCTCACCGGTGGTATCGGCGAGATCATCGAGAGCCCTATTCTCTCCAACTTCCGGGAAGGACTCACCGTGCTGGAGTACTTTATCTCGACGCACGGGGCACGGAAGGGGCTGGCGGACACGGCGCTGAAGACGGCTGACGCCGGATACTTGACGCGGCGGCTGGTGGACGTGGCCCAGGACGTGACGATCACCGAGGAGGACTGCGGAACGGTCCTCGGTCTGGAGGCTTCGGCGCTCAAGGAAGGTGAGGACATCATCGAGCCGCTGCGGGACCGGATCGTCGGCACGGTGGCACTGGAGGAGGTGGTCGACCCCATCGACGGCCAGCGGCTGGTCAAAGCCGGTGAGATGATCGATGAGGATGCCGCCGAGGCCGTTGAGGAGGCCGGGATGCAGTCGGTCCGGATCCGCTCGGTTCTCACTTGCGAGGCACGACGGGGTATCTGCCGGCAGTGCTACGGGCGGAACCCGGCGACCATGGACATGGTCGACGTGGGCGAGGCTGTCGGTATCGTCGCCGCCCAGTCGATCGGCGAGCCCGGCACGCAGCTCACGCTGCGGACCTTCCACATCGGCGGCACCGCGGCGCGCATTGCGGCGCAGACGGAACGCAAGTCGAAGGTCAGTGGCCAGGTCAAGTTCGAGCGCGTCGCCAGCGTGTCTGGTTCCGACGGTCGGCGGATCGTGACCAGCCGCGAGGGGGAGATCCAGATGCTGACAGCGGACGGACAGGTGCGCTCGCGGCTCACGGTACCCTACGGGGCGACTTTGCACGTAGAGGACGTTGAGCAGGTGAAGACCGGCGCGTTGCTGTTCAGCTGGGATCCCTATTCCGAACCGATCGTGGCGGACGAGGACGGTCTCATCGAGTTCCAGGACATTGTAGAGGAGGAGACGGTCCGGGAAGAACTTGATGAGTCCACTGGGCGTCGCCAGCTGACGATCATCGAGGATCGGGAGAAGAAACTGCATCCGCAGATCAACATCAGGCGCGATGGCAAGAAGGTACGTGAGTTCATCGTGCCGGTCGGTGCCCAGCTCGTGGTGCGTGACGGGCAGTTGGTCGAGCCCGGCCAGATGCTGGCCAAGATCGGCCGTGAGGTCTACAAGACCCGGGACATCACGGGCGGCCTGCCGCGGGTGGCGGAGCTCTTCGAGGCCCGCCGGCCGAGGGACCCGGCGACGATCGCTGAGGTCGATGGCTCCGTGTCGTTCCGCGGCATCAAGCGGGGCAAGCGGGAGGTCGCGGTCGTATCAGACACCGGCGCGGAGAAGCTGTACGAGATCCCGGTGGGTAAGCACCTGCGTGTCCACGAAGGCGATCGCGTCCGTGCCGGTGACAGGCTGTCGGAAGGACCGGTGAATCCTCACGACATCCTGCGGATCAAGGGCCCGCGCGCTGTGCAGGAGTATCTGCTCAATGAAATCCAAGAGGTCTACCGTCTGCAGGGAGTGCGAATCAACGACAAGCACATCGGCGTTATCGTGCGCCAGATGCTGCAGAAGGTGCGGATCGCCGACCCGGGCAACACCGAGTTCCTCGAGGGCGAGCACGTGGACCGAGTGGAATTCCTGGACATGAACGCGAGGATGCGCCAGCAGGCCAAGAAGCCGGCGCGGGCCGAGCCGCTGCTGCTCGGGATCACCAAGGCAAGCCTGACCACACGGTCGTTCATCAGCGCCGCCTCGTTCCAGGAGACAACGCGAGTGCTGACTGATGCCGCCGTCAGGGGCGCTATGGACAACCTCCTGGGTCTGAAGGAGAACATCATCATCGGGCATCTGGTGCCGGCAGGGACCGGGGTCCACCGCTATCAGGACGTCGAGTTCCTGGTCGAGGGTGCACCGATTGAGCGGGAGATCAAGGAGCTGGCCGAGGCCAAGGCAGAGCCCAAGGAAGAGGCGGAGATCAGCCTCGCCGACCTGGTCAGGGAGGCCGGCAACCCGGCCACGGGGGCGAGCGAGTAGCGCCAGCGGGCGCGAGGGAGTGAAGGCCCCGGCGCCGTCAGGCGACGGGGCCTTCGTATGTCCGCTCGGGCGTTGACATCCAGGGGGGCAGGAATAGGTTTGGGGCACTCCGAAGAGAGCCCGATAACGCAGTGATGGCGCGGCGAAAGGGCTTGACGCTAGGAGCTCATTGGCCTACTTTCGTTGGTCTGCCGACGAACCGGTCTACGCAAACATAACCCGTCGGAGGCGGCCAGCGTCTCCGGCCTTTCTTTCGTGGGATCGGCACGCTGACGCGGCGAACGGAGACCACAGAAGAGAGACGTATGCCGACGATTAACCAGCTGGTCCGCATGGGCCGCAAGAAGGTCGCGCGCAAGGACAAGGCCCCCGCTCTCGAGAGGAATCCGCAGAAGCGGGGCGTCTGCACGCGCGTCTACACCACGACGCCGAAGAAGCCGAATTCGGCGTTGCGGAAGGTGGCTCGTATTCGCCTGACCAATGGCTACGAGGTCACCGCCTATATCCCGGGCGAGGGCCACAACCTCCAGGAGCACTCGATCGTGCTCATACGCGGAGGGCGCGTGAAGGATCTGCCTGGAGTCCGGTACCACATCATCCGGGGCAAGCTGGATGCGGCCGGCGTGTCTGACCGCAAGAGGAGCCGAAGCAAGTACGGGGCGAAGCGTCCCAAGGCCTAGCGGCGCCCCTCAAGGCGACCAGCTGGCCTGTATCGACGTACCGCCAGGAGCCATGGCTAGGAGACAGAGAGCCGTCGTCAGAGAGGTGCTCCCCGATTCGCAGTTCGGGAGCGAGTCGGTCGCGAAGTTCGTCAACGCGCTGATGCGTGAGGGCAAGAAATCGCTCGCGGAGAAGCTCTTCTACGAGGCGATGCAGATCGTTGAGGAGCGAACCGGGCAGCCAGCGATGAACGTGTACCGGCAGGCGTTCAGCAACACCAAGCCCGTGCTGGAGGTGAAGAGCCGGCGTGTGGGTGGTGCTACGTACCAGGTGCCGGTGGAGGTACGGCCCCGGCGCCGGGAGGCGTTGGCGCGACGTTGGCTGATTCTGGCGGCTCGGGATCGGGGGGAGAAGACGATGGCCGAGCGTCTCGCGGCCGAACTGATCGCGGCGGCCAAGGGCGAGGGCGCTGCGGTGAGAAAGAGGCAGGAAGTCCATCGAATGGCGGAGGCCAACAAGGCATTCGCCCACTATCGCTGGTGATACGGCGAGCCACAGAGGTTAGAGGCACAGAGAAGCCAAGTAGAGATATGCCCAGGCAAGTACCGCTGGAGCGGATCCGCAATATCGGCATCATGGCGCACATCGATGCCGGTAAGACGACGACCACGGAGCGCATCCTCTACTACACGGGAAGGGTGCACCGAATGGGAGAGGTGCATCATGGCGACACCGTGATGGATTGGATGGAGCAGGAGAAGGAGCGGGGGATCACGATCACATCCGCCGCGACTACCTGCTTCTGGAAGCGTCGTGGTGACGACTACCGCATAAACATCATCGATACGCCGGGGCACGTGGACTTCACAGCGGAGGTTGAGAGAAGCCTCCGCGTGCTTGATGGGAGCATCGCTCTCTTCTGTGCGGTGGGAGGTGTGGAGCCGCAGTCGGAGACGGTCTGGCGGCAGGCGGATCGTTACCGTGTTCCGCGCGTCGCCTTCGTGAACAAGATGGACCGCGTGGGCGCTGATTTCGACAACGTGGTCGGGATGATCCGCGAGCGTTTGGGCGCGAAGGCCCACCCGATCCAGTACCCGCTGGGCCAGGGCGAGCTGTTCACCGGCGTGGTCGACTTAGTCAGTCGGAAAGCGATCGTCTATGACGAGGCTTCTCTGGGAGCGCAGTGGACGGAGGGGCCAATCCCCGAGAGCTTACAGGACAAGGTTGCCGATCTTCGGCACCAGTTGATCGAAGCTGCGGTCGAGCACCACGAGGAGCTGCTGGAGAAGTACTTGGAGGACGAGGCTTCCCTGACAGAAGACGAAGTACGACGAGCGGTCCGACACGCCACCGTCAACAACTACGTGACGCCGATACTCTGCGGCGCCGCCTTCCGTAACAAAGGTGTGCAGCAGCTTCTCGATGCGGTCATCGACTACCTCCCGTCCCCGACCGACGTCCCCGCCATTCATGGCCATCTTCCCCATCACGACGCGCACATCGTGACCCGTGAATCGAGCGACGATGCTCCTTTCAGCGCCCTCGCCTTCAAGATCGCGACTGACCCTTTCGTCGGTCGGCTGACCTACATTCGCATCTACAGCGGCTCCTTGAAGGCAGGGTCGTACGCCTATAACGCGTCAACGGGGAAGAACGGACGCATCGGTCGGCTCTTGCAGATGCACGCGAACCGGCGTGAGGAGCGAGATGAGGTCTACGCCGGTGACATCTGTGCGGCTATCGGGCTCAAGGACACGAAGACTGGAGAGACGCTCTGTGATAAGGAGCGCCCGATCATCCTTGAGGCGATGAAGTTCCTTGAACCGGTGATCTCGGTGGCAATCGAGCCCAAGACCAAGGTCGATGAGGACAAGCTGGCCAAGGCGCTCGCGAAGCTTGCTGAGGAGGATCCCACGTTCAAGGTCTACACCGATCCAGAGACCGGGCAGACGATCATCTCCGGGATGGGCGAGCTGCACCTGGAAATCATCGTGGACCGCCTGCGTCGCGAGTTCAAAGTGGACGCAAACGTGGGTCGGCCACAGGTGGCTTACAGAGAGACGGCTAGGCGGGCGGTCCTCAACGTGGAAGGCAAGTACATTCGCCAGACGGGAGGCCGGGGGCAGTACGGTCACGTGGTAATCAACCTCGAACCGGGCGGCCGGGGAGCCGGGCTCATCTTCGAGGATCAGATCGTCGGGGGCGCCATTCCGAAGGAATACATCGGGTCCGTAGAGCAGGGCATCCGGGAGGCGATGGACACTGGCGTGCTTGCTGGCTATCCGATGGTCGACCTCAAGGTGGCGCTGATCCATGGATCGCACCATGAGGTCGACTCATCTGAGATGGCGTTCAAGATCGCCGGATCAATGGCGCTGCGCGAGGCGGTCCGTCGGGCTGACCCTTTGCTCCTGGAGCCGGTCATGGATGTCGAGATCGTCACGCCCGAAGAGTACCTAGGCGGCGTGGTGGGGGATCTGTCCAGCCGGCGCGGCAAGGTCGGCGGCATCACCCAGCGCGGTGAGGCGCGGGTGGTGGGGGCGAGCGTTCCCCTGGCTGAGATGTTCGGGTACTCGACAGGCCTCCGCTCGCTGAGCCAGGGGCGTGCGGTCTACACGATGCAGTTCTCTCACTACGCGGAAGTGCCCAAGCAGAAAGCCGATGAGATTCTGAATCGCGGCGCTGCGGCAGTCGCGGCGAGTTCGTAGCGGCGCGGGCGCCTGGAGGCAGCGAGGAGAGAAGAGAGAATGGCGAAGGCGAAGTTTGAGCGGACGAAGCCGCACGTGAACGTGGGGACGATAGGCCACGTGGACCATGGGAAGACGA
>CP070823.1:2696386-2714517 GCA_020344375.1 Gemmatimonadota bacterium | reverse complement strand
GCGGGCTCAGCACGCGGGTGCGGGAGCCGAGGCAACCCGAAACCTGGTTTGGTACTAGTGTTCGATCACAGTGGTGACGAGGGGTGGAAGGTGCGGCCGGGGGATCCTCGGAGCGGACATTTGGAGCGCCGCGGCACGTCCTGGATCCGGCCCGACGCAGCGCGACATGAAGCGAGAGGGTCCCCCGGCCGACCCCAACGTCAGCGGCCGCACGAGGCCGAGCGGGATAGGAGCGTGAAGATGAATCGTTCAGCGGTATTCGGCGTTGCCCTGTTGGCCTGGTTCGTCGGCCTGGGGCTGGCGAGCGGTGTCAGGGCACAGGAAGCTACGGTGCAAGCGTGTCCCGCTGACCAGGAATGGGTGGTCGGTCTGGGGATCGCCAGCTTCGAGTGCAACTGCACGTACACGTCGTTGCCGGACGGCACGAGCTACTGGGTGTTTCGCTCGGAGCCCATCGTGCTGCGCACCCGCGAGGGTGGGCGGGCCGCGCGTGTGATCCGACGCGGGGACGCCATCGTCGCCATCAACGGGACCCTGATTACCACGAGGGAAGGCGGCCACCGGTTCGCCAATCTGCGGGCCGGCGAGAAGGTCACGCTGACGATTCGGCGGGACGACCGTGTCTCCCGGCTCGAGCTGGTGGCCGAGGGGCACTGTGAGCCCGGGGCGGTTCCCGTACCTGAGGTGGAGGCCGTTCCCGATGTGGCCCCTTACGTGACTGGCGTGATGTTGGCCGAACCCATACCCGCGCCGTTGACCGAACCGATACGTGCACGGTTGGCCGAACCGATACCCGCGCCGTTGATCGAACCGATACTCGCGCAGGGGCTCCCGATACGGTCGCTGCACCCCGCGGGCTGGTTCGGCATTGGGATCAGCTGTCGAGGCTGCAAGATCGAGGTGCTGCCGGACAGCGTGGCCGTCTGGGAGTTCTCCGAGCCCCCGGAGATCTCCATGGTCGAGCCGGGAAGCCCGGCCGATCGTGCGGGCCTCAGGCGCGGGGACGTCCTGGTGGAGATCGATGGTCTGCCCCTGGTCAGTGAGGAAGGCGGCCGGCGCTTCGGTGCGGTAAAGCCCGGCGAGACGGTGCGTCTGACCTACCGGCGCGGCGGGATGTCGCAGACGGTATCGGTAACGGCGGAAGCGCGTCCTGATGCAGACGTTCTCGACGTCGAGGAGATCCGCGGGGCCGAGGAATTGATGGCTCGCTTGATCGAGGAGCAGCAGAAGGAGAGGGTTTTGTATGAGCTGCTCCGCACGGAGGAGGCTGAGAGGCTGCAAGATGAGGAGTTGCTGAGCGCGCGTGAGATGGCCCGTGAGCTAGCGGAAGAGAGCCAGGACGAGGAGGCCCTGGCCGAGATGCTTCATGTGTTCAGGGAGGCGCAGGCTGAGCACGTGGGTCTGCTTGCGCACGGGCGCGATTACCTGAGGTTCGCTGGCACGCTGGGTGACGTCGAGGTCGAGGTGCGCGGGCCCGAGCCTGTGATCGTCTCGGTCCTGGAACAGGAGGAGGAGTTGGTGATCCTGGTTGGGGGGACGCGGATCCGGATACGCAAGCAGAAGTGATCGGCCCCGCGCACGATCCACAGCAAGCGCGAGCCGCCGCCTGGACGATCCCGGGCGGCGGCCTTGCTATGGGCGCTTCCTGGGCGGCCTGGATGTCCCTGCGCGGCGGGTCTAGGGCGAAGACCTGCACGAGATTAGCTGGCGCCGCGCGCAGCCGCCAGGCATATTTGAGGAAAGACAAGGCCGGCGCCAATGCTGGAGGGAATGGCCATGCAGTGTCCGATGTGTGGGGAGCGAAAGGCGGAGGCGCAGTACTACCGGGTGAACCGGCTGACGGAGCAGATCGACCACCTCTGTCGGCCTTGCTGGCTGACCCTGCGGAAGGCGGAGCGGGATGACTGGGCCTACTTCCGCGGGGCCGGACGGCTCGTCTTGTTCTACACGGTGTTGCCTGTGCTGATCACGGCGCTGGTCGTCTGGCTACTGGCGATCTGGATCCTATGAAGACTTGCCCGCACTGTGGGGCGTGGGTACCCGACGACACGCGCTGCTGTCCGCACTGCAAAGGCCACCATCCGCGAGGCGGCTGGGTGTTCCAGGCGTTTCTGGTCGCTGTGGTGACAGCCACCGCGGTCGCGGTGCTGCTGCTGAACTAACGCGCGCTCCGTCAGGTCAGAAAGGCGGCGGACCTTTCGGCTTCCGGTAGCGGGTGCGTGACTGGTCCAGCATGCGCTGGAGCTCGGAGTCGCTGAACTCGTACGGATCCTGCGTATGCTTGTGGCTGGGCAGCGGAGCGACTCGCTCCTCGCCCGGCTCGCCGTGAACCGGGCGGAACACGAGTTCGGAGCGGCCGTGTTCCCGCTCCACGACCCAGGGTTGACCGGACCGGTCGGTGAACTTCCGGGCCATGCTGCTAACCTCCAGTGGTTGTGGCTGGCCGCCACAAGGGGCGTCGCATCTGGCGTTTCAGCTAAGTTAGCGCTATAGAGGCGGTATACCAGACCGGGGAACGAGAGGTGCGAAAGGTGGCGGTGGAGCGCGAGTTCACAGATGCGGTAGGACGCCGCTGGCGCGTTGCCTACACACAGGCAGGCGTCGGCGGCATGATCGCGATGAACCAGATCGTCTTCAAGGCGCTGGACGGGGAGATCTCGGGCCAGGAGCGGCATCTCGCGGTCCACCCGGGCTACCTAGAAAGCGTCGATGATCATCAGCTGGAGGTGGCACTATCCCAGGCACAGTCAGTGAATCCGCCCTGGTAATCGCGTTGGCAGTGGCCGTCCTGGCCGCACCCGCCTGCGGCGGCCGTGGGAACGCCCCTGTACCGGACGAGGGTACGGTCAGCGTGACCGGTCGGGTGCGACTGGCCGGGAGTACACCGTTCGAGCAGGTGCTCATCGAGCCGGAAGACACCACGGCACTCTCCGTAGAGGTAAGCGGCAACTACCGGGTCGAGCTGCGGCAACTGTCAGGTGCTAAGGTGCGGGCGGCAGGTGCAGTTCTCGGACTGGGTCAGTTGCGGGTTTCCGAGTACGAGATTCTCGAGATTGCTGGGCACGTGCCAGTGGTGGGAATCCTCGAGCTGGAGGACGGACGTGCCGCCGTGATCCCTGTCACTGGCGACCGAGTGGAAGTTCACGCCGTACCTGCCGAGCTCGTGCAGAAGGCCGGAGCAAAGGTTTGGGTCATCCTCGATCCAAACGGGGAAGTGAAAGGGTATGGCATCATCCGGGAACAATGAGCCGGGTGGAGTCGACCCGCAGTTCCAGATGTTCGACGAGTCGCCCAGCGAGCACGAGATTGGCTGGGTCACTCACGACGCTGAGAACTGGGCGGTGGTGCTTGAGACACGCGAGTGCGCCGATCGCCTCTTCCGAGGCAGATTCCTCTTCCGCTCGCAAGGCCGCGAGCTGCGCACGGCCGACCTGTTCATCGAGGCCACGTACGCGGACGTGCTGGAGCGGGCCGAGAATTTCGAGGAGCACCTGCTCCATGACCTCATACGCTCTCTCGTCTAGATCGCCTAACTCTTTCCATAGCAGTACGCTAACCCGCATGACCTCATATGGTATCTAGAGGACGAGCAGCGCTCCTCTTCGGGCTGTTCCTCTGGGCTGCCTGCAGCCCGCCCTCCGGTGTAGGTCCGGTGGCGGGAAGTCGGGGACGATCCGAGCGTCCGCTACCAGGCGGGGCGGCCCTGGTTCGGCTGGGCTCCGGGCTGCCGGATCTCAGCGGCGCGCTGGAGACGGATCGTGCGAGCCTGCTGGAGGCGCTGGAGCGAAGCCTCACGTGGTTCGAGAGACCGTCGAGCCGTGAGTACTTCCCGGTGAGCGGGATCACGCACGTGCGGGCGTGGGCGAGCGTGTACGCCTTGCGGGAGCTGTTGGGGCAGATCGAAGATCCGGCGGAGTTCGCGGTCGAGATTCGCCGACAGTTCGACTTCTACATGAGCCGCGGCAGCGATGGCCGGGGCACGGTGCTGTTCACGGGGTACTATGCTCCCGTCTTCGAGGGTTCGTTGACAGCGAGCGATGAGCACCGTTACCCGCTCTACCGGCTGCCGGACGACCTGGTGGTGGACGAGGCGACGGGCGAGACGCGGGGTCGGCGCGTCGGGAACCGCATCGTCCCGTATCCCACGCGAGCCCAGCTCGAGACATCGCACATGCCCACGGGTTTCGAGTTGGTCTGGCTGCGAGACCGTTTCCAGGCGTACCTGGTTCATGTTCAGGGCTCGGCAGCGATACGTCTCCCTGACGGCTCGGTCATGAACATCGGCTACGCGGGCAACAACGGGCACCAGTACGTGAGTGTCGCGCTCGAGCTTGTCGCGGATGGGGTGCTAAGGGAGGACGAACTGAGCCTTGATGTGGTGCGCGCCTACTTCGACGCCCACCCCGACGAGCTCGAGCCGTATCTGCACCGCAATCCGCGCTTCGTCTTCTTCCGGGAAGAAGGCGGCTCCGACTGGCCCACAGGATCGCTGGGCGTGAAGGTCACGCCGCTGCGCAGTATCGCCGCCGACAAGCGCGTGCTGCCGCCTGGAGGCGTCGTCCTGATAACGACGCGAGCGGCCGGAGCGCGCGGCAGCGCCGGCCGCTTGGAGCGGCTCGTGCTCGACCAAGACAGCGGTGGCGCCATCCGCTCGCCGGGTCGAGCGGATATCTACTTCGGGATCGGTCCAGAGGCGGAGGAGGCAGCGGGCCGTATGCACGCCGAGGGACGCATGTACTACCTGTTCCTGAAGCCTGAAAGGGTGGCTGAATGGCGGGCGCGGGGAGGTCTCGACTAGTAGGGGGCGGCCGCTGCCACGAGCCAGGAGTCGGCACTGGCTGTGGGTGCCGAGGACGGATCTGTCCAAGAGGTTGACGGTAGGAGAAGGGCCCGTTTCGAGCCGAAGGCGCGCTGCCGTGGCTCCCGGGGGCGGCCCCGGGGAAGCGTTCCACGTGGCACGCCCGGCGCAAGAGGCCGTGCCCGTCTTGTCTATTAGAGGTGGCGCTGTAGAATACCGCACAGGGTTGGCCTCGTGAGGCCTGCCGGGGCGGGTCTGCCTCGAGGGGATTGGCTGCGCGAGCAACCCGCGAGGTCAAGAGCGAGAGGGAGGAGCGGGGCGTTTGCGGAGGCGGCTGGCCGGAACGAACGCTCGATCAGGACCGCCGGCCCCTATACGCATCCCGGTCGATGCGCCCGAACTCGGGGCTTCCGTTCGCCGTCCTTCGCCGCTCACACGGTCCAGAACTCCAGGGGCTCACTCTTGGGCATGAACATCGAGATCACGTTCTCCGCACCGTCTCAGATCGACACGCCTCTGCTGGTCCTGCCATGGTGTCAGGGTCGGGAGCGGCAGGCGGAGCGCCCTTCGCGTGAGTTCGACGCGCTGGATGAGGCGCTTGGGCTCACCCTCACTCGCGCTGTGGCGGGCGGCGACTTTCGAGGGCAGCGGGGCGAGACGCTTCTTCTATACCGGCGCGGTGAGAGTGGCCCGGACCGGGTGCTGCTCGTGGGTGTTGGTGAGCGGGCCGATCTGAGCCCGGAACGTCTGCGGGAGGTCGGAGGCCACGCGGCAAGCCGGGCCCGGGAGCTAAGGTTGACGGAAATCTGTCTGTCGCCTGCTCCCGCATGGCCGGCAGGGCCGCTGGAGCTGGAGCTGGCGGTCCGCGCCATGGTCGAGGGCGTGGTGCTGGGCCAGTGGCGTTTCGAGGAGTTGCGCAGCGAGCCGGACGAGGAAGCCCGGCGGCCTCCGCTGGTGTCGCTCGGGGTGCTGGTCATGGACGCGGGCGTGCGGGACGAGGCCGCGACGGGTGGGGCGGAGCTGGGCCGTGTGCTGGCGGCGGCGCAGAACTACGCGCGGGAGCTGGCGATTCGCCCCAGTAATATCGTGAACCCGCGGTACCTCGCCGGAGAGGCACAGCGCCTGGGCGAGGAGTTTGGGTTCAAGGTGACGGTCCTCGATCGCGGCAAGATAGAGAAGGAAGGGTTGGTCGCGATGCTCGCCGTGGCGGCGGGCAGCGATGAGGAACCTCGCTTCATCGTGATGGAGTACGGCAGGGCTGAGGGGGTGCAGCCGCTGGTTCTGGTGGGCAAGGGAGTGACCTTCGACGCGGGCGGTCTGTCGCTGAAGACCCCGGAGAACATGGAGAAGATGAAGTACGACATGTCGGGGGCGGCGGCAGTGCTGGGTGCGATGCGGGCGATCGCTGAGCTCCAGCTGAACGTGAACGTCGTCGGTCTCATCCCGGCGGTGGAGAACCTGCCTTCCGGTCACGCGATGCGGCCCGGCGACGTAATCGGCTCGCATTCACGGAAGACGATCGAGGTGGTGAACACTGATGCCGAGGGGCGGCTGATTCTGGCTGACGCGCTCAACTACGCTGCGCGATATGAGCCGGAGGCGATGGTGGACATCGCCACGCTCACCGGGGCCTGCATCGTAGCCCTGGGCCATCAGGCGATCGGGCTTATGGGCAACGATCAGGAGCTTGTGGACGAGCTCCGAGTCGCGGGCGATCGTTCGGGTGAGCGCGCATGGCAGCTGCCGCTGTGGGAAGAGTACCGGGAGCAGATGAAGTCGGAGGTCGCCGACATCAAGAACTCGGGTGGGCGCCCCGCCGGTACCATTACAGCCGCGATTTTTCTCAGCGAGTTCGTGGGCTCGATGCCCTGGGCGCACCTGGATATCGCCGGGACGGCGTGGGCCGAGAAGGCGGGCCCCTACCAGCCTGTAGGTCCAACGGGCGCAGGCGTCCGTCTGTTGTGCGAGTGGGTCAGGGGTCGGGCCAGCTGACGCGCGCCGACACTTCGTGCTACGACTGAACAGGCTCGCCGCTGCGGGAGCCGCCGTCGCCCTGGTACTTGAGGCGGCGGCCTGGCCTTGCGCTGTGCTCTCCGCTCAGGAACCGGATACGGCCGCCGTTGATCGACCGGCGGCCGAGGCGCAGGTCCCCGACAGCGCAGTGGCCGCCGACACACTCGCAGTGCTCGTTTTCCCGGAGTTCCCTCGTCCGGCCAGCCGGGACCTGTGGGTCGCCGGAGATTGGGATCTCCGCGACATTCTGGCCACCGGTGCATTGACCCTAGCCGACATCCTCGAGTTCACGCCGGCGCTCGATCCCATCAGGCTCGGCTTTCTGGAAGGACCGCAGGTGGCGGTCTTCGCTGGCGGCGGTGCCGCCGGTTTGCGCTATGACGTGGACGGCTACGAGATCGCGCCCCTGGCTGGCGGCCCACTCGATCTTCATCTCATCTCACTCGTGGAGCAGCAGCGACTCATGCTTGCCCGGGAGCCGGGCGGTTACCACCTGTTCTCGGAGAGTTACCGGAACGATCGCCGGGAGCCGTACTCGAAGATCGAGGCCGGCACCGGCTACCGGGGTGTCGACGTGCTCCGGGGGTTGCTGTCGTCCAGCTTGGCTGGCGGGCTCATCGGATTCGGCTTCGACCGTATCGTCACCGACGGGCTCCCGGAGCTGGGCTCGTCGGTACGGGACGTGCTCTGGGCGAACTATGCCCGCGAGCTGCTCTGGGGCGTCTGGGGCCAGGTCGAGTACAGGAATACGACGTCCGATCGGGACTCCTTCCCGGCTCCGAAGCGGACCGACTGGATTCTGCGTCTACGCCGACCCCTGGGCGAGGGCTGGCACGCGGATCTGGTGGCGGGCTCCTCCACGCTCGAGCAGCCGGCGGCTTTCCCGATTCCCGACGTCCCGGTCGACAGCCCGCAGAAATTCACGGCGCGCCAGCTGGCGTTACGTGGGGCGCGGACGGCGGAGCGCTGGAGGGCTCAGGTGACGCTGCGAGCCTGGGACGGTGACGGGGTGCCGAAGCTCGAGCCGGCGGCCACGCTTGAGTTGCGCGCCGGGCCGGCGTCGCTGTATGCCAGCGGGCGCTACGCGCACTGGGGGGATTTCGGCGGAGCGGCGGTGTACGGGGCTTTGAGCCTGGACCTGCCGCTCGGCCTGAGGACGTTTGCCGAGGTTGAGGACGGCGAGCGTGGGCTATTCGGTGGCGTGCCTGTGGAGCGCCAGTTCTTCACGCGCTGGACCGCGGGCGCGGAGGCCACGCTGTTGAAGTGGCGCGTGGGAGCGCGGGGCGGTCGCTGGCGTGTAGACCCGTCGCCGGCTCTGGGCCTGCCGGCGGACAGCGCGGAGTCGCTCCGGGGCGGTACCGTCAGCGTCGTGGACGCCTGGGCGAGCGGCCCGATCCTGGAGATATTCGGCGGTCAGCTGGAGGCCGGCGGGCGGGTTTTCGTCCGCGAAGCCGGCCCCTTCCTCTATTGGCCGAAGGAATCATGGCAGGCCGAGGGCCGCTATCATCTGCTGGGCAAGGGTGGGCAGCTGGAGATCTGGGTGACGGGTGTGGGCGGTGTCCGAGGTGCCCTCTTGGTGCCGGACGAGAGCCTCGGGCCGGGCGCCGCCTCACCGACCGGCGATCTCTCTTGGTTCCGGGCCGAGGCCGTAGTGCGGGTGCTGGACGTGCACATCTACTACAACTACGAGATCTTCAATGCCGCTGAGCTCAGCGGACGTGGAGACCTGCCTGGCATCCTGCTGCCGCTCGCCCGCTACCACTTCGGGGTGAAGTGGGAGTTCTGGAACTGACATGCCCGGCTGCGTGCCTCTCAAGCGGGATTTGACACCCGCGCCGGTGGCTCCGATAGTAAGCGGCGCCGGGCGTGGACCCGGCGTCTCGGTGGTCAGGGAGGGGTCCCGATGATCCGCAGCATGACGGGTTTTGGTGAGGTCCAGCGGGAGACAGCGGTTGGGCTGCTGACCGTGCAGGTCCGTGCCCTGAACCACCGTCACTTCCACACACATTTCCGTCTTCCCGTGGGTGCGGAGCGCTGGGAAGCGGAGATCACCGGGATTCTGCGTGAGTACATCTCGCGGGGCCACGTTCACTTCCGATTGAGCCTTCAGCCCGGTCCGGGGCTGGCGCATCCTGTTCAGGTGGACCACGGCCGGCTGAGCGCCTACCTGGCGGCTCTGCAGGAGATCCAGGACAGGCACGGACTGGCGGGTGACCTCGACATCGACCTGCTCTCCCGCTTCGGCGACATCTTCCGAGCAGCCCCGGACGAGCTGGAGTTGCTGCCCTTCGAGGAGGTGGCGGAAGCGACGCGCGGGGCACTGGCCATGGTGGTCGATGCTCGCGAGCGGGAGGGCAACGCGCTCGCTGCTGACCTACGCGAGTCTCTGGGGCAGATGGACAAGGCACTGGACGCGATCGAGCTGAGAGCGCCCCAGCGGTTGGTCGAGGAGCGTGATCGGCTGCGCGCCGCAGTGGCCGAGCTGAGCGCTGACTCACAGTTGGACGAGGACCGTCTGGCGCGGGAGGTAGCCTATCTGGCGGAGCGCTGGGACATCAACGAGGAGTTGGTTCGGCTGCGGTCGCACATCGAGCAGTTCCGGCGGCTCGTCGAGGCGGACGGGTGGGAGCCTGTCGGGAAGCGTCTGGGCTTCTGGGTTCAGGAGATGCACCGGGAGGCGAATACCATAGCGGCGAAGGCCAATGATGCCCAGGTAGCACGGCTGGGGGTGGAGATCAAGACGGCCATCGAGAAGCTTCGCGAGCAGGCCGAGAACGTCGAATGAAGAGCTTCGCCGTTGCCATCTGCGCGCCTTCGGGTACCGGCAAGACCACGGTGACCCAGGCCCTGGTGCAGCGCAGCGATGATCTCGTCTTCTCCGTGTCGGCCACGACGCGACCAGCACGGCCAGCTGAGCAGCCTGGGGTCGACTATCACTTCGTCAGCCGCGACGAGTTCGAGGCGATGATCGCCGAAGGAGAGTTGCTGGAGTGGGCGGAGGTGCACGGCGAGCTCTACGGTACGCCGCGCGTCAACCTGGAGGAAGCGGAGCGCCAGGAGAAGGCCCTTATCCTCGACATCGACGTGCAGGGAGCGCGGCAGGTGGTCAGAGCCCGGTCTGACACCGTCACGATCTTTCTGCTGCCGCCGTCTTTCGACACCCTGCTTGAGCGATTGCGGAATCGGGGGAGCGAGGACGAGGTTCGGCTGCGCGAGCGCCTGGAGACGGCGCGGCGAGAGCTGGAGCACGTGGACTCGTTCGAATACGTCGTCGTCAACGATCGGCTGGAAGAGACGGTGGTTCGCGTCCGCTCGATCATCGATGCCGAGTGTCGGCGGCTGGACCGCCAGGTGGCGGAGGTGGAGGCCTTACAACGGCGTCTGCAGCAGGACCTGGACCGCAGGCG
Organism: Gemmatimonadota bacterium; assembly: GCA_020344375.1. Classification (GTDB taxonomy): domain Bacteria; phylum Gemmatimonadota; class Gemmatimonadetes; order Palauibacterales; family KS3-K002. The sequence goes on along the minus strand of CP070823.1, from coordinate 2,704,299 downwards.
AAGCTGACCCGGACCCCTTCCACACGGCCACGGGTCGGGATAATATTGGGCGTTTCGATCTACCAACCTTTCACGGTTCGAGGCATGAGGGTATTCACTCCTTCTCAAGTCGCCGACACAGCTGGTGGCAACAAGTATCTGGCCGTGCTGGTCGCGGCACGCTACGCCCGCGAAGTCAATGCCCTACCGCTCGGCACATCGCCCTACGGGCCGAGGAAACTCACGACTCAGGCCCTGGAAGAGCTGACTTCCGGCCAGATCGAGTTCCGTCTCGTGAAACGGCGCCGCCAGGCGTCGTAGGCCGAGACCGATGCGCCCGTTCGACGGAAAGCGGGTGCTAATCGGCGTCTCCGGTGGGATCGCCGCTTACAAGACTGCGGAGCTGGCGCGCCGGCTCGTACAGGCCGGCGCCGAGGTACAGGTCATCCTGACAGAGAATGCAGCCCGGTTCGTCGGACCGGCGACCTTCGAGGGTCTGACGGGTCGGCCCGTCCATCAGTCGCTGTGGGAAGGGGCGCTCGGGCATCTCGAACTCGGTAGCTGGGCCGATGCGATTGTGGTGGCTCCCGCCACCGCGAATCTGCTGGCCAAGTTGGCGGTGGGCGTCGCTGACGACCTCCTGAGCACGGTCCTCTTGGCGGCGCCGCGTCGGGCTCTGCTGGCTCCCGCCATGAACACTCGCATGTACGAGCACCCGGCCACGCAGCGTAACCTGGAGACGGTGCGGGAGTTCGGGCACGCGGTCGTGGGGCCGGCGTACGGCGAGCTAGCGGAGCGTGAGGAGGGCTGGGGTCGCATGGTGGAGCCCGAGGTCATCTTCGCACATCTCGGCCGGTTGCTGGAGCGCGAGAGCCGCTGGCGAGGCCAGCGCGTGGTCGTCACCTCGGGCCCCACCTGGGAGCCGGTGGACGCGGTGCGCTTCCTCGGCAACCGCTCGTCCGGGCGCATGGGCCATGCGATCGCCGCGGCCGCCTGGCGGCGCGGCGCCGATGTGGTGCTGATCACCGGGCCTGCCCACATCGCGACGCCGCCGGAGATCAGCGAGGTCCACATGGTGGAGACAGCGGAGGAGATGGGCCAGGCGCTGGGCCGGGCGCTGGAGGGAGCGGCCGCCCTATTCATGGTGGCTGCCGTGGCCGATTTCCGCCCCAGTCACCCGCGAAGTGACAAGATACGCCGTGCCGCCGGCATGACGTCGATCGCGTTGGAGTCGGCGCCCGATCTGTTCGCGACGGCCAGCGACAAAGCGCCGGAAGGCTGCGTGCAGGTGGCGTTCGCGGTCGAGTTGGGCGAAGATGCAGAGGAGTCGGCACGGCGGAAGTTGGAGGAGAAGGGCGCCGACCTCATCGTCCTCAACGACCCCAGCGAGCCGGGCGCCGGGTTCGCCGTGGAGACGAACCGGGTCACGGTCATCGATCGTTCGGGCGCGGCCGCGAGGCTGCCCCTGATGTCTAAGACGGAAGTAGCGGACGAGATCCTCGATCGAGCCGAGCGTTTCCTGCCAGGTGAGTGAAGCTGCAACCCTGCGCGATCTCCTGGTCCGCTATCTGAGGCAGCGGGCGGAGCTGGGCGACCGGGAGCTCTTCTTGGGCGGGCGCAGCGCTGGGCAACTGCTTGAGCGATTGCAAGCCGCCGCCGTTGCGGGCTTGAGCCAGGCCACTCGCACGGGCCGAGCGGCTGCTGCCGAGGTCGAGGGTCAGCCGAGCTCAGTCGAGGCCGAGCCGGCGGACGAGTTCGAGGCCCTGCGGGCAGAGGTGCTGGGCTGCACACGCTGCCGGCTGGCCGATAACCGGACGACGGTGGTCTTCGGCGAGGGGGATGCCACGGCCGACCTGTTGGCTGTAGGAGAGGCGCCGGGCTACGAAGAGGACCGCTCCGGTCGGCCCTTCGTGGGCCCGGCGGGCCAACTTCTCGACAAGATGCTGGGGGCCATCGGGTTCCGGCGCGACGAGGTCTTCATCTGCAACGTTCTGAAGTGCCGGCCGCCTCGGAACCGCGATCCCGTGGCAGATGAAGTTGCGAGCTGTCGGCCTTATCTTCGCAGGCAGGTGGAGCTCATCCAGCCGAAAGCCGTCTGTGCCTTTGGCCGCTTCGCCGCGCAGACGTTGCTGGACTCGGAGCTGTCGCTGAACCGCCTGCGCGGCGCCGTACACGAGTTCATGGGGGTTCCAGTCGTCGTGACCTATCATCCCGCAGCCTTGCTGAGGAACACGCAGTGGAAGCGGCCGGCCTGGGAGGACCTGCAGGCGCTTCGCCGCGTGTACGACGAGGCAGGCGGCAGAGAGCCAGGAGGCGAGCGTGGCTGACTGGGTACCGCCGAGCGAACGGCCTACGGGAGCCGGAGTGCGAGCGTGGGACGCGTTCGCCGAGCGTCAGGCTCCGTGGTCACCTGAGGCGGAGATCTCGGTCCTGGGAGGCATGCTGATTGATGCCGACGCGGTGGCGAAGGCGGTCGAGGTGGTGGACGACAGCATGTTCTACCGGGAGGGCAACCGGCGGCTCTACCGGGCGATGCGGCGGTTGTTCGAGCGGGGCGAGGCGATCGACCCGGTGACACTGACCGAGGAGCTGCGTGGCTCGGGCGAGCTCGATGCGATAGGTGGCCCGGCCTACCTGGCTGAGCTGATGGAAGCGGTGCCCACAGCCGCGAACATCGAGTATCACGCCAAGATCCTGAGGGACAAGGCGATCTTGCGGCGTCTGATCGAGGCGTCGACGGAGACTGTTCGGGATGCCTTCGAGAGCGGCGGCGATGCGGTCGAGGACACTCTAGATCGGGCCGAGCAACGCATCTTCGAGATCTCGCAAGCGGGCCGGCGCAAAGGCTTCGTCTGGATCAAGGAGGTCCTCTGGCCGGCGTTCGAGCATATCGAGCGGCTGCAGCAGGCGAAGGGCGCGGTCACGGGAGTGCCGAGCGGGTTCCCCGATCTTGATAACCTCACCGCCGGTTTCCAGCGCTCGGACCTGATCGTTGTGGCGGGCCGTCCCTCGATGGGGAAGACGTCGCTCGTGCTGAACTTCGTCCAGCACGCCGCGATCGAGCGGGGCACTCCGGTCGCTTTCTTCTCCTTGGAGATGTCGAAGGAAGCGATCGTGCAGCGCCTGTTGTGTGCTGAAGGGCAGGTCAATTCGTCGAACCTGCGGCGTGGGAGGTTGAGCGAGCAAGAGTACATGCAGCTGGCGACGGCGGCGGGCCACTTGAACACGGCGCCGATCTGGATTGACGACACACCGGCGATTACTGCGCTCGAGTTGCGTGCGAAGGCACGGCGGCTGCGGGCCGAAGTTGATCTCGGGTTGATCGTCGTCGACTACCTTCAGCTCATGCGCGGGCCGCGGGCGGAGAACCGGGTGCAGGAGATCAGCGCCATCTCCGGAGCGCTGAAGGCGGTGGCCAAGGAGCTCGAGGTGCCGCTGATCGCGCTCTCCCAGCTGTCCCGCGCGCCGGAACAGCGGGGTGAGCACCGGCCGCAGCTCTCGGACCTGCGTGAGTCCGGGGCGATCGAGCAGGATGCCGACCTGGTCCTCTTCCTCTACCGGCCGGAGGTGTACGAGCGCGAGGTCACGGATGCGGCCGGCGAATCTCTGGAAGGCAAGGCGGAGCTTAACGTCGGCAAGCAGCGCAACGGGCCCACCGGAACCATCAACCTGTTCTTCCGCAAGGAGTACACCCGCTTCGAGTCGGTTTCGCACCGCGCACCTGAGGGCGTCTAGTGCCCAAAGCACGCAGCGTCTTCCTCTGTACCGAGTGCGGCGGCGAAGCCTACCGGTGGCAGGGTCAGTGTCCCCAGTGCGGGGCCTGGAACACCCTGGTAGAGGAGCGGGTGCGCCCGGTGCCGGCCGCCGAGCGTCTGGACCGCGGCCAGGCGCGCGATGTCCGCGCTGTCTCGCTGTCCGAGGTCGAAGGGGTCGAACGTCCCCGCTGGGGTATCGGGCTCGCCGAGCTGGATTTCGTGCTCGGCGGCGGCGTGGTTCCGGGCTCGCTCGTTCTGCTGGGCGGTGAGCCGGGCATCGGCAAGTCGACTCTGCTCTTACAGGTCTCGGCGCGCCTTGCGGCTGCAGGCCACAAGGTGCTCTACGTGTCCGGCGAAGAGTCCGCCTACCAGGTCAAGCTGCGCGCGCAACGCATACCAGAGCCAACCGACGATGTCCTGATGCTCCCCGAGACTTCGGCCGAGGCGGTGCTCGACCGTGTCGAGGAGCTGGAGCCCGACGTTCTCGTGATCGACTCGATCCAGACGCTCTACACGGAGCGACTGGAAGGCGCACCCGGGAGCGTGGCCCAGGTGCGCGAGGTGGCGGGCGCGCTACAGCGCGTTGCCAAGCGTCGGGAGATGGCCACCTTCCTCGTCGGGCACGTCACCAAGGAAGGTGGGATAGCGGGGCCCAAGACGCTGGAACACATCGTGGATGTGGTCCTGTACTTCGAGTCGCCTACCGGGCTCGATCACCGGATCGTGCGTGGGACGAAGAACCGATTCGGCGCCGCCGATGAGATCGCGCTCTTCAGGATGGGCGCTGTCGGCCTGCAGCCGGTAGAGAACCCCTCAGCCCTTTTCCTCCAGGGACGGCAGGATCGCGCAAGCGGCTCGGCGGTCGTCGCGGCGCTGGAGGGCACACGCCCAGTGCTCGTGGAGGTCCAGGCGTTGGTCAACCGCTCGGTCTACAGCTCACCGCAGCGCGTGGCGACGGGTTTCGATGGCCGGAGGCTGGCGCTGCTGCTGGCGGTGCTGGAGCGCCGGGCACGGTTGCGCACGTCGGACCTGGACGTGTTTCTCAATGTGGTTGGTGGCCTGCGGCTGAGTGAGCCGGCCGCTGACCTGGCGGTGGTCGCCGCGATTGCGTCGGCGATTCGCGATGTTGTCTTGAGTCCGGGAGCCGTCTTCGTGGGTGAGGTGGGTCTGGGGGGCGAGATCCGCCCGGTCCATCAGATCGAGCGACGGCTCGCCGAGGCCGGGCGCCTCGGGTTCCGGCGAGCCTTCCTCGCCGAGTCCTCCGATGTCGCCGGCAAGGGCTTCCCTCTGAGGCTTGAGGGCGTCGCAGACGTCAAAGGGCTGATCGATGGGCTCTTCGGCTAGCGTCTGGGCGGTGATCGTCGCGGCGGGGAGGGGTAAGCGCTTCGGCTCGGGAGAGCTCAAGCAATTCGCGCCACTGGCCGGTCGGCCGCTGCTGCTCTGGACGCTCGAGTCCTTCCGGGTTCACCCGTCGGTTGAAGGTATCAGTCTCGTCGTACCGGCAGAGCACGTGGAGCGGCCGCCGGCCTGGCTGGCACGCCTGCAGGATGAGGATGTGACGGTCGCGGCTGGTGGTGATGAACGTATCGATTCGGTGCGCCTGGGGCTGGCGACGGTACCGCGCGATGTTCGGCTGGTCGCGGTTCACGACGGCGTCCGCCCGCTGGTGACTGAGACCATGATCAGCCGCGTGCTGGAGCGAGCGGGCCCGGAGAGAGGTGCGATCGCGGGCCGCCGCGTGACCGACTCGCTGAAGCAGGCGGACGGTGCAGGGAGGGTGCTGCGGTCGGTGAGTCGGGAGAACCTCTGGCGCGCGGAGACACCCCAGATCTTCCCAAGAGAGCTCATCGTGGACCTGCACCGCCGGGCGCAGGTTGACGGATTCAAGGCGACGGACTCCGCCGCCCTTTGTGAGCACTACGGCGTGGAGGTCATGCTCGTCGAGATCAGCGAGCCAAACCCCAAGGTGACGGGGCCCGAGGATCTGCCGCTGGTCGAGGCCTGGATCCGCCAGCGGGGGCAGCTCTTCGACCCGTAGACGCGGGATAGCAGCACGTGCAGGTCGAGGTCGTTCAGGCCCGAAGCGCCGCAGAGATGGAGCGCGTAGCGCGCCGCGCATCGGAAGTTCTGGGCGCTGGCGGGTTGGTCGTGCACCCAACCGAGACCGTCTACGGGATCGGCGGCGACGGGTCAGCCGAGAACAACGCGCTCATCTCGCGTATAAAGCTGCGTGAGCGGGCACAGCCGCTCATTCTGCTGACGCCTGATCTACAGGCGCTGCAAGATGGGCTGCCTGGCATCGAGTGGACGCCGGAGGCGGAAGAGCTGGCACGCACCTTCTGGCCGGGACCACTGACTCTGGTGGTGCGCTGTGCAGCAGCGCCGGCCGGGCTCGTGGGACCCGGCGGTGGCGTAGCGGTTCGGATCTCACCAGACCCTGTGGTAGAGGCGATTCTGGCGCGCTGGTGCCGACCGATGACATCCACCAGTGCGAACCTGACCGGGCGGGAACCCGCCCGGACGGCGGAACAAGCGCTTGAAGTGTTTGCCGGCCGCGGCGACCTGAACGAAGTGCAGCGACCGCTTCTGGCCGTCGACGCGGGGACCACCCAGGGCGAGCAGCCGTCCACGATTGTGAGCCTGGTCGAGTGGCCGCCGCGGCTGATACGCGAGGGACCTGTGAGTCGGCAGGAGATCGCCCGCCGCGTGCCGGAGCTCGCGTAGCCAACAGAGACGCGATGCCCAGGAAAGACGAACCGACGACCTATAACATTCTGTTCGTTTGCACGGGAAACACTTGTCGAAGTCCGCTGGCTGAAGCGGTCGCGCGCCGCGCACTCGAGCGGCGGGGCTGGAATCACGTGCGGGTGGACTCGGCGGGTACCTCGGCGGCCTGGGACGCACCGGCGTCTGCAGGCTCACTGCAAGCGGCGGCGGAGATGGGTCTTGACCTTTCCGACCACCGCTCGCAGCCCCTGACGCGCGAGCTGGTCGAGCAGGCGGATATCATCCTGGCGATGACGCCGAGTCACCTCCAGGCTGTTGAGGCCATGGGAGGGGGCGCGCAGGTTTCGCTGCTCGGAGAGTTCATCAGCGGCCCGGGTGCCGGTGAGCCCATCGAGGATCCCTTCGGCGGCCCGGCCGAAGAGTACGCGCACGTCCGCGACCGCATCGTGCGGGCGGTGGATGGCCTTCTGGATCGCCTCGCCGCTATCCTGTCCCCCTGACGGTCTGCCGCGCCAGCGTCGCTGACCACTACGGCTCGCAGGCCATCGAAGCTTCAGCACTGGCCGGCGGAGACGGCTCGGCGTCACCCACGAACATGGACTATCGTGGTGTCACCATGTCGAAGATGATGGATGAGCAGGTGAGACCGCCGCCGGCCTTTCCCAGCTCCGAGATCTCCAGCTCGATCGTGCTGAACCCTGCATCCTCGATGCGAGCGCGGGTCTGCGGAGTGCCCGAGGGGACGAGCACCGTGCCGTTGACCGAAAGGCAGTTCGCGGCGTGCGCCTCGGCGCGGGGAACCGTGATCTTCTGGAAGCGCGCGAAACCCGGCTGGTCGAGATGTCCTTGCAGCCAGACGACGACGTCCCCTCCCAAGTACGTGCAGGCCGACTTCAGGTGCAGAACGTCACGAACATTCACCGATACGATCCGATATCCGTCATGCCTTAATATCGCCCGGAGCTGCTCCAGCGCGTGCACGTTAGTCCGCCTGGAGAGTCCGACGTAGACGGAGTCAGCGATCTGCAGCACATCGCCGCCATCCAGGGTCGCGGGTGACTGGATGCGATGAACCTCGCCGTACTCGCGGAGCGTGTCCTCGACCGCGACGATCTCGCCGCGCCGGGCCTCGGCCCCGGGGACCGTGATGATGACCTTCTTGCCGATCAGCAGGGCAGCGTCTTCCACGAAAGGGCAGTCGGGGAAGCGGTCATCTGCCTCGATCCTGATGAGCGTGAGCCCAAGCCCCTCCAGGACCTGGCAGTACCGCCGATGCTGCTGCCGCGCCCGCTCCACATCAATCGGCTCGGCGGGTATCGCGGGTGCGATGGCCCGGTCAAAGGTGCGGGGCACGTCTCTGACGACCGCGTGCGTGCCGGTAGGCGTCTGCATAGGCCTAGGCTCCCAGAGCGTTCGGCTGCTGCTGGAGTGTCAGCCGTCTTCGCGCGCGCG
>CP070823.1:2692200-2696286 GCA_020344375.1 Gemmatimonadota bacterium | reverse complement strand
AACCGGCCGGGTCGGCTGCAGAGCATGTACTGAGGGGGTTCCAACCTTTCCGGCCTCCGGAGTATCTCACCGGATGGCAGGCGGGACGGGCCCCGGAGAGCAGCTAATCTGAGTAACGACGGGGACTTGCGACCGCTGGACGTGGGTGACGCGAGGCTCGCCGCCGCTGGGGATGCTCAGGCGTTCGAGCGGCTCTACCGCCGACACGTCGCACGGGTCCATAGCCTGGCCCGGCGGATGATAGGGACGGAGGACGCGGATGAGGTCACCCAGGACGTCTTCGTTCGGGCCTGGGAGAAGCTGGGCAGCTTCCGCGGCGAGGCGGCGTTCGGGACCTGGCTGCACCGGCTGGCGATCAACGTGATCCTGGGTCGCCGCAAGCAGCTGGGGATTCGCAGGGAGCGGTTCGTGGATGGGGAGAAGGCGATCGGCCACCTATCCGCAAACCCGAAGGGCGCCGAGGCGGCGATCGACTTCGAGGCCGCCATGCAGCTGCTCCCGGACGGCGCGCAGCAGGTGTTCGTGCTGCACGACGTCGAAGGTTACAAGCACGAGGAGATCGCGGAGATGATGGGCATCAGTGCCGGGACCTCGAAATCGCAGTTGCACCGGGCGCGGCTGATCCTCCGCGATTACCTGGATCGGTGATGGAGTTCGCAGGATGAGCGACCGCTGGACGGACCGGCTGTCGGAATATGTCGACGGCGAGCTGAGCGCCGCTGAGCGGGCGGAGCTGGAGGCGCACCTGGCTGGCTGTCAGGATTGCGCGACGACGCTCGAGCAGCTCCGCCAGGTGGTGGCGCGGGCGCATGCGCTGGAGGACCAGCCTCCCGGCAGCGATCTCTGGGCAGGGATCGCGGCGCGTATCGGGGCGGCGCGTGACGCTGTCGTCGCAGACCTCGAGGAGCACCGCCGGCGCCGGCGTGGCCCGCTGGGCGCGCGCCGGTTCACTTTGTCGCTACCGCAGCTGGCCGCTGCCAGCGTGGCGCTGGTGATCCTGTCGGGCGGCTCGGCCTGGCTGCTGTCACGGGCGGAGAACCCTGAAGTAGGGGCGGTTGAGCCGGCGGCTGGCGGTGCGCTCTTGCCGGTTTCAGCACCGGCGGCCGGTTTCGGCGTTGCCGGCTACGACGCGGCGATCGCCGAGCTGGAGGATGTCATTCAGGAGAACCGTGATCGGCTGGACACGGCCACGGTGCGGATCATCGAGGAGAACCTGATGATCATCGACCGGGCTATCGCTCAGGCGCAGCGAGCGCTGGTGCAAGATCCGGCTAGCATCTACCTGAACGAGTACCTGGCTGCCACCATGCGCCAGAAGCTGGAGTTTCTGAGGCAAGCGGCGCAGATGACCAGCGCAGCGAGCTGATTGAGAGGGACGGACGATGTACATCGAGCTATTGATGGGAGCGTTGGTGTCGGTCGCGGCAGCGCAGGATCCCGAGGTCCGGGTCAAGACGCCGGAGATCGACATTCAGGTACCGGCGGTAGAGATCGAGATTCCGGCGATCGAGCTACCCGCTTTCGATGTCTACGTACCGGGGTTCAGCGTCTATGTGCCGAGCCTGGACTTCTATTGGGAGGACCTGGACTTCTATTGGGAGGACCTCGATGTCTACTGGGATGACTACGAGGTCTACGTGCCGGAGATCGATATCGAGGTTCCCGGCTTCGAGATCCGGGTTCCTGAGATCGACATCTATGTCCCGGGCTGGGAGTACGAGTGGGACGAGCCGCAGTACGACGTCGATATCGATACCACGTTCACGGTGAACGTGAGGGCGCGGCTCGAGGTCCGGAACCACGCAGGCGAGATCATCGTGCGAACCTGGGATCGGGACGCGGTCCGTGTGGAAGCCAGCCACTCGAGCGGTGACAGGGTCAAGATCTTCCAGTCCGAGTCGGCGGTGAAGATCAGGTCCGAGGCTCGGTATGGAGTCCCGGACGTCGTTGACTACGAGATCACCATCCCCAGCTCGATGGCGGTCGATCTCTGGGGCTTCCAGACCGATATGTCGGTGGAAGGTGCACAGAACGGGGTGAACCTGGAGAACCTCGAAGGTGACATCGAGATCCGCGGCTGTGCGGGTGAGATCTCACTTCGTTCGGTCGAAGGCGACGTGATCGTCCAGCGGTCACGGGGCCGCCTGGAGGTGAACAACGTGGAGAACGAGATCTCGGTCCTCGATTTCGAGGGTGAGATCTTCGTGGAAGCGATCGACGGTGACATCCGCCTCGAAGCCATCGGGTCGAGTGAGGTGGAAGCCAAGACCGTCGATGGCGAGGTGTACTACGAGGGGACCATTCGCGATGACGGCCGCTACCGGCTCACCACCCACGACGGGGATGTCGTGGTCACGATACCGGTCAGCGTAAACGCCACAGTTTCAGTCGCCACGTTCGACGGCGAGTTCGAGGCCGACTTCCCTATCCAGCTGGAGAGGACCGAAGCCACACGAAGGTTCAGCTTCGTGCTCGGCAACGGCAGTGCGCGGCTCGAGCTACATTCGTTCGACGGCGACATTCAACTGGTGCGAAGGTAGACAGAGAGGGCAGTCAGAGGAGGAAGCGCGATGTATAGAGTCGGCGCAATTGGGCTCCTGGCAGCACTGGTGGCATGGACGCCGCAAGACGCACCCGAGGGGTATCGTCCCACAGACACAACGCCCGTCGTCGCCGTTGCCTTTGCTTCCGACCATCTCTTGCTCAGGGACAGGGATTGGGATTGGAGGGGCCGGATCGAGCGTGGCAAGTCCATCGAGATCAAGGGCGTGAACGGCGAGATACTTGCCGAGGCCACCTCGGGGAACGAGGTGGAGGTCGAGGCTCGGCTGCGGGGCAGGAGGAACGATCCGGATGAGGTGGAGATGGTCGTGCTGGAGCACGAGAACGGTGTGACCATCTGCGCCGTCTACCCCAGCCGCGATCGGGACGAACCGAACGAGTGCCGGCCCGGCCGCCATGGGCGCATGAACGTCCGCAACAACGATGTTCAAGTAGACTTCACGGTGCGCGTGCCGGCGGGCGTGAACTTCATCGGTCGGACGGTCAACGGTGAGATCGATGCCCTCGGAATAGAGGGCGACGTGAAGGCGCATACCGTGAACGGTGACGTGGATGTCACGGCGACCGGGCTGGCCGAGGCCACCACGGTAAACGGCTCGGTAACCGTTTCCATGCAGCGGGCGGACTGGACCGGGACTCTCGACTTCACCACCGTGAACGGCAGCGTGACGCTTGAGATGCCGGCCGACCTGAGTTGCGCCATCAGCATCTCCACCGTGAACGGCCACATCTCCAGCGACTTTCCGCTCACCGTGGAGGGACGCTTCTCACCGCGGCACCTGAAGGGGACAATCGGCGGAGGTGGACGCAACCTGGTGGTGAAAACGGTGAACGGCAGCATCCAGCTTCGCCGTTCCTAGGCTTGTAGCCCACAAGGTTCGGAGGGCGGGGCGCCGCGCCACGGCGCCCCGCTGCTTTTGTAGGGCCGCGAGGCCGTAGTCGTCGTTCCCACGATACCTCCCATTCGAGAGCATCCCTGCACTTCAGTCTGGTAGTGGTCGGGCTCCAGCCGGCATCCCACGCGTTGTGATGGCTCTCTGCGGCCTCATCACGGGAGGATTGATCCAGCCTAGCGGAGCCCGCATCTTGTGGCTGAGAATTCGTCGTGGGCCCGAAGGCCCAAACATGTCCGCCGGCCGCTGGCAGCAGCTATGTCACGTCTCAAGCGGCTCATCGTCGAGATCCACCGCCGCTCACTCTGGCAGGTGCTCCTGATCTACGTCGGGGGCGCCTTGATGGCGTATCAGGCGATCCAGAGCCTGACCGAAGGTGTCGGTCTGCCGCAATGGTTTCCCGCGCTTGCCGTTGCCCTGTTCATCATCGGGCTGCCGATCGTGGTGGCGACGGCCTTCGTCCGTGAGGAAGCGGCACCCGCGCCAGCGCCGAGCGAGCGCCCGGAGCCGGAAGCGGAGCCGGCCCGTGTGGAGGTCGAGGCTGGTGCTCGCCGCGAAGCCGCAGGCCGGCGTCGTTTTCTGACGTGGCGCAACGCGGCCTTGAGCTTTGTGGTTGCCTTGGCGCTGTGGG
>CP070823.1:2684742-2692100 GCA_020344375.1 Gemmatimonadota bacterium | reverse complement strand
ATGTGAAGAAGCCGGTACCGTAGCCCAGGGCCCGCGCAGCGATCATCAGGTTGCTGGCGGCGAGGCTGCCGTCCTGGATCAGGTACTGCGGGTGCGGCGCGTCCCCGTCCACCAGCAACGCCACATACACGGGCGCCGATAGGGCCCCGTCGAGTAGTCCCTCGACGCGCTGTTGCAGCGAATCCATCTCCTGCCGGGCCGCCCCGGGCGAGCTGCGCGCGCGCTCCATGTACCACACAACCGCCTGCTCCTTGAGGGCGTCCAGTTTCTGCCGGTCCCGCACAACTAGGAACTTCCAGGGCTGCTGATTGCCGGCGGTAGGCGCGTAGTGGGCCGCATCGAGGATCGCCATCAGGTCCTCCCGCGGCACGGGCGTGCCCTTGTAGCTGCGCACGGTGCGCCGCTGCCGGATCGTCTCGAGGACCGCGGCCGCCGTCTGGTGTGCGGCGGCGGCTTCCCGCAGTTCCCGGGACAGCTGAGGCGCGCGTGGCCCGCGGCCTGCGAAGGCCGTCCAGGCGGCGAGCGTGATAAGCGCTCCCAGCACGAGTCCGGCGAGTAGCGTAGACAGAATATTCAGGCGTGTCACGGTATTCCCCCTGTGCGAATGGGCCGAGGTTCAGCTGTCCGTCGCGCCGCCCTGCTCCGCAGGCGGTAAGTCCGAGTTCCAGATGTCAACGGTCATCAGCCACGATCCGTCCGGCTGCTTCTTCCAGACCTCGACGAACTTGCCGTTGTCCGTGAGTGGCTCGGTCGTGCCTTCTGCAACGGCGGTGTAGACGTAGGTGCCCCACCTGACGGCGAGCGAGCTGCACCCCTCTACGCCTCGAGCCATCGTCCTGAAATCGGCTGGCGCGGGCCCCGTCATCGACGCCTCAATCGCGGTTCGGCCTTCGAGCATCGGGGCCCCCGGCGCGAATACCGCCGCGTCCTCGGTGTAGTGGCTGGCAAACCCCGCCCAGTCGCCGGCAAGGGCCGCCTGCATGTACCCGTCGGCTGCGCTACTGACCGCTGTCGCGTCGGCGTCTGACAGCTGGCCTACGCGCTCGGGGCCGATCCAGAGTGCACCGACGATGGCGCCGATGATGGCACCGACGATGAACCAGACGAAGCCTTTCATGGACCACCTCCAGAAACGGACTCTTTGGACGAAACCTCCGCCCCGGCGAGGGATGGAGGTGAGGTGCGGGTCTCGGGCTCGCTGCGAGGAAGGGAAAGACAGGCTGGAACGGCCGCCACGGGGACGGCTTGTGTCTGAGATAAAGTCGCGGAGTGCTGCTAGCCTGCACGTCGGCATTCCTCGACCAGGTGACCCCGGCCTCAGGCCACCCTCGACTTCCGCGCCCGCGGCGAATGTAGGGAGCGCGCGTGCTGGCGGTCAACGACCGGCGATCTAGACCTCTTTGCCGGCCAGTTCGGCCATCCGCTCGACGGATGCCATCATCTCCGTCTTCACGCGCTCGAACTCCTCCTCCGACCCGGCAGCCATCGCGGCGGTGTTGAGCCTGCGAACCAGCCCGATGAATTGGTCAACCTCAGCCCGGAGCTCGAAGTGCCGGCGCTCGCTCGTCAGGAACGGGTGGGCTCCGTAGAGGAAGCCGCCCAAGACGACGAGAAGCCCGATGATCACCGTGGCGTACCAGGCGAAGAGATTGTCCAGGAAGAGGAAGCTGCTCATGATGATGGCCATCCCGAGGATGGCCGAACCCAGACCGGCGTAGCGGTTGACTGTGCGCCGCCAATTGCCCTTACCCTTCTCTCCCATTAGCCTCCTCGACTCCCCGGGTTACGAGCGACAGCACGGAGGGCGCCTAGAAAGTGCTGACTCGGCGTGAAAAACACAAGGACGGTTGCTACGCGCTCGGGGTAGGCGGCTTACCCTCCTTACCGGCCAGCTCGGCCATCCGTTCCACGGACTTGAGCATCGCCGCTTTGACCTGCTGAAACTCCTCCGATGAGCCGCCGGTTACCGCCAGGGTGTTGAGTCGGCGCACCAATCCGATGAAGCCATCGACTTCCGAGCGCAGCGCGAGATAGCGCCGCTCGCTTGTGAGGATGGGGTTAGCCCCATACCAGAAGCCGACCAGGACGATGACGAGCCCGAGGATGACAGCGCCGTACCATGCGAGCAGATCCCCTGTGAAGAGGAAGCTGCTCATGATGATGAACATCCCGATGATCGACGCGACCAGTGAGATGTAGCGATTGAACTTGCGGCGAAAGCTGCCTGGGCTCTTGTCGCTCATACGGCTCCTCGTTCGATGGCCTTCCTGGAGAGGGTCTAGGCGGCGGTCGCAGGTGGGTTCCGCTCCTCAACCGCTACCTCGACCATCCGTTCCACAGACTCCAACATGGCCGCTCTCAACTGCTGGAGTTCCTCAGCTGGTTTGCTGGCAGCCGCCACGCGGTTGAGCCGGCGCACCAGATCCATGAAACGATCGACCTCGTGGCGCAACCCCGGGTTCCGGCGCTCGCTGGTCAGGATGGGGTTGCTCGCATACCACGAGCCGATCAGCACGACCTCGAGCCCAATGATGACGGCGGCGTACCAGGCCAGTGGGTTCTCCGATAACAGGAAACTACTCATGATGACCAGCGTCCCGACGACTGCCGTCGTCAGGGCGATGTAGCGATTGAACTTGCGGCGAAAGCTGCTAGGGCCTTTGTCGCTCATCGGACTCCTCACTCTGCACGATCGACCTGGACGACTCTGGGCGGAGGCTCTGACTTGTAGCTGGCCTCCCGCCGGGCGGCGGGTGACGGAAGGGGACTCAGTGAACGCTATACGGCCCGAGGGGATGTGTCAACGCGCGGGGCCGTTCTTGAGCCGTCGGGCAACGGTGGGAGAACGGCCTGGAATGGATCAATAATTGTTATCCGAACTGGCGGCGGCCACGATGCGTAGTGTGTGTAGTGTGGCGCGAAGTTGATTGGCACGGACACCGATAAAGACAGATCTGCCGGAGCTCGACGATGAAGACCGCCAAGTCGACAGAGCAAGCGGAACTCGCACCCCCTGGGACCGCGCTCATCTTGAAAGGCGTGGTAGCGCTCTTCGGCTCCCTTGTGGTCCTCGGGGCGCTCTTGTTCTTGCTTGCAGGCCGCCTGGACTGGGTGATGGCGTGGGTGTGGCTCGGGTTGCTCACGGTTTGCCTGCTGATCAACCTGGCTGTGCTTTGGCGAGTCAATCCGGAGGTCATAGACGAGCGCATCCATGTCAGGAAGGGCGTAAAGGGGTGGGATAAGGTCCTCAGCCCCATCATGGGCATGTTTGCCATCGGTGCGCTGCTGGTGGCCGCACTGAATCAGCGCTTCGGGTGGCGACCCGAGGTGGCGACCTGGCTGCAGATCGCCGCAGTGGCCCCAGTGCTGCTGGGCGATCTGCTGTTCCTCTGGGCGATGGCTGTGAACAAGTTCTTCTCGAAGTTCATCCGCATACAGGAGGAGCGAGGGCATCACGTGGTCACTGCCGGGCCGTATCAGTACGTGCGCCATCCGGGCTACATTGGTTGGATCGTGATGTGGAGCGGGATGACGCTGATGCTCGGGTCGCTTTGGGCGCTCGTCCCGGCCGGGCTGGCGGTGCTCCTCGTGCTGGTGCGGACGGTGCTTGAGGACCGAACCCTTAGGCAGGAGCTTGAGGGCTACAGTGATTACGCCGAGCGTGTGCGCTACCGACTGCTGCCGGGCATCTGGTAGCGGTGCGCGAGTGTGGGGAGTGCGTTGGATCGAGATTGGACTACCCGTTAGGCAATCCAGGGCGAAGGCGTCGAGTGGCGACGGTAGACAGGAAGTCCATTGATGCCGGCTGTTGGAGCAGGTATTGTGTAAGGGACAGCGCCACAGGACGCGTCAGCCGCGCACCCTCGCTGGCGGTGGGTCAGCCCAAGCCAAGTGCGTCAGGAGAGTAAGGAGCATCGATGTCTGTGGCCAGCCAGGCCTGGAGACTCTGGGAATTCGTCTCGCCGGATGTAGACGACCTGGGTCCCGGCTTTCGGGAAGAGCTCGGCAAGCAGATGATCCTGGGCCTTCGCGTGGCCGGTGCCGCCGCCGGCCTCATCGGCGCCTTTCTCGCTCTACTTCCCCTGGCCACCGGGCGCACTCCTATCAACCAGCTTCTGGTAGCCGAACAGGACGAGGTGATCCTCGCGCTGCTTGGCGCCGCCGCGCTGGCCATCAGCGCGACGGATTGGGGCCGCAGGCATGTGGAGGGTGTAGCACTGACGCTGGGAATCGCCGCCGGGGCCGCGGCCGGGTGGGGCCCAATCTACCTGGACCACGAATTCAAGGTCTTTTGGGGATTCGTAACGGTGCTGCTGGTGGTTCTGGCCCTTATGCCACTAAGGCCGCTGGCCATTTTTGCAATGGGGCTCGCCACGACCGGCATCTACGCTATCTGGGCTCAACTTTTCGATCCCCTGGAGGTCGAGCGCGATGTCGTCCTGACATTCGTGCTGATCTCGACGCTCTGTCTGGTCCTGACAGGCGTGATCTACAGACTTCGAATTCAGGGCTATCGAGCACGGGCGGACCTGCGCGCATCGCTCGACGCGTTGGAACGTGCCCAGGCAGCGCTCGTCAGCTCACAGAAAGCCGCCGCCCTCGGACGACTTGCCGCTGCGTTGACCCACGAGCTCAGCACACCGATCGGCGTGCTCAGCAGCGCCGCGGAGACGCTACGCGCAGCGAGCGCTCAGTTGGGGACGGTCATGGAGCGACCGGACGTGCGCGAGACTGGGGAGGTCGGAAATCTCGTGGAAACCCTCCAGGCACTCAGCGCGACGACGGCAGAGGCCTCTCAGCGCGCCGGCGAAGTCATCAAGAAGGCGGGACGGTTCACACATCTCGATCGGCCCGAACACACGAGCGTTGACCTGAATGGGCTTCTGCGCGATGTCGCCGCCATGCTCAGCGCCGAGCTCCCGGCCGGAGTGCAACTCGAGCTGGCGCTCGAGCCAGTCCCGAGTTTGAGAGGCTTCCCGCAGCATCTCACCGATACGTTCCTGACCATAATGCGTAATGCGATCGAGGCCATACCAGAGCGGGGTGTCGTGCGAGTGAGCAGCGGTTCGCAGGCCAACCGAATCAGGATACGTATCAGCGACAACGGGCGCGGGATTCCGCCGGAACGTCTGGTGTCGCTGTTCGAGCCCCAGCTTAGAGCCGAGAGTGGCCGCGTTAAGGCAAACTGGGGACTGTTTGTGGCCCGTCAGGTCGTGCGGATCCACGGTGGGAACATCGAGATTGACAGCACACCGGGACAGGGAACGACGGTCACCGTCTCGTTCCGCACGGCTCCCGCAACGAGTCCTGGCATGACTCTCCCCTAGGCAGGCGCGGAAGACCTCGGACCGTCCGGTCACGACAACGGCTTGCCGGCGGTCAGCCGGGAACGGGTGCCGGCTACGTCACAGCTCAATCGCGTGGGCGTACACCACGCGGCCCGCACGGGTCACCCTGGCCATGCGCGCCTCGGGCGCCGCGGGTTGGTACGCGTAGCCCTCGAACTCCTGGATCACCACCCGGAAGGGCTGCCTGCCGCGTGCCACGGGCAGCGTGATCTTGCCACTCCACAGCGGCGCCTCGCCGCGGCGCCTGATCCTCGCTGGCTCGATTGCCGCGTCGCGGGTCGGCACCCAGCCCAGCTCCTTGGGGACGTCAGGGCGTAGCGTCTCCACCCGGACCAAGATCTGGCCAGGCTCGCGCATCGCCTGCGAGCGCTGGTAGGTGAGTCCATGAACGCTCAGCGTGACCTCCTGCGGTCGTGCAGGATCGAAGCCGAGGCTCACGGTACGGTCGGGTGCGAGTTGCGCGAAGTCTGCGAGCACCACCCGGGAGATGTGAGCGTTCGGCAACGAGATCGGCTGAAAGCGGACGAGCGCCAACCGCACGAACGGGAAGTACGAGGGTCCCGCGTCGATGTGGATGTCGGCGTACCAGAGTCGCCGTTCGGGGTCGTACTGGACCTCATGGCCGGCGACGGCCAGCGTGGGAACGGGACGCACCTCGGCCACGACCTCGGGCTGCCGCGCGACTACCGGCCGCTCGCGCCGCAGTTCGACCTCGGGCCGTCGCACCTCCAGCTCGCGGGCTCGCTCGATCTGCGGGGTGACCTGGGTCTGCGACCTCGGTGTCGGGTGCGGCACCTCGAGCCGCCGCAGGGTCGGCAGTACGGGCACCATGGCGAGCGGCGGTGTCAGCTCGTCCAGCGTCAGCCCGCCGAGCTTCGTCTGCGTGGCCGCCTTGAAGTTCCCCAGTGAGGCCGCACCGGTCGTGGGCGTGCTGACCCAGATCGGGTCGGTGCCCCACTGGGTGACGTACGGCCGGTACTCGGCTGGGATTCGTCTGAACTCATCGGTCCAGATGAGGGCGCCGAGGACCTCACCGTCGCCGGACGAGTACCAGGGTCGGTCCATGTACACACGCAACCAGCCGCCCTCGCGCCGGCTACTCAGCGGCGGTCCGGCG
Organism: Gemmatimonadota bacterium; assembly: GCA_020344375.1. GTDB lineage: Bacteria > Gemmatimonadota > Gemmatimonadetes > Palauibacterales > KS3-K002. The sequence continues at coordinate 2,685,635 of CP070823.1, read as the reverse complement.
ATCGCGGCCTCTTCCTCCCAGCGGAAGGCCGGCACGACGTAAAGCAGTTTCGGTGCTTCCGGGCGTGCCGCGTTGGGAACATCGATGACCGGCGAGATGAACGGCTCCTCGTCTGTGCCTTCCGGCTCATCGATTGTGGTGCGGGTGATGTTCCTCTCGTCCTCCAACAACCCCGCGGGCAGATATTCGCGGAAGCGCGTAGTGGCCGTCCCGCGATAGCGGACCTCGCGGTACTTGGTATCGCCGAACTCGTGGCGATGCGCGAGGTTCAGGATGTCCTGCTGCGGGTCGTCCACCCCCAACTCGCAGACGTGCGCGCTGCCGGTGATACGCCGGGGCTCGGGCTCGGCGAGTGCGTCGATCCATTCGCTCCACTCGGCCCGTACGTCCAGCTTGATGGTGCTCTTCGCGTGGACACGCACTCGGTCGACGAGGGTCGCGTACGTGTTACCAAGCGACCTCTGGGGCGTCAGATCGGTGAAGGCCGGCGGCCGCAGCGGCTGCTGGACCGCGTGTACCAGCACCAGTGTGCGCTGCGGTGTCAGCATCCAGTGTCGACCGTCCAGCGCCAGCTGCTTGAGGAACTCGAGATCCGCTTCCTTCGGCGCCGCCTGCAGGATCCAGTGCCAGATGGCCATCAGTTCGAGGTCGTCCTCGGCCAAGAAGCAGCTGTACGGCACCTCGGCGACCTCGGCCTTAGGCAGATAGACGGTGAGGACGCGGTCGTCGCCGTCCCAACGAGGCCGCAGGTCGGAGCGGCCGGTCCCGTCCTCGAGCCGGAAGCGGAACGCGCCCACCTCGAACCACGCGTCACTGGGACCGGGCCGGAAGACCACCTTCGCCAGGGCGAGGGGAGTCCCTGCGGGCACGAGGTCGGAGATCTCGGTGAAACC
>CP070823.1:2679851-2684642 GCA_020344375.1 Gemmatimonadota bacterium | reverse complement strand
CACGGCCTGAGACGCTTCCTCGAAGGTCTTGCCCGCTTCCACGAGTTCCGCGCCAGACTCACGGATTGCCCGGTTCTTCGCCGGGTTGTTGTTCTCAGGTACGACGACGACCGCGCTCAGCCCGAACCATTTCGCCGAGGTCGCGATCGACAGTCCATGGTTACCCGTTGAGAAGGTTATGACCCCGGTCACGCCCTTGTCCCTGAGGTGCGACATCAGGTTGACGCCACCGCGGATCTTGAACGTGCCGGTCGGGTTGTGGTTCTCGTGTTTCACATAAACCGCTGCGCCGATCAGCTTCGATAGACCCTCGTAGTAGATCAGCTGGGTGGGCTTGATGAAGCGCCCGACGACCCCACGGGACTGGATGACCTCCGCTATCGAGATGCGGTGGCGCTTCAACTCCTCCATGTGTGACTCGGACCCTCCTCGAGAGCTGGGAGCCCCTTGACCCCCAGGTGCGCTCCTGAAGTTCAGACATCGTGCACGCGCGCCGCCCGGGCGCTCGCCGTGGGGCACCATACCGTATCGGCTGAGTGCCGGCAACGGCATTCGCGATCAGCCGGGTTCCCCGCTGCCTCCCCACCGTTGCTGTGCTCGGTCCGCACCCGTATTGTCTCCCAATAGCCGGCATAGAATCGACAGCATCCGATGACTGCCCCTTCCCAAGAACACGGATGCTCAGCTCTGGGAGCGAAATCAGCTAGGAGGTTGCTATGAAGAAGTTCCTGGTGGCGGTGCTGGTCCTGCCGTTCATCGCAGCTCCAGCGTTCGGGCAGGCGGGCAGGAACCTGAAGGTGTTCATCTCCGTGGACATGGAGGGGATCACCGGTGTCGTCAACTGGGAGGATGTGAGCAGGACGGGGAAGGACTACGACGATTTCCGGCGGATTATGACCGAGGAGACGAATGCCGCGATCGAAGGCGCACTCGCCGCCGGCGCGACCGAGATCGTCGTACGCGATTCGCACGGCTCGGCGCGCAACATCCTTCCCGAGCTGCTCAACGAGAACGCGCGGCTGATACGCGATTGGTCGGGTGGACCGAAGGTTATGATGGAGGGAATCGATGAGAGCTTCGACGCCGTGATGTTCGTCGGCTACCATGCCAAAGCCGGCACACCGGACGCGCTGTTGGAGCACACGATGTCGGGGAATGTGATGGATTTCTCGATTAACGGCGTCTCATTACCGGAAGCGGGCCTCAACGCTTTGATCGCTGGCTACTACGACGTGCCGGTCGTATTCGTGGCCGGTGACAAGGCGCTTTGCGAGCAGGCGAAAGCGCTCTTCGGCGAGGTCGAGACCGTGGCGGTCAAGGATGGTATAGGCGGCGCGGCGCGGAGCCTGCATCCAGAGGCGTCACGCGAGAGGATCCGCGCAGGGGTCGAGAGCGCTCTGCGGAACCTGAGAAGGTACAGACCCTACAAGCTGGAACCGCCCTATACGATGGTCCTCAAGCTCAAGAATGAGGAATCCGTGTACAACGGCTCCTTCTTTCCCGGTGCCCGGCGGACCGGCGAGTGGGAGCTTACCTATACGAGCGACGACTTGCTGCAGCTCGCGTATGCGTTCGCCGTCATGCGGAGGTAGGCTCGACATAGCCTCTTGCCCGCGCCTTGACTCGCACGCCGTCTCCACGCTGACCCGGCGGGGGACTGTACACCGTACGCCAGGCGCGACGCCGGGTCCGATCACGTCCGCGCCTGGCGGAGGGGAGAACCGATGTTTGTGCGAGACACCAACACCCGATCGTCGCTGTCGCGACGTGATTTCGTGCGTGCCACGGGGCTCGGGATGGCCGCCCTGGCCGCTGGCGCGGCGCGTGGGCCCCAACCGGTCTTCGGTGGACGACCGCAGGACGGCCTGCTGGTCCGCGGCGGCACGATCGTCACCGCGGAGGACCGCTTTCGCGGCGATGTCCGTGTCCGCGGCGAGAAGATCGTCGAGGTCGGCCCGGGCCTCGCGCCCGCGGGCGAGCGGGTGATCGATGCCGAGGGAACCCTGGTGCTCCCCGGCGGAATCGATCCCCACGCGCATCTGACCCAGGCGGAGGGTGGGCCGGAGAAGTACAGGTTCGCCGATGACCTCACCAGCGGATCCGAAGCGGCGTTGGCCGGCGGCATCACGACCATCGGCAACATGACGGTCCCGGGCCAGGGACAGACCGTCTTCGATGCGCTCGAGCGTGACGCGCGCTTCGTGGGCGAGAAGGCGATCGCCGACATCGTGCTGCACCCGGTGCTGCTCGACCCCAGCGAGCTGGGCCTGCAACAGATTCGCGAGCTCGCCGACGCCGGGCATACCACGATCAAGATATTCATGGTCATCGCGAGCTTCGACCAATACCTGCGGGAGTACGTGCGGGTGATGCGTATGGCCGGGCAGACAGGGATCCTGTCGCTCGTTCACTGTGAGGACCCGGCGATCATCGCCGAGGCGACGCACAGGCTGGTCGCTGCGGGTAAGAGCTCGCTGCGGTACTACCCCGGCAGCCGGCCGCTCTCCTGCGAGGTCATCGCGACGCAGCGCGCGATCGCTTACTGCGAGATCACCGGCGCGCCGATCTACGTCGTCCACCTGTCGGCGGCGGAACCGCTGCGCATCTGCCGCGACGCGCAGGGTCAAGGGCTGCCGGTCTACGTGGAGACGCGGCCCATCTACCTCCATTTCACGGAAGAGCAGTACGAGCAAGCTGACGGCCCCCTCTATGTCGGGCAGCCGCCGCTGCGGACCCCGGAGGATGTCGAGGCGTTGTGGGCCGGGATGAAGGATGGCTCGATACACACCCTGGGCACCGACCACGTGGGCTGGAGCAAGGCCCAGAAGATGGACCCGTCACTGTCCATCGAGGAGCTGCGCCCCGGCGTCCCCAACCTCCAGGAGATGTTTCCGATGCTCTACTCGGAGGGTGTCGTGAGGGGACGAATCTCACTCCAGCGCTTCGTGGAGATCATAGCGGCGAACCCGGCGAAGCTCCTCGGGCTCTACCCGCGCAAAGGCACGATCGCCGTGGGCTCCGACGCCGACCTGGCGCTCTGGAATCCCGACGAGACACGAAAGATCGAGCTGGCCGACCTGCGCTCGCGCTCTGGCTTCTCGCTGTTCGAAGGTTGGGAGGTGACGGGCTGGCCACGCATGACCATCCGGCGCGGTGCGGTCGTCTACGAGGACGGTGAGATCAAGGCGAGACCGGGGCCTGGCCAGGTGCTGAGCTGCGGTCCGACCCAGAGTCTGTGATGGGGTGAAGCCGAAGCGCCCCGTGTCGCCATGATGGCCACACGGGGCGCGAGCGACGTGCCGAACCCGCAGGCGCGACCGGCGGGGCGCGCGTCGGCTAAGCCGTGGCCCTGCGGATCTTGCGCTTGAGTCGCTTGATCTTGTGACGCGCCTCCTTCACGTCCGCCGGGTTTCCGGCCTCCAGCGCCGCGTCCCGCTTAGCCTTGAGCGCCCGGATCTGGGCCTTGATCCCGGTCTTGTCGATCCCGACGGCCTCGTGGTGCGTGTGGGCCTCGATCCCCATCACCTTGCAGAGGGCCGGCAGCAGCTCGTGTTTGTGCATCGTGCTGTAACCGCGCAGTGACTCGTCCTCGATCCCCTTGGCGATCTCGCGTAGCCGCGCCACCGTCATCTTGTGAAGCTCTTCCCACGTGTATGCCATCCGTCTTCTCCTGTCAGACTGACACTCCTCGGCTGCGGCCGCCTCGCTTCAGCATCTCAAGTGCCGAGCGGGCCGCGAGGGTCCGGGCAGGGAAGATGCGATGCTGCTGGCGGAAGATCAACGCGCCCAGAGGACCGCTCGGCCGGATCCGACGGCGGGAGGCCCACGGGGGCGTGCGGTTGCCGAGAGAGGCTGAGCGCCGCTTGTGGCACACACCGCCTGAGATTGCCCGAGGCCCGCGCAAATCCCATCTTGTGGCCTGAATTATCCTTGTCCTGTGCCTCAGATCACACAGCCGACGCCGATATCCTTGGCGTGTCCAAAGGGTCGACCCGATGAACGACTACCAAGCTGCGCCAGCCCGGCTGAAGCCAGAGCCGCCCGTCTTCTACCGCTGGGCCGTGCTGGTGGTGATCAGCCTGGCGATGTTCGGCAACTACTACGTCTACGACGCGGTCAGCCCGATCGCCGACCTGCTCAAGGAGCAGCTCAATTTCTCCGACAGGAATATCGGGTTACTGAACGCGATCTACAGCGTGCCGAACGTCATCATGGTGCTGATCGGCGGCATCATCATCGACCGGATCGGCGTGAAGAAGGCGACTTTCCTGTTCGGCGTGCTCTGCTTCGTGGGCGCGGCCATCACCGCGGCTACCGGCACGCTGGCGATCATGGCGACCGGGCGTCTGATCTTCGGGATCGGCGCCGAGTCGCTGATCGTCTCGGTCACCACCGCGATCGCCAAGTGGTTCAAGGGGAAGGAGCTGAGCTTCGCCTTCGGCGCCAACCTGACGATCGCGCGGCTGGGCTCGTTCGCGGCCCTGAACTCACCCACCTGGGCGAAGCCGGCCTTCGTGAGCTGGCAGTGGCCGCTCTTGATCGCCGTCGGCTTCGGCGTCTTCTGCATCGTCGGCGCGGTGATCTACTGGATCATGGAGGACAGGGCCGAGGCCCGCTACGACCTCGGTGAGGCGGGCGAGACCGAGAAGGTCGTGTGGAGCGACCTGTTCCGCTTCCCGCGCTCCTACATCTGGGTCGTGTTGCTCTGCATCACCTTCTACTCGGCGATCTTCCCGTTCCAGACGTTCGCCGTGAAGTTTTTCATCGAGCGGCACGGCACGACACGCGAGT
>CP070823.1:2667326-2679751 GCA_020344375.1 Gemmatimonadota bacterium | reverse complement strand
CCGCGTGTTGCGGCTCGATTGTCGGGGGAGGGCAAAAGCTCGGGGTAGTAGGACCGTTAAGGACGGCCGCCTACCCATGTAGTGAGGTCACGATGCGCCCCTGTGTCAAGGGCGGCGGGCTCGTCCGGCCGACGGACAGACAGATCAGTGCTTCATCAGGAAGTCGAGCAGCACCGCCGCCATCGCTCTGGTGCCGACGATGATCGACTCTTCGTCGGCGACGAAGTCGGGACTGTGCGGCATGCCGACATATCCGAGCTCGCTGTTCGACACGCCGAGCCAGTACATCGCGCCCGGGATGTGCTGCTGGTAGTGGGCGAAGTCCTCGCCGAAGTACGGCGTCACCTGGTTGACCTCGAGCAGTCCCCCTGGCTGCAAGACGGAGCGGAGCGTCTCGAGTGTGCTGCGTACGAGTTGCGGGTCGTTGACCATGTCGGGGAGTGTCTGCTCCTGGTAGCTGAACTCGTGTGAGATTCCCTCGTGGCGGAGCGCGGCGAGCCGCTCGTCGATCCCCGCTTTAGCCCGGGCGCGTGCTTCGGCGCTCGCGGCCCGCACCAAGCCCGCTATCACCCACTCCCCGCTCTCCTGGCCCGGGCGGGGTCGAGAAACCATAGCCGCGATGAAGTCGCTGGGGGCGATGTCGCGACTGGTGCTCACGGCGCTGATGGCGCCGGCGTAGGAGCGCGCGGCATCACTCAGGTCGCCCTCGCCGCGGAGCGTCACGGTGACCCTGTCGAGCCCCGGGAGCGCCAAGCCTTCGACGCTTCCGATCTGCCCGACCTCGAGTGGGGCGGAGTGGACCGCAAAGATCGCCTCGGGTGCGGGGTCCTCCAGCACGCCCTCCTCGATCATCGCTGCCGCGCCCTGCACGTTCTCTTCGGCGGGCTGAAAGATGAACTTGACCGTCCCCGGCAGCTCATCTCGTATCGCTGCGAGTGCCTCGGCGATACCGAGGGCGACGGTCGTGTGAATATCGTGGCCGCAGATGTGGCGGACGCCCGGGGTCTCCGAGGCGAAGGGCACCGGATCCGGCGCGCTGGACTGAACCGCGTCCATGTCGGCGCGGTAGGCGACGACGGGCCCCGGCACCCCGCCGCGCAGAATGCCGACGACGCCGTGCCCTCCGATGCCCGTCTGGACCTCTAGACCGAGCGAGCTCAGCCGGGCCGCGACGATGCCTGCGGTCCGCTCCTCCTGACCCGAGACCTCCGGGTGCCGGTGGATATCTCGACGCAGTTCGATCAGATCCGCCCGCACACTCTCGAGGCGGTGATCGATCCGGTCGATGAGCGTCTGGTCCTGCGCGTGCGCTGCGGGACCGCTAACGGCGAGGACGAGGACGGCGAAAAGGCCGACTTTCAGCGCGGAGTGCGTGTTGCCCATTATCAACTCTTCTAGCTGTGAGTCGTCTTGCTTGCCACGGCCAGCCGGTGGGACACTACGGCTGGCCGTGCTGGTCGGTTTCGCGAGTGAGGTATCTGCCCGGCGCCACTTGCGGGCTCCACGCCGAAGCCATTCTCTCTACTGAATGGGCGGGCGCTGGGCCTGCTGGGCCGCGTTTCCCGCACTCTCAGGGCCATGGCTCTGCCTTGATCTTAGTATCTCAGTTCGGCGTTGACACCTGCGTGACGCTCAGCTAGCCTTGTTCCGACAATCCTGGCGCGTTGGGTATACACTGTTGGTGACCCTCGCGTCGGCCACAACGTCGGCGCTGGGGAAAGACCGATGCCTGGTGGGACGCCGCAGTTCTGTTTACTGGTTGTCTTCGGTGTCCTCTCGATCGTCCTGCTCGCCGGAGTCCTGAGGCCGTCGCGACTTTCTCCACCGTCGTACTTCCGCTACCTCTGGGTGTTCTTTCTGTTCTTCAACGCCTCCGAATGGATCTCCTTTACGCTCGCCGTGTGGATCCTGGCCCTCTTCTCCTTCCAGGCCCTGCGGGAGTACTTCTCGCTGGTCGACATTCGGCTCCAGGACCGCTGGGGCATACTCGCTGCGTACCTTTCGATCCCCTTCATGATCTACCTCATTCAGATCGATTGGTATGGCCTCTTCATAATATCGATTCCCGTCTACGCCTTCTTGATCGTGCCCTTTCTCGTCGTCCTGGGTGGCAAAGAGGTCGAGGGGAAGGTCTTGTCGATCGGCGTCATCGACTTCGGCCTCTTCCTGTTCGTCTACTGCATGGGCCATATCGGCTACCTCTCCTTCTTCTCCACGTGGATGGCCGTGTTCCTGATCCTCGCGGTCGCCCTGTGTGACTTGGCTGATCACGCACTCCGCCACAGGGCCGGAAACGGCTGGAAGTCTGCGCTCTTCAAGTTTCTGGCTGCCGCTCCGGCGACGGTTGCGGTGTCGCTACTCTTGTCCAGGTGGAGCACGATCCCGAGCCTTCATGCCACAATACTGGGCCTGCTGACACCGCTGCTCGTTCTCGTGGGCAATTTCACCATCACCGCCATCGAGACCGACCTGGGCATCGCGAGGGCTCGACTGCAGCCGGGGAGGGGTCAAATCATACACGGAGTCAAGTCGTATCTCTTTGCGGCACCCGTGGTGTTCCACTACATCCGGTATTTCCTGAGATGACCGATCGGCAGCCAGCACTGTCCCTTCGCCTGCTCATCCACCTCCTGCTGCTGCGACCTCTGCTGCGGCTCGTTTTTGGGGTCAACGTGGTGGGCAGAGAGAACCTGAAGGGCCTGGACCGCTTCATCCTGGCGGCCAATCACAACAGCCACCTGGACACGTTGCTTCTGTTTTCGGTTCTTCCCATCCGGCAGATTCTCAGGACTCACCCGCTCGCGGCTCGGGACTACTTCTCCAAGCAGCGATGGCTCTTTGCGGCGGTAGACTACCTCTTCCGCCCGATCTGGATCGATCGTGTCCGCAAGGAGGGCGATCCCATCGAAGAGACCCTCGAGAAGATCGACCGGGGCAGCAACATCATCATCTTCCCGGAAGGCACACGGGGGGAGCCAGGACAGATCCAGGAGTTCAGGACCGGCATCGGGAGGGTGGTGGAGCGGCGGCGCGACCTTCCGGTCGTTCCGGTTTTCCTGCTGGGTCCGGAGAGGTCTCTGCCCAAACGAGCACGCTTTCCTCTGCCTCTCTGGAACTACGTGATCGTGGGCCTGCCTCAACTCCTCAAGGGAGAGACCAGGGATGTCACACGCTCGCTGCAGAAGTCGATCGAGAACTTAGCCCTCTCGGAATCCGCCCAGCGGCATAGGCGCCGGCCTGCCAAGAAGCAGTGCTTCACGATCGGCGTGCTCGGGATCGACGGGTCAGGCAAGAGCACCCTTTCCAGACGGCTCGCGCTCGAGCTATCGCACTCGACAGGAGTCGGGCTGATAAGTGACTCCCTGGAACTGTTCGAAGACCTGAGCCCCAAGGAGCTGCAACCCCTGCTGGTGGAGAAGGCCAGGCAGTGGATCGGAGCGCAGGCGAAGCAGGCGCGATCCCTCGTTCGCTACAAGATCCCGAAGCTGACGGAGCTCTTGCTCAGGGATCGTATGCTGGACGAGACGCTGCGTTGGTACCGCCCCGACATCATCGTCATGGACGGTTGCCCCCTGCTCAACATGACAGGCTGGGCGACTCTGTACCGGGAGCAGCACTTCAACGAGGACTTTTGCGCTAAGGCTGTGCGGATCCTGTCCTCCGGCGCGGAGGGGTTGCACACGGACGATCCCGTCCTCCGAAACTTTCCCGAGCTTCGATATCTGAAGCGCCTCAAGCTGGACCGCCTGCACATTCCCGATGCGATCATCTTCGTGGACGTGGACCCCAAGGTGGCAATACGCAGAATCGAGTCGCGGGGCGGACGCAGGCAGGTCCACGAGACGGAGGAGAAGCTGGACAAGCTCCGGGCCGCCTATCTCATGGTCTGTCGAGTCATCGAGCGCGATCATGAGGTACCCGTCTGTCGAATCGACGCTGAGCGCAGTATCGACGTCGTAGCCTCTGAAGCGCTGAGTTTCATCGAACTGGCGAGGGCGGAGAGCCGTGGACACTAGGCGCATCGATGTGATCGCCACCACCGTTTCAGGCTCCATTCAGGACTGGGGCAAAGTGAGGCGCATTACTCCCTTGTTCCGTCAACACGGCATGGAAGATGTCAGGCTCCACGTGACGGACAGCCACCGCGAGGCGCGAGAGAAGGCGTCTGCGGTCCTGGGGGAGGGAGGACGAATCCTCATCTCGGCGGGCGGTTCAGGGACCTTCAACAGCGTTCTGGAGGGCTGCTGCGATTCAGGGCTACCGCTTGGCGAGGTTCTTCTTGGTTTCCTGCGCAAGGGCTCGGCTGATCTCATAGGCAAGGTCTTGGGAATGCCCGACGAGATCGAGAGCGCGGTGCGTGTCTTTGCGGATTCGATACGCGACAACAGAACCGTGCCGTGCGATGTCATCCTCGCGACCAGCGTGGGCGCGGGCGACCCGGCGCGGCACCTCGTGGGCTACGGTGGCGCGGAGGTCTTCGGGCGGATTCCCTACTACACGGAAAACAGGTTCATGAAGTACTACAAGGGCATTCTCGGGCAAATGTTCGGCGATCTGGGTCCCTTCACGGCAGGGATGACGCTGGCCGTTCTCGAAAGAGTGCTCAAGGGAGCCTGGAGTGGGAAACGAACGTGGCGTATATCGGTTGACGGTGCGCTTGCCTCGGAGAACGCCTACCAGGCCTTGATCTTGGTGAACGGCTACCTGGGCCCCGAGCTGCCCTACTCCTCGGAGCCCCTCGGTTCCGGGAGCTTCTATCTCTTCGCTCTCAGGGACCTGGGCTTCCGCAAGCTCTTCGGGCAGGCGCGGCACGCGCGCGGCGCGTCGATCATGAAGGACCCGGAAAGGTGGGGGATGGAGTCTTACGCCGCCGCGGAATGTCTGGCACTCGAACCCGATTCGGGTGATCCGTTTCCAGTCAACGTGGACGGGGCCACGATGCGATGCCGCAGAGGTGTAGCGTTCCAAATCGTCGACAGGATTCGCCTGATCTCACGCGACTGACCCTCCCGGCCGGACGGTGGCGGCGGCTAGGCGCGCCCGCCCAACTCTCCGACCGCCTTGACGCGAATCCGCGTCGCGTTGCCCGGGAGATAGGTGAGCGGCACCTCTTCGACCTCCACCACCTCAACGCTGTCAGGCTGCGCGCCCGCCTCCACGGCCCGGGCGACCGCCTCCTGCTTGGCCGCCGCCAGCGCGTCCAGGCGACCCACCTGCTCCAGCGAATAGACCTTCTCGACCTCGCCGCCAACCTGGGCGATCGCGGCCCCGATGGCGTTGGCCACCTCGGCGTGCTCGGGCCGAAGGACCTCCGACGCGCCGGCCAGGCGGTCGGCCAGGAGCACGCTGCCGCCACCCACCAGCACGAGCGGCAGCGGATCGGCGGTCAGCTTCACGCGGTCCACGGCCTCCTCCACGCGCCTCTGAACCTCGGCGAGCCCGCGTTCCACCAGTTCGCAATCCAGGCTCCGGGCGCGCGCCGGGTCGCCGATCTCGGCACGGCCAGCCGCGACTGCCAGGTCGGTGGCTGTCACGGTCTCACCGCCGAACACGATCGCTTCCTCCGTGATCCGTGCACCCACGCTCGACGGGCCGACGGCCGGTGGGTCGCGCCGCATGATCGAGCCGCCGCCCAGCGCGATCGAGATGAGGTCGGGCATCCGGAAGTTGGTGCGCACCTCAGCGAGCTTCACGGCGGTGGACGCCGCCCGCGGGAAGCCTTGGACCAGGATCCCGACGTCGGTGCTCGTGCCGCCGACATCGACGACGACGGCGTTCTCGATCCCCGCGAGGAACGCCGCACCGCGCATCGAGTTCGTCGGCCCGGACGACATGGCCAGCACCGGGTAGCGAGCCGCGTAGGCGGCGTCCATCAACGTCCCGTCGTTCTGGCTGAAGAACACGGGCACCGCGAGACCCAGGTCCGCCAGGGCGGTGCGGATCGCCTCGACCGCCCGATCCGCGATCCGGCTCAGCGCGGCGTTGAGGGCCGCCGCGTTCTCCCGCTCCAGGAGTCCGATTCGCCCGATCTCGGACGAGAGGGTGACCGAGAGTTCCGGCCACTCCTGCCGGAGCAAATCCGCGGCCTGCGATTCGTGGGCCGGGTTCACCGGGGAGAAGACACCGCAGAGCGCCACGGCCTCGACGCCCTTCGTCAGCGCCTCGCGCGCTGCGTCCCGCAGGGCGGCGTTATCGAAGGCGGAGATCTCCCGGCCGTCGAATTCGTGGCCGCCGGGGAGCAGGTAATCGTGGCCGCCCACCGCCGCGCGCAGCCCGTCGGGCCAGTCGCAGAACGGTGGAAGGAGGCGCGTGGACGGACCACAGAGGCGAAAGACGGCGGTGCGCGCCAGACCCCGACCCTCCAGCAGGGCGTTGGTGAAGTGGGTTGTTCCCAGCATCACGGCCTGGATGCCGCTCTTCCGGCCCTCCGCCAGCACCCCCTCCAGCGCCCGAACGATCCCGCTGGTGACGTCCGGCGTCGTCGCGGTCTTTGTCTTCCTCACCACCCGATGCCCCGCCATGAGCACGGCGTCGGTGTTGGTGCCACCCACGTCCACGCCGACCCGCATCGCGTCCGTGTCCTCCGTGAGTCGGGCCGCCCGCGCCACGGCGCCGCTCATGGCTCGAGCGGCACGTAGGCCGCCTCGTAGCCGAACGCCTGCGGCCCCACTACCGCCAGCGCCTCCGGCGTCTTCAACAGCGGCGGCGCCGGAAAGCCGAGCACGCTCACCCGGAACCCGTAGCGGAGCAGTTCGGTCGTGATCGGCTCGCCGCGCTCCGCATCCACGATGCAGATGAGGTCGGGCACAGTGACGATCACGTCGCTGTCACGGTGGGCCACGAGGTTCTCGTTCTGGAAGTCCACGACCAGTTGGGCGCCCGCGTCGCCGTCCATCCCATCGATCGTCACGCGGCCGCGCGCGAACCCCTCGGTCGTCCGCCGCTCCACATCGACGATCTTCCCCTGGAAAAGCACGCGTCCCGGCACGGTCGCGAGGATCGCCTCGATCGGGTCCTGCTTCTCCCGCTGTGCTCGGCGGACCGCATCGCCCAGTGATTTCGCCAGCGAGAGCGTCCCGGGGATCGCGGTGCGGCGGACGTCCGCCGCGGACATTGGCGCGAACGCGAAGACGGGCGCGCAGCCCATCACGATGGTCACCGCCCGGGCCATGCGCTCGACCCAGGTCGGGCTCACCGCGTCTTCAACGATGGCCGTGTTGCCCTTTTCGTCGCAGACCGCGGTCGGTGTGGGCGGGATCCCGTAGATGAAGAAGGTCGTCATCTGGAGCTCGGGGAAGGCGCGGCCCATCCCATCGCCGTCCACCACCGGCAGCCGTGCCAGCGACGCGGGGATGACGGGCTCAAGAGAGTTGCTGCCGCCGATCTCGCCCGAGATGAGCGAAGTCGCCCGCTCGCCCGTGTGCTTCTCGATGGCGCGGACCGCCCGGTAGGATTCGGTCCCCCGGACTTTCTCGATGCCCACCGTCGGCGCGCCCATCCCGCCGACACAGATCACCCGGCTGTCGTCGGGTAGCTCTTCGAGTCCCAGGACGTTGACAGGACCGTTCGCTCGCACCAGCTCGCGGGCGCGCAGCATCCCGATGTACGGGTTCCCGCCGCCACCGGTCCCCAGGATCCCGGCGCCGATGCTGATCGATTCCAGTGCGTCCTCGTCGATCTGCCACATGGTGAACTCGCGATGGGTGTCAGCGGGTCGGTCGTGGCGACGCAGCGCGACCTCGGCTGCACAGGGTACGACCCTCGCGTCAGGATGCGGAGCGCGGCACCTCACCGCAAGCGACGGCGATGTCGGAGGCTGTGGGCCCCTCTACCGGGTGGCTGTATCTTGGATTTGCTCAACAAAAACCACTGGAGGTACCCATGAAGGCGCGCAGTACGGTGCTCGCGCTGCTGCTCCTTGGACTGGCGACTTTGGCCTGTCAACCGCCCGCTCAGCAAGCGGGGCCGCTGTCCGAGGAGGACGTCGCGGCGATCAGGGCAATCACGGAGGCGTATGCGCAGGTCGCGCTGGCTGGCGACGTGGCGGCACTCACTGCGTTCTACAGCGAGGACGCAGTTCTCATGCCGCCAAACGAGCCGGCGCTGGAGGGGCGAGCGGCCATTCAGGCATGGAACGAGGCGCAGGCGGCCCTCGGGACCCTCACTGAGGCGACCTTTACGCCGGTGCAGATCGACGGTCGCGGCGACCTTGCCTTTGTGCGGGGAACGTTTTCGATGACGATGACCCCAGAGGGAGCGCTCGAGCCGATCCAGATCACCGGCAAGTACATCGAAATTAAGCGAAAACAGGCAGACGGCTCGTGGCTCTGCGTGGTGGACATCTGGAACTCCGATCATCCGCTTCCACAGGGACAGGCAGGGAGTGCGGAGTAAGCCCGTAAGGCGGTCTGGGCAGTCATCGCACTGCCCGTAGAAGCGCCTGGCCGCTGATCTGCAACTTGCAGGTTCTCAGGAAGGATGCACACAAGCGCAAGCGCGGGGCCTGCCAACCTGCTGGCCGAAAGGCTTTGTCGACATCACCTCAGTGCCAAGCGAAGGGGCTCTACGGCGTCCACGGAACCCCAGAAGATATCGGCACGGTCGCCGTTCCGGTCGCTGCCGAAGAAGAGAAAACGACCGTCATTCGAGATCCGACCGAAGCGCTCGGCGCTCTGCGAATTCACCACGGGGCCCAGGTTCGCCGCCCGGGACCAGGTTCCGTTTGGGCCCTGCACGGAGACGTAGAGATCGGCGCCGCCGAATCCGTCGGGCCGAATGGATTCGAAGAGAAGCACCCGGCCTTCCCGGGTGATGAATGGACCGTCCTGGAAACAGGCAGACGGCTCGTGCGCACGGCTCATGGCAGAATCCGACCCGTGGATCCGCCTCGGCCGCGGCTACGAGGAATGCCTGGCTGCGTGCCAGCCGCACCCCGATACATTGCTCTTCGTTGCGCGCGACGGTAGTTGCCGCCAGACAGAATCGGTAGTATAACCCCACGGCGTGACTGATGAGCTCGGGTGGAAAGCGGTATCTGTGATAGCAGTTCGTTTTGTCATTCATCGCCGAAGTGTCTCGGGAACCGGCTCAAGTTGACAATAGCCCTTACCTTCGCAAATCCCCGTTCCTGGGACGATGTCGCGTCGATTCGCCGAGGAGATACATATGGCAGCAGTTGCGGGTATCGACTTCCTCGGAATGTCGTGCGATCAACACGTACAAGTGCTCCGCATTCCGGTGGGATGACCCTCCGCGATCCCAACACCGCGTTGGCGATGGTAGGGTTCATCGACGAGCACGCCGACGAGCAGCTGCAGTATCTCATAGCGCTGAGCCAGCAGAACAGCTATTCCTGGAACAAGGCAGGTACCGACCAAGTGGCAGCCATGGTCTTGGAGAGGATCGGGACCGCCTTTCGCTTTCACCGAGTGGTGGAGCAAGCCAAGGTGGGAGACCTCCACCTCCTCTCCAACGTTCCACCAGGCGAGAAGTCCATTGTTGTGCTTGCCCACATGGACACGGTCTTCCCGCCCGAACATCCGTTCCGGGAGTGTTGGGTGGACGGTGACGAACTCCACGGACCAGGTACCGGTGACATGAAGGCGGGAATCGCCACGCTGGTCTATGCCATTCTGGCCTTGCAGGACGCGTGCGTTCTCGATGAGGTCCCCCTTACCGTTGTCTTGGTCGGCGACGAGGAAGTGGGGGCGGTCACGTCTCGGCCAATTCACGAAGAAGAAACGGGAAGGGCACTGGCCTGTCTGGGTGTAGAAGGCGCCGGCGCCAACCGCGAAGTGGTCGTCTCCCGCTATGGCAAGATGGGCGGACGCCTAGAATGCACGGGCAAGGATCAACATGTAGGTACACTGAACCAGGATAAGGCGAGCGCCGTTCTCGAGCTTGCCCACAAGACCATTAGGATCGAAGGATTGAACGGGAATCTGCCCGACACCCGCCTGAACGTTGGCAAGGTGGAAGGAGGCTTGGGTCCGGCCACAGTCCCGGCCTTTGCATCGGCCCTCGTGGACATTCGGTGGAAGGATCAGGCGCACCGAGATGTTCTGGTAGAAATGGTCGAGCAGGTCGTGTCGCAGACTGACATACCGGCCTGCAGCTCCAAGTTTCTACTCCTGAGTGAGAGGCCGGCGTGGCCCTTGACCCAAGGTACACGCCTGCTGGCGGATCTGGTGAAGGCTGCCGGGGCGGAGCTGGGTCAACAGATCGGCGAGCAGCATCGCGCGGCCTGTTCCGACTCCAATTTCTATGGCGCCGCCGGCGTACCCACCGTTGACGGGCTCGGGCCCTATTGCGAGGGATACCATACTGCGGAAGAGCTCGTGAAGATCTCTACAATCAAGGACCGGACCGGCCTTCTGGCGAACAGCCTGTTGAAGGTTGCTGACGGCATATCCCGAATATCCAGCTCTGCCGGGGAGAGATGAAGGCCGAAGACGTAGAGTCGAGTTCCCGCACGAGCCGCTTCTTCCTCCGCTTCATCGCCAGCGCCGAACGGGTGGGCAACTTTCTCCCCCACCCCTTCACGGTATTCTTGATTTTGATCGCGGTGGTGGTGCTTTGCTCAGTTGTCCTGGCTTGGGTGGGGCTGTCCGTCTCGTATCTAACCATCGACACGAATACGGGTGACGAGGTATCCAATACCATCCGAGTTCTGAGCCTGGCGAAGAAGTCCGTCGTCCAAGCCACCATGCAAGACTTCGTGCGGATCTATGCCACTTTCACACCCGTTGGATTCGTGATCATCATGATCCTGGGAGTGAGCGTCGCGGAGCAGACCGGCTTTTTCTCCGCAATGATCCGCATCATCGTTCAGCGTACTCCCCCAGCCCTGATCACGTTCATAATCGCTCTGGCGGGAGTCTGCGCCAATGTCGCGTCGGATGCCGGGATCATCATCGTCCCCACACTGGGTGGAGCCATATTCCTGGCACTGAACCGGCATCCGGTGGCCGGAATTTGCGCTGGCTACGTGGCGGCATACGGGGGCTTCTCCGCCAATATCTTCCCCGCCGGAACCGACGTTGTTTTGGCGGGCATTACCCAGTCGGCCGTGAGCCATTTTGCGGTGGACGCCGTGGTCCATCCCCTGATGGACTGGTACTGCATGATGGGATCGACCGTGGTCCTCGCAATTACCGTCACCGTCGTCACGGAAAAGGTCATCGTTCCGTATTTGGGCGAGTTCCAGCCTCAAGGCGAGTCGGTATCCCAGACCCCAGAAGATTTCCATCTGGACGAGCACGAAAAGCGCGGTCTCAAGGCTGCGGGCGTTGCTACGCTGCTGTTTCTTCTACTGCTGCTGCTGTTAACCGTTCCGGAGAATGCCCTCCTCAGGAACGAAGAAGGGAGACTCCTCCCCCGTTCTCCCCTCATCTCAGGGATCATCGCCATCCTCTTTGCCTACTTCGTGGTCGTAGGCGTCGCCTACGGGGTGGCTTCACGGAGGCTCGAATCGGAAAGGGACGTTCCCAAGATGATGCAGCGGGGCCTGGCCGGCGTGGCCAGTTTCCTGGTGGTGTGCCTCCCGGCTTCCCTGTTCATTCACCTCTTCCAGGAGAGCAATCTGACGGCTGTCATCGCCGTCAAGGGTGCCGATCTCATCCGTGGTCTCGAGATCCGCATGGTCCCGACGATTGTGCTCTTTGCCATCTTCTGCGCCGCTCTCAACGTCTTCATCACCAGCGGCTTCACCAAGTGGCTGATTCTGTCACCCATTTTCATTCCCCTGTTCTATCAGTTGGATGTGAGCCCAGCCACCACCCAGATGGCATACCGGATAGGGGATTCCACCACCAACATCATCTCTCCGGTGTCGGCGTATCTCCCGTTTCTCTTGGGGCTCTTGGAGAAGTACAGAGCGAAGGGCCAGGAAGTAGGAATCGGCTCAGCCATGGCTCTCATGATCCCCTATTCCATGACCCTCTCGGTGGTTTGGATCGCCTACCTGACCCTTTGGCTCCTGCTTGGGTTCGATCCCGGACCGGGAGTCACCCTTTTCCTTGATTGAGAGATCCATCAGAATGCTGAGGACCCACTGTGGGCCCATCTTCAGCTGCGCCTAGAGCCGATAGGAGTCAACGAGTGAAGAATCACATCTACCCGACGCATGTGCCGCCGTTTTTGTTGGCCTTGTTCTCCGTCTTCGCTCCCGTTCCGGCGGACGCCCAGACGCGGTCTGCCTCCGGGACTGAGTACATGATCAGTGCACCTACTCCCGAGGCGGTGGATGCCGGGCTGGCCATCTTCGCTGAGGGTGGGAACGCGGTCGACGCCGCCGCGGCCGTGGCTTTCGCGTTGCTGGTGACCGATCCCCAGATGGCCAGCGTAGGAGGACGGTCGCAGATCCTGATTCACCTGGCTGACGGGACGTTCGTCGGGATTGACGGGGCTACCCAAGCTCCGCTGCG
>CP070823.1:2661467-2667226 GCA_020344375.1 Gemmatimonadota bacterium | reverse complement strand
AGAGGCCACCGTGGTTCTCGACCAAGACGTTTATCTGGTGCTCCGCGGCGAACTCGGTTAGCCGGCGCAAGCCGTCCACGGCCAGCTCGCGCTGCTCGCCAGGCATACCTTCTGATCTCGCGTTGCAGCGAATCGAGTGGCAGCCCAGGTGGCGCGCCGCCTCCACCCACTTGTAGTGGTTTTCCACGGCTCTGTCCCGCTCTCGTCTGTCCCGCGCACCCAGCGCACCCTCGCCATCGACCATAATCAGCAGGCTTCGCACGCCGTAGTCGTACGCCCGGGTCCTCAGCTCTCGCAGATACCGCTCGTTCTCCGCCTTATCCTTGAAGAAGGAGTTGACGTACTCGACGGCGTCGAGCCCGTAGTCGACCCGGGCCGTCTCTGCGAAGTCCAGCGCATCGAGCTCGCCGGCGTTGAGGGTGCGATGCAGTGACCACTGAGCCAGCGAGATCTTGAACAGCTGTTCCTTCGAGCGCAGGCCGACGCCCCTCGCCAGCAGAGATATCGGCTTCGGCACCAGGGCGGCCGGCAGCGCGGCCGCAGCGCTCGCGAGGAAGCGGCGACGGCTGATTGCCTTCAACCAGAGTCCGCTCATAGGTCCTTACCGTATCGAGATCGGCGACGGTATGTGTGGGGCTAGGCCTCAACAAAGTGGGACACCCTCGGGGCCAGCGAAAGTCTCGCCGACAACCGGCGCGCAGTCGAGCACATCGGCAGTGAGTGATGGCCGCAAAAGCAGAACCGGCGGCTCGATCTCACCATCGAACCGCCGGTGCGGTCGCTCTGACGCGAGCCGCGATGTGCGGCAGGAACTCAATAGTACGGGCTCGTGCCGCGGGCGTGATCGGTGACGTCCACGACCTCGACGATCTCCGGGAAGACGTCCTGGAGCATCCGCTCGATTCCCTGCTTCAGCGTCACCCTAGCCATGCCGCAACCCTGGCAGCCGCCGGAGAGCTGAACGTAGACCACGTTGTCCCGCACATCCACCAGCGAGATCCCGCCACCGTGGGCGGCCAACGCCGGGTTGATCCGCGTCTCGATGACCTGCGCGATCCGCTGCGCCAGCTCGCCGCTGGGTGAGTCCGTGCCGATCGGCTTGACGTTCGGGTTCTCGACCTGGAAGCCGCCGCCGTGAGCGCCCTCGATCCAGTCCACCGTGGCGCCCTCGAGCTTGCTGGCGCTCCCTTCGTCAACATAGACCTTGAAGCCGCCCGCCTCGAGGACGGTGTCACCGGGCTGCTGGTCCGACTCGTCCACCAGTGACAATTCGTACTGGGGCGCCAGCGGGCTACCCGGCTGCACCGCTACCCGCAGCGCCACTAGTGTCTCCTCCTCCGCCATGAACGCCAGCACCCGCTCCCGCGCCTCATCGCTGAACGTCAACATCTTGTTCGCCTCCAAGAGCCTCCAAGAGATAGACATCGTGCCGGGTCGGCCAGCTGCCTGGCCCCACGGTCACAGACCCCCCTAATATAGCACGGTTCCACGACCTGGGGGCGCGCCGAGAGTGCGCACCTCCCTGAGAGCGGAGGATCGGCAGATGCCTGGTCAGACCAAGATTCGGGTGGCACAGGGTGATATCACCGAATTCCAGGGTGACGCGATCGTCAACGCTGCCAACAACCGCCTGAAACTGGGCGCCGGCGTCGCGGGTGCCATCGCCCGCAAAGGTGGCCCCAGCATCCAGCGCGAATGCGACGAGCACGGCCCGATCCGCGTCGGCGAAGCGGCGATCACCGGCGGTGGGAATCTGGCAGCCCGCTACGTGATCCATGCCGCGGCGATGGGCGACGAACCCGCGAGTCGCGCATCCATCGAGGGCTCGACGCGCCACTCCCTCGAACTGGCCGACCGACACGGCATCAAGACGATCGCATTGCCGATCCTAGCCTCCGGTGTCGCCGGTTTCCCATTGGACGACGCGGCCCGCATCATGGCGCAGGCGATCCGAGGCTACCTCTCCAAGGCCAAGACGCAGATCGCAGAGGTGACGCTCTACGGATTCTCGGCCGCCGATGCAGAGACGGTTCGCAAGGTCGTGAACGAGATTCTACCGTCCTAGGACCTTCAGAACCTGATCGCGGCACGGCCCTGACTGCCAGCTGTGGCGAGGGGCTGCGGCAAGGTCCCTTGCCCTCGGTATAGCGTCGTTGCTATCCGTAGAGGTCGGTTCGAGACAGAAGGCGGAGGTACCAGATGGCCCCGAACCGCTGGACACCGGAACGTTTCGACGATATCGCCGATTTCTGGGCCGACCGGCTGGTGATGGAATCGGCTGCCCTCGATATCTACGGTCAGCTCGCCAGCGGCTCGCTGAGTGCCGAGGAGGTGGCCGAACGGCTGGGGCTCGACGCGCCGGCGGTCCACCTCTTCTTGGACGCCCTGACCGCGCTCGAGCTGCTCAACAAGCGAGGCCACCGCTACTCGAACAGCGAGGCGGCTGGCCGCTATCTGGTGCCTGGGTCGCCGGACTACATGGGCCACCGGCTGATCGCTGCGCAGCACAACTGGGAGATCTGGGGCCACCTGTTCGACGCGCTGCGCACGGGCCAGCGCCAGCGCGAGAAACACATCTTTCTGGAGGACCCAGAGGCAGCTCGGCACCTGCTGTTGGCGCTACACCGCGACGCGCGATCGCGCGCTGCCGATATCCTGGTCCGCGGCGCCATCGATCTCAGCGAGCGCCGCCAGATGCTGGACCTGGGTGGTGGGGCCGGCACCTATGCGGTGGCCTTCTGCCGCTTCCACCGGCAGCTGCATGCGACCCTGGTGGACCGACCCATCGCTGCCGCCGTTGCCCGGGATGTCGTTGCCTCGGCGGGCCTGGAAGACCGGATCACCGTGCTCGAGTACGACGTCGATGAGCACGAACTCCCCAGCAACTACGACTTCATCTGGATATCGAATGTCATCCATGCTCGCAGTTACAACGCGAATCGGGCCCTCTTCGAGCGGCTCTACCATCGCCTGGTGCCGGGCGGCGAGGTCGTCATCCATGACATGATCATGGACGACACCCGCACGAGACCCACGCGTGGCGCGGTATTCTCTGTGTACATGTTGCTCAGCAGCGGCGCAGGGCGTTGTTACACTTTCCAAGAGATCTTCGACTGGCTGGACGGCGCGGGCTTCCACGACGTTCGCTGGGTGCGTGAGCCCGACGAGGACATGACACTGGTGATAGGGACACGATGAGCGCGAACGAGAGAGAAGTCGCACGACTGCTCGAGCTGCACGAGAGGCACGTGCGAGCCTGGAACGAGTTCGACCTGGGCGCGCTCGGGCAGATCTACGATTCCGAGTGCTATATCTTCGACACCATCCCGCCGCCCGCCTTCCCGAACCTGAAGGAGTTTCTGGAACACCTCACCCCAGTGTTCCAGTCGTTTTCAGGGTTCAGGCTTCGCACTTTCGACCACGTAGTTCGGGTCGACGAGCGACGCGACGATCGCATTGGCTGGGTCGCATCGCGCTACGAGCTCGAGGCCCGCCGCGGCGCGGGCGTCTACCGGCATACCGGCCGCTGGACGGAGATCTACGACAAGCGGGACGGCATCTGGAAGCTCGTCCACCTCCACTCGTCTCAGGATCCGGCTGAACCGTAGAAGAGCGAGAACTCCGGGTTCAGCTGCTCGGGAACTGACTACCTGCGCTTAGGCTGTGACGGCCGCAGCTCCACGCGGCTCGGCAACGCACGGTCCTCGTGCTCCAGCAACTGCAAGACCGCCGTCGCCACGTCCGCAGGCTTCAGCTTCCACGACTCGCCGGTCGGTTGCTTTTCGTTGAAGTAAGTGTCCACCGAGCCGGGCATGATGCAGCTCACGCGGATGCCGTGGTCCCGCAGATCGAGCATCAGCGCCTCTGTGAACCCGAGGAGGCCGAACTTGGAGGCGTTGTAGGCGGTGCCGCCGGCGAACGCATAGCGGCCGGCGAGGCTGCTAATGGTGATGATCCAAGCGCCGCATCGCTTCTTGAGGCCCGGCACCGCCTCGTGGCAACAGTAGTAGACGCCGGTCAGGTTGGTGTCGATCACCTGGTGCCAGATTTCCGGGTCGATCTCGTCGACCGGGCCGAACCCGCCGCCGACACCAGCGTTGGCGATGAGGATATCGATGCCGCCGAACTCCTTCACCGCCGTGCTGATCAGCCGCTTCACATCCTCGAGCTTGCGAACGTCGGCCGCGACGCCCAGCGCCCGACCGCCGCCCGCCGCATTGATCTCGTCGGCCGCCTCTGAAGCTTCGAGGGCGTTTCGCGCGCAGAGCACGACGTCGACCCCGATCCCCGCCAGCGCCGCGGCGATGGCGCGGCCGATCCCTTTACTACCTCCGGTGACGATGGCAACCTTCCCCTTGAGAGCCGGCATCCCGAAATCCTCCCCGGTGTTTCCACAGCCGTGACAGGTGCCTCACGCTGACGCCGAGACCGACCTTGCGCAAGGCTTCCCCCTTCTGACAGGCTCATCCCAGAGCCTGGGCTCGAGGCAGGGGCCTTCGCAGTACTCGATGCCGCCCTAGCCTGACCGGGCCAACCTCTGTATATTGCCTGCCCAACAGCGACGCGGCCCAGTGGCCGCGTTTCCGCTCCCGGCGGTATCAGCTGCCGGGAGCTTCGTTATTAGCCCCAACCGGAGAGAGCGTATGGACAGGATGTTCAACGGCTTTTCCGTTCTGGCTGCGGTCTTCTTCCTTGCGGCGGCCACCGCCTGTGAGAAAGGAGAAACCCAAGCGGAGCACTCGCTGGCCGCAGCGACCCCGAACGTCGTCACGGTCACCGCAGGCGACTACGTCTTCGAGGCCCCAGCCGAGATCCCTGCCGGGCTGACGACCTTCCGCCTGGTCAACAAGGGCACCGAGCCGCACCACGCCCAGCTCTTCAGACTGCTGGAGGGCAAGAGCGTCGACGATCTGCTTGCGGCGTTCCGGGCCGGCGGGCCGTTGCCGGGCTGGGTTTCACACGTCGGTGGGCCCAACGCCGTCGATCCCGGCGGCGTTTCCAACGCGACTTCCAATTTGGAGCCGGGACACTACGTGCTGGCGTGCGTGATACCGAGCCCGGACGGCGTGCTCCATCTGGCGAAGGGGATGATCTCTCAACTGGAGGTGGTACCTTCCCAGGCGCCGACGGCGAGCGAGCCGCAGGCCGATCTGGTGATGAGGCTGGTCGACTACGGTTTCCTGCTCTCACCCGAGACGGTAACGGCCGGGACCCACGTCATCCGTGTCGTGAACGAGGGGCCGCAGGTCCACGAGGTGGTCGTCGCGCGGCTCGAGCCCGGCAAGTCGATGGCCGACCTGGCGGCCTGGTTCGAGGGTGGCATGCAGGGGCCGCCGCCGGCCCATTTCATCGGTGGTGTCGTGGGACTCGATGTCGGGAAGGAAGCGACCTTCACCGCGGAATTCACGCCTGCCACCTACCTGTTGCTCTGCTTCGTGCCGGACGCGCGTGACGGTAAGGAGCACATCGCACACGGCATGGCGAAGCAGTTCACGGTGAGCTGAGTGGATGCGTCGCCAGCTATAAGCTGTTTGGGGGGAGACAGAGTTCTCCCCCCTGACGTCCGAACGACACGCAGGTCGCGTTCAAAGCCAGTGATCCGAACCGCGCCGCTCTAGCCTTCGGCCTGCCGAAGCACTGGCTCCAATACTCCCCAAACGTTCCCTGCCACGATCCGGTGCCCTTCGGCCGTTGGGTGGTTGCCATCCGGCTGATTCAGCTCGGGAATTCCGGCCACACCTTCAAGCAAAAAGGGGATC
>CP070823.1:2652636-2661367 GCA_020344375.1 Gemmatimonadota bacterium | reverse complement strand
GCCCAGATATCTTCGTCGAACCACGGCAGCCGGACGCCGCTACTCGCCAACATGTTGCGCAGCCGCCAGGCCATAGCGAGTTCCGCATCCGCCATATGAGCGACGATCTCAATGATGGACCATTTGCGCGGCGCTGGGCGTCGCCCGAGTACCCGCCGAGGGATGCCTTTGATCAGCCGCTCAAGTCGCGCGGGCGTCGCCTGTTGCACGCGGATGGGATCACGGTCCCCGAGGTACCCCAAGACCCGCGTCCTGTATTCCTCGAAAGTCTCCGCCATTAGTCTAATGCTGGCAGCGTGGGGTTTAGACTTAGACGTCGTCCAGTCTGTGGGCAAACACGTCCGGTGTGGCGCCCAACGATTTGCAGTTAAGCTGCGCGCGGAGTGCCGTGCGGCGCAAGGAGGACCAAAGCCTAGACAGACCCTCGAAGACCGAGGGGCTCACGAAGAGGATGCGACGGAGTATGGGTGCGTCAGTTTCAACTGCTTGTTGGGCAGGGTGGGGGGCGTGCGTTCAGGCCGTTGCCTCAAAGGTTGCAGCGCCAGCCGCAACGCTTGTTATCCGCCGTCACCTACTCTTACAAGCTGCTCGGCAACACCAGCAATGTCATCCCCATCAAGGCGGCAAATTCGCCAGTCATCGAGTACGGTTGCGCCCATCCCCTCGTAAAACTCGATCGCAGATTTGTTCCAGTCGAGCACCATCCACTCAAAGCGTCCGCACTTTTTCTCAATTGCGAGATCGGCCAAGTAAGCCAAGAGAGCCTTGGCTATGCCCTTCCCACGAAACTCGGGGTTCACATACAAGTCATCCAGCCAGAGACCACGCTTTCCCACCGTGGTCGCAAAGGTGAAGAAATACACAGCGTAGGCAGCAGGCCTACCATCGGCAAAGGCAAGCAGAGTATGCGCTACGGGGCGGTCACCAAAGAGGGACTCGCGTAGGATGTCCTCGGTCGCAGTGACTTCAAGCTTTTCAAATTTGGCCATCGAGCGTATGAATGACAGCAACAAAGCAACGTCGTCGACTGTCCCTGCACGCACTTCGATCTCCATGTCTGTTACACCGAGTTTCATTCTTGAACTCCAAGCAGTCTTGGCGGATAACGGTTTGCGATTGAACTGCGAAGAACGGGGGCACTATCGGGCTTCCCGGTACGATCCGAGATCGCCGGGGCTGCTCGGGCTACGACGGTTTGCACTTTCGCGCTGACCCGATTCACAGGGTCGGGATCATCAGCGTCGCCATGGCCGTCCAGCAGTCCGAGCAGGCTGACCAGGTGCCCACCGGATGAACCGCCCACCGCCCCGATGCGCTGGGGATCGATTCCGTATTCTTCGGCGTGAGACCGAATGAAGCGAACGGCACGTTGAACGTCCTCCAGCGGTGCGGGAAACTGGAATCGCGGAGTCGCGCGATGATTCAACGAGAATACGGTGTATCCTCGTTCCACGAGCGGCTGGCCGTACAGGTGCACTTGGCTCTCGCTCAAGGGCGGCGCGCTGTACGCTAGGGGTCGTCTCCAACCGCTTCCCGAGATGTGGACGATGCCGTAACCGTTCGGATTCTCGGGATGGTGAACGTCCATCGTGAGCGCCAGTCCCGAGTACATGCCCACCACAACGTTCTTCTCGACCCTGGGTTGTGCCGAGGCCAAGGTGGGGATCAAGAGCAGCGCCCCGACAACCAGCAGTAACGATCGCCCTGTACACATCGACTCCTACCTCCTCGTCTCTCCCTCAGCAGAGTGCTGCGCCGCTTCAGATGAAAGCCGGGCCATCTAGCGACTTGTTGGCCGCCATCGATGACTGGAAGGAGCTGTGAGACTGAATCAAAAACGGTAAGTCGCCCCTGCCTTGAGCACCTCAGTCTCGGCATTGAGTTCTCTCATCATGCGATCAAGGGCATGGTCACAGGTGTCGTGTCCCGAAAGATAGACTCTCTTGGTGCCAGCACTATTGATGGCGGCAATGGTTCGGCCCAAGTCCTCGTCGACAATCCGTTGCCAGGGAGGCTTGCCTGTGCCGATCATCATCTGGAACTGGATGCCAGCGCGGTTGCCTCTCCCGCCAGTCACAGGGAAGTGAAGCCCGCCACCAACGGCGTAGAGAGGCTCATTGGAAAGACGTCCCACCATCTCTAGAACAACCTTAATAGTCGGGTGGCCGCAGCCAGTGAAGACCACCAGACCCTTGTCCTTGACACGGGCCAGCAGCGCCTGTTCCTCCGTGAAGCCGAACATAAACAGGCTCCGGGCCAAAGGGCCGGTGGAAGCGATACCGGCAGTCAGTAACTGGGGCTTCTCGACCAACTCGGCCTTGAATCCTTTGGCTTCAGCTCTGTCAGGCAGAAAGCAGGGCTTTAGCTCCGGCGACATTAGTTCATCGGGCACTGTCACTTGCCGAGATCGCTGGGCAGGGATCCCTCCCATGTGGTCGCTGTGAAGGTGCGAGATGGTCAAGGCATCCACCTGATCCAGGTTGAAGCCAAGCTTCGCAGCGTTGTGAGCTAGAGCCGGGCGAGTCGGACCAAAACCGACGTCATACAGCATCGCGCCTAATTCGGTTTTGATCAAATAGGACACACCAGCATCGCCCATGAATCCTTCCTTGGCTTTCCATTCCACCAGCACTGTCAGCTCCAAGTAATCAAGTTCGGGCATCTCAAGGGGCTCAGCCTGGCTTATGCGTTCCTGGTTAAGTTCACCAGCCCGGGCGCGGTCTTCCTGGAAGTGGCGGTTTCTGACAAGTAACCAAGGGACGATAACCGGGGAAGCCACAGCCAAGACCGGCCACCACACGGGCGATATACGAAATGACATGGTCAAACCTCTCTTGAGTTGTTTGGTCTTCCGCGACACAGTCAAGCGAGTTGGCGGCTGACTCTTCTCGTCTTGCGGGTTCACCGTGCCCTACGAGCGCCATCACTGCAACGCCCGCAACATAAGAAAGGGGGCCGCGGCTGCAACATCAGATTGGCAGCCTGGCGGGTTCGCGCCCCACTGATTGGTCAGAGGGCGGCGACCGAGGCGCCCGCGGAGGGCTCGGCGAGGAACAGCTGGTCCTCTAAGCGTCCCTCGAACTCGCGGCTCGCATAGAAACGCTTCGCGAGCGCTTTGAGGACCTTGTTGGCGCGGCGCTCAGTAACGAGCGTCACGACGCAGCCGCCCAGACCCGCACCGGTGAGTCGGGCGCCTGCGGCGCCGGCGCGGAGAGTGATCTCGACCAGTTCGTCGAGCTCCGGGCAGCTTACCGCGAAGTCATCCCGCAGGCTCTCGTGGGATTCCGTCATCAGGCGGCCGAACCCCTTGAGGTCGTAGTCGATCAGCGCGCGCTCAGCGCGGTGCACGCGGTCAGCCTCGCTCACGACGTGACGGAAGCGACGCAGCAGCGTGCCCTCCAATGCCTCCTCAGCCCTACTCACCAGGTCGGCGGGCGGCAGCTCGGCCATGAGGGCGGGGTAGGAGTCGATGCGATCGGCGAGCTGGAGGGCGGCCGTCACCCGTTGGAGCGCATCGCGGCACTCGCGCGTCCTGAGGTTGTAGGTCTCGCGGCCGGTCGCCGATTTCTCTGCTCGGACGAGGCTGAAGGCGACGATGAAGCCCCAATCCGGTGGTATCGGGTGCGCGGTGAGTCGCAAGGGGTTGAAGTCGATGCGGCTGGCCGAGCCCCTGCGCGCGGCCAGGCAGATGGCCTGGTCCATGCCGCCGCCGCGCGTGCCCACGTAGTGCTCGGCCTCGGTCAACAGTTCGGCCAGCAGCAGCTTCTCCATCTCGATGTCGTTGGCGTGCAGCACGGCGAGCGCGGCGGCGACGACGAGGGCGGAGGAGGAGCTGAGGCCGGCGGCCACCGGAATATCGGAATGCACTGCGGCATCGAATCCCCGCAGCTCGCCGCAGCGCTGCGCCAACGCCTGGCCGGCCGCCTTGGCATAGTTGCCCCAGTCGCCCTCCGGATAGGGCTCGATGGATGGGCCGAGGTCGAAGCTCCGTAACGTGTAGTTCGGGTCGGTGCTGACGACTCGGACGGTGGAGTCATGCCGCTCGCAATAGAGGATGGCCACGTGCCGCTGCAGGGCCATCGGCAGGACGGAGAGCCCGCTGTAGTCCACATGGTCGCCGATCAAGTTGACCCGGCCGGGCGCGCGCACCAGATACGCACCGCGCAGCGTGCGGTAGTGCTGGGCGAATGTGTGTTCCAGCTGCTCGAGGTGCGGCGACTCCACCGTGGCCGGACCTCCTCTGCCAGTTCAGCGTCGGGTGCGTAGACCGCTGACCTTTCCGTCCAGACCCCAGCTCGCGTCGATTTCGACGCCGAGGTGCGCAAGCGCGGTGACTGTCACGTCCACGAGGTTCGCGTCGGCCGGCGTGGCCCTGACCGTGGATGGGCCGCTGGCCAAGTAGAAGACCGTCTTCTCCTCCGGCGTGAGTCCGCCGTGGCCGCCTTCGTCTTTGTGCCCGTGGTCCGTGACGACCAGGATCAGCCAGTCTTCCTGCGCGAAGGTCAGGCGCGTGCGTACGGCCTGCAGGAGCTGCCCGACCTGGGCGTCGGCGAGCGCGATCGACGCGTTGTACTCCGGCGAGCGACCGCCGTGCTCGTGACTGGCGATGTCCGGGTAGCCGATGTAGACGAACGCGGCGTCGGGACCCTGGTTGCTCAGGAATCTGATGGCGGCGGCCACCGATTGGGAGTCCGCCGCCGCGTACCCGAGTTCGTCGCCATCGAAGGTGAGCTTGGCGTCAATCTCGTCGCTGATCAGCGGGCCGCCGGACGTCTCGCTGCCTAGCGGCAGCCAGTCGACGACCGCAAACGTTGTGAACGCGGCATCGGTCTGCTCCAGCCGGGTCAGGAAATCGGGATAGTTGGCGTAGTCGTTTCCGCTGAAGTCGTTGCTGGTGACCCTGTGCTTCTCTGGCCAGACGCCGGTGAGGATGCTGGACCAGCCGGGACCGCTCACGGTCTGAGCTTTGGTCTCGACCCGGCCGTTGAAAGCTCCCCCGGCAATCAGCGCGTCGATGTTGGGAGTGCTGACCTCGGCCAGGACGTCCGGGCGGACCCCGTCGAGCCCGATTACGAGCACCTTCTTCTCGAGCGCCGGCTCGGCGCAGGCCGCTGCCAGCAGGCAGGTTCCGATGCACGAGAGAAATATGAAGCGTCGCATGGTCTGACCTTTCACTCGTTAGCCAGGCTATCAGAACTCATCGGTCAACGCGAAAGACGGTCTTCTCGTCACCCATCTGCCGCGAGTGAAGTCGGGGAACTCCATGGGGGCGCCCCCCATGGCGACGGACCGCTCGGAGAGCGGGCTGATCACGCTCCAGCTCGCCGCGTCGTAGACGTCGATGGGCGGCGGCTGTTTGCGCTTCACCGACTCGATGAAGGCGTGCACGACGAAGAAGTCCATGCCACCGTGGCCGGCGCCCACCGACTCCTCGTACCAACGCTTCCACAACGGGTGCTCGTATTCCTCCTGATACTTCTCGAACGGCTCCCACTCGTGCGGCTCCGGGCTCACGCCCTCGAGATAGATGGACCGGTTGTCCACCATCCAGAGACCCTTCGTCCCCTGCACGCGGAAGTTGAGGGAGTAGGGCCGCGGCAGGTTCGTGTCGTGGCTGACGACGATGCTCTCGCCGTTGGCCGTCCTGATCACCGTCGTGACGATGTCGCCGAGCGCGAACTCGATCTTGGCGTTGGGATGGTCCGGGCCGCCCTGCGCAACGATGTGGTTGTGCAGGCCGCGCGACCTGGTCGCTGTAGAGGTGAGCGACACGAAGCGGTTCCCGTAGTTGATGTCGAGGAACTTGGCGACCGGGCCGACGCCGTGCGTGGGATAGATGTCGCCGTTGCGCCGAATCGAGTGCATGGTGCGCCATTCGGCTTCGCCGTTCGCGCCCGGCCCGAACTCGGCGCCCGGGTTGAACTTCACTTCGCGCAGGTCGTGCTGGTAGCCGCAGTGACAGTGGACGAGCTCACCGAACACCCCCTGCCGCACCATGTGGAGCACCGCCATCACGTCGCGTCGGTAGCAGACGTTCTCGAGCAGCATGCAGGGCATGCCCGTCTGTTCCGACGTGTTCACCAGGTCCCAGCACTCCTGCTCGGTGACGGCGGCGGGGACCTCGACACCGACGGCCTTGCCGTTCTTCATCGCCGCGACCGCCATCGGCGTGTGCCAGAGCCAGGGTGTGGCGATGATCACGGCATCCATGTCGCCGCGATCGACGAGGTTGAGGAAGTCCTCCTCGCCGGTGCTGAAGCCTTTGGGTGTGTTCCCGTGCGCCTCTTTGACTATCTGTTGCGCCCGCTCGACCCGATCCGGCTTGATGTCGCAGACCGCCTTGACCTCCGTGTCATCTCTGCGGAGAGCCAGGCCGAGCAGCCAGGTGCCGCGGCCGCCGACGCCGATGAATCCGAGCCGCAGCTTCTCGTCGGGCCGCGCCCGACCCTCATCGGCCACCAGGAACCTGGGCCACACGGAAGCGCCGATAGCGGCACCGGCGCCGGCCTTGAGAAGATCGCGTCTGTGAATGGGCATGTGGGTTTCCTCAGCTTGGGTGTTCATTCACTGATTGCCGTTATCCGGGCGTACCACGTGCGCCCGAACGTGCCGGGATCGGGCGAGCTATCGCAGTCTGAGCTCCAGCAAGACCGGTCGATGGTCGGAGACCAGAGGCTCGTCGATCACCCGATGCTCGATGACCTCGAAACGGTCTGCCGGTCGGTACATGATGTA
This sequence comes from Gemmatimonadota bacterium, assembly GCA_020344375.1. Taxonomy (GTDB): domain Bacteria; phylum Gemmatimonadota; class Gemmatimonadetes; order Palauibacterales; family KS3-K002. Next base: position 2,654,632 of record CP070823.1, on the reverse strand, counting down.
GTCGATCTCGCGGTCCGGCACGTCGGACGGATAAGTCAGCCGGTCCGCGCCTTTCTCCGGTATGATCCAGTATTGCTTCAGCAGATCTATCACCTCGGAATCGGGCAGCGAGTTGAAGTCCCCTGCCAGGATCACCGGTGTGGTCTCGTCGCGGTAGATATCCACCAGCCCGCTGGCCTGGGCGTAGCGCTGCTCCGCTGTACGGTAGAGATGGATGCCGACGACGATGATCTCGTCCCCTGAATCGCCGAGTCGAATGCGCGCCGCCAGCCCGGTCCGGGGCTCCGTTCCCTCCGGCAGCCAGTGATTCGCGTAGGACGTGATCGGGTACCTGGAGAGCAGCGCCATGCCGTAGCGGCCGCCCTGGTAGTCGAAGAACGCGCCGAAGGCGGAATGCATGCCCGTCAGCTCGGCGAGTACCCTGGTCTGATCGACGCCGCCGGTTCGCTCAACCACGCTGTCCACCTCCTGCAGCGCTACCACGTCCGCCTGTAGCTCGGCTATCAGCTGGGCGACGCGCTCCAGATCGATCACATGGTCCATGCCTTCACCGTGGCGGACGTTGTAGGCGAGGATGCGGAGCGTTGCGGGGCGCTGGAGCGCGGCACGAGGTGGCCCTGCGGTCGCGACAAGAGCGCTGGGCTCGCTGCTCTGGAGCTCTTGGCCGACGACGATCGCGGGAGCGAGGCAAAAGGGGAGGACTGTCAGTGCTGCAAACAACGGGTGTCTCGGCCGTGCCTTGTGCATCGGTACCTCTCTGAGCGGAGGCCGCTGGAGGTGCCAGGGCCTGTGACACTACCTCCCGCGCTCAGCGGCTCGGGCGACCGTCGCCGGGTCAGCCTGCGCGGGCGTGTGCTGCTGGGGCTCGCAACCCTCCGTGTTCGGGATACTGCTATCTATCATCCCAGGTGACGGCAATCAATGCCGCTCGTAGGGCGCGGCAGGCGTGCGATCGACCCGCCGGGCCGTGGCAACGTTACGAGCTTTCAAAGTGTCCAACGGAGTAGCGAACATCTCGCTGCCGCTACTGAATCCGAGGACGGATAATGAAGAGCCGCGCTGCAATTCTGGCGCTGGGCCTCGCCGCGGGTCTCCCGCTCGGCACGGACTCCTCGCTCGCCCAGGACAGTCGAGGCAAAGTCCCTCATAGGGTCTCCAGGGTCACCTCGCAGGTGCGCGTTGACGCGGTTCTGGACGAAGATGTCTGGCGGCAGGCGCTCGTGTTGGAGCTCAACTACGAAGTCCGGCCCGGCGAGAACATTCCGCCGCCGGTCAGGACGGAGGTGCTTTTCGCCTACAGCGGTTCACATCTGCTCGCCGCCTTTCGGGCCTACGATCCCGATCCGTCGGCGATCCGGGCGCGAATCACCGACCGGGACGATATGTACGACGACGATTGGGTCGCTCTGGTACTCGACACCTTCAACGATGAGCGTCGCACCTTCGATTTCTTCTGCAACCCGCTTGGGATTCAGGGTGATCAGATCGAGAGCCCCGAAGGCGGCGGCGGCGGATGGGACGCCATCTGGGACTGCGCTGGACGAATCACCTCGGAGGGGTACGTCGTCGAGATGGCGATTCCGTTCAGCTCGATGTCATTCCAACGCAGCGAAGGCGATCAGGTCTGGGGTGTCGACGCGGTTCGCAGCTATCCACGCAGCGTGCGGCATCACATCGGGATGTTCCCGCGCGATCGCAACAACAACTGCTACATGTGCCAGTCGGATAAGCTGATTGGCTTCGCGGGGGCGACGCCTGGGAGGAATGTCGAGCTGGATCCCACCGTATACGGCGTGTTCACGCAGGAGCGTGACGGGTTTCCCGGCGGGCGGTTCGTCGATCGCAGCAAGGATTTCGAGGTAGGGGTCACTGCCCACTGGGGCGTCACCCCGAATCTCACCCTCAACGCGACGGTCAACCCGGATTTCTCGAACGTCGAAGCTGACGTCGCCCAGCTCGATATCAATACGCAGTTTGCTCTCTACTATCCCGAGAA
>CP070823.1:2638028-2652536 GCA_020344375.1 Gemmatimonadota bacterium | reverse complement strand
AACCCCGGCGTCGACCGGATGGTGCGGGCGGTCAACTTCCTGGCCCTGGGCGCCGTGGCGCTGGTTCTGCTGATCGCCTGCGCCAACGTCGCCAGTCTCCTGCTCGCGCGCGCCGTGGACCGGCGCAAGGAGGTCGCTCTCCGCCAGGCCATGGGGGCCGCGCGCGGGCGCCTCGTCCGGCAGCTCCTGACGGAGAGCGCTCTACTGGGCCTGCTCGGTGGAGCTGGCGCGCTGCTCCTCGCCCCGTGGGTGCTGCACTTGGCAGAGTCGCTCACCCAATCGTTCCTGATCCCCATAGGCCTGGACCTGAGCATCGACTGGACGGTTCTGGGGTTCACGGCAGTGGTGTCGCTGGCGACCGGTGCTGCCGTGGGACTCGTTCCGGCACTTCAAGCCACCCGACCGGACGTTGCCCCGATCCTGAAGGGTGAGAGCGCACAGGCCGGTCGGCCGAGGACCGTCGCCCTCAGCCGGATCCTGGTGGCAGGGCAGATGGCGGCGTCTACCATGCTGCTGGTATTCGCGGGGCTGTTCATCCGCAGCTTCGGCGCGACGAGACTGGTCGATCCGGGCTTCGGATACGAGCCGACGGCGTTCCTGTCGTTCATGGTTCCGTCTCAGCGCTACTCCGACGAAGAGGGATTGAGGCTGATAACGTCCTTCTTGGAGGACGTGCGAAGGGTACCGGGTGTGACGCGGGCGGGGGCCATCTCGAACCCGCATCTCAACACGCTGAACCGGATGATCATCGACGTGAGGGTGGAGGGCGTCCCTCCGCCACCGGGACGGTCCGCTCACAGCGTGGACTTCACGTCCGTGGAACCGGGCTTCTTCGCGGCCGCCGGGATACCCCTCCTGGAAGGTCGAAACTTCAGGGAGGAGGACCGGCGCGACGGCACGCCGGTGGCCATCATCAACGAAGCCATGGCCCGGCGGTTCTGGCCGGGAGAAAGTCCTCTAGGCCGAACCATCCACCTGGACACGCCCGGCTTCCCGGATCCGATGGTGATCGGCGTGGCGCGGACCGCGAAGATCCGCAGCCTGGAGGAGGATCCCCGCCCCTTCATCTATCTTCCCTTCGCGCAAGAGTTCAACTACTGGGTCACCGTGCTGGCCACCACCCAGGAGGATCCGGCTGCCACGGCGCGAGCGCTTCACCGGCTGCTCCGTACGACCCACCCTGATGTCATCGTCACCAACAGCACCACGCTGGCCGAGCACATCGGGATCATGCACATCACTCGGCGCCTGTCCGCGTTGCTGTCCAGCGCCTGCGCCGGGTTGGCGCTCTTCCTCGCCGCGGTGGGGCTCTGGGGCGTGGTGAGCTTCGCGGTCGCGCTGAGGACGAGGGAGATGGGGATCCGCATGGCCCTGGGCTCCGAGCCGCGCGGCGTCGTCGCGCTCATGGTGCGCGGCGGGATGCGCCTGGTCCTGCTCGGCGGGGGCGTTGGGTTAGCTGGCGCCCTCCTCGTCTCCAGAGGCCTGTCCGCGTTCCTGTTCGGCGTGTCCGCGCTCGACCCGCTCACCTTCTGCGCCGGGACGGTCGTGCTCGTGGTGACCGGGGCCCTGGCCGCGTACGTCCCGGCCCGGCGCGCGAGTCACGCCGATCCGATCACGGCCTTGCGTGCGGAGTGAGAGGCCGGCGATCATCCGGAGCCGGACCCATAAGAGCTTACCGCAACTCGGAAGAAGCCGTCACTCCTTCCATGGAGGTCATCATGCGTCGAATGATGCTGCCGCTGATACTCTGCGTCGGCATGGCCTGCCAGCCGTCCGGCGTCGACCGGCAGGCCACTACGACCGGGCCGGAGGTCGAGGCAATCACGGCATGGTTCGAGCAGTACATCGCCGCCATCAACAGAGGGGACCTGGAAGATTGGATGACTTTCGTCGCTGACGACGCGGTGGTCATGCCACCGGACGAGCTTCCCATCAGCGGAATGGACGAGCTCCGACCCAGGTACGAGGCCGTCTTCGCGACGTACGCCTTCCAGTTCAGCGCTCGAGTCGATGAGGTAGTCGTTGCGGGGGACCTGGCTGTCTTGCGAGCCTTCTACGAGGAGACTGTGACGCCCAAGGGCGAGGGTGAACCGAGTGAATTCAGTGGTTCCTGGCTCATGGTCCTGAGGAAGCAGTCCGATGGTTCTTGGAAGCTCTGGCGTAACATGTGGGGTGTGATACCCGCGCCACCCACCAACGCATCCCGATGATCGAAGAGGGGCTCGCTCCGGCGTGCATCCTGAAGGGCGTGAATGATCGATGGTGGATCTAGATGAGCTAGACTTGGATCGGGACGTGAACGAGCCCAGATGGCAGAATCAACGACTGGACCGGAGGCAAGCAAAGATGTTTAGCTTGGAAGCGGGGGCTATCGCCATCACACTGGCTCTCTCGATCGGGTTCCCAACGGCTCAGGCTCGGACCGATGCGAACGCCGAGAGCCTTCCGCGCGAGATGCGGATGGCCGCCCGGATCGCACCCCAGGATACCCAGGGCGTTCTCAGACCCGAGAACGCCAACGAGGCCAGACTCAATCGTCTACAGCCACCCGACCAGGTGATGGATGCCATCGGCATCCAACCGGGAATGATCGGTGCAGAGATCGGAGCAGGACGGGGACGCTATGTCGTGCAGCTGGCGGTCAGGGTCGGAGAGAGCGGGAAAGTCTATGCTGAAGACATAGACGCGGCAGCCTTGAGACATTTGGACCAACGCTGCGAACGCTGGGGACTCACCAACGTCGAGACCATTCTCGGGGACGTCACCGATCCGAAACTGCCTGAGGGTGAGCTGGACTTCATCTTCATAATATCCGCTTACCACCATTTCGCAGATCCGATAGCGCTGCTACGCAACGCCAGACCGTCGCTCAAACCCGATGGGAAGTTGGCCATCGCAGAGTGGCTGCGGAGCACATCCCCCGAGGAGATGGAAGCTCAAATGAGCGCTGCCGGCTACAAGCTCGAACGCACCGAGACTTTTCTCGAAGCGAACAATCTGTATATATACGTCTTCCGGATTGGCGATGCTCAGCGGGATTAATCAGACACTGCGGCCAGAGGAGCGAGCGCGCCCTTCACTCCCACGCCTCCACGGACGTCCAGGTCGGGGCAACGCCTGACGGGGGCCAGTGCCTCACACAGATGCCGAAGCGAAGAAGGCACGGGCCGAGCGGGATCCACACCTCTTGCCAGCCTGCGCGGAAGTCGCTGAGAAAGGCCAGAAGAAGCGGGTTCGGCCTCAGGGGTCAAGTGCCGGAGGCTTGCTCTGAAGGGTCCCGACCGAGGTCGCGATCGCGCGCGTCGCGAACCGGGAGCCTGAAACTCGGAGGGTCGGGCGCAAACCCGACCCTCCGGTGATCGCGCGATCCGACTTACTGCTCGATCAGCGTCGTGGCTTCACCGAGACGCTTAGTCATGACCTCCTGGCGCACCTCAGCCGGCAAGTAGGCCGACTTGAGCAGCCGTCTCAGGCGCTCCACACGGACGTCCATGTCGATCTTGTGGCCGACCTGACCATGGATCCAGGCGGCGTCGGCCAGCGCCCAGACCTGAGAGACCAGGTCACCGAAAGTCGCGGCCTCATCAGCCAGATCGTCGAGGTGTTTCGCAGCAGTCTGCGGCTTGGCTTCGTGCCAGTACGAGGAGGCTATTCGATACAGAGCCGTGCTCGGGAAATCGCCGTCCGCGCGAATCAGCTCAATCGCGGCCTCGTATTCCAACCGGGCTGCGGAATAGCTCTGCTCCCCGAGCAGCTCGTCGCCCCTATCGATCAGGGCTTGCGCCTCCGCGTTGGCGCTCTTCGGCCACGTAGCCGCCAGCCGCTCCTGAGCCGCCAGGTTCGTCGTCCAAGCAGCAACCAGGGCAATCGCGCAGGCGATCGCTGTAGTCAGTCGAGTAACCGCTCGCATGTGTCCCTCCTTCTCGAACGCGTTTTGCCAGTCGGCGGGAAGATTGGCAAAGGATAGACCGACGCCAGCCAGGACTGCTGGATAGCGCACAGGTCTTCCTTGCAACCCGTCTACTGGAGAGAAACACCCATGCCTCAGCCCATCTCCTGTGCCAACATGATGTGCCCGCGGCCAGAGAAGCGCAACACGAGCCGATACGAGGTCATTCTGGGCGCAGCCTCGGCTCCTTGCGCCGACCAACGCGTCACAGCCGGGACAGGAACTCGAGCACGACGCGGTTGAACTCCTCCGGCTTCTCCATGCTCACCATGTGGGCGACGTCGGGGATCACGACCTTCCGCGCACCGGGGACCCGTTCCGCGATGATGTCGACGATCTCGAGGACGTCGGACACGTCGATGCTCCCCACTACGGCCAGGGTGGGCACGTTGATGTCACCCAACCGTTCGATGGCCGGCGGGTCCAGGGGCCGAGCCAGGCCGTAGTACCGCCAGCGCTGGCCGCTCCCGGCAAGCATGTCCAGGACTCTCTGCCGGACAGCCGGATCCACCTGCGAAGGCGTGCGGTGGGGACCATCGCACCACCAGCGGGCGAATGTCTCGGTGACCGCCGAGAAGTCGCCCGTCTCGAGCGCCGCCGTCAGCTGCTCGACGTACGAGGCAACCTCCTCGCTCCAGAGACTGTAGCCCGACAGGCCGGGCCCGACGAGCACCAGCGCCGAGACCCTCTCGGGGTGGGCCAGCGCGAAATCGGCGGCGATTCCCCCGCCCATGGAGAGACCGATGATCGCCGCGCTGGGCACGTGCAGCGCTTCCATGAGACTGAGGAGGTCCTCGTGATCGGCGAACGCCACCGAATCGCTCTGGGACAGACCGTGGGCGCGCACGTCATAGCGGATCACCCGGTTCCGCCGGGCGAAGGCCTGGAACTGATCGTCCCACATGCGCCGGTCCAGGAACCCGCCGTGGATCATCACCAGCGGCGTCCCCTGGCCCGCCTCCTCGTAGTAGAGCCGGGCGCCCTCCACATCAACGTATCCCGACTTCACGTCCAGCGGGCCGCGGGAGCAGCCCAAAGTCAGCAGCAATACAACAGGAAGAACGCGTCTCATCGCAGCTTGTTTCCTCTCTAAGCTCGCGCTTTCTATCTACTTTCCCGACGGTACACGACTTCACCGCCGACGACGGTGAGCTGCATGGATCCATCGAAAAGCTGTTCGGGATTTGCGGTTCCCACAACCAGTGGATCGATGTCGATCACCGTGATGTCGGCCCAACGCCCCGGTTCCAGCACGCCCGTGCGATCTTCAAGAAAGGCGGAGAACGCCGCCCACACGCTGTAGCCACGCACGGCCTCCTCCGGCGTCATTCGCTGCTCCGGGTACCAGCCGCCCGGCGGTTGCATTTCCTTGTCCCGCCGCGTGATGGCCGCGTGCAGTCCGTAGAAGATGTCGTGATCGGAGCCCGGCAGGTCGGAATTGAATGTCAGGTCAACCCCTTCCCTGCGCAGCGTCCGCCACGCGTAGGCACCCTTCAGGCGCTCGGGGCCGAGCCGGTCCTCCGCCCACGCCTTGTCCTCGACCGCGTGCGCTGGCTGCATCGACGCGATGAGGTCGAGCTCGGCGAAGCGCTCGAAATCGTCCGGGTGGACGACCTGGGCATGTTCGATCCGGTGGCGGTTGATTCGAGCATCCGGATGCTCTCTGTACACCGAATCAATGTAATCCAGCGTTTCCCGGTTGCCCGCGTCACCGATGGCATGCATAGCGAGCTGGAACCCGGCAGCCATCATCTCGGCGATGATCCCCCCGTCGAAACCGTATTCGTCCCCGCCCACGCCCGTGTGGCCGGGCATATCGGAGTAGTCCTCGAGCAGCTTGGCGCCGCGCGAACCGAGGGCTCCGTCGTAGAAGGCTTTCACGCATCGAGTCGTCAGCATCCCTTCCGGGTCGATATCGGGGCCGCGGTCGAGCCACTCGCGCAGAAGCCCCTCATCGTCATCCGACAGCATGGCGTAGACCCTTATCGGCAAGCGGCCTTCCCGCTCCAGGTTCTCAAACGCTCTCATGAGTGCGGCGTCGGCGCCTGCCTCGTGCACGGCCACATAACCCGAGGCTGCCATCGCCTGCAGTCCGGCCAAGACTCGCGCTTCCAGTCGTGCTTGCGTGACTTCTGGCAAGGCGTCGTCCAGCAGGTTCGTAGCGTTGTTGACGAGTACGCCCGTGGGCTTGCCGTGCGGGTCCAAGCGGATCTCCCCACCGACGGGAGCTTCGGTCTCCTCGGTAATACCTGCCAACTCGAATGCCATTCGATTCCCCAATACGGCGAACCCGTGGAGGCCCCTGAGGATTACAGGATTGTCGGGCACGAGCTCGCTCAGGAGCCGGTTATCCGGGTAGCGATCCGCCCAGGCACCTTCGTCCCAACCCCAGCCGACGATCCACTCACCCGGCTCGACCTCGGCTGCCCGCGCCGCCACACGCTCCACCATCTCCGCTTCGGAGGTGACGTCCACGAGGTTGACTCGTTCGAGGTTGGCGCCCAGACCCGCGATGTGCGTGTGCGAGTCCACGAAGCCCGGCAGGACCGTCGATCCGGCCACGTCGATGACCTCGGTCTCACTGCCACGATACGCTTGCGCCTCGCGGTCACTACCGACGAACACGATCTCACGATCCCGGACCGCCAGCGCCGCCGCATCGGGATGCCAACCATCGGCATCGAACGGCGCATTTGCCGCTGGCGTCCCGTCCAGCGCGGGATCGTCCCAGGCGAACGTGTAGACGCTGCCATTGACCAGAAGCAGATCAGCTGGCTCGACCCCGGTGTCGGCACTGCAGCCGACAGCAGCGAGTAGTACGAGGAAAGAGAAACCGCGTCGGGCAAGCCCCGAAGCGTACGCGTGATCTTTGGAATCGCTCATAGCGGCCGGCCTGCGTGTTCTCCCGGCTTGACACTCGGCCGGCCGGGTGCCGTCAGCGGCTGACCGCCATCAATCACGACGGCACCCGGCCCGCCAGTCCTGGCCTGGCGCTCACTCGGTTATGCCCGCCAGATCGAGCAGGAACGCGTACTGGAAGGCGGTCTCGCGCCAGCGCCGGTAGCGGCCCGAGGCGCCGCCGTGGCCCGCCTCCATGTTCGTCTTCAGGATCAGCAGGTTGTCATCGGTCTTCAGCGCGCGCAGCTTGGCCACCCACTTCGCGGGCTCGAAGTACTGGACCTGCGAGTCGTGCAGCCCCGTCGTGACCAGCATGTTAGGGTAGTCCTTGGCCTCGACATTGTCGTAGGGCGAGTAGGAGAGCATGTACCAGTAGTACTCCTCCTCGTTCGGGTCGCCCCACTCGTCGTACTCGCTGGTCGTGAGCGGGATGCTCGGGTCCAGCATGGTCGTGACCACATCCACCCAGGGCACGCGCGTGACGATGCCCTTGAACAGGTCGGGCCGCATGTTGGCGATCGCACCCATCAGCAGGCCGCCGGCGCTTCCGCCCTGTGCGAAGAGCACCGCGGGGTTCGTGTAGCCTTCCGCGATCAGGAACTCGGCCACGTCGATGAAGTCGGTGAACGTGTTCTTCTTCTTGAGCAGCTTGCCGTTGTCGTACCACTGGCGGCCCAGCTCCTCGCCGCCGCGCACGTGTGCGATGGCGTAGACGAAGCCACGATCGAGCAGGCTCAGTCGCGTCGAGCTGAAGCTGGCATCCATACTGGCGCCGTAGGAACCGTAGCCGTAGAGCAGCAGCGGGTTGCTCCCGTCCTTCTCGAGCCCCTTGCGATAGACGATCGAGACGGGGACAAGGGTGCCGTCCCGGGCGGGCGCATGCAGGCGCTCGGTCACGTAATCGGCGGAATCGAATTCGCCGAGCACCTCCTCACGCTTGAGCAGCGTCCTCTCGCGGGTCTCCATGTCGTAGTCGTACACGGAGCTCGGCGTGGTCATCGAGGTGTAACCGTAGCGGAGGATCTTCGTGTCGATCTCGGGGTTCGCGCTCACGTAGGCCAGGTAGGCCGGCTCGCCGAAATCGAGGTAGTGCTCGCCCTCACCGGACCAGGGGCGGATGCGCAGCTGGCGCAGCCCGTCCTTCCGCTCCGACACGACCAGGTAGTCCCGGAAAATCTCGAAGCCCAGGAGCAAGACGTCGTCGCGGTGCGCGATCACCTCCTCCCAGTGTTCCTTGCCGGTGTGAGCGACCGGCGTGCGCATCAGCCGGAAGTTCTGCGCCTCGTAGTTGGTCCGGATGTAGAAGAAATCGCCGAAGTGGTCGAGGCTGTACTCGTGCTCGTGTTCGCGCGGCAGGAAGAGCATGAACTCACCGACGGGGTCGTCCGCATCGAGGTACCGGAACTCGTTGCTGAGCGTCTGGTACGTCCCGATGATCATGAAGCGCTCGCTCTTGGTCTTCCAGACGCCACAGCTGAACTCTACATCCGCCTCCTCGTAGACCAGCTCGTCTTCTGTCGGGTCGGTCCCCAGGATGTGACGGTAGATCTGGTAGCGGCGCAGCGTGACGGGATCCTGCCTGGCGTAGAACACCGTTCGGTTGTCGTTGGCCCAGGCGATGTTCGCCGTGACCTGGGGGATCTCGTCCTCCAGGATCTCGCCAGTGTCGAGGTTCTTGAAGCGGATGTTGTAGAACCGACGGCCCACGGTGTCATGAGCAAAGGCGATGAGGTTCTGCTCCGAGCTCACCTGCGGGAACGACACCGAGGTGAACCCGTGGCCCTCGGCGAGCTCGTTCACGTCGAGCATGATCTGCTCGGCCGCGTCCAGCGAGCCGCGCTTGCGGGCGTAGATGGGATAGTCCTTCCCTTCCTCCCAGCGGGAATAGTAGAAGTAGTCGCCCTTCCTGTAGGGGACGGAGAGATCGGTCTCTTTGATGCGCCCCTTGATCTCCTCGAACAGTGTCTCCTGGAGCGCCTGGGTCTGGGCCATGACGGCCTCGGTGTAGGCGTTCTCGGCCTCCAGGTAGGCGATCACCTCGGGGTTGTCGCGTTGGTTCAGCCAGTAGTAGTTGTCGATCCGTACGTCCCCGTGCGCCTCGAGCCGCTTCGGTATCACAGGCGCCACCGGTGGCGTGACCTCCTGCGCGACGGCGCGTTCCTGTGCCGTGGCCTGCGGGGCGGTGAGCGTGCACAGGCACGGCAGCAGGCCGAACGAGCTCAGGAAAACAACCGCTGAGGGGACTCGGAGCCGCCTAATCTCACGCATTTGTCTCTCCTTCCGTCACCGAGTTGGACCACATGGTTGTTGTGCGTCATGATTGCTGTGCCCGAGAACTGGCCTTCCCAGAGCCAGAGGTGATTGCAGCAGTCGTGCCGCTGCATCAGCGTCTCCCATTGGATCGCTTCCGGGTTCGTGAGTGCTGAAGCCGGAATAATCGCACCCGCCATCATGTGGAAGTCAGGCCAGGCAGGCAACCGTGACGGAGAAGCATTCCTGACTGGGGACCGCGGTAGGTGTTCGAGGGTTGCCTATGGTCGCTCAGTTGGTGCGGCGGACACGCGCCCAGGCCTCCAGCCCCGGCCGGGCGGATAGCCACATCAACAGGGTGATCACGACCGCCGAGGTCAAGCACCAGGCGCAGGTCGCACCGATTACGAACGGCTCGAGGAAGGTCAGGTAGACGGAGAAGAGCGTCCCGAAGACGGTCATGCCCAGCAGCGACACTCGCGCCCAGTCTGCGGCCGCGCCGGAATAGCGCTTCGTCACCAGCCAGGCAGCGATGATGGCGACGTAGCCGACCAGCCCGATGGCACCCACCGGTATCAGCCCAAACAGATTGGCGTACTCGCTCTGCTGCACGGCGTTGCAGTCGCCGACCGGCCCGCAGACCGCGCTCACACCCTGCGATTCGACATAGGTCAAGTACGAGGCGACCACGATACCGAGGAGTGAGATGAGCAGGATCTCGACGCCCAGCTCACGCCTCCAGACGGGGAGGCGCGGTCTGGCGGCCACGACCAGGAGGCTGAGCACCATGCCGATCAGGACGACGACGGAGATGCTGTTGCCCACCGGGTCCTGGCTATAGAGCTCGATCATCGAGGGGCGGCGCTCGGGGATGACCGCCAGGCTCGTGGCGGCGGTGTCCCCGGGTTCGTCTACCTCGGTCACGCCCTCGGGACTCGGCGGCGGCGGACTGGTATCCGTAGGCTCCGCCTCGAGCCCGGGCTGCGTGGCGGTCGCAGCTTCGCTTCCGCCCTCCGTCGCTCTACCCTCCGGCTCGGGCTCGCGAGCGGGTACGCTCTCCACGCCGGGCCGGGCACCGGTCGCGGGCCCGGTCTCCTCCCCGCCCTCACCCGCAGACTCGGTCTCGACCGGACCCTCCGGCTCCGCAACCGGCTGCGTCTCAGCCGCGCCTTCTGCACCCTCAGGCACCACACCCTCCCCTTCAACCTCGGCCGCCGTGTCCGCGACGGCCAGCGGTCGCCCAGGGATGGAGGCAACCGCCTGCTGCATACCCGGCAGATCGGGCCAGTCGATGCCGCCGGCGCCAAGCCCTTCGGCGACCAAGCGCGGCAAGTTGGAGGGAATATCCAGTGAGCCTACGAGCACCGTGTCGCCGATGACGAGTCGGGGGACGCCGTGCGAGCCCTGGAGGATGTCCCCATAGCGCTCGTCGCTGGCCGCGAAGAGATCCCAGCCCTCTACACGTGAGACGTCCACCAGCAGGATCTCGACCTGGCCGTTGGTCACTTCGTAGAACGCCAGCTCCTGGACCGGGACGGTGCGGTCGTAGTAGACCTGGGGCTCACCGCCGAAATTGGCGAAGATGATCGGCAGATCCTCCCTGATCACCCTGTGGCAGTGGGGGCAGGTGGGCGAGAAGAACAGTATCGCCCGGACCACGGGGCTCTGAGCCAGCGCCAGCGCGGCGGCGGGCGCCAGTGCGGCGCTGAGAACCAGCAGGCTGGCAACGAGTCGCGGCAGAGACTTGATCATGATCCTTCCGCTAAGCTCAGGCGCGCCCCGGTTGATACCAAGTTAACCCACGTAGCGTTCCGCCACAGCCCCAGGCCGGGCTCCGGAACTAGGCCTTGAGCGTTGCCTCGACCTTGTCCACCACGCTCTTGCTGCCGAGGTAGAGTGGCGTTCGCTGGTGGAGCTCGCTCGGTCCGACCTGTAGGATCGAACGCGTACCCTCCGACGACGCGCCGCCCGCCTCCTCGATCACCATCGCCAGCGGCGCCGCCTCGTAGAGCAGGCGCAGCTTGCCCTTGGGGCTCTTCTTGTCGGCGGGATACATGAAGATGCCGCCGTACAGCAGCGTGCGGTGGAAGTCGGCCACCAGCGATCCGATGTAGCGCAGGCTGTAGCCCTCGTCCTTCAGCACGTCCACCGCCTTCTGCTGGCCGGGCGACCAGCGCTTGTAGTAGGCTTCGTTCACACTGTAGATCTTCTTGCCCGGGTCGGGAATTCGCATGTTCGGGTGGGAGAGCAGGAACTCCCCGATGGAGGGCTCGAGTGTGAAACCGTGCACGCCCGCGCCGGTCGTGTAGACCAACATGGTGGACGATCCATAGACGATGTAGCCGGCGGCCAGCTGCCGGTGCCCCGGCTGCAGCAGGTCCTCCAGACTGCCCCGCTCGCCCCTCGAGATCTTGCGATGGATCGAGAAGATGGTACCGAGCGAGACGTTGGCATCGATGTTCGAGGATCCGTCCAGCGGGTCGTGGAGCAAGACATAGTTGCCGCAGGGGAACTCGTCCGGGATGGGGATGGGATCGTCCACCTCCTCGGAGGCCATCACGCAGAGGTTTCCTGTATGATCCAGGGCATTGAACATGACGTCGTTGGCGAACTCATCCAGCTTGCGGACATCATCGCCGTGGATGTTGAACTTGCCGGCACTGCCGATGATATCGACCAGGCCGGCGCGGTTGACCTCGCGACTGATAATCTTCGCGGCGAGCGCGATGTCGTAGAGGATGTTGGAGAAGGCGCCGGTCGCCTCGGGGTACAGCCGCTCCTGCTCAACGATGTGGCGACCGAGCGTGATCACGGTACCTTCCTGCATCGCAAGCCTCCTGAGCTTGGCAAGGCGGGGCCGCCGTCAAGCTACGGCGTTTCTCCGCAGACGCCAGTGGGCCGACAGCGAGGACGTCTCGGCTCGACCCGTGCTCCGGTGGTCCGGCTGGCTAGTGCACGCTCGCCTCCCCGACGGCGACCTCGACGTCGGGCAGCGGAGTACCGTCGGTGTGAGGCGGCAGCACCGGATACGCGACTATAGGCTGCTCGCCCGTGAGCGTGCCCAGGAACGCGGCGATCGCCTCGGTCTCCTCCGCGCTGAGCCGCTGGCCCAGCTGAGCCGAGCCCATGATCCCCACGGCCTGGTCGAGGTTCCACACCTTTCCCGAATGGAAATAGGGTGGAGTGAGCACGACGTTGCGCAGCGAGGGTGCCTTGAACACGTACTCGTCGCTGGCCGTCTGGGTCACGGCGAACCGACCCTTGTCGTCCCGCGGCAGGATATCGGCGCCCGGCTTCTCGACTACACCGAAGGGGAAGTAGCCGGCGCCTCCCGCGTTCATGCCGCTGTGGCAAGCGGCACAGCCTCGGTCCATGAAGAGTCTGAGCCCCTGCACCTCCCGAGCACTGAGCGCCCCGCCGTTACCGTCCAGATACTGGTCGAAGCGGGATCCGGGGGTGAGCAGAGTGGCCTCGAAGGCTTCAATAGCCTTGGCCATGTTGTCGAAGCTGACCGGATCGGCTTCCCCGGGGAAGGCTTTTTCAAACCGCTCCACGTACTCCGGGATGCTCCTCAGAGTCGCCACCGCCCGGTCGGTCGAGTTGTTCATCTCCACCGCCGCCTGGACCGGGCCTTTCGCCTGCTCTTCCAGGTCCTTTGCTCGCCCGTCCCAGAACTGCGCGATGTTGAACACCGCGTTGAGCACGGTCGGTGCGTTGCGTGGCCCCTTCTGCCAGCCGTGCCCGATGGATGTCTCAAGCAGATCGACGCCGCCCAACCCGAGGTTGTGGCAGGTATTGCAACTGATCAGCCAGCTCCGCGAGAGTCGCGGATCGAAGTAGAGCATCTTCCCGAGCTCGATGGTCTCGGGCGTCATTGGCGTGTCTTCGAGTGCTGGTGGAGTCGCCGGAATCGGCTTGAACATGACCTGTGCCCGCTGCATGAGCTCGTCTTGGCCACTCGAGGCGGCCATGACCGCGAGCAGCGGCAGGACAACAGCGAACTTCCTCATGATCGATCTCCGGGTCCGCGTGCCACTCCCTCGGGCACGGTGCTGAGTCCCGCGATTACCCCGGTGGTCCGACCAGGCCGTAGCACCTGTGTGCGGCAATCACGGTAATCGCGACAACGATCACGACGGTGCCGAGCCGGAGCAGCCCGGCTGCGTGACCGCGCAACCAGAGCCCCAAACGATACAAGAGCCGGTGTGCGATGCCCACGCGTCAACCTCCTGCTGCGTCCACGACTCTATGCCAAACCTGCGGCCGCGCGACCTCCCGTTGCGGTGCGGCTACGCTGGAGGTCGCGGCCCGCTACGTTGTGCTGTCTATTCCCTGCCCCGCTCGCTTTGCCCGGTGCTGGAGCCGAGACTCTCGGGGTCTCCTGCCAACGCCCCGGCGTCGACTTGCCGCTCCCGGATGATCTCCTCATACCAGCGTGCGTGATGGCGCTTGACGGATTCCTCAGCCATCCTGCCGGTGAGCCAGGTCCAGCTCATCGGGTACTCCTCCGGATGGAAGATCACGAAGAAGAAGTGCCAGACCAAGACGGCGAGGGTCGCCAACCAGGCCTCGTAGTAGTGGATCGTCTGAGCGGCCGGGACGATCCAGCTGGGGAAGATCTTCACGGCCGACGCGGGGAACCAAAGGATGAATCCCGTGAGGATCATGAGAATAGTTCCCCAGATCAGCGCCCAGTACTCAGCCTTCTGTGAGTAGTCGTAACGCCCGAACTTTACCTTCCTGTCGCTCCTCCAGGTGTAGAAGCGGACGTTGTCGTACAGA
This sequence comes from Gemmatimonadota bacterium, assembly GCA_020344375.1. Classification (GTDB taxonomy): domain Bacteria; phylum Gemmatimonadota; class Gemmatimonadetes; order Palauibacterales; family KS3-K002. The sequence continues at coordinate 2,638,657 of CP070823.1, read as the reverse complement.
TCTTTGAAATCCCGCCAGGTCGGCACGATCGACCCCCACTCCTCCCTGCCGCGCTTCGTCAGGAACACGTAGTAGATGTGCGAAAGCGCGGTAGCGACCAAGACGATGGCGAAGATGCGGTGCAGGTCGCCGCGTACCTCCTCCGTCATCCCGAGATCCGTCAGCCATCCCACCCACCAGGCGTCCGGAAAGCGAAGGGCGAACCCGGTGATCGCCAGCAGCACGAAGGCGACTGTCAGCAACAGGTGCTGGATGATCTGCACCCGATCGAACCGCATGATCCAGCTGTGGTCCTCTTCCTCCCTGCGTCTCTCAATCATGAAGTAATTCATGATCATCAGGTTGTGGAGAACCATCGCCCCGATGATGACGGCTATCGCCACCAGATAGATGCTGCGGATGATCCGATTGATCGGATTCGCAGTGATCGAGGCAGCCTCGTGCGTATAGCTGGCGGCGAACCGGATGTCGCCGTTCTCGTGACACTGCCTGCAGGTGGCGACCACGTTGGCTGGATGGATGGTGGACGCCGAGTCGGACTCTGGAAGCACCGAATGCGCGGTATGGCAGCTCACGCAGGTCGCCGAGCCCTCGTACGCCCGGCGCGCGGCCCAGCCGTGATAGCTGTC
>CP070823.1:2634754-2637928 GCA_020344375.1 Gemmatimonadota bacterium | reverse complement strand
CACGACGCGCTCAAGATCTCGCCCGGCCCCTCTCTGATTGTCCTCCCCACACCAGCGTCCTGATCACTCAACTCGCAGCGCGACCATCGGATCCACTCGCGTCGCCCTGCGGGCTGGCAGGTAGCTTGCCAGGAAGGCGATGGCGACGATCACCAGCGCCGTGGTGAGAATCGTGAGCGGATCGGTCGCGTCGATCTCGTGCAACAGCGGTGTCAGCACCCGGCCCAACGCTAACCAGCTAATCAGTCCCAGCACGAGACCGAGTGCGGCCAGCCGACATCCCTCTGCAATCACGGTGGTGAGCACCTCACTGGGGCTGGCCCCGAGCGCCACACGCACCCCGATCTCGTTCGCCCGCCGCGCGACGCTGTACGACAGGACGCCGTATATGCCGACAGCCGCCAGGGTTGCCGCGACCACGGCGAAGATCCCCAGCACGATCATGTAGAACCTCTGGGAGGCCGCCGTCCGGCCGATCATCTGCGCGAATGTGCCGGCCGAATAGACCGGGATGCTAGGGTCCAGCTCCCGAACGGCGTCGCGAATGATCGAGACGAACCTCGCGGGATCTTCAGGGACCCTGGCAACGATATTCACAGCGTAGGCCGGCACCTGCCGGTACGGGTAGTAGATCTCGGGTGTGGGCTGACGGTCGAGGGCATAGAAGCGAACATCACCGACGACCCCGACGATCTCGAGCCCGGCCTCGGGGTCATTCGGTTGCACGCGGACGCGCTGGCCGATCGGGTCCTCGCCCGGCCAGTACAGTCGGGCGGCTGACTCGTTGATGATGACGACGCGGGGCGCGTTCGGACCGTCCCGCCCTCTGAAGTCGCGCCCTCTGACGATTGGGATACCCATCGCTCGGAAGTACGAGGGGGTCGCGCTGATGATCCGAGCGTCAGGCTCCTGATTCGGCAGCGGTTCAGGCCGCCCCAAGATCTCGAAGCTCTGGTTGACCTCCCAGCCCCCGAATGGGACGCTCGTGCTGGCAGCGACCGAGCCGGCCTCGCCATACCTGCTCAGTCGGTCGAGCAGGCCGGCAAGGAGCGCGCTGCGCCCGGCGGCCTCGGGATAGCGAGCAGCCAAGCTGATACGCGCCGTGACCAGACCTGCGGCGTCAAATCCGAGATCCTCCGCAACGAGTCTACCGAAGCTCCTGATCAGGAGTCCCGCGCTGCCCAACAGCACCAGCGCAATCGCCACCTGCGCGATCACCAAGGTCCTGCGGGCTCTCAGACCCTCGTAAGCGGCGCCTCCACCCACCGCGCTCGTCTTCAGGGCGCCAACGACCTGCGGTCGGGAGCTGCGGATCGCCGGTATGACCCCGACAAGCAGTCCCGTCAGGATCGCAACGGCGAGTGTGAACCCGAGCGCGCGACCGTCGATCCCGATCCCGCCCAGCCGCGGAATCTCTCCCGGACCCAGGGCCAGCAGCAGCTCGACTCCCCAGAAGGCCAGGAGCAGCCCGGCACCACCGCCGAGCAGCGCCAGCAACATGCTCTCGGTGACCGCTTGCCGAACCAGCCGACCGCGACCGGCGCCCAGTGCCTCGCGCACCGCGTACTCACGCTCACGCACCGTCGCCCGAGCGAGGAGCAGGCCGGCCACGTTGGCGCAGGCGATGAGAAGTACGAATCCCACGGCCCCCAGCAGGACGTAGAGCGCCCGCTGTACGTCGCCGACCACGTAGCGCTTCAGTGGAACGACGTTCACGCCTGTGTCGGAGTTGTGCTCTGGATACTCGCGCTCCAGGCGGGCCATGATCGTTCCCATCTCGGCACGCGTCTGTTCCACCGTCGCGGTCGGCTTCAACCGGGCAACGACGCGCATGAAGTGCGAACTTCTGTCCTCCGAATAGGGATCCCATCTCAGCGGTATCCACAGCTCCGCGTCCGGGTACACAGGCACGCGAAATCCCGCGGGCATGATGCCCACGACGACAAAGCTGTGTCCGGCGACAGTGACTGTGCTCCCTACGAGATCCGCAGCACCCCCGAACTCCCGCATCCATAGCTCGTAGCTCAAGATCACAGCCCGCTCGGACTCGCGTGTACCGTCTGCAGGTGTGAACACGCGACCGACCACGGGTCGTGCCCGGAGCACCGTCGAGAACATGTCGGGTGTCACCACCGCAGCAACGACCCGCGTCGCCCCCTCCTCTCGAGCGAGCGCCGCGCTCGCCCAGTGCGCCGCACCCATCGCGGCGAAGACGGTGCTCTGTTCACGCCAGTCCGCGAAGTTCGGCGGAGAGACCAGGCCCATGGTGTTCTGGTAGCGCCGGTTGTGCTCCCAGACCGTGACCAGTTCGTCGGGATCTTCGAAGGGAAGCGGCTCCAGCAAGACGCCGCTCACAACGCTGAAGATCGCTGTGTTCGCCCCCACGCCGAGCCCGAGCGTGAGGACGACGATGGCGGTGAAACCGAGATTCCTGCGAAGACCGCGTGCCGCATATCGCATATCCGTTAGCGACATCTTCCACCTCACTCTACGGTTTCGATGCTGGATGGCGCCGTTACCGTGGGTTCAAGAACCGGGCCAACCACCCGAAAGCGCTAACTCATTAGCCAGAAGTGAATTGCGCAGCGGTCAGGCCCCGGGCCCAACCGGTCACGTGTTCGGATCCGGGACACAGAAGTCCCAGGACCGGCCAGCTGCTCCGCCCGAGGACGCGTGAATCCTCTTGCGATGTACACTCGCGGCCAGTCAGCAATGGCCGCGCCTTGCTGCCCCTCTCACTCGCCCCGTAGCGCGACCATGGGATCGATCCGTGCCGCTCGTCGAGCCGGCAAGTAGCAGGCGAGCAGCGCCACGGCAGTCAGAACGACCGAGATCGCGGCCAGCGTAGCGGGGTCCGTTGACTCGACCCCGAACAAGAAGTTGTCGAGCACGTGGGATGTCACGAGAGTGGCGGCCAGCCCAATCGCGATTCCGACTACCGTGAGCTTCATCCCCTGGCGCACGACAAGACTCAGCACAGCGGCCGAGTCGGCGCCGAGAGCCACCCTGATCCCGATCTCGTGCTTCCTCTGCCCCACCGCGTACAGCATGGTCGCGTACAGCCCGCCAGCGGCCAGCAGCAGGGACAGGATGGCGAATCCGGTGAGCAGCAGCGTGCGGAAACGCGGCGCCTGGAGCGAGCTCGAGATGCGATCATTCATGCGAGTCACGCCA
>CP070823.1:2627623-2634654 GCA_020344375.1 Gemmatimonadota bacterium | reverse complement strand
CAGAGGTCGAGCGGCAAGCGAGCCCGCGCCGTATCCTCACCGACAAGCACTTCCAGCAGCGCGCACTCCGGAGGCAACCACAACTCAGAGCTCACGCCAACCGTGTCTGACGGACCGGCCACGGCGGTGTCAGGAACTTGCTGAGCAGCTGTCACCGCCGTGTCAGCCTTGGCTCCGATCGTGTCTGCTACAGCCTCGGCCGTGTCGGGCACGACCGCGCTCGTGTCCACCACGGCCGCGCCCGTATCCGCCTCCACGCTGATGGTGTCGGGTGGCGGGGGCGGCGCGCAGTAGGGAGGCACATCGAGCGAGTCGACGGGGACCGGCGAAGATCGAGGATCGAGCCAGCCCTGCCCCAGCGCAGCTTGGGCGACCAGCTCCGCCTCGTAGACGCCGGTTGGGCGTACAGCGGCCTCGGCGGCGCGCGGGACGCGGCCGAAGATCCAGTTCGCCGCCGCCGCGGATCCAAGACTCGGGACCTCCCTCAGGCCAATCGTGTCACCCGCCGGCAGCACGAGACGCACCTGCGCGCCCGGCGATGCGCGCACGCGGATCGGCACGGGTTCCGCCTCACGCACCCACCAGGCGCCTCGCGGACTCACCGCCAGCGTGTCGATGGCTGCCGAGTCGGCGGGCAGCAGGACGAGCGGCGGCGGCAACCGCACGACATGGGTTGCGCGTATCTCCTCCCCCGCGAGGGAAGCGACCAACTCGTAACGGACCAGCGTGTCCTCCGCCGGCGGCGGGACCGGCAGCCAGGCGAGAAAGGCGCCGTTGGGCTCCACCGGAACCGGCTGCCCGCCAATGGTCAGCCGGGCGTTCCCGTTACCCACAGAGCCGAAGATGAAGTTGGAATCGCGCGCTGTGATCAGACTGCTGTCGCGCGGGTAGACCACGTCGATGGCCAGCGGGCCAGCACGCGGCGGTATTGGTGGAGGTTCAGTCAAGTTTGCGGCGCGAGGAGCGCAAGCAGCGCCCGACGCAATAGCCACAGCGATACAGGTGCTCTCGCAAATCCGTCTCATTCCCAGGACCGCAGCGCCAGTGATGGTTCTTGCTTGAAGAGACTCACTCGCGCGGGAATCTACGACTCACGATCCTGCGGGGTCAAAGATCGGCGATGCGTGGCCCCCGTGACCGGGAGCGGGTGAGCAGCAGGGTCGCGACTGCGGCCACCGCGAGTGCCAGGCTGGCCTTCGCCCACGCGCCCAGTACCAGCCAGCCGATAGCGAACATCAACGCGAACAGCAAAACGATCCCCAGAGCGCCGGCCCGGAGGTCCGCGGCGAGATCTTGCAGCGGGGAAAGGCCGGTGAGCCGGCGTTGGCGCCGCCAGCCTGGACCGCCCGGTCGCGTGCGGCCGTAGAAGCGCGCGAGCGTCTCCTCCGATTCCGGCGGTGTGAGCAGCATGGCCGGCACCCAGATCGCAGCCGAGCCAAACGCAGTCACCGCCAGTCGCACGCCGAAATCGATCCCAGCGAACGCCGGCAGATACGAGAGCAGCGCGATGAGCATACCCGCGACCATTGCCGCCAGCTCCGCCCAAGCGTTCACCCTCCACCAGAACCAGCGCAGGATGAGCACGGCGCCGGGTCCCGTGCCGATGGCGATCATGAAGCGAAAGACGGTCCCGATGTCCTGGGCGAAGAACGCCGCGGTCGCGGCGAGTCCGACGATGACGACCGAGGCCAGTCGCCCGACCCAAACCTGTTCCCTGTCGGTGGCATGGGGGCGCAGCCAGCGGGCATAGAGGTCGTTCACGATATAGCTGGCGCCCCAGTTGATCTGCGTGGACACCGTGGACATGAACGCGGCCAGGAAGGACGCGACAACCAGGCCGAGGAGCCCAGCCGGCAAGTAGTCGAGCATCAGCTGGATGTAGCCGATCTCCGGATCGGCAAGCGTAGGGTAAAGGATGAGGGCGACGAGGGCCACCACGATCCACGGCCAGGTTCGCACCACGTAGTGCAGCAAATTGAACAGCCACGCTGCCTTCGCGGCATCGGCCTCCGTCTTCGAGGCGACGAAGCGCTGGATGAACATCCCGCCGCCGTCGCTGAGGCGGAACGCCCACCACTGGATGCCCACGTAGGCCAGAAAGGTCGTCATCGACAACTGCGCGACGTCCGACCAGGGCATGAAATCGAGCCGATCCGCGAGCCCGTGCGTGACGAGCGTAGCTTTCACACCGGCAACGCCGCCCACGTCGGGGAGCGCGAAGCCAGCCACCAGCAGGGCACCGACGAGAGCGAGGACGAACTGGATGAAGTCGGTGGCCACGACACCCCAGAGACCAGCGAGACCCGCGTAGATCAGAACGAGCACAGAGATCCCAACGACGATCCACAGACGCGGCTCACCCGGCAGGTCGATCGCAACGACATCCCACAACCCCAGGGCTTCGATCACCTTGCGCATCGCCAGCATCGCGTAGCCCATCCCGATGCAGTTGATCGGGACCGCAATGATGAAGGCGCGAGTGCCCCGAAGCAGCGCCGCCGGTTTGCCCCCATAGCGAATCTCAGAGAGCTCGACGTCGGTGACGACCTCGCTGCGCCGCCATAGCCGTGCGAAGAGGTAGATCATCAGCACGTGGGTTATGGCGAACGCCCACCACTCCCAGTTGCCAGCGATCCCGCGGCGTGCCACCAGGCCGGTGACGTAGAGAGGCGTGTCGACGCTGAAGGTGGTGGCAGCCATCGAGGTGCCGGCCAGCCACCAGGGGAGTGCTCGTCCGCCGACGAAGAACTCGGCGAAGCTCCTGGCGCCCCGGCGCGAGAACCAGATACCTAGGACGAGCGTACCTGTCAGGTAGGCCCCGATGACCAGCCAGTCGAGGGCGTTCATCAGTTCGGAGTGACGATGAGCCGCTCGGCGACGGCGTCCTGCATCAGCGGATCGCCGCACCAAGCACAGACGACAGTCGCCGCGCTGGGGAGCTGGTCGGCGAGCCTTGGATGCCCAAACAGAACCACCGCGGCCTCGGGCGCCTTCTCGATGATCTTGAGCGCCTCGCTCACCGTCTCGGGTGCGAGCTCCGCCCTGCCCTTCCACCCCCTCACTTCCGAGAAGATGGCGATGAGATCCACCGCAGGCCCCCCGTAGGAGGGATCCTCCACCCGTGCAGCGCGGCGCTCCAGGGCACGGCTCAGTTCGGCGCGATCGCGAGGCGGAGATGCGGGCACCGAGAGCCAATCGGGCAGCGACACGACATCGTCGTCGATGACGTGGACTCGCAGGCTCTGCCCCGGCCACCACCGGGGCAACATCCCGCGAACGGGCAGGACCGACGCCGCGGCCAGCTCAAGAGCTTGAGCAATACTCGGCTCGGGCACCGGATCATCTAATTCGATCCGCGCCTCAGTCGCCAGCCGCTCCACTCGGCCCACCGCCTCTGAGACGCGAGCGCGCTCCAGTGCTCCGGAATCCAGCGCGGCGCTGAGCGCGGCCACCGCTTCATCTGCCGACGTCGGATAGAGCAGCGCGTCGCACCCGGCCCGCACCGCCTCCACTGCCGCCTCCGCCTCCGACCGGCCCGCGGCCGAGATGGCGTGCATGATGAGCGCGTCGCTGGCGATGACGCCGTTGAAGCCCAGCTCGTCTCGCAGGAGTCGATAGATCGGCGGCGACAGGCTGGCCGGCGCACCGGAGGGGTCGAGATGCGGATAGACCACGTGCGCCATCATGATTGTGCGGACCCCCGCCTCGATCGCGGCGCGGAACGGCGTCAGATCCGCATCCAGGTCGCCGCGAGTCGCCCCGACCACCGGCAGCTCGGCATGCGAGTCCGCGGTGGTCCGCCCATGGCCCGGGAAGTGCTTGGCGCAGGCATGAACGCCCTCGTCCTGCGCCGTCCTCACCCACACGCGAACCACGTGCGCGACCGCCGCCGGATCGGCCCCGAAGCTGCGCGTGCCCACGATCGGGTTCGCTGGCTCCACATCCAGGTCCGCCATCGGCGCCAGCACCCAGCCGATGCCCGCCGAAGCCGCTTCCTGTGCCGTCATGCGAGCGGCCTCGAGCAGCCCGCGGTCCGTCAAGCTCGCCAGCGCGGCCGGCGGCGGCAGCGGAGTTGCCCCCTCCAACTGCTGCCCGGCTCCGCGCTCGAGATCGGCAGCGAAGAGAACCGGTCGACCCGCGTGCTCCAGCGCGCGGCCCACCAGCTCTTTCATCGCAATCATGCTCCCACCGAAGACGACAAACCCGCCCACACCCAGGTCGAGGGCGGCGCGGACATCCGGCCACACCTCGTCGGGAGCACGGCTGCCCCAGCGGAGCACGGGGAACACCAGGCGCGCTGGGGTCATGCCGGCGTCAGCTTCCCCAAGACGCGCGGCCCGGCGGCACCCGTGACCGACGGAAGGTTGCCGGGCCTGCCGGTCTGAAACAGATGGGCGAGTATGGCAAAGGCGGCTGCCTCCTTCGCGTCGGGATCCCAGCCGAGCGCCGAGAGATCGGTCACGGGCGTGGGGTCCAGCGCTTCCGCCAGCATCTGCATGAGGGTCGGGTTGCGAGCGCCACCGCCGGAGACGATGCATTCATCAGGGGTGGATTCGCGATCGACAAGCCGGTACGCGTCTGCGATACTCCGCGCTGTGAGAGCTGTGGCGGTGGCGATCAGGTCGTCATCCTCCAGGCCCACCCCCTTGCCGCTACGAATCAACTCTCGGGCGTAGGGTTCGCCGAAGCGCTCACGCCCCGTCGACTTTGGCGGCTTCTCGCGGAAGTAGTCGTCGTCCAGCAGCCGCGCCAGAAGCTCACCGTTCACGGCACCCGCGGCCGCCCGTCGCCCGTCCGCATCGTAGCGCTCCGCCCCGGCGCTCAGGAGCTCCACAACCGCATCGATGACGGCAATGCCGGGGCCGGTGTCGAAGGCGATGACCGGCCGCTCGGAGGCTTCCGGTGGCAGCAACGTGACGTTCGCCATCCCACCGATGTTCTGCAGCGCGCGCCAGCGGTCGGGGAGCGAGAAGAGCAGCTGGTCGATGAGCGGGACCAGCGGCGCTCCCTGGCCACCGGCCGCCATGTCACGCGCTCGGAAATCGGAGATCACCGGCAGACCCAAACGCTCCGCGATTACGGCCGGCTCGCCCAGCTGCAGCGTTGCACCTGGAGCGCCACCACTCGGGGGCTCGTGCCAGATCGTCTGCCCGTGGGAACCCACCGCGGCCAGCTCGGCGGCCGCCACTCCGGCCTTCTCGAGGAGTCGCAGTGCCGCCTCGGCGAACCAGCCGCCGAGCTCGAAGTTCACACGGCAGAGGTCCTGAGAGCTACCTGTCAGCGCCTCCTTGATGGTCTGACGCTGATCGGGCGTGTAAGGGAGCGACAGAAAGGCCTCCAGGAACGCGCCCACGCGTCCGTCCTGCTCATCCACCTGGACGAGCGCGACATCAATGCCGTCGAGCGAGGTGCCCGACATCAAGCCAAGATAGCGCGTTGCCACAGTGCTAACCCGAGACAAGGCGTCGAATAGGCTCAAGGTGGCGGTGATCGTGCCAGATCACGTGGCGCAGGATCTGGTAGAGAGAGATCGGGCCATAGCGTTCGTGAGCACCAGTCTGGGACCAGGCGTGAGCCGGCAGAGCCTGAAGAGGAGCGAGCAGGCTCGATCGGCTCTCGGTCAGACGACGTAACAGCACCTCGATCGCCGCCTCGCGGGCGCCGCTCTCGAACACCTTGCGGTTCTCCGCCTCGTCGTCGCGGTTCTCAATCCGCGCGCCCTCCCGCGCCAAGATGGCTTCGATCCGCTGGGTCATCAGGGCGTCGCAATCGATCAGGTGCTCGATCTGCTCCTTCGCGCACCACTTGTCCTGCGCGGGTCGCTCCCGCAGCCGTGCGTCCGGGACCCCTGCTATCAGTTCCGCAATCAGCTCGGGCAGGTCGCGTAGGGCAGCCCGGACGACCTCGAGAACCTCCTCGCTCGGCGGCGCTGGAGGATAGCACCCATAGGGATCCTCCGAGGCCTCCACCGTCTCTGCCAGCTCCAACGCCCGGCGCACGAACTCGTCGGATTCCGCCAGATAGAGTTCTGCCAGTTCAGAACTCAGGCCGGCGCGTTTCATTACGATCGCCCGCTTCACCGAGCCGCCCGCCTGGCTGATCACCTGCAGTGCCTCCTCACGGGAGCAGCCCGTCGCCGCCATGACGATCCGTTGCCCTCGATCGACCAGCTTCTCGCTCATCGCCCGCAGATCGACCATAAGGTTCCCGTACACCTTGCCCAGCCGGATCATCGCGCCAGTGGTCAGCGTGTTGAGCACCAGCTTCGTGGCGGTCCCGGCCTTCATGCGCGTCGAGCCCGCAACCACCTCCGGACCGACAAGCGGCACCACACACACATCCACAAGCTCTCTCATCTCTGCGCCCGGCTCGGTACAACAGAGGAACCCCGTCCGGGCCCCACGCTCCATTGCCCGCGTGAGCGCGCCGCGCACGTACGGTGTGGTGCTCGACGTCGCGATGCCGAAGACGAAGTCGCTGGGACCGACGTTCGCATCGTCCACCGCAGCCGCGCCATCCTCCGGGTGATCCTCGGCGCCTTCCTGGCTGCGGGTAAGCGCCGCGTAGCCCCCGGCGATGATCCCCTGCACCATCTCGGGCTCGACACCGAAGGTGGGTGGGCACTCCGTGGCGTCGAGCACGCCCAGCCGGCCGCTCGTCCCGGCGCCCACATAGATGAGCCGGCCGCCCCGCTTGAAGCAGTCCACGGCAATCTCGATCGCCCGCGCGATCTGCTCGCGCTCCGCACGCACCGCGTCCGGCAGCGAGCGATCCTCGGCATTGATCAGATCGACGATCTCCAGCGGGCTCGCCAGATCGATCTCCGCCGTCCTTGGGTTGCGATGCTCGGTGAGCCTCGGGTCGAACAGGCTCTCTTCCATAACCCTCGCTCTGCGTCCACTGCCAACGCCACCACGCCGCCGGGCGCACCGTTGCCGAAGGCTGTCTTGAAACCTAAAGTTTGCAAGTTCGACCCAAAAGGCTAGAAGGGAGGAAGATGGAGCTTCTCTCGAAGGCCGCCGGTCTCGCCA
>CP070823.1:2612728-2627523 GCA_020344375.1 Gemmatimonadota bacterium | reverse complement strand
TAGCCCTTGACCAGCTCCTTGTGGTCCACACGCTCGTCCTCACCTTGCCGGACGCGGATCGTCCTCACGGGCGTGTTATCACGGCCATGGAGCATCCGGAAGGTGGGCATCGTCTCGCGGGTCGCGCTTTCCACACGCACCGGGATGTTCACCAGGCCGAAGCTGATGGCGCCCTTCCAGATCGTGCCCATTGGTTAAGGCCTCCAGGTATAAGCTGTTCAGAGATCGAGAGATACAAAGATGGGCCCAGCCGCGTTCCCAGGCCAGGTGCTACAGGAGCCGCAGCCTGGCTCAAGCGGGGTGACTGATGTCGGCGACGGCCATCAACAGGGACAGCAGAAGGGCGAGCAGGAAGAACAGGGCCAGGAGAGCGATCAGCGGGAGCGTGAAGCCGACAGCGGCACGGCCGTTACTCGTACGCTGTACCTCGCGCACGGCGATGAACAGCAGGACGGTGCCCCATACCGTGCCGAGCAGCGGGCCGAAGAAGGGGAAGATCGCGAAAGCTGCTGGGCCCGACGCGTAGGCGACGGCGCGGAAGGTGGCCTCAAAGCCGCGGCGACCGGCACCGACGATGACAAAGCTGACGTGCAGTAGCGCGACCAGGGCGAACAGGAGTCCCACGTACAAGGGGATCACGAAGACCAGCCATACGATCAGCATGACGAAGCTGCCCAGCCCCAAGGCGAGCGCTCCCTCGTCCTGGCCCGTCGCCAGGGTTCCCTCGATGAGAGCCCAGTAGAGGTTGAAGACTAGCGCGACAACCGCGAGCAGAACCGCGTAGCCGAGCGCGGGCCCGAGGCCAGTGCGTGGAGAAAGCCCGCGGAAGAACTGTACCGGCCGAAAGACGCTATCGCGCCAGGTCAGCCAGAGGGCATTCCAGAACCCGTAAGCCCTCTTCGCTTCCCACGGCGGAGGTTCGGTTCCCACCGCCTCTGCTGTCGGTGCCGGTGGCTCCGGCACGGGCGGCTCGGGCCGGCGCGCCCTGCCGGGCGCCGCCGTCCCTGCCAGAACCTCACCACAGAACGGACAGATGTCATCGCTCGCCAGAAGCGGTGCGCCGCAACCCGGGCAGTTGGAAGGCTTTACGCTCACGACGCGCTCGGGAGCTGGTCTTCGCTGGTCAGCACGACCCTGGCGTCGAGCGCCACAGGCCGCCGCCCAGGCTCGAAGACGACGAACGGGTTGATGTCCAGCTCGGTGATCTGTGGGAAGTCGCCCACCAACTGGCTGATCCGCTGGATTGCCTCCTGCAGCGAGTCGAGGTCAACGCCCTTCTCGCCCCGCAACCCTGTTAAGAGCTTGTAGCCTTTGACCTGACGTATCATCTCCGCCGCATCGATGTCGCTGACGGGGTGCACGCGAAAGGCCACGTCGCCCAACGCCTCGACGAAGACCCCGCCGAGGCCGAACATGATCAGCGGGCCGAAGCTCGAGTCGAACACCGTTCCGATGATCGCCTCGCGGCCGCCGGTCACCATCCGCTGAACCAGAACGCCCTCCACCTGCTCGGCGTCGACGCCGCCCTCAGCCAAACGATCCATCATCTCGTAGTAGCCGCCCCTCACCTCTCGACTCGACTGCAGCCCCAAGATCACGCCACCGACATCCGACTTATGGGAGATCTCCGGCGCCATCACCTTGAGCACCACAGGGAATCCGACAGCTTCAGCCGCTTCCACAGCTTCATCGTCATCAGCCGCCGGTCGCGACGGCACGACCGGAATGCCATACGCTTCCAGCAATGACAAGGCAGCAAACTCACTCAAGCGCCAACGGCCAGCCTGCTCTGCCGCATCGACTATGGCGCGCGCCCGGCCGCCGTCCACATCGTCGAAGCGACGTACCTTGCCCGCCGGCCGCTCGAGCCAACGACGGTAGCGGTCCATCGCGACCAGCGCGCGCACCGCCGACTCCGGAAAGATGTAGGCGGGCACGCTGGCCGCGTGCAGCAACGCACGGCTCTCCTGCAGCCCCTTTCGGCCCATGAGCACCGCGAGAGTCGGTTGCTCACGGCCCGCCGCCGTGTCGGTGATCGCCCGGGCCACATCCACCGCGTGCACACCCAACGGTGGCACGAAGGACGCGATGACTGCGTCCACCCCCGGGTCATCGAGCACGCTCTCGAGCACCGCCCGGTAGCTATCCGCATCGGCGCTGGCGATCATGTCCACCGGGTTGTGGACCGACGCCTCCTCGGGCAGCGACCTGCGCAAGCGCTCCCGGGTCTCCTCCGAGAAATCCGCCACCTTGAGGTCCTGCGACTCCAGAGCATCGGCAATGATGATGCCTGGTCCGCCGGCGTTTGTGACAACGGCCACGCGATCGCCTTTAGGGAGCGGCGCGTTGCCGAAACCCATACCCATATCGAACAGCTCCTCGACGGTGTCCACTCTGATCACACCGCACTGGGCAAACAGCGCATCGGTGGCCACGTCCAGTCCCGCCATCGCTCCGGTATGGCTGCTGGCCGCGCGCGCACCGGCCCGGCTGCGGGCTGCTTTGACCGCGATCACGGGTTTCAGCTGCGTCAATCCCCGGGCAATGCGCGTGAAATGGCGCGGGTTGCCGAAGCTCTCAAGGTACATGAGGATCACCGACGTGCTCTCGTCGTCACGCAAGTACTCGAGCACGTCGTTGCCCGAGATGTCGGCCTTGTTCCCCATGCTGATGAACTTGCTCACCCCGATGCCGTATTCGCGCGCGTAGTCGAGGATGGTAACACCCATGGCGCCGGACTGGCTGAGGAACGCCACCGGCCCGCTCGGCGGTGTAGTGGGGGCAAACGTAGCATTCATCGAGACGCGCGGATCGGTGTTGAGCACGCCCATGCAGTTCGGCCCGACCATCCGCATGCCGTACTTCCGCACCAGGGCGAGCAGTTGTTGCTCCCGTTCGATCCCCTCACCGCCCACCTCGCGGAACCCCGCCGAGATGATGACCAGCGCCGACACCCCGGCCTCACCGCACTCTCGCGCCACCTGCAGCACGTACTCCTTCGGTACCACGATCACCGCCAGATCCACAGGGCCCGGCAGGTCGACAACCGAGGGGTAAGCCCGCAGCGAGTGTACGACCTCGGCTTGCGGGTTCACCGCGTAGACGGCACCCGCGTAACCGTCGCGCAGCAGGCTGTCGAGGATCGAGTAGCCGATCGTCTCCCGGCGCCGGCTAGCGCCGATCACCGCGATGGAGCGTGGCTCGAATACCGCCTTCAGGCCGCCGGGTCTCGTTTCTTCCATGGCGTCAAAGATAGCTTTGGCACGTCCTACGTGGGAGCAGGCCGGGAGTCTATTCCGCCGATACAGGCCGCCCCGCCAATCGGCCTGCCCCTCGACGAAGCCGCAAGACGACCGCCGCGGCGTAGAGCGTCCCGCCCAGCGCCACAGTCCAAAGGAACAGCTCCAGCGCCAGCCCAAGCCTCCGATAGCCGGCCAGGGTGTACAGATTCAAGATGAGGATCTGCAGCCCCGGGCCCAGGGCACTCACAGCGGTCAACAGGACACGGTCGTCACGCAGCGTATCAGCTTCTTGCTCACGACCGCTCACCGTCAGCGGCCGGACCGCCCACGCATCGATTCGCTGAACCAGAACATCCTGCCAACCGTAGATCCAGTTGTACGCCCTGATGAGCAAGCGAAGCAGCCCCAGGGCGAGTGGTCGATCCTCGTAGTTGATCTCGTCGTACGTGGTGAGTGCCTCTTTGACCCGACTGGTGGTGTCGCCGCCCAGGCGGCTGCGGAAGCGCACGTAGTAGTAGTTGTATACCGATCCCTGGAGCAGGCCCAGCACCAGCGCGGCGGCCGCGAGGATGATCGCATAGAGGAGCGCGCGCTCCCGGGCGACGGCGGTGGCCAGCGCCGCCGCGAGCGCCGCAGCGATGACGGCGTCGCCAATGGAGTCGAGGAACCGCCCTATCCGCGACGGCCGACTCTGGAGGCGCGCCAGGGAGCCGTCCACGGCGTCGAGGACGTTCTTGACCTGCAGCGCCACGGTACCGACCAGGGCGTACTGGACGCCGCCGACGCCGTAGCAGAACGCGGCGATCAACCCGATGACGCCCCAGACCGCCGTAACGTCAGGGGCGGTCACCGACGTATCCCGGAGTCGGCGCGCGATCCAGACCGCTAGGGGGCGCGCGTAATCGCTCAGGTCCACGAATTGCGCACCCTTCGGGAGTTTGTGGGCCGTAGCTCCTTCGCGCATCGCCGTCTAACTTAGGGGCACCATGCGAAGTACACCAACTCCCTTGCGACCATGGCCATAGGCTATCTGACCCGCGCGGTGCACTTCTCCGCGTCGCACCACTACTACCGACCGGAGTGGAGCGAGGAAGAGAACCGGCGACGTTTCGGCCCAGCCGCCTCGCCGGAAGGACATGGGCATAACTACCGCTGTGAGGTAACCCTGTGCGGTCCCATCGACGAGCACGCCGGAGTGGTGATGGACCTTCCCGAGTTTGACCGGTTGCTAGCTGACGAAATCGTAGACCGCTTTCACAACCGCAACATCAACAGTGCCGTTCCCGAGTTCGGGCCGGGCCGCGACCTGCCCACCACCGAGAACCTGGCAGCCTACATACTCGAGAGGGTGCGCGCACGCTTGCCCTCGGGCGTCCGAGTCTACCGCGTACGCGTCCAAGAGGACCGCGACCTCTGGTCCGATGTGTACGAATCAGATCAGCCGGTCTAGCTGCCCTCTCGACAGAGGCGCACCCCGCACGCGGGCTCGCCAACCGGGAACGCGCGCTGCAGCTCGGCCAGTGCCTCGGGGAACCGGCGCACCGTCAGTCGGTAGCCGGGGACCTCGCCCGCGAGACGGCTGAGGCATTCGAAGTCGCGCACCGCCTCCAGGCCGCCGAATCGTCCCACCATTAGCCCCTGAAGCGTCCTCGAAGCCCACAGGCGCTTCAGCTGGGTCCGACGACCGTGCTCCAGGAAGACGAAGGCGCGAACTCCGTGCGGCTGCAAGCGACCACGCGCCGCCACGTCCGGGTGCACCCACAAGTACGGCTCAATGAGCTGCGCGCCTTCCGGCAACTCCTCCCCCAACCCAAAGCGCGACAGCGCCTGACGGTGTACGCGGATGGATCGGCGGAACGGCTCGATACGACCACTCGAGGGGTCGATCAGGACGACCTCGTCGCTAAGCGGCTGCCGACCCCGCAACAGCAGGCCGAAGGTGAGAACGGACTTGCCGGTCCCCGAGTCCCCGATCAGCACCAGGCAGGCGCCGCCGTCGGATACCGCGGCGGCGTGCAGGTAGACATAACGAGACGCGTGTGCAAGAAGGGCATCCGTGAGTTCGGCCTCGCAGAGGGCCGCCGCCTCGCCTGCCTGGTCGGCATACCAGTCGCCGCTGGGCCCGGTCAGCTTGTAGCTGCCGTTCTCCCGCTCGAGGCAGATCAGGACCGCACGGGCCTCCCGGGGCTCCGGACCGCGTTTTCGGTAGGCTGGATAGAAGCGCCCTACGATCGGCAGCAACTCGGGCACAGCCACGTGAAGCGCGACGCCGCCGCAGCCGATGTAGTCGCGATAGTGCAGGGTCTGAGGCACCGTCACTGCCAGTGGCGACTACGTCCCCGGAGGTCGCTGTGGCGGGCGGTACTTGTCAGACGGTCTCTCCGATCCCGCGGGTCGTTCACGACTCGGTGCCTGCTGCGGGGCAGGCTGGGGCTTGTGTATCGAGGACTTGCCCTGCAGGATCCCGAGCGCCGGTGCCACGGAAAAAGTCGCTACGGCGGGCGCCGTGTACGCCGCACCTCGCGCCAGCTTCAGTAGAAACTCTCGACGAGTCGGATCTCGCTCTTCGCTCACACCTCTCCTCCAAATTCGCTGAGGGCGGCCGCGACGTCCGCCTGGGGCGGGGCGATCTCCGCCGCCTCGATCTCCTTCGCCACCACCCGGTAGGCCTCGCTCAGCGTGCGTACAGCCTCCGGAAATCGCTCCCTGAGCGCCACTGCGATCTCCGCCACGCTGCGCTGTCCGTCCGTCAGGTCCAGTACGGCACGCCGGGCCCGGCCCTGCGGCGAAAGCACAGGTCGGTAGTCGAGCCGCGCACGCTGTAGTCGCTCCAGCGAGAGCGGGATTCCCCGGAACGTGTTCATATCCTGTACTGACTCAGCGGCGCGCACCCGCCAGGTCCACCAGGTGTCAGTCCGCGACGGGGCGCCTCCGACGGTCGCCAGCCGGGCCACCATCTGCTCACCGGGCCGCAGCATCAGCGGGCGGGCCAGGGGCAGGAACACCTGACCCCAGCCGCTGGAGCGCTCCGCCGGCGCGTTGGAGTACGCCACGCCATCGGCGAGGTCGAGGTCCAACCACAGCCCCAGACCGTGCAGCTCGCCTCCCCGGGCCAGCTCCCAGCTGACCTCCGCGGACACGCTGAGCGGGGCGTCCTCCAGCGGATTGACGTGGGCAACCTCAAGCGGGGCCGCCAGCAGCGCGGTCTCGGCCCAGCACGCGGGGTGCAGGTTGTTGAGCACCCTGTGAGTCAACCGGTCGATGTCGAGGCCGTAGGGAACGTCTTCACGCAACGGCACCAACGCGTCGTAGGTTTCGGGACACGTAACCGGCGCCAGCATCACGCTGATGGCTTGGGGCACTACTCTGGCCTCAGGCTTGAGCCAGCGGCGTCGTATGTCTTCTAGAATCAACGCCGTCTCGGTCTGACATAGGTACGGCGCATAATCCTCGAAGATCAGAACGTCGGCGCGCTCCGGGGGCTGGAGGTCCCCCGCCCAGCCCTCCATGAAGGTGATGCGATCTGCGAGGCCGTTGTCCGTGGCTAACTGCCTGGCCACCTCGAGGATCGGGTTCGCCTCCACCGCGTACACGCGTGCGCCCGCCCGAGCCGCGAACATCGCATAGGTCCCGATTCCAGTCCCCAAATCGAGGACAACCTGGCCCGGTGACACGCTCAGCTCGATTGCACGGCGAAACGCCTCAACCCTTGGGTTGTCCGCCAGAAGCCGGAGATACTCGACTGGGTTCATCTGATTGCTGCCGCGGCTGGAGTCACTTGCGCGGCCTACACTCGTCCAAGCTATCAGGCCAGTAGCCCAGCCTCGTCGAACCGTGCCAGCGCAGCGCGGACATCCGTCAGCGCACGTTCCGACTCCAGGCCATAGGCTTCCTGCAGCTTCGCGGCGATCTCTTCAGGGGTCCTATCGCCCGTGCAGTGGCTCCAGACGATGGCGGCGGAGAGGTTGAGAACGTGGAGCTCGTTCGCGGCGGGGTCGAACACAACCCACTCGTCGTCCACCTGCCGAAACAAAACGTCCTCTCGGGTCCGGGGCTGGCCTGTAGGCTGCGTCGCCATATCCTTCAAGCTAGAGGAATTCGCAGAGGTTTCAAGCTGGAGCCTGGCTGGGGCCAACGCTCCGGCCTGATCAGGTGTTAGACTAACGAGGCCCGATGGCTGCCACGAGCGAAGGCGTCAAGCCGGTCCAGGACGAGCCCCAGCTCGTCGAGCGCGTGCGTCGGGGTGACCGCGATGCCTTCGCTGCCCTGGTCGATCGATACGCGGACCAGGCGTTCGCCGTGGCCTACGGGTTCCTCAGGCACGCTCAGGACGCAGAGGACCTCGTGCAGGACGCGCTCATTCGCGCGCTGGAGCGCATCGGTTCGCTGAGGCCGGGCAGCTCATTCGGGCCGTGGTTCTACAGACTGCTCGTCAACGCGGCCCTCAACCGGCGCAAGTACCTCGCCCGGCGCGGCACGGCGCAGCTGCCAGTCGGGACGCCCGCCCGGGACAGCCCGGCCGTAGATGCAGAGCGAGCCGAGTTGCAGCAGCGACTCGCGCAGGCTCTCGCCGCGCTGCCGAGGGACCTGGAATCGGTGGTGATCCTCCACGACCTGGAGGGGTTCACCCATCCCGAGATCGCCGGGATACTCGGGATTCCGGAAGGGACATGCCGCTCGCACCTCTTCCGGGCGCGACGCATGCTGCGGGATCTGCTGAAGGATTACCGCCACCAGTAGCAAGCGAGGCGGAACGATGTCCGAGCGATACGACGAGGCTCCGATCCCCGAACTACAGGCCCTCAAGCCCCCACTCCGATCCGACATCGAGCGGCGGCGGGCGCGGCAGCGCGTCATCGCCTGTGCCGAGCCCCTGCTGGCGCGACGTCGCCGCGCAGGCTCGTCCTGGGAGCTGCTCGCTGCCTGGGCCCGGCCAGGACTGGTCGCAGCCAGTATCGCGCTCGCCATAGTTGCCGCGGCCCTGAAGTTGGGCGGCGGCCCTGCGCGCCCGGTCCCCGAGCCCGTCTTGCTGGACGACGTGCTGGCGACAGGGGCGAACGGTTCGGTGCCGGCGCTGTTGGTGGCCATGAGTGAGCCAGACGTCGACGCGGTGGTGGCGGCGGCCCTGATTGAGACGAATGGGAACAGCGGCGCCCTGCCGCAAGAACAGTTGCAGGGGCGGTGATTCAACGATGAACGGGAAGTCAAAGGCGTGGGCGCTGGCGCTCCTCGTCGGCGTGCTCATCCTCGGCGGTGGCGTGGGCACCGCGCTTGACCGCTTTCTGTTCCGCCAGCCCGCCACGGCAGCCATCCATGAGCGATGGCGAGGCGAGGGGGAGCGCGAGCGCGACCGTCGGGAGGGCTATCTGGAATGGCTGGCCGCTGAGCTGCAGCTGACCCAGGACCAGGAAGCGCAGCTGGAAGCGATCGTGGAGCGGCACCGCGAGGAGATGTCGGCGATCTGGCGGGAGATGCGGCCGCGCTTCGAGCAGCTGAGGGACCAGGCCAGAGCCGAGGTACGGGCACTGCTCACCGAGGAGCAGCTCGCTGCCTACGAGCGGCTCCTCGAAAGGGAAGCCGAGAGACGGCGTCCTGGACGCAGAAGGCAAACAGACGAGCCCTGAGCGTTGGCACCGTTCCCCTGCGCGGCCGTCCCCTTAGCCCTCAAGGTCGTTGGCGACGGTCTACGGTTGCTACTCCATCAAGCGCAGCGGCATCACCAGACAGAGGTAGGTCTCGTCACCGCCCACCGGCTCGAACGTAGCTGGTCGTTCCGGAGCGCTCATCGCAATCCGCACCTCTTCGGTGCTGATGTAGCGCAGGATCTCAAGCACATAATTGGCGTTGAAACCGATGTCCAACGGGGCCCCCGAGTACTCTACCCCCAGCTCGTCCTCGGCTTCGCCCAGATCCGGCGTCTGCACAGCTAGCGCTAACGTCCCAGGCCCGAAGCTCAGGCGTACCCTGTGCGTCTGGTCAGACGCCACGATGGCGACTCTACGCACCGCAGCAGTAAGCGCTCCCCGATCAGCAATGCAGATCTTGTCGTTGTCCTCAGGGAGCACCTGCTCGTAGTTCGGATAGGGGCCCTCGATGAGCCGGGTGTAGACCTCGACGCGGGCTGTGCGAAACCCGAGGTGGCTCTCTGAGCGGGCAATCTGAAGTTGATCCTCCGCATCAAACAGGCGTTCTACCTGCTGTAGGCCTTTGGGGGGCACGATGAGGTCCTCATCCTGCCCGGCCGCGTCCCGCGTGACCTTGACGACCATCTTTGCCAGGCGGTGACCATTCGTCGCAACCATCCGCATCTCAGCGCCGCGGACTTGCCAGAGCACACCGTTGAGCACGGGGCGGGTTTCCTCGCTCGACACAGCAAAGGTGGTGTGGGCACTCAACTTCTGGACTTCACCGCTGCGCAGGCCCCAGCCCTCGTCGAAGGGCACCTCTGGGAAACTTGGATACTCATCGGCGGACAAGCTGTGGAGCCGGAACTTTGAGCTGCCACAGACCAAGCTAACCCTGCCGCCATTGGCCTGCAGCTGCACGGGCGCGTCAGGCAGTTCACGCGCGATGTCCGCCACTTTCTTCGCGGGCAAGGTGATCGCACCTGCGCGCTCCACCTCCGCTGGCGTCTGCACGCTGACGGAGATATCGAGGTCGGTACCTCGGACCCGCAGCCTATCCTCGAGCGTTTCCACCAAGATGTTCGAGAGCACGGGCAGCGTCGTCCGGGCAGGGATGGTCGCCGCTACCGCGGAGAGTCCCCTCTGGAAGTTCTCGCGCGTGATCGTGACTTTCATGTCGGCTCACCTCTCAGGTTGAGGGTGTGAATCCCCGGGTAAGAGGCTTTGGAAGTCTGCTATATAATTTCAAACAGTAGTAGTAGCAGGGGCGTGGATTGGTGGGCAAGTGGGGGCAGAGGGGCCCGCAAGGGGCGGGTGGAGGGGTGCTTATTGGGGTTGCGGGTTTGTGGATAAGGTGCTCGATAAGGTGTGGCAGGGGTCGTTGTGGTGTTGGTAGTGGGCCGGCTGTCCCCATCGACGGCACGAGTCTCCACGGGCTATCCACGCTCACTTGAACACCCCCTACGACAATTGCGCGCGCAAAGCCTCGACCTTGCCGCGGAACTCCGGATCCCGCGCTACCTGTTCTTCAACCTTCTGGATTGAGTGGATCACCGTGGAGTGATCGCGGCCCCCGAAGCGTTCGCCGATCCGGGTGTAAGGGAGGTCCAAGAGCACCTTCTCCAAGTACATCGCGACCTGCCTGGGGTCAGTCACGCGCCGCTGGCGCTTCTTGGACTGCAGTTCCGTGACCGTGACGCCATAAGCTCGCGCCACCGTGCTCTCGATGTCGGCGGGGGTTACCTCCCGCAACGGCCCCAACGCACCGCCTAGCACCTCTGTGGCCAGCTTGGCTGTAATATCCCGCCGGGCCAGCGAGCTGTATGCCAGCAGCTTGATGATGGCCCCCTCAAGCTCGCGGACGGAGGACCGGCAGTGCTCCGCGATGTAGCTCAGAACAGCACCGCTGATTTGCAGGCCGTCCTGCCGCGCCTTCGATTGGAGTATCGCCATGCGGGTCTCGAAGTCCGGCGCCCGGATGTCCGTCACGAGCCCCCACTGGAAGCGCGAGATCAGCCGCTCTTGCAGACCAGGGATTTCCTTCGGCGCCCGGTCGCTGGTCAAGACGATTTGCCGCTGCGCGTCATGCAGGGCATTGAACGTGTGGAAGAACTCTTCCTGGGTACCCTCCTTGCCAGCCAGGAAGTGCGCGTCGTCGACGAGCAGTACGTCGATCCGCCGATACCGACCGTGAAACTGCGTGGTCTGGCGCGCCTGGATCGCCGCGATCAGTTCGTTGGTGAAGCGCTCGGTCGGTACGTAGGCCACGCGGCTACCGGGGAACCTCTTGAGCACGGCGTTGCCGATAGCGTGCATCAGGTGGGTCTTGCCGAGTCCGACGCCACCGTAGATAAACAGCGGATTGTATGCATGCCCCGGCGCGGCGGCGACAGCCTGGCAGGCTGCTGCGGCAAGCTCGTTGCTGCTGCCAACCACGAAGTTCTCCAGCGTGTAACGCGGGTTCAGCTGCCCGACCACGGGCGTGGGCGGTGGAGTTGGTGGCTCAGGGACTCCGCCACCCGCATCGACCTCCTCGAACCCCACAACTGGCATGGGCTGGAAGAGCGGTCCACTCTCCGGAAGGTCCCTGGTTGCCTCAAAGCTGAGCCGAAAGCGCGGACCCAGGAGCTCCTGCGTGAGCGACAGCAGAAGCTCCCCGTACTTGCCTTCGATCCATTCCACCGCGAAGTCGCTGGGCGCGGCAATCACCAGCTCATCCGGTGACAGGGCAACAGCCTGCGTCCGGGCGAGCCAGGTTCGAAAGCTCTGCTCTGGAAGCTTGACTCTGGCGCCTTCGAGGATTTTCGACCAGGCTTCCTGGGCCGTCAGCTCCATCAACTCCGGACGCAGGCGGGATTGGGACGTTCGTTACACTTGAGTGTATTGTGGCGGCTGGTCGGTAGGCCGCGCGCCATCTTAGACGAGCCGACTAGACAAGTCAAGTTAGCCGACCGTATGGAGCGGGAGTAGGAGCATGAATAGGATGGCAGGGAGTAACAGCAGGCACCTTGGTGGGAGCGGCGCCTATGCGAGTGCGTGACCTGCGGCTAGGCCCCGGCGTCATCGTTGCCGCGGCCTTCATCGGACCTGGCACCGTGACTACGGCGACCGTGGCGGGCGCCAACTACGGGTATGCCCTGATCTGGGCACTTGCGTTCTCCGTGGTGGCAGCCCTCGTTCTTCAGGAGATGTCGGCGCGCCTCGGTGTGATCGGCGGCATGGGACTCGGCGAAGCGATGCGGCGCCGGTTCCACAGCCGGCTCGCGCGCTTGGCGTCTGCCGGGCTGGTGATTGGCGCCATTCTGGTTGGCAACGCGGCATACGAGACGGGCAACCTACTGGGGGGTGCCCTCGGGCTGGAGGAGCTGCTCGGCGGCAGCGGCCGGCTGTGGGGCCCTGGGCTGGGGCTGCTCGCCTTCGGCCTGCTCTGGTCAGGCCGCTACAGGTGGGTGGAACGGGTCTTGGTGGGGATGGTCGCGGTCATGGGGATCGTTTTCCTGACGACGGCGGTTGCCCTGCGGCCCGATCTGAGCAGCCTGTTAAGCGGCCTGCTGCCCAGCGGGCTCGACGATCAGGCGGCCATGCTCACGGCGTTGGGCTTGGTCGGGACGACCGTGGTTCCTTACAACCTTTTCCTGCACGCCTCGGCCGTACAGGAGCGCTGGCAGGGGGAGGCATGTCTAGAGGCTGCGCGCGCCGACACGGGTATCTCCGTAACGCTGGGGGGCGTCATCTCCATCGCCGTGCTGGTCACAGCGGCAGCGCTCCCGGCGACGCTGAGCGTGTCAAGCGCAGCTGACATGGCACAGGCGCTCGAGCCGCTGCTGGGCCGGTGGGCAGGAGCGTTCTTCGCCTGTGGGCTGCTGGCCGCGGGTCTGTCCTCCGCGATCACCGCGCCGCTGGCGGCGGCGTATGCCACGTGCGGCGTGCTCGGTTGGGAGGGCGGGCTCCAGGCGCCGCGGGCCCGGCTCGTGTGGATTCTGGTTCTGGGGGCCGGCGTGCTGTTCTCGCTGCTCGCGGTGCGGCCGGTACCCGCGATCATCTTCGCGCAGGCGGCGAACGGCCTGCTGTTGCCGATCGTCGCTGGGTTCCTGCTCTATCTAGCCAACGACCGCGGTCTGCTGGGGGTCCGGGCGAACGGTCGAGCCAGCAACATCTTAGGCGTCGTGGCGGTGGTGGTGGCGGCGATTCTGGGTCTACGATCGTTGCTAAGGGCACTCTTTGGGCTGTAAGCCGCAGTGCGTTCGGCTTGATTGCCTGGGCAGGGGCGCATATATTCGGGCCGCTCTTTTTGAACCGTGAGAAGTCTTTGGCTGGCAACGTCATCGGGGGGCCGACCCCATGAAACCGACGTACCGTCCTCGGAATCGGAAGCGTCTGCGCAAGCACGGCTTCCGAGCGAGACGAAGAACCAAGACGGGCCGGCACGTGCTGAGGCGCCGCCGCCGCAGGGGCCGGAAGCGGCTGGCGGTGACGGTCCCCAAGAAATAGGCCGCGCCCGGGGCCGCTATCGGTTCCCAAGAGGTGCCCGGATCCGACGAAGGTCGGAGATACGAGAGGCGGTGCGCCGGGGGAAGCGGAGGCGAACGAGTTGCCTGGAAGTGTTCGTCACCGATTCCCCCGCTTTGCGTCCACGCTTGGCGCTGGTAGTGCCGAGGCACGGGCGCAAGATTGTGGAGCGGAATCGGCTCAAGCGGAGGTTGAAGGAGGGCGCGCGGCTGGAGCTGTTGCCCCGCTGCCGGGACCGCGGAGCGGCTCTCGACATCGTGATCAGGGCGCGACCCCAGGCCTACGAGGCCGAGTCGCGCCAGTTGTTGAATGAGATTGGCGGACTTGCGGAACAGCTATGCTCAGAAAGCTGATCGTTATGCTGATCCGCGGCTATCAAGTCGCTATTTCACCGCTGTTGCCGGCGTCGTGCCGCTACACGCCGAGCTGCTCCCAGTACGCGGTTGAGGCGTTGCAGCGGCACGGCGCCCTCAGGGGTAGCTGGCTGGCAGTGCGTCGTCTCTCCCGCTGTCATCCGTTCCGCCCAGGCGGCTACGACCCGGTGCCGTAGTATGGGTACGGAGAAGCGGCTCGTCCTGGCGGTCGTCTTGATGATGTCGGTCGTTTTCATCGTCAACATCCTCTTTCCGCCGGCGCCACCGCCGGAACCCGCAGAGGAGGTGGAGACGGTTGCCGCGCCGGCTGAGGAGGTCCCAACGCCCGGTGCCGAGGCGTTGGAGGCTCCTGCTCAGGAGCTAGCGGCCGAGGAAGAGCTCGCCCTGCCCGTGTGGACGGGTCCTGCGGAACCGGAAACGGAGGATACGGTCTGGGTCAGGAGCCCGCTCTACCGTCTAGGGTTCTCGCAGCGCGGGGCCCGTCTGGTCTCCGCCGAGATGCTGGAGTTCGAGTCGCTGGCCGCTGACACCAAGGGCGAGCCCGTACAACTGGTGCCCCCGCTGGCGGAGAACTTCTTCACACACCAGTGGCTGGTCGGGGACGACACGCTGGATCTGCGGGCTGCAAGCTTCGAGGCGCAGCCAGCGGAGCTCAACCTCGGTACGAGCGGCGCGCCGCAGGTCCTCACCTTCATCTATCAGCATCCTCGAGTGCCATTCCGCCTGGAATTGCGCTACACCTTCCATCCTGGCAGCTACGTGATCGAGCTGGAGGGCCAGCTGCTGGGCGTACAGCCGATGGGATGGTGGACGCTGGGGCTGGGCCCGGGGCTGCTGAGCAACGAGTGGGATCCCGAGGGCGACTACAAGGCAAACCTCGCGTTCGCTGCGAAGGGCATGAATGGCGTAAAGTCCGAGAAGATCGCCGGGCTGCAACCTGATCAGCGGGCGAGCCTCGACGGACCCTTCGATTGGGTGGCGGTGCGCACCAAGTACTTCGTTACTGCGGTCGTGCTGCCGCTGGATGCAGCGAGCGATCGCCGTTT
>CP070823.1:2608161-2612628 GCA_020344375.1 Gemmatimonadota bacterium | reverse complement strand
GCACCATGTTCGACTTCACCCTGCTCGGCGTGGGACACCTGGCGCTCGGGCTGACACTCACGCTGGACATCTTGCTCACCAAGCAGCGGCCGGTGTCCGCGGTACTCTGGTTGGCCGTCGTCTGGACTTTCCCGTACGCGGGAGCTCTTGCCTATCTCAGCGTCGGCATCGACCGGGTGCGGCGCGGCGCTGCCGCACGAGAGGCGTCCAAGGCACTGGTCGCCCAGCGAGCCGCCTTGCACCCCACCTTCGAGCGCCTCGCCGTCGACTATGTCCATCCCGACCCCGGCGGCGCGCACGAGTATCCGGCGCACCACATCTTTCGCGCCACCGATCCCGCTGTGCGACCCAACCGCGTGTTCCGGGGAAATCGCGTCGAGCTTCTGGTCGACGGCGACGACTTCTACCCTGCCCTCTCCAAGGCCATCTCCGGCGCCAGCTCGTCCATCCATCTGCAGACCTTCATCTTCGGGCGGGATCGCACCGGCCGTGAATTGCTGGACTTGCTGAGCGCACGCGCCCGCGAGGGGATTGAATGCCGCTTGCTCTTCGATCGCTTTGGCTCGACTTACGCGTATTTCACCCGCTTCTTTCAGGATGCGCGTCGTGCCGGTGTCCAGGTTTACTCCATCACTCAGGCTAACCCACTGAAGGGGCGCTTCCAGATCAACCTGCGCAATCACCGCAAGATCGCGGTAATCGATGGACGCATCGGGTTCGTGGGCGGGATCAACATCCAAGACAGGAACTACGCTGCCTACGCCAACGGCTCTCCGATCCGTGACTACCACGTGAAACTGGAAGGTCCGGCGGTGTCAGACCTCCAGTTCCAATTTGTGGAGGACTGGCACTTCGCCTCCCAGGAACCACCTGAGCGGCTGCTCGAGCCCAAGTACTTCCCCGCGTTGGATTTGGTGGGGGATGCGCTGGTGCAGATTGTGCCTGGCGGCCCGGAACTCAAAGGTCACGGCCTCGCCGATGCCTTCTTCGGTGCGATCGCGGCCGCAGAGCGAGCCGTTTCCATCGTCACACCCTATTTCGTGCCAGACGAAACCATCGTACAGGCCCTCCGCTACGCTGCCCTGCGCGGTGTCGCCGTCAAGCTCGTGCTGCCCAAACGCAGCAACCACTGGTACACAGACCTGGCAGCGCGCGCTCTCTTCAGCCCCCTGCTCCGAGCAGGCGTTCGCATATTCGAGCGCAATCCGCCGTTCCTGCATGCAAAAACGCTGGTCGTGGACGGAGTGTACGCCATGATGGGCTCGGCGAACCTCGATGTCCGCAGCTTGCACCTCAACTTCGAGACCAATCTGGAAGTGGCCGATGAAGGTTTCCTGAGAAGGATCTCAGAACAGGTGGAAGCAGAGATCGATCTGAGCGAGGAGGTCGATCACGGACGCCACGAGCGGCGCTCCATCCTGCGCCGGCTCAGCGAGAACTTCTGCTATCTCTTCCAGCCGGTGCTTTAGGCGCTAATGCTGGCCGCAGCCGGTCGTGCCCGGCGGAGCGAAGGCGCTCGGCCTGTGCCAAACCCTGAGCGTGAGGACCCTAACGAGCCCGGCCAAAACGGAACAGAACGGCCACCTCGGTGTACGCGCTGTCTAGGAGAGGTCCCGGACAACGGGGCTCGGCGGCCCCGCCACTCCCCTGTCCTCCCGCCTCACCGTTCCCCCGCCGGTGTTGCCATGAACGCAGTGTCCGAAAGCAGCGCACCGCCCCAGGCTGCCCCGCAGCGTAAGGAATCTTACGCCCCGCTGGCCGACTTTACCCTCGCCCTCATCCAGGCCATGCTGCGGACGGGCTACTACGCGCCAGATCACCCCGAGGCCAAGAGGTCGCTCTCCGGCCTTTATGAACAGTTCACCGCGCTCCTCGAAGGCCACTGCGAGCTGACGTTCATGCTCGTGGAGAAGCCTGAGGAACGGCAGATCAACGTCGAAGGTTACGCCACGGTGCCTCTGCCCATGCATCAGGTGATGATCAAGGGCATGGCGGACCTTTTCACGCCGAAGTTCATCGACTTCTTCAAGCGTTGGAATCTGCTCAGCTTCTCCATCAAGGCCGAGACGAGCGCCGACGACTTCCACACTTTCATCGAGCTGATGAGCCAACCGCCTGTCGGCGCTGGAACGCAGCCCAGCGAGCGACTCACACAGGCGCTGGTGGATCACAACATCATGCACATCTCCACCGTCTTCAATCACGATATGGTGGGGAGAGAACGGCGGCTGCCCTGGCGCGTTCGGATGGCCCTCACTCGGCTGCGTCGCGATTTGCGGCTCCTTCCCATGTACAAGAAGGCCACTGCCGAGCAGATCCGCCGGATCAAGCTACAGATCATCGAGGACGTGATCCGTCCGATTCGCACGCCCATTCTGCTTAAGGACTTCCTCGTCAACTACGACCTCATCGCCGCCGACATCCTGGAGCTAGATGAGTCAGCGGTCGAACGCGAGATCGTCGCCAACCTCTCGGAAGAGATGCTCGTGACGACGGCTCGGGAAATCATCAGAGACCTTAAGCAGCCCGGCGACAAGGCGGCACATGCTCCAGCCCAGGATGAATCGTTCGACAAGATTGGCCGCTGCGTGTACGTGTTGCGGGATATCGCCGACCAGCTCTGCGCGATTGGTAGCGTACTCGATCACGACTTCCTCGAGGCACTCGTCTCGCAGAAGGTCCTCCCGCTGGAGAAGCTGCCGGCAGAAGTCCGGCGTGCTGTCGAGACGCGCCGCCTGGCCGAAGCTTTCATCGCCCGCAAGACCGAATACCTGGCGGCACTGCGCCAGGTGCCGAACGCCGAGACGGCTAAGAAGCTGGCGGCGCTGGTCTACCGCATCACGCCTGACTTGTTGCGCCGCAGCAAGTACGAGACGGTCGGCGAGATCCTCGACGCGGTGAACCAGGGGCGCCAGACACCGAGAACCGCCCGCTTCTTCGAGCAGCTTGCCGGCATTCTCGCGCAAGGCCTAGCCGATCAAGCGACGATCGGATACCTGCTGGGTGATCTGAGACGGCAGAGCAAGGAGCAACGCAATCGCCTGGTGCAGGTCTTCGCATTCGTAGGCCAACCGGTTGCTGAGGGCCTGCTGACCGTATACATCGAGAGCGACGATCAGGCAGTTCGCGCCAGCGCCTTCGAGGCGCTGCTGAAGATCGGCAGGAGTGCACTCCAGCCGTTCCTGACCCAGCTGCCGCAGATCGAGAGTGAGTGGCCCGCTGTGCGCCACATCTTGAACGAGGTCGGTGAGCTGGGAGATGAAGCTCTGGCAAAACCCCTCACCGGGTTCCTCTACCACACCAACGCCCACGTCCGGCACGCAGCCCTGACGGCGCTATTCAAGCTGCAGGGCCACAGAGCGGAGGAGTACTTCCTGCAGGCGTTACGTGACGGGGAGGTTGAGGTCCGACAGGCGGCCGTCTCCCTTCTGGCTCAGATCGGCAGCCGCCATCCGCAAGCCCTGCATTACTACGCGACCGTCCTCAACCCCACCGACCACTCCGCTGCCGCGGAGAGCGATGCAGTGCTGATCGAGGTCTGCCGCGCGCTAGCTGGCCTTGCCAGCACAGCGGGTGAGCATGTGGAGAGAGCGCGAGAGATCCTGCTCACCGCGCTCGTTCCTATACAGCCGCAGGGCGTCCTCGGCCGTTTCAAGAAGCCTGCGCCACGCCACAGCGAACCCGTTCAGGCCGCGATTCGCGAGGCCCTGGCCGCCCTCGGCGAGGGCGGCGATGCGGCCGAGAGCGCAGCTGACCTCTAGTACCCCGGCGCGGGAAAAGCGAAACGCACAGCCGTACAGGAACCGCTCTTTAACCCACGCCCGGCCAACTCCTCCAGCACCGAGAGCTCCAGCGCGAGCCTCGCCGTTTCCCCGGCAGATGCATCCAGCACCCGCACAGGTATCGTGTGCTCTGCTGCAGCGACCGAGCTCAGCTTGCCGGTCCAGGTATCCAGGTAGACGTCGTGACCGGACACCGGCTTGTAGCGGAGGTGGAGCACGAGGGCCGCGGCCACCATGAAGCCAAGTAACGCCCACACCACCGTCGCGACCTGCCGAAACGAGAGCATCCTGCCCCTCTCATTGGTGGTAAAACCTTGCCCAGCAGCACCGAGAGCGAACTCCGTCGCTCTATCTGCTTATCTGTTTGACGCTGGAGGGAAAGACAGCGTTGGCCGGGAGCGCTGTGCGCCCCGCTGAAATGGGCGTAGACGAGATCGGCGACATCGCTACCTGGCTCCAGCCCCCCGGTTCTTGCGTCAGCCTCATTCGTGATTAGAGATTGCAGCGCTGCCACGCACTGCTAGGCACTTCAAGAACCTGAGTGCAGATTCAGGCCAAATGGGCGAGAAACGTCGGCTGATCCCGTCGCAGATGATCTGCGCGCCTCTCCTGCGGCACGCCATTGTCACGGCAGTGGCTCTGCCGCTCGCAGCCTGTGCTATCCTGCACCGAGTTCAATTCGAGC
>CP070823.1:2587136-2608061 GCA_020344375.1 Gemmatimonadota bacterium | reverse complement strand
GGGAGACGATCCCACCACTCAGGCCCACCCAGCCCACATCAGCGTATCCCACCGCCTCCAGACGCGATCCCAGCTCGCGGGGCCCAGAGAAAGCCTGGACGGACTCTGGTAGGTAAGTGTATGCGTAGCTATGTTTTGAGATCAGCCGCCCGACGAACGGCAGCACACGGGTGAAGTAAACCCGGTAGATCCAGCGCAGCGACCGACGCGTCGGCATGGCGAAGTCGAGGATCACGAGGCGCGCGCCGGGCCGGAGCACCCGCTTGAGTTCGCGGAGACCGGCAGCGATGTCCGCCAGGTTGCGGACGCCGAAAGCGACCATCGCGCCCTCCAGGCTACTTGAGGCGAGCGGGATCCTGAGGGCGTCCCCACACAGGGGTGCCACCGGGTGCCGATTGATCTTGGGGATTCCCTCGCGCAGCATCGCCAGCGAGAAATCGAGGGCGATGACGCGGCCGCTGAAACCCGGGCGACTGCAAAGCTCGATCGCCAAGTCGTACGTCCCGGCGCAGACGTCCAAGTAGAGACCGTGTGGCCGGGCTTCCCAGCCCAGGCGGTCGATGGCGCGACGGCGCCAGGAGCGGTCGGCATTGAGGCTGAGGAGATGATTGAGCAGGTCATAACGCGGCGCCAGCGCCGAGAACATGTCGCGGACCGCTTGGGCGCGCTCCTCCGGCGCGTCAATCTCCAGCGGGGTGAGCCTGTCCCTCGGGTAGGAGATCATTGTGCGCGGCGAACCTACCGGAGGCGACCCTCCCTGGCAAGCCGGTGAAACGGGAGAGCGTACCTGATCCCAAGGCGAACGTGCCCGGGAGCTCCTCGCGGCCAACAGGCGCCGAGCCACTCGACGACAGAGAGCTGGTCGAGCGTGCCCTGAAGGGCGATGACTCGGCGTACGGGGAGCTGCTCGAGCGTTTCCGGCGACCGGTGTTTTCCCTCATCTACAGGATGATCGGCGATCGGGAGCAGGCTGAGGACCTGGCCCAAGAATCATTCGTCAAGGCCTTCAACAACCTCGACAGCTATAATCCCCGCTACCGGTTTTCCTCCTGGCTCTTCAAGATCGCTAACAACCACGCCATCGACCACCTGCGCCGAGCGCGACTCGCCACCGTCTCGATCCACGGGTCGCCGCACGCCGTTGACGTCGAGCGCGAGGAGGAGACCCGTATCGTGCTGGAGGCCCGGGATGAGTCGCCGGAGCAGGAGATCATGGCCCTGGAGCTGGGAGCCGAGATCGAGAGGGCGATCACGCAGCTGCGGCCGGAGTACCGTACGGCCGTGATCCTGCGCCACGTAGAGAGCCGGCCCTACGAGGAGATCGCCGAGATCATGGACATCCCCATCGGCACGGTGAAGACCTTCCTCCACCGGGCCCGGGCCGAGCTACGGGAGGCGCTGGCCCACCTGCGGGAGCGGCGACAGGGGCCCCCGGGGGAGGGCTGAAACCTGGAGGGGGGCCCCTTCGTAGTGGAGAACAGCGGGCAGGTTGATATGTCAAATTGGACTTCCGAGGGACATCTCTCTGAGCTGGCCCTGGAGCTCTGGGCGGCCGACGAGGCCGAAGCCCAGGAGCTCCAGGCGATGGACGGCCACGTCCAGGCTTGCCCGGCCTGCCAGGCGCGGGAGGCCGAGTGGCGGCGGCTGTTCCAGGCCCTCGCGTCGCTGCAAGTCGCGGAGCCCTCCCCAGCCTTCCACGGCCGCGTCATGGCGCGCGTGCGCCTGCCGGTCGGGGCCAGGGCAGCGGCGCCTCACTGGCTGCCGCGGCTGGCCCGCAGCCTGCGCCCGGTCGCGGTGAGTGCGGCCGCCGCGTGGACTGTGGCCGTCGTCGGCGGCGCCGTGTGGCTGCAGGGCCAGGTCAACGTCCCGGCTGGTATCCTGTTCGCCCGCTTCCTGAACCAGGCCAAAGAGCTGCTGCTGGCAGCGTTGATTAAGCTCGGAGCGATCCTGCAGCTGAGCGGGGTCGCCGACTCGTGGGCAACAGTCGTCGAGACAGTTCCCGGGCCCGGCGTGGTCGTCGCTGCGGCCCTGGTCGCGGTTCTGTCCGGGCTCGCGATCTGGACGCTATACCGCGTGACCGGCTACCAACCACCGAGGGTTAACGCACATGCCTAGGCATACGCGCCTTGCCGTAGCGCTTCTCGTCGTCGGGCTTGTCCCCAGTCCGTTGGCCGGCCAGGCGACTCAGGCCGCAGACGAGATCCTTCAGACGTCGATCGTGCTGAGCGGGGATGTGACGAGCCTCGAGCTCGAGCTCGCCAACGGTCGAGCCCTGCGCATCCAGCTGTCGGACGGGGAAGTCTTGATCGACGGCAAAGAGGTGGGTCGCTACGTCCCCGGCGGCCTGCTCGAGTCGGCGTGGCGCGACCTGTTGCGTGAGGCCGGCAAGGGCGAGCTCACCTTGGCCTGGCCGGGTTTTATCAGCACCGAGATCTCAAGGCCTGAAGCGGACGCGACCGCCGCCATCCGTGGAGCCGTGGGACCGTTCCTGGCCCCCGCCTCCGCCGCGTCCGCGGCTGCAGCGGCTGAGGTCGCGAGTGAGATCGCGGAGGCAGCAGCTGAAGCGGCGGCTGCGAGTGCAACAGCGGCGGCGGTCGAGATCGCCGCGCAGCAGGTTTCCGAGACATCGCTGAGTGAGCTTGTCTCCGGCGGTCTCGTGGTCGAGCTCAGCGAAGTCGAGGGCCTGGCGCGCGGTCTGAGTCGCGTTGGCCTCGCGCCTGAGCTGACTCGAGTGCTGAACGGCGATCTCAAGGGTCCGGTCCGCATCGTGATCGACGCCGACAGCTACCTGTTGCCGGAGGGCACCCTCCTAGACCATCGGCTGATCCTGGTGCAGTCGGACGGCGTGATCGCCGGCACGGTGCTAGGCAATGTCGTGGTCGCCGAAGGGTCACTGATCATCAAGCCGATGGCCCGGATCGAGGGGGACGTCGTTGCCGTCAATGCCAGCGTGCAGAATCAGGGAGGTACGATCGTCGGCCGCCTGCGGGACGTATCCCACATCAGACCCATCGTCGTGGTTCCGTCGGCCAGCCAGCGTATTCGGATCGCGCGAGAGGCACCCTCGGCCTTCAACCGTGTTCTCGGTGGCCTGGGATCTCTGGCCCGAACGATCGCGATGTACGTGCTGTTCGCGTTCCTGGGGGGCCTCGTGGTTTACCTCTTCCGTGGGCATCTAGAGGTCGTGAGTGACACCGTTTCCTACAGCTTCGGGCGTTCGTTCCTGGCCGGACTGGCAGGTCAGATCCTCTTCATGCCGATCGGGCTGGTCATGGCGGTGCTGATCATCACGGCTATCGTGATCCCGTTCTACGTCGTCGGCTTCGCCCTCTTGGCGCTGCTCGGGTACCTGGCGGTGGCGCATGCAGCAGGCGAGAACCTGACGCAGCACCGGTTCCCCTCGTGGGCAGCGCGCCTGCGGCGATCCAACTCCTACTACTACGTTCTGAATGGCCTAGGCGTGCTGCTCGCCCTCTTTGCGGTGGCAGCCATCACCGAGATGGTCTACCCGCTGTTGGGCTGGGCACACGACCTGTTGATCGCCTCCGCCTGGATCCTCACCTGGGTGGCGTCGACGGCCGGCCTGGGCGCCGCCCTGCTCTCACGGGCAGGGACGCAGCGCAGCTACGCACGGCCGCACCAGATCCCCGAGCTGCCGGTGGATACGCTCGTGGAGGAGCTTCGGCCGATCCAGCGCCGTGCCGAGGCGCAGCGCCGCGCTGAGGAGGGGAGCGATGAGAGCTAGCACGACTGCCGGGATCGCGGTCGCGCTTGTCGGCGTGCTCATGGGCGGTCTGACTACCCCGGCCGCCGCCCAGAGCTGGGTAACGGCGGCGAAGAGCCGTCAGCTTCGCGGCCAGGACTTCCTGGACGTGAAGGTCGAGTACGCTGTGGGCCATTTCGAGTTGAGGAGGGGGCCCGACCACCTGCTCTACCGTCTCGACTCGCGATACGATGAGGATGCGTTCAGGCTCAGCACCAACTACCTGGAGTCCCGGGGCCGCGGGAGCTTGATCATCGACATCGAAGGCGAAGAGGACATCGACTTCAGGGACATCAAGGATTACGACTACGAGGCGGGTCACCTGCGGCTCGATCTCTCAGGCGCTGCGCCCATCGCGCTGAGCATGAAGATGGGCGCGGTCGAGGCGCAGCTCGACCTGGGCGGACTCCGCCTGCAGCGGCTCACCTTGGAAACGGGCGCCAGCGACACTCGCATCCGCTTCAGCGAGCCGAATCGCGACGTAGCTGAAACCTGCGTGTTCAAGGCGGGAGCGGCAGCGTTCAAAGCGGAGAGGCTGGGCAACTCCGGCTGCCGGAGGATAAACATCAGTGGCGGCGTGGGCAACATCGAGCTCGATTTCTCAGGAGAGTGGGACTACGACGCCACGGGCAGCGTCAACGTGGGGCTGGGCGGAGTCGAGATCCGCGTCCCTGCCGAGCTCGGTGTGCGCATCGAGAAGAGCACCTTCCTGATGTCGTTCGACGCGCCAGACTTCATCAAGCAGGGCGGTGGGGTCTGGTTGAGCCGTAACTGGGAAACGGCCGCCCATCGCCTAACCCTGTCAGTGAGCGGCGTCTTGGGAAGCATAGAGGTCGCCCGCCTCTAGCTCAGCGCGAAAACGACCCGCGTGTGGCTGTGACGGGGTCGCCGCGGGCGACCCCGAGTCTTTCCGCCGCCGACGCTTCCCTCGCCGCGATCTCCAGCGTCCCCATCGATCCGATCACGGCCACCAGCTCTCCCCGATCCACGTCAGAGTAAGTCCGCCGAAGGCCACCCACAGCATGCCCCCTCACAACGATGTGCCAGGCCTCATCAACCCAATCGTCGGGAATGTCCGTGATCAGGTTACCAAACCGGTCGACGTGGGCGATCCGGCCGCGGATCTCACCTTCCGCCTTCTCCGGCGGCTGAATATCCAACATCCGGACTTCGTTCAGCGCTGGCCCCAAGCGCTCAAGCCCGACACCGCGTGCCAAATGAGCTGCCACTGGCGCGAAGATGTCACGGCCATGGAAGGTTGCCGACAGCCCGGGACGCATGTAGCGCGGCTCGGCGAGCTCCACGCAACGCCACGAAGCTGCCGCTCGAACGACGTAGGTGACCAGCCCGTTGTCGGGCGCCACGACAAAGCGGTGGTCCGCAACCAGAGCGATTGCCCTGCGGGCACCGCCGACACCCGGATCGATCACTGTCAAGTGCACCGTGCCGGGCGGAAACAGATTCCAGTACTGCGAGAGGACCCACGCGCCTGCCTCGACATCTCCCGGCGCGATATCGTGTGCGACGTCCACCAGCCCCGCGTCAGGCGCGATGGTGAGCAGCACGCCCTTCATCGCGGCCACGAAGCCGTCCGCAGTCCCGAAGTCAGTAAGGAGGGTGACGACTGGCATCGCTGGCGCCCCGACGTCGGCCGCCGGCCACGGTAGAGCAGCCCTCAGGATCTTCGCGCCGCGGCAGCGGCGGATTCCAGAGCAGCGGCCAGCTTCTCCGCCAACTGGAAGAACGCCTTGCCCTCCGGCGAGTCGGGCGCAGCGATCACCGTAGGTCGACCGGTATCGCTGGCAGCGACCACCGCCTCACCCAAGGGCACTTCACCGAGGAACGGCACTCCGGCAGTCGCCGCGAGCTTCCGGCCTCCCCCGCTGCCGAACACCTCGGTGCGCTCTCCGCAGTGCGGGCAGATGAAGCCACTCATGTTCTCGACAAGTCCGAGCACGGGCACATCGACACGCTCGAACATCTTGATCCCTTTGAGGACATCGGCGGTCGCCACCGTCTGGGGCGTGGTGACCATCAATGCACCGTCCACCTTGGCAAGTTGTACCAGTGAGAGCTGCGCATCGCCAGTTCCCGGCGGCATGTCTACCAGGAGGTAGTCTAGCATTCCCCACTCGACCTGCTGTAGGAACTGCCGGACGATTCCCATGACGATCGGGCCCCGCCAGATGGCCGGTGTATCCGCGTCCAACAGGAAGCCGATACTCATCAGCTTGACGCCGTAGGCTTCCAGCGGGAGCACACGTTCATCCGGAGTGACAAGCGGCCGGCTGTGCACGCCGAACATCATGGGGATATCCGGGCCGTAGACGTCGGCATCCATGAGCCCGACCTTGTGGTCCCGCTGGGCAAGCGCCGCCGCCAGGTTGGTCGCGACGGTAGACTTTCCCACGCCACCCTTACCCGAGCTGATCGCTACAATATGCCGCACTCCCGGGACGGTCTGCGCTTGCGGCGGCGCGCTGGCGGATGTGGAACCCGGTGGCGGTTCCGAGCCTCGGCCTGCCGCGGCGCTTTGTTCCACGACCGGCAACTGACGTCCCGCCCGGGGCTGCCCGCTGTCCCGGCCCACCTCAACTCGCACGAACTCGATCCCCTCCACCGACTCCGCCGCCCGCCGAGCCATATCGACGATCTCGCTCGGATCGTCCGGCCGCGTAACGACGGCGAAGCTGACTCGGCCCGGAGCGTCGAGCTTGAGCCCCATCACCAAACCCGAGGACACGAGGTCCTGGCCTGTACCCGGGTGTGCCACCGACCTGAGGGCCTCTCTAACAGCTTCCAGCAAGTCACGTTCATCCGCCATCTATCGCCACCACGAGTTTCAAGTTGTCGTCCGACACCGCAGGCGACAGCGCTACAACCCACCGCCCCTGGGTCACGCGAACAAAAAAAACCGGCACAGGGACACCCGCGCCGGCGGCTTCCGGTCTCGCGCAAAGCTCAGACCGCGACGACCGACTTCACCTCCGGCAGCTGACTTCGCAGCCGGTGCTCGATGCCCCCTTTCAAGGTCAACAGCGAGTATGGGCAGCTGTGGCAGGCGCCGACGAGACGCAACTCGACACGACCCTCCTCAGGGTCGAAACTGACCAGCTCCACGTCGCCCCCGTCCGCCCGGATCGCAGGCCGAATCTCTTCGATGACCGCCTCGATCTTGTCCCACGTCGACGTCGCCGCCATTGCCGACCTCCGCAAAAAGAGCCCCGCCGGCACCGTTCCATACTCGCCCCCGGAATCTACAGTTGACTGTTGAGCGGGTCAACGTGCCGAAACCGCCAAGTTGGCAGATCCCAAAGTGTTGCGTTGACATACGAAGCGCGTTATCCTGGGGCCGGTAGGAGGATCCTTCGCGCCACCGGGAGACCGCTATCCGGAGCCGGCGAGGGGCGGCGGGGCAGACGCTAGGATCGACCGGTGAACCCACCCGATACAGCCAGGGCACGCGAGTCCTGGGGTCGCTACGAGCGAACCCACCTGGAGGACTATTGGCGTGTCGTGCGCCGACGAGCCTGGCTGATCCTGCTGACGGCACTCGTGGCACTGCTGGCTGCCACCTGGGCGGCGTCGCGCCGCCCGCGACTCTATCGGGCCACGCTCACGCTACAGGTGGGGGACCCGAGGGGTCGAATGGGCCAGTTGGGCGACATCGACGTGACGCCCAACATGCTCTGGACCGATCCAGTGGAGTCGGAGGTCCAGCAGCTGACGACCCAAGCGGTCGCCCAGTATGTCGTCGACACCCTGCAGCTCCGTGCTCAGTCCCCAGACATCTCCCGCGACCTTCTCCTCACAGGCGTCCGGATCGACGCCGACGGGCCAGTGGGGGAATACCGAATTCGCGTGGCCAGCGACGGCAACGTTGTCATTCAGCCGGGATCAGCCGGAGCGGATGCGGGCGGCCAAGTCGGAGAACCGATCGAGTTCCCAGCGGGCTCCCTCGTCGTGCGACCGGGAGTCGAGGCCGGGGACTACAGGTTACGTGTGATCTCACAGCTCGCCGCCGAGGCCCTGGTCAGCGGCGGGTTGGCAGCCAGCACACGACCGGAGACCAACCTGATCGATGCAACCTACTCGGGCCTCGATCAACTGCTGGCGCCGCAGATCCTCAACGCGGTTGCTGCGGCGCTGAGGGATCTCGGTGTGCGACGCGTGCGCCAGTGGGCGAAGTCACGCACCCGCTTCATCCGAGATCAGCTGGATGAGGCGGGCCGCGAGCTACAGAACGCCCTGCGAGCCGTCCAAGACTACAAGGGTCGCCGCGGTCTCACCAGCCTCACGGGCGAAGAGAATCGCGTGATGCAGCGCACAGCAACAGTCCAGGCTGAACTGGAACAACTGCTGATCGAGAAGAGCCTGTACACGGGCCTGGTCGATCGAATCAGCTCGGTAGGTCTGCGCCCCGGCGATATCCAGCAGTTCGCAGTCCTCTCGACGGACGAGGTTAACCGGACCGTCCAGTTCTACTACGACCAGCTCCTGGAGCTGCTGGGCGAACGCTCCAGTCAGCTGGGCCCACTTGGCAAGGATCCCTCGCATCCCGCGATCATCGCGCTTGACCGGCGCATCAGTGAGACGCAACAGCACTTGGTGGCGGCGGCCGAGAACGCGGCCGCGGCGCTCGACACGCGCATCAACGCCCTGACCCAGTCGCTCTCAGACCTGCAAGCGGAGCTACGCCGGCTCCCGGCCGTGGAAAGCGAGCTGGCGCGCCTGCAGAACGAGGTCGAGATCCACTCCGACATGTACAAGTATCTGCTCTCGAGACATCAGGAATCGCAGATCGCGGAGGCCGAGATCTCGCCGTATGTGGAGGTGCTGGACCCCGCAGCGTGGGCGCGACCCGTGAGCGGCGGTCGACGCATCAACATCATCTTCGGCGGTCTCCTCGGCCTGTTGCTCGGGGTGGGTGCGGCGTTCTTCCTCGAATATCTGGACCGCTCGGTGCAGTCTACTTCTGACGCGGAAGCGAGCCTCGGTGTACCCGTACTCGGCTGGATCCCCAAGATCGCGGGCGACGGGAAGCCACCGTTCCCGCTGGTGGTCGCCCACGACCCAGAGGGCTTCGCCGCCGAGGCTTTCCGGGTGCTGCGCACCAACATCGCCTTCTCCACCGCCCGTGAGCAGCCGCTCAGCAGCTTGATCTTCACCAGCCCTGGCCCAGGCGAGGGAAAGTCGACGAACGCTGCGAACTTGGCCGCCGTGCTGGCGGACCGAGGCGACAGGACACTGCTGGTCGATGCCGATCTACGGCGTGGGATACTGCACGAGGGCTTTGACTTGCTGCGTTCCCCCGGGCTGAGTGACCTGCTCGTCGGTGAGCTCGACCCACGCGAAGCCATCAGGCCGGCGGTTCGCCCCGCCCTCGACCTCCTGCCTGCCGGCAAGCGACCGCCCAACCCGTCCGAGCTGTTGGGATCGCAGGCTATGGCCAATCTGCTTGCCACCTGGCGTGATGAATACCGCTGGGTGCTTTTCGACGCGCCGCCAGTGCTGGCAGTCACCGACGCCGCAGTGCTCGCCGCGTTGGTGGACGGGGTAGTGCTTGTAGTGAAAGCCGGTGAGACGGATCGACGAGCCGGCTGGCGGGCGATCCAGCAGCTGCGCAGGGTAGACGCCAGAGTCGTCGGCGCGGTCTTGAACGAGATCGAACTCCAGCGTGGCGCTGATCGCTACTACTTCGACTACTACTACACCCGCTCATAGCCGGACGGGCGCTTCACCAGGCCGGCAACTGATCGATTTCTCCCGACTCAGGTGGGAAACTGGCCACGTCCTCTGAACCGGCCGGAAAGCCATTGTCGGTCTCGCCCTCCGGGCCGTACGGCGCGACGTTCTCCGCGGCGATCCGATAGGGGCTCATCCCAACCGCCCCCGTGCGATAGCCTGGACGCCGGTCAAGGATAGCTGAGAGGCTGGAGAAGCGTCCACCGGCCTCAGGTACTGCCACCCGCCAGCTCACCAGGCGCTTCAGCCAGGAGTTGGCCGCACCACGACTGACACCCCGAGCCGAGGCGAACTCCGCGCTGAGGGCGCAGCCCAACCGGTTTAGACAATCCCACGCCGCACGTAGGCGCAACGGGGCCGGACCCCACAACGCTGGTCGATCCGACTCCACTGCTACAAGGAGCAGGCTGTGGCGCTGGAGGACTGCCTCGATCAGGTCTTTGTGGTGCTCGGAAACGCCGTGCGCCAGGAAGAAGGCGTCGTGGGGCCGGTCCGGCCGCCGATACTTCCCTAACAGTTTAGCGATTACCTCGTCGGCACAGCTGAAATCGATTACGCCCACTTGGGAGAAATCGAGGATCGATAGACAGGGGCCGCCGCTCTCCTGGATCTGCTGCTCGATCGCAACGCGCACCGCACGGCCCGTCGGCCGCGTAACGAGGTTGCTGTACAGCGTCGCCACCCGGGTGTGAAGCACCCTCTCGACACCCACAGCCGTTCCCCCCGTCGCCGGATCACCCATCCCCACGCCCTCCTTTGCCGCTGCCGCCCGGCGGGATGAGCTGCGGCAGCACGACTTGAATCTGAGCTCCCGGAAAATCAGGCAGGCCGCCCGCGATCGGCTCCTTCTCGATCCAGTCGGGCACCTCGGCGATCTGCGCCGTCCCACTCCTTATAGTGAAAAGACCGTTCCAGCGCGATACCTGCTTGCGAATTCCCTGCAGGCCTTGACCGCGACCCGGGTCGCGGTAACGAGAGACGCCGTGCAAGAACGCCGCCTCCAGCGCGGTCTCGTCCGACCAGCGATCACCGTAACGTTGAGCATGCTCCCGCGCCAGTGAACCGCGGAAACCCATGCCAACGTCCGTCACAGCGATGACGACGACCTGGCGTCCCAACCTCTGCTTCCAGTTGTAGGTCTGAGCCGAAACCCAGCCATCCGCATCGGCATGCTCGACGATGTTCTGGCAGACCTCGGAGAGGATCACGCTAAAATGGAGCACCGCCGGCGGCGGATACCCGAGCCGCTTGCCGAGAATCGCGGCGGCCCGATCACGCACACGATCCACCACATCGTGAACGTCCTGATGCGACTGGATCGGCGTAATCTCCAACAGAGCATCCGACTCGCCCGCCGGTCGCCTCCTCACACGCTCCTGGAAATCGAAGACCCGACGCGCCTGATCGTAGAACCCTATGCGGGCCAGGTAACTGACGACCTCCTTGCTCTCCGGGGGCTGCAGCAACGGCCGCTCGCCCGAGCGCTCTGCCGACGCAGCACCGGTCGCCAAGAGCCCGAGGATCCCATAGGGGCTCACCCAGCGGACGTGACGCGCGTCGAAGAGCATGCGGCCGCCTTCGACGCCGGCCCAACTGGCAACCAAGGTCTCGAACCCTCGATCGTCCAGGGTCTCCGGCACAGGAAGCACGTGCGTCGTCACCCGCCGCTCCTCGCCAGCAAGAACCGACTAGGCAAGCTCAATCTCACCCCTCAGAAAGCGATTCAGCCCTGAGGCGCCCCGATGCGCCACGTTGCGGCTAGCGGTGGCATTGGCGAGGCGCATCGCCGCCTCCACATCCTGGCCCGCGAGCAGGGCTCGGAACACAGTCATCCCCCAGACATCGCCGCAACCCGTCGGGTCACCACCCTCCACGGCCTGAACGTCCACCCTGCCCGTGCGAAGCGCACCCTGGGTTTCAACTCTGCTCCGTCCTGTCCGATCCAGCGGCATCGCATCTGCAGCCATCACGTAGGCAGCACCACTCGGCCCCAGCGTCACGAAGAGCAGCCGGGGCTCGCGGCCGACCACGGCCGCCGCAAACGCCCAAGGATCTCCCCAATGGGTGCTGAGCGCGCGGAGCTCGTCATCATTGAGCTGCACGACGTCGAAACAGCATAGCCACTCTGACCAACGGTCGAGCGTACGCCGGTAGCGCTCGCCGCCAGGGCCCGTGGCCAGCAGCAGTGAATGAATGTCGGCGTAGATCGGGCCGTCGAACGTCTGCCGCAGATGCTGGGCGACCTCGAGGTCGAACTCACTGCCGGTGATGAAGTTCACGTACAGGGCGCTGCAGCCAGCAACCCGGGGTGCCAGCTCCGCCCACGTCCAGGACGCCACGCGGCCCCGCAGCCATTCGCCGCGGCGCCAGCTGCCGGTGTAGCGCAGCTCCACACGAGGGTTGGGCGCGTCGACGACGGAGACCGTCTCGTCAGTTTCGATGACCGACAGCTCCCGGAGAAAGCGGCGCCCCCGCTCGGCCAGATCGCGCCCCAGCTTGATGATGGGTCTCACCTGGTGGTCCGTTGGCGCGACTGCGTCGGCGGCGGCGAGCGCATAGCTGATCCCGCCCCACTCTTCCACCGGCGATCCGACGTCCGGCTGACGCCAGATCGTGTCCCACACCATCGTCCCAATGACCCCGAGTACGGGCATCGTCTAACACCCAGGGGCCACAAGCTGCCCAGGGACGGCTGAAGCTTCTCTGATCGCGTTCGCCGGCCCGGCAGCGCCGTGTCCTGACGCAGGGAGCGGATCGAGGAGGGTACTGACGTCCAAGCTAACCATATCCACCCAGCAACGCGAGGCCCACATGGAGACCGCCTTCACACTGCGCCGTACATCTCTTTCTTGAAGCAGGCGACGGACCCAATCACTCCCGCTTTGCCTCCTAGTTCCGACGGGACGATGCGGCAGGCCTCCTCCGCGACCCGGAAAGCACGGCGGCGCACTTCAGCACGCAGCGGAACGAACAGGTGATCACCGGCTCGCGCCACGCCGCCGAAGACCACCACCACCTCCGGGTTTAGGATGTTGATGAGGTTAGCCAGCCCGACACCCAGGAACTTGGCGGTGTCGTTGATGACCTCCGTCGCATAGCCATCCCCCTTCACCACCGCCTCGGACACCAACTCGGCCGTGATGTTCTCGGGATCGCCCGCCAGTTCGAGCAGGATCGACTCGGTGTCGGACTCGAGACCCTCGATAGCGCGCGCCGCGATCGCCGGCCCCGAGGCGTAAGCCTCCAGGCACCCGTAGTTGCCGCAATTGCACTTTCGGCCCGTGGAATCGATCGTCATATGGCCGATCTCCGCCGCTGCATCGGACGCGCCGTGATAGAGCTCGCCGTCGAACACGATTCCACCACCGATCCCCGTACCTAGCGTCACACCCACCAGCGTCCTCGCGTCACGGCCTGCGCCCATCCACCATTCTCCATAGGTGGCCGCATTCGCGTCATTGTCGAGCGTCGCCGGCAAGCCAACCGCGTTCTGGATGAGGTCGCGCAGCGGGAAATTCCGCCAGCCGAGGTTCGGTGTCGAGATGACCGTACCGGTACTGCGATCGAGCGGCCCAGGTGATCCAATGCCTACGCCCGCGAAATCTTCGAGCCCGCACCCGTTCTCCTGCATGACCTCTCGGATCGCGTCCTTGATCATCTTCACCACGCGATCGACAACGAATTTCGCGCCCCGTTGCGCCCGCGTCGGCTGTGTGCGAAACGCGATCGGTGGCCCTCCTCCGACGGGAATAACGCCAACGTTTAGGTTGGTGCCGCCGATGTCCACCCCGACGATCCAATCAGCCTTCGGCACTCCAGACATGACCCAAAGCCCTCACCTTCCGTTGCTGGTCAGCAGCCGCCTGTGCCGTCACCTCCGTCACACCGGCACGAGGCGGCGCGTCATCCGAGTTCAGCAATCCCGACGCGTGCCCGGACCTCGCCACTGCGCGCGAGCCGCTTTCGCAGCTGGCGATTCCGCTCGACGACCGTCCGGTCACGATACGGGCGCTCGTGTGCCAGGTGAAGTAGCGGCGCGCGATAACGGACGTTCCTACCGCGAAGCCCCGAGTTCTGGAGCCGAATACCCAACATGCGATCTTCGCTCCCGTAACCCAGGCCCATGTCGTATCCGTTCACCTCGATCAGATACCGACGCCAAGTTGAAGCGTTGTGGCCGTTCCAAGTGGCAGCCGTCGGCGTGAGATGATCAAGCACGCTGGCGAGGTGTGGCGAACGCGTCAGTCGCAGTCGCCGATGGCCTGGGCGCCAACCTCCGTCACGCAGCCAGCTTGGGTCCATGACGCGGCCGCTCCGAACATCCTCTACCGTGATCCGGTCGCTGAGCTGCTGCGAAAGCCACAGCGTTCCTCCCGACAGGAAGCACCCTGGCCTCGCGTGCCGCAGGTGCGCCTCGATGAAGTCGTCCCGCGGGACGCAATCCCCGTCCGAAAAGATGAGATAGTCCGCAGGCGTGGCGAGTATCGCGCGGTTCAGAATCTCGTTCTTGCGGAAGCCACGGTCCTCGTGCCAGACGTGCTTGAGATCGATACCCGACTCTCGCCGCAT
Organism: Gemmatimonadota bacterium; assembly: GCA_020344375.1. Lineage (GTDB taxonomy): Bacteria > Gemmatimonadota > Gemmatimonadetes > Palauibacterales > KS3-K002. Next base: position 2,593,984 of record CP070823.1, on the reverse strand, counting down.
CCGATCGACGAGCTCGCGTGTCTCCGGGCCCGAGCCGTCATCTGCCACTACCAGCTCGAAGTCCTCCCATGACTGTCGCGCGTACCCCCACAACGACCGCTCAAGGTGATAGGGTTGGTTGTAGGTGCTAAGGATGACGCAGATACTGAAGCTCATCCCCGGTTTGTCTCCCCTCCGCTCTGCTGTTCCCTCGCCCGGCGCGGCCAATGCTGCGGTAACTCCGGATCCGCGCTGTCTACACCCGGCACACCTCAGCTCCACCGAGAGTCGCTGCCACGGCTGTCCGCAGGCGCCGAAACGCTGAGTGCAGGCGCTAAATATAGACCGCAGGCTCCTGCCAGGGGAGGATGGAGAACGGCCCGAAACTTCAAGGCACGTGCGGGGTACGCTATGCCGACGGCGGACTTTGTCCGCCGCGGGAGTGATGTTCCCTGACCCGCCGATAGCCTGCTCCGGCGTCGCCCTCTCCCCAGACAATCACAATGGAGGTCATCCGGTGCTAGCGATCATTGGACCGGCTGTAGCGCGCCTGCGCGTCGTGTTGCTGTCGGCGGCTGGCGTCGGGCTGGCCATTCTGGCTGCCTGCGACTTGCCCGAGGCGCCAGAATGGGACATCGGGGTGATGGCCCCGTTCAGCTCTGATTCGCTGTCAATCGTCGACTTCCTACCCGGAATCATCGGCACAGACACGCTAAACGACCCGCCGCTGTTCTTCACCGTCGAGCGGGAAGAAGGCAGCAGGGATTTCATCCTCGGCGAGATGTGCCCCATCTGCACCGCCTCGACCGGGCAGACGATCCCTGTCCCCGGATTCGACTACACCGATTCGTTGTACGTTCCTTTCTCCGACACACTGCTGGTCTCGATTGACGGTGTCAGCGCCCAGCTGGCTCTGCAGATCGCCAACAACATGAACTTCGACCCGCTGCGGCCGACTGCGGACCCTCCGGGCTTCGTTGCCCTGGTGCTGCGTGATCCTCACAGTGGGACGACGATCGACAGCATCTTCATCAGCGGCGGGTCGACCACACTCCCGCCGGGCCAGGCGAAGGATACGACGCTGGATGTCGCCAACATCCAGCTGACCGATGGCTTCCGGATCGTCTCCCATGTGTTCTCGCCGCAGGACGATCAGACTGTTCTGATCGATCCGAGCTTGAGCGCACGGCTTACCGCGTCTCTCGACCAGATCCGCGTGGCCGGCGTCACCGTTATGGTGGCGAATGACACGCTCGACGAGCGCCTCGTGGCTGAAGTCGACGCAGATACCCGCCAGCAACTGGCCGAGCGAGTCCAGAGTGTGGAGTATGAGCTCAAGCTGATCCACAACGTCGAGGTGGATGGCACACTCGAAGTGTCGATCGCCGCGTCGGAGGCGGAACTGTTCTCCGGCATAGTGAACCGCGAAGTGCGCCTGGACGCGCTCGAGCTCACGTCGGACGAGGTACAGACAGGCGAGCTGACGGTTGAAGAGATCCAGCGCATCGCGGCTTTCCCGAATCCGGATTCCGTGTTCGTCGGTTACCGGGGTGTCGCATGGGGGACGCGGACGGACTTCGGTCGCACCAATCTGACGCGGCTGACGCCGGACCAGGCGTTGGAAGCCGAGCTCAAGGTGACCAGCAGGATCAGAGTCGGCCAGTAGCGGGAGAGTGACCATGAAACGCCATCCGATTGTAGCGATCACTTGCGCGCTGCTGGCCTGTGCAACGGCTGAAGCGGGCGCGCAGGCCCCGGCTCCGAGTGCTCGCAGCTTCGCACTCGCCAACTCGTACATGGCGCGAGCGCGTGGTTACGAGGCGTCTTACTGGAACCCCGCGAATCTGGGGTTGCCGGATGGGCCGAGCTTTTCTATCGGACTGCCAGGGGCAAGTGCCTACCTGAACAACAACTCGCTCAGCTATGGCCAGATCGCGGATCTCTACGGTGAGTACATCGACGACGCGACCAAGTCGGAGCTGCTGGCGGACATCCGTCGGGATGACCCCGACCGGATGTTCGAGCTCAGATTCGATGTCGGAGCTCACGCGGTCGCGGCCAGCATCGGGCGATTCGCGTTCGGCGTAGGCGGAGTTGGCGGCGGGAATCTGGAGGTGTCGCCCAATGCGTTGGAGCTGCTGCTCTTCGGCAACGTCGGTGAAGACGGTACCGGCGGCGACTTCAATCTGGAAGGGTCGCAGGCCAAGGCCTGGGCGATGAGCAGCGCCTTCGCCTCTTACGCCCAGCCATTCACCATCCCGGCGCTTGACTGGCTGAACACGCAATTCTCCGTCGGCGCGACGCTCAGGTACGGGGTGGCCCACGGTTTCGTGCAGCTGAATGAAAGAGGAAGCCTCCTCACGTCGGATCCGCTGGTTCTAGACGTGGAGGCTGAGGTGATGAACTCGACGGACGCGGACGCTGGCCGCGTTTGGTCCGTCGATCTCGGCGCGGCGATGGATTACGATTCGCTACTGACCCTCGGAATCTCGCTCCAGAACGCGTTCGCCAACATCTCCTGGAACGAAGAGGATTTCGAGCTCACTTCTTACACCATAACGGCCGATTTCGACAGTACGAGCCTCACTGACACCACCCGCACGTTCAGCGAGCTCACTCTCGAGGAACAGCAGCGCATCATAGACACGCTCGACGAAACGGACGTGCCCAGGCGCCTGCGTCTCGCCGCTGCGTATCGCTTGAGCCCCAAGCTCAGCGTATCAGCGGACTATACCGAGCTCATCGGGGGGACCTTGCGCGCCAGCTGGGAGCGCACGTTCGCGGTGGGCGGAGAACTGCGGTTGATCCGGACCCTTCCGCTGCGCGTGGGTCTGGCGACCGACCTCTCCCAGCTCGCCTATACCGGCGGCCTGGGAGTTCACTCCGGCCCGGTCCACACCGACTTCGCCATCGGCCGCTGGGGTGTGGCGGGCGGCGACGGTCTGGTCACCGCCCTCTCGGTCAGCGTCTGGGGGGGCAGTTCCGGATACTGAGGTGACGACCTGCGGCGGGCCACCGCCGCAGGTCAGATCAGCCGCGTCTGGGGGCCCTGGTCGGCCTCAGCCAGCCCTGCCAGCGCGTCGGGATAGGCCGCTACGACCGGCTCCGGCGCTCGCTGGGGCCGGCCACGGAACATCGCCGCCAACATGACGGCGTTGGCCACCGCCTGACCCCGGTAATGGTTGTTCGTGACGACGTAGACGTCTTCCACTGAGCCACCCTCCGCCAACTCACGTACCCGCGCGACCCAGGGTTCCAGCTCCTGGCGATCATAGAGGTAGTTGTAGCGGGCATCGCGGCCTGCGCCCTCGCGGAACCAGTCGTCGTAGTTGCGGCCGTGAAGGCGCACGTAGCCGACCCGGCCGCTCACCTCTGCTGTGGGTACGAGGGAGCGGCTGAAGACCGGCTGGTCGATATTGACGAATCCCAAACCGCGTTCGCCCAACCAGCGATAGAATTCCGGCCGGTTCCATGAGGCGTGGCGGACCTCCACGACCAAGGGGTAGTCCGAGAAGGCGGCTGTGACATCGTCCAGCCACTCCAGCGACTCCGCAGTCGCCCTGAACGACCAGGGGAACTGGATCAACACCGCACCCAGACGGTCGCGCTCCGCCAGCGGATCCAGCCCCGCTTTGACCATACCCACCTCGTCGGCCGTCCGGGCCTCATCACGCTGGTGTGTGAAACGCTGCCAGAGCTTGGCCGTGAACTTGAAGTCGGACCTGTCGGCCACACGACGGACCCATCGCCGTGTCACCTCGGGGCGTGCCGGTCGATAGAACGTGGAGTTGACCTCGACCGTGTCGAAGTAGCGCGCCAGGTACGCCAGTGGATCGAAGCCCTTGGGCGGGCGATCCGGATAGACCACGCCCTGCCAATCGGGATAGCTCCAACCGGCTGGTCCGAAACGTATCATCCGTCGCCAGCAACAATCCTGGCCCGCGCCTGCGGATCCCAAGCGGGCGGGTCGTCGGCGTTTGCTATCGCGAGCGCCAGCTCGAACACGAGTCGAGCAATGCGCGCCGCCTTGCGGAACTTGATCTTCCCAGCCTCGTCGGAAGGACGGTGGTAGTCCTCGTGCACACCGTTGAAGAAGAACAGCGCCGGGATGCCCTTGCGAGCGAAGCTGAACTGGTCCGAGCGGAAAAAGAAGCCGTCGGCCGGCCACAGATCACCAACCACCGTCATGCCCAGCTCGGGGTGGGCGACCGCTAAGCTGTCGACCATACTCCCCAGCGTCGAGTACGGCCTCCCGAGGACGGCGATTGTATCCTCAGAGTTACGGCCAATCATATCGATGTTGATGTTCGCAATGATTCGTTCGAGCGGGATCGGAGGTCGAGTGACAAACGCCGTGGACCCGAGGAGCCCTTTCTCCTCGCCGCTCACCGCCAGAAACGCGAGCGACCGCCGCGGCCGCCTGTCCAGCGCAGCCGCGGCCTCGGCCATCTCGAGGATCGCCGCAGTGCCCGAGGCGTTGTCATCGGCCCCATTGTAGATCGAGTCCCCGTCCACTTGCATGCCGACACCGAGACCGTCCATGTGAGCGCTCAGTAGCACGTACTCCTCCCGCAGCTCCTCGTCTCGACCGGGGAGGATCCCCAGCACGTTGGGCGCGGAGAGGACTTCGACCTGGAGATCAGCGGAGATCTGGGCCCGTGCATCGATCTCGCCGTGCAGCGGCAGACCGCCCGCTGGCTGGGCCTCGAACCCCAGTCGCTCAAGGGCCGCGACCATCGCATCCTCAGACACCAGAGCACCAGGCAGGCTCGTTTCAACGTCGCCCATCTCGTAGACCACCTCGGCGTCCCAGCCCCACTCACGCAGATGCGGCCCCAGCTCCGCCGGCGCGACCAGGATGAGACCTACCGCGCCAGCTGCAGCCGCCGCGCTGAGCCACTGCCGCGGCATCACGTCCGGCCGCAGGTAGGCCACCCAGACCGCCGGTTCACCGCTATCGACCATCTGGTCAGGCGGCGCGGTGCCCGCGAAACGCAGCCTTCCCTCCACAGTACCCGCCGCCCAGGGCAGGCCCCAGAAGTCGCTACGGTGGCGCAGGGCCGCCCGCCGAGCTCCGCGTTGCAGGATGAGCGACCAGCCCGCTCCCATCTGGCCCACCACCAGCCGGTAGCGCTGCGTGTAACCGCCAGGGGCTGGCTCCAGCCGGCTGCGGCGGAACTCTGACTGGATGTAGCTGGCAGTGATCTCGAGCCCCTGGCTCGGCGTGTCGCGCCCCCGTAGCCGATCGGACGCGAGGAAGAAGATACGGGCCCGCATATCGCCGGGGGTGATATCGTAGTTCCGTTCCGGCGACCCCGGCGCGGCCCGGCAACCCAGCCAGAGCGCTGCTGTCAGCAGCGCGAAGAAACGTCCTCTCCTTGCGCTCACTCTGAAGCCCCTTCCTCGCCTCACAGCTTCCCCACAACTCCTCCGATCATACCCGGTAAGGCACCCGCCGGGCAACGCCTGCGCCGACACACTCGGCAACCGCCCAAATGGCCTATCGACGTGCAGCGCGGTTATGTTTGGATTATGGAACGGGGATCGTGCAAAGACCGTTGAGCAACTTTCTGCCTGGGTAGCGAGACTAACCTTAAGGTTCGATGAACGGTAAGCGCCCTGACAGGCCCGACCTCCTCGATCCCGCCGAGCTTGACGCGCTGGGCGGCCTGGAGCTCATCGCGCGGGCCGTGGTGGAAGGCTTTGTCGCGGGCTTGCATAGTTCGCCCAGCCGGGGGTTCTCTGCCGAGTTCGCGGAGCACCGCGCCTATCGCCCTGGGGACGACCTCCGCTTCGTCGACTGGAAGATGTACGGTCGCTCGGACCGCTTCTTCCTGAAGCAATACGAGGAGGAAACGAACCTGACGGCCCATATCTGTCTGGACATCAGCCGCTCGATGGATTGGCGCAGCCGCGCGGCCGGCCTACTTACCAAGCTGGAGTACAGCAAGCGATTGGCCGCTAGCTTAACCCTGCTCCTCATCCAGCAAGGCGACCTGACCTCGCTGATCTGCTTCGCGGAGCGCGTGCTGAACCGGCTACAACCGCGTGGCACTATTGCGCACTGGGCGGAGATCGTTCGACAGCTTGCGGCTCAGGGACCGGGACAACTCAGCGCGGCCGAGCAAGCGCTGGAAGAGGTCGCCCGGGGAGCGCCACCTCGGGGACTGGTCGTTCTGATCTCCGACCTGCTCGTCGACGAGGCACGGGCGTGCCGAGCACTCAAACGGCTTCGCCACCAGGGCCACGAGCTGTTGGTGTTCCACACCCTTGACCCCGGCGAGCTGGAGCTACTGGGCAGCGGCGACGCGGTTTTCGTTGATCCCGAAACCGGCGACGAGGTCACGGCTCGCTCAGCGGATCTCCGAGCCGAATACCGCAGAGCCGTAGCGCGCGCTCTCGACCAGTGGCGTCGGTTCTGCGGCTCCCAGGGCATCGACTACTACACCGTCGCCACCGATCAGCCGCTGGGACTCGCGCTGGGCGAGTACCTGGACACGCGCTCGCGCCTGGCACGATGAGCTTCCTGCACCCGGTGCTCGGCCTGGCCGCGTTGGCTGTAGCCATTCCGATCGCGCTGCACCTGATGCGCCGACGCGAGGCGCGGCGCACCACCTTCCCTGCTGTTCGCTACCTGCGCCAGGCAGAGCAACGACACGCGCAGCGTCTGCGCCTGCGCTACCTGCTGCTGCTCGCCGCACGACTTCTCATCGTTCTTCTCCTGGCCCTTGCGGCCATGGGACCGCTGCTAGGACACGGCGGTCCGGCCGATCACCGACCTACCGCCCTGGCGATCGTCATCGACGAATCCCAGAGCGCGAGCCGACTAGTCGGCGACCGGCGACTGCTCGACCTCTATGCGGAGAGAG
>CP070823.1:2580240-2587036 GCA_020344375.1 Gemmatimonadota bacterium | reverse complement strand
CTCGGCGCGCAGCTCCCAGCCTGGCGGCTCGGCGTCGCGCCGGTTCGCGAGGTGCCACTCGATGGTGGGGGCCAGCCAGCCCTCCATTGGGGTTGGCTGGAAATCGAGTTCGTGCTGCGCCCGGGCGATTGAATGCAGGTGATTGCCCCAGGTCGTGTAGGGCGACAGCCTCTCGGGATCGATGCCGGCGGCCTCGAGTGCGGACCGCGGCAGACCCAGGATCTCCACAGGGACCCGCAGAGTCTCCGCCGACATCTCCACGAAACCCCTCAGGCTCACGATCTCCCGGCTTCCGAGGTTGTAGGCGCGCCCGGCCAGCCTGGAACCACGCTCGACGACGGCCAGCAACGCGCTCACCACGTCGCCCGAGTAGACCGGCCGGTGCATCTCGATGCCGCCGTCCGGCAGGATCAGCCGCCCGTCCTCGAGGATCCGCCGCCAGTACGCCCAGGCCCTGAGGCTGTAGTCGCGTGGCCCCAGCACGGCGGGCAGGCGCACGCAGACGAAGGGGAAGCTGTGCGCGGCGTGGGCCTCCTGTAACACCTGTTCGCCCTCGCGCCGCTGGATCCCGTAGTCGTACGGGAAGCGGTCGCGGAGCTCCTTGAGCGGGCGGCCGCGCCGGAAATCCTCCTCCCGGTAAGGGCTCACGATCCCCGCGCAGACGCTGTAGACTGCGAGCGTGCTGGTATGGATGAAGAGGCCGCAGCGCTCACGGAAGATGCGCACGGCAGCACGCGCGTGCGCTGCCGTGTAGCTCATGTTGTCCCAGACCACGTCCCACGCACGCGCAGCCGCCGCTGCTTCCAGGTCGGCGTCGTCTTCGCGATCGCCTTGGATGCGCTGGACGTCCTCGGGCAGGTCAATGGGATGTCGGCCGCGGGTGAAGACAGCGACGTAGTGACCCGCTTCGCGCAGCGCCAGCGCCGTGTAGTGGCCGACGAAGCGGGTTCCTCCGATGATCAGAATGTTCACGAGGCGGCAGGCAGGTTACGGCAACTCCTCGGAGCTCTGGAAGAGCTCGATGAGGGCGGCCTCGTCCATGTGGTAGAGCTCGTGCTCGGCCTCGGCCGGGTCACCACTCGAGTGTGTGACGGAGCGCGGCCTGCGGGTGGGTGTGGAGATGCAAACGAACAATAGGCGCGCGGCCTTCGTTCCGCCGGGCTGGCCGCCCGATACGTAGGCCTCCCACTCGTCGAACTGTCCGTCCATGAAGGTCCGCCGCATAGCACCGCCTCCCTCTTACGCCCTTTTCACGGGTACGGAGCGCTGCAGCAGCGCCCGCAGCGTGTCATCACTGATCTGTTTCGCCGCCTCGCGGGGTATCTTCGATGAGCCGGGCGGCAGGTTGTTGTAACGCTCGGGTTGGACCCGCACGGGATCTCGGAAGATGACCAGCAGGTTCGGAGCCTGCGCGTCAGTGCCCGCGTGCATGCAGATCTCTGCCTCCCATTCGCGCCCGTTCGGCGCCTTGAACCGGCGTCTCGCCGGACGAACCTTCTTAGGCACAACACCTCCCACCTGGCTTGCTGCGGCCGCCGCAGCGGTTCTTGGGGCGGCGCATCATTAAGGCAAAGTCACGTGGCTGGCAAGAGCTTGGCTAATTGACGAAGAAGTTAGCGATTGTCAGGAGCAACACCGTTATCGTTGCGTAGGTCGCGGTGCGCTGCAGCGTCCAGAAACGCCGCGGCACGTAGATCCAGTCGCCCGACTGAAGACGCAACGTCTCCGGCTGGGTGGCCAGCAGGGCATCGTCGAGGTTGATCTGGTAGCGGTGCCCGTCGCGGTTGAGCTCGATCCGGTCGCGGTTGGCCTCGTACTGGAGGCCGCCGGCGAGCCCGAGCAGATCGAGCATGTTGAGGGCCGGATCCACGGTGTAGCGACCCGGGGCTTGCACCGCGCCCGTGATGCTGACGCCCAGTCTGACGTTCACCACGATGAGCGGATCCGCGTAGTACTGCCCGTAGCGCTGCGTCAGTCGCTCGCGGATCTCCTCGGCCGACAGGCCGCCCACCTCGACATCGCGCACGAGCGGCAGGTGGATACGGCCGTTATCGTCGACGATCCGCTCCCCGGAAAGCTCCGCCTGCTGCCAGAACTCGATCTCGATCACGTCACCGGGCCGGACCGTGGTGAGCGGCTCCGGCCGCAGCTGCGCGAGCGGCACGCCCAGCCGCGGCGGGCCGCACGCTCCCAGGCCCGTAAGCACGGCGGCGAGCGACAGCCAGCGGGCCACGGCGAACCTCTCGAAACCCATCATCCCCTCACCCCTCAGAACTCGAGTTCCAGCGCCGCCGTGTAGCGGCGGATCGGCTGCAGGTTTCGCTCTATTGTGGTATAAGCGTAGTTGAGGGCGTTGTCCACCATGAAGCGCAACGTCTGGCGGCCGAGGCGGTAGGCGAGCCCGACGTCGAGCTCGCGCATCGGTACCAGCGCGTCGAGGCGCGTATCGGTAAAGACCTGCACGCGCTCGAAGGCTGACGCGTAGCGATAGTCGACGCCGATCTCCACTCCCCTGAAGAGCAACGTGCCCGACGCGGTCAGCAGGTGCTCCGGCCGGTAGGCGAGCGGTTCACCGGTCGATTTGTCCTCGGTGTCCAAGAAGGTGTAGCCGATATGGCCCTGCAGTCGCTCCCGGAACAGGGACATGCGCGCTAGAGCCTCCAGGCCGGCTACCCGGGCTTTCGCCAGATTCTGGAATCGGATCTTGATGGCCCCCTCGCTGAAGAGCGTGTCACCCTCGATGAGGTCCTCGAAATCGTAGTAGAAACCGGCGACGTCGAGGAGGAGCCATGATGTCAAGAGCCGCTGGATTCCCACCTCGCCCGCCCAGGACTGCTCAGGCTGGAGCGAAGGGTTTCGCTCCACCTCGAAGCCTGCAACTCGCGTAGCCGTATACAACTCACTTGCACTCGGTGCTCGGAAACCGCGGCCCACCGAGGCGCGTACCCGAGTGAGAGCATCGGGCGCGATGACGAGGCCTAAGCGCGGGCTGAGCTCCGAAGTCGAAGGGTCAGCCAGAGTGTCACCCCGGGCCCTCCAGATGTCGGTTCGCACGCCAGCCGTCAGTGTCACCCAGGAGCCCAGGCCCAACTCACCCTGAGCGAACACGGCCAGCTCCCTGATATCGTAATCGGTGTCGGAGGGTTCCTCTCCAACGCCTTGGAAGAGGTTGGACTCGATGTCCGTGTAGGCGCCCTCCGCGCCCAGCGTCAGGAACAGCCAGCTCGCCGTCTGCCAGCCCAAGCGCAACTCGCCGCCATAGCGATCTGCGACGGCCCAGACCAGCTGGTCCCCGAAGTCGCTCTCCCAGTCGTTCCGCTGGAACGAGAGCCGCTCGAAGCTGCTCAAGGGCCCGCTCCAGCGGCGGCGATGCGTCAGGTGGATTCGTCCTTTGTCCGAGCGCGTGCGGTCGTCGCGCGCGTCGTCCGGCACGCGCAACGGCTGGAAGGCCAGCCCGTTGGGGTCGTCGCACTGGCCGCGCGTGCACCAGACGAGCGGCGCGCCGTAGTCCTCGCGCGCCCAGCTGCCGAATAGGGAGAGCGTATCGGCGGCACCGCCCAGCCGCAGCCGCAGGGCGGCGTTCATACGCTCCAGGTCGCCGTTCTCTCGGAACCCGTCGTCCGTCCCCCAGCCGCCCCGCAGCCAGACGCCCAGTGGGCCGAGGTGGCGGCCGTGGCTGGCCTCGGCCGAATAGTAACCCAGTGTCTGGTTCGCCCAGATCCACTCCGACTGCGGTGGATCGTCATAGAAGCCGCCGCGCAGGCGGACGCGGGTGATCGGTCGCTCCGGCGGCTCGGCCGTCACCACGTTCACCACGCCGCCCAGCGCGCTGGTCCCGTAGAGCGCGGAGCCGGCGCCCTTGACCACCTCCACCCGGCTGACCTCGGTGAGCGGTACGATGTCCCAGTTGATCCCGCCGCTGTCCCCGGCGTTGGCCGGCACGCCGTCCAGCAGGAACAGCACCCGGGTCCCGGTCCCCCGTGAGTAGCCGGAGGAGCCCCGGATGTTGATGTTCTCGCCGACGAACTGCACGGACGGCGCGTAGGCGACGGCGTCCGCCACGGTGGCCGGAACACGCAGGCGCAGCTCGTCGTCCTCGAGCACCGCGACCGAGACGGGCGCGTCCCGGGCGCTCAGCTCGCGCTTGGTGGCCGCGACGACCACGCTGCCCAACGCCACGGCCCGGGGCTCCAGGGCGATCTCCAGCTCGGCGCGCGCGCCGGCGCCCACCGATATCTCGAGTTCCCGGGGCGCGTAGCCGATCCGCTCCACCCACAGACGGCGGCGCCCCGGCGGCACGCCGCGCAGCTCGAAGCGGCCGGAGTCGTCGGCGATGGTCAGGAGCACCGTCCCGGCGACCCGGACGGCGGCCGTCGCCACAGGCTCGCCCGTGGTGCCGTCCACCACCCGGCCGGCTACCGTGCCGGTCTGCTGGGCGGCCGCAGGCACCGCCGCCCAGAGGGCGAGGCCGAGGCACAGCGCCAGCCGCCTCACGGCAGCGCCTCCAGGACCTCTGCGATGGTCTTCATTCTCTCGAAGTCGGCGATGACGTCGATCCCGGCGGTCTCGCTGTCCGCTGCCACCAGGAACGAGGCCGGCGCGCCGAAGACGACGGCGTCGGCGCTGTACCAGCCCGCCGCCCGCAGCGCCTCCAGCAGGTTGTCGTTCCCGCGCTCCTTCCAGACCACGACCAGCCACTCGTATCTTCCCGGCTCCAGCGGCACGACGTAAGGGGCGGTCGGCCCCTGCCGGGGCAGCGTATCGGAGTAGGCCAGGAAACCCAACAGTTCGAGCTCGGTCTGGGGCAGCTCAGGGTAGGCCGCCAGGCGGATCCAGTCGGTGCTGGCGCTGTCAGGCTCGGTCCAGTAGGTGAGGATCCCGCTCACGCCCTGGAAGGGGACGGGCTCCAGCCCGTCGGCACAGGCCGCGAGAAACGCTAGCATGACGAGCGAGCTGATCTGGAAAGTGAGATTTCGCACTGGCTTAAAATCGCTTGACACGAGGGCGGCCGTAAAGCTACTATGGACTACCCCGCCAGAGCAATTCTCTTACTGTCCGGCAGCCCAAGGGTCTAGGATGAGGCTGAGTTTCTGGATCACGCCGTCACGCTGCGTGGAGTGTATGGCGTGCGTGAGGGTGTGTCCGGTTGAAGCGGTAAAAGCCCAGGACGGCACCCTGCAGATCGCCGAGGAGAGTTGCATCGAATGCGGCCTCTGCGTGCCGGCCTGCCAGCATGGCGCCATCGCGATCACAGGCGATCTGGCGGGGGCGCGCCGGTTTCTGGACCAGCGTGCGGCGGTGCTGATCCTGGCGACCGAATCCGTCGTCCACTTCCACCCGGCAACGGCGGAGCAGCTGCTGAACGCCTGCTACGCCGCCGGGTTCCGGGCCGTCTTCCCGGGTGCGCTGGGCGACGAGCTGGTCGCCCACGAGTACCTGAGGCTGTGGCAGGAACGGGCGGAGAGGACGACGATCCGCTCCACCTCGGAGATCGTGGTGGAGTACCTGAAGCGGAAGTACCCGGGGTTGCTGCCGTACCTGGCCCCGGTGGTCACGCCGGCGGTAGCGCAGGCCCGCTATCTGCAGGCGCTCCACGGCGATAGCGTCAAGATCGTGTACTCGGGTGTCGCCTCGTTCGGGGCCGGCGAGGACGGCGGCGGCCCGATCGACGCGGCGATCACCTTCGCCGAGCTCGAGGTGCTGCTGGGCGAGCGGGAGGCGAATCCGCTCGAGCAGCCGAAGCGCCTGGACCGTGAGACGTTGGGTCGGCAGCGGCACCTATCGGCGGCAGGCGGCATGCCGCTGCCGATACTGGAGGAGGAGCGGGCCTTCTCGCGCCGCTTCCACAAGGTCCGGGGCCTGGAGGAGGTCCCGGCCATCGCCGAGGCGATCGGCCGCTCCCGCGGCGGCGGGCAGCTGGGCTTCATCGATCTGCTGCCCTACGAGCGGGATCTGGACCACCCGGTGATGGGTCCGAAGGCGCAGCTGTACTTGCGGCGCGAGATCGCGGCACAGGCCGAGCCGCCTCGCTCCCCGGTACCCGTGATCGACTCGCGGCTGCGGGTGGACCTCTCCACCGCCCGGCAGCCCGCGGGCAACGGGAGGGCGGTCACAGCGGCCGACATCGAGGCGCTGATCGCCGAGCAGGTCGGTCGGGCCGCCGACGGGACGGACTGGGACTGCGGTGCCTGCGGGCTCAAGCGCTGCAAGGCGTTCGCGGCGGCGGTGCTGCGCAGCCGGGCGCGCCTGGATATCTGCCCGTTCTACCAGGCGCGCCGCTACCAGCAGGCGGTTCAGGACGCCGCCTACGACGCGCTGACCCGGCTCTATTCGTACCGGGTGCTGCGCAGTAGATTGGTGGAGGAATGCGCTAGGGTGCGGCGGACGGGCGGCCGGTTCGTGGTCATCTTTCTGGACCTGGACCGGTTCAAGCCGGTGAACGACCGGCTGGGTCACGCCGTAGGCAACCAGGTGTTGCGCGAGGTCGCGGCGATCATTAAGGGATCGATCCGCGCCAACGACTTCGCGGCCCGCTTCGGTGGTGATGAGTTCGTGGTCATCCTGCCGGACGGTGATCGGCAGGGCGCGCTGCGGGCCGCGCAGGACATACAGGCTCGGGTCGCGCAGATCCGGGCGCGCGGCGACGGCACTGAGATGTCGGTTTCGCTCAGCGTCGGTATCGCGGAAGTCGGACCGGAGGATGCCCTGGCCGCCGGTCTCGACGAGACGCTTGCCGCCGCCGACGCGGCGCTGCTGGAGGCGAAGCGAGCGGGCGGCAACGTCATCAAGATTCACG
>CP070823.1:2565064-2580140 GCA_020344375.1 Gemmatimonadota bacterium | reverse complement strand
GAGCGACGAGGGGTGGTTCGCCGAATTCCGCATACCGTTTTCGAGCCTGCGATTCCAGGACAGCGACGGCCGCGTCGTGATGGGCATCATCACGTGGCGCAGGATCGCGCGGAAGAACGAACACGCGATCTTCCCGAGCATTCCCCCCGACTGGGGCTTCTTCAGTTGCTTCAAGCCATCGCAGGCACAGGAGTTTGAACTGGATGGCGTTTACAGTCGCCGTCCTCTGTATGCCGCTCCCTACACGCTGATCGGTCTCGGTCGCTCCTCCGAGCTCAACGACGCGGAAACGGCTTATGAGCGTCAGGAGCAGGTGCAGAGAGAGTTCGGCCTTGAGGTCAAGTACGGACTGACCAGCAACCTCACGCTCGATGTCACGGTGAATCCAGACTTCGCCCAGGTGGAGGCGGATGACCAGCAGATCAACCTAACGCGGTTCTCCCTGTTCTTTCCCGAGAAGAGGCCGTTCTTCCAAGAGCGCTCGGCGAATTTTGACTTCACGTTCATCGGGCCGAATCGCCTTTTTTACAGCCGCCGTATCGGCATCTGTGGCGAAGATCTGACGCGCGTCTACGGGGGAGCGCGGCTGGTGGGCCGGGTCGGCAGTTGGGACCTGGGGGTGCTCAACATGCAGACAGCCGCATGTCAGGACACTGCTTCCCAAAACTACGGGATCCTCCGCCTACGCCGTCAGGTCTTCGACCCTTACTCCTACGTCGGGGGCATCCTTGCGACGAAGATCGGGACGGATGGCACATACAACATCGCCTATGGTCTTGATGGGTTGGTGCGTGCGTTCGGGGAAGACTATGTGACCGTGAAGTGGGCACAGAGCTATGATAGCGGGAATCAGAGGCAGCTCTTCTCGCCGGGCGCTGCCCGCGCACATGTCAACTGGGAGCGGCGAACGACGCGCGGGCTGAGCTATTTCGTCGGGTCGTCCTACGTGGGACCGGGCTACAAACCCGGAATAGGCTTCGAGGCGCGAGAGGACTATACCAGCTTCAGCTCGAACGTCATGTATGGTTGGTTTCCGGGCGGAGCGTCGCCGCTCTTCTTTCACGGGCTGTTCCTGGACGGCTTCGTGATCTTTCGCAATGGGGACAGAGCGATCGAGTCGGCGGAAGTCGGCCCTGGGTGGACGTACGAGTCGAGGTCGGACTACTCGGGCACCATCACCCCGAGAGTCTACCGGGAAGACATCCTTGAGGCTTTCGAGCTATCGGATGACGTGGAAGTGCCGCCGGGTAGGTACACGTTCTGGGGCCTCAGCGCTAACCTCCGAACGCCAGGCACCCGGCGGATACGCGCAAGTCTGAATGTCGAGGCTGGTTCTTTCTACGATGGGTGGCGAGTTTCGCTGGGCTTGAGTCCACGGTGGAGTCTCGGAGCCCTGGCCGAGCTGAGCGGTAGCTACGAGTTCACCAACGTTGACTTCTCGAAGCGTGATACGCGCTTCGTCGTCCATGTCGGGCGGCTGCGCATTCTCTACATGCCGAGCACACGCTTCTCCGGCGCGGCCTTCATCCAGTACAACAGCGCGATCGATGCTGTCATCGTCAACGTACGGCTTCGCTATAATCCGCGGGAAGGGATAGACGTCTACCTCGTGTATGACGAGACCGTCAACACCGACCGGTACGGCCACCACCCCGTTGCTCCTACGAGCGCTAACCGAACGGCTATGCTGAAGTTCAGGTACACGCTGGCGCTCTGAACCGGAGGGCTCGCCGGGAAACTGATCTTCCCGAGCGGCACTGCGGTCGATTGTTGTGCCGCTGGGTGTCCGGCGGCAGGGCCGGGCCGGCTCGTAGCCATACTCTTGGTAACCACAGCAGCAATTTCCATGGCCTTCGCTCCATTCTCGTACCTGAACCACTCGGCGCCCGCCCATCGGCGGTTGGATAGCGTTGGGGCAGACCGTGCGGCTAAGTGCCACCGTAACCAAGGCCCAAGGCAATACCCTCACAGGGGTCCAGTTCGCCTGGGGGAATCGCCGGGTGCGGCGGATGCGGTGCAAGCTCTGCGTCACGGCGGGGTGCCGCTCCGCTTCGTCAGCAACACCACCCGCGTGCCGCGCCCCTAGAACCAGCGGACGGAGGATTCCGTAGTGCTGACATGGAAGCGTTCGTCCTTCGTGGCAGACTTCTCCCAGATAATGGGGAGCAACTTGTTCAGAAAGAGCGACCCGGACGGTTACGTCGAGGCATTGAAGGGGGTGAGCCGCAAGACGATGGTCTACGGCGGGAATACCCTCTTGACCGAGTTCGGGCTCGCCAAGGGAGGTTGTTGCTGCGGGCTGGAGTCCGTATGATGCGATTCACGGCCATCATGACCGAGCCTGCCCACGACCTCTCGCGGCTGCGCATCGACCGCGATCGCCCGCCACCGGGCGTGCGTCGCGCCGTGCGCTGGAGCGCGTACCTGGCCATCGCGGCCAGCGCTGTCGTCATCGTCGTCATCGCCCTGGCCCGGGGCGGCGGCGGGCCCAGCGTGCAGGTGGCCCTGGCCGAGCTGCGGGGTGGCAGCGCGGGAGCCTCCACCGGCGTCACCGCCAACGGCTACGTGGTGGCCCGCACCCAGGCCTCCGTGTCCTCCAAGATCACCGGGCGGCTGGAGTACCTGGGCGTCGAGGAGGGCTCCGTGGTGAACAGAGGCGCGATCATCGGACGGCTCGAGAGCGCCGACTATGCCGCCGTCCTAGCCCAGCGGGAGGCGGAGCTCGTCACCGCGCGGGCGGCGCTGGCGGAGTCGGAGGCGGAGCGCGACCAGCTGCGCCGCGATGTGGAACGCGCGAGGGATCTTCTGGCTGAGGGGCTGATCTCGGAGCAGGAGACCGAGCAGCTGGAGGCGCGGCTCAGCACGGCGGAGGCGCGGGTGGAGCGCTTCCGGGCGCAGGTGCAGGCGGCGGAGGCCGGTTATCGGGCGGCGCGGCGCGCACTCTACCCGGATCTCACCGTCAGTGTGGGATACGGTCAGCGTCCGCAGTTCGACGATTTCACGACGCTGACGTTCGGCATCAGCATACCCGTCTTTGCAGGTTCGCGGCAGATGCCGCTGCGTCGCGAGATGCAGGCCGTGCAGAGGATGGAGGAAGCGCGGGAGTTGGACCTCTACAACGAGACGTTCGCGCAACTGGCCGAGCTTCGAGCGCAGGCCGAGCGTGCCCGGAGCCTCTCCAATCTCTACGTGACGTCGGTCTTGCCGCAGGCTCGAGCTGCGGTCGAGTCGGCCTTGTCGGCCTACCGCGTGGGCCGAGTGGATTACGCGACTCTGGTGATGAACGAGATGACGGTTAACCGCTACCAGATAGAGAGCGTGCGCCTGACTGCTGAGTACCACCGCGCTGTAGCGCAGGTGGAAGCGCTGGTCGGAGCCACGCTGGGAGGTGAGCGATGAAGAGACTGACTCTGGCCGTAATGCTTGGCTCGGCTGCACTCGCGGCCTGTAGCGCCGCTCAAGAGGAATCGCCGATGCCGGGGATGAGCGCTGAGGAGCACGCCCACATGCACGGCGGCGCCGCAGGCGCGACCGATAGCTCGGGCGCGGTGGTGCGCCAGGCCGTACACCTGACCGCCGACCAGGAGCGCGCTTTGGGCGTGGTCTACACGGCCGTCAGCCGCGGACCGCTGAGCCGCACCATGCGCACGGTGGGGCGGATCGAGGCGGCGGAGTCCAAGATCGCGGATATCACACCGAAGATCGACGGCTTCGTCGAGAGACTGCACGTCAGCTCGACGGGCGAGTCGGTGCGGCGCGGGCAGCCGTTGCTGACGCTCTACAGCCCGCAGCTCGTCGCCGCCCAGGAGGAATTGCTGACGGCAAAGCGCCTGGCGGCGCAGCTGAACCCTGCTGCGGGCGAGGCGTGGCGCAACGCGCAGGCGCTGCTCGAGGCCGCTCGCCGCCGACTGGCCTACTGGGACATCACGGAGGAACAGATCGCGCGCGTCGAGGAGACAGGTGAGGCGACCAAGACACTCACGCTCGTCGCGCCGTTCGCTGGAATCGTTCTCGAGAAACACGTCCTCGAAGGACAGCGGGTGACGCCGGGTGAGCGGCTCTATCGCATCGCTGATCTGTCGACGGTGTGGGTGGAAGGCGATGTCTTCGAACAGGACTTGCAATTCGTCAGGGAGGGCCAACAGGCGCATATCGAAGTGGCCGCCTATCCCGGCCAGCACATGATGGGCCAGGTCAGCTTCGTCTATCCCACTGTGGACGAGAGGAGCCGTACTAACCGGGTTCGCCTCACTGTATCGAACTTCGATATGCGGTTGAAGCCCGGTATGTTCGCGACGGTGTACCTCGACGCCGAGATCGGCGACGACGTGCTGACCGTTCCCGTCGACGCGGTGGTCCAGACCGGCGAGCGTAACCTCGTATTTCACCGGCACGGGGACGGGTCATTGCACCCGCACGAGGTCGTGGTGGGCGCTCGCGCAGGTGATCGGGTTCAGATCCTCGCCGGCCTCTCGGAGGGCGAGTTGATCGTGGGGTCGGCGAACTTCCTGGTCGACGCCGAATCCCGACTCGGGAGCACGGGCGGTAGCATGCCCGGGATGCAGCATGCGGGTCACGGGTCGGCAATGGAGGCCGAAGTCGATGGCGAGGCCCAGGGCCGGGAGGAGCACCGCCATGATTAGCAAGATCATCGAGTGGTCGCTCCGCAATCGGTTCCTCGTCCTCGTCGCTGCGGCGGTGATCGTCGCGGCTGGCGTCTGGGCGATGAAGACAACGCCGCTGGACGCGATCCCGGATCTCTCAGATGTCCAGGTGATCATCCAGACAGACTTCCGCGAGCAAGCGCCGCAGATCGTCGAGGACCAGGTCACGTACCCGATCACCTCGGAGATGCTCAAGGTCCCCGGCGCCCGGGTCGTGCGCGGCTACTCGTTCTTCGGGCTCAGCCTGGTCTACGTGATCTTCGAGGACGGGACCGACATCTACTGGGCGCGCTCGCGCGTCCTGGAGTACCTGAACGGCATCCGACAGCAGCTACCCCCGGGCGTGGAACCGACCCTCGGCCCCGATGCGACGGGCGTCGGCTGGGTGTTCGAGTACATGCTGGAGTCGGACAGTCTCGACCTGGCGGAGCTGCGCAGCCTGCAGGACTGGTACATCCGTTACCAGTTGACCTCGGTGCCGGGCGTCTCGGAAGTCGCCAGTCTGGGCGGCTTCGTGAAGCAGTATCAGGTGGAGGTCAACCCTGAACGGCTGCGCGCCTTCGAGATCCCAGTGACCCGCGTGGCTCAGGCCATTGGCTCTCACAACATCGACATCGGCGCCCGCGTTCTCGAGATGGGCGGTCGCGAGTACATGATCCGCGGGCTCGGCTACCTGCAGGGGATCCAGGACATCGAGAACGTCGCTGTGGGCGCGACGCCGAACGGAACGCCTATTCGTGTAAAGGATGTCGCGACGGTTCAGCTCGGCCCGGCCCCGCGCCGCGGTGCAGCCGACCTCGACGGCAGGGGCGAGGTCGTGGCGGGCATCGTCGTCATGCGCTTCGGGGCTGATGCCCTTAGCACCATCGAGGCGGTCAAGAGGCGAATCGTTGACATCCAGAAGGGTTTGCCGGAGGACGTGCGCCTGCGGACGGTCTACGACCGCAGTGATCTCGTTCATCGGGCGATCCACACGCTGCGCGAGAAGCTGGTCGAGGAGTCGCTGATCGTGGCGGCTGTCGCCGTGCTGTTCCTATTGCACGCGCGCTCGGCTCTCGTGGCCATCATTACACTCCCGCTCGGGATTCTCATCTCGTTCATCGTGATGAGGTCCATCGGTGTCAACGCCAACATCATGAGCCTGGGCGGAATCGCCATCGCGATCGGCGCCATGGTGGATGCGGCCATCGTGATGGTCGAGAACATGCACAAGCATCTGGAGCGCGATCGTGGACGGGGCTCCCGCTGGGAGTTGGTTCTGGAGAGCGCCAAGCAGGTGGGCCCGCCGCTCTTCTTCTCGCTGCTCATTATCACCTTCAGCTTCCTGCCCGTCTTCGCGCTGGAGCAGCAGGAAGGGCGGCTCTTCAAGCCACTGGCCTTCACGAAGACGTTCGCCATGGCAGGAGCCGCGTTGCTATCCGTGACGCTCGTCCCAGTCCTGATGGGCTACCTCATTAGGGGCAAGGTCCGACCAGAGGCACGAAACCCCATCAACCGCGGCCTGATGTTGATGTATCGACCGGTCATCGAGATGGTGGTGCGCCGGCCTTGGGCCGTGGTCGTTGGGGCGATGGTCGTGCTCGGCCTGACGGTCGTGCCTGGGCGACGACTCGGCAGCGAGTTCATGCCACCGCTTCAAGAGGGCTCGATCCTCTTCATGCCGACGACGGTGCCCGGCGTGTCCATCGCGCAGGCGCGCGAGATCATGACCTACCAGGACAGCGTGCTCGCTTCGTTTCCGGAGGTGGAGACGGTGCTGGGCAAGGTGGGCCGTGCTGAGACAGCGACCGATCCCGCACCGCTCGACATGTGGGAGACGACGATCACGCTCAAGCCCAAGGGCGAGTGGCGGACGGGAATGAGCTACGAGCGGCTGCTCCGTGAGATGGATCGCGCCGTGCGGCTCCCGGGGGTCACGAACGCCTGGACCATGCCCATCAAGGGGCGCATCGACATGCTCGCCACCGGTGTACGTACACCTGTGGGGATCAAGATCTTCGGGCCTAACCTGGACACCCTGCAGGTGCTCGGCGAGCAGGTGGAGCGGATCGTTCAGCGCGTCCCAGGCACGCGCAGCGCCTTTGCCGAGCGCGGCGTATCCGGCTACTACGTGGACATTGAGATCAACCGTCCCGAGGCGGCTCGCTACGGACTTAACGTCGGAGACGTGCACAGCGCGATCATGGCCACTGTAGGCGGGATGACCGCCGCCGTCACTGTGGAGGGACGGGAACGCTACGCCGTCAATGTGCGCTACCCGCGTGAGCTGCGAGAGGATGTCCAGGAACTGCGTGAGGTCACGATCCCGGCGATGGACGGCGTCCAGATTCCACTCGGTCAGGTGGCCGACATCACGATCCGCCAGGGCGCGATGGCGGTCAAGACCGAGAATGCCTTTCCCGTAACGACCGTCGTTGTGGACCTCGGCGAGCGGGACGTCGGCAGCTACGTGCGTGATGCTCAGGAGGCGGTAGATCGTGGACTATCGCTACCTGCAGGCTACACTCTCGTCTGGAGCGGCCAGTACGAGTTCATGCAGCGTGTCGTTGAAAAGCTGAAGATCGTAGTGCCTGTGACGCTCGGGATCATCTTTCTACTGCTCTATTTCAGTTTCGGTAGTGTCACGGAGTCGTTGATCGTGATGATCGCGCTGCCGTTCGCTCTGGTCGGTGGTGTGTGGTTCCTCTGGCTGCTGGGCTATAACACGAGCGTCGCCGTGTGGGTCGGTTTCATCGCACTGGCAGGGGTGGCTGCCGAGACCGGGGTGGTGATGCTCATCTACCTCGACGAGGCGTTCCACCGCCGCTGCGTCGAGGGTCGTATGCGCGACGTATCTGACGTCGCCGCGGCTGTGCGCGAAGGTGCGGTGGAACGGTTGCGGCCCAAGGTCATGACGGTCACAGCGATCATGGCTGGCCTGGCGCCCATCTTGTGGAGCAGTGGCACCGGTGCCGACGTGATGAAGCGCATCGCCGCGCCCATGGTGGGCGGAATGCTGAGCGCGACGGCCCTCACGCTCGTGGTGATTCCCGCGATCTATCTCCTCTGGCGACGCTGGCAGGTGATACAGCGGCCGGATCGCCCGATTCCTCAGATGGCTCGGGAGGAGCTCGTGGTGACTGCCGGGGACTGAGGCGTCGGGCAGGTGCCCGCGGTTGACGGTCTTCGACTGTGATCTCTATGGTTCCCGGCGATGGCGAGTCGCCTGTCGCCGGGAACCTGTCACTTTCAGTGCATGAAGATTTTCACCACTGCCTGTCCGCGTAACTGTTACAGCACCTGCGCTATGCAGGTGCATGTGGAGGACGGCCGCATCCGGCGGATCGAGCCGCACTCGGGCAACCGGGCCACGGCCGGTGGCGTCTGCTTAAAAGGCCTGAGCTATGTGGAGCGGGTGTACTCGCCGGACCGCATTCTGCATCCCCTGAAGCGCGTACCCGGGACCGCCGACTTCGAGCGCGTCTCCTGGGACGAGGCATTGACGGCCATCGCCGATAAGCTTGTAGAGCTGAAGGCCGACCCGGGTCCCCAGAGCGTCCTCTACTACAGCGCCAGCGGCAGCAAAGGGACCCTGAACCGGATCGGCCTCGACTTCTGGCGTCTCTACGGCGGGTGCACCACCACCTATGGCGACCTCTGTTGGCCGGCGGGCCTTGAGGCGACCCGGCTTACCCTGGGCGACAACAAGCACAGCGCGCCCTGGGATATCGCCAACGCCAGACTGATCGTGCTCTGGGGTAAGAACGCGGCGGAGACCAACATCCACCAGATGGTCTTCATCGATCAGGCACTGGATGCGGGAGCGAAGATGGTCGTGATCGATCCGCGGCGCACCGAGTCAGCGGAGCGCGCGACGTTGCTGGTCCAACCGCGCCCAGGCACCGATGGTGCGCTGGCGCTCGCCGTAGCCCATCTGCTGATCAAGGCGGATCAGGTCGATCACGATTTCATCGACCGGCACGTGCTTGGCTTCCCGGCCTTCGCCGCTATGGTCGACGACTTCACGCCCGAGCGCGCGACGGAGATCACCGAGGTGCCCGTGCGCTACATCCACCGGCTGGCGGAGTATTTCGGGACGATCGAGCCGGTGACCGTCAGCCCCGGTTATGGCATGCAGCGCTTCACCAACAGCGGGCAGACCATGCGGGCGATCCTCGCCTTGCTCGCGATCACGGGTAACATCGGGAGGCCGGGCGCCGGTTGGGTGTATGCGAACCTGCAGAGCCATATCTTCGACGCGGTGCGCGACCCCATCGGGCTCTACCCGCCGGAGAAGCCCGATGGGGTAGTGCGTGTGTCGATCTCGACGGCGCGCCTCGGCCCGGCGATGCTGGAGACGCAGGACCCGCCGCTACGCATGGCCTGGGTGGAGCGCGGCAACCCGATCACCCAGAACCCGGAGACAAACACGGTGCTCGAGGCGTTCCGCGCCCTCGAACTCCGGGTGGTGGTAGACCAGTTCCTGACCGACACGGCCCGGGAGGCGGACATCGTGCTGCCCGCAAAGACGATGTTCGAGCAGTCGGACGTGATCGGCGCCTACTGGCACTCCTACATACAGCTGAAGCAGAAGGTGATCGAGCCGCCGGGCGACGTGAAACCGGAATCGGAGATCTACGGACTTCTGGGGCAGAGGTTGGGACTTCCTGAGGCCCAGAATCCCGAGGTCTTCCCTGTGAGCGACGCCGAGGTGGAGGCCTATCTGGAGAAGGCGCTGGAGCCATTCCCCGAACTCACGCTGGATCGCCTGCGGGAAGGCCCGCAGCCCGCGCCAAGTCAACAAGAGGTGGCGTTCTCGGACTTTCGCTTCCTGACGCTGTCAGGCAGAATCGAGCTGGAGTCGCGTGAAGCCGCTGAGCGTTGGGGTGCTGACCCGCTCCCTGTGTACACGGAGCCGGTGGAGTCCGCGCGCCGCGGCGTTCCGGATCCCGATGTCTTCCCGCTCTACCTGCTGACCCCGAACACCAAGAACAGCATCCACTCGCAGTTCAACAACCTGAAGATGATCCGCCAACTGAGCGATGAACCGCTGGCATACATCCATCCCGACGACGCGGCGCGGCGCGGAATCAGGGATGGGCAGTGGGTGCGGGTGTTCAACGACCGGGGCGAGTTCGAGCTGGAAGCGCGTTTGGACAACGGGCTCAAGGCCGGCTGCGTGTGCGTGACCAATGGCTGGTGGATCAGCGAGGGTGGGACGGTGAACCTGTGTTCCGCCGCCCGCGAGACCGACATGGGGTATGGCGCGGCATTTCACGATGTGCGGGTCGAGGTGGAGGCGGTGAGCGATGCCTGACGGCTTCATCTTCGACACGAACCGCTGCACCGGCTGCGACGCTTGCCGGCTGGCCTGCACCATCGAGAACGAGCTGAGGCCGGACTTGAGCTGGCGGTGCGTCGAGACGTTCAACCCGCGCCATCATCCGGCGGCCCCCGTGTACCACATCTCCCTTGCCTGCAACCACTGCGTGGACCCGGTCTGCATGTACGCCTGTCCGGCTCTGGCCTATTCTCGGGACGCCACCACTCGCGTCGTCCTGCTCGATGATCGGAAGTGCATGGGCTGCAGCTATTGCGCCTGGGCTTGCCCCTACGACGCCCCCGTCCTCGACCGCGTGCGCGGCGTGATGACGAAGTGCACGCTCTGCGCACACCGACTGGAACTGGGGCTCAAGCCGGCGTGTTCGGCGCTCTGTCCAACGGGCGCGCTGGACTTCGGGGAGGTGCCCGAGGCCGAGCCGCCGACCGCGGTCGCCGGCTTCCCCGAGAGCAATCTGGGGCCGCGGGTGCGGATCAGCCCTCTGCGACCCGAGCGACTGCGGCCGGAGATGACGGCTGCCGACGTGGCCAATCCTGTTGTGACGGCGGCCGACTCACGGGCGTCCAAGATATCGTTGCGCTCCGAGTGGCCGTTGTTCGCGTTCACCTCACTGGCCGCGGCGTTGGTCGCGCTCGTCGCGAGCAGCGTGGCCGGCGCGCTATCGATCAAGCCCGTGCTGTTCGTGGACGCCGCCATCCTCACGCTGGGCCTCGGCGCGCTGCACCTGCGCAAAGTGCGGCGCGCCTATCGGGCCGTGCTGAACCTGCGGCGATCGTGGTTGAGCCGGGAGGTCGTCGTAGTCTCGGCTTTCTTCGCGTTGGCCACCATCTACCTGTGGCTGGCTCCGGGATTGCCGGCGCTGGGCGCGGTCGCAACGCTCCTCGGCTTCCTGGGACTCCTCTGTGCAGATCAGGTCTACAGCGTGCTCAAGGACTCCGGCCCCGCCTACCGGCACAGTGCCAGCCTGTTGTGGACCGGCTTCTTCCTGACCGCGGTGTTCACGGGCAGGGCGTGGCTAGCCGCGATCTTCGGCTTCGGCAAACTGGCGCTCTACATCCTCAGGAAGCTGGATTTCGGCTTCGGTGGGCGGCCCGTCCGGCCGATGCTCAGTGCAGCGCGCCTGGGCCTCGGATTGCTGACACCGCTGGCACTCTGGGTGATCGCTCCCGTAGGTTCGCGTGGCTACATTATCGGCCTCGTGTTGCTCGGCGAACTGATCGATCGTGGTGAGTACTATGACGAACTGGAGTCGGAATCGCCGCGGCGCCACATGGCCGCCGAGCTGGAGAAGCAGGTCGGTGGACAGACGCGAGCCTCGGCCGGACTGGCGGTCGCGGCGGCCGACTGAAGAGTTCGCGCTGGCGACATCCCTTCCGCAGCTGGCGTCGCTGTAAGACGGGGCGTCGACCCGGCGTCGTTAGTTCCTCGGATACACGGCGGGCTTGCCCTTGACTGCGGGTTCGGCGGGGCAGGAAGTTTGTAGAGTTCTGTAAGGTCACCGAGGATGTCGCTCATGAAGCTTCGGCGGGCAGGGATACTCCTTCTGGCGCTGCATCTCGGATCTGCGGGTTGCGTCGCGGCGCAGGAGCGCGAGCAATCGGCCAGCGACCCCAACGAGCCACAGCGCCTCGCGATGGTGCGGCTCATCCGGGACTACGGGGTCCGGGACCCGGCAACGCTCGCGGCCATGCGGTCGGTCCTGCGGCATGAGTTCGTCCCCGAGGGGTATCGGCGGCGCGCCTACGGGGACCACCCGCTGCCGATCGGCTACGGCCAGACCATCTCGCAGCCCTATATTGTGGCCTACATGACGGAGACACTGGACCCGGAGCCCGGCATGAACGTGCTGGAGGTGGGAACCGGCTCGGGATATCAGGCGGCGGTGCTGGCGGAGATCGGCTGTCAGGTCTACACGGTGGAGATATTCGAGGTGCTGGCGACGAGCGCCCGCCAGCGACTCGAGCGACTCGGTTACACGAACGTCACCGTGCGTCACGCCGATGGCCACTACGGCTGGAGCGAGGCAGCGCCCTTCGATGTCATCATCGTCACGGCGGCCGCTGGGTACATCCCACCCGCGCTGGTCGAGCAGCTGAAGCCCGGTGGACGGATGGTGATACCGGTGGGGAGCGTCTACGGCGTGCAGAATCTCATCCTGGTGGAGAAGGATGCGTCCGGCGACGTGCGTACGCATAACCTGCTCCCGGTTCGGTTCGTGCCCATGTTGAAGGGCCTGCGCTGAGTCGTGTGACGCGGTACGCCCGACCTCTAACGGTCACCTTCCTCTCGGCCAGCACGCTAGCCTACGAGATCCTCCTCGTCCGGGTCTTCGCCATCGAGCAGTTCCACCACTTCGCCTACATGGCGATCGGTATTGCCATGCTGGGCTTCGGTGCCAGCGGCACGCTGGTGGCGCTGGCGCGCCCACAGCAGGAGTCAGCGGCACGGTGGTTCGCTTGGGCCGCCGTGCTGACGCCGGTGGCACTCGTCGCCAGCGCCACACTGGTTCATCAGGTCCCCCTGGACGCGACACAGCTGCCGTGGGACGTCGGCCAGTGGCCGCGGCTGGCGCTGGTTTATCTGCTCCTTGCCCTGCCCTTCGCGGTCGCGGCGTTGGCCGTTCTGCTCGCCCTTACACTGGAGCCGGAGCGCACAGGCTGGATCTACGGCGCGAGTTTCCTCGGCGCGGGACTCGGCGCGGCGCTGGCGGTGGCGGTGCTCTGGATCGTGTTCCCCGTGCGGGCGCTGGCGGTGCCAGCGCTCGTGGCGTCGCTGGGTGGCATGAGCGCGGTTCCGGTTGCCGCGACTAGAAAGACGCCGCTGAAGGGTTGTGCCTGGGGGACTCTCCTGCTCGGCGCGGCCGTGTTCGTGGAGCCCCTGTGGCGGCTGGATATCACGCCGTACAAGGGTCTGCCTCAGGTCGAGGCCTTTCCCGATGCGCGGCGCGTGGCGGAGCGCGCGAGCCCGTTGGGCTGGGTGGTGGCGGTCGATGCCTCTGCGTTCCGTCACGCACCAGGGCTCTCGCTGACCTATACGGGCGCATTCCCCCGCCAGACGGCACTCTTCGTTGATGCCGAGATCGCCGGCGCGGTGAGCGATTGGAGTGCAGAGGCTGCGGCACGGGCGATACTCGACTGGCTGCCGTCGGCTCTGCCCTACGCCCTGGGCGAGCGGCGCGAAGTGCTGGTCATCGGGGCAGGTGGGGGGCTGGAGGTCTGGAACGCGTTGGCCCACGGCGCACACCGGGTGAAGGCGCTGGAGCTCAACCCGGAACTCGTTCGATTGGGCGGGTGGTCGGACAGTACGGTGGTTGGGTCGCCGCAGGCAGTCGAGGTCGAGTGGGCCATTGGCGACGCTCGCGGCCACGTTGCGGGCTCGAGAGAGCGTTTCGATCTCATCACGATGGGGGGCGGTCGCGCCTACGGTACCTCCGCGGCGGGCGTGCATGCCCTGAACGAGGATTTCCTTCACACGCAGGAGGCGTACGTCAGCTACGTGGAGCGGCTGAGCGACGAAGGCGTGCTGGCGATAACACGCTGGCTGACGGTGCCGCCACGCGAGAATGTGCGGGTGATACTCACGGCGGTCGAGGCGCTTCGGCGGCATGCGCCGGACGCGGTCGCGCATGGACTGGTCGTGGCGCGAAGCTGGGCCACGGGGACCGTATTAATGAAGCCGTCGGGCTTCAGCTCTCAGGATGTCGAACGGTTGGCCGCTTGGGCCGAGGCGCGGCGCTTCGACCTTGACTGGTATCCCGGCATCGACGTACCAGCGACTCGCTTCAACATCATGGATGAGCCCGTACTCTACCGCGCGGCCGCCGCGGCAGTCGCGGGGTCCGATAGCGCAGAGCGCTTCGCGGCGGCCTATGCTTTCGATGTGACGGTCGCGGACGACGCGCGACCCTACCCGCATCACTTCCTGCGAGTGGGCTCGCTGCGGAGCTTCCTCGCCGGGAGCCGCGGCAGCTGGCTGCCGTTTGCCGAGTGGGGCTACATCGCTCTGCTGGCCACCTTGGTACAGAGCGTGGTTCTGGCTGGCCTGCTCATGCTCGTTCCGGCGGCGTTGCGTGCGCGAGGAGCTGGGAGCGCGGGCTGGCTTCGCCTCGTCGGCTATTTCACGGCGATCGGGCTCGCCTACCTAGCGGCCGAGGTCGCCGCGATCCAGCAGCTCAACCTCCTGCTCGGCCACCCCGTGTATGCGGTGGCGGCAGTGCTGACCGCTTTCCTCATTTGCTCTGGTGCAGGCAGCGCCTGGTCCGACCGTCAGCCGGCGACTCGCGGCTGGATTGTAGGGGCGGTGCTGGTGGGGATGCTGATGCTGTGTGCAGCTCAGCTGCTGGCGCTGATTCATCTCCTGCAACCGACCCCGCTGCCGCTGCGGGTTGCAGTGGCCGTCGCGGTCCTGGCGCCGCTGGCCTTCCTGATGGGGACGCCTTTCCCGCTGGGGCTGCGCTTCCTCGCTAGTATGGACACGGGCGCTGTGGCGTGGGCCTGGGCGGCGAACGGCTTCAGCTCGGTCGTGGCCACGCCGCTCGCCGCGCTGATCGCCCTAGAGGCCGGTAGTCAAGTGTTGTTCCTGGCAGCGGCCGCGGCGTACGCCTGCGCGGCTCTGCTGCACGGAGGTTTCTCACGGTTGGGTTCGCCGGGTGTGTGAGTTGGCTGGGCGCTTACTGAGCCGGGCGGTAGCCGGCAGCAGCCGACTCCCGCCCGGCCTGGTCGATTATGGCCAGATACCCCTCTCCAGGGTCACCTGCGCCACCCGCTCGATGGCGAGCACGTAGGCAGCCGTGCGCAGGTCCACCGGCTGGAGCGGCTCGCCCTCCAGCCCCCGCTTCTTGCGCTCAGCCTGCAGGGTGTCCAGCGACTCGTTGATCTCCTTCTGCTTGGCCATTACCGCGTCGGTCGCCCGCTCCATCTTGACGTGCAGCCTGAGGTTGACGTGGTCCTCGTCCCACTGCTCGTACTCGTTGTTCTGCACCCACTCATAGTAGCTGACCGTCACCCCGCCGGCATTGGCGAGGATGTCGGGGAGCACGACGATCCCACGCTCGAAGAGGATCCTGTCGGCGGCCGGCGTGGTCGGTCCGTTC
>CP070823.1:2557528-2564964 GCA_020344375.1 Gemmatimonadota bacterium | reverse complement strand
GTCGGGGCCCGGGCGCAAGCCCTCGGGGGTTCCGGTACGGGTCTCATCGGGGGCGTGGAGGCGATGGCCTGGAACGTAGCCGCCATCGCCGAGGTCGAGGCCTTCAGCGTGGGTTGGGCCTATTCTCAAGTCTTTGCCGATGCGGACATCACCCATCAGTTCGCCGGGGCGGTCCTTCCCATCGGCAGGTCCTCGGCGCTGGGCGTGAGTGTCATCGCGCTGAACAGCGGAGACATTGTGCGCACGTCGGAGCGGTTCCCGGAGGGCGGGGATCCGCAGTTCGGTGGAACGTTCCAATACAACGCATTTGCCGGCTCCGTGGGTTGGGGCCAGCGCATTACCGATCGTCTGGACATCGGTGGGGCACTCAAGATTGTCAGTGAAGGGATCGATAACGCCAAGGCGAGTTGGATCGGTCTGGATCTGGGCACGCTCTTCCGAACAGGCTTGTTCGGTGTGACTCTGGGCGCCGCCATTCAGAACATCGGTGGCGAAGCCTCGTTCTCCGGAAGCGGTATCGAGCAGATCATCGGGGCGGCGCAGGACGTGTTTCCCAGCGAGGACAACATCCCGATTCGGCTCGACACCAATGAGCTCACGCTTCCCACACTGCTGCGCTTGAGCGCGGTCTTCAGTGTAACCGGCACTCCAGAGGCGTTATTCCCCGCTGCCTTGGCCGGTCACGATGTTCGGGTGGTGGCGGACATTCTCGATGCGATCGACACGGCGCTCGAGCCGTCCGTCGGATTCGAGTACGGCTACAGGAACATCGTGTTTGGCCGGGTTGGCAAGCGCTTCTTCAACGAGGATCGCGCGGACTTCCGCGACTTCAACGATGGCCTGTCGTTCGGTGGCGGCATACGAGTCCCGGTGCTCGGTCGCTACCTGAACATTGACTACGCGTACACCGATATGGGGCTTCTAAACAATATCCAGACGCTGAGCATTCAACTTGGATCGTAGTCGGCGACGGGTTAACGGAATCGTCGGCTCGGGCCGTGAGGGATAGTCCGATGATGAACGCTTATCGTACGACAGTGGCAACGTTGGCATTGCTCGTGGTCGGTGCCATGAGCGCGGAAGCGCAGGAACGAGTGCACCACTTCCAAGTCGCTGTCGGCGGAGGCTGGCATAGCTTTGCCGGCGGCAGCGCTGTGAAGGGCGGTGCGACGATCAGCGGCGAAGCAACGTACTACCTGACGCCATCGCTGGGTGTCGGTCTGTGGACGGACTACACGTTCACCGAGACCGACGGCGCCAGGTTCCCTCCGGCAGCGTTGTCCTTCGTCGACTCAACGACGTTCACGATCATCAGCCAGCCGCTGGACATCTGGCAGTATGGCGCTCACGCGAAACTGCAGATGGGCGGCTCACTTGGGCCCTTCCTGCTGGTAGGTGCCGGTGGTTACACGGTGTTCTTGGATCCTCAGCAGGCAAGCGGTAGCGAACTAAGTACGGGTCTCGTGTTCCGCTTGGGTGCGGGGCTGGACCTCGCCGTAACGGACCGTGCGGGTTTCCAGATCGCGGTATTCGATGCGTTCTTCCCGGACTGGAAGCCGAACCGGCTGTACCCGGTGCGTGACCAGTTCCAGAACACGCGATTCCCGGAGCTCAACCCGGATCCCGATGATCTGGATGACGCTGTGCACAACCTCGGGCTCACGGTGGCTGTTACCGTTGTATCGGGCGGTTGATCTCGAACCGTGTCGGACTGGGCCGTGGTACGCGCGGCTACTAGTCGATTGCGCGGAAGATCAGCGTAGCCGAGGGGAGATTCGGTTATGACTCAACATGCTGTTCGTCGATGGATAGGCCGCGTCGGTTTGGTCGCGGGGACAGGTTTGGTGCTTGTCGGCTGCCCCGAAGACGCGATCGACATCACCGAACCGGCCAGCCTGCCGAGCTTCGATTTCTCGGTGGCGAGTTCGTTCGTCCCACCCACGGGCTCGTTCGCTGTTGAGCGGCTGACCCTGGCGGAGTTCGATACCACGGTGACCGAGGCGTTCGGACGCGCCACAGGCGCCCTGGGGTTCTTCAACGCCAACAACGCGTTCGGCTATCCGGCCTACGGCCTGGCCGGGCTGGCGCGTAACGGGTCGACCGATCCGCGTCTGCCGGCTCTCGCGGACGACGACGCGGCGATCGGGGATTTCTGTGTCCTGGGCAGCCCGCCCTTCGCCGGGGTAGGGGAGGGCTTGTGGGATCTCTACTGCCAGGTCACGAACCTGAATCCCAACACGCGCTACACCGTCATGATGGTCCGCTACGGCCTGACGGTAAACGGCGAGCTGGACGCCGCGACGGCGGCGCTGGGAGAGACTGTGGCCGAACCGGACGAGTTGACGGTGCTGAGTGGCACGCCGGGCGGTGCTCCGACGACGGAATGTAACTTCAGCGTCGCTGTTGCGGTCGCCCGCGATGTCAACCCGTTCGTGCTCGGCTTCGTGGATACCAACGCTGGCGGAGATGCGACGATCGACTGCGTGCCGTATTCCACCGCGGCGGACCCCACGTGGTGGCGCAACTTCGACAACCCGCTGCCTGACGGTGTCGAGGATTCGATTCCCTTCGGCCCCAACACCGGCGCCGATGGCATCGATCTCTCTATCCCCTCGTACAACTACCTGGTGCTCGTCGAAGGCGAGGGGACGCCGCTTGACCCTGTGCCCACAGGCCCACACGCGATGCGCTGGCAGGTCGGCAACGACATCGATCTCAGCGGTAACCCCAGCATCAATAATGCGCTCGCGCCGTTCCCCCTGCCGCTCAGTACCGCGGAGCTGGTGGCGGCGCCGGGCGGCGCCGGTCGGCCGGACAGCATCTCCGTGATCTTCAGCCAGCTCGAAGCGCTAGCTGGGGCCGCGGTCTACGAGGCGTGGCTGGTGAACCCTGAGACGGGCAGCATGGTGCCTGCAGTCGGGACATACAATCGGATAAAGATCCTCGCCGAGCGGGACCCAATCACCGGTGACATCATCGCTACCAGGGATTCGGTCGTCGAGACGGTCGCGAGCACGAACAGCTTCGCGGGCGGCGATGACGAAGACGGTTACCGGCACCAGCTTATGATCAGCGACAACAGTCTGGCGGCTGGCGATACCGTGGGCTTCCACAGTCACCTCGTCCTGACGGTCACGAGTTCGCCTGGTGGATCGACGCCGTCAGATGCGCGACCTTTCTGGTTCCAGTTCACCGATCAGAACGGAACGCCGGACAACTTCTTCGACGACTTGTTCAACAACACCGGGACGACGAGTTTCGGCAACTTCGACGTCGTCGAATCCGCGGCGTCGCTGATCTACGGTGGCGACGGCGGTGGTAGGGGTGGTTTCCGAGGTGACGTGTTGAGCGTGAACTTGGAGTCGCTCTCGCGGCCCCCCGTCGGCTACTCCTACGTCGGTTGGCTGGTCCGGGAGGACGGTACGGCGTTCCGGCTACCCGACATCACCGGGCCGCCGCCGGACCGTGTCAGCTTGGTGGACGCCGATGTGGAATCGGTTGCGGGCCTAGTCACGCCCACCGGCATCCTCGAGGCGAACCTGCGGGTGGTAGCCGACGAGGCAGGGATCGAATTCAGCGAGTTCAGGACCCTACTGCTCACGTTGGAAGCGAAGGCGGGTGCTGTGGGGCTAGGATCGATCGCGACCCATGTCGGCTCGGTGCCCGACCGTGTGATCAATCCACCGGATGGCGGGGACTAGCCTGCCGCGGACAACGGACCCTTCCGGTGGAGGCGGGCGCAGGCACATCCCCGTTCTGACTACTGGCCCCGGCGGTGCCGGGGCCAGTAGGCTTTGGCGGCCTCGCGTCTTCACGCTGCCCGGACGCCCGAGTTCCGGCGGCGCAACTCACGCCCTCTGCGGGTCGAGCCCGAGTTCCTTCAGGAACAGGCTTCCGCCCGAATCGCGGCCGCGGCGCCGATCGGTGCGGGTGAGCACGAGTCGATCCTTCGCCCGGGTCATCCCCACGTAGAGCAACCGGCGCGCCTCCTCGATCTCCGCCCGGCGGTTCTCCACAGCGGCGTAATAGCCCGGGATCTGGAAGTCCTCCACGCCCACGACATACACGCGCGAGAACTCCAGGCCCTTAGTGCTGTGAAGGGTGAGTAGGTTCACGCGGTGCGGGTCCGCCTCCACGCCCTCGGACGTGGAAAGCGCGACACGCTCCAGCAGGCGCCTCACGCTCGCCTCCAGCGAGTCGGCCTGGCTCGCCTCGATCAGCGACTGGAGCCGCGCCACGGCGGCGGGATAGCGCTCGGCGGGGCGACGCTCCGCACGGATCCGGTCCATCATCTTCCGGCCGCCCAGCCGATCGATGACTTCTTCGAGCTCCGGCGCGTCCAGAACCACCCGCTCCCGCTCGGCCGCGTACAAGTCGAGGCAGTCGCTGTACCGGCCCAGCGCGTAGGGAGCTGCAAGCTCCAGCAGCAGCCGGTCCTCATCGCCCAGGACGCGCTTCGTCTCCAGCGCCAGCCCCAGGGCGAGCTGGTCGAGCATGTTCACCAGTGCAGCCTTTCGTGCCCGCAGCCGCTTCTGTTGGCTGAGCCGGCTGAACACGTGGGCTAGAGTCACGGCGTCGTCCAACGCACGGTGCGCGCGCCCGATCCGTATCTTGAAGCGCTCGGCGAGGTCCGTGAGCCTGGCGCTCTCGCGGAAGAGGGAGCGAGCGAGGGGCAGGGTATCGAAGAAGACGAGGTCGTGCACATCAGCGAATCGCCCGACGAGCCGGCGTAGCACGGGCACATCGAACCGGTGCCCGTTATGCGCGACGAGCACACTATCGCCCGCGAAGTCGCGGAAGCGCGGCCACACCTCCTCCAGGCTGGGCGCGTCGCGCAGGTCGGCCTGCGTGTAACCGTGGATCTCGCTGGCCCGAGCGGAGATCGGAACCTGGGCACGCACCAGGGAACGGAAGGTGTCGACGATCTCGCCGTCGCGCACTTTTGTGGCACCCAATTCGACGATCTCGCAGGTCGTAGGATCCAGATCTGTGGTCTCGAGGTCGAAGGTCACGTAGTCGCGGAGCAGGTCTCCGAACTCGCGGCTGTGGATGAGCTGCAGTGCCTTGAACAGGGTGGTGGCGCTCGGCCGCCCGCTCTGCGGCTGCGTTGGCAGGACCAGGTCGTGGTCACGTGGTGAGGCATCTCCGACGAGATAGTCGACGCCCGTCGGCAGCTCGACAGCGAGGAGCATGCCGCGCAGTGCGATTTCGATACCTCGGCGCGGCTCGATGTAGATGCGGCCTCGGGCCGCCAGGGCCGAGCTGAGACGCTCGGCCAGCTCTCGGGCACCGGGGTAGGTCTCGGGGTCCTCGAGCTCGTCGTGGTGCTCCTCCAGCCGGTTCTCGTATGGCCTCACACGCTGGGACAGCAGGTCGTCGATCAGCCCGGCCAGCGTGTCGTTCGAGTGGTAGACGGCACGAAGGTTCTCGACGTGATAGATGAACCGCCATGCCTTGCGCGTGTCCGGGTGGCTGCGTGCGTGGCTGCGCGCGAAACTGCGGAAAGCAGACAGGAGATCCTCGCGCCGGGCAGACGCGAGGGTGCGGACCTCTGCCATGAGCGCCCGCGGCAGCATCCGCTCGGCGAACGCCTCGACGGCCAGTGGGTCGTCAGGTGCACTGACCATGCGTAGCGAGGCGACGACGTAGGCGATCACCGGGTCGTCGAGGAGCGATCGCCCGCGCACGAGCCGGCAGGGCACGCCCGCCGCGACCAGCCGGTTCTCCAGGTGGCGCCCCAGCGCATGCAGCCGGTAGAGCACGGCGTAGTCGCCCCAGCTCTGCCCGGTCGCCTCACGATCGGCGATGATGCTCTCCAGAATCCAGGCCGACTCCGATTCTTCGTCGGGGAAAGCGTAGCACTCGACCTGGTACTCCGAGTCACGCTCCGCCTCGATCTGCTTGTGGAAGAGTTCCGGATTCTCGCGCATCAGGCGGCGCGCGACCTCGAAGATCTGGCGACTACAGCGCCAGTTGCGATCGAGCACGATCGGGTCTTCCAGATCGAAATCGGTGCGGAAGCGCCAGAGGATGCGCGGATCGGAGCCGCGCCAGGAGAAGATGGACTGCTCGTCGTCGCCCACCGCGAAGATGTTCCGGTGGCCCTGAGCCAACCGCCTGAGAATCGAGTACTGGGCGGCGTCCAGATCCTGGAACTCGTCGACCAGCAGGTAGTCCCAGCGTGCGGCGACCTCGTCGGCGAGTGCTGGATGCTTGCGGAACAACTCGTCGGTGAGCGCGATGATATCGTCGAAATCGAGGAGGTTCTTCTCGCGGAGTAACGACAGGTAGCTCTCGAACAGCGCCTCGTCGCCTTCGGTGAGTTGGTACCCCTGCAGCCGCCGGCGCCCGAAGAGTGTGAGCAGGTTGCTGCGCCGCCGCTGCGGAAACACACGCAGGCGCCGGAGCAGCAGCTGCTGGTACTCCTCGTCCGCGACCCCGAAGCCGCGGCGCAGGCCAATCTCCTGCGGGTGGTCGCGGAGGATACCGAGGCAGAGGGCATGGAGGGTGCCGCGTGTAATCCTGTCCGCCTGTGCGCCTAGTCGCCTGTGCAAGCGCGCCGTCACCTCTTCCGCCGCTTTGTTGGTGAAGGTCACGGCGCAGATCCGCTCCGGCGCCAGCTCCTTCGCCTCGATCAGGTACGCGACCCGCTGGATCAAGCAGAACGTCTTGCCGGCGCCCGGCCCGGCGAGCACGAGTGCTGGCCCGAGCGGCGACTCGATCGCCTCGCGCTGCTTGGGAAACGGGGTGAACTCCGCGGCTCTTGACGACATCGGTGGTCTCGCGTCAGACTGGTTAAGTCAAGGTGACAAGCATTCCCGCATTTAGCGCAGAGGACTCAACATGGCCATGATCAAGGTCTACACTACGCCGACTTGACCCTACTGCAAGTTGGTCAAGGATTGGCTGACAGAACACGGTTGCGAGTTCGAGGAAGCGGACATTACCAAAGACGTCTTCCAGTTGCGAGAATGGCGCGCGCTGACCGGCGGTGTCGGCGTCCCCGTCGTCGCTCACGGCAAGGACTTCGTCATCGGTTTCAATCCCGAGCGGCTCGAGATGATGCTTGACTCCTGCGAGCATACGAGCCCGGTAGATATTCCCGAGGAAGAGTAGCCCGACAGCGGCATAACATCGTCAACATCCGGGGCCGCGCCCGCCGGAGGCAGAGGCGAGCGCGGCCTCCCGATTCCGCTGAGTTCCTACTCAGGCGGCCACAATCGCCGGCTTCTATTTCACAGTCGTCACAAGGAGGTCCCATGCGGGCAACAGGTTTCGCGGCGCTTCTCTTGGCCGTCCCGGCAGCCGCCGCGGCACAGACAGACACGATCGCTGATCGGCTCGCCGGGTTCGACGCCTACGTCAGCCAAGCGGTCGGCGACTGGGAGGTGCCTGGTCTAGCGATCGCGGTGGTCAAGGACGACTCGGTCGTCTTC
>CP070823.1:2535347-2557428 GCA_020344375.1 Gemmatimonadota bacterium | reverse complement strand
GGCTGCGCGTGATTCACGGCAAGGGCACCGGTGTGTTGCGCGAGACGGTGGCCGAGTACGCGCGGAGCGATCGCCGCGTCAAATCGCATCGGCTGGGAGATCCACATGAAGGGGGCAGCGGCGTAACAGTGCTCGAGTTGGAGTGACTGTGGTATCCGACGAACTGATCGAAGAAATCCGGGCTCAGGCCGACATCCTGCAGATCATCGGCGAGTTCATGTCGCTGCGCCGCGTTGGCAGGACCTATCGCGGGCCCTGCCCGCTGCACGGCGGTGAGGGCCCGAATTTCTCGGTCTATCCGGAGCGTGGGATCTTCAAGTGCTTCGTCTGCGGTGAGGGGGGTGATGTCTTCTCCTTCCCGATGAAGCTGCTGGGTCTCGACTTCGTGGAAGCTGTCAAGTTCGTCGCCGAGCGCTGTGGCATCGTCGTGCCCGACATCGATCGGACGGAATCGGAAGAGGATCCCTACCGTGACATCCGGGAGGCGGTCGCCCTGGCCGCCGACTGGTATCAGCGGCAACTCTGGGAGGAGAAGCACGGTGAGTCGGCGCGGCGATATCTGCTCGTTCAGCGCGGCTTGCCGGAAGAGATGGCCCGGCGTTTCGGGTTCGGGTACGCGCCGGATTCCTGGCGTGCGCTGCGCGAGGCGGCTGCCGTCCACGAGGTCGCTGACGACGTGCTCATCCGTGCGGGCCTCGTCAAAGCGAGCGAACGTGCCAAGGAACCCTACGACCTTTTCCGCGGACGGTTGATGATTCCGATCTTCAACCTGCGAGATCGCCCGATCGGCTTCGGCGGCCGCAGCTTGACCGAGTCCGAGGACACGCCCAAATACATCAATTCGCCCGACACGCCGATCTTCCACAAGGGACGCATCGTCTACGGCCTCAATTGGAGCCGGAACGCCATCCGCCGTGACGGCGTCGTGCTGGTGGTCGAGGGCTATATGGACCTCGTGTTGCTGCTGGCCTGCGGTGTGGAAAACGTGGTCGCGCCGCTCGGCACGAGCCTGACCGAGTACCAGGCACGAACACTCGGCCGCTACGCGAAGAAGGCGCTGCTCCTCTACGACAGCGACAGGCCCGGCCTCGTCGCAACGTTCAAAGCGGCTGACGAGCTGCTGCAGGCTGGTGTCCAGCCGAGCGTCGCGACGCTGCCGCCTGGTGAGGATCCCGACTCGATCGCGCGCAAGGGCGGACCTGAGGCGCTGGCCAAGTACACCGATGCGGCAATTGATGTGCTCGATCGCAAGATCCAAATCCTGCAGAAACGCGGCTACCTCGAAACGAGCGAGGGCAAGCGCCGGGCCGTCGATGGCCTGCTGCTCACGGTGCGGGCGACCGCCGATGAGGCGTTGCGTGACATCTATCTGGACCGCGTGGCCGCGGTGACAGGCGTGCGGCGCGCGACCCTGGAGCGCGAGTTGGAGCGCCCGGTGGGCGGCACACGGCGCCGCGGGCGTGCGCTGCTGCGCGAGGCTGAGGTGCCGCGGGAGGCGCCGAGGTTAGGGGCCGAGCGTAAGCTGTTGCTGCTGCTCGTCAGGGACCGCTCGCTGGTCGCGAGGGTAGCCGATCAGATCGAGTCGGACGACTTCAAGACGCCGGAGTATCGTGAGATCTACCGGGCGCTGACCGCCGCAGCTGCGGCCACGCCGGAGCAGGCGGCGGCTGATTCGTTGGCGTGGGCAGACGAGCTGCCGGCGCACCTCTTCGAGCAGGTGCAGGAGCTAGCGGCAGATCCCGAGGATCTGACGAACCCCGAGGCAGTTCTGCAGGACGCGATCGCGCGGCTGCGAGCTCGGGCGCTGGAGAAGCGCTTGAGTGATCTGATGACCGAGGTGCTGGTCGCGGATACGGATGCCGCAGTCGAGTTGGCCTCCGAGATCAGGAATATCAGACAGGAATTGACTGCGCTGGGCTATCGGATGCCCGGTCGCGGGTTGTTTCGGGGTGCGTGACGCTAGCGAGAGTGAGCCAGAACCTATGACAGGGTCGAGCGGACAGTCGGGAGTTCTCGAGCAGTTGCTGGATCTACACGAGATCGATCAGCAGATCTTGAGCATGGAGGGCGAGCTCAAGAGATATGAGACCGAGTTGACGGTGGCCGAGGAAGCCGTGGCCAGGCTGGAATCGGCTCTCGAGGCAGTCGGGGGCGAGCTGGAACGGGCGCGTTTGGAGGCGCGCGGCAGCGAGAGGGCAGTGGATGACAAGCGCCTTCGCCTCGATCGCCTGCGTACGAGGGTGAATCAGGTCCGGAACGAGAGGCAGTACGGCGCGGCCACTCTCGAGCTCGACCTCGCCAGGCAAGACATTCGCAAGCTGGAAGATAACGCGCTCCAAAAGCTCCAGGTCGTCGAGGACCTCGAGGTTCGGCGAGCCGCCCTGCTGACCGAGCTCGAGAATGCGCGCGCCCAGGCGGGGCCGCTGCGGGACGAGGCACAGGCCCGCCGCCAACAGCTGGAGGAGGAGCTTGCCATAAAGCGTGATCGCCGCCACAACCTGGCCATCAGGATCGAGCAGCGAGTCCTCGGGCTCTACGATCGGATCCGTGCTGGCCGGACAGGCGTCGCGCTGGCGCCGCTCACCGACGAATCGGTCTGCGGCAACTGCTATACTGCCGTGACCATTCAGCAGGAGTTGCAGATCAAGGGGTTGTCGGCGCTGGTCTGCTGTGAGGGCTGCGGTGTCATCCTTTACCCGGGTGACCTGAAGCGCTGAGGGCAGCGGCGCGCCGTCCCCCGCCGCCGGCCCAGCCGTACTGTGGAGAGGAGTGAGGTGGTGTGAAGCCCGTTCTGAGCCTGCCTGCGTCGGTCGAGCCGGCGGTTGTGGAAGCCCTCGTCAGCGAGCTCGAGCTTCCCGAAGCGATCGCCGCCATCCTCGTTCGTCGCGGTTACGATCAGCCGGAGTCGGCCAAGGCGTTCCTGCGTCCGCGGCTGACGAATCTGCACGATCCGCTCTCGATGGCCGACATGGAGAAGGCCGTCGACCGCATCTCAAAGGCCATCAGATCCGGCGAGCTCCTGCTCGTCCACGGCGACTATGACGTGGACGGCGTCTGTGGCTCGGCTCTGCTCGCTCGGGCACTGCGGGAGCTGGGTGCCCGCGTCGAGATCTTTATCCCCCACCGCTTGCAGCACGGCTACGACTTCGGGCCCGCCGGCCTCGCCGTGGCTCGGGAGCTGGGGGCCGGCTGCGTGCTCACCTGCGACTGCGGGATCATGGCTCACGAGGCGATCGCCGCCGCACGTGGCGCTGGCATCGATGTGGTGGTATCCGATCATCACACACCGCCGGCAACGTTGCCGCCCGCATACGCCGTTCTGAACCCGCTGCGTCCTGACTGCGGCTATCCAGAGAAGGTGCTCTGCGGGGCAGGCGTGGCGTTCAAGCTGGTGCACGCGTTGTTCGAGCACTATGCGGGTTCGCTCGAGGACCTGTACAAGTACCTCGACCTCATCGCGATCCCCACCATCGCTGACCTGGTCCCGTTGACGGGCGAGAACAGGATCTTCGCTCGCTACGGGCTCAAGGTGCTGCAGCGCACCCCCAACCCCGGTCTGCGCGCGTTGCTGCGGGTGTCGGGGCTGAAGCCGGAGCGCCCGATCAACGCGGGTCAGATCGCGTTCGTCGTTGGCCCGCGCCTGAACGCGGCGGGGCGGATGGGCGACGCCATGCGGGGCGTTCGCCTCCTGCTCACCGACGACGCGAACGAGGCCAGTAGCCTGGCGGGGCAGATCGACGAGGAGAACCAGCGGCGCCAGGAGGTCGATCGCGGCACCCTCGAGCAGGCGAAGGAGATCCTGGCGGAGACGTTCGATCCGGAAGCCGATCGTGCGATCGTACTGGCGTCCGCGGACTGGCACCCTGGTGTGATCGGCATCGTGGCCTCGCGCGTCGTCGAGGAGTATTACCGTCCTACTGTGTTGATCGCCCTGGAAGGTGAGAGTGGCCGCGGCTCCGGCCGCTCGATCCCCGGTTTCCACCTGTATGAGGCGTTGAAGGCGTGCGAGCCACTGCTCGAGCAGTTCGGTGGCCACCGCGCCGCAGCCGGTCTGCGGATACGCCGCGGCAACATACCGGCCTTGCGGGAGAGGTTGAACGCTCTGGCGCACGAGCGACTGACGCCGGAGGAGCTGCGGCCGAGGCTGCGTGTGGACCACGAGCTGACGATGTCGAATGTGACGGCGGAGTTGTGGCGCTTCCTGGCGCATTTCGGCCCCTACGGGCAGGGCAACCCCAAGCCCGTCTTCCTGGCCCGCAACGTCGGCATCGTCGGGCAGCCGGAGTTGATGGGTGAGGAGCACCTGCGCCTGCGGCTCGACGTGGGGGATGGCGTGACGCCGGAGGCCGTCGCGTTCCGCCAGGCCGGGGAGCTGGAATGGCTGCGCGCGTCGGCGCGCGTGGACCTTGCGTTTCAGCTGGGTGTCCGCGATTGGCAGGGCGTCGAGTACATACAGGCTCAGGTGGTCGATATCCGGCCGAGCGAGGCGGCTTGGGCGACATCCGAATCGTAGCGGGCCGTTGGGGCCGGCGCCGGTTGAAGGTGCCGCGCGGCCGAGCGCTGCGGCCGACGGCTGAGCGCGTGCGCGAGGCCTGGATGAGTGTGCTCGCCGCTGACCTCGAGGATGCAAGCGTGCTCGACCTCTTCGCCGGGAGCGGCGCGCTCGGCCTCGAGGCGCTTTCCCGGGGCGCCCGGCATGCTACCTTCGTAGAGCGAGACGCTCGGGCCTTGCGCTGCCTGCGGGCCAACATCGCGGAGCTGGGCGCCGAGAATCTGGTCACGCTCGTGGCCGGCGACGTTTTCGAGTACTTGGAAGGCCTGGCGGCCGCTGCCTTCGACATTGCGCTGGCGGACCCACCGTACGGCCGGGGTCTGGCGAACCGCCTGACAGAAAGATACGTGCGCAGCCCGTTCGCGCGGATCCTGTCGGTCGAGCACGACCCGGGCGAGCGGCTGAGCTTACCGCCGGGGGCGGAAGAGCGGCGCTACGGTGACACGTCGATCGCGTTCATCGCCGCTGCTCTGGAGGAGAGAGGAACATGAGCGAGACGAAGATCGCCGTCTATCCGGGGTCATTCGACCCGTTGACTGTCGGTCACGAGGACATAGCGCGCCGCAGCCTCAAGTTCGCCGACAGGGTCATCATCGCGGTCGCCCACCATCCCACGCAGTACAAGGATCGCCTCTTCAGCGTTGAGGAACGAGTGGCGATGATAGGTGAATGCTTCGCGGATGACCCGCGTATCGACGTCGCGCACTTCAGCGGCCTGCTCGTCGATTTCTGTGCGAGCCGCAAGGCGAACATCGTAGTCCGCGGGCTGCGCGTCGTAAGCGACTTCGAGTACGAGTTCCAGATGGCACTGATGAACCGCGAGCTCTCCCCCGACCTCGAGATGGTGTTCATGACCCCGGCTGGTGAGTACACCTTCCTCAGCGCGTCCCTGGTGCGTGAGATCGCTTCGCTCGGCGGCGATGTCTCCCGATTCGTGTCGCCGCCCGTTCTGCGACGGCTCAAGGAGCGCCTCAGGATGTAGCGCTCGTGGCCTTTCTCGAGAAACTCGCCCGGTCCTGTCGCCGGCCATGCCAACGTGCTAATCTTCCCGGACCTCGGAGCCGGTAACATCGCCTACAAGCTTGTGGAGCGCTTGGCCGGCGCCACTGCCATCGGGCCAATCCTGTACGGGCTTGCCCCGCCATACAACGATCTGTCAAGGGGGGGAAGCCGGACAGCATCGCGGCCGTGGCCTACGTTACAACGCTCATGGCCGCCGGGGCTTGATTCACGTGGCGTCCCCCCTAGAGTAGTAGTGTTCGGACACCCGGAGGGCAGATGAACTTTGAGATCTCCCAGCACAACGACGTGACGATCGTTGAGGTCACCGGCCAGCTCATCGTCGCGAACCGGCAGGACCTGAAGGACGATGTACTGAAGTTACTGGATTCCGGATCTCGGAAGTTCCTGATTGATTTCCGGGACACCGCTTATATCGATTCGTCGGGCCTGGGCGTGCTCGTGAGTCTGTCGAAGAAGATCCGCGAGAAGGGCGGTGAGATGCGACTATCCAATCTGAACGAGGATCTTCGCACACTCTTCGAGCTCACCAAGCTGGATACGCTCTTCCATATCGCCGATACTCGCGATCAGGCGCTGAAGGACTTCTGATCCGGCTATGCATGGGCGGGTTGAGGGACAGCGAACCGCCCTCGTCGTCACCCAGCGACCCCGGCTAGGTGCGCAGCTGACGGAGGCCGTCGAAGGGCTCGGCCTTTCGGCGCGCGTCATCAGCAGCCTCGACCATCTCGAGAGCTACGCTGATGCGCGCCCCGCGTTGGTGCTGACCGATATCTCCCTCCGGCCCACGGAATCCCAATGGCATGCTCTGGCGCAGCTCTTCCCACGCTCGGC
The DNA here is from genome assembly GCA_020344375.1 of Gemmatimonadota bacterium. Taxonomy (GTDB): domain Bacteria; phylum Gemmatimonadota; class Gemmatimonadetes; order Palauibacterales; family KS3-K002. The sequence goes on along the minus strand of CP070823.1, from coordinate 2,551,022 downwards.
CTTGTGGGCGGTCGCCGATCCTGGCGAGTCGAACATCCGTGACGTCACCTACGCGCTGAAGCACGGCTGTCACGACTGCCTCACCCTGCCCGTCACGGCAGAGGAGCTCGCTCAGAAGTTCGCCGGCAGCGATCGCCGGCCCGGCGCCAAGCCCGGCGAGCTCGATCGCTACATGTCAAACGAGATCAACCTCGAGCTGCCGAGCGACGTATCGATCATCGAACACGTCGTCAGGCTGCTCGCCGGTTGGTGCCGCGACTATCGCAGCTACGGGCCCCGGACTCTCGTCAACCTGCGGATCGCGCTGAGCGAGGCACTGTCGAACGCGATCCTGTACGGGAACGGCGGTGATCGCAACAAGAAGGTGTGGCTGCGTGCGAACGTCGACGCCTGGCAAATCAAGGTGCAGGTCACCGACGAGGGGCCCGGCTTCGATCACCAGCAGATACCTGACCCTACGCGCATTGAGGCCATCGAGGCGCCCGGCGGACGCGGGCTGTTCCTGCTTCGCCAGCTCGCCGACGAGGTGAGTTTCAACGAGCCAGGCAACTCGGTCACCCTCACGCTGCGCAGCGAGTGGGAGGAGGCGACGGTCGGGGAATCCGTCAGGCCGATCAGCAAGGATGCCGAGGCACTGGTCGGGCTCAGCGAGCGCATCCGGTTGAGCTCGGATGCCGACCTTCACCTCTGGCGCGAGGGGATAGAGGGAAGGCTGGAGCATATCGCACCGGCCGAGGAAAAGCCTGCCACGCCGGAGGGAACGCTGCACTGGCTTCGGACCCCCGGGATCCGCTACGCCGTCGAGGTGCGGCCAGCCGGCGACGAGTGCTCCGAGCGATGGGCCGAGTTCACCCGCGACCTTCTGGATGAGGCGCTCGCCTACGAACTGCGGCTAGCCGAAAGCCGCCGCGACCTGGCCGAGCGGCAGGAGGAGATCGAGCTGCTGCACAGCATCAGCGAGACGCTGGGCGCCGTGACGCGCCTCGAGGATGCCGCGAGCCAGATATTGAAGGGCGTCGTCCGGCTGACAGGCGCCGAGCGCGCGTCGCTCTGGATCTACGATCCGGGTTCTGATGAGCTGATGCTGGCCGCCTCGGAAGGTCCCCCCCGTATCGCGGTCGACCGAATACCCGTGGCATCCAGCTCGTCGGTCTCCGCCCTCGCCTTTCGCGAGAACCGGACGGTGCGTCTCGACGAGCTTCGCGCGATGCCTCCCGGCCTGGCCGAGCGCTTGAGCCCTGAGCCCGAGCCCTGGGTCTCGGTGCCGATCAGCTACACGAGTCCCGGTGGCACGAAACGCACGGTCGGCGTGCTCAACCTCATCGGTCGCAAATCCGGCGCGGTCGTGACCGGCGTCGGCGAGACGAGGTTGCTGACGACGCTGGCGCGGCAGATCGGAAGCGCGATCGAGAACCTGAGGCTGTTCGAGGAGATCGTCGTGCGCGAAAGGGTGATCGGCGAGCTGGAGCTCGCTCACGACCTCCAGATGAAACTTCTGCCGGACCTGAGCGAGTTCAGGGAGATCGCCGACGTGGCGGCACGCTGCGTGCCTGCCCGCCCGGTCGGCGGCGACTTCTACCAGCTCTTCAAGCTGGTAGATGACAAGATCGGCGCGATGCTCGGCGACGTGACCTCACACGGGTTCGGCGCGTCGCTGATCATGGCGCTCACGATGAGCGTATCAGGCATTTACGTGCGCGAGACGACGTCTCCGGGCGACCTGCTCAGGGCGATCCACCACGCGCTCATCCAGAAGCTCGAGAGCACGGAGATGTTCATGACCGTGTTCTACGGTGTGATCGACCCGGCGCGCGGGTCCCTCTGCTATGCCAACGCCGGTCATGCACACGCCTTCCGACTTCATGATGGAGACGAGCCGCAGCGGCTCAGGGCCACGAGCCCGCCGCTGGGCATCGCCGAGTACGGAGCCTACGGTGAAGCTGCGGTCGCCTGGGAGCCGGGCGATCTGTTGTGCCTGTTCACCGATGGACTGACGAACCCCTCCCTGCGGACCACCGAGGAGACGGTGCTGCGTGCGATCGACGCACATCGCGACCTGCCGGCAGCGGAAATCGTGGAGGCGATGTTCGAGGCACGAGGCCGGCGTGGAGGAGTGGCACCCGACGATCAGACCGCGTTCATTCTGCGAGCCTGAGAGGTACTGGTGAAGACGCGGCGGGGCCGGCCGGCGCGGAAGGCGCTGAGCCAGCACTTCCTCATCGATCCCAACCTGCAACGCAAGATCGTCGAGGCTTTGGACCCTCTGCCGGGCGATCGTGTTCTGGAGATCGGGCCCGGTACCGGCGCGTTGACCCGTCATCTCGTCGGGCGCGTCGGTCATCTCACGCTTATCGAGCTGGATGAGGCTCTGGCGGCCGAGCTGCGCCGCGAATACGAGGGCCGCGAGGAGGTCGAGGTGATACAGGGCGACGCCTTGGAGATTCCCGTCTCCGAACTGGCGCGCGGCGCAGCGCTGAAGGTGATCGGCAACATTCCGTATGCGATCACCACTCCACTCATCTTTCACCTCTTGGACGGGCGGCCCCGGCCGCAGCTCATCGTGCTGACCGTACAGCGCGAGGTGGCCGATCGCCTGATCGCGCGGCCGGGCAGCAAAGACTACGGCGCGCTCACCGCCGGGGTGCAGGCGGTCGCCCGTGTGCAGGCGCTGTTCCCCATATCGCGCCAGGCGTTCCGCCCCCGGCCCGAGGTGAACTCCATGGTCGTGAATATCGTGCCGCAGACGCCGCCACCCCTGTCGCAGGAGCTCGAACAGGCCTTCCGACAGCTGACCCGCGCCGCTTTCAGTCGCAGGCGGAAGCAGATGCAGAAGGTGCTGCGCCAGGCCCCCGAGTACGGCCTATCCGGGAAGGAGGCAGAGGCGCTGCTGGCCTCGTTGGGGATCGATCCCTCCACCCGGCCCGACGCCCTGCCGGTCGTCGACTACATACGTTTGGCCGCCGCCCTGGCCGCCAGGGCCTAGGCCGGCCCGCACCGCCCGCCCACCCGGCTGGGGCCCTGTCTCGGCCCGCCGCCGGCCAGAAGACCCCGCTCTGGGGCGGTTTGCGCCGCTCCCACGGGCGCCCTATCTTGGCGCTGACGCTAGCTTGCCTCCAGCCGGGTCGCGCGCCGCTGGTCCCCAACCGCCGCGGCGAGACCCGGTGTCGGCGCAGATCCAGACAGCCCTGCCGGAACGCGTCCGCGAGCCCGCGCAGGCCGCGGCCCCGGGACGGCTGTCGCGCCGGGTACGGTCCCAGTGGGGGTGACGCGATGAACAATGGGCTGGGTGTTCGCTGGGACGACCTCCCTCAGCTCCGGGAGCGGGCGGTCTCGCTGTTGCTGTCGGGCCCGGCCCGCGCGCCGGCGCTGGCGGAGCGGATCTTCGGATGGCGACAGGGCCCGCCACGCCTCGCGGCATCGCTGGTGCGCGAGGTGCTTGGCGCCGACCCGCGCTTCCAGCTCAGCCGGGGGCGTTGGCTGTTGAGCGATGAGCAGGCTGGCTACGGGTCGACCTCGTTGCACGACCTGGACTTCGTCGTCGTGGACGTGGAATCGACCGGCGGCTCCCCGGCCCGGGGCGACCGGGTGACGGAGGTCGCGGCGGTCCGCGTATGCGGCGGCCAGGTCGTGGACAGCTTCGAGTCGCTCATCAATCCCGAGCGGCCGATTCCGCCGTCGGTAACGGCGCTGACGAACATCACCGATGAGATGGTCGCAGGGGCGCCGCGCTTCGCCGATCTGGCGGAGCCGTTGCAGCGAGCGCTGGAGGGCGCAGTGTTCGTCGCTCACAACGCGGGCTTCGATTGGCGGTTCTTGCAGGCCGAGTACGCACGCTGCCGCAGGGGCCGGTTGGGCGGTGAACGGGTTTGCACGCTGCGCCTGGCCAGGCGCCTCCACCCTGAACTCTCGCGCCGCAGCCTGGACGTGCTGGCCGACTACTACGCGATTGCCGTGGATTCCTGGCACCGAGCCGGCTCCGACGCGCGGACGACCGCCGAACTGTTCATCCGCTTCCTCGGTCAGCTGGCGGACCGGGGAGTGGGGGATTGGGAACGCTTGCAGGCCTACCTGAGGGGGGAACACCCGCCGGGCGCCGCGAAAGCGAGGGCTAGGAAGGGCAAAGGAGGAAGCAAGAGCCGTAGGGAGTTGCCTCATTGAGCTTAGGCGAATCGCTGACGCGCCAGCTTGGCCGATTCCGGCTGCATGCGCTCGCAGCCGGCGTACAGCGTCTGGACGGCGGTGCCATGTTCGGCGTCGTACCCAAGCCGCTATGGGAGAAGATGATGCCCACCGACGAGCGGAATCGGATTCGCCTGGCCTTGCGCCCCCTGCTGGTCGAGGCTGACGACGAGCTCGTCTTGATCGACACCGGCGCCGGCAACAAAGAGGACGCCAAGTTCCGCGACATCTATGGGCTCGAGAACGACGGGGATCCGACGGCGCTCGAGGACGCTATACGGGACACCGGCTTCCAGCCCTCAGATGTGACCGTGGTGATCAACACGCACCTGCACTTCGACCACGCCGGCGGCAATACGGTCAGGCTGCCGGACGGTAGTATCGTCCCGGCCTTCCCCGGCGTTCGCCACGTGGTCCAGCGGGGGGAGTGGGAGTTCGCGCACCTGCAGAACGAACGCGTCCGCGCAAGCTACCTCCTGCACAATCTCGACCTGCTCGAGGGTGCCGGAACCCTCGATCTCGTGGATGGGCCGGCGGAGGTCGTGCCCGGAATCCAGGTGCTGCCGACGCCCGGACACACCCCGCACCACCAGTCGGTGCTCATCATGTCTGACGGTGAAGTCGCCATGTACCTGGGCGACCTCGTGCCCACGACCGCCCATCTTCCGCTGCCCTGGATCATGGGTTACGACGTGGAACCACTCGTCACCCTGGAGACGAAGCGAACCGTGTTGGAGTGGGTGAAGCGGGAACGAACCTTGCTACTGTTCGAGCATGACCCCGAGATCCACTGGGGCTATCTTGCGCCCCACGAGGAGAAACCGACCCTGGTCTCCGACCGGCCAGACTGAAAGGGTGTGGCGATATGGCAGATCCAAGAACAACTCCAGTCATCGTTAGTAGCGCCCGCACCGCGATCGGCAGGTTCCTGGGCGGCTTCAGCGGCCTCAAAGCCCCCGAGCTGGGAGCCGTGGCCATCCGCGAGGCGATCACTCGCGCGGGTATCGAGCCCGGCCAGGTTCAGGACGTCATCATGGGCCATGTCCTGCAGGGCGGCGTTGGCCAGGCCCCGGCCCGCCACGCGGCGCTCAAGGCCGGGATCCCGCCTGAGGTGCCGGCGATGGCCGTCAACAAGGTCTGCGGCTCCGGGCTGAAGGCCGTGGCGCTGGCGGCCCAATCGATCCGCGCCGCTGAGGACGAGGTCATCGTCGCCGGCGGCATGGAGTCGATGTCGAACGCGCCGTACTACCTGTACGGCTACCGGGATGGCGTGAAGTTCGGGACTCGCGAGATGATCGACGGGATGGTCTACGATGGTCTCTGGTGCGGCTTCTACAACCGCCACATGGGCGGGCATGCCGAGTTCACGGCCATGAAGGCGGGGGTCTCTCGCGCCGATCAGGACGAGTACGCTTATAACAGCCAGATGAAAGCGGTCGCGGCCATCGAGGGGGGCAAGTTCAAGAAGGAGATCGCTCCAGTCGAGATCGCCGGGCGCAAGGGCGAGGTGACCGTCGTCGACACGGATGAGGGGCCGCGCAAGGAGACGACGCTGGAGAGGTTGGCGAAGCTGAAGCCGGCGTTCGCCGACAGCGCTCCGGCGGATGTAAAAGAGTGCACGGTCACCGCGGGCAACGCCTCGACGCTCAACGACGGCGCCGCGGCCCTGGTCGTGACTTCCGAGCGCTTCGCCAAGGACAACGGTCTCGACATCGTTGCCCGCATCAGAAACTACGCGGTCGGCTCGACAGAGCCGCAAGAGCTCTTCTTCGCACCGATTGTGGCCGTCCGCAAGCTGATGGAGAAGGACGGCACCTCGATCGGCGACTACGGCCTGTTTGAGATTAACGAGGCGTTCGCCGTGCAGACGCTGGCCGACGGGCGCGAGCTGGGCTGGGATTGGGACAGGGTCAACGTGCATGGCGGCGGCATCGCGCTGGGTCACCCGATCGGAGCGTCGGGCGCCCGCATCCTGGTCACTCTGCTGCACGCGATGGAGGACCGGGACGCGAAGCTGGGGCTGGCGACGCTCTGTCTGGGTGGCGGTAGTGCGGTCGCCCTCAGCGTCGAGCGCGTCTGAATCAACCGTCAACCGCAAGCCAGGAACGATAGAGCTGTGACCGTGAGACTACAGAGTCATGCGTTGAGCTGGGCGCGGGAGGACATCGTACGGAGCCGGACGCTGCGGCGCTTGATCGGCGTGTCGGTCTTCGCCGTGGCGACCGCCTTCGCCGCGCGGCTGGCGATCCCCCTGCCGGGTACGCCGGTGCCCTTCACTTTGCAGGTGCTGTGTGTGATCCTGGCGGGCGCGACGCTCGGCTCGAGGCTCGGCGCGGCGTCGCAGCTCGCTTACCTCGCGGCGGGTGCGCTGGGCGCACCCATCTTTGCGGCGGGCGGCGGCTTGCCCTACCTGCTGGGGCCCACGGGGGGCTATCTGCTGGCCTTTCCGGTTGCGGCTTATGCGGTCGGCGCCGTCGCCGGCCGCTCAGGGAACGTCGTGCGACTCGCGGTCGGCCTGGCCGCCGGCGTCGCGATCATCCACGCCGGCGGCATGGGCTGGCTGCTGCTCATGACCGGGAGTCTAAGGCAGGCGCTGAGGTTCGGCGTGCTGCCGTTCCTGGCTCTAGATGTCGTCAAGGTCGTCCTTGCGCTGTTCATTAGCGTGAGACTCCGTACCCGAGCCCTCGAGCTCTTTTAGCTTCGAGGGCTTTTCGTTACAGCGTGGGAGATCGCGTGAGAGCTCGAGATGTCTTCTTCGGTCCCGAGAAGCTGCGGGCGCTATGGCGCGTGCTGATCTTCCTCGTCCTGGCGTTCGCTAGCTTTTGGCTGCTCCTGACGGTGACGTCGCCGCTGGTACCAAGCGAGCAGGGATACTTCTGGGGTCTGGCTTTTCCCAGCGCATTGCTGGTCGTCGCGATCTTGCTCCCATCATTCGTGATGATGCGCTGGATCGAGCGGCGTCCCTTCGCGGCCATGGGCCTGCCGCTGGGGAAAGAAGCGCCACGAGGATTTCTGCGCGGCGCCGTCATCGGCGGCGGGTTCATCGCGCTGATCGTCGTCTTGGAGACCGTCGTCGGCTGGCTCAGACCCGCGCCCGACGCGGGAACGCTGCTCGGCTGGCTGGAGGAGATCGTCGGGCTGGCGCTACTGGTGGCCGTGGCTGCGGCCGCCGAGGAGTTACTCTTTCGGGGCTACGCCTTCCAGGTGCTCGTCGAAGGGGCGGGCGTGACGCTGGCGCTCATCCTGTCCGCCGGAACCTTCACGTTCGTGCATCTGAGGAATCCGGAAGTCACATCTCTCGGGCTGCTGAACATCGGCTTCGCCGGCGTGCTCATGGCGCTGGCCTACCTGCGCACGCGATCGCTCTGGGTCGCATTGGGGCTGCACTGGGCCTGGAACTACGTGATGGCGGCCGTCTTCGATCTGCCGGTGAGCGGCATCCACTTCGACGTGTCGGGCTACGATACCCTGCTGAGCGGCCCGGAGCTGGTGACCGGCGGAGCGTTCGGGCCGGAAGGCGGACTTTTGACAACCGTGCTCTCGCTGCCGCTGATCGTGTGGGTCTTCCGCACCCGCTGGCTCGCGGAATCGCCCCGCATGGCGGCATTGAAGCCGCTGGTCGACGCGCGCGATCTGCCGTGACCGCGCCGCCGCGTTGGCCGCGATAGGAGAAACGCTCGGAAGGTGGGAGAGACATGGCTACAGGAAAGACGATGAAGGTTGGTGTGCTCGGAGCTGGAACCATGGGCAACGGCATCGCCCACGTCTTCGCCCAGAGCGGTTTCGATGTGACGCTCATCGACGTGAGCGCCGATATCCTCCAGAAGGCACTCGCGACGATCGAGAAGAACCTGAACCGCCAGGTCAAGAAGGGCGCGCTTGATGAGGCTGGCCGCGATGCGGCGCTCAAGCGGATCGAGACCGCGACCGATCTCAAGGGCGTCTCCGGCGCTGAGATCGTGATCGAGGCCGTACCGGAGGACGAGACGCTCAAGGCGGACATCTTCCGCAAGCTCGACGAGCTCGCCCCGAAGTCGGCCATCCTCGCCAGCAACACCAGCTCCATCCCGATCACCCGTTTGGCAGCGCATACCAGCCGGCCCGAGAACGTGATCGGCATGCACTTCATGAACCCGGTGCCCATGATGCAGTTGATCGAGGTGGTCCGCGGACTGGCGACCTCCGACGAGACCGCCGACACAGTGGTCAAGATGTCCGGCGATCTCGGCAAGACTCCGGTCGTCGTCAACGATTCGCCCGGGTTCGTTAGCAACCGCGTGCTCATGCCGATGATCAACGAGGCGGTCTACTGCCTGCACGAGGGTGTGGGCAGCGCCGAGGCGATCGATCAGGTCATGAAGCTCGGAATGAACCACCCGCTGGGACCGCTGGCGCTCGCCGACCTGATCGGACTCGACACCTGCCTGTTCATCCTGGAGGTGTTGCACAACGACCTCGGCGAAGACAAATATCGTCCCTGCCCGCTGCTGCGGAAGCACGTGGACGCCGGCTGGCTGGGTCGCAAGACCGCCCGCGGGTTCTACAGCTACGAGAGCTAGGCTGGACCGCTATCAAGCATGAATCGCGATTTCACGCTGACTGAAGAGCAGGAGCAGATCCGCGAGCTCGCGCGCGACTTCGCCGAGAGAGAGCTCCGCCCGCGTGCCGTCGAATGGGACGAGAAGCAGGCGTTCCATTCCGAGGTGATGCCGATGCTGGCCGAGCTGGGTTTCCTGGGCATGCTGCTGCCGGAGGAGTACGACGGCCTCGACCTCGGCATGCTCACCTACCTGGCGGCGCTGGAGCAGATCTCCTGGGGCGACGCGTCGGTCGCGATCACCCTGTCGGTACACAACTCGCTGCCGACCCAAATGATCCTCAAGTACGGGTCGGAGGAGCAGAGGCGTAAGTGGCTTCCAGCGATGGCGCGGGGCGAGCTCCTCGGCGCGTTCGCGCTCTCCGAGGCTGGGGCCGGTAGCGACGCCGCGAGCCTGAAGGCACGAGCCGAGCGGGACGGCGACGGCTGGGTCGTGAACGGCGAGAAGATGTGGGTGACCAACGGCAGCGCCGCCAACGTGTTGCTGGTGATGGTGCGAACCGACGCTCCGGGCGAGCGGCGCGGCGCGCACGGCATCGGCGCCTTCATCGTGCCCACCGACACGCCCGGCTATGAGGTGGGGAAGAAGGAGGACAAGACGGGGCTGCGCAGCTCGGAGACTGTCTCAGTCGCCTTCAACGACATGCGGCTCGGGCCGGAGGCGCTGCTCGGCGAGCCCGACAAAGGGCTGATCTACGCGCTCTCCAGCCTGGAGGGTGGCCGCATGGGCGTGGGTGCTCAGGCGGTGGGCATCGCCCAGGCCGCTCTCGAGCACGCGGTGGCCTATGCCGGCGAACGCGAGCAGTTCGGTCAACCGATCAAGGACTTCGAGGGCCTGGCCTTCAAGCTGGCGGACATGGCCACGCGGGTCGAGGCGTCGCGCGGCCTGCTCCACAAGGCCGCGCGGGCGTGGGATGGGGGGCAAGCGGGCATGAAGCTCTCAAGCATGGCCAAGCTGTTCTGCAGCGAGACCGCTGTCTGGGTCACGTCGCAGGCCATCAATATCTTCGGTGGCTACGGGTTCATGCGCGACTATCCGGTCGAGAAGCTGTTCAGGGATGCGAAGGTGACGGAAATCTACGAGGGGACCAGTGAGATTCAGCGCCTGGTCATCGCCAGGTCGCTTTATGAGGAACGGGCGGCGAAGGGGTAGCTGAGTGAGGGCTAGAGCCTAGAAAGACGAGGTGTGCAGATGGAAGTCTTCAAGGCGATGGGGGAGTTCGAGCACGAGCAGGTGCTGTTCACCCGCGAGCCTGCCGCCAACTACTACGGCATCATCGCGATCCACGACACGACCCTGGGGCCGGCGCTCGGAGGCACCCGGTTCTGGAACTACGAATCCGAGGAGCAGGCGCTGACCGACGTGCTGCGCCTCGCGATGGGGATGACCTACAAGGCGGCCGTGTCCGGCCTCAACCTGGGTGGCGGCAAGTCGGTCATCATCGGCGATCCCGGGACACCGCGCCGCGAGATGATCTTCCGGGCGCACGGGCGTGCCGTAGAGACGCTGGGTGGTCGCTACATCACGGCTGAGGACGTGGGCACCTCCGTGGAGGACATGGACTACGTCCACATGGAGACCGAGTACGTGGTGGGCATCGCCGGTCGCTCCGGCGATCCGTCCCCGGTGACGGCCTACGGTACCTACCGCGGGATGAAGGCTTGCGCGCTCGAGGTGTACGGCGACGATTCGCTGAAGGGGAAGGCCGTCGCCGTGCAGGGCGTCGGCCATGTCGGTTACTACCTGTGTGAGAACCTGGCAGCGGAAGGCGCCAAGCTGATCGTCACCGACATCCATCAGGGTAGGGTAGACCGCGCGGTAGACGACTTCGGTGCCGAGGCTGTCAATCCGGACGCGATCTACAGTGTTGATGCCGATGTCTTCGCGCCCTGCGCGCTGGGAGCGATCGTCAACTCCAAGACCATCCCGCAGCTCAGGGTCAAGATCATCGCCGGCGCGGCGAACAACCAGCTGGAAACGCAGCACGACGCCAAGGCGGTCCAGGAACGCGGGATCCTCTACGCGCCCGACTACGTGATCAACGCCGGGGGCCTGATCAACGTCTACTCCGAGCTGGCCGATTGGACGACGGATCGCTCGAAGCGGAAGGCCGGCGAGATCTATCAGACGCTGCTCGAGGTCTTCGAGCTGGCGCGCGAGGAGAAGCTGACCACAGCCGACGCGGCCGACCGGATCGCCGAGCGCCGGATCGAGAAGGTCGGCCAGCTCCACCGATCGCGGATCAGCTGAGCCGAGACCTCGTTGGCCGTGTTTCGCGCCTGCTCGGCACCAGAGCTACCCGACCGGTGTAGATGTGGGCGCTGGCACGTTGAATGGAGGTAGCCGGAATTGAAGGACCTCGAGTCTATCGACCGCGAAATCCACCAGGCGATTCTCGATGAGATCCGCCGGCAGGGTGACGGGCTGGAGCTCATCGCCAGCGAGAACTTCGTCTCCGCGGCGGTGCTCGAGGCGATGGGCTCGGTCTTCACCAACAAGTACGCCGAGGGATATCCCGCTAAGCGCTACTATGGCGGCTGCGAGTACGCGGACATCGTCGAGGACCTTGCACGCTCACGAGCCTGCGAGTTGTTCGAGGCCGACCACGCCAACGTCCAGCCCCACAGCGGGGCCCAGGCCAACATGGCCGTGTATTTCAGCCTGCTCCAGCCCGGCGACACCATCCTCGGTATGGACCTCTCCCACGGTGGCCATCTGACACACGGCTCGCCGGTCAATTTCAGCGGCCGGCTCTTCAACGTCGTCGCCTACGGCGTGCGTAAGGACGACCAGCGCATCGACTACGATCAGCTCCGCGATCTCGCCTTCAGGCACAAGCCCAAGCTCATCGTGGCGGGCGCCAGCGCCTACCCGCGCACCATCGATTTCCAGAAGTTCAGCGAGATCGCCCGCGAGATCGGTGCCCGGCTGATGGTGGACATGGCCCACATCGCCGGCCTCATCGCCGCCAAGGTGCACCCGTCCCCCGTGCCCTACGCAGACGCGGTGACCACAACCACCCACAAGACTCTGCGCGGCCCGCGCGGCGGCCTCATCCTCTGCAGCGAGGAGCTGGCCAAGCCCATCGACAAAAGCGTCTTCCCTGGCACGCAGGGCGGACCGCTCGTGCACGTGATCGCCGCCAAGGCCGTCGCCCTCAAGGAGGCGATGAGCGACGAGTTCCAGAAGTACTCGGAGCAGGTGATCGCCAACGCACGTGCCCTCGCCGCTGCGCTGGCGGAGCGCGGATACAAGCTGGTCGCGGGCGGCACGGACACCCACCTGCTGCTGGTCGACCTCAGCGATAGCGAGCTCACCGGCAAGGCCGCCGAGGAGGCACTGGGCCGCGCCGGGATTACTGTGAATAAAAATACAGTTCCCTTCGAAACGCGCTCACCCTTCGTGACCTCGGGGATCCGGATCGGCACGCCGGCGCTCACGACCCGCCGGATGGGCGTGGCCGAGATGGAGCGGATCGGGGCGTGGATCGACGAGGTCTTGCGGGCGCCGGAGGACGAAGCGGTGACGGCGCGGGTGCGGGAGGAGGTGCGAGTGCTCTGTGGCGCCTTCCCACTGTACGAGGGGTGGCTGGAGGGGAACTCCACACGGCCCCTGGGATTGGGGCGCAACCAGGTCGCCTGACCGTTCCTCCCGGCCAGCGGGGCTGTGCCGGGCTGCCCTTGACGGAGCGGGTGACCCGCGTGAGGTTGTGGGGGAGTATGACGCGGACTGTGAGGTAGCGGGCGATGAGAGGAGCCGCCGCTCTGAGCGTGGAAAGTGAAGCACCGGTTGGGGCTGTATGGTAGGGCAGAACCTGCTGGCCAAGCTCCGGGAGAAGAATCCGCGTTATTCGGACGCTGCCTACCTTTTTGTCCTTTCGGCACTTCAATACGCGATTGATCAGCTGGACGAGCCGCGGCATATCACGGGCCAGGAGCTGGCCGAGGGCTGCCGGGACCTGGCGATCGAGCGGTTCGGGCCGATGGCCCGGACGGTCCTGGAGCACTGGGGCATCCACAGCACCGACGACATGGGCGCGATCGTCTATGCCCTGATCGATTGCCACGTGCTCATCAAGCAGGACAGCGACAGCCGGGAGGACTTCCGAGACGTCTTCGACTTCGACGAAGCCTTCGATCGCGACTATCCCTGGGGAAGAGTCGAGCCACGCCGCTAGTCGGCGTTACTGGCAGCCAGCACTTGGCTGACCACCTTGGCGAGGGAGGGGGTGAGCCGGTTGGAGCGAGAGCGAGAGTTCCCGGTATGCAGGAAGTGCAACGATGGGTCTCTAGTCCCACTGTCGGATTACGGACGCGAGGGCGCGCCCATCATGTACAAGGCTTGGGTGTGCAGCAATCCGGAGTGCGGTTTCAACATCCGCATCGATAACGGCGAGATCAGCTTCGGCCGCAACGTCCAGCAATCCTACAAATAGCCCGCACCATGACTCCTAGCCGGGAGGTGTCCTGGGCGGATGCACAGCGGTGCCCCACTCGATGATTCCCCGCGCAGCTGCGGGGCGTTGCGCCTACCACGGTGCCCAGTCCAGTGGTGAATCGATGAGCGACCTGTACGGCGTGGAGCGGCTGCCTCTACCGCGCGCGTCCGAGATGGCGGAGATCGATCGCCGGGCTCGCGAGGAATACGGGATTCCCGAGCGGCTCTTGATGGAGAACGCCGGCCGCGCGATCGCCGAGGTCGTCCAGCATCTTCTCCCGGAAGGCCGCGTCGTCGGCGCCGTGGGGAGCGGTCACAGCGGGGGTGACGCCTATATCGCGCTGCGCACGCTGCGTAGCTGGGGCCGCGAGGTCCTCGCCGTTCAGGCCGCCGAGCAGCCGCCGCAGGCCGCGCTCGCCCACCGCTGGGATGTCCCCGTAGCGGCCGCGGACCGGGCTGAGGCCGCTCTCGCCGGCGCCGCCGTGATCCTGGACGGCATCCTGGGCACCGGCACGACGGGCGCCCCTGAGGAGCGCGAGGCACGCCTGATCGAGGCCATGAACCGAACCCCCGGCGTGCGGATCGCCGTAGACGGCCCGTCCGGGGTCGATTTCAGCACCGGCGCCGTGCAGGGCGCCTGCACCCGCGCCCATATCACGGTGTCGCTCGGGTACCCCAAGCTCGGCCTGCTCTTCCAACCGGCGCGCGCCCTGTGCGGGCGGATCCTCGCGGTCGAGATCGGCTTCCCTCCGGTGGCCGAGGACGAGGTCTCCGCCTTCGTGATTACACCGGACTGGGCGAAGGCATTGCTGCCACGGCGGGCACCCGATGCACACAAGGGCGACGCCGGCTACCTGCTCATCGCCGCGGGCCGCAAAGGCATGGCCGGCGCCGCCGTGCTGGCGGCGCGCGCCGCGCTGGCCATGGGCGCCGGCATCGTGCGCATCGCCTCCGACGCCGCCAATCGCGAGATCAGTCAGACCCGAGTGCCCGAGTCGATCTTCGTCGACATCGATGACGACGCGGCGCTGGCCGAGGCGGGGGAATGGGCGCACGCCGTAGTCGTCGGCCCCGGCTTCGGGCAGGACAAACTGGCGGGAAAGCGGCTGGACCGGGTGCTGGAAGTCACAGGCGCGTTGCCCGTGCTTATCGACGCCGACGGCCTCAATATCCTGGCCGGGCGTAAGGGTGAGCTGGCCCAGATGAGCAAGACGCGGCCCGTCGCCGTCACGCCGCATCCCGGTGAGATGGCACGCCTGCTGGGGATCACAGCCAAGGAGACGCGCATCGATCCCGTGGCGGTCGCCGCGGCGGCGGCACGCCATCTGCGCACCGCTGTGCTGCTGAAAGGCGCCCCTTCCGTGGTCGCCTTGAGTCACGAGCCGGTGCTCGTCACCTCGGCCATGTCCTCCGCCGCCGCCTCCGGCGGCTCCGGTGACGTCCTCTCCGGCGCATCCGGCGCCATGCTCGCCGCCCGCATGCCGCGGCGCGAGGCGCTGGGCGTCGCCCTCTTCTACTGTAGCCGCGCCGCCCAGCTGGGCCCCGTGCTGGGCCGCAGCTCGCTTCAGGTGCTGGAGACCCTGCCGGCCGCGCTCGAGAATCCAGGCGCGGGCGCGCCGCCGCTCCCGTTCATCCTCTTCGACCAGCCGCTGCCCCGGTGAGCCTGACGCCGCTGGGCCCCGGCCCCGAGTTCGATCTCATCCGCCGCGTCCTGGAGGGCGCCAGGGCGGCGGGCCCGCAGGTCGCCCTGAGCGCGGGCGACGACTGCGCCCTGATCCGGGCTGGCGAGCGCTACCTCGCGCTGACCGTCGATCTGTCCGTGGAGGGCGCCCACTTCTTGCCGGACTGGGGCACCCCGGAGCTCATCGGGCGCCGCGCCGTCCTGGCCACGCTCTCCGACCTGGCGGCGATGGCGGCCGAGCCCTTTGCCGTGCTGGTCTCGCTCAACGTGCCGGCCGGCTCGCGGCCGGAGCTGGCCGAACAGGTTGGCCTCGGCTGCCGTAGCGCCGCCGAGGAGAACGGTGCCGCCTTGATCGGCGGTGACCTGTCGCGCGGCGGTGCACAGCTGGCGCTGGACGTAACGGCCGTCGGCGCGGTCGAGCGGCCGCTCCTCAGGAGCGCTGTCCGGCCCGGGGACGAGCTCTGGGTTACGGGAGATCTGGGCTCTGCCGCGGCCGCCGTGATCGCCTGGAAGGCGGGCGGCACGGTCAGAGACGAGTGGCGCGGGCGCTTCTGGGCGCCCCAGCCGCGGGTGCGCGAGGCCCGCTGGCTGGTCGAGCGCGGCGCCTCGGCGGGCATCGATCTCTCCGACGGCCTGGTCGGCGATGCCGGCCACCTCGCCGCCGCCTCGGGAGTGGGCGTCGAGCTCGATTGGGCCGCGACACCCGCGGCGGAAGGCGTGGACCTTCAGCTCGCCCTGACCGGGGGTGAAGACTACGAATTGCTCGTCGCGGTTCCCGGT
>CP070823.1:2525877-2535247 GCA_020344375.1 Gemmatimonadota bacterium | reverse complement strand
GAAAGCGCGCTCCCAGGGTGCGCCCTCGCCCAGCTTGAACGGCTTCCGCTCCAGCAGCCCGCCGAGGCGGACGAAGAGCGCAGAAGTGGGGCCAGACAGCACGCGTAGTTCAACACCGGTCCCCACGCGCCAGACGTCGGAGCTGCCGGGCTCCGGAAGCTCCGAGTCCAAAGCCGACCAGCCCTCCCAGCCCAGGGCTGTTGCCAGGGTCAAGTCGGGGGTGAGCTGCCAGGAACCTCCGATCTGCAGGCCGAGCGGGAGATCGAGATCGGACTCCTGGCCGGTGCTATCGTTCCTGACGTCCAACCCCGGGCCCCAGCTCGCGACGGCGCCCAGGATCATCTCTCGGATCGGCTGGTACTCTGCCCCCAGTGCCAGGCCCCAACCCTGGTACTGGACGGCCGTCGCCGACCGATACGTGACGAACGCGCCGGGCTCAAAGACACGCTCGACGCTGCGCCGCACCTCGCCGGTGTAGTACAGAGCCGACACACCAACAGCCCAGCGCGTTGACAGCACGCCAGCCAGCTCGAAGCGGAGCTGCGATATCCCCCCATCCGAGCTGTTCGTCTCGATGAAGGGGATATCCTCGTCGGAGAGCTGCAGCGTGTCCATGAACTCGACAGACCAATCCTGATCTAGGAAGCTGCCGAACCCGAACCCTGCCACCCAGCGTCCGCCGAACGGGATCGCCAGGCGCCCGAGGGGGAAGTCCGCAGTCTCGATGTCACCGCGCAGGACGTCGCCCTTAACGGTACGGTTCTCCGGCATCAGGGTGAGCCAGAAGCCGGGCAGGCTGACGCGGGCGAGGGAGGCTGGGTTGACAGCCGACAGGTTGCCGCCGTGCAGGGCGACGGCAGCACTGCCCATGCCGCGCGCGTGTGCGTCGAGCGGCCTCACCAGCCGCCCCAGCCCCGCGCTCCCCAGCACGTCCTCCTGGGCGAAGGCCTGCGGCGACGCGAGAACAACCAGGGCAGGCAGCAGAGCCAGAAGGGATCGTCGACTCATGGAAACGCAAACTCCGTCGGAGGCGTGAACACGATGCGCAAACGCGGGACGAACGCCGAATCGGCGTCCGCGGTCCCGAATTCCCAGAAGCCGAACGTCCCTGCCTCCGGCTGGGCGCGCATCACGATCCGCAGCAAAGCGCTCGATCCCGGTGACGATTCCGCCCACCGCTGGAGGCGCGTCGTGATGCCGATACTTACCGTCACGCCGGCCTCCAATATGTCCGGGCTGACGGTCGCGCCGCTTTCCACGACCAACGCACCTACAGGTGTCTTGGGCCCGTAGACCCGAAAATCGTCCACCACATCGTAGGCGAAGATGTTGAACGCGTCCTCCGCCGCGAAGGGAGGGTCGGGCGGCCCCAGGCTACTGAACACGATCTCGGCCCGATTCACCGTCGCGCCTCGCAACGCCAGCTTTTCCGGAAACCCCTCGACGGTCAGGGAATCAGGGAGGAGTATCTCGAGGAAGGTCCTCCAGCCCTGCACGCCGCCCACGCGGAGCACACCGCTGGCAAGCGGGGCCGGCTCAGGTTCGAAGATGAATGTGCCCGCGGTCCCGAAGACCGATAGCGTGTAAGAGGTATCGGGCGTCGCCTCCGGCACGAGCTGGTAGCGAAGCTGGGGACTCTGCAGCGCCAGACGACCGGAGTCGGCCACCACAACCGCCACACCGGTGTTAACCTGGGTGGTGTCGTTCCAGAGCTGGATCAGCGAGTCCGACAGCTCGCCGAGCTCGAACACGAGGCTGTCGGTTGCCTCTGCCAACAGTGCCTCGCTCAGCACAGCGCCCAGCGCCCCGCCCGGCGTGGACCACGGTTCGCGCACGCCCAGCGTGTCGACGGCGTAGTCCCACGTGGCCGAGCGGCTATCCCAACCCTGCTCCACCGCTCGTAGCTGAAGGGTCGATCCGGCCTCAGGCAGCTCCGTCCGCAACGTATCAACGCGTAGGATCACTTGCGCCGAATCGAAGCGAAGCGCTCCAGACAGTTCCCCGGCTGCGGAAACCGTGTCCTCGATGAAGGAGAAGCGAATCAGTCCGCGGCTTTGAAGGTCGTTCGTACCATCCTCGACCCGCATGAAGGTGGCCGAGGACGGGCGCGAGAATCCGCTGAAGATGGTGTCCACCCAACCTTCCAGCTGGCCGGCATCAACCAGAACCTCGACGGTCGCTGCTGACTGACCTGGCCCGCGGCCCGGATCCACTGAGAGCAGCTCGTCGCGCTCGCAACCGACAAGCACAGCGGCGCCGGCGGTCAGAAGCAGAACGCCGAACCTTCTTCTCACCCGGCCTCCCCTTCCCGGCCACCGGTCGATATCGGCCGGTTGGACAGGCTCACGAAACGCAGGCGCAGCTCGGAGAGCGCCGTGGTCAGCAGCTCCTGTTCGTCCGGGGTCAGGTTGCCCCTCGTCTTCTCGTCCAGCACAGCCAGAGTATCGATCAGCTGCCGTGCTCCGGCGAGCCCATCGCGCACACGCTTCTGGACCTCTTCGGGAGACAGAGCTTCTTTCTGCGGCTCCGCCGAGGAAGGCTCGGCAGTTGCGCCACCCGACTGGAGCGCCTCCACCTGGGTCAGCACGGCCACTGTGGATGTCGCCAGGCCTGCCACGAGGCCCTTGAAATCGACCTTCTCTTGCTTTCCCTCGTTCATCGAATTTCCCGAGATTGGCTGTCAGCCTACAGCTACACCGGTGTAGCGGCGCGGCAGCCGCTGTGTCAGACCGGTCAGGATCTCATAGTCGATCGTCCCGCAGCGTTTGGCCACCGTGCTGAGACCCGTCGGCCCGTCCTGCGGTCCGCCGATCAGCGTGGCCGCGGACCCGGGGCCCACCTCGTGCAGCTCGGTCACATCCACAACCGTTACATCCATACACACACGCCCGACGATCGGTGCCTCGCCCTCGCCGAAGCGGACGAAGCCGTTGTTGGACAGCTCACGCCGAACACCGTCCGCGTAGCCGATCGCCAAGGTGGCCCAGCGCGACGGGCGGGACGCTCGGTAGGTGGCACCGTAGCTGGACGTCCAGCCCTCCGGCACCTCGCGGACGGCGGTGACGCGAGCTTGCACCGTCGCCACGGGCTGCGGTCGCAGCGGCAGATCGCCCGCGACCCCACCGTAGAGGAAGAGCCCCGGCCGGATGAGATCAGCCGCGTACTCCGGCCAGCGTGCCGCCGACGCGCTCGCCGCCGTGTGCAACGCGCCCCCCGCGCCTTTCGGAAAAGCGGCGACGCACTTCCGGAAGCGGTCCCACTGTTCCCGTGTCGGCTCGGCGTCCGGTCCATCGGCGGAGTGGTAGTGCGTGTAGGTGCCCTCCCACAGGAGATCGGCCTCGCACGCCTCCAGGACCCCGGGGAGCCAGCCCTCCGCGTCGCGATAGTGGAAGCCGCAACGGCCAATCCCCGTATCGATCTCCAGGTGGAACGGCAGCTGGCGTTCCACACGCCGGGACACACCGCGCCAGCGCTCCAGCGCCTCCGTGTCGCCGATGGTAGGGGTCAGCCCCGCCTCTGCCGCGAGATCTAGCTCGTCGGGGGTACAGAACAAGAGGACCACGCGCCGATCGATCCCCTTTTCGCGCATTTCGATCCCCTCGGTCAGCGCCGCCACCGCGTAGCCCCAGGGCTCACGAGGCTCCAGCGCCCGGACCACCGGGCACATGCCGAGCCCGTAGGCGTCCGCCTTGACGACCGGCAGCACGCCCACCCGTGGCTTGGCCCGTTCACTCAGGCTGTCGTAGTTTGCAACCAGCGCTCCCAGGTCGACCTCGACCCAGGCTCGCGCCTTAGTGATATCGCGCGTATCCATCGACGTATCCCCGAAGAGTTACGGCCGTGAGTATAGACGACGGCCGTAAGCAATGCAAGAAATGACTGATATGAACGGACTTCCGACCGACGACTGCCGCCCTGAGTCAGGCGTACTCGATCGGGCACTCGCCCTCGTTCGCTTCCTGCGGGCCGGCTGCCCGTGGGACGCTGCCCAGACGCCAGTCTCGCTGACGCCCTACCTGCTGGAGGAGTCGCTCGAGCTGGCTGAGGCTATCGTGGATCGGGCGAGCGACGAGAGGTTGCGGGCCGAGATCGGTGACCTGTTGTTGAACGTTGCCTTCCAGATCGTACTGGCCGAGGAGCGAGGCGCTTTCGATGCCGAGAACGTCATGAGCGCGCTCGAGGAGAAAATGCGCCGCCGGCACCCACACCTGTACGGGGATGCGGAGGAGCGTCCCCACTGGGAGGCCGAGAAGGCGAACGAGCGCCAGGGCAGCGATATCTTCGAAGGTCTGGCGCGGCGCCTCGACCCCCTGTCACGCGCCCAGCGGCTCCAGGACAGGGCTGCCGGCGTCGGCTTCGACTGGGATCACGCCCGGGACGCCTTCGAGAAGACCCGCGAGGAAGTGGATGAGGTGGCGGCGCACCTCGAGTCGGGCGATCGGGAGGCGCTGGAGCAGGAGCTGGGCGACCTGCTCTTCGCCTGCGTCAACGTCGCACGTCTCTCCGGGCTCCACGCGGCGACCGCGCTCCGGCTCGCCAACGCGAAGTTCGAGCGGCGCTTCGCCCAGCTCGCCCAGCTGGCCGAGGAGCGCGGGCTCAAGCTGGGCGAGGCCTCGCTGGCCGAACTGGACGCGATCTGGGACGAGATCAAGGAGGGTGATCCCGACTAAGCGCGATCACCGCTGGCCGACTCTCGGGCGTTCAATCTAGGGATACATGCGCTTGAGCGTGCGCGGGAAGGCGATCGTCTCGCGAATGTGTTGGACGCCGCAGATCCAAGCCACCGTACGTTCCAGCCCCAGCCCGAACCCGCTGTGCGGGAAGGTGCCGTAGCGCCTGAGATCCAGGTACCAGCCGTAGGCCTCTTCGGGTAGCTTCTCCTCGCGTATCCGCGCCAGCAGCTTGTCGTAGTCGTCCTCGCGCTGGCTGCCGCCGATGATCTCGCCGTACCCCTCCGGCGCGATCAGGTCGTCGCAAAGAACGGTCCGTGGGTCGTCGGGGTTCTCCTTCATGTAGAAGGCCTTGGCGCCCTTCGGGTAGTTATAGACGAAGACGGGCCGCTCGTAGTCCTGGGCCACCTGAGTCTCGTCCTCCGCGCCCAGGTCGTCGCCCCACTGGATCGACGAGCCCAGCGACCGGAGCTTCGCGATCGCCTCGTCGTAGGAAAGGCGCGGGAACGGCGGTACGATCGATTCCAGGCGCGAGATGTCGCGCTCCAACGTCTCCACCAGCTCGGTGCGGCAGCGTTCCAGGGCCCGGGCCACGAGGTAGAAGACGAGATCCTCCTGCAACTGCATGTTGCACTCACTGTCGCACCACGCCACTTCCGGCTCGAGCATCCAGAATTCGGTCAGATGCCGGCGCGTTTTCGACTTCTCGGCGCGGAACGTCGGTCCGAAGCAGTACACGCGCCCCAGGGCGGCGGCCAGCGCCTCGTTGTAGAGCTGCCCGGTCTGCGCCAGATAGGCCGTTCCCAGGTCGAAGTACTCGGTAGAGAAGAGCGTGCCCGCCGACTCGCCGATGGCACCGGAGAGGATCGGGGTGTCGACGTTCACGAAGCCGCGCTCGTGGAGGAAATCGCGGATCGCCTTGATGAGCTCGTCACGCACCCGCATGATGGCCACCTGCCGCGGTGTCCGCAGCCAGAGGTGGCGATGCTCGAGCAGGAAGTCGACGCCGTGTTCCTTCAGCTGGATCGGATAGTCCTCGCCCGAGGGGCCTACGACATAGAGATCGGTGAGGGACAGCTCGTGGCCGCCGGGTGCCCGCGGGTCTGCGCGCACGGTTCCGGTCACGCCCAGGCTGGTTTCGTAGTTGAGCTCCTCGAGCCGCGCCCAGACCTCCGGGGTCACCTCACCCTGGCTGACCACGACTTGCACCAGCCCCGTGCCGTCGCGTAGGATGAGGAACGCGACCTTGCCGCTTGTACGTTTATTGTGCAACCAGCCGTGGACGGTAACCTCGCTACCGACATGGCCAGCCAGATCGCTGATGTGGACGTTCTCAATCATTCTGCCGGATCACGGAAGGTGCCGACCCGAACCTGCAGAGCGCCGCTAGCCGCTCGCCGCTGCCCGCCCAACCCGCTGGACCGCTACCTGATGGCTCGGGCGGCGAAGATAGATTCGGCCCGGAGAGGTGTCAAATTCGCCGCTGGGCCGCGAGCCTTCCTGCTATTGGGCCTCGCGGCGCTGCCGTCGCTCGCGTCCTGCACCTATCAAGGGCGCCCCGCCCCTACCGACGCTGGTCTCTACTGGCCGACGTACCTGGGAAACGCGGCGCGCGCCCCGTTCCTGAGGGAACGCGTCTCCGACGAGCTGCCCGGCATCGTCTGGTCCAGCCGGGTGGGCTCGGGGATCCAGGGGATGCCTGTCGTCACCGACGAGGCGATCATCGCCGCCAGCTCCGACCGCTATATCCACACGCTGAGCCGCCAGGACGGCTCTACCTTCTGGCGTAAGCGAGTGGACGGCCTCCCGGTATCCCCGATGGTGGTCGGCGAGGTCATCTACACCGCCACAACCACGAAGAGCAAGCTTCGTAGCTTGCGGATCACAGACGGGGACAACGTCTGGAACCGCAGATTCCCGGCGGTCAGCGTGCCGCTCTCGTTGGTCGGCGATACCGTCTACGCCGCGACCGAAGACGCACACCTGTTCGCCGTCACCAGGATGGAGCAGCCGCTCTGGTCCACTCGTCTCTCGAGACGGGCCAGCGCCGGGCCGCTGGTCTTGGAGGACTGGGTGGCGTACGTGTCTCTCGACAGCCTCTTCCTGCTGGAGCGTGCGAGCGGTCGGCGCCGCGCTGCCGCCTACAGTCCGGAGGTCTTTGCAGGCGAGGCAGCAAGCGATGGCGAGAAGGTCTACCTGGCCACCGAGCAAGGATCGCTGCTCGCGTGGCGCACACCGGATCTCGAGCTCGTCTGGCAGACCTCGGGCTTCGGCAGCTTCCACTCTGGCCCGGTTCTGGCCGGCAACGATGGCTACGCGGTCACGCGCACAGGTGAGGTGGTCAGGTTCGACGCCGACGTGGGCTCGGCGCAGATCATCGCACGGACTCGTGAGGCGACGATGGCGCCCCCAACTGTCGTGCAGAACGGCTTGCTTGTCGGAACCCTGGCAGGTCGCCTGCATTTCTTCAGCCGGAACGGCGAGCCGATCTGGGATGTACAGATGGAAGGATCGATAGAGGCACCGGTCTTCGTGCACGGGGGACGCATCACCGTACCCATGTATGGCAGGATCGGCGGGCCACTGGGGACCAGGCCATCCCGCGGAAAGGTGGTGGAGCTGCGATGAAGACCTTCACTGCGGCGCTCGTTTTCTTGGCGTTCTGCGCGCCTGCGGCGGCACACGCTCAGGCCAGCTCCGGCGCTCTGATACCACCCATCGAGCCGGCACTCTACCCGCCCAACGACCCGTTCCTCGCGTTGGGCTATGCGCCAAACGCCGAGCCCGCAGATGGGGCCGCGGGCTTCCTGCCACTTCCCAAGTACGGTGGCTGGGTCGGCGTCGTGAAGTGGGTTACCCTCGGTACATCGGTGGCTCTTGGCGCCATCGGGTTCAGCCTTCATAACCAGGCCGACGACCTGTTCGCAGAGCTAACGCAACGTTGCGATGCCGATCCCGATAACTGTCGCAGCCGCGACCCCGACGGTTCCTACAGAGACCAGCTCCTCGAATCGCTCTACCAGAAGGTCTTGGAGAAGGACGACCGCGCGCGTGTCAGTCTGATGGGCGCGCACATCAGCTTCGGTGTCAGCGTCCTGCTCTTCATCGTGGACTTCCAGAAGGGCACTGAGCCGAGTGATATCCCCTACGACCCTGAGGCCGAGAAGAGCCGATTACGTTTGACGGTCGAACCCACCGAAATCGCTCTTCGATACTACCTGAGATGAGAGGCCTAAGTCGTTGCCGATAAGTCTCTTACTTCATCGACTTCACCCGACATCGTAAAGCCGAAGACGCTCGCGGTACTCGGTCCTGAGCGCCCGGCCCAGGGCCTGGTGCGCGGGATCTGCCAGCGGCGGGTCCTCCGCGATGATCCGCGCCGCCGCGTCCCGGGCCGCGTGCAGCAGCTCCTCATCGCGTTCCAGGTCGGCGAAGCGGAACTCGGGCAGCCCGTGCTGGCGTGCCCCGAAGAAGTCGCCGAACCCGCGCAAACGCAGATCGGCGCGGGCGATCTCGAAGCCGTCGTTCGTGGAGGCGAAGACGAGGAGCCGTTCGGGCGGCGCGCGCCCGCTGTGCAGGACAATGCAGTAACTCTTCTCTGCCCCGCGTCCGACGCGACCACGGAGCTGGTGCAGCTGTGAGAGTCCGAAACGCTCGGCGCCCTCGATGAGCATGACCGTGGCGTTGCCGACATCGATGCCCACCTCGATGACGGTAGTAGAGACGAGCACATCGACGCGGCCGGCGACGAAGCGGCGCATCACGTCGTCCTTCTCGTCGCTGGGCATCCGGCCGTGAATGAGGGCGACGTTGAGATCGGAGAATACGTCCTGCGACAGGTGCTCGTAGGCTTCGGTGGCGGAGCGAACGTCGAGCGCTTCCGATTCCTCGATCACCGGATAGACCACGTAGGCTTGCCGGCCGGCGGAAACCTGCTCGCGGACGAACTCCAGGACGCGCGGCCTTGCCGGTTCGCTGCGCAGCACCGTCTCCACCGCTTGCCGGCCCGGCGGCAGCTCATCGAGCACCGAGATATCGAGATCACCGTAGAAAGTGAGAGCCAGGGAGCGCGGGATCGGCGTGGCCGACATCACCAGCACGTCGGGATCGGCGCCGGCCCGGCGAAGTCGCAGGCGCTGGTGGACGCCGAAGCGGTGCTGCTCATCGATGATCACGAGCCCCAGTCGCTGAAAATCGACATCTTCCTGTATGAGCGCGTGTGTGCCGATAGCCAGTTGGGCTTGACCGGAGCCAAGGCGCTCGAGCGCCGCGCGCCGCTCACTGTTGCGCAGACCGCCGCGCAGGAGTTCGACACTGACCGGAAGACCCCCGAGCAACCGTGTGACCGTGCCGGAGTGCTGTTCCGCTAGTAGTTCGGTAGGCGCCATTAGCGCGGCCTGAAAGCCGTTCTCGATGGCGCGAAGCATCGCGAACAAGGCGACGACCGTTTTGCCGCTCCCCACATCGCCCTGGAGCAGCCGATTCATCGGTCGGGGTTGAGACATGTCGGCGGAGATCTCCGAGAGCACCTTCTTTTGGGCAGCGGTCAACTTGAAGGGCAGCGCCGCGGCGAAGGGACGCACGAGCGCGTTCTTCCGCTCGAAGGCGATGCCCTGCCGCTTCTCGCGGTTCACGTAGCGGGCGCGCGCGTAGAGGGCTTGCAGGATGAAGAGCTCCTCGAAGGCCAGGCAGCGGCGTGC
>CP070823.1:2517001-2525777 GCA_020344375.1 Gemmatimonadota bacterium | reverse complement strand
ACTTATCGTCTTCACCTCGATCATGGTTCCCTCATCTGTTCTGGTTTGGATAGGTCAGGCGCCACCACAACAAAGCGATGATGGTCTTCGCGTCCTGCTGCCTGCCGGCGAGAAAGTCCGCCCACAGCTCTGCGGCCGCGGTCTCCGTCACCTTTATGTCCTCGTCTCCGACGCCGAGCCCTTTGTCGCCTCCGGCTTGCGTGGTCTCGCCGACCTCGCCGTGGTAGAGCAGGACCCGCTCGGAGGTGCCGCCCGGGGAGACGTAGAATGTGGCAATGGGTTTGACGTTCTCGACCTCATAGCCCGTCTCCTCGTAAACCTCACGGGCGATGGCCGCCTCCGGCGACTCGCCGTCGCGCAGGCCGCCGGCCACGATCTCCGTGATCCAGCCCGGCCCCTTCTCGTACGTGGGGTAGCGGAACTGGTTCACCAGCACCAGGCTGCCGGTCTCGCGCTTCACCAGCAGGACGGCCACCGAGTCGCCGCGCTCGAAGCAGAGCTGACGTGTCGGCGCGCTCCAGCTGCCGTCGTGCTTACGGTGCTCGACGACCGCCTCGTCGATGGCGAAGATATCGTTGAACACCCGCTGCTTCTTCAAGATCCTCACTCTGTCCATCCTCGCGACCTCGGTGTTTCGGGACTGTAGAAGCTAACGGCTTGCGTGCGCCGTCGGTCAAGTAGAGCGAGGAATGGCGACGAGTGCAACGGGTCACCCTCACGTGAAGGACCGCCTGGGAAGGCGTCATCAGGGCTGAGCTCACGGGGTGGGGAAGGAGGTTGCGGGCAGGCGATACAGCGAAGATCTTCAGTCCGCGCCTCCGGCTGGCGGAGTGCGCTGCGCCATCGGCTTCTGGGCATCAGGCCTACTTGATATGAACCAGGATACTAGGGAAACCGGGGTACGCCCGCCCGGAGACTTCAACCCGCAGACCGAGCCCGTCTTGGACTTCCCCGACGCGGACTACGGGGAGCTTTCCGCTGCCGACTACCGGACCCTCGGGTTCATGTCGGGGCTCGAGGTTCACCAGCAGCTGCTCACTCGCTCCAAGCTGTTCTGCCGCTGCCCCGCCGGGCGCCGAGTGAGAAAACACGACGGCGAGGTTCTCCGTCACATGCGACCCACCCTGAGCGAGATGGGTGAGTACGACGGGACCGCCCTGATGGAGTTCAAGACCAAGAAGGAGATCGTCTATCTATTGGAGCGCGGCTCGGTCTGCACCTACGAGATGGATGACACGCCGCCCTTCGACATCGATGAGGAGGCGGTGCGGATTGCCTTGGAGATCGCGCAGCTACTCAACCTCGACCTTGTGTCGGAGTTTCACGTGATGCGCAAGCAGTACCTGGACGGCTCGATCCCCACTGGGTTCCAGCGGACGGCGATGGTGGGCTTGAGCGGGGTAATCCCGTTCCGGGTTCCGCAGCTGGGAATCGACCGGGAGCTGCGCATCCGTCAGCTCTCTCTGGAGGAGGACGCGTGCCGCGAGGTGTCGGACATCGGCCATCGCATCACCTTCCGCACCGATCGGCTGGGCACGCCCCTCACCGAGACGGTCACCGAGCCGGAGCTGCTTACCCCGGTGGAGCTTCAGGCCGCCGGCCTGCTCCTTTCCCGGGTGGCGCAGGCGACGGGCAAGGTACGGCGTGGCCCGGGGGCGGCGCGTCAGGACGTGAACGTCTCGGTGGCGGGCGGCCGGCGGATCGAGCTCAAGGGTGTGGACAATCACCGGGGCCTGCCGCAGCTCGTCCACATCGAGGCGTTCCGGCAGCTGAACCTGCTCCGCGTTCGGGCTGAGCTGCGACGGCGCGAGGTGACGGCTGAGATGTTGGCCTGCCCGGAGGAGGGTCTCGCCTGGGAGAGCTCGCCCAACGCGTTGGATGCCGTTGCCGTGATCGGGCCCTGCGACTACGCGCCCATCAATGCCGCTCTCGATCGCGGCGAGCGGGTTATCGCCGTGCGCCTGCCGGGGTTCGGCGGGTTGCTCAACCACCGCACCCAGCCGGGGGTCACCTTCGCCCGGGAGTTCGCCGACCGGGTGCGAGTGATCGCCTGTCCCGTGCACCGGCCGTTCATGATCCACTCCGACATCCGTGACCACGGCCTCGACCGGCGGCAGTGGCGCCTGCTGAGCAAGCAACTCAGGGCGGAGAGCGGCGACGCGATCGTCGTCGTTTGGGCCCCGGAAGAGGACGCGGACACGGCGGCTCGCGAGCTGCTCACCCGCGCCCAGGAAGCTCTCGTCGGCGTCCCGGCGGAGACGCGTCAGGCGTTCCGCGACGGGACCAACGGCTTCGAGCGTATCCTCCCAGGGCCCGACCGCATGTATCCTGACACCGACACGCCTCCGCTCCCGATCCCCGACGCTGTGGTGATCGAGATCCGGGAGCGGCTCCCGGAGCCGCCGTCGTCACGCCAGTCGCGCTACGAGGCGCTGGGCCTAGATCCCGTCGCTGCCTGGCGCCTCGCTGGCGCACCCTGGGCGAAGCTGTTCGACGCCGTCGCGCCCGCGAGTGGCACCGTCGCCCGGCGGCTGGCCACGTGTCTGGAGCAGCGGATCCCCTATCACCAGCGGGCTGGCAGACTCGCTTACCTCGCCGAGCCTGCCCGCGTGGCACCCTTGATCCGGGCCACCGAGGCAGGTGAGACCCGTCCGGAGGCCATGGAGCGCGTCTTCGATGAGCTCGTCGAGCGACGTGATGCTCCGGTCGAAAAGGTGCTGGCCGCCTACCGGAGCACCCCCGACGATCTCGAGGAGCTGGAGCGCAGTGTGCAGGAAGTGGTGGCAGGAGCTACCGCTTTGGCGGGCAGGCCGCCTGATGCGGTCATGAGGTGGGCGATGGGCGTGGTGATGCCGCGCTTCCTGGGCCGGCTCGACCCGGCGCTTGTGATGGAGCGGGTGGCGGGCACGCTCCAGGCGGCCGTTTCGGAGGTCGGGACATGAGCGAGAGTGACCGTTACAAGGGCTATCGGGGACCGTGCGTCGAGCTGATGAAGCGGTTCGGCATCACCGTCTGGTGCGAGGTGAGGGCCCGCACGACGCGGGGCGAGTTCGCGGGACTGGTCCTGCCGCGCTCGGAGACGAGCGACGAGAACCACATCGTCCTCAAGTTGAACAGCGGCTACAACATCGGGTTGCGCTACGACACGATCCAGTCGCTGGAGAAGACGGGCTACCGCGAGGCGCACTACAAGATCCCGGAGAAGGAGTTCCCCGTCGATCCCGAGCTTCCGCGGGTGGGGCTGTTCGGCACCGGCGGCACCATCGCGTCGCGCCTCGACTATCGGACCGGCGCGGTGATCCCGGCGTTCAGCCCGGGCGAACTCTATGGCTCGGTGCCGGAGCTGGCCGACATCTGCAACTTGGAGACCGAGAAGCTGTTCGCGGTCTTCTCGGAGAATATGGGGCCGGAGCAGTATCTGATCCTGGCGGAGAAGGTGGGTGAGGCTATCGCCCAAGGCTGCGCCGGGATCGTCATCGGCCATGGAACCGACACCATGCACCATACGGCCTCGGCGCTGAGCTTCATGGTGCAGCGGCCGCCGATCCCGATCGTCATGGTGGGGAGCCAGCGCTCATCGGATCGGCCTTCCTCCGATGCGGCGCAGAACCTGATCAACGCCACCTGGGCCGCGGCGCACGGACCGATCGCCGAGGTGATGGTGTGCATGTTCGGGCCTACCTCGGACCAGTACAACTTGCTCCACCGCGGCACGCGCGTCCGCAAGATGCACAGCTCGTACCGGAGCGCCTTCCGGACCCTGGGTGACGTCCCACTCGCCATGGTGGAGAAGGGGAAGATCACGCCGCTCAAGGACGACTTCTTGCCGCGGCGTGACGACCGGGAGGTGACGATCGAGGCAGCGTTCGAGGAGCGCGTGACGCTCATCTTCTACTACCCCGGCATGCACCCCGACGTGATCGACGCGCTGGTGGACCGCGGCTACAGGGGGATCGTCATCGCCGGCACTGGGCTCGGCCACGTGAACCGCAAGATCTACCCGGCGCTGGAGCGGGCCCGCGATGCCGGGGTGCAGATGTACATGACGCTGCAGACTCTCTGGGGCTTCGTTCAGATGCACGTTTACGAGACCGGACGCGAGATCCTCGGCCTTGGCGTGATCCCGTTGGCCAACATGTTGCCCGAGGTGGCCTTCATCAAGCTCGGCTGGGCCATGGGCGTGCACCCCGACGACCCCGAGGCGGTTCGCGAGCTCATGACTACGCCCATCGCTGGCGAGATTACTGAGCGGGAACCGCACGACGGATACCTGATCTTTCAGGGTGGCGTCCCAGAGGTACAGGAGTACTTGGGGAAAGTGTGGAGATGACTAAAGGTGACCGGCAAGGGGCTTCGCCACTCGGCGACGCCGGGCTCGAGCGCGAGCTGGGCAAACCACGCTCCGGATGGACACTTGACGATCTGGTAGACGTGGTAACGGAGCGGCGCATCCGGCTGGTAAGCCTCATGCACGTGGGCGGCGACGGCTGGCTCAAGACGCTTGACTTCGTGCCTCAGAGCATCGACCACTTGCGGGACATCGTCCAGGCCGGCGAGCGGGCCGACGGGTCGAGTCTGTTCGCCGGTATGGGAATCCCCGCGACGGCCTCGGACGTTGTGCTACAGCCGCGCGTGGAGACGGCCTTTCTGGACCCGTTCGCTGCGCAGCCGACGCTGGTGCTGAGGTGCGGGCACGCCGGTCGCGATGGGGAGCCGCTATCGCAGTCGCCGGATACGATCCTGCGGCGAGCTGGCGAGCGGGTCTGGCAAGAGACAGGGGTCGAGCTCTGGGCGCTGGGGGAGGTTGAGTACTTCCTGGGCAAGCGCTGGGACGAGACCGACATCTACGGTGCCGACGACCGGGGCTACCACGCCAGCTCGCCGTTCGTCTTCGGGGAGCCCTTGCGGCGCGAGGCGCTCGCCCTGCTGGCCGATATCGGGGTGCCGGTCAAGTACGGTCACAGCGAGGTCGGCTACATCGAGGCGAAGGAGACGGAGGGCGTCATCTGGGAGCAGCACGAGATCGAGCTGGCGCTTGGCCCCTTACCCGAGGCGGCAGACGGGATCCTGCTTACCCAGTGGGTCCTGCGCAATCTCGCCCAGCGTAAGAGAATGCGTTGCACGATGGACCCGATGATGCTCGAAGGACACCCGGGTAACGGCCTGCATTTCCACTTCGCTCCTGTGCAGGATGGCCGCCCCCTGGAGATCGAGCGTGAGGACGGCAGCCTGTCCGAGCCGGCGCGCTGGCTGATCGCCGGCCTGGTGCAGATGGGCGCAGCGTTGATGGCTTTCGGCAATCGTGTCGAGGACTCGTTCGCCCGGATCCTTCAGGCCAAGGAAGCACCGCGCAGCATCGTGTGGGGGAAGTACGACCGCAACGCGCTGATCCGACTGCCGGTGGTGGCCACTGACGCGCAGGGCCGCGTGGTCACGCCGCCGACGGTGGAGTTCCGACTGCCGGACGGCTCCGCGTTGCCTCACCTGCTTCTGGCCGGCGCAGCGCTGGCGATGATTCACGGTCGCGAGACCCAGGATCTCGACGACCTCCTGCAGCGAACCTCGGCAGAGGAGGCAGCGGCCCGCGCGGCCAGGGCGACACGCCTGCCGAGCAACTTCGCCGAGGTCGCCGACGCACTGCAGCGCTACCGTGGCACGTTGGAGTTGGGCGGGACGTTCCCCGCAGCCTTGATCGATCGCTTGCTCGCCTCGCTCAAGCGCTGAGGGCGAGCCGTTGTAACTGAGGGGCTCGGGCTAGTGGCGTGGCTGGGGAGCCCTTAGCAGGCTCCCCAGCGCAGGCCAGACGTGGCAGGGGTTCAGTTCGTCGCGAGGACGTAGCCGTTCCAGATGCCGCCCAGGTTGTGGATATGCAGCTTGAACGGGCCCGTCCAGCGAGGCGTCCAGGCTAAGATGCAGTGGTCTGTGTAGTCCGTGTCGGAGTCGATGAGGTTGTCGTTCTCGTCGAAGACGTAGCAGTCGAGATCGGTGTCGCCGTCGCCCACCACCTCGATGATCGCCGACTCGGCGCCACGGAAGGTGAACGTGTAGACGTCGGTGGTGTGTGCGAGCACCCGGTCGGGATGCACTATCGGACCTCCCAGGAGGCCCTTCTCCATCGATCCCTCCAGCTCGGCGGTCATCGCCAGGACGTTTTCGTCGTCACCGGCTATCTGCCGCGCCGCGGCGATGAGCTCTGCGACGGTTAGGCTGGGCGGCGTCGACTTCTCGAGCGATGGGTCGCCGGCCTCGGCACCCTCATGAGCCTTCTGTTCCCGGTCGAGTGCCGGTTCACGATAAGGTGTCGCCACCAGGATGCGAGCGGCGGCAAGGAACGGCTCGGGCGATTGCGTGCGGTGCCCGTACACCGCGAGCTGGCGGGCGAGCGCGACGTCTTGCACCGCGAGCACCTCGGGTGTCGTCTCAGTCGGCTCAGTCGCAACGTTGCCCTGCTTCGCGCCTTTCTCCTGAGCGAACCCAACGTTGGCACCTACGCTCACGTGTGCCGTGAGCGCGACAAACAGTGCAACCACCAGTCTGGAGCACCGATCCAGCTTCGGCATCATCGTCCCTCCTTTCGTGCTCTCAGCGAGCGTGTGAGCTCAGTCTACGTCCTGCGGGCCGGGTGATTCGGCGATCTGCCGCACGCGCGTTTGGCGGTCTTTCGCGTAACGAGAGAGGACCTGCGCGGCCCTGGGGTCCGAGATCTGTTTCAGGGCCAGGGCCGCTGTCGCACGGACCTGCTCGTCCCAGCGCCGGCGGAACGAGAGATGTCGTCTCTGCTTGAGGACTCTGGCGAGCGTGTCGATGGCCGAGGCCTGTCCGAGTTCTCCCAGTGCCTGGCAGCAAGCGATGGCGACCTTCGGCTCTTCAGTCTCCTCTAAGATCGAGACGATGGCGTCTACTGCGGTGGCAGATCGGAGGTGCGCCAGGCTGCGGATCGCCCCCTTGGCCACGGTCGGTTCGTCATCACGAACCAGGGGCAGGATGATGTCGATGAGGGAGTCGTCCCGCAGCCGCTCGAACAGACGGAACGCCGCGCGGCGGAGCTTGGGGCTGGCGTCTCCCAGGCTGTGGGCCAGCTCGTCCCGCACGTCTCGAGTGACCGTATCGATGACCTCTAGGATGCGGAAGCGCTGCTCGACGGTGACCTCCGTCGCCAACGCCCGTCTGAGCTGCTCGCCGGCATCCGCGTCCAGCTCGGCCAGCAGTCTGGCAGCCATGAGCCGGACCCTGAAGTTCTTTTCGTCTTTTATGACATCGATGAGCAGCGGAATACCGGACCGGCCCAGGGCGCCGGTGACCTGGGCGGCTCTCTCCTGGCGATCGGGTTGACCCGATCTGAGGTCGTCCTTCAGCAGCTCCTGGGCCGTCGCGTCGAGCTTGCGGTCCAGGATCCGGACGAGGCTCTCGCTGGCACGACCTGCGTGTTCGAGTTCACTCTGGCGGGCCCTCACCTCCAGAAGGGCGCGGCTGGCGATCGCGTGGTCGGCAAACTGCACCGCGGAGCCCGCCATGTTGTGAAGCAGCGCGGAAAGCTCCTGCAGCACTCTCGCATCCGCCTCGGTCGAGAGCGTCGTGAGCAGAGGATCCACCGCGAGTTCACTGAACTTGTGCTGCAATCCCAGGATCAAGCCGTCGTAGAGGGCGCGGCACGCCAGGATCGTCATCTCCCGGTCATCGGGATGCTGCTCCTGGAAGTCTTCGAACAGGCGTCGAAGTACGCGCCTGACCAGCTTGTGCTCGCCCTTGACGAGGAGCTCTTTACCGAACTTCGGCAGGGCATCGCGCAGCGCCTCTGTGGTTTCCTCCAACATCTGCTCGGTCAGCTCGGCCGTGGCATCCTCGTCTGCCTCCTCCTCGATCTCCAGCTCGAGTGAACTCAGCAGGCTCTCCACTACACCTAGTGCGTACTGCCGCTGATTGAAGGCGAGGTGCTGGAAGCCCTGCCGCCGCGCCAAAAGGTCCCAGAAATCCGCCTCGTTGCCGGAGGCCGGAGGTTCGCGCAGCGCGTCGACGAAGCTCAACAGTTCGGCCGGAGGGATGTTCCTGGCGAACGTAATACTCGTCAGTCCCACGGAATCCATGAGCTCGACCACACTGGCGGCCAGAGGCGCGAACCCGGTGACATCGAGCTTGGCGCCGTTGACCAGCAGCGACCGGTCGGTTGCTGCGAGACTCAGCGACTGATGATTCCGCAGGACTCCCTGCAAGGCGGCATGCAGCTGCTCGAGGGAGCGCGAGACCGGCTTGCTGTCCAGAGGATACAGCTTGGCGTTCTGGGCCGCGCCCTGTAGAGTGCGCAGGATCTTCGGGATCTCCGCGAGCTCTGCTGGGCCTAGTTGCTCCTCCTCGACAACGAGCGGTCGGGCTACCGCTCGCCCCTTCTTCCTCCGCAGGCGCGAGTAGCGCACCTGCCGCAGCTCGATATGACGCAGTCCGCGCTCAAGTGAGAAGTTCCTCCAGAAACCCTGGTCAATCGTCTCCGGTCTCAGCTTGCCCAGCGCCATCAAGAGGGCTCGTAGCTCGTCTGGCGTGACTCCGCGCCGAAAGACGATGCCCTGCAGCTCACAGCGGGTGAGTAACTCGAAGAACGAGCCGGCCAGCATGCTGTACCTGGAGACGTCCAACCTCTGGCCGTTCGCCAGCAGGAAGCGTTGAGCGTGAGAGAGGTGCAAGTGCTCGTTCTTCTCGAGAATCGCCTCGACGGCCTGCCTGACCTCGCGCAGCGCCTCCGCGATCGGTCTGCTGTCCGGTGGGTACAGCTGGATATTGCGTA
>CP070823.1:2509912-2516901 GCA_020344375.1 Gemmatimonadota bacterium | reverse complement strand
CACGCCCGCACCGATCACCAGCGCTCTGGCCGGCGGAATCGTGCCCGCTGCGGTCATCGACATTGGGAAAAACTTGGCCAGCGAGTTCGCGGCGATCACCGCGGCCTTGTACCCGGCGATGTTCGCCTGCGAGGAGAGCGCATCCATCTTCTGCGCCCGGCTGATCCGCGGGACCGTCTCCATTGCGAAGGCGCTCACCTTCCGCTCCGCCAGCTTCTTCATCAACTCAGGGCTGGTCAGCGGCTCGAGGAAGCCGATCAGCACCGAGCCTTCGCGCATCACGTCCACCTCGCTCGGCTCCGGCTTCCGCACCTTGAAGACGACGTCGGCATCGTAGGCCTCCTGCGGCCCAGCCGCGATGCTGGCACCGGCCTCCTTGTACGCCTCGTCAGCGAAGAACGAACCCTCTCCGGCACCCGACTGGACCCGTACCTCGAATCCGGCCTCCACGAGCTTGCCCACCGCCTGCGGCACCAGAGCCACGCGGCGCTCGCCCGCCACGATCTCCTTGGGAACACCAATCCTCATGTCTTGGTCTCGCCTCGCTTGGCTACGATCGGTTCAGCCTAGTTGCTGGCCCGTGCCTTCACCTCCACCCCAACCCCACCCATCACGGCCAGCGCCCTGACGTGCACTCGCGGCATCTTGGGGTCACGGACGCCTGCGTCACGCTCCACATGGTCCACACCACCCATGATTCCCAACCCGCTCACCGTCAACGGCAGACCCGGCGGAACGATGATCTCCACGCCACCCATCACAGCCACCGCCATGACCTCGGTGACGCCGCCAGGCAGCTGGGCCTCGCGGAAATCGAGCTCCACACCGCCCATCACCGCCACGGCGTTCAGCTTGCGTGGCGGCGTCCACACGCCCTTCCGCGAGCTGCCGCCAATCACCGCCAGTACCCAACCGCGCGGCGCGGCCGGCTGCAGAGGCGCCGACTCGGCATTCTGCGGCAGTGCCGGTAGATCTCTGACGAGCGCCTCGAGCTCGGGCTCGCTCTTCGCCGCTTCTACTGCCGCCAGTCGCTCCTCCAGCGCGTCCAGCTCGATGTGGCCGGCCGCGAAGTGCTGGCAAAGCTCGGCCTCGGCCTGCTCGCGTCGCTCCGGAGCCGGCGGCTGCGGGGCCAGCGATCGATCGCCCATACAGTCCTGACTTCCTACTCCCTGGATCGGAGGAGCCCCAGTGCCGTCGACGGCGGCTGCTTTGGGCTAAACTGGCGCTGAATCTCGGAGCAGGATGCGTGCCCGTCAAGCCAGGAGTGGAGCGCTCCCTGCACCACGTGCTCAGAGAGGCGGAATTCGGCCAAGGCTGCGACTCTGACGGCTACTCCAGCAATCCATCCGCCCCGGGACTTCTTGCCCCAGCCGAATCTCGTCGCCCGCTCAGGATGGGCGCTGGAGGCGCTCATGAGAGTAGGCTACTCGAGAACCTCGGCGAAAGCCCACGACGGGAGCGGCCTCGGGCTCTTGGCCTCGCCCTCGGCGTACCGGCTCAGCCCGGCGGCCTCGACCGCGCCTCGCCGCCGGCCAGCATGACCGACGGTAGAGCGGACCGGTCTCCCCTGACCAAAGCGGAACTGGCTGGTCAGCACCGGCATCGGGCAAGATGACCGAATCCTCGGTGGGACCCTTCAGCTCCCCAACCTACCCATACAACACAACTACAATAACGATAAAGATTTACGGCCAGACAGCTGCTCGGGCACGACGCTTGCCCTTTACCTCCTACGGAGGATTGTTTGCGGCAGGCTGAACGGCAAGCGGGCTGAACGGTAACGTATCCGACATATCATGGCGCAGGGGAGTGCAACGAAACAGGGTTTCTCGCTCGTCGAGATGGTCATCGTCATCCTGCTCATCGGCCTGGTGGCGAGCTTGGCGCTTCCACGCAGCATCAAGACGACGCCGCGTCAGCAGGTGGACCGTGCCACCCGACAGCTGGTGCGCGACCTGGAGCTGGCGCGCATGCGGGCGATCGCGGCGAAGCGGCGCGTCCGAGTGATGTTCGATGCCCCGAGCCGGTTCTACACCGCGTTCATGGACCTGACGCCCTCAAGGGCAGCCCAGTTCTCTGAGAGTTCGGAGGAGGCACGGGCGAGCCGGTTGGTGTTCCGCGGTTCACAGGAGGGAGTACCGGTAATTCGCCTGCCGAACGACGTGGAGTTTGGCGTCGGTGCCGCCGGGCTGAGCCCGCTGGGCGAGTCGGTCACGGCGCCGATCGAGCTGGAGGAGGGTCGTGTCGAGTTCGACAGCCGCGGGATGGTCGTGCCGCTGGGCGGCGGTGGAACGCTCTACCTGACCCACGCGGAGGATCCCTCAGCGGTAGCCGCAGTGACGATCTCGGGGACCGGCGCGTTTCGGGCCTGGCGCTACCGCAACGGCGAGTGGGAGTGAGTTGGCTTGATGTGGCAGGCGGCATCCAAGAGCGGCTTCACATTGGCCGGCGTGCTGATCGCGCTGGTCCTGATGGGCATCGGAGCCGCGACGCTGGCCAGCTCGAGCATGTTCGTCCTGGGGATACGGACGGAGGCCTCGGTGCGAGCGACGGCGACCGCGCTCGCCGCCGCTTACCTGGAAGAAATCAAGACGCGCGATCTCAGCACGCTGAGTTCAGAGGAGCCGGTAAGTCTAAACGAGGCCGGTCAACAGGATGAGATCGGCGCGTTCGTACGTATCCTCACGGTGACACCGGAAGAAAGCGTCGAGGACACGAAGCGGGTGATCATCGAGGTACGCTATCGCTCGGGGATGGGCAGGATGAGAGCGGTGCAGCTGGAGACGATCATCTATCACGGCAGCTTCCAAGGCAGTGAGTGATGTGGATACGACCCAGCGATCCGGTTGATGCACGACGGCTGACGCGAACCGGCTACACGCTGATGGAGCTGCTCATCGCGCTGACGATCGGCGCGTTCGTCCTCAGCGCGGCGATATCCTTCCTGATCACTCAGTTACGCACGCTGGAGGGCAGCGACATCCGCGATGAGGTCGCTCGCAACGCCCGCTATATCGGGATCTCGCTGCGGCGCGACGTTCAGACCGCAGGCATCGAGATCACCAGCACCACGAGGTTCGGTACTATGACCGTCTGGAGCGGCTCGCCAGGTGACACGCTCGTGATGCTGCACGTTCCCTCAAACCCCGAGCCGGCGCCGGCTCATGACATCGCTCCGGAGCCCGGCACGGACAATCCGCTGCCGGCGGGCGGCACCTGCGGCGAGCGCTGCATCGACGTGGTCACGGATCCAGAAGTACCGCTCGAACTCCAGGTCGGCGACCTGGCACGTCTCCAAGTGGCCGAGGAGCGGCGACTCATTCTGATCGAGACGATCGAGGAAACGACCGACACATCGGTGGCGATTACGTGGAACGACGCTGACTCGCTGCTGCGGCAGCCCGCTGGACTGACGGGCGGCCTGCGGCTGGACCGTTACGGCACCTACGTCCAGAAGCTGCAGCCGATCATCTACTACCTGAACGAGGGCGGCTTCCTGATGCGTGCCGTGCGCCTGAATATGGACGGGTCGCCCGACGGCTGGGTGCTGGCCTTCAATGTCCAGAACTTCGACGCCAGCCTCATCTTCTCCGACGGCGATGTCCTGGACGAGGCCAATCCTTACGACTCGGACGACTCGAACGACTACGATGACATCATGGGCGTGAGGATCGTAGCGACCGTCGAGGCCGATCGAGCCGACCCGCGGGTCAACCAGGGCGAGCTGATCCGTAAGACGTTCGAATGGAAGATAGCGCCGCGGAACCTGCGTTATGAGAAGAACCGTTACTAGAGCGCGAGATCACAACGATGTCCCGCCACGGGTGCCCCGACGCGGCTACTGCCCAGGAGACGGGACGATGGGAACGCTGGAACGAATTCAGGGACTCAAACGGGCGATAGATCTGAGAGCGCGTCTTGGGGATCAGAACGGCTTGGCCCTCGTGGCCACGATCCTGGTCCTGGCCCTGGTCGCCGCGCTGGCGGTGACTGCGATCAACGGAGCGATGACCTCGCTGCGCACGACAGGCTTCGCCTATCGAGACGCACGTGCCTTCTACGCCTCAGAGGCCGGCGGCGAGTACGCGCTCGGCCAGATCAGGATCGCCCTGCGCGACGGCTTCCTATCGGACGAGGAGGTCGCCAACCTGCACCCACCGGAGATCGAGGGCTTCAACTTCGACAGCTTCACGGTCTGGAAGCAAGGTGAGCCGACGGTGGAGACGATCACCGACGGGCCGTATGCCGGGCTGTATTCGTTGACCCAGAAGGTCGAGGTCTATGCCCGGGTCGAGGACCCAGACGGCAACGTCTCGGCAGTCCTTTTGAAGGCAAGGGCACAGGCGATCCCCATCTTCCAGTTCGGCGTCTTCTTCGAGGAGGATTTGGAGGCGACCAACGGGCCACCCATGGAATTCGTGGGCCGAGTCCACTCGAACGGGAACATCTACCTGAGCTCAAAGAACGCCTGGTACCGGGAGATCATCACCACGCCCAACCAGGTCATCCACGACCGCAAGGACCACCACCAGATCTACGACGGCGTTTACATCAACGACGCCGAGGGCAACGAGGTCCAGCTCGACTTCGACAGCCGCACGATACCAGGAGCCGAGGCCTTCAAGGCGGAGAGCTGCGAGAAGTTCGACTGCCGCTTGCAGACCCACGCCTTCGACGTGGATTCCCTCAGCCTTCCGCTACCCGAAGGCGTACTCCCCTACGAGCTCGTGCGGCCCCGCGAAGAGAGCGACGGTGCTGCCGAGCGGCAGGTCAAGTACGCCTGGAACGCCGACATGTACGTGACGGTGAACCTGAGCGACATACGCGGCAAGAGCGACGTGTGCAGTGGTAACGCTCCCAGCACAGAGCCGGATGAGGTGGTCGGGTACGTCGAGATTGCCGGGCTGCAGCCCGTGGTGCCGGGTGAGAAGATCACGTTCAAGATCGGCACCGAGTGCGGTGGCGACGACGAGTTTCATGTCACCGTCAAAGCCGATGGCGTGACCTTCTATTCCACCGAGTTGGTGGGCTCCTGTACCTTCAGCGTCACCATTCCGAGCGATGCCGACGTAATCGAGATCATCGTGAACGGTGACGGTGAGGAAGAGGAAGAAGGTGGATCCATGGACGGGTCGGCGTTCTGGTACGATCTCCAGAGCCTAGGGACTTACGACCCCACACCCTGGCCGGATATCACCGTGGAGCGGACTGCCGGTCTGGAGATGCCGAGCGAACCCGAGATCTGCGACATCTTCCGCTGGAAGTGGTCAGCCTTCTACGACGGGCGCGAGCAGGAGCTAAAGGACGTCCTCGACATCGACATCAACCAGCTCAGCGCCTGGGTCGGTGGCGACAGTGCCCGAGCCAGCCGGGTCATCTACGTGGAGTTCGTCGTACCGGGGAGCCTTGGGGGGTACTCAACCGAGACGTTCGATCAGATCATCGACGCCACGCTGGACCCGGCGATCCGTCTGGTCAACGGCAAGAGCCTGCCGAACGAGCTAACGGTGGCGACGGAATGGCCGCTCTACGTCCGCGGCGACTACAACAGCGTCTTCAAGCGACCGGCATCGCTGGCCAGCGACGGCATCACGATTCTCTCCAACGACTGGGACGACGCTGACAACCGACCGCACGATGAAGACTTCGACCAGTGCAAAGCCACAGTCTCAATAGGCAACCCCTGCTATGAGTACGAGGAGTGGGCCAACGACTGGGGGTACCAGAACGCTGGCGAGACGACGGTTAACGCGGCGATTCTGGCCGGGCACTGGCCCACGCCCTGCGACCACGACGAGTCGGGCTGCCCCGGCGGATACGACGACTTCTACGGCGGCGGGATCGAGAACTTCCCGCGCTTCCTGGAGAGGTGGAGAGACAGCGGCAGCAACAAGGTGGTATTCCACTACAGCGGCGCGCTGATCAGCCCCTTCACCAGCCAGAAGACGACGGGCACGTGGAACGGGACCTACTACGTGCCGCCACAACGTGACTGGTCGTTCGATACCGACTTCCGCAACCCGCAGCTCCTGCCGCCGGCCACCCCGAACGTCGGCAACGTCCTGCGCACCGGGATGAGAGAAGCCCTGTAGACGGACGTCCCGTCGAGACCGGTCACAAATGGGGCCGCCGGAATCCCGGCGGCCCCTTCCCGTCCCTGGAAGCCTTTCGGACAAACAGCTACTCGAGAACCTCGCCGAAGGCCCGCGAGGGGAGCGGCCTTGGGCTCTCGGTCTCGCTCTCGGCGTACTGGGCCAGCCCGGCGGCCTCGATCGCCCGGTCCACGGCGCACTGGCTCCAATAGACCTCGGGTTTGTTGGTGTTCATGTCGTAGTCGAGGTCGCCGCCGCAGAGGTCCTCGTTACGGTAGTTCGCGTCCACGAACACGGCGCCGTGGAACAGCGCGCCCTTCTGGATCTCCACGCAGCCCTTGCCCAGGATGAGCCCGTTGAAGCGGAAGTCCGTCTCCAGCTCGAACTCTCCGCCCTTGGAGCCAGCCGGCTTGCTGTCGTCCCAATCGATGACGATCACCGCCTGGCCGTACCCGTAGTGGACCTCCATCTCGCCTTTGATCAAGATGATCGGGTAGTAGCCGAAGCAGGGGTCGTTCGGGTCGTCCGACCCCCAGTTGTAAGGATCAGAGGTGTCGCATACCCACTGGTTGGTGTTGGGATCCAGGATGTGCTTCGGGCCGATGCCGGGGTGACCGTCCCTCCCGTCGGCGAGGATCTCGCGCTCGGCATCGATCACGTGGTCCGCCATCGCTTTGATCTGCTCAAAGGACAGCTCACCGAACTGATCGAAGCTCGAGTCGACCAGCGAGGTGTCCTGGGCGAGCGGCGGATCACCGACCACTGTCCCGTTGTCCACGTCGATACGGGTCGTGTCCGCCATGATGATTCCGGGCTTGGCCACGCCGGGGTTCGGGCAGACGTCTCCCCAGCCGGGCGGGACCATGTCGTTTCCATCGACACGCGCCCCTCCATCCA
>CP070823.1:2490623-2509812 GCA_020344375.1 Gemmatimonadota bacterium | reverse complement strand
CTCACGCGAGCGGAGCGCAGCGGCTACCGGGAGACGAGCCGCTACGCCGACGTGATGGCGTTCGTGGAGCAGGTGGTCAGCGCGTCGCCGCTGCTGCATCTCACGACCATGGGCTACAGCATGGAGGGCCGAGCTCTTCCCGTGGTTGTGGTGGGCGACGTGGAGGATGCGAGCCCGGAAGCCGTGCTGGCGACGGGGAAGGCCCGCGTGTACGTGCAGGCGAACATCCACGCCGGCGAGGTCTGCGGCAAGGAGGCGATGCAGGTCCTACTGCGCTCGCTGGCCAACGGGGCACATGCCGAGTGGCTGGACTCGCTGGTGCTGCTCATCGCGCCCATCTACAACGCCGACGGCAACGAGCGCGTGAAGCTGACGAACCGGCGCTACCAGCACGGCCCGGTCGCGGGGATGGGTCAGCGGTACAACGCCCAGGATCTCGACCTTAACCGTGACAACATGAAGCTCGAGACGCCAGAGGCACGCTCGCTGGTGGCGTTCTGGGATCGCTACGATCCGCACGTCATCATAGACCTGCACACGACGAACGGCACTCGCCACGCCTATCGGCTGACCTACGCACCCCCGCTGCACCCGAATACGGACGCACGGATCGTCGAGCTGGCGCGGGCACACTTGCTGCCCGAGGTGACCCGGACGCTCAAGGCCAAGTACGACTGGGATTACTACTACTACGGTAACCTCCCCTGGCGCGGCGTGGACGCGGAGCGCGGCTGGTACACGTTTAGCCACCAGCCACGATTCCTCACCAACTACGTGGGACTGTGCAATCGCATTGCTATCCTCAGCGAGGCATACTCGTACGCGACAGTCGAGGAACGGATTCTGGCGACGCTACGCTTCGTCGAGGAAGTTGCCGAGGTGGCCTATCGGCACGCGTCGGCGATGCGTCGCATCACAGCCGCAGCTGATTCCGTCGATATTGTCGGTCGGGAGTTGGCGCTGCGTGCCACGTACGAGCGCTCGTCGGAA
Source organism: Gemmatimonadota bacterium (assembly GCA_020344375.1). Lineage (GTDB taxonomy): Bacteria > Gemmatimonadota > Gemmatimonadetes > Palauibacterales > KS3-K002. The sequence continues at coordinate 2,508,822 of CP070823.1, read as the reverse complement.
CCGGTAGAGATTCTGATGGGTGAGGTCGTCGAGGAGCGTAACCCGTACACGGGGCTGCCGATGCTGCGGCGGCTGGACGTCCGTCGCCCGGAGCGTATGCCGGAGTTCGGCACCTTCCGGCCGACCGAGACGGAGCGTGCTCCAGCGGCGTACCTGGTGCCCGGCGATCTGAACGAAGTCCTGAACCTGCTAGACGACCACGGAATCGAGTGGAGCCGGCTCGAGGTGGCGGTGGCCCTGAGAGTGGAGCGCTTCGTGATCGATTCGACGACCGTGGCCGAGCGCGAGTACCAGGGCCATCACGAGCGCACGCTATTCGGGGACTACGAGGAGACGGAGGTGACTCTGGCGGCAGGTACGGCAGTCGTTCGGGTCAGCCAGCCCCTGGGCCGCCTGGCTTTCGCGTTGCTGGAGCCGCGCTCCGATGATAGTCTCGTCAGCTGGGACCTGCTCGGGGATGCTCTGGACGAGGCTCGATACTATCCGGTGATGAGAACGTTCCAGCGCTGAAGGGTCCCCCGGGGTCATCGCGGAGAGGGCCGCCTCGCTACCGGGCGGGGTGGCCCTTCACTCTGACGACGTGGGATCCAGCGCTCCGTCTGAGAGGTTGGCGCAATCGCTGTGGGTCCCATTAGCTTGTTCGGCGCAGCCCGGGAAAGGAATCGACGCGGAACGAGCCGACCGGGAGCATGAGTCTATATCGAGTTCTTGCAGATCTCACCGTCGTCCTGCATTTCGCTTTCGTGCTGTTCGCCGTGGCCGGGGCGTTGCTCGTGCTCAGGTGGAGGCGCGTGGCCTGGGTGCACGTGCCGGCGGCCGTGTGGGCGGCACTGATCGAGTTCTGCGGCTGGGTGTGCCCGCTCACGCCGCTGGAGAACTGGTTCCGGGTGCGCAGTGGGTCGAGCGGTTACCGGGGCGGGTTCGTCGACCACTACATCCTTCCGGTGCTCTATCCCCGCGGGCTGACGCGCGAGGTCCAGATTGTGCTGGGCATCATCGTATTGGTCGTCAACCTGGTGATCTACAGCTGGTTGGTGTTCCGTGTCGCGAAGGCCAGGGACCTCGAGGATAGCGGTGTGGGTGCGGGCGGTGCGGAGGGCGGCGGCCGCTAGAGCCCCAGCCAGTAGTTCACCTTCAGGATAAAGGCGTTCTCGGAGTCAGCGGCCCAAAGAGCGTCAAGATCGCGGTCCAGTTCGAAGGAGCCGATGTCCGCGCGTTCACGGCGGTTGTGCTGCCATACGAGGAAGAGCGTGGATCCGGGGAAGTACTCCCAGCGCAGGACCGCGCTCAGCCGCAGGGATCGGACGTTGAAGTCCTCATCGGAGAAGGAGTCATCGACCGAGCCATCACCATCGAAGTCGAAGTAGCGCTCATCATCGAACACACACGTGCGCCCGGCGACGCAGGTGATCTCATCACCGTCAAGCGCGGCGATTCCTTCCTCGAACACTTCAAAGTCGAAGCTCTCTGATTCCTCCAGCTGCTTGTAGGTCAGGTAGTCGCCGGACGAGATCAGCGGCTGCGCGTAGAGCTGGAAGGTGAGTCTCGGGTTGAAACTCACGTTCAGCCTGGTCTCCAGCGAAACCTGCCGTCGTTTGAGGTCAGAGAAGAGATAACGGCACCCGTACGTGGGCTGATAACCGACGTCGTCCGTTGTCGCCACGTACTGTGCGGGGTCGAGCTCGGTGGAGTACTCCGGTTGGAGCTGGATCTCCAGGCTGGGTGCCGGTCGGATGACGAGCTCCAGCTGCGACTCCCAACGATAGCCGCCTCGGTGCCCGTTCTCGTACTCCAGCGATGGCTGGAGGTAGAGGACCCCGCGGCGGTCGGTGCCCAGGCGAGCCTCGAAGGAAGTCGATCCCGGCCTGATCATCAGCGGGCCGCCGCGCGTCTCGCTGTCGCTCAGCGTTTCGGGCGAATGGCGCGCGCTGAGTTCCAGGCTCCAGTAGTTCAGGAAGTCGAAATCAGCGCGGAGGTTGTACCAGCCCGAGTCGTGAGCGCGTTTCCAGGAGTTCCAGGAGAACGCGTCGTCCAGAGCCTCGTGACGCCAGTTGTGGAAGGTGTGGAGACTGATCCGATAGCTTCGGAACAGCGAACCGGGCGAGATCTGTTGGTAGCCGATGCGGAAGCCAGCGTCCAGGCGCTCGCTGCCCTGCATGAAGCCCATGTCGCTGATCTCGAAGCCCGGCGATACTTCACCGATCCAGATCCCGCCCGTCCAATGTTTGGCACTTCGTCGCTCGAACTGTAGCCGCCAGTTGACCCCGCTCAGCGACGTGGCCGTCGAGTCCACGGAGTAACGCGTCGCGTCCGGCCGCTGGAAGTAGTGGTTGCTGGATTGCTGGACTCGGAGCAGCGCGCCGGTCGATCCTTCAACGAGGCTGCCAGTCACGAAACCATGGATCGCCCAATCCCGCGAGCCGGAGCCGCCCCAGTTATGCTCGAAATCGAGGCCGAGGCTGTAGGCGCTCGAGGTCAGGGAGTCGAGGCTGCCGTCGTCAGGCAACTCCCGGTGCATCGCGGTCAGAATCGCGCCGACCTGTGACGCGCCGGACCGGAAGTCCTGCTGAACGCGCAGGATGCCGTATTCGCTGAGCGGCTCGACGACGTACTTTTCGGTGTGGGCGCTATCGCTGAAGAAGGCGCGCCCGGTCTCTTCGCTGGTTATCGCCGTTAAGGCCGCCAACGACAGACCGCTCGAAGTGCGGCCCGTCAGCTTGGCTGCGCCCAGGATGGTCGTCTCGCTCGGAACCTTGTCGAAATCTGCCTCGTCCGGCGCTGAGCCCTGCGGCTCGCGCCCGATGCGGCGAGTGTAGAACAGCTGGTTGCTCCGGCCCGACAAGCGGAACTCGAGGACCTTCGCGTCCTCGACGAAGAAGGGCCGCTTCTCGGGGAAGAACGTCTCGAAGGCCGTCAGGTTGATCACGGCGGGATCGACCTCGACCTGACCGAAATCCGGGTTGAAGGTGGCGTCCAGCGTGAATCCCGCGCCGAGCCCGTAGCGCAGGTCGAGCCCGACCCGGCTATCCAGTTCAGAACCGTCGAAGAAGGGATCCCCCGCCTCGGCTGGCGCGGTGTGGGCTCGCCCGAGCGCGTAGGGCCGAATCTCGATACGGCGCGCGCTGCGCGGGAAACGCAGCCCGTCCAGCCGGCCGAAGGCGCTGACCTTGCCGTGCCGCACCCGTGACTCGAGAGCGAAGTAGGTAACCTCGTTGCTCGCGAGACGGCGGCGCGAGAAGTTCACTCCCCACGATTGGACCGTATCGGCAGCGTTGTACCTTAACTGGGAGAGCGGAACCCGCAGTTCCGCAGTCCAGCCCCTCGAGTTACGGTGCACGCCCGACTGCCAGACAGCGTCCCACGCCGGGTCCTCGCGGACATCGTCGTACATATAGACGTCGCGTTGGACCCCGGCGGCGCTCACGCGGAAGCGATAGCCGGTCCGACGGTCGTTGTTGGTGTCGAGGGAGAGCTCGAAGTAGTCGTACTGCCCGTTCTCGTCACGGCGGACGAGCTGGTCACCGATCAGCGTCGGCTGGGGGTCGTGCATGACGGCGCTGACGTACAGGGCCGTCTCGTCGAAGAGCACGCGCACCTCGGTGGGCTGCTCCGCGGGCGCGTCCTCGACCGGCTCACCCTGCACGAAGTCCGTGACCGGTGCGACCTTCTGCCACACGGGCTCGTCCGGCTGGCCGTCGATGCGGATCTCATCGTCGCGGTACGCCGCCTCGGCGGCAGGAGGCCCGCCGTTGGAGGCGATCTGCGCGCTGAGCGGACGCCCGCAGAACAGGGCCGCGGCCGCGAAGGCCACGCAGACGTAGACTCTCCTTGACGGCAACGCCGTCGTCATGGCTCGTTCCGGTTTCCTGTCTATTGGGCTGGACTTGCCGGCCGGACGCACGAAACCCGATGCGTTCCGCTGTCCGACCGGCGATGCTTCGCCGCGCCTCGCCAGCTCAAACACCTTCGATACTGAGAACGTTAGACGGCCGCCGTGGGGCCTGCACGCACTCAGAGGGGCGAGGAACAGCTAATCAGGCGAGTCGCAAAAATCAAGGTATGGTGGCCTGTCAGCTGTCCTGGGGACTGCCCTCCCGCGGGCACGAAACCTCGTTCGCTTCTCGCCGGATGACGTTCTGTTGATGGCAGCGACCTACACTCATCCCGCTGATCGGCTTGGCAGCCCTTCGCAGTCGCCGAGCTGATGCGCTGGTGTGGCTCGCAGTCGCTGTGTGATGCAGGTGAGGAACTACCGGGCCTTGCTCGACCACGCTCTCAGCTTGGCCGCAGCCGTCGCGGCGTTGGCGGCGCTCTACCTGGTAACGACTGAGAGGTTGCTTCCCGCCTTGCGCGACGCGCCGGTGCGGCTAGGCGAGGGAGAGCAGCTAGCCCGTGTACTCGAGTTCCGGACACTGGCGAACGGCCACGAGCGCACGGGTGAGGAGATCGCGGTACCGGGCGACCGTGCCACCCTGTTGTTCGTTTTCAGTTCGACCTGTCCCGCCTGCTACACGAACCTTCCCGCGTGGCGTGAGGTGACGGAGGCGGCAGGTGGCACGACGACGGTGCTGGCTGTCGCCCTGGAGCGTGACCGATCTGCGGCACGCAGCTACGCGCGGCGGCACCTCTCGTGGGCGACGGCCGTCGTTCCAAAGCACCCACGCGAGTTTGTGGGCACGCTAGGTGTGGACATCGTGCCCTTCACCGCTCTGGTGGGTCGAGACGGTGTGCTCGAGTTCGTGTGGCCGGGAAGCCTCGATTCTCTGACAAGTCATTCACTGATACGCGCGCTGGGGGCCCTGTCGGCCTCTTCAATCTCATGGAGAAAGGATGGAGACGATGCGGAGGAAGCTGGTACTTCTAGGGGCGCTCCTGGCGCTAACCGTCGGTCAACCGACGCCCGCGCTCGCCCGGCCATGCGAGGATATCTGCGGCGATAAGGCGGCGGCGAACTGCGACAACATCGATTCATTCAGGTGCGGGGCCTACATCATGGGCTGTCTGGCCGGTTGCTCGGTAGGGAAGCTGTACAGGCTATTGGACGGTGAATAGGAGGAGGTGGTTGGGATGCGGCGACTGCTTGTAACGCTCTCATTAGTCGGGCTCAGCTTTGCGAGCTCACCGCAGCCAGCGGTGGCGGAAGTGGAGGGCAGGACGGTCTGCGAAGGTTACTGCGGGACGGCAGCGGTCGGTTGCTATGTCGTCGCGAGCATCTTCGTCGGCAGAGACAAGTGCGATGCCATGTACGGAGGATGCCTCGATGGATGCATGGCGGCGTTGATGGAAGAGGAGATATGAGGCTGCCTCTTGCGCCCGTGAAGGTATCGTCAGCGAGCGTTGCGGCCGGGGCACTGGCCGCAACGCTCTGTACGGCAGCCTGCAGCGAGCAGGTCGACCTCCGAGGCGATTCGCGGCCTTCGGCAGATGCGGTCGCGAACGCGAATCAGGGGGCGGTGCCGCTGGAAACGCGCTGGCTGGTCCCGCCCGACCCGGCGCTCGAACCGCCCCTGGCTGCGCCGGTCGCGATTGAAGTGGACGGCGAGCGCGGGCGACTGTTCGTACTCGAGCTGCAACCGCCGGAGCTCAGGGTGTACGATCTGGCTGACGGGCGTTTCCTTGCTGCGCTGGGCCGCGAGGGCGATGGACCGGGGGAGTACAGGCATCCGATCGACCTGGCGGTGAGCGCGGGTGGGCTGGCGGCCGTCCTGTCGGTGGGCGGGCGGGTGACCTACTGGGCGCCGGAAGCGGTTCTGGCGGGCGTCATTCGCAGCGGGGGAGGTCTTGCGACCGACATCGTGGCGGCGCGCGGGGACAGCTTCTTCGTGAAGATCGATCGCTTTCCGCCCGCGGACGTCGCGGAGTTCCAGGTTGTTACACGCGACACGGTGCTGGATCGGCCCCGCTTCCGGGATCAGGGGCTACCTGGCACGGAGGAACCCGGCCGAGTGATCCGGAACCACTCCTATTCCGTCGCTGCGACGCCGCAGGGCAATCTGCTGCTCGCGCCTCCCGGTCCCGAATACCTGATCCTGCGCATCACAGCGGAAGGGAAGGTGGGACAGACCATCCGACGACCCGAGATCCCGCCGTTACAGCGCAGCGAGGAGGAGGTCGAGGCGATCCGGAACCGGATACGACAGGGTTTCGCCGCGGCGGGTCGGGTCGCACCGGCGAACCTGCGGGTGCCACTCTACCGCTCGCATGTGTCAAGTCTGGCTGTCGCGCCCGACGGGACCATTTGGGCGCTCACTCAGCGGGGCGATGGCGGCGTGGCGATCGTCGACCATTTCGATAGCGATGGCCGCTTCTCCGGCAGTTACCGAGTCCAGCTCCGGGTCGGCGAGCTGGCTGTCGGGCCCGACGCGCTCTACTTGCTGGCTCGTTCGAGGCTCGATGTGCCGGGTATCGCCGTGGCGGCGCGGCCGCGGACCCGGCGATCAGGGACTCGATGAGAGGGCCGGAGGCTCGGCCGCTGGTCGAGATCGAGAACGTGCGCTACCGCTATCGCGCGGCGCCGGGCTGGGCGCTGGACGGCATCTCTTTCCAGATCGAGCGAGGCCGGGTGCTCGGCCTCGTGGGACCGAACGGATCGGGTAAGACGACTCTCTACCGCCTGATCCTGGGCTTCATGCGGCCGCAGCGGGGCCGTGTGCAGGTAGCCGGTACGGCGCCGGCGGCCTACCGCAAGGCATGGGGGATCGGGTACCTGCCCGAACAGGTCAGGCTTCCAGGCCGAGTGCGCGTGCGCGAGTTCGCCGCCTTCGTGGGTCACCTGGCCAGGCTTAGCGGATCGGTGTTGAGCGGCCGTGTCGACGGACTGCTGCAGACGCTCGCCATCGAAGACGAGGCTTGCTCGTACATCGGCACACTCTCGCACGGGTACCGGCAGCGCGTTGGACTCCTGGCCGCTCTGTTAGGAAACCCGGAGTTGCTGCTCTTCGACGAGCCGGCAAACGGCCTCGACCCGGCGTCGGTGGCCGTGCTGAGGAGTCTGCTGCGGGGGCTCAAGCGTCAGGATCGGACGGTCATCGTCTCCTCGCACAATCTGCTCGAGCTCGAGCGAGTATGCGATGAAGTATGCATCCTGAGAAGCGGGGAGCTGCTTGGGCGCTGCTCGCGAGACGAGATCGCCGGTCGGCCCGACGTCTGGGTCGTGCAGCTGGCACCGGGGGGAGCCGCTGCGGGAAATCGGTCGGTTGCGTCATGTGCGGCGCTCGGCGGTGTACGTCTGGCCGCCGATGAGGTGGCATTTCAGGACGAGCAGGCTGCGCGGAGCTACGCCGAGAGGGTCACGGTCGTAGGTGACGGTGTCGTCGAGGCGATCGAGCGGCGACGCTTCGACCTGGAGTATCTGTTCCACTCCCTGTTACAGAAGGAGCGTGGTGGGAGGCGGGCTGATGCATGAGGCTTTGCGGCTCGTGCCGGCGCTGTTCCGCTTCCTTGGGCAGGATGTGGTTCGCGCCCGCGGCACCTATTTCGCCGTCGTGTTGGGCACCGTTGCGTGTGTCCAGCTGCTCCTGGCATTCCACGCGCCGGGTGCGGGGCTTGAGGGCCTGGCCACCATCTACACGCTGACCCTATGGGTCATCGCGGCTCCTCTGTGCAGGTCGTGGTTGGAGGAGGATATCCGTCTGGGCTATGCCGCCTTGTGGCTGCAGCAACCTCTGACGACTGTCGGTTTCTATCTCGGCCGGCTCCTGGCCCTCGTCGGCTGGTCCGTCGTCAGTGCCGCAGCCGTCAGCCTTGCCTGTCTTCCGGCCTTGGCCATCGCCGGAGGCTCGCTCTGGGAGACCGCAAGCATGCTCGTAGGCGCCGGTTGGATACCGACGCTGCTCGTCGTCCTCAGCTTCCTCGGATCGGCGCTCGGCGCCCGCAACAGCGGGCTGTTCGCCTACGGTACCCTGTTCGCAGGCTTCGCGCTGCCCGGTTTTGCCGACGCCCTGTGGCTGGGTCCGGCCTACGAGATACTCGAGGTCGTTTTCCCGCCCTGCTGGGCAGCGGTGGACGCCGTGCGTCTGCTGGGCGCGGGCGCCGTCGGCGCGGGGCTCGCGGCGTTGCACCCCTTGCTGCTCTACATGCTCGCCTGTGGCACCCTCGCCCTGCTGCTGGCGCTCAACGTGCTAGCGCGCCTGACCCGGTCGGAATAGGCTGAGGGTGGCGTCCGCTAGTCGGTGCAGGCGGTCGGGCGGAATTGCGCGGGTTAGGGCGAATTATTATCATGGTTGAGAACAGATCTCAGCCCCGAAGAGCTTGATCCGAGGCCAAGCGCTCGCGCCGATGTCCCCGTCGAGTCACGCCGATCCTGCGGTTCCCCGCGTCACGACCAGGCCGCCGCACGGCTGTGCCCTCCTGCTCATGGATCTCTTCCGCAGCTATCTGCATCAGCAGCGGCTGCCGTTGACGCGGCAGCGTGAGGTCATCGCGATGGGTCTGTTCGAGAGCGGCGAGCAGCTGTCGGTGGATGATCTGGCGGACCTGCTGCGCGGCCGCGGCGAGCACGTGGGCAAGGCCACCATCTATCGGACGTTGAGCCTGCTCGTGCAGGCCGAGCTGGCCAGGGAGTTGGACTTCGGAGAAGGGTTCAAGCGCTACGAGCTTCAGGCCGGGGAGGCGCGGCACGACCACTTTATCTGCACGAGCTGCGGTCAGGTGACTCGCTTCGTTCGTTCCGTCGTGGATGAGTTCCAGGCGACGATCGCCGCGGAGCTCGGCTACACCGTGCAAAGCCGCAGGTTGGAGATCTACGGTCTGTGCAGCGAGTGCCGCGCGGCAGTGGAGCGAGCCAGTAGCGCCGGCGCTGTTACCACAGGTGAGGCTGCGAGCTCGGGCCAGGTCCGCGGGGAGGGAGGGTGAGCTGTCCCCGAGCCGTGTGGCAGACCTGCGGCAGCTTGTGCTGGATGCTGCTGTCGGGTCGCGCGGTCGGGCGCTGTCATCTCCTCCGGCTAGAAAGGGCAAGGGAGCTAAATGAACGAGCATGAGCGACTTCTTGATCTACTTGCCGAGCGTTCCTTTCGAATTGGTGATTTCACCCTCGCCAGTGGCCGTAAGAGCCGCTACTACGTTGACGCCCGGACTACGACGTTGTCCGCCGAAGGCCAGGCGCTGATCGGGGCGCTAGGGTTGCAGGCTCTGGATGAAGCGGGTCTCAAGCCGGACGCCGTAGGCGGTCTGACGATGGGGGCGGATCCCATCGCCTACGCGATGGCGCACCGGAGCTTCCTCGACGGGCGGCCGATCCAGGCATTCACTGTGCGAAAGCAGGCGAAGGAGCACGGAGTGGGTCGGCAGATCGAGGGCTGTCTCGAGTCTGGCCAGTCGGTTGTCGTGATCGAGGACACGATCACGACCGGCGGCTCGGCACTCAGGGCGTGTCAGGCGGTCGAGGCGGTGAACGCCCGAATCCTGGCGATTCTGGCGCTGGTGGATCGCGAGGAGGGCGGGCGCGAGAGCCTGGAGCAGGCGGGCTATCAGGTGCGCAGCCTGGTGAAGCTGTCCGAGCTCAGGAAGCGCGTCGGCGACGCGGAATGATGAGGGGCGTGTGCAAGCGCTGGCCTGTGCTTGCAGACATCCCTATCTTTGCGATCCTACTTCGTACCGATAGCCCCACATAAACGTCTCCACTTAGCTCTGGATCAGGGGTATGCTGCGCAGCGTACTGCTGTACTTGAGCGAGCAGAAGGGACTGCAGGAATTCATCCTGCGGCGCAGGCTCGCACGGAGGGTATCGCGCCGCTTCGTCGCCGGTGAGACGCTCGACGAGGCGATCCAGGTCACTCGCGATCTAAACGCGCGGGGCATGGATGTGACGCTCGACCACCTGGGCGAGAGCGTGGAGCGCGAGGATCAGGCGGGCAAGGCGACCGACGACTATATCGCGATCCTTGAGCGGATCAGCAGGGGGAAGGTGAGGGCGGGTATCTCGATCAAGCTGACGCAGATCGGGCTCGCCATCGATCACGATCTCTGTCGCAGGAACCTGCGCCGCGTCGCGGAGGCCGCGCGCGACTACGGCAATTTCGTGCGCATAGACATGGAAGCCTCACAGTACGTTCAGCCCACGCTGGACCTCTTCTACGAGCTGAATCGGGAATTCAAGAACTTAGGTGCCGTGATTCAATCGTACCTGCGGCGTAGTGAAGGCGATATTCGCGAGCTCGCGGCCCGCGGGGCTTCGGTCCGGCTGTGCAAGGGCGCATACAAAGAGCCGCCAGAGCTGGCCTTTCAGAAGAAGAAGGAAGTCGACGCCAGCTACGTGCAGTTGCTGGAGATATTGATGGAATCGGAATCACCACTTGCCGTGGCGACGCACGACTCCCGCATGATCGGGGCAGCGAAACGGCTGGTGCGCGACCACTCGAACCGCGAGGCGCCGGTCGAGTTCCAGATGTTGTACGGGGTTCGCCGCGATTTGCAGGCGCGCCTGGTCGAGGAGGGCTATCGCGTGCGGGTCTACGTGCCCTACGGCACCCAGTGGTATCCCTATTTCATGCGAAGGATGGCGGAACGGCCGGCGAACCTGCTCTTCGTCCTCAGAGCCCTGAAGGGCAAATAGGGTCAGCGAAAACGCGCCAGCTCGGCCGGCTCCACAGTCAGATCGAACACCTCTGCGAAGCTTCGCGCGACCTTGTCACCGACCTTGACGATGCTGTGGGCGCGGCCGGTCTCCCGCTCCACGGACGTCATCTTAACGGCCTCGATGCCGCAAGGGATGATCAAATCGAAGTCGGCCAGATCAGTCGTCACGTTGAGGGCGAAGCCGTGTGAGGTCACCCAGCGGCTCACGTGAACGCCGATAGAGGCGATCTTCCGATCGTCCACCCATACGCCGGTGTAACCCGGGACGCGGCCAGCGGTGATGCCGAAGGTCCCTAGTGCCTGAATCAGCACCTCTTCCAGCTGCCGCAGATACCAGTGCAGGTCCTTCTTGTGTCGGCCCAGGTCGACCAGAGGGTACCCCACCAGCTGACCTGGCCCGTGGTAGGTCACGTCGCCGCCCCGCTCGACCTCCTGGACCTGCACGCCCAGGCCAGCCAACACTTCGGTGGATGCCCTGAGGTTGGACACGCGTGCGCCGCGACCTAGCGTGATCACACGGGGGTGCTCGAGCAGGATCAGTACGTCGTCGGTCAGTTCCCCGCCTGACCGCGCCTGTACCAGCTGACGCTGAAGCGCCAGAGCCTCGCCGTAGGCGGTGAGGCCCGGCAATCGGAGCAGTTTGCAGATCCGGTCCGCTGTCAATCCCGCATTGCCCCCGGCAGCGATACTGCGTGCCGTCTGTCTCGTGGTCGCTAGATGTGGATCGGGCGACCCAGCGCGGCGAGTGCCGCCTCCATCACACTCTCAGCCAGCGTCGGATGCGCGTGCACGGTACTGGCCAGTTCCTCTATGGTCGTCTCCAGGGCCCGCCCCAGGCCGGCCTCCGCAATGAGTTCGGTCACGTTATGGCCGACCATATGCACGCCGAGCACTTCCCCGTACTTGGCGTCGGCGACGATCTTGATCATGCCGTCAGGGGCACCTGCCGTGAGCGCGCGGCCGTTGGCGCTGAGCGGGAACTTGCCGACCTTCACGTCGTGGCCGTCCTCGCGCGCCTGCCTCTCCGTGCGGCCCACACTCGCAACTTCCGGATGGCAGTAGGTACAGGAGGGGATGTTGTCGCGAGCCACGGGGTGCGTCGCGATACCGGCAATGTGCTCGGCGGCGACGAAACCTTCGTGCGAACCTTTGTGCGCCAGCATCGGAGGTCCGGCAACATCACCGACCGCGTAGATCCCGTCGGCCGTGGTCCGATTGTACTTATCAACCCGTATCCAGCCGTGGTCATCCAGCTCCACGCCCGCGCTCTCCAGGCCGATGTCCTCGACGTTCGGTTTCCTGCCCACCGCCATGAGAAGCAGGTCGCATTCGAGCGTCTCAGCTCCGCTGGGACCCTGTACGGTGACATTGAGCTGTGTCTTGAGCTTCTCCAGCGTCTCGACTGCCGTGTCCTTCTTGACCGTAACTCCTCGCTTCTTGAACGACCGGCTCACGACGCCGGCGATCTCCTCGTCCTCGTTCGGCAATATGTGCGGTAGCATCTCGACGACCGTGACCTTCGCGCCAAACGCGTTGAACACGTCGGCGAACTCCATCCCAGTCGAGCCTGCTCCGACGATCACGATTCGCTCCGGCAGCTTCGTCAGCTCCAGCGCTTCGCGACTGGATATCACACGCTCACGGTCGAATTCGAATCCGGGGAAGGTCTTGGGCCGTGATCCGGTAGCGATGATGATGTTCTTGGCGGAGATCACCGCCTTACCCCCGGCCTTCAGGTCTACCTCCACTTGTATCCCGCCGGCCAGCCGACCGCGGCCGAAGATCGGCATGACGCCGTTCTTGTCGAACAGGTACTTGATCCCCTTCGTCAGCCGGTCGCTGATCTGACGGCTGCGGCTAACGGCTGCAGCGATGTCGAGCTCGTAGCCCCTAACTCTAACACCGAAGTCGGCGGCCTCATCCTTGATCCGGCGAGCCAGGCTGGCACTTTCGAGCAGCGCCTTAGCCGGTATGCAGCCCCAATTCAGGCACACGCCTCCGAGCCCGCCCTCGCGCGACTCGGATTCGACACAGGCCACATCCAGCCCGAGCTGGGCGGCGCGGATCGCGGCCACATAGCCGCCCGGGCCGGCGCCCAGGACCACTAGGTCGTACGAGTCCTTTATGCCTTCCGCGTTCATAGCCAAGTCTCACCCCGCAGTTTGTGTTGGAGAGGAACCCGAGACTAGAAATACTAGAGGATGCATAATGCGGCGCAACGGAGAAGGTGCGCGGCTATTGCGAGCGCTGCCACGAAGGCGCCGGCGGCCAGGTCTAGAGCACGAGGCGCAACGGATTTTCGAGCATGCGCTTGAGTGTCGCCAGGAACTCGGCGCCCATGGCTCCGTCCACTGCCCGGTGATCGCAGGAAAGCGTTACGCGCATCCGGGACCGGATCTCGATGGTGCCGTTCACAACGACCGGCTTCTCCTGGGTTGCCCCCACCGCGAGGATAGTGGCGGCGGGTGGGTTGATGACGGCCGTAAACTCGTCGATATCGTACATCCCGAGGTTGGAGATTGTGAACGTCGCACCCTGATATTCCTCGGGTGCCAGCTTCTTCTCTCGGGCCCGTGCGATCAGTTCGCGGCTTTCCACCGAGATCTGGCGTAGACCCTTGGCTGCCACGTCCCGCAGCACCGGCGTGATCAAGCCGTCGTCTATCGCCACGGCGATCCCGATGTCCACGCGCGTGAACCTGCGGATATGGTCACCAGCGAAGGCGACATTCATGTCGGGGTGCTCCAGCAGAGCCTGAGCTGCGGTCTTCAGCAGGATCTCGTTGACGCCGATCTTCAGTCCCGTGTCCTGCAACGACTTGTTGAGTTCGGCCCGCAACTCCAGCACACGGCCCATGTCGATCTCGGCGGTGAGGAAGAAGTGGGGTACCGGCCCGAGGCTCTGGACCAGGTTGCGTGCGATGGCCTTGCGAAGCTGCGAGAGCTCGACACGCTCGTAGGGCGGCTCCGGCCCTAGTTCCGTGCCAACCTCCCCGAAGGCAGGAGTACCGGTGGTCGCTGCCGCCTCGATGTCGCGTTTGATGATTCGACCCGCGGGACCGGTGCCGCGGACAAGGCGCAGCGCGATGCCGCGTTCCTCCGCCATGCGGCGGGCGAGTGGAGAGGCTTTGATCCTGCCGCCGTCATGCGGTGGCGGGACGGCGGCCGGCTCGAGCGGGGTGGCCGGGTGGGGCGCGGCCGCCACCCCCGGGATCGCCCCCGACGGAGGGACCGTGCCAGGCTTGGCATCCGCGCGACCCACTGAGATGCCTGTGGCGACAGCTTCGGCTTCGGCGAGTATGGCCGAGATATCCTCATCCTCGGCAGCGACTACGCCGAGCAGTGTGCCGGTGGGCACGGTGGCGTCCTCGGGCACCAGGATTCTCTTCAGCACCCCCGAGCCCATCGCCTCCACTTCCATGTTTGCCTTGTCGGTCTCGACCTCCAGGACCACCTCGCCGGACTCCACGGGATCGCCCTCCTTCTTCAGCCACTGGAGTATGCGACCCTCCTCCATGGTCGGAGACAGCTTCGACATCACGATTCGTGTGGCCATCTGCTATTCCTGGTAGCACACCCGGCGGGCCGCAGTGATGATGTGGTCGGCCTGGGGGAGTGCGATCTGTTCGAGGTTGCGTGCATACGGCTGTGGTGTGTCAGCGCCCGTCACACGAAGGATGGGCGCATCGAGCTCGTCAAAGGCCTCGCGCTGGATGTCATCGACGATCTGCGCCCCGATCCCGCACACCGGCCAGCCTTCCTCAACGATGACGCAGCGATTCGTCTTGCCCACCGACTCGAGAATGGTGTCGATATCCATCGGGCGCAGGGTGCGCGGGTCGATCACCTCGGCTGATATGCCGTGCTGCTCCTGCAAGATCTCGGCAGCCTTGAGCGCCGTGTGCAGCGGGCGTGAATGGGCGACGATCGTGACGTCGTTGCCCGATCGCTTGATGTCGGACGCCCCCAAGGGGATGAGGAAGCTTTCGTCCTCGGGCACGTCGTCCTTCGTGGCGTAGAGCAGCTCGCCTTCCAGGAAGACGACCGGGTCGTCATCCCGGATGGCGGTCTTCAGTAGCCCCTTGGCATCGCGCGCCGTGGCCGGGGCGACCACCTTCAGGCCGGGGATGTGTGCATACCACGCGTCCAAGGCCTGGGAGTGGGTCGCCGCCAGCTGGTTAGCCGCGCCGCTCGGACCGCGGAAGGTGATGGGGATCTTGAACTGGCCGCCCGACATGTAGCGCAACTTGGCTGCCGCGTTCACGATCCCATCGACGGCGAGGAGCGCAAAGCTCCAGGTCATGAACTCGATCACAGGACGCAGGCCGACCATTGCCGCCCCGACACCGAGGCCCGTAAAGCCGAGCTCTGCGATGGGCACATCCCGAACCCGCCACTCGCCGAACTCCTCCAGCAAGCCCTGGCTGATCTTGTAAGCTCCCTGGTAGGCCCCGACCTCCTCGCCCACGAGGAACACGTCGGGGTCGCGCCGCATCTCTTCGCGCAGGGCCTGGTTCAGGGCCTCGCGATACGTGATCACCGCCATGGGTCCCTCCGCTGCACGTCGGCATACCCCCCGGCGTAGATGTCGCTGTAGAGATCCTCCGGCTGTGGGAGAGGGCTCTGCTTAGCGGACTCGACCGACCCGTCAACGATCGCTTTCACCTCGTGTTCGATCCGGGTCAGGTCGCCCTCGCCGATCATCGAGTGCTTCTTCAGGGTCTCGATGAACCGCTTGATGGGATCCTCCTCGAGCTTGTAGCGGCGGACCTCCTCCTTCGTGCGGTAATGCCCGTAGTTGGGGTCGGACATCGAGTGGCCGACGAACCGGTAGCAGTTCGCCTCGATGAGGCTAGGCAGCTTGTGCGTCCGCGCCCGCTCGACCGCGACTTCGACTGCCTTCCGCACCTCCAGCACGTCCATGCCGTCGATCGTCCATCCCTGCATCCCGTCGTACGCGCATGCCCGGTCAGCCAGATTGCGGATGGCCGCCGCTCGGTGGACGGCCGTCCCCATCCCGTACTGGTTGTTCTCGATCACGAAGACGACGGGCAGCCTGAACAGTGCGGCCATGTTCAGCGACTCGTTGAAGGCACCGATATTGGCGACCGAGTCGCCGAGGAAGCAGACGCAGACGGCGTCGCTGTCGCGGTAACGGATCGCGTAGCCGACACCGATCGCGATGGGCAGGTGACCGCCAACGATGGCGTGTCCGCCGAGGAAGTTGTTCGAGCGGTCGAACAGATGCATCGAACCGCCCTTGCCTTTCGAGCCACCCCCCACACGGCCTAACAGCTCGGCCATGATGGCGTTGGGGTCCATCCGGCGTACTAGCGCGTGCACGTGATCACGATAGGCGGTGATCACATAGTCGTCCGGTCGTAGCGCGGTGATGGCGCCAACGGCGACGGCCTCCTGCCCTATATAGAGGTGACAGAAGCCGCCGATCTCGCCGACCTGGTACATCTCCGCCGTCTTCTCCTCGAAACGGCGCCCGAGGATCATCCAGCGGAGCATCTCGACCAGCTGGTCGCGCGCGAGCCCGAGGAGCTCGTCCGATTCAGTTGTCCTTGTAGCCACTACTGCCAGTCCTCCGTGACTGCGTACTACGTCACATGCGGGCACCGCCGCCCGCGTCCACTCCTTCTGAGTTCAACCGCTGTCGTGTGAACCCAGGTTTCCGTGCGCTCTGCCGCGCCAACTTGCCTAGCGCTCGGTCGGTTGGTCCTCCCGTTTCGAAAACGAGCCGCCGGCGATGGATTCCACCTGCTCGCGTGCGTGGTAGGAGCTCCGGACCAAAGGCCCGGCCTCGACATGCTTGAAGCCGAGCGTCGTCTCGCCGACATGCTTCAACTCGGCGAATTCCTCCGGAGGGTAGTACCGGTCGATGGGAAGATGCTCGGGCGACGGGCGCAGATACTGGCCGAGCGTCAGTATCTCGATTCCGAGGCCGCGCAAGTCCTGCATGGCCTCGATCAGCTCATCGCGCGTTTCCCCCATCCCGCAGATGATCCCTGACTTGGTCAGAACGGCGCGGTCGAGCGACTTGGCGCGCTCGAGGACCTCTAGCGCCCGATCGTAGCGGCCGCCGGGACGGATGAAACGGTACAGCCGCCGTACCGTTTCCAGGTTGTGGCCGAAGATCTCCGGCCGCGCCTCCATCACGAGCGCGACCGCGTCCAGATCGCCCTTGAAGTCGGGGGTCAGGACCTCAACCGAGCATCCTGGGGCAAGCTCGCGGATCTTGCGGATGGTGTCCGCGAAGACACTGGCGCCGCCGTCGGGCAGGTCATCGCGGGTGACCGATGTGATCACGACGTGTTTGAGCCCCATGGACCTCACCGCTTCAGCGATGCGCAACGGCTCCTCTTCGTCCAGACCGGTCGGCATGCCGGTGGTAACGGCGCAGTACGAGCAGGAGCGCGTGCAGACGTCGCCCAGGATCATGAACGTGGCCGTTCCCTGACCCCAGCACTCACCCATGTTCGGACAGTGCGCCTCCTCGCAGACCGTGTGCAGCGTCTTGGCCCGCATCAGACGCTTGAGGTTCGTGTACTCGCCTGTGCCGGGCGCCCGCGCCTTGAGCCAGCTTGGCTTGCGACCGCCCGGCCCGGCGTTCTCCGGCACACGTTCCTGCAGCAGCGGCTGGATCTCCTCCCTATGCCGCCGTAGCGCCGCGTATTCCAAGGGCAGTTCGTGAGGCTGCAGAACCTTCAGTACGCGCATCCCGTCCAAGTAGAATCAGGTTCGACCACGTCCGGGGCGACGCCCGGTCGAGGCACAGACGTAGAGCTTGTCGGAACGTGTAAAGCTAACACTCTATCTTCCGGCGTCCACCAGAGCTGGGTGACTTGCCACAGCCGGGCCCTGGCTTACATACTGGGCCTTTGCAAGCAATCAGTCAGGGGTCATTACCACGACAACTCGCGGAGGTTCGCATGGCTGTGGAGGTTGGCAAGCCGGCACCGGCGTTCGAGCTGAGCTCGTCGACGGGTGAGAAGGTGACGCTTGAGGACTACCGAGGCCGGGGGCCGACCGTCCTCCTGTTCTTCCCGCTCGCGTTTACGCCAGTCTGCACGAACGAGCTAACGACGATTCGTGACGAATATGAGACGTACACTCAGGCAGGTGCGCGAATCCTCGCCGCCAGCGTAGACAGCCCGTTCACTCTGAAGTTCTGGGCCGAGCATCTCGAGCTTCCGTTCCCGCTTCTCAGCGATTTCAACAAGGAGACGGCCCGGGCCTACGGCGCGTTGTACGAGGACCTCATGGGCTTGAAGGGCGTGGCCAAGCGAGCCGCCTACGTCATCGACCAGGACGGAATCGTCCGTTACCGCTGGGTTTCCGACGACCCGGGCCAGTTGCCGCCCTTCGACGAGATCAAGAGAGCCGTGGACGAGGCAGCGGCTACCTAGCGCGTCCGTAGACCGAGTCGATCCGGGCCCGCAGCTCGGCGAGTGCCGCGGCCGCGTCGCCAGGCACGAAGTCGATCCTCAGGTCAACGAGCCGATGGCGGGTGGCGAAGCGTGCGCCTGGCCCGATGACCAGGAGAGCGGCGGAGTGCGCGCCTCCCTCCTCGCCGCCGGCATCTCGACCGGCCAGGAGTGCCCCGAGCAAGCGATCGA
>CP070823.1:2484354-2490523 GCA_020344375.1 Gemmatimonadota bacterium | reverse complement strand
ATCGGGGAGGCGGGATTTGAACCCGCGGCCTCTGCGACCCGAACGCAGCGCTCTTCCGGGCTGAGCTACTCCCCGCTTCGACGTTCAGAGGCCCGGAGAGTTTACACCGCAGGCCGGCCAACGGCCCGCCCTTGGCTTCCTCCTCCCCGGGCATCCCTTGGATAAGCCCGAGAGCGGGCGACCGGGGTCGAACCGGCGACCTCAACCTTGGCAAGGTTGCGCTCTGCCAACTGAGCTACGCCCGCACAGGCACGGGGCACCTGACCCCAAGAGCCACCGGTCGGACTCGAACCGACAACCCCGTCATTACGAGTGACGTGCTCTACCATTGAGCTACGGTGGCGCCGGGACACGGCAATCTATTCGCCACCTTCTGGAGGGTCAACCCGGCGTTAGTCGTCCCGCTTGCTCGCGTTATTCGACCACTCCGCCACACGCTGCAGCGGGTACTGCTCGTAGGGCGAGGGGCCGGGGAACCCATTAGCCCGGGCCTTGAGGAAGGCGCGCACCACCGTTGGATCGAACTGCGTGCCGGCGCAGCGTTCGAGCTCCGACACCGCGTACTCCTCGGTCTGCGCCGGTCGGTAGGGGCGGTCAGAGAGCATGGCGTCGAAGGCGTCGGCCACAGCGAGGATGCGGCCCTCGACGGAGATCTGGTCGCCCACGAGGCCTGACGGGTAGCCCTCCCCGTCCCAGCGCTCCTGGTGATGGAGGATGCCCAGCGCCGCCGGGATGAGGAATGACGCCTTCTTCACGATCTGTGCCCCCAGGACCGGGTGCAGCTTCATCTCCGCGTACTCCTGCTCGGTGAGCGGACCCGGCTTGTTGAGGATGGAGTCGGGGATGGCCAGTTTCCCTACATCATGGAACATCGACGCCAGCCACAGCGACCACATCTTCTGATCGTACAGCCCCATCTCGTCGGCCGTGGCCAGCGCATAGCGGCTCACACGGTCCAGGTGGCCGCCGGTGTAGCGATCCCGCGCCTCGATCGCGGCGGCCAGGGCGCGGAGCCCGTCGAGGAACAGCCGCTCGATCTCCTGCGACTGCTCGACCACACGCTGTTCGAGCCCCTCCCGGTAGAGCCGGTTCTCCTGTAGCAACTCGCGGTGCTCTAGCGCCCGGGCCACCGCGTGACTGAGCTGCCCGAGCTCGAACGGCTTGACCAGATAGTCATCGGCCTGGAAGCGGAGCGCTTCGACGGCGATATCGACGTCGGGGTTGCCGGTGATCATGATGACCTGGACCTCGGGGTCGCTCTGCTTCAGCACCTTGAGCAGATCGATCCCTGACATCTGCGGCATCCTGATGTCGGCGATCACCACGTCGAAGCCGCGCCGCTCGAGCTGCTTCAGCGCCTCCTCCGCCGACGCGGCTTCCTCGCAAGCGTATCCGTCGCGGCTGAGCTGCTTGGAGATGAGAGAGGTGACGACCGCCTCGTCATCGACGATCAAAACGCTCGCCGGTCGCCTACCATCCCCGGTACCCGTCATATCAGAAACCTCCCGTTGCCTCACGATCGGCCGGCCTCAGCGTGTCAGGCCGACACGTCCGCGCCGCCGCCAACCACCCGGCGCCCGCGAAAAAGATATAAGAGGGGCATAGCACGGCGTTACGGGCTTGCCTAAGTTTGGGCGGGTCGAGCCTGGGAACGACTCTTCTTCGCACTAAACTCCCCGTGGGGGGCTAGTGGGGGGCGGCAGGACCTTTCGGCGCGGACGCGCTCGGAGGTCTGGCGTGGGGAATTACCCCGCTGGGCGGTCTCGCGTTCCCACCGGCTGGCCCGGCTGATACGGGCTGCGGACTGGGGCCAGATGGAGCGACCGGGATGATCAAGGCGGCGATCACGAGCTTAAGAGGTTGGCATCGCGGGCTCCGCGAGACCGAGCGCCTCTACATGGTCTTGGTGGCCGTGCTGATCGGGCTGCTCGGTGGACTCGCAGCCGTCGCCTTCCGTCGGCTGATCCAGCTGGTCCAGTTGCTGGCCTGGCAGCGTGGCACCTACACCCTCGACTACCTCGCCGGCTTGCCGGCCTGGTGGAAGGTAACCGCGCCGGCGGCCGGCGGTCTCTTCGTCGGGCTGATCATCTACCTGTTCGCCCGCGAAGCGAAGGGCCACGGCGTCCCCGAGGTCATGGAGGCGGTGGCGATGCGCGGCGGCCGCATCCGGCCGCGCGTGGTCATCGCCAAGCTGTTCGCCTCCGGCATCTGCATCGGCTCCGGTGGCTCGGTAGGCCGCGAGGGTCCGATCGTGCAGATCGGCTCCGCGCTGGGGTCCGCCCTGGGTCAGTGGCTCAAGATCGATCGGCGGCGACTACGCACGCTGGTGGGCTGTGGCGCCGCCGCCGGGATCGCCGCGACCTTCAACGCGCCGGTGGCCGGCGCGCTCTTCGCCGTGGAAATCATCCTCAGTGACTTCGGCGTCGCCCAGTTCTCGCCGATCGTCATCTCGTCCGTAGCCGCGACCGTGGTCAGCCGACATTTCTTAGGCGACTTCCCGGCTTTCGTGGTCCCGGAGTACAGCCTCGTTCACTGGACGGAACTCTTCGCCTACGCCGGCCTCGGCGTGCTGGCCGGGCTGGTGGCGCTCGCCTTCATCCGCAGCCTCTACGGGACCGAGGATCTGTTCGACCGGATCAAGCTGGCGCCGCCGCTGAAGGCCGTCATTGGCGGCGCGCTCATCGGCGTCATCGGCATCTGGGCGCCCCAGGTGTTCGGCGTCGGTTACGAGGCCATCGGCGAGGCACTGCACGGCAGGCTGATCTGGCAGTTCATGCTGGCCCTCGTCGTCCTCAAGATCCTCGCCGTTTCCATCACCATCGGGTCGGGCGGCTCCGGCGGCATCTTCGCGCCCTCCCTGTTCATCGGCGCCATGCTGGGCGGCGGGGTCGGCACCGTGGTGCATCTCCTCTGGCCGACAAGCACGGCGGGCGTTGGAGCGTACGCACTGGTCGGCATGGGCGCCGTAGTCGCGGCCGGCACGCACGCACCCATCACCGCGATCCTGATCATCTTCGAGATGACCGGCGACTACAAGATCATCCTGCCGCTGATGATCAGCTGCATCATCGGCACCCTGCTGGCAACCCGCCTGCAGCGCGGCTCCATCTACACCATGAAGCTGCTGCGGCGCGGCGTCGACATCCAAAAGGGCCGCGCCGTGAACGTGCTCCAACACGTGCCCGTGCGTGACGTGATGCGCACCGACGTCGTTACCGTTCGACCCGACGCCGACCTCTATTCCCTCATCTCTAAGTTCATCGATCATCCGGGCAGCACCCTGTTCGTCGTCGATGAGAACGATCGTCTGGAAGGAATCATCACCGCCGACGACATCCGCCCAGTGATGCGGGACCCCGCGTCGTTCGAGCTGCTGATCATCGCAGAAGACGTGGCCGAGACCGATTTCCCGGCGGTGACCCCGGACCGTTCGCTGGCCGATGTAATGCGTTTCCTGAGCTCTTACCGCGGCGAGGTGCCCGTCCTCGATGACGGTCGGCTAGCGGGCGTGATCTGGCCCCAGGATGTCATCGAGCGCTACCACACGGAGGTGTTCAAGCGCGACATGGCCGGCAGCGTGGCGTCGGCCGTCAGCGGGGAGAGGAAGATCGACCTGGTGCCGACGGAGCGTCACACCGTCGTGGCCGAGGTCGACGTACCGGCTGCCTTCGTCGGCAAGACGATCCGCCAGCTCGACATCCGGCAGACCTTCGGCGTGAGCGTCTTGATGATCAAGCAGACGACCGCACCCGGCGAGGAGCACATCAACACCGCGCCGACGCCGGACTACGTCTTCCGGCCAGGCGACATCTTGCTGGTCCTGGGTCCAGACGACGAGCTGCGCCATCTGCGGCGCGGCGTGCCGCGCGTTAACACGTGATAGCCGCGTGATAGCTACGTGATAGCTACGTGATAGCTAAATGATAGCTGCGCGATCGCTGAACTGTGGCCTCGACAGTTCAACCACCCTGAGCGAGGTAGTCATACACGACCTCGCCATAATCCAAGAGGACAGCATGACGACGTCGGCCAAGAATGGGGTGGCCGTGATCATAGGGCTGGTGCTGGTTGGGTGCGGGGACGACGGTTCCGGGCCATCAAGACCGCCGAACGTGAGGGGCACCTACGACGCCACCTACAGTTTCGAAAGCACGTCCACAGGGGGCACGACCTCCGGCACCTGCCCGGGCAGTCTAAGCATCACCAGCCAGTGGGGCCAGAGCTTCTCTGGTGACTTCGCTATCCAGCCGTCGGACTGCAGGCCCGCATCAGGCGCTTTCACCGGTACAGTCCAGCCGGACGGGGCCCTGACCATTGGCGATCTCTTCGAGGAGTGGATCAACGACGAGGCGGGAACGGGTCTTACGTGCACTGGCCACGCTGGCCAGAACCTCACCGGAGCATTCTCGGGCGATCAACTGACGGCAGAATCCGGAACGGTCCCGCTCACCTGCGACGATACAGACTATCAGGTCGAGGTGCAGGTGACCGCGACGCGCCTCCCGCAATAGACCTCATGCAGCGATCGCCCGGCCTGAGACCCGGGCCTTTGCTGGCGCTGCCCGTGCCTATTTGCTGGCTAGCTTGCCGATCAGCAGGATGCCGAGTCTCTGGCCGCTACCCGTGTACGCGATCAGCTCCCAGTCTTCGGGGTTCTCGGTCTTGCCGACAATCGCCTGCGGTGTTGAATCACTACCTTCCGAGAAGCTAACGGCCCGAATCTTCTCGTACTCGCTAAGCCTCACCCGTTCGCTCATCCTTGCCCCCGTCGCGCCGCTGGGTGTCTACTACTCCCGAGTCTGCAAACTACAGCAGCCGGTCGCCCGACAACAGCTCGGCAAACAGTGAGAGCCGACACGCCGTCATCCTGGTGGCGCTCTGATGGGGCCTCCACATCCTGAGAGGCGCCCGGCGAATCCGAGATCGCGGCTTTCAATCCGTTATGGGTGGGAATGAGCGGCAGGTGACTATTCTTCTTCCAGTCCTGCTTGTAAGCGCTTGGCTTCCTCGACGACTTGATCGCAATCGAAGACGTTAACCAGTTCGTCGCCCTCCATCGTGGTGGCTTCATATCTGGCGGTCGTGAGCACCTCAATCAGTGCGTCCGCGACCTGCATCGCATCCGGTTCGTCCCTGATGAGTCCTTCTGCCACGAGCCACTCGAGGTTGTCCTCTATGAATCTGAAGATCATGCGAAACCTGTAGACGTGACTGAGAACTACATCTTGGGGCTCAGCGGCATACCGCTTGAGGATCAGGTTGTCGATCTGGAAGGCGATGTTGTCAACGTCGACCTCAAGTGCCTGCTCCTCGCCTGTCTCCTCGTCATAGACGGTGAATTTCTGTGGCCGACGATCCCAATCGTCGCGAGGGGTCTGCATGAGACGCTGTGCCTGCTCCAGCATCTCGTGATACTCCGAGGCCGACCAAGGTATGAGTCCGCCCCGAATGGCTGTCCAATCTGGCTTTTCCATGGCGCTCGAAGTGGATGGTGGACACTCACAGGCCCAACGTAAGAGTGGCAGGCTGGCTGGCAGCGCGCAACCGTCACACCAGCCCGGTCGCCCCGCTACGGACGGATTCGAGTCAGGGCGGAGCAGGACAGGACCGGCCAAGAAGCAGTGGAGAAGTGGAGCCGAGGGGACTTGAACCCCTGACCTCCTGAGCGCGATTCAGGCGCTCTCCCAACTGAGCTACGGCCCCGAACGACGATCTGCAGGATGGGGGCGACAGGATCTTGACCCGCACTGATTACTCTCCCTGGCAGGTGCGAGACGAAGATCGATAGCTGGAGAAGACCCGCTCTCCACCTGAAGCTGGCTCAGAAAGAGATAGTGAGTCTCCATATCTGTTGCGCGACGCCCCGTGGTTCTTACATACTGCAATTTGCGGATGTGCTGATGGAGTCGTGAGGCAAGTCTCTCGAACACGGGGGATCTCAGCCAGTGGCAGTCCTGACCCAACCGCCCATCCGCATACCTATCCTGCGCGCACGATTAGAGGTCGCAGCTTCGCGCTATTCCTCAAGACAAGAGAGAGCCAACACGGCCACCAGCTTCGCGTGGCCGGGCCATCATAGAACCGCAGGCCCAGCTTGACAGACCGCTGGGTACGGAGCCGTAGTGCGGAACGATAGGAGGTGGTCTTCGTGAAACATCGAAAGCTCACA
>CP070823.1:2481275-2484254 GCA_020344375.1 Gemmatimonadota bacterium | reverse complement strand
TGGGCGCGGACGTCGAGATCCCGGAAGGCGCGCGCATGATCGACGTCGCGGGGAGATCGGTCATGCCCGGCATCGTGGAGGGCCATTCGCACATGGGCTTCAAGCAGCTCTGGACGCCGACCACCGGCAGGAATAACAACGAGCTCTCGAAGCCCATCAACGCCGAGGTCCGAACCATCGATGGGCTCAATAGCGACGACATCGCCTTCCAGCGTGCCGTCGCCGGCGGCATCACGACCATGGTCATCATCACGGGCAGCCAGAGCCCGAACAGCGGCCAGGCGATGGTGGCGAAGATGCGGGGCGGCACCGTGGACGACATGTTCCTGGCTCACGGCGGGATGAAGTTCGCGTTCCGCGAATGGGAGTGGGAAGGCTTCCCGCAGAGCAGCGAAGAGAATCGTGAGCTCCTCGGGTCGGAGCTTCAGGCGGCGCAAGCGTACTTGGCCGCGTGGGCGCGCTACCGCTCCGGCGACGCTTCCGGACCGCCGCCCGCTCGGGACCTGAAGCTCGAGGCGCTCGGGAAGGTCGTCACGCGTGAGTGGGTCGCGGGCGCGCACGCCCACTCCGAGGAAGACATGCGTATCTTTGTCGATCTCGAGAAGGCGTTCGACCTCGACCTCTACATCATCCACGGCGACGCCTGCGGCGCGCTGGCCGAGGAGCTCGTGGCGGAAGGTATACCGGTTAGCTTCGGCCCGGTCCTGCCAGGCACGGACCGCGAGCACCCGGAACTCGAAGGTGCCGTGCGCTTCGTCAATCTCGGCGGCCTGCTGAGCTTCCAGCAGGATCACCCGGACGGCCCTCAGTATTACCTCAGGACCGCCGCGTCCCTCTTCGTGCGAAAGGGCATGTCCGAGGACGAGGCTCTGCGGGCTCTGACCATCAACGGGGCGAAGATCTTCCGCCTGGAGGACCGGATCGGGAGCCTGGAAGTGGGGAAGGACGCAGACTTCGTCATCCTGAGCGGACCACCTCTCGATATCGAGAGTCTCGTGGAGCAGGTGTTCGTCGAGGGACGCGAGGTCTACAATCGGGCGACCGGATTCTCGGTCTACCGTTCCCGGTGACCGGGCTGCGAGGGATAGAGCCATGAAGAACACACACAAGACTGGACTCGCCGCCGTCGCGATGCTCCTCTGTGCTGCCACCCTGGCTCCGGCCCAGGATGGCGTGCTGGCCATTCGCGGCGGCGCGATCCATACGATTTCCCACGGTGTGATCGACAACGGCGTCATCCTCGTGCGGGATGGCAAGATCCTCGACGTGGGAAGGGATATCGCGATTCCGGATGGCGCGGAGGTGATCGATGCGACCGGGCTCGTGGTGACGCCCGGGATCATCGACAGCCGGACGTACTACGGGTTGGATTCCGATGCCCGCTGGGACCAGGAGAACCTGCTGGCGACCGCGCGTCGCATCGTTGACGCGTTCGAGCCGCCCGAGGAGAACCGCTGGCTCATGGGCGGCGTGACCGCGGTCTACATGTCGCCCGGTCCTCAGAACCTGCTGGGCGGCTATGGGGTCGTGATGAAGCTCGCGGGAGATGGGCCGGAGGCTGTGGTAAAGGACATGGCGGCGATGAGCGCCAGCTTCGGGGAGTCCGCTCTGGACGAGTTCGGGCTTCAAGAGCCCGGCGAGGAGGCCCGCGAGGTCTCCGAGCGGCGGACCACGCGGCAGGGGCTGATCGGGCGGCTGCGAGTGGAGCTTATCCGCGCGCAGGAGTACCTGGAAGGTACGCAACCGTCGGCTGAAGGCGAAGCCGGCGCGGCGGCGCTGGAGGCACTCGCACCGGTTCTGCGCGGCGAGCTGCCGTTCCGTGTCGTCGCGAACACGCCCGACGACATCTCGACGGCTCTTCGCATCGCGGAAGAGTTCGATCTGAAGTTGATCATCGACGTCGGTGCGGGTGCACACATGGTCGCTGACCGCCTGGCGGAAGCCGGGGTCCCCGTCGTCGTCGGGCCGAGCATCATGGGCTTGGGCGGTGGAGGCCCCTTCGAGATGTTCGCCCAGACACCGAAGAACGCCGGGCGGCTTCACCGGGCGGGCGTCAAGATCGCGCTCAGCACGGATGCAAGTCGCGGTCGCTCGGTGGTGCTGGAGGCCGTCGTCGCCAAGGCCCACGGCCTTCCTGAGGATGCGACGCTCAGAGCGGTGACCCTCGATGCGGCGGAGATCCTCGGGGTCGCGGACCGGCTGGGCAGCATTGAGCCCGGCAAGGACGCGGACCTGGTGATCTGGGACGGTTGTCCTGTCGGCACCTGGGGCGAGTCGCGACGGGTGATCGTGAACGGCCGCACCGTCTTCGAGCGCTAGGGCCGTCGGAGCGCACCGCCGCTCGGAGCTGTCCTTCAACGAATCGCGTCACTCGGCGCGTGTGGTCTTCGGGCCGTGCGCGCCGAAACACGTTCTTCGCGCTGGGGGTTGTGTGTCCCACCCCATTGGTGCATCTTCCGCCGCTCGTTCCCCTGCGAGCTGATAAACAGGGCGAGCTGTGGTCGCCCGGCGCGGGCGGAGGCGACGAGCACTCGAGATCGAGGATGGAACCGATGTCATATCGCCAGTCGGGTATCGTGACCTGGAGCCTGATCTGCCTCCTGGTCGGTGGCGAGTTGGCCGCTTGCAACCGCGAAGAGCCGAGGGTGCTGGCCACGATCGATGGCGTGCCCGTCTACCTCTCCGAGGTCGAGGAGGACGTAGGCGAGGAGCTGGTCCGGCTCGATTACCGATTCCAACGGCAGCGGCACCAGTTGATCGAATCGGCTCTTGAGCGCCTCGTGCGTGAACGCCTGCTCGAGGAGGAGGCGGCGATGCGCGGCATGAGCACGGGCGAGTTGATCGCTGCCACGACGAGCGAAGCGCTCCAGATTAGCGAGCAGGAGGTGGCCGACTGGTATGAGCGCAATCGGGCGGCACTGGGAGGCAGAAGCCTGGAGGAATTGTACCCCTTGATCGAGGAGTTCCTGCAAGACCAGA
>CP070823.1:2473731-2481175 GCA_020344375.1 Gemmatimonadota bacterium | reverse complement strand
TGGAGGGTGTCTCCCTTGAAGTAAGGGCTGGGGATCCACGACGAGCAGCCGATCCCGGTCACGAAGACCATGTCCTTGGGATCGATGCCCAGCTCCTCGACCGCCTGCGCGAAGCTGTTGAGCACCGTTCCGCAACCGCATCCCGGACAGAAGGCGGTGGGAAGGATCTCCTGGCGGAGGAACTTCAGCAGCCGGTGCGGCTTGAGCCGCCTCTCGGGCCCCGGAATGATCGCTTCGTCCGTCATCGACGCTTACCTGCCGCGGACTCGAGTTCGGCGCTGCTGGAGAGAATCGCCTCGAGGATCTCGTCCACCGTGTGCGCCACGCCGCCGATCTTGGATACCGGCACGACGGGAGCGGAGGTGTACCGCTCTACCTCCCGAGCGAGCTGGCCGAGGTTCATCTCCGGGACCAGGATCGTCTCCACCCGGTCGGCAAGACGCTTCACGGCCTCCTCGGGGAAGGGCCAGATCGTGATGAGGCGGAGGAAATCGACCGCGCAGCCCTTCCTGCGCGCCTCCAACACCGCCCCCAGCGCGGGCCGCGCGGCGGCCCCATAGGCGAGGACGCAGATCTTCGCCCCATCGACGAAGTCCTCCTGCACGCGGGCGATCTGTGCGCGGGCGTCGGCGATCTTCCGGCAGAGCCTGGTCACCAGCTCCTCGTGGACGGCCTGGGTTTGGACGTCTCGCATCCCCGATGCCTTGTGGGTGGAACCGGTGACGTGGATGAACCGGCCCTCCCCAAACAGCGACATGGGTGGGATGGCCTCTCCGCCGAAGCAGTCGGTGCCCGGCTGGGCGAGTCTCCTCTCTTCACGGACGACCGCATCGAAAGGCGGGAAGGTGATGCTCTCCCGGAGATGGCCGATCTCGCCGTCCATCAGCATGATGACCGGGGTCCGGTACTTTTCGGCCAGGTTGAACGATGCGACGGTGAGGTCGAAGCATTCCTGCACCGAGGAAGGTGCCAGGGCGATCATCTCGTGATCGCCGTGCGTCCCCCACCGCGCCTGCAGGACATCTCCCTGCGCGGGCTTGGTGGCCTGCCCGGTTGAGGGCCCGGAGCGCTGTACATCGATGATGACGCACGGGGTCTCCGTCATGATGGCGTAGCCGATGTTCTCTTGCATGAGAGAGAAGCCCGGCCCCGAGGTGGCGGTCATCCCCTTAGCCCCGGCCCAGACCGCGCCGATGACGGCCGAGAGCGAGGCCATCTCGTCCTCCATCTGCACGTAGTAGCCGTCTACGCGTGGAAGCTCACGCGACATGACCTCGGCGATCTCGGATGCCGGGGTGATGGGGTACCCCGCGAAAAAGTCGCAGCCGGCGAAGAGGGCTCCGTAAGCGGCCGCCTCATCCCCGAGCAGGAAGAGGGTACGGTTCTCGAATCCTTGCAGACGGGACTGCCTCTGAGTCATCACTCGTTGCATATCGTGATCGCGAACTCCGGACAGACGAGCTCACAGAGCCTGCAGCCGATGCATTTCGCCTCGTTGACGACTTCCGGAGGGTAGTAGCCCTTCCTGTTGATGGTGACGGAGGTAACCAGCACCTGGAGGGGGCAGAAGTCAACGCAGATTTCACACCCTTTACAGAGCTCCTCGTTGATGTCGATCATCCCCTGGACCTTGGTGTCTTGGAAAGGCATCCTAGCCAGCCCGTTTCGAGATTGACTGTACGATCCCCCGCACACCGGCCGTACTGGCTGCGGCGCCGATCGAGCCCCCGGAGTGCAAGGCCTCAGACAGACATCGTCCGCGTGTACTCGGCGCCGATCTGCCCCTCACGACACGTGGCGGAGGCCAGGAAGTCGGCGGAGCGCTTCGCCTGAACCTCGATGGCCTGTGACAGTGCGGTGGCGCACGCCTGCTGCATGCACTCGATGATCGCCGCCCGCGCCGTCTCCATAGCAGGGGAGTCCGCGGCCGGGAGGTCGCCGATATCCGTCCGTATGCCTTTCAGCGCGCCTTCCTCGACGGTCCTCCGCCGCAGGCCGTGATCGGCTCCGGCCGCCACCTTCCAGGCCGTCTCTATGGCCTTGTCCAGCGGCCCCGCGTAGTCGACGAGCCAGCCCACCGCGTCGTGCGCCCTGGCCGGTCTCCCGGTCAGCAGCAGGTGGAGGATCTTGGGCCAGTGATCCGGGTTCGCTTTGCGGAACGGCCAGTGACAGCCTTCCATGCCGGGAACCACGGGCAGGGTCACCTCCGGCATGCCGAGCTGCGCGTCATCCACGGCCACCAAGTAGTGGCAGTGGAGGAGCAGCTCCAGCATACCGCCGAGGCAGCGCTTGCCGCCCGCGAAGCCGACGGAGACCGCGAACTCATCGTTGAGGCGGCGAGCGGTCCCGGCCCAGCTGCTCGCGATTCGGCGACCGTCCTCGAAGTCTTGCAGCGCCGGGAAGAACTCGCTCGTATCGGCGCCGATCATCTGCGTGGAAATGTGGAAGTCGCCGGTCACGATCACCTTGTCGATCCGTTCAGACTTCAGCCAGTCGATGGCCCGGTTCAGCTCCCGGTCAACGTCCCAGTTGTAGCTTTCCCGGTTGACGGTGAGCACGCCGACCTCGCCGTTGTGCTCGGCGTTGACGTAGAGCTGCTGCCAGTCCGGGGTCTCTATTCGCTCGAAGGCGGCGGGGAACCAGCTCTTCCCCTGCTTCGACTCGGGGTGCAGCCGGTGGTAGGCCTCGACCGTCGAGATCACGGAATCCGGGCCCAGATCGCGGATCACCGCGAGGATACCGCGGCGGAACTGGGCGCACAGCTCACCGATGGCGTTCAGGTGAGAGAGGTGACCCCGCTTCTCATGGAGCATCAGGCTGGTCATCTGGAACATCGGGCCGAGGATCCAGGCTCGGAACTCCGCGCTCTGCTCATCGTCCAGCGCCCAATCGACCAGCGGACGGAAGTGGTTGGGTGGATACCAGGTCTGACCGGTCTCCTTGCGCTCCTCCAGCACCGCAGTCGGGCGGAACAGCTCGCCGTAGGTCTCGTTCAGGTGGTGGAGGCAAGACCAGGTCAGGAAGTCGGCCCCCTTGGCGCCGATCGCGTCGTGGGCCCTGAAGGGATTGGGCCCCAGGAGCTTTCGGGTGAACTTGTCGATCTTCCAGAACGGCATGTTGCTCGAGTCGTGGTAGCGCAGGCCGGCCAGCGTCACCCCGCAGAACAGCACGTCCAAGATGAAGGACCAGTTATCGCTGACGGGCAGCGGGATCAGGCCCATCGCCCAGAACAGTTGGGTGACGGCGGACGGCTCGGGCTCGACGATCTCCCAGATCTTGTTGATCTCGTGAGGGAAGGCGGGGTGGGCGATGCCGACCCCCAGCTCGGAACTCGGGAACCCCGAGGTGACCGAACGGATCTCTATCCCCGGGAAGGCGTCGCTGAAGAGCTTGTAATGGGCGCGTTTGATCTCGAGGATCTCGGGGATCGCCTCCAGCAGGAAGCGTGGTTGGAGCTTGTTCAGTTCAGCCGGCAGGTGCGTGCCGTCGTAGGCCATCCGGGTGATGTTCCCCATGATCCGGTCGGCGCCCTCGCGGCCGAACGCCTCCACGAGGCCTGGGTACTTGTTGCCGATGCCGTCGGGCGCGCCCGGGAAATCGAGCCCCACGATTCGCACTCCGAACGGCTCGAGCCGCGACCCGAGTTGCATCGCCTTTCCCGCCCCGACGATTCCGTTGGCTCCCGAGATGACCATCGAGCCACGGTTCCCGGCGTTGCCGAAGACCTTCTCGACCAGCTCGCCGGTATCAGCGGGGATTCGTCCCTTTTGGAATATGTCGACGACGTTCCCCAGACCGAGCGTCTGGAGTGTCGGTTCTCTCATTGCTTTGGACATTATCGTATCTCCTCACGAGACCTTGAACAGAGCCGCGATACCGACGTCGCCGGCGGCGCAACCGAATACCAGAACCTGGCCCCCGCCCAGTTCCACCGCTTCCTCCAGTGCCTCGATCAGGACCCGCGTGAGCGTCGGTCCCTGGGGATGCCCCCAGACCAGGGGGCAGCCGGTGTTGTTCATCTTGCGCCAATCGTAATCGAGCAGCTTCGAGAAGATGACGTCGTTGACCGCAAAGGGATTGTGGTTCTTGACCACTGCCATGTCGGCCATGGTCAGTCCTGTCCTGTCCAAGAGCTTCTGGACGGCAAACGCCGGAGCTTCCGGCATCAGGCTGGGATGGGTCCTGGCCTCCGCCTTCGCGACGAACTGGATGTCGATCTCCGGTCGCGGGCTGAGTTCCTTGGCTTTCTGCTTGCTGGTCACGAGCAGCATCGACATGCCGTCGGATGCGTGCGTCTGCCCGCCGCCGGTGACGCAGGTGTCGAGTTCGCGCATCGCCCGCAATCCCGCCATCGTCACTTTGCGCACTCCATAGTCGTCATCGACGCGGCCCAGCGGACGACCCGCGACGTTCAGCACGTCCAGGGGCACGAGGACCCGATCCAGAAACCCCGAGTCCTTGGCATCGAAGTACTGCTGGTAGCGAAGGAAAGCGACATCGTCCGTCTCCGCCCGACCGCACTTGTACTTGCGCGCCGTGATCCCGGCGGCGGTGATCATCGCGTTACCCGTGGCCGGATCGAAGCCGAAGTTGTCCCACACGTCGGCGATCGCCTGCGTACGCTCGTGCGCCCGGCGCTCCGGGAACACCCCGACCGGCGAATCGCTGGTACGATCGAACGTGAGCACGCCGACGGTGTCGAACGCGCCAGACTGGACCTCGGCTCCCGCTAAAAGGGCTGCCTGGAGGCCCGTAGCACAGGCTTGCTCGACGTGATAGCCGGGTATCCGATGCCCCATGCAGCTGGCCACCAGCGGCGCGTTCCAGAACTTCCAGTGCCAGGGGACCGTCGAGCCGATAATCAGGTAGTCGAGCTCGCTCTTGGGCACCCTTCTCAGCCCCAGAATTCTGTTCATCGACTCGCCGGCGAACTGGCCGATGTTTACCTCGGCAAGCGCTGACGTCTGCCAGGCGGGAAAATAGCTGCTTCCCCAGGTCCCATAAGGGATTCTGGCATCGGGGAGCATCTGGAGTGCTTTCTCCATGGGTGACTCCTCAGTAGAATGCCGGGCGGTTGGTGGCCGCTTCCTGCAGGTGTTGGGGCCTGTGGTCCTAGTTTAGCATCACAAGACCTGCCAAACAAACTCTGAACACAACTTGCGGTTCTGAACGTGGAAGTGCCGATCCCTTCGAGCCGCCGGGCCACGCGCCGGATGGCTTGCCGCAGTTTACTGTGGGGCATAGTGTGTTCTGGGAGAAACGCCGGAGAGCTTCTGGTGCTAGCGGACAAGGAGAATACCGCAACGCCGTTGCACGAGATGCGGCCATGAAGCGGCCGATGCTGATAAGTCTCCCGCTGAGTGCCGTTTGTTTCTGCGGCGGGAGCTCGAGCGTCTGGTCGCAGCAGAACTCAGTGCCTCAATAAGGGAGAGGCAAGGTGACCGTTCCTTCCGAAGATCGGCTCATTCACGACTGGTCTGAACTGGGCGACCAGCGACCGGAGCGGCCAAGACTGGCCATGCTCGACGACGAGACTCTGCGCGATGGCTTGCAGAGTCCATCGGTGATCGACCCTCCCATCGACGTCAAGGTCAAGATACTTCACCTGATGGACAGCCTTGGAATCGAAACGGTGAACGTCGGTCTTCCTGGCGCCGGTCCGAGGCAGCGCGAGTCCGTCGAGCTGCTGTGCCGAGAGATCGGCAATTCCAAACTGCGGATCAAGGCGAACTGCGCCGCACGGACGATGATCGTCGACATTCAGCCCATCGTCGACGCGGTGCAAGAGACCGGCGTGCCGATCGAGGCGTGCGTATTCATCGGGAGCAGTCCCATCCGCCAGTACGCTGAGGAGTGGGATATCGAACACATCCTTCGGCTATCGCGTGAAGCGGTGCAGTTTGCGGTCAGGGAAGGCCTCGAAGTCATGTACGTGACCGAGGATACCATCCGCGCTGCGCCCGAAGACCTGCGAGCGCTGCTCAGCGCCGGGGTCGAGGAAGGAGCCAAGCGCGTATGTCTCTGCGACACCGTTGGGGCCGCAGTTCCGAGAGGCGTTAGGAATCTGGTCACTTGGGTCAAGAACCTGCTTGAAGAGTTGGGTGTGACAGACACGGTTGGCATCGACTGGCACGGCCATCGGGATCGTGGGCTCGACGTGGCCAATACACTGGCGGCCCTCGAGGCCGGGGCCACTCGCGTGCACGGCACCGCCCTCGGCATCGGCGAACGGATCGGCAACACGCCGATGGAACAACTGCTCGTGAACCTCAAGCTTCTCGGCTGGCGCGACGACGACCTGACCGCCATCCCCGAGTACGTTGAGACCGTCTCGCAGGCCGTGGGAGTGCCCATTCCTGTCAACACGCCCATCGTGGGCCGTGACGCCTTCCGTACGGCCACCGGCGTGCACGCCGCGGCAGTCATCAAAGCCCAGCGCAAGGGACAAGCCTGGCTGGCCGATCGAGTCTACTCGGGCGTTCCGGCGAGCTGGGTTGGACGTGAGCAGGAGATCGAAGTCGGCCCCATGTCGGGCGCGTGCAACGTCCAGTACTTCCTACGTGCCCGCGGCCTGCCGATCACTCCTGAGGCGGTCGAGGCGGTGATCGCCTTGGCCAAGAGGTCGGAGCGCTTGCTCACGGACGAAGAGATCCTCGAAAAGGTCCGGTCGATCAACGAATCGGAGGGGGTGCAGCCCCAGCAGCCGCATCCACCCGGGTCCCTGGACGAGTGCTGACACACAGAAGTCAGCTCTGTTCCCGTCCTTTCTCCTGCTGGTGAATCAGCGCCCGAATTCGTTCTGGAGTCATCGGAAGCTCGCTCACCCGTACGCCGATGGCGTCCGAGATGGCGTTGGCGATGGCCCCGATCACAGGAAGGGTAGATCCTTCACCACACTCCTTGGCTCCGTACGGCCCCTGCGGCTCGAAGGATGGTACGAGCGTCGTGTCGATCTCAGGAGCATCGCAGGACGTAGCCAGCAGGTAATCGTGGAGGGTGGGATTCCTGACCCGGCCCTCCTCGTCGAAGGCCACATCCTCCAGCAGCGCCTCGGAGAGCATCATCACGCCTGCACCCTCACACTGCCCTTCCACCGCCATCGGGTTAACTGGCGTGCCGACGTCGTGAGCGTCGGTGAGCTTGGCAACGGTGACCCGGCCCGTCTCTCTGTCCACCTCCACCTCAGCCACACATGCGGAGAAAGAGTAGGCCGGAGAGGTGCCGACCGTCGCACCCTTGTGGCTGCCACCCAACGCTTCCGGGGGTGAGTACCACCCCTTACCCACCAGCGGCCCGTGCTCGGAGAAGTGCCGTGCTGCGGCGTCCGCCCAAGCCACGGCGCGCTTCGGATCGCTGCTCACGAAAACTCGTCCGCCCCTGGCGTCCAACTCCGCCGCCCGAACTCCGAGCAGCTCGGCAGCCGCCGCGAGTACCTGCCCCTTGA
>CP070823.1:2469353-2473631 GCA_020344375.1 Gemmatimonadota bacterium | reverse complement strand
CAGTCACAGGTAGTCGTGGTTGACTGGCAACGATTCGAGGTCGTTGCGCAGCGCTACTTCGCTGACGAAGCCGGATACCGGCGCGATGATTTTGACGGAATGGCCATTCCCAGCGGCGGGATTGTTGCTGTGTCGCCAGACGGCCGACGGTTGTTTATCGGCGGGTCGCAGAACGCCGCTGGCGAATGGGGTGTAGCCGTTCTGGATGCGTGGACACTTGAGCCGAACGGCTTCGTTGGCCCGTTTGAAGATCGAGACTTCCTGTTGGTGGCTATTCCGCAAGGCGAATATGCGCAAGCCGGGGCCATCGTGGTGACGGTTCCCAGTTCGACCTGGCCCTATCCCAGCTCACAGGCAGTCGTTGTCAATCCGGCGACCATGGCTGTCTCGGATACAATCGATTTCTCGAGTGACCCGGCTAATGGCACC
Source organism: Gemmatimonadota bacterium (assembly GCA_020344375.1). Classification (GTDB taxonomy): domain Bacteria; phylum Gemmatimonadota; class Gemmatimonadetes; order Palauibacterales; family KS3-K002. Next base: position 2,473,202 of record CP070823.1, on the reverse strand, counting down.
GACGGAATCGTGGAGATGCTGCCGGCCCCAAACGGCACCGAGCTTTTCGTTCGCATGTCATCGGGAAGGCTCTTGAAGTACGATCTGTTGGCTGACCAGATCGTTGCCAGCATACCGGTGAGTGCCTGCTACGGGAGGAAGTTGGCTGTTTCGCCGGACGGGACCCGATTGTACTTCGTGGCAGGCTGGACGCAGGATTGGCCGTCTTCCGGTGTGATCTTGGTCTACGACTCAGGCTTGAATCAACTGCCTTCCCTGGACCTGAGTGGTGAACCAGGAGGGCGGGCCCTCAACATGGCGGCGGTCAAAGAGGATGGCGATTTGATCGTTGTGGCGGGCGCGGCCGGGACCCAGCTATGGGGCCAAGAGGCCGGACGCATACTGATGGTAGACCCTCTGACCGGCGGCGTTCGTCGGGAAGAGGTCCTGAACAACAATGTCGCAGCTAAGGAGATTTTCATTCTGCGGTGATCCGCCTCCGGTGACGAAAGGTGATACGGGGAGTTGATTGCCGCAGCCACCGCGATGAGCGGTGCCTGCCTGATACAACTGTATCGCGAAGAGGGGATGGCTATCCCCGAGGGGCCATCCCCTCTCACGTTGCTTCGTTTGTGCTAGGACTTGACACATGAACGTGCTGGCGGGAGCTACACGACATGCCGTCGGCTCCGCCCGCCCCACCACCAGTTCCGGATCAGCGGCACGGCCCACCGAACACAGCCCGACCAGAGCCTTGACGGGCCATGAGTGGCGTTCAGACGCTGAGTATTGGAGTCTCAGTCGTCTTCGGAGGGATATCATAGACGCTAACCTTGCGTCGGCACAGGGAGCACGGAGCAGAGTAGTGTTGGCTCGCAGTGCCGTGTTCTGATCCCGCTTTGCCGGCTCTCCGGGCCAGCTGAAGCACTGTGCCCAGAGCAAGTAGTTCTTCACCATGCTCTCTCTGCCGGACACCTCTCGTTTCCAGAATGTCTCCGCGAACACTCGATGGCATCGGGGCTTCGGTGGTGACACTGTGATGATAGTCAGGGCCCATGTTATCACTCATGACGTTACCGCGCGTCCTCGAACTCGCAGATCCGCACTACCCGAAAGCGCTCCGTAGGCTCCCGCAACCGCCACCAATCTTGCACGTGCAGGGGCGTCTCGAGCTGCTCGAGCGGCCCGGCATCGCGGTGGTGGGCACGCGCTGCCACACCACTTACGGGCGCGATGCCACCGTGTCCATCGTCCTCGGGCTGGTGCGCGCCGGCTACGTGATCGTGAGCGGACTCGCCCGCGGGATCGACAGCATCGCTCACCGCACGGCCCTCGATGTCGGGGGCGACACCGTCGGCGTCCTGGGCACGGGGCTCGACGTGCCCTATCCACCGGAGCATGAAGATCTGGCCGCGCTGATGGCCGAGCGCGGCTGCCTAGTCACGGAGTTCCCGCCCGGCACCCCTCCGCTGAAGTACCATTTCCCGCAGCGCAATCGTCTGATCGCCGGGCTGGCGCGGGCCGTGCTCGTAGTCGAGGCGCCGGAAAAGAGCGGCGCGTTGATCACCGCCCACTATGCGCTCGATGAGGGGAAAGAGATCTTCGCCGTCCCGGGTCCCATCCACAACGAGAGCAGTCGCGGCACCCACCGTCTGATCCAGGACGGCGCCTTTCTCGTGGCCTCGGCGGCCGACATCCTCGATGTCCTCGGTTCCCGGGCCGGGGAGCCCACGCCTCTGCCGGATGCTGAGTCGGCGGCATCCTGCGCTCTCGGCCAGACCGGGCTGCACCCGGGTGCCTCCGAGCTGGCTCGCCGCGTTTGGGCGGCCCTGGAGGCGGGGGCCGTGGACGTGGAAGATCTCTCAGGAGCCGTGGGCGCGTCGCCCGGGCCCCTGGCCACGGCGCTGCTGGAGCTGGAGCTCGCCGGCCTCGTCCAGAAACTGCCTGGTCCGCGCTACGCCCGCGCGGCTGTGGTTCCGGGCAGCTGAGCGACTGGGCGAAGGCCACCCAGAGCCGCCGTGCCCGGAGCGAGCTGGGAAGGTGGCGATGCACTGAGGGGGAGATCGATGAGCGACCTTCTTTCTCTCCTCCTGTGGTGTCATCCTGGTTTGGACTTGCCTGTAGTGTCGTCATCACTCCTGAGATCGGGACCACGCCTGGGACGCTCTCTGGCGCCCGGTTTCCACTATTGACAGGCTAATCACCTCTCATATACGATGTAACACGCTGTCAACTAACCACAACTAAGTGCGTCCCATCAGAAGCAGCGGCCAACTCTTGGGGCAGCTTGGGACGGCATCTTGGTCGGGCACCAGGAGCTGAGGTGTCTGACGCCCCAGGGGTGTGTACCTGCCGATGAGCCAGTCGCGAGCCGCGAGAAGCTGTTGGAATCCCTTCTTGACGCCTCGCCGGTATGGTCTACAGAGGAGCCACCACTCGGGCGATGTCGCCCTGAAAGCAGCGTGCCGCCCTCCTCTATCGACCTCGGTAACCGCGACGGGCTCTTAGGCTCCGTTACACGCGGCCGATTACTGTGAACGGCGGATGAAAATGCTGGAGGGTCCCGATGAGATCGCCTAATTCCTCTCTGGCTGCCACGTTGCTGGCTCTGTCCGCGGCGCTCCTGCTGCCAGGACAAGTCTGGGCACAGCAGCCCCAGCCTTACGCGATCCAGGGAACGGTCTACGACGCGACCGCGCAGCGGCCAATGGCCGATGTGGCGGTGGCCATCGAGGGGACATCCCTGGGCACACTCACTAACCCGGAGGGCTTGTACACGATCCGTGCTTCGGTCGCGCCGGGGACCTACACGCTCGAATTCACCTTCATCGGGCGGAGGAAGGAGACGCGGGAGATCAGGCTCGCGGCGGACCGGACCGTCAGCGTGGACCCGGTCTACCTGACGGAGACCGCGATAGAGCTTAGCGAGATCGTGGTCACCCTGACCGGCGTCGAGGCCGAGCGGAGGACCCTAGGGAACACCATTGAGAGTGTTCCCGGCGAGGCGGTCAGCGAGGCGGCCGGCGCCTCCGCGATCGACGTGGCGCTCCAGGGTAAGGTCACCGGAGCTTGGATCTCCGAGAACTCGGGTCAGCCCGGCGGCGGCGTGAGCGTCCGGCTCCGCGGCACCAGCTCGATCCTCGGCGGGGCCGAGCCGCTCTACGTGGTGGACGGGGTGATCGTGGACAACAACACCGAAGGCCTCGTCGACCTTTCCTCGAACGTCGGCCGCGGCGGCGCGGCGTTGACCAACGCGGTGGCAGACCTGGCACCTGAAGACATCGAGCGGATCGAGGTCCTCAAGGGGCCGGCGGCCGCCGCGCTCTACGGCTCCCGCGCCAACAACGGCGTGATCCAGATCTTCACCAAGCGGGGACGGCAGGGTCGGCCTCGGATCTCCCTGCGCACCGAGATGCTGATCAGCCAGCCACCGGACAAGTACGACCTCAACATGTCGCCCTACGCCGGGTTAGCCGATGTGACTTGGGGCCCTGCCTACATCGACTCCGTCGGCCAGCCGGATATCGTTCGCTACGATATCCAGGATTCGATCTTTAAGACCGACGTGGGATATGGCACCTACCTCTCCATCTCGGGCGGCACCGAGGAGACCAGCTATTTCGTCTCCGCCAACCTTCGCAACGAGGGCGGCATTCATCAGGCGACCGAAGCCACCCGGCGGTCGGTCCGTGCCAACATCAGCCAACGGATCTCCGACCAGCTGGAGCTGAGCGCCAACGCCAGCTTCACCGACGCCGATCAGGACGTGGTGCCGGAGGGCGAGCAGACTCAGGGCACGCTCACCAATCTCATCTTCGGCGGGCCCACGAGCTGGTCGCCGTTCTTCGATCCGGATGCGGGCCGTTATCC
>CP070823.1:2411372-2469253 GCA_020344375.1 Gemmatimonadota bacterium | reverse complement strand
ACAAGGCGCCGGAGGAGCGGGAGCGGGGGATCACGATTGCGACGGCGCACTTGGAGTACGAGACGGAGAACCGGCACTATGCGCACATCGATTGTCCTGGGCACGCGGATTATGTGAAGAACATGATCACGGGTGCGGCGCAGATGGATGGGGCGGTGTTGGTGGTGAGTGCGGCGGACGGGCCGATGCCGCAGACGCGGGAGCACGTGTTGTTGGCGCGTCAGGTGAATGTGCCGTACATCGTGGTGTACTTGAACAAGGTGGACATGGTGGATGATCCGGAGCTTCTGGAGTTGGTGGAGCTGGAGGTTCGGGATCTATTGAACGAGTACGAGTTTCCTGGGGACGAGCTTCCGGTGATCAAGGGGAGCGCGTTGAAGGCGTTGGAGAGTGGGGAGCCTGGGGCGGAGGAGACGAAGAGCCTAGATGAGCTGTTGGAGGCGTTGGACAGCTATATCCCGCAGCCGGAGCGGGATGTGGAGAAGCCGTTTTTGATGCCGGTGGAGGATGTGTTTTCGATCACGGGGCGAGGCACGGTGGGGACGGGGCGGATCGAGCGGGGGAAGATCAAGGTAGGTAGTGAGGTAGAGATTGTGGGTTTGGGGGCTCACAAGAAGACGGTGGTGACGGGTGTGGAGATGTTCCGCAAGACCCTGGACGAGGGTGTAGCGGGAGACAATGCGGGTGTGTTGTTGCGGGGTATCGAGAAGGACGAGATCGAGCGTGGGATGGTGTTGGCGGAGCCGGGGTCGATCACGCCGCACACGAAGTTTGAGGGTGAGGTGTACGTGTTGACGAAGGACGAGGGGGGACGTCACACGCCGTTTTTCACGGGGTATCGACCGCAGTTTTACTTCCGGACGACGGACGTGACGGGGGAAGTGAAGCTACCGGACGGTGTGGAGATGGTGATGCCGGGCGACAACGTGACGATGACGATTGGGCTGATCACGCCGATCGCGATGGAGGAGGGACTGCGCTTCGCGATTCGCGAGGGCGGTCGCACCGTCGGCGCCGGCGTCGTCACCAAAGTTCTGGAGTAGGCTGCTCGTAGGTTACGCGGCCTCAATCAGGAGGGCTTGCCAGGCGCCCCAGCAATGTCAGGAAAGATTCGCATCAGACTGAAGGCGTTCGATCACGCGGTCATCGACCAGACGGCCGCGGACATCGTGCGGACGGCGCAGAAGACGGGCGCTACCGTGCGTGGACCGGTACCGCTCCCGACGCGGCGTCAGCGTTGGACGGTCCTGCGGAGTCCTCACGTCGACAAGAAGTCCCGCGAGCAGTTCGAGCTGAAAACGCATAAGCGGGTCATCGACATCTTCGATTCGCGGCCTCAGACGGTCGATGCGCTGACCAAGCTCGACCTTCCGGCCGGGGTCGATGTGGAGATCAAGGTAGACTGAGGCAGGGCATGCCATGTTGGGGCTGATCGGCAGAAAGATCGGAATGACCCAGCTGTTTGCCGATGACGGAACCCTGGTTCCGGTCACGGCGATCGAGGCGGGCCCGTGCTCAATCGTCCAGGTCAAGACCGAGGAGCGCGACGGCTACCGCGCGGTTCAACTCGGGTTTGGGCGGAAGAAAGCGAAGCGGAGCTGCAAGCCCGAGCTCGGTCATGTCGGCCGTGCGAACCTGGACCACGTGCCGGCCATCGTTCGCGAGTTCAAGCTCGGCGCCGACGACGTGTTGGCGGAGGACCCGCACACACCGGCTTCACCGGCAGCCGCTGAAAGCCCGCCTCAGGGTGTTGAAGGCGCTGAGGACGAAGCCGAGGCGGGAACGGCGGCTCCCGAGGCACAGCAGGGTCTACGAGTGGGTCAGGTCCTCACGGTGGCCATGTTTGAGGAGGGTGAGCGGGTAAAGGTGACAGGCCATACCAAGGGGCGGGGCTTCCAGGGCGTAGTGAAACGGCATCGCTTTGGGGGTCGCCCCAAGTCGCATGGCCATCCCTCGGTCAGGGTGCCCGGCTCGATCGGTCCGGGGACCGATCCCTCGCGGGTGATCAAAGGCCGCAAGATGGCGGGTCGCATGGGGATGGAGCGCAAGACGATCCGGAACCTGACGGTGGTCAGGGTAGACCCGGAGCGGAACTTGCTCTTCGTTAGGGGATCAGTGCCGGGCACGCGCACCGGCTGGGTCTTGGTCGGCAAGCAGTGACGACTGCCAGGCTATAAGGAGTATAGAAGTCGAGCGGACGATGACACCTCTCACGGCGCGGTACTACAAGGCCGACGGCCAGGCGGGAGTTGCGCGGGCGTTGCCCACGGAACTGTTCGATGGCGTCGTGCACGAAAGCGCGATTCACGCCGCCGTGAAGGCCCATCTGGCGAATCGGCGGCAAGGTACGGCCTCGGCGAAGAACCGAGGTGTGATGCGCGGCGGTGGGCGCAAGCCATGGCGACAGAAGGGGACAGGACGTGCCCGCGTGGGCAGCATCCGCTCACCGATTTGGCGCGGCGGCGCGGTGGTATTTCCGCCGCAGCCGCGGTCCTATCGAGAGCACCTGCCCAAGAAGGTCCGGCACCTGGCGCGGCACTCGGCGTTCAACGCCCGGGCGTCGGAGGACCGTGTCATCGTGATCGAAAGCCTGGCGGTGGAGCAGCCGAAGACTCGGCAACTGGTGCGGCTGTTGGAGAAACTGGGTCTGACCGACGACAAGGTGTTGATTCTGACGGCGGGCTATCAACCGAGCCTGTATCTCTCGGCGCGGAACATCCCCGACGTCGAGGTGCGAGCGTTCGGGAGGGAGTCGGCCTACGACGTCTTGTGGGCCGATTCGGTGGTCATCGAGGAGCAGGCGCTGTCAGAGAGCCGGCAGGCGGGCGACGCGAGCGTGCCTGATGCCAGTTCGGAGGAGGGCGACGATGCGTGATCCACGGCAGATCATCGTCCGCCCGATCATTACCGAGAAGTCATCGGCAAGCCAGGCCGAACACAACCACTACACGTTCGAGGTGGCGATCGACGCGAACAAGCACGAGGTCAAGCACGCCGTGGAGCGGCTGTTCTCGGTGCATGTCAAGGACGTGCGGACGGCGCTGCAGCGGGGTAAGTGGCGCCGCAGGGGCGTCCATGTCGGCAAGCAGCGCAATTGGAAGAAGGCCGTCGTCCGACTTGCCGAAGGCGAGACCATAGAGGTCTTTGAGGGGCGCTAATGGCGATCAAGAAGCTGAAGCCGAGGACCGCTGGAACGCGTTTCCGATCGCTGGTTGACGACGAGGAGATCACGCGGAACCGGCCGGAGAAGTCGCTGCTGGAGCCCCTGAAGAGGAAGGGCGGGCGCAACCATCACGGTCACACTACCACGCGGCGGCGCGGCGGTGGCCACAAGCGGCGCTATCGCAGGATCGACTGGCGGCGCGACAAGACAGGCGTGCCGGGCAAGGTCGCGGCGATCGAGTATGACCCGAACCGTTCAGCGAACATCGCGCTGATCCACTACGCTGACGGTGAGAAGCGCTATATCCTGCATCCTCGTGGGCTGCAGGTGGGCCACACGGTCATGGCAGGATCGGGCAGCGAGATTCGACTCGGTAATGCGATCCCGCTGAAAGAGATCCCCTTGGGGACCACCGTGCACAACGTGGAGCTGGAGCCTGGCCAAGGCGGCAAGCTGATCCGGTCAGCCGGTAGCGGGGCTCAGGTGGTGGCGAAGGAGGGCAAATACGTGACCCTCCGGCTTCCGTCGACCGAGGTCCGCATGGTACTGGCGGGTTGCATGGCCACGATCGGCCAGGTGGGCAACGTCGATCACGAGAACATCTCGTGGGGTAAGGCGGGTCGCGCTCGCTGGGCAGGTCGTCGGCCGAAGGTTCGCGGTGTGGCGATGAACCCCGTGGACCATCCCTTGGGCGGTGGCGAAGGGAAGGCGTCCGGTGGCCGGCCGCCAGTGAGTCCTTGGGGCAGGCCCGAGGGTCGTAAGACGCGGGATCCCCACAAGCGGTCGAACAAGCTCATAGTGCGGCGCCGGCGCCGTGGCAAGGCGACCGAATAGGCATTCGCGGTGAGGGAACACGCCAGATACCCGGAGCGGGAATGGCAAGAAGCGTAAGTAAGGGTCCGTTCGTCGACGCTTCCCTGCTTGACAGGGTCAGGCAGATGAACGAGAGCGGCGAGAAGCGGGTGATGAAGACGTGGTCGCGGCGTTCGACGATTACCCCGGAGTTCGTGGGGCACACCCTAGCTGTGCACAACGGGAACAAGTTCATCCCGGTCTACATCACCGAGAACATGGTGGGGCACAAGCTGGGTGAGTTCGCGCCCACGCGGCTGTTCCGCGGCCACAGTGGTAAGCTCGCCGATAAGCGGGCGAGGGTCGAGTAGAATGGAAGCGAGGGCAGTTGCGCGGTTCGTTCGGCAGTCGCCGCGGAAGATGCGGCTGGTCGTGGACATGATCCGCGGCCAGAGCGTGAACGACGCGTATGCCGCCTTGAAGTTCACGGACAAGAAGGCGGCGCGGCAGATCGAACAGACGTTGCGATCGGCTGTCGCTAACGCCATGTACAAAGCCGACGAGCAGGGTGAACGCGTCGATGCGGACGAGCTGTACGTCAAGCAGGCATATGTGGATGTGGGCCCCACATTAAGACGCTGGCGGGCACGTGCGATGGGTCGGGCGAGCCTGATTCGCAAGCGCACGAGCCACGTCACCGTCGTCGTGGATCGGAAGGAGTAGCATGGGCCAGAAGACACACCCGCTCGGTTTCCGTCTGGGCGTCGTCAAGGAGTGGAAGTCACGCTGGTACGCTGAGGGTAACCTGGCGGATCTCATCGAGCAGGATGAGAAGATCAGGAACTACCTGAAGGCACGCCTGGGTCATGCGGCGATCTCTTCGGTGGAGATCGAGCGCAAGCCGGGCAAGATCGTGGTGACGATCAACACGGGCCGGCCCGGAGTTGTCATCGGTAAGCGTGGCGCTGAGGTAGACAAGCTGCGAGATGAGCTGTCTGTGCTCACGAGGGCCGAGGTCGCGATCAACGTTGAGGAGATCAAGCGCCCCGAAATAGAAGCGCAACTGGTGGCCGATAACATTGCCTTCCAACTGCAGCAGCGGATCGCGTTCCGCCGGGCGATGAAGCGCGCCGTGCAGCAGGCGATGCGCATGGGTGCTGGCGGCATCAAGATCCAGTGCGCCGGCCGTCTTGGCGGCGCGGAGATCGCGCGGACGGAGGGGTATCATGAGGGCCGCGTACCTCTGCACACGCTGCGGGCGGATGTCGACTTCGCCCAGTCGACGGCCAAGACGACATTCGGGCCGATCGGTGTAAAGGTGTGGGTGTTTAAGGGCGAGGTTGTGGAGGAGCGCAAAGGGATGACCTACACAGCCGGCGGCCGGGGAATATGATAGCGTAGGAGACCGTGATGCTCGCTCCAAAGCGCATAAAATGGCGGAAGCAGCAGAAGGGTCGCGTTCGCGGGAAGGCGACGCGAGGCAGTCGCGTTGCCTTCGGTGAGTATGGCCTTCAGTCGCTGGAGCGGGCCTGGATCACGGCGCGGCAGATCGAGGCGGCGCGAGTTGCCATGACTCGGCATATCAAGCGCGGTGGCAAGGTGTTCATTCGCATCTTCCCCGACAAACCGATCAGCAAGAAGCCGGCTGAGACCCGCATGGGCAAAGGGAAAGGCAACCCGGAGGCTTGGGTCGCGCCGGTGAAGCCAGGCCGCGTGATGTTCGAGTTGGAGGGCGTGTCGGAAGCTGTAGCCCGGCGGGCGATGGAGCTGGCTGCGGCGAAGCTGCCGGTGCAGACGCGCTTCGTCAGTCGCAGCAGGGGAGGCCTCTGATGCGGCCTGAAGAGATCCGCGAGATGGCCGATGTGGATATCGCACAAGCGCTGGAGCAGCTTGTGGGCGAGCTCTTCGACCTACGCATGCGTGGTGCGTATGAGGAGCTGGAGAACCCTGAGCGCATTCGGCAGCTACGGCGTGACATTGCCAGGTTGAAGACCATACAGCACGAGCGGCAGCTAGGGGCCGCGCGCGCGGTTCCAAGGAGAAGTGACGACGCATGACTCGAGGTCGGCGTAAGACGCGGGTTGGATCGGTGGTGAGCGACCGGATGGACAAGACCATCGTGGTCAGCGTCGAGCGGCGTTACACGCACCCGTTGTACGGCAAACAGCTCAAGGGCCACAAGAGATACTACGCTCATGACCAGGATAATCAGGCGCGCATAGGTGATGTGGTGCGGATCGAGGAGACTCGCCCGCTGTCGAGGCTCAAGCGCTGGCGCCTGGTAGAGATCATACGCAGGCCGGAAGCGTCGAGTCGCGACGCTTAGAGCGCAGGTGAGATAGGCGGGCTCGGAGATGATACAGCAGGAGTCGGTTGTACGAGTTACGGACAACTCGGGGGCCAAAGAGGCGCTGTGCATTCGTGTGCTGGGAGGCAGCAGGCGTCGCTACGCACGGATGGGCGACGTCATCGTGGTGACGATCAAGGATGCGTTGCCTGCGAGCACCATCAAGAAAGGCGAGGTCACCAAGGCGGTGGTGGTGCGCACCGCCAAGGAGCAGCGCCGAAGAGACGGTTCATATATTCGGTTTGACGATAACGCGGCAGTGTTGATCAACGAGCAGGGAGAGCCACGGGCGACCAGGATCTTCGGGCCGGTGGGACGGGAGTTGAGGGACAAGCGGTTCATGAAGATCGTGTCGTTGGCGCCCGAGGTGGTCTGAGTCGAGCGAGTGGATCGAGATGCAGGTTCGTAGGGGTGACCAGGTTGCGATCATAGCCGGCAACTACAAGGGGTCGGAGGGGCGTGTCCTGCGCGTGATCTCGAAGGGCAGCCGTGTGGTTGTAGAAGGCATCAATATGCGCAAGCGTCACCAGCGTCCGTCCCAGCACAACCCGGAGGGCGGGATCGTCACCTTTGAGGCACCGATCGCTGCGGCGAACGTGATGTTGATCTGCCCACACTGCAAGGTGCCGTCGCGTGTTCGCAAGCGGCACGATGCCGACGGGACCCTGGAGCGGCTTTGCGCGCGCTGTAGTACGGCGATCCCGATCCCTGAAGCGTAAGGGACAGACAGGGCCGAGAGTCCTTTTGAAGATGAAGCCGAGATTGCAGGAACACTACGAGCAGGCGGTACGGCCTAAGCTGGCCAAAGAGTTCGGGTTCAATAACGTGCACCAGATCCCGCGGTTGCAGAAGATCATCGTCAACGTGGGTGTCGGTGAAGCTTCAAGAGATGCGAAGCTGCTCGATTCTGTGGTTGAAGCGGTCTCGGCGATCGCGGGCCAGCGTCCGATTGTGAACCGAGCCAGAAAGGCGATCTCGAATTTCGGGCTGCGAGCCGGGATGCCGGTGGGCGTGAGCGTGACCCTTCGAAGCCGGCATATGTGGGAGTTCATGGATCGGTTTGTAAACGTAGCGGTGCCCAGGGTACGTGACTTTCGAGGTCTGGCCATGCGATCGTTCGACGGTCGCGGTAACTACACCGTCGGTGTGCGCGAGCAGGTGATCTTCCCCGAGGTGGACTACGACAAGATCCAAAAGATCCACGGGATGGACATCACGTTCGTCACCTCGACGGACAAAGATGACGAAGCGTTGGCGCTCCTGCGGGAGCTTGGCATGCCGTTCCGCGGCATGGAGCCGGTCGCAGTGTAGCGGCTGAGCTGTCAAGCGATTGGTGGTGTGATGGCACGCAAAGCCCTGATTGAGAAGGCGAAGAAGCGCAAGAAGTACGACGTTCGCGAGTACAGCCGGTGCCGCCGCTGCGGGCGAGCTCGGGCATTCATCCGCAAGTTCGGGTTGTGCCGCATCTGTTTCCGGATGATGGCGCTGAACGGCGAGATCCCGGGCGTTCGCAAGGCCAGCTGGTAGCGTTGAGAACTAGCCGAGTGTGCAGGTAAGTAGACGATGACGATGACGGACCCGATTGCGGACATGCTGTCGCGAGTCCGCAATGCGCTCCTGGCGGGGCAGAAGCGAGTCGATGTGCCTCTCTCCAGGATGAAAGTGGAGATCGCTCGGAAGCTGGCGGAGAGCCACTACATTCACGGCGTGAAGGTGCTCGACGATGGGCGGCGTACGTTCCTGCGGCTGTACCTGAAGTACACGCCGGACGGCAAGCCGGTGATTCGCGAACTGCGTCGAGTGTCGAGGCCGGGACGGCGAGCCTACGTAGCGTCGTCGCGGATCCCGCGCGTGCGTGGCGGTCTTGGTATGGCGATCCTCTCCACGAGCCAGGGCATAAAGAACGATCGCGAAGCGCGGGCCGCAGGCCTGGGCGGTGAGCTGATCGCGATTGTGCACTGAGTAGGGCGGGAGTTCAAGCGATGTCGCGTGTCGGAATGCAGGCGATCCCGATACCCAGTGGAGTGTCGGTGGTCATTGAGAGAACCCGAGTCAGGATCAAGGGCCCGAAGGGTGAGATCGAGCGCGAGTTTCACCCGGCGATGGAGATCGTCCAGGAGGACGGCGAGTTGCGCGTGAAGCGGCCGAGCGACCGCCGCGATCATCGGGCCCTCCATGGTCTGACGGGCTCACTGTTGGCCAGTATGGTTAAGGGTGTCGTGGACGGGTTCGAGAGGAGGCTGGAGATCGTTGGTGTGGGCTATCGGGCCGAGGCGCAAGGGAGGTCGCTGCGACTCCATCTCGGCTATTCCCAACCCCTAGCCTACGACCCACCGGAGGGCGTCAAGCTCGGAGTCGAGTCGCCAACGGTGGTCACAGTCTCGGGAGTGGACAAGGAGAAAGTCGGTCAGGCGGCGGCAGAGATCCGCGCGCTGCGCCCCCCGGAGCCGTACAAGGGCAAGGGGATCAGGTATCAGGGCGAACAGGTACGTCGCAAGGCGGGCAAGACGGCGATCTGATGTCAATAAGGAAGCTGCGAAGAAGGAAAGCGAAGGGGAGGTCGGATCGGCGGTTGCTGGCCCGCCGGCGCCGTCATTTTCGGATTCTGAAGAAGATTCGCGGCACAGGGCAACGCCCCCGCCTGGTCGTGCGGCGCACGCTGCGGCACCTTGAGGCGCAGCTGGTCGACGACGATCTGGGTATCTGTATCACCGGTATCTCCACCCGCTCAAAGGAAGTACAGTCGAAGCTGGAGAGTGACCGACGTAAGTCTTCGCAGAGCCGTGTCGCCGGCCAGATCATGGCTGAGCGTGCTAGGGCTAGGGGAATCGATACGGTCGTCTTCGACCGCGGTGGATACCGCTACCACGGGCGCGTGCGGGCATTTGCCGAGGGCGCGCGCGACGGAGGTCTTAGGATTTAGTGGCGACTCAGCGCGAAAGTCGGGAAAGAGCGGACAGGCGAGACAGGCGGATCCGCGAGAGCGAATTTGTCGAGAACGTCATCTTCATCAATCGCGTGGCGAAGGTGGTGAAGGGGGGCCGGCGTTTTTCGTTTACGGCGCTCGTCGCCACGGGTGACCAGCAGGGTCGCGTCGGCACGGCGCTCGGAAAGGCCAATCAGGTTGCGGAGGCGATTCGGAAAGGCTTCGAGCAGGCGCGGCGCTCGATGGTCGACGTGCCGATCGTCCGGCACGGCACGATTCCGCACGAGATCGTGGGGGCACACGGCGCGGGCAAGGTACTGCTGCGGCCGGCAGGGCCGGGTACCGGCGTGATCGCCGGCGGGCCGGTGCGCGCCGTGCTTGAGTGCGCGGGCATTCAGGATATCCTGACCAAGAGTCTGGGCTCGAACAATCCCGTCAACATGGTTCGCGCTACCATGGACGGGCTATGTCGCTTGGTGACCGCCGAGCAGGCAGCGAAGGAGCGGGGTGTGCCTGTAGAGGAACTGCGGGGAGGACGCAGTGGGTAAGCTGCAAGTCCGTCAGGTGAAGAGCGGGCTTGGCGCGCCGCGCAACATTCGGGCGACGCTCAAGGCACTCGGCCTCAGGCATCAGCGCAGCGTGATTAAGCCGGACAACCCGGCTATCCGCGGGATGCTCTTTCAGGTGAAGCATCTCGTGGAGGTCACGCCGGTGTCCAACGACGAGAAGATGAGGCCCTGAAGTGATGGCTCACCTAGAAACGATTCGGCGTCCCAGGGGGCTCAAGGAGGCTTCAAAGCGCCTTGGCCGTGGACCCGGTTCTGGACGTGGCAAGACCGCCGGTCGTGGCCACAAGGGCCACAAATCGCGCTCTGGCGGCTCCACGAAGCCCTGGTTTGAAGGCGGGCAGATGCCCTTGCAGCGGCGGTTGCCGAAGCGAGGCTTTCGCCCCCACAAACGCGTGGAGTACCAGGTAGTAAACGTTAAGGATTTGGACCGGGTAGTGGGCGATGAGGCAACGCCGGAGACCATGAAGGCAGCGGGCTTGATCGGCTCGCTGCGCCGGCCCGTGAAGATTCTCGGTGAAGGCGAGCTCACTCGAGCGATCAAGGTCACCGCGCACGCGTTCAGTCGCTCCGCACGGCAGAAGATCGAGAAAGCGGGGGGAGAGGCAAGCGAGGCCAACTGATGGCTAATCCCGTCCAGAGTCTTCTCCGCGCCCCCGAGCTCAAGCAGAAGCTGCTTTTCACCCTGGGCTGTCTGGCGATCTATCGCTTCGGCGCTCACATCACGGTGCCGGGAGTCGATGTGGTCGCACTCAGGGATCTGGCCACGGCGATTCAGGGCACGCTCTTTGGGCTCTACGACATGTTTGTAGGCGGAGGCCTCCAGCGCGCCACGATCTTCGCGCTGGGGATCATGCCCTACATCTCCGCCAGCATCATGTTCCAGCTTCTCGCTGCGGTCTTCCCCACGATCGAGAAGATGCAGAAGGAGGGTGAGGAAGGCCGTAAGCGGCTGAACCAGTGGACGCGTTACACCACCGTCGGGCTGTGCATTCTGCAGGGCTACGCCTACGGGATCTTCTTGGAAAGCCAGAGTGGCATGCAGACGCCGATCGTCCCGGATCCCGGCTGGAGCTTCCGGCTGGTGACGGTGCTGACGCTGACTACGGGTGGCGTCTTCATCATGTGGCTCGGCGAGCAGATCACCGAGCGGGGCATCGGTAACGGGATGTCGCTCCTCATCTTCTTCGGGATCGTGGAGGGGTTCCCCAACGCCGTCGCACGTACACTCGAGGCCCTCTCGGTCGGCACCATCAGCGCGTTTAAGCTCGTGGCGCTGCTGGCCGTGATGATCGGCGTGATCGCCGGCACGGTCGCCGTCACGATGGCCGCACGAAAGATCCCGGTTCAGATACCCAGGAAAGTCGTTGGACGCGGACGCATCCGCGAAGGGCAGAAGTCGTTCATCCCCCTGCGGGTCAACTCGGCTGGCGTGATGCCGATCATCTTTGCCCAGTCTATCATCGTCGTCCCGGGAACGATCGCATCGTTCTCGAATGTTACGGTCCTGCGCACATTGTCGGATCTCTTCCAGCCGGGCAACACGCTGTATTATCTCAGCTACACGGTGCTCATCGTCTTCTTCACGTACTTCTACACCGCGATCATATTCAATCCGGTCGATCTTGCCGAGAACCTCAACAAGCAGGGCGCCTTTGTCCCCGGTGTGAAGCCGGGCGCGAGGACAGCGGAGTACATCGACTACGTTCTCACCCGAATCACCTTGCCGGGCTCACTGTTCCTGGCGGCGATCGCTCTGGTGCCGTTCCTGATCTTCGCGTGGTTCGACATCCGCCTCTTCTTCTTCGGCGGCACTGCGCTGCTGATCGTGGTCGGTGTGGCGCTGGACACGGTTCAGCAGATGCAACAGCACCTGTTGCTGCGGCACTATGAGGGCTTCATGAAGAAGGGGCGCGTGAAGTACAGGGGCCGGCAGAGGTACATGTGATCGGCCTGCGAGGCGGGACCCGCGCCAGAACTGTCGCAGGATGAATATCGTGATGTTGGGACCTCCCGGCGCAGGAAAGGGCACCCATGGCGACCGCCTGGCGGAGCGGTGCGGGATCCCCAAGTACGCGACCGGAGATATCCTGCGGGAGGCGGTGCGCAACGATACTCCGCTGGGCCGGGAAGCCAAGCAGTACATGGACAAAGGCGAGCTGGTTCCTGACGATGTCGTCCTTGGATTGGTGCGGGATGTGCTTAGCTCGCCGTCAGCGAAAGACGGGTTCATCCTGGATGGGTTTCCACGTACCGTCGCCCAGGCCGAGGGCCTTCACGCGTGGCTGGCCGACCGCGGCATGAGCCTGGACGTGGTCATCTACTTCGATGCCCCCGAAGAAGAGTTGATACGGCGGGTCGCCGGACGCCGCGTCTGCGTCGGCTGCGGGATGATCTACAACGTACATCTGGACCCGTCGGCCGCTGGCGAGCTGTGCGAGCGTTGCGGTGGCCGGCTGGAGACACGCGAGGACGACAAAGCGGAAACGGTGCGCAATCGATTGCGTGTGTACCGTGACAGTACGGAACCGCTGCTGCAGTGGTATGCGACGAGCTCGACCTCGTTCCGTGAATTGAAGGCCGTCGGCTCGGTGGATGAAGTCTATAACGGGCTGCTTACGCTCGTTGACTGCCTGTGATCACGCTGAAGACGACCGACGAGATCGAGTTGATTGCGCGTGCCTGCGAGATTGTCGCGGACGTGCTCGATCAGATCAGTGCGCTCGTCCGACCTGGCGTTACCACCGCGGAGCTGGATGAGTGGGCGGAAGGTCGCATCCGCAGCTACGACGGGGCGAGGCCAGCGTTTAAAGGACTCTACGGCTTTCCGGCTACGCTGTGTACGAGCATTAATCACGAGGTTGTCCACGGCATACCTTCGCGAGATCGAGTTCTCAAGCAGGGCGACATCGTCAGCGTAGACGTCGGGGTCTGCCAGGAGGGCTACTACGGCGACGGTGCTGTGACGCTGAGCGTGGGAGAAGTTGCTCCCGATGTGCGCCGACTTCTCGACGTGACGAGAGACGCGTTGGATAAGGGGGTCGAAGCGGCGCGACCTGGAGGACACATCGGGGACATCAGCGCTGCGATAGAGAAGATCGGACTGGAAGCTGGATACGGCGTACCGAGGGAGCTGACCGGTCACGGGATCGGCAGCCGACCGCACGAGGAGCCCCAGGTGCCTAACTACGGACGGCCTGGGCAGGGCCTTCGCTTGCAGCCAGGTCTCGTGCTTGCCGTCGAGCCGATGTTCAACCTGGGGCGTCGCGAGATCGAGACGCTCGGCGATGAGTGGACAGTGGTGACGGCCGACGGGAAGGTCTCGGCACATTTCGAGCACACCGTTGCCGTTACCAATCAGGGCCCCCGGGTGCTCACGGTGGTGCCGTCGAGAGCAGGCTGAGGACAGGACGGCTCAGTGGTGAAAGAAGAGTCGATCCAGATGACGGGGACGGTGGTTGAGGCGCTGCCCAACGCGATGTTCCGGGTGGAGCTGGAGAACGGTCACGAGATCACGGCGCATATCTCGGGCAAGATTCGCATGCACTACATTCGAATCCTGCCGGGGGACAAGGTGCAGGTAGAGCTGTCGCCGTACGACCTGACGCGTGGTCGGATCACGTACCGCTACAAGTGAGGGTGGGAAACATGGGTTTCCGGCGGGGGCCGTCGCATAGCATGTGCTGGGGCAAGGGTGCCCCCATTGATGATCGGCAGTTGTTGAATAAGTTATAAGGCTAGCTTCGAAAGATTGGGGATTCTGCTAAGTGAAGGTACGGTCGAGCGTTAAGCGCATTTGTGAGCACTGCAAGCTGATCCGGCGCCGGGGCGTCGTCCGGGTCATCTGTAAGCGTAACCCCAAGCACAAGCAGCGGCAGGGTTAGAAGCGATGGTGCGTATCGCCGGTGTTGATTTGCCGAGTAACAAGCGCGTCGAGGTAGCCCTTACCTACCTCCACGGTATTGGCCTGTCCAGCGCTCGCAAGATCCTCGCCGAGACCGGTGTGAGTCCTGACACGCGGATGCACGCGCTTACGGACGAGGACCTGAGTAAAGTCCGCCGGGTGATCGAGAGCAAGTACAAGGTCGAGGGGGCGCTGCGCACCGAAGTATCGATGAACATCAAGCGTTTGATGGACATCGGCAGCTACCGGGGATTACGTCACCGGCGCGGCCTGCCGGTGAGAGGCCAGCGAACACATACCAACGCCCGCACCCGCAAGGGTCCGCGCCGTACGGTCGCGGGCAAGAAGAAGGCGCCGCGCAAGTAGCGGGAGTCGGGAGTCAGCGTCGCAGAACCAGAGAGTAAGCGAATAGCGAGATGCCGCCGAAGAAGAGAGGTACCGGGCCCAAGAAGAAGAAGGATGTCGGTGTCGAAGGTATCGCCTACATCAAGGCGACCTTTAACAATACGATCGTGACGATCACCGACATGGAGGGCAACACCGTGGTGTGGGGGAGCCCGGGCAAGTCCGGTTTCAAGGGGTCAAAGAAATCGACCCCGTTTGCCGCCACGGTGGCTGCTGAGCAGGCGGCGAAGGAGGCGCTGAGTCTGGGAATGAAGCGCGTGCACGTGCGCGTTCAGGGCCCGGGCTCGGGGCGAGAATCGGCGATCCAGGCCTTGCAGTCGTCCGGCTTGCAGATTCGCTCGATCCGGGACGTGACGCCGATTCCACACAACGGCTGCCGACCGCCGAAGAAGCGGCGGGTCTAGGATAGAGCGACGTAACAGTACAGTCCGTTAGTAGAGTTAAATGGCGAGATACACAGGACCCGTTTGCAGGCTCTGCCGCCGCGAAGGGCAGAAGCTGTTCCTCAAGGGGAAGCGTTGTTCGACCGAGAAATGCGCGATTGAGCGGCGCAACTATCCGCCGGGTCAGCATGGCTTGGCGCGTGCGCGTCGCCGTCGCCTCTCGGACTACGCTGTACAGCTGCGCGAGAAGCAGAAGGTCCGGCGCATCTATGGCCTTCACGAGGCGCAGTTTCGGAACGTGTTCAGCCAGGCGGCCCGCGACCAGGGGATAACGGGCGATAACCTGATCGTCGCTCTAGAGACGCGGCTGGACAACATCGTCTACCGGCTCGGTTTCGCGCCTTCGCGAAAGGCGGCTCGGCAGCTTGTGCGTCACCGCCACATTCTCGTGGAGGGCCGCACGGTGGATATCCCGAGCTACCGGGTGAAGCCGGGTGTCGAGATATCGGTGAAGCCGTCGAGCTGGGAGATGCCGGTGATCAAGGAGGCAGTGGAAGCGCGGGGCGGTGACGGGACCTTGAACTGGCTGACCGCTGATTACAAGCGGATGAGCGGTAAGATGCTGGAGAAGCCGAGCCGCGCGGACATACCGCTCGCGGTCCAGGAGCAACTGATCGTAGAGCTGTATTCGAAATAGGCGAAAGAGTGAGGGAATAGACCAGCAGCGCCTGCAGAGCCGGGTGCGGCATGCGCAGTGGCCGCGGATGGCCGCGATCACAGGGAGGCCAGCACAGTGCAGATTGACCTACGGGGTTGGGTTTTACCGGAACGGGTCGAGATCCTCGACTCGTCCGAGGATGGGCGGAGCGCGCAGTTTCTCGTGCAGCCGTTGGAGCGCGGATATGGGCAGACGCTCGGCAACGCGGCGCGGAGGATTCTTCTCTCGTCTTTGCCCGGCTGGGCGGTCTGGGCGTTCCGTGCGAGCGGCGTGGTCCACGAGCACCAAACGATCAGTGGGGTGATCGAGGATGTGCACGAGATCATCCAGAGGCTGAAGGGTTTGGTCCTGCGCGTCGTCGGCGGTGAGGACGAGGCGAGGCTTGAACTGGTTGTCCGTGAGCCGGGCCTGGTCACTGCGCGGCATATCACGGCGAACCCGAAGGTCGAGATCATCAACCGAGACCATCAGCTTTTCACGCTGGAGGAGCAGCTGCCGGAGGACAAGCCGCTGCGCCTGGAGCTGTGGATCAATCGGGGTCGGGGCTTCGTGCTGGCCGATCAGCACACAAGGCGCAAGGACGATCCGGTGGACCTCATCCTCATCGATTCGATCTACAGCCCCGTGTTGCGGGCCAACTTCACGGTTGAAGAGACTCGAGTGGGTCAGCGAACGGACTTTGACCGATTGACGCTGTCAGTGGAGACGGACGGGACAATGCCGCCGGAAGAGGCGGTGGCCTATGCGGCCGAGCTGATGACCAGGCATCTCGAATACCTGCGCCGCTTCGGGGCCGGCGACGGCGACACGGCAGTACCGGAGATGCAGCTCGTGCTGGTGAGTGATAGGATCAAGGACCTGGTAAACCGGCCTCTGGAGGAGTTCGATATCTCGGTGCGTTCGAGGCACACGCTTGAGAAGGGCAACATACGCACACTGGGAGATATCGCGCGCCGGAGCGAGGAGGAAATCCTGCAGATCGAGAATTTCGGCAGAAAATCGCTTCAGGAGGTGGAGGACCTTCTGGCCAGCCACGGGCTGCACTTCGGCATGAAGTTCCAGGAAGGCGAGAATGGCGAGCTCTTCGTCGAGCGCGAGCGTGCCGAAGGCGAGGAAGAGTAAGGAGAGTGCGAGGGACCAGGTCGTGAGGCACAGAAGGAAGGGTCGGCAGCTGAGCCGGACCGCGAGCCACAGGAAGGCTATGCTGTCCAACATGGCGACCAGCTTGTTCCGTCATGAACGCATCAGGACCACGACGGCGAAGGCGAAGGAGCTGCGTCCGTTCGCAGAGCGCTTGATCACTCTGGCCCGGCGTGGGGATCTGCATGCGCGGCGGCAAGCTGCGCGGACGATTCATGACAAGGAGGCGCTCAGTAAGCTGTTTGATACCCTAGGCCCACGCTACGCGAACCGCGACGGGGGCTACGTGCGCATCCTGAAGATTGGACGGCGAAAGGGCGATGGCGCTGAGATTGCCCTGGTGCAGCTGCTCGAGGAGTAACCCGCTTCGTGTGAGGTAAGGCACATGAGGAACGTGCTCGGGAAGTTAACGACCAGCACCGGGCCGTGGATGGCGGTGGCTGTTGTACTGGTTGCCGGTTTCATGTACTGGCTCTACGCGGCGTCATCGACGGTCGGCCCTGGGGCGACTCCTGCTGATACGGTTGCTGGTGGTCTGCCGCGAGTCGCGGACACGACGTTTGTGAAAGATCCCACGCAGTTCTCGCGCGAACGCGTCCTGCTGTCGCCGGTGACCGTGGCGGAACAGATCGGTCGAGCGGCACTGACAGTGGATCTGCCGGGCTTAGCGGGCTATCCGCTGATTCTAGAACGGACGGTGGTTGAGCAGGAGATCACATTCGTGAGTGGAGACGACCTGGTGGTTGCTGGCCAAGTATACGCGCTGAATGATTCGCTGTTGGCTGTCTATGCACAGCGCGGCTTCTTCGAGCTAGCAAATCGGGAAAAACTCGAGGGACAAGCGACCTTCTTCTTGGTCGACTCCCTCGACTTCCTGTTCCCCGGCTAGGAAAATCAGGACCGCTGTCTTAGATCGTAGCAACATACTGGCCGCCCGTCGGTGACAGAGATGAGGAGAGTTTGATGGCACGAGTGTGCTACTCGTGTGGCAAGCGCCCGGCGGTGGGCAACAACGTTAGCCACGCGAACAACAGGACTAAGCGACGCTGGGTGCCGAACTTACAGCGCGTGAGGATCGTCGAGAACGGTTCGGTGAAGCGAGTTCGCGTGTGCAGCAGCTGCATCAAGGCCGGGAGGATCCAGAAGGCGCCGTGAGGTGAGGTGCCTGGCTCACTTGCCGTTCTCGTTGTCTGTACGTTTCCTCCCCACAGATCAGGCTAACAGCAAGCGGAAACGGCCGACTTGGTCGCGCGCTGCACACGCGAATCACGTCGGCCGTTCTGTGCGGCGGTCGGCTTTGCGACCGCGGCTTTTGCCCTGCGCTGGGCGAGGTACCGCCCGCTCCCCTGCTGGAAGGTGAGCACGAACCGCGGCTAGACGTCTACCTTCGTGACATTGGTACGTGCCTTGGCCGCAACGAAGCCTGGCGGCGCCTCGAGAGGAAGAGCCTGCACGCTGGCGTAGATCTCTTCCTTCCCCCACTCAGTGTCGACCAGGTGCGTGGCGAATTCCTCCTTGAAGGAGAGTTCGATCTCCTCCTGCGACGGTACAAAATAGTGCCGCTTGATATGGGCATCCGCTTTGCCGAAGGCCTCCGCCTTGGGCATGGCGGAAAGCTTGTCGTCCTTGACCGGGTCCTGCTCCATGAACTCGATCTGGAACAGCCAGCGGTGGCCCACCTCTTTGGGCTCGAAGCGCAGCTTCGCATCCAGCTGGAAGACAACGAAGTTGCCAGAGATCTCATGGTTGAGGTTCGCGCTGACAAAACTAGCCATCGGTCAGGCTCCTTTCCCTGAGCGCAGCAGCGCAGTCCACCACCCAGCGCAGTGGTGTTGATCGGTGACGATGGAATATGCGGGGATCCCCCCGGCCCGGCAATAAGCTGCGGCCTGCGCCGGCAGCGCTGCGTGGTCCGGCTCGACGGCCGACGCCACGTTGGCCCCAGTGGCCTATCTGACGAAGCGGCTTGGCATTGCAGGTCCCGCTGGTTGCTGGGCCCGGCGCGGCAGCGCATATTCAGCGGCTAACGAACCGGACCGTTCAGGTCGTGGGGCACGGCAGCGCTAGCGGGAGCGTCGAGGAGGTGTCGATAACAGGCCTCAGCAGCGAGGGGCAGCCGTTGAAGGGTCTGCGGATAGCGGTGACGAGACCTCCAGCGCAGGCACAGGCTCTGATTGACGGTCTGCGTGAGCTGGGCGCAGAGCCGCTGAGCTACCCGACGATCCGCATCGCGGATCCGTCTGACCGGAGGCCGCTGCGGCGTGCGGTGGAGAATCTGGAGAACTATGACTGGATCGTGTTCACCAGCGCGAACGGTGTTGTCAGGTTCTTCCAGGAGTTGCGCGCGGTTCGGGGCGCGGCCGTGCTCGCGGATAACCAGTATGTGGCCGCGATCGGACCGGCCACCGCGGAAGCGCTGAGAGAGCACGGGGTCCATCCGAAGGTGATGCCCGAGGAGTATGTCGCGGAGGCGGTGGCCGATGCCCTGACGGCGGCAGCGGACATGGCGGGCTGCCGTGTCCTGCTGCCCCGTGCTGCTGGTGCTCGCCAGGTGTTGACAACCCAGCTGTGTGCGGCAGGGGCGGAGGTGGATGAGGTCGTCGCCTATGAGTCCAAGCCGGACGCGGAGGGGATCGCGGCGCTTCGCGCGAGCATCGAGCGGGGTGAGTTGGATGTGGTCACGTTCACAGCGGCATCCACGGTGCGTCACTTCGTCGAGGAGGCGGGAGCGGAGTTGGGCAGGACGCGGGTCGCGGTGATCGGCCCGATCACGGCGGAGGCGGCGCGCGCTCTGGGCGTGCGGGTGGACATCCAGGCCCGGCAGTACACGGCGCATGGGCTTGTGCAGGCGATCTCTGAGTATTTCGAGAGCGTGAAGGGACGCGACTGATGGCAAAGTTCCCGGTCTATCGAGGGCGGCGGCTGCGACGGACAGAGCGTTTGAGGGCCATGGTCCGGGAGACGGCCATCGAGGCCAGTGATCTCATCGCGCCCCTGTTCGTCACCTACCAGGAGGGCCGGCATCCGGTGGCGGCGATGCCGGGCGTCGCACAGCTGAGCGTCGAGGCAGCGGCGGAGGAGGCGGCAGGGCTGGCGTCTCTGGGGGTTGCCGCGGTCCTCTTGTTCGGCATACCGGAATCGAAGGACCCACGCGGGAGTGAGGCATACGCCGCCGACGGGATCGTCCAACGAGCGGTTCGCGCTATCAAGGAGCGCGTCGCTGATCTCGTCGTGATCACCGACGTCTGCCTGTGCGAGTATACCGATCACGGGCACTGCGGCCTCCTAACGCCCGAGGGCGAGGTCAACAACGACGTGACCCTTGAGCTGCTGGCGCGCAGCGCTGTCTCGCACGCCGAGGCGGGCGCCGACATGGTGGCACCGAGCGACATGATGGACGGCCGGGTGGCAGCGATACGCCGGGCGCTCGATGAGGCGGGCCACCTTCACATGCCGATCATGTCATATGCGGTGAAATACGCCTCGGCATTCTATGGCCCGTTCCGCGAGGCGGCGGAGTCGGCGCCCAAGTTCGGCGATCGAAGAGGCTACCAGATGGACCCGGCTAACGCGGACGAGGGGCTCCGTGAGGCGCGTGTGGACATCGAAGAGGGTGCCGACATCATTATGGTGAAACCGGCGCTCCCCTATCTCGACGTGATCAGCCGCGTGAAGCGGGAGACCGGCTATCCGGTGGCGGCCTACCACGTGTCGGGCGAATACAGCATGCTGAAAGCGGCGGCGGAGCGCGGTTGGATCGATGAGCAGCGCGTTCTCTGGGAGACGCTGCTCTCGATCCGCCGTGCCGGCGCGGACCTGATCATCACCTACTACGCCAGCCAGCTGGCGAAGATGCTCGGAGGGTAGTCGTCTTGGCAGACCAAGCTCAATCGCTCATTCGAAAGATAGAGACTCGTGACGCGCTTGTTGGCGTGGTCGGTTTGGGCTACGTGGGCCTGCCCCTCGCGGTGGAGTTCGCGCAGGCAGGCTTCTCCGTACTCGGCTTCGAGGTCTCGTCCAAGAAGGCCGAGGCTGTGAATCGGGGGCATTCCTACGTCGGGGACGTGCCTGGTGAGCAGCTGGCAAGTGTGGTGCAGGCAGGTCGCCTGAGCGCAACGCTCGGCTACGAGCGGCTCGGAGAAGTCGACGCGTTGTGTGTCTGCGTGCCGACCCCGCTCAACAAGACGGGCGACCCGGATGTCTCCTATATCATCTCGGTCACGGAGTCGATCCGGATGACGGTCCGCCCGGGCCAGCTGATCGTGTTGGAGTCGACGACGTATCCCGGCACGACCCGCGAGTTGCTGCTACCGGCTCTGACACAGGGCGGGCGTCTCAAGGTGGCGACAGACTTCTTCCTGGCCTTTAGTCCCGAGCGTGTCGACCCGGGTAACCAGGTCTGGACGATCCGCAACACGCCCAAGGTCGTGGGCGGAATCACACCTTCCTGCACTGAGGTGGCCCGTACGCTCTACGCGACGATCGTCGACCACGTGGTCGTCGTTTCGAGCACGGAGGCAGCGGAGCTGACCAAACTGCTAGAGAATACCTTCCGGTCGGTCAACATCGCGCTGGCTAACGAGATGGCCATCGTGTGTGACAAGCTGGGTGTTGACGTCTGGGAGGTCATAGCGGCGGCGTCCAGCAAGCCTTTCGGCTTCATGAAGTTCACGCCTGGCCCGGGTCTGGGCGGGCACTGCATCCCCGTGGACCCGCACTACCTCTCGTGGAAGATGAAGACGCTGGACTACAAGACGCGTTTGGTCGAGTTGGCCAGCGAGATCAACGCCGAGATGCCTCGGTATGTGGCGGAGAAGGCGGCGGACCTGCTGAATCAGAGTGGGAAGCCGGTCAAGGGCTCGGGAGTCCTGGTTGTGGGTGCTGCCTACAAGCGGGACACGGATGACACGCGGGAATCTCCGGCGCTGGATATCATACGGCTGCTGGCCGAGAAGGGGGCAAAGGTAACCTACCACGACCCTTTGGTGCCCTCCCTGCGCCATGAGGGCCAGGATCTGGAATCAGTCTCGTTGGATGATCAGCAGCTGGCTGCTGCAGACGTCGTAGTGATCGTCACGGATCACAGCGATGTCGACTACGATCTCATACGTCGGGCGGCACGACCGGTGCTGGACACGCGAAACGTACTGCAGCGCGAGGCTCCGGAGACGGCTGCTGCGGCGGCGAGCGAGTGAGTGCGGAGATGGCAAAGCGCGCGTTGATAACCGGCATCACTGGCCAGGACGGATCCTATCTGGCCGACTTGCTGCTTGAGAAGGGATACGAGGTATTCGGCCTGGTCCGCCGCTCTTCGACGCTCAACTTCCAGCGGATCGAGCATATACAGGATCGGCTAACGATCCTGTCGGGTGACCTTCTCGACCAGAACTCGCTGCTCACGGCGCTGGCGGAGGCGGAACCTGACGAGGTCTACAACTTGGCGGCACAGTCGTTCGTCCCGACGTCCTGGGAGCAGCCGGTCCTGACGGGTGAGGCGACGGCCTTGGGCGTCATGCGCATGCTGGAGGCGGTCCGGCGGGTGAGACCCCAGGCGCGCTTCTATCAGGCCTCGAGTTCGGAGATGTTTGGCAAGGTGCAGGCGAGCCCACAGTCGGAGGAGACGCCGTTCTACCCGCGATCGCCGTACGGCGTGGCCAAGGTCTACGGTCACTGGATCACGGTCAACTATCGCGAGAGTTACGACCTGTTCGCGGTCAGCGGCATCCTCTTCAACCACGAGTCGCCACGCCGCGGACTCGAGTTCGTGACGCGCAAGATCACGTATGGTGCGGCGCAGATCAAGCTGGGATTGGCCAAGGAACTGCGACTGGGCAACCTGGCTGCCAGGCGGGATTGGGGATTTGCCGGCGACTACGTCCGTGCGATGTGGCTCATGTTGCAACAGGATGAGCCAGGCGATTACGTCATCGGCACGGGGGTCGAGCATAGTGTGCGTGATCTGGTGGATATGGCGTTCGGCTACCTGGACCTCGATTGGCAGGAATGCGTTGTCCAGGATGATCGCTTGCTGCGACCGGCGGAGGTGGAACACCTGGTGGCCGATCCCTCCAAGGCGAGACAATTCCTGGGCTGGGAACCCACCGTAGACTTTGAAGGCCTCGTTCGCATGATGGTGGACGCCGACTTCGATCTGCTTCGTCACCGCCAGCACGAGCAGGAGAGCTGGTGACGCGGAGCCTGGTCACCGGCGCTGACGGGTTCGTTGGACAGCATCTGATAGCGGAGCTGCTGCGGCGCGGTGACAGCGTCGTTGGCGCCGTGCTGGAAATCCCACCAAGGCTCACCACTCTCCCCGAGTCTGAGGCGGCCCGTGTACGCTGGGTGAAGGTGGACATTCGGCAGGCGGAGACGGTTCGCGAGCTGGTTCGCGCTCATCCGGTCGAGCGGGTCTTTCACCTTGCCGCGCTCTCGTCTGTCAAGGAATCGTTGAGCGATCCGGTCTCGCCGCTGCTGGTCAACGCCGTCGGTACACTCAACCTGCTTGACGAGCTGGAGAGGCTGCGGAGCGAGACCGGCTGTGACCCGAGGGTGCTGATCTCGGGCTCTGCCGAGGTGTACGGGTCCGCAGCTATGCGTTGTCGCCCCCTCACTGAAGACTGCCCGCTGGAACCGCTGAGCCCGTACGCCGTTTCGAAGGTGGCACAGGAGATGCTCGGCCTTCAGTCCCACCGCACAGCGGGACTCTCAGTCGTGGTCACGCGGAGTTTCAACCACACAGGCCCCGGCCAGCGCCCCACCTTCGTCGCCGCGCAGCTCGCATCCCGGGTTCAGGAGATACGCACGAGCGGCGGCAGAGGGGTAGTCAAGGTCGGCAACCCATTGGTCCGCAGAGACTTCACCGACGTTCGTGACGCAGTGCGGGCATACCTTGCCCTGAGCCAGCGCGGAGAGGCAGGTCAGGTTTACAACGTCTGTTCGGGCCGCTGCTTTGCGGTCGGCGAGTTACTTGAGATCCTCGT
This sequence comes from Gemmatimonadota bacterium, assembly GCA_020344375.1. Taxonomy (GTDB): domain Bacteria; phylum Gemmatimonadota; class Gemmatimonadetes; order Palauibacterales; family KS3-K002. The sequence continues at coordinate 2,445,929 of CP070823.1, read as the reverse complement.
GAAGCTGGCGGGCGTGCAGGTGGAGGTCGAGCAGGATCCCGAGCGGGCGCGCCCCGCCGACGTCCCCGAGATGGTCGGCAGCTATGCCCGGCTCAGCGAGGCCACAGGTTGGTCACCGACCATAGACATTCGCCAGTCCCTCGCCGACCTGCTGGCGTGGCAGGAGCAGGGCTAGCCGTGGCAGAGCCCGCGCGCCGTGGCCTGGGATGGCTGGAGCCCGCGCTCGAAGTCCTCGGGCGGCGCTACTTCCGTCCAGAGAGCGGTGGGCGCGACTGGAGCGCTAGGGATTGGGCGCGGGCTGTCGGCGGTGCGCTTGTGGAGCGACTCGGCCCCGCGCTGAGTGAAGCGGCGGCCGCCTGCAGTGTGGAACTGCCGAGGGTGTGCTGGGCTGCGCTGGCAGCTGCGCGGCTGGACAATGAACGCCGCCTGGAAGCTCATCGGCGGGCTCTCGCTGAGCTGGCGCCGGCGCTTGAGGCGCGCGGGATCGCGACGGTGCTGTTCAAGGGTCTGGCGACGGCGCGGCACTATCCCGTGGCCAGCGTTCGTGAGGCGGACGACGTCGATCTGCTCGTGATGCCAGAGCACCTGGCCGGCGCCGAGGCATCTCTGCGCGAACTCGGATACCGCGTCTGGGCCGGCGGCGGGCGCCTGTCTTCTCGCTACGCGCTGGCCTACGCGCGGGAGCCTGGGAACGGTGAGGAGGTAGAGCTGGACCTGCACCCGTCGTGGCACGAGGTGAGACTAGCCGGCGACGGCGAGCATGTACTGGTCGGTGACACCTGCGAGCGGGTTCTGCGTATCGAACTGGACGGCACCGAATGGAGTGTGCTGCCGCCAAGCGTCGAACTTTATCTCGCGGCCGCCCACACCGTGTTGCACAGCTTTCGCACGCTCTCTGTCTATCTCGACTTATCGGTCTTGCTCGCTGCGGCCGGACCGGATGCGCTGGACTATGCTGGCAAGCTGGCCCGAGCGATGGGGCGGCAGCGGCACCTCAGGCATGGGGTCAGCGTGGCCATCGACTTGTTCCAGCTGGAGGTCGACACGGAGTATAAGAGTCTGCCGCGGCGTCTTGGGGTTCCGTTGGCCGTACGGGTCGGCTACCTGGGATTCGGACGTCGCTTCCTACCGAGTTCTCTGGTCATGGAGTTGCTGTTACGCCGTGGCTTGCAGCAGAAACTCGCGTTCGCTCGTTGGGTCCTTGGCCACAAGCCACAGGAGGCTGAGGGCACGCACGTCGCAGGCCGGCGGCCCAAGCGCCTGCTCCGCGGGCTGCGCTGGTTGAAGGGCACGTTGCTGCGCTACCAGATTCCAGGCTCGGTGCCGTTGCGGCCCTGATCGTGTGTCGGGTATTATAGGGAGCCCTTCTGGACCTCCCCCGAGGCTTTGTAGACCAGACCGTAGAAAGATCCACTATGCGCGTCGGAGTGATAGGTACCGGGTACGTCGGCCTCGTCGCAGGTGCTTGCTTTGCGGAGACCGGCAACGTTGTCATCTGCGGCGATGTTGATGCAAAGAAGATCGAGGGACTCAATCAGGGCAAGATCCCGATTTACGAGCCGGGGCTCGAACCGCTCGTGCGAGGGAACCTCGCCGACGGCCGGCTGTGTTTCACGACTGACGTACCCCAGGTGACAAGGGAGTCAGAGGTCATCTTCATTGCTGTTGGAACACCGCCCGATGAGGATGGCTCGGCCGATCTGCGGCACGTTCTCGATGTCGCGGCGGCGATCGGTGATAGCATGAACGACGAGAAGATCGTCGTGACCAAGAGCACTGTGCCGGTGGGCACAGCGGCGCGCGTCCGTGAGACGATCGAGAGCCGGACGAAGCATCCGGTTCATGTCTGCTCCAACCCGGAGTTCCTCAAAGAAGGAGCAGCCTTGGATGACTTCATGAGGCCTGACCGCGTTGTGCTCGGCGTGGAGTCTCCCAAGGCTCGGCAGGTGCTCGAACAGCTGTACAAACCGTTCGTTCGCACTGGCAACCCCATCATATTCATGGACATCGTCAGCGCGGAGCTGACGAAATATGTGGCGAACGCCATGCTGGCGACGCGGATCAGCCTGATGAACGAGGTTGCCCGGCTATGTGACCTCACGGGGGCGGACGTTGACTTGGTCCGGCGCGGCGTGGGCTCGGACGAGCGTATCGGGCCGAAGTTCCTGTTTCCTGGACCGGGCTACGGCGGTTCGTGCTTTCCCAAGGACGTGAAGGCCTTGGTGCGAACGGCGGAGGAATATGGTTACGACTTCAAGATCCTGAAGGCCGTAGACGGAGTGAACCTGGCGCAGAAGCGGCTCTTCCTCGAGAAGCTGGAGCGGCACTTCGGCCCGGATCTCAGCGGCCGGACCATCGCCGTCTGGGGGCTGGCGTTCAAGCCGGGGACGGACGACATGAGGGAGTCGCCCTCCATCGTGCTGATCGAGGGGCTGCTGGCACGTGGCGCGGTGGTGCACGGGCACGATCCAGCGGCCATGGGCTCGGCTCGCCGGATATTCGCTGATCGCATCATATACTCTGAGCGTGACTACGACGCTCTCAAGGGGGCAGACGCGCTCGTGGTCATGACCGATTGGCTGGAGTACCGTAGTCCCGATTTCCAGCGGATGAAGGTGCTGATGAAAACCCCGGTGATCTTCGACGCCCGGAACCTGTACGAGCCAGCGAGGATGAAGGAGCTGGAGTTCACCTACTATCCACTGGGACGCGAGGCAGTGTCGTGAGGTTTCTGATTACGGGCGTCGCCGGCTTTCTGGGATCTCACCTGGCGGATCGCATGCTCGCCGAAGGGCAAGAGGTGGTCGGGCTGGACAATTTCATCACCGGCTCGCCCGACAACATAAGTCATCTACTGGGGAACGAGCGCTTCACCTTTTGCCGGTACGACGTGACAGAGTTTATCTACGTCGCGGGCGATCTGGACGGCGTGCTGCACTTCGCATCCCCCGCCAGTCCTATTGACTATCTGCAGCTGCCGATTCAGACCCTGAAGGTGGGTTCATTGGGAACCCACAAGGCGTTGGGACTAGCTAAAGCGAAAGGCGCGCGGTTCCTGCTCGCCTCCACGTCCGAGGTTTACGGCGACCCGGCTGTGCATCCGCAGCCCGAGTCGTACTGGGGCAATGTCAACCCGGTGGGTCCCCGTGGCGTGTACGACGAGGCGAAGAGGTTCGCAGAAGCTTTGGCGATGGCATACCACCGCTACCACGGCGTGGATACGCGCATCGCGCGCATCTTTAACACATACGGGCCGCGCATGCGTCGTGATGACGGTCGCGTCGTATCGAATTTCATCGTGCAGGCCTTGCAGGGGGATCCGCTGACGGTCTACGGCGACGGCTCGCAGACTCGCTCGTTTTGCTATGTCGATGACCTGATAGAGGGGATCTATCGGTTGTTCACCTCCGACCACGTCGAGCCGCTGAACATCGGCAACCCGTCCGAGTTCACGATCAGCGAGCTTGCCGAACTGGTGCTGGACCTGACGGGCAGTACGGCCGGAGTCGACTATCGACCGCTTCCCGAGGATGACCCCAAGGTCCGCCAGCCGGATATCAGCCTGGCGCGCCGAACCCTAGGCTGGGAACCGCAGGTGGACCTTCGAGAGGGCCTGAAGCGGACGATCGAGTACTTTCGTGCTGTCTTGGCAAAGGGTGCCTCTCAGACAAGAGGCCAGGCGACATCGTGAAGCTTTCCGTGCTCATCCCAGTCTACAACGAGCGGGAGACGATCGAGGAGGTAGTTCGACGGGTGAGTGCCGTGCCGCTCGATACGGAGATCGTCGTAGTGGACGACTGCTCAGTGGACGGCACGCGCGACGTGCTTGAGCGACTCCTGGCCGCTGGCGAGATCGATCACCTCGTTCTGCAGCCTGAAAACCGGGGCAAGGGTGCGGCGATCCGTGAGGCCGTCGCCAGGGCCACAGGCGAAACTGCGATCGTCCAGGACGCGGACCTGGAGTACGATCCCCGGGAGTACACCCGACTGCTGGAGCCGATCGAGCAGGGGAAGGCGGATGCGGTGTTCGGGTCTCGCTTCGCGGGTCAGGGGCCGCACCGGGTGCTCTACTTCTGGCACTATGTGGGCAACAAGATGCTCACCCTGCTCTCGAACATGGTGACAAACCTCAACCTCACCGATATGGAGACCTGCTACAAGATGTTTCGCCGGTCCGTGTTGGAGAGCATCGAGATCGAGGAAAGCCGCTTCGGAATCGAGCCGGAGATCACGGCGAAGCTGGCGCTCGGGGGTTGGCGCATCTATGAGGTGGGGATTTCCTACAGCGGTCGCACCTATGCCGAAGGCAAGAAGATCAGCTGGAAGGACGGGGTCTCGGCGTTTCGCTGCATCTTGAAGTATGGGCTCTGGCGGCGGATCTTTCGGCGGCGACCGCGCGCGGCTTCGCTTGCCGACCGGACCGATAAGACCTAGGTTTTTCCCCTGATGAATACGGACCAACTGATTGCCAAGGGGAAGGAATGCCTGGCGCAGAATGACTACCTCGGCGCCATCTCGGCTCTGCGGGAGGCGGCAGAACGCGAGCCAGGCTACGCGGACGTGCGTCATCTGCTGGGCCTGGCGCTCGGCCTGGCGGGTCAGCCCGAGGCGGCGCTCGAAGAGTTCGACCGCGCTCTGGCCCTCAACCCCTCTTATGTGGAAGCCCATCTCAACCGGGCGATAACGCTCAATGATCTGGGCCGTTACGAGGACGCGCGCGAGGCGTTCAGACAGGCTTGGGATCACGATCACTCCGCCGGCCGGCCGTTTTCTCGCTCGGTATCCGCGCGGCTGGCGAACATGCATATGGAGCTCGGTGACCTGTATGCCGACCTTGGCTCCTACGTGCCAGCTGTGGAACAGTATCGGAGCGCCGCTAGTCTGAGGCCGGATTTCCTGGATATCCGCACCAAGCTGGCTCGCGCCTACATGGAACGTGGGCAGTTTGAGGCAGCGAAGGAAGAGCTTAGTAACGTTCTAGCCGATAACCCCGAGTACGTGGAAGCCAGGGTTTCGCTCGGCCTGGTGAACTACCGAGCCGGCGACTACGACTCGGCGGCTACACAATGGCGAGTCTGCCTGCGACAGGTCCCCGATCACCCCAAGGCCCGAGCTTTCCTCAACATGCCTCGCACCTCGGCGGCCGGCGAGGAGGGGGGCAGCTGAGACCTCCAAACCGACTTGTCGTCGTAGGCGTTGTGGCCGCCTCGGCCATCGCATGCCGGGGCGACGAACGCGATCATCTTGCCTGGGGCGATCGCCTGCTGGGGGCCGGACGCGACGAGGCCGCGATCGCAGAGTACCAGGTGGCTCTGCGCCAGCGCGGCGAGCAGCCGGATGTCCTGTTGAGGCTCGCGCACGGCTACGCGCACGTGGATCGCCTAGACGAGACAAGCCAGTACTACTCGCGGCTTCTCGCCATCGACTCGTCCTTCGCGGACCAAGCGGTAGCCGACTACCTTTCGATGGCGAAGCGGGCGCTGGAGCGAAACGACCGGGCCCGAATGGCACGAGCGTTGGAGCAGCTGGAGACTATTCGGCCGGGCAGTGTTCCCGACGAGCTCTCCCTGCCTTTCGCTCGCTACTACTACGAGCTGAGTGAATACGCGAGCGCCTTGCCGCTTTATCTCTCGGTGTTGGCGATGGAGCCGGACAGCGTCGAGCCTCAGGTTCGCTATCAGCTGGCGCGCGTCTACAACGAGCTGGGCGAGTGTGGGCAGGCCCTGGCCCACTACCGGGAGTTCCTCGCGCAGCGTCAGGGCGGCGAACTGAGAGCCGACGCCCGCTGGCACGCGGGTCAATGCGCCTACCAGCTGGCGCAGAGGGATCGGCTGGCGGGTCGGCCTGCCGAAGCGCTTGCGCGATTCGAGTTGGTGATCGAGCTGGGGTCGCCGCAGGCGCTGCTCGACGATGCCTGGTTCGAGCGTGGGGAGATTCTCTTCAGTCTCGGCGAGTTCGATGATGCGATGAGCTCGTATCAGATGGTCTTGGACTTGAATCCCAGCCGTACCGGACGCCGGGTTCGACTGGCCGAGGACCGCATTCGCACCATCCGGTATCGGACGACGGAGGAGGAGCGCCGATGAACCAGGCGCGCCGTAGGCTGGCGCTGCCGGCGCTGCTGCTAGCTCTGGTGGGCTGCCCCAAGGGGCTGCCGCAGGATGCGTCCCCCGATCGGCTCTACAGCATCGGGCGTGAGCAGTTCGAGAAGGGCGACTGGGACCGAGCCATCGAGGCATTCCAGCGCTTCCTCTATCAGGATCCCGGACACCCCAAGGCGGACAGCGCACAGTATCTTGTCGGCGAGGCCTATTTCAACCAGGAACAGTACTTGACGGCGGCGGCTGAGTTTCTGCGGCTGGCGCAGAATCGGCCTGCGGGGCCGCTCGCCGATGACTCGCGTTACCGGGCCTGCGAATCCTACCACAAGCTTTCGCCGCGTCCGGAGCTTGATCAGGAATACACCGATGAGGCGATCGGTCAGTGCCGTTCCGTCGTACTGCTGTACCCGGGGAGCCCCTACGCAAGCGAAGCCACTGAGCGCGTCAGGGAACTCACTGACAAGCTTGCGCGTAAGTACTACCTCAACGCTCTGTTCTATTACAAGAGACGGGCCTACGACTCCGCGATCGTCTATCTGGAGTATGTGCTGGAGACGTACGGGGGCGCTGCAGTTGAGCCGGAGGCACTGCTGACGCTCTACGAAGCCTACAGGAAGGTCGGATACTCGCGGGAGGCCGAGCAGACGCGGGAACGGTTGCTGCGGGAATACCCTGACTCTCCCCAGGCGCAGGAGGCGCAAGGGAACTCGCCACGGGATGTCGGTTAAGGTCGGCAGACCCACGGCAGGTCGAAAGGCGTAGGCGGCGTGATGAGGCTGGGTGTCTTCGGCGGGACGTTCGATCCGCCTCATGTGGGCCACCTGATCGTGGCGCACGATGCGGCGGCGGCGCTGGATTTGCAGCAGGTACTGTTCGTCCCGGCAGGCACGCACCCGCTGAAGGGGAAACGTGTGGGGGCGCCGGCGTCGCTGCGCCTCGAGATGACGGCGGCGGCCACGGAAGGCTCGCAGCTGTTCACGGTGGATGGGCGTGAGCTGCGCCGCCCGGGTCCATCCTACACCGTGGACACCATCGCGGAGCTGCAGGTGGAGAATCCGGGCGCGGAGCTGTTCCTATTGATCGGTGCGGATATTCTCCGGGAGATTCATCAGTGGCACCAGGTGCAGGAGCTAGCGCAGCGTGCGCGCATCGCGGTGATGTCCCGGGCCGAGGCTGACGTTGCGGTTGAGCTGGCCATCGAGCTTGATTTCCTTAGAGTCGAGGTCACGCATGTCGCGATCTCGTCCAGCGAGATCCGGGAGCGCATCAGGTCTGGTCGGCCCTACCGCTATCTCGTGCCTGACCCCGTGCGTCGGATCATCGAGAAACATTCGTTGTACAGCGGACCTGACAAAGTTAGCTAGCGGATTAAAGGGATGATTAAGCAGGTAGTCACGAACTTCCTCGGCACCAAGTTCGAGCGCGACGTCCGGAAGATCCAGCCGATCGTGGACGAGATCCTGCTCCACGAGGAACGGCTCAAGAACTTCAGCGAGGAGCAGCTGAAGGCGCAGACCGACAAGTTCCGGGCCGTCATCCGCGAGCGCACTCAGGCGCTGTCAGATGAGATCGCCCAGCTCAAGGAAACGAAGAAACGGACAGAGTCGGCCGACGAGCGTGAGCGCATGACGCTGGGCATCGGCCAGCTGGAGACGGAGCTGCAGGAGACGACTCAAAGACTGCTGGACGAGTTGCTACCCGAGGTTTATGCCACCGTGCGCGAGGCGTGCCGACGCCTACTTGGCCGCGAAATCGTCGTGCGAGGCCACACGATGCAGTGGGACATGGTGCCGTACGACGTGCAGCTGATCGGCGGCATCGTGCTGCATCAGGGAAAGATCGCGGAGATGGCGACCGGTGAGGGAAAGACACTAGTCGCTACCCTGCCCATGTATCTCAATGCGCTTCCGGGGCGTGGCGTACATCTGGTGACGGTGAACGACTACCTGGCGAGGCGCGACTCGGAGTGGATGGGCACGGTGTTCGAGTATCTGGGCCTCACCGTCGGTTGCATCGATGCCGCTGAACCCAGCACCCCCGAGCGGCGGGCCGCCTACGACTGTGACATTACCTACGGTACGAACAACGAGTTCGGCTTCGACTACCTGCGGGACAACATGGTCCACCGCCTCGAGGATCGGGTCCAACGCGGACACAACTACGCGATCATCGACGAGGTGGACTCCGTGCTCATCGATGAGGCGCGCACGCCGCTGATCATCAGCGGCCCAGTCGGTCGTGAGGACAGCAAGCGCTACGCGGAGTTCGACGCCCAGGTCTCTGGCCTTGCACGCAAACAGGCCCGGCTCGTCAGCGGCCTGGTTGCCGATGCCGAAGATCTGCTGGAGCAGGCGATGGGCGAGGACGGTGACCCGGAATCCCTCTATGAGATGGGCAAGAAGGTGCTTCTGGCGCACCGCGGCATGCCGAAGAACAAGAGGCTGGGCAAGCTGCTGCAGGAACCGGGCGTGCGTAAGACCATGCAGCGCGTCGAGGCCGACTACATGCGCGAGAAACGCCTGCACGAGCTGGAGGAGGCGCTGCTCTACTCGATGGATGAGAAGGGACACCAAGTCCACCTGACTGATCAGGGGCTCGACGTCTTGTCGCCCAGTGACCATGAGGCCTTCGTCGTGCCCGATCTGTCACAGGTGTTCCACGAGATCGAGAAGGACGAGTCGCTTTCCCCCGACGAGAAGCGGGCGAAGATCGCGCAGGCGGAACGCGCGTACGCAGAGAAGTCGGAGAAGATCCACATCATCCATCAGCTTCTCAAGGCGTACACCCTCTTCGAGCGCGATACGGATTACGTCGTCGAGAGTGGCCAGGTTATCATCGTCGACGAGTTCACGGGCCGAAAGATGCCCGGTCGCCGCTGGAGTGACGGTTTGCACCAGGCAGTGGAAGCCAAGGAGACCGTGACGGTCAGGGGTGAAACGCAGACGCTGGCGACGATCACAATTCAGAACTACTTCCGCATGTATGACAAGCTGGCCGGGATGACGGGGACGGCTGAAACGGAGGAGGCGGAGTTTCACGAGATCTACGGCCTTGAGGTGGTGGTCATTCCGACGAACCGGCCAGTGCGGCGCATGGACCTGGACGACGTGATCTACAAGACAAAGCGGGAGAAGTATGCCGCGCTGCTCGATGAGATCGAACGGCTTCATGCACGTGGTCTGCCGATCCTTGTCGGTACGACCAGCGTCGATACCTCGGAGACGGTTTCCCGCATGCTGCGGCGCCGCGGCATCAAGCACAACGTCCTCAACGCGAAATACCACGAGCGCGAGGCGGAGATCGTCGCGCAGGCAGGATGGCCGGCCGCCGTGACGATCGCCACCAACATGGCGGGGCGCGGGACCGACATTAAACTGGGGCCGGGCGTGGTGAAGTGCCGGGTGTGCGCGATTGAGGAGCAGCAGCCGTCCTTCGGTCAGCTGTACGAGGAGTCGGACCTGGGTCAGATGGAGGCGAGAAGTTTCGGCTGCTACGAAGACCCACCCTGTGGTCTCGTCATCCTCGGGACGGAGCGTCACGATTCCCGGCGCATCGACCGACAGCTTCGCGGCCGCTCAGGCCGTCAGGGTGATCCGGGTGCCTCACGCTTCTTCCTGTCGCTTGAAGACGACCTGATGCGGCTGTTCATGGCGGAGCGGCTCGCCAAGATCATGGACAAGCTGGGGGCCGAGGAAGGGGAGGTCATCACACACGCGCTGGTGACCCGGGCGATCGAGCGGGCCCAGAAGCGCGTCGAGATGATGAACTTCGACGCGCGCAAACGGCTGCTGGAGTACGACGACGTCATGAACCAGCAGCGTGAGGTGATCTACGATTTGCGGCTGTTCGCCCTCGAAGGCGGCGAGGACTTGAAGGGCGAGGTCTGGGACATGATCCGACGCGCGGTACTCAGCCGCCTCGATGACTACGTCCCGGAGAGCCGTCACGAGGAGAGTTGGGACCTGGCGGGGCTGAAGAACCGTTTGCTGATCGATTTCTTCCTGCACTGCCCTGAGCTTCCGGACGAGAACTCGCTGGAGGCAGCGTTGGCTTGGGAAGACCGGGACGCGCTTGCCGACTTCGTTGTGGAGAAGGCTCAGTCCAACTTCAGGCGTAAGGTCGAGGAGTTCGGTGAGCAGGCCGAGCGAGTCCTCTCTTACATCTTCCTCTATACGATCGACGAGAAGTGGAAGGACCATCTCTATGACCTCGACCAACTGAAAGCCGGCATCTACTTCCGGGCCTGGGGCCAGAAGGATCCGCTCATCGAGTACAAGAAAGAAGCCTACGACATGTTCGTTGACCTGATGAGCGATGTGCAGACAACTCTCGCCGATCGCCTCTTCAAGGCCCAGATGATGGTGCCGCAGCCGATGCGCGCCCCGCAGGTCACCCGGGTCAGCGGGCCAACGCTCGATACCACTGATGAAGGGTATGCGCCGGGCGCGGCAGCGGTTGCGGCCCGTCAGGGCTTCGCACCTACCGGGGTGGCGGCTTCGGCCGAGGCCGACGTGATTACTGGAGCGCCCGTGTCCACCGGAGCGGCAGTAGCCAGCGGTACGGCGCGGGCGGAACGCGGGAGCCCCTTGCTGACCAACCGGGGCGAGCAGGCGCCCACGAAGCCGGTCACGGCAGGGGAGCGGGTCGGCCGTAACGATCCGTGCCCCTGCGGGTCGGGGCTCAAGTACAAGAAGTGCCACGGCCGGCCGGGGGCGCCGCCGCTATAGGGTGGCATCGCGGGCCCACCTGTCGGAGATCCACCGAGCAGTCCTGCCTACCCGCCGCCCAGATCGCTATTGCGGGCTGGTGAGAATCCGTTGACGGCTCCCTCTAGATTGGGCGCCGTGCGTCTGGGGTGTCCTCAGGGAACGGGCGAGTGGAAACGGGCAGCACGACTGCAGGCAAGATCAAGGACTGGCCGTCACGGGAACGGCCGCGTGAGCGGTTCCTGGCTCTGGGGCCGGCAGCCCTGCGGACGTCAGAGCTACTTGCGATCCTGGCATCCAGCGGCTCCGGTGGTCGCAGCGCGCTCGAGGTAGCGGAGGCCCTCTACGAGCGATTCGGGCGCTCCCTGCGGCGTTTAGGGACCGCGCCGGGCTCGCAGCTGATGGCGGTGCCGGGCATCGGCAGGGCACGGGCCGTAGCGATCCAGGCGGCATTGGAGCTGGGGCGGCGGGCCGCTGAGGAGGTCCTCCAGGAGAACGATCGAGTCACCACACCCCGCGACGTGTATCGAAGGTTCGAGCTGCGGCTCCGTGACCTGCGGCAGGAAGAGTTCCACGTCCTGCTCCTCAACACGCAGAACGCCGTGATCGGCGAGGTCATGATCACACGTGGCATCTTGGACGCCTCGGTGGTCCACCCGCGAGAGGTGTTCGCGCCGGCGCTCGCGGAAGCGGCAGCTGCTGTGATCCTCGTCCATAACCACCCGAGTGGGGATCCTACGCCCTCACCGGCCGATCAGGAGATTACACGCCAGCTCGTCGAGGCTGGCCGTGTGCTTGGGATACCGGTCCGGGACCATGTGGTCATCGGCAATGGCCGCTACGTCAGCTTCCTCGATCTCGGACTGTTGTCCAGCAATGAGGGGTAGCGGGACCGCGGCCGTCTTATCCGCTGGCGCCGGCACCCACCCGTCCCAGCCGACTACGTAACTTGCCCTCCGGCTTAAATGTAGCGATTCTAAGGGAAGTCTCGTCGCCGCGGGGTCAGAAACAGACTCCCGGCTTGCGTATAGCATTCTCAGCAAGGGTATGCCCGCTGGGTGAACGCCCGGCACGTACGCTACCCACACTCGACTCGTATGGCGTCCGAACGCACCACAGAGATCGTCGAACAGGGCGGCGCAGGCAAGGCCGCAGCGGAAGACGCCGCCGCGGTCTCGTTGCCAGCCGATTTCCTGAGCGCCATCGAGGAGACGCGACAGCGGCTCGATCTCGATCTCTTGGCTCGCGCCTTCGCCTACAGCCAGCGCGCGCACAAGGGCCAGAAGCGCAAGTCGGGCGAAGCCTACATCACTCACTGCGTGGAGGTTGGCAAAATCCTGGCCGACCTCTACCTGGACACGGCCTCGATTTGCGCGGCCTTTCTCCACGATGTAGTCGAGGACACCGATATCGCCGTGGACGAGATTCGGGAGGCGTTCGGCGAAGAGATCGCCACGATTGTTGACAGCCTCACCAAGATCAGCCGGGTGGAGTTCAGCTCCAGCACAGAGCAGCAGGCCGAGAACTTCCGCAGGTTGCTGCTCTCTATGGCACGTGATGCGCGCGTGATCATCGTCAAGCTGGCGGACCGGCTGCACAATATGCGGACGCTCGAAGCCCTGCCGGCCAGCAAGCAGCGCCGGATCGCGCTTGAGACGCGCGAGATCTACGGTCCGCTCGCGCATCGGCTCGGCATGGCGAGGGTGCGCTGGGAGCTCGAAGATCTCGCCTTCAAGTGCCTCGAGCCAGAGGCCTACAAGCAGCTTGCTAAAAAGGTCCGGGAGCGCCGCAAGCAGCGGGAAGAGCGGATTCGCCAGCTGGCCGAGCCGCTACGGGAAGAGTTGGAGAAGGCTGGTATCCGCTGCGAGGTAACCGGACGGCCGAAACATCTCTGGTCGATCCACAACAAGATCCGTAAGCGGGGGAAACCGTACGAGGACATCTACGACTTGATGGCGATTCGCGTGATGACCGAGAGCATTAAGGATTGTTACCATGCTCTCGGCGTGATTCACAACAAGTGGACGCCTCTGACTGAGCGGTTCCACGACTATATCGCCATGCCCAAGTCGAACATGTACCGGTCACTGCATACGACGATCTTCGGGCCGGGTGGCCGTCTGTATGAGATCCAGATCCGCACGCACGAAATGCATCGTACGGCCGAGCACGGAATCGCCGCGCACTGGCGTTACAAGGAGGGCCAAAAGGGGGTGCCCGACGAGGTAGAAGAGAAGCTGGCGTGGTTTCGGCAGGTCCTGGAGTGGCAGCAGGAAACGAAGGAGCCGGAAGAGTTCATGGAGTTCCTGCGCGTCGATCTCTACCAGGATGAGATTTTCGTCTTCACACCTGCAGGCGATGTGAAACAGCTACCGAAGGGCGCGACGCCGATCGACTTCGCCTTCGCAGTGCATACTGAGGTGGGATACCATTGCGCCGGCGCCCGCGTGAACGGACGGATCGTTCCGCTCACTCGCGAGCTGAAGAGCGGGGATACGGTCGAGATCGTCACGAACCCCAAGCAGACTCCCTCCCGAGACTGGCTGAGCTTCGTACGCACCGCCCGGGCCCGGCAGAAGATACGGGGTTGGATTCGGCAGGAAGAGCAGAAGACTGCGGTGCAGATCGGCAAAGAGTATCTCGAACGGGAACTCCGTAGGCGGCGCAAGAAGATGTCGGAGACCGCGCTGGAGGCGGCGGGCACAGGCGCGGGATTCGCCAGCCTGGAGAGTCTCTATGCAGCCCTCGGTCGCGGCGACGTGGCACTCTCGCAGATCCTGAAACAGCTGTGGCCGGACCAGCAGGTGCCGGCGGAGGAGGGTACGGCTTCCCCGCTGTCGCGCCTTGTCGAGCACATCCGCGGCGGCCCACGCGGTGTAAGGATACAGGGTATCAGCAACGTCATGGTCCGCTACTCACAGTGCTGCCAGCCCGTTCCCGGCGACGATGTCATCGGCTACATCACCCGCGGCCGCGGCATCTCGATCCACAGGAGCGATTGTCCGAACATCTTGAAGTTCAGCGACCATCCGGAGCGGCGAATCGAGATCGACTGGCAGACGGACAGCGCTCAGCTTTTCCTCGTGCGGATTACGGTCGAGGGCACGGATCGTAGGGGCCTGCTGTCGGATATCGCCCGGGCCATCTCCAATACCGGCACCAACATACAGAGCGCCGACACCGAGGCGCTCGAGGGAGGGATGCGGGGCGATTTTGTGGTCGAGATCGAGAATCTGGCGCATCTGACGAAGGTCATGAAGGCAGTCCGCAGGGTGAAGGGGGTGGTCAGCGTGGAGCGGCGCGAGAGGCTGCTCGAGTCGGATCTGCAGGCCGAGTCAGGTTTCCCTTTGGAGGCGGAATCGTGAGCCGCTGGCTGCTGAAGAGTGAGCTGGGAGCCCTATCCCGAGCCCGAGCTAGGATCATGAACGGATTGTCGTTTTCGACCTGCGCCCGCGGGAAAGGCTGAGGAACCCTGTCAGCTTGGCGAGCATCGGTGGCCGTGCCCTGTCCCCGCCATTGAGAACGCCTCCTCTACGAGATAGCTTCGGGATGTCCACGCTTGTGCCGCTGAGCAGACCCGCGCGAGCGGCGGCTGAGAAGCTGCAGGAGTCGCGGCCGCCTTTCTGGATGCCGGAAGCGTGAGTTAGAGTCGGGTGCGGCGAAGAATCGCTCAGAGGCGATGGGAACGAGCGAGCACGGAGAACAGCAGCGCCTAGCAGGCCGAGCCACCGAGCTTACCCAGCTCGAGCGCATATTTCGTGACCTGCGTGAGAGCCAGGATGGCCGCGGGCGGCTCGTCATACTCTCCGGGCCGGTGGGGATCGGTAAGACGGCGCTGGCACGTGCGCTCGTGGCGCGGATCGTGGAGGCTGATCCTCGTGCCGTTGCGCTGACAGCCGATTGCGTCGAAGACCAGACGAGATTCAGACCCTACGGTCCTTTCAGGGACTTCTTGGCCCAGCTCAGCGGCGTCGCTGGCGACGCCGGCCTGGCAAGTGTCGTACGCAAGGAGGTACCTGGCTGGTTGCCAGGCGCGGCACCTTCCGCCGGCCGCAACGCGCTATTCGACCAATTTCTTGCACTGTGCCGATCTATCGCTCGCCAACGGCCGCTAGTGCTCCATATCGACGATGTACAGTGGAGCGATCGGTCATCGCTCGATCTCTTAGCGCGTCTCGGTACCGCACTTTCGTCTCTACCTGTCCTGGCCCTGGTCACGTATCAACAGACTGCGGCGGAGAACGCGATCTCGATCAAGGGACTTCAGCATCGCATCGGCCCGAATGCGGTCGAGTTGAACGTTCGCGAGCTTGAGAGCGCACCGGTTCTAGAACTGGCGGAAGATCTGCTCGATGGATCGTTCGCTAGCGAATTCGGCGACTGGCTGGTCGGCGCAGCTCAGGGTAACGCGCTGCGTGCAGAGCAGTACCTGAGGTGGCTTCTCGAGCGAAAGACTCTCCGCAAGCGCTTGTTTCGTTACTCGATCCGGGAGGGCGAGTTGCCCAGCCAATCGGCCCGAACCGAGGAGCTGATCCTCGGTCGGCTTGATGGCCTGGAGCCAAACGTTCGCTGGACTCTGGAGGCCGCGACACTCGCAGGTGGCGTTGTTGATTCGGCGGTGGTGGCCGGGCAGCTGGGCAAAAGAGCAGATGAAGTACTCGCTCAGCTCCGCACGGTCGAGGAACCTCACTATCTCATCGAAGAGATGAGCGAGCGCCGCTGGGCTTCGGGAGCGCGGTCGGTGCGTTTCCGCTTCCGGCACCCCCTCATCCGCAGGTTGGTGCGGGAACGGGTGTCAGGCAAGAGGCGCGAGCATCTGCTTGCGCGCGCCGCCGAGACGCTGGAACGGCTCGCCGGTGAAGGGGCGAGGGAACTCGCCGACGAGATCGCTGCCCTGTATGTGCTTGCGAATCAGCGTCCCAGACTTCACGAGTGGTCGCTCAAGGCCGCCGACCTCGCTGAGCGTCTCTACGCACTCTACGAGACGGATGAATTCCTCCGCATCGCGGCGCAGGCCACCGAGGTCAAACTGGACCGCGTGCGGATCGAATATCGGCTGGCGAGCATCTACGGCGCCACCGGGCGCGAGACCGAGGCGGAGGCATTGCTGGAGAGCGTCTACAAACGCGCTCGCGAACTCGGGGATAACGCCATCGAGGTCGGTGCCGGCACCACACTGGGTTGGCTGAAGTTCGAGCGCGGCGTGCCGCCCTTACAAATGGCCGAACTCGCGGGGCAGCTCGTCGACAAGGCGCGATCGGCGGATAGACCACGCGAACTCGTCATGGGCCTCGACCTCGCGTGTGTGGTGGCGGAGCGGGTGGGCCGGGCCGAGGAAGCGCTGCTGATGGCCGAGGAGGCGCTCTACGTGGCCGAGCAGAGTGGCGATCCAGAGATGGTCGCGCAGGCCGCCTACCGGCTGGCCAGAGTGCACGTCTCGTGGGGGAGCCCGGAAGAGGGGCGTTCGCTGGCACAGCGGGCGCTCGACGTCTTCAGCCAGGTGGACGAGCTCACCGGAGTAGCGGTCTGCCACGATCTGCTCGGCCTGGCGAACTTCCGGGCCGGCGAATGGGATGGCGCGCTCCATCACTGGGAACTCGCTCTTGAGAGCATGGAGGCGGCCGGCGTGCCAGACCAGAAGATCGCCATGCAGGTCAATATCGCTGAGCTGCTCACACTCCGCGGGGACTTCGATCGGGCGCTTCGCTTGTTCGGGTCGGGCCTGCAACTCGCCGAGGAGCTCGATGATCCGTCACTGGTGCGTCGCTGCCGCACGGGGATGGCGCGGCTGGAGTTCGAGCGCGGCGACTACGCAGCCGTGCTTGAGCAGACAGAGGAGATCCGCCAGGTCTTGCCCGAGAGCGGCGCCTGGAGAGATGACTTTCAGACAACGGCGATCCGTGCTCTGGCCCACCTTGAGCTGGGGGACGAGGTGCAGGCCTGGCACGAGGCCGCTCGCCTGGAACAGCTGTATCAAGGGAAAGAAGGCTGGTTCGAGCGCCGTGCTGAGGGCGACGCGGTGCGCATTCGTGTCATCGATCTGGACAGCGATGCCTGGCTGGCTGGGATGGTGGCGCAGCAGGGTATAGGCGAGACGGTCGACAAGGATCTCTACGGGGAGGGCTTTCTGCGGTATCACCAGGCGCACGTACTCGCACGTGAGAAGCCGGCTGAAGCCCGTGAGGCGGCCGAGCGAGCGGTCGAGCTGTTTGCAAAGGTCGGTGCGGCACCGATGTTGACGCGGGCGCAGCAGTGGCTGGACGAGCTTCCGGTCGTCGCTCCCGAGACTGAGGAGACTTCGGGGGGCGAGATCGACGAGGACAAGCTCGATAAGTGGTTCGACAGCCTTGAAGGATAGGCTGTCATCTGGAGTTCTCTGGCGGCGACGTCCAGCCTGAGCTGGCAGCGCGCAGCGATTCTGTTTCAAAACGTGATGTCGGGTCGTCCGAGGATAGAAACGAGCGCTGCACAGGCCGGTGAGCGCGCGGGCCACCGGTCGCGGGGTCGGTCTAGCTTTGACCTGCGCTCACCGTTCCAGCCCACAGGCGATCAACCTACGGCGATCGAGGAGCTGGTGGCCGGTCTGGAGCGGGGTGAGCGCTGGCAGACGCTCATGGGGGTGACGGGCTCGGGCAAGACGCTGAGCATGGCGCACGTTATAGCGCGATGGGGTCGCCCGACCCTGGTGATGAGTCACAACAAGACGCTCGGCGCGCAACTCTACGGAGAGTTGAAACAGTTCTTCCCCGCGAACGCGGTGGAGTACTTCATTTCCTACTACGACTACTATCAGCCAGAGGCCTACGTCCCGCAGACCGACACTTATATCGCGAAAGACGCATCCATCAACGAGGACATCGACAGGCTGCGCTTGCGTGCGACCTCGAGCTTGATGGAGCGAGAGGATGTCATTGTGGTCGCGTCGGTCTCGGCGATCTACGGTCTCGGTGACCCCGCGGAATACCGGGAGCTGCTGGTGGTCCTGGAGCGAGGTCAACGGATAGCGCGGGACGAGATCCTCGCGTCGCTGGTTGAGGTGCAATACAACCGAAGCGACGTCGATTTCCGGCGCGGGACGTTCAGAGTGCGCGGCGACGTGGTAGAGGTGTTTCCCGCTTATGAGGAGCAGGCGGTACGCATCGAGCTCTGGGGCGACGAGGTGGATCGGCTGACCAAGATCGCCCCGCTTACGGGCGAGGTGATCGCCGAGCTGGAGCGCACTGCCATCTATCCGACGACGCACTACGCGATCGCACGGCCGACACTCGATCGTGCGATCGTGGTGATCGAGCAGGAGTTGGAGGAACGTCTAGGCGAGCTGAGGCGTACGGGTCGCTTGCTGGAGGCGCAGCGACTCGAGCATCGGACCCGCTACGACTTGGAGATGCTGAGGGAGGTCGGCTTCTGCCCCGGGATCGAGAATTATGCACGTCACCTGTCCGGTCGTAGAGAGGGCGAGCGTCCTGCCTGCCTGCTCGACTATTTTCCGGACGACTTCTTGGTCATCGTCGACGAATCGCATGTCACGATCCCGCAGACCGGGGGGATGTACGAGGGGGATCGTTCGCGAAAACAGACCCTCGTGGATTACGGCTTCCGACTGCCGAGCGCCCTCGACAACCGACCGCTGAGGTTCGAGGAGTGGGAGAGCCTGGTGCCGCGGGTGATCTTCGTGTCGGCGACGCCGGGCGACTACGAGCTGAAGCGTTCCGGCGGGATCGTCGTGGAGCAGGTCATTCGGCCCACCGGGCTGCTTGATCCGGAAGTGGACGTGCGACCGGTCCGCGGCCAGGTTGACGATCTGATCAGCGAGATTCGGGAGCGGGCCGCACGAGGTGAGCGCGTACTGGTCACAACGCTTACCAAGCGTATGGCGGAAGACCTCACGGAGTATCTGCTAAACGTAGGGGTCCGGGTGCGCTACATGCACTCTGATATCGATGCCATCGAGCGGGTCGAGATCCTGCGTGGTCTCAGGCTCGGTCTCTTTGATGTGTTGGTTGGGATCAATCTTCTGCGGGAAGGGCTCGATCTCCCAGAGGTCTCGTTGGTGGCGATCCTCGATGCTGACAAGGAAGGCTTCCTGCGTTCTGACAAGAGCTTGATCCAGACGGTCGGTCGTGCTGCGCGGAACGAGCACGGTAAAGCGATCATGTACGCCGAGTCAGTCACGGGCTCCATGCGGCGGTGTATCGATGAGACGAACCGCCGTAGGGAGATCCAGGGGCGGTACAACGTGGAGCACGGCATCACACCCCGCTCGATACGCAAGTCCGTGGACGAAGTGCGTCGCACGACGGCGGTTGCCGATAGTCGATGGGACCCGGGAACGCGGGCGGTGGAGGCCCTGGCGGGCTTGCCGGACCTCGAGCCGGACGAGCTGGTGCAGCGGCTCACGGCGGAGATGGAACGGGCCGCGGGAAGCCTCGACTTCGAGTTGGCCTCTCAGTTGCGTGATCACATCTTTCAGTTGAGAGCCGAGTTGGAGACGCGGCAGCGCAGAGGAGAGCAACGCCGCGGCCGGGCGTAGCACCAGGAGTCAGGTTCGCACTCGGTGCCCGAAGATGGACTTGGAGGCGATGGGGCGGCGTAATTCCCTCGGTCCCCAGGCTTTTCGCGAGCCCGAGCTCTTGCGCTGGGGCGAGCGAATCGGACAGCTCGTGAGCCCGCCGCTGTGGGTCGCGTTGAACGGTCCTCTGGGCGCAGGGAAGAGCGTGTTGGCGAGGGCGATCTGCCGAGGTGCGGGTATCATCGGGCATGTACCTTCGCCCAGCTTCACACTCGTTCAACTGTACAGGAGTCCCCGTGGCTTCCAGATCTATCATGTTGATCTCTTCCGACTGCGTCCGGGGGACCCGATTGACCCGCTGGGCTGGGAGGACCTTCTGAGTGTGCCTGGCCTAGTGCTGTTAGAGTGGGCAGGTCGTGCGGGAGATCAGCAGCCAGAGGATCGTTGGGAGATAACCATCGACTACGGCCCGACCTCCGAGGAACGCGTTGTAACGGCTAGTCGTCTGGGCACGGCCGTCGAGCTGATCGGATGGTGAAGAGGGTGGGGGAGCGGAGAACGAAAGCCGCGCCGCGCAGCGAGTCGCAGGTCTGGCTGGCGGTCGAGACGTCCACGCGTGTAGGGTCGGTCGGAGTCTGGCGTGACGGCCTCGCCTTTGAGCAGACGTTGGGTATTCAGGGCGTGCATTCGGAGCTCTTGCTCCTAGCCATCGATCAGGCCTTGGGAGTCACGCAGACATCGCCTGACGAGGTAACCGCTCTTGTCGTCGGCAGCGGTCCGGGATCGTTCACCGGCGTACGTGTCGCCGCGTCCCTGGCGAAGGGTTGGACGATGGCGCGAGGTACGCCTCTCTACGCGTACTCTAGCCTGCTTGCCGTTGCGGCGGGAAGCGGCGTGGCAGGCCCCGTATGCGCGCTGTTCGACGCCCGGCGCGGTCAGGTGTATGCGGCTTGCTATGAGCTGTCATCAGAGGGAGCCAGCGAGCAACTGGCAACGGGAGTCTGGCGGATCGAAGAACTGCTTCACGAGCTATCACGGCGCGACCTCACACCGACCTTTGCTGGAGAGGGGGCGATCGTTTACAGCGAAGTCATCCGTCGTTCGTCTGCGGATGCGCGTGTGTTGCCGGAGCACCTGGCGACCCCACGTGCGGCGAGTCTGCTCTGGCTTCGCAACTCCGCGCCTGAGCTGGGCCTGGTGTCACGGCCCGAGGTCTGGGAGCCGTTGTACGTTCGCGATTGGCGAGTGCCGGAAGGACAAGAGCACGCGTGAGCACCGCTGAGGCGCTGTTGACACCCGACATCCGACGCATGGAAGAGTCGGATCTCGATGTGGTGATGGAGGTCGAGCGGGAGTCCTTCTCGACGCCCTGGAGCCGTGGTACCTTTCGCGGCCTCATGCGGCGCAGCGACGCCAGTCTCTGGGTGGCCGAGGTGAGCCACTGCGTGGTGGGCTATGCCGTGGTGTGGTACTTGTTTCAGCAGGCGGAATTGGGCAACCTGGCGGTGGCCCCCGGCTGGCGCCGCCGCGGGCTCGGGAAGCGGCTGCTCGACTGGGCTCTGGAGAAGGCGCGTGAGCGCGGGACAGAGCGGATCTTCCTCGAGGTGAGGATCAGCAACCGTGCGGCTCAGCGGCTTTACGAGCGCTATGGGTTCGTCCAGGTGGGTTTGCGGCGTCGTTACTACCGAGAGCCGGTCGAAGATGCCAGGGTGATGTCACTGGACCTGGGTCAGCTGTTCCGGGGCGCTTCTCAGGGAGGTGCGGGTTAGGCAAGCCCTGCGTTGACAATAATTTGACGGCCGGGTATAATCCTGTGCGGCGTGAGGCTCGAGCAGTAGCGATGCCAACCGCCGCAACGGAGGACTTATGTCACGCAGCGTAAACAAGGCGATTATCATCGGCAACCTGGGCAACGACCCGGAGATCCGTACGACCCCGAGCGGTACGCGCGTAGCCACGCTGTCGGTGGCGACGAATCGCCGCTGGGTGAGCCGGACGGGCGAGACACAGGAAGACACGCAATGGCATCGCGTGGTGGCCTGGGACAAGCTGGCGGAGATCGCCGAGCAGTACCTGAAGAAGGGCGACCGCGTGTACTTGGAGGGGCGGATTCAGTACCGCCAATGGGAAGACCAGAACGGCCAGAAGCGCTACA
The DNA here is from genome assembly GCA_020344375.1 of Gemmatimonadota bacterium. Lineage (GTDB taxonomy): Bacteria > Gemmatimonadota > Gemmatimonadetes > Palauibacterales > KS3-K002. Next base: position 2,424,458 of record CP070823.1, on the reverse strand, counting down.
GCACTGAGATCGTGGCCAATGATATGGTGATGTTGGGTGGCCGCGGAGAGGGCGCTTTCGAGCCACAGAAAGCGCCGACCTACGGGGGTGAGGACTATGATGATTTCCCGGCGGAATCGCTGGAGGAGGGCGACGACTTGCCCTTCTAAGTGCCTCCTGTCCATCGCCGCGATGCTGATCGCGGCACTACTGCCTGAAGCCCTCCCCCTTCAAGCTCAAGAGAGGCAGCAAGAGCCGGTGACACAGACGGCCCAGGAGGGTCGTCGTGTGCATGTTGTGCGCGAAGGGGACACGCTTTGGGATCTGGCCAACTTCTACCTCAGCGACCCGTTCCTCTGGCCGGAGATTTATCGCCTCAACACCATTGTCGTGGAGGATCCGCACTGGATCTATCCGGCCGAGGAGCTGGTCGTTCCGGGACCGGAAGAGGTCGGTGTCGAGGTACCGGTCGAAGTGCCGGTCGAGGTCCCCGTGGAGGAGCCGGTCGAGCCGCGAGTGCCGGGTGAAGAACCCGAAGTGATCATCCCGACTCCGGAGGTGATCGAAGTGCCGCCGGAGGAGATCGAGGAGCTGAGATCGATCTTCGCGGCCGCAGAGATCATGCGAGCCACACTGACGTACCGTCGCGAAGTGCCGGTGCCTGCCGTCGCAGTGAGCGCGAGCGATTTCTACCGCAGCGCGATCTTGCTGCCGTTGGATGAACTCGGGCCGCGCGGCGAGATCATTGATCCGACAGCGCCAAGAGGCTTCCGTGTGCAGCCGTTGAGTACCATCCCCAGGTACGGTCGGGTCTACGTGAGCCACCCGGGCGGTGAGCCGCCGGGTCTGGGAGATCGCGTTCTCCTGTTCCGTGTCGAGCGCCGGGTCAGGCCCTATGGCTATGTCGTCCGCCCCACGGGGATGGCCACGATCGCCGCTGTCCATGAGGAAGTCTCTACGGCTGTGGTCACCGAGGTTTTCGAGCGCGTTCTGATTGGTGACCAGGTGATGGAGGCTGAGTCCTTCGAGCTGGAGCCGGGTGTGTTCGCCGAGCCGGTACCGACGGGACCCAGCGCAGAACTGGTCGCTCTCCTGGATGAGCAGCCCCTTGTTGCGGTGGAGGACTTTGTCTTCATCAGTATCGGGCGGAATCAGGGTATCACCGTCGGCGATGAGTTCGAGATGTACGCCCCGACTCGGCAGTCGCCCATGGGGCTGAACTTGCCGGAGGAGCACATCGGCCTGGGCCGCGTGGTGCGGGTCACTGAGGAGACGGCAACGCTGCGGGTGCTTGAGATGCGGCATCCGACAGTGGACGTCGGCCTGCCGGTACGCCTGGTCCGTAAGATGCCCTCGTAGAGTTTAGCCTTCAGCCGGATCCGCCGGGACTTGCAGGTCAACGCCGGCCAGCTCAGCGAGCTGGCCGGCCTAGTTTCTAGCCCGCTCTCTCATATATTCCGTTGACATGCACGTACTTGCATACGCCGTTGCCGCGGCGCTGTATCTGGCCGCGTCAATTCGATATGCCTTGCGCTTCGCTCAGGGCCGGCGGGGCACGACCGCTCTGGTGGCCGTCCTGGTCTACACGGGCGTGCTCAGCCACGCTGCGGGCGTCGCGCTCTACTGGGCGAGCTACGGCGAACCGCCGCTGGTTGGACTTGGCCCGTCCCTTGCCAGCCTTGCGCTGCTCGTGGCGCTCGCCCTGGCTGGCCTCGGCCTGTTTTCTTCCGCACGGGCGGTCGGTCTGATCTTGGCACCCGCGGCGAGCCTGTTGCTTCTGCTGGCCTTGCTCATCGGGATTCAGCCGACAGGATCCGAGTTCGCTTTTCGCGGGCCTTGGCTCGTCTTCCACGTCTCGGTCAGCTTCATAGGCTACGCCGGCTGGCTGGTAGCAGCGGCGGCAGCGCTCATGTACCTGTTGCAGTTTCGCGCGCTGAAGCACAAGCACCTAGGCGCCATCTTCGAGTTCTTTCCGCCTCTGGAGACGCTGGACCGACTCAGCGAGTGGGCTCTGGTCATCGGGTTCTCGGCGTTGACGCTGGGTATCGCGGTGGGGTGGGCCTGGACCATCCGGTTCGAGCAGGGACTTCGCTGGGGTGATCCCAAAGTGATCTGGGGCGTCCTCGCTTGGCTGGCGCTATTGCTGGCACTGTGGGCGCGCTTCAGTCGCCGGCGTAGCACTCGGCAGGCGGCTTTGTGGAACGTTGCGGGCTTTGCGGTGGTATCTGTCGCATACCTCGTGGCCAAGCTGACGATCGCCGAGGCGCGGTTCTTCCTCTAGCACGGGAGGAATCTCGTTGATGCAGGTGCCTGGAGCTATCGACATGGTGGCCTTGATGGGCAGGCTTGAGGTTAGAGTATGCCGTTCGCCGTAGTCGGACTGAATCATCGCACGGCGCCGATCGAGATCCGGGAGCGCTTCGCCTTCGCATCCACCGAGGTGACGGACGCCCTTGCGCACGTGCTTGAGGGCAAGGGCGTAGCAGAGGCGGCGCTGATCTCCACCTGCAATCGGACTGAGTTCTACCTGCATCTGACCGATCCCGACGAGGCGATTCCTCGGGTCATCAAGACTCTCGCCGCGCAGGCGGGTGAGCTACCCAAGCCAGCGGAACGGTACCTCTACATCAAGCACGGTCCAGAGGCTGTGGAGCATCTCTTCCGGGTTAGCTCTGGCCTCGACTCAATGGTGCTGGGTGAGGTCCAGGTACAGGGTCAAGTAAGGGACGCGTACGAGGCAGCACGAGGCCTGACTGGCACCCGGCAAGCCGTTCGCGCCGTGTTCAATCGGCTGTTCCAGAGCGCGCTGTCTGTAGGCGGACGGGTACGGAACGAGACGCGCCTCTCAGAGGGTGCAGCGTCGATAGCCTCCGCGGCGGTGGAGTTGGCACGCAAGATCTTCGGCTCACTCGGCGGCCGGCGCGGGATGGTTCTCGGCGCTGGCGACATGGGCGAGCTCACGCTCCAGTGTCTTGTGGATGAAGGCGTGGCGAGTGTGATGGTGGCCAGCCGCAACATGGTGCGGGCCCAAAGGGTGGCTGAGAAGTACGGGGGCGAGAGTGTTCCCTTCGCAGATTTTTGGAACTGGTTGCCGGAGACGGACATCCTGATCACCTCAACGGCGGCTCCTCACGCGATGATCACGCTTGAGGAATTCCGCCGCAGGATGCCTGGTAAGCTGAAGTCGCCGCTATTCGTCGTTGACATTGCGATCCCACGCGATGTCGAGCCGGCGATCGGCGACTTGCCGAACGTGTTCCTGTACAGCATCGATGATCTCGAGCATATCGTGACGGCCAACTTCGAACGGCGAAAAGCGGAGCTGCCGAAGGCCGAGACGATCATTGACGAGGAGGTCGGGAAGTTCTGGCGCTGGTATTCGGGCCTGCGAGCGGTTCCTTTCATCAGACACTTGCGCGAACAGGCCGAGACGGTGCGCCAGACTGAGCTGGATCGGGCACTGTCGCAGCTCAACCACCTGTCTGAGGCGGATCGCAGGCGCGTCGAACGGCTGAGTCGGGATCTGCTCAAGAAGTTGCTGCACCAGCCCACTTCGCGGATGCGCGCGGCAGCGGAGGACGGCCGCGAGCACGATATCTTGGAGACAGCACGGTTCTTGTTCGGCATTGAAGAGGATGGGGCGGGGGAAGACGCCGCGAAGTAAGACTGTGTTGGTCACGGGCGGCGCGGGATTCATAGGCTCGCACGTGGCTGATGCGTACTTGGCGCGAGGCTGGTCGGTAACGGTCGTAGACGATCTCTCCTCCGGCAAGCGGGAGAATGTGCCGGCTGCTGCCGAGTTCGCGGAGGCGGACATACGGGATGAACGGCTTCACGAACTGTTCGAGCAGTGTGGGGGGTTCGAGCTGATCAACCACCACGCTGCTCAGATCGATGTGAGAGTGTCGGTCCAGCGACCCCAGTTCGACGCCGAGGTCAATATCGGTGGGCTGATCAACGTGCTGGAAGCTGCGAGGGAGTGGGGTACCAGGCGTTTCATATTCGTCTCGTCGGGTGGCGTGGTCTACGGTGACACTGCCGAGCGACCGATATCGGAGACGGCGCCAAAGCGGCCGGAATCGCCCTACGGGGTCAGCAAGTTGGTGGGTGAGCACTACCTGCGTTGTTACCGCTTGCTTCACGGGGTCGACTATGTCGCCCTGCGTTACTCCAACGTGTACGGACCGCGCCAGAGCCCCCACGGGGAGGCGGGCGTGGTCGCGATCTTCTCCAGTCGCATCGCTCGGAACGAACCGATCACCGTTTTCGGCAGCGGGGATCAGACGCGTGACTACGTCTACGTGAGCGATGTGGTTGCCGCGAACATGCTCGTGTCAGAGGCGACGCTTGGGGATGGCACCGACTTGGACGATCGAGCATTCAACGTAGGCACCGGCAAGGAGACCGGCGTGAACGAACTGGCCGCGACGCTCATGCGTGCGGTCGGCCGCGGTGTGGGGATAGAGCACGCGCTGGCTCGGCCCGGCGAGCTGGCGTGGAACAGCTTGGACTGCGATAAGCTACGGAGTCTGGGATGGGAGGCGGATGTAGAACTCGCCGACGGGTTGAGTCGGACGTATCGCTGGGTCGCCGAGAGGGCTGGATGATTGCACTCGTGCCGGCGGCGGTCATGCAGACGCCGCTGCCCCGAAACGCTTGGGACATGGTCGCGACTGCGACCATCACGACCAAGGTGATTCTGGCGGTGCTGCTCGTCTTCTCGCTGGCCTCGTGGATCCTGATCATATGGAAATGGATCCAGTTCCGTCGCACGCGTGCCCTTCAAGGGGAATTCTTGAGCCATGTGGCCAAGGCCCAACACCTAGACGAGGCCTACAAGGCTGTCTTGGCACTCGCCGACTCACCCTACCTGCGCGTGTTCAGACATGGCATGAACTTCTTCTCGGGTCTGCGACCGCACGCGGAGAACCCAGGCGGCGGGCTTTCCGCGGCGCAGGTGGAGACGCTTCGCTTGGTGCTCGAGAAGGAGCAGGTGGGTGAGCGCGATGCGATGGCTCATGGGTTGCCTTGGCTCGCGATCATCGCAACCGTGAGCCCGCTGCTCGGGCTCATGGGCACGGTCGTCGGCGTGATGGACGCCTTCGTGGGCATCTCCGTCCAAGGCACGGCGAACATCACCGCTGTGGCGCCAGGGATCGCAGAGGCGCTGATCACCACCGTGACGGGTCTGGCGGTGGCTATTCCTGCCGTGATCGGCTACAACCACTTCGCCAGCCGCCTCGGTCTGTTTGCCGGTGAACTGCAAGGCTTCGCCAACGAGTTCATCGGAGCGCTGGCGCGGGAAGGCAAGATCTGATGGCGCGGTACGGAGGGCTCTACGAGGAGCGTTCACTTCCGCTCACAGCCGACATCAACCTGATCAACCTGGTCGATGTCGCTTTCACTCTGCTCGTGATCTTCATGATCACGGCGCCGATCCTGCAGGGCGGTGTCGAGGTCCAAGTTCCGAGGGCCGAGGTGGCGCCGCTGCCGGCGGCCGAGGTGATAGTGGTTTCGATCGATCGAGATGACGCCATCTACATCGACGATGCCCAGGTAACATACGAGGAATTCAGAGCAGCGATTAGGGACGTGTGGACTCAGAAGGGCACACCACCGGTGTATGTGCAGGGTGATGAGGGCGCGAATTATGGGATCGTCCTCCGCGTGATCGCCGCGCTCAAGGCAGCCGAGATCGAGGCAGTGGGCCTGGTGGCGGAGCCGGAGGTGCGCCGGAGACGCTGACACGATGGCTCGGCTGATCCTTCGCCAGGAATCGCGCGGGCTGGAGGAAGGCGTGCCGCCCGGGGCGATCGTGGGCTCGATGAGCCTACACATGGCTGTCGTGGTCCTGATGATCTGGGGAGCGAGCCGCATCGACATTCCCCCGCCCCCGCTGGTCTATCAGGTGGAGCTCGTCGCGGCCCCACGTGCAGCTCCGGTGCGGGAAGTGCCCGTTCCGGATAGACCGCGCCCGGCTCCCGAGTCGGCCGCTGAGAGGCGTCCTGTTGAGACGAGGCCGGCCGTCACCAGCAGGCCGCGTCAGGAAAGTCGAGCGGCGGAGACACGCGAGGCCGAGGGCGAGGAGAGGCGCGAGCCGACGGTGGAAGAGCGCCCGGCAGCGCCGCCGGAGCAGGCGCCGGAGGGCAGGGTTGACATGCCGGTACGCTTGGAAGGCGCGCCGTTTCCTTACCCCGAGTACCTTGAGAATATTATTCTGCAGATCAAACGGCACTGGCGACCACCCACGAGTCGTGGGCGGCTGCGGGCCGAGTTGGCGTTCACGATTCTGCGGGACGGCTCTGTGTCAGAAGTGAACTGGGTTCGCCGGTCGGGAAACCCGACGTTCGATCTCGAAGCGCGCGGCGCCATCGAGGCCGCGGGTCGACGCGGAGTCTTCGGGCCGTTGCCCGAAGACTACCCATCAGACCGGTTGCGTGTATCGTTTTTCTTCGATCCGACCCGGTACTAGGAAATCTCTGCATTCTCGACAGATGTCCCGAAACAACATGCCTGCAGGCCAGCGATATCCGGGACGCCTTGGCGCAACCGCGAGGATGAGACGAGCGCTTCGGGTTGTCGCTCTAATGATCAGCGGCGCCCTGGCACTCGCGCCCGCTTCGATATCGGCGCAAGAACCGCAGCGGGACAGCATCCCCACGGACGTTCGCGTGGGCATCCTCTACCAACCGGTGTTCCGGCCCGGGATCGTCATGCCGGTGATCTCGGCACCGCCGGAGCTCAGGGAGCTGGCCGACAGCGTGCTTGCAGTCATCCTCCGCGACCTCGACTACAGCGACCGGCTCCAGGTGATGTCGGTTGGCGAGGACATCCCGCTTGAGGGACCGGTAAACTACGGATTGTGGGACCAGCTCGGCGCGGTATGGCTGCTGCTGGGAGCGATCGAGGGCCCGGCCGACGCGCCCGTGCTCAGGTTGTCGCTGCATGATGTGGTGTACAGACTGCTTCAGGATGTCCGGGCCTTCGAGCTCCCGCCGATCCGGGACCCGGCCTTCCGCATGACCCTGCACAGCGCGGCCGACCACGTGGTCCGCTGGGCGACCAGCAGCACCGGGATCGCGGCAACCCGGATCGCCTTCGTGGATCGCTCAGCTGGCGGCTTGGAGATCTTCGTGGTGGACAGCGACGGCTTCGCGTTGCGTCGCCTGTCAGACGACAGCTCCATCGCCTACTCGCCGGCATGGTCTCCGTCCGGCGACCGGATCGCCTACATGTCGTACAAGGACGGCGACCCCGCCATCTACGAGTTCGACGTCAACCCGGGTACGTCAAGCCTTCTGGTCGACCTCCCGGGAATGGACATGACACCGACGTACTCGCCCGACGGGACCCTGCTGGGGTTCGCTGCGACGGTGGAGGGCCGGACCGAGGTCTACTCCTACAACCTGGCGGAACGATGTTGCGCGACGCGACTTACTTATGCACGCTTCGCGAATTCCCTCTCGCCGAGCTTCTCGCCGGATGGCAAGCGGTTCGCCTTCAACTCGGACCGGCTTGGGCAGCTGCACATCTTCGTACAAGATACGGAGGATGGGTCGGCGGAGTTGATCACGCGGTATATCTACGACCAGAGTGTGCATAACGCGGCCCCAGATTGGTCGCCGACCGGTGATCGCATCGCGTTCCACGGTTGGGTGGAGGGAGTACCGCAGATCTTCACGGTGGCGCCTGACGGGCGCGGGCTGCGGCAGCTCACGCAGGAAGGGCGCAACGAGGATCCCAGCTGGGCGCCGGACGGGCGTCATATTGTGTTTGCTTCCACGCGAGGTGGATCGGCGGGATTGTGGGTGCTGGATGTGGTGAGCGGCCGAATTCGCAGGCTGGTGCGGAGTGCGGAGGGGCGCTTGCCTGACTGGTCGGGACGCTTAGATTCCACGTTCCTCGTAGGAGGCACTGCTGCCGCAGGCCGTAACCGTGACAACCCCTAGGGAGGGGTATATGGTGATCAACTTGAAGAGGGAAGTGAGCTGGCTGAGCGCGGTTGCGTTGGCGCTAGTCGTTGCAGGTTGTGGCCGCGCCCCCGCACCTGAACCGGAGCCGCAACCCGAGCCCGAGCCTCAGGTGCAGCCGAGGGATGAAGCTGCTGAGCGCGAGGCCCGTGAAGCTGAGGAGAGGAGGCGCCGCGAAGAGGAGGAGCGGCTTCGCCGCGAGGCGGAGCGTCGACGCGTGCTGTCGGTCATCGCTGAACGCGTCCACTTCGATTTCGACAAGTCCGACATCCGTCCCGACGCCGAAGAGGTGTTGCAGCGGAAGGTGAGCCTGCTTCGCGAGTACCCCGGTATCCGCCTGCGAATCGAGGGACACTGCGACGAGCGCGGCTCGAACGAGTACAACCTCGCTTTGGGCCAGCGTCGTGCGGAGTCCGTGAGACGCTACCTCATGAGCTATGGCATCGATGCCGGGCGTTTCGGGACGATCAGCTACGGTGAGGAGCGCCCGCTGGTAGACGCTCATAACGAGGAGGCCTGGGCGCAGAACCGGCGCGCCGACTTCCCGATCACGGATCACGGACGCCTCGAGCCCCAGGACTGATCTGCCGATTCGATTGATGAGGTTCTACGCCCTAAGGCTCGTGGCACTGCTGGCCATCGTCGCCTGCAGTGCTTGTGCAACGAAGCGGGATGTTGACCGCATCCGCGGTGATCTCGCCTCGGTTCAAGCGCGCCAGGACAGCATCGCGAGCCGCTTGCTGGAGCTGGACAGCGCGCTCGCAGCGGCGCAGGAAGAGCAGCGGAGCCTCGCCCTGACGATGGGGGGCGACCTCCGCCGCCAGCTCGACGACATTGAGCGGCAGCTGGTGCAGATTCAGGAGCTGCTCGGCCAGAGCCAGATCGTGCTTCGTAGCCTGCGGGAACGGATCGAGACGCGTCAGTCGGAGGAGGTCCCCCCCGGCGTTGAGCCGGATAGCGCGGCGCTGGAGGGTCCCGAACCGGAGGGGGGCGCGGTCAGTAATGCCCGCGCCCTCTATGCCGCAGCGATGGAGCAGTTCCGCCGTGGGGCGTACAACACTGCGCGGGCAGGGTTCGAGGAGTTTCTTGCCACTTATCCTGCAGACGAGCTGGCCCCTGACGCTCAGTATCACGTGGCGGAGACCTACCGGGAAGAGCAGGATGCCGCTCAGGCGCTGCGAGGGTATAACCGTGTGGTCGAGCTATACCCCAATTCGCGGGCAGCGCCGACGGCGCTCTACAAAGCTGCACTTCTACAATTCGAGCAAGGGAACAAAGACTCCGCTTGTCAGTATTTCCAACGTGTAATGGCGGGTTATCCACGGAGCGACGAGGCCCGGCTGGCCCGCGACCAGGCCGAGCGGCACGGCTGTCGCTGACGGTGGGCTCGGTGGGTCACCGGGCGATCCACGCCTTCCTACATGCGCTGTCCGTATTGCGGTCATACGAATAATCGAGTCATCGACTCGAGAGCGAGCCGTGACGGTCGAGCAGTCCGCCGCAGGCGCGAGTGCCAGCACTGCGGTGATCGCTTCACTACCTACGAGGTTGTGGAGCAGCGCCCGCTGTCGGTCCGAAAGCGAGACGGCAGCGTGGAGCCCTTCGATCGCAACAAGCTGATCCGGGGCATCCAGGTTGCCTGCACCAAGCGTCCGATCACGCTGGGGCAAATCGAGGAGATCGCGAACGCCATAGAGGAGAGCCTCGAAACAAGCGAATCGGGCGAGGTAGAAAGCTGGCAGGTCGGCGAGCGCGTGATGGACCACCTGAGAGACCTCGATCAGGTCGCGTACGTGCGCTTCGCCTCGGTCTACACGCGTTTCCAGGACCCGGAAGAGTATCTGGACGCGATTCGCGAGCTGGCGGCTCGGCAGGGGTACGACGCCGCGCAGCTCGATTTCCTTGAATCCGCTCTCGAGGAGGAGCGGCCGGCAAAGAGCCGGAAGGATAGGGGGCGGCCGAAGTGAAGCGGGGCAAAGGCAGCGCAGAGATGCCGTTCCTCGATCATCTCGAGGAGTTACGGGCGCGGCTGATCTGGGTTGCCGTGGCAGTCTTGACGCTTTCCGTGGGTGGCTTCTTCATCGTCACCGAGCTCGATGTCATCGGCCTGCTTAAACGGCCTATTACGCCGCTAGTTCCCGAGGGGATGCTCCTCTTCACCAGCCCGACGGAGCCGATGGCGGTGACCCTGAAGTTGTCCTTCGTAGTGGGGATCGTCCTGGCACTGCCGATCATCGTGTATCACACCTGGGCGTTCCTCTCGCCGGCGCTCTTTGAACGGGAGAAGAAGGCGCTGGTTCCTGCCCTCATAGGTGCATTCGTGTTGTTCCTGCTGGGGGTGGCGATGGCCTACTTCCTGGTTCTCCCCCTCGGCTTGCGATTCCTGCTGGGTTTCCAGACGCAGGCACTCTCGCCGATCATCACCATCGGAGAGTACCTGCGGTTCGCAACACGTCTGATTCTGGCGTTCGGGGTGATCTTCGAGCTTCCGCTCGTGACGTTGCTGCTGTCTCTACTGGGCATAATCAATGCGGGGACGCTGAGAAGGTATCGGCGCCACGCGATCGTTGGCGTCGCTAGTTTGTCCGCTATCCTGACGCCGGCTGATGTCGGGACCATGTTAATGATGATGGCCCCGCTGCTCGTGCTGTATGAGATCTCTATTCTGCTCGTGGCTGCGGTCGATCGCCGGCGGCTGGTTGGGAGCAGCCCACAGCCGATCGCGGATTGACCACCTCTCACGCGGGGCGCTGCTGACTCTGATGGCAGCCGCACTCGTGGGCCTTCCTGCGTCTGTACCTGAGGGTCTCGCGACACCCGCGGGTATCGCGCCGCTCGGCCTGCACGCGATCACCCAGGACACGACCCGACAGGACACGACGCAGGCCGGGCGCAGGGAGGAGGCGGGCGAAGAGGTTAGAGATGTGCGCCGCGCACCGGAGGAAAGGAGGCGCGGGGAGATTTCGTCTGATTCAGTGCCAGCGGACTCCGTTGTTGAGTCGGGGCCACCGTTCCCGGCCCCGGACTCCGTCATGCAGGCTCTGATGCAGCGGCCTGGCTACCGTCCGGTGGTCTATCGCGGCGATACTCTCCAGTTCTCGACGCGTGATCGCTCAATCCACTTGCGCGAAAGGGCCGAGATTGAGCGTGCCGGGGAGCGACTCTCCGCCGACTCGGTAGTGTACGACGGTGCGACGCTCTTCGTCACAGCATACGGCAAGTCAAAGTTGATCAACGCCAAAGGCGAAGAGGTCGACAGCGAGGTAGGGCCACTCTTCTACCACACCGAGCGGAAGATTGGCACGATGTTGGGCGGTCGCACCCGTTGGGAGATATGGAACGTCATTGGCAACTTCACGTTGGAAGGGAGCGACACGCTTTGGGTAAGGGAAGGGACATTCACGTCGTGTGATCTACCGGAGCCGCACTATCACTTTGCCTCGGACAGAATAAAGCTCATCATGGGCCACATCATCGTGGCGTGGCCGGTGCGGCTCTACTTCGGCGAGGTCCCGGTCTTCTGGTTCCCGTTTATCGCTCAGGATATCCGGAGGGGCCGGCACAGCGGGATACTGACGCTTGGATTCGGGGTCAACGACATCGTCAGGAACTCCAGCGGCTACAACCGCCACATCTCGAATCTCGGGTACTACTGGGCGATCAGCGATTACATGGATGCCCAGCTCAGCCTCGACTGGTGGAGCGACACGTGGACGCGCCTCGATGGGTTCTACCGCTACCGCTGGCGGCAGAAGTTCCTGAGCGGGCGACTTGGATATTCTCACTTCTTCCTGCCAAACAGCGGCCGCGAGCTGTCGCTCGCCTGGAACCACAATCAGAGATTCGGAGAGCGCTCCGATCTGCGAGCCTCGGTCCAGTACGTCTCTAGCCAGACGTTCAGGCGCGAGAGTGAGTTCAACCCGGAGCGGCTGGTGCAGCAGATTCGCTCAGATGTGGGTTTCACGTCACGGTTCAACTGGGGGACCCTGAACCTCAGCGGGCAGCGAATTCAGCCGCTTACGGAGGGCGAGGCAACGACCACTTCGTTTCCACAGTTCTCACTCACGCTCTCGCCGATCGTGCTGACGCCGGCTGGCTCGCCGCTAGAAGCTCGTTGGTTTAACGGCCTCACATGGAACGGCAGCACGAGTTTCGGACGCCAGCTCTCGTCGCGACCGGGACAGCCTGACCGCAGCTCGCTGAGCGCCAGAGTCACGTCCGGCCTCTCTCTCGGTAGTCTCCGCTTGAACTCAAGCAGCTCCTACGCTGAACAAGTGATTGACCAGCCGGACACGCTGAGCGCGGACACGACGATCGTCGATAGTGATACGACCATAAGCAACGTCGTGATCATCGGGCCGAAGAAGCGTACTGGTACGCTGAGGTGGCGGACCTCTGTTGGCTATCAGCAGCGCCTCATTGGATCCACGACACTCACGCCGGCCGTCAACCTCGACGGCACGTTGTTTCGCTCGAACGAGACCGACCTCGATTTCGTAGCCGCTCCGACGCGGATCTCCATGTCGGCGACCCTGAACACGGACTTGTACGGGTTCTTCCCAGGCCTCGGCCCGCTGCAGCGGATTCGGCACAAGCTCTCTCCGGCCTTCAGCTGGAGCTACAGCCCGGCGACAAAGCCGTCAGAGAGGATTCTCGAGCTCAGGGATTTCAGGGCAGACAGCGCGCTTGAACAGCACGTGCTGTCCATGACACTGTCCCAAACGTTCGAGGCGAAGCTGAAGCCGCGGGAGAGCGCAGCGGGAGATTCAGCCCAAGCGGACACGGTGCAAGCCGGTCGACCACCTGAGGCGCCTAAGATCACACTGCTGGCCATACGCACCACGCCGTTCACCTACGATCTCGTGCGAGGCAGACTCACGACCAACAGTGTGTCGAACAGCATTACCTCGGACCTTCTGAGAGGGCTTTCGCTGCGTGTGGATCACGAGCTGTTCACGACGCGGGATGGCCGTCGAGAGTTCGATCTCTTCCTCAGACAGCTCAACCTGAGCTTCTCACTCGGCGGGCAGACCATGGGCGACCTCGCAGGAGAGCCAAGCGCCGGCATCGGCAGGGGACGGGGAATCGTGCCGGAAGCTCGGGAATTCGAGCAGGGTGAACCGGAGTTCGCCGCCGA
>CP070823.1:2390811-2411272 GCA_020344375.1 Gemmatimonadota bacterium | reverse complement strand
CCTCCCCCGTCAGCACAAGATCCGCACGCCTGAGGAGTTCGGGCAGGCCCGCCCGCTCGATCATCCAGCCCGCCCCCGCGACGAGATCCGCCCCCAGGAAGGCACGCGCGCCGGCGCCCAGCCCACCGGCGGCACCGGCGCCGACGAGCCCGGCCACGGACAGCCCCAGCTGTGCCTCAAGCACCTCTGCCAAGCGCGCGAGCGCCGCGTCGAGCTGTGCCACCTGTGCCGGGCTGGCGCCCTTCTGAGGCCCGTAGACCCGGGCCGCGCCCTGTGGACCTAGCAGCGGGTTCCCCACGTCGCAGAGCGCCACCACCCGTGACGCCAAAGGCTGCGGCGGCGGCTCGATGCGCCTCAATGCTTTGAGCGCTCCGCCGCCCTCGGCGAGCGGCCGGCCTGCCGCATCTAAGAAACCCCAGCCAAGTGCGCGAGCCATACCGGTGCCGCCGTCCACCGTCCCGCTGCCGCCCAAGCCCAGGATGATCTCCGTAGCGCCCCCACGTGCGGCGGCCGACAGCAGCTCCCCCACCCCACGGGTCGTAGCGGTCAGCGGGTCACGCCGCCCGACCGGCACCAGGTGCAGCCCACACGCCTCCGCCGACTCCACCACCGCGCGCGAGCCCACTCGCAGCAGCCGGGCCCGAGTCCGACGGCCCAGCGGGTCAGCCACGTGTAGCTCTTCCAGCGCCCCGCCCTCCAGAGCCGCGCAGGCTTCCAGAAGGCCATTACCACCGTCAGAGAGCGGACGGGAAATCACCTCACAGTCCGGCCAAACGGCGGCTACCGCCCGTGCCAGCGCCCGAGCCACAGCGGTAGGACCCAGCGTGCCCTTGAAGGCCGTTGGCGCCACCAGAACCGCCGCTACCTCGCTACTTGTCATCCTCCGAAGATGCTACTAAGATTGCGCCCACACTCTGACAGCGTCTAATCGATAGCGTACACCGCCGCTGGCTGCACGTATGCCCAAGTGTCGTCTCGTCACCGCCTTCCTCAGTGCTCTGTTCGCGACAGCGTTCCTGGGAGCGGCCTGCCCAGAAACGGACGCCAACGGGGTCACCGAGGTGGACTCCAAGTATGATGCCCTCGTGGGTACGTGGTTGGCTACCACCTTCGTGGTGAGCGATCCGGCCAATCCAAGCCGCCATGCGACCGACCTGACCCGACCCGGAGCTTCGACGGGCGCCGCCCGCGACGTCGTCGTCGAGTTCAAGGCCGACCGCACCGGTTACCTGGCGATACTCGACCCGCGTCAGGAGGAATCGCCAGAGGAGCAGCTGGACGAATTCTCCGTCACGGACGTGACGAAGACCAGCCTGACCCTCATCATCAGAGGCGAAGCTGTCGCGGAGAGAGTGTTCGTCAAGTACTCCCGCTCCAAGCACGGTAAGTCGCTCACGCTGGAGTTGACCTACCGGCTTGACCTGAATGGCGATGGAAAGCGCGAGCGGTGCCGGGTCATCGGGACTTTTCAGGCAGAGAGCTGAGGTGAGAGCAAAGGATGGGAAAGGTCAACAACGTCAACGTTCAAGCGATGCGGGACTTCGCCGGCCGGATCGAGAAGGATCCGGCCGTCGCCAAGAAGCTGAAAGAGGTTACCGGGCGCTGGGTGTTTGAGGATGGTGAGCCCCAGTTCAGTGGCGCTGTCGATTACCCGAAGGGTAAGCTGACGATCGAGACGGATTTCGCCCCCTTCATGGGCGGCGAGGGCTTGCGACCTGACCCGGTCTCCTACTGCATGTACGGCTTCGCCTCCTGTTTCGCCGGCACCTTCGCGGCCGTCGCCGCTGCCGAGGGCGTGGAACTCAAGGAGTTGGAGGTGGTTCTCGAAAATGAAGTCGACCTGAGCCGCCCCATGGGCGTGGCCGACCGGCCAATCACCCAGGGCCTGAAGGCGACGCTCCGGATCAAGGCCGATGCCGCCGCCGAGAAGCTCCAGGAGATCCAGCGGCTGGCGGAGGAGCGCTGCCCGGGGGTCTACTGCATCACGAACCCGATACCGTTCACCAGCCGGCTGGAGATCTGAGCCGCCTGGCGCTGAGGAAAGGCAGGTGGCGCAGCTACTCCGGGCTATTGCGTGAAGCGGGATGCCGGCGTTTCTTAGGGGCATTCTAAGCCACCACCGTCGGAATCGTCGTCTCAATTCGCGAGGGGGGTGAAAATGCACAAGGTGGCTCCACAGGAGGCGGCTACGGAGCGTGCCGTGCTGACCCACGTTATGGTGGACATGTACGGCCTGGACCCCGAGACGCTCAACGACCCCGATCAGATCGGAGAGATCCTGACTGGCGCCGCGGCAGCAGCCACCCTACACCCGCTGGCCGAGCCGGCGGTCTACCGGTATCCAGGCCAAGGACTGACCGTCTTCCTGCCGATTCGCGAGTCTCACTTCGCGATCCACACCTACCCCGAGTACGGTTACGCGTCCGTCGACATCGTGAGTTGCGCGCTCGCTGAACGGGCCAGGCGAGCACGCGATTATGTGATCGACCGGCTGGGTGCGGAACGCGTCGACAGTGAGCTGAGATTCCGAGGCTTCCTGGAGGACCGCGAGTCCTGAGGCCAACCGAGACTGCCCGCCCCCGACCAGCGGGCGGCGGTCAGTCCCTACACGAGCCCCGTGCAAGGCGCGCAGCGTCGCGAATCGCTCGGGACCGGCAGTCGCGGCTCAGTAGTAGAGTATGCGCTCCTCCGCGTAGTCCCGCAGGAACGAGCCGTACCACTCCACCACCCGCCCATTCTCATTTGTGCTCACCTCATCGACCTCAACCCGCGGCTCATCCGGGGCGAAGTAGAAGAGCATATCCAGGACCTCCGAGGTGAGATGGCGGGTTCCCTTCGGAACCTCCCGGCAGCGCTCCAACGGACCCTGACCACAGAGCGCGAAGCCCGACCTCACAAAGCTGTACATCCAGACTGCGTACTCCTTCACCGTCGGGAACACCGAACGGAGGGTGTTAAGCACGCCATCGAACAGCGGCGGGACGAAGACGATCTGAACGGCGAGAATCCCTTCATCCGGAGTGAGCTGCGCCCGTAGGTGCTCGTAGAACTCACGATTGTACAGCCGCCCCAGCACCGGGCTCGTGGGGTCCGGAAGATCGCCCAGGATCAGATCGAACGGCTGCTCAGACCTGTAGCTCAAGGCATCAGCATTCACCACCTCCACCCGCTCATCCAACAGGCTGCCCCGGTTGAGCTCCACCAATCTGGGATGCGTCCGCGCCAGCTCGGTCACCGCCGCGTCGATGTCAATGATCCGTATGAGTTCGATCTCGTCTGCGAAATGGCGGAGCAGCTCGCGCGCGATTAGGCCGTCACCTCCCCCCATCACTCCCACGCGCCGCACCGCACCCTGCCGAAACAAGAAGGGAACTATGGCCAGCGCCTCGTGGTAGCGATGCTCGTCCGCGCTGTAGAACTGCATCTCACTGTCCAACAGCAGAATGATCTCTCTCTTGGGCGTCTCGAGCAGGAGTACGCGCTGGAACTCCGTTTGCTGCTCTACCAGCACGCGCGCACCCGCATCAACCAGAGCGCCGAGCTTCGCGTCCTCCGGCTGGCGCACGATACCAGGGAAGTCCATCACTCGTTTCCAATGCCGCTTCAACTCGCTCATCGACTCGTCTCCCCTGACGAGATGCCTCGCTCGCAGCAACCACGACAAGCGACCCTCCACGCCACCCTCGCGCAAGAGGGTGCCTGCAATGCGATACATGATAGGTACGTGATACGTACATGACAGGCGCATAACCGATCACATGATCGCCGGCGCGGCCTCGCCGCCTCCTTTGAGTACGGGCCCAGGCCCCGGGGGCCCGAACTCGTCACTCCACCGCAGCGGCGGAATGCTCAGTCCGGGCTGGGAATGGGACGGTAACGGTTGGTGATGGGGAGACGACGGTCCTTGCCGAAAGCCCGCGACGAGATGCGGATACCAGGAGGCGCCTGCCGACGCTTGTACTCGGCCTGATCAACCATCTCCACGACCCGGTAGACGAGGGCCCGGTCGAATCCCAGCTTCTCGATTTCCTCCGGGCTGCGGTCCTCCTCGACGTAGGCCGTGACGATGGGATCGAGCAGGTCATACGGCGGTAGGCTGTCGCTGTCCAACTGGTTCTCCCGCAGCTCGGCCGAGGGCGCCTTCTCGATGATGCGCGGTGGGATCACCTCTCCCTGCCGGTTGCGCCAGCGGGCGAGACGATAGACCCACGACTTCGCGACGTCTTTCAGAATAGAAAAGCCTCCGGCCATGTCGCCGTAGAGCGTCGCGTAGCCCACGCTCATCTCGCTCTTGTTCCCGGTGGTGAGCACGAGCCAATCGAACTTGTTGGAGAGCGCCATCAGGAGGTTACCACGGATCCGTGCCTGTATGTTCTCCTCGGCAACGTTCAGCTCCGTGCCTGCGAACGGACGCTCCAGCGCCCTGAGATAGCACTCAAAGACGGCATCGATGGGGATCTCGGTGAAATCGACTCCCAGGCGACGAGCGAGGTCCGCGGCATCCTCACGATTGACTGCCTTGGTATGTCGAGACGGCATCGACACCGCGGTCACCGCCTCAGCCCCCAGAGCATCCACGGCCACCACCAGGGCCACTGCGGAGTCGATACCACCGGACACACCGAGGACAGCGTGCTGGAAACCATTCTTTCGGAAGTAATCGGCCGTGCCCAGCAGCAAGGCCCGGTAGACCTCCGCCTCAGGATCGAGCAGTCCTGCCAGTGGCCGCTGTTCGAGTGGCGACTTCTTGCGGCGCGGACGCCCTATCGGCACGACGCGCAGCCGATCGGCAGCGCTACCGTGCTGCTGGCGCCAGCGCGGGTCATGGAGCCGGCGTCGTGACACACCACGCAGGTCGAGATCCACTACGAGGTGATCCTCCTCGAACTGCCGACCACGAGCAAGCACCACGCCACGCGGGTCCATCACCAGGCTGTGCCCATCGAACACTAGCTCGTCCTGGCCTCCCACCAGATTGCAGAACGCCAGGCAGCATCCGTAGTCCTCGCAGCGTGTCGCGAACATCCGCTCGCGCTGCGGCCCTTTGCCCCGGCTGTACGGCGACGCGGCGATGTTCAACAGAATGTCCGCCTTGCCGTCGATAACCGCAGCCTGCGCCGGGCCACCAGGGTACCAGAGATCCTCACAGATCGTCATCCCGACCTTGACCCCACCCATGTCCAGCACCAGCGCCTGCTCGCCGCGCGCGAAATAGCGCTGCTCATCGAAAACGGCGTAGTTCGGCAAGTAGCGCTTCCGGTAGCGTGCGACTATCTCCCCACCCGAGATGACGGCCGCCGTGTTGAACAGATCGTCGCACAGCTCGGGAAAGCCCAACACGGCCACCAGATCCCTGACCTCGGCAGCCAGATCCCGCATGGCCGCCTCAGCTCGCTCGGCGAAGTGCGGCTTGAGGAGCAGATCCTCAGGGGGATAGCCGGTGACGGTGAGCTCCGGAAACAAGGCGAGATCGACTCCAAGCTCGCGCACCTGGACGAGGCTCTCGCGAATCTTCTCGATATTCCCGTCGATGTCGCCAACGACGATGTTGCGCTGGCAGAGCGCTATACGAATGACTCGGTCCTCGCCGGGAGGTGCTTTTCCCTTCATGGTCTCCCGTCCCTTGCTGATGGCTACCTTGCCAACCACCCAACAATCTGCTGCGGGTAGCCCGCGGCGCAATCGCCACCAGGCCTGGCGCGGCTAGCTCCAACGGTGCATTGTATATACAGTTTGCCCGCTGCTAAAGGGCGTCGCCCGACACTCTGCAACACGCCGCTGGGAGGCACAGCGATGGCCGCGAGCAAGCCTAGGCCGGACACGAGCCCCAATTGGGCCGTCGTTGGGCTGGGCATGTTGCTGCTGGTGCTATGTGTCGCCGCCATTCCTGACATCATCCTGCGCGCTATCGTTGCGGCGATCATCATGGGAGGCACCTTCTATCTTGCCCAGTCCCGGGAGGAGCCGCGGGTCGAGAACCCGCTGCTTGAACAGCTACGGACGCAGACGCATGAAGGGCTGGATCGCCGTAAGTACGGGCGTCTTCGCAGCCGCACCGACCGCCTGCTCCAACAAGTCCGCCAGATGAACCGCATCGCGATCGAGGGCCGGGAGGGCAAGCTATCTCCACGCCACGCCCACGCCGAACTCGATCGCATCGCAGCGCTGATGCGTGACACCGTCGATGAGATCCGCAAGTCGGCCGGTGTGCCGACGCCGATCGAGAAACCCGCCAGCACGCGAACGGGAAAGGTCGTACAGCCACAGGTCGTGCTCCCCAGGGCGTCACGGGAAGCGCTGGAGGACGATGAGGCTCCAGCCAGGGCACCAGGCGAGGCAGAGGGCGTGGAGTACGGGGCTGACGAGGCGGACCGAATGCTGGACGAACTGGAGGCCCAGGCCGAGGCGGAGACCGAGGCGCGTGTCCGAGAGCGAGCCGAGGCGGAGGGCGAGGAAGAGAGCGAGCCCGTGAGCAAGAAAGCGGGTGCGCTGAAGGACTCTACGGCCGAACTCGAGGAGGAAGAAGAGGAATCCGAGGAGGAAGAAGAGGAACTCGAGGAGGACGAAGAGGAACTCGTGGAGGACGAACAGGAACTCGAGGAAGACGAAGAGGAATCCGAGGAAGACGAAGACGACTCAGAGAGATCACGTTGATTCTGAACAGCGTGCGGAGTGCAGCCTCATGCCCCGCACACGCTACTCCCTCAGCTCAAGATTCAACTCACGCCGACGACTTCAGATCACCTCGCGCCTCAGTGCCGCTCGGCCGCCGCCGAGACATACTGGGCGACGAGATCGAACAGTTCCTCCAGATCCTCGCGCAGGTCAGCGGCGTCCGGACCGCTGAGACGCCGCAGCCGCTCATCCACACGCGTCCTGAGCGCCAGCGCCTGCTGCAGGGCGGCATCCGGGTCAAATGCCTCTGCCTCCGCTGGCAACTCTGGCTCTGCACCCAGGATCGCCAAGTGCAAGGCCGTCTCCGCCTCGCTCACCGCCTGAGCCCGCGCCGGAGTATCATCTGTCTCAAGGTAGTTTCGCAGGGCGTCAAAGACCGGGCCGAACCCCTGGGCCAGCCCCCGGATTCGCGCTGCGGGACGGACGAGTTGAGCGCGTAACGCAGCCGCCGCGCGGCGCGCCACACGGCCCATTGCGCCGTGGTTGAAGGCGGCGGCTCGCTCCCGCAGGTGGCGGAGCGTATGCGCCAGGGATTCCCCCGCCAGGCGCATCTGCTCGCTGTCGGCCTCGAGCATGGTCCTGCGCAGGTTCTCGCAGCGATCCAGCCTCTGCGTGGCCTCCGTCAGAAAATAGCGCTCCGTGGACCCGCCCTGCTCCTCGGCCAGCGGGCACGTGACGACGTGCGGTCCTTCTGCGAAGAACAGATCGCTGATCCACACCACCTGCCGAGCCCGCCGGGCCTTTTCCATCACGCTTTCCTTGAGCCGATCCACCTCGACGGCACGGCCACCGACCTGCGTGACCGAGGGTGCGCTGGGCCCGCCCGCACGCAGGCCGTCAAGCACCTCGCGGGCGTGACGGAAAACGGTCAGGTAGCCGGGACCGACCGTGGCGTTCAGGTCTGCGATCTGCAGGATGAGTTCCTCAACGGCGCTCAGCGCTTTGTCCTCCGGCGAGAGCACCTCGATCCGCTCCAGCTCGCGTAGTCGCCGTATCTTGCGCAACATTGACTTCAGCGGCTCCCGGTCACGCGGATCATTCTCTAGCCGCTCGACCGCATCCCCGAGGTCCACGATGAGCGCGTCGAGCACGGTGTCGGCCTCATCGCCAGCCACCTTCGCTGCAGGCGCTTCCGACTCCGTATTACCCGTCTCGGCTGCCGCGGCGGCTGGCGGACCCACGGGTGCAGCGATCAACGACTCACTGGCCTGACGCAATCGCGCCTCCGACTCCGCATCGCTCGCAGGCAGAGCCGCAACCACGGCGTCCAGCTCCTGGATCACGGCCTGAACCGCACGGGTCAGCTTGTCGGACCACCCCCGCTTCCCCGCGATCACCTGGACCATCGCTTTCTGAAGGGCCGTCGCGGCGTGGATCACGGGCTCGTGATTAGCGAGCACGGCCGCGTGGTGCAGCCGCCGGCACGCGCGGCGCACCCCGTCCACGTTCGGTCCACCCTCGGCGTTCATCGCCTCGTGGAGTCGATTCACGTACTTGTGCGCGTCAGCGGCGAATATCTCTAGTATGCTGGGACTCATGGGTGCCCGGACCCGGGAATAGCGCGGGCTGGGTTAGGTGGCCACCGCCTCTTCCCCCTCGCCCTCGACTTCCTCATCGGCCGGTGAGATCTGCCCAGCCGTGCTGCGGATATCGGCGATCAGCTCTTTCAGCCGCTCCTCGATCCGGTCCATTTCCTGCAATGCCTTCTCTCGGCTGCGAAAACCGCGTTCGGCGTCCACGGCCATCCAGTTGAGCCGACGGATCTCATCGAGGAGTTGTTGCACCTGCGACCGCAGCCGCACGAAACGGCGCTTGTGCACTCGCTCCGCTGGCGACTGGGTAACGAGCTCGAGCACTCCCACGCGGGCCGATGCCCACACGATCGGCGCGAGCAACAAGAGACCGAGGCTGACTCGCGCCATTCGGTCCTCGACTGCCAGGAGAACAGCCACCTCCGCAACTACGGCGGCGATCAGGATTACACCTTCAAGAGTCGGACGACGTGGCATTCAGGGCCTCCGCCTAGTAGACGATCAATCCAGCTGAGCTTGATTCGTGCCGCCTGGCACGTGTGTGGCGGGGAGTCCGGAGTGCCGGCCAACCTCCTAAAGCTAGACAAAAAGCGGCGTTTACGCCAGAATCCCGCACATGAACCCCGCAGGAATTGGGTGCGCGCCCTCTGGCGTCGGCTGACGGCCTAGCCGCCTAACCTCGCCGGCTCAGGAGGCGAGTGCCTCTTCCACCTTTTCGACCGCACCCGCGGTCAGCTCGGCGCACTCGGCCAACAGGGTCGCTACCTTCTCGCGCATCTCCTGCGCGAATGCCTTATCGGCGATGTGCCGAAGGTTGATGCGCACATTGTACCCAGCCGCCTGAGCTCCTGCATGGGCCATATGCGCACCGGTCCCCACGTCGCTCACCATCTCGGGATCGGCCAGTTCTGCCGCCTCGGCGCACAACGCCAGAGCGTCCAGGCATAGCCTGACAGTGCCCAAAGGAACGCGGGTCGCGGCCTTGTAACCCTCCTCCAGGGCCTTGGCTCGCTCTGCCCGCTCGGCCTCGGTATCCTTGGGCATACGCATGGCTTCGATAACCGCATCGAAGGCCCGTGTGTCCTCGTCCACACCATGCACCAGAGCATCTTTGACCTGTTGGGCCCGCTCCGCGATCGAGCACAGCTTCTCGTAGTGCGGCTCGAACTCGCCTTTGCCCACCGACAGGTTGGCGACCATGCCCGCCAGCGCGCCGCCCAGCGCTCCAGCGAGTGCCGCGACCGAGCCGCCGCCGGGGGCCGGCGTATCCCTGGACACCTCGTCCACGAAATCGAAGGTCGGACGAAGTACCAGCGGCCCCTCCACCCGCGGCATCGCCAGCACCTTTTCGTCAGGGTCGAACGGCGCGACATCCCGCAGACCCATCGACTGGATGGCGGTCTCCATGAGATCGGGAATCGGGATACCGGTGGACTTGCGCATGCGCTTCAGGTAGAAGGCAGCGGCGCGTCGCATGGCCTCATAGGGCACGACACCCACGATCTCCGACCCGGTCACCACGATCCCCCGCTTCAGTGCCTCTTCGCGGGCCGCTTCCAGGACCTCGTGCGGAGGAGTCACCTTGTAATTGGTGAGGTTCATGCTGATCTGAGCCCGCTTGTATTCATCAATCACCCAACCGATAGCCTTCACATGCGTGAACATGCCATCGGTGAAGACAGGGCCGGTTGGACTCTCGGGCTCGATGTCCAGATCGCCGTAGCGCTTGCGCAAATCCCCGCCGTGGACTTCCCGGTAGTGCTCCTCCAACGCCTCGAAGGAGTCCGCGATGAAGTCGCAGGGGCCACAGGGATAGGTGCCGTCCTCGGGGAAGTAGACGACGTCGCCTTTGTAATAGAACGGCTCGGTGTTCCCCCGGCGCTTCCAGCGGCCACGCTCGCGAAGCACGTAGGCGATCTCGTTCGCGTAGCGCCGATCGGTGGTGTTCAGGTCTATGTTGTAAGCGATCAGGAACTCCCGCGCGCCCACTGCGGTTGCGCCTGCCTCAGGGTTGAACGTCGCGGGGCCGAAATCCGGCTTCCACTCTGGGTCCTTCAGTCTTTCAGCCAGGCCCTCGTACTCTCCGGCCCGGACTCTCGCCAAGTTCCTGCGCTCCGGACGCGTGGCCGCCTGCTCGTACAGATAGACAGGTATGGCAAGCTCCTCACCGATCCGCCTGCCCACCTTGCGAGCGATCTCGACGCAGTCCTCCATGCTCACACCCGCTACCGGCACGAACGGCACGACATCCGTGGCACCGAAGCGCGGATGCGCGCCATGGTGTTGCCGCATATCGATCAGCTCAGAAGCACGCTTAACGGCCCGGAAGGCGGCCTCGGCGACGCACTCCGGCGAACCGACTAACGTCACCACAGTACGGTTCGTATCTCTGCCAGGATCGACATTCAGTAAACGGACACCGGCTACCCCCTCGATGGCGTCGGTGATCTCCTTGATCAGCGCATCGTTGCGACCCTCTGAAAAATTCGGTACGCAC
Source organism: Gemmatimonadota bacterium (assembly GCA_020344375.1). Taxonomy (GTDB): domain Bacteria; phylum Gemmatimonadota; class Gemmatimonadetes; order Palauibacterales; family KS3-K002. The sequence goes on along the minus strand of CP070823.1, from coordinate 2,400,568 downwards.
TCGACGATCTGCTCCATGCTTCCCTCTGCTCTGTAGGCTCAGGCGAACAACCTGCGATCCGGATCCCCGGCTCAGCGCTCGCTTTGGGGGCCGATGAGCCGGTCAACCTCCCGCAGAACAGTCGCAGTACCGAAGGGTTTGGACAAGAACTGGGCTTGCAGCGATTCGATTGCCTCCGCCACGTCCTGCACGGGATGACCGGTGATCACAATGGCAGGCACGTCGGCCAGGTCCGGATCGCCTCGTAACCGTCGCAACACCACCAGCCCGTCCACGCCCGGGACCTGGACGTCGGTGAGCACGAGGTCGGGAGCGCGCTCGCGCGCCATCTCCAGCCCGGCTTCCCCGCTGGCTGCCTCAAGACAGGCATATCCGGCACGCCTCAGGCCGCGGGCCAGGCCCGTGCGAACCGCCGGGTCGTCCTCGATCAGCAAGACCACACGGCGGCGTGGGGCCGAGAGCAGCCGGTTCGCCTCAGTCACCAGCGCATCGGCGTCGCCCACGATCCAGCCGTCCGCCCCGTAGGCCACGGCCTGGGCAGCGTCACCGCCCGGGCCCATGAGCAGCGCGGGTATGTCCACGCTGGCCGGCGAGCCTCTCAGTCGCTGCAGGAACTCCAGGCCGTGCATGTCCTCGAGCTCCAGGCCGGTGACGATGAGGCCGACTCCGCCCTCCCGCACCCTTCCTAGCGCCTTCGTGCCGCGCGAGGTGACGAAGACCTCCCAACCCTCTTCCTCGAAGTGTGCCTGAAAGAGCCGCTGCAGGTCGGGATCTCTCTCTACCAGCACCACGGACCGCAGTCCGGCGGCCACTGGCGGCGCTGCTACCAGATCCTCCGGCCTCTCACGAGCAATTCGCAAACGCACGAAGAACCTCGATCCCTCGCCCTTATCGCTCTCCGCCCAGAGGTGGCCGCCGAACTGCTCGACGATGCTACGGCTGATCGCCAAGCCGAGACCGGCCCCGCCGTACTTGCGTGTCGCGGCGCGCTCAAGCTGACGGAACTTGTCGAAGACCGCTTCCAGTTGTTCCGTCGGAATCCCCGGCCCCTGGTCGGAGATCTCCAGCACTGCCTGATTGCCCTGTTCCCACCAGCGCAGCCCTACGCGACCTCCGGCCGGCGAGAACTTTACAGCGTTGGACAGGAGGTTGATGATCACTTGTTGCAGGCGGTCGGCGTCCCCCATCACGAGCGTAGCGGCGGAGGACTCCTCAAGCTCGATCCTCACCTCGCGGTCCTCCGCGAATCCCGCCAGCGCGTCGACCGCCCGCGTGGCTGCTTCCTTCACTGAGATCGGCACCAGCTTAGTCACCACGCGGCCACTTTCGATCCTGGTGAGATCCAGCAGATCGTCGACCAGACGAATCAACCGATCGAGGTTTCGCAGCGCGATCTCCAGCAGCTCACGAATCTTCTCCGAGAGGGCACCGGCCGCACCCCGCAGCAGCAGATTGAGCGACGTCTTGACCGAGGTCAGCGGGGTCCGCAGCTCGTGGCTGACGAGGGAAACAAACTCGCTCTTCGCCGCCTCCAGTTCCGCCTCCCGGGTGATATCTCGATAGAGCACGAGGTGACCCAGCACCTCCCCGTCACTCCCGCGCACCGTGGCCACCGTCCGCTGGCAGACGAGCCTGCGTGGGAAGTGGAATTCGACGCGATCACGCAGTGATCCAGCCCCGCGCTGCAACGCGGAGACCTGCGCGGTCAGATCAGCCGGCTCCGCGAAAGACCGCGCCAGTACGCGATTGATCTCTTCCAGCGGGGCTCCGAGGATCACCTCGCGCGGAAGGCCGAGGAGATCGGCCATCGGGTTGTTGGCGTAGGCGACATGCTCCTCGCTCACCATCATGATTGCCGCATCGCTCGCATCGATCAGCGACTCCAAGCGCTTGCGCTCGGAGGAAACGTGGGCATGCTCGCGGGCCAGCTCCTCACGCTGCCGCGCGATCGTGGCAAGCAGCTTGGAGTAGTACAGCGACGTGGCGATCTGTCGCCCAAGCAAAACGGCGAGCTCGAGATCATCGTCGCTGTAGGTCTCCGACTCCTGCGCACCGAGGTTCAGCGTGCCAATGACCTCGCCGCCAACATGCAAGGGTACGATGAGTGCCGATACTCTCTTCTCCTCGCCGGTACGGATTCCCTGGGTGCCCTCGAAGGAATCGACGCGCATGGCTTCGCCCGTCTGGATCGCTTGGCCGGTCAGACCGCGCTCGATAGGATACGTGCGTTCCTCAGGGCTGAAGCCACCTCGGGCCGAGTCCCACAGCGTATGCAGGTAGTAGGTCTTGCGATCCTCGGACACGAGCACGACGCTCGCCCGCCGAAACTCCAGAACCCGCTGAAGCTTCTCGATCGCTGTTCGGAAGATCTCATCGAGGTCGAAGGTGGTATTGATGAGCGATGCCAGCTCGCCAACCACCTCCAGACGCGCAGCCCACAGGCCGTGAGACTCTGCGCCCGCCCTCATACGGCCGCGCCACCCTCCATTCGTGAGACGAACCGCTGCATCTCCGCCTTCAGCCGCTCTAGGACCTGGAGTGCGGCGGCGACCTCGCCGGCCGCTACCGCGCCGCCCTCGTACCAACGCAGACCGAGCTCCGCCAGGGTCGCAGCCGGCTCGACCAGCTCGTGAGCCCCGAAGGACGGAGCGGCTCCTTTCAGGGAGTGGGCGGCGCGATAGAAGCCCTCCGCCGCCCTCTGGTCGTAGCCGCGGGCCAGCTCCTCCAGCGCCGAACGCATCTTCTCAAGCCGGTCCGGCAGTCCCGCACGGAACTCGCGCCGGATCTCCTCCAGCAGCTCATCGGCGCCTCGTAGCTCGTCGGGAGACGGCGTGGACACCTAAGCGTTCTCTCCTTGACAGAGTGCGCGCAGCTCGCCGGCCAATTGGTCCGGCTCAAACGGCTTAACGACGACGCCGGCCGCACCGACCTCGTCCATCCTCGACCTGTCGAGCTCCTTGCGTGCCGTGAGAAAGACAACGGGGATATCTGCCGTCTGCGGATCCTCCTTCAGGCGCCGGCAGACCTCATAGCCGTCCATCTCGGGCATCATGATGTCCACGACCGCGACATCGGGCTTGGCTTTACGTACCTCCTCGATCCCCTCCGTCCCACCAGCCGCCGTAGTCACCGCCCAGCCAGCGGTGAATTCGAGAGTCAGCTTCACCAGCTTGCGGAGATCGGGGTCATCGTCGATCAGGACGACTCGGAAGGTGTCTTCCACGGGCATCCAAGTATGGCGGCGGATTCGAGGGGTCGGTGAGCCGGACTTGTAAGTTCAGCAACTACGGGTAAATATTGCACTCATGATACCGAAAGTCTACATCCTGGACGACGATCTCACCTACGCCAAGCTGCTGGCCGCCAACCTGGGCAAGGCCGGCCGCTTCCGTAATGAGGTCTTCGACAACCACCAGGCCCTGTTCGATCGCCGCAGTGAAGAACCGCCCGACGCGGTGATCACCGACCTCGTGATGCCGGGCTTCAGCGGCATCGAGGTCACGCGCCGGCTGCGGGCCTCGGACCCCCACCTCCCCATCTTCGTCCTCACCGCCCACGGCGACATGGAAACCGCCATCGAGGCCCTGAAGGCCGGTGCCAACGAGTACCTCACTAAGCCGGTCAACATGGACGAGCTCACGACCCTGCTGCAACGCGCGCTCGACGAGCGGCCGCTGCGCGAGGAGGTAGCCTCGATCCAGAAGGTTCGGCAGGAGGAGTTCTCGGTGCGCGCGATCCTGGGCCAGCATCCCAGAATCGAGGAAGCCCGGGCCTTCGTGAGGCGCGTCGCCGAGATTCCCCGACCCACAGTCCTGCTCCTGGGGGAGAGCGGGACCGGCAAGAACCTGGTGGCGCGGGCGATTCACTACTCCAGCCCCCATTCCACTGGGCGCTTCGTGGAGATCAATTGCTCGGCCCTGCCCTCCCAACTGCTGGAGGCCGAGCTCTTCGGCTACCAGAAGGGCGCGTTCACCGACGCCCGCGAGTCCAAGCGCGGGTTGATCGAGGTGGCCGATGGCGGAACCCTATTCCTGGACGAGATCGGCGACCTCTCACGTGAGCTCCAGGCCAAGCTGCTCAACTTCCTGGAATCGAGAAGGTTCCGGCGCCTGGGCGGCACCGACGAGATCGAGGTCAGCCAGCGCATCATCACCGCGACCAACCGCGACATCGAGGCGTCGGTGCGCAGGAGCGAGTTCCGCGCTGACCTCTACTACCGCGTCAGCGTGGCCACCCACGAGCTCCCGCCTCTGCGCGAGATCAAGGACGACTTGCCGCTGCTCGCTGACCACTTCCGCGAGGTCTTCAATCGTGAGTTCCGCAAGCAGGTTAGCCGCATCAGCCCCGAGGCCCTCAAAACCCTCCAAGATTGGGATTGGCCCGGCAACGTAAGGGAACTCAGGAATGTCATCGAGCGCGCCATGATCTTCGCCGACGACACACAGCTCACGCCGACCGACCTCCCCGAGCTCGGCTCGATCGAAATCGAGGTTGAGCCCGCAGAAATCGAAGCAGGCGACACGTTCAGAATCCCGACGGGCCTCACCCTGGCCGAGGCCGAAAAGGAATACATCCGGCAAACGCTCGAGGCCTGCGGCGGTAGCGTGCAGCGCGCCGCCGAGCTCCTGGGCATCTCCCGGAAGAACCTCTGGGAGAAGCGGAAGAAGTACGGGCTGCTCGACTGATCGCGCGCAGCGGCCGGCGAGCCGGCGCGGGATGAGACAACGCGTCACCAACGCCAGCAGCGCCTCCCTGCGGTTACGGACAGCGTTACCTAGAGGTAACGACCCGCCTCCCGGCCGGCCGACGCCGACCAGACCCGACCACATAAGCTGCTATCCTACAGAGAGTTAGGTTCTCAGCCCGTCCGAGGAACCCTGGCACGGGGCCTGCCCATTGGAGGACCACCTCCCTCGCCTGTTCACCCGCCGACGGACCAGGAGAGCCCGATGCTACTGCGGTGTCCACACTGCCGGAGAACTGGAGAGCACGTGCGCAGTGATTTCTTCGGTGACTGGGTCGTGTGCCCCGTCTGCGAGCTACCGTTCGCTTGGCGCGAGGCCCAGGCCGGGGGCGACGGTGTAGGCCTGCCACGGCAAGGCCCCAACGGCGCAGGAAGGAATCGAAGCGCTAGCCAGAGGAATCCAACCCGTAGCAAGAGATGAGACGAGGCACTCACGACTTCATCGCCACACACTTCTCGCGTGGGCCACAGGGACCATGCGTCGGCGCGAGTAACTCCTGGCAACAAGGGCACTGGGACAGCCCAGCGCTCTCCACCCACCTCTCGGTCTCGGCCGAGGGCGCAGCTCCCCTCGAGGAGGACAACGATCGCTCCTCCGTCGGCCTCCAGCCCTGCTCCGATCCAGCGGGCTGGCTCCAGGTGGACCTGCGCCCCGGCCCGCAGACCGGCAGTGCAACGCGTGTGCTGGCCAATGGTCAGACCAGACCCGAGCCCCAGCTGGCGATCCTGTCCGCCAACTGCCATCGAGGGTTCCCCGGCGCCGCGGCCCGGCTCTCCACCGGCCCTGTTCTCTGGAACGGCTTCGACAGCCGGACGAAGCAGAGCTTGAAGCAACTCCAGATCCGCGGCGCCGGGACCGACCAGATCGTCAGCGAGGCGTAGGGGCATTAGTCCGATGAGGGGCCTGGTGATTTCGAGCTGTCAGCGCACGGCTGATGGGCAGGCTGCACTGGCCGGCACTGCAGCCACCCACGCGCCAGCGGGCCTTGCCCTGCTCGCCAGGCACGCCACGGCGCTGGTCAGGCTGGTCGTTGTCCACTATCGCTGGCTGCTGATGATGATCCCACTGTACGCACTGGTGGCGCACGGTGCATCGGCCTGGCCGCTTGCCGCCGGACTCGTCGCAGCGGTCGCCGCGTACAACACGATCGCTTCGGTCGCGGAACGTCGCTGGCCCGACTGGGCGGCGAGCCGGGCGCTCTATCTCCGCTGCGTCGAGATCGGCCTTATCTGCATCGGCCTGTCGCTGCTCTACCTGGGGGGCGACAGCCTCGAGAGTCACATTTACTACGATGGCTTCTACGCCATCTTCGTCGCCCTAGCCGGCTTGAGCGGCCGTCGCAAAGGCGTGTTCTACTCCGCGCCTTTGGCGGCGTCGGCCGTGGCCGTGGGGCAGGTCATGCTCGCCCCCGAGGTTCCCGTGATCTTCTCCTGGGCCGGGATCGAATACTGGGTTGGCGTGGCTCTCTACGCAGGGACTTTCGGCCTCTTCTTCATGGCCATCGGGCTCCTAGCCCATCTCGCCAGCGATTTCGAGTCACAGCGAGCGCTGAGCAAGTACGGCTTCGGTAGCGGCGACAGCGCAGTCACGTCAGCCAAGCCCGAGGACCCTGCCGCCCGCAGGCAAATCGTAGAGACCGTTGCCCACCGCGAGCGACTCGCCACCGTCGGTGAGGTGACTGCCCAGGTCGTCCATGGGCTCAGCAGCCCGCTGACGGGCATCTCGACCGTCACCGACTACCTACTCGACGCGGCCGGCGCCGCGGAGCGTGACTCGCTGGAACTCATCAAGAGCGAAGCCCAGCGAGCCGCGGCCCTGGTGCGTGAGCTGCTGTTCTTCACGCGCCGCGACACCACCGACCCTGTCGTGTCCCTTAACGACGTGCTGAACCGTGCCATTTGCCTCTTCGCGCTGAAGGACCGAGACAAGGGCATCGAGATAGCTACGGAGCTCAGCCCCGAGCCGATCTTCGTCCCGGGCAGACCCATTCAGATAGAGCAGATCGTCCTCAACCTGCTCGACAACGCGCGCCACGCAGTGGACGGGCGCGACGACGGGCAAGTCATTATTCGCACCCGCATCCTAGGAGAGCGCGTGGCCCTTGAGGTCTCCGACAACGGCTCCGGTATTCCACCTGAGATCCAGAACCGCATCTTCGAGCCGTTCTTTACCACCAAGGGGCCTGGTCTAGGAACCGGCCTCGGCCTCGCCATAGTCGACAGCATCGTCCGCGAGTGCGGCGCCTCCATCTTGGTTCGCTCCAGACCCGGCAGCGGAACCACGTTCACCATCTCGTTCCCGCTCAAGCGCTAAACATCCTCTAGCCCCGCCGCGACCTGCAATTCCCCGAGGCTTCTCGACGCCGTGGTCACGCGTAACGCCCTTTGCCCCCGCACGCCGGCGGCTGGCGTCGCGGCCAACGCCTTTCTGATCTGAAACCGGCGACCGAGCGGCCACGTAGTCTTCTACGTAACTCGCGACCCTCTCAGAACCCTAGACAGCGGGCCAAACACAAGATGAAAAAGCGATGGTGGGTCGCCGGCAGCATCGGCACTCTCGCCGTTGTCGGCGGCATCATTCTCTGGCCGCGCGGAAGCGACTCGGCCGCCTCGTCCCCGAGCCTGCGGACCGCGCGGGTGACCCGCGGCGAGGTCAGCGTCGTGCTCAACGAAACGGGAACCGTGGAGCCGGTTCGCCAGGTCGTTGTGAAGCCGGCAGTTAGCGGGGTCGTCCAGCGCCTGCTCGTGCGCGAAGGCAATCAGGTGACAGCGGGCGCCGTGCTGGCGACGGTGGAGCCGGATCTGAGTCAGGCTCGCGCCGTGGCGGAGCTCCGCTCGGCGCGAGATCGGGCCCGTGTCACGTTGGAGCAAGCCCAGCGCGACCTCGAGCAGGGCCGGGCCCTGGCCACCTCGAACCTGATATCGCAGAAGGATTTGGACGATCGCGAGGCCGCCGCAGAGCAGGCCCGGCTCGAACTCGAGTCAGCGGATGAGCAGTTGCAGATCGTCGAGCAGTCCGGCGTCTCATCGCAGGTCCGCTCGCTCAACGTGGTGGCCCCTGCGGCAGGAGTAGTGATCCGGCTGGGGGCCGAGGAGGGCGAGTCGGTCCTGGCCGGAACCGGGACGCTCGGCGGTGGCACGGAACTCGTCACCATCGCCGACCTCTCCAGCCTGATGATCGAGGCGACCGTGAACGAGGTCGACATCGGCAAGGTGGCGCTCGATCAGAGCGTGACCATCACCGTTGACGCCTATCCCAACGTGGAATGGTCGGGTCGAATATCACATATCGCGCCTGCCGCCCGAGTCGAGCAAGACACTCGAGTGCGGGTCTTCGATGTCGAGGTGGAGGTCGTCAATCCCGACGAGCGGCTGCGGCCTGGCATGACCGCAAACATCGATATTCGCGGTGAGCGACGTGAGGATGTCCTCACTATCCCCGTCGAGGCCGTGTTCCGCAAGGACGGCGATGATGTCATCTACAAGATGGTCGACGGCGAGCCGGTTGCGACGCCGGTGACCCTCGGACTGGTGGACATCGCCCGCGCAGAGGTCGTCGACGGCGGCGTGGCCGAGGGCGATCTGGTGGCGCTCGAGGAGCCGCCGGACACCGTTGCCGGATCCTGACGATGAACAACGGCAAGAACGGTGGCGAGCCGGTCGTCCGTGCTGAGGACATCCGCAAGGTCTACCGGCTCGGCAAGATCGAGGTCGAGGCGCTCCGAGGCGTGGACTTGGTGATCGAGCCGGGCGAGTACGTGGCGATCATGGGTCCATCAGGGTCGGGGAAGTCGACGCTCATGCACATCATTGGGTGCCTCGATTCACCTACCGGCGGCGAGTACTGGCTGGACGGCGAGCAGGTGTCTGAGCTCCGCGGCCGGCGGCTCGCCCGCATCCGTAACCACAAAGTCGGCTTCGTGTTTCAGAACTTCAATCTCCTCTCCCGCGTCGACATCGTCGAAAACGCGGCGCTCCCACTACGCTACACGGGCGGCATCAGCCGCAGGCAGCGGCGCGAGCGCGCCCGCACAGTCTTAGATCAGCTCGGGCTCAGCGACCGTTTGCAGCACAAGCCGGACGAACTGTCGGGCGGTGAGCGTCAGCGGGTCGCCATCGCCCGCGCGCTGGTCAATGACCCAGCAATGCTGCTGGCCGACGAGCCCACGGGTAATCTCGACTCTGACACCTCTCGGGAGATCCTCAAGGTCTTCCGCGACCTGCATAGCCGCGGGCACACCATCGTCGTTGTCACTCACGACTCGAACGTGGCGTCTGAGGCCGGGCGCGTCGTGCGACTCACGGATGGCCGCGTCCACTCATGAACCTGCTTGAGTCGATCTCCGCCGGAATCGATGAGGCGCGGGAGCACCGCGGCCGGACGTTTCTGAGCCTGGTCGGTCTCACCCTGGGCACGGCGTCCATCATCGCGGTGCTGGCTCTGTTCGGCGGCGCCCAGAAGAATAGCGAGGACTTCCTCGCCGAGGTGGGCGGCGCCGGCAACGTGATCGTGCGCAACGACGTGGGCGGCAGAGTCACGCTTACCCCCCGGGAAGCCGCATCACCACAGCTCACCTGGCGAGACGTGCTCGACCTGCGCAAGGAGGCCCCGCACCTCAAGTACATCAGCGGCGCACGGCACTGGTACCTGCTGTACGTGGGCCCCCGTGCCAGCTTCGAAGGCCAGGTTGTCGCCACGGTGCCCGACTACGCCGCGATAAACGACATCGAACCTCTGTACGGAAGGTTCATCAGCGAGCTCGATCTTCGCTACCGCACCAACGCGACAGTGCTCGGCTACTCGTTCGCGGACTCCCTGTTCGGCAGCCCGGAAGCCGCCATAGACCAGATGGTTACGATCGGAGGCGAGCGATTCCGCGTCGTCGGCGTACTGAAGCGCGAGTTCTTCCAATTCGTGGAGTGGAGTGGCAACGCTTTTGAGTACCGCAATCGCCGGGCCTATATACCACTCACCACTGCCCTCAAGAGATTCGCTGGCGACGACAAACTGGT
>CP070823.1:2365820-2390711 GCA_020344375.1 Gemmatimonadota bacterium | reverse complement strand
TCGCCGGCCGTGATCGGTTGACAAACCTCGCGCTCGACGCTCTGAGACGCCATCTCGCCGTGGTGGTGGATGCTGTGGAGGCGGGCGACTGCTTCCTGTGGGTCACGGAGTTCCCGCTCTTCGAGGAAGATCCAGACACAGGTGAGCCGGTACCGAGTCATCATCCCTTCACCGGTCTCAACTTGGAGGACCTGGAGCTGCTCGAGACGAAGCCGCTGGCGGTACGCTCGCGAGCTTACGATCTCGTCTACAACGGCTCGGAGCTTGGCAGCGGGAGCATCCGTATCAGCGACCCCGATCTCCAGCGCCGGGTGCTCGCGGTGCTCGGCATTGGACCTGAGGAAGCCCAGAGGAAGTTCGGCTTCTTGCTGGAGGCGTTCAGATACGGAGCGCCGCCGCACGGCGGCTTCGCGCTGGGCCTGGATCGAATCGTAATGCACTTGACAGGAAGCGCCTCATTGAGGGATGTGATCGCTTTCCCCAAGACGACGGCGGCGCGCGCTCTGATGGAGAGCGCGCCTGCGCCGGTGGATCCAGAGGAACTCAAGGAGCTCGGCCTCAGGCTGATAGATCGCACACATGCCTAGTCACTCGGCGGAATCATCGCAGATCGTGCAGCACCGCATCCCGGCCGAAGGAGCCGATCAGCTCATACTGGCGGGCGTGAACGACGCCAACCTTCAGGAGCTGGCCCGTGTCTTTGGCTGTCGGGTCGTGCTCAGGGACGATCACCTCGTGCTGTCGGGCCCGCTGGCGGACGTCGAGCGTTGTATCCCTGTTGCCCAGCACATGATCGACCTGGCCCGATTGGAGACGCCCTTCGCCCCAGGAGACATCCGGCGGTTTGCCGAGGTCGTGGCTGAGAGCGAAGGCCTGGCACCGAGCGCGCTGGAAGCCAGCAAGATCTTTCTGCCCGGCCGACGCAGGATCATCACGCCGAAGTCGGCCGGGCAGAAGCTCTATATCGATGAGATCGCCCAGAAGGACATCGTGATCAGCATCGGACCGGCCGGTACCGGCAAGACCTATCTGGCGGTGGCTATGGCGGTGGATGCGCTGCACAAGAAGCGTGTCCGGCGTGTCATCCTGACGCGGCCGGTGGTGGAGGCAGGTGAGCAGCTCGGCTTCCTACCGGGCAGCGTGGAGGAGAAAGTCGACCCTTACCTGCGACCGCTCTACGATGCGCTGGGCGACATGATGCCGCCGGATCAGATGCGTCGATCGCTGGAGAATCGGACGCTGGAGATCGCGCCGTTGGCGTATATGCGCGGGCGCACGCTCTCCGACGCCTTCGTCATCCTCGATGAGGCTCAGAACACGACCAAGCTCCAGATGAAGATGTTCCTGACGCGGCTGGGCTTGAACTCGAGGGCTGTGATCACGGGCGACAAGACGCAGATCGATTTGCCGCGTCGGGAGGATTCCGGCTTGCTGGAGGTCGAGCGCATCCTGAAGGGCATTGACGGGATCTCCTTCGTGTACCTGACCGAAGTGGACGTGGTCCGACATCACCTGGTCAGGGAGATCATCAAGGCCTACGCCATAGAGCGGTCTAACGAATCGGAGCCGAGGGAGGCTGAATGAGCCCGTCGGGGCGTCGTCGTACGAAAGCGCGATTGCGTTACTTCCTGGGACAGCTGCGCCGGCGGCCGGCGGCCCGGGTCATCGATGAGGCGTACCGCGTAGTCCTCTTGGTGTCCGCCGCGCTCATCATCCATCTCGTCTTCCCGACCAGCCCCGTACCGGATCTTCCGGTTCTCGAGGAGGGCAGGGTCGCGGGTGAGGATGTCATCGCGTCCGTAACGTTCCCGGTCTACAAGTCGGACACCGAGCTGACGCGGGAGCGTGCAGAGGCGGCCAGCGGGATGTCTCCGATCTTCCAGTACCGGCCGGAGATCGCGGACAGCGCGATTGCCAATGCGGCGACCTTCTTCGAGTTGATCGAGCGCTCCGCCTCCGAGGCGACCGGCGACGCCGAGCGTGAGCGTGCTGTCCGTCAGGTGCTGGAGCGCTACCGTATCCCGAGTTCGGAGAACCAGGTCCCGTTGCTGCTTTCCGCCGAGACCCGCGAACGACTGCAGGCGGCGATGCAGCAAGCGTTCCGGGAACTGCTGCGGCCGGGGGTGGCGTCGAACAGCGAGCTGGGGACGGCGCGCAGCGGGGGCGTGATCGTGCGTGAGGGCGCAGACGAGAGGCTCGTGGCGCGCGACTCGCTGCCGACCATGCAGGTCTTCTTCCAGCGCGCTGCGGCCCAGGCGCCGGCCGAAGCTGGCGTGGCCGCTCACACGCTCTACCAGAACCTGATCATCCGGTTCTCACAGCCGAGCATCCGCCTGGATCGCGAACGGACGGAGGAGGCTCGCGACCAGGCACGGCAGACGGTGGACCCGGTCAAGTACGAGGTGCTGCAGGGCGAGCGCATCGTGGGCGCCCACGAGCGGGTTGGGCCGGCGGAGATGGAGCGGCTGCGGGCCTACGAGGCCGCGCTAGCCGAACTCGACGGCGGCCAGGCCTGGGAGGCGCACCTTGGGGGCGTCCTCTACACCCTGCTCCTGCTCGCCGTGTTCGGCCTCGTGCTGAAGTACTTCCGGCCGGAGGTCTACCAGGCGGGCCGCTCGATCAGTCTCGTCTGGATATTGCTCATGGCGGTGGCCGGTGCGGCGGCGCTCGTCTCTTCCACCGGCGCGCCCCAGGAACTGATCCCAGTCGCCTTCGCGGCCTTGATGTTGTCGACGCTGTTTGACGGTCTGCTGGCTCTGGTTACCGTCTTCGTGCTCGTGGCCCTGGTGGCGGCCCGACCGCCCCTCTTGGGCATGACGGTACCGTTCCTGACGATCATGGGGGGAGCGGCGGCAGCGCTCAGCGGCCGTATGCTGCGGCGCCGGGCGCAGACGTGGACGATCGCTGCGCTCATCGCCGGCGCTTACCTGGTCGCCGCGGTGAGCCTCGGGCTGATCAATCGGCTGGGCGCGGGCTGGATGCTGCAGAGTGCCTTCTGGGGCACGCTGAACGGTGTGGGCTGCACGCTGCTGGCCGCAGGTGTTCTCCCGCTGGCGGAGTTGTTCACGCAGATCACCACCGACCAGTCGCTTCTGGAGCTGGTCGATATGAACCGGCCGCTGCTGAGACGCCTGTCGTTGGAGGCGCCTGGCACCTATGCCCACTCCATCAATGCGGCCAACCTGGCGGAGGCGGCGGCCCGAGCCATCGGGGCGAACAGCCTGCTGGTTCGCGTGGGCGTGTACTACCACGATATCGGCAAGGTCAATAAGCCTCAGTTCTTCGTGGAGAATCAGCCGCCCGGCCGGAACCCTCACGACAAGCTGAAGCCGGCGACGAGCGCCAACATCGTCAGGGAGCATGTGGAGGATGGCCTCGAGCTGGCCGATGGGGCAGGCCTGCCCGGTGTGGTGAAGGCGTTCATCACCGAGCATCACGGTACGCAGCGGATCGGCTTCTTCTGGGAGAAGGCGCAGGAGCTCGATCCGGACGCCGACCTCGACCTGAGCGACTTCCGTTACCCCGGTCCGAAGCCGCAATCCAAGGAGACCGCGATCGCCCTGCTCGCCGACTCGGTGGAATCCGCGGCCCGGGTGCTGCACGACCCGACGCCGACCAGCATAGCTGAGATGGTCGATCGGATCGTCGGCTTCAAGATGTCGGAGGGTCAGCTCGACCAGGCGCCGCTCACATTGCGCGAGGTCAGCCTCATCAAGGGGCAGTTCGCGAAGGTGCTCACCAGTATGTACCACCATCGCCTCGACTACCCACTGCAGAACCAGCAGGCTCCCAAGGCGGAGGAGCCGGCCGCGCACGGGACGCCGTGAGCGCGTCCGAGCTGATCATCTACGTCAACTGCTCCGAGCTGGCAGCGCCCCTGGACGAGAAGCGGGTCGCGCGAGCCCTGTCCGCTGTGGCGGAGGCGGAAGGGGTGACGGCCGGCGAGATGTCGGTCACGTTCCTGGAGGCGGCGGCCATGGCCGCGCTCAACGAGGCGCATCTGGGCCGGCCGGGGCCCACCGACGTCATCGCCTTCAATCTCGCCGAGCCACGGGCACCGCTCGGGGACATCTACGTGTGTCCCGAGGTCGCCCGGGTGTCTGCGGTGGAGTTCGGTGTGGAGCTGGAAGAGGAGCTGCTGCGGCTGGTCGTGCACGGCGTATTGCACGTGTTCGGCTACGACCACCCGGAGGGCCCCGAGCGGGTGGAAAGCGAGATGTTTCGCCGCCAGGAAGCGATCCTGGCGCGGCTCCTCTGACCCCACCCCAAGCCTCGTACGCGAGGCCCTGTCGAATCGCAAGCCGGGTCGCCATACACGCTAGACGGCGGCGGCTCATCTGGATAGAGTTAGGCTGGGTGAACGGCTATGAAAGCTGATAAGAGCACATGGAGTCTGATCAGGCGGTATCTGCTGACCGGCATCGTGGTGATCGCGCCGGTCGGCGTTACGGCCTACGTCCTCTGGTGGATCTTCGCACGGCTCGACAGGATCCTCGGCCGCGTGTTCCAGGTAATCGGCTTGCGCATCCCCGGCCTCGGTCTGATGGTGCTTATCGCGCTGGTCATCGCCGTGGGCTGGGCCGCCCAGCAGGCGATTGGTAGGGAGCTCATTACGCTGGGCAAGGCCTGGCTCAAGAGGTTCCCGCTCACGCGCACCATCTACGGTGCGGCCAGCCAGATCGTCGAGCAGATGGTGGGAGAGGATCGCAAGTTCTTCAAGTCGTGCGTGCTGGTCGAGTATCCGCGCCCGGGCTGCTGGGCCATCGGGTTCCTGACGAGCGAGGCTGCCCGCGAGATCAACGAGACGACTCAGGAGGATTCGCTGGCGGTGTTTATCCCCACCACGCCCAACCCGACCTCTGGGTACCTGGTCTTCTTGCCGCGGCACCAGGTCGTGCCCCTCAAGATGACCGTGGAGGAAGGGTTCAAGCTCGTGGTCTCCGCTGGGGCGGTGACGCCGGAACTCCTGGGCGTGACTGGCGAGGAGCGTGTCGAGGCCGGCAGGCGGTAGCGTGAGCGAAGAGCTGATCCACGAGTCGAACGTCGAGCGGGTTCGCCAGCTGCTCGCCGAGGGCGAGGCGGAACGGCTGCGCACCTACCTGGATGGCTTCCATCCCAGCGATCTGGCTGACCTGATCGAGGCGCTCGAGGAGGAGGAGCGCGCGCCGGTGCTCCGGGTGCTCCCCGACGAGATCGCCTCCGAGACGCTGGCCGAGCTGGAGGAGGTTGCTCGCCCGGAGGACCTGTTGCTGGCCGACCCGGCACGGATCGCCGAGCTGGTCACCGAGCTCTCCGACGACGACGCCGCGGACATCATCGGCGAGCTGCCGCTGGAGAAACAGCGGGAGGTGCTGGCACAGCTGCCGCTGGAAGCGGCCGACGATCTCAGACACCTGCTGGCCTACGACGAGGAGTCGGCCGGCGGGGTGATGACCGGCGAGGTCGTCGCCGTCAAAGAGAACGCGACCGTTGCGGAGGCGAGCGAGGAGATCCGCCGGCAGGCGGCGGAGGGGGAGGATTTCTACACCGTCTTCGTCGTGGATGAGCTGGGCAGGTTGCGCGGTACGGTTGCCCTCCAGGACTTGATTATCTCGCTGCCCGGCAAGCCGATTCGCGAGCTGACCGAGCCGCCGGCCGCCGTGGTCCCGGCGACCATGGACCAGGAGGAAGTGGCTCGTGTGATGTCTCGCTACAACCTGGTCTCCGTGCCCGTAGTAGACCCGCTAGACCGCCTGATCGGCCGGATCACCTTCGATGATGTCATGGACATCGTCGAAGCCGAGACTACGGAAGACATCCTGCGCTTCTCCGGCGGCTCCGGCGAAGAGTATCTGCGCGGCGGTGTCGGTGAAGCGGTGAAGAACCGTCTACCCTGGCTGGTGCTTGCCCTGCTGACGACGTCAGTGGCAGCCACGGTGGTCTACGTGTTCCGAGAAACCATCGAGCGCGTCGTGTTGCTGGCGGCGATCATGCCGGTGATCGCGGCCCTCGGCGGCAACGCCGGCACGCAGGCGCTGGCCGTGACGGTGCGCAGGCTGGCGCTGTCTCCGGAGCGTTCGGGGGCCTGGCGGGTGATTTCGAAGGAGATCGCGGTCGGCCTGGCCAACGGTGCGGTGATCGGGATCGTTGCGGCGATTGCTGGCTTTGTCATCGACCAGAACCTCTACTTCGGCCTCGTGGTAATGCTGGCTATGTGGGGCAACCTGGTGGTGGCGGGCTTCGCCGGCGCGTTCGTACCGGTCCTGCTCGAAAAGCTGGGCTTCGATCCTGCTGTGGCCTCATCGGCGTTCTTCACCGCGCTCACCGACATCTTCGGCTTCTTCTTCCTGCTCGGCCTCGCCAGCTGGATCCTGTTGCCCCGGCTCTGAGTCGGGCCCTGGGCAGGCGGGCGCGGGACTCGCAAACGTCAGTGTGGTCATTGAGGCGCTAAGACGTACGTGGGGGTATGAGAGGCCGGGCTCTTCGTCTATTATTAGTGTTAGAAGGTACTCTAGAGTCGGGGTTGGCGTGACGGAACTTAGACCCAGCGAACGCGAGCTCCTGAACGCGTTCCAAGCAGGTGAGGCCCGGGCTCTGGCCCGGGCCATTTCGTGGGTGGAGAATGCTCGGCCCGGGTTCGAGCGCCTGCTCAGCGCCCTGCACGACCGCGTGGGGCGCGCCCAGCGGATCGGGATCACCGGGCCGCCCGGTGCCGGCAAGTCCACGCTGATCCACGCGCTCGCTCAAGTCGTCCGCGGTAACGGTGAGCAGGTAGGTGTCGTGGCCGTGGATCCCACCTCACCCTTCACAGGAGGTGCTTTGCTGGGTGATCGGATCCGCATGACCAGCGCGGCCGGCGACGATGGCGTCTTCATACGCTCGATGGCGAGCCGCGGCTCTGTGGGCGGCCTGGCGACGACCAGCCGCGAGGTCGCCGATCTCATGGACGCCTTCGGGTTCGAGCGGGTGTTCGTCGAGACGGTGGGTGTGGGTCAGTCGGAGCTGGAGATCGCCGAGGCCGCGGACACGACGGTGGTCGTGCTCACGCCCGAGTCGGGCGACTCGATCCAGGCGATGAAGGCCGGACTCATGGAGATCGCCGACATCATCGTGGTCAATAAGGCGGACCGGCCCGAGGCCGCCCGGGCGGCGGGCGAGCTGAAGACGATCCTGCGGATCCGCCAAGGTAAGGCGTTTGACCGCATCCCGGCGCACCACGGGGTCGACCTCTCGGAGATTACTCGGCGCAAGCTGGCCCCTGGGTCGGGCGGCGAGCCGAGCTCGACCGCTGGCGAAGCAGCTGAGGCGAGCGGCGCCGAGGCGAAGGAATGGGAAATCCCTGTCCTGCTGACGGTCGCGCAGGAAGGTGAAGGGATCGACGGGCTGCTCGCGGTGCTGGATGCGCATTTCGAGTGGCTCGGACGGTCGGGCGTGCTGGAGGAACGTCGGCGTCAGCGGCTGCTGGAGCGTGTGCGCGCCGTAGTGGATCGCGGGCTGCGGACCCGCGTCTGGCGCGAAGGTGACGGCGAGGCGATCCTCGAGCGCGCGCGGGCCGATCTGGAATCGGGGCGGCGAACGCCGTACGATGTAGCGGGCGAGATCCTCGGTGCACTTGGACCCGGCAGCGGCAAGGGGTAGAGAAATGAGCAAGCGGAATCCCGAGGCAGAGGGGAAAGGACTGTCCGCTGAGCTGGACCGCCTGAAGGCGGAGATGGAACGGCCGCGGCGCGAGCGTGCTGCCTGGCTGGGCAGGTACAAGGCGACGCCGAAGCGCGATGCCCTGTTCAGTACGCTTTCGGGGCGCGAGCTGGCGCCGCTCTACACGCCGCAGGACGTCGGTATCCACGATGCCAGCTACTCCGAGAAGCTCGGCTTTCCGGGCGAATACCCGTTCACGCGCGGCCCCTATACGACGATGTACCGGACCCGGCTCTGGACAATGCGCCAGTTCTCCGGGTACGGGACCGCCGAGGAGACGAACGAGCGCTACAAGTATCTGCTGGACCAGGGCCAGACCGGGCTGTCGGTGGCGTTCGACTTCCCGACGTTGATGGGCTACGACTCCGACGACCCGCACTCGGAGGGTGAGGTCGGGGTCTGCGGCGTGGCCATCTCCAGCCTGGCCGACATGGAGACACTGTTCGACGGCATCCCGCTCAAGGACGTCTCGGTTTCCATGACGATCAACGGCCCGGCCATGATGCTCTACAGCTTCCTGCTGGCGACGGCGGAGAAGCAGGGAGTGGACTTGAGGCAGTTCCGTGGGACGATTCAGAACGACATCCTGAAGGAGTACATGGCGCAGCACGCCTGGATCTTCCCGCCGGAGCCGGCGCTCAAGATCATCGCCGACATCTTCGAGTGGTCGTCCACGGGCGCGCCGAAGTTCAACACCATCTCGATCAGCGGCTACCACATCCGTGAGGCGGGCGCGACGGCCGTGCAGGAGCTGGCCTATACTCTGAAGAACGGCTTCACTTACGTGGAGAAGGGTATGGAGCGCGGGCTCGATGTGGACGAGTTCGCGCCACGGCTCTCCTTCTTCTGGGACGTGCACAACGACTTCTTCGAGGAGGTCGCCAAGTTCCGGGCCGCGCGCCGCATCTGGGCGCGCCATCTGCGCGAGAAGTACGGCGCCAGGAGCCCGGAGAGCTGGAGGCTGCGCACGCACGCGCAGACGGCGGGCGTCTCGCTGATGGCGCAGCAGCCGGAGAACAACATCGCGCGGGTCGCCTACCAGGGGCTGGCCGCGGTGCTGGGCGGCACCCAGTCGCTGCACACCAACGCGCTGGACGAGACGCTGGCGTTGCCGACGGAGAAGGCGGTGCGCATTGCGCTGCGCACCCAGCAGATCCTCGCCTACGAGACGGGCGTGGCCAACGTGATCGACCCGCTGGCCGGGTCCTACTACGTCGAGTGGCTGACCGACCGCATGGAGGACGACGCTGAGGCGATCTTCGCTGAGATCGATGGCCTGGGCGGTGCGGTGGCCGGCATCGAGGAAGGCTACTTCCAGCGGCAGATCGCGCTGTCGGCCGAACGCTTCCAGCAGGAGGTCGAGTCGAACCAACGCATCATCGTCGGCATCAACGAGTTCACTGGCGGCAACGAGGAAGTGGACGTCGACACGTTGAAGATCGGCCCGGAGATCGAGGAGAAGCAGCGGGCACGCCTGGCTGACCTGCGGGCGCGGCGTGACGCGAATGCAGTGGAGCGCGCGCTGGAGCGGTTGGCGGAAGCTGCTGAGAACGACGAGAACCTCATGGGGCCGATGCTCGACGCCGTGCGCGCCTACGCGACGTTGGGCGAGCTGCGCTACGCGCTGGAGCGGGTGTACGGCCGCTTCCGTGAGCCGGTTATCTTCTAAGGGAAGGGGACGCCTCCGATACTTGCGCGACGATCCTTACTCTGAGCTGCGGACTGATCCCCTCACGGGCGACCGGGTGATCGTCGCGCCCGGTCGGGCGGAGCGTCTGCAGCCGCTAGGCGGTTCCGGGAGGCGGTCGAGGCTGCCGCGTATCGATCCCACCTGCCCCTTCTGCCCGGGTAACGAAGCGGAGACAACGACCGAGCTCTATCGCCTGCCGCCGGGGCAGGGGACGGCCTGGCGTGTTCGCGTCGTCGCCAACAAGTATCCGGCGTTGAGCCCGGATAGCGCGATGGAGCTCGCGGCACCTTCGGGTCCCTGGGAGGCGGGACCCGCACCGGGACGGCACGAGGTCATCGTGGAGAGCCCGCGCCACGATGTGAGCGTGACCGAGCTTGACGATGAGGGGCTGTTCGAGGTGTTGGTGAGCTACCGGGGCCGCTTCGCCGCAGCGGCAGCCGACCCGCAGGTGATGCACGTGGTGATCTTCCGCAACCAGGGACCGCTGGCCAACGCGACGATCTTGCACCCCCACTCGCAGCTCGTCGGCCTGCCGTTCGTGCCGGACCTGATCTCGCGCAAGCTCGAGGTGTCCAGCGCGCACCACGGCGAGCGAGCCCTGTTGCTCGAGCTGGTAGAGCGGGAGATCGAGGACGGGTCGCGCCTGATCGAGGCCAGCGAGTGCTACGCGACGTTCGTGCCTTACGCCGCCGCCCACGATCATGAGCTCTGGGTCGCGCCCCGCTTCCTGCCGCCTCGCTTCGATCGGCTGGACGACCAAACTTTGCGGGAGTTCGGGGTGGCGCTGCGGCGCGCTTTGGCGCTGGTCGCTGAGGCGCTGGGCGATCCGGACTACAACTTCATCCTCCAAACGCCGCCTTTGCTGGAGGGCGCCGAGGCCGCGCTGCCTTGGTATGGCCAGATCATCCCGCGGCAGACCGTCGCCGCCGGGTTTGAGCTGGCTGTCGGGGTGCGGATCGTGGAGACGAGGGCGGAAGAGGCGGTGGAGCGGCTGAAGATCGCGCTTCCGAAGGTTGCCGGGCTCTGAGCGCGCGGGTATCTTCCCTGCGCGAGTCCCAACGTTAGACCAGGGTTCACAACGCCATGTCAGAACGCAAGATACGCGTGCTGGTCGGTAAGCCGGGTCTCGACGGGCACGACCGCGGCGCGAAGGTGGTTGCGGCGGCGCTGCGAGACGCGGGCATGGAGGTCATCTACACCGGCCTGCACCAGACACCCGAGCAGATCGTGAACGCGGCGGTCCAGGAGGACGTGGACGTGGTGGCGCTCTCGATTCTCTCCGGTGCCCACATGACTCTCTTTCCCAGGGTCCTCAAGCTGTTGCAGGAGGCGGGCGTCGATCACGTGTTGCTGACCGGCGGCGGCATCATCCCCAGCGAGGACATGGAGAAGCTGCAAGTCATGGGAGTGGGTCGGCTGTTCGGCCCGGGCACGTCGACCTCGGAGGCGGTGGACTACATCCGTGAGTGGTTCGCGGAGCACCGGGCGGCGGACGAATAGTGTGACGAGGGTGGTCGGGCGGACGACGTTACTGCCTTTGAGAAACGGAGTGACGAGGTGAAAGCGGGGGAAGGTAAGCCGCGGATGAGCCAGCTGGCCGAGGAGCTAGAAGCTCTGGAGTCCCAGCTGCGCCAGGGTGGCGGCCCCAAGAAGATCGAGCGCCAGCACGCCGACGGTAAGCTGACGGCGCGCGAGCGGCTGGCCCGGCTGTTCGATCCGGGCTCCTACTTCCAGGAGGTCGGCCTGCTGGTCGCGCACGACCGCTACGACGGAAAAGCACCGTCGGTCGGCGTGATCACCGGGGTGGGCGTGGTGGAAGGTCGCGAGACCGTGGTGGTCGCCAACGACGCCACGGTGAAGGCGGGCTCGTGGTGGCCCGAGACGATCCCCAAGATGCTGCGGGCACAGGAGATCGCGATGCGCTGCCACATTCCGATCGTCTACTTGGTCGACTCCGCTGGCATCAACCTCCCGTACCAGGGCGGCGTCTTCCCGGGCCAGTACGGGGCGGCGCGCCTCTTCTACTACAACTCGCTGATGCGGCGCTACATGAGGGTGCCGCAGGTCTCCGCGGTGATGGGGCCCTGTATCGCGGGCGGCGCTTACCTGCCGGCGCTCTCGGACGTGATCTTCATGGTCAAGGGCACCAGCTTCATGGGCCTGGGCGGCCCCAACCTGGTGAAGGGCGCCATCGGCCAGACGGTGGACGCCGAGACACTGGGCGGTGCCGACACGCACACGCAGATCTCCGGCGTCGCGCACTACGAGCCGGAGAACGATGAGCAGTGCATCGAGTGGATCCGCGAGTACGTCGCCGACTTGCCGCCGGCCCAGGGGATACCGATCCAGATTGCCGAGCCTCGGTCGCCGATGCGGCCGCCGGAGGACGCCTACGAACTCGTCCCCGACGACCACCGCAGCGGCTACGACATGCGCGCGGTGCTTCAGACCCTGGTTGACGAAGGCGAGTTCCAGGAGTTCCAGCCCGAGCACGCCTCCGAGATGATCTGTGTGGATGCGCGCATCAATGGGATCCCCGTTGGCATCCTGGCCAACGACCGCGGGATCGTGCAGGACAAGAAGGGCGGGCCGCCTCGCTTCGGTGGGATCATCTACACCGAGAGCGCGGAGAAGTGCGCCTACTTCATTGAGACCGGTGACCGGCACCGTAGGCCGCTGCTCTATGTGCAGGACGTCTCTGGCTTCATGGTGGGCACGGACGCCGAGCACTCAGGGATCATTCGCGCGGGCGCCCGGATGGTCGAAGCGATGTCGGTCGCCACGGTGCCCAAGATCGTGCTCACCGTCAACCACGCCAGCGGCGCTGGTTACTACGCAATGGCCGGGCAGGGCTTCGATCCCGACTTCATCTTCAGCTGGCCCACCGGCCGCATGGGCGTGATGGAGGGGGAGTCTGCCGTCTGGGCTGTGCACGGTCCCGCGATCGATAAGGCCAAGGAGGAGGGCCGCGAGCTCGATCCGGAGACCCAGAAGAAGGTGGAGGAAACGCTGGCCACGTACGAGCGCCAGCTCGATGCGCGCTACGCGGCGGCGCGCATGTACGTGGACGCGGTGATCACACCCGAGCGCACTCGCGACGCGCTCACGCTGGCGCTGCGCGCGGCGATCCAGAACCCTGGGCCCCATATCGGCCCCTTCACGCTACCGGGAGCCTTGGAGTCGTTCCTGAAGTGAGCGCCGGGGCGCGGGGCGTGCGGATCGCTTCGGGGCAGGGCTTCTGGGGCGATTGGCTTGAAGCGCCCGTGCGCCAAGTCGAGGCGGGTCCCATCGACTATCTGGTGATGGACTACCTCGCCGAGGTCACCATGTCAATCCTCCAGAAGCAGCGGAGCCGGGACCGATCGCAGGGCTACGCCCGCGACTTCGTGCCACTGATGGGGCGGATTCTGGCGACCTGTATCGACGAGGGTGTGCGGGTGATCGCTAATGCCGGGGGTGTCAACCCGCTATCTTGCCGGGACTCAGTGGTGCAGGTGGCGCGCGACGCCGGGTACGCGGGACGTGCGTGCATCGGCGTGATCACCGGCGACGATCTGATGGACCGGCTGGATGAACTGCTGGTGCAGGGCGTCGGGCTTCGCAACATGGAGACTGGCGAGCCGCTGGAAGCGGTGCGCGACCGTATCGAGTCGGCCAACGCCTACCTCGGGGCGGCGCCGATGATCGAGGCGTTACGGCAGGGCGCTGACGTGGTGATCGCTGGCCGCACCACCGATACGGCGCTCACCTACGCGCCGATGATGTTCGAGCATGGCTGGGCCAGTGATGAGTGGGACAAGCTGGCCGCCGGTGTTGTGGCCGGGCACATCAACGAGTGCGGCGCGCAGGCGACCGGCGGCAACACCGGCGTCGATTGGGAGTCCATCGACTACAGCGACATCGGCTACCCGATCATCGAGTCGTACGCGGACGGCGAGTTCGTGGTCACCAAGCATGAGGGGCTTGGCGGACGGGTGACGGTTGCCACGGTCACGGAGCAGCTGGTCTATGAGATGGGCGATCCGTCCGAGTATATCACGCCCGACTGTGTAGCCGACTTCCGTACCATCCAGCTCGAGCACCAGTCGGACGACCGCGTTCGCGTGCACGGCGTCCGCGGCGGCCCGGCCACCGACCAGTTGAAGGTCTCCATCTCCTATCTGGCGGGCTACAAAGCGATCGGCCGAATGACCTACTCGTGGCCGGACGCCTACGAAAAAGCGCGCGCTGCCGACCGCACGATACGCGCGCGACTCGACCGGCTCGGCCTGCGCTTCGATGAGATCTACACCGAGTACCTCGGCGCCGGCGCCTGTCACGGACCGCTTGCCGGACCGCCGCGCGCCGATCTGCCCGAGGTCGAGCTGCGCATCGGCGTGAAGCACTCCAGCGACCGCGCCGCCGTCGATCGCTTCACCCGCGAGATCGCAGCACTCATCCTTGCTGGGCCGCCCACGGCGACGGGCTTCGGCGGCGGTCGGCCGCGGGTGCAGGAGATGGTTGCCTACTGGCCGGCGCTCATACCCAAGACCCGTGTGCAACCGCGGGTGGAAGTGGAGGTCGCGTGATGATGGTCGAAGTAGCAGAGCGCTCAGAGAGCACCCTTGGCCCGAGCTTGCTCCTGCCGGCCGGGGCCACGCTGTCGGTGATGGCCACGCTCCTCGAAGGGCTCGACGATGGCCACCTGACGATTCAGGCGCTCGCCCTCCTGGGAGCCACCTCCGCGGTCGCAGCGTGGATCCTGATTGTCAGACGAGGCAAGGACGCCTCCAGCCCCCTGGGCGTGCGGTTCTTCAGCATCCTCGCCATCGCCCTGGCCATGTCCGGCCTGCTCGCCGCCGCGGGCGGCGGCTGGCTCGGGCTGGTCGGCATCGTCGGCCTCTGGATCGCGGTCTCCGGCGCCGGCCTCGAGTGGGTCAAGGGCCGCGGCTAGGCGGGGGAGGAGGGGGGATGCGGGTACGCCTGCTGCAGATCGCACATGCCCGTTCCGGGGACAAGGGGGACACGGCGAACGTCGGTCTAATCGCCTTGAGGCCAGAGTTCTATCCCATTCTCTTGAAAGAAGTTACATGCGAGCGTGTCAAGCAGCACTTCAAGGGAATCTGCCAGGGCCCGGTCGAGTGCTACGAGTTGGCCAACCTGAACGCGCTGAATTTCCTGCTGCACGATTCCCTGGGCGGCGGCGGCACGCTGTCGCTGCGCACGGACGCGCAGGGGAAGACCTATGGCGCGGCGCTTCTGCGAATGGAGATTGAGTTGCCGGATGAGCTGGCAGGTCTCATCGACGGGAGGGACCCTGAGGGTATGCCCTGAGTGTCGGTTGGGGGGTGAGGGTGATGGTTCGGACGACAATACGTTTGCTGCTGCTCGGGTTCGCCGTCGCTGGCATTATCGCGCTGGTCGGGACCGCCGACGAACTGGGTCTGATCCTCTTCATCCTGGGTATCGGGGGCTTCGTGATCCTGGGGCTCGCATCTCTGGTGGACCGATGGCGGTCCGGCAGCTAGGGCCCGTGCTGCACGCTCTTGGTCAGGAGATCAGCGCATGAACTCTGAGGAGATCTATGAGACGATCAAAGTCGAGGTGGACGAGGCCACCGGAGTCGCGACGATCAGCCTGAGCCGACCCGAGGTGCGGAACGCGCTGAGCGCCGTGCTGGTGGACGAACTCGCCGACGCAGTGGCCTGGGCCGACGCGGATGAGCGTGTGCGGGCGATCTTGCTGCGCGGCGAGGGTAAGGATTTCTGCGCGGGCGCGGACCTGGCGGCGCTCTCCGAGATGATGGCGGCAAGCGTCGAGGAGCAGCTCGGGGATGCGGACGCTTTGGGTGACCTGTTCCTCATCCTGCGCCGGGTGGAGCGCCCGGTGGTGGCGGCCGTGCACGGTCATGCTCTGGCCGGCGGCTGCGGCCTGGCGACCGCCTGCGACATCGTGCTGGCGGCGGAGGACGCACGTTTCGGTTACCCGGAAGTGAGGATCGGGTTCTTGCCGGCCATGGTGATGACGATGCTGCGCCGGGCCGTCGGCGAGAAGCGCGCCTTCGACTTGGTGGCGACGGGCCGGATCATCGATGCCCGGACCGCGGAGAGCTACGGGCTCGTGCACCATGTCTTTCCGGCTGACGAGTTCGAGGCGCGCTCCCGCGAGTTCCTCGAGGAGCTGGCGAAGCACAGTCCCAGCGCGATCGCGTTGTCGAAGCGGCTGCTCTACGAGACCGAGTGCCATTCCTTCGAGGCATCGATCCGTGCGGGCGCCGAGATCAACGTGCTGGCCCGGATGACAGAGGACTACCGGGAGGGCGTGCGTATGTTCCTGGAGTCCAGGCGCAAGAAAGGGGACCGCTGATCTACTTGCGTCTGAAGCTGGCCCTGATCTTCGTGGGCGCACCCTTGGCGCTGGCCTCGGGCAGGTTGGGCCAGCGCTGGCTTTTCTACGTCGGCCTGGCGCTACTCGCCGTGGCGCTGGCGCTTCCCACTCAGCCCGGACAGACGCTCAAAGAGCGGATGGCCAATCTCGTCCAGCACCTTCCCGGCGCGCGCTGGATCCGGCGCTCCAAGTAGGAAGCAGCTCTCCGTCAATGCTGCTGGCCCTACCGCGTGGAGATCGGCCACTGGATGGCGAAGACTCTCCCCTGCAACCCTGCAGAGCGGTGCCGTTTCAGCGGAGAGACTAGGGTTCAAGGGTGGCGGAAGGGTCCGGTCCGCGCGGCGGCTCGATCCACTCCGCAGGGACCTCCAGTTCGCCGCGCGAATGCAGCGCGGCGGCCGCCTCGGCGATCTCGGGGTCGAAGTGGGTGCCGGCATCCTCCTGGATGATCTGCACCGTCTTATCGAAGCCCATGCCCTTGCGGTACGGGCGGTCGGAGCTCAGCGCGTCGAGCACGTCGGCCACCGCCAGCAGCCGGCCGAGGAAGGGGATGTCCGTGCCAGTTAGCCCGTCCGGGTAGCCGGAGCCGTCCCACTTCTCGTGATGATGTCTGACGCCGGGCAGGATAGCCTCGAATCGCGGGTTCTTGATGTGACTCAGGATGTTGACGCCGTGGACCGGGTGCTTCTTGATCTCCGCGAACTCTTCCGGCGTCAGCTTCCTTGGCTGGTTCAGGATCGCCTCCGGGACACCCATCTTCCCGATATCGTGTAGCTGTCCCGAGAGCTGCACCACCTCGATCTCCGCCGCCGATCTGCCCAGCTCGGTCGCGACTCGGGTACCGAACGCCGCTACGCGCTCGGAGTGACGGTGCGTGTAGCCGTCCCTGGCGTCGATAATCGCGACGATCGCCTTGATCGCATCGCGATTGAACTCCTCGAGCGCCTTCTGGAGCCGGGCCCGCTCCGCCTCTGACCGGGCCCGGCGGATCGTCACGCCGGCCAGATTGCCGATGAGGGCCAAAAGGTCCAGGTCGTTCTCGCTGAACGCGCCGGTCAGGCTGCGGCTGTCCGCGTAGAGGACGCCCAGAACCCGCTCGTCGGTGGCGATGGGCGCGCACATCACCGAGCGTATCTTCTGCTGGATGATGCTCTGGGCTTCCCGGTATTGCTCGTCAGCGGTGGCGTCATGGCTGAGGGACGAGATGTTCTTCTCGAGGACGTCCTGCACGACCGTGCGGCTGACGGTCTTCCCGATCTCTTGGGCGACGCTGACGGTGGTCTCATCAGCGACATCCTCATCACCTGATTCGCCCTCCAGCTTTTCGCCGGCCGCCGCGCTGTCCCGGCCGGGCCTTCGCGATCGCGCCGCAACGACCTCCAGCTTGCCTGATCCTTCATGCTGTCTCTCGAGTATCAGCGCCGCTCGATCGGCGTTGATCGCCGCGAAGATCGACTCGATCACACCGTCGTACAGACCTTCGAGGTCCTCGGCCCCGGCGAGCATCTTGGAGACCTGATAGGCGGTGCCCAGGTTGCGCTGGGCTCGCTGCAGCTCCTCCAGGTCTTCCGGGCGCGTCACCGCGACGGGCAGCATCCCCGGGTACTGGGTGTCCACGACCTTGCGCACCACGGTCGTGGTGTGCTCCTCGGTGAACGCAAGGGGCGCGGCGGCCCGCTGGGGCGCCGGCTTGGATCGGCACTCGAGGACGGTCGGACCCAGCGCCAGCTGGTCGCCGGGGCTCAGCCAGCCGCGCTCTACAAGCTCGCCGTTGATGTAGCTGCCGTTGGCCGACTCGAGGTCGATCACCTGGATCCGCTTGCCCAGGTTCTCGATCGTGCAGTGGCGGCGTGACACGCCCTCGTCCGGGAGGCGGATGTCGCAATCCGGGGCACGACCGATGGTCTTGCGGTCGCCGAGCGGGATACTGAAGACGCGGCCGGGCTGCCTACCCTCGCGGACGATGAGTTCCAGCACCATACGCGCCGACCGGCTCGCTCACCTGGCGGCCGGGAGCCGGAGGCTCCCGAGGGTGAGCTGCTGGAACTGCGGCACGTTGATCTGCCGCTGGAGCACGCCGTATCTCGTGATATCGTCGCCCCGTGGGTGCAGGTCCAGCTGGTGCGGGCCTGCCGGCAAGGTGTACCCGGCCAGCGGTGTGGTGCCGATCATCTCGTTGTCGATGAAGACGTCGGCGATCGGCTCCGAGGTCACAGTGAGGAACCCGAACGGCGTGATCTCAGGATCGAGGTCGATGGACTGGCCCGGCCTGAGCGTGAACTCGTCCTCGAAGACCTGCAGTGAGTACGCGGAGTACTCGCTGAAGGTCGCCAGCAGTTTCAGGTTATGCCGCCTGCGCGACTCGATCTGCTCGTTGAGCTTCGGCAGGTAGCCGATGGTGTCGCCATCGAGCACGACCCTGACGTAGTTGATCGCCTCCCGGGGCTGGACTCTCACGTTGAGTATGGCAGGCTCCGCCGGGGTCACCGGTGTGGCAGCCGGTGTCGCCGTGATGAAGGCCAGTGTGTCAGGGACCAGTCGATTGCCCGATCGGTCCGTGATGCTGTCGCTGAGCACCAAGGTATAGCTCGCCCCACGGCGCAGGGACCGTGCCGGCTGTACTTGCGCGGTCTGCAAATCGTCGCCCGTGTAGACGGAGATGTCGACGGCGCTGCCCTGCGCGTCGAGCAGCCGCACGCTCTCCCGATTCAGCGTCGTCGGGTCCATCTCCTCGTTGAACGTGAGCCTGATCGGCTGATCGGCCGCAACGTTGCGGGCGTCCTTGGCCGGCGTGCTCTCCGCTAGGAACGGGGCATCCGTGTCGGGCGGGGGATTCCCTGTCGTGAAGCGCCACTCGCCCCCGGGTTGCGTCGCGCGCGCGTTCTTCAGTATGGGCGAGCCGTGAGCGCTGAGCAGCTGCGGTGTGATGCGGAGGACGTACGGCGCGGCGTAGGCCAGTCGGGCGGTCGGCGTGATTGTAATGCGCGTGCCGTCGGGCGACAGCGTGACCTCAGCCGGGATGCGCCGTGACTCGGGCCCGAGCAGCTGCACGTTCGTGCCCGTCGCCGTGCTACGGTCGACGGGCCCGCTGAACGTCATATCGAACTGACCATCGACGGCGGCGCCGCCTTCCACGCTGGCGTACATGAAGCTAGTCGCGTAGACGCTACCAGTCCCGATGTAGGGGATCCGGGCCAGCGCCGGGAACTGCGACTCGCCCCAGGTGCGCAGGCTGCCCAGATCGTAAGAGTACGCCCCCACGAACCCGACCAGCACGGCCGCGGCCATCAGCCACACCCAACGGCGGCTGCGCTTCGGCGGCGGCTGGGTCGTGGCCTCGTAGAGGTCGGCCGGCCGCCGCTGTGCCTCGCGGGCTTCCTCCTCGACCGCTTCCTTCACCGACGGCGCGGGCGTCGGCACGGGTGTCGGCGCCTTCTTCTCCTGTGTCGGCTGCACGGTGAGGATGACGGTGCGCTGTGCCACGCCTTCGAGCCGTCCGAGTTCGGAGCGCAGATGCTCGGCGCTCTGATAGCGATCGGTCGGGTTCTTCTGCAGGCACTTGAGGATGACGCGCTCGAGTTCGGGGTCGAGGTCCGGGTTCTTCTCACAAATCAGTGGCGGTGGCTCCTCGATGTGCTTGCGTCCGAGTTCGAACCAGTCGCGGCCCGTGAACGGCGCCTCGCCGACCGCCATCTCGTAGAGGGTCACGCCCAGCGAGTAGATGTCGGAGCGGTGGTCCACGCGCTGGCCGCGCGCCTGTTCCGGCGACATGTACTTCGGCGTGCCCACGTATACGGTGGTGCCTGTGGCCGCCGTGTAGTTGGTGGCTGCCTCAGCGATCCCGAAATCCGTGACGACAGCGTTGCCGTGCCGGTCGAAGAGGATGTTGTCCGGCTTGAGGTCGCGGTGGACGATACCGCCCTCGTGCGTATGGGCGAATTGGAGAGCCGAGGCGACATCGATGCCGACCTTGATGATGACGCCTTCCTCGAGAGGCCGGCCCTGCTTCAGCAGGTCCTTCAGGCCCGTCTCCAGCAGGTCCATCGAGAAGAAGACGATGTCGTCGTCCTTGCCGGCGTAGTGGATGGCGATGACGTTGGGGTGCCGGAACTTGGCCGCCCGGTGGGCCTCACGCCGGAAGTTCTCCTCAAAGACCTCATCGTAGGCGAACGCCGGCTTGAGGACCTTCAGCGCGACGTCGATGTCGAGATTGGTGTCCCGCGCCTTGTAGACGTAGGCGAAGCCACCCTCACCCAGGAACTCGTCGATCCGGTAGACCGCCACGCGGCGGCCTATGAACATGTCCTTCTTCTTCAGAGTGGCCTCCTCCGCAAGAGTCCTGGATCAGCCGCTCTAGGGTCTACGTCGTATCGCGCCGAAGAAGCGCTGCGTCTCCGGGTTGTATATCGTCAGGTTGTACAATCTTCGCAGCCTCGCTATCTCTCTGTCGAGGTTGAAGTCGGACCTGATGTTGAAGATCTCTCGGAACGTGTCCTCGGCTCTCACCCGGTTGCCGAACGCGTAGTAAGCGGCGGCAAGGATCTGGCGGCCGACCACCATCTGCTCCGCGCTCATGTTGCCTTCCGTCAAGAGCTGCTCGAAGAAGCTCACGACCTGGCCGTAGTCGGCGTTCCTCCAGTAGCGAATGCCGTTGTCCAGCCGGTCGCGCGTCTCGAACACGATGATCGAGTCCTCATAGGCCCTGACGAGATCCGGTATGCTCGTCGGGATCGACTGTGTGTAGAGCCGGACGAACTCGAGCGCGTCCTCCGCAAGCCCGGCGCCGCGTACGCCGCGGTAGATGCGGAAGGACTGATCGATCACATCGCTCCGCATGTAGTATTCGGGGCGTGGCCCCTGGCCCACCAGCGTGAGAATCTCCTGGCTGGCCTGTCGCGGGTTGCCCCGCTGCAGGTAGACCTCGGCCGCCATGAATAGGAATTCGATGAACTGCTCCCGCGGCATGGGGATCGCCGCCGCCTGTTGGGCCCAATCGACGGCGAGCTGGAAGTCACGGAGCATGTAGGCGCTGGCGAAGCCGAGGAAGAGGATCCGCCCCTTCGCCTCTTCGCCGGCGTCGAGGACCCCCTCGTCGATCAGGCGAATCGCCTCCTCGGCTTCCCGCAAGGCCGCCTCGTAGTTCTGCCGCTCATAGGCGGACCGGGCGGTGAAGTAGAGCAGCGGCAGCGGCTCTGTGGCCCGCCCTCTCACGCCGGTGATGAACACGGGGGCCACGCGGACGTAGCGCGGCGGCGACTCGATGCTCGCCGCTTCGAGCCGCAGCGGTGGGGCCTCGGCCCGCGCGATGAGCCGGTAGGGTCCGGCCGGGTTGTTCGCCCCCTGGACCTCATACCCGGCGGTGAAGCCGCGCGGCCCGGGCTGCCAGCGCAGGATCGCTCCAGCACCCTCGAAGTCCAGGTCGAAGCCGGCGAGCGGCGGGGTGTGCACGTCCCAGCGGAAGACGAATGTGCGGTCGGCGCCCTCGTCCGCAACGTAGATGTTGCCGTCGCGGTCGAGCCTGATGCGGTTGGGTCGGTTGAGCGCCCCCTCGGCCCCTAGCTGCATCAACACCTGGTCGAGGCCGGCCTGGATGATCGTGATCCGGTGGGTCGCCCCGTTGAGGACGAAGAGGTTGCCCGCGTGGTCGAAGGTCATGTCCGCCACCGGCCCCGCCAGCAGGCCCTCTGGCAGCGGCTCCAGCCGCTGTGCCGCGGTGACCAAGCGGCCCACCACCGTGCCGTCCTCGTTCCACACGTAGATCTCGCCATCAGGCGCGACAGCGATGCCGGCCGGCTTGGCGACCGTGAAGCTGGCCACCAGGCTGGCCAGGTCGGGGCTGAAGATCTTCACCCGGTCGTTGTCCGTGTCGCCGATGATGGTCCGGCCGTCGGGCATCAACGCCAGGGCGCGCGGGTTTCTCAGCCGCCGGTCGTCCTGATAGTTGTCGCCGAACGTTCCCAGCAGGCGCCCGGTCCCGCGGTCGAAGATGGCGAAGCGGTTGCGTCGCGAGTCGACGACGATCACGGTCGTGTCGGTGACGGCCGCTTCCGCGACTTCGCCCAGGTTCTGCGAGTACTGCCGCTGCAGCACCGTCGGGTCCGCCAGGTAGGAGCGGACGCTGTCCCCATAGACCGTCTCAAAGGCTTCCGTCCGGGCGCCCATCAGCGTGACCGCGCGGTTATCGATCTTCATCAGGAACTGCGGCGAGCCGTCGGGCCCGTAGCCGACGCTCAGGAGTGGCGCCGCGAGGCCGCGAGCGACGCGGGTCACCCGGATGGGGAACCGGGAATCGGGGCGCCGCGCCAGTGCGTCCTCGGTCGTGAGGCGAATTCGTTCCACCTTGCGCAGGCGCTCGTCGAGGATGAGCAGCTGGTCAGTCGCCGCGAAGGTGACGTCCACCGCTTCCCGGAACGATCCGCGCCCGGTCCCGATGCCGCCGTAGAGCAGGTCGTTCGGCCCGATCTCGGCCTCGCTGGACGCGTTGCGGCGGAAGACGCGGCCGACCTCCTTGTCGAGGACGACAACGGTGCCCAGGTCGTTGACCTCTGTGGCGACCGGTTCGTCGAGGTTAGCACCACGCAGGGTGACGCGGCCGGCGATCCCACGGGGCGTCGGCCCGGCCCACGGCAGCTCGGTGAACGGCGGAAACGCATAGATGTGCGTCGGCGTGCGCTTGTCGGCGACATAGATCCAGCCGTCGTTGCCCACAGCGAGCGACGCCGGTTCTCTGATGGGGTCGCCCAGCCCGATGTCGCGCACGAACGTGCCATCCCAGCTGAAGACCTGGACGCCGCTCCGGCCACGGTCGAGGATGTAGACGTTGCCCGCAGGTCCCAACGCCATGTCCAGCGGGTCCGAGAGCTGGCCGCCGCGGCTCCCCTTCTCACCGATTCTGCGCACACCCTGGCCGCCCGGTCCGAAGACGTAGACCTGATTGCGGCCGGCGTCGAGCACATAGATCTCGCCCGAGGGCGCGATGTCGATGGCCACCGGCCGATCGAGCTGGGCCGCGCCGTAGCTCCGGCGGTACACGCCAGCGGAGTCGAACACGAACACGGCCCCGCGGCCGTCCACGATGTGCACGGTGCGGTCGGGTGCCACACATAGGGCAGCGGGCCGGTCAGGCGAGCCTGGCTGTCCCTTGGCGGGCAGCTGGAACGAGCCCTCGGCCATGTAGCTGGCCTTGGTGACGGCCTGGGCGTCGGCCTGAGCGGCTGCAACGGCGAGAAGCGCGATAGCAGCCCCGAGCCGAGTACACGGCACGTAGAGACGCGGGGTCAGTTGCACGGCGGCAGAGACTCCAATCTGAGGTTCACGAGTGGGCGGTCTCCCTCCTGAAACAGGAACTTCGAGAATCCGGCCACGACCTCGTCCCCATGCTGCAACTGCTGTGGCGTGCGCAGCGGCGTGCCGTGGACGATCGTGCCGTTGGTGCTACCGAGATCCTCGATCCACCAGATCTCACCGCGCCGGCGGATACGGCAATGGTGGCGGGATACGGACCGGTCGGGGAACTGGACGTCGTTGTCCGTGGCGCGCCCGATCTGGACCTCGGCGTTCTCGATTCGAAAGGCCTTGCCGCGATGGACACCGGCGACGACCCAGAGGCGGCTGAGCACGCCGCTGCGGTCGTTGATGAACCTGAACTCGAGGTCAGCCAACCCGATCATGTCCCCGTCGTTGAGCGGCCGGCGCTCGCCCATCTGCAGCTGGGCCCCGTTCAGCGTCGTGCGCGCGTCCACTGCCGTAACCTCCAGGACATAGCGAGAATTCTCGCGCTCGATTCGGACATGGTGGGCGGCGATTCGGTCGTCACGGATCCTCAGTGTGTTGGCGTTGGCACGGCCGACCGACATCACTGGGACCCGGAGCGGGTACTCCCGATTCCGCTCCGCGTAAAACTGTCCGATGAGCGCTGCGCCGTTCGAACCTGCGCTCAGTGGTCTGACTCCTGTGCGGGGAGGGTCATTATCGCCGTACGTCCCACAATGTTGGGGACTTTGTACGGGCTGTCAATTACGGCCTTTGCCGCTTCCCAGGCAGGGTTTCCCGCTGGCAGCGCTAAGCTTCTAGGCGAGGCAAAAACGGGCCGGACAGGTGCCGTCGGCAAGGCTCCGGTTCTTACTACACCGGCCCGATAGGGCAGGTGCCAAGCCATTTGTTGAGCCTGGGTTGATACCACACCGGCATGCTGGGGCGTGTGGTCGGAGGCACGCTCGGCGCTGCAGCGCTATTTCGGGTACGACGACTTCCGCCCGGGCCAGCGGGAGGCGATCCTCTCGGTGCTGCGGGGGCGTGACACACTGGTGGTCATGCCGACCGGCGGCGGCAAGTCACTCTGCTTTCAGATCCCTGCGCTCGTACTCCCGGGTCTTACCCTCGTTGTCTCGCCGCTCATCGCCCTGATGCTGGATCAGGTGAGTGCCCTGGAGCGGCGCGGCATCCCGGCGGCGCTCGTGAACAGCACATTGTCGGGCGCCGAGATCGAGGAGCGGCTCTCCCGGGCGGTGGCCGGCGAGCTGAAGCTGCTCTATGTGGCGCCGGAGCGGTTCGCCAGCCCCGTCTTCCGGCGGGCGCTTCGGGAGATGGAGATCGGCCTGGTGGCCATCGACGAGGCCCACTGCGTCTGCGAGTGGGGCCACGACTTCCGGCCCAGCTACCTGCGGCTCCGCGAGGCCTGGCCGCTGATTGGGCAGCCGCTGCTGCTCGCGCTCACGGCGACGGCGACGCCCGAGGTCCGGCGCGACATCTTGGCCGAGCTGGAACTTCGTAGCGCGCGTGTGATCGTGCGCGGGTTCGATCGTCCTAACCTGCGCCTCAGCGTGCGCCGGGAGGAGCGATTGACGGAGAAGAGCCGGGCGCTCATCGCGGAGCTCAGCGGGCGTAGGGAGACGGCCATCGTTTACGCATCCACCCGCAAGAGCGTGGAGGCGGTCACCGAGCTGCTGAGGTGCGCGGGGGTGAGCGCCGCCGCCTACCACGCGGGCTTGCCCCGCGCGGAGCGCGCCTGGGTGCAGAAGGCGTGGACCTCCGGCGACGTGCCGGTGGTGGTGGCGACCAACGCCTTCGGCAAAGCGTTAAGGCATTAGCGGCATTGACCCTTCCGTTCGTGTTGACTCTTGACGCGGAACCACTCAGCAAGAGCAGGTGTTAGCCAA
>CP070823.1:2360596-2365720 GCA_020344375.1 Gemmatimonadota bacterium | reverse complement strand
TCGCCCGTCGCACGTCGTCAATCACACCGTGGTAGGCCATCTTCCAGGGCCTCTCACTTGCAGGACTGCCGGCCCACTTCAGCGCAAGTCAATCGACCGGGCCGGTCTCGGTTTGTTCGTCGGGACGACCCGTCTGCGGCGCGGGTCGCCTGCATACGCCGGCCTCAACGCGTGTGGAGCTCCAAACCACCCTAGCACCTGGCGGAGACGGAGGCAATCCTCGGACCTTCGCGTACGTGTCCAGCTCGTCTTGCTGTTTTCGCTGTCAGTCGCGGTGTACGAGGGGGCCATTATCGCAGAGCCGTGGGAGCCATTCCGCGATCGGCAGGTCGCGGTGAAGTGGCTCTCTGGGGCGGGGGGGCGAGGATCGATAGCGAAGACTGGAAAGGGTGTGGGTGATGTAGCCGAGCGGAAGCGGCTGGGCTTGTTGGGGGCGTCAGGGTCAGTCGGCCTGGCTGCCCACGTTTGAGATGGCGTGACTGCTGCGAGGGCAGGGCCGCCTGGCGGACGGGGAGGCGGCAGCCCGTGGCGAGCTTCGGGGGCCGCGGGTACTGTGGAGACTCGATGGCGTCCTGCGAGGGACGCACGGCGTGGATGAGCCGACACGAAGGCGTCGCGGGGCGCGTAGGAAGTCTCGCGCCGCGACTTGGCCGTCCGGGAGCGGATACCTCCCGTGGGCCCACCTCAGGATCGTCAGAGCCGGGAGAGAGTGCAAGGGCCGTCCGGCCCGCGGCCATCGGGTCGGTCCGCGTCCCTGGGGCATTGCACCGCACCGCGTGGAGGTGCAGAGCGGCGTAGCGCCGCGTCTGAGGGGCGTGGGCTAGCGCGTCAGGCCCGGTCTCGGGGCGGTCGCTTCGTGCGTCGCCGCCGGCCGCGGCGTCGGCTGTGTCTGCTGAAGGGGTGCGAGCGGCCGTTCCATTCCAGCCGTGCTCAGGCCCGCTATTGCGGTGCGCCGTGCCGGGAGGAGGCCCGGCGGTGGCGTCTTTGGCGTGCCCGGCAGTGCTATCGGGCCACAGACAACGGCCAAGCACGCCGCCGTGCTCAAAGCCGGCGGTATCGCGAGCGGGTACGGCAGCGGCGGGAAGCCACACGGCATGCACGCGAAGAGGGGGCTTCCGACCGGCGCGAGGGTGAGCGCCCAGCGGATTTTTCGAAAAAAATTTCGTGCAGCCGGCCGGGCTGCTACGAACTGTTCGATCTCCACCCGCGATCGCCCCTGCAGAAGTTCTGCTGCGCCTTGTGCCGTCAGGCTTTAAGGCGCGTCCTCCAGCGCGAACGGCGTTGGCGTCGCCGGCGGGGGCCGTGGGCCCGCAGGGGGGCAGATGCCGGGCACGAGACCCTCGGGGGCGGGTGAGTTAAGCCTCCCATATTGCGGGCCTCTCGGGGCGATCTATTTTGCAATGAACTGGGAAAAGAGGACGGAGCGGGCGGGGCCGACTCGGCTCCCCCGTTTCCCTCCTCTGTACGTGACGAGAAGGGATTCGCCAACGACGGCGGAGACGGACTGATGTTTCCCTGGGCGGCCGGCGAGATTCGACAGATCGGGCTGGAGCAGATCGGCCAGCGGTACGGGCGGTATCGTTTGGCGGTGCCGGCGGCGGAGGAAGCAATGGCCCGTTCGCTTCGTCGATACGGCCAGATGTCCCCGGTGGTGGTATGCCTGCGTGAAGGGCGGCCGGAGACGCTCGACGGCTTCAAGCGGCTGGCGGCCGCCCGTTGGGTACCGGGGTTGAGCACGCTGCAGGCCCGCTTGCTGGACGTGGACGAGCGGGGTGCGAAGGCAGCCCTCTACGGCTTGAACTGCATCGGGCGCCGGCCGCACGAGCTGGAGGAGGCGTGGATCGTCTTCGCCCTGGTGCGTGAGGACGGGCTCTCGCAGGTGGAGGCGGCCGAGCTGTTGGGCCGGCACAAGAGCTGGGTGTGCCGCCGGTTGGCGTTGATCGAGAAGCTGGACGAGGAGGCGCGAGAGGCGTTGCGGTTGGGCCTGCTCTCCCCGACGGCGGCGCGGCAGTTGACGCGGTTGCCCGCGGGCAACCAGCCGGAGGTCCTGGCGGTGACGCGGCGGGAGTCGTTGACGGTGGCGGAGCTGCGTGGCGTGGTGGACCTGCTGCTGGCCTCGGCCAGTCGGGAGAAGGAGGAATACGTCCTGCAGAAGCCGCGGGAGGCGTTGCGTCAGGCGGAGGGGGTGGTGGTTGCGGCGTGGGACCCTCGGTTGAGCGCGGCCGGCAACCGGATCGCGAAGCAACTCGGGTCTTTGTTGGACCAGTTGAGCCGGATGGAGACCTGGCTCTGCCATCGGGGTCGGGCGGAGCTGCTGTTGCGTGATCGGGGTCCGTTGGCGCCGGGCTTCTCGCGCCTGTCGCGGGAAACCCGGTCGGTCGCGGAGCTGGTGGATGACTTTCTGCTGGAGCTGAAGTCGGCATGATCGAGCAGACGCGGAACGAGATCGTTCGCCGCTGGCACGGCGGGGCGTCGAAGCGGACCATCGCCCGGGCATTGCGGATCTCCCGCAACAGCGTGCAGCGGGTGCTGGCGGCCTATGAAGCGGATCGGAGCTGCGGACCGCATCATCCCGACCTGCCGAAACGGCGCGTTCGTCGGCCGAGCAAGCTCGATGCATATGACGCCACGATGCAGGAACTGCTGGCGCGGTACCCGGACATCACCGCGACGCGGATGCTGGAAGAGCTTCGGGCCCGCGGCTTTGTGGGCGGGTATACCATCGTCCGGCAGCGAGTCGGGGAATTGCGTCCGCGGCCGGCCCGCGAGCCGGTCATCCGCTTCGAGACGGCGCCGGGGGCCCAGGCACAGATGGACTATGCGGTCTACGATCTGGATTTCAGCGAAGAAGGCCGGCGGCGGGTGAATCTGTTCGGCTACCTGCTGGGCTATTCGCGTCGCCAGTATCTTCGCTTCGTGGCATCTCAGGATTTCGAGACGACGGTCCGCGAGCACATCCGGGCCTTCGCGCATCTGGGCGGCGTGGCGGCGACCTGTGTGTACGACAACATGAAGGTGGTCGTCAGTCGCTACGAGGGCGATGAACCGGTCTACAACCCGCGGTTCCTGGCGTTCGCCACGCATTACGGTTTTCGGCCGTGGGTCTGCCGTCGCCGTCGGCCGCAGACGAAGGGCAAGATCGAGCGGCCCTTCCTGTTCGTGCAGACCAGCCTGCTGAACGGCCGGCGGTTTCGCTCGGTGGCGCATCTGAATGAGGTCACGTCTTCGTGGCTGGCTGATGTGGCGGATGTCCGTGTCCATCGGACGACGAAGCGGCGTCCGGTGGACCTGCATGCCGAGGAGCGGCCGCACCTGCTGCCGCTGCCGGACAAGCCGTACGACGTCTCGCAGGTGGTCTACCGGACGGTCAGCCTGGAGGGCTTCGTGGCCTACCGGCAGAACCTGTACTCGGTGCCGTGGCAGCACGTCGGGCGGGTGCTGGCGGTGCGAATCACGGAGGATGGGGTGATCATCTACGGCCCGCAGATCGAGGAGATCGCCCGGCATCCGCTGTTTCCTCGCACAACGACGGGCCAACGAAGCGCGCAGAAGGCACATCGTCCGGATCGGGCCGTGCATCAACGGCATGCGATCCTGAAGGATCGTTTCGTAGAGCTCGGCCCGT
This sequence comes from Gemmatimonadota bacterium, assembly GCA_020344375.1. Taxonomy (GTDB): domain Bacteria; phylum Gemmatimonadota; class Gemmatimonadetes; order Palauibacterales; family KS3-K002. The sequence continues at coordinate 2,362,095 of CP070823.1, read as the reverse complement.
CGGCCGTCCGTTTCTTTGAGGGCTTGGTGCAGGGGCAGCGGTGTGGCAAGGACCAGGCCTCGAAGGTGCTGGCGTTGCTCGGGACCTATCGTCAGGAGGATCTGGCGGCGGCCCTGGAGCGCGCGGTGCGGTTTCAGGCCTTCTCGCTGCGTGCCGTGGAACGGATCCTGGCAGCCCAGGCGCGTCCAAAGACACCGCTGGAGTCGCTGGCCGACGAGCACCAGCTCCACCTACAGCCTCTGCCGGAGTCTGAGCCGGTCCCGCCCCGCGGGCCGGACGAGTATCAACGCCTGTTGCCATGGGAGCCGCCTGAAGATGGTGACCCGAGCGAGGAAGGGACCAACGAACAGCCCGACGCTTCGTGATCGGTTGCTGGAGCACTTTGCCGTGCTGCGGGTGGCGATCACGCCCGAACAGCTCGACACGGCCGTGGCCCGGGCCGAACGCGAAGGGCTGTCGCATCTGGCGTTCCTGGAAGCCGTGATCGCCGAACCGGCCGACCGGCGGCGGGAACGGAGCATCCAACGCCGCATCCACGAGGCTCGCTTTCGCGAAGTCCGGATGTTGGAGACGTTTGATTGGCTCTTCAACGCCCGGAGCATTGACCGCCTGCAGATCGAGACGCTGGTCAGCGGCGACTTCATCCGTCGCGGGGACAACCTGGTCATTGTGGGCCAGAGCGGCGTGGGGAAGAGCCACATCATTCAGGCCGTGGGCCGGCACGCCTGCGCCTTGGGCCACCGCGTCCGCTACACGACCAGTGCGGCGTTGTTGGTCGATCTGACCGCCTCGCTGGCCGATCAGACGCTGCCTTCACGGCTGCGCCACTACGGCCGCCCTGAGCTTCTGATCATCGACGAGTTCGGGTTTGACAAGATCGAGCGAAGCGAATGCCAACAGGCGGCCAGCCTGCTGTACAAGATCATCGATGCGCGAAGCCAGCAGCGTTCGACGGCCCTGGTGAGCAACATTGACTTTGACGCGTGGGCTGACTACTTGGGCGATCCCCCGCTCGTCATGGCCCTGCTGGACCGGCTGGTGGACGGAGCGATCATCCTGAAGATCAAGGGAAAGTCCTACCGCGCCCACCGGGCCAAGCGGCTCGAGAGGACCTCGAAGGCCTCGAACCCATAAGCCACAACCTCGGGCGATTGGTCGTCCGCCCCCCAACCGACCACTGCAACCGCCACGCGTTGCAGAAACCACTCGCCGGGCAACCACCCAGGTGGCTCTGTTCCCACCGCGAAAATGGCTCACGCATTCACCGCGATCCACATGAGGGGGCCGTCACCAAGCGCAGACATATCTACCAGATCGGGGTAGAGGAACATCATGTTCGACGTCTCCCATTTGGCGGCATGATCCGTGGCCGATTCGGGCCCTCGGCTGAGCGTGATCTCCCAGAGCCCGATCCCTGCCACGGTGCGGTCGGCCGTCACAGGCTCCAGGGCTTTATTGATCATGTCGATCTGTCCGCGGACATTGTGCCCTGAGACTCC
>CP070823.1:2352357-2360496 GCA_020344375.1 Gemmatimonadota bacterium | reverse complement strand
GGCTGCCTTTGCTCTCGGCGCGCCGGGCTCGACGACGGTGATCGCGTTCCAGGTCATGCCGCCCGCAGATCTGGTGCCGGGCACCTACACCCTCGCGGCGCTGGCTGAAGCGACGCGTGGACGGCGCTTTGCGGAAGGGTACACGGTCATCGACTATCCCCACATCCGTCGCAGCATCCTTTTCCGCGAGGCGACGGCCCCTGTTGTGGCGTTCCGTCTGAGTGTGGACAGAGACCTGCGCGTTGGCTACGTGCCCGGTGCCGGTGATGCCGTCCCCGACGCGATCGCGGCGATGGGGGTCAGGGTGGAGGTGCTCGACGACCGGGCGATCGTGAGCGGGGACCTGTCGACCTACGACGTGATCGTTCTCGGGATCCGCGCCTACGAGACGAACGCTGCGTTGCTGACTGCTAACGAGAGGCTGCTGGATTGGGCGAGAGCCGGCGGCACCCTGATCGTGCAGTACCAGCAGTATCGCTACTTCAGTGAGGGCTATGCGCCGTACGGGCTGCGGGCCCGCTCTCCGCATGACCGCGTGACTGACGAAGGGGCACCTGTGCGGCTCCTGGTTCCGGATCACCCTGTCTTCAATCAGCCAAACAGGATCGGGCAGCAGGACTTCGAGGGTTGGGTCCAGGAGCGCGGGCTCTACTTCGCTCACGAATGGGACGAGCGCTATTTGCCGTTGCTGGAGAGCGCGGATCCGGGCGAGGAACCGCAGCGCGGCGGTCTGCTGATAGCGCCACTGGGCGATGGGTTCTACGTGTACACAGGCCTGGCGCTGTTCCGGCAGCTGCCGGCGGGTGTGCCTGGCGCCTACAGGCTGCTGGCGAACCTACTGAGCCTGAAGCGATGAGGATGGTGAAGCCCGTGTGCGGCGACCTGCTGCTCATCGGGTTGGTTATGGTTACGGGCTGTGCCGAGCCAGGCGCCGTGCTGACCATCTACTCGCCGCACGGGCGCGACCACCTCGTCCTGTTCGAGGATCGTTTCGAGACCCTCCATCCAGATGTGAATGTTCAGTGGGTAGACATGGGATCGCAGGAGGTGTTCGATCGCGTTCGCTCGGAGCGTGCCAACCCGCAGGCCGATGTATGGTTCGGCGGGCCCGAGGTGTTCTTCGCGCGGGCGGCTGCGGAGGGGCTGCTGGAACCGTATCGCCCGGTCTGGGCGGATTCAGTGCTGCCGGCGGCGCGCGGCCCAGACGACCTCTACTTCGGTGTCTACTTGACACCGGCGGTGATCACGTTCAACAGCGACGCGGTGTCGAGGGACCAAGCTCCGCAGGACTGGGACGACGTGCTGGATCCCCGTTGGCGGGGTCAAGTGCTGATCCGCGATCCCCTGGCCAGTGGAACCATGCACATGATCTTCGGCACGATCATGTATCGCGGGCTGCAGGCGACCGGCGATACCGCCGCTGGCTACGAGTGGCTCCGGCGACTCGATGCACAGACGAAAGAGTATGTGCTGAATCCGGCTATCCTGTATCAGAAGCTTGTCCGCCGCGAGGGTCTATTGACGCTCTGGGATCTGCCCGACGTGCTGCACGTGCAGGATCGCGGCTTTCCACTCGACTACGTTCTGCCGAAGAGCGGAACACCTGTCCTGGTAGATGGGATCGCCGTGATCAAAGGGGCTGAGCAGCCCGAACTGGCCCGTGCTTTCGTCGATTACGTCGGCTCTGTCGAGGGACAGCTGCTCGCGGCCCGGCGTGCTTTCCGCAATCTCACGCGGACCGATATCCCAGCCGATTCGTTGCCTGAGTGGTTGATCCAGGTGACGAGCAAGCTCAAGCCGATGAATCTCGACTGGGATCTCCTGGAATCTCACGGTCGCGAGTGGATGAGGTACTGGGATGCCCACATCCGTGGCCGTGGCCAGCGCTGAGTGCGAGTCACGAGTTGAGCGAGCAGGCCTTCCTCGAGCTTGACCGGCTGACCCGCATCTACGCGGGCACACCCGCCGTGCACGATCTCTCGTTGCAGGTCGGTGAGCACGAGATCGTCACGCTTCTCGGGCCGAGCGGCTGCGGCAAGACCACGACGCTGCGCATCGTCGCGGGCTTCGAGCAGCCCGATTCTGGGCGCGTCGTGTTGGGCGGGCGCGATGTGACCCGTGTGGCGCCGCAGAAGCGCGGATTCGGCATGGTGTTCCAGCACTACGCGCTCTTCCCGCATCTCAGCGTCGGCGCCAACGTCGCCTTTGGCCTGGAGACCGCCGGCCTCGCCAAGGCGGAGATCGGGGCAAACGTAGCCCGGGCTCTTGAGCTCGTGCGCCTCCCGGGTACGGAAGGGCGATCGGTCGCGTCGCTGTCCGGCGGCCAGCAGCAGCGGGTCGCGCTGGCACGGGCCCTGGCGCCGGAGCCGCAGGTACTTCTCCTCGACGAACCGCTATCCAATCTGGATGCCGCGCTGCGCGAGCGAACGCGCCGCGAGTTGCGAGCGCTGGTGAAGGGGATCGGCATCACTACGATCTACGTGACGCACGATCAAGAGGAGGCCTTCGATCTCTCTGACCGGATCGCGGTGATGCGAGATGGCCGACTCGAACAGGTGGGCCCGGCGGAAGAGCTCTACCATCAGCCGGCCACCGAGTTCGTCGCCACGTTCCTGGGCCGTGCGGGTCAGGTGGAAGGCGTAGCCGCCAGCGTTCGGGGCGATCTGGTAGACTGTCGATTGGCCGAGGGCGTCAGCTGGCCGGCGCTGGTGCCCCCGAGCGCCCAGATTGAGCCTGGCACGCCAGTGAGGGTGCTGACACGGCCGGAGGCACTGACGTTCGCTGCTCACGACGCCGAGGGCGTGCTCAGCGGCACCGTGGACGAGACGCGCTTCGCTGGCTCCGTCTACGTCTACACGGTGACCGTCGAGGGCGGCCAGCTCGAGATCCACGCGAGGTCCGCCCAAGCGCGAATCGGTCGGCGGGTTGGCGTGCGGCCGCTGGATCCACCGAGGGGAGTGCACGCTTTCGTGCTTTCCGCAGCCGAGCGGGTTTAGAGGTCCCGCGGATTTCAGGTCGACCCTGCCCATGTTGAATCGCACCAGGTTACTCACCGCGATCGTTTTCGCCCTGCTGCTCTGGGCGGTGGTCTATCCGAACCTTGTGGTCATCGGCGAGAGCGTGCGCGGCGATGGCACCGTTACGGTCCGCCACTACGCCGAGTTCTTCGGGACTCCGTCAGAGCTGCGGGCGCTGTGGTCGAGCGCCTGGATCTCGGTGGCCACGGTGCTTCTCTCGGCGCTGATCGGCGTGCCGCTTGCCTTCCTGTTTGCCCGCTACGAGTTCCCCGGCCGCCGCGCGCTGGGCGCGCTCGCCGCCATGCCAGTGCTCCTGCCGCCGCTGGTCGGTGTGATCGCGATTCTCTTCCTCTACGGCGAGAGCGGAATCGCCACCCGGCTGGTGCAGGTGGCCCTGGGACTAAACTCGCCACCATGGCGACTGCGGGGTCCGGGCGCGATCCTCGCCGTGCACGCCTACTCGATGTACGTCTATTTCTACCTGTTCACACTAGCAGGGCTGGCACGTCTCGACCTGGCGGTTCTTGAGGCCGCTGCATCGCTGGGCGCGGGTCGCCTGCGCACGCTCACGCGTGTGACGTTGCCGCTCCTCACGCCGGCTTTGGCTGGTGCGTCGCTCCTCACCTTCATGACCTCGATGGCGTCGTTCAGCGCACCCTACGTGCTGGGCGGCGGCTTCCGTGTCATGACGACCCAGATCTTCAACAGCAAGCTGCAGGGTGAGACTGCGATGGCGATGGTCGAGACCGTCATGCTCGCAGCTGTCTCGTTGCTGGTGCTCTGGCCACTCGCGCGCTGGGAGGGAAGCCGTCAGTACGTGGCGCCCGGGAAGGGCATGGCGCCGCTGCGCGTCCCGCTGCGCTCACGCTGGGCGTCGGTCGGAGTGCCGTCTCTGGCCGGGCTCGGCGTTCTCCTGCTGGTCCTGCCGCATCTCACGCTCTTGCTTGTCTCGTTTGTGCCCGATGGCACCTGGACCACGCAGACACTGCCGCCGCGCTATTCGCTAGAGAACTACGTGGAACTGTTCGCGGAGGCGCGTACCTTCCGGCCGATCGTCAACTCGCTGCTGATGGCCAGCGCCGCCACGTTCATCGCCGTTGCCATCGCCCTCGCCGTGGGCCATCTCGTCGTCCGCCGGCGCGTTGCCGGCCGCCGTCTGCTGGAAGGAACCCTGGCGCTTCCCTGGGCACTGCCCGGTACCGTACTCGCCATCGCGTTGGCGACCACCTTCAGCGTGGACAGGCCGTGGACGGGACGCGTCGTGTTGGTCGGCACCGCTTGGATCCTCGTGATGGCCTATGTGCTGAGGGTGCTGCCCTTGACGGGACGAGCGGCGCTGGCTGGCTTTCGCCAGCTCGACCCCAGCCTGGAGGAGGCGGCCGCGTCGCTGGGTGCCGGGCCTTGGCGCACGCTCAGGCGGATCACCCTTCCCGGCCTGACCCCGGCCATCGTCGCCGGAGCTTCGCTGGCATTCGTGACTGGGCTGGGCGAGTTCGTGGCCTCGATCGTGCTCTACACCCACCGCACGCGACCCATCGCCATCGAGATCCTGTCGCAGCTGCGCGACTTTGATTTGGGTGCGGCCGCGGCTTACGGCGTGCTACTCATGGTCCTCGTCGCCGCTGCGTTCATGCTGGGCCAGCGCTGGATCCAGGCGGGAAAGCAAGCAGCGGACTAGATCAGTAGGGTGGGTGCGGCGGATGCCTAACGCCGATCGCCCCAGATGTTGGTTTTCTCGACCTCGCGGTCGCCGGCGTACACGCCGCCGGCAACCCCGGCGCCGAAGGCAGCTGCCGTCAGGCCACCGATCAGCGGGAGAGCGGCGGCCAAGGGCGCCGCGACCAGCAGTGCCCCGACCCCGGCGACCCAGGGGGCCAGGCCCCTCCGGGCCTTTGGGATGAAGCGCAGCTTCTTCACCACGAAGCTCTTCGTGTATTTGTAGCTGCCGTAGGCAGCTCCGCCGGCGAGTAATAGCTCCAGCATCGGCTCCGCTCTCCAGCTTGCGTCTGGGGTGCCCGGTCAGCCCGCTCTAGTCACCACTACGGCGCCAGCCAGCGTCAGGATTCATGGCCTATCGAATCAGCCCGGCGTCCCTCAGCAACAGCCGCGCCCGGGCCAGGTCAGCTTCCTGAACCACCAGGTCGACGCCGAGGACGCTTGGCCCGATATGGCCTGGACCGAAGATCCCGACATCGTCGCCGCGAATCGTGTGGGCGATGCCGTTCATCTCCAAGACGCCAGCGGCGATTCCCGCTTCAAGGCGGCTGACGAATGACGCGACTATCACGAGTTGCACATCGTGCTCCAACAAGCGTTACACCATCCAATATGCCTCGGGATCGCCGCCTTGGCGACCTCCCGCGGCTCTGCGTGGCGCGGGCGACGCGCGCCGTGATATCTTAAAGCTTGACGCCGAGACACTTCGCGTTACCCGCAGGGTCACGCCCCGTAGGCGAACCTACAATGTGGCGGGGACGCCCACGTCCCCGCCAATCGTGCATGGCGTTGCGACTTCGATCCCTGGCCACCGCGCTCTCATCCGTGCCGGAGCGATCCCCGTGGTCGGAGAGCCGCGTGTGCGTAGCAGAGGGCTGCCGGCTCGGCGGCATAGAGGGTACGTGAGATGGAGCCTATGGAGGGGAGCTGATGGACTTGCTGAACCGGGAGAAGCTCCGCGCGCTGATCGACGAGCGCGGAGGTCGCTGCGTGTCGCTGTACATGCCCACCCATCGGGCGGGCCCCGAGACACAGCAAGACCCGATACGGTTCAAGAACCTGCTGCGACAGGCCGAGGAGCGACTTAAGAAGCAGGGACTGCGCAGCGCTGATGTGCAGATAACTCTGGGGCCAGCTCAGCGACTGCTCGACGACGCGAGCTTCTGGCAACATCAGAGCGACGGCCTGGCGGTCTTCGTCTCGCGCGACACGTTTCGTTGTTACCGGCTTCCCTTCGCGTTCTCCGAACTGGTCGTCGTGACCGACCGCTTCCATATCAAGCTGCTCCTACCATTGCTGAGTGGTGATGGCCAGTTCTACGTCCTCGCTTTGAGCAAGAAGCAGGTTCGCCTGCTTCAGGGTACGCGCCACAGCGTCGGCGAGCTGAACCTGGAGAACGTGCCGACGAGCCTTGCCGAGGCGCTGGGCGACGAAGAGCGTGAGAAGCAGCTGCAGTTCCACACCGTCGCACGAGGTGCGGCAGCAATCTTCCACGGCTCGGGTGGCGCCAGCGACGAATCGACGCACAAGAAGGACTTGCTGCGCTACTTCAAGCAGGTCGACAAAGGTCTTCAGGATTTACTTCGGGGTCAGACGGCGCCGCTGGTGCTTGCCGGGGTCGAGTACCTTCTCTCGATCTACCGTGAGGCGAACACCTATTCCCAGCTAATGGACGGTTGGATCGTCGGGAACCCGGATGGCTTGACGGCGCAAGAGCTTCACGGTCAGGCCTGGGCCATCGTGCAGCCTTACTTCGCACGTGCGCAGGAGCAGGCGGTGGCCCAGTACCGGGAACTCGCCGGTACAGGGCGGACATCGATCGACTTGGAGCGGATCCTGCCAGCGGCGCACCACGGTCGCGTGGATTCGCTGTTCGTGGCGCTCGGCGTTCAGAAGTGGGGGAAGTTCGACGCCGCGACCGGGGGCGTCGAGATTCACGAGGAGCGGCAGCCCGGTGACCAAGATCTACTGGATCTGGCCGCCATGCAGACGTTCGCGAGTTCGGGCAACGTCTATGCGGTCTACCCCGAGCAGGTTCCGAGCGGGGAGAGGTATAGTCCCGTCGCTGCAGTCTTCCGCTACTGAGCAAGCGACCTCGCTGCCTTCTCCGCCTTCAGCGCGCAAGACTCGAACCTCGGGATCCTCCCGAAGGGGTCCACGCCCGAGCCTTCAACGTGATCGCCCACCGGCGGGTGCTCAGGGTGACGGGATGGCCTGACCTGGATCAGCTCCATCATCTTTCCGCCTCCCGCTGAGGGGTCAGCTCGAAGCGGCCCCAGCCACTTCCTCCCGCGGTTCGTCGAGCGGATCAACGATGGCCACCAGCCGGTGGCCCGGGACGGGCTCAGGTGGACTCTTTACCGTGAAGACGGTGAGTTCGTTTCCGGCACCAATAAGGAAAAGTGGGATCGCTTTGCGGTAACGAGCTCTGAATCTCTCGTAGTCGAAAGCTTCCGTCAGATTGGTGGTCTTGACATCGGCTCCGGCGTCGAAGCGGGCGGTCAGGTTCCAGTAGGTGGCTTGTGGGTCGAACAGGAACCGGCCGCGCAGGCTCCTCGAGACCACCTGCTTGGAGGCGCGCGCCAGTTGCTCCGGCGGCAGCTGGTAGACGGAGTCTCTGCCGAAGATCTCGCTGAAGTGGAGGGCCGTTAGCGAGTTCACTTCGTCGTTCGAGGTCAGGGCAAGCAGGCGGCCGATGCCCTGAAGCTCGATCGCGTCCAGGGCGACCTCGGTCAGCGCGCTGCCGTAGTACACCGGCAGGCCTTCCATGCGCGCTTCGGCGACATTGGCGTAGTTCGTGTCCACGAGCCGGACCGCGACTCCTTCCTCCTTGAGCTCGGACGCTATCGCTCGGGCCCAGGGGTGGGCCCCCACGATGAGGATACCCTGTGGGTCCGGCTGAGCGACCTTGAGCAGTCGAGCGAGCGGCGCCGCGCTCAATCCGTAGATGACGACCGTGCCGATGATCACCATGAAGGTGATCGAAACGAGCATCTCGGCGTCGGCGTAACCCGCCTCGGCAAGCTCTAACGCAAAGAGAGAGGAGACGGCTGCCGCGACGATCCCCCGGGGCGCTATCCAAGCCATGAGGGCGCGTGCGCGCCAGTTGAGCGTCGAGCGCAGCGTTGCCGCCGCCACAATCGCTGGCCGTACGATGAGCATTAATGCGGCGAGAAAGCCGAGATGCGCGACACCGAGCCCAGTTAGATCGTCGAGCTTCAATCGGGCGGCAAGCAGAATGAATAGACTCGAGATCAGGAGGACTCGCAGGTTCTCCTTGAACTCGATGATGTGCTTGACGTCGACCGTCTTCTGGTTGGCCAGAGCCACCCCCATCAGGGTGGCCGTCAGAAGCCCCGACTCGGTCTGCAGTACGTTGGAGGCGGCGAACGCCGCCACCACAACC
>CP070823.1:2306803-2352257 GCA_020344375.1 Gemmatimonadota bacterium | reverse complement strand
TCACACCCTTCTTGAGTGCCTGTTGCCAGTTCGCCATAGTCGCACACCTCGGTCGAATCATGAGTTTGGAGATGTGAGCGGGAGCTCAGTCCCGCACCCCTCACCGTGTCCCTTCGTCCTCACTTCTCGCGACTCATTCTCCTTGCGAAGACACAGCGACCCAGCGAAGTACTTAGCGTAGGTCACCCGGTCGTCATCGTCGGCGTAGAAGCCTGGGATGCGCGCGACTTCCTCATAGCCACAGGCCAGGTAGAAATCGCGCGTCTCGGCGTAGTCGTCGCGCGACGACGTCTCGATCACACACATGCGGGCACCGGACGAGCAGATGTGATGCTCGACCTGCTGCAGCAGGGAGCGCCCGATCCCGGCGCGCTGGAACCGCGGGTGCACGGCGATCCAGTAGAGGTCCCAGGTGTCGACCGTGCAGGGCGTCGGCCCGTAGAAAGCGAAGCCGGCCAGCTCGTCCGGTCCAGCGAAGGCGGCGCAGGCCCAGTAGTCTCGCCCGGGCGCGTCGCAGTAGGCATCGAATACCTCGAGCGCTACATCGATCTCGTCGGGCCTGAAGATCCCTGTCTCGGCGACAACCGCGGCCACCTGCGGCCTGTGCGATCTCTGGGGAGGCTTCCACTCGAGCTGAAGCGGTCCGCGCCGCCCCGCGCTGCTGCAGGAAGGCGTAAGGGTGCCGGACCGAGTGCCACGCGGAGTAGCGGGCATCAGGTTGAACCTCCCACACCCCGGACCGCTGGGAGGATGAACCAGCCGGTCGACGCGCTGCTGCTGCCGTCGTGCCGGGCGAGCGCCTCCTCGACGATCTTCCCGATCAGTTCCTCATACGACCAACCCGCGACCCAGGCCTGGCGTGCGAGCCCGGCGTCGCGGGAGAGGTCGGCGTTGGGGTTGACGTCGATGATGTACGGTGTGCCGTCCGCGCTGAGCCGCACGTCGACCCGGCCGTACCCGCTGCCCTCCATCAGGGTCCAGACGCGCGCGGCGAGGCGCTGCAGCTCCTCCGCCTGCTCGGCCGGTAACGGCGCCGGACAGATTGGCCGCGTTCCGAGATCCTCGGGGCTCCCGCTGACCCACTTGGCGGTGAAAGAAACGATGGGCGGCACGTCGTCCGGCAGGTCGCTGAAATCGATCTCGGCGGGCGGCAATAGCTGGTTGCCGACGATCGCCAGGTTGATCTCGCGCCCCTCGACGAACTGCTGGATGACCAGGCTGCCCCACTTCTCGCGGAGGCGCTCCACTGCGTCAGCGAGCTCGCTCGGGGATCGCGCGACGGAGTTCGCGTGGATCCCGTTCGAGCCGTCCTGCGCTGCTGGCTTCACGATCGCCGGGAAGCGATCCCAATCCGTAGGGACCGGGTCATCGCGGCGGACCAGCTTCCAGTCGGGGACCGCGAAGCCGTGCGCGCGCAACACAGCGGCAACACGGTCCTTGTTGAGGCAATGCAGGAGCGTCGCTGAGCAGGCCCCGGTCATCGGCAAGTCGAGGAGCTCGACGGCCGCCGCCGCCAGATGCTCCGCGGCAGGCGAGCCACGCACTGATTCGCAGAGGTTGAAGGCGACACGGAACTCGCCGCTGCGCAGGCGCTCTATCCACTCATGGGGCACGTCCGCCTGCAGGGGTAGCACCTCGGGCTCATAGCCGAGCGCGTCGAGGGCCTCGATAATCGGGATGGTGGACTGCGCCGGTGCTTCCGGTTCGGTAGCTCCGGCCGCCTTCTCCGCCACCGGATCGAGCAGCACGGCGACGCGCCCGTACGCCCGCCGGCTCAAGGCTGCGGGGTTCTCGGTTGCGGCGGGCGCAGCGGTTGCCTCAGACCGGGACTCGTAGGTCATAGCGCGCGGCGGCGGTCCGCAGGACAGCCAGGATCATCTCGTCGTACGAGAGACCGGCGGCCCGTGCGGCCTTCGGATAGGACGAGTTCGCTCTGGGGTCCGGAATCACGCCGGGCAACGGGTTGACCTCCAGAATGTGGGGGTTCTCGTCCTCGTCGCAGCGGATGTCGATCCGGGCCCAATCGCGGCAGCGCAGGACGCGGAACGCTGCCATGGCGATCTCTTCGATACGGCGCTGCAGCTTCGCGGTGCAGCGGGCTGGACAGAAGAAGATGTCCAGCGGCTTCTCAAGCCGGTCCCAGATCCACTTGGCCTCGTAGCCGTACAGAGGTAAGGCGCCGGCCGGAAGCAAGTCGAACACGAGTTCCACGATCGGTAGAGCGCGCACGTCGCCGTCGTTGCCGAGGACCGCGACCGTGAACTCACGTCCGCCGAGGAACCTCTCGATGATGGCCGGCTCATTGTATCGCTCGGCTATCCGGGCGACCTCGGTCTCGATGTCGGGCCAGGTGGTGCAGAGGGATCGCTGGGTGATGCCCTTGCTCGAGCCCTCGTGAAGCGGCTTCAAGATGGCGGGCAGCTCGAAGGAACGCCGCACCTGCTCCGGGGACTCCACAACCTGGAACTCGGGCGTTGGTATCCCGTGGTGACTCAGTGCCTCCTTGGCCCGCGCCTTGTCGAGGCAGATCCCCAGGGTGAGGGGATCGCTGCCCGTGTAGGGAATACCCCAGAACTCACAGAAGGCGGGCACGAACGACTCACGACTGGCTCCACCCATGCCTTCCGCGAGATTGAAGATGATGTCCGGTCGCGCTTCGCGCAGCCTGAAGGGGAAGTCGGGGTTGGCTTCGAGTCGGATGACTTCGCCCGCGTGGGAGAGGGCGGCCTCGACGGCTGCGATCGTGGACTCGTCATCCCATTCGGCGAAGGTGTCTGCGATGCCGAGGTCAGCGAGCGCCGACGCGATGACGTCGTCCCAGAGAGAATCGGCTGACTTTGCCGGCTGATTCGGAGATGAGGGAGCCTTTAGCGACGACGCTGCGTCGTCCGCCGGCTTCACGTTAAAGGCGAAACCGATGCGGAGTCCATTCGCGCGATGCTTTTCGATCGAGCTGGGAGCGAGTTGTGCCCCTGAGCTTCCTATCGCACTCCCTCCTGTGGGAGTCCATCGAGATCAGCCGCGCGCGAGTGCGGAAAAATTTCCAACCTCACCTCCACCCACTCCGCACGATGAAGCGATCTGAATCAAGATAAAGACAAAGTAAAACAAAAATCAAGACTTTTGTGACGCCTTTCTGGCGATGGAGACGCATCTCGCTCCGGGGTCGGACGAGCGATGTGGCCGGAGGTGATGGTTTGCTCGCCGGGGTGACGGCGCGTAGGTTGTTAGTTTGGCCGAATTCAGCATCCGCTACGACTGCAGACCGCCTTCGACCATCGATGAGCTCGCAGAATCAGGACGGTCATCGCACCACGGTCACTGTCGGGCGCTCCGAAGGCGTGTCAGCCTACGATGTCTGGGTGCGTTCCGGGCTTTTGGATGACGCTGGCGCCCTGATCGGCGACGCCTGCCGGGCTCCGCGCTACGCTATCATCACCGACAGCCAGGTCTATGGTGTCTATGGCGAGCGGCTGCACGCGTCGCTGAGCGCTGAAGGTCTCGCGGCAGTGACCTTCAGGTTTGCGGCCGGTGAGTGGAACAAGACACGTGAGACCTGGATCGAGTTGACCGACGGGTTGCTGAGGGCGGGGTTCGGGCGCGATGCCGTAGTGATCGCGCTCGGCGGGGGTGTGGTGGGCGATGCGGCGGGCTTCGTGGCGGCGACCTACCTGGGGGGCGTGCCGCTGATTCATATGCCGACCACGCTTCTGGCGATGGTGGACAGCTGCGTCGGCGGAGCAGTCGGGGTGGACACGGGTGTGGGCAAGGATCTGGTGGCGGCGGTTCATCAGCCGAGCCTCGTGCTCATCGATCCCTCGCTGCTGACGACCTTGCCGATGCCGCATATCGCTGCGGGTCTGGCGGCGGCCTTCAAGCACGGGCTAACCCTCGACGCCGGTTACTTCGAGGAGTTGGCGGGGAGTCTTGAGCGCATCTTTGCGCGCGAGCCGGCGGGGCTGGAGAGGCTCATCGCCCGCTCCATAGAGATCAAGGCGGAGGTTGTGAGCCGGGACGCCGGGGAAGAGGGGTACCGGAGGGTCCTGGACTTCGGGCATAGGTTGGCCCGGGCGCAAGAGGCCATCTCAGGCTACGCCTGGCTGCATGGGGAAGCGCTGGCAGTGGGGATGGCGGCGGAAGCGGCGATCGGTGAGGCGGTCGGGGTGACCCGGGGTGGCGTGGCCGGGCGGATCCGCGAGGTGCTGGAAGCCGCGCGGCTGCCGGTAGCCGTCGAGGCGGACGTGGATGCGGAGCGCTTGCTCAGAGCGCTGAAGCTGGATCGAGAGCGGCGCGGTGAGGGGAGGTACACGCTTCTGGCGGACATCGGGGTGGTAGCGGGATCGGCTGAACAGGGGTGGGCACGGGAAGTCTCGGACGAGGTTGTGTGTAGGGTGTTGTTGGGGTAGGGGGCTATTTGACGAGGAGCGGATTTGTTTACAAATTAAAGGCTTAGGTCATTTCGGCGCGGAGCGGAGCCATCGGCGACCAGACTCGTTTCTCAGGCCTATCGGTCCACGACTTGCTGGATCGTTGTGCCGTTGAGCAGCTCGATAGGCCGCTGCTGACGTGCGCGAGGGATACCCTCTCGTACGGGCGGGCGCAGCTGCAGGCGCGTGCTCTCGCCGCCGCGCTACATAACCTGGGCATAGGCGCGGGGGATCGCATCGCCATCGACCTACCGAACGGGCCCGAGTTCGTCGTCTCGGCACTTGCGGCGGCGAACCTTGGCGCGGCGATCGTACCCCTTAATCCCGCCTACTCGGCTCACGAGCTCCAGTTCATGCTGCGGAACTCCGAAGCGTCGGTGGTGATCGCTGCGGAGGAGTACGAGGGTCAGGACAAGCTGGAGCTGTTCGAACGGCTGCAGTTCAACCTGCCCGATCTGCAGTACGTGGTGACGGTCGGGGAGGAGGATCTCTGGTACGACGATCGGATCTTCCAGTTCGAGGATCTGGTCTCGAGCGGGGAGGGGAAGAGCTGTCCGCCGGTCAGCGTCGATCCCGAGGGGGATGTGTACGCCATCCTGTATACAGCGGGCACGACGGGAAAGCCGAAGGGCGTGATGTTGACCCATGCGAACTTGGTGAGAACGAACGGTGCGACGGCGGAGGCTCTGGGGCTCACCAAGAAGGACAGGGTGTTGATCGCCGTTCCCATGTTCAACATCTTCGGGCTCGGTGCTCTGATCTCGGCTTTGAGCGTTGGGGCGACCGTAGTGTTGATGGAGAAGTTGGACGCTGCAGCCACTCTGAAGCTGGTGGTGGAGACGAAGGCCACGGTGCTGCACGGTGTGCCGACGATGTTCGCGCAGCAGCTACGGAGCGGCGCGATCGATCGGCTGGACGTGTCTAGCCTGCGGACCGGTATCGTGGCGGGCGCGCCGGTGTTGGATAGGTTAGCAGGGGAAACTCGGGAGCGGCTGGTGCCGGGCCTGGAGATCGCATACGGTCTGACGGAGACGTCGCCGACGGTCTCGATTACGCGGCGCGATGACCCACCCGAGAAGCGGAACTTCACGGCAGGCCGGCTGCTGGAGGGCGTGGAGGTCCGAGTCCTCGGTGAGGATGGCGCCCCACTCCCGGTCGAGTCCATCGGCGAACTGGCGGTCCGGGGCTTCAACGTGATGAAGGGCTACAACAGGCAGCCGGACGAGACCAGCCGAGCGTTCACCGACGACGGTTTCTTTCGGACGGGCGACCTCGGGATGATCGACGAGGACGGTTACCTCCACATCGTCGGCCGCAAACGGGACACTATCGTCCGCGGCGAGTACGTGATCTATCCGCGCGAGCTGGAGGATCTGCTGCGCCTGCACCCCGCCGTGCAGGAGGCCGCCGTGGTCGGCGTCGAGGACGAAGTCCTCGGCGAGCTGATCTGCGCCTGTGTTATGCCAGTGGAAGGCGCGATCGTGACGGGCGACGAGATCAAGGATTTCTGCCGAGGTCAGGTTGCCCAGTACAAGGTCCCAGACCTTGTGCGATTCGTGGACGCGTTCCCCATGACTGGAAGTGGCAAGATTCGACGCGTCGAACTCGCTCGCATGGTGCGAGCCGAGCGGGGAACGCGTCAGGCGTAGTACCGTTTTTTGAGAGAGCAGACCTGCTCGACTTCGCCCGAGCGGCGAGCATGCCGGAAGCATCTGTGGGGCACGGCTGCTGGGACCGGAAGGGAAGAATCCCGGATCGGTCGTCGGCGCCGTTGCCCGCGCAAACGCAAGACATCCTTCCGGTGGGGTACCGACGCTCAGCCCCTCGCGCCAGGGCGACGGGCCTGCCTCTCAGTGTCGTAATGCGTTGATACGCAAGGAGTTATGGGAGGCATGGACAAGCGAGAGGACTCACCTGATCGTCGGGGTGAACCGTACCCCGAGCCCAACGGCGCACATCAAGCTGCGCTGCTCATCGATTTCGACAACGTGACGATGGGGATCCGGTCGAACCTCGGCCAGGAACTCCGCAACCTTCTCAACTCGGACGTCATTCGAGGCAAAGTAGCGGTACAGCGTGCCTATGCCGACTGGCGGCGGTATCCGCAGTACATCGTGCCGCTCTCCGAAGCTTCGATCGACTTGATTTTCGCGCCGGCCTACGGTTCATCGAAGAAGAACGCGACGGACATTCGGCTGGCGATCGACGCGCTCGAGCTGGTGTTCGTGCGGCCGGAGATCAGAACGTTCATTCTGATGTCGGGTGACAGTGACTTCTCGAGCCTGGTTCTCAAGCTGAAGGAGTACGGGAAGTACGTGGTCGGTGTCGGAATCCAGGAGTCGAGTTCTGATGTGCTGGTGCAGAATTGCGACGAGTACTACAGCTACTCCTCGCTTTCCGGGCTGAGCAGGGCCGGGGATCAACCGCTCGAGAGGCACGACCCTTGGGTGTTGGCGGGGAAGGCCGTGAAGAAGATGGTCGAGCGCGGCGACACGATGCGCTCCGATCGGCTGAAGCAGGTGATGCTGGAGATCGACCCTTCCTTCAGCGAGAAGGAGCAGGGCTTCACCAAGTTCAACCGGTTCGTCGTGGAGGCCGCTTCGCGCGGCTTGCTCGCGATCCAGAAGATGGAGAACGGGCAGTACGGCGTGGCACCCGGCGGTGAGGCGGAAGCTGAGAAAGCGGAGAAGGTGAAGGAGCGGCGGGCGCGCCCGCCGGCTGCGCGGGGCGCCGGCAGGCGTGAGCGGGAACGTGAAGCGAAGCGGACAGAAGCGCGGGCGCGCGGCCGGACCGGGGAGTCTGACCGTGTCGGCAGGGCACGACCGAAGCTCACGATGGAAATGGGGCTAAGACTTCTGCGGCGCGCGCTCGAGCAGTCGCTGGAGGGGGAGACCGGGTCGATTCGTGACAGCGACGTGAAGCGGCGGATTCTCGAGATCGATCCCGATTTCGATGAGGGCGAGCTGGGCTTTAGCAAGTTCAGCAAGTTCCTGCAGGCCGCCGCGGAGGCTGAGGCGATCGAGCTCACCCGGGGGCCGAACGGGAACTTCCAGGTCGGATTGCCGAAGCCCTCGAAGGGCCGGCGGACCGCGAAGCGTGAGCGCGGAGCTGCCGCTTCCGACGCCAAGTCTCGGCAGTCGGCGGTGCACCGGTTGACGCGGCTCCTGTTCGGTGACCGGGAGCACGAGCCGGAAGAGAAGGTAGCGGAGCCGCAGCGCGAAGCTGAGGCGGCCAAGACGCAGCCTGCTGCGGCAGCGCAGGAGGTGCCCAAGGGCCGCAGGGGTGGACGTGGACGCCGAGGTGCGGCGGCTGAGGCGCCGAGCGGTAAGACCAGGAGAGGGCCTCGCTCTCCCGGACGCGCCGCGAGAGGCGAAGCGTCAGCGCCGCGCCGAGGAGCGGGCCGCCGCGGTGAGGGGCGGGGCGCCGGAGCTCGCCGTAGAGCTGAACGCGGCTCGCGGGAGGAGAGAAAGCCCGTGCCCGAGCCGGAGCAGATCGCCGCTCGCGCTGACGTGGAAGTGAGCGCTCGGCCGAAGGAACTCCCGGCAACCGTGGCGGAGCTTCTGGAAGGGCGAAGGCAGGCTGATGAAGAGAAGGCCGAGCCGATCAGCCCGGCGCCGTTGCCCGGTGCGCCGCGGGGGACGATCCGCGGTCGCTGGGGCACGCGCGGACGCTATCGCCCGGCGGGGGCGCCGCCGCCGATCTTCGAGGGGCAGAAGGGCTTACGGGGCGAGGGTCTGGCCAGTGATGAGCCGAGCCTGCAGGTAGATGCGCAGCGTGGACCGGACGCTGACGTGGCACCGGCGGTCGAGGTCGAGGCCGGCTCCGGCCCGGTGGAGTCCACGGAGGGCACGGGCCTGATCACCCGCCTGACACGCTATCCTGGCGTGGGTGGGAGGACGGCGCGGACGCTGGTCGAGGCGTTCGGGGCGGACGTGTTCCGTGTTCTGGATGAGGAACCGGAGCGGGTGCAGGAGCTGTTGCCGGACCACCGGGCGGAGCGAGTTCTCCAGGCGCGCCGCGAGGAGCGAGAAGCCGGCCGGGCGTGAGTCGCCGCTGCCAACCTTTGCCTCCCGACTTTTTCGACCGGGATGCCGAGCTTGTGGCGAGAGAGCTGCTCGGCGCCTTCCTGGTATCGGACTGTGGCGGTGTGCGTTGTGTGGGCCGGATCGTGGAAACCGAGGCCTATCCCGGCCCACACGACCCTGCCTCTCACGCTGCCGCGACTGTGGGGCGTACCGCCCGCAACGATCCCATGTTCGGCCCAGCCGGCACGGCGTACATCCATCTCAACTTCGGTGTTCACTGGTGCCTGAATACTGTCGTGGGGCCGGAGGGCTATCCCGCAGCGGTTCTGCTACGCGCCTTGGAGCCCGTCGAGGGGCTGGAGACGATGCGCCAGCGCCGCTCCGGTCGCCCGGACCGAGAACTCACCTCGGGTCCCGGCAAGCTCTGTCAGGCGCTGGGGATCGGTCCGGATCTGCAGCGACACCGCCTGAGCGAGGCGCCGTTGCTGATCGCTGCGGGCGAGCCGGTCCCGTCGCGACAGCTCGCACGCACGACGCGTATCGGTATCAGTCGCGGGGCGAAGAAGATGTGGCGCTTCTACGATCGCAGGAGTGCCTTCGTGAGCCGCCGGGCCGGCTGAGCCTCTGGAGACCCAGTGAGCCCGGCGGCGGCACGGCTCAGGCGGCTTCCGCTCTTGGCAGCGGGCGGCGCAACGCCCAGCGGAGAGCGAAGGCGAGTGCCAGGGCGATGGCGAAGGCGCAAACCACCGTGGGACCCGTCGGCAAGTCACTTCGGTAGGAAGCGTAGAGCCCCACCACCGTGGTCAGCGTGCCGATCGACCAGGCGATCCCGATCAGCCGTCCGGGCTGCGCGGTGAAGAGGAAGGCGATGACGGCGGGGATCACCAGGAAACTGAACACCACCAGCACGCCGGCGATGGCAACCGCAGAGGTGACGACTAGGCCGAACAGGGCGTAGAAGAGGAAATCCCACCAGGCGATCGACCAGCCCGCGTTACGCGCCAGTTCCGGGTTCATCGAGATCGTCATGAAGCGTTCCCGCAGGAACCAGTGGACCGCAGCGATCACACAGAAGAGGGCAGCCGTCCTCCAGATCTCCGTCCAGCCCACCCAGAGGAGCGTGCCGGAGAGGAGCTGCTCGACGTGCTCGGATCCCCGTGGTGCTTGGGCGACGACCAGGATCGTGGCCGCTGAGGCCACGACGTAGACGATTCCGATGATCGCTTCCTGGGGCACACGGGTGCCCTCCAGGCGAGTCACGCTGAGAAGAGCGGCAGCGATAAGCGTGACCCCAAGCCCGATGCAGTAGCCCGCCACCGACTCGGGAATACCGAGCCACCCGCCCAGGGTGCGGGAGAGTCCAAGGCCGGCCACGGCCCAGCCCATCGCAGCCACCTGTGCGAGGGCGAGGTCTACGAAAATCACCCCGCGGGCAATGATATGGATCCCCAGGTACGCATGGATCCCGACCAAGACCAGAGAGGCCACGAGGGCCGGTAGCATCAAGTCCAACATGTGTTTGCCCGTCCGCTGGAGGTTGTGTGATCGCGAGCCCGTGTAACCACTCGGACTCCGTCTTCCCAGCTTTCAGTCAACCAAGACATCGGTTCTTCCACAGGCCCGCATCTGCGACGCTCGGGCTCAGTAGTCGCGCTGCTGATCCAGCGCCAGGAACGCGTCTGACAGACGTGACACCCAGAGGTCGATAAGGTCAAAGTAGGTGTCGATGCCTTCGGCTCCGCGCACGTCCAGTGTGACCATGATCGGCCTGGCGCCCGTGCGGGAGGCCACCCGCTCCACCTGCGTGCGGCTGAAGTGGTTGGCCGCGAGCAGGACCGGGATGTGCTCGTTACGTATGATGTTGACGACATCCTGCAGGTGTCCGGGGGTCGGCGGGATTCCCGGCTTGGGCTCGATGTAGACCGCGCACTCGATCTGGAAGCGGGCACTGAAGTACGCCCAGTTCTTGTGGTAGCAACCCATGCGACGGCCGCGAAACGGAGCGCCCTCTGCGAGCCACCCGCCCAGATACTCGGTGAGCGGCTTGCCTTGGTAGGTCTGGTTGTGGGCGAACTCCCAGAACTGGTAGTTCCGCGCCAATGTGAAGATGGCGTCCGATCCCAGCATCTCCACGAGCTGATCGCCGAAGAGTCGACGCATCACGCGATCCTCGAAGTCCCGGGCATGCGCCTCGTACGTGGCCGCGTTGGCCGGATCGACCCGTCTTAGCCCGGCCAGGATGTTCCTGGCGATGATGATCGCGTTGATCGGGTCCGTGTGTATGTGAGGGTTACCGAACGCGTGGACGTCGCCGCCGGCTCGGCTGACGGTTTCGGGAACGTCCAGGAGCTTGATCCCTGAGTACGTGACCACGTGGCCGGGACTGCCCTCGATGATCGCGGAGTTCCTTGCCCGGTCTATGACCGCTGGCACCCAGAGCTCCAAGTCCAGCCCCGTGGCCACGAAGAGGTCCGCCTTGCTGAGGATCGCGGCGTAGCTGGGGCGAGCTTGGACGAAATGGGGATCCTCGTCGCCGCGCGCGATAGCTATGACATCGGCGCGATCACCAGTCAACTCCTGAGTGATTGCCGCGAAGACGGGCAGCGTCGCCACCACCTGCAGCTTCTCCTGTGCGACCGCTGGCCCGGCCGCCAGCAGCAGAATCGCCAGCAGCGCGCTGGGTACCCGGCGCAGGCCACCGCCAAGACGAGCGCGCGTCGCAGTTCTGCACTTCATGACTCTCTCCTTCGCTGATCGGACTCGGCGTCGCCGCTCGAGCCCGCGACTCCCTAATCTCTCTCGCTCTTAGCTGGTCTTCCCAGCTCGACGTCGTCAGTACGTCTCGTGCTTGTGCGGGCCCACGGCCCAGACGGTCTGCAACAGCACGGTGTGGTTAGCTTTCCCATCGTCTGGCTTGAGGTAGTTGTACTGCAACCTCAGGAAGACCCACTCGCTTTGCCACCACGTCAGACTGGGTACGACCTGAATGATTTCCGCTCCGTCACCGTAGCCGTCCAGGTAGTCGGCCCGGGCCCCGACGATCCAGCGCCGGTTGAGACGCAGGTTCGCCTGCAGGGTACCGCCGTTCCCCGTGAGCTCGTCGACGCCGAAGTCCTTCTCGGCGAAGTACCACTCGCCCTTGAGGGTGAAGTCCCGATACATGGCCCGGCCAGTCGGCCTCCAGCGGTACGCGACATCGAACTCCAGGAGTCGCGAGGCGAGGGACTCGTCGTCGTTCTCGCCGTACACGCCGGTCGCAGCGAACTGGACGTAGCTGCTGGGGCCCAGGTCCCAGAAGCTCTGAAAGTTGCCCAGAAAGCCGATCTCGTTTCCGCCCTCGAACAGCGCTGCGTTGTTCGCGCGCGTGAGTTCCAGGGTCAGCGTCTGCGTGCTGGATCCGAGGGTGACGGTCGGCAGGGTGACAGCAGCGCCGACCTGTATCAACCCGTCTCCCCCCAGAAAGGCCACGCTAGGCAGCGCGCGGTTCACCTCCATCAGCGCATGAGTGTGCCAGCGGTTGTAGAGGCCGATCTCCTGGCGGAATTTCCCGATCTTGAGGCCGATCGGCAGGCCGACCCAGTACATGTAGCCTTCCTCGATCTCGAACCCGTGTTCATGTTCGCCTTCTTCACCCGGGAAGCCGGCGATGTCAAAATGCGCGTGGCGAGCGACAAAGATCTTGGTGTGCGTGTAAGGGTCGAGTGGAGCCTGGAAGGCGAACTCGAACTCGCGGGGCACCGCGCTGACGTTGTCCGCGCCTGCAGCGGGGTTCGTGTAACTTCCGACGATATCACCGGTTACGCTGATCTCAGGGTTCAGGATGTTGAGGTTGCGCGTCCGGCTCTCCTGAGGCCCGGCCGTGTCAGGTGCCGGGTGCTCGCCGGCCGCGGCCTGCGCCGCCGCCCGTAGCGCGGCGAGTTCGGCCTCGGCGGTCTGAGCGACGCGTGGAGGCGCCTCACCGCGTGTGAGTGCGGCCATAAGGCTGTCAAGTCGCGCTTCGAGCTCACGGATCCGAGCCTCCAGGCTGTCCACCTTTGCCTGCTGTGCCGGAAGGCGCGCCGGCGCTCCAGCTGTGATGGCCAGGGCCATGACGGTGCAGAGGATCAGATGCTGTTGTCGCATAGCCTTCCCTGCCTTGTTGGGGTGCAGAGCACACACAACCCGCCGCCCGACAGGGTGGGTGCTGCTAGCTAGAGATTTCCCGGATAGCGGGCCGCTGGCTAACCGGCCCGCGTGCCGAAGCTAGGTAGAGAGAGGAGGACTACGGGCGACTGTGAGCCGCACCTGCTCAGAGCGAGGAGCGTCGCTCGGCCCGGCGGGCGCGGCGTCTGCGATCGGCGCGGACGATGCGACACCTGGCAAGGTCGGCGCTGGTGACAACGGGGTGTGGAAGAGCAGGACGCAAAGCCGGTGGTCGTGAGCTCTTGCGCAGGCATCGTGGTGCTCGACCTCGACGTGTCCGTACGAGTCAACTGTCCAGCGGGCATCGAGGCAGAGGCGTGCCCCAAGCCCCGCGGGCAAGAGGAGCAGCAGCTGAAGCGCGACCACGCGCCGGAGCAAGGCTCGCTTCCACATCCTGCAGCGAAGGCTACGGTGTCTTGCCTCCACGCGTCAAGTCCTTTGTTGCTGTGAGAGGTCGGGCCCGCGTATCTTTGCCGGCAGCCAGGTCGATGGCTCGCTATGACGGTCGATTCAGAGTAGTCGATTCACAGTAAAGGCATGCCCCTGACGATATCGCACGCTGCGGTTGTTCTCGAGAACGGAGTGACCGCCGTCCCCGCCCCTCCTGCGGCGGCTCTGCTCTTCGCTGCCCTCACTGGGTTCGGCATGCTTGCCGGGATCTGGGCGATTCGGCGCCTTGAATCGTGGGCGACCAAACACACGGCGGAACTGGTCGCATTTGCGGCGGGCTTGCTCGTCGCCGGCGCCCTGCTGCACCTGGTGCCGGCATGTGTGGACCTGGTAGGGACCGGTCGCGGGTTGACCTGGACGCTCGCCGGCTTCTTGCTGCTCTTCTTGGTAGAAGCCCACTTCTTACCGCACGTGCACCCCCGGGGCGAGTCAGCCATTGAGGGTCATCGTCATGTCGCGCACGCCCAGCACGTGGGTCCGTTGGTGATACTGGGCCTGGCGATCCACTCCATCGCTGAGGGCGTCTCTGTTGGCGCAGGCTTGTCGGCCGGTGCGCTGATCGGCACCGTGGCTGCCGCGCTCGTGGTCGTCCACAAACTGCCCGTCGGCATCGCCGCGATGTCCGCGCTCTACCACTCCGGTGTTCCGGGGCCCCGCGCGGCCTGGGTCAGCAGTGCGCTGGCACTGATCACGCCGCTGGCCGTGGCGCTGAGCTACTTCAGTTTGAGGACCGTTTCGGAGGAGCTGCTCGGTGTTCTGTTGGGGCTGGCTGGCGGCTCGTTCCTTTACGTCGGCGCGGCCGACCTGCTCCCTGAGGGCCAGGCTCACGGTCGACCCGTGAACACTCTGATGTTCGTGTTGGGTGCGTTGGCGATGGTGGCGGTGAAGCTGGGCGCGCACTAGGTGATCGTACTGACTGGTGCTTCGGTATTTGTTCAATTGACGTTGAGCTGACGGCATATTAGAATGTGGTCAAGCGAATGAAGGCCGCAGCGACCCATTCTTGAGCCAACACGAGAATGTGCGGGCCCGCCTTCTTCGATTGACGTCATGCCCGCTCAGGGAAGGCGGAAAGTCGGGGAGAGGGCACCTAAAGGTTGCAGGAGGGCTTCATTGAATGCCCTGCGGCCCGTCACTCGCTCGGTCGGCCCCCGCGGATTCGGGGGCCGACCCTTTTTTGTGTTGCTTGCTACTTGTCCGGCGGCCGCTGCACCGGGGGATCGCGGCCGTCATCTAGCATCAGTTACCATGATGCTCTAACTTAGGACGCTTTAGTGTGCGAAATAGCTTAACTTTCCGGGTCCGCGCCGGCCGAGCCGCGCTTTTCTGTGAGCTGGATAACCAATGCCCATCGTACGAGTGACTCGGCGGCTCCATTTCAGCGCCGGCCATCGCCTGCACAATCCGCAGCTGTCGGATCATGAGAACCGGGAGATCTACGGGCTGTGCAACAATCCGGGCGGCCACGGTCACAACTACGGGCTCGAGGTGACGCTCAGGGGTGAGGTGGATCCCAAGACCGGGTACGTCTTCGATCTGAAGCGGCTGAAACAGGCTGTTGAGGAAGCGGTGCTCCAGGATGTGGATCATGCCAATCTCAACGTGGATGTGCCGTGGCTGGAAGGCGTGATCCCGACGGCGGAGAACATCGCGGTGCAGATCTGGCGCCGGCTTGAGCGAGTGTTGCCGGAAGGCATGCTGGAGCGCGTGGTCGTGTCGGAGTCGGAGCGCAACTTGGCGGAGTACTCGGGCGAGTGACCGGCGTTGCCGGAGACCGCGGTCGCCTGAGGATGCGGTGTTGCGTGCCGCAGGCGCTGTTCGCGCGGGAGGGAAATAAGAGAGTCAATGTCAGGAAAAGCGGATATGGCCGTTGGCGGGACCGTTGACGCCTTGCTGGAAGCGGGAACGCTGAGCCTGCGGGATGTGGTGCGCGCTCAGCTTCTCCTGCTGGGCGAGGATCCGGAGCGCGTGGGTTTGGTGCGTACGCCGGAACGCGTTGAGGAGTCGCTGCGCTGGCTGACGCGCGGCTATGAGATGGACCTGAAGCAGGTGATCGGTGACGGCGTGTTCGAGGCCGAGCACGACGAGATGGTGATCGTGAAGGACATCGAGCTCTACTCGTTGTGCGAGCATCACCTGCTGCCGTTCTTTGGCAAGGCTCATATCGCCTATATCCCTGACGGCAGGATCGTCGGGTTCAGCAAGCTGCCGCGGGTTGTGGAGGTGTTCGCTCGGCGGCTCCAGGTCCAGGAGCGGCTGACCGATCAGATCGCGCGGGCGATTCAGGAGATGGTGCAGCCCAAGGGTGTGGGGGTGGTCATCGAAGCGGCTCACCTCTGCATGATGATGCGGGGTGTGGAAAAGCAGAACTCGCGGACCATCACCAGCTCGGTGCAGGGCGTTTTCCGGACCGATCAGCGAACCCGGGACGAATTCCTCAGGCTCGTGGCCTCGCACTGGTTCAGCGCGTGACGAAGACGCGGGGCGAGCTGTCGGGATACAGAGTTCTGCTGACGGGCGCGACCGGCGGAGTGGGCCGGGTGCTGGCGGAGCGTTTGGGGCAGGGCGGAGCCGAACTCGTGTTGCTTGGGCGCGGGGCGGAGGCGCTGGAGGAGTTGGCGGTACGGCTGGGTGCGCGTGCGATCGTCGGCGACCTCACGGACGGGGAGTTCGTCGCAGGTGTGCGCGACCGCGTGTTGGATTCCTGGGGTGAGGCGCCCGATGTGCTGGTCAACAACGCCGGGGCTTTCGAGCTGGCGCCGTTCGCCGAGACGGAGCTGTCGGCGTTCGAGCGAGTGCTCACCGTCAACCTTCGGGCCCCTTTCCAGCTTGCCCGCGCCTGGTTGCCCGACATGCTGGCCCGCGGGTCAGGACACATTGTGAACATCGGTTCGGTGGCGGGGCGCAAGGCGTTTCCCGGCAATGCGGCGTATTCCGCCTCGAAGTACGGGCTGCGCGGCCTGCACGAAGTGCTGGTGGAGGAGCTGCGTGGGACCGGTGTGAAGATAACGTGGATCGAGCCGTCCGCTGTGGATACGCCGCTCTGGGATCGCTTTGACCCGGACAGGCGGACTGATCTGCCGGCACGGGCGGAGATGCTGGCGCCCGGAGCCGTGGCCGAGGCGGTCTATTTCGCGATCGCGCAGCCTGAAGCGGTCTGCGTAGAAGAGATTGTGATCAGGGCAAACCCGGCGGCGGGTCGCCGGTAAGCGAGGCGTGGCGGACCGGCTTTCGGGTTGCTAGCAGTGAGCCGGCTCGCGGGAACCAGCGATCAGGTAAGTGGATAATGGTGCAACAGCATCTGAAGAAGTTCCGGAGGAT
Source organism: Gemmatimonadota bacterium (assembly GCA_020344375.1). Classification (GTDB taxonomy): domain Bacteria; phylum Gemmatimonadota; class Gemmatimonadetes; order Palauibacterales; family KS3-K002. The sequence goes on along the minus strand of CP070823.1, from coordinate 2,335,852 downwards.
CAGCGCGACGAAGGACGGCATCACGCGCCTCGGCCTGACGGAGTGGGAGGATAAGGCCCATGCTGCGGCGGTGGCAGTGTTCGGGCGCAGCAAGCGAGTCAAGAAGATCCGGGACTTGGCGGGCAACACGTTCCTGGTGAACGGCGAAGGCAAGGGTCGGTACGTCGTCATGGGCTCGCACCTTGACACGGTGCCGAACGGCGGTTGGCTGGATGGCACGTTAGGGGTTGCCGCAGCGCTGACGGCGATGCAGAGGATACTCACTAAGCGACGCAATGCGCCGGTCGCGGTGGCGATCTGGGCGGATGAGGAGGGCTACCGCTTCGGCAACGGGCTTTGGGGATCGCGGGCGTATGCGGGCGCGGTCAGCGCGGAGGAGCTGCTCTTGCGCGACCGCGACGGAAAGATGTTGGCCGAGGTTCTGGCTGAGCGGGGTCTGCAGAAGAAGCCGAGGCGGAGCCGGGAGACAGGTGAGCTCCGGGCGAAGTTCGTGTACAAGCAACCGATCGAGATCGCGGTCTACGGCGAGGCACACATCGAGCAGGGCGGTCGGCTCATCGAGGCGAGCAAGCGAATCGGGCTGGTCACGCAGGTGTCGGGGATGCGTCGCTGGCGGCTTGAGAGCCGTGGTGAGACCAATCATGCCGGCACGACCGCGATGCGCGAGCGTCGTGATGCACTGGTGCCGATTGCAGGCATGGTTGGGCGGCTGCCACAGCTGGTGAGGGGTCTGGAGATGGGAGTGATCACCTGCGGAGCGATGGGGGTCGAACCCGGCGTGGCGAACGTGATCCCGGACCGGGCGTGGGCTATCGTGGAGCATCGTGCTCCGAGTGAACGCGATCAGGACGAGATCGCGCGTCGCCTGAAGGAGCTGGTGGCCACCACGGGGCCACGCGCGCCGGGTGTGGGTCTCGAGATGATCCCGATCTCGGAGATGCGAGCCACGAACCTGGCGGAGGAGGTAACCCAGCGTCTGGAGGCGGTGTGCAAGAAACTGGACGCCGAGTCGATGCGCATGGTTTCGATGGCCGCTCACGATGCCATGAATGTGGCACGGGTCGCGCCGGCCGGCCTCTTCTTCATTCCCAGCCTCAGGGGGGTCAGCCATCGGCCTGATGAGGACTCGCGCCGTGAGGACATCAAGCTGGCGGGCGAGATCCTCTACCGCTGGGCGCTGGCCGAAGTGGAAAGTGTTCTTTCAGCTCACTGATCTGCTGACCTGCCCTCGCTGCGGTCCCACGCACGGGCTCATCCTACTCGCGCAGCAGGTCAAGGACCGCCGGGTGCAACGCGGCTGGTTGGGTTGCCCCCACTGCCGCACCGACTATCCGGTGACCGACGGCGTAGCTGATCTGCGGCTGGATCCGGCGGCCGATCGTCAGCCGGGCCCGCTGCTGGAGGAAGAGGATCTCGCGCTCAAGATCGTGGCTCTCTCGGGGCTGGCGGAGGAGCGGGGCTATTTGCTGCTGGACGAGCGCTTGGCTCATGTCGCCGACGCCGTGGCGCGGCTGGCACCGGACCTCGAGGTGATCAGCGTGAAACCGGCACCAGATGGCTTTCGCGGGGGACGTGGAGTGAGCCGGATCCTGTCCGAAGTCCGTTTCCCCCTGGTTGAATATCGGCTGCGTGCTGTGGCGATTGCGCCCGCCGGAGATCAGGAACTGGTCGCTGCGGCGGCCCGCAGGGTCGCGGCGGGAGGGCGCCTGTTGCTCTTCGATGCAGGGGATGTGGATCTGAAGGAGGTGAAAGCCTCGGGTCTTGTGATCGTGGCGGCTGAGGGCGGCACGGCAGTGGCAGAGAGGAAGATCGAGCCGAAAGTAGGTCTCGGTTAACGGTCGGGCGGTGAGTGGGGTGGACGGTGACACGTGGGGCGGTCGAGGGCTCGCGATTGCATCGCTCGGTGGATGGGGCTAGGATGCCCCGCGCGGCGCCGTCTACTGCAAAGGAGGTCGCATGAAACTGGAGGCGAAGTGGTTTGGCCTGGCGTGTGGAGTCGTACTGGGTGCGGCAGGCTTCGTGGGCACACTACTCTCGCTGTGGTTCGGCCAGGGCCAGACGATCACGTTGTTGTCCGCGTTCTACATCGGTTACAGCTGGAGCTTCATCGGTGCGCTGTTGGCTCTGGTCTGGGGCCTGATATACGGTTTCATCGGCGGCTGGCTGATCGCGATCATCTACAACAGTCTAGTGAGCGGAGCTGCTGCCCCGGGTAGCGTGGTCTAGCCGGCAGCACGCGAACCGGTGTGCAGGCCCGGATGTAGGGTATGGGATGGTGGCCGTTCTCGCGACGTGGCAAAGGGCTAGGCGAGCCTGCTGACTATTACCGCGAGGGGCTGAAGCTCGCGAATCAGCAGAAGCATCACGAAGCCCTCACGTCGTTTCGTCTCGCTCTCAGGCAGCGGCCGGGCGACCCTGAGATCATGGAACAGATGGCCGTCGTCTACACGCACATCGGGATGCCCGACGAAGCGGTCAGGTACTACGAAGAGGCCATCAAGACCCGGCAGGACTCGCCGGCCGCGCACTACGGCTTGGCGTTCTTGCTCCTGCATCGCGGAGACATGGCAGGCGCACGCCGGCATCTACGAGCGTTCCTGCAGCGGCCGCCGAGTGACGAGGAGGCGGCAGCGCATATCGAGCACGCACGCCTAACGCTGCAGCAACTCGAAGCCGGCGGCAGTGCCCAGGGAGAGATCCACGCCTAGGCTGGACGGTAGCCTTGACACCTCAGAGGACCAACCCGACACTGCGCACCGTCGGCGCCCCCGCCATCGACATGCCCACAGGTAACATCGCGCAGCTCTTCCTCGGGGCTATCGACAGATACGGGAAGCCCGACGCCCTCAAGTACAAGAAGGCGGGTGCCTGGCACAACATCTCTCACCGCAAGCTCTACGAAGACGTCAAGCGGGCAGCGTTGGGTTTGCAGGCGCTGGGCATCGCTGCGGGCGAGCGGGTGGCGATCCTGTCCGAGAACCGGCCGGAGTGGCTGCTATCCGACTTCGCATGCGTGATGAGCGGCACGGTCAGCGTACCGCTCTATCCGGTGCTCCCTGCCGATCAGATCACCTACATGCTTCGCGACAGCGAGGCCAGGGCGGTCTTCGTCTCCACGGAGCAACAGCTGCAGAAAGTCCGGGAGGCCAGAGCAGGAGTGGCTGCACTTGAGCGCATCATCGTCTACGACGAGGCGCTGGAGGGTGAGCCTGACGTGCTCTCGCTGAAACAGCTGCTGGAGCTGGGAGCTGCGAACGAGCCCGGCCATCCGGACGCGAAGTACCGGGCGCGCGCGCTGGCCAGCGATCCCGACGATATTCTCACGATCCTCTACACCTCGGGGACAACGGGCCGGCCGAAAGGCGTGATGCTGACTCACAACAACTTGAACTCAAACGTCCGCGCGTGTTTGCAGTTACTCGATCTCGGACCGGAGGATGTCTCCCTCTCCGTGCTGCCGCTCTCTCACGTTTTCGAGCGCATGGCGGGGCAGTACACGCTGTTCAGCGTTGGGGCGACGATCTGCTACGCCGAGTCGTTTCAGGCGGTTGTCCAGAACATGGTGGAGGTCAGGCCAACCGTGATGCCGATGGTGCCGCGCGGGTACGAGAAGATCTACGCCGGGGTCGAGGAGACAGCTCGCGCAGGTGGTGCAGCCAAACATGGGGTGCTGCGCTGGGCCATCCGGGTAGGGGGCAAGCGGCTGGACCGCAGGATGGCGGGAAAGAAGGTCGGTCCATGGCTGGCCGCGCAGTACGCGGTCGCTGATCGGCTGGTGTTCTCCAAGCTGCGCAGCGAGATGGGTGGCCGCATCAGGTTCTTCTTCTCAGGCGCCGCGCCGCTGAGTGCGGATCTTGCGCGCTTCTATCTCTCCGCCGGCCTGACCATCATTGAGGGTTACGGGCTGACCGAGACTTCGCCGGTCATCACGTTGAACCGACCGGGTAGGATCAAGTTAGGGACGGTCGGCGAGCCGATCCCCGGGGTCGAGGTGGCGATCGCCGAGGATGGTGAGATCCTGACTCGCGGCCCGCACGTGATGAAGGGCTACTACGAGAATCCCGAGGCCACCGCGGCGGCGATCGACGCCGAGGACTGGTTCCATACCGGTGACATAGGGGAACTCGACGAGCAGGGTTACCTCTCGATCACGGACCGGAAGAAAGACCTTATCGTGACGCCAGGCGGCAAGAACATAGCGCCGCAGCCGATCGAGAATCGAGTTCAGTGCAACCCGTATGTGAGCCAGGTGGTCATGATCGGCGATCGCCGCAAGTTCCCGGTTCTCCTGATCGTCCCGGACTTCGCGGCCGTGGAGAGCTGGGCGAGAGCGCAGCAGATCGAGTTCGCCAGCCGCGAGGCGCTAGTCGGCGATGAGCGGGTGAAGGGGTTCATGGAGCGCGAAATCCTGAACTCGCTCTCCGGGTTTGCGCGATTCGAACAACCGAAGAAGATAGCTCTGCTGCCCCACGAGTTCACGATCGGCAGCGGCGAGATAACGCCGACACTGAAGGTCAAGAGACGAGTCATCGAGACGAAGTACAAGGAGATCATCGACTCGCTCTACGCGGAGGACTAGCAGGTTGCTGAAGAAGTGACACGGTCCTTGGTCGGCGCCGGGACTGCCCTGGAGCCGCTTCGGTGGTGGCGGCGCGCCGACGCCGGTAGTGGACAGCACATAAGCGCCAGGATAAATTAGGCGTCCAGGCGTTTGGTCCATCCCCCCGTCCCACCGCCGCTGAGAAACCGCAACAGTCCGGCCATGTCTGATTGGAACAACGTCGTCTTGGTCCTTGTAACAGCGCCTGATGGCGAGGTTGCCGCCACGCTGGCCCGCAGGCTCTTGGAGGAGCGATTGGTGGCCTGTGTCAATATCGTGCCTGGGGTCCGGTCGCTGTATTGGTGGGAAGAAGAGGTCCAGGAGTCGGAAGAGGTGCTCATGCTGCTCAAAGCCCGGAGGGAGGACGTCGGTGCAATCGCCGAGCGGATTCGCGGGCTGCACCCCTATGAGGTTCCGGAGGTTGTCGCGACCGAGGTCGTCGGCGGGCTGACTGCCTATCTCGATTGGGTGCGCGCTGAGACGGAGCGTGGATGATGATAGAGGCGGGCGAGGTTGAGGCAGCGGGATCGGCGGAGACTGGTCGTCTCTGCGAAGAGCTTTACCGGCGCGCGAAGAAACTGAGCGATGATGGCGTCCTGAGCGAAGCGGTGAAGGTCTATCGCGAATTGCTCGCCATCGAGCCTGGTCATCTGCGGGCCCGCAACAATCTCGGAGTCCTGTACGACCGCCTGGGCAACTTCGCGGAGGCGCTGGCGGAGTACCAAGCGGCTGAGAAGCTCGATCCTGATGACGTGCGGCTGCAGTGCAATATTGCGGCCGTGCTGGCTTCGCTGGGCAGGTATCAGGAGGCCGAGGCAAAGCTGATGCGAGCGCTGCACTCTGACCCCAAGAACGCGGACGCCAGGGAAAACCTCGGGTTGCTCTATTTCAAGAAAGGTCTCTATCCCGAGGCAGCGGAAGAGTTGAAGCGAGCCACCGAACTCGACGCGTCACGAGCCAGCGCCTACCTGTATCTGGGTGAGGCGCTAAACCGCATGGACGATCTCGATGCGGCCCTGGCGGCGCTTGAGCGCTCGGTCAAGCTTCGAGCGAGTGCCCGCGCCTTCTACACGATGGGTATCGTGCACGATCGCAAGAAGCAGCCGACCCTGGCGGAGGCGATGTATCGGAAAGCGGAGGAGCTGGGCGGATGGTGAGCGTGCGGCGGCGCCGGCGGGTACTGGGCGGCGCGATCCTCGTGGCCTGGGTCGTGGTGCTGGCGTGGCACGTGCGCCGCGAGTACTACCGCCCGATGGCCGTGCGCTTGGCAGAGGCGTCCGTCAACCTTGTTCCCACTGCTTCGTTCTACTCGATCAAATTGGGGGGCAGTCCCATCGGCTACGCGGCCTCGCGGATCGACACTGTTCCCGGAGGGTTCGTGCTGGAAGACGATATGCGGCTGAGGATTGCGGCGCTGGGCAGCGAGCTACCGGCCTTGGCACGCACGCAGGTGCGGCTTGGGCGCAGCCTCGAGCTGCTGGACTTCCAGTTCTGGCTCAGGTCGGACTTCGGGACATTCCGGGTCGTGGGGAGGATGAACGGCGACTCGTTGCTCGACCTCGACATCGTCACCGGTGACTCCGAGCAGAGCCTGGCGATGCCGACCGAAGGTCCGATATTGCTGCCGCAAGTCATGCCGATGCACTTCGCGCTCGCTGGTGAGCCTCAGCGGGGCGCGGTCTATGCCTTCGAAGTCTTCGACCCGAGCGTGATGGAACGGCGGCAGGTGACGATCGAGGTGCTCGGTCGAGAAACGCTCGTCTATCCGGACAGCGTCGAGTACGACGAGGCCACAGGCGGTTGGGCCGTGTTGCGCCACGATACGGTGGAGACCTGGCATGTGCGGCAGGGTTTCGCAGGCGTGCAGCTGGAGTCATGGCTCGATCCGGATGGGCTGGTCGTCCGGGCCACGAGCCCGCTGGGCTACACGATCGAGCGGACGGCATTCGAGATCGCCTGGAACGACTACCGGGCGCTCGAGCTGACGGGCAGTGCGCCGGCCTTGGACACCCCGGACATCATCGAGAGTACGGCAGTGTCGGTCGGTGTGCCGCTGCCGAGAGGCGAGCGCATAGCGAGGCTCGCGGTGCGCCTGAGAAACGTCGAGCTGGAAGGTTTCGACCTGCATGGCGAGCGGCAGCGGCTGAGCGGGGATACCTTGTTCGTGGAAAGTGGGTCCTCGTTAGCGAACCCGAGCTATCGCCTGCCGGCGGATCCAGTTGACTGGGCTGAGGGGCTCGAGTCGACGCCGCTGATTCAGGTCGACGATCCAGAGATCATCAGGACGGCGCGCGAGGTGGTAGGCGCGGTCGACGATCCGAGGGCGGCGGCGGAACAGCTGGTGCGGTGGGTGTACGAAGAGCTGGAGAAGGAGATCACGCTGAGTGTCCCCAGCGCTCGACAGGTGCTTGAGGCTCGGCGTGGCGATTGCAACGAGCACACCGTCCTGTATGTGGCGCTGGCGCGAGCCGTGGGCTTGCCAACGCGCACGGCGGCGGGCCTCGTTTACGTGAGGGACCGGTTCTATTACCATGCGTGGCCGGAAGTCTGGCTTGACCGGTGGGTTCCGGTCGACCCGACGCTCGGCCAGTTTCCTGCCGACGCTTCGCACCTGCGATTCGTGATCGGCGGATTGGCCCGACAAGTTGAGCTGGTGCGCCTGATTGGGCGGCTCCAGCTCGACGTTGTTCTGGTGGAGGAAAGGTGATTGAGCTCAGAAACTTGACGAAGAGATACGGCGACTTTGCGGCGCTGAAGAACGTGCACCTCACGGTGCCACGGGGCGAGCTCTATGGTCTGCTGGGGCCGAATGGTGCCGGTAAGACGACTGCGCTGAGAGTCATTGCCGGTATCCTTCAGCCGTCTGAGGGCACGGTGATCGTCGGGGGCTACGACGTGCAGAAGGAGCCGGAGCGTGCGAAGAGCCGCCTAGGGTACATACCGGATCGCCCGTTCATGTACGAGAAGCTCACCGGCGGTGAGTTCCTGCAATTCGTGGCGGGCCTGTACGGCCAGAACGGAGCGGACGTAGATCGACGTATCGACGAGCTGCTGAGCGTGTGGGAGCTCACGGCGTGGCGCGACGAGCTTCTCGAGTCGTACAGCCACGGCATGAGGCAGAAGCTGATCATCTCGTCCGCCTTGATTCACCGACCGGAGGTGATCGTCGTCGATGAGCCGCTGGTGGGGCTCGACCCGAAAGCCGCCCGGCTTCTGAAGGACATCTTTCGCGGCTTCGTGCAACGGGGCGGCACGATCCTGATGTGCACGCACACGTTGGAGGTAGCAGAGGCGCTGTGCGACCGTATCGCGATCATCCAGGACGGCGAGATCCGGGCTGAGGGTACCATGGATGATCTGCGGCGTGAGGCGCAGAGTGGCGAAGCCAGGCTTGAGGAGATCTTCCTGAAGTTGACGGGAGGGCATGCGGTGCGCGAGTTGCTGGAGGTGCTGGAGACGTGACCCCGTCTTCGGGAGGCTTCTGGCACATCCTGGGCCCGAAACGGCTCGCGGCTTTCCGGCGGCTGAAGGGCGAGGGGAAGAGCAGCGGCAAGACCTTCGCTGTGCTGGTGCTGGGCGCCGTCTTCTGGTTGGCCGCCTACGGCATCATCTACCGAATCCTCAGGTACTTCCGTGGCGTCGAGGATATTGGAGATCTGCTGGCCGCGAAGCTGCTCGGGCTATTCCTGCTGACCTTCCTAGGCATCCTGTTGCTGTCGAACGTCATCACGGCTCTCTCGACCTTCTTTCTCTCACGTGACCTCGAGCTCCTGATCCCTACGCCCGTCGAATGGGAGCAGGTCTACCTGACGAAGCTGACGGAGACCGTCCTCCACTCGAGCTGGATGGTCGCCCTGATCTGTGTGCCGATGCTGGTGGCATATGAGAGGGTCTATCACGGCGGCTTGGCGCTCGTGTTAGTGTCCCTGGGGTCGCTCATCCCGTTCTTCATCATCTGCGCCACGATTGGCTCGGCGATCACCTTGCTGCTCGTCAGGATCTTTCCGGCACGGCGGGCGAGAGACATCTTCGGCGTGATCACCGTGGCGACTGCGGGCGGTGTCGTGCTGATGATCAGGCTGCTGCGTCCCGAGAGCCTGGCGAAGCCCGAGGGGTTCCGAAGTCTGGGCGAGTTCATGGCGCTGCTGCGCGGGCCGACGTCGCCCTGGCTGCCGAGCGAGTGGGCGGCGGATGCGATTATGGGCGCGTTACAGCGCGACTTCGATCCGTTTACGCTGGTGCTGCTGTGGAGCACAGCGCTGGCTGTGGTCGTCCTGGGCGCCACGGTCCACCAGCGGTTCTATGCGTCTGCATTCACGCGCTCTCAGGAAGGCGCTGAGCGGCACACGGCTGGCCATCGGTTCGGTGGGTCGTTCCGGGCTCTCTCCAGGCGTTTGGGGAGCAGCCGCTCGGAGCTCATGCTAAAGGACATCCGTGTGTTCTTCCGCGACACGACGCAGTGGTCGCAGCTTATCCTGTTGGCCGTGTTGATCGTGGTCTACATCTACAACATTCAGGCGCTGCCCCTCTACTCGGAGGGAGTAAGCTTCTTCTTCGCTCATATCGTCTCCTTCCTGAACGTCGGGCTGGCGGGCTTCGTCTTGTCTGCGATCGCGGCGCGTTTCGTGTTGCCGGGCATCAGCCTTGAAGGCCCGACGCTGTGGCTGTTGCGTTCGAGCCCTCTGCGAGCTCGTGATCTGCTCTGGAGCAAGTACTGGGTGGGCACGGCACCGCTGCTGGTGATGGCCGTGATCCTTACGGTTGGCACCAACCTGCTTTTGAAGGTCGGGCCCGCGATGATGGCGTTGTCCGTCGTCACGATCGCCGCGATAACCTTCGCGCTGGCCGCCCTGGCGCTGGCGTTCGGTGCACTGTTCCCTCTGTTTGAGACGGAGAACATGGCGCAGATCCCGACCAGCATTGGCGGTCTGCTGTACATGATGTCGGCGATCGCACTGCTGGGGGTGGTGCTATTTCTCGAGTCCTGGCCCGTCCTGACGATCTTTCGCAGTCGGCTCGCCGGCACGGGCTTCACGCCGGAGACCATGATGGTCACGGCGGCCGGTGCCCTGGCAGCGCTGCTTGTCTGCGTAGCGGCGACAGTGATCCCGCTGAAGGTGGCGCTACGGCGGATCGAAAGCTTCGAGGCCTAGGCGTTCAGAGTTCCCCACGCTCAAGCAGCCCGTCGACGTTACGTCGCTCGCCCGCAAACTCGATCCAACCCCTGACCCGATAGAGCGCGTTGTAGGGCTTCGGTCCTTCGGCGGCAGACAGCTCGTCGAACAGCCTCTCCACCGCAGTGAGCTCGCCCTGGATGTCGGGCTCTGGAATGCGAAACCATGTGCGGATGGGAACGTTGCGGCGGAGCTGGGCAGAGTTCGCGACCTCGAGGGTGCGGGTCTCGAGAGCGGACCAGCGCCGAGTCAGGCCGTCGGCGTACATCCAGGCGAACGGATCACCGTAGGTGTCAGGGCTGCCCGTATTGAAGAGGACGAGCATCGCGCCATCGACGGAGCGCAGAACCGCCCGCTCGTAGGGGCCGAAGCGGGTGGGCTGGCTGGGTTCGGGGACGGCAAAGCGATGCTGAACGGCGATACCGCTGACGCGCTGCCCGCGCTGAGTCCAAATGGCCTCGCGGATGTCGTGCCGCGTTCCAGCTCGATCCTCCCAGCCATCCAGGTGATCCCCTAGGTCGAGCGTGTAGTCCGCCGAGCCGACCCGCAGCATGAGGGCGTCGGGATCGCCGTCGGCTGTGACCGTCAGCCGCAGCGACGGGGCTGGGAAGAGGCGCCAAGGTGCTCGGGTTGGGGGCGCCTCGAACTGCTCGTTGAGGATGCTGCGCCATCCCGACCTCGAAAGCTGCCAGCCCAGATAGTGCTGATTCAGCCCCTGCGAGCTGGCTAGGTTGGCAAACTCTGCGATCAGCGCTCCGCTATCGCCTGGATCCAAAGGCAGAAACTGCAGGGCGGTGGTGTACGCCGTCGGCGTTAGAGTCGGTGTGTCGGAGAAGTTGGGCAGCGCGCCCTCCGCCTCGGGGGAAGGCGTGTCGTCTGCAGCCTCGCGTCCGCAAGCCAGCAGGAGCGCGAGTGAGGCCGTGGCGAGTGACGCGGCCACCTTCATACGTTGAAAGCTAGCCGACCATCGGTCTCTGGGCCAGGTGGCCTGTCGCCGACTTGAGCCCGGTTCTATCTTGGCGGCGTCCCGCGGGGTGGTGCGCGAATCTGGCGCGGCGGCTCAATCCGGAGACACGGTATGGTACAAGCAGAGGACCCTCAAGTGAACCCAGATAGACGTTCCGTCTTCAGGCTCATGTTCGCGAAGGCTCGGCGGATGAAGTTGCACACGCAGATCTTACTAGCCCTGCTTCTCGGAGCGGTCCTCGGTCCCGTACTTGGCGACATAGCCACAGAGATCAAGCCGATCGGTGATGCGTTCATCAACCTGCTCGTGATGATCGTGGTCCCGCTGGTGATGGCCTCTCTGATCATCGGGACTGCAAGTCTTGGTGATCTGCGCAAGCTGGGCCGCATCGGGATGAAGACAGTCGGATTCTACCTCATTGCGACAGCACTGGCTGTCACGCTGGGCCTGGTGGCGGCGGAGACGCTGGACCCAGGCATCGGCATGGATGAGGATGTAAAAGCCAGAATGCTGACCGAGTACGCGGGCGTCACCGCGGAGCAGCTTGAGAGGATCGCGGAGAAACCTACGGTCAAGGACCTTCTGGTCAGGATCATTCCGAGGAATCCGTTCCAGGCGATGGCCGAGACGAACTTCCTGCAAATCATCTTCTTCTCGATCCTTTTTGGCATCTCTCTGACCATCCTGTCTGGGGAGCGTCGAAAACCGGTTCTCGATTTTCTGAGCGGTGTGAACGACGCGATGATCGTGCTCGTGAAGTTGGTGATGAGAGTCGCGCCGTACGGCGTTTTCGCGCTGATTGCGGCCGTCTCCGCTCAGTTTGGTTACGGGGTCCTGCTCACGCTGCTCAAGTACGTGTTGGTCGCGATCGGTACGATGGCCGTGTTCGCGGTCACCCTCTACCCGGTCTCCCTTCGAGTGTCGGGCATGTCCCCGTTGCTCTTCTTCAAGAGGTACTACGAGGTCGTCCTGTTCGCCTTTTCCACATCCTCAAGCAACGCGACCCTGCCGCTCAACCTACAGGTCACAGAGGAAGACCTGGGAGTATCCAACGAAGTCGCGTCGTTTGTGCTGCCTCTCGGCGCCACCGTGAATATGAACGGTACGGCGATTTACCAGGGAGTCAGCACCGTGTTCATCGCCCAAGTGTTCGGCATCTCGTTAGGGCTCAGCGATCTCATCACGATCGTCCTCACAGCCACCTTGGCTTCAATCGGCGCTGCCGGTGTTCCGGGGATCGGCATGGTCACGCTGACGATCGTGCTCAATCAGCTGGGAATCCCGCTGGAAGGGATCGCCCTGGTTGTCGGAGTCGAGCGGATTCTGGACATGACACGAACCGCCGTGAATGTCACCGGGGACACGGTCTGCGCGGTGTGGGTTGCGAAGACCGAGGGAGAACTCGACGTCCCGACGGAGGTCCCAGGCGTCGCGGCGGCGTCCTAGAGGTCGTTGGCGGCGAACACAGCGACGCCGTCGGGGAGCAACTGACGCGCGAGCGCTTTGGCCAACTGGGTGCGACAGGAGTTGGCGAGGCAGAGGAAGAGCACGCCCTTCAACCGTCAACTCCGAGCCGCTGGTCGAGGTCTCGGCAGAAACGTGCGATGCGGCGTGCGTTGGTCCCGAGATCGCCTTTGCCGAGGCGTGAGGCGGACCACATGTCCACGCGGGTTAGCGCGTTCGAATCGAGCTTGACCTTGAAGCGCACATCGTCGACGAGGCGGAACACTCGGCTGCTGGCCTCGGCGTGTATCAACCCCGAAGCCTCGTCGGCGCGGAGGAGCCTCCAGCGCGGCCGCGACTCGACCATGCTGACGATCTCATCCCAGACCCTCGCGAACGGAACCACGTAGGTCCGCCCGCGGAGATTGGGATCTTCGGCGGTCTCTTGGGTCTGAGCCGAGTTCTGCGTCAGCGCTCTCCAGAGGCCCATAGCAACCATCGCGCAAGGTTCAGAGGATAGTGCTACGGCACTTGATCATGCGGGGCTGTGCTCGGTTCTGCAAGGTGCGACCGGAGGGCAGGGGCTTTGCGGTTGACCATATGGACTTAGTTTACGGTATCCCGGAGAAGGCTGAAATCGTGATGCCGAGACAGGAAGGAGAGACAAGGTGAAGGTGGTCATCCCTCTGGCCGGGAAGGGGACAAGGCTGCGACCTCATACCCATACTGTTCCTAAGCCATTGCTCAGAGTGGCCGGGAAAGCTGTACTCGACTACGTGGTGGAGGATGTGCTCGAGCGGCTCGACGTGGAGATGCTCATCTTCATCACGGGCCATCTGAAAGAGCAGGTTGAGGCGCACGTCAGGGCGCACTACAGCGTCCCCTCAGTCTTCGTTGAGCAGGTTGTTCAGGACGGAACGGCGGGAGCGGTCAAGCTGGCGCAACCGTTCGTCGGCGGGCCCGTTCTCATCATTTTCGTGGACACGCTGTTTGATGCGGACCTGTCCGTGATTTCGGAGCATCCGGAGGCGGAGGGCTTTATCTGGGCGAAGGAGGTCGAGGACTTTCAGCGCTTCGGTGTGATCGTGACTGATGAGCACGGAGTCATGAAGCGGATCGTCGAGAAGCCGCAGGAACCCGTTTCGCGTCTGGCCAACATCGGCCTCTACTATGTACGCGACCACGGTCTCCTGTTCGAGGGGATCGATCGAACGCTGGGCTCGGAGCCCTATCTCGGCGAGTACTTCTTGACCGACGCCCTGCAATACATGGTCGATCAGGGGGCCCGGATAAAGGTACTGGAGGTGGCAGGTTGGCACGATTGCGGGAAACCGGAGACTCTGCTGGCCACGAATCGCCACCTGCTGGAAACAGGCCGGGCGCTGCGCCCGGAGGATGCTGGTGACAGCACGATCATGGATCCTGTAAGGATCGAGAGCGGCGTCGAGCTATCGGCGTCCAAGATCGGCCCCAACGTGACGTTGGGCAGCGGCTGTCGGGTTGCCCGATCGACGCTGGACAGCTGCATAGTGGGCGAGAATTCAGTTATAGAGGACAGTGTGCTGAGCGACACGTTGATAGGCGCGCACGCCTGGGTTAGCGGGCTGCACGGCACGGCTCTGCTGGGCGATCACAGCAGCACTGCCGTTCGGCGCAGGTAGTTGCGGCAGGGGAGACGCAAAGGGCATAGAGCGAGTCGGTACTCAGAATCCGGCGACCGAAGCGAGAATGGCGAGCAGGCGGAGAGCTCCGCTGGCGCCGTCGCTGTCTTCGAACCATTCGTTCAGCGTGTGGGTGTCGCCAGCAGTGCCGCCGGCACCGACGGCGATCGCCGGGATGCCCAGAGCGAGGGGAACGTTGGCATCCGTTGAGGAGACGGCATGCTCCGGCTCTTCACCGAGGATCCGCGTGGCTTCGTCGGCGGCCTGCACGAGTGGGTGTGAGGCCGGCAAGCTGCCGGCTGGGCGCTGTCCGATGAGCTGCCACTCGACGCTCAGTGTGCCCTGGCCGCGCTCCCGCTCGGCGGCCAGGCTTGCTGCGAGGGCCTCACGGATACGCTGTTCGGTGGAGTGTAGCGTCTCGTCACTCACGGAGCGCAAGTCCAGCTCTAACCAGGCCTCAACCGGGATGGCATTGATGCTGGTGCCACCACCGAGACGAGCCACCGTGAGCGTCGTGCGCGGCTCCCTGGGCAGGTTGAGCTCCGAGATGCGATGAATGAACTCGCCGATGGCAACCGCTGGGTTGGCACGGCCCCAGTCGGTCCAGGAGTGGCCACCCGGCCCCTCGACGGTCACTCGGAAGCGAAGGCTGCCGAGGGCGTTGTGGATGATACGGCGTAGACCGCTCCCGTCCACCGCGATGAATGCGGACGCGGCTCGCGGGGCGCTCCCACCCCGCAGCAGGTGCTTGACGCCCCGCAGGTCGCCGGAACCTTCTTCACCGACGGTGAAGGCGAAGAGGATCGGCCGCTGCGGTTCCACGCCAGCACCGATCAGTGCGCGTAGAACAGCCAGCGCAACAGCCAGCCCTCTGGCGTTGTCGGTAATGCCGGGGCCGACCCAGCGCTCGCCGATGGCTCTAATCTCGATGGGGATTTCCGGGCCGAAGACCGTATCGACGTGCGTGGCGACGATCACGGGCGAGCGTTCGTGGGCACAGGATCCGGTGGGAAACCAGGCGAGCAAGTTGCCGATTTCGTCGAAGACGGCATCCATTCCGAAGGATGCGAGCTTGCCAGCTATGAGCTCTGCACGGACGTTTTCTTGGAAGGGGGGCGCAGGAACCCGGGCGACCTCGATCTGCTCGTCGAGGATGGCCGCGCCTTGCTCGCCCAGCCACGTGCGTGCCGCTTGCAGCGGCTTCGCGTTCGCGGGCGAGCCGCGACCTTTCTCTGCGTGCATGGGCCGAAACATGAGCGCGGCCGCTAGAAGTGTCAACGCGGGATCGACGCGGAAGTGTCTGATTTCTTAGCGATCGATTGGCTGGTCTTCGTGGGGATCGGCATCGCTGCCGGCCTGCTCACTAACGCCGTGGCGATCTGGATGTTGTTCCACCCGCACCAGCCTCTCTGTGTCGGTCGACTCAGGGTGTTTCCGCAGGGAGCCATCCCGAAGGAGATCGACCGCATCGCTCGTCGGATCGGGCAGACCGTTGGCACCCATCTGCTGCGGCCCGAGGACATCGTCGAAACGCTGCGCCAGCCGGAGTTTCGTGAGCGATTTGATCGAACGCTGAGGAGTGCCCTGGAAAGCTTGCTCGACCGGGAGCTGGGTGATCTGCAGTCCGAGGTCCCGCCCGAACGGCTGAGTGAGGTGCAGGGAACGGTTGCCGATTTCGGGCAGCGGTTGCTCGATGGTCTGGCTGAGTACCTCCAGGGGGAGGCGTTCGAGAGACGAGTGCGCGAGTTCGTCGACCGGCTCAATCGCGAGTTCGGCGATGAACCGTTGGAGCAAGTTCTAACGGCCCAGGCACGCCAACAGCTCGTGGTGATGTTGCGGGATCTGGGCGGGGGTGTCGTTCAGGGTCCGGGGTTTCGCAGCGCGGTTAGCGAGTTCTTCAAGAGAAACCTGCGGGATTTCGTCACATCTGAAGAAAAGCTGGGGCGCTATGTCCCGGCAGGCGCCATCAATTTCGGCGAAGCGATCGTGCGGAACTACCTGCCCCTGGTCCTAGACCGCTTTGGCCAGGTGCTTGAGTCACCTGCTGCCCAGGAACGAGTCCGGCGAGCTCTCCGCAACTTCATCGACAGCTACCTGAGCGAGCAGGGCGTATTCCAACAGATCGTCGGCCGGTTGATCATCACTGAGCGGACTTTGAGCCAGACGGTCCAGGCGCTTGAGCGTGGCGGTGCGGAGGAGGTGGCCGCGCTCCTGCGTGAGCCACTGATCCAGGATCGTGCCGCAGCGGCCGTCAACGATGCGATCGATGACATGTTGGAGCGCCCGGTGCGCGAGATCTTCGGGGACTTGGGTGAGGCGGAACTGACTCGTGTCGGCGGAGTGCTCACCGACAGGATCGTCGAGTTCGCTCAGCATGAGACAACGGAAGAGTTCGTGCTGGGCCGGACCGAGCGGTTTCTGAGGGTTGCCGAGGGGAAGAGGTTGGGCGATGTGGTGGAGTATCTCGGCTCTGAAGCAGCCGGCCGGGTCGGCGACCGCCTGGCCGACTGGATTGTGGAGACTGCGCGCGGCGAGCGGGTGAGGACCTTGCTGGAGGCGACGCTCGTGCGGCAGACCGAGTGGTTGCTGACAGTGCCGATTGGCCGGATCGGCGACTACCTTCCACCTGACGGCCTGGACCGGGCGGAGCGGCTGGTGTTCGATCCTCTCTGGGAGTTCCTGCAGGCGCGGGTACCTGCGTTGGTCTCGCAGCTGCCTGTCGCCGAGATGGTGGAGCATCGAATCCGTGCCTATCCGATCGAGGAGCTGGAGCGCATGATCTGGACAGTTACGCGCCGCGAGCTCAGGCTGATCATCTACCTCGGCGGTTTCTTGGGTGCCGTCGTGGGTTCGCTAATGGTGATCGTTCAGGAACCCGTTGTGGGCTTCTCGTATCTCGGGGTCATCCTCATCGCGTCGTACGTCTTCTTGAATCTCCGCTAAGGTCGTAGTGGGGGCCCAGTGCGAAGTCTTCACCAGCGTCGTGTGCTCGTCTTATGGGCCGTTGCGATCGCCGTGATGGCGCCCGACGGGCTTGCGGCGCAGACGCTCGGCTTCCGCATGGGTCCGATCGATATGTACGGCGGCGCGGTTCTGGCTGCTGAGTCGGAGCCAGGCGTTGCCTGCGGGGCTCGGGTGGGCCTGGCGGACGTATTCGGCCGGGCTCTGCTGGCAGGCATCGAGCTCGACTGGTGGACAGCGGAGCGCGAGGACTCAGAGCTCGAGCTCCGTGACATCGTTGTAGGGATTGCGCTGTGGAAGGAACTGGCCAGCCGCGGCGCGCTGCGGCCGTTCCTGGGGCTCGGCGCGGCAATGCACTCTGTACACGCGTCGGGTGAGGACGGAGCAGAGTTTCTGCAGTCCTCCGAGACCGCAGCGCTGGATGGCTACCGGGTCGGTGCGAGTGGCTTCGCCGGCCTTTCGTTCCGGTTGTCGCAAACGGGTGCGATCTGGATGGTGGTCGAGTACCGCTACACGGCGGTCCGGCGTGTGCCATTCCACGAGCTGCGGGCCGGTGTCCGGCTGCTGCCCTCGGAGACGTGAGCTGGCTAGAGCGGCGCCCGCAAAGGTGCGAGGTGTCGCTCATCGGTTGCTGCGCGGCCGGTTAAGGCGCTATCATGGAACTGCAACTATGCCTCGGCTTGGCGTCCGTTCTGTACCCGGGGAGAAGGACGCCGGCGGAAATCCTTCCATCGCGAGGCAGGCGACTTGCTGAATCCTGAAGATCGCAGCAGTAGCCAAGAAACAACTGACACGTCGGAGACCAGCGGCGCCGTCCAGGCACTGCTCGAAGAGGTCGGCGAGGAGACCCAGGTAGAGCCTGCCGTCTACTTCGGCGGTCTGCGTGGGCGCACGGCGGTGATCAGCGGCGGCGCGACAGGAATCGGTCGACGGACGGCGATCGAGTTTGCCCGTTGCGGCGTCAACATAGCTTTCAACTGGATAGACCTCCCCGGCCGGTCCATTACGGAAGAGGCGGCCCGAGCGGAGCTGGAACTCCAGCAGCTTGAGGTGAAGGTGCTGGCCGAGCGCGTCGACGTGAGAGATGCGCAGGCCGTCAACGCCTTTATCGAACGTGTGCGTCAGGCTCTCGGCGGTGTCCACTACCTCGTGAATGCAGCGGGCGTTCACCGCTCGGCGCCGTTGTGGAAGATGACCGATGAGGAATGGACGGAGGTGCTGGACATCAACTTGACGGGCGCGTTCAACATGATCCGGGCGGTGGCGCCGATCTTCAAATCGCAGCGATACGGGAAGATCGTTAACATCGCATCAATCCACGCGTTCCTCGGCAGTTTTGGCGTCGCGAACTACGCCGCCTCGAAGTCGGGCTTGGTCGGGCTGACGCGCTCCGCGGCTGCCGAGCTGGGGCCCTCCAACGTTAACGTCAACGGCGTGGCTCCTGGTTACGTGCGTACGCACATGCTGGTGGACGTGCCGGAGGAGGTCGTTGCGGCGTCGATAGAGCGGGCTGCACTGAGACGACTTCCCGAGACGGCTGACGTCGCGCATGTCGTGCTCTTTCTCTGCTCGGAGATGGCACGGCAGATCACGGGCCAGGTCATACGGGTGGATGCCGGGTTGTTGGCGTGACCGCGAAATGCCTGGTGCGTGAGGAGGTAGGAAAGTGATGCGCAACCGCATAGGTGAGGGTCGGCTCGCGCTGGCACTGGGCGCAGGTCTGATTGCCTTGGCCGCGTGCGGAAGGAGTGGCGACGAGCCACTGCCTGTACCGGGCTTCGGGGTTCTGAGCGGGCAGAGGGTACTGGTGCTGCCTGTGCAATACGTCCGCCCAATGCCCGGTGGCTGGGTCGGAGGGGCATCGAATGCGCAGGCCGCGGCCCGACAGGCCGACCTGGAGATCGCCTTCGCTTTGGGTGAGCTGGGCGGGCGAGCCACGTGGGTGACACCAGATCAACAGATCGAAGCCCTGAGGCGGCGGCCGTCGATCAGGGTCAACCCCTACGCGTTCTCTGCCGATGAGCTGCGGCAGAAGGCGGAGAAGTTGAAGGACGTTCGCGACCCGCTCTACGGGGAGATCCGTTTGCTGGCTGCGCTGTTTGACTCGCGCTATGCGGTCTGGCCGCTGGAGCTGGTCTACGCGCCTGAAGAGGAGAGCACCGGTGGCCGCTTGGCGATTCGGACTTTCCTGCTGGACGTGCGGGCAGGCACGGTGATGTGGTACGGGCTGATTCGTGGCGATGAACAGCCCCCGGCCTCGCCAGGGGCGTTGGCTGCAGCGGCGCAGGCCTTCGCCCTCCAGGTGAGTCCGTGAGTCCAATGGGTGCGGGGTGAGGAGCTGACCTGATATGCGATTCGGAGCCGACGAGACCCACTGCCGAAGCTGCCAGCAGCTCTACGCGGCGAGCGATCTCGACCGCTACCTGTGGTGTCCCTCGTGCCGGAGGGAGGTGAAGCGGCGCGGGTCGCGCTGGGGCCGGCTGGTGGGCTTCGTCGCGAGCCTTGGCGTCGCCACGTATCTCATCGTCAGAGTGCACCCGTCACCGCGCTACCTAATGATCTACCTCTTGATGCTGCTGCTCACGTACATCCTTACCAGCCGCATCGCCGTCTCGGTCACCCACGGTTACTATCGCGCTAGGGGCAGTGTTCTGGGGGGTGCAGCGACAGAAGGCGCGGAGTGACCTTGCTTTTCGCTGGCTTCAGTTTGACCCACATATTCCTGCCGCTGTAAGTTCGCCGGTCCTGGAGGCAGTCTGAACCTGTCAACTCGACAGCGAGGGCAAGAAAGTGGCAAGCTTCGCAGGTGTGGATTACTACGATACGGACTCGCTTCTCTCTGAGGAGGAGCGTGCAGTACGCGACACCATTCGCGCCTGGGTAGATGAACGGCTGCTGCCGGTCATCAGCCGATGCTATGCGGAGCACCGGTTTCCGAGCGAGCTCATCCCGCAGATGGCAGAGTTCGGCGTCTTCGGCGCCAACATGCCGGAGAAGTATGGGTGTGCCGAGCTGAACAACGTTGCCTACGGCCTGATCATGCAGGAGCTGGAGCGCGGCGATTCAGGCATCCGATCGTTCGCCAGTGTCCAAAGCTCCCTGGTCATGTATCCGATCCTCGAGTTCGGCAGTGAGGGGCAGAGGATGCACTGGCTACCGAAACTGGCGAAGGCGGAGGTGGTAGGCTGTTACGGTCTCACAGAACCGGATTACGGATCGGATCCAGGCGGACTGACGACGCGCGCCGTAAAGGACGGGAACGAGTGGGTGATCAGCGGTACGAAGATGTGGATTACCAACGGGTCGATCGCGGACATCGCGATCATCTGGGCGAAGACCGGTGCTCTCGACGATCCGGGATCGATTCGCGGTTTCGTCGTCGAAACGGATCGCGACGGCTACGTGGCGAAGGACCAGGAGGGTAAACTGTCCCTGCTCGCCTCGGACACGAGCGAGATATCGCTGCAGGAGGTGCGAGTGCCGAGCGAGAACCTGCTGCCTGGCTCCTCAGGCCTGACGAGTCCCCTGATGTGTCTGAACCAAGCGCGCTACGGCATCGCCTGGGGCGCCGTCGGGGCCGCGATGGCGTGTTACGAGGAGGCGCTTAGCTACGCCAAGAACCGGGTGCAGTTCGACCGAGTTATCGCCGGATACCAGATCCAGCAGATCCGGCTGGTGGAGATGTTGACCGAGATTACCAAGGCACAGCTGCTGGCGATCCAGCTTGGGCGCTTGAAGGACCGCGGCGAACTCCGGCATACGCAAGTGTCCATGGCGAAGCGGAACAACGTCAACGTGGCGTGCGAAGTAGCCCGGGAGGCGCGTCGGCTGCTCGGCGCGAACGGCATTCTCTTGGAATACCAGTCAATGCGGCATATGGCCAACCTGGAGTCCGTCTACACCTACGAAGGCACTCACGACATCCACGGCTTGATTGTCGGAGAGGAGATCACGGGAATCAGCGCCTTGCGCTAGCAGCCCTATGGTGCTGCTTGATTCCCGCGCCGAGTTGAACGAAATTGCTGACCCGGCCTGAGGTCACGCGCGCCCGTAGCTCAATCGGACAGAGCACTGGGCTTCGGACCCAGGGGTTGGGGGTTCGAATCCTCCCGGGCGCGCCTTCTCTCTGAGAGTCAGCGCTTCAGTCTTCCCGCCCGATCTTGAGCATGCGTGCCAGGGCGTTGTAAGCTCGGGCGCGAATGTCGGCGGGTACGTCTACCTCGTGCTGCCGATAGCGGAGTGAGGCCAACGTGTTCTCCAGCGTGATCTTCTTCATGTGCGGACAGAGCGTGCAAGGCCGCACGAACTCCTTCTCGGGATGTGCCTTCTGCACATTGTCCGACATCGAGCACTCGGTGACCAGCAAGATCCGCTGGGCGTTGCTACCGTCGACGTAACGCGTCATCCCCGTGGTCGAGCCGACGAAATCGGCCTCGTCGCAGACATCGGGAGCGCACTCCGGATGAGCCAGGATCACCAAGCCGGGGAACTGTTCGCGGTAAGCGCGCAATTCCTCCACGGTGAACTGCTCGTGCACGATGCAACGTCCCTTCCAGGCGATGACCTCGATGTCAGTCTCCTTCTGAACGTTGCGCGCGAGATACTCATCAGGGAGAAAGATCACTCGGTCGACACCAAGCGACTCGACGACGGCCCGCGCGTTGGCGGACGTGCAGCAGATGTCTGATTCTGCCTTGATCGCCGCCGGCGTGTTCACGTAGGTCACCACCGGTACGCCGGGATAGCGCTGCTTGAGTAGCCTGACATCATCGGCGGTGATGCTTTCGCTCAGCGAGCAGCCGGCCTCGGGGTCGGGGATCAGCACCGTCTTCTTCGGATTCAGGATCTTGGCCGTTTCCGCCATGAAATGGACGCCGCAGAAGACGATCGTCGCTTCCTCGACCTCCATCGCCGCCTGAGCGAGGCCGAGGGAGTCGCCTTGAAAATCGGCGATGCCATAAAAGATTTGGGGCACCTGGTAGTTGTGGGCGAGGATGACCGCGCCGATTTCCTTCTTGAGGCGCAGGATCTCGTGGATCAGCGGGGCCTGGAGCCGCCATTCGGGCTCGGGCACCAGGTCGCGGAGCCGCTCATAAAGGGTAGCGGTCGCAGCGGCGACCTCTGGCGTGTACTCCGGTTGCTCGACCCGTGGGGTTATCGTCGTCATCTTCCTTACAGGTGTTTATCCGTCAGCGGCGGAGCCGCCTCTGCGGCTGGCTAAACCTTTGCGATAGCAAAGCTCAAAGTTCGTAAAGGGAGGGCGAAAAGCAAGTCGGGCCTTGAACAACCTTGACCAGGTGTGGGCGCGGCCGTGATATTTCGGTGGTCGCGAGGGGAGCGTGGGGCCGCGGACCGATGCCTTCGGGCGTGCGGTTCGAGGAAAGTCCGAGCTCCGCAGGGCAGGGTGCCGGGTAACACCCGGGCGGCGAAAGCCGACGGAAAGTGCCACAGAGAACAGACCGCCGGCAGCCGGGTGCCTGCGTGGCGCCCGGAAGCCGGTAAGGGTGAAACGGTGGGGTAAGAGCCCACCGCCCGCGCGGGTAACCGCCGGGGCACGGTAAACCCCACCCGGAGCAAGGCCAAGCAGGGGAGAGTGGTGGCCCGCCGCGTTGTCATCCCCGGGTAGGCCGCAGCAGGCGCCGGGTAACCGGCGTCGCAGATGAATGGCCCCCTCGAACAGAACTCGGCTTACGGCTCCCCTCCGCGGCTCTGAAGCCCCTCCGTCGGGAGGGGCTTTTGGCTTCGCGACGCAGCACGGGACCGAGGTGCCGATAGGAGGCGGAACTGACCGGTGGCTTCGAAACGGGCAATGAGACCGGGGATCGTGAACTTCGAGCTATGTGAGAGAAGGCTGAACAACGGGCTGCGCGTGATCGTGCAGGAGGATCACACCACGCCGGTTGTCTCGCTGCACATCATGTATCACGTGGGATCGAAGCATGAACCGCCGGGCCGCACAGGGTTCGCCCACCTCTTCGAGCACTTGATGTTTCAGGGTTCGGAGCATGTGCCGGACGATGCACATTTCCGCTACGTGCAGGACGCCGGGGGCACGTTGAACGGGAGCACTTGGTTCGATCGAACGAACTACTTCGAGACGCTCCCGTCAAATGAGTTGGAACTCGGCCTTTGGCTGGAGTCGGACCGCCTGGGCTTCTTTGAGTCGGCCATCACCCAGGAGAAGCTGGACAACCAGAGGGACGTGGTCAAGAACGAGCGGCGGCAGTCGTACGAGAACCGGCCGTACGGTCTGGCGGTGGAGACGGTTCTGCGGATGGCCTACCCGGAGGGTCACCCCTACCGTCACCCGACGATCGGGTACATGGAGGACCTGGATGCAGCGAGCCTGAGCGATGTGAAGGACTTCTTCAGGACGTTCTACACGCCGGACAACGCGATTATCGTGCTGGTGGGAGCGCTGGAGGCACAGCGCGGCATTGAGTTGGCGGACCGCTACTTTGGCGGGATCTCGCCGGGCCCGGGCGCGCCCCAGGTCACAGCGCCGCTGGTACCGCCGGGCTGCGAGGCTCGAGAGGAAATCTATGACAACGTCCAGTTTCCCCGTGTCTACATATTCCATCACGCGCCCGCCTTCGGCCAGCCGGGATTCGAGGCTGCCGACGTCCTTTGCTATCTCCTGTCGGAGGGTAAGAGCTCGCGTCTCTATCGAGAGCTCGTCTACGAGCAGCGTATTGCCCAGGACGTGTCCGCCCAGGTGTGGCCCACGGAGGACTGCGGCCTCTCGTTCATAGTGGCCACGGCGCGGCCTGGCGTGGAAGCCGCGACCCTGGAGTCGGCGATACTCGAAACGCTGGCCGAAGTCCACCACGCTAGGCTGGCCGAACGTGAGGCGGAAGGTGCTGTGAACCGTGCCTTGCGGGAACTGGTCGGTGCCCTGGACGGCGTGAGTGGGCGATCCGACGCCATCGCCACCGCCGCGACGTTCCTTGATCAGCCGGGCTACATCAACGAGATC
The DNA here is from genome assembly GCA_020344375.1 of Gemmatimonadota bacterium. GTDB lineage: Bacteria > Gemmatimonadota > Gemmatimonadetes > Palauibacterales > KS3-K002. Next base: position 2,312,070 of record CP070823.1, on the reverse strand, counting down.
TTCGGACGGGTTCGCTCGGTGACGCCGGAGGCGATGGTGCAGGTGGCCAAGGAGTGGTTTGTGCCGGAGCGGCGCTCGATCCTCTACGTGCTGCCGGAGACGTCAGAGGGAGACGGCTCATGATGGCCAGCGCGGGCCAACTCGACCGCAGTCGGCGACCTGCACCCGGAGCGGCACCGACGATCCGCCTGCCGCGCTTCCTACGGCTCCGTCTCGCAAACGGGCTGCGCGTGCTGGCGGTCCGCCACGATAACCTGCCGGAAGTCTCAGCAAGGTTGGTGCTGCCCTACGGCGCCGCGGAGGATCCCAGGGGTCGAGCGGGCGTCGCGCTTCTGGTTGCACGTGCCCTGACAGAGGGTACGACCGAGCGTTCGGCTGGCGAGGTGGCCGAGTGGCTGGATCTACTGGGCGCGCGCTTCCGGGTCGACGTTAACCATGACGCGACGACGCTCAGCCTCCGCTTTCTGAGTCACGTGCTGCATGGCGCCTTCGAGTTGCTCGCAGAGGTCGTGAGCCGACCTGCTTTCGATGCCAAAGAGGTGGATCGGCTGCGCGATGAGCGCCTGGATGAGATCGCAAGCGGCCTCGACGAGCCACGCGTCGTCGCGAGCCTGCGTCTGGGCGAAGCGACCTTCGGCGAGCATCCCTACGGCGTTAGGGCAGGAGGGGCGGAGGAGACGGTTCGGGAGATCAACGCCGACGTCCTCAGTGACTATCACTCGCGCTTCTATCGACCGTCTGGCGCCACGCTGATCCTGGTGGGCGACGTTCCCGAGCGTGATGAGCTGAGGCAACGGCTGGAAACGGTGTTCCAGGCTTGGCAAGGCGATCCTGAAGACGCAGGAGAACTGGCCGAGCCGGAGATCCCAGAGGCCCGGCGGCTGCGGGCGGTGCAGTGGTCGGGTCCCCAGAGTGAGATCAGAGTCGGCGGCGTTGGCATCTCGCGGGCCGATCAGGACTACCCAGCCGTGCAAGTCATGAATGCGATCTTGGGTGGACTGTTCAGCTCCCGCATCAACATGAATCTGCGCGAGGAGAGAGGCTGGACGTACGGGGCAGGATCGCATTTCGACGCGCGCAAGCGTCGCGGTCCTTACTACATCGCGACGGCGGTTGACGCGAAGGTGACCGTCGATGCCATCCGCGAGATCTTGGCTGAGATGGAGCGTATGCAAGCGGAGCCACCCAGTGATGAGGAGCTGGAACTCGCCAAGAACGCTCTCACCCTCTCGTTGCCGCGCCTGTTCGAGACCGTCGGGCAGGTTTCCGGACGCGTCGCCCAGCAAGTCATCTACGGGCTCCCCGACAACTACTGGGAGCTGTACCCGGAACAAGTGCGGGCAGTGACCCAGACGAACGTGCAACTGCTTGCCGAGCGCCTGCTGTCCACGCGGCGGACGGCGATCATCGTCGTCGGCCCCATCCGTGACTTTCACGCCGAGCTGGAGACTCTGGGTCCGTTGGAGATCCAGGACATCCACGGGCGTGCTGCCGGGCTCTTGCCGGGTCGGGCCGCGCCGTAGAGACGACCTGGCGCATCGACTTTCGGTCTGTTTTCGGTTAGATTAAACAAATGTTGGGATTGGGAAACCCTCCAAGCCGCTTGTGCGTCTATTTATTACAGAGGGGGTTCCAAGTCTCTCGGACCCGGAGTGACTGCGGGCCGGGCGCGAGTTGAAGGGACAAGGCTCCCGAACCAGGGGGCCAAAATGACTGAACTCTTTGCATAATGCGAGGCCGGGGACCCTGGCAGTCGGGCGGTGGGTCGGGGCAGTAAGTGGCTGAGAGTCAAGTGTTTACGTGAAGCGTGCCGGGTCATGCGGCGGCCGCCCGATGGCGGGAATGGAAAGTGCACCGGCGGTGCTCGGAGGAAAGGGGGACCCGGCCCATGATGAGAGACGAGGATAAGGGCGCCGCGCTGCTGGAGTGGGAAGCGAGTTCTGCGGATGGCGCGTCGCCTGGTTTCGAGGGGTTGCAGGGAGAAATGGTCCAGTTAGCTGCGAAGAGAGCCGAGCCTGAGCGCCAGGTTGCGCTGGCCGAGCTTCCGGATAACGAGTTGGTGTCTCGTTTTCTGGAGGGCGATGGCCTCGCGTTCCCGGAGTTGGTGGGGCGCTACCAGTCCCGGCTGCTCAATTTCATATACCGAACGATCGGGGACCGGGATCGGGCGGAGGATTTGGTGCAGGAAACGTTCATCCGGGTCTACCGTCACCTGCATCGATTCGATCAGACGAAGAAGTTCTCGACCTGGATCTACACGATCGCGAGCAATCTGGCGAAGAACGAGCTGCGTAACCGTTCGCGCAACCCGTTGGTGCTGTTCCAGGCGATCAAGAAGAATTGGGAGGCAGATCATCGGCCGCTGCAGTGGGAGGATCCGGCCTATCGTCCTGACGACCTGTTCCGCAAGCGGCATCTCCGGGACATGGTGGAGAAGGCGGTGGAACAGCTGCCGGAGCACCACCGGGCGGTCTTCGTGCTCAGGGAGATGGAGGGTAAAACCTACGAGGAGATCTCTGAGATCACTGGGGTCAACCTGGGCACGGTGAAGTCACGCCTCAACCGGGCGCGGAACAATTTCGCGCAGATCATCGCGCCGATGCTGCGGTGACGGTCGTCCGGGGATCGGCATGAAGCGGGGCGCCAGCCGACAGGTTGGCGCCCCGCTGCTTTCAGGGACCGGGACTCGGGCACGTGTCGCCGGCGTCGCTTGCCCCACGGTGGAACTCCGTCGGTCGTCGTGAGTACTTAGAGTCGATCCAGCGATTCAGACGCAGGCGTGGGACACGGATCGGCCTGGGGGGCGGGCCCATGCAGTGTGAAGAATTCGTAGCGGACTACTCGGATTTCCTGGACAGCGAATTCGAGGCGCATTCTCCTTCCGATTATCATTATCACCTGCAGCGCTGCTCATCGTGCGCAGACTACGATCGCGTGATGCGGCACGCCCTTCAGCTGGTGCGGCAGCTCGAGCCACCCGAGGCGAACCCCGACTTCCTGCCGCGTCTTCAGCGCCGTGCCTTCGAGCTTGCGAACCGTCGGCCTGGGTACCTCGGGGCGCGTGGACGGACGGCTGCGGCGGCCGGGCTGATGGGGCTTGGACTGATGGCGGTGGCCTCGTTGGCGGTGGTCAACCCTGGCCGGGAGACTGTGGAGCTTCCGCCGGTGGTAGTCGAGCCGTCCCCTGGCGAGGAGCCACCCTCGCTTTGGGGCCCGGCGCCCAGATTCGCGCCTGCGGCCAGCTTGCTTCGGGTGCCGGACATCCAGCGTAACCCTCTGCTGGCCACTCCCACTCGCAAGCTCTCTCTGTTTCGCGCCGGGCTGCGCGCCTCAGTTCCGGCCGCGGATGCAGGTGCTGTGGCGACAGAATAGAGCGCCCCGAGCCCGGGACGCGTGTTGACACTGTCTGCGGACCCGTCCAATAGTTCGGTATGGGGGAGCTGACGTACGACCAGCTCAACGATAGGGTGGCGCGGGGGAAGCTAGGCGGGTGCTTCTTTCTCAAGAGCGAAGACCCCTTCCTTCGAGACGAAGCGATAGCGCTGCTCGCTGCGGCCCACCTCGAGTGCGGTTCAGCGGATTTCGATCTTGACCAGGTGGCCGGCGACGATGTGGACGCGCCAACGCTCGCCGCCTTGCTCCACACACCGCCCTTGACGTCGAAGTACAGGGTCATTGTCCTGCGCGGGGCGCAGGCGCTGCCGGCCTCGGCCCGGGCCGTGGTGGAGGACGTGGTACGCCGGCCGGTGCCGGGACGGGTCTTTATCGTCGCGGCCGAGGTCCCGCGGGGCTCGAAGGCGAAGTTCTACGATGTCCTGGGCAAGCACTGCACCACCGTCTCGCTGCAGTCACCACGGCCGTCGGAGCTACCGGGTTGGCTGGCGAAGCGGGCGCGGACGCTGCACGGGGTCGAGCTCGAGATGGAGGCCGCGCAGCTGCTGGCAGCGGGCATCGGGACACGCCTGGGCGTCCTCGCTCAGGAGCTCGAGAAGCTCGTGACCTATGTGGGCCACCGGGGGAGGATCGGTCTTGAAGAGGTTCGCGCGGCTGTGGGTGCGCTACCCCAGGTCGACCGCTGGGGCTGGATCGACAAGGTGGCGGAGCGTCGGATCGGGGAGGCCCTGGGGGAACTGCCGGCGTTGCTCGACTCAGGCGAGAGCGCCGTCGGGCTGATCGGAGGCCTCTCGGAGACGCTGATCCGGGTGGGGCTGGCGCGTGAAGGTGAGAGCGTGTTGGTGGCGGTCCTGAAGCGAGACGGTAGTTACCGCAATCTGAGCTGGAAGGTGCGCACGTACCTGCGGCAGGCGCGATACTGGAGGCAAGAGGAGATCGCCGACGCCCTGGAGGAGCTGTTACGGGCCGATCGACTGATCAAGTCGGGTGGGCTGTCGGAGCGCGCGGCGTTCGAGGAGGCGCTCTTGCGAATCGCTTGCCGCAGTGGTGATACCGGAGGGGCAGGGGTTGGTGCGGGTGTAGGAGGACGGCGTGGAAAACGGGTCGGATCGAAGAAGGCATCGTAGGGCGTCATGCCTGGCGCGTCCGGGCCTGCTGATGGTGCTCTGGCTAGCGGCGCCGCAGGCAGCGGCGCAGGAGGCCAGTCTCCTCGATCAGGCGGAGCGTCTGGCCGATCGCGGTGAGGCGCAGGAGGCGCGGCAGGCGCTGGCTCGGTGGGAGAGCGAGTTTGGGGAGTCGGCGCCTCTGGCTCTGCGCGCGCGTGGCTGGTTCTTGGCGGGCCGTCTGGCCGAGGAGGGCGCCGAGGCGGAGCTTCACTACCTGCGAGTGATCATCGAGGGGTCCTCCACGGAGTACGCGGATGACGCGCTCTTGCGCCTCGCGCAGTACAAGTATGCGAGGGGTGAGTATGCGAGGGTGGTGGAGTATCTTGGCCGGCTGCGGCGCGACTATCCGACCAGCGAGCACGGGCCCGGGGCTTTGCTGTGGATCGCTCGGGCAGCGGCTGAGCAGGGTGACGCGGAACACGCCTGTGCCGCGGCAGAGCAGGGCTTGGCGGAGCTGTCGCCAGCCGATACGCTGTTGGAAGAGGCTTTCCGCGAGGCGCGGGCCAGCTGTCGGGACCGAGTGCGGACCTACACGGTGCAGGTAGCCGCGCTGCAGGACGAAACGGCCGCTCATGAACTCGCCCGGGCGCTGCTCCAGCAGGGTTTCGACGCCTGGGTGCTGAACGCGACAGAGCGTGATCCCCTCTACCGGGTCCGGGTGGGCCGTGGTCTCATCGAAGGTGAGGCTCAAGCTTTACTGGAGCGTCT
>CP070823.1:2273400-2306703 GCA_020344375.1 Gemmatimonadota bacterium | reverse complement strand
GCCCGTTTCCGGTCGGGTCGGGCGTACGCCGACGGTGAGGAGGCGGTCGGTGAGACCGGCACCCTGCACGGCGGTTTCCAGCGTGGAGACGAAGCGCTCGAGCGGGCGAATGGCATGATCCGTGTGCAGTGAAACCATGACGGCGCGCTCCGGTCGAGCGGCTCGGGCGAGGATCTCCTGGGCAGCCCAGGCGAGCGCTGAAGCTGTGCCCTTGGCCTGTGGTTCGCACAGGAGCTGCTCCGCCGGGAGGTCTGGCAGGTGGCGCCGGATGAGCGGCTGAAGGTGCTCACCCGCGACGACAAGCACGTTTGACAGCGGGGCGAGTGCCTGGGCGCGCTCGAAGGTCTCAACGATGAGTGGGCGCGCGGACACCAACGGCAGAAACTGCTTTGGACGCAGTGGCGTGCTCGCCGGCCAGAACCTTGACCCGATGCCACCGGCCAGTAGCACGATCCAGCGCTCGAAATCGTTCTCGCTCACGCTGGAACCCGTCGTTCTCTCACGATCTCTGACCTGTGTGACAAGCGAGTCGGACGGCTATGACCACTGCCTCGCCGACATGGTCTTTCTGGTTGACATGCATTAGCGACCGCGCTGGCCAACGCCCTTCAGATAAGCTTGGCGATCTGCTCGCGGTTGTGCCGCAGCTCGTAGAGCAGGGCACCGAACGGTACGCCTGACCTGACGAAAGTCACGAGGATCATCTCCGGCGGGATGTCGGTCACGATGGCCACACCGTCCGCGTACTCGACCACCGCCGCGGTCAGTCCGTTGTGACGGGCTGCGGCACCGAGCTCACGGGCGCTGTGCAGCAGATTCGGGGCCATGGCGGCGACCGCCTCTGCGTCGCTGCCCTCGGGTCCTACCTGGTCGATCAGCAGCCCATCTTGGCCTACGACGAAGACCGCTTCAACCTCTGAGCGGTTTGACAGCCGGCTGAGAAGATCCTTGAGTGTCGGCATCGGCTCCTGAGGGTGGTTGGTAGCGGGAGTCGGGCCAAGCTACCTGGCCAAGCTCACAAAGTCAAGCGTGCTCAGGGGTTTCGCAGCTTGACAGTTACGCCCACGCCAGATAAGGTTGCGCCGTCAACCATGGTGAATCCGCGCTTCTACTCGAGCCGCAGCACGGCTGTCTTACTACTCGCGCTGACAGTGCTGTCCGGCTGCGGCGATACGCTCGATCTTAGCTACCGGCGGCCGAGTGAGCCGTTTGAGGCCACGTTGTACGACCTGGTGGCCGGGCCCATCGATCGTGCCAGCGCATTCGACGTTGTTTCGGGCCGCGGCCGTGGCCTGCCACGGACGGCACGGGTGGACCAGAGCGACAGCTGGGATGTGGCATTCGCGGTAGTTGACGGCGATCCGGTTTGGCTGCCGCGGGGCTTCTTTGAGTCGCTTGAGCCTTCGACCGGAATCCTTGCCCTCGACCTGGACTTCGATGCGGTGCGGCGCCTTCCCAGCGCTCGCGAGTCGTATGAGGCCGAGGAGCCCGTGCCCCTGACCGTGGGGCGCGTGTACGGCATCCGCAGCCGCCCCGACCCCGCTCTCTCGCTGCCCTGCCGGATCTACGCCAAGCTCGTCGTCGACTCGATCGGAGGGGATCCGAGGCACGTGCATTTCCGCTACGTCTGGAACCCTAACTGCGATGACACGAACGTCACGCTGGAAGAGGAAGGCTAAGGGCAGCCGGGGGCCGGTGAATGCTCGATCTAAGGCGGATCCGATTCGAGACTGACGCTGTCAGGGAACAGCTGGCGAAACGCGCCGATCCCACCCTGGCGGCGTCCGTCGATGAGGTTATCAGCCTTGACGAGGAACGGCGTCGTCTGATCCAGAGCGTGGAGCAGCTTAAAGCGCGCCGCAACGAGGCATCGAAGGAGATCGCTGAGCGAAAGCAAGCGGGCGAGGATGCGTCGGGGCTGATCCGCGAGATGAAGGAGGTCTCGGCCCGGATCGCTGAGTACGACTCCCAGCTGAGTGTGAGTGAGGCGCGGATAGAGCAGCTTTTGCTTGAGATCCCCAACACACCTATCCTGGCTGTGCCTTCCGGCGATGAGTCCGCCAGCCAACACGTCCGGTCGTGGGGCAGCCCTGCTGAGCCGGCGGATTGGCGGAAGCCGCACTGGGATCTGGGCGCGGCGTTGGGGATCGTTGACCTGGAGCGCGGTGCGAAGGTCGCGGGCTCCGGTTTCCCGGTGTACGTCGGCGCCGGTGCACGGTTGGCACGCGCGCTGATCAACTTCATGCTCGATGTTCATCTGCGGGAGCATGGCTACCTCGAGGTGACACCGCCCTACTTAGTGCGAAGCCAAACCATGTTGGGGACGGGTCAGCTACCGAAGCTCGCCGACGACGCCTATCACGTCGAGAGTGATGATCTCTGGTTGATACCCACCGCCGAGGTTCCGCTGACGAATCTGCACGGCGGTGAGGTCTTCGACCCGGACGACTTGCCTCGTCACTACGCGTCGTACACCGCATGCTTCCGCCGTGAGGCGGGCGCCGCGGGTCGGGATACGCGGGGGCTGATCCGCGTGCACCAGTTCGACAAGGTCGAGCTGGTGCGGTTCGAGAGGCCGGAGGACTCGGAGGCGGCGCTTGAGGAGCTGATCGGGCAGGCGGAAAAGATCTTGCAGTGTCTTGGTCTCGCGTACCGGGTGATCTTGCTCGCCGCCGGCGACATGGCACAGTCTAGCGCAATGACCTATGATCTCGAGGTGTGGTCACCCGGTGTCGAGCGCTGGCTGGAGGTTTCCTCATGCTCGAACTGCACCGACTATCAGGCGCGACGCGCCAGCATACGCTTTCGGCGTGAGCGCGGTGGCAAGCCCGAGTTCGTGCATACGCTGAACGGATCCGGGCTGGCGCTACCGCGAACGATCATTGCGCTGCTGGAGAACGGACAATGCGCGGACGGGACCATCGAGCTCCCTGAGGCGCTTCACCCCTACATGGGCTGTACGCGGATCGAGCCGGTGTGAAAGCTCGTCTCTGGGCCACAGGCCTGTCTCTGCTTTTCGGGGCTGTCCTCGTCTGGTATCTGTACTACACGCAGCAGTTGGTGAGCGCTGCAAACGCGGACGCGGCAGCGCTCACACGTATTTACGCCCGGACGTATCAGAGCCTCAGCGATCCCACCCGAGAGACCAGCGTGGCGGTGCTGTTCGACATGCTGGATGAGATCGAGCAGCTGGGGATCCCGGTGGTGTTGGTCGACGCTGACGGTCAGCCCTCAGCCGCGCTGAACCTCCCGTTCGTGGCCGACCTGAACGATCCGGCGGACCAGCGGCGCGTGCTCGCGTATGCGGAGATGCTCGATCGCCGCAACGCTCCGATAGCCGAGGCGGGGATCGGCGAGATCCATTTCGGGGCCCCCTCTGTGGTGGAGCGCCTGCGCTGGGTCCCCTTCATCCAGGCGGCCACTCTAATTGTGATCGTGCTTGCCGCGGTATGGATCTTTCGCTCGACCGTGCGGGCCGAGCAGGAACGCGTGTGGGCGACGATGGCCCGCGAGTCCGCGCACCAGCTGAGTACTCCGCTTAGCTCTTTGGCTGGCTGGGTCGAGATCCTGCGCATGCCGTACAGGGAGCGCTCGGATGTAGCTGACGACGAGAAGGTCGCCCGGGAGATCGAGGTCGATGTGGAACGCCTCAATAAGGTGGCTCAACGCTTCGAACTGATCGGCCGCCGCCCCCGTGTGCAGACGGTGGACATCGGAGATGTGTTGAGGCGACTTGCAGACTATTTCTCGCTACGCCTGCCGCGCATGGAGCGCTCGATCAAGCTGGACGTGCAGATCGCCCCTGAGCTGCCACCCGTTGCCGGCAACCCGGTGCTGCTCGAATGGGCGTTCGAGAACATCATCAAGAATGCCGTGGACGTGCTGGCCGGTCGCGGCGGGCGGATTCAGGTCAGCGCCGAGTCAGCGGAAGCGGGCCGTTCCGTGAGGATCCGCTTTCTCGACGATGGACCAGGCGTACCGCACGAGCTGCGCAAGAAGATCTTCGAGCCAGGCACATCCCGGAAGGCAGGCGGTTGGGGGGTCGGCCTGTCGCTGGCACGTCGTATCGTCGAGGACACCCACGGCGGCTCGATCCAGCTCGGTCGACCGCGGGCGGGCGCCGAGTTCATCGTTGGCCTGCCTGTGATGTCCCCGGAGCGGGTGGCTTGAGGCGTGCCGTCCGGTGATCCTGGACCCACAGGTTATCTCGGATCGCTGAACCCGGATCAGCGCGAGGCGGTCGAACACTTCGCTGGTCCACTCCTCGTGCTCGCCGGCGCCGGCTCGGGTAAGACCCGCGTGCTGACCTGCCGCATCGCGCGTCTCATCGAGCATCACGGCGTCGATCCTCACCTCATCATGGCGGTCACCTTCACCAACAAGGCGGCGGAGGAGATGCGGAGCCGTGTCCACAAGCTGCTTGGCGCGGAGCCGGGAGGCACGTGGATCGGAACCTTCCATGCCATAGGTGCCCGGATCCTGCGCCGTCACGGCAGCCGTCTGGGCTTCGGCCCTGATTTCACGATCCTCGATGAGGACGACAGCTTGCGGGAGATCAAGCACGTCATGGAGGACCTCAAGACCGCGAAACGTTGGAAGCCGCAGGCCGTGCGCGGGGCGATCTCGGCAGCGAAGAACCAGCTTGTATCGGAGCAGGAGTACGCCGAGATCGCCTTCGATCCGTTCGCACGCGTTGTGGCGGAGGTGTTTCCGGCGTATCAGAGGCGACTGCGTGAGGGCAACGCGCTCGATTTCGACGACCTGCTCGTCAAGCCAGTGGAACTGTTCGAGTCGCACGCCGACGTGCTGGAGCGCTACCGCAACCGCTTCCAGTTCATCCTCGTCGACGAATATCAGGACACGAATCACGCTCAGTACCGCTTTCTCGAGTTACTGGCCAGACAGCATGGCAACCTCTGCGTTGTCGGCGATGACGACCAGTCGATCTATGGGTGGCGGGGGGCTGACATCCGAAACATCCTCGAATTCGAGCGGGACTTTCCCGCCGCCCGGACGATTCGCCTGCAGCGCAATTACCGCTCGACTCAGCTGATCCTCAGGGCAGCGAACAAGGTCATCGCGGAAAACAAGAACCGAAAAGGCAAGATCCTCTACACGGAGAACGAGTTTGGCTCTCTCATCACACTCGTGTGCGCCGCGGACGAGATGGATGAGGCGGAGTGGATCGCGGGCGAGATCATGAGTCAGCTGGCTGGCTCGAACCATCTGACTCACCGGAGCTTCGTTGTCCTCTATCGCACCAACGCTCAGAGCCGGGCGCTGGAAGAGGCGTTTCGCGACTCAGATCTGCCCTACCGGATCATTGGCGGCGTCCGGTTCTACGAACGACGTGAGATCAAGGACGTCATCGCGTACCTCAAGCTGGTCTCGAATCCGAAGGATGCAGGGTCGTTCTTGCGGATCATCAACTACCCGCGCCGCGGCATCGGTGATATCACACTGACAGCGTTGCTCACAGCAGCCCGGAAGGCCGGGCTCGCCCCGCTGGAGGCAGCTCGCTCGGCTCAAGGGATCGCTGGGATGCCCAGGGCCGGCGCCGCTGCGCTTGAGACCTTCGCGCAGATGATCGATCGATATCGCGCCCTCGCCCATCACGTTAGGGTGCACGAGCTGCTCGGTGACTTGATCGTCGAGTTGCGCCTGCTCGAGAGCCTGCGCGAGGAGGGCCACGAGGGCATCGACCGGGCTCAGAACGTCGAGGAGCTGGTCGCCGCCGCATCGGAGTTCGATGCCGCGAACGCCCTCGAAGCCGAGGACCTCGAGGAGCTCGGTCACCTCACGGAAGTCGATCTGTTCCTCCAGAAGATTGCGCTCGTCGCCGATGTCGATAACCTCGACCCAGAGGCGGATGCCGTTACTCTGATGACGCTCCACAACGCCAAAGGGCTCGAGTTTCCAGTGGTGGTGATTGCCGGGCTCGAGGAGGGACTCTTTCCCATCTCCCGTGCGTACGACAGCTTGGAGGAGCTTGAGGAAGAGCGACGCCTCTTCTACGTGGGCATCACCAGGACGCAGAGAAAACTGTACCTCACCTACGCCAAGAGACGGCGCCGCGGCGGTGACTGGCTGGTCTCCAGCCCGTCTACCTTCCTGCAACCGCTGCACGAGGAGCTGCTGGAGACCATCGAGACGGAGCGATACGCCGATCGGCTCTCCAGCCGTCGTCGAGCGCTGGACTGGGAGGAGTGGCCGGTGCGCTGGGAACGTGGGCCGGCCGCCGAGCGAGGCGGGCTGCGGTACGACCACACCGATACACAGGACGTCCCGGATTTCGGCGAGCTCGCTGAGGGCTGCCGTGTCCGCCATCCTCGTTTTGGTCCCGGCACCGTCACGGAGCTTGACGGTCACGGTCGGGATCTGAAAGCGGTGATCGATTTCGATATGGTTGGGAGAAAGAAGGTCGTTGTATGGTACGCCAATCTCGAACTCGAGTAGCGCGAGTGGGAACTCCGGCGCATAGGGAGAGATGACAATCGACCGCACGGACTTGGAGAAAATCGCCCAGCTGGCTCGACTCGAGCTCAGCGAGGAGGAACTGCGGAGGCTCACCCGCGATTGCCAGGCGATCTTGGCCTACTTCGAGGCGATTCGCAGGCTTGACGTTACGGATGCGGCGCCGGCGGGCGCGCTTGAGAACCCGGCGCCGATGCGGGAGGATTGCGTGGGCGGCGATCGGCTGGAGAGAGCGCCGGCGGACATCGCGCCGGTCTGGCGGGAGGGCTACTTCGTGCTCCCGCGGCTCCCGGCGATGGACGTGGAGGCCGAAGGCGCCGAGGAATAGGAGCTCATCGACGCGGTGGAGACGAGAAGGCTCACAGAGCTCACGATAGGCGAGCTTCGGGACGGACTCCGGTCGCGGCGCGTTCGCGCCGCGGATCTCCTCGAGGCCGCGCTCAGGGCGATCGCTGACTCGCAGGCTGAAGGGCCGGCGCTCAACGCCTTCATTTCGCTGGCGGGTGACGAGCTTGCCGAACAGGTCGAGGCGCTGGATCGCGCGCTGGACGGGGGGGAGGAGCTTGGCTCGCTGGCGGGTATCCCGGTCGCCATCAAGGACAACATCTGTACACGCGGACTGCCAACGACCTGCGGGTCGAAGATCCTGGAGGGCTACGTCTCGCCGTACGAGGCGACCGTCGTACGCAAGCTCCGTGCGGCAGGTGCACTGATACTCGGCAAGACGAACCTCGACGAGTTCTCGATGGGGTCATCGACCGAGAACAGCGGTTTCGGTCCGACACGCAACCCTTGGGATCGCGAGCGCGTACCCGGCGGTAGCTCCGGCGGATCGGCGGCCGCGGTAGCGGCCGGACTTGCACCCATTGCCCTCGGTTCCGACACGGGTGGCTCGATCCGGCAGCCCGCTTCCTTCTGCGGGGTCGTTGGCCTCAAGCCGACCTACGGACGGGTCAGTCGCTACGGGCTGGTGGCCTTTGCCTCGAGCCTTGACCAGATCGGCCCTCTGACGCGGACCGTCGAGGATGCAGCCCTGCTGTTGAGCGTTATCGGTGGAGTCGACCGCTTCGACTCCACGTCGGCCGATGTTCCCGTCCCCGACTTCAGCGGGCAGCTGGATGTTGGCATCGAAGGCGTCGTCGTCGGTGTGCCGCGCGAGTACTTCCCGGACGACCTTGATCACGGTATTGCCGGCCTGTGCCGGGCCGCGGTCGAGCGACTGGCGGGACTGGGCGCGGAGTTACGGCAGATTTCGCTGCCACACACGGACTACGCGATCCCGGCCTACTACCTGGTGGCCAACGCAGAGGCTTCCAGCAACCTGGCGCGCTACGACGGGGTCCGCTACGGCCTGCGAGTCCCGAGTGCGGCGAGCACGGCCGCCGTGTACCGCGAGTCACGAGGTGCAGGTTTCGGTGCTGAGGTCAAGCGCAGAATCATGCTGGGGACCTATGGTCTTTCAGCTGGCTATTACGACGAGTACTACGGGCGGGCTCAGCGGGTACGCCGGCTCATCGCTCAGGACTTTGAGCAGGCATTCGCTCAGGGTGTGGACGTCGTCTTCACACCAACCTCGCCCACGGTCGCCTTTCGGCTGGGAGAGCGCGTGGACGATCCGCTGCAGATGTATCTGTCGGACGTATTCACGGTGACGGTAAACCTCGCGCGCCTGCCGGCGATCTCGATACCGATCGGTTGGATCGAAGGTCTGCCAGTGGGCGGCCAGCTCTTGGCGCGACGTTTCGATGAGCTGACGCTGCTGCGTGTGGCCTCCGCGCTCGAGCGATCGATCGCCGCCAGCCGTCCAGACCTGGGAGCGTAGGTGTCTTCCGTGAGCGCGCGAGAGGGCTACGAGACGGTTATCGGTCTGGAGATCCATGTCCAGCTCGAGACGCGCAGCAAAATGTTCTGCGGCTGTCGCGTCCAGTTCGGCGCGCCGCCCAACACGCACGTCTGCCCGGTCTGCCTCGGCCTGCCAGGGGCCCTGCCTGCGGTGAACGAGGAGGCTGTCCGGCTGGCTGTCCTCGCGGCACTGGCGCTGAACTGCGAGGTCCACCGCCGATCCGTGTTTGCACGCAAGAACTACTTCTACCCTGATCTTCCCAAGGGCTACCAGATCAGTCAGTACGACCGGCCGCTGGCGACAGACGGTTGGCTGGAGCTGCCGGCGGTTGATAGCCGGCCGGCGTGCCGCATCGATGTCCAGCGTCTGCACGTCGAGGAGGACTCGGGGAAGTCGCTTCATGACCGTTTCCCGGGCCAGACGGCGGTAGACCTGAACCGCGCGGGCGTGCCGCTGATCGAGGTCGTCACGGCCCCGGACCTCCGCTCGCCTGCTGAAGCTCGAGCGTTCCTCGGCAGGCTGAAGCAGACACTGGAGTACTTGGAGGTCAGCGACTGCAATATGGAGGAGGGCAGTCTCCGGGTTGACGCGAACGTATCCGTGCGGCCTCATGGCAGCGTCGAGCTGCCAACGAAGACCGAAGTGAAGAACGTGAACTCGTTCAGCCAACTGGAGAAAGCACTGACCTACGAGGCGGCCCGGCACGTTGCGATCCTCGAATCAGGCGGCAGGGTGCAGCACGAGACGATGTTGTGGGATCCCGCTCGCGGCGAGGCGCGACCGATGCGTGGTAAGGAGGAGGTGCATGACTACCGATACTTCGCTGAGCCGGACCTGCCGACCCTCGAGGTGACGGAGGGAACCGTCGCTTGGGCGGCTGAGCAGATCCCGGAGTTGCCGTGGGAGAAGATGAGGCGCTTTCAGGCGGATTATGGGCTGCCCGCCTACGACGCGGAGGTTTTGAGCGCCACACGGCCGCTGGCAGCGTACTATGAGGCAGTCGCACACGCATGTTCTGATCCCAAAGCGGCGGCGAACTGGGTGATGGTGGAGGTACAAGCGGTGGCCAACGAGCGCGGTCTCGCGGTCACCGATCTGGGCGTCGAGCCGGAGCAACTTGCCGAGCTGATCGAGTTGGTCGGTGCGGGCACGTTGTCGAGACTTCTTGGCAAACAGGTACTCCGCAGGATGGTGGAAACGGGAAAGACTGCTGCGCAGATCATCGATGAGGAAGGTCTACGCAAGGTGAGTGACGAGCGGCAGATCGATGGCTGGGTCAGCGAGGTGATCGCCGAGCATCCTAAGGAGGTGGAGCGCTACTGCAAGGGGGAGGAGAAGCTGCTTGCCTTCTTCATCGGTCAGGCCATGCACAAGTCGCAGGGTAAGGCCGATCCTGATCGTCTGCGTGAGGCCCTGAGGGCGGCGATGGGGCGGTTGGATGATGAGAGTGCTGGAAGCGCCTGACAGCCTTCAGGCACGTCGTCTCAGCCTCTGCCCACGGCGCCGTGTGAGAATGCGTGGCTGCTTGGGTCGGATGAGCTTCGCCTTCAGATTCGCCAGATCGACCCACATCCCTTCTGCGCGCAGCCGCTGATCCCACCAGCCGAGACGATCTCCTGGCATCGGAAAGCGTTCGTCAGAAACGTGTGAGAGTTCTTCCTGCAGCTGGGTCTTGCGCAAGCCGTTTCGGAGGCCGTACTGCCGGTTCAGCATCTTCGCTTCACCGAGGCGGCGCTCACCAGTGGGATCCAAGAAGGCCACGACCGAGCCCTTCCGGTTGATGAGGTAGTCTGTGGCGAAGTCAAAGGTGTAACGCAACCATCTGGCGACCTCGTGATCGTCGACGTCCCAGCGTGAGTAGTCGAGCACGCGGTCGAACATCGCCTGCCAGGTGTTGTGGTCCGCGAGCCTGATCATGCCACGAAAGATCCGGCGGTTGGTCTGGAAGCTGAACACGGTTCGATCCAGCACGCGGTTCAGCAGCCAGTCGTTGTGACTTTGATCGAAGTCCGTTATCAGGTGAAACGCGGCTCGCAAGTAGGCTTGACCCAGATGCACGTCCATCCGGTGTTCCCAGTAGGAATGCCCGATCACCTGAGTCGCCGCGGAAGTCAGCAGCTGGCGCGGCAGGAAGAAGTTGTGGGCGATGGTGTCGCCGGCCAGGTGCGTCAGGTAGCCGAGCGCACAGGCGCGGCCGGCGTCTGAATTGGCAGCGTCGTAAAGCTCTTCCCCAACGTGCCAGTGGTGACAGTTGCGGCCCACTGGCGCGTACCTCTTGCCGAAGGTGATATCCGCAGAAATACAGCCGTAGAGGAAGTCCAAAGGATAGCGGCGCAGTATGCGCGCTACAGCCAACGGAAGCAGACCTAGGGCGCCGAGGATCTCGGTGCCAACGAGGATGTGCATGCCCGGCCCCCAAGCCCAGGCGGGGGTGGGCGTAAGCAGGACTGCCAGTCCCGCGACGCCGAGGATCTTGAGCCAGCGCACGCGTCAGCGTGACCCGCCGAGCTTCCGTTGCTCTCGGCGCAGGGCCTGGTGCATCTGATCCAGCTGGTGACGCGCCATATCCTTGAGTTCCTCCCGGGCTGCTTCGAGGCTTGCGCCAAGTTCCTCACGGAACTCGCCCGCGATGGTTCGGCCCGCCTTGCGGATCTCATCCAGTGTCGCCGTGCTTGCCTTGCGCATGCGCTGGTAACGCCGACTCAGCGCCGCGGGTAGCCGGCGCCGCCGTCGCTCCGGCACCCAGATCGCGGCCAGACCGACGCCGACGAGAGCGCCTATGGCGAAGGCGAGGAGCAGCTCGGCGGGCTCTTGCCGCTTGTGCTCTCCGCTCCCAATCTCCGTGCGGCTTGGCTCAGCGGCCATGACGCCTTCACTCCTCCTGGTCTTCTACCTGAAGCTCCTCGTCGTCGTTCCGTCCGCGACGACGCAGCAGTTTCGCGCCGGTGCGTATTCCCCTGAGAGCGGATGTCGCGGTGAGCAGCGTGTCCTCGACCTCTCCCTGCACGACCTCGATGAGTGCGCCCAACTCCTGAACCCGCTCCTCCGCCACTTCGAGGGCAGCCTCGAGCCGCTCGTTGGCGCGTGATATCGTCTCGCTTGCATGCCCAACTTCTTTGCGAACTGACATCACGATGAAGTTCAAGTTCTCGCCTACGGCGCGCGCCCGGTCGAGCACCGGCCTCGCATCGCGACCGATGCTGTCCAGTGCATCGTCCACCCGGTCGAGGCTGCGCTTGATGCGGCGCAGAGCACGCGCCAGCATGATCATGCCGACACCCAGCACCAGAACGGCCAGGGCCTGTATCACCTGAATCGTCAGGTTCAGCGGATCCTCCACGCGGCACCTCTCCCCTTGTTACTGTCACTCGCGGCTCCGGCATGTGCGACCCTGCGGTCGAGTTCGCCGGCCCGTTCCAGCACACCTCGAATCAGGAATGGTCCGATGAGGTCGCTGATGCCGACCGCGATCACCACCGTGGCGAAGAAGACGTTAAGCGCGGCGTCCGGCTCGCTCCCCATTGGAACGTAGATAAGAACGAACGAAATGGCCATGGCCAATGAGATGCCGCCCTGAGGTGTCAGGGCGAGCCCGAAGCTGGCAGGAAGGGCCAGATCTCGCGGCCCGGCACGCGAAGCCACGAGGCCGCCGATCCACTTGGCCAGGAGTCGGCCTGCGGCGTAGGCGGCCACGAGCGGGACGATCCACCATGAAGAGAAATGGAGGAGCGCCCCGGCCAACACGAGCAGCATGATGTAGATCGGCTGCTCCCATTGTGACAGGGCCGCGTAGGCGCGGCGACGCACGGGCGAAAGGTTGCCGATCACCGTCCCAGCGATCATGCACACGAACAGGGGGGAGAGCGAGAGATAGAACGCGGCGCCGGCTGCGAAGAGTACGAGTCCGATGAGCAGCAACACCAATTCTTGGCTTCGCGGGCGGATTCGCGTCAGTGAAAGGAACAGCACGCCGAAGAAGAATCCTAGCAGCACCGATATCACAAACCACTCGACCAGCGATAACGCGACACCGCCCCCGAGTAGTCGGGTGTGGTAGGCGGCGTGCGTGAGGCCGAGAGCACCGATTCCCACGGCTGCATCGAGACTGGTGACGTAGAAGAGCAGGCGCGTGATGCGGCCCCGGGTCCTGTACGTGTTCGAGATGAGCGCGATCGCGGCTGGCGTTGACACGCACGCGGTCGCTGCAGCTGCAAGGACGATTGCGTCCAGCTCGAGCGAGAACCAGGCCTTGGTTAGCAGCTGACCGACGATGTAGACGACACCGAACGCGATCGCGGCCTGCGACCAGGCGATGGCCAGGTAGCGCGGCGGGAACTGGCGAAGATGCGCGCGGTCCAGCTGGAGTCCGAACAGCACCCCGACCCAGCCCAGCCCGAGGGCCAGCAGAGGGTTTAGCGCCCGCAGCGTCCCCGGCGTCAAGACTCGCAAGAGGTGCGGGCCGAGGAGGAAACCGAGGAGCAGGAAGGGCCCGCCGATCGC
Source organism: Gemmatimonadota bacterium (assembly GCA_020344375.1). Classification (GTDB taxonomy): domain Bacteria; phylum Gemmatimonadota; class Gemmatimonadetes; order Palauibacterales; family KS3-K002. Next base: position 2,293,886 of record CP070823.1, on the reverse strand, counting down.
TATGAAGGTGCGTGGGCCCAGCGGCACCTGGCGCCGGGAGAAGGTGAGCTGAGCTCCCAGCAGACCGATGAGGGCAAGCAGCAGGACGACGAGGAGTGGGTTCACAGCTCAGATTCTTCTCCGAGCTCGGGCGCCACACCCGTCGCCCGACTGACTGGGATCGTGAATACGATTCCTGTGCCGGGATCTGACATGCTGCCACAGACGTCCTGGATAAGGGCGAAGGCCGCCTCGACTTTGGCGTCGTCGTCTATGACACTGAAGATGGTGTAGTTCTGCGAGCGCGATCTCGAGATGAGTGTCTGGATCCCTGCGAAGAGAGGAATGTCGTGGGTGAGGACACGAGCCATCCCCTCGCTATCGATGATCGTGGCTCCAGTGATCCCCAACTCGAGAAAGCCCGATAGGATGTCATCGAGCTTTTCCGGCTGGTTGATCACGGCCACGAGTAGTTGCATAGGCTGAAGTGTGCCGCCGTGGCGAGCTAGGGATGCTGTTCGTCGAACTGACGAATGCGCTCAATGACGTCCTCGGCGCTTGCGGCGTTCAGCAGCCGCTCCTGGACCGCCGGCTGGCGCATCAGGCGGGCGATCCGCGCTAGGAGCTTGATGTGTGTGCTGCTTAGATTCGGTGGCGAGAGAAGCAGAAATATGGTGTGCACGGGCTTTTCGTCCAGTGCTAGGAAATCGATGCCGGTGCGTGAGAGCGCGAGTTCGATCACCGTCGAACTCAACTCGGGGTACACGGCATGCGGGATCGCCACCCCACAGCCGATCCCGGTCGACTGCGCTGCTTCACGTTCCAACAGCGCGTCCAGCGCGTGTTGCTCGTCGTCAATGAGACCGTGCTCTGCCAGATTACGCACTAGGTCACGCAGCGTGCTTTCCACGCCCTCCGTCTGGAGGTCAAGGATGATCAGGTCGGGACGCAGGTAGTGATGTAGTTTCATGCTAGCCAGGGGTCGGTACACTGCATTCACATAGGCCAAACGGCCGTGTGGTGTCAAGCGCGGAGTCTCGCTGGCCCGGTCGCTCCAGGGGCCGGCACAAACGGGGAAGCGGCGGTGACGATTGACGGTCACGAGCGCAGCGACCTAAGTTGGGCGCGATGAGCAGCTTCATTGTTGAGGGCGGACGCACGCTCCACGGCCACGTGCGGCCGGCGGGCAACAAGAACGCCGCACTGCCTATGATGGCGGCGGCGCTGCTGACCGACGAGCCGGTCAGGCTGGCCAATGTACCCGACATTCGTGACGTGCTCACCATGACGGAGCTGCTTACTGCGCTTGGAGTGCGGTGCGAGTGGTCAGGTCCAGGGGCTCTCACGCTGCAAGCCCGGGACGTGCAGTCTGCGGCGCTTGAGCCAGCGCTGGCCGCGCGGATTCGGGCCTCGATACTGCTGGCCGGCCCGATGCTGGCCCGTGCGGGGCATATGAGACTTCCGCCTCCCGGCGGGGACGTGATCGGGAGGCGACGGCTGGATACGCACTTCGAGACGCTGCAGCGACTTGGCGCCGAGGTTGAGCTTGGCGATGAGTTCGTGTTGCGCGGGAAGCTCCGGGGGACGGAGATCTTCCTGGATGAACCCAGCGTCACGGGCACCGAGAACGCGATCATGGCGGCGACGCTAGCGGAAGGTACCAGTGTGTTGCGCAACGCGGCGTCGGAACCGCACGTGCAGGACCTCTGCCGGTTGCTGAACCGCATGGGGGCCCGGATATCCGGGATCGGCACGGCCGAGCTGGAGATCGAGGGCGTTGAGCGGCTCGGAGGGGCGAGCGCCGAGCTGAGCCCTGATCACATCGAGGTCGGATCGTTCATCGGACTGGCTGCTGTAACCCGAAGCGAGCTCACAATCGGCGATGTCGAGCCGCGACACCTCTTGAGCATACGTCTGATGTTCGAGCGACTCGGCGTGCTCTGCAAGCTTGATGGACGAACGTTGCGTGTGCCAGCGGACCAGTCGCTTGAGGTCCGCATGGACATCGGCCAGCAGATACCGAAGATCGATGACGGGCCTTGGCCGAATTTCCCGGCGGATCTGATAAATATCGCGCTCGTCGTGGCCACCCAGTGCCGAGGCACGGTACTGATCCACGAGAAGATGTTCGAGTCACGGATGTTCTTCGCTGACAAGCTAACCGGCCTGGGAGCCCGGATCGTGATCTGTGACCCTCATCGCGCTGTGGTGGTCGGGCCGGCAAAGCTGCGCGGATCCGTGGTGGAAAGCCCGGACATCCGGGCCGGAATGGCGATCCTCATCGCCGCGCTAGGTGCCGAGGGTCGCAGCCAGATTCACAACATCGGCCAGATCGAACGCGGTTACGAGCGAATCGACGAGCGCTTGCGAGAGCTTGGCGCGTCCATCGAAAGAGTCGAATGATCGCTGTGACAGAGCAAGAGTACTGGCTGGACGGCCTGCGTGTCTTCACCCACGCCGATTGGCTCTCCCGCTTCCCGGGTCTCGTCCAGGGCATTACCGCTCGCGTCGCCGAGCTGGACTTTGGACCTTCGGCTGAAGACCTGACGTCGGACGGCTGGCAACAACTGCAAGCAGCCACGGGGATCCGGCGTGTTGCCCGTTGCCGGCAGGTCCAGGGTGCCGACGTCGTGCTGTGCGATGGTCGGCAGCACTCCGGTGTGCACGTCGTCGGTGAGGCGGATGCGCTTGTCACTGCGGGCGAAGGCCTCCTGCTGGGGGTGACCGTGGCAGACTGCGTACCCGTCTTCTTGGTGGATCCAGAGCGGCGCGCGCTGGGGCTCGCACACGCTGGTTGGCGGGGGATCGCCGCGGGGGTCGTAGAGGCGACGCTGGCGAGGATGAAGGAGCTCGGTGCAGACGTCGCGTCGATGTACGCCCACCTGGGTCCGGCGATCTGTGGCCAGTGCTACGAGGTCGGCCCTGAGGTGATTCGCGCCCTCGGCGCGTCGCCCGCACGTACCGGTCGCGTCGATCTGCGGGCGCATGTCGCCCAAAGCTCTCTGACGGCCGGGGTGGCGCCTGAACGGGTGACGGTCTCGAGCGGTTGCACCCGGTGCGATTCGGATAACTTTTATTCTTATCGGCGCGGAGACCGCAACCGGCGCATGTGTGCCTTTCTGGGATGGTCCTAGGGCGGTGGCCTGGTTGATTTTCTGTTAGGCGGCTTCTATATTTACGGCCGCTGTGGGTTGAGGCGCTCAGAAGCGACTGGCCGCAAGGTCTTTTGAGTGGGGACGCAAATCAAACCCCACTTTTTTATTGCTGAGGTCCACCGGGACGCGAGCGTGCGAAGATTGGGATGGTGAAGAAGTCCGGCCGCGTGGAGGAGAACCTGGAGCGGATCACGGAGGCTGTACTCGATCGCTTGGGCTTCGAGCTGGTGGACCTGGAGACGGCCGGTCATCGGGCGCGCCCGATCCTCCGGCTGCGCATCGATCGCCCGGACTCTGAGCCAGGCCGGGGAATCACGGTAGACGACTGCGCGCGGGTGAGCCGCGAGCTGGAAGCGGCACTGGACGTGCGAGAAGACCTCCTGAGCAGCTACATCCTGGAGGTTTCTTCTCCAGGCGTCGAGCGTCCGCTCCGTAAGCGACGTGACTTCGAGCGCAGTATCGGCCGCCGGATCCGCGTGCAAGGTTTCGAGCCACTTGCGGGAGGCGCGAAGCGGATCGAGGCAGTCCTGCTGGGCGTTGAGGGCTCGGAGGGCTCTGAGCGGTTGCGACTTCGGCTGGCGGACGGTGCGGAGTTCGAGGTTCCGCACTCGGCGGTTGCCAAGGCGAACCTCGTGTTCGACTGGGATGAGTCCGGATCTGGGAAGTCGCGGGAACGAGAAACCTAGGCGCTGAGGAAGCGGCGAGAACGGGAATGCACCCCGGGCGTCCGGGGAGTAATAAAGACGAACGGAGCGTTGAACAGATGGCCAACGCCGCCCAGGTTTTGGAAGCTTTTCGCGTGATGACGGCGCACAAGTCGCTGTCGCGCGAAGATCTGCACGACTTGATCAAGGACGGTATCTACGCGGCGCTCGCGAAGCGCTACGGCCCGAACGTGCAGGCTGAGATCATGATCGATGAGGTCAAGGGTACGATCGACATCGTCGTCCTCAAAGAAGTAGTTGAAGACGTCGTCGACCCGTCGCGGGAGGTCAGCGTCAATGAGGCACGCTGGGACGACCCGGACTTCCAGGTCGGTGATCTGCTTGAGATTCCGGTAGAGTTTGATGATTTCGGCCGGACAGCTGTGCTGGCAGCCAAGCAGCGAATCATCCAGCGGGTGCGGGAGGGTGAGCGAAACCGCATCCGCGAGGAGTTCAGCGACAAGATTGGTGAGCTCCTGTCCGGCGAGGTCCAGGCCATCGAGCGCGGCAAGCTCGTTGTAATGCTCAACGTATTGCGCGAGGCGGAGGCGATCATCCCTTGGCGTGAGCAGAACCCGAGAGAGCGATTCCGGCAGGGAGAGCCGATCCGCGCCGTGCTCAAGAAGCAGGAGGAGACGCCGAAGGGGCCGCGCCTGATTCTGTCCCGTGCAGACCCGGGTTTCGTCGCGGCGCTGTTCAAGCTGGAGGTGCCGGAGATCTATCAGGGCGTGGTGAAAATCGTCGATATCGCGCGCGAGGCAGGCGGCCGAACGAAGATCGCGGTCGTGTCCAACGACGATGCGATCGACCCAGTGGGCGCGTGTGTGGGCTTGAAGGGCTCGCGCGTTCAGGCGGTCGTGTCCGAGCTGAGCGGGGAGCGGATCGACATCGTGCCGTGGCATCCCGATCCGGAGGTCTACGCCAAGCGCGCTCTGGCTCCGGCGAAGGTTGCGAAGGTGATATCGGCCCCTGAGCGCAAAGTGGTCACCGCCATCGTTGATGAGGATCAGCTGTCGCTTGCCATCGGCCGTAACGGACAAAACGTGCGCCTCGCCTCGCAACTCATCGGTTGGCAGATCGATCTCTACTCGAGCCGTGAGTGGATGGAGCGTGGCGCGCAGAGCACACTGTTCCGTGGCCTGGAGGAGGAGGAGGGAGTAGGCGACTTCCCGCTGAAGGAGCTTGATATCCCGCCAGCTGTCCTGGCGGCACTCGAGGCAGCGGGTTACGAGACGTTCATGAACATCATCGACCTCGAGCGCGACGAATTCCTGCGCATTGCGGGAGTAGATCCTGACGATGCTGATCTGCTGGCAAAGCTAGTTGAAGAACTGACCATCGTTGAGGAGCCCACTGAGCTGTCCGCTGAAGTCCCGCCCGATGCGAAGCCGGTGGCGACGGGCGGGCCGTTCGTCGAGAGCGAAGAGGCCGAAGAGACTGTCGAGAGCGGGGCGGCGGTTGAACCTGCCGTCGCGGGCAGCGAGAGCGCCGAGGCGCCTGATGCTGAGGCCGAGGCCAGCGCCGAAGTCGCGGCTGAGGCCGTGGGCGGCGTTGAGTCTGCTGTAGAGGTCGAGGCGGGCAGCGAGCTGGCAGATGAGACAAGCTCGGCGGATGCGGAGGTGAGCCTGGAGGTTGAACCAGACGAGCGAGACTCCTGAGGCGGCAAGCCGTTTGCTGAGGGGGTTGGGGCTGGCCCGGCGGGCCGGGCAGCTGCGCGTAGGTGTCGATGCCGTGCAGCGAGCGATCCGGAGGAGCGAGGCCGTGGCGGTTGTCATCGCCGGCGACGCGCCGCCGCAAGTGCGGCGGAGGTTCCAAAGGCTCCTGGGTCCGCGCGGGCTGCCACATACGGTCGTACTTGACGGTGATCAGCTGGGTCGTGCCGTAGGCCGGGAGCGGGTTGTGGCGTTGGCGGTCACCGATAAGTCGTTGGGACATAGAGTGTTGGAGTTGGCGCAAGCATTGGAAGGCTAGCGTACAGGAGGGCTGCAGCTTTGGCGAAGATGCGGGTCTACGAGCTGGCAAGGGAGTTCGAGATCACGAGCGAGAGCCTGATCCATCTCCTCCGCGAGATGGACATACCTGTCCGCAGCCACATGTCTTCGCTTGAGGACATTCATGTCGCCCGTGCGCGCACACGGCTTGAGCGTGACAAGCGTAGGCCGGTCAAGGCAGGTAAGAGCGAGCTGGCTGCCCGACGTCGGCGCCGTCGTCGCGTTGTGGAGATGCCCGCGCAGCCAGTTGAGCTGGCTATCGAGGAGGTGGGCCCCGCGCTTGAAGAGGTGCCCGAGACCGTCGTCGCCCCCGAGGAACTTGTCGAGGGCGTCGAGCAGCCGGTCGCTGAGGTCCCGGCGGAGGTGATTGAGGAGCTCGTCGCTGACGTGGAGGCCGAGATGCCGGCGGAAGCGCCTGCGGTGCCTGCAGTCGAGCCTGTTGAGGCCGAGCCGGTTGAGCTGGTGGCTGCCGAGGCTGAGCTGGCGAAGGCACCGGTGGATGAGGAGCCCGCGGCACCCCTAGATGTGGAGGTACCGGCGGCGGAGGAGATGCCAGCGATCGCGGCCGAGGCAGCAGAAGCGCCGTTGGCTGAGGCCCCGCCTCCGCCCGTTCCCGTCTTGCCGACGCCCGCTGAACCGCCAGCGCCGAAGCAGGCCGCCGGCGTGGTCCGCATCCAGGCGGAGGGCTACACGGTCGATGGACGCCGCCGCCGGCGCGGGCGTAAGAAGAAGAAGCGCGCTCGCGTGGACCAGGAGGCGGTGCAGGAGGCCATCAAGCGGACCCTAGCCAAGATGGAGAGCGCCGGACCGACGCGCCGCCGCCGACGCGAGGTGACGGCAGAGCAGCGTGAACGCGAAGCCGCCGAGGCGGAGCGGCTGGCGGAGGAACGCAAGACCGTACGTGTGGCGGAGTTCCTTACCGTCGCCGAGCTCGCCGATCTCGTTGGCGTCTCGCCAAACGAGATCATCATGTCGGCGTTCAAGAACCTTGGCTTGATGGTCACCATCAACCAGCGGCTTGATTTCGACCAGATCGAGCTGATCACCAGCGAACTCGGTTTCAAGGCGGTTCGGGAGGATGAATACGGTGCCGACATCCTTGAGGAGGTCGCGCAAGTAGAACCGGGACGCCTCGAAGCGAGGCCGCCCGTGGTGACCGTGATGGGTCACGTCGATCACGGAAAGACGTTGCTGCTCGACTGCATCCGCAACGCGAACGTGATCGCTGGCGAGGCTGGTGGTATCACGCAGCACATCGGCGCGTATCTGGTCGGCGTCGATGGCGAGCGTAAGATCACCTTCCTGGATACACCAGGCCACGCGGCATTCACGGCAATGCGTGCTCGGGGTGCCGACGTAACCGACATCGTCATTCTCGTTGTGGCGGCCGATGACGGCGTGATGCCACAGACCATTGAGGCGATAAGTCACGCCAAGAACGCAGGCAAGCCGATCATCGTGGCGGTCAACAAGATCGATCTGCCGTCGGCGAACCCGACGCGCGTCAAACGAGAACTGCTCGAACACGGGGTCGTCATCGAGGAATTCGGCGGTGACGTCCTGAGCTCTGAGATCTCGGCGAAGACCGGTCAGGGCGTTGACGACCTGCTCGAGAAGGTCCTGTTGCAGGCCGAAGTGCTTGAGCTCAGAGCGGATCCGGGACTCAACGCCCGCGGGACCGTGGTTGAGGCCGAGCTGGACAAGGGAATGGGCCCGGTAGGCACGGTTCTGATCACCGAGGGCACGCTCAAGGTCGGCGATGGCTTTGTGTGCGGCATCTATGCGGGACGGGTTCGCGCGCTCTTTGACGAGCGAGGCCACAGCGTGCAGTTCGCGGGCCCCGGCATGCCGGTGCGCGTGCTTGGATTCGAAGGTGTGCCGCAGGCGGGTGACGGCCTGATCGTGCTTGAGTACGAGCGCGCTCGCGAGATCACGGGTAGGCGGCAGCAGATTGAGCGCGAGAAAGAGATCAGGCGCAGAAGCCAGGTTGCCCGCCTCGAGGACGTCTTCCAAGCCGTGCAGGCTGGGGAGCGGACTCAGCTCAAGCTCATCATCAAGGGCGACACCGACGGTTCCGTGCAAGCGCTCTCCGATGAGCTTGAAGGGCTGTCCACTGACGAAGTCGAGGTGAGGGTGATTCACCGGGGCGTAGGCGCGGTCAACGAGACCGACGTGCTGCTGGCCCAGACCACGGACGCGATCATCATCGGCTTCCACGTGCGGCCGGATCGCAAGGCGCGGGAGCTGGCCGAGCGTGAGGGCGTCGATATCCGGTCCTACAGGGTCATCTATGAGGCAGCGGCCGAGGTGAAGGCGGCGCTGGAGGGTATGCTCGCCCCAGAGGAGAAGGAGGTCATCCTTGGCAGCGCAGAGGTAAGGCAGCTGTTCAGGGTTCCAAGGGTCGGCACGGTCGCCGGCTGCTATGTGAGCGACGGTGTGATCGACCGCAACGCTCGGATTCGCGTGCTGCGGGATCATGTGGTCGTGTATGAGGGCAAGCTCGCCAGCTTGCGGCGTTTCAAAGATGATGTAAAGGAAGTGCGAGCCGGCTACGAATGTGGCGCAGCGATAGAGAATTTCAACGACGTGAAGGTGAGTGACGTGCTCGAGTCGTTCCGGATCGAGCAGGTGGCCCGTAGCCTGGATACGGCAGCAGGTGCGCAGGCCGGGGTCTCAGGAGAGAGCGAGTCGCGCGCCGCTAGGTAGATCTGGGGATCGATGACAGCAGCTCTGCAGTCGCCGTGGTCGTGAGTGTGATCGCGTGGGAGCTGCACCTCGAAGGTTGCAGCTCCCTCAAGCAAAAGCGGGCGATACTCCGCAGCCTGAAAGACCGGCTGCGTGGGCGGCACAACGTCTCGGTGGCGGAAACCGATCATCAGGATACCTGGCAGAGGGCGGAGCTCTGTGCCGCAATCGTATCCTCTGACAGGCGCCATGCGGAGCAGGTGTTGAGCAGGATTGACGCGCTTGTCGCATCCGATGCGCGGGTCCGGATAATCGACAGCACGACCTATTATTACTGAGGCGACTGCTGATATCCCCGAGTGTCCACGGTTGAGTCAGCCCGGCGGCCTGACCGCTTATACCTCAGTTCCTTTCGGCGAATTCCATGGCTAGAGAGTATTCGCGCACGCAGAGGATCAGCCAGCTGCTCAAGGAAGAGATTTCCCGCCTGCTGCAGAGGGAAGTCAAGGACGCCAGAGTCGGTATGGTCACGCTTACCGAGGTGGAGGTGACCGCGGATCTCAAACATGCCACGGTATACGTGCAAGCGCCTGGCGACGATCAGCGAAAGGCAGAGGCGCTCAAGGGCTTGACGAGCGCTGCCGGGTTCATTCGCTCGCGATTGGGGCGTGAGCTGAGGATCCGTCGCACCCCGGAGCTGCGATTCGTCATCGACCGTACTCAAGAGAAGGCGGCCAGGATCAGGGAGCTGCTGGCGGAAGTCGAGGCTCCACAGGAACCGCCGAAGGGTGGAGACAGGGAGTGAAGCCTGTTGGCCTGCTCTTGGTGGACAAGCCCGAAGGTCCGACATCGCACGACATGGTGGAGATCGCGCGGCGACTGATCGGGGTTCGTCGCGTCGGTCATGCGGGAACGCTGGACCCCTTGGCCAGTGGGCTAATGCTGCTCTGCGTAGGATGGGCCACTCGGTTGGCCGAGTACCTGGCGGTCCTGCCGAAGACTTACCGTGCGGTGATCCGGTTGGGCGAGCGGACGGACACAGATGACCGTACGGGGGTTGTGATGGCCCGCAGCGAGGCCTGGCGTGAAGTGGATGCGGGACAGGTACGCCGAGCTCTGCAGCGGCAGCTCGGCGAATTCGAGCAGCTGCCGCCTGCCTATTCAGCAAAGAAGGTGGCCGGTCAGCAGGCCTATGTTGTGGCTCGTGCCGGCGAGGCGCCGCAGCTGCAGCCGCAGCGTGTGACGATCTGGCGTCTGAGCCTGTCTGAGATGTCGCTTCCGAGCCTGACGGTGGAGGCGGAGTGCTCGAGTGGGACATACGTTCGGTCTGTGGCGCGAGATCTGGGAGAGGCCCTGGGAGTGGGTGCCCATCTCACGGGCTTGCGCAGACTGCGGGTTGGCTCGTTCGACGTCGCTGACGCGATCGCGCTGGGCCAGTACACGCTGAGCGATCGGGTCATCGCGCAGCTTCGACCGCCGGAGGCGGCGGTTGCCCACTTGAGACGAGTGGACCTGAGTGCGGAGGCGCGGGAAGCGCTGCGCCATGGTCGACCGGTTGAGTGGCGCGGCGTGGATGCGGAGGGCCCGGTGGCCGTATTCGTGGACGGCGAGCTGGTGGCCCTCGCTTATGCGCGCGAGGGGCAGCTGCGGCCGAAGAAGGTGTTCGTCGCCGAGTTGGGATCCCGGCAGGATGAGTAGACGGGTTCGAACGGCTGGGTCCCACGGGCTGCCGCCTCAGGCAAAGGGTGCTGCCGTCACCGTGGGCACGTTCGATGGTGTGCATCGCGGGCACTGGGCGGTGCTGAAGCGGCTGTGCGAGGTGGCCGCCGAGGAGGGTCTGCTGAGTGTACTCGTCACCTTCGATCCTCATCCTCTGAAGATCGTTCGCCCTGACATCGCGCCGCGACTGCTGACGACCCCCAACGAGAAGAAGGAAATACTCACGCTGTCCGGGCTTGACTATGCCGTCTTTCTCAGCTTCACGCGGTCGCTGTCGCTCTATCTGCCCGAGGAATTCGTGCGGGACGTGCTTCTGACCCATTTCGCGATCGAGCGACTGGTGGTCGGCTACGACCATGGTTTCGGGCGTGACCGAAGCGGCCACGTTGGCACCATGTGTGAGATCGGCGCGCGGTACGGCTTCGAGGTCGAGGTTGTGGGGCCGGTACTGATGAATAACGACGCGATCTCTTCCAGCCGGATCCGCAGCGCGCTGCAGGAAGGCGATGTGGAGCGGGCCGCGCGGGGCCTGGGTCGACCGTACTCGCTCAGCGGGGTCGTCGTGCATGGGGACGGCCGGGGTCGGATGCTCGGATTCGCCACGGCGAACGTGAGCGTTAGTGGGAGCGACAAGCTGCTGCCACGGGAAGGGATCTATGCAGTGCGCGCGGCGTTCCGGACGCACCTCGGAGAGGGGCTGCTGCACCTGGGCCCGCGGCCGACCTTCCGAGGATCGCCGCCCTCGATCGAGCTGCACCTGCTGGATTTCGACGGTGATCTCTACGGGGAGCAGGTGCGGGTCGAATTGCTGACGCGGCTACGTGATGTTCAGCCTTTCGCGTCGGCGGCACAGCTTGTGGAGCAGATGAAGCGGGATCGGGAGGCGGCTCTGGAGTTCTTTGCGAAGGGCTCAGGACGTCTTTACATGGGGCATAAACTGGAATAACTTAACGGGTTCATTTTTAGTGAGGGTATCAACCGCCCGGTGGTAGAGCCGGAGATATCGACGGAATGACACTAACGAAGGAAGAGCGGCAAGCGCTAATCGCCAAGTATCAGATGCATCCGCATGACCGCGGTTCCGCCGCGGTTCAGATCGCGTTGCTCACGTGCCGGATCGGTGACCTGACTGAACACCTGCGACGGCATCCGAAGGATCACCACAGCCGTCAGGGCTTGTTGAAGTGGGTCGGTAAACGCAGGCGCATGCTTCGTTATCTCAACCGGACGAACCCGGAGCTATACCGGCAGATTGCAGCGGATTTGGGCCTGCGCGGATGAGTAAAGGCCCCCGACGGTGATCCCTCGGGGGCTTTCGCGTGCCCAGCGAAGGAGCGACAAGCGGCAACGGAGATCATGGCAAATCTAGTCGAGTGTAAGTTTGCAGGCCGGACCCTGATCATGGAATCGGGTCGTATGGCGAGACAGGCGGACGGCGCCGTACTCGTGCAGTTCGGGGAGACGGCGGTCCTCGCCACCGTCGTGGCTGACACCAAGCCGACAAATCTTCCCTTCTTTCCACTGACGGTCGAGTATCGAGAGAAGAGCTACGCGGCGGGGAAGATCCCGGGCGGTTTCTTCAAGCGCGAGGGGCGGCCTAGTGAGAAGGAAATCCTGTCAGCGCGTTTGATCGATCGAGCGATTCGACCGCTGTTTCCGAAGGACTTCCTCCACGAGGTCCAGGTCGTCATCTACATCCTGTCGGCGGACCAGGAGAACGACGCTGATGTGCTCGGCCTGATGGGAGCCTCGGCGGCGTTGAACATGTCCAGCGTACCTTTCCCTTATCCGATCGCTGCCGTGCGTGTGGGTCGGCTCGATGGGGAATGGGTGCTCGACCCAACGTTCCAGCAGCTCGAGTTTTCCGATGTCGACCTAGTCGTCGCGGGCTCGGAAGAGTCGATCATCATGGTGGAAGGCGGCGCGCTCGAGATGTCGGAGGACGAGTTCATCGACGCGCTTGAGTTTGCACACCGTGGGATCCGAGAGCTCGTAGGTATCCAAGCTGAGCTTGTTGGGCCGCTCGCCAAACCGAAGATGGAGTACACGCCTCCGGCGCTGGATCAGGGGCTCGTCGCACGCGTCAACGAATTGGCCGCCAGGCGGGTGACCGAAGCACTCAACCTGCCGAGTAAGGAGGAGCGGAATCAGGCGCTGGTGGCGCTTCGCGAGAACGTCACGTCGGAGGTCAGTGAACCGTTCGAGTCAGAGATCGAGGACTACGAGGGGCAAGTCGACAGGGTCATCGATCAGATCGAGTACGAGACGCTCCGCGCGCAGATTATGGAGAAAGCGGAGCGAGTGGACGGCCGAAGGCCTGAGGAGATTCGACCGATCAGTTGTGAGGTCGGGTTACTTCCACGCACCCACGGTTCGGGCCTCTTCACGCGCGGAGGTACACAGGCGCTGGCCGTGGTCACGCTCGGCACCAGCCGCGACGAGCAGCGCATTGACACGATCGACGTCCTGCAGGAGACGTCCAAGTCGTTCATGTTGCACTACAACTTCCCACCTTTCTCCGTAGGCGAAGTGCGGTCCTTCCGCGGCCCGTCAAGGCGCGAGGTCGGCCACGGTGCCCTGGCGGAACGTGCCCTTCAGCCGCTTCTGCCAGCTTACGAGGAGTTCCCTTACACGATCCGTGTCGTCAGCGACATCCTCGAGTCAAACGGCTCCTCGTCGATGGCGACCGTGTGCGGCGGGTCGTTGGCCCTCATGCAGGCGGGTGTTCCAGTGCGCGCCCCGTGCGCCGGCATCGCGATGGGCTTGATCAAGGAGGGCGACAAGGTCGTCATTCTGACGGATATCACGGGGATCGAGGATCACCTCGGTGACATGGACTTCAAGGTCGCCGGGACCCGCAAAGGGATTACCTCGGTCCAAATGGACATCAAGATCGAAGGTCTTTCTACGGAGCTGCTGCACGAGGCCATGCAGCATGCACGTCAGGCGCGGATGCACATCCTGGATGTCATGGACAAAACGATCGCCAAGCCGCGCTCGAGCCTGTCGCCCATGGCTCCGCGTATCATCACGCTGCAGGTGAACCCGGAGAAGATCGGCGAGGTGATCGGGCCGAAGGGTAAGACGGTACGTGGGATCGAGGAGCAGACGGGCGCTGAGATCAACATCGAGGATGACGGCCTGATCACGATCTCGTCCATCAGTGGCGAAGCAGGTGAGCGCGCGCGGGAGATCATTGAAGCGATCGTTCAGGAGCCGGAAATCGGCAGGGTCTATGAGGGCGTGGTCAAGAGCACGACCTCGTTCGGGGCTTTCGTGGAGATCTTGCCTGGCGTGGAGGGCCTCTGCCATATCTCTGAACTCGAGGAGGGCCGGGTCGCCAAGACAGAGGACGTGGTGAAGCGCGGTGACAAGGTGCGCGTGAAGCTGATATCGATCGACGAACGTGGGCGCATGCGCCTGTCACGCCGGGCAGCCATGGACGCAGAGGTCGAGGCAACGAAGGCGTCGTGAAGCCAACCTTTCTCTCCATAAGCCTGTCCCGTGGCTCGCGGGGCAGGCTTATTGTTCACACGGCGCAGGACAGCTGAACCGGTCACGATGGGAAGCGACACCGCCACGACCGTACAGCTCGATGACAAGGTCTTCAGCACTCAGCTTGCCGGCGGACCTGTTGTGCTGTCTGAGGAAGTTCCGGGGGTGCGCTCGGTCGCGACAGGCGTATGGTTCCGCTGGGGCGCCAGCCACGACTCGCCGGAGCGCATGGGCGCTTCCCATCTGCTGGAGCACATGAGCTTCAAAGGCACCGAGAGACGCTCCGCACGGGAGATCGCCCTGGAGATCGAGGGGATCGGCGGCTCGCTGGACGCCTATACATCGCGCGAGCACACCGCGTGCCACGCCAGGGTCCTGGATGAGCACCTGCCCACCGCAATCGATGTGCTGGCGGATCTCGTCTTCCGACCCCTGCTGCGAAGCAGCGATTTGGAGGTCGAGCGCAAAGTGATCCTCGAGGAGATCGCAGGTGTCGAGGATACGCCAGAGGAGCTGGTCTTCGACCTGCACGCCCGTGCCCTGTGGGGCGATCACCCCTACGGCACACCGGTGCTGGGCACTTTGGAGACAGTCCGGGCCATCACCCGGGACGACCTGGTAGACCTGTGGCGAACGGCCTATCGGCCGAGCCTCTCGGTGGTGGCCGCAGCCGGTAGGCTGCAGCACGACGAGTTGCTGGACCTGGTCACGCGGCACTTCCCGTGCAGCAGAGAGCAAGCCGTGCCACCGCTGGTGCCGGAGCCCACGGCGCTTACGCCGGAGGAGAGGCAGTACCCGCGCAGCAGCGTCCAGGCGCACATCTGCTTAGGCTCGCCTACATTTGCCCGGAGCGACCCGCGCCGCTATGCCGCCATCCTCGTCTCGACGGCGCTGGGCGGGGGGATGAGCAGCCGCCTCTTCCAGCGCATCCGGGAAGAGCTGGGTCTGGCTTACACGGTCTACACGTTCCAATCGTTCTACGTCCGGGGCGGCTTGTCCGGGATCTACATGGCCACGCGCTCGGACATGGCCGACCGGGCGGTGGACGAGGTGCGGAGCGAGCTGGGGCAGCTGGCTGGCACTGGGCTTGCAACGGCGGAGCTGCGCGCGGTGAAGAGTCAGACGAAGGGTCAGGTGCTGCTCTCGCTGGAGTCGACCTCGGCGCGGCTGCAGCGATTGGCGGGAGTCGCGCTGTTTGACGAGCCGTACTTGACCCTGGACGACATCTGTTCGCGCATCGACGCGGTCACCGAGGTGGAGGTGGCCGAGTTGTCTCATCAATACTATGCTCCTGAGCACCAGGCCGTCGTCCGTCTGGGCCCCGAGGGGGGCAGGGGCTGAGAGCGGGCGGAGGTCTTCTCACATTCCGTGTGACACGGATACCGGCCCTGAGTCAGCGAGGCTCGAACAATGATCGTCGGTGTACCGAAGGAGATCAAAGCGGGTGAGAACCGGGTGGCGATGGTGCCGGCCGGCGTCGAGCAACTAGTCCAGCATGGCCACAGGGTGCTGGTTGAGAAGGGCGGGGGGGTCGGGAGTGGCTTTGATGACTCGGCTTACAAGGCGGCGGGTGCGAGCGTCGTCAGCGACCCGGACAAGCTGTGGGCGGAGGCGGAGATGGTGGTGAAGGTCAAGGAACCGATTGCGGTGGAATATCCACGCATCAAGCCTGATCACGTGATCTTCACGTATTTCCACTTCGCCGCCTCTGAGGAGCTGACGATGGCGCTACTTGAGAGTGGCGCGGTCTCGATCGCCTATGAGACGGTACAGCTACCGACGAGCGAGCTGCCTCTGCTCACACCGATGAGTGAAGTAGCTGGCCGCATGGCGATCCAGGAGGGAGCCAAGTACTTGGAGAAGGCGTTCGGCGGGCGTGGCATCCTGCTGGGCGGGGTGCCCGGCGTTCCGGCGGCGGAGGTTGCCGTGCTGGGCGGCGGTGTAGTTGGCACGCACGCCGCGAAGATGGCGGCGGGCCTGGGCGCCCGGGTGATCATACTCGACATCAGCTTGCATCGGCTTCGCTATCTCGATGATGTGATGCCCGCAAACGTCGATACGGTCTACTCGAATCGGCCGAACATCTTGGAGGCGATCGCCGGGGCCGATCTCGTGGTCGGCGCGGTTCTTCTGCCTGGCGCCAAGGCGCCCCATCTGGTGCTGCGTGAGGACCTGAAGGTGATGAGGGATGGGGCGGTGATCGTCGACGTGGCGGTAGACCAGGGTGGCTGTGTCGAGACGGCGCGACCCACGACGCACGAGGACCCGACCTACGTGGTGGACGGGGTGATCCACTACTGCGTGGCCAACATGCCCGGCGCGGTCCCTCATACCTCCACGCTGGCGCTCACCAACGCGACCTTCCCGTACGCTCTGAAGCTGGCGGACGATGGATGGGAGAAGGCCTGCCGCGAGGATCGTGCACTGGCCCTCGGGGTGAACATGGTGGGGCGAAAAGTGACATGCCGAGGCGTGGCGGAGGCCTTCGGCCTGGACTGCACCCCGATCGAAGAGGTGCTCGGGATCACCAGCTGAGACCGGTCGCACGGCTCAGACCGACTGGGTGGCGAGCTGGGGCCGGTCGGGCGGATTGCGCCGGCCCACCGGCCGTGTCTAGTTTTCTTGGCTAGATTACTCTATCCCCCGCCGCGGATACGGGGCCGGGAGGTACCCGGCCGATCGCTGGGAGGAGTGTGGCGAGTCTCTATGGGCGTCCGTTGGCTCAATTCCGGTAGGCTGCTTCCCGCCAACGACATCGCTGTCGACTTGGGTACGGCGAACACGTTGATCTACGTCAAGGGCGAGGGTGTCGTCCTCAACGAACCGTCGGTCGTGGCCGTGCAGAAGTCGAACGGCAAGGTGCTCGGGGTGGGGATCGAGGCGAAGGGCATGCTGGGGCGCACGCCCGGCGGCATCGAGGCCGTACGACCGCTTAAGGACGGGGTGATCGCGGACGTTGACATCAGCGAGCTGATGTTGCGGCACTTCCTCAGGACCGTGACGGCCAAGCGAGTGTTTCGCCTGAAGCCGCGCGTCGTGATCGGCGTGCCGTCTGGCATAACCGAGCTGGAGCGCCGCGCGGTGCGGGCGGGTGCACACGCCGCTGGGGCGAAGGAAGTTTACATGGTGGCCGAGCCGATGGCCGCCGCGATCGGCGTGGGGCTACCGGTCGAGACGCCTACCGGCAACATGGTGATTGATATCGGCGGCGGCACGACCGAGATCGCGGTCATCGCCCTGGGCGGTATCGTCTCCGATACGTCGATCCGCGTCGGCGGTGACGAGGTCGATCAGGCAATCGTGACATTCCTGCGCAAGAACTACAACCTGTTGGTGGGCGAGCCAACGGCGGAGGCGATCAAGATACAGATCGGCTCGGCTGCCCCCGTGGGTGAAGAGCGCGAGATGGACGTCAAAGGGCGGGACCTTGTTTCGGGAATCCCGAAGACGGTGCGCATCCACTCGGAGGAAGTCCGCGAGCACATCCAGGAGCCGATCCAGCAGATCGTCGAGGCGGTGCGGCGCACGCTAGAGATTACGCCGCCCGAGCTCGCCAGTGATATCGTGGACCGCGGCATCGTGATGACGGGCGGCGGCTCGCTGATCCGCGGCTTGGATCGCTTGCTTGCGGAAGAGACGAATTTGCCGATCCACGTTGACGAGGAACCGCTGACGTGCGTAGTGCGAGGGGCCGGACGCATCCTCGACGACCTACGGAGATATCGCGGGGTCCTGTCCACCTGAGGCGTCTCGGTGGCAGCCCGCAGTCCGGCAGGAGGCGGCTTGCCCACCGTGATCCCCTGTTCCTGGCGCTGTTTCTGTTCGCCGCGCTCGTGTTGATGACGCTGCCGCACGAGCGGCAGCTCGCGCTCGCCACGGCAGTGCGCTCGACGGCATTGGCGCCCGTACTGCAACTGCAGAGCGGGTTCTCCGACATGCGCGCGCTGCGTGCGAGCGTTCAGGCACTGCAGGGGGAGCGGGATTCGTTGGCCGCACAGCTCTTCGCTTTGCAGGGAGTCGAGGAGGAGAACCTGCGGCTGCGAGCGCTGCTCGCGCTGGCGGAACGTGGCAAGAACCTGTTCGTACCAGCCAACCTCTCCCCTGCAGGACGCGTCGGCGAAGGGGTGAAACGGTCGTTCGTGCTGGACGTAGGCACAGCGGGCGGGGTACGGGCCGATGCACCAGTGGTGGCACCGGATGGCCTGGTGGGCGTGGTTCGTGCCGTGTCGCTGAGTCAGGCGGCCGGTGACTTCTGGACGCACCCCGACTTCCGAGTCAGCGCGATGACCGATGACGGCCGCGTGTTCGGAATCATCCGATCGCTGGGCGGCGCTCACTCGCTCATGCAACTGGACGGTACCCCGTACCAAGTCGAGCTGGCTCCGGGCACCGAGCTAGTGACCTCCGGGCAGGGCGGGGTCTTTCCCCGCGGTATCCCCATTGGCCAGGTTCTGGAGCTCACCAGCACCGAGGCCGGTTGGGCCAGGAGCTATCTCGTCCAGCCGGCGGTCTATCCTGACGCGGTGCGCGAGGCGATGGTGCTCGTTGAGGGCGGGGCGACCGGCGACATGACAGACCTCTGGGACCGGGCAGTGTCCGGCAGCCAGCGCTGACCGTGGCAGAGCGGGCAAGCAGTCGGCTGGGACTAGCCGTTAGCGTTGCTGTCCTGACCTTCCTGCATTTCGCGCTCAGGCCGGTCTTCGAGTCGTGGTTCGCCAGTCCGAACCTGCTGGTGTGCGCTGTTTTGATTTCGGCACGCCAGGTCCGCCCTGGCGCGGCCGCCGGGGTCGGCTTCCTTCTCGGGCTGCTGGAAGATGCGATGGCGGTCAGCTTCTTCGGGCTCGCAACCCTGCTGCTCGTACTGATCGCTTTTCTGGGATCGCAGACGCGGGAGCTGTTCGTCGGTGAGGAACCGCTGTTCATGGGCACCTACTTGTTCGTCGGTACCTGGCTCTACGAGGCGGTGAGCTACCTGCTGTTGGGTGCCAGCGGAGGGACGCTCTCCTTCGTTCTCCTGCGCTCACCGCTTGACGCGGCCGCCACGGGTGCGATCGGCTACTTGACTTTGCCGCTGGTCCGGGCCCGATGAGTGTTCACGGCCACGTCCCGCAGCATCTTCAACGACGGCGAGGACGACTCGCGCGCTGGCTCGTACTGCTGGTTCTGTTCGGGCTGGCGACCCAATACTTCAGGATACAGATCCTCAAGTATACGACCTACGCGTTGCGGTCGGATGAGAACCGCATCCGCGCTCTTCCTATCCCGGCGGCGCGTGGAACGGTTTATGACCGTAACGGGCAGGTGATCGCCGACAATGTCCCTGGCTACTCGATCGCGGTTCTGCCCCTGTCGATCGACTCACTGCGAGTCGTGCTCGAGGAGCTCGCGTGGATACTCGGCCAATCGGAGGAGAAGGTCGAGAATCTGATCGCGACCTATCGCCGGCACCCTAATCGTCCGGTCACCGTCGAGAGCGACGCGAGCTTCGCCGAAGTGTCCGCCATCGAGGAGCGCCGGGCACACTTGCCCGGAGGCATCGTGATCGAAGCGGCGCCGAAACGGCGCTACCCGGCCGGCCCTGTACTGGCGCATGTCGTCGGCTACATCGGCGAGATCGGCGACGTGGAACTCAGGCTGCCCGAGTTCCAGGGCTATGGACCGGGCCGCATCGTCGGACGTACGGGCGTCGAGCGGGTCTACGACCGGGTCCTCGCCGGAACGCCGGGTGTCCGCTACGTGGAGGTCAACGCCCTCGGCAGGCTGGTCGGGGAGTTCAGGGGACGGGAGACCGAGCCGGCGGTCCCCGGGCGTGACCTCTACCTCAATATCGATCTCGCCTTGCAGGAGCTCGCTGCCGAGCTGTTCCCCGATACGATGGCTGGCGCAATCGTGGCGGTGGAGCCGAGGAGCGGTGCGGTGCTTGCCATGTATAGCGCGCCGAGCTACGACCCCAACACCTTTGTCGGCGGCGTCGAACCGGCGGCGTGGCGAGCCTTGAACGAGGATCCCGGCCGACCCCTGTTCAATCGTGCCGTCTCGGCAGGGTATGCGCCCGGCTCCACTTTCAAGCTCGTGATGGCGGCGATCGCGCTGAGCGGAGGCTACGCTGAGGTCGGGACGAAGATGCGGATACCCTGCCGGGGCGCGTTGCAGTACTACGGTCGCGTCTTCAAGGACTGGAAGCCGAGTGGCCATGGCTCACTCGACCTCAACGGAGCGATCCGAGAGAGTTGCGACGTCTACTTCTACCAGCTTGGGTTGCGGATTGGCCTGGAGGAAGTGCTCGCACGCGTTCCGGAGTTCGGATTCGGCCGCGCCTCTGGTGTCGATCTGCCGTCGGAGATCGCTGGGAGCTTCCCTCCCTCCACAACGTGGTACGACGAGCGCTACGGCCGCGATGGCTGGACGAACTCGGTGGTTCTCAACTTGGCCATCGGTCAGGGCGAGAACGTCCAGAGTCCGCTCAAGATGGCGCAGTACTTCGCCGCACTCGCGAGCGATGGCACGCTGCCAACCCCACGCGTTGCCAGGGATGGGCCGGTCGCGGAGCCCACCGGCAGACTTCCGCTGAACGAGGAGCAGTTGGCCGTGCTCAGAAACGCTCTCGTGGAGGTCGTTAATGCGCCCGGCGGCACAGCACGTGGCTCTCGACTGAGCCGCTGGACCTTGGCGGGAAAGACAGGCACGGCCCAGAACCCGCATGGCGAAGACCACGCCTGGTTCATCGGCTTTGCACCGACGGAGCACCCGGCCATCGT
>CP070823.1:2269856-2273300 GCA_020344375.1 Gemmatimonadota bacterium | reverse complement strand
CACATGTGCCCGGCGGGCGTCTACGAGCTCGAGGGCGACAAGCTGGTCGTCGCCGCGCCTAACTGCGTCGACTGCAAGGCCACGGACATCCTGGGTCCCCGCTGGACGCCCCGGGAAGGCGGGAGCGGACCTGCGTACAAGCGCATGTAGCGGCCGGGCGGGCGGTTGCAGCGGGCGAAACAGCGCCTCGGCCTTGGGCGTAGTGCTCTGTGGGTCAACGAAAGGGCTGGATTCCGCATCTAAGGTGTTGGGAAGCCTACAGCTGGCGATCGCTGGGGCAGTTTCCGCCGGCTCTCGGCGTTTGTGAAGCAGGGGGCAGGAATGTCCTTCAACTTCTTGCAGGATCTGTTCAAGCGGCGCGTGCCACATATCCTGGGTCTCTATCTCGGTGCATCCTGGGTCGTCATAGAGTTCGTCAGCCTGCTGGTCGACCGTTTCTACCTTTCGCCGCACCTGATCGAGTTCAGCCTGGTACTCCTGGCGTCGCTGGTCCCCACCGTCGTGCTGCTCGCCTACGTCCACGGTAGGCCGGGTCCTGATGAGTGGACGAAGGCCGAGAAGATCGGCATACCCTTCAACCTGCTGGCCTCGGCGGCGATCCTGCTGATCATGTTCGGCGACCAGGATCTGGGCGCGGCGACCCGCACGCTGCAGTTAGAGAGTGAAGAGGGGCGCACGGTCGAGCGCGTGATTCCGAAGAGCGAGTTCCGCCGGAAGCTTGCTCTCTTCTACTTCGAGAACGAGACCGGCGACACGGCGCTGGATTGGCTACAGCTCGGCCTGCCGGTGGCGCTGTGGCTCGATCTCGACCAGGACCTCTTCCTCAGCGTGGTGGCGGAGTTCCAGGGGCACCTGAACCGGGCTGGCTATCCCGAAGGTGTCGGGCTGCCACCTGCCCTGCGGGCGCGTATCGCGGAGCAGTTGCATGTGGAGCATTTCGTCGTCGGATCGTTCAGCGGGTCCGGTGATGATCTGTCGCTCAGGGTGTCACTCCATGAGACCGAGCGCCGCACATTGCTGGCGGAGAACTCGTATAGCGGCGGCGACGTCTTCGCTCTCGTCGACCGGATGTCGGTGCAGCTGCGACGCGACCTGGGGTTGCCGGACCGTCACATCGAGGAGATGCGAGACCTGCCGATCGCGGATATGCTGACCCGCTCGCTCGGTGCCTACCGGCTGTTCTCGAGCGCAGTCGCCGACATCCTGATTCGTGGTGAATGGGCCCCAGCGAAGGAGCATCTTGAGGCGGCTGTGCGCGAGGATCCAAGCTTCGCCTTTGCCCAATACACGCTGTTCGAGGCCTACCTGTACTTTGGGGAGCGGGAGAACGCGGAAGAGGCGGCGCGGCTGGCCATGCAGCATGTCTACAAGCTACCGGAGCGGAGACAGTTCGATCTCAAGTACGCCTACTACAACGACATCGAAGAGGATCCCAACAGGCGATTCGCCGTCGCCAAGATGCGAGTTGAGCTGTTCCCGGAAGACATCGAGGGCCGAGCACAGCTGGCCTGGGAGTACTGGCGCCGGGGTCAGACGGATCGAGCAATCGCGGAGTACGAGCAAATCTACGAGATCGACCCTTCGCAGTACGACTACTTCAAAATGATCGGGAGCCTCTACCTTGACCGAGGCGAGTTTGACAAGGCCCTGGACTACTACCAGCAGTTTGCGGAGCGCGCGCCGAACGATCCGGTCCCGTTTCAGGTTATCGGGGATCTCTACTTCGCGATGGGGGACCACGAGCGTGCGCAGGGTTACCTGGAGCGCGCGCTGATCATCGATCCGCACAGCGTAGGTGCGATCATAGAGCAGGGACACGTGGCGTTCCAGCTGGGCCGTTTCTTTGAGGCGCTGGACAGCTACGAGAGGGCACTCGCTGCCAGCGCGTACCCTCCAGATCGACGTGCAGTGTACGCAGCCTTGCGGTCGTACCACGAGACCCGAGGTCAGCTGGCCAGGGCGATCGACTACCTGCACTTGGAGATCGCCGAGTGGGAGAGATTTCAACCTCCGGGCCAGGTGCTGCTCATGAAGCTGCTGGACTCGCCCGGCCTCTACGCGCGGGCAGGTCGGGAAGACCTCGCGTTCGAGACACTCCACACGGCCGAGGAGGGGCTGGTGGCCCCTTACGACAAGGTCGTGCCGCTGGGTTACCTTGAGGTCTACCTGGAACTGGGAGATGCGGACAGGGCGCAGGAGTCCCTGGAGGGCCTGGAGCCGCTGATGGATTGGCTGGGAACCGCGAAGATCCGCCACAACTTGCTCTACGAGCAGGGCAGGATCCACGAGTTGAGGGGCGAGTATCGGAGGGCCATCGAGAGCTACCAGGGTTCGCTGCGACCTGGCCCAATGATGGCCGACCGTAACCAGGCGCTGGGCCGTTGCTACCGCATCCTGGGCGAGCTGGAGACCGCTCAGGAATCCTTAGAGAGGAACCTCGAGGTCCTGCCGTTCAGCCCTGGCGCCCACTATGAGATCGCCCGGGTGTATGCGGAGTTGGGCGACCGGGACAGGGCGCTGGAGCACGTTCAGGTAGCGCTGGAAATCTGGGGAGAAGCCGACCCGGACTTCCGTCCCGCCCTTGAGGCTCAGGGGCTCCTGGCTGAGTTGTCAGCGCTGCCGCGATGATGTCGGCTTGATCATTCTTGATACCATCCATCAACCGACTGATGATGGCGAAACGTGGCAGGCAGATTAGTCGTAAGCCCCACGGCAGACGGAGACGACGAGATGCGCGTGATCGGCTTGCTCGGTGGAATGAGCTGGGAATCGACCGCTGAGTACTACCGGATCATCAATCAGGAGGTTCGGCGGCGCCTGGGTCGGCAGTACTCGGCAAAGATCCTCATGTACAGCGTCGAGTTCGAGGAGATCGAGCAACTGCAAACCGCCGGTGAGTGGGATCGGGCAGGGCAGTTGCTGGCCGGGGAGGCTCGGCGCCTCGAGCGCGGTGGTGCCGACTTCCTGCTGCTCTGCACCAACACCATGCACAAGGTGGCTCGGGCCATCGAGGACGCGATCGATATCCCCCTCATCCACATCGCCGACGCGACGGCAGAACGGGTCCGACAGGCAGACGTAGGGCGGGTGGGCTTGCTCGGCACCCGCTTCACCATGGAGGAGGAGTTCTACCGAGGACGACTAGCGGAACAGCACGGACTCGAGGTGCTGATCCCGCCGCCGGAGGATCGGGCGGTCGTGGACCGGATCATCTTCGCGGAGCTCTGCCAGGGCCAGATACTGGAGCCCTCGCGTCGGGAGTACGTCCGCATCATCGAGGCGCTCGGGGCGCAGGGTGGCGAGGGGGTCATCCTCGGCTGCACGGAGATTGGCCTGCTGATCAAGCCGGAGCACTCGCCGCTGCCCGTATTCGACACGACACAGATCCACGCGGAGAAGGGCGTGCAGCTGGCGCTGGCTGAGGACTGAGGTCTCGGCCTGGGC
>CP070823.1:2215775-2269756 GCA_020344375.1 Gemmatimonadota bacterium | reverse complement strand
TCAACCAGCTGCTCGTCGAGATGGACGGCTTCGAGTCGAATGAAGGCGTGATCTTGCTTGCCGCCACGAACCGCCCTGATGTGCTCGACCCGGCACTGTTACGGCCCGGCCGCTTCGACCGCCAGATCGTGGTGGACGCGCCCGACGTGAAGGGCCGCGAGGGCATCCTCAGGGTGCACACGCGCAAGATCCCGCTAGCCGAGGATGTGGATCTCAGCAAGCTCGCGAAGGCGACGCCGGGAATGAGCGGTGCCGATCTCGCCAACATGGTGAACGAAGCGGCGCTTTTGGCCGCACGGAGGGACAAGGACCGCGTCGACATGAAGGACTTGGAGGATTCGAAGGACCGGGTCCTGCTGGGCGCGGAGCGCAAGAGCATGGTGATCAGCGACGAGGAGCGCCGGCTGAGCGCCTATCACGAGGCGGGCCACGCGGTGGCATCACATTACACGCCGGAGTGCGACCCGCTCCACAAGGTCACGATCGTCCCGCGCGGCCGAGCACTGGGGCTGACCTTCGCGATGCCGGAAGATGACCGGCACAACTACTCCGTGGCCTATCTGACGGCGCAGCTGGTCTATGCCTACGGCGGCCGCGTGGCGGAGGAGCTGGTCTTCGGACCCGAGAAGATCACCACGGGCGCCGGTAACGACATCGAGCGCGCCACGCTGCTCGCCCGCCGCATGGTGACCGAGTGGGGGATGTCCGAGCGGATCGGCCCGATGAACGTCGGTGACCGGGGCGACGAGATCTTCCTGGGCCGCGAGATCGTCGAGCGCCGCGACGTCAGCGAGCAGATGTCGCAGCTTGTGGACGAGGAGGTCAGGAAGCTGCTCGACGACGCGTACAAGGAGGCGCGCCGCGTCATCTCCTCCAAGCTGGACAAGCTGCACGCCCTGGCCAAGGCGCTGCTGGAGCGTGAGACGCTGGACGCGGACGAGATCAAGGCCGTGTTCACAGGCGAGGAGCTGCCGGCGCTCGAGCCGGCGGGGGCCGCGCAGGAAGATGGCCGGCGGGCCGCCGAGACGAAAGCGGGCGCCTCCATGGATCACCGGGAAGCGAGCGGTCGCGGGGCAGGAAGCGCCCTGGAGCCGGCGGCGTCGTTCGAAAGGACTAAGGGAGAGGCGACGGAACCTGAGACACCGAGATGAGCGAGGGGCGGGTGGCGAACACTGAGTTTGCCATCTCTGACGAGCAGGAGGTCGGGAGAATCTGGCGAACCGCGCGCCGGGACATCGACCTTGCGAAGCCGGTGTTGATGGGCGTCCTGAACATCACACCGGATTCTTTTTCCGATGCCGGCTGCTTCTACAGCCGCGATGTGGCGGTGGGACGTCTGGAGGAGCTGCAGGAGGAGGGGGCGGACGTCATCGACATCGGGGGCGAGTCGACTCGGCCGGGCTCGCTGCCGGTGACGGAGGACGAGGAGCTCCGGCGCCTGATGCCGGTGCTCGAGGCAGCGGTCGGCCGGGTTGACGTCGCGATCTCCGTTGACACCACCAAGTCGGGGGTGGCCGAGGCGGCACTCGCGGCTGGCGCGGAGATCGTCAACGATATCTCGGGCCTGCGGTTCGATCCCGCGATCGCGGAGCTCGCGGCGCGGTCCGGCGCCGGCCTGGTGTTGATGCACATCCGCGGGCGCCCGAGGACGATGCAGGAAGATATCCACTACGACGATCTCCTGCGGGAGGTCGTCGCTGAGCTGCAGGAGTCCGTGACGCGAGCCCTGGCGGCGGGGTGCCAGCAGAACCAGGTGGTGGTCGATCCGGGGATCGGGTTCGGGAAGAATGCCGAGCAGAACCTGGTCCTGATCAACGGGCTTGCTCGGATTGCCGCACTGGGCCATCCGATCCTCATCGGGCCGTCCCGGAAGTCGTTCATCGGGAAGACGCTCGGGCTCGCCGTGGAGGATCGGCTGGAAGCGACGATCGCAGCCTGCGTCGTGGGCCTGTTGCGCGGCGCTCGCATCTTCCGCGTCCACGACGTGCGGCCGGCGCGGCGAGCGCTGGACATGGCGGAGGCGATACTCAGTCAGGTGAACGGTGGAGAGTCTGCTTGAACGGATCAGCTTCCTGAGGCCCGGCTTCGGGGACCTCCTACAGATTGTGGTGGTGGCGTATCTGTTCTACCGCCTCCTCCTGCTGTGGGCGGGGACCCGCGCGATCCAGATGCTGCTCGGTCTCATCCTGCTGTTCGCCGTCTATGCCCTGGCGGAGCTCCTGCAGCTTGAGTTGATCCGATACCTGTTGGAGTTCGTGTTCACCTACGGTGCGCTGGCCGCCATCATCGTCTTCCAGCCGGAGCTGCGAAGTGCCCTGGCCAAGCTGGGCCAGAGCCGTATGTGGCGCTACTTCTCTCGCCCGGAGCAGAGCTCGGAGACCCTCCATGAGCTGGCACACGCGGCGGAGGTGCTGGCACGCAAGCGGATCGGCGCGATCATTGCCATGGAGCGGGAGGTCGGCTTGGAGGAGTATGCGCGCAGGGGTTCAGCGGTGAACGCGCCCGTCTCGGCCGAACTGCTGGAGGCCATATTCACGCGCTATGGGCCACTCCACGATGGTGCCGTCATCGTCCGAGGCGCGAGCATCCTGGCCGCACGCTGCATCCTGCCGCTCACTCAGTTTCCGGTCACCGACCGCAGCCTCGGCACACGGCACCGGGCCGCCATCGGTCTCTCGGAGGAAACCGACGCCCTGGTGATCGTCGTCTCCGAGGAGACCGGTGCGGTCTCGTTGGCGCGGCGCGGCCGTCTCGAGCGTAACGTGACGGGCGAGCGGCTCCGTGAGGGCCTGGGGATGAGACCGGCGGGCCGTGCTCAGCTGGCCGCGGCCCCGGCGCCGGGATCTGCCCAGGCGGCTCAGCCCGCCGGTGAGCTGAGTCTCGTTGACAGAAGCTCCCCGGCACCGTAGTCTTTCTCCAGATCCAAGCACCCAACAAAGGCTCCAGGCCTCAGCAGACAGCGAGGTTCCCTTTGCAGACGGACGGCACATACGCTCTCCTCGAGCTGTTCAGGGACGGCGGCGTGATGATGTACTTCCTCGTGCTGTGCTCCCTGCTGGCTCTGGGGGTCATCATTGCCAAGGCATACATCCTCTTCGTGGCCCAGCGCGACAGCAGGCGCTTGCTGGGCCGGCTGGCGGGGGTGTCTGGGAGCGGACGCGGCGTCGAGGCGACTCTCGAGGTCGCGGAGGAGACGCAGGGCCCGGTCGCCGCCATCCTGGGCTCAGGTCTGCGGCGGCTGCGGGAGGGCTCACAGACGAGCAAGGACATCGAGAAGGCGATCGCCACGACCGGAAGCATCGAGCTCGGTTTCCTGGAGCGGGGACTGACGATGCTGGCCACGGTGGCCAACGTGGCTCCGATGATGGGGTTCCTGGGCACAGTGGCGGGGATGATTTCAGCCTTCGGGGCCGTGGCCGAGGCGGGACAGATCGAGGCCCCGCTGGTCGCCGGCGGGATCAAGGTGGCACTCATCACGACGGCGACCGGTCTGACGATCGCGATTCCGGTGAACATCGCTTACAATTTCTTTGTCAGCCGCATTGATGCGCTGATCATTGACATGGAGCGCGGGGCGCAGGCGGTATTGGAGATGACGTCTCCCGCCGGACCTGCACACAGCTAGAGGTACGTTGCCATGCCCATGCTTCAACGGAAGAGCAAGGTGAGCGACGAGATCCCCACCGCGTCGATGGCGGACATCGCGTTCCTGCTCCTCATCTTCTTCCTGACGACAACCGTGTTCGAGGAGGAGAAGGGGCTGCCGATCGTCCTGCCGGAGGCGACAGCTGCGGAGGTGGAGGTCTCGCAGAGTAACATCATCCACTTCCTCGTTCGTGAAGACGGGGCGGTCGCAATTCGGCGCGGCGAGAGCCAGGCCGAGCAGGTCGTCGCCTACAGCGAGATCGAGGGGATTATGCGGCAGGAGATCGCCAACAACCCCAATATCATCGCGGCAGTGAAGACGGCGCCCAACTCGCCCTACCGACATATGATCAACGTGCTTGACGAACTGCAGTCAGCGGCGGCTCAGCGTATTTCCTTGCAGCTCTGGGAGCAGTAGCAATGGCGAAGCCAGGCGGCGGTTTCGAGAAGAAGTCCAAGGCGCAGAGCGAGATCCCCACGGCGTCGATGGCGGACATCGCGTTCCTGCTCCTCATCTTCTTCATGGTGTCGACCACCTTCCGGAGAGAGCAGAATCGCCACCTCAGCTTCCCGAGGGCGGAAGCGACCCAGAAGATCGACGAGCGGCGCAGGAACATCCTGCATCTATGGATCGAGCCGGACGGTTCGGTGTATATAAATGATAGCCGGATACCGATGGATATGGTCGCTGATGTCGTGCTACCCCTTTATCGGGACAGTGACCGCCGGCTGCTGATCGCGATCCGCGGCGATAGAGAAGTACCGTACCGCTTCATGAACGCGGTCACCGAACAGCTCCGTCAGGCAAACGCGGTACGCGTCTTCTTCCACACGGACCTCGAAAGCCGCTTGACGCGCGAGAGGAGGTGAGGCTGCCATGGCAGAGGACCTGTATTCGGTCGGCCTACCGTCTGGCGCCTTACGGGTGACGGCGAACGACAAGTTCAAGAAGTCGTTTGGCCCGTGGCTGTGGGGGAGCATTATCGTGGCCACGGTGTTTCACTTCGGGCTGTTCAAGTTCTTCCCCGAGCTGTCCGCCTCCGATGTGAGCTACGGGGTTCGCGAGTTCGAAGCGATCGAGCTGCCGCCAGAAGTGGATATCCCACCGCCGCCCGAGCAGATTGCGCGACCCGCAGTCCCGGTGGTCTCCTCGCAGGCGCTTGAGGAGGAGATCACGATCGCGCCTACGACGTTCGAGGAGAACCCAGTCGAGAATCTGCCGCCGCCGCCCAGTGATGTGACTCGCCTCGGCGACCAGCCGGTCTTCACGCCGTACACGGTGAGGCCGGAGTACCGGAGCATAGATGAGGCGCGGCGTATCGTTGAGCGCCACTACCCGAAGCTGTTGAAGGACGCAGGGATCGGCGGCACGGTCATGGTCTGGGTGTTCATCGATACCGAAGGTGTCGTGCAGAACGCCAAGGTGCAGAAGGGCTCCGGTAACTCGGCCCTCGACGATGCGGCCCTCACCGCATCGCGTGAGATCACGTTCACGCCAGCCCTGAACCGGGACAAGAGGGTGCCGGTGTGGGTGGCGATCCCGATCACCTTCTCCGTGAAGCAGTAGCTCGGGGCCCGGCCTGGGAGGGCGAGCCCGGTATCGCAGGCGCGGTACCGGGCTCAGTTTTTTGTCTTGCCTGCGGTCGTTCAGGGGCATAAGTTTTTTTGCTTATGTACTTTGAGCGACTCGAGCGCGCGCTGCCTCAGGTTCGCGAGCGGATCCAGCGGGCCTGCGAACGCGCTGGTCGCTCGGATGCCGACGCCGTCACGCTCGTGGCCGTGACGAAGGGTCACCCGCTCGAGGCCCTCCAGGCAGCTCGCCAGGTCGGCCTGCAGGTGATTGGCGAGAGCCGGGTGCAGGAGGCGCGGGCGAAGTGGGAGGCTTCTGGTGACTTGAGCCTCGAGTGGCACCTCGTCGGCCATTTGCAGCGCAACAAGGTGCGACAGGCGTTGCGCATGTTCACGCTGATTCAGTCGGTGGACTCGCTGCGCCTGGCACGAGAGATAGACAAGGAAGCGGCAAAGACAGGGCGTCCGGCAGAAGTCCTGCTGCAGCTCAACGCCTCCGGTGAGGACAGCAAGCACGGTTTCTCCCCCGAGGACGGGCTTGAGGCTGTGCGCGTGACGACCGAACTCGAGCACGTCCGGGTCATCGGGCTGATGACGATGGCCCCGTTCACCGACGATGAGGCCGTGCTGCGCGGGACGTTCCGGCACACAGGCGCACTCTTCGAGCGTTGCCGGGACAGTGTGGAGAAGTTCGAGGGGCGGCACCTCTCGATGGGGATGACCAACGACTACGAGATCGCAATTGAGGAAGGCAGCACGATGGTGCGGCTCGGCACAGTGCTGTTTGGGGAGCGGCCACAATGATTGACTTGACACCACTCGATGTGCGCAAGAAGAAGGGCGACTTCCGGCGCACCATTCGAGGCTACGACACCGAGTTGGTCGACGACTTTCTCGACATGGTCGCCGAGCGTCTCGAGGAGCTCGTTAAGCAGAATGTGGCGTTGACTGAACGCGCGGAACATCTGCAGGAGCAGGTGGCATCCTATCGGGAGCGCGAAAAGGCGCTGAATGAGGCGCTCGTCACCGCCCAACAGCTTCGCTCTGAGGCACAGGCTCAGGCGAACCGTGAGGCCGAGCTGCTGCGCCGGGAGGCTCAAAGCCAGGCGGAACGCATCATTGAGGAAGGGCAGCGGGCCTACCGGGAGATCGGACGGGAGATCGAGGCGCTGCAGGCCCGAAGGCGCCAATTCGTCCGCGCGTTCCGAACCCTGCTCGAGCGCTACGTCTCGGAGCTCGAGGTGGAGGAGGCGCGGCTCAGCGAGCCGATCGATGTTCCGGCTGCGGGGACACGGGTCGAGACGTCGGGCCAGACACCGGCGCAGGCGGCGGAGCCGGCGGAGCAAGCGGAGGCCAGGGAGGGGGAATGGCTGTCGTCGCTGGTCACTGAGGGCGAGCAGGAGGATGACAGCTGATGGAACGCTGGAGCGGCGAAGAGCTGGTCCAGCGGATCCGAAGCGCCGGTGATGCGATCAGGACTCGCACGGGTTACCAGGCGCGCGTGGGGATCATCCTGGGGACGGGCTTAGGTGCACTGGCCGAGGAGATCACGCCAGAAACGATCATTCCGTACGAGGAGATCCCGGACTTTCCGGTGCCCACGGTAGAGACGCACAGCGGGCGGATGCTCCTCGGCGACCTGGCGGGCCAGCCGGTCGTGGCCATGCAGGGGCGGTTTCACCTGTACGAAGGCTACTCCCTGCAACAGGTGACGTTTCCGGTTCGCGTGATGCGTGACTTGGGGGCGGAGGTACTCATCGTCTCCAATGCCTGCGGCGGCATGAATCCTATGTGGGACGTGGGCGATCTCATGTTGATTGCCGACCACATCAACCTGCTCGGTGACAACCCGCTCATCGGGCCGAACCTGGAGCAGCTCGGCCCGCGTTTCCCCGACATGTCGGAGCCCTACGACCTGGAGCTTCAGCGGCTGGCGCTCGAGGTGGCCAGGGACGAACGGATCACCCTGCGCCGCGGAGTGTACCTGGCGGTCCCCGGGCCGAACTTGGAAACCCGCGCCGAATATCGGTTTCTGCGTCTGATTGGCGCCGATGTGGTGGGGATGTCCACGGTGCCGGAGGTCATTGTGGCGGTCCACGGCGGCATGAAGGTCCTCGGCGTATCGATCATCACTGACAGCTGTCTGCCGGACGCTCTGAAGCCAGCGAGCGTCGAGGAGATCATCCGCGTGGCGAACGAGGCGGAGCCGAAGCTGACCCGCTTGATAAGAGGTGTGGTGGCCCGCCTGTCCTGACATATCGACATGGGCGAGAAGCACTACCGGGAAATTCCTGAGAACCCGACCCTTCTGGAGGAGGAGGTTCTGGCGGCCTGGGAGCAGGAGAATACCTTCCAGCGCTCGCTGGAGCTCACCCGAGACGGCGAGCCCTTCGTTTTCTATGAGGGACCGCCGACGGCGAACGGCCGGCCCGGCATCCACCACGTAATCTCGCGTACTCTCAAGGACACGTTCTGCCGCTACCAGACGATGCGAGGCCGATCGGTCACACGCATCGCCGGATGGGACACGCACGGCCTACCCGTAGAGGTGGAGGCGGAGAAGGCACTCGAAATCTCTGGCAAGCCGGAGATCGAAAGGATCGGCGTCGAGCGGTTCGCGGAGGTGTGCCGGGAGCACATCTTCACCTACAAGGAAGACTGGGAGAAGTTTTCGCTGCGAATCGGGTTCTGGCTCGATTACTCGCGTGCCTATATCACCTGCTCGCCGGAGTTCGTCGAGAGCGTCTGGTGGGCACTCTCCCGGTTCCACGAGAAAGGCCTACTGTACCGCGGGCACAAGGTCGTTCCCTACTGCCCGCGGTGTGGGACCGGTCTGTCGAGCCACGAGGTCGCCATGGGCTACGAGGACGTCACCGAGCCGGCGGTGACGGTCAAGTTTGCGATCGAGGGTCGCCCGGGCGAGTACCTGCTGGCCTGGACCACCACGCCGTGGACCTTGCCGGGTAACATCGCTCTGGCTGTCAGCCCGATGATCGCCTACGTGAAAGTGCGCGTTGGTGACGAGATCTACTACCTCGCCGAACGGCTGGCCGACGAGGTGCTGGGTGAAGGATACGAGGTCCTGGAGATCTTGCCCGGCGGGGCGCTCGAGGGACTGCGCTACGAGCCGCTGTTCCCGTTCCTCGCGGATGTCGTCGGCAGGCAGAACGGCTGGTTGGTGGCGACCGCCGATTTCGTTACCGCCGACGAGGGGACCGGGATCGTGCACACCGCGGTCATGTACGGCCAGGACGACTACGACCTGGGCGTCGAGCTGGGTCTGCCGATGCACCACCTGGTCGATGAGGAAGGTCGCTTCAACCCGGAGGTCACGCGGTGGGCGGGCGTCTTCGTGAAGGACGCCGATCCGAAGATCATCGAAGCGCTCGAGGAATCAGGCCAGCTTTGGAAGGCTGCGGATTACACGCACACCTATCCCTTCTGCTGGCGCTGCAATACGCCGCTACTCTACTACGCCCGCGATTCCTGGTACCTGCGGACAACGGCGGTCAAGGACCAGCTACTGGCGAACAACGCTGCGGTCGGCTGGCATCCGTCGGAAATCGGACGGGGCCGCATGGCGGAGTGGCTCGAGAACAACGTTGACTGGGCACTCTCGCGCGAACGCTACTGGGGCACGCCGCTGCCCGTATGGATCTGCGATCGAGACGCTTCGCATATCGAGGTTATCGGCAGCTACAGCACGCTCGCCGAACGTGCGGGAATCGAGGTTAGCCCCGGCTTCGACCCGCACAAGCCGTTCATCGACACGGTTGAGTGGGAGTGCTCGCAGTGTGGTGGGAGGATGCGGCGCACGCCCGAGGTCATCGATACCT
The DNA here is from genome assembly GCA_020344375.1 of Gemmatimonadota bacterium. Taxonomy (GTDB): domain Bacteria; phylum Gemmatimonadota; class Gemmatimonadetes; order Palauibacterales; family KS3-K002. The sequence continues at coordinate 2,260,706 of CP070823.1, read as the reverse complement.
GGTTCGATTCCGGGTCCATGCCGTTCGCCCAGTGGCACCACCCGATGGAGAACCGGGAGACCTTCGAGGAACAGTTCCCGGCTGACTTCATCGCCGAAGGAGTTGAGCAGACCCGCGGCTGGTTCTACTCGCTGCTGGCCATCAGCACTGTGCTGTTCGACCGGTCGCCCTATGAAAACGTCGTGGTGAACGATCTGGTGCTCGATGCCGAAGGAATCAAGATGTCGAAGTCCCGCGGCAATGTTGTGGATCCGTGGGACGCCATCGGCGAGTTCGGTGCCGACGCAGTCCGCTATTACTTCCTCTCGGTCAGCAACCCGTGGTTGCCGAAGCGTCACGATCCCAAAGCGATTGCCGAGGTTCGGCGCAAGTTCTTCGGCACCCTCTTGGCGACCTATCGGTTCTTCGAGCTCTACGCGAACATCGAGGGCTGGACGCCCGAGCGAAGCCCGGCTGGCGGTGAGCGGCCGGTGTTGGACCGGTGGCTGCTCGCGCGGCTTGACGGGCTGGTCGCGGACTGCCGGGCCGACCTGGACGGGTACAACGTCACTCACGCGATCCGCCGGATCGGTGAATTCGTGGTGGATGATCTGTCGAACTGGTACGTGCGACGCTCACGCCAGCGCTTCTGGGGCACGCGGGCCGCGACGCGGGAGACTATGGACGCGGCCTTCGGCACGCTCTGGGAGGCGCTGTTGACCGTCTGCCGTTTGCTGGCACCCATGGTACCATTCGTGAGCGACTGGATCCATCGGGAGTTGACCGGCGGAACCTCCGTGCATCTGGAGCGGTATCCGCTGGCGGACGCCCGACGGGACGAGGCGCTGGAAGCGGCGATGGAGCTCGGGAGGCGGCTGGCCGGCATGGGCCGTGCGGCCCGGGAAGCGGCGGGAATCCGGGTTCGCCAACCGCTCCGCCAGCTGGTCGGGGTGGTTCCCGGTGGGCAGGCGGCGCGGCTGGGCGAGGAGGTGTTGGGGATCATACGAGACGAGCTTAACGTTAGGGAGATAGGCTTCGTCGACGATCCGGCCCAGCTGGCAGGTCTGAAGGTGCTCTCCGAGGCGGGCATCCAGGTCGGTCTGGACACCGAAGTGGACGACGAACTCAGGCTCGAAGGCACTGCCCGCGAGCTGGTGAACCGCATTCAGCGGCTCCGGCGCGAGGCGGGGCTCGAACTGGACGACCGGGTCCGATTGGGTATTTTTGGGGCGCCGGAGGTGACCTCTGCAGCAGAAGCTCACCGCGATTATATCGCGAGTGAGGTCCTGGCGGTGGAGGTTGAGATCAGCCCGGAACCTCCGCAAGGCAACGGATACGAACATATGAAGAAGATCCGGCTGGACGGGCGTGAGGCCGTGATCGGTGTGCAGGTCAGGTGAGCCAGCTTTGGCGTAGAGCTGACTGGATCAGCGAGTGAAGGGAACAACAATGCCACTCAAGAAGAAGGATCTGGCGCACTTCGAGCAGCGCCTTTTAGAAGAGCGACAGAAGATCATCAAGCAACTGGCGCAGTTTGACGAGTCGTTCTCGGATACCCTACAGGGCTCAGACGGGGATCTTTCGGCCTACAGCTTCCACATGGCTGACCAGGGAACCGATGCGATGGAGCGGGAAAAGGCCTTCTTGTTTGCCAGCAAGGAAGGGCGACTGCTCTATCATATTGACCAGGCGCTGCGCCGACTCTACAGGACGCCCGATCAGTACGGTTTCTGTGAGGAGTGCGGCGCCGACATCGGTCTCGAGCGCCTCGACGCGTTGCCTCACGCGCGGCTGTGCATCCAGTGCAAGGAGCGCGAGGAGAACAGTGGCTCCTGACGGCTATCCGGGCGCTGGGCAAGTGGAGAAGCCGAGTGGGCTGGCGAACGCGGTGTCGCTGCGGGACAAGCTGGGTGCCTTCGCCGGAACCGCTGCTGCCATCCTCGTGCTGGATCTCTTCACGAAGTACCTGGTCCAGCGCACGCTCCTTATCACAGAGTCGATCCCGGTCTTCGGCGACTTCTTTCGCCTGACCTACATTCACAACCCTGGAGCCGCATTCGGCCTACACCTGGGTCCGTACTCCCGGTTCATCTTCCTGGGCCTTGCGTTTATCGCGCTCGCCGTCCTCATCGTGATGTATCGGCACACAACGGCAGACGATCGACTTAGGCTGTTCGCGATCGGGGCCATCGCCGGAGGAGCGCTGGGCAACGTGATCGATCGGCTTCGGTCCGCGCATGGAGTGGTCGACTTTCTCGATTTTGGGATCGGGAGTCTTCGTTGGCCGGTCTTCAACATCGCGGACACGGCGGTCACGATCGGCGCGGTGCTGCTCCTGGCCTCGCTCTGGGCGGAGGACCAGCGTCGCGACCGTGACAAGAGTAGAGAGAACTGAGGGGCCTGACGGACTCGTAGCCTATCAGATCCAGGTCGATGAGCCGCCCGGGCAGCGGCTCGACCGCTATCTTGCCGAGAAGCTCTCCCTCTCGCGCTCTCATGCTGCGTCTCTGATCGAAGCGGGCCGCGTTCGCATTGCCGATCGCGTGCCGAAGAAGAGCCACGTTCCGGAAGCTGGCGAGACGATCGTGGTCGAGGTGCCACCACCGGAACCAACGGTCGCCGAGCCGCAGGACATTCCGGTGGACGTGCTGTTTGAGGACGAGGGGTTTCTCGTCGTCAACAAACCGGCCGGGATGGTCGTTCACCCGGCACCAGGTCACCCCCGGGGTACCCTGGTGAACGCGCTGCTGCACAGGGTCGGCCAGCTCTCGCCGATCGGAGGCGCACGCCGCCCCGGAATCGTCCATCGCCTGGATAAGGATACCTCAGGTCTGGTGATCGTAGCGAAGCAGGAGAGGGCTCACCGTCGCTTGGCTGATGCGCTCGCACGGCGGGTCATCTTTCGGCGCTATCTGGCGGCGTCTTGGGGGCACCTGAGCGACGACAAGCTACGTGTCGAGGCTGAGCTCGGCCGGCACCGACGCGACCGGAAGCGCGTGGCCGTGGTTCCGGGGGCGCGACCGGCGGTCACCGAGATCGAGCGGCTAGAGCGTTGGAAGGCGGCGGACCTTCTCCGTGTGCGTCTGCTGACGGGTCGGACCCACCAGATCCGCGTCCACCTGCGTCACATCGGCCACCCGGTCGTAGGCGATCGGCAGTACGCGGCCGGCTGGGAGCGTGGCCTCGAGGGACGCTGGCCGCAGGAGCTGGCACGCCGGGTGAGGCGGCAGTTCTTACATGCCGCCGAGCTCCGGTTCCCGCACCCGTTGACGGGGCAACTGCTGGAGTTCTCCGCACCGCTGCCGCGGGACCTGGCAGCGGCCGTGGAGTGGGCGCGGCGAACGAGTTGACCGCGGCGTTAGTCCTTACTATAGTTATACTTCCGCGCGCGACGCACTGCGATCCCTCCCCCATTTCCCACTACCTGATCAGAGGGTTGCATTCGGTGGCCGAACCCCATTGGCGCCAGCTCCTGTTTGAGGTCGGCGACTATCTCTTCGCAGTGGACGCGCGGGAGGTGCGTGGGGTGATGGTCTTGGATGAGGCGACCCCTGTTCCCGGCGCGGTGCCCGGCGTGCTGGGCCTCATCAACCTGCGGGGGAGGCTGGTGGTGGCGGGGGAACTCGCCACGCTTCTGGGTCTGGCTTCGACTGGGGGCCAAGGGTCGGTACTGGTTCTCTTCGAGAACGGGACCCGGCAGTTGGCGCTAGGTGTCGATCGTGTCGTAGGCGTCGTCCCCTACACGGGGGCGGAACTCGATGTGGATGGCGATCTCCTCGAAGGGTTGGGCGCGCGAGACTTGGTGAATGGTGTCGGGCAGTCTGGCCCGAGGCCGTTCTTGCAGCTAAACCTGGATTCGGTCTTTGCGCGTGTGCTCGGCCAGCCTGGTGACCAAGATCAATCGATTCGACTCGTATCGGTAGGAGGATAGGAGCGACGATGAGCCGCACGGTGCTGATTGTAGATGACGCGATCTTCATGCGTACGATGATCGCTGACATTCTGGAGCATGCAGGCTTCGAGATCGCGGGCGAGGCCTCCTCCGGTGTTGAAGCGGTGGAGAAGTACAAGCAGTTCAAGCCCGATCTGGTCACCATGGATATCGTGATGCCCGACATGGGCGGGATCGATGCGGTTCGCGAGATCATGAAGGTCGATCCCAACGCCCGCATCCTGATGGTCAGCGCCATGGGGCAGCAGGCTCTCGTGGTTGAGGCCATCCAGGCTGGAGCCCGCGATTTCGTGGTCAAGCCATTCCAACCGTCGCGCGTGGTCGAAGCGGTGCAGCGCGTACTGGGATGAAGCCACAAGAGAAGTACGCTGAGCTCTTCGCGGCCGAGGCGCGCGAGCACCTCGCCGAGATCGGTCGGGCGCTGGTCGCCCTCGAGGAGCAGCCTGCTGAGCGAGGCGCTCTGGATGCCGTCTTTCGCTCGGTCCATACGATCAAGGGGATGGCCGCGGCGATGGGCTACGAGGCGGTAACGCGTCTCTCCCATAGCATCGAGTCCGTGCTGGATGAGCTGAGGGCGGGGCACCGGCAGGTCGACCGTAGCGTCATAGACCTCTTGCTGCAGGCGCTCGACCTGCTGGAGCAGTCGGTGGAGGCGACGGTCAAGGGAAGTGAGCCGCCGGATGCCGCTGTGATGGTTGAGGGTCTGGTGCAATGGCAGCTGCTAGGGGAGATGGCACCCGCCGCTCCAGCGGTGGCAGAGGAAGCGGCCCGCGTGCGGGCGCACCGGGCCGAGACGTTTGTGAGAAGGGCCGACGCCAACCGTGTGCGCGTCGACATTCGGCGGCTCGACACGCTGATGAACTTGATCGGCGAGCTGACCATCGTGCGCAGTCGGCTTCACGCGCTGGCTGACGAACTGGGATCAGAGCCGCTGCACGACAGCGTCGAGCAAGCGAGTCGGTTGATCGCTGAGATGCAGGTCAACGTCGTTGAAAGCCGGATGGCGCCGGTCTGGCAGATCTTCGATCGCTTCCCGCGCCTGGTGCGTGAGACTGCGCGCACGCTCGACAAGGAAGTGGAGCTCGAGATCTCAGGGAGGGATCTCGAGCTGGACCGTTCCATGCTCGACGCGATCTCCGATCCGCTTGTTCACTTGCTTCGCAACGCGGTTGACCACGGTATTGAGACGCCCGCCGAGCGCAAGAAGGCCGGCAAGCCGCGGGCAGGGCGGATCGAGGTGTCGGCACGGCGCGAGCGGTCGCGTGTGGTGATCGTGGTCAGCGACGACGGACGCGGCGTCGATCGCGAGGAGGTGACGGCGAGGGCACGTCGCGAGGGTCTGCTCGACGAGGATGCGGAGCCGACCAGCCAGGAACTCTTCCGGATCATGGCGCGACCTGGATTCTCCACGTCGCCTCGGATTACAACACTCTCCGGCCGTGGGGTCGGGCTGAACGTGGTGGAAGACACGGTCAGAGGGTTGGGCGGCTCGGTAGAGCTTCAGAGCGAGAAGGGCGTCGGCTGCACCGTTCGCCTCGAGCTACCACTCACTCTCGCCATCATCCGCGCCCTCATCGTGAAGGTAGCGGGGCAGATCTACGCTCTGCCTGCCACATTCATCCGCGAAAGCTTCGAGCTCCTGGAGAGCGCCGTCGAGCAGACTCACGGCCAAGAGTGGATCAGCTGGCGCGGCGAGCGGGTGGCGCTCACCCGCCTGCAGGTGTTGTTGGGTGGCGCTGGGGGGAATGGCAAGGGAGCCGGCGGGCCCGAGGGCTGGCCGCTCAATCTCGTAGCACTTGAATTCGGAGGCACGCGGCTAGCTGTGTCGGTTGACGACTTCGTAGGTGAGGAGGAAATCGTGATCAAACCGTTCGACCTACCGGTCGGGGCCGTACCCGTGTTCTCGGGCGCCACAGTGCGGCCGGATGGTCGGCCAGCTCTGGTGCTCGACGTTGGCAGTCTGTGCTAGCGCGAACCTGTCACCTGTCTGGCGGCTGAACAACAGATGAAGGACACGCGAGGGCTCGAGGAACGGCAGCTTGACGCGCTGAAGGAAGTCGCGAACATCGGCGCGGGTCACGCAGCCACGGCACTCAGTCAGCTGACGAATCGCCGCATCATGATTGACGTGCCGCAGGTGCAGATCTGCCCAATCGAGGAAGCTTCCTCGGCAGTGGGGAGCGGAAGTGGCGTGGTCGCCGCGGTTCTCATGCACGTGCTGGGCGACCTCACGGGGCGCAGCCTACTGATCTTCCAAAAAGACTGCGCATTGCAGCTGAGCGACATGCTCCTCAACCGGGAGCCCGGCACCACCAAGGTGTTTGCCGAGCTGGAACAGTCCTCCCTCAAGGAGACTGCCAATATCCTGACGGGCGCCTATCTCAGCGGGCTGTCAGACATGCTCGGCTTGATGCTGATCCCGTCGGTGCCCAGCCTGGCGATAGATCTCTGTGCGGCGATTCTCTCAGCGACCTATCTCAACTTCGGCCATGACCGTAGCTATGTGATTATCTTGGACACCCGCTTCCGCTTTGAACCCGGCGATCCGGGGATGTCCGGGCACTTCGTTCTGCTGCCGGATCCTTCCAGTTTGAACGTCATACTGAAGACCGTCCGGCTGGGATAGTGCATGAAGAGCACGGTTCACTCCGAGGGCGATCTGCGCGTGCTCCGGGCACTGGCCCGTAGGATCGATCCGGGCGACGCTGGTGCGTACAACAACCTGGGGGTGGTTTACTACCAGAAGGGTCTGTATGAGGAGGCGATCGAGCAGTTTCGCCGTGCCTTGGCCATCGACGAGAAGATGGAGGTAGCACGCCGGAATCTCGAGATCGCCTACCACCAAACCGGCTACTACGATCGGCGGATTGCTGAGTTTGTCCGTCGTCTCGAGGTCGACGAGTCGGACGACGAGGCTCGCTTTAAGCTTGCGGACGCCTATCTGCAAACCGGGCGAGTAGATGAGGCAATCGGCCAGTACGAACTGCTGATCAAGAGAAGACGCAAGGACATACGCGTGCTAATGAAACTCGGCAGCGCCGAGAAGAGTCGGGGTGAGCTGAAGCGAGCGATCGAGTGGTTCGAACGGGCCAGCGAGCTGGACCCCGATCGCCCGTTGATCCACTATTCGCTCGGCGAGATCCTTTATAATCAGGGTATGGACGAGGAGGCGATCGTCCATCTCAAGAAGGCGCTGAAGGCGAGCCCGTCGATGTCGGAGGCGCATCACCTCCTGAGTTTCGTCTACGGCGACACAGGTGAGGCAGAGAAAGCCGCACAGCACGCCAAGCGTGCAACTGAGCTCAATCCTGCGTCAGCGAAGGCGCAGGCTAACCTGTCACTCGACCGCTACAGCCCGGCCCGCTACTTCGAGCTCACCGGCAACGCGCCGACACTGACGACTGACGGCCAGCAGGCGTTCGCACACTACAGCCTCGGCATCGCGTTCCGGGCGCGCGGCCTTTACGAAGAGGCACGTCGAGAGTTGGCTCGCGGACGCGAGGCGGGTGAGGATGCGACGCTCATCGAGCAGGCAGAAGCAGAACTGGCGCTCCTTGAGGGCGACGCTGATGGTGCGCTGGCACGATACGATACGCTGCTCGCCACACAGGAAGACAGCCCGAAGCTGTGGAATGAGCGCGGTGTGACGCTCCACCAGATTGGCCGCTTTGACGAGGCGGAGGAGAGCTACCGGCGTGCCCTGAGGTGGGACGGGAAGTACGCGTTGGCGTGGAACAACGTGGGCGTGCTGAGTGCGCACCGCGGAGACATGGCAGCCGCGGAGACAGCATTCCAGCAAGCCCTGGAAGTAAAGCCTGAGCTGGACGAGACACGTTGGAACCTCGGGTTGCTCTGGATCAAGACCGACCGGCCGGAGAATAGCCTCCGCCTCTACCGCCAGATGTTGAATGCGGAACCGGGCCGGGCGGACGCGTGGAACGGTCTGGGTTTGGCTCTCATGGCCATGGACAAGATGGCTGAGGCCCGTAACGCTTTCGCCCGTGCGGTCGAATCGGATCCGAGATTCCCGCCGGCGCGCTACAACCTCAGCTTTGCCCTGGCCCGGCTTGGCGATCATGAGGGCGCGCTGCGCGAGACAAAGAGCGCACTGGAGCTCGACCCGTACTATACTGCGCCGCGATTCAAGCTCGCGATCGACCTGCAGTACGAAGGTGGAGAAGTCTGGGCGCCGGAGCTGGCGGCGCCGGAGCGGATCGAGGCGAAAGGCCCCGGCATCCGTGATTTCAAGTTTGACCCGGCGGAGCTCGACACGGTCTTCCAAGAGCTCGACGCTCCGGCGAAGGCCTCGGAGCCAGCGCCGGAGGCGGCGGAGGGCCTAGAGATCCAGGGCGACGCCTTCGCGCTGGCGCGCGACTACCTGTCGAGCGGGCTCTACGAACGGGCTTTGAGCGAGGCTGTGCGTGCGATGCGCGAGAGCGGTCATACGGCTGAGGGAGCGCTCGTCATCGGGAACGTCTACCTCCAGCGCGGATTCTACGGCGAGGCGCTGGAGCGCTTCCGGGAGGCCCGCACGCTCCGGCCTGCGGACCCCAACGTGCTGGCCGGGCTCGCCCGCTGTCTGCTGCGGCTGGACCGGACGGAAGAGGCGCGTGCCGTAGCGGAGGAGCTCCAGCCGAAGGCGGCCTCAGATGTCGCTCAGCTCTTGACCGTGGCGGAAGCGTTGACCCGCTCGGGTGAGGCCAAACGGGCGCTGGAGGTACTTGAGCGAGCTGCGCGAACCTCACCACGCGATCCGGTGGTGCACCGGGAAGTCGCACGGGCAGCGCTGGCGGTAGGGAACCGCCGGCACGCCAAGGAATCCTACCGGCTGGCGATCGCGGAAGATCCAGATTTCGCGGCGGCCCGAGTGGAGTTGGGGCGGATCCTCATCGACGAGGGCGCGTATAGTGAGGCGGAGGGCGAGGTCCGGCAGGCGCTCGAACTCATGCCCACCTATGCGGAAGGCACCCTGCTGCTCGCCGAGCTGTTGAGCCGACAGGGTCGATCCCGTGAGATCGTCAACCTGCTGGCCGACTTTCTTGAGGCTGAGCCGTACAACCTCGAGGCGCTGGTGATGTTGGGTGAGGCGCTGGCAAAGGAAGGAAGACGAAGAGATGCGGAGCAGGCGTTTGGCCGGGTACTGCGATTCGAGCCGGAGAAGCCGTCGGTGCTGTTTCGTCTCGGCGAGCTGACTGCGGAATCCGGTCGTTACCGAGAAGCGCTGAGCTACTGGCGCCGGCTCATCGAGGTGGTGCCCGAGAGCGAATACGCCGCGAGGGCCCGCGTCCAGGCGCGGTTGGTACTGGGCACGGAGCACGCCGTTGAAGGCGCTGCAGCGAGGAGTGGCGACTGATGCCAATAGAGGGCTCGCTGCGTGAGTTCGCGTTGCACGACATCTTCCAGCTCCTTCACCTCTCACGGAAGACAGGCGAGCTGAAGATCGTGCAGCAGCCGGCGGGCACACGGGGTGTGGTGGTCTTCAAGGCCGGTGCTGTGGTCGGTGCGGACTTGGACGAAGTGTCACCGCGTCTGGGCTATATGCTTCTCAACGCCGGCAAGATCAGGGAGGCGGATCTTCAGCGTGCGAGTCAGCTGCGTGCCGAGAATCCTGCGCTTGCCTGGCGTGATATCTTCGAGTCGCTGGATGTTGTCGCGCGGCAGGACCTTGAGAGGTACGTGAAGATTGAGGTCGAAGAGTTCGTCTACGAGATCCTGGCATGGCGTGATGGGCGCTTCCTGTTCGTCGAGCGGTTGATACGTGAATCGGAGTGCGCCACCTGGATACCGGTCGAGTCGGTCTTGATGGAACGAGCGCGGCGCGCCGACGAGCTCTCAGCGCTCTCAACGACCATCGAGGACCCGAGCGCAGTGCCACGGCTGTCCGGGCAAGCGGCAGATGAAGGTGGCATACTCGACCTGTCACCGGATGAATGGGAAGTGGTGGGGCGCGTTGACGGTGTGAGTGACGTCAGATCGATCGCCCACACGTTAGGGCGTAGCGAGTTTGAAATCAGCAAGGTGATCTCCGGACTGGCAGAGCAGGGGCTGCTTGAGATCGGCTCCGAGGTCGTGGCCCCAGCTAAGCCGTCGTACGAAATCGCACTCGATAAGGTGGAGGATTTGCTCAAGCTGGGCGAGCTGGATGCTGCACGTGAGCAGCTTGAGCCGCTGCTGAGCAGTCATCCCGACGAGCCGAGAGCCCACTATCTGGATGCGCGCGTCCGAGAAGGACGCGGCGATCTGGTGGGCGCGGCAGAAGGCTATGAGATAGCGTTGAACCTCGATCCCTTGGCTCAGGATGCGCGACAGCGATTGGGCCTCGTGCGCTTGAGGCTTGGCGATGTCGAGGGCGCCGCACGCGAGTGGGCGGCGTACCTACGCATGGCAGCAGACGGCACGGACCGGCGACGGGTCGAGCGTGCGATGACCGTGGTGCGCGAGCTGCAGACGATATTGGGCGAATTCAATGGCCGAGAGCACTCGTAGATCGCTGCAGGAGCTGAGCGCTGAAGTCGCTGCGAACCCGAATTCGACGGCGTTCGTGGAGCTGGCTGCTGCGTACCGCGAGCGAGGCGATCTCGATCGCGCGCTTCGGCTCTGCCTGCGCGGCCTTCAGCGTCACCCGACGCACGTGGAGGCCCACTGCGAGCTCGGGCGCATCTACGAGCAGCGTGGCGAGCGGGAGCTTGCCCTGGATGAGTGGGGGATCGTCCTTCAGCTGGCGCCGGATCATCTGCCGTCTCGCCTGTCCGTGATTCGACTCTATCTGGACGAGGGGCGGCGGGCGGATGCGGAGCAGGAGTTGCTTGTGGCCCGCAAGATCGCCCCCGGTGACGCCACCGTGGCAGAGCTCTCGAGCAGGCTCCAGGCCACGCGCAGGGACGGAGACGAAGCCGAGACCACTACGACCGCTGTGAGTGGCCTCTTCACCACACTGGAGCGTGAGGCCCCGGGGACGCTCGGCGCGCTGCTGGTAGACGCGACCGGCCAGCTGGTCGAGGGCCGGATGACACCACGCGGTGTGGAATCGGACAGGATGTTGGGCGTGACCCTCAGCGGCGCGAGGGCCGAGGCCGAGCGGGTCGCCTCTTATCTCCAGCTCGGTGGGCTCCAGAGTCTGTTGATCGAGAGTGCAGTGGTTCGGCTGACGATCTCTGAAGTCGGTCGTAATACGCTCATCGTAGCGACGGCCTGCGACCTTCCAGCGGGCCAGGCGGCGCGCGTGCTGGAACGTGCACGCGAGTTGGCACGAGAACACCTGGACAGCCTGGGCAAATGAGAACAGGTGCCTTCGAGGGGCTGCTGAATGAGGTGATGAGGTTTCCGGGCGTTCGTGGCGCGCTCGTCGTGGCGATACGCGATGGCCTGGTCGTAGACGGACGCGTCCACGTCGGGGTCCACGGTGAGGCTGTGGCCGCCCTGGCGGCGTCGCTCTACCGGCGTGCCTGCCGCGCGACCGGCGCGAGGAGAGGGCAGGGACGCACGCTGGAGCTCGAAGCTGAGCAGGGAAGGATCTTGATCGCAGGGAAGGACGACCTCGCGCTCATGGCTGTGCTTGAACGACGCGCCAACGCCGGCCAGGCGCGGCTCGCAGTTCGCCGCGCCGCGAAGAAGCTGGTAAAGGCGGGACGGTAGTAGAGTGGAACGCCTTGACCTCCGGGAGATACAGAATGCTTTCGAGGGTCCACTCGAGCAGTTCGTTCGAGACTCGGGCGTCAGGTTGGCCGTGCTGATCAATCGGAGCGGTCAGGTGCTTGCCCAGCACGGATTTGACCGGTTCTACGATCTCATCGGAGTGGCGGCCCTTGCAGCGGGCATCAACGCATCGAGCCGTGCACTTGCCGGCCAACTCGGTGAGGATCACTTCGAGCACCTGCACCATGCCGGCCAGTTGCGGCAGCTGTTCCTCGGGCGTTTCGATTCGGGTGCCGGTGAACTGATGCTCGTGACCGTCTTCGACGACAGCTCCTCGATCGGTCTAGTGCGGGTCTTCTTCGAGGACTTCGCGAGGCGGATACGGCAGCTACCGGCGATGGACGCAGCACGCTCTTCGGTGAGCTCCAGGGAGTTCGAGGCTGAGTTGGAGAGCAGCCTTGATCGGTTCTTCCAAGACCTGATTGGCGGCTGATCATGTCGCTGGTGAACTACGCAACCCGAGAGATAACCTGCAAGATCGTCTACTACGGGCCAGGGCGGTCTGGTAAGACGACGAACCTGCAGTATATCCACAGTCGAGTGCCCTGGGATCGCAAAGGCGAGATGGTCTCCCTGGCCACGGAAACTGACCGTACGCTCTTCTTCGACTTCCTCCCGATCGAACTTGGCCAGATCTCCGGCTTCACCACCCGCTTCCAGCTCTACACCGTCCCGGGCCAGGTGTACTACAACGCCACCCGCAAACTCGTGTTGCAGGGGGCAGACGGAGTCGTGTTCGTGGCCGACAGCCAGAAGTCGCAGCTCGAAGCAGACATCGAGTCGTTCAGAAACTTGCAGGAGAACCTGCTTGAGCACGGAATCGACATCCGGGACATCCCGGTCGTGATTCAGTACAACAAACGCGATCTGCCCAACGTTCTGAGCATTGAGCGCCTTGAGGAGGAGTTGAACTTCCGGAATGTCCCAAGCTACCCCGCGTCGGCTCTCTTGGGGGAGGGGGTTTTCGATACCCTGAGGTCAGCGAGCGAGGGCGTGCTGAGGAAGCTGGCGAGCAAGCTTGATGTGTCGTTCGAACTGAAGAACGGGGAGCGTATCGGTAGCCGTGGCCGTTGACACCAGCATGACCTTCGCCTCCTTCGTGGTCGGGCCGGAGAACCGGTTGGCCTGGGAGGCGGCACGCACCGCGGCGGAGTCACCGGGCTCGTCGTACAACCCCCTGTTCATCTACAGCGACACCGGCCTCGGCAAGACGCACCTGCTGGTGGCGATTGCCAATCGCGCCCAGGATCTCCAGCCGGGCATGCGCGTGGTTTACACCGCCGTCGAACAGTTGCTGCGGCATCTGGCGGCGGAAGCCGAAGCTGCAACGTCCTATCACGATGCGGAGATCCTGCTCATCGACGATCTGCAATTCCTCGGGCACCACACCGAGAGCCACCACTCCCTCTTCCATCTGTTGGATCACCTGCTGATGGCCGGCAAGCAGGTTGCCCTGGCCTGCGACCGGCCACCCCTGGAGCTGGGCGAACTGGACGATCGTTTGCTCTCCAGGTTCAGCGGCGGCCTCGTGGTTGACATCGGTCGCCCGGTGCTTGAGACACGCCGGGCGATACTGGAACTCCGCCTCGGTGCGCTCGGGGCGACTCTGCGCCCGGAGGTTATCGAGACGATCGCCCGCTCCGCGATCGAGAACGTGCGTCAGCTGAAGGGGGCACTCAACCGTGTGCTGGCGGCCCAGAAGGCGGCCAAGCGGGAGATCCAAGCGGACGAGGTGGACCGGCTGCTCGCGGACGTGATCAGCGACCCGGAACTGCCCTGGTTGGCGGAGGCTCAGGAACGGGAGACGAGCGAGTTCGATGATTTCCTCAGCGATGTGTCGTCTGCAGTAGAGGAAGCCCTCGGGGCACCGCAATGGCGAGAGGATCTGGCGCGCGCGATTCTGAAGTGGGGAGGCGAGAGCTATCTGACCAAGCGGCTGGAGACCTACCTCGATGGGGATGAAATCGTGGACGCCCAACAGGTGATAGCTGCGTACGAACGCGATGTCGCCACCCTGAAGGCGATCGAGGAGGAGTTCTCACGCCTGGAAGCCGAGCTGCCGTCGGAAATGTCGTTCAGGGACCCGGATCGCATCGAGGAACTCCGAGGACTGCTCGCAGAGGCGCGTCGGGCCAATCTCGCCGTCGATGATTTCTTCTTCGATTCCGAGAAGGTCGTGTGGGATTGGCCCGTGATCGAAGAGCTTCTTGTGGAGAACTGGGACGATGGCCATCAAGGGTAGCCTCAAGGAAGCCAGCCTGCCCGACGTCCTTCAGCTCTTGACCATGGGGGGCAAGACGGGCTGCCTATCGGTAACGGACCGCCAGAGCTTTGGCTACATCTACTTCGAAGAGGGCCGCATCATCTACGCCTCCCTGCTTAACCGGCGTGACCGGCTCGGTGACATCCTGGTCCGCGAGAAGGTAATAACGCGTGAGCATCTGGATGACGCGATCGAGGAGCAGAGCAAGGCACGTGACGGCCGGCGACTCGGCGAGATCCTCAAGGACAAAGGTTTCATCGATCAGACCACGCTCCACAAGTGGGTGCGCCACCAGATCGAAGAAGCCGTCTACCACCTGTTCACCTGGAGCCAGGGCACGTTCTACTTCGAGCCTGGGCAGCGACCGGAGCGGGAATCGATCTTGGTGTCCATTGATCCTGAGAGCCTGCTGCTTGAGGGCGCACGCCGCGTGGACGAGTGGGGTCAGATCGAGAAGAAGGTACCGTCGCTCGAGCTCACCTTCACACTGGATTCCGATCGGTCGGCATCCATCTCCACACTCAATCTCACCGAAGAGCAGGAGAAGATCCTTCCCCTACTGGATGGAAAGCACAGCGGCTGGGACATCGTGGAGGAGACCGCGCTGCCTGAGTTCGAGGTTGGGAAGGCGCTCTACGCTCTGATCACGGTGGGACTGGTGCGCAGGGCGGGACGACGCGAGCGCGAGACAGCACGCGCGGACACAGGCGCACGAGTGGACGAGCACCGGAACCTGGGCGTGGCGTTCTACAAGACCGCGATGTTCGACGAGGCCGTGAGAGAGCTCAAACGAGTGCTGGAGCTGGACCCTCAGGCTCTGGATGCGGAGTTCTACTTGGGGCTAGTGGCGCTGCGCCAAGGTCATCTGGAGCCCGCGGAGGCGAAATTGCGGGAGGTCATCGAGCGCGGCGGCCGGCAGCCGGCGGCCTACAACAACCTGGCGCTGGTGCTGGGCTCGTTGGGCAAGACGGTTGAAGCGGTGGCGGTGCTGGATGAGGGGCTGCAGCGAGTGAAGACGCACCCGCAGCTCCACCTCTGTAAGGCACTGCTCCTGCTGAAGCTGGGCGATCCGGCGGCGGCGCACGGGGCGCTCGACAGCTATGCGGAGGCGGTGGAGGATGCGTTACCGCCACTCTACTACTCGACCCGGGCTCTGGCCGAGGCCATGTCAGCCGATCTTGAGTCAGCAGTGAAGGTGGCAGAGGAGGGCGTGGGAAGGCACGCGAGCTCTGCGGCGTTGGCGAACAACGCTGGTGTCATTCGGGAGAGGAACGGCAAACTAGACCGTGCCCGTGAGCTCTACGAGCAGGCGTTCGGGCAGGACCCCAGCCTTGCGCAGGCATCCAAGAACCTGGGCGACCTGCTGTACCGCGAGGGACGCTACGATCAGGCGACGGAGGCGTACGAGCGGGCGCTGAGAGCGGATCCCGATCTGGGGGACGACGCCTACGCCAAGCTGGGCAACGTCTACTACAAGAGCCGAGCGCGCGAGCGGGCCATCGAGATGTGGACGCGCGCCTTGGAGCTCAATCCCGCCAACGATGTAGTGCGCACGAACCTGGAATTCGTGAGGGGCGCTGCCGGTGAGCAGCGATGATGCCGCGTACGCGGGACTCTTCGCCAAGCTCGAGCGTGAGCGCGGGTTCCGCGGGAACCTCTATCGCCAGAAGTGCCTGCGGCGCCGGGTCGCGGTGCGCATGCGGGCTCGAGGCGTCGCGACGCCCGCAGACTATGCAGCGCTCCTTGACGCGGACCCCGCCGAGTACGATCGCCTACTGCGCGTGCTGACCATCAGCGTCAGCAAGTTCTTCCGCAATCCAGAGACCTGGGCCGTCATAAGGAAGCAGGTGCTGCCCGCACTGCTGCTGCAGCAAGAACCACTCGTCATGTGGAGTGCGGGCTCGGCAGCCGGTGAAGAGGCGTACAGCCTGGCCATTCTCGTGTGGGAATGGCTCGCGGCGCACGGCAGAGACAGCTGGGACGGCGTCCGCATCGTCGGCAGTGACATCGATAACCGCAGCCTGGAGGCGGCGCGCGCGGCCACCTACCCAGAGGTCGCCCTCTCCGAGACACCGCTGGCGCTGCGCCGACGGTGGTTCACGGCCGGTGAAGAGTTTCGCCTCAAGGAGCCGATACGCTCGGGAGTGGAATTCCAGCAGTTGGACATCCTCGGGACGCGCCCGAATTTCGACGCCGATCTGATCCTCTGCCGCAACTTGCTGATCTACCTGGACCGACCCGCGCAGAGCCGAGTCTTCGATACCTTCGCGGAGGTCTTGCGGTCGGGGGGCTACCTGGTGCTAGGCCGTGTGGAGACGCTGGGCGCAGAGATGCGCCCCCTCTTCGACGTCGTCGATGCGCGAGAGAGGATCTACAGGAAACGGTGAGGGAGTTCGTACCAGCTGGTGAGCAGCGTATTCGGAAAGCCGAGGGGATCCTGTCCGTCCTCGGAGTCGGCTCGTGCATTGTCATCGTGCTCTACGACGAGGGCAGCCGGCTCGGCGGGCTCGCACATGTACTGCTGCCAGACCCGACCTACTCATCGCAATCGGATCGGCGCGGCAGGTGTGCGACGACCGCAATACCGGACTTGCTGGACGAGCTCGAGTCTGCGGGAGCCGAGCGTGGGCGAATCACGGCACGCCTCGTAGGCGGAGCTTGCATGTTTCAGGAACTGGTCTCTGAGAGTCAGAGCAACATTGGTGAGCGCAATGTGGATGCGGCGCGTGCGATACTTGCTGAGCACGATATCCCGATCATCGGCGAGGCGGTCGGTGGAGGACGCGGTCGCTCGATCGAATTCGATTTGAGCGACGGGCGAGTCGTGGTCTCATCGCAGGGTAACAGCGATGTCGAGATCTAAACTGGCCGGCGGGACTGCTGACGTGTTAGTGGTCGATGACAGCGTCTTCATGCGGCGCATGATCTCCGACATGATCGGGCGTTTTCCCGGATTTCGAGTAGTCGGGGTCGCCGCTGACGGACAGGAGGCGCTGCGGCGTATCGATGAGCTGGAGCCTGACGTCGTGACTCTGGACATCGAGATGCCCAGGCTTGACGGCTTTGGAGTGCTGGAGCGCGTGATGTCGTCGAGTCCGCGACCGATCGTCGTGCTCTCCGCCTATACCGAAACCGGCTCGGAGGCGGCATTGCGTGCCCTTGATCTCGGCGCCGTCGACTTCGTGGCCAAGCCGTCTGGGCCGATCTCCTTCGATGTGGCAAAGGTCGAGCCTCGTCTCTACGAGGCGCTGCAGGCGGCGTGCGCCGCCGACATTGGAGCGCTGCTGTGTGAACGGGTGCAGCGAGAACCTCGCCTGGTTCGCCCAACGAGCGTCGGGAATGACGCTGCTGTCGCCATCGCCGCCTCCACGGGAGGGCCACGGGCGCTCACATACATCCTCGGAGCCCTACCAGCGGACCTCGGGGCGGTGGTGCTGGTGGTGCAACATATGCCTGCCGGTTTCACCCGCACGCTGGCCACGCGGCTCAGCCAGGTGTCGCCGATCCCTGTTGCAGAGGCTTCGGGCGGTGAAACGGTGGCACGGAACCAGGTTTGGATCGCACCGGGCGACTTCCACATGCGTGTCCGCAGGGTGGACCGCGACGTCAGGATCGCACTCGACCAGCGGGGCTTGATCTGGGGCACGCGTCCCGCCGCAGATGCGTTGTTCCCCAGCGTCGCGGACGCCTACGCCGAGCGCTGTGTCGGTGTCGTTCTGACGGGTATGGGGCGAGACGGAGCCGCCGGGCTTACGGCGATCCGGGCGGTCAACGGACGCACACTGGCGCAGAATCGCGCCACCAGCGTGGTGTATGGGATGCCCGGCCGAGCGGTGGAGGAAGGTGCGGTGGAGAAGGTCGTTCCGCTGGAGGAGATCCCGAGGGTGATCATCGAGTGTCTCGGCTCGCTCTCACCGTCGGCCTCAAGGCAGTGGCCGTGACGAGCCTCCTCACGTTTCGCGTTGGCGAAGCGCGCTATGCCCTGCCGGCGGAGATGGTGAACGAGGTCGTCGAGATCGGACCGATCATCCACGACCTGCCGGGAAGTGACGAAGACCGGTTGGGCCTGGCTCTGGTGCGAGGCCGCTGGATACCCGTCTTGGAGCTTGCCAGGGCCGTCGAAGGTGCGCAGCGCCTTGATCCCGAGGCGAAGACCTCGGTGCTCTTGGTGCTTGGCGCTGCCGGCGGGCCTCTGGGTCTGAGAGTGGAGACGTTCGGCGACGTGGTCCAGGCCGATGTGCACGCACTGCGAGGTCCGCGGCACGCCGAAGGGCTAGTCGAACTCGACGGTGAACTGTTTCGTTACGTCGATCCCGAACCGCTGCTCGGACCTCGAGCGGAACGAGTCGAGGGCAAGGGGAGAATCATGAGGGAAGAGCGAATGACCTCGGAACCGCTGCAGGTCGTGGCTTTCCGCGTCGGGGGTGAGGAATTCGGAATCGATATCATGAAGGTTCACGAGGTCCTCCACGTCCCTGAG
This sequence comes from Gemmatimonadota bacterium, assembly GCA_020344375.1. Lineage (GTDB taxonomy): Bacteria > Gemmatimonadota > Gemmatimonadetes > Palauibacterales > KS3-K002. The sequence goes on along the minus strand of CP070823.1, from coordinate 2,242,337 downwards.
CTGCGGGGCGTGCCCAAAGCGCCCGACTTCGTTGAAGGCGTCATGCGGCTGCGAGAATTACTCGTTCCGGTCATCGAGATGCGCAAGCGTTTCAGCTTGCCGGAGCGTGAACGGGAGTTCGACGCTCGACTGCTGGTCGTCTCGCTGGGCGCCGGCCGGGCAGGCCTGATGGTGGACGAGGTGCCAGGGGTGACGCCGATTCCGGATGACGCCCTCAGCCCACCTCCCGAGTTCTTCAAAGGGCTGGCCGGCCGTTTCCTACAGGGGATCGCACAGCTCGGGGACCGGTTGATCATCCTGCTTGATGTGGACGAGATTCTGAGCTCCAAAGAACGGATTGCACTGGAGAGGATGCAGAAGGCGGTTAGTCGCAGCGACGAGAAGGCCGCGGCTGCTGGCGAGTCACGAGGCAAGAAGCGCGCTCGGCGCCGTACGAAGAAGAGAGAGCGTTGAAGGGGAAAGATCCCCTCGTGTCGCAGCGCGCGCGAATCCGTGAGCTGGAGGCAGCGCTTGAGCGGGCCGGCAGCGAGCAGGAGCGTGCCCGGCTCGGCGCGGCGGTCGCGGAGCTCGACGACAGCCTCACATGGCTCGAGCGGCAGCTGGCCGGGCTTCGCGAGGATCTGACACGCCTGATAGAGCGATACGACGTGCGGCCCGACGAACCTGCCGGCCTGGCCCCGGCTCTGGCGCCAGCGGCACCGGCGCGGCGCGGCGGCGAGCTGGGTGGCCTCCTCGAGCAAGGTTGGAACTGTATAACGGCGGGCGACTATGAGACTGCTAGGCAGATCCTGAGGCGAGCTCTGCGACTGGCGCCGGACGACCTGGAGGCTCTATCGTGCTTGGGGTGGGCGCAGACGCTGTCGCGGGACTATGACGAGGCGGCCCTCACTTATCAGCACGTCCTGGTAGTGAGCCCGGACGACGTTCTGACGCGCCTGAACCTTGGATTCATTTGCCTACAGAAAGGGATCTACGGAGAGGCGATCGAGCATCTGTCCAAAGCGGTCCGCAGCGCAGCGGATCGCCGGGCCATGCTCTACGGTCGCTACTATCTCGGCCTCGTCTACCTGGCGCGGGAGATGTACAGCGATGCCGAATCGTTCTTCCTGGAGACCGTGGACCTGAGCCCCACGCTGAGCGAAGCGTACTTCCAGCTGGGTCGAGCGCGCTATCAGGTGGGCCGACGGGCAGACGCGGTGTCGGCCTGGAAAGATGGAGCTGCCGCCGGGGGGCCCGATCCTTGGGCCAGACGTTGTGCGGAGGCAGCGCGCAGAGTGGAATCCGGCGAACCGCCCGACTTCGACCTATCTTCACCGGCGGCCTGATCCTCCTCGCCGGTCTCGGTTTTCTCAACTACAACCTTGCAGCCTCACAGCAGGAACTTCGGGCCGGCACGCTGGTGTTCCGGTTCTGGCCCCGTCAAGCGAGTGCAGCAAGAGCGCTTGTCCAAGCGCTAGAGACTGCACCACGGATGCCCGGGCTGCCGGAGGACGTGCTTGCCCGTGGAGAGATCGTCGTCTACCTGCCGCCGGATCAGGCAGTCTTTGACTCCCTGGCGCCCGGGGTGCCGGATTGGAGCGCAGGCCTGGCGTTCCCGGAGCGGGACCGAATCGTACTGCCGGTGTTCACGGCACGCGCCGGCCGCGAGCCCCTGATCACAGTGCTGAGGCACGAGTTGGCGCATGTAGCGCTCAGTCGCTATCTGGGTTCCGCTGTGCCGCGCTGGTTCCACGAAGGATATGCGCAGCTGGCCGCAGGAAACTGGCGATCCAACGATGCTTGGGCTCTGCGCATCGCCGTCCTGCTGGGTCAGCTCCCAGCCCTCGAGTCCCTGAGCCTCGATTTCGCGAGCAGCCGTCTGCGCGCGGATCACGCTTACCTGCTTTCCTACACGGCTGTGGAATTCCTCTCCCGGTTGGGTGGTCCGAACGGGTTTGCCCGGCTGCTCGAGCGCTGGCGGGAGACCGGCGACCTCGACACGGCCATGCGACGTACCTACGGCCTCACGCTCGGGCAGTTCGAGCGCCTATGGCGACGAGATGTGCGGCATCGGTACGGCTGGCTCCTCGTCCTGACGCAAGCGGCCGTGTTCTGGACCCTTCTGACGATCCTTTTTCTCGCCTTGGGGTATTGGAAGAAGAAGAGATATCGTCGAAAGCTGGCGGCGTTGGAAGCGGTGAGCCGGGATACGCAATACTGGGAGCTTGGTGAGGCTGCTGACGACTCCGGGCCCGGGGGCGGCGGCATGATTGACGGCGGCGATACCAGGGAATAGCTTCTAGCCGTTCATGCCGAAAACAAGCTCCCGTTAGAAAACTGGGGACGGGTCGCCTGCGGCCCGCGTGGCAAATAGGGACGAAGCATTGGGTGGCGTGCCGATGACTGGGACAGCGGCGGAAGGCCCTCGGGGGTTGCAGTTCACGCGGCTGAACTGGGTTCTGCTCAGCGCAGGGGCTGTCATCATCATCGCGGGCTACGTGGCGCTGGCCAGCAGTTCGCCGCTCGTGGCGACGGTTGTCGCGCCGATCCTGCTGGTGGTTGCCTACGCCGTGCTGATCCCTTTGGGGCTGATTCTCTGAGTCGTTCGGCCTGTTGACGCGTAGTCGGCCTTAGCTTAACCTGTCGGCTTTGGCTCAGGGGTGTGGGCGCGTAGCTCAGCTGGCGAGAGCGCTGCCCTTACAAGGCAGAGGCCCCTGGTTCGAGTCCAGGCGCGCCCATAACGGGGTTGACTGCTCTCTGAGCGGGGGCGCAGCTGCTGAGCAAGTCAAGCCAGTGAGTTGGCGCGGGCGGGCGCCCGCTTCTTGAGGTCCCAACCGTGGGGAAGAGTCCATGAGGTCTAGCAACGCCGGTTCGAGGGGAGTTGGCCTGGCAGCGCTGGGCGCGCTGGTCTGTGCGCTGTCCGCACTGCTGGCTCTCGAATCCCATGCCGCCATCACCGCGCAGCAGGAGCCGGGAGGGCGCTTCCGCGTGCTCGTGGTTCCGGTGGAATCCAGGGCGCTGCATAGGAGGTTCGGCGAGGATGTCGCCGACGAGATCAGCGAACGATTGGCGGACTTCGCCACCCATACTCCCATCCCGGAGAGAGAGTTCACACGCGCGCTGAGGCGGTACGAGGTCAGGCAGGAAGACCTCAACGCCATCCGGGCCCGGCAGCTGGCCAACCTCATGGGGGCGCAGGTCGTCTTCTGGGGATCGGTGGCAGCCTCCGGCCGCGCCTACGACGTAGAGGCGAGCTTTATCGATGTGGCCACCGGTGAAGAAGTGCCGGTGCCGACCGTCACGATCGCGGACAGGAGCGACGAGTCAGTCCAGCGAGTGGCTGACGCGGCGATCCAGGCCTTCGAGACGCAGGTGCGCTTCGTTAGAGCACGCCAGTTCTGCGCCGAGTATGTGAGCAGCCAGCAGCCGGAGAACGCCCTGCGTAACTGCAATGAGGCTCTGGAGATTAACCCGAGCAGTGTGAACGCTCTGTACCACAAGGGGCTGGCCTTCCGGCAGCTCTTCGAGAACGAGAACAGCGGGACCGACGGCTGGGCGGACTCCGCGATCGTCTACTTCGAATCGGTGCTGGAGAACGATCCGGGTCACCGCGACGCGATGCAAAACGCCGCCTATATCTACTCGCAGATCGGCGACGCCGAGAATGCCAGCGAGTACTACAGGGCCTACCTGGAGCTCGATCCAGGCAACATCCCGGTCCGTATCAGAGTCGCCTACGACATGGCGGAGGTCGGTTTGATGGCCGGGGCCATCGACATCATTCAGGAGGGCCTGGTCCACGCGGGGAGTGATACCACGCTGCTGCAATCGCTGGGTGACTACGCGCTGCGCCACTCCGAAGAAGACTCCACCTACGTGGATGTCGCCCTGCAGGCCTACGAGAGGGTGCTCGAGATCAAGGGCGAGCAGACGGACCTCAGGATCATCGAGAACACGATCGCGGCTTACACCCGCGCCGACCGCGTCGCTGAGGCCGTCACGTTCGCCGAGCGTGCGCTCGAGTCGCACGAGGACAGCCCACGCCTCTGGTCGCTCTATGCCGATGCGCTGAGCCGGCTGGAGCGGTACAGCGAAGCTGCCACCGCAATGGATAGGGTGCTGGAGCTGGATGCGTCCTACGCGAACGGCTACCTGAAGCGCGGCCAGTTCAAGCTGCAGGCCGGCGACGAGGCCGGTGGCATGGCTGACTTCAACTACGCGATCGAGGAAGGCCTGTCCAGCCGGGCCGACGTGTTCAGGGTGTTCTGGGGCCAGGCGATCAACGCGCGGAACAGCGGCGACTACGGTACCGGCATCCGGAACTTCGAGCGCGCTCAGCGGTTCGTGCCGGCAGACCAGAGGCAGGAGCTCGAGTTCTGGTGGGGCTACACGTACTACCAGCTGGCCGAACGGCTAGCGCAGCCCGAGGACGCGGGCCTCAGCCAGCTGCAGCGCGCCCAGGCCAACTTCCAGGCTGCCATGCAGCACTTCCAGCAGGCCGGCAACGTCCGACGCGAGGTACCCCAGCTGAGGGACGCCACCGAGAGATGGCTGCTGAACGTCGAGGCGCGGATTCGCCAGCTGTCGCGCCGCTAGCCGTCTTACAGCTCTCGCCAGCTGAAAGCCCGGGCCTTGGCCCGGGCTTTTTTGTGCCGCCAGAGGCCTGGCTGGGGCGGGTTGTGAGGGGGTGGTAGGAAATCCTTGACGGCGTGGGGCGAAGGTGGTAGCTTGGGGGCGGAGTGGGGAAAAGTGGGGGGAAGTGTCCCTTGCCCCCACACGGGTGCCCGGGTCCCCCGCCACCGGGCTCAAGTGATCCTGCCGGGGGAGGTTACTTGACCGGTTTCTTGGGGAGCTACCTCCATCAGCTGGACGAAAAGGGTCGACTGGCGTTGCCGGCCTCGTTCCGCCGCAGCGCCGGCGACGCCGGGTTCGTCCTGATCCACGCCTACGAGCCCGCGCTCTACCTCTATCCTTTACGGACGTGGGCCGCTGTGGAGGAGCGCTTGGCCGAGTTCATGCGCCGGCAGCCGGAGGCGCGCGGAACCGTGCTCAGTCTCACCGCCGCCGCGGCGGAGGTGATCCCCGACAAGCAGGGTCGGATCCTGATACCAGAGCGGCTGCAGCGCGTTGCGAGTCTCGATACGGAGGCGCTGATCGTCGGGGCGCTGGAGAAGATCGAGATCTGGAACCCCGAGTTGTTCAAGAGCGCGACGGGAGAGGCGAAGCCGGAACACGAGAGAATCCTTCGTCAGATTCTTGTGTGAGGAGCCAAGGCCGGCGGTGATGGTCGAGGAGACGTGATGGGCGGATCGGGGGGAATACCTGGAGCCCGGGTCGAACGGGCATCGACCGCCATCCGTCGGCCGTGTCTTTCGGGACGGTGGGCAGGTGGCAGGGGGAGGGCTGTGTGGGGTCTAGGGGTAGGGCAAAGCCGTCTGTCCACTGTCCCTCATCGCCAAAGCTTCCAACGCGCTTCGGCCAGCTGCGGCGCGTTCTGGCAGAGTCAGAGGTCGGCCTTGAGCGTGAACGCTTTTCACGACTCGGTGATGCTGGATGAGGTGGTGCGCTGCCTGGCGGCGGATCGTGGCGGCCTCTACCTCGACGGCACGGTCGGGGGCGGAGGGCACGCGGAGGCGATTCTCAGGGCTGGAGAGGGGGTTCGCCTACTGGCGGTGGACCGCGACCCGGAGGCGCTGGCCCGGGCGCGTGCGCGACTGAAGGGCTTTGCGGCGCGGGTCGCATTCGAGCTAGGGGACTACGCGGACGCACGGGAGCTGTTCGGTCTGGGGGAGGGCGCGTTGGCTGGAGTTCTGTTGGACCTGGGGGTGTCCTCCCACCAGATCGACACGCCCGAGCGTGGCTTCTCTTTCCGTCCGGGTGTCCCGCTCGACATGCGGATGTCAGGCCGGCACCCGGAGGTAACGGCAGCGGAGCTGCTGGAGAGCCTATCCGCGGTTGAGCTGGCGGAGATCTTTCGGACCTATGGGGAGGAACGGCGTGCGCGGCGCCTGGCGGCCGGGATCGTTGAGAGCCGTGGGCGCACTCCGCTGCGGACCAGCGACGATCTGCTGAGAGTGCTGGAGGCGGTGTGGGGCCGGCCGGTCGCTGCTGCCGACGCGGCGCGGATCTTCCAGGCGCTGCGCATCGCGGTCAACCGGGAACTGGACTCGCTGGAACGGGCGCTGCCCGTCCTCTGTAACCTGCTGGCGCCCGGAGGGCGGATGGTCGTGATCTCCTATCACTCGCTGGAGGATCGGCTCGCGAAGCGAGCCTTCCGCGAGTGGAGCCGCGACTGCATTTGCCCACCCAACCTTCCGGTGTGCCGCTGCCGGGGACGGGCGCTGGGCCGCGAGCTTACTCGCACCCCCCTGCGCCCGACTGCCGAGGAGGTGGCTGAGAATGCCCGCGCGCGTAGCGCGCGCCTGCGGGCCTGGGAGCGGGGGGAATGAGGCTCAGGGGCCTGCTTAGCGCTTTCTCGGCCATGCTCCTGCTCGCCGGCATGTTCGTGGCGGTCCATCGCGGAGCCTACGGGCGCGGAGTCGCCGAGCGCATCGGCGGAATCAACGACGGACTCGAGGCAGCGGAGGTCCTTCGGAGTGAGCTCAGGCAGAAGATCTCGTACCTGCGCGGCAGGGCTCGGATCGTGCGAGCTGCGGAGCGTCTGGGTCTGCATGAGCCGACTGAGGAGGAGTTGGTGATTCTCGACCTCAGCGGTATGCCGTCGGAGGGTCTGGGAGGTGCGCCGTGAGGTCAGCGGCTCGCCAGGCGCGACGCCTGCATCTCCGACACCACCTGCTGAAGCTGGCTCTGCTGCTCGCGGTGGGCCTGATCCTCGGCCGCGCTCTCCAGCTGCAGGTGCTCGAAGGTGTGGAATGGCGCACTCGGGCGATCGCGCAGCACGAGACGCGGGTCCCGCTCCCGGCTCCACGCGGCAAGATCTACGACCGCGAGGGCCGCGAACTGGTCGTCAGCCGGACGACGTATGAGATCTTCGTGGCGCCCGCTGAGCTAGCGGACAGGAGTGCAGCGGCTGAAGTGATTCGAAGCGTGCTGAGGCTCGGGCCAGAGACGACGCGACGAATTGCTGAGGGCAAGCGGTCCTGGATTCGGCTGCCGGGTACCTATTCGGCGCTCCAGAAGGAGAAGCTCGAGGAGCGCATCCCCAGAGGCCTTCACCCGCAGCCCGTCGTGGATCGCTTCTATCCCCGTGGTCCCTTGGCCGCCGAGATCGTCGGTCGTGTCGATTTCAACGGTCATGGTCAAAGCGGTCTGGAACTCGGCTTCGATTCCGTGCTGACGGGCCAGCCGGGTTTCGGTGTACGGCAACGTGACGCGACCGGTGCCTCGGCGGATTGGCTGACCGTGACGGTCGTCGCGCCGAGCCCCGGCAGCGATGTCTACCTGACCCTCGATGCCGAGCTGCAGGCGCTCGCCGAATCGGTACTGGAGGACGCGGTCAGAGAGACGGAAGCCAGCGGTGGTGACCTGCTGATTGTCGAACCGAAGACCGGCGAGCTTCTGGCCGCGGCGAGTCGGCGCAGCCACTGGAGATTGCCGCACCTGACGGCGGCCACTGAGCCCTACGAGGCCGGCTCCACACTCAAGCCGTTCACGGTGGCAGCCTTGCTGGCGGAGGGCCTGGCCGACCTGATGGATACCGTGAACACGGGGGGCGGATCGTATCGGACCGCAGGACGAACGATCCGTGACGAGCAGCCGCACGGGCGTCTGAGCCTGGCACAGACCCTGGCGGTCTCGAGCAACGTGGGCATGGCCATTTTCGCGGAGCGCCTTCCGAAGGGCGTCCAGTTCAGCTACCTGCGGAGTTTCGGCTTCGGGACACCTACCGGTCTCACGTATCCTTCCGAATCCCCTGGTCTTCTTCGACGCCCTTCGGAATGGTCTGCGCAGAGCCAGGCGTCGCTGGCGATCGGCTATGAGGTCGCCGTCACCCCGCTCCAACTGGTGATGGCCTACGGCGCGCTGGCGAACGGTGGTCTGCTGATGCGACCCCTGCTGGTACGCGAAGCGCAGAGCGCCGAGGGCATGATTCGTTGGAGGCGTGACCCGGAGGTGGTCCGTCGCGTCGTCCCCGAAGACGTGGCGGGGAAGCTGCGTGGTGTACTGGCCCGTGCCGTGACGCAGGGCACCGGTCGCAGTGCGGGCGTGCGCGGCCTCAGCGTTGCTGGCAAGACCGGCACGGCCCAGCGATTCGATCAGCGGCAGGGATACTCGGGGCACTCGTACACGTCGTCGTTCGTGGGCCTGATCCCGTCGGACGACCCTCAACTCGTGATCCTGGTCAAGCTCGATGAACCGAGCGGCGCGTACTACGGAGGCGCGACGGCAGCGCCGGTGATGCGCACGGCCGTGCGCGCCGCTCTCGCGGGAAGCTACTGGTCGGCGCCGCCGCTGATGGGGGAGCCGGAAATTCCGGATGAACAGGCGGGAGTACCAGCGGGTCGGGCGCCGGCCGGTAGCCCATACATCTTCGCTCTCGATACGCCGCTGCTGCGGGCCCAGGACGAGCGCTTGACGTCGCAGGACGTGGCCGCAGTACCGGACGTGCGAGGGCTCTCGCTGCGTGCGGCCGCTCAGCGGCTGCATGAGGCGGGCTGGCGAGTCGTTGTGCGGGGAGGCGGACGTGCGGTGTCGACACAACCAGCGGTCGGAACTGAGTTACGCCGGGGCGAGCGTGTGGTCCTCCAGGGTGGCGATCTCAGCCCACCGCGGCGCCCCGAGAACCCAACGGGTGCGGGGTGATTCCTGTCGGCGGTATCCTTGCACGCCTTCAGTCTCGCGGACTGCTGGCCATGCCCCAGCCGCGCTTGGATGTCGCGGTGACGGGGATCAGCGATGACTCGCGCGAGGTGCGAGCCGGGGATCTCTACTGCGCGATCCGTGGTTTCGTCAATGACGGGCACAGATTCCTCGAGGACGCGGCTGAGGCAGGTGCCGTAGCGGCTCTGGTCGAGGATCCCCAGGCCGGGCTCGACCTGTCTCAGATCTGCGTCACCGACACGCGGCGCGCCACGGCGATCGCGGCGCAAATCGTGTTTGGAGAGCCGGCAGCCGGGTTGCGGCTCGTCGGTGTGACCGGGACGAACGGCAAGACGACCACTGTTTACCTCGCCCGGCACATCCTGTCCCGACACCTCCCAACCGCGTCGATCGGCACGCTCGGCATTCTGACCGCTTCAGGTGAGTGCGAGGCCACGCAACTGACGACGCCGGGTCCCGTGGAGTTCGCGCGTCGGCTCGCGGAACTGAAGGATGAGGGTGTGGAGTGCGTGGTCGCGGAGGTTTCGTCACACGCGCTGTCCCAGTACCGCGTGGACGGTGTGAGCTTTGAGGTGGGCGTCTTGACTAACCTCAGCCGCGATCACCTCGACTACCACGCCGACTTCGAGGAGTACCGCGCGACGAAGTGGCGCCTGACGGAACTGGTTGCTGCTGACGGCACGCTCGTCCTGAACGCAGACGAGCCTGCGTGGCAGGGCCTGGAGGTGCGCGTTCGCCGGGTCCGTTACGGCCAGGAGGCCGAGGCGGAGTACGCAGCCCGAGGTGTGCGTCTCGGGCCTGGGGGCTCACGCTGGACGTTGGTCGGGCCGGGCGGCGAAGCGGAGGTCGAGCTGCCGCTGGTCGGTGAGTTCAACGTCCGGAACGCGTTGGCGGCGGCGGCGGTCGCCGGCGTTCTCGGCCTGGACCTGCTGGCGGTGGCGAGAGCGCTGGCGACCGTCCGGTCGGTGCCGGGCCGGTTGGAGGTCCTGAGTCGGGCGCCGCTGGTCCTGCGGGACTACGCGCACACGCCAGATGCGCTGCGTCGCGCGCTGGCGGCGGTTCGGCCGCTCGTAGCCGGGCGGCTCATCGTGGTCTTCGGCTGCGGTGGTGACCGTGACCGCGGGAAACGGCCGCTGATGGGCCGGGCGGCGGCCGAGGGCGCCGACTACACGGTTGTCACCTCGGACAACCCGAGAACTGAACGGCCGGAAGCGATCGTTGCCGAGATCCTGCCGGGTCTCGGATCGGCAGCCCACGAGCGCATCGTCGACCGTCGGGCGGCGATCGCCCGGGCTCTGGAGATCGCCGAGCAGGACGACGCGGTTCTGCTGGCAGGTAAAGGTCACGAGACGTATCAGGTCGTCGGCACGGAGCGAAGGCCGTTCGACGAGGCCGTGATTGTGAACGAGCTCCTTTCTCGAGGGCGGGCGCAAGCGTGATGCCACGGTTCTCCTGGACCAGCGAGCGCATCGCTGAGGCGCTCGGAATCCCTGCGACAGGGCAAGAGCCCAGGGTCTACGAGGGTGTCTCCACTGATACGCGCACCTTGCGGCCCGGTGAGCTCTTCGTCGCGTTGCGTGGGGAACGGTTCGACGGTGTCGAGTTCGTGGCGGCAGCGGCGGCGGCCGGGGCACCGGGCGCGGTGGCAGAGCACCGGCCGCACGGTTTGGCGGATGAGTTCGAGCTCTTCGTGGTTGACGACACGCTTCGCGCACTCGGCCAGCTTGCCGCGGTGCGGAGACGGGCGCTGGACCCTAAGGTCGTCGCCATCACGGGGACTAGCGGCAAGACCACCACGCGCGAGTTGACCGCGGCGGCGCTCGGCCCTGGCGCCTACGCCAGTCCGGGCAACTACAACAACCTGGTAGGGTTACCGCTGTCGATCCTGGCTGCGCCGGAACGTTCGGGTGTCTGGTTGCTCGAGCTCGCCTCGAACCAGGCAGGTGAGATCGACCTGCTCGCCCGAATCGCCGAGCCCGACTTTGCCGTGATCACGTCCGTGAGCGAGGGCCATCTCGAGGGATTGGGGGATCTGCAAGGTGTCATGGAGGAGAAGCTCGCGCTGCTCTCGAACCTGCGCGTGAGCGGGCAAGCGCTGGTCTGCGACGAACCTGCTGATCTGGTCCAGCTGGCACGTCAGCGGCTCGCGGAGGTGCGCACCGTCGGACTGAGCCCCGAGGCGGACGTGAGGCCGGAAAGCTGGTCGGTGTCGGCGGACGGGGTCGCCTGGCGTTGGTCCGGGGTCGACTTCCGGCTGGCGGGCTTCGGAGCCCACCTGATCCGTGACGCTCTGTTCGCTCTGCAGGTGGCGCAGCTTCTCGGAGTCGACGCGCGGCAGGCAGCACAGCGGCTGGCCACGGTGAAGCTGCCGCCCATGCGGGGCGAGCTGCGCCAGCTCGGCGATCTGACGCTGCTCGTCGATTGCTATAACGCCAACCCGGCTTCCTTCCGGGCTGCGCTCGACTCGCTCTCCGCGCTGGCGGCGGGTCGCCGCCGCGCGGTGCTGGCGGGGACGATGTTAGAGCTCGGCGAGGAGTCGCAGATGCTGCACGGGCGGGTAGCGCGGTGGATCGCTGACGAGGGGATCGAGCTCATCGCTGCGACCGGCGAGTTCGTTACAGGGTTCGCAGGGATGGCAAGCGAGCTGGGAGAGCGCCTGATCAGGGCCGACGACTTCGAGGACGCCTACTGCAAGCTCTCGGCTCGGTTGCGCGGCGACGAGGTCGTGCTCATCAAGGCATCCCGCGCCAAGAAGTTCGAGCGGGCGATTCCGCTCTTCGAGCGTGACTTCGGTGGAAAGGGACGGCTGAGGATTTCCGGAACGCACGGTTAGCGAGGTCGACGTGTTATACGAATTCCTGTTTCCGCTGGCCGACAAGCACATCGTCTTCAACCTGTTCCAGTACATCACGTTCAGGGCCGGCGGAGCTATGCTGACGGCGCTGATCATAGCCTTCCTGGCTGGACCGCCGATCCTGTCTTGGTTGCGGGGCCAGGGCATTGGCCAGGTGATCCGGCTGGATGGGCCGCACGCGCATCTGGCCAAGGCGGGCACGCCCACCATGGGAGGGCTGATCATCCTGGCGTCGGTGATCGTTCCGACGGTCCTATGGGCGCGCATGGACAACGCCTACGTGCTCATCGCCCTCGGTCTTACCTCGGTCATGGGCCTCTTGGGCTTCGCGGACGACTACCTGAAGGTGGTGCGGCGCGAGTCGCGTGGCTTGGTGGCGCGCTACAAGCTGGTGGGTCAGCTACTCCTCGGCCTGTTACTCGGGCTGCTCATCTGGACGTATCCGCTCAGTGACTACCCGATAAATCACACCACGCTGCCCTTCTTCAAGGAGTGGAGGCTGGTGATCTGGGCACCGTTCTTCATCCCCTTCGTCGCCTTGGTCGTCAGCGGCAGCGCGAACGCCGTGAACCTGACGGACGGGCTCGACGGACTCGCGGCCGGCCTGGCGGCGATCGCGGGCGGTACGTTTGGCTTGTTCGCCTATCTGATCGGCCGAGTCGATGCCTCCCAGTACCTGGGTCTCTTCTATCTCCCTGGTGTGGGCGAGTTGTCGGTGTTTTGCGCCGCGCTGGCGGGCGGCGCGCTCGGGTTCCTCTGGTTCAACAGCCATCCCGCTGAGGTGTTCATGGGTGACACCGGCTCACTCGCCATGGGCGGGGCGCTGGGCACCGTGGCGGTGCTGATCAAGGGAGAGTTCTTGCTCTTGATCATTGGGGCGGTGTTCGTCGTGGAGGCGCTGTCCGTCATCCTGCAGACGAGCTGGTTCAAGTACACGCGAAGACGTTTCGGTCAGGGGCGTCGCGTCTTCCGCATGGCGCCGCTGCACCATCACTTCGAGCAGCTCGGCTGGTCAGAGTCCAAGGTCGTCGTTCGCTTCTGGATCGCGGGGGTGCTGTGCGCGTTGATCGCGCTCAGCACGCTTAAGATACGGTGAAGACACCCGAGGCATGGTCGGAGCTGCACGTGGGCGTGCTGGGACTTGGCCGTAGCGGCCGCGCGGCGACGCGGCTGCTCGCACAGGCCGGCGCCTCGGTGTACGCCAGTGATGTGGCGGACACTCAGGAGCTCCGCGCGCAGACCAAGGGGCTGCGCGGCCCGCAGGTCGAGGTGGAATTAGGTCGGCACGACGCCGGGCAGTTGGAGCGCTGCGACTTGGTGGTCGTGAGCCCGGGCATACCGCCGAGCGCCGAGGTGTTCCAGGTGCCCGGCCTACGCGAGCGGCCGATGATCTCCGAACTCGAGCTCGCCTTCAGGTTTCTCGACGCGCCGATGATTGCGATCACGGGGACGAACGGAAAGACGACGACCACGGCTTGGACCGGCGCGATGCTCGAGCATGGCGGTACGCGCGTCGGTGTGGGCGGGAATATCGGGCGTGCGCTCTCGGAGTTGGCTGCCGATCAGGACGCGGGATACGAATGGGTCGTAGCCGAGGTAAGCTCGTTCCAGCTGGCGCTGATCGACAGGTTCAAGCCGGCGATCGGCGTCTTCCTCAACCTGTGTCCGGATCATCTCGATTGGCACGTCGACGTTGAGGACTACTACGCGGCCAAAGCACGGCTGTTCGATAACGCGGACTCCGAGAGCCGCTGGGTCCTCAACGGCGAGGATGAAGGTGTGCGGCGCTTGGCGGAAAGAATTCCCGGAAGCGCGCGCTACTTCCGGGTCTCCTCACGACTTGAGCGCGATGAAGAAGGAGCTTTCCTCGAGCCGGACGGCATGCTGGTGACGCGCTGTGGCGGCGAGAAGGTGGATTTGGTCAACAAGAGTGAACTGAGGTTGCTGGGAGCTCACAACGTGGCTAACGCCCTGGCCACCGTCCTCGTCGCCACGTTCGTGCACGTTCCCGCTTCGGCCGTGCGGGATGCCCTGCGAGGGTTCGAGCCGCTGCCGCACCGCCTCCAGCCGGTCGCGGAGAGAGACGGGGTGCTCTGGATCGATGACTCGAAGGCGACGAACGTCGCGTCGACGCGTATGGCGCTGCGCTCGCTCGAGCGCCCGGTGGTGCTCCTGCTCGGTGGCCGGCCCAAGGGTGAGACGTTCGCCAGCCTACTGCCCGATATGCGGGGCCGGGTGCGCGCGGTGGTGGCATTCGGCGAAGCGGCGGCACAGATCGGAGCGGAGCTTGGCAGTAAGGTGCAGCTCATCAGAGAGGACGGGCCCTTCGAAGAGGTAATGCGTCGGGCAGTTGAGCTGGCGCAGCCGGGCGACGCCGTTCTTCTCGCGCCTGCCTGCGCCAGTTTCGACATGTTCCGTAACTACGAGGAACGCGGAGAGCGTTTCGCAGATCTGGCGGGTCGAGAGCTGTCATGAAGGACCTCGCTGCATCTCTAGCGGTCGATGCATACGTGCCGGCGGCAGGCAGCGCCAGACGTGATGCCGGGATGCTGCTGGCGATCACCGTGTTTCTCGTGCTCGTTGGCCTGATCACCGTGTACAGCGCGAGCTCCTTCCTGGCTCAGAAGCAGGGCTTGCCGGACCACTACTACCTGCGTCAGCAGGCGAGCAAGGCGCTGGTCGGCTTGCTGGTCCTCTATGTGCTTGCGCGTCTCGACTACCGGATCTATCGGCGCCTCGCTTGGCCGCTGCTCGGCGTGACGCTGCTGGCGCTCTTCGTGCTGGTGCTCCCGGGCACGGAAGCGATCGCGCCACCGCGCAACGGAGCGCGCCGCTGGCTGGACCTTGGGGTGCAAGTGCAGCCGTCAGAGCTGGCCAAGCTGGTGATGGTGATCTGGGCGGCGGCGCTGGCGGCGAAGAAGGGCGAGCGGCTTCGCAGCCTCCGTTGGGGACTAGCGGCTTTCGGCGTCATCTATCTGCCGGTGGCCTTTCTGATCGTGCTCGAGCCGGATCTGTCGTCGGCGGCGTTGATCGGGCTGCTCTGCGCCATCGTGCTGTTCACGGCGGGTGCACGGATCGGTCACTTCATCTTGCTGGGGCTGATAGCGCTTCCACTCTTCTGGGAGTGGATCCAGGCCGCGAGCTACCGCATGGCACGGCTCGTCACGTTCTTGGATGCCGGGTCGGATCCGAGCGGGGTGGGCTACCAGCTGCGACAGTCGCTGATCGCCGTGGGCTCGGGCGGCGTACTCGGGGTGGGCTACGGTGAGAGCGCACAAAAGTACTTCTTCCTTCCCGAGCCCCACAACGATTTCGCCTTTGCGATCATCGCCGAGGAGTGGGGCCTCGTGGGGGTAGGGACGGTTGCGCTCTCGGTGGCCGTGCTGGGCGTTCTGGGTCTGAGAATCGCGCGGCGAGCGCCGGACGTGTTCGGTTATCTGCTGGCCGTGGGCCTCACGGCGCTCATCGTGGTCAGCGCGTTGATGCATATGGGCGTGAGTTTGGGCTTGCTGCCGACAACGGGAGTGACCTTCCCGTTCATCAGTTACGGCGGCTCGAGTCTCGTGGTCTCGCTGGCGGCGGTGGGTATCCTCCTCAACGTCGGCAGCTGGCGGACGTGATGACGTGGGCTACCGTGCGATCATCGCTGGCGGTGGAACAGGCGGGCACCTCTACCCGGCCCTCAACCTGGCCGAGGCTCTGGAACGCTTGGCGCGTGAGGAGATCGAGATACTGCTGGTCGGCGCACAGCGAGGCGTCGAGGCGCGGATCCTCCCGGAAAGGGGAGTGGCGCACTGTCTGTTGCCACTGGAACCGATCTATCGCCGCCGGCCGTGGCGGAACTGGCGGCTGTTGCCCAGCGCGATCCGGAGCGTCCGGGAGTTACACCGCCTCTTCGGGACGTTCGCTCCGCACCTCGTGGTGGGAACAGGCGGATACGCGGCGGGCCCGGTGGTCGCCTGGGCAGTCCTCCGCGGCCTGCCCACGGCGATACAGGAGCAGAACAGCTACCCGGGCCTCACGACCCGTTGGCTGGCCCCGTACGTGGATCAACTGCACTTGGGTTATGTGGAAGCGATGAAGCACCTGTGGCCGGGTCCTGACACCATCGTTCGCGCTCTCGGGAACCCCATCCGCTGGCCTGACCAGCGGCCGCATCCCGATTCGGTGCGTGCCCAGTTCGGCCTCGGGCCAGGGCCCGCGGTGCTCGTTGTGGGCGGCAGCCAGGGCGCGCGCCCCATCAACGAGATGCTCATCGCCGCCCTCGAAGCCGTGAACCGAGGTGACTTGCCGCCGCTGCCTGAGGATGCGCAGCTGCTCTGGTCTACGGGGCCGGCCCACCACGCGGCGGTGTCGGACCGCCTGGCCGTCCTCGGCGTGCAGGTCCCGGTGAGAGCCGTACCCTACATCCACGAGATGGAGAGAGCTCTGGAGGTCGCTGCGCTGGCGGTGTCCCGCGCCGGCGCCCTGGCGCTGGCCGAGTTGTGCGCCTGGGGCGTTCCCTCGGTGTTGATTCCGTTGCCCCACGCCGCCGCTGACCATCAGCGCTGGAACGCCAGATCTCTACAGGCGCAGGGTGCCGCTGTCGTGCTTGAGGAGTTCGAGGTCACGCGCTCCCCGGGCCTATTGTGGCACACTGTGGTCGACTTGCTGAACGAGCCGGGCCGGCTTGAGCGGATGAGGCGCGGCGCCGAATCGTGCGGTAACCCGCACGCCGCCGATGCGATCGCCACTGACCTGTGGCGGCTGATGGAGGATCGGTGAGCGGGAACGGCGAGCTGGCGACGCTGGTGGCCCAGGGATCTGCCATCCACCTGATGGGGATTGGTGGTGCCGGGATGGCAGGACTCGCGCTGCTGCTTGAGGCGCGCGGTGCGAAGGTGAGCGGCTGCGATCAGGAATCGAACCAGACGACCCGAGACCTCGAGCGTCGGGGCATGACCGTGTACCGCGGACACGACCCTGAGCATATGGAGGCGGTCACGGCTGTGGTCCACACCGCAGCGGTCGGCGGTGACCATCCCGAGTTGGAGGCGGCTCGCTCGCGAGACCTGCCGGTGCTGAAACGCAGCGAGGCGTTGGCCCAGTTAGTGAACACGGGATCGCTCATCGCCATAGCGGGAACCCATGGCAAGACCACGACTAGCGCCCTGACCGCGCTGGCGCTGGAGGCCGTCGGGGTCGATCCCACAGCGATTGTGGGGGGCCGGGTCGCGGCCTGGGGTGGCAACGCCCGCATAGGGCACAGCACGACCTACGTTGTGGAAGCGGATGAGTACGACCGCGCCTTCCTATCGCTCCGGCCGAAGCTGGCGGTGGTGACGTCCGTCGAGGCCGAGCACCTCGACACCTACGCCACGCTCGCCGAGTTGGAAGCCGCCTTCGACCAATTCACCGGCCGTGTCCCCGGAGACGGTCGCGTGATCGCCTGTGTCGATGACGCCGGGGCGCGTCGGCAGCTGAAGGTCGCGGGCGAGCGAGGATTGGCTTATGGCCTCGGTAGCGACGCGGACCTGCGCGGCGAATCGATCTCCTATGAGCCGGCGCGGACAACGTTCTCGGTGCGCTGGGGCATCGAGCCGCTGGGCAAGTTCGAGCTCGCCCTGTGCGGCCGGCACAACGTGCGCAATGCTCTGGCCGCCCTCGGCGTCGTGTTGGCGCTGGGGCAGGACCCGCGAGCAGCGGTGTCGGCGCTTGCAAGCTTCACGGGCGTCGAGCGGCGCTTCCAGACGCTCGGTGAAGCGGGAGGCATCACCGTGGTGGACGACTACGCTCACCACCCCACGGAGATCGCCGCGACGCTGGAGACGGCCAGTCAGGTGTTCGGCGATCGGCGGCTCGTGGTCGCCTTCCAGCCGCACCTCTACAGCCGCACGCGCGCGTTTGCCGGTGATTTCGCACATGTGCTGACCGGCGCTGATGTGCTGTTCGTCACCGGTATCTATGCCGCCCGCGAGGAGCCGATACCTGGTGTGTCGGCGGAGCTCGTGGTCGCGGCGGCGCACAGGGAGATTGGCGCTGACCGCGTTCACTACGCTGAGGACCTGAGCGAGCTGCTGGCAGCGCTGAAAGCCGTGCTGCGGGAGGGCGATGTCCTGATGACCGTCGGCGCTGGCGACATCGGTGAGGTCGCCCACGCCATGCTGGCTGAGTTGCAGAGGAGCCATGTGGATGCGTGACGTCCCGTTGGCGGAGCTCAGCCGCTGGAAGATCGGCGGCCCGGCACCGGCCTTCGCGAGGGCGGGCTCTGAAAGGGAGCTGCGCGAGCTGCTCGCCGAGATCGGCGGCCAGCCAGTCCTGGTGCTGGGAGGCGGTGCCAACCTGCTGATCTCGGACGATGGGCCCGGCGGACCAGTGCTGATGCTGGACGGCGAGTTCAAGGCGTTCGAGGTGCGCGAGCGGAGCATACACTGCGGGGCCGCGGCGCCGCTTTCCGGAGTCGTTCAGGCGGCCCGGCGCGCTGGCCGCGAAGGGCTCTGGATGCTTGAGGCGGTTCCCGGAACGGTGGGCGGCGCGCTGCGCATGAACGCGGGGACGGCGGAGGAGGGGATCTGGGATCGCGTGCTCTGGGCCGAGGCCCTGTGGCCGGACGGCAGGAAAGAGCGGCTAGGGCGCGAGGACGTCGGTCCGCGATATCGCGGTATCGATCTCACTCCTGCGGCGATCTTTCTCTGGGCCGAGATCTCAGCCCCGCCGGGCGATGCCGCACGGGTCGAGGAGGAACACGGGCGCCGGCGCGAAGCGAAGTTGGCGGCGCAGGTCTACGATCAGCCGACCTGCGGGTCCACCTGGAAGAATCCCGATCCGCCAGCTCCGTCCGCCTGGCAGTTGGTCGACCGCGTGGGGATGCGTGGCGCGTGCCGGGGCGGCGCTCAGATCTCGCCGAAGCACGCGAACTTCATCGTCAACGTCGGTGGTGCCTGGGCGCAGGATGTGATCGAGCTGATGGTCGAGACGCGCCGTCGCGTGCATGAGGAGACTGGGATTCTGCTCGAACCCGAGATCCATTTCTGGGGCTTCCCGGAAGAGGTGTTGCGCGAGCTGGGAGCGCTGAGATGAAGGGGCGGAGCGCGCTGCCGCGAGTTGCGTTTCTCATCGGTCTCCTGGTCGTGGCCGGAGCTATCGCCGGCTCGGTGTGGGGGCGGAGGCTGCTGGCGAGTATCGACTACTTCGACGTGCGCCAGGTCGAGGTGGTTGGCGCACACTGGGTCGCGCCCGACTCGCTGTTGAGGTTGGCGGCGATCGGTCGCGGGCGCTCCGTGTGGGACGACTTCTCAGAAATCGAGCGTCGGTTGATCCGCCACCCGCTGATCGACGCGGCTCATATACGACGGTCCGGACTACGGAGGTTGCGCGTCGTGGTTCGAGAGGTCGAGCCGCTGGCCCTTGTGGGTATCCCAGAGCTGCGCGCGGTTCGCGGCGACGGGACGCTGCTACCGATCGACCCCGCTGGTACATCGCTAGATCTTCCCTTGCTGACGGTGCAGGCCGAGCTGGCGGAGGATTCAACCCGACTGCGCGATGGTTCAGCGCTTCGGGCCCTGGCGATCTTTGCAAGGCTTCAGATCCTGGATCCGGGGCTGGCATCGGTCATCTCGGACTTCGAGCTGGCGGTGGATCAGGGGCTGATAACGAATCTGACGACGGCGCAGCCCGCCCAGCGTCTGGCTCTGCCCAGCGCGATTGACGAGACCCTGGTTAGACGGGTCCGGGCGACGCTGGCGGACCTGCGGAGCCGTGGCGTCGCTGCGACGCTGGTGGAGGCGCGCTACGCGGACCAAATCGTGGTGCGGAGAGAGCAGACATGATCGCTACACCTTATCTCATCGGCGCCCTCGACATCGGATCGACGAAGACGTGTGCCGTGATCGGCGAGCTGATCTCGGATGGCGAGCGCTCGTCACAAGTCAAGGTCCTCGGCGTCGGCCAGGTCAAGCCCACCGGGGTTCGCCGCGACGCCGTGAGCAACATCGAGGAGACGACCGACGAAATACGCCAGGCGCTCAAGCAGGCCGAGCTCATGGCCGGCGTTCAGCCGCGCAGCCTCTATGTGGGGCTCTCTGCCGAGTACGTGCAGACCACATCATCCAACGGGGTGGTCGCGGTCGGCGCGGACGAGATCGATCAGGACGATGTCGAGCGTGTCCACGAGGTGGCCCGTGCTGTAGTCGTGCCGCCCGACCGGGAGCTGATCCATGTGATCCCGCAAGACTACTCGGTAGATCACCGCGGCGGGATCCAGCACCCGGTGGGGATGCTGGGGACGAGGCTAGAGGCCGAGGTCTTCATGGTGCTCGCGTCCGGAGCCGCAGCCCGCAACCTTCGAAAGGCCGTGACGCGCGCGGGCTATGAGGTTGCACAGCTGGTCCTGAGCCCGTTGGCTGCTGGGTTGAGCGTGCTCACGCCCGAGGAGCGCGAGGTCGGCAGCGCCGTCGTGGCGATCGGTGGTCGCACGACCGAGATCGCGATCTTCCACGAAGGCAAGATCAGGCACATCGCCGTTGTGCCGTGTGGGGGCGTGAGCTTCAGCAACGATCTGGTCAAGGGCTTGGGCATACCCTACGCCGAAGCCGAGCGGGTGAAGGAGCGTTACGGAGTGGCCAGCACCCGCATGGTGGACCCACAGCAGACGATCGAGATGCCCGGGCCGGCTCCTGGAGCGAAGAAGCACATGCCGCGCGAGCTACTGGCGCACATCATCGAGCAACGTCTGGACGAGGTGCTCACCCTGGTGCACCAGGAGATCGAGCGTGCGAGCTACGCGAATCGCCTGGGCGGTGGGGTGGTGCTGACGGGCGGCGGAGCCAGTCTGGAAGGTATCCTGGATGTGGCAGAATCCATCTTCACGATGCCTGTGCGCTGCGGCGCGCCGGGCGGAGGCCTCACCGGGCTGGCCGACTCGGTCCGTCGCCCGAAGTTCGCGACGGCGGCCGGCCTGCTTTTGTTCGCTGCTGGGCGAATTCGCGAGGATCTCGGCAATGGAAGGGGCCCGACGCTACGGGCACTCGCCAAGGTCGGAGGTTGGCTGAAGGAGTTCTTCTAAGAGGGGAGGGGATTGGCGATGATTCGTTTCGAACTTGCAGAAACGCGCCTGCGTGGGGCTACGATGCGCGTTCTGGGTGTCGGCGGCGGCGGCAACAACGCTGTCGACCGGATGATTGAAGAGAACCTGCCGGGCGTTGAGTTCGTCGCTGTGAACACTGACTTGCAGGTCCTGAACAATTGCCGGGCCCCGGTCAAGGTGCAGATCGGGAAGAAGCTGACCCGCGGCTTGGGTGCGGGGGCGCGCCCGGAGATCGGACGACAGGCCATCGAGGAGAACAAAGACGATGTCGTCCAGATACTGCGCGGTGCCGACTTGGTGTTCGTCACCGCAGGACTCGGCGGCGGTACGGGCACAGGGGCCGCGCCGATCATCGGTCAGCTAGCCCGAGAGCTAGGTGCGCTGAGCATAGCCATCGTCACGAAGCCGTTCGAGTTCGAGGGCAGGAAGCGGATGCACCAAGCGGAGATCGGCCTGGCGGAGACCCGCAAGACGGTGGACACGGTCATCGTGGTGCCGAATCAGCGTCTGCTCTCCGTCGTCGGCAAGGGCACGAGTTTCCGTGATGCGCTGAAGAGGGCGGACGAAGTGCTGCTGCAGGCCACGCGTGGCATCTCGGACTTGATTAGCGTGACGGGTGATGTAAACGTGGACTTTGCCGATGTGCGCACGGTCATGGCCAATCGCGGGCCGGCGCTCATGGGCACGGGCTATGGGCAGGGCGAGAACCGCGCGGAAGAGGCCGCACAGGAGGCGATCTCTTCGCCGTTGCTGGACGATATCTCGATCTCGGGTACCAAGGCCGTGCTTATCAACATCACGGGCGGTGTCGATCTCACCATCGACGAGGTCACTACCGTGAGCAGCATCATCGGCGAGGCGGCTGGCGATGATGCGGAGATCATTTTCGGGACCGTGCACGATCCCACGCTGGAGAACGAGATCCGCGTGACGGTCATCGCCACGGGATTCCAGCCGAGCGAACAAGCCGGGACGGCTCGGGTGATTCGGCCGGACTTCGCGGCCCGCAAGCCGAAAGAACCGGCAGTGGCAGCGGCTCACGAACGGAGCGTCATCCCGTTGGAGGTTACCGACCCGCGGGAGCTGGAGATTCCCACGTTTATTCGGCGCCAGATGGACTAGCCGAGGAGGTGTGACGGGTGATAAAGGACCGGACCCCGCCCGGCGTGCTATCCCCTCCCCGAGGACAGCATGGGTAAAGGCCTGCTCGTCTTCGCGCTGCTGGTCACCGGCGGTCTGACGCTCCTATTGGGGCGTCCGGCCAGCTCGCAGCGCCGGCTGCCCCGGCTACAGCCGGTCGTTGTCTCGAGCGAGGAAGCTGAGGTGGTGGTCGCAGTGGACACGTTGCGGCGGGGCGAGGTCCTGGCGAAGGTGCTCTCCCGTCAGTCGCTCACCGCGACTGAAGTCGCGAATGCCGTGGACGCGTTGCGCGCCTACGCGAACCCACGTACCCTCCGGCCCGGCGTGACGTTACAGGTCCAGCGCACTGCCTGGGACAGCCTCATAGATGTCACGCTTCGCGTCGATCCCGACCACGAGGTCCGTCTCGCACCCGGCGAGTTCGGCTGGTCGTCCGACCTCAAGGTGCTGGCGGTACGGGTGGATACCCTGGTCCTTACCGGCTCCGTCAGGACCACGCTCTATCACTCCGTGATGGCGCTTCCGGCGCCTCGGATCAGCGCCCAGGAGCGCATCGAGCGGCTGATGTGGGGCATCTACCGGCCATTCCAGTGGAGCATCGACTTCGGGATCGACCTCCGGCCCGGTGATCACTATCGCGTCGTCTACGAGCGTCACGTCCGCGACAATGGTTCAGTGCGGCACACCCGCGTACTGGCAGCCGAGTTCAACAACCGGGGGGTGACCCACCGGGCATTCTGGTTTGGGCCGCGCCGCGAGTACTTCGACGCGGACGGTGAGTCGATGAAGCGCGTGTTCCTCAAGGCGCCCGTGGATTTCCGCCGCATCTCTTCACGATTCGCCCGGCGGCGCTACCACCCCGCGCTGGGCATCTATCGAGCTCACCTGGGAACCGACTACGCCGCCGACATCGGGACGCCGGTGTATTCGACGGCGGACGGAACGGTCAGCCGGGCTGGTCGGTGGGGTGGCTACGGCAGGATCGTGGAGATACGTCACGTGAACGGCTACTCTACCCGCTACGCGCACCTTAGCTTCATCGCAAAGGGGATAAGACGCGGAGTGCGGGTCAGCCAGGGACAGCTGATCGGTCATGTCGGACAATCCGGGCTGGCGACCGGCCCGCACCTGCACTACGAGTTGCTTCGGAACGGTGCGGCCATCGATCAGCGCCGCGTGGACCTGCCCTCCGGCGAACCGGTCAGCGCCGAGCACCTCCAGGAGTACCGACGCATCAGAGACAGACTCATGGGTCTTCTCGATCGTGCGGAGATTGAAGACGTCCGAGTGGCTGAATAGGGAGACTGCAGATCCTCCCGTCAGCGTGGTGACGCAGTGAAGCTTCGAGCATTACTTGTCCGCGCCCTTGGAGAAGACAGGACCAAGGACATCCGTCGTTACCTCACGACCTGGGCCTTTCGGATCGGCCTGATCCTGCTGGTGCCGATCTGTATCTACCTCCCCTGGCGGCAGGAATTCCTCTGGCGCGTCGCTGAAGACACCACCGTCCCTATTAGGGCCGTGCGCTACAGGTTCTTCTGGGATCCGCCACTGGACGCATCGCTCGATCTGGGTCGCCTGGCTTTCGAGCTGCTGGTACTCGCCGTGATCGTCATGCTAGTCTACCAGTACGAACGCCCCGGGCGGCGCGAGACACCGGTAGCGACCTCTCCAACGCTGGCGTACAGCGAGGTGGCTTGGAGCGCCGAGATGCGGGAGCGCGACCGGGGAGACCAGCCGCGCGCCTGCCCGGCTTGTAGGCGGACCGGCTTCTACGGACCGCGGGAAGATGAGGCCGGTCGCCACTACCGGATGTGCCAGTTCTGTGGGTTCTTCCAGAGCGTTGGGGAGGCGCGCGCGCAGCTCCGTCCGTGCGTGCACCCGTGCGGGCTGGTTCGTGAGGTCGCCGGCGCCCCCTACATCACGTGGGTGCCGCGCGAGCAGCTGTCCTACTACTGCGAGTCCTGCAAGGGTGAGGCGGCGGTGGCGGAGAGCCTGGTCACGAGTCCTGCGGAGGATGCCGATCATCCGTGGTGGCGCGTTCCCCAGCAGCTCTCCCACCAAGAGTACGTGCGCTTCTGGTTGACCAACGGCGCTCCGGGGCGCGTGTACCTGTGAAGTCCTGTGGGTGCTGTTAAGTGGATTCTTCTGATCTGCGGCGGCGCGGTGATCCTGGTGTACACCGTCTGGTGGTACCGCACCCGCGAGGAGCCGGTTGCTGGGCGTGCCTTGGCGGCCGCACTGCGTGCCACAGCGCTGCTCCTGGCCTGGCTGATCCTGCTGAACCCAGGGATCCCGGTTGCCGGGCAGGGAGCCCGCGGCGAGGTCGCCTTACTCGACGCTTCCCTTAGCATGACGAGGCCAGGCGCCCCCGACGGTTCCACCGTCTGGAGTGCCGCGCTCGATTCGGTCGCCCGCTTTACGCGGGTATGGCTGTTTGGAGGCCCTACCCCCCACAGCGTGTCCACGGACTCGCTGCCGACGACGCCTCTCTATCCCGAGTCGCGGCTGGCGCCTGCCCTGCGCGCTGCGGCGAGCGCAGGGGCCGTCCGCGGGGTGGTGATCACGGACGCGCGGTTAGCGGACGCGACGGCTTCGCTGGAGTTGGCGCGGCGCCAGACGTTCGCCTTCTCTGTGATCCGCCTGGGCTCATCATATCCGGAGGCGGGGATCGCCCAGGTGACGGCCACGCCCTGGGCGGAAGTCGGAGACACAGCCGAGGTGCGGGTCGAGGTGGTGGCCGCCGACTTGGAGGGCGACAGCGTGAGCCTGGAAGTGGTGGATGAGGACGGCTATGTACGCGCTGCCGGCCGGGCCGCGCTCCCCGCAGCCGGCCGGTACATGCCGCTACACCTGCGCTTCCCGGTGCGGGGCCGGGCGGGCTATCAGCGCTACACCGTGCGGCTGAGCCTGGGTTCACCGGATCTCGAGGCGCGCGATGATCGGCGGGTTTTCTATATCCGGGTCACGGAGCGGCCAGCGGGTCCGGTGCTCATCTCGCTGCGTCCCGATTGGGAGCCATCGTTCCTACTGCCGGTTCTGGATCGCCTGAGCGACGCGCCAGCGACGGCCTACCTGTGGATCGCGGAGGGTCTGGTAGGCAGCGACGACTACCAAGCCGTCCCTCTCTCAACGGTGCAACGGCGTGTCCGTGGGGCACCGCTTCTGGTCCTTCACGGCTTCGACGCCGAGGCGCCGGGCTGGGCGCAGACTCTGGCCAGCGGCGCTGAGCGTTTGCTGGTCGTCACTGCGGGTGCCCGCGCCTTCGACCTGCCCGGTTTGGGGATCCGGGTGGGAGCGCCGGCCCAAGGCGAGTGGTACGCTGCGAGCGACGTTCTGCCATCCCCGATGGCCCTCGACCTGGGCGGCGTCGCGGTCGAGGAGCTGTCGCCGCTGCTGCGGGTCCGGGCGGTGGACGCACGGCGCACCTGGCGCGCGGTCAACCTGCGGCGCTTTCGGAGAGGGGAGCCGTTGCCAGCCATTGTGGCCGGCAGCGCCGGGACGCGCCGCTGGGCGGTGGCCACAGCGGAGGGCTACTGGCGCTGGGCGTCTCGGCCGGGCGCTGGCCGCCAGCTCTACCGCGCGCTGTGGACCGGAGTGGCGGGTTGGCTGTTGGAGGGTCGCAGCGACGGCGCCATCGGAGTCGAGCCACGCCGGCGGGTCGTGGAGCGTGGTGAACCTGTGCGCTGGAGGGCGCCGCAGCGTGTCGATTCGTTGGCCGTCGAGCTGAGCGCGTCGGACTCAGGGACGGTGTGGCGTGGCGTTGCCGCTGGAGGTGACTCATTGGCGACCGTGGCGCCGCCAGGACGTTACCGGTTCATAGCCCGGGCCTATCGCGACGGACGGGTCGCCGCATCCGCTGAAGGGCCCGTGGAGGTGGAAGAGTTCTCTCGGGAGTTGCTGCCGGCGTCGGGCACACCCAGCCCAGAGCTTCTGGCCGCGGAGGCACGCGTCCGTGCCGGCCGGCCCTCAGGTGGGTCGCGGGGACTGGCGACTCTCGGCTGGCCCTACTTGATCCTGATCGCCCTGTTCTGCGGCGAGTGGGCGGTGCGACGAGTCAGCGGGCTGCGTTAGCGGCCTCGACGGGAGGGAGCCTGTGGGGGGGTCCAGCGGCCTCGATCGTCCGGTTCAGTACGTGAAGGGCGTGGGCCCGCGCCGGGCGGAAGCCCTGGGCAAGCTCGGCATCCACACAGCGCGGGACCTCCTGCGCCACGCACCGCACCGTTACGTGGATGCCACGGCCGTGATGCCGATCGCCAAGCTCGCGCCGGGCATGGAAGCCACCGCCATCGGCGAAGTCGTCTCCAAGGGCGTGATACCGACGCGGCGCAGACTGCGTGTGTTCCAGGCGGTGATCCGTGATGGGACGGGCCTGATCGAGTGCGCGTGGCCCGGCCAACCGTTTCTCGACCGCACGATCCGCAAGGGCGACAAGCTTCTCGTCTCGGGCCCTGTCCGTTTCTTCCACGGCCGCCAGATCCAGCCGCGGGAGTTCACCATACTCGCTCGGGCCGGCGATGTCGCCGAAGAGCAGGGGACCGTGTTCCCCGTGTATCCGGCGACCGCGAGCCTCACCCACCGCCAAATCCGTCGCATCGTGCAACAGAATCTCGACGCCCTTCTGGATGACGCCAAGGAAGAGGAGTCCGTCGTCCCCGAGACGCTGCAGCGTGAGCTCGATCTGGCGAGCCCGCCCGAGGCACTCGAATGGCTGCACCGGCCGCCCTCCCTCGCCCACGCCGAG
>CP070823.1:2207534-2215675 GCA_020344375.1 Gemmatimonadota bacterium | reverse complement strand
GCCTGATGCCGGCACTGCGCGCGGCGCGGGTCGACCCGGCTGTCGCCCTGCGCTATGAGTGAGCTGGTCGCGCCGCCGCGCGGATAGCCGCCTCGCCACTGCTGCCGTAGATTAGCCATTCGAGTCCTCTCGAGCCCCATGAACGCAGTTCCACCAGCGGAACGGAGGAGTGCGATGCTTCGCCGGGTTTGCTTGGCTCTGGCTGCCGGTTTGACGGCGATTCTCGCAACAGGCGGCCCGACCGCCTGGGCGCAGAACGATGCGGAGTACGGGGAGCGGATCAGACGCCACACGACCGATCCGCGGTTTCTGAACGAGCTGGTTGACCACCTTCCCAGCTCGGAGACGGTACCTTCGCCGCTCGCGCACTTCGGCGAGATCATCGGCGCTCCCAACATCCTGCACAACACGCAGCAGATCTACGGTTACATGCGTGCCCTGGCTGCGGCGTCTCCGCGAATAGACATCCGCTCAATCGGGATGACGGAGGAGGGTCGGGAGATGATCGAGGTGATCGTCGCCGACGAGGCAACGATCGCTAACCTCGAACGCTACCGGGGATACCTCAACGGGTTGTCCGACCCGCGGGGGCTCTCAGAGACCGAGGCGCGGGAGATGATCGCCAGCGCCAAGCCGATCTACTACCTGGGCGGCGGCCTCCACTCGCCGGAGACCGGGGCGCCGGAGATGTTGATGGAGCTGGCCTACCGGCTGGCCGTCGAGGAGTCACCGTTCATCCAGGCGATCCGCGAGAGCATCATCACGATCATCGTCCCCGTGCTGGAGCCCGACGGCCGCGACCGTATGGTGGACGCCTACAACTACACGAAGGCGCATCGGGACGTGGGCCCGGGGTTGCCGTACTGGGGCAAGTACGTCGCCCACGACAACAACCGCGACGGCTTCGGGCTCGCCCTGGCGCTCACACGGAATATCCTGAACGACTATCTGTACTGGAAGCCGACCGTGCTGCACGATCTTCACGAGTCGGGCTACTACCTCTACGTGTCTACCGGCACGGGTCCGTACAACGAGCAGCTGGACGCGCTGACGATCGATGAGTGGCACAACCTGGCTCACGAGGAAGTCACGGAGCTGACGAAGCGCGGTATGCCCGGCGTCTGGACCCACGCCTTCTACACCGGCTGGGCGGCGAACTACTTGTTGTGGATCGGCAACACGCGCAACAGCGTCGGCCGTTTCTACGAGACGCTTGGCAACCGCGGTGCCGACACGCAGGAGCGCACCCTTCGCCCGGAGGTGACGTCACGGGAGTGGTATCGACCGAACCCGCCGCTGGCGAAGGTCACCTGGTCGCTCCGCAACAACACGAACTACATGCAGAGCGGTGTGCTGGTCGCCCTGAAGTACGTGGCAGATAACGGTGTGGACTTCCTCGAGAACTTCTACCTCCGCGGCGTACGAGCGGTGGAGCGGGGCAAGAGCGAAGCACCCCACGCCTGGGTGATCCCGCGCCAGCAGCGCCGGGCGCTCGCCACCGAGGATCTCGTCGCCTTGCTGTTGGAGCAGGGGGTCGAGGTCCACGTCGCCGAGCAGGATCTCCGCTGGTCGGCGGCGAAGACGGGCCAGGCCGAGTCGGCGCGGCGCGGCGCGAGCGGGCAGGGCGAGGAGATCAGTGCGCCTGAGGGGTCCTACGTCGTGCGGCTCGACCAGCCGTACGGGACTCTGGTGCGCGTGCTCTTGGACGTGCAGCGGTTCCCGACGGACGCGCGCCCCCCCTATGATGATACCGGCTGGACGCTGCCGTTCGTGCGCCAGGTGGAGGCGCACCGAGTGGACGATCCCACCATTCTGTCGGCGCAGATGCGGCCGGTGACCGAACCAGTGGGCGTGACCGGGCGGCTCGAGGGTAGGGGACGCCGCTTCTACCTGGTCAACAACACGACGGATGACAACTTCGCCGTATTCCGCTTCAAGCTTGCCGATGTGGAGATGCTGGCGGCCGAGTCCAGCTTCGAGGCAGGTGGCCTCACGTACAACGCTGGCAGCTTCATCATCGCGGCCGAGGGGAATCCGGCGGACCTCGCCGACCGGCTCGAGACGGTAGCGCAGGAGCTGGGCCTTCAGGTTCGTGGCGCTCGCAGGAGGCCGGACGTGGCAACCCATGCCGTCGAGGTCCCCCGCGTGGCCCTTGTCCATACATGGGTCTCCACGCCGCAGGACTGCGGCTGGTGGCAGTTCGCCTTCGATCGGATCGGCATCCCCTACACCTATCTGTCAGAGCAGGACTTCGCCACGGCCGACCTTTCCAGCTTCGACGTCATCGTTATGCCGCGCACTCGGGCCAGCCCGCAGACGCTTGTGGCAGGCACGACTGACGCCGGTGAGCCGATCCCCTGGCAGCGCAGTGCCGACTATCCCAGCATCGGATTCATCGACGAGACTGACGACGTCCGGCGCGGCATGGGCTACAATGGCTTGAAGAACCTCAAGGAGTTCATCGACCGGGGCGGCGTCTTCGTCACCGAGGGCAGCACTGCGCGCTTTCCCATCGAGATGGCGATCACGCGCCGGGTCAGCGTTGAGGAGACGGACACTCTTCAGGCACGGGGAACGGTGCTCAAAGCCGTCTTGGAAGACGCGGCGAGTCCCATCGTCTACGGTTACCCTGACTCGCTGGCCGTGTACTTCAGTCAGACGCCGGTGTTCGAGGTCAGCAGCGACCTGCGGCGCCCGTCCATGCCGGACTGGCTCAAGGACGAGACATGGGAGAAGGAGGTCCCGCGCGTGGTGCTGAGCTTCGCCAAGAAGGGCGTCCTGATGAGCGGTATGCTGCGTGGCGAGAGTGAGATTGCCGGGACGCCGGCCGTGATCGATGCGCCAGTGGGGGAGGGGCACGTCGTGCTCTTCGCCCTGCGTCCCTTCTGGCGCTGGGAGACGCACGGGAGCCACGCGCTCGTGTTCAACACGATTCTTCACTGGAATGACCTGCGAGCCGGGTGGCCGGAACGGCGCGACCCGGAGGAGCAAGAAGTCAGGGAACGCGTGCACGAGGATTAGGCCCGCCGGCCTGAAGCAATATCGAAGGGGGAATCATGTCGGGTGATTGGAGCTATGCCCATGATCTGGTGAACATGTATCTCGGGATCGCTCATCTCGCGGACAGCGAGCTCGACCCGGAGGAGCAGCGTACGTTCCTGCTGAAATTCAAAGAGTGGATGCCCGATGTCACCCTCGAAGGTTTTGGCAAGATCTGGGATGAGGTGCTGGCGTTGAACAACTCTCTTGGCTCCCGCGAGAACCGTTACGCTCTCTACCTCCAGTCAACGGTCAACATCGCGCAGTACATGAGCGACCACAGGGATAGACTGAAGGACATCATCAGGGACCTGGTCGATATCGCGGGTGCCGACGGCGTGCTCCACGACAATGAAGCCACGATGATCAAGGCCGCAGCTTGTTCCTACGGTTTCAGCGCCGATCTCAGACTCAACGCGAAGACGGGCCGCATCGAGCTGACTCTCAAGCCGGCACACTGAAGGTCCGTCCGTGAAGAAGATCTTGCTGGCGCTCGTCGCCGGGCTTGCAATCCAGGACGGCCGTGTGGCCAGGGGCTGTGTGTGGGGAAGGGGCGCCTACGCGACTCAACCGGTTAGGGGGGTCCGACCTGGAGTCAGGAGTCATGTCCATTAAGGCGGCGGTCATGCCCGGTCCTGATGCGGCGATCGAGCTCTGGAAGCTCGATGATCCGACCATCGAGCCGGGTGGCGTGCTGTTGGAGACGGTGGCCAGCGAGGTTTGTGGGACGGACGTGCACCTTCATCACGGGCGCCTCTCCGGTGTCCCGTATCCCATCATCCCGGGCCACGTGAGCGTTGGCCGCGTGCTCGAGGCCAGGGGCGTGAGCACCGACAGCCTGGGCCTGCCTCTGGGGCCCGGCGAGCTGGTCACCTTCTACGACGTCCACGAGGCGTGTTACGCCTGCTACTTCTGCCTCGTGGCGCGGCAGCCGAACCGTTGTCCCCACCGCCGGGTCTACGGGATCACCTACTCGGCGCATGAGGGCCCGCTCGGCGGCTGGGCGGAGCGCATCTACCTCAAGCCCGGCGTCAAGATCCTCAAGCTGCCCGAATCGCTCGGGGTCGACGACGTGATCGGCGGCGGCTGCGGCCTGTTCACCGGCTTCGCCGCCGTGGAGCGCAGTGACCTGGCGCTCGGAGATGTGGTGCTCGTGCAAGGGACCGGCCCGGTGGGGCTGTCGGCGATCGCCTTCGCCGTGCTGCGTGGCGCCGGCGTCGTTGTCGCCATCGGTCACCCCGCGGATCGACTCGAACTCGCCCGGGCCCTCGGCGCCGACGTCGTGCTGTCTCTGAGCGCGGATCCGCCGGAGAAGCGGGAGGCGGAAGTCCGTGAGCTGACCGGCGGTCGCGGCGCCGATGTGGTGATTGAGGCGGCGGGCGCTCCCGCGGCGGTTCCGGAGGGTCTGCGCTTGGTGCGTGACGGCGGCACCTACGTCATAGCCGGCCACTACACGGATACGGGCAGCGCGACGATCAATCCACATGTGGACATCAACCGCAAGCACGCCGAGGTGCGCGGTTGCTGGGGGACGGAGTTCCATCACGTCCAGCGTGCGCTTCAGTTGCTCGCGAAGCACCGTGACAGGTTCCCCTTCGCACGCATCATCGGCGGGCGCTATCCGCTGGAGCAGGCAGGAGCGGCCTTGGCGGACGTGGAGGCGCTGGCGGTCACCAAGGCCGTCATCACTCCGAATCAGCGTTGACGGCGATCGAGTTGGTGGCGGCGAGCCTGGCGGCGGCGGCGGGCGCCGTGGTGCAAGGGTCGGTCGGTTTCGGGTTGTCGCTGGTCGCCGTTCCCCTGCTCGCGATCATCGACCCGCGCCTGGTTCCCGGACCCGTCCTCTGCGTGGCGATCGTGCTCACTCTGCTGCTCTCTCACCGTGAGCGCGGCTCCATCGATCTCTTCGGGGTGACGTGGGGATTGGCCGGTCGCCTTCCGGGCACCGCTCTGGGCGCTGCGGCGCTGGTGGTGATGCCTCAGGACAGACTGTCGTTGGCCTTCGGTGTGCTCGTGCTGCTGGCGGTCACGATGACCGCGTCGAGGCTGCGGATTCGCCCTACGCCGCTCAACTTGGTCGGCGCAGGTCTCCTCTCCGGTATCATGGGGACCACAGCCGCCATCGGCGGCCCGCCCATCGCGCTCGTGCTGCAACATTCGCCCGGCGCACAGCTCCGGGGGACCCTATCCGGGTTCTTCCTGGTTGGGGCCAGCGTCTCGCTGCTGGCGCTGGTCCTGGTGGGCCGATTCGGGCGCCAGGAGCTCCTGTTAGCGCTCGCCCTCTTGCCTGGGATCCTCGTGGGTTACGCGATCTCGGGCCGAACGGCCCGCTGGCTGGACCGGGGCTACACCCGTGTCGCCGTCCTCACGGTGGCCACCGTCGCGGCCATCGTCGTGGTCCTCCGTCAGCTCTGGTAGGTTTGCCGGGTCAGAACAGCCGCAGCCTGCGAGCCAGGCGCAGGCTGAGCTTACGTTCGTCCAGCCGCGTGAGCCCGAGTCCGAGCGCGATCTCGACCGCCTGCTGGAACTCCGCCGACGTCAACCGCCGGTTGATCTCCGGATACTGTTCGGCGCAGACGCGGCCGGCCGGACGGTACTGGTCCATCAGGTTGATGTAGGTGTCGGTGCCGAGCTGCGAGGCGATCCATTCGAGGATAGCGCGCGTGTCGTCCAGATAGCCGGGCATCACCAGGTGGCGGAGGAGCACCCCGCGCTGCGCCAGGCCATCCGCGTCGATCTTCAGCGCTCCCACCTGTCGGTGCATCTCCTTGAGCGCCGCGCG
This sequence comes from Gemmatimonadota bacterium, assembly GCA_020344375.1. Classification (GTDB taxonomy): domain Bacteria; phylum Gemmatimonadota; class Gemmatimonadetes; order Palauibacterales; family KS3-K002. Next base: position 2,209,854 of record CP070823.1, on the reverse strand, counting down.
TGCCGCCTCCGGATAGTCGCCGGCCTTGAGATACTTCTGGCTCAGCTCTGGAGACCAGAACTTGAAGTCGGGCATGTAGATGTCGATGATGCCGTCCAACAGCTCCAGGCTCTCCATCGAATCGTAGGCGCTCGTGTTGTAGACGATCGGGAGCGTCAGGCCGGCATCGGCCGCCAGGGCGATCGCCTCGATGACCTGCGGCACCACGTGCTCGGGCGTGACGAAGTTGATGTTGTGACAGCCGAGCCGCTGCAGCTCCAGCATCATCGCGGCCAGCTCCTCCGGGGGAGACCCTCGCCGAGCCGGCCCCGGCTTGACCGACTGGCTGATGTCGTAGTTCTGACAGAAGACGCAGCGCAGGTTGCAGTGCGACAGGAAGATGGTCCCGGAGCCGTTCCAGCCGCGCAGGGGATCCTCCTCTCCGAGATGTGGGAAGCAGCTGCTCACTACGGCATAGCGCCCGGTCTTGCAGGCGGCCCACTTGTCGTCTAGGCGGTTCACCCGACAATCGCGAGGACAGGCCCGGCAATCGGCGAGCCCGGCCACCGCCCGTCGGGCCCGCTCGTGGAGTTCCTCGCTCCCCAGATAGACGTAAGCCGGTCGAAACATCCTGATGAAGTCCGTAGTGTGGACTGGTCGGTCCGAGCCTCAAGATACGCTTCATCGCCGGCCCACAGCCAGCGCCCTGGCCCGCGCTGGCGCGGCGGGGCATCGACGCGCCACTATTAGGGCCAGCCGCGCGCGGCAACGAGGCTGACGCATCCCTGCAGGAGAGACTGGACACAGGCGTGGGCTACTTCTTGCGAATCCCGGTGGCAGTCGTGGGCCTCCTGCTCCTGCGTGGGTTCCTCTACCCACGCGGCTGGGGTCATCGCTCGTTGGGTAGCGTACTGCTGGCGGTGATCGGCGCGGCCCTCACGGTACCCCTTGCCAGCTACAGCCGGAACGGCCTGGTCATCGTTCTCGTCGCCGCCCCCGTTGTGCTCTTTCCCTACCGCAGACTGGCGATCGCCTACATGAAGGCGCGCACCCGCACTGGATTGCGGCAGCTCGCCGAGCGCTGGGGAACGGAGCTGCGTGAGGATCCGGAAAGCGGCCGCTGGGAGGTGGTCCGCGAAGAAGACGGGCAGAGGGCCTGGGTAGGAAACGTGCTCACTCGCCAGGGCTCGATCCACCCGGGCGTGAAGCGGGTGAAGATAGGGTACATGCTGGCGTTCGTCATCGAGTTGAAGCAGAAGCCGCCGTTCCACTGCTCGCTGATGCTGGGCTGGGACAAGCCCAGGTACTTCGAGCGGGAATGGCGCGCGACGCACGTCATCCAGGGTGAATACCTCTCTCTCGCCTTCGGTGAGCTGGGCCTGGAGAGCGATCGCGGCCGGCCGACGGGCGGCGTCGTGGCGGCGCTCTTTCCGTACGACGATCTTCCGGAGATCGCGTCCCGCGGCTTCACGGCGATCGGGACACAGCCGGAGAGATTTGCCCGCGTCTTCGATGGAGACACGCTCGCGGAATTCCTGCGGCTTGCCCGTCGGACGTACCCGTACGAACTCAACGTGACACCCAGCAGCGTCAACATCTACACGACGTACTGTGACGCGGAGGTGCAGAGGTCGAATATCGAATTCCTCGAGAAGCTCGCCGCGCGAGTGGAGTCAACTCGATGAAGACGCCCCTGATCCTACTGGCGCTCGCCACCTGGTATGCGCCGCCAGGTTTCCAAGAGGTGGCCCCGTCCGCCGGGACTCTACAGGCGGCGCACATCCGCGTCATCGTGGAGGGGGACTATGCGACGGTCGTGGCCACCTACCGGGTGAACCGCAACGGCGAGCCACTGATTCTCGAGGGGGTCCGCATGCCCGATCAGCTGATCTTGGTCCACGACGCGTTCGGGCCGGGGTTCAGGCTGGATTCGCGACAGCTCGTGGATAGGCACCAGCTCGTCGCACCCGCCGGGCCGGTCGGGGTCATGCACATCCGGATGCGCTACAAGGTCGAGGGCGACTTCTCTCGCATCCCGGTGTTCACTCCCAACGCGGCAACCCTACCGGAGAGCACCATCCGGCTTTGGATCGTCGCTGGCTCCCAGGCCGCAGTCCCCGACGCCGCCTTCCCGGGTTTCGAGCGCCAGCCCGACGGCTCGCTAGTCGCAGCCCCGGCCGAGCTGCCGAGCGCCGTGTTGTTGCGCCTTGCGGGCGGCGGAGCCCCGCCCACGAACATCGTCCTCCTGGCCGCCGTGCTGCTCCTCCTGGCCGGCGCGGTCACCTGGGCAGCGTTGGCCGTGCGCGTCCGGCGCCGCCGGCACCGCAGGTTGGAGTGAAGA
>CP070823.1:2203820-2207434 GCA_020344375.1 Gemmatimonadota bacterium | reverse complement strand
GTAGTGTCCGTGACGTGCTTGCCGTCGATGAACGCCAGCGGCGCAGTGAACTCCACCTGCCGGCCCTCGAGGTCCTCCGCCACGCAGTGAAAGAGGAAGTCGGAGCCGCCGACCCGCAGCCAGAAGGCTTCCTGCGCCATCCCGTCAACGTCGCTCGTCGTCGGGTCATCCAGGTTCGGCGTCGCCCGGGTCACGAGCGTGACCCGGTTGAACGGGAACTTCCGCCCCTCGTGCGGTTGGAACAGGGCCGGGAAGACCTTCTCCGGCTGGCGGACCACCACATACATCCGCTGGCGCAGGAACGCCGTTTGATAGGTTCGCCAAGTCTTCCATTTCCGCTCGGTGATCTTGATCAGCGACGCCCGGTGCCCGAACGGGAACAGGTAGCCGCGGTAGACGACTTTCACGAACTGGTCGCGGGCCATTGTGGCGCGGTGCCGCCACTCCTCCAGCGACAGCAGTTCCTGAGCGTCCGCCGGGAGCACGCCGAGCTCCCAGCCCCCGCGCACGTTCATCCAGGCGCCCAGCGCGGTCAGCATGAAGCGGTCGGCGCGGACGATGCGGTCCTCGCAGTCCGGCAGCAGGAAATCGGCGGTGAGCGTGACCAGTTCGTGCCGGTCTCGGGCGTCGAGGGACATGCGGAACGGGTTGCCGGGGTGGCTGTCAGGATAGTGAGGTGGCTCCTTCGCCGAGGCGTCACGCGTGTAATCCGGCGACCAGACGGCGCGCACGGTGCGGTAGTAGTCCTCGACCTCGTCCACGGGACTCTCACCGGGCGGGATCTCGCCGGTCCGCCGCACGCCCAGCCGGGTATGCCATAGCTCGGTGATGCTGGTGGCCTCGTCGGTGACCTCGCGGACGGAGTGCGCCCAGGCGCCGAAGCGGTTAGGCGAGAGGATCAGGCGCCAGGGCGTCTCGAGGGCCGTCTGGTACGACGCCGGCTCGTAGGGACGCCGCAGGAGCTCGGCGACGATGCCCGCAAGGATAGGTCCCTCGATTACGCCGTAGCCGGGTCGCGTCTGCGTCACCGTGCTCGCGAGCTTCTGCAACCGCTCGGGGGCCAGGCGGACGCCGCGCGGGATGTTGCGACCCAACTCCCGGGCCACGCTTTGCTGCAGTTCGGGATCCACCCGCGCCTCCACCTTCAGCCGGGCGACCGCGCCGCCGGCGATCGTCGCCCGGATGATCCTGATCCCCTCGCTCGGGTCGACGATCATCGGCCGCCCGACGAGCCGCAGCGGCGGCGGCGGCGGTGGCTGCGCCGTGGCAACGAGGCTCGGCTCGAGCTGCGTCCAGTCAAGCAGGGCGTCGAGCGTGTATGGAAGCGAGTTCAGCTCAGAGGGCAGGCGGAAGGCGAGCCGGCTCCAACCGGCGATGAACGCCCTGACCGGGATGTCTCCCGTGCCCGGCTCCTCGCCGGGCTCGAAGAACGCTTGCTCTGCGACGTTCTGCGGCGGGAAGCGGGCGATGATGAAGGAGCCCGGTGCCTCTTCCGTCGTCTCCCGAACCAGCGTAGCCGCGCCTGGGCCCTCGATCTGCAGGCCGAGATTCACGAAGTCGAAGGTGACGGCGAACAGGTCTTTTGGACGGAGGAGTGCGAGAGGCGGTGCGGGCGCCATCACCAGGCCAGCGGCGCGGCCCTTCCCGTTGAAGGACAGCCGAGCCCGTGGCGGCGGCTCGCCGTCGCCGAGCACGCCGTCGGTCAGCGCGATACGGGCGCCGGCAGGCAGTTCTGTGGGTTCGACGATCGCACCAGCGACGGGTAGCAGCGTGCGCAGGAGCGCCGGCTCGCAGCGCATCCTGTGCAGCGCGCCGTTCGTGGCCACGACCTCGAAGGGCGCGAGCTCGGAAGCATCGCCGACCTCGATGCTGAACCCTTCGCCGTGCAGCCAGGTCAGTTCCCCGAAGCGTGCCATAAACGCGCGCTGCTCGCCCGCACGGTCGAACGCGACTGCGTAACGAGCATCTGTGAGCGGGATGCGTGCGGGCGCGCCGGAGCTATCGAGGAGTCGGCCGCCGGGCTCCCAGCTGGCCGGTACACGCCCTTCGGCGCTGCAGGCCACCAGGGCTCGGCGGACGTCAGAACTCCGCCGTTCGCCCGCTTCGATTGCGATGCTGTCGAACGGCTCGTCGGCGTAGTGGAGGGTGCCAGGCCCCTTGAGCGGCAGTTTCGGTCGCAGCCCCCAGGCCCGTGTTCCGCGCTCCAGGGTGATGACGGTGCGACGGGTCGGCGGGTCTTCGAGCGCGCTCGGCGAATCGGGATCCGCCAGCGAGAGCGTCACCGCGTCGGAGCGGATGTCCGCTCCCAGCCCGCTGAGCGCGGCCAGCTGTCGGCCGCTCAGCCTGATGTCTCCGTCGGGAAACAGCTCGGCCTCCGCGCTACCCGAGAGGGCGAGCGACGGGCCGCCCGTGAGTCGGAAGACGTGTCGCTTCAGCCGGATCCGCGAGCGGGCGCGCGCCTTGCCGAGCAGCCATTCCTCGAAGGGCGCCTCGCAGCGGAAGCCGCCCAGCGCCAGCCTGAGTCGCATGCGGGAGCCGATGAGCCCGGGCACGACCTCACAGATAAAGTCGGCGCGCAGCCTGGTGCCCGGGAAACGGGCGCCGCGCAGCTCGACGCGTACGACGCCGTCATCGGCTTTCGTGTGCCGCAGCGACGGTGATCCGGCGTAGCCGTGCGCGTCGATCACCCAGCGCTCGCGGTTGCCGAGCACGAAGGCGAGGCGGTGACTGTCACCCACGAGCTCGAGTCCGCCGAGAAACACGTGCAGGCGGTTGAGAACCGGCACGAACCCGGCTACCGCCGACCCGGTCACCTGGATGGCGGTGCGCCGTGACACCGGTCGCTGGAAGAACGCAGCCGCGAGTCCGTCGCGATGGCTCAGGATGTCGGGGAGTGCCTCGGGTTCAAGCAGACTGTCTCGCAGGGCGGCGAGGTTGAGGCGGAGCGGTGCCATGGTGTCGCTCCCGGTTTGGGTTGGCGGCGCGCGCCGACGATATCCGCGGGTTCAGGGACGCCCGACGCGCACGACGGCTTCCGACCCTATTGCTGTGTCCGTCGTCTCTCTACTGGAAGAGGGGCAGGCGCACGTCGTGCACCGTGCCCCTGAAGCGTCAGCACACTAGTCGCTGCCTCGTCCGCAGGGCGGTCGGGCCGTCGGAAGGCATGAAGGAATCATGGCGAAACCGATTCGCCGCATTGTGCAGACAGGGTTGAAGCCCAAGCCACCTTACGGCGGGGCTGGGTAGATTGTCAAGCACGAGGTGGACGGTGGCGTGGGCCCGCTCGCGAGTTGGGCTCGACGCTCAATGCCGGTGCGCCGCGTCCAGCCTCCTCTGAACGCTCGGCAGATCGGGGAGCGTGACGCAGTCCACGTCGCCCCAGTCGCCGAAGGGATCGAGCAGTATCGCGTGAATGCCAACGGACCGTGCGCCGACCACGTCCGCTGCGTACTGGTCGCCGACATGGAGTGTGCGGTTCGGCGGCGACCCGGCAAGTTCGAGCGCGTGGTAGAAGATCCGCGGGTCGGGCTTCTCGAAGCCGACGCGATAGGAATCGACGACCGCGTCTAGGTGTCCTCGGAGCCCGAGATCGCTGACAATCTCGTCCGCCGTAC
>CP070823.1:2152884-2203720 GCA_020344375.1 Gemmatimonadota bacterium | reverse complement strand
CGTCCAGTCGTTCGCTTTGCGCATCCCGGGTGAACCGGTCAGCCGTGGGCCGATCACGTCGGTGAGGTAGCCGGCGAGTTCTTCGATCTGAGAATGCTCGAGCCCCTCTTCTCGGATGGCGCGGATGACATCGAGATCGACGCTCTCTTGTACGATCTGGCCTGTCGTGTTGTCCGGTGCGCAAAGCACTGCAATGGCGGCGAGGCATAGTGGACGGCGCAGCGTTCGCATTTGGAACCTCCAGACGCACATCGGTTCGAGTTCCTCGCACGGTTGTCCGTCAACAGCCTTGAGATACGGCGCTGCTCTTCTCAGCGCAACACGACTTCGAGGCGATTCCTGGCGTGGCTGTAGCCGGCGCCAAGGGTTCCGCCGGGCGGCGGGATGTGGCAACCTTTGCAGCTGCGACGCGCCGCGCTGCTTGCTTTCCCGTGTTACTCGTGGACCGGGTACTCGGGCCGCTTCACCTCAGCCGGCGGGTTATCCACTACGAGCCGCAGGACCATCTCGATCGCGCGCTCCAGCTGCGGATCGCGGCCTGCCCGCCAGTCCTCGGGCAGCCACTCGACCTCGATATCGGGCGCGACCCCTTCGTTCTCGATTGCCCAGCTCCCGGTTGGATCGAAAGCGGCCCGGTTCGGGATGCCGATGCGGCCGCCATCGATGAGCTCGGGGATGAAGACGTAGGGGCCGATGCCGGCGCCGGCTGTCCGCGTGCCCAGGATTCTGCCGAGCGCGCCCTGTTTGAACATCAGCGCGAGCGTTTCCGCGGCCGAGAAATCGGCATCGTTGATCAGCAGCACCTTGGCGGCCGGCAACGCGTTAGTGGGAACGCCCAGGTTGTCGCCATGGCGGAAGGCGTAGTAGTAAAGCGGCCTTCTTCGCAACCACTCGATCAGCCAGTCTGCGGTGATGCCGCCGCCGTTGAACCTTTCGTCGATGATCAGACCGCGACGGTCCACGCTCTCCAGCAACTGGGCGAACACCAGCTCGAGCGCCGTGCTGCCGAAGCTCGGCACGTAGATGTAGCCGAGCACGCCCTCGGTCTGCTCCTCGACCAGCTGCCGGTTGCGTAGGGCCCAGTTCCAGCGCCTCAGCGTGTTCTCGCCGGGCAGCGGCACGACCGTGAAGGTGCGGGTCTGCCCGTCTTCAGGTTCGGAGCCCACGGTGATCCTGATGGGTGTGAGGGCCTTACCCTCGAAGTAGGAGTACAGGTTTCTCGTCGCCGCGATCTGCTCGCCATCCACGGCGAGCAGGTACTCGCCTTCGGAGACCCGCACGCCCGGCTGGTCCAGCGGTGCCTGGAGCAGCGGGTTCCCCGAGTTGTAGGGGCCCGAGCCGTAGATGCGCGTGATGCGGTAGCGGCCCTGATGGATCTCGTAGTCCGCGCCCAGGAAGCCGATTCGGCTCCCGGTGCCTGAGGGCTCGGGGAGGTCACCGCCGCCCACGCTCAGGTGGCTGACCGAGACGTGACCCAGCGCCTTACCGAGCAGCGTGTTGAGGTCGCGCCGCCGAGTAACTGTCGGCAGGTAGGTCGCGTAGTGCCGCTCCAATTGGCCGAGGTTGTGCCCGTGGTAGCCCGGGTCATAGAAGTAGTCACGCATGAGGCGCCAGGCCTCGTGGTAGATCTGCCGCCACTCGGCTGCTGGATCGACCTCGATCTGGATCGACGCGAGATCGAGCTGCCCTGTGCCGGCCTCCGGCGCCCGGTCCCCGGGGGTCAGGAACCAGCTGTCGTCCCGCTTGTAGAGGATCGTCCGTCCATCGGCCGTCACGCTGAACTCGCTGGCGTCCTCGACCAGCTTCACCAGCTCTCGGGGTTGGGAGAGCTCGTAGCGGTAGAGCGTGCGTGTCGGCGAGCTGCCGGGCTGTGGGAACGGCCATTCCCTGACCCACACATAGAGCACGCCCGGCTCTCCCGCGGCGAGCCTGGCGTAGTCCTTGGCCGGCAGCGGCAAGGGCACAGTGCGGCCCTCGGTCCCCTGCGTGCTGAGGCCCGCGAGTCCCGGCACCTGCATACCCGGTCGAGCGGCTCCGGGCCGGGCCGGCCCGGCCGGTCGCTGCCGACCCGCTGGCGGCGCTGCGGGTCGCTCTCCTGGTGCGGCGCCCGGGGGGATTGATTCGGCCTCGGGGTTGGGCGCGCCGGTCACTGGCAGCACCGGAGGTGGTGTGCGCTCGTCGAGGAGCGCGACGTGCAAGCGCCGGGAGACGAGCGGCCGGAACAGGTCGCCGGAGAGCACGCTCCAGCCGAACTCGCCGAGGCCCGCCGTGTTGCTGGCCAGGAAGTAGAGGTATCGGCCGCTCCTGTCGAACACGGGGTGCTCGGCGTGGGCCCGGCCATCGCTGACCCTAACGTGCCGGCTCCGCTCGACGTGATAGAGATAGACCGCGCCCACGCGGTTGGCCTCGACCATCGAGTAGGCAAGCCATGCGCCGTCGGGCGACCAGGCGGGGTAATAGCGGCCCTGGCCGGAGTAGCTCGAGGTGGCGACCCGGCGCGCGCCGCCCGTCTCCAGGTCCACGACCCAGAGGTTGAGCCGTTTGTCGGAGAAGGCCAGACGCTTTGAGTCTGGCGACCAGGTGAGCTCGCGGTAGAAGCTCGGGCGCAGCTCGACCGGGATCTTCCTCACCGACCCCTGTCCGTCGGCTGGGCGGACGTGGAGCTGGTACTCGCCCGACTCGTCCGAGAAGTAGGCGATCGACTGTCCGTCGGGAGACACGGCCGGGTAGCGCTCGGCGATCCCAGGTGTCTGGGTCAGGTTCTCGGCGGCGCCGGACGCGACGTCGAAGCTCACGACGTCACCACGCACGCCGAAGATCACCCGCTCGCCCGAGGCGGAGGGAGCTGCGGACTGCAGCCAGCGGGGACCAGCCACGCTCCGCGGCCGGAGTTCCGAGCTGTCCGGTTCGATCTCGATCGTGAGCGTCTGGGTCTCGCCGGTCGCCGGGTCGAAGAGCCGGATCCGGCCATCCTGCACGAACGCGATGACCCCGCCGCCTGCCGCCGCCGCTTCGACGCCGTAGCGCTCGTAGCTCGTGAGCTGCTCCACACGCTCCGTTGCCAGGCCGTAGCTGTGGAGGTTGAACGTGCCTGTCCGGTCGGAGACGAAGTAGATGGCACCCGCCACCCACATCGGATCGCGGTCGTTCGAGTTCTCGCGCGGCAGCTTCTCGATCCGACTGTCGCTCAGTCGGGCGACCCAGATGGGCGCGGCCATGCCACCGCGGTAGTAGCGCCAGTCTGTGCTGCCCAGGTCTAGGGGAAGCGCGAAGGGCACGTAGGCGATGCGGTCGCCCTCGGGTGAGAACGACCCGTCCCAGGCGCGGGGCAGGGGGAGCGGAATCGGGAACGCCTCGCTTGTCCCGATAGTGTACAGCCGAAAGATGCCTTCCTCATCGCGGTGGGACGTGAATAAAACGCGGGCACCGTCGGGACTCCAGCCGCGCGCGATGTCCGCCTCGGGATTGTAGGTTAGGCGCCGCGGCTCGCCGCCCTGTAGGCCGATCAGGTAGACGTCCCAGTCGTCGGCGCCACGGCGCGAGAACGCAACGTTTAGACCGTGCGGCGCGAAGACCGGGAAATCATCCTCCGCTGGCCCTGAGGTGAGGCGTTCCGCGACTCCGCCGGGCCGCCTGACGCGCCAGAGGTCTCCCGCGTACGAGAAGACGATGTACGTCTCACTCACGGCGAGGCCGCTGATGAGCCAGCGGGCCTCGTCGTTCTCCTGGAGCGGCGCGCCGCCAGCCAGCACGACCGAACTGAGAAGTATGACAACGGGCTTGATCATTCCTGCTCTCCTGGTGATGTGCGGAAGTCTGGACCCGAGTAGTTTCGGCTGGTTTGACGGGTCACGCCAGACCTCGGATGTCCGCGCTCCGGGTGAAGCAACGCAGTCCGCTACGAGAGGGTTCCGCGACTCGAGGCCGTGGGTGCGCGTAAGAGAAGGGCTGGGCGGAATAGGACCGTTGCGGAGCGCGCGGGTCCAGGGCGCGCCAGCTAGCGCTCCCCTGGGCGGCCCAGCCGAGGCCGGGACTCGTTCCGCTCGGATGAAGCGAGCACGCGCTCGGTGAAGTCCTGCCGGTCTTCGAGGTGCTCGATGCGATCGGTCAAACGGCCCACGATCTCGGTGAGACGTGCCAGCTCCTCGTCCTTCGCCTTCACGCGCTTCTCGTGCGCCGTCGCTTCGATCAGATCACCCAACCGCTTGGCGAGTGGGCGAAGGATCAGCACGCCTGCGATGGAGAGGACGAGCGTCACGCCGAAGATGAGGGGGGCTACAGCGTCCGGGTCCATATCAGCTCACTCCGTCTGCGATCTGTGTCAACGGGAGGAAGACTCGTCGTCGTGGCGCAGGCGGCTCTCGTTGCGTACCGCTGTAGGCTTCTCGCGTCTCGAGCCCTCGGTCAGCATCGCCTGCGCCCGTTGGCGCTCCACCATCCGCTCGGTGTAGTCCACCCGATCCTCGAGCCGGTCCATGCGATCGACTAGGCGCTCCATAAGCTGCATGATGCGCTGCAGGTGCGGGTCCTGCTCGACCTTCTTGTTATGGGATTGCTCGATCATCTTTCCGATTCGCGTGGTGAGCGGGCGGAAGATAAGCACCGCGGCGATCGAGATGAAGAAGACGATCGGAATCAACTCTTCGGGCATAAGCCTTCCCAGTTCCCCCCTGATCTTAACCGGTTCGGGCTACGACGCGCCTGTTCGCCCTCCGCGCTGAGCGCCGGAGCGACCGGGCGGTAGCGCGCCTTCCGCTTTCCAGCCGGCGCTCTCGATGACCTTCTCGGTGAAGTCCTGACGCTCTTCCAGCCGCTCCATCCGGTCCAGAAGCCGCTCCATCAGCTCCGCCATTCGGGCAGGGTCCGGTTGCTCGGCTCCCACCTGGCGATCGCGACGCATCTGCTCCAGCAGTTGACCCAGCTGCTTGGTCAGCGGGCGGAAGATCATCACGGTGGCGACGCCCGCCGTGATCGTGAAGACCATCACGGCTCCGACGATCGGTCCGATTATGGCAGGGTCCCAGGGTCCCATGGCATTCCCTCTCACTTTAAGTTGCCCTCTCTTCTTCTCCTACGCCAGGTCATCTCGTGCGGTTTCAGGATGCCCTGGCATCTCGGGCCGGAACACGTCACATTCGTGCGCGTCCCCCAGGACCGATCGACCACCGGATACGTAACACGCCGACGAAACCATGCCGCTTTCCTTCGTCCTTGTCATGTTCGTGCTGCCCGCCGCGATCATCGGCACGGCGGTCGTGCTGGCTCTCCTGACCAAGGAGCGGGAGCTCTAATGCAGGAAGCTGGCAGCGTTCAGATCTCGGCGGATCCGTTCGCCGTCGCGGCCTTCGTCGCCTACCTCGGCGTCATCGTTCTGATTGGCGTCCTGTCGGCCCGCTTCTCGTCGGCCGGCGTGAGCGAGTTCTTCGTCGGCGGCCGCAAGATGCACCGGTTCGTCGTCGCGCTCTCCGCGGTGGTCTCTGGGCGCAGCGCCTGGCTGTTGCTCGGCGTCACCGGCATGGCCTACGCCATCGGGGCAGGTGCGGTGTGGGCGGTGACGGGTTACATCACCGCCGAGGTGTTCCTCTTCCTCTTCTATGCCCGTCGGCTCAGGCACTTCAGCGACGTCCACGACTGTGTCACTGTACCCGATTTCTTCGCAGAACGCTTCGGGGACCGCGACGGCCGGCTGCGGGCCGTCCTCGTCGCGATCATCCTCATCTTCATGGTCGGCTACGTGTCGTCGCAGTTCGTGGGAGGCGGCAAGGCGTTCGCGGCCAGTTTCGGCATGAGCCCCACGGCTGGCGTTCTTCTCACCGCGCTCATCGTGCTGGCTTACACCACGCTGGGCGGGTTCCTGGCGGTGAGCCTGAGCGACACCCTGCAGGCGTGCATCATGATCGTCGCTCTCGTGGTGGTGCCGGTCGTGGCCATCGCGGACCGGGGTGGACTGTTGGGTATCGTGAACGAGCTCAAGGCTTTCGACCCGACCATGATCGACCCCGTGGCATTGTCAGCCGGCGTGATCATCGGGTTTCTCGGCATTGGCTTGGGCTCGCCCGGGAATCCGCACATCATCGTCCGCTACATGTCGATCGCGGACCCGGACCAGTTGCGCACGTCTGCGATTGTGGGGACCGTCTGGAACGTGGTGATGGCCTGGGGCGCGCTGTTCATAGGGCTTGCGGGGCGAGTCTACTTCCCGGATGTCGCGCTTCTACCCGATGCCGATACCGAGCAGCTCTACCCTGTCCTCGCGGCCCAGCACCTGCACCCGCTAGCCTTCGGCGTCGTGGTGGCGTCCATCTTCGCTGCGATCATCTCGACGGCCGACTCGCAGCTGCTGGTCGCCGCCTCCAGCGTCGTGCGCGACTTCTACGAGAAGATCCTCCACCGGGACGAGGAGATTCCGCAGAGACGCCTTGTCCTCTACAGCCGTATCGTGGTGGTGCTGTTGGTGACCGCGGCCCTGGTCGTGGGCTTGCTGGCCGAGGCGCTGGTCTTCTGGCTCGTCCTCTTCGCCTGGGCGGGGCTTGGCGCGTCCTTCGGTCCGACCTCGATCCTCGCCCTCTACTGGCGCCGTACGACGCGGGCCGGAGTCATGGCGGGACTGATCACGGGGACCGCCGTCACCTTCATCTGGGAGCTGACCCCTGCCCTCAGCTCGATCATCTATGAGTTGATACCCGCGTTCGCTGGCGGCTTGCTGGCAACCGTCATCGTGAGTCGCCTGACGCGGCCGCCGGAAAACGTCGATCATATGTTCGCCAGCATGAGGAGGCGCCGCACGGGTCGGCAGCCCGCATGAAGCGCTAGTCCCTATCAATATTTCGGAGCACGTCCGTGGTGGACGCAATGCCCCATGCTCGCGTTGTCGCACTCTGGGACATGGCAACTCGCAGGCCGTGACGGGCTGTCAACCCTGCCGCAGAGTTGGGGCGTGAGTCACAGATAGCACGAATATTGCAGCAATCTGGTTGCCAAAGGTTGCCTGACTCACTATAAACGAGTGCAAATCCTTCGAGCTCGACGGTTCTGGTCCAACCCTCAGGGAGAGAATCGCCTAATGGAAAGCTCGGCAATCAGTGTCGCTGTGGGCGCCTCCGCGGCGAAACGGGGCGGGTACGTCGGCGCCTTCTACGGCTCGACGGTCGGCAAGAAGGTTGTGATGGCCGTGACCGGGGTGATCCTGGTGCTGTTCGTCATCGGCCACATGATCGGGAACCTGCAGATCTATCTTGGCGCCGAGTCGCTGAACCACTACGCGGAGCTGCTGCGCGAACTCGGCCACGGCGGGTTGATATGGGTGGTGCGTGGCGGGTTGCTGGCTGCTGTGGTGCTCCACATCTGGTCGGCGACGGCGCTGACGCTGGGCAGCTGGGCGGCTCGGCCGATCGGCTATCGCCGGCGCCAGCAGTGGCAAGAGTCGACGTACGCCTCCCGTACCATGCGCTGGGGTGGTCCGATCCTGTTCCTGTTCATCGTCTACCACTTGCTGCACCTCACCACCGGCACGGTTCACGGCGACTTCGTGGTCGGGGATGTCTATCACAACGTGATAGCGGGCTTCAGTATCTGGTGGGTGTCAGCGATCTACATCGTCGCGCAGTTCGCCCTCGGCCTGCATCTCTACCACGGTGTCTGGAGCATGTTGCAGACCCTGGGCTTGAGCCATGCGAGCTATAACCGCCTGCGTATGGGGTTCGCGATCTTCGTGACCTTCATAGTGGTGGCGGGCAATATCTCGATCCCGCTCGCGGTCCTCACCGGCGCCGTGAGCTGAGAGCGAGGAGACAGCCATGGAACTGAACGCCAAGATCCCCTCCGGTCCAATCGAGGGTAAGTGGGAGAAGCACCGCTTCGACATGAACCTCGTGAACCCCGCGAACAAGCGGAAGTACAGCATCATCGTCGTAGGGTCCGGCCTCGCGGGCGCGTCCGGCGCTGCCTCGATGGCGGAGCTCGGCTACAACGTCAAGTGCTTCTGCTATCAGGACAGTCCGCGCCGCGCCCACTCGATCGCGGCTCAGGGCGGGATCAACGCCGCCAAGAACTACCAGAACGACGGCGACAGCGTCTATCGCCTGTTCTACGACACGGTGAAGGGCGGCGACTACCGCTCACGCGAGGCGAACGTCTATCGGCTGGCCGAGCTGAGCGTGGAAATCATCGACCAGTGTGTCGCCCAGGGCGTGCCGTTCGCGCGTGAATACGGCGGCCTCCTGGACAACCGCTCCTTCGGCGGCGCCCTGGTCTCGCGCACGTTCTACGCCCGGGGTCAGACCGGTCAGCAGCTGCTGCTGGGTGCCTACCAGGCACTCGAGCGCCAGATCGGTCTGGGCAAGGTGAAGATGTACTCGCGCCACGAGATGCTCGAGCTGATCGTGATCGACGGCAGGGCGCGTGGGATCGTGGTCCGCGACATGGTGAGCGGCGAGCTCGGGATCCACCTGGCCGATGCCGTGGTGCTCGCCACGGGCGGCTACGGCAACGTCTTCTTCCTGTCCACCTACGCGAAGGGGGCGAACGGCACGGCGATCTGGCGGGCCTACAAGCGCGGCGCCGCCTTCGCCGACCCCTGCTTCACGCAGATCCATCCGACCTGCATCCCGGTGACGGGTGAGTACCAGTCGAAGCTCACCCTGATGAGCGAGTCGCTCCGCAACGATGGCCGCATCTGGGTCCCGAAGCAGAAAGGCGAGAGCCGGCCGGCAGGCGCGATCCCCGAGGAGGAGCGCGATTACTACCTGGAGCGGCTGTATCCGGCCTTCGGAAACCTCGCGCCGCGCGACATCTCGTCGCGGGCGGCGAAGCGGGTCTGCGATGAGGGGCGGGGGGTGGGTCCTACCGGCCTGGGCGTCTATCTGGACTTCGCCGACGCCATCCAGCGCCTGGGCGCAGGCGTGATCGGCGAGAAGTACGGCAACCTGTTCGAGATGTACGAGCGGATCACTGACGAGGATCCCTACAAGGTGCCGATGCGCATCTTCCCGGCCACTCACTACACCATGGGCGGACTCTGGGTCGACTACAACCTGATGAGCACGATCCCGGGTTGCTTCGTGATCGGCGAGGCCAACTTCTCCGACCACGGAGCGAACCGGCTGGGGGCCAGCGCCCTGATGCAAGGTCTCGCGGATGGGTATTTCGTCATCCCCTACACGATCGGTGACTACCTGGCGAGCACGAAGTTCGAGAAGGTGAGCGAAGACCATCCCCAGGCGCAGGCCGCGAAGGCGGAGGTGGAGGAGCGCATCAAGCGCCTCCTCTCCGTGAACGGGAAGTGCACCATCATGTCCTTCCACCGCGAGCTGGGACAGATCATGTGGGAGCACTGCGGGATGTCGCGCAACCGCGCGCTGCTCGAGGAAGCCCTCCAGAAGATCCCGGCGGTGCGTGAACGGTTCTGGGAAGACGTGCGTGTCCCGGGCGATGGCGACGAGCTCAACCAGTCTCTGGAGTACGCCGGCCGAGTGGCGGATTTCCTCGAGATCGGGGAGCTCATCTGCCTGGATGCCCTCGAACGTGAAGAGTCGTGTGGCGCCCACTTCCGTGAGGAGTATCAAACGGAGGACGGCGAGGCTCTGCGCGATGACGAGAACTACGCGCATGTCGCCGCGTGGGAGTATGCCGGTGAGGGCAAGAAGCCGATCCGCAACGTCGAGCCACTGACCTTCGAGTACGTCCCCTTAGAACAACGGAGCTACAAGTGATGAACATCACTTTGCACGTCTGGCGACAGAAGGACGCCAAGTCCAAGGGCCGATTCGTCAAGTACGAGGCCGACGACATCAGCCCCGACATGTCGTTTCTCGAGATGCTCGATGTGGTGAACGAGCGGCTGGTCCTGGAGGGTGAGGAGCCGATCGCCGTCGACCACGATTGCCGGGAGGGTATCTGCGGCACGTGCGGTGTCGTGATCAACGGTCGGGCGCACGGGCCGCGGGAGCGCACCACCGTCTGCCAGCTCCACATGCGCAGCTTCAGGGACGGTGACGCCATCTGGATCGAGCCCTGGCGTGCCAAGGCCTTCCCCGTCATTAAGGATCTGATCGTCGATCGCGGCGCCCTGGATCGGATCATCGCTGCGGGTGGCTTCATCAGCGCGCCGACAGGGTCCGCCTCGGACGCGAATGCCATCCCGGTCCCCAAGGAGAACGCCGACCTGGCGATGGACGCGGCCGCCTGTATCGGCTGCGGGGCGTGCGTCGCCGCCTGCCGCAACGCGTCGGCCATGCTCTTCACCTCCGCGAAGGTCGCGCAGCTCGGGCTGCTGCCACAGGGCCAACCGGAGCGCTACATCCGCGTGAAGAAGATGGTGGCGCAGATGGATCTAGAGAGCTTCGGCAACTGTACCAACCACGGTGATTGCGAGGCGGTTTGCCCGAAGGCCGTCAGCGTGGACAACATCGCGCGCCTGAACCGTGACTTCATCAAGTCGACGCTCATCGCCGATCGGCGGGTGGCGGTGGGTGTAGAAGGGGCCGGATAGCCTTCGGTCCGCCCAGGCGAGCCACGCGACCTCTGCGAGCGTCAAGGCTTCGTTCCGACGGCCGGAAGCCGTCGCTGATCCGGGGCCGCTGTCACAGGTGACAGCGGCCCTTGCCGTACCAGCTAGCCGGTTCCACTCGCTGCGCGCTTCGGCCTCTCGCCGAAGCCGCCTGTCCGGGCCGTTGCCCTGACGGGATCGGCCGGCAATAATCAGTAGCCATGCTCAGGGTGACCTTCATCGGAACAGCGTCGGCGCGGCCGACGGTGTCACGCAACACGAGCACCATCGCCGTGCAGCGGCAGGGCGATCTTTATCTCTTTGACTGCGGCGAGGGTACCCAGCGCCAGATGATGCGCTACGGCGTCGGGTTCACCGTCAAGGAGATCTACCTGACCCACATGCACGCCGACCATTACCTCGGCACCGTCGGTCTGCTCCGTACCATGAGCCTACAAGGACGCGAGCAGCCGCTGGCGATCTACACGCCGCCGGGCGGCGAGGAGCTGTTGAGGGCGGCCGTGGGGCTGGAGCTGGAGGAGCTCTCCTTCCCGACGGTGATCGGGCCACTGGAGCCGCCGGCGGCCGTCCGTCACGCTGGCTATTCGATCGAGGCCTACGCGGTCAACCACCCGGGCCGAGCGAACGGCTACGTGCTGCGCGAGGACGTGCGGCCGGGCCGCTTCTACCCGGAGCAGGCTCGGGCGCTCGGTGTGCCGGAGGGCCCGCTGTTTGGGCGACTGCAGCGTGGAGAGGTCGTGAGCCTGGAGGACGGCCGCGAGATCCGGCCCGAGCAGGTGATGGGCCCGGCCCGGCCGGGCCGCACCGTGGTGTACACGGGTGACACGCGACCGTGCGAGGCGACCGTAGAGGTGGCCTCCGGCTGCGATCTCTTGATCCACGAGGCGACGTTCTCTGAAGAGGAGCTGGAGCGTGCCCAGCGCACCGGCCACACGACCGCCGGCCAAGCGGGGGAACTCGCGCAACGTGCCGGAGTCCAGCGGCTGGTCCTGACGCATCTGAGCGCCCGCTATTCGGAGCGTCCGCACGTGTTGGAGCGAGAGGCGCGGCGCGCCTGTTCCGCTGCCTGCGAGGTGATGGTGGCGTACGACGGGTTGACCATCGAGATCCCCCTTCGCGAATAGGGTGGCGCGACTCTGAGCTACGAGGAAGGTATGCGCGCGTGGCGGACGCGAGGCCGACGGGGATGATCGTCGCGATCGATGGTCCAGCCGGTTCCGGGAAGAGCACAACGGCGCGGGAGGTGGCTCGGCGCCTCGGGTTCGTGCATATCGACTCCGGCGCCCTCTATCGTGCCTTCGCCTTAGCCGCCTGCCAGCAGGGCTGGGTGAGCCCGGCGGGCATCCTGCCTCCGGAGCGCGTGGCCCCGCTGGCGGCCCGGGAGGTCGGCGCGGAGGTTGTGCACGGCAGCGTGGTGCCACGGCTGGAAGGGCGTCGCCTCGGCGACGAGCTCAGGACGCCCGAGGTCACCGCTTGCGCCTCGAAGATCTCCGCGCACCCGGAGATCAGAAACCAGGTCAACGCCATCCTGCGCCGCCTGGCAGCGGAGTGTGAAGCGGGCATCGTCTGCGAGGGGCGGGACATGGGCACCGTAGTCTTCCCCGAGGCCGACCTCAAGGTCTTCATGGTTGCGGTGCCGGATGAGCGTGCCCGACGGCGGCTGCTTCAGCAGGGCCAGGAAGTGACTGCGGAGAAGGTCCGCGCCGAGTCGGCACGTCTGGTTGCCCGAGACACGGCCGACTCGCAGCGGGAGGCGTCACCCCTGCGGCAGGCCGAGGACGCACTGGTGATCGACACGACCGATCTGTCCTTCGAGGAGCAGGTGGAGCGGATCGTGGCCGCAGCCCGGCGGCGCCTTGACACGGTGGAAAGCGACGGACTACATTGATCACTTGATTCCGGGGCGCGGCTTAGTCCCTGTGGCGGAAGAAGTTAGCGAGTGGGTCCGGTAACGCCGCCGGGGTTCACGCCAGCGCCCGTTTGTTTTGACCCTTAGCGAAGTAGGCTTGCCGGTCCCGGACCCCGGCCAAGACGTCAACCGAATGCCAAACGAGAAAAACGCAAACACCACACCGACCGAAGCCGAGATCACAGCAGACAACTCCGAACAGAGCGACGTGCCGGCGCAGAGCGCGAGCGAGAGGAACTCCACGCCCGAGCCACCCCCCGATGTCGCTCAGCCTCCCGAGCAGGAATCAAGCGCAGAACCTGTCGAGGAAGCCCACGAGCTGGCCGTCCATCCGGACGCCCTGGAGGAGCGCGAGTACTCGCCTGATGAGTACGACCGCATGATGTCGATGTACGAGGACACCCTCAAGAACATCGAGGAGGGTGAAATCGTGAAGGCGAAGATCGTGCGTGTGACCGATTCGGCGGCGATCCTCGATCTCGGCTTCAAGTCCGAAGGCTCTGTCCCGCTCGACGAGTTCCGCACGTCAGAGGAGGCGCAGCCGGGCACGGAGGTTAGCGTCTTCCTTGAGCGGCTCGAGGACCAGGAAGGCGTGGTCGTCCTCTCAAAGAAGAAGGCCGACTTCCTGCGCGTCTGGGAGCAGATCAAGGAGGCGTACGACAGCGACCGGCCGATTCGCGGCACGATCAAGAAGAAGGTCAAAGGTGGCGTAACGGTCGACATCATGGGTGTCGATGCGTTTCTGCCGGGCTCCCAGGTGGCGTTGCGTCGTGTGCCGAACGTCGACGAGCTGCTTGGCCAGGAGTTTGACTTCAAGATCCTGAAGCTGAACAAACGGCGCCGCAACATCGTCGTCTCGCGGCGTGTCATCCTCGAGCAGGAGCGCAGCGAGAGGCGCGAGGAACTCAAGGGCGAGCTGGAGATGGGGCAGGTTCGCACGGGAGTGGTCAAGAACATCACGGACTTCGGCGCCTTCATCGATCTGGGCGGCATGGATGGCTTGCTTCACATCACCGACATGTCGTGGGGTCGTGTCGGCCATCCCAGTGAGATCTGCCAGATCGGCGCGGAGATCGACGTGAAGATCCTCGACATCGATTGGGACCGCGAGCGTATCTCACTCGGGCTCAAGCAGCTACAGCCCTATCCATGGAAGGATGTAGAGCAGAAGTACCCCGTCGGCGCTCGCGTACGCGGCAAGGTCGTCTCGATCACCAACTATGGCGCGTTTGTCGAGCTGGAGCGCGGCGTCGAAGGGCTCGTCCACATCTCGGAGATGAGCTGGACGCGCAATGTCCGGCACCCGTCCCAGCTGGTGTCCATCGGCGACGAGATCGAGGCCGTCGTGCTGCGCGTGGATCCCGAGGAGGAGAAGATCTCGCTCGGCATCAAGCAGGCGGAGGAGGACCCCTGGCTGAACTTGCCCGAGAAGTACCCGCCGGGTACACGCATTCGCGGCAAAGTTCGTAACCTCACCTCGTTTGGCGCCTTCGTCGAGGTCGAGCCGGGCATCGACGGGCTGGTCCACGTGTCCGACATGAGTTGGACCAAGCGCATCCAGCATCCCTCCGAGGTGCTGAAGAAAGGCGACGAGGTGGAGGTCGTCGCGCTCAGCATCGACGTGGATCAGAAACGGATCTCGCTCGGCCTCAAGCAGGTGGAGGACGACCCCTGGTACAACCTCGCGCAGCAGTACGCGCCGGGCAGTGAGACCCAGGGGACGGTCGTGAGGCTCCTGGATAAAGGTGTCGTCGTGGACCTCGGCCAGGATGTCGAGGGCTTCGTGCCTGTCTCGCAGATCGCCGAGGACCGAGAGATCCACAGCCCCAGCGATGTTCTGGCCGAGGGCGACATCATCGATCTCAAGGTGATGGAGTCGGATCCTATCAACCGCCGGATCGTCCTACAGGTCACGGTGTTGCCTGAGCGCCGTGTTGAGGTCGAGGCGCCGAGCGAGGCTGAGGCGGAGCCTGCCGCGGAGGAAGCGGCGACGGTGGAGGCAGAGGCGAAGCCTGAGGCCGACGTCGAGGCCGAGGCGGCGGTGGAGGTCGAGACCGAGGCGGCGGCGGAGGTCGAGACCGAGGCGGCGGTGGAGGTCGAGGCCGAGGCGGCGGTGGAGGTCGAGGCCGAGGCAGTGGCGGAGGTCGAGGCCGAGGCAGTGGCGGAGGTCGAGGCCGAGGCAGCGGCGGACGCCGAGGCAGCGGCGGAGGTCGAGGCCAAGCCTACGGCGGAGGCAGAGACGGAAGTCGAGAGCCGAGCTGAGACCGAACTGGAGACGCAGGAGCTCGAGGCCGGTGGCGAGGCGGAGGCCGAGGTGCAGGTGGAGGCCGAAGCCGAGCCGTCACAGGTCGAGGAAGCCGAGGTCGAGGCTGACGAGCCTGGCAAGAGTGAGGGCAAGGCCTCGAAGAAGAAGCCGAAGAAGAAGCCGGAGAAGAAGTCGGAGAAGAAGTCGAAGAAGAAGTAGCCACACCCGTAAGCGAGCGTATGGTGAGGGGGCGGGATCTTCCGCCCCCTCGCTTGTTATGGGGCGGCCGTTGTGCGAGTCGGCTCGGTTCCGCCGCTTCCGCCCCGGTCTTTCCGGCAGACCCGGAGTCATCTAAGATGCTGTCGATGAATCGCGCCAGCTTGCAGACCTGGATGTGGCGGATCACCGGCGCCATCACGCTCTCGGTCGCGGGGTTCGGGCTAACCTGTGCCAGCGCTGGTGGGCCCGGGGGTGTGGGGCCTGGCGGAGCACCGTCGTCCGCCGACCGGGCGCGGCGGGCGCGTGAGCGAGAAGCCGCGCGCGTCTATCGCCTGGCGCAGGGCGAGTTCGAGGCCGCTGACTACGTGGCCGCCGAGTCGTTGGCCGCCAAGCTGGTCGAGGAATACAGCGACACGGAGTGGCTGGGACCGGGGCTGCTTCTCTCCGCGCGTGCCACTTTGGAGCGCAATCTGCCGGAGGAAGCGCGCCTCAGGGCGGGCCGCTACCTGAGACTCTTCCGCGCCTCGGATCCACGCCGCGCTCCAGCTCTCACGCTCATCGCGACGACCCTCTATCTGGAGGGCCATCCCCTGGAGGCGGCTGACAGCCTGCTGGCCACGCCGGCGGACCTGGGCGACGTCCGGGAGGAGGCGGCGCAAGTCGCGCGGCAGGTGGTCTCCGATTTGGGCCTTGGGGAGATCGAAGCGGTGGCCGCACGCTGGCCGCGGGAGCATCCGCTGCAGGCCGTCTTCGAGGTGGAGCAGGCCTCACTGCTCCTGTCCGCTGGTGAGACGGATCGTGGCCGCGAGATCGCCGAGGGGGCGCTGCGCCTGGACCCGCTGGAGCCCGAGCGCAACCGTGCCAGGCGAATCGCCTCGGGCGAAGTCGAGAGCCAGAGTTGGCAGCCGACGATCGGCGTGGTCCTTCCGCTGAGCGGGCCACTGGAGGCGTACGGTCGCATGGCGGAGGAGGGGATCCGCCTTGCCGTCGACGAGTACAACCAACGCCATTACGACGAGGTGACCCTGGTTGTCAGGGACGATGTGGACGACTACGGGCGCGACGGAGAGCTGGTCCGGGAGCTTGAGCGTCTGGGCGTCGTGGCGATCGTCGGACCGCTGCGCAGCGAGGGGCTCGAGATCGCCGCGCGTGCACGCCGCGACAGCGATCTGCTGATCGTCAGCCCGACCGCGCTGGAGAACCTGAGCTTCCGGCGCAACACGTTCTCCCTCTGGAGCACCACCGAGCGTGTCACCCGTGGTGCTCGAGCGCTGGCTGGCTTCGCCGTCAGGGATCTGCAGATCCGCCGTTTCGGGGTGATGTACCCGAGCACGGAGGAGGGTCGGATGCAGCTCGCGGCCTTCGCGGACGGTGTGCGGGCGCGTGGCGCGCAGGTCGTCGCGTCGATCGCCTACGAGGATACGGCGGCGACGTTCCAAGAGCCGCTTTCCTTCCTGGGGGCCGCGCACCCCCAGGCGATCTACGCGCCGGCCAGCACATCACGCAGCGTGATCCAGCTGGCACCGCAGTTCTCGTACTATGGACTCAGAGGCGTTCAGGTTCTGGGTGACGCGGAGTGGTCGGCGCCTGAGGTGCTGCGCCTGGTGGAGCCGCGCTTCATTGACGGAACGGTGGTCTCCACGTTCTTGGATCGCTCCAGCCCCTCGGTCCGCTGGCGGGAGTTCGTCGAGTTATATGAGCGGACGTACCGCAAGGGGTTGCAGGGCAGCCTGGTGCCGGCGCTGGCTTATGACGCGACCCAGCTGATCCTGGCGGCTCTGCCGTGGGGTTTCCCGCGTCGCTCGGCGATCGCCAGGTCGTTCCGCGAGATTCGTGGCCTGCCGGGCGCTACCGGCGTCTTCACGGTGGAACACGAGGCTGTCACGCGCCGTCCCTTCCTGCTGCAGTTCAAGGATCGGCAGCTGGTGCCGGCTTTCGACGAACTGCGGGGCGGCGAACGTATCACCGGTGACCGGGAGTGGCGTCGATGACGATGCGGGAGAATCTCAGACGGTTGGATGGGCTGCGGGCCCAGGCGGAGCTCGGCGGCGGCGAAGAGCGCATCAAGGCGCAGCACGGCAAGGGGAAGCTGACCGCGCGGGAGCGGCTGGATCTGCTGCTGGACGAGGGGTCGTTCCGCGAGTTCGATCGCTTTGTGACGCATCGTGCGACCGAGTTCGGATTGGCGGAGAAGAAGGTCCTCGGGGACGGTGTCGTCACGGGTATGGGACGAATCCACAGCCGCCCGGTGTTCGTCTTCTCGCAGGACTTCACGGTGTTCGGTGGCTCCCTCTCGGAAGCGCACGCCGAGAAGATCTGTAAGGTCATGGACATGGCGATGAAGGCCGGCTGCCCCGTGATCGGGCTCAACGACTCGGGTGGCGCACGGATTCAGGAAGGCGTCATGTCGCTCGGCGGCTACGCCGAGATCTTCTGGCGCAACACTCAGGCGTCGGGTGTCGTCCCGCAGATCAGCGCCGTGTTGGGGCCGTGCGCCGGCGGTGCCGTCTATTCGCCTGCCATCACCGACTTCATCTACATGGTTGATGGCACCTCCTACATGTTCGTCACCGGGCCCGACGTAGTGAAGACAGTGACGCACGAGGAGGTGGACTTCGAGCAGCTGGGCGGCGCCCAGATTCATGGCACGGCCTCCGGTGTCGCCCACTTCGTGTGCGAGTCGGAGCCGGCCTGCCTGGAGAGCGTGCGCGAGCTCTTCCACTACATCCCGCAGAACAACATGGAGGAGCCACCGAGGGGTCCGGGTGACGATCCGCCGGATCGGATGGATGAGGTGCTCCTCGACATCGTACCCGACAATCCCAACAAGCCGTACGACGTGCATGACATCATCTCACGCGTCGTGGATGCGGGCAGCTTCTACGAGGTGCACGCCGACTACGCCAAGAACATCGTCGTCGGCTTCGCTCACCTGGGTGGGGGCACGGTGGGCATCATCGCGAACCAGCCCGCCGTCCTCGCCGGCGTCCTTCATATCGACAGCTCGATGAAAGGCGCCCGCTTCATCCGCTTCTGTGACGCGTTCAATATTCCGATTGTGACTTTTGAGGACGTTCCCGGCTTCCTGCCGGGCGTGGGGCAAGAGCACGGCGGGATCATCAAGCACGGGGCAAAGCTCCTCTACGCCTACTGCGAGGCGACAGTGCCTAAGCTGACCGTTATCCTGCGCAAGGCCTACGGTGGCGCCTACGACGTCATGAACTCCAAGCATGTCCGCGGTGACTTCAACTTCGCCTGGCCGTCGGCGGAAATCGCTGTCATGGGGCCGAAAGGCGCGGTGGAGATATTGTTCCGGAGGCGGATCGCTGAGGCGGAGGACGCGGCGGCGGAGACCGAACAATTGATCGCTGAGTATCAGGAGCAGTTCGCCCACCCGTACATCGCGGCTGCTCGGGGCTACCTGGACGACGTGATCGACCCACGCGAGACCCGGCCGCGCCTGATCGAGGCGTTGCAGATGACGCGGAACAAGCGGGAACCGGGGCCAGCGCGCAAGCACGGCAACATCCCCCTCTGATGCTGAAGAAGGTCCTCATCGCCAATCGTGGCGAGATCGCCGTTCGCGTGATCCGTGCGTGTCGCGAGCTCGGGATCGAGACGGTCGCCGTCTACTCGGAGGCCGACCGCCTGGCCCCGCACGTCTGGCTCGCCGATGAGGCCTATGAGGTCGGCCCGGCCCGCGCGGCTGAGAGCTATCTCTCCATTGTGCGCCTCCTCAACGCCGCCCAGAAGTCGGGCTGCGACGCGGTGCACCCGGGCTACGGGTTTCTTGCCGAGAACGCCGACTTCGCGGCCACCTGCGAGGAGGCGGGCCTCGTGTTTATCGGGCCGAGCGCCCACACCATAGCGCTGATGGGGGACAAGACCGAGGCGCGCCGTACGATGGAGAGCGCCGGTGTTCCCGTCGTGCCCGGCACGAAGGAGGCGGCGGCCGATTTGGATGCTGTCAGGCGTGTCTGTCGTGAGATAGGCCTTCCCGTACTGCTGAAGGCGGCGGCAGGTGGCGGCGGCAAAGGGATGCGACGTGTCGAGCGGGAGCAGGACCTCAAGTCGGCGTTCGAGGGCGCGCAGCGCGAGGCGCAGGCGGCCTTTTCCGATCCGCGGATCTACGTCGAGAAGTTCCTCGATCGGCCCCGCCATGTGGAGATTCAGATTCTCGCCGACAGCCACGGCAACGTGATCCATCTCGGCGAGCGGGAATGCTCCGTCCAGCGGCGGCACCAGAAGCTGATCGAGGAGTCACCCTCACCGATCATGACGCCGGAGCTCAGACAGGAGATGGGTGAGAAGGCGGTCGCCGCGGCCCGCTCGGCGAAGTACTGCGGTGCCGGCACGGTCGAGTTCATGGTGGCGGGTGACGCGTTCTATTTCCTCGAGATGAACACCCGGCTCCAGGTCGAGCATCCGGTGACCGAGATGGTGACGGGTTTCGATCTGGTTCACGCCCAGCTGCGGATCGCGGCAGGTGATCCTCTCGGCATCCAGTACCTTGGGCCAAAGGGCCACGCCATCGAGTGCCGGATCAACGCCGAGGACCCGTTCAACGACTTCCTGCCCAGCGGCGGGTTGATCGAACAGCTCAGGGCGCCAAGCGGGCCCGGCGTCCGCTGGGATGCCGGGATTGTGCAGGGGACGGAGATCGGACTGCACTACGATCCACTCATCGCGAAGTTGATCGTGCATGGCGAGAGTCGGGAAGCCGCCATCGCACGAATGAGCCGGGCGCTCGATGAGCTGGTGATCGACGGCGTGCCTACCATTGCGCCTTTCCAGCGCCGCGTGATGGACGAGCCCGATTTCCGGGCCGGCAACTACCACACCGGCTACCTCGACGGGCACCCCGGTCTGCTCGATGTGACCGGGGGTGAGGAGAGTCTGAGGGCCGTCGCCCTCGTCGCTGCGTTGCTCGAGGAGCAGGAGCGCAAGAGGGTGCGGATCGAGGCGCCGACGCAGGGCGGGAACAGCGGCAGCGCCTGGCGCTGGCCCACCGGCGGCTGGTCCGGGCGCGGGTGGGGCAGGCGAAGCTGAAGTTGGCGTCGGACATCGTTCGAATCGACGCGATCGTCGCCGGTGGTGATGGGCTGGCCCGCGGCACCGACGGTCGCGTCGTTCTTATTCCCCGGACTGCTCCCGGCGAGCGGGTCGAGGTCGAGTACACCGAGGAGCATCGTCAGTGGGCGCGCGGCCGACTCCTGCGCATCGTGGAGGCGAGCCCGGGCCGCCGGACTCCATCGTGCCCGTTCTACGACCGCTGCGGCGGTTGCCAGCTACAGCACCTCGAGTATGAAACTCAGCTCGACGCGAAAGCCCTGATCGTAGCCGATTCCCTGCGGCGGCTGGGCGGCATCGAGATCGAGCTGCCTGAAGTCGTCCCCTCGGCCCGCGAGTTCGAGTACCGAAACCGCGTGACGTTCATTCTGCGTCGATCCGGCGACCACGTCCGCGCCGGCCTCCACGCTGCTCACAAAACGGGCGATATCGTCGATGTCGATCACTGCCCACTCGGCGAGCCACCGATCAATCGGGTGTGGGCGGGGCTTCGGGACGTCTGGGGATCCGGGGCGGAGCGCCTGCCAGCAGGTCCCGAGCTCCGGCTCACCTTGCGGGGCACCAGCAAGGGAGAGGTCGGGCTTGCCGTCGAGGGAGCGCAGGACTACGGAGAGCCTGAGACGTTGTTGAGCAAGGTCGGCGGTCTGGAGACGATCTGGTCGCTGGATCGCTTGGGCGCGATCGAATGGTATTCGGGAGAGCCCGCCTTGGCGGAGCGCTGGGGTCCGCACGAGCTCGAGCTCGCGGGAGACGCGTTCGTGCAGGTGAACCGCGATGTGGCGGCGAAGCTCGAGACCTACGTTCAGGAGCGATGCGGGGAGGTGGTGCGTCGCCGGCTGATCGACGCCTACTGCGGTTTCGGCCTCAGGGCCCTGGAGCTGGCCTGGAAAGGCGCCCGTGTCGTGGGCATTGACGCCAACCGCCACGCTATCGCTGTCGCTCAGAGCGCCGCGGCCGAGTCGGGTGCGGCAGCCCGCTTCATAGCCCAGCGGGTGGAGCGTGCTCTGGCCCGGGAGCTGCCCGCTGATCTCGTGCTCCTCAATCCGCCGCGTCGCGGTGTGGCAGGCGAGGTCATCGAGGCGCTCAAGACAAGGCCGCCCGCGCAAATCGTCTACGTGAGCTGCGACCCGGCGACGCTGGCGCGTGACCTCAAGGCCCTCGGCAGCCTCTTCAAGGTCGCGGCGTGCAGGAGCTTCGACATGTTCCCGCAGACGGCGCATGTGGAGACTGTCGTCACCTTGATCCGCTAGGGCGGTGACGCAGGGCAGAGCCCGAGTGCGCTATCGGATCTCGCTAATAGCGGTCTGGTAGCGCTGAGCGTCGAGCGCCACGTAGCCGACCTGCGGCACGAGCTCGCTTGCACTGCTCAGGTAATAGCGGACGAAGGCGGTCACCTCGGGTCGCTCAAGGGCGCTCTTGCTCACGTAGACATAGAGCGGGCGCGAGAGCGGCTGGTACTCGCCGCTTTGCACGGATTCTGGGTTGGGTGTCACGCAGCCCTCGCCGGCGTCGATGCCCACCAGCTTCAGTTTGTCGGTGTTCTCTGCGTAGTACGCGTAGCCGAAGTAGCCGAGGGCGTACTTGTCGCCGGCGATCCCCTGGACCAGCACGTTGTCGTCCTCGCTGGCTGTGAAGTCGGGGCGGCTGAAGTCCTCCTCGCCCACGATCGCCTCGGTGAAGTAATCGAAGGTGCCCGAGTCGGTGCCGGGGCCATAGAGCACGATCTCCTCCGCCGGCCACTCGGGCCGTACGTCCCTCCAGGTGGAGACCCGGCTGCCTGGCTCCCAGATCCGCTTCAGCTCGTCAACGGTCATGCAGCTGGCGAAGTCGTTCTGTGGGTTCACCATCACGGCGAGCCCGTCGTACGCCACCGTGAGCTCGATGGGCTCGATCCCGTTTGCGGCGCACATCTCCATCTCGCTGTCCTTGATCGGTCGAGACGCATCGGAGATGTCGGTCTCCCCGGCGCAGAACTTCTTGAAGCCGCCACCGGTCCCGGAGATACCCACCGTCACTCGGACGGCCCGGTTCTCAATCTGAAACTCCTCAGCCACCGCCTCACTGACCGGGAAGACGGTGCTGGAACCATCGATGCGTACGGTACCCGTGAGGGCAGCCTCACTCTCGATGCGGCTTTCGCCACCCCCGCAGGCAGCCAGCGCTGCGACGAGCGCCGGCACAGCGAGCAGAGCGCTGACTCGCTTGACTGTTCCCTTCATGATTCTCTCACACCTCCGTTCACTACTCGAGTTCTAGAAGTGCAGATAGGACTGAACTTTGACCGAGTATTCAGTGTCACCCTCGCTCGGCGACCAGATGTCCACGTTCAGGCCGATCTTGTTGCGATCCTTGAGGAACACGACCACGCCCGGGGTGAAGAGGAACCCTTCGTCGTCGTTTATGTCGGTGTCGGGATCACCCACGCTGATGCGGCCGATTGGTTCGATCGCTTCGATGAACCGGCTGTCGCGCACCGCGAATTTGTAAGTGACGATGCCCTGGGCAGTGACGAAGCTCGCCGGATCGCCGTCCTCGTCAAGCGCCGTCCAGTTGGCACCAGCGGTGAGGCCGGCCTGTACGTGGAGGCCCTGGTTGTAGTTGCCCCACTCGATGTCACCACCGTAGGCGATGGCATACTCGTCGTCCGCGGTGATCTCGTTCGGGTAGTCGTGGATACCGATGTTCCCGGCGATCGTGAGATCCTCGATCGGTATGAACTGCAACCGGCCGCTGTACGACTTGGCGTCGTTCTCCTCTTCGTCGTTGGCGCCAGCGCCGTTCGTCATTGAGGCCATGTATTGCCAAGCGCCGTCGCCGAACGTGCCGTCGAGCATCACGCCGATGTCACGGTCGGAGTACTCGAGCTTCTCGGTGAAACGGCTGTACGAACAGATGCCGCCCGGTCCGCCGCACGCATCCAGGCCGCGGATTCCGCCGGCCCGCTCGATCACGAGGATCTTCGTCGAGCTGGTCAGCTCGAAGAGGTCGAAGGGGCGCTTGAACTGCCCGAGCGTCGCCCTGAACGCCGGGTCGAAGGCCAGTCGCAGGTAGGCGTCCTTCAGGCTGATCTCTCCCTCGCCGTAGTCGGGTTGGATCTTGCCGCTGATCCAGTCGTTGATCTGGAGCTCGGCGGTGAGGCGCGCCCGGCGGATGATGAACTCGTTGGAGATCTCGTCGGCCACCTCATCGTCCACGGACGTCGTGTTCCACTGGAGATGCACGCGTCCTGTGAGCGTCATCTCCATAGCCTTGGACTTGAGCTCTACCTGGGCGGCCACACTGGTCGCCGACAGGGTTAGAGTCGCTAGCGCAAGTCCCAGCGTTCGCTTCAGCATGGTGTCGGGTTCCCTCCGCGGTTGAGTGTCTCAAGCACTGACCCTTGCTTGTCCGAAGTCAACGAGATGGTAGCCCCCATGTGTCACGGGCGCTCAGACCTCGTGTAACAATCTCGTATCAGCCTGTCCCGGGCTCCCCCTGCTTCGCGCCGCGCTGTCAGGCTGCGCCGGGTGGTAGGAGAACGCAGACGGTCGTGCCCTGGCCGAGCACGCTCTCTGCCCAGACGCGTCCGCCCATGGCATCGACCCAGTGCTTCACGATGGACAACCCTAGCCCGGTACCACCGGTGGAGCGTGAGCGGCTGGCATCGACCCGATAGAATCGCTCGAAAATTCGCTCAAGGTGTGCCGCAGGAATTCCTTGCCCGTCATCCCGAACGCTGAGCTCCGCCCCTCCCGAGGACAGACCGCGGGCCCTGACGCGTATCGTCTCGGCGCCCGCATGGCGAATCGCGTTGTCCACCAGGTTCTCCAGAACCTGGTGGAGCCCCTCCGGGTTGGCCAGGACCTCGAGGCCTGGAGGTTCGACGTCGACCGCCAGCGAGACCGCCGCGGCGGCCGCGCGCTCGGCGAATCCGTCCAGGATGCGCTCCGCCAGCGGCTCCACAGGAACCGCCTGGCGTTGTAGCGCGAGCCCCGGTTCTTCCAGGCGTCCCAGGGTCAGCAGGTCCTCGATCATGGCGGTCATGCGCTCGGTATGTTCGACGATGCGGCCCGCGAACCGCTCACGATCGCTATGCGGAATGCTGGTGTCCTGCAGGGTCTCGGCAAAGCCGCGTATTGCCGTCAAAGGCGTCTTGAGTTCGTGAGACGCGTTGGCCACAAACTCCGTTCTCACCCTGTCCAGCCGGCGCAGCTCGCTGAGGTCAGAGAAGACGGCCACCACCCCGCCCGCCGGCAGCCGCCGTGCCGTGACCAGCACGGTGTGCCCGAAGACCTCGAATTCCCCTTTGTGTCCCTCCGCTGGCACCTGCGAGGGCGATAGGAAGTCCACCAGCTGTGGGTTGCGGAGTATCGCGGCGATCGCCCGGCCCTCGATGGCTTCGCTCGCGCCGATGAGCGAGCGCAGGCGGGCGTTGGCCCGGACGACCGTGCCATCCGGGCTGAGGTCCAACACGCCTTCGCCCATCTCCTGCAGCAGCGTTTCGATCTCGATCTTCTCGGTGCCCAGTTCCTTGAGTCTGAGCTTGTGCGCTTCGGCGAGCCGATTGAGCGCGCGGTAGAGGTCGCCGACCTCGCCGCTCACGGTTTCCGGTAGTCGCGGCGGCAGCTCGCCGTGGGTCAGGTGCTCTGCGGAGTGGACTGCCTGGCGTATGGGTCGAAGGAGGATCCACGTGACCCCGGCGGCAGATGCCACGACGACCATCAGTGTGAGGAGTGTAGCCGCCGGGACGCCTGCCCTGGCGAGGGCGGTATGCAGCACCAAGGCTAGGGCTGACAGGCCCGCAAGGCTCAACAGGAGCCGGCTCCGCATCCGCCGCTAGTCCTCCGGCCGGAACCGGTAACCGAAGCCCCGCACGGTCTCGATCAGCTCGGCGGCGGGACCCAGCTTGGCCCGGAGACGCCCGACGTGCATGTCGACGGTGCGCGTCTCGATGTCAGCCGTCGTGTCCCAGACGGCCTCCAGCAGGGCTGAGCGGCTCTGGGTGCGACCACGCCGCTCCAGCAAGCACACCAGCAGCTGGAATTCCTTGGGAGTGAGGTCGACCTCGCCGCGATCCACGGCGACCCGGTTCGCCTCCACGTCCACGACGAGTGGCCCCGCCCGCAGCGTGCGCCTGCGCCCGATGCCGGGTCCAGTGGGCGCGGAGCGACGCAGCACCGCGTTGACCCGGAGGACGAGCTCTCTAGGGCTGAACGGCTTGGCGATGTAGTCATCCGCACCCAACTCGAAGCCGCGCAGCCGATCCTCCTCGTCCTTCCGCGCGGTGAGCACGATGACGGGGGTACCCTCAGTCTCCTTGCGTGTGCGCAGCGTCCTCAGGACGTCGATCCCGCTGACCTCCGGCAGCATCAGGTCCAGGACAACGAGATCGGGGGGGTCGGGCTGCAATGCTCTGAGGGCCTCGCGACCCGTCGAGGCGGTGCGCACCTGGTAGCCGGCGTGAGCCAGCTGGTAGGCGACGAGCGCGGCGATGTCCGCCTCGTCCTCGACGACCAGGATGCGTGCAGACGTGTGCTCGGTCATCGCGGGCAATCTAGAGGCTCGACTCGGGTTCGGACAGGCGCTGCGCGGGGCCGGGCGTTAGGTGCTTCACTGCGGATTGGGCTCAAGGCCGGGCCAGGTTGCGCCATCGGGATAACTCGTTGATTATGAGGATGATTCGTCGATGTAGTTCCAACGGTGTCTCAAGGGATCAGTCGGTGAAATACATCGTCGAGATTGAAGGACGGACCCACGAGGTTGAGATCGGGCCTGACGGTGTGCGTTTGGACGGACACCTGGTTGAGGCCGATCTCCAGGCGGACCACGGCTCGCATCTCTTGAACCTCGTGCTGGACGGGCGTTCCCACACGCTGCGTGCCCGGCGGCGCGACGGCCGCGGCGCTTGGGAGATCGAGATCGGTGGGCGTCGGCACCAGGTCCTGGCGCTCGACGAGCGGCGGCGCGCGATTCGCGAACTTGCCGGTCCCGCTGCTGTCAGCCACGGGCCGGTCGAGGTCTCAGCGCCGATGCCCGGCCTGGTGATCAAGGTCGAAGTGTCCCAGGACGATCAGGTCGAGCGTGGTCAGGGGCTCGTCATCATCGAGGCGATGAAGATGGAGAACGAGTTGAAGGCGGCGCTGGCAGGCCGGGTGACCGAGGTTCGCGTCGCCGCCGGGCAGGCCGTGGACAAGGGGGAGACGCTGTTGGTGATCGATCCTGGAGAAGCGTGACGCTAGATGAAGGGCAAGCTCGAGAACACCAGCGGCATCGAGATTCGCGAAACCTACGGCGCGGGGGACGTCAGGGCAGCGGGCGCCCCGGATCCCGGCGTGCCGGGTCGCTTCCCCTTCACCCGCGGTGTCTACGAGACGATGTATCGTGGCCGGCTGTGGACGATGCGACAGTACGCTGGCTTCGGGACGGCGGACGAGACGAACCAGCGCTTTCGCTTCTTGCTCGACTCTGGCCAGACAGGACTGTCGGTCGCCTTCGACTTGCCGACGCAGATGGGCTATGACTCGGACCACGCCATGGCTGCGGGCGAGGTCGGCCGCGTGGGCGTCGCTATCGACACGCTTGACGACCTGGGCATCCTCTTCGATGGGATCGATCTGGCCCAGGTCTCCACCTCGATGACCATCAACGCCACGGCGGCCATACTCCTGGCCATGTACGTGGCGCTCGCCGACGAGCGTGGTGTCCCCCGCGATGCGCTGGCCGGGACGGTGCAGAACGATATCCTCAAGGAGTTCGTCGCTCGCGGCACCTACATCTTCCCGGTCGAGCCTAGCCTGCGCCTGGTCACCGACATCTTCGACTTCTGCGCTCGGGAGTTGCCCCGCTGGAACAGCATCTCGATCAGCGGCTATCACATGCGGGAGGCGGGCTGTACCGCCGCACAGGAAACGGCCTTCACCCTTGGCAACGGTCTCGAGTACGTCGAGCGGGCGATCCAGCGCGGCCTCAGCGTCGAGGACTTCGCGCCGCGCCTCTCCTTCTTCTTCGCCTCTCACAACGACCTTTTCGAGGAGGTCGCCAAGTTCCGAGCCGCGCGGCGTCTCTGGGCGTCGCTCATGCGCGAGCGCTACAACGCCTCCGACCGCGCCTGTCTGCTCCGCTTCCACACGCAGACGGCCGGATCCACGCTCACCGCTCAGCAGCCACTTAACAACGTGGTGCGAGTGGCAATGCAGGCCCTGGCTGCGGTGCTGGGCGGGACCCAGTCGCTGCACACCAACGCCTTCGATGAGGCGCTGGCGCTGCCGACTGCAGACTCGGCCAAGCTCGCTTTGCGCACACAGCAGATCCTCGCGCACGAGGCGGGTGTCGCCGGCACCGCCGACCCGCTGGCTGGCAGCTACTACGTGGAGACACTGACCGCACAGCTCGAGGGACGAGCCCGGGGCTACTTGGCTGAGATCGAGGAACGCGGCGGGGCAGCCCGCTCCATCGGCTACATGGTGGACGAGATCCAGCGTGCCGCCTACGCCTACCAGCTCGAGATCGAGCGGGGCGAGCGCGTCGTCGTCGCCGTGAACGACTTCCGCGAGGAGGAGAAGGAGCCGCGCATCGACCAACCCGCCTTCCCGGAGCTGGAAGCCCGGCAGCGGGCCCGTCTCGACGAGGTCCGGGCTGGCCGCAACGCCCGGGCGGTGGAGCATGCCCTGAAGCATGTCTCGGAGCTCGCTGCAGGCGATGGCAATCTCATGCCGCAGATCGTGGAGGCCGTGAAGGCTCGCGCCACGCTCGGGGAGATCAGTGGGGCCTTACGCTCAGCATGGGGAGAATACCGGGCAGCGAGTTGAAGGCGTCACTGCCTTCGGATAACTTTCGGCCGCGCGCTTCCAGAGCTAGAACACTAGGGGTGTGAGAACGCGTGCCGACGTACGAATACAGGTGTGGAACCTGCGGGAACCGCTTCGAGAGGTTCTTCACCAGGATCTCCGACGCTGCGAGCGTGGGTTGCCCGAACTGCGGTGGCGTGGCGGAGCGACTGATCTCTGGCGGGGCCGGCCTCCTGTTCAAAGGGTCCGGCTTCTACAGCACGGACTATCGAAGCGAGTCGTACAAGGAGGCGGCGAAGAAGGAGACGAAAGACAGCAAGGAGAAAGCTCCCACAGGGGAGCCCGCCCCGTCTTCCAGCGACAAGAAACAGGAGTCGAAGAAGGACTCGAACTAGATGCAACTCCCCGAACTTGCCCGGGCACTTGAGCGAGCCGCACAAGCGCTGGGTGCCGGGGATGAGCTGGAAGTCCGGCTCGAGCGGCCCAAGGACGTGGGCCACGGCGATCTGGCCACAAATCTAGCGATGCTCATTGCTGGCCGCCTGGGCCGCGTGCCGCGCGAGCTTGCTGAGGAGCTGCTGGGCGCACTCGACCTGCCTGCCCTTCACATCGAGCACGCCGAGGTCGCGGGGCCCGGATTCCTCAACTTCCGTATCAGCCGCGACTACCTTCGGGACCAGCTGCGCGAGATCTGCCGTGCCGACCAGGACTACGGACGCAGCTCCTGGGGTGTCGGCCATCTCTTCAACGTGGAGTTCGTGTCGGCGAACCCCACGGGCCCTCTGCATGTGGGGCACGGACGTGGCGCCGCCGTCGGCGACGCCATCGCTCGGCTGCTCGAGTTCACCGGGCACAAGGTGCAGCGCGAGTTCTACGTCAACGACGCCGGCGCCCAGATCGACAAGCTCATCGACTCCGTACATGCCCGCTACCGGCAACTGCAGGGACACGAGGAATCGATTCCGGAAGGCGGCTATCACGGCGTCTACGTGACCGAGCTGGCCAGCCAGCTCAGGGCCGAACAAAGCAATCGGCTGGATGGGGAGTGGGGTTCGCCGGAACGCCAGCTGGTTCGGCGCTATACCCTCCAACGCATGCAGGATGAACAGCGGGAGGACATGCGCGCATTCCGCGTGGAGTTCGACGAGTTCCGCACGGAGAGCTCGGTGTACGAATCCGGCCAGATCGAGGCGACGCTGGCCGAGTTGCAGGCTCGGGGCCTGATCTATCAGCGTGAGGGAGCCCAGTGGCTGCGCACCACGACATTCGGCGACGACAAAGACCGCGTCCTGGTCAAGAGCGACGGCAGCTGTACCTACTTCCTCCCCGATATCGCCTACCATCGGGACAAGGCGCAACGCGGGTTCGAAGTCGCGATCGACGTCTGGGGCGCCGACCACCACGGCTACGTGCCGCGCATGAAAGCGGCGATGGACGCGCTGGGGCTTGGCCGGGACTTCTTCGAGGCTGTTATCGTTCAGCTCGTTCGCGTCGAGCGGAGCGGGGAAGAGGTGAAGTTCAGCAAGCGGGCCGGCGAGTTCGTGACCCTGACGGACCTGATCGAGGAGGTCGGCACCGACGTCACCCGTTACTTCTTCCTCGAGCGCGGGCCCCAACAGCAGATGGTCTTCGATCTCGATCTCGCAAAGGAGCGCTCGGAGAAGAACCCGGTATACAAGGTGCAGTACGCGCACGCGCGACTACGCAGCGTCTATCGCCGCGGTGGGATCGACCCGACCCAGATCGAACTCGACATCGATCTGTCGCCTCTGGTACAACCGGAGGCGCTCGAGTTGACCAAGACGCTCCTCGATTTTCCCGATACCGTGGCAGCAGCGGCGCGCAGCCGTGAGCCCCATCGGGTGACCGCCTACCTGGACGGGCTCGCCAACCAGCTCAACAGCTGGTACCACATGGGCACGCGCAATCATGCCCTGCGTGTCCTCGGGCAGGAGGAGCACGTGACCAAGGCACGCCTGGTTCTCGCGCGGGCCGCGGAAGTGGTCGTACGCAACGGGCTCTGGCTCCTCGGTATTGAGGCGCCCGAGCGGATGTGAGCAAACCTGACTCCGGAGGCAGCGGATGAAGCTTGCGGCGCAGTTGGCCATCGTCGCCTGGATCGGGCTCGCGGCGTCGTCGACGGTCCGCGCCCAGGAGCCTCTGGAATCCGAGCTGCAGGCTCGCTGTGAAAGGGCGGAACTGCCCAGCGAGCTCCTCAACGACCTGTGTCAGGATGTTGTGGCCTCGTTGCAGCTGGCGCAGCCGGAGCTCGGGCTGCTGCTGGCTGGCGGCAATCCGGTGCTGGGCACGGCCAGCCCCATCGGAGCCAGGTTCCGCTTCATTCCCCGCGTCCATATCGGCGGCCGCATCAACTTCGTATGGGCGGATGTCCCCGATATCATCGATTACCCGTCGGACACCCTCAGCCCGCTGGGGACGCTCGGGTTCGTCGTGCCCATGCCCCAGGCCGACATCTCGATCGGCGTGTTCGAAGGCTTCGAGTTGGGGACGACTCTCGGTGGCTTCGCTTCCCTGGAGCTGCTGGGCACCCTCAGCACGCTCCTCCTGCCCAGCGGAGACGGATTCGAGGCCAACGTCTCAGGTTTCGGGCTGGGGGCCCGCGTAGGGCTGCTGCGCGAGTCGTTTACAGCGCCTGGCATCTCCGTCTCCGGGCTCTACAAGTGGCTGGGACGCGTGCAACTCGGGAATGTGGACGAGGGCGATGACGCCGAGTTCGGTGCGGACATGCGGGTGGCTAGTTTCCGTGCCGGACTGAGCAAGAGTTTCGTGGCCCTGGGGCTCGCGCTGACTCTGGGCTACGACAACTACTG
The DNA here is from genome assembly GCA_020344375.1 of Gemmatimonadota bacterium. GTDB lineage: Bacteria > Gemmatimonadota > Gemmatimonadetes > Palauibacterales > KS3-K002. Next base: position 2,173,173 of record CP070823.1, on the reverse strand, counting down.
GAGTGACATCGATTTCGCGATCGCTACCGCCCCCGGAGTGGTCAACGAGATCGTCTCCGAGGACTCTCCCTTCGAGCTCGCGAGCGGGCGCTGGTCCGCCTTCGTGGATGTCTCCTACATCCTGTTGTTCGTCAACATCGTCGCCGAGGTCGGCTGGCAGGAGGAGCAGAGGCTCGCCGGCTCGAGAGAGCTCGAGATCGAGTCTGGTAACTTGTTTGCCGCTTTAGGGATACGCCTCACACTGTGACACGGGATCAAGACCGCCTCCACATGGGCAGAGCCCTGGAGCTCGCTGAGCGCGGCTGGGGTCGCGTGGCACCTAATCCCATGGTGGGCGCCCTGGTGGTGCGCGATGGTGTCGTGGTCGCCGAGGGGTTCCACGCCGAGTGGGGCGGACCCCACGCGGAGATCGAGGCGCTGCAGGCGGCCGGGGAGAAGGGGGAGGGTGCCACGCTCTACGTGAACCTCGAGCCTTGCCACCACAGTGGGAAGACTGGGCCCTGCAGTCGTGCGATAGCGGCTGCGGGCATAGCCCGAGTGGTCTGCGGGACGCGCGATCCCAACCCGGAGGCGGCGGGCGGTGCTGACTGGCTGCGCGAGCAGGGGATCGAGGTCGATGAAGCGGTCTGTGAGGTGGAAGCCAGGGATCTCAACGCGGTGCACCTGAACACCTTCTCCCGGCAGCGACCGTTCTTGGCATTGAAGTACGCCATCTCGCTCGACGCCCGGCTTGCGGAGGCGCCCGGGTCCAGGACCCGGGTGAGTGAGGGAGCGGCCATCGTGGAGGCACACCGGCTGCGGGCAGGGTATGACGCGGTGCTCGTGGGGATCGGCACAGCGCTGGCAGACGATCCGCTGCTTACCGTTCGCGAGTGGAGGACGCCGCGGGTGGCGCCGCTGCGTGTGGTCCTCGACTCGGCCCTTCGGCTACCCCTGGAGTCGAAACTGGTGCGGACGGCGCGCGATGTGCCGGTTCGAGTGTCAGCCGCCCGGGGCACGGACATGGAGCGCGCTGGCCGCCTGGTTGCGCAAGGCGTTGAGGTGGTGCAGGTGGAGCGTGCGCCGGGCTCGGAAGGTCTGGATCTTGGCGAGGTTCTTGCACATCTGTGGGAGTCCGGCGTGCGTTCGGTACTGTGTGAGGGAGGCGGTACGCTGGGGTCCGCGTTGCTGGCGGCCGGGTACGTTGACCGGCTCTACCTCTTCATTGCGCCGCGGCTGTTCGGCGAGCCCGGGGTTCCCGGGTTTCAGGGGGGCCGGGGATTGGGAGCGCGGGACTGGCGGAGTATCCGGCGCGCCGAGTTCGGGTCCGTCACGCTGTTGGAGCTCGGACCTGTGGCCGCTGCCAGGGGGCCGGCGCAACCGTGAGCGCTGGAGATGTTTAGCGGAATCGTCGAGGAAGTTGGAATCGTCGAGTCGGCCACCGATGTGGGCGGACGTCGCGATATCGTCATCGCCGCGGAGAAAGTGCTGGAGGACCTCCGGGTGAGTGACAGCATCAATGTCGATGGCGTTTGCCAGACGGTGGTCCTGGTGGGCCGCGGCAACTTCAAGGTTCAAGCGATCGCCACGACGTTGTCCCGGACCACGCTCGCTGAATTCCGCCGCGGTCGAAAGGTGAATCTGGAGCGGCCCATCGCCGCGGGCGGTCGCTTCGGAGGCCACTTCGTCCAGGGTCACGTGGACGGTGTAGGGGTCGTGACTTCCGTGAAGCGGCAGGGTGAGATGTGGCTGGTTCGCTTCAGCCTGCCCGACACGGTGCGGCCGTTCACGATCCTCTATGGCTCGATCGCGGTGGACGGGGTCTCGCTGACCATCAACGCTTTCGCGGACCCCGGCACTGCGGAAGTGGCCCTGATACCTTATACTTATGAGCACACGAACCTCTCGCGCCTGGCAACCGGGGATCGCGTCAACCTCGAGGCGGACATGATCGGTAAGTACGTTGCCCGGGCGCTGGGCCAGCATCGGGAGGGGGGCGCGGCGGCTGATGACCTGGAGCAGCGGCTGTCAGAGTGGGGAATAAGCTGATGCGGCTGCCGCCCCCACAGCGATGAGACAATGAGCGAAATAACGTTCGATTCGGTGGAAGAGGCGATAGACGCGATACGTCGCGGCGAGTTGGTGATCGTGGCCGACGACGAGGATCGTGAAAACGAGGGGGACCTGGTCTGCGCCGCCGAGAGGATCACGCCCGAGACCATCAATTTCATGGCCACTCACGGACGTGGCCTCATCTGCCTCTCGCTTTCCCCAGAGCGGGTCGATCAGCTCGTACTCACCGCGATGGGCGACCACACGACCGATTCCCAGGGAACCGCCTTCATGGTCTCCGTTGACGCGACCGCAAAGCACGGCGTCACGACCGGCATCAGCGCAGCGGACCGAGCCATGACAGTCAAGGTGGCAATCGATCCCAATAGTCGGCCCGACGACCTCCGCCGTCCCGGCCACATCTTCCCGCTGCGGGCGAAGCCGGGTGGCGTGCTGCAGCGTGTCGGGCAGACGGAAGCCTCCGTCGATCTTGCGAGGATGGCGGGATTGACGCCGGCGGGCGTCATCTGCGAGATCTTGAACGAGGACGGCACGATGGCGCGCCGGCCGCAGCTCGAGGCTTTCGCACGCCGCCACGGGCTGAAGTTCGTGACCGTGGCTCAGATCATCGCCCACCGCCTGAAAACGGAACGGCTGGTCCATCGCGTGGCAGAGGCCGGGCTGCCCACCGAGTTCGGGGAATTCCGCGTGGTTGCCTACACGAACGACGTCGATCGGCGCGAGCACGTAGCACTGGTGAAAGGTGACGTCGCTGGGCAAGAGGACGTGTTGGTCCGCATGCATTCTGAGTGTCTGACTGGCGATGTCTTTCACTCGCAGCGCTGTGACTGCGGCCAGCAGCTGCACACCGCCCTGCGCCACATCCAGAGAGAGGGGCGGGGTGTTCTCGTCTACATGAAGCAGGAGGGGCGAGGGATCGGCCTGCTGAACAAGATCAGGGCTTATCAGCTCCAGGAAAAGGGCATGGACACTGTGGAAGCCAACGAGATGTTGGGCTTCCCGGCTGACCTGCGCGACTACGGGATCGGTGTCCAGGTGCTCCTCGACCTGGGGATCAAGTCGATGCGACTGATGACCAACAACCCGAAGAAGATCATTGGCCTCCAAGGTTACGGCCTCTCGGTAACCGAGCAGGTGCCCATCGCGGTGAAACCGAACCGCCACAACTGGAGCTACCTGAAGGCGAAGCGAGACAAGTTGGGCCACCTGATACAGGCGGATGAGAGAGTGGCGGGTTGAGGGCTATGCGTGAGAGCTACGGGGTTTTCCGAGTAGAGAGCCGGCGCTTCGCGCTGGTGGTTGGCCGGACAAATGAGCTGGTTACGCGCCAGCTGCTGGCGGGCGCCGTTGACTGTCTGCGCCAGCATGGCGCGAGTGACGAACAGATCGACGTTTTCTGGGTACCAGGGGCATGGGAGTTGGCGCCGCTCGCCGCGCGTCTGGCGAAAGGCCAGCGCTACGCGGCGATCGTGGTGCTCGGTGGGCTGATCCGGGGTGCGACGCCTCATTTCGACTATCTCGCTGGTGCGGCCAGCCAGCGACTTCAGAACCTGGCGACCCACTCGGAAACCTACGTGTCCCTGGGTCTGCTCACCGCCGATACGATGGAACAGGCGCTGGAGCGCGCCGGCAGCAAGGCGGGTAACCACGGCTGGAAGGCGGTACTCGCGGCGATCGAGATGGCCGACCTTCTCGACCAGCTTGATGGGGAGTCGGACTAAGGCCAGAGCCCGGACGCTGCAGGTCCTCTACGCGTGGGAGATGCGGGGCAGCTCGGAGGCATTGCGAGAGCTGGACCGTACGCTCACCCCGGGCCGCCGACGGCCCACAGATCCTGAGGTTCAGGATTACACCGACCGTCTCTTGTCTGTGATCGAGCGCGAGCGCTCCACCCTGGACGCCCGCATCGAGGCCCTCGCCGACAACTGGCGCCTCTCCAGGATGGCGACGGTCGACCGCAATATCCTGCGGATTGCGGCCGCCGAGATGGTCTACCTTGATGAGATCCCGCTGCGTGTCTCCCTCCAAGAAGCGATCCGTCTGGCTGAATGGTTCGGCACGGAAGAGAGCAGTCGTTTCATCAACGGCGTGCTTGACGCCCTCCTCCGCCAACTGGAACCGGAACGCATGGGCGACGCCCGATGAGCATGGGTCGCCTGAGATTGCTGGTCATCAACTGGCAGGACAGGCGCAACCCGCAGGCGGGCGGGGCCGAGATTCACTTGCACGAGATCTTCGGCCGGCTCAGCCAACGGGGGCACTCGCTGACGCTGCTGTGCTCCGGTTGGCCAGGTGCGCCGGCGCGTGAGGTGGTAGATGGCATCGACGTTCACCGAATCGGGGGCCGTCACAGTTTCACGATCCTTGCACTTCCGTACTACCGGCGGCACCTGGCGGATGTGAGTTACCACCTGGTCGTCGAGGACATCAACAAGCTCCCGCTTCACACGCCGCTCTGGGTGCGGCCGCCGGTAGTGGCTCTCGTACCACACCTCTTTGGCACGACAGCGTTTCGCGAAGCCTCGCTGCCCGTTGCGGCGACTGTGTGGCTGGTGGAACGACCGGTCCCACATGTCTATGAGGAGGTACCCTTTCAGGCGATCTCTGAGTCAACGGCGGACGATCTGGCGAGCCGGGGGCTGCCGCGATCGGCTATCCGCGTGATTCACCCGGGGATCGACCACTCACGCTTCAAGCCGGACTCGGGGGTCGGGGCTTTCCGTGAGCCGACCTTCGCGTATGTGGGCCGACTGAAGCGCTACAAAGGGCTGGAGCATGTGGTGGATGCGGTGGCCCGGCTGGTGGCGGAGGGCATCCCGGCGCGCCTGCTGGTGGCGGGGAAAGGCGACCACGAGCCGTTGCTGCGTGACTATGCTGCCATCCGTGCGCCCGGGTCGGTGGAGTTCCTCGGGTACATTTCCGAGGACGAGAAGGTGGACCTATTGCGGAAAAGCTGGGCGACGGTGTACCCATCTCCCAAGGAGGGCTGGGGCATCACCAATATCGAGGCGGCCGCTTGCGGCACGCCCGTCCTGGCCTCCGATTCGCCGGGGCTGCGCGACTCGGTCGCCCATCGCAGGAGCGGACTGCTGGTGCGCCACGGGGATGTTGCGGCGTGGGTCGCCGCTCTGCGCAGTATCGCGCAGGATGAGGATTTGCGCCGGGAGTTTCAGGAAGGCGCCAGACGATTCGCTAGTGAGTTCAGTTGGGAGCGTGCGGCGGATGAGACGGAGGCCCACCTCCAGGAGGTTCACGCCAGCGGCCTTGCAACAGGCCGGTCCCACCTCAACACCTCAGTATTGGAGGCGAGATGAAGATTTCCATCACCGCCCGTCGTTTCGAACTCAGCGATTCGCTCCGGAAGCACGTCGAGAGTCGCTTCTCGGGGCTGGAACGCTACAACCACCGCATGTCGCGCCTCGAGGTTACGCTCACCGAGGAGAAGCGGCAGAAGCGTGTTGAGGTACGCGCTGCTGTCGATGGAGACGTAGATATTCACGCGGAGACCACCGCGGCGGACTTCCGCACTGCGGTGAACCGAGTATCGTACAAGCTGGCACGCCAGCTGAGGCGACGCCGCGACCGACGCACGGACCACCAGGCACCGCGGCTGGGCCAGGAGATCCAGTCTGAGAGGGTGTCGAAGGGTAACGAGCCGTGAGCCTGACGGTAGAGGATCTGCTCAAACTTCGCGGCGAGAGTCTGTGCCTGCGGCTCGCAACGCGAGGCGATCGCGCCCTCAAGCGAGAGATCGTTGAAGGTGAGATCTCCAGTCCGGGTCTGGCGCTGGCGGGCTACACGGAGCGTTTCGCCATCGGCCGCATCCAGGTGCTCGGCGAGACGGAGGTCTCCTACCTGCGTTCGCTCGACGAGGAAAGGCGGCGCAAGGTCGTAGAGACCTTATTCTCATTCGATGTGCCTTGCGTCATCGTCACCAAGGGGCTGGAATTGCCGCAGCTGTTCCTGGAGACCGCCGAGCGGCAGGGCATACCGGTGATCGTTAGCGAGCTGCGGACGGCGGAGTTCTATCGCCGTATGCATCCCTTCCTCAACGACTACTTCGCGCCGCAGACCTTCGTCCATGGCTCCTTGGCTGATGTGTACGGGGTGGGCCTGCTATTCGTGGGCCGCAGCGGCATTGGCAAGAGCGAATGCGTGCTGGATCTGGTGGAGCGAGGGCATCGTCTCGTAGCCGACGACGTCGTGCAAATCACTCGACAGGGGCACGACGTGCTGATCGGCAGATCTCCCGAATTGGGCCGCCACCACATGGAGATCCGCGGGATCGGAATCGTTGATATCCGCGCCCTCTTCGGCATTCGCGCGATCCGGCAGCAGAAGCGCATCGAGGTGGTAGTCCAGCTGGTCGATTGGACGGACCAGACAGCGTACGATCGCACCGGCTTAGACGCCGCGCATACGGTGATCCTCGACATGCCCATCCGCCGAGTGACCGTCCCGCTTAACCCGGGTAAGAACATCACCGTCATATCAGAGGTAGTCGCGATGACCCACTTGCTCCGCTACGCCGGCGTCGACTCGGCTGCGGCCTTCGATGCCAGGCTGCGCGAGGCGATGGCGCCCGTCCGCGAATACCTCGAGGAGGACTATGAGTGAGGAGGTCTGTGGGATCCTCGTAGGTCACGGCAAGCTGGCGGAAGGACTGCTCGACGCTGTCGAGGGAATCACCGGCTCCCGTGAGGGGCTCATACCGCTGGACAACGAGGACTTGACCCCTGAGGCGCTGGAGGCCCGCCTGTTCGAGCTGGTGGGAGCGGGTCCTGCCGTGCTGTTCGTCGATCTGCCCAGCGGCAGCTGCGCCTACGCAGCTCGCCGCCTCAGGGCGCGTCACCCCGGGATCGCCCTGGTCTGCGGCGTGAACCTGCCGCTACTGCTGGACTTCACGTTCCACCGCACGCTGCCGCTCGAAGAGATCCTCGATCGGCTGCGCAGCCGTGTGGGCGTCTCGATAGAGTACTCGACAGATGCCGATTCTTCTGTGCCGGGTCGATGACCGGCTGATCCACGGCCAGGTCGTCGTCGGCTGGGGGGCGCGGACCGGACTCGACTACGTCGCGGTCGTGGACGACGAGCTCGCGCGGAGCGAGTGGGAGCAGGATCTCTATCGGGCCGGCCTGTCCGAGTCCGTCGAGGACCGGTTCCTCAGCGTCGCTGAGGCCGTCGAGCTGGTTCCGCAGTGGGTCCAGAACGCCGAGCGCGGCTTCATCTTGACACGAGATATCGGGACCATGCGGCGCCTGGCGGAGCATGGGGTCCTTGCCGATATCGAGGTCAATCTGGGCGGACTGCATGACGCGCCTGGCCGGCGCCGAATTCTCCCTTACCTGTTTCTGAGTGCCGACGACCGGCGCGAGCTGGAACGTCTGCGCCGCGTGCACCCTCACGTGACGGCGCAGGACGTGCCCAGCGCTCGCAGGGTCGGCCTCGATGATCTGCTTCAGTCGAGATCAGGCTAGTACTGGAACCGACGACCTATCTCTGGCTGGCCCTGCTGGGCGGGATCCTAGGCCTCGACATAGCCTCGTGGGCCCAAGCGATGATCTCGCGCCCTATCGTGGCCGGGCCCGCGGCCGGGCTGCTGCTCGGCGACCCGGAGGCAGGCTTCTGGGCTGGAGCCCTCCTGGAAGTCCTCAGCCTCCACCAGCTTCCTGTGGGGGCCAGCCGCTACTGGGACACGGGGCCTGCCGCCGTAGCGGCCACGGCCGCGTTCGTCCCCGGCGGCGGGTCGGTCGCGCTGCTGGTGGCCGTGGGGTTCGGCGTGATCGTCGGCTGGCTGGGTAGCTGGAGCGTGCATGCGACGCGATACCTGAGCGCCCGGCTGGTGGCGCTGGAGGCACCAGGAACAGTCACACCGGCCTCGCTGACGGCTCGCCACCTGGCGGCCATGGCCTCGGATCTGCTGCGTGCCGCTGCTCTCACGTTCCTCGCCGTTTGGGCGTTCCCGCGACTGGCCGCTGGACTGGCGGACGTCCCGCGGCTCGGCGACGCCGTCGCCGCCATCATCCTGCTGGTTTCCGCCAGCCTCATGCTCGGCGTAGACGTGCGCACCATCGCCTGGGGCGGCCGGGTGTGGGCGGCCTTCGGAGCAGGGGCGGCGCTGAGCGCGATCCTTGCCCTATGCTTGCGCTAAGCCCGCTAGTTCGCTTGCGGATCCTGCTGCGGAGCCTGGCCATTCAAGGCTCTTGGAACTACCAGACCATGCAGGGGGCCGGTATCGGGTTCGCGCTCATCCCGGTGCTCGCTCGACTGCACCGCCGAGACCCGGCTTCCCTAGCCGAGTCACTCAAACGGCACACTCGCTTCTACAACGGCCATCCCTACCTCGCCACCGTGGCCATCGCAGCGGTGGCGCGCATGGAATCTGAGCAAGCGCAGGCTGAGGAGATCGAGCGCTTCAAGAGCGCCATTGTGAGCCCGCTCGGCAGCATCGGGGACCGGCTGGTCTGGGCGCGCTGGCGGCCCCTGTGCTCGCTTCTGGGGCTGACGCTGTTCCTGGCAGGCGCCCCCTGGTGGGTTGCCAGCGCCGCCTTTCTCGCTCTGTACAACGCCGTTCACCTGGCTCTGCGGGTGTGGGGCCTGCATTTGGGTTGGCGGGAAGGACGCGATGTTGGCCGCGCGCTGATGGGGTCACCTTTGCGCCGGCTGCCGGATCGCCTTACGATTCCTCTTGCCGCTGTGGCGGGAGCCCTGCTGCCGCTGCTGGCACTGGGCCTAGGCGGCCCTTCCGGCGCTGGTTCACTTTCCGTCATCGGCATCGCCCTTGTCCTCGCGGTCGTGGGCGCGTGGCGCCCGGCTGTGGCTGGTCGCCTCGCTGTCCTCGTCCCGCTGGTCGGGTCACTAGTCGTTATGGCTCTCGGGAGTAGCATCGGGTGAGCTTGGAGAACCAGGACTACGTCAAGAGCGTCCTCGTGGCGAATGTGTACGGCTTGCACGCCAGGCCGGCGGCGGAGTTCGTCAAGCTGGCGAGCACGTTCCAGAGCGAGATCCTGGTTCGCAAAGACACGCTGGAGGTCAATGGCAAGAGCATCATGGGTGTCATGATGCTGGCCGCAGAGAGTGGATCCAGGATCCACATCCGGGCACGGGGCGCGGATGCACAGAAGGCCGTCGAAGCGCTGGTGCGTCTCGTCGCCGACGGATTCGGGGAGGCCTAGAGCGCGTGGGCGATAAGGTGCAGGGGATCCCGGCGTCGCCGGGCATCGTTGTCGGGCCCGCCTTCGTGGCGCGCTGGCCGCGCCTCGATGTCCACCATGCCACGGTGACTCCCGACCAGGTCGATGTGGAGATCGCCCGCTTTCACGACGCCCGGGAACAGGCCAAGCAGCGCACTCTGGAGCTCCGAGATCAGGTCGAAAGCCGGCTTGGCGACGTCCAGGCCAAGATCTTCGACCCCCAGCTCATGATGCTGGACGATCCCGACCTGGTCGAGGGGACGCTGACCTACATCACCGACAGCTACCTCACGGCGGAACGTGCTTTCAGTCTGCGCGTGCTCGAGTTCCGCTCGCAGTGGCTCGATGCGACACACGCCAGGGTCATGGACCGCGTCGCCGATCTGAACGACGTGCAGGCGCGTGTGCTCGCGACCTTGATCGACCTCCCCGGGCCCGACATCCTGCATACCCCACCCGACGAGCCGGTCATCCTCGTCGCCAAGGAGCTCACCCCGAGCCGCATGGTCGAGCTCGACCGTGATCGCGTGTTGGGTGTCGCCACTGACGCGGGCACTCGGACGTCGCATGCTTCCATCCTCGCACGCTCGCTGGGCATCCCTTGTGTAGTAGGACTCGGCGATCTCTCACAGCGGGTCGACAATGGCGTCGAGATGATCCTGGATGGGGAGCGGGGCAGGGTGGTGATCAGGCCGAGTGAATCGGAGAAACACTGGTTCCACGACCGCGACGTCCAGGCGCGCGAGATGGTGAGGGCGCTGGACGCTCTCGCGAGCCTTGAGCCCGTCACGCGCGACGGAACCCGGATCGGGCTCTACGCCAACCTGGAGTTGCCGGCCGACGCCAAGGGCGCCGTGGCGGTGAACGCCGACGGTGTCGGCCTGTTCCGCACTGAGTTCTTGGTCGTCGGCAAGACCGCCGTGCCCGACGAGCAGGAACAGTACGAGGCCTTCAGAAGAGTCTTGGACATCGTGGCGCCGCGCCCGGTGACCATCCGGACCTTCGATCTGGGCGGCGACAAATTCCCCTTGTTCCTGCCGCCCATCGCTGAGGAGAACCCGTTCCTCGGCTGGCGCGGCATCCGGATCTACGGAATGATGCCAGAGCTCTTCCACAACCAGGTCCGGGCCATACTGCGGGCCGCGGCGCATGGGCCGGTGCGAGTGCTCGTGCCGATGGTGAACACGGTGGACGAGGTGCGGGCGGTCCGCAGAGTGATGGAGCAGGCCAGGCACGAACTCGAGCGGGAGGGGGTCGAGCATGGAGAATGTCCGCTGGGAGTGATGCTCGAGACCCCGGCGTCCGTCGCGATTGCGGAGGTTCTGGGCCAGCACGTCGATTTCTTCAGCCTGGGCACCAACGACCTCATCCAGTACATGCTGGCCGTCGATCGCGGCAACGCACAGCTGTCACCCTTCTTCGACCTCTACCATCCGGCGCTGCTCCGCTACATCCGCGTTGCCGTCGAAGGGGCCGGGCAGCTCGGGCGGCCGCTGTGCGTGTGCGGCGAAGCGGCGGCGGATGCGCTGGGGGCGACTCTCCTGATCGGCCTTGGCGTGCGCAGCCTGAGTTGTGCGCCGAGCGCGATTCCTGCGCAGAAGAAGCTGATCCGCTCTCTCGATATCGAGTACGTCGAGCGGCTCGCGGGCGAACTGCTGACGGCGCAAACCAGCCGGGAGATTCGCGAACACCTGATCGAGGCGCTGGGCGAACGACTCGATCCGGCTATTCTCGACGCGGATGCCAGCTTGTCACACCCCGGGTAAGAGAGTACCTTCGTTCGATTTCCTAGATACAGGTGGCCGGCGTTAGGCACCGGCCGGTTGTCGGGACTGTGACGTGAGGCAGGAGCGGAACTTGTCGAGAAGACGCCTCTTCACATCGGAAAGCGTCACCGAAGGTCACCCGGACAAAGTCGCTGACCAGATCTCGGATGCGATCCTCGACGCGATCATCAAGGAGGATCCCAGCGCCCGGGTTGCAGCCGAATGCATGGTGACCACGGGCCTGGCATTCGTCGCCGGCGAGATCACAACCAGCACGTACGTCGATATCCCGACCGTCGCGCGCGAGACGATCCGCGATATCGGCTACGTGGACGCCTCCTACGGCCTCGACCACAAGACGTGCGCGGTCATTACCTCGATCGATCAGCAGTCGGCCGACATCGCCGTAGGTGTCGATACAGGTGGGGCTGGGGACCAGGGGATGATGTTTGGCTACGCCACCCGTGAGAGCCCCGAACTCATGCCCCTGCCGATCATCCTCGCTCACCGGCTCACCCGACGGCTAGCAGAGGTCCGCAAGTCGGGCACCATTCCCTGGCTACGGCCGGACGGGAAGTCCCAGGTGACTGTCGAGTATGATGGAGACCAGCCTGTGCGCATCCAGGCGGTCGTCGTCTCCGCTCAGCACGACGATCACATCGAGAACGGCGAGATCCGCGAGAGACTCCGAGAGGTCATCATCGAGCCGGTCCTTCCGGCAGAGCTCTATGACCCGGACTCCACCAAGATCCACATCAACCCCACCGGTCGCTTCGTCACTGGTGGCCCGCAGGGCGACGCGGGCCTCACCGGGCGCAAGATCATCGTCGACACCTACGGCGGCATGGGGCGGCACGGCGGTGGTGCCTTCAGCGGCAAGGATCCAACCAAGGTCGACCGCTCGGCCAGCTACGCGGCTCGCTGGATTGCCAAGAACATCGTTGCAGCGGAGCTCGCGGACGTCTGTGAGGTCCAGCTCGCCTACGCCATCGGTGTGACCGACCCCGTCTCGGTGCTGGTCGATACCCGCGGAACCGGCTGCGTCCCCGACGGCCAGCTCGAGGCTGCGGTTCGGCAGGTGTTCGACCTGACCCCGCGGGGGATCATCGAGGCTCTGGGCCTGCGCCGTCCGCTCTTCAAGCGGACGGCGGCCTACGGCCACTTCGGTCGCGAGCCCGAGCCTGATGGCGGCTTCTCCTGGGAGTGCGGCGACCATCTCAGTGATCTGAGGTCCCAAGTCGGTTGAACCAGAACCGCGGAAGGGCATGTCATGTCTATAAATAGCGTCGATCACGACATCCGTGACATCAAGCTGGCGGACAGGGGCAAGCTGCGGGTGGAGTGGGCCGAGCGCGCTATGCCGGTGCTCCGCAGGATAGGTGAGCGCTTCGCCAAGGAGCAGCCCCTTAAGGGGCTGCGGCTCTCGGCCTGCCTTCACGTCACCACCGAGACGGCGAACCTCGTCCTCACCTTGAAGGCGGGCGGTGCGGACGTTGCCCTCTGCGCCTCGAATCCGTTGTCTACGCAAGATGATGTCGCGGCTTACCTGGTGCGCGATCACGGCATCAAGGTGTTCTCGATCTGCGGTGAGGATCACGACGTCTACTACGACCACATCCGGGCCGCGCTCGCCCATCGGCCGAGCATCACCATGGACGACGGGGCTGATCTGGTCAGCTCGCTGCACATGATCGCCCTGCAGCGCTTCGATGATCTGACCGAGCCGGTGCGGCGCTGGGCTGAGAGTCTATCGCAGAACGAGCGCCGTGAACTGGTGGAAAGCGTGATCGGTTCCACTGAGGAGACCACTACGGGGGTCATCCGGCTGCGTGCCATGGCCCGCGACGGCGTCCTGCAGTTTCCGGTAATCGCGGTCAACGACAGCCTGACCAAGTATATGTTCGACAACCGCTACGGCACCGGCCAGTCGACGCTGGACGGGATCCTGCGCGCGACGAACATCCTTCTGGCCGGCAGTCGTATGGTAATCGCCGGCTACGGCTGGTGCGGTCGCGGCGTAGCCAGCCGAGCGCGTGGCGCGGGTGCGCGGGTGATCGTCACAGAGGTCGAGCCTCTCAAAGCGCTCGAGGCTGTGATGGACGGCTTCGAGGTCATGCCTATGACCGAGGCGGCAAAGATCGGCGATGTCTTCGTCACGGTGACGGGCGACACGAGCGTCATTCGCGAAGAGCACTTCCGCCTCATGAAAGACGGCGCCATCGTGGCCAACTCTGGCCACTTCAATGTGGAGATCGACTTGGATCAGCTTGCTAGCATAGCGGGCGGGCCCCCACGCGCAGTGCGTGACTTCGTGGCGGAGTACCGCGTCAACGGACGGCGCATCTTCGTCCTGGGCGAGGGCCGGCTCGTCAACCTGGCAGCAGCGGAGGGCCACCCGGCTGCGGTCATGGACATGTCGTTCGCCAACCAGGCGCTCGCCGCCGAGTACCTTGTCCAGCACGGGCGCGAGCTGGACCGAGCGGTGCACCGAACACCGGAACATCTCGACCAGGAGATCGCCCGGCTGAAGCTCGAATCGATGAGCATCGGCATCGACACGCTCACAGACGAACAGCGCAAATACCTGTCGTCCTGGGAGCTTGGAACCTGAGGCTGCCGCCGGGGTTTACAGACGAGTTGGACCTGGTATCTTGGGTCAGGCCAAACCTGGGAGCCCACCGATCGATCTACCGTGAGTACGATGAATCAAGTCAGGGTTGCCAGCCTCGGGCTGGACAAGGCGTCCAACACGCCTGTGGTCATCTTGCAGGAACTGGACGGCGAGCGCGTTCTGCCCATCTGGATCGGCCCCGGTGAGGCCAGCGCCATTGCCATGGAGCTGGCAGGTATGAAGTTCTCACGACCACTGACGCACGATCTGTTCATGGCTATGCTCCAAGGCCTCGGCAGCGAGCTCCAGCGCGTGCTCATCACCAAGGTGGTTGACAACACCTATCACGCCGAGCTGATCATCAGGCGGGACGGGCAGGTCGTCTCGATCGATGCCCGGCCCAGCGACAGCATCGCGATCGCGCTGCGCGCCAAGGCACCCATCTACGCGCACGAGGATCTGCTCGAGCAGGCGTCCATAGAGATCCAGCCTTCCGAGATCGAGCCGGGTGAGGGGCCAGACGTCCCGGACGCCGAGGAGGCCAAGGGGATGGACGCGGAGCAGCTCAAGGAGTACCTGAAGAGGTTGAACCCCGAGGACTTCGGTCGTTTCAACCCCTGACAACCCGCGGAGCCCTGGAAGCGGGCCGCCGGCGGCGGGTGCCTCGGCGGCTTTTCTATTGCTACGCACCTGTCTCCGTGCCAACCGGGATGGCGGCTTCGGCTCTGGCCGGGCCGTCATCGCCCGCCTAAGTTCCGGGTATGTCGCTCGTTACGACCTTTGCCACCATTCTCAAGACCTACGAGTACAGCGAGACCAGCAAGATCCTCCGGCTGCTTACCCGTGACCACGGTCTTTGCTCGGTCATCGCGAAGGGCGCGCGCCGCCCCAAGAGCCGATTCGGTGGCCTGCTGGAGCCGTTCACGGACGGGATCGCCACCTTCTACGCCAAGGAGGGGCGTGAGCTGCACACCCTCTCCGCCTTCGAGTTGCACCGCGAGCGCCAGGCGCTGGGCCGCGAGCTGGCGCGCTATGCGGCGGCCGGGTTGCTCACCGAAATCGCGCTGCGCTTCGCACCGGCCGCACCTGACGCGGAGCTCTTCGATCAGCTGGGCCGGGGGCTCGACCGACTGTTGGCAGAAAGCGGGGATGTGGAGACGGCGATGCTCGAGGAGGCGTGGAAGCTGATTGTACACCTGGGCTTCGCCCCCAGCACCGAGCGCTGCTCGCTGTGTGGTCGCCAGGACGAAGCCGCCGAGCCGACCCACTTCGACCTGATGGGTGGCGGTATCGTCTGTGAGCGGTGTCAGCCGCAGGCAGAGAAGTCCAGCCTGCGTGAGCTGTCACGCGCGGCGCGTGCCGAGCTGGTAACGCTCGTGAGAGGTGGCCGAGGGGACGGGCGGCCGCTCGAGTCGGCGCGGGCTCAGCGCGACCTGCTGCGCGATTTCGTCGCCTATCACCTCGCGGATCACCGGCCGCTCAACTCCTTCCGCTTCCTGGAAGAACGCTTGGGATGAAATCCGTCATACTCGGTACCGCCGGACACGTCGATCACGGCAAAACCGTGCTGGTCGAGGCCCTGACAGGGGTCAACACGGATCGCTGGGAAGAGGAGCGGCAGCGCGGCATCACCATCGATCTCGGCTTCGCACGCTTCCCGACTGATTCCAAGGAGCTGGAGATTTCGGTCGTCGACGTGCCAGGTCATGAGGATTTCGTGAAGAACATGCTCGCGGGCGCGACCGGGATCGATATGCTCTTGCTGGTCGTGGCGGCCGACGAAGGACCGATGCCGCAGACGCGCGAACATCTCTGGATCGCGCGCCTGCTCGGAGTGGAGCGCGGGGTCGCCGCTGTTAGCAAGTGCGATCTGGTCGATGTGGACTGGCGAGTTCTGGCCAAAGAGTCGGTCAGGGACGAGATCGCCGCGGTGATGGGTGCGGTCGACTGGCCGGTGGTTGCCGTCTCCGCCGTGACGGGCGAAGGGGTCGATGAGCTGAATGCCAGGATTCAGGAGGTGGCGCGCAGCGTCCGGGCTCGCAGCGACGACGACCTCTTCCGCTTGCCTGTTGATCGCTCCTTCAGTGTGCGCGGCGTGGGTACTGTGGTCACGGGGACGGTCTGGAGCGGCCGGATCAAGGCCGGAGCTGAGATCCGCATCCTTCCCGCCGACTGCGAGGCACGGGTCCGCGGTATCCAGGTGCATGGCGCTGACGTGCAGGTGGCGCGGGCCGGTCAGAGAGCTGCCTTGGCCTTGGCAGGTG
This sequence comes from Gemmatimonadota bacterium, assembly GCA_020344375.1. Classification (GTDB taxonomy): domain Bacteria; phylum Gemmatimonadota; class Gemmatimonadetes; order Palauibacterales; family KS3-K002. The sequence continues at coordinate 2,157,287 of CP070823.1, read as the reverse complement.
TCCAACGGTCGCAGGTAAGGCGAGGCGACTGGCTCACGAACGATGCCGTCTGGCGCACCACACGCTACCTCAACGCCAGGTTGGAGCTTCTGCCGGACTCGCCCAGGCCCGTCAAGCACTGGCAGCGCGTCCGCTTCCACCTGGGCACCGCCGAGACGATGGCGCGTGTCGTGCTCGACGAGCGGGAACTCCTGCATCCCGGTGACGGCGCGGTCGTCCAGCTCCGATTGGAGGAGCCCGTGGTCGCCCGCTGCGGAGATCGCTTCGTGATTCGGTTCTACTCACCGGTGACAACGATCGGCGGTGGCGTCGTCATCGATCCTTGGGCGTCCCGGCACGGCCGTTTCCGGGAAGGCGAGGCTGCGCAGCACCGAGCTTTGGCAGCGCTCGAAGGGAAGGAGCGGGTCCACCGGGTGCTGACGGGGCTGAGCGACGGCGCCTCCGCAGCCGAGCTGGCCGTGCTTGCCGGAGCCACGCCGTCCGAACTCGACCGTGATCTTCGCTCCTTGGCAACGGAAGGCTCGATCCGCGAGTTGGGTGAGCGCTGGTACTCAGAGGACGGCCTGCGCGACGCCCGGGATTCGCTGCTCGAGAGCCTCGCCCGGGAGCACGCCCGTGATGTGGCGGCAGCCGGCGTCAGCCTGGAATCGTTGCGCAGCGCGATCGGCCGCTCACCCGGACTCGTCAACGCCATTCTCGCCGATCTGCAGCGGGAAGGGACGATCCGCATCGAGGGCTCCGTGGCTGCTCTGGCCGGCCACGTCCCCCGGCTCTTGCCGGAGCAGGAGCGGCTGGCGGCGGCCGCCCGCGACCGCATCCGCGCGGCTGGCCTCACCCCGCTTGCGCTCAAGGAACTGGCAGGGGTCCTGGGCGTCCCTGAGCACGAGTGTCTCAGCGTCCTGAAGTTCCTGGCTGGCCGAGGAGAGTTGGTGGCAGTCACGCCGGATCTCTACTTCGACTCCGGGGCTATAAGAAGGATGAGGGCACGCGTGGGTGAGATGCTGGCTGGAGGGCGGGTGGCGACGCCGTCGCAGTTGCGCGAAGCGTTTGGGGTGAGCAGAAAGTATCTTATCCCACTACTTGAGTACCTGGATGCCTCCGGGTTCACGCGCCGTGTCCCGGCAGGCCGCGTGCTGAGAGAAGTGTGATAGGGTGCCGCGCGCTTCTTGCCGACTTCGGGTTGCGTTTCTATTTTGGCAATACGGAGAATGAGCTTCGGGACGATTGACGGACCCGGGAGGCTTCAACAGAACCAAGGCTACCGTTTGAGGGAGGGGACAGGGCGAATGAAGCACAGTTGTGCTGTGCTCCTCGTCCTTCTGGTGGCGCGAGCCACTGGCTCGCCGGAGGTTTTCGCGCAACAGACCGACAGCACCGCGGTGCCTCAGGAAGTCACGCAGGACGAAGTCCGCGGTGTGCGATTGGAGCCGAACTACCCGAATCCTTTCAGGAACGAGACCCGGATCCCGTTCGTACTGGGAGAAGACCTGTTCCAGGATGGACGGCCGGTCCTGGTCACGGTGCGTATCTATAACCTTCTCCGCCAGCTCGTTGCGAACCCGATTACTCTCGATCACCCGACGGCCGCCGGTCAGGCCGCCCGGGAGCTGACCTATGAGGCACCGGGTCGCTACCTGCTCTACTGGGACGGGACGGATCGGAACGGGCAGCCCGTGTCGTCTGGGATCTACTTCTGCCAGATCATCGCGAACCGTGCACAGGACGTTCGTAAGATGATCGTCACCCGCTGAAGCGTTACCAGGTCAATCCACGAAGTAGAGAAACGATCCGCAGTGCTCGCACCAGCGGATCTCCTCGTTACTTTGGGGTAACGCGGTCGGTACGGTCATGAAACACCCGTAGCAGATGCCGCTCAACACGGGTGCCACCGCCCTGGCGCGTCGGTCTAAGATGACCCGGTAACGGTTAGCGATGTCAGGGGCGAGCGTGGCCTCCATCTCCTCGATCTTCGCCTGAAGCTGCGCGGCGGCGTCCTCCGGTCTTACTCGGAAGACCTTCCGCTCGATCTCGTGGCTGCTGTCCTCAGCGGCCTCTACTAGTTCCCTCTGTTGTGTTTTCAGGTCTTGCAGCTCCAGGAGAATTTCAAGCTGGGGATGCATACAACACGTCCTTGCGTCAAACCTGCTTCTGATCCAGTAGCTCCAGGAACTGGGCTGGCGTTTCGATCTTCGCCAGCTTCTCCGGCACGTCAGGCTCGCGGCACAGCTGGGCGATCTTCCCCAGCACCGGCAAGTATTGGTTCGAGACCTCGAGGGGTGGGGCGACGATGAGGAAGAAGAAGGACACGGGCTTGTCGTCTATCGCCTTGAAGTCGATAGGGTCTTTCGCGCGGCCGAACGCGACGCGCAGGTGGTTGACGACCAGCGACCGGCAGTGGGGGATCGCGATCCCGCGGCCGATCCCTGTCGACCCCAGGTTCTCGCGCCGCTTCAGCATCTTGAACAGGATGCCCTCGGACTTCTCGGAAAGCTTGAGCAGGGAGATCAGCTCTTTGAGGATGTCATCCTTGTGGTCTCCCTGCAGATCCAGCTTGATCACATCTTCAGTGAAGAACTCTGTCAATTGCATCGCCACCTCCGGTCCCCTCGAGCACGCTCCCTGCGCCACGTCCAGCACACACTCCCCGCCACCCAGGGCTATCAATATGGCACGTTGTGTCCAGTGTCAAAAGCCGTCCAGCCCCGCTGGTTTGACGGCTTCTTCCCTGGGCGTATATTCGGCGCCGATGCGCCGTCCCCGCCGCCCCGAACCGAAGTATGAGACCTGAACGACTAAAGGGCCTGCTGGAACGTCTTCAGCGGGGCGAGTTATCGGTTCGTGACCTGCTCGACCAGCTCGAGCGGGCGCCTTTCGAGGATCTCGGGTTCGCCAGGATCGACCATCACCGCGCTCTGCGACAGGGCTACCCCGAGGTCGTCTATTGCCCCGGCAAGACGCCCGATCAGGTCTCTGCAATCTGCGCCCGCCTCGCCGCCGCTGGGGATGGCCTGCTGGCCACACGGGCCGACGAGGCTATCCGCCGGCGCCTCGCTGAGGAGCACCCAGGCATCGAAATCAACGACCTGGCACGCACGGCCTACCTGCCGCCCGACGAGCCGCTGCAGGTTGCGATCCGGGGGCCAGTGCTCATCGTCAGCGCCGGCACCTCCGACCTGCCGGTCGCCGAGGAGGCGGCGGTGGCCGCCCGGGCCATGGGCAACCCGGTCAGGCGCCTCGATGATGTGGGCGTCGCCGGACTCCATCGCCTGCTCGCTGATCAGCAGGAACTCCAGGAAGCGGCCGTGATCATCGTCGTGGCGGGCATGGAGGCTGCACTCGCGTCCGTGGTCGGCGGGCTGGTCGGGACGCCCGTGGTCGCTGTCCCCACCAGCATCGGGTATGGCGCCTCCTTCGCCGGGCTCGCCGCGCTCCTCTCGCTGCTCAACAGCTGCGCGCCAGGTGTCGTGGTCGTCAACATCGACAACGGCTACGGCGCCGCTGCCGCCGCCACCCGCATCAACCGTCTCACCTAGCCTTCGACGATGACCGAGCGTGTGCGAGAGCTCCAGAGCGTCGCGGACGAGCTTCGCTCCTGGCTGGAGGCCCTGCGTCTGGCGCTCGGCGCGAAGACCGCCTGTCTCTGGACGCGTGCCGGCGCTGACCACCTGGGCGTGGCACTGCATTCTCCCGTGGATGCCGAGATCGTTCCGGACGAGGTACCCCTGCTGGGACACGCCCTCGGCTGGGTCGTGGCGGAAGGTGTTTCACTGCGCGCTTCGCGTAGGGACATCTTCCGTGGGGCCGAGGAGGGGTGGGTGGTTGCCGCGCCTGTGTCTGAGGCGCAGGGCGAGCGGATCGGCTGCGTGGCTCTGGAGTTCGACGGTGTGCCGCGCCTGGACGCGCCGCGCGCTCTGGAACTAGCCGCCGCACTGGCCGGACGGTTGCTGGGGGACGTGCGTGCTGCGGAGCGTGCCCTCAGCGATCTGCGTAAGTACGAGGCGCTCTACGGGACGATTCAGGACCTTGATCGAGAGCTGGATTTGGAGGAGCTGGCGTCCAGTGTCTGCTGCCGAGCACGGCGCGTGACCGGCGCCCGCGGCGCTGTAGCCGCCTCGTGGGATCCAGGCCGCGGGGAAGGGAGCATCGTGGCCACGGACGGCGAGGTGGGCCAGGATCTCACCGGTGCGCAGTTCGACAGCGAGTCGTCGTTTCTAGGGCTGGCGCTGGGCAACGTGACCGTGCTGCCGCGTGACGATCTGACGGGGAAGGCGAGGTTTCCCCTCTACGCTCACGGCATCGATTCCAAGGTGGGGTCGGCGATCATCGTGCCGATGATCGTCGACGCTGGCCCGGTCGGGGCTCTGGCGGTGGAGTACGAGCGGCCTCGCCAGTTCACCGAGGGC
>CP070823.1:2143119-2152784 GCA_020344375.1 Gemmatimonadota bacterium | reverse complement strand
CAGGTGGGGCAGTGAAGTCCGGATATGCGTTTTTCGTTCGAGCGAGAGGAACCCGGTCCTAGCCACTGGATCATCATCGATCCGCGGCCGCCAGGCTATATCGGCCAGGAGATCGTGGATCTGTCGCGCGGGGCCATCGAGCTTCGCCAGGCGGCCCGCGAGCTACGTGCATATGCCGAGCGGCGCGAGCATTGGATCGAATTGCGTGAGCTGGAGCACGACTGGACCCGCTGGCCGGGCGATCGCCCCGAACACGTCCGCGATCTCTCGTTCGGGGTGCGGGTGGTCTACGGCATCGACTACGACGTCGAGACCAAGCTGTTCCACGGGAAGCCGATCCGGCATCTGGCGGTGCGCGGCGCCAGTCGACAGGCGACACCGGCGACGGTCGGTGAGATCGCGACATACTTCTGGGGACGCCGGGCCGCGCAGATGCGGATGGCATCGTCCGGGTACGCACACGTCGTGGTCGGGATGGACTGGGAGCAGCTCGACCCGCGTCAGTTGATGAGGTTGCTGTAGCATGAGGGATTGGAGAGCTGAAGTGTTCGACTGGCTTGGATTGAAGAGGAAACCGTTGATCGAGCGCTGGGCTGGCAGGTTTCTCGAAGCCTTCGAGCGGGCAGCGGGCTCGCTGGAGCGCACCACCGGCCGTGCCGCTGAGACGGCAGGTGCCGCACGCCGACGCACCGGTACCCAGTTACAGGGGGCCAGGGAACGCGCCCGGGCCGGCCGTGACGCCCTGGCGGAGCGCGTGGACGCCATCAGCCGGCGCGCCGCCGAGATCCGGGAGCGTCAGGCGGAGAGGCGCGAGGCGCGGCGTGAAGCGCGCCGGGAAGCACAGGTACGCGCGCGTGCGCGGCGGCGTCCCGAGCGCCGTCTGCCCATGCACATGGATCTGCGTCGCAAGGACCGGATCGTGCTGCGCGGTCGCCGGCCCGTGAACGTGCGGCTGCCGGACGGCGGTCTGATCCGCTACCGCTATTACGAGCGGCCCAGCTTCTTGCGGCGCTTCTTCCTCCACCTCACTGGCCGGCAGCTCTGGCCACGCCGGTAAGCGCGCCTGAGCGCGAATAAGGGCTTGGAAGAGAGACACGCGGCGACCGTCGTCGGCGTTCCGGTCTCCGCCCTGCGCTGGGGACTCATCATCTTCGTCGGCGCCTCGGTCCTGGGGTTCCTGGCCACCTTCCTGTTGTCGGAGGACTGGGCCCAGGATATCGCCAGCCTGCAGCGCTTCAATCCCGTCTGGTTCCTGCCCGCCGCCGGGCTCAGCATCCTCAGCTGGCTGGGCGGAGGCCTGCGCATCAAGGCCCTGGTTGGGCCGCACGACAGCCGCGTCTCCTTCTTCAAGTGCGTACAGATCAGCGTCGCCAGCACTGCGATGTCGTACCTGACGCCGTCGTCCACAGGCAGCGGCCCCGCCACGATCTACGGTCTCATGCGGCAGGGCATGTCGTTCGGTCGGGCCACCGCCGCGAACGCCGTCTCCTTCCTCACCAACGTGATCTTCCTCTCGCTGGCTGGACTCGTCGCCTGGGCGCTCGGCGCCGGTGGCAAGGTCGCGTACATCCGGCTGCCCGTAGCTGGCCTGTCCGCTGCTGCGCTCTTCAAGTGGTCGGCGTGGCTGTTCGGCGCGAGCGTGGCCGTGATCGTCGTCATGGCACTACTGCCCGATGTGGCACGGGGCGTCATCCGGCGGATGATGGGGCGCGAGCACCCGCGGATGGAGCGGGTCCTCTTTCACTTCGACGAGCTGCACGCCGGTATCGCGGCATACTGGCGCTCGGGTAAGAACCTCTTCCTGCTGGCGGTGCTGAGCGGGAGCCTGCACTTCGGGGCCCGCTTCGTCCTGGGTTACGTCGTGCTCAAAGGCTTCGTGATCGAGGCGCCCTTCGTCGAGGTGGTGCTGCTGCACATCATGCTCCAGTACCTGCTCTTCTTCATGCCAACGCCGAGCGGCGCCGGAATCGGCGAGCTGCTTACAGCCGCTGTGATGGCGCCGTTCCTCACGCCCGGCCTGGTGATCCCTTACACCGTCGTGTGGCGCATCTTCCTCAACTACGGGACGGTGGCGGTGGGCGGCAGCCTGTTGATGGGCTGGGTGGGCGCGGACGGTGCCCGCTAATCCCCGGGAGTCTCGATCGCCCCACCTGATAGCCACCTGATAGCTCGCGTGATTCAGCGAAGAGCCCCAACCAGAGGGAGGGGTTCGTCCGCCGGGTGGCGAAGGTCGGTGTCGGGAAGAAGGGCGCGCTTGACACGGCAACCCGGCGTTGGTGTATTCATGTGGGACCGGCAGATTCCGCACTCCATCGATGGCGGCGAAGGTTGAAATGGCGCACCGAACCGATCCGCGTGAATTGCAGAGGCAGAGGATGGCCGAGGCGAAGATGAGCGGCGCCTCGCGCTGGGTCATCGTGCGTGACCTGCTGCTCTTCCAGCTCAAGCTGTTCCTGGATGGGCTGATCGACGTGACCCTTGCGCCGCTCTCCATCGCCGCCGCGGTGGTCGAGATCTTCTTTGGCGGTGAGCGGCGCGGGCGTTTCTTCTACGCGATCCTCCGCTTCGGCGAGAGAGCCGACCTGTGGCTCAACCTCTATGGCGCGTCCCGGCGCGCGGACGCCGACGGCCTCTTCGGCGGCAGTGAGGCGGGGAGCGACTCGTTGCTGGGTGAGCTGGAGCTTCGCCTGCGTGGAGGCGATGAGCCGCGTCGCCAGCGGCGGTCCTGAAGCCGAGTCATTGACGGGGTGGGCCACAGCCAGTAAGGTGTCGTACTAGGCGCGTCGCGTGCGCGCCGACCTGCCATCGATGTCTCAATCGCTCCTGGAACGGCTGCGCAAGGCGCTGGCGGGGCAGTACGAGGTCGAGCGAGAACTCGCTGCCGGCGGGATGGGCAGCATCTTTCTCGCCCGGGACCCGACGCTGGAGCGGCCGGTCGCCGTCAAGATCCTGCGTCCGGAGCTCGCCACCGCGAGGGCGGCCGAGCGATTCCTCCGCGAGGCCCGCATCCTCGCGCGCCTCAGTCATCCCAACGTCGTGCCGGTGCACAGTGCTGGCGAAGCGGAGGGCCTCTTCTACTACGTGATGGACTACGTGGAGGGCGAGACGCTGGGAGCGCGCCTGGAACGCGGTGCGCTCTCGCGGGACGAGGCGGTAAAGCTGGGGACCGACCTCCTGGCAGCGCTCGAGGCCTCTCATGCGCACGGGATCGTCCACCGGGACGTGAAGCCGGCGAACATCTTCCTGGTCGCGGATCGGGCGCTGCTCGGTGATTTCGGAATCGCCAAGCCGCTGGACGACTCAGCCGGCCTGACGGCGGCGGGCGACCTGGTCGGCACGCCCAGCTACATGGCGCCGGAACAGCTGGAAGGCGAGGTGACGCCGCGCACCGACCTGTACGCGGCCGGGATGGTTCTATACGAGGCGCTGACGGGTCGGCACTGGTCGGTCTTGACGCCGCGCGCCGAGGCCGATTGGTCGGGTATTCCGCGCCAGCTCGTTCCGGTCCTGAAGCGGGCTTTGGCCTGGTCGCCCACTAACCGTTGGGAGGACGCCGCGACTTTCCGGACAGCGCTCACTCTGCGGGCGGTGTCCGCGGTACGGGGCCGGTCCCTCCTCGGAGGCGCTGCGGCAGCCGTGCTGCTCATCGCCGTCGCTTGGGGTGTGTACCGAATCGCGAAGCCGTGGGTGAGCCCGTCGCCCTCCGCGGCTGAGGCCATCAGGGACCTGGCGCTATTCCCGGTCGAGATCGTGCCCGGTTGGGACGCGGCGATCGACGGCGCGGATCTGGCCAGGCTGGTGGCACGTCAGGTTGGCCGCGCGCCGGGCGTGAGCCTCGTCCCGACACAGGTCTCCTTCGCCTGGTGGGACTCGGCCTCCCAGGAGCCGAGTCCCAGAGCCGAGCGGGATGCGGGCGAGGCGCTTAGAGCCCGCTATACCGCTCAGGCGACGTTGTACGTTCTGGATGGCTCGCGCTACCTGGAGCTCGACGTCTTCGATTCCGGGGGCGAGCCGGTTCCCGGGCCGCGGCGCATCGACCTGAGCGGGACCGCTATACCGGAGCTGAGCGACTCGCTGACGCTCAGGCTCCTAGGGATCTTGCTCGGCGAGAGACTGCCGGAAGTCGAACTCATGACCACGGACGTGCAGGCGCTGATCGAGTTCCTGCACGGTGAGCGAGCCTTCGAGCGCGGCGCCTGGCGCGTTGCGGTCAGGTTCTACGAGCAGGCGGTTGCCAGGGACTCGGGCTTCGTGCTGGCGTGGTGGCATCTGGCGAACGCCTGGCGCTCGCTGGGCGAGCCGGGTCCCTACGATAAGGACTTCGCGCAGCTGCACGAGGAGTACGGCGCCGAACTCGGATCCGTCGACAGTCTGCTGATGGCGGCGCAGCTCGCGCCCGCAGGCGAAGAGCGGCTGCGTCTATACAGGCAGGCGCAGCAGCTCGATCCGCTCGACTACTTCGCCGCCTACCTCTACGGTGAGGAGCTGTTCAACCGGGGCCCGCTGTGGGGTATTCCGCTGGATAGCGCCGTGAGCGTGCTGGAGACGGCGGCAGCGTTGAACCCCTACTGGGCCTCGGCGTACCTGCACCTGATTTGGGCGGATATCCGCCTCGGTCGAGCGGCAGAGGCTCGGGCTGCCCTGGATCGGCTACCGGCGATCGTCGCCACCCCCGAGGAGGGCTGGTTCTTGCCGCCGGAACTGCTGGAGCTGGCCTACACCGAGCGTTTCGTGCCCGGGGCGATGCCACAGATTCGCCAGGAGGTCCTCGCTCACCCGACCTTCGGCTCGCCCGGCTGGCTGGCTGTCGTTGCCCGTCTGAGCGGCGGATTCGACCTGCCCGAGGCGGTACTGGAGCTGGGCCGAGCGCTGGTCGAGCAGGCCGCGCCGGTGCGGGAGTTCCGGGCCAGCGGACATGTGGCGCAGGGCTTGGGACTCGTGGGTCTGGGGCGGCGCGGCGCGGCGCTGTTGCACTTCGATTCGGCGGCAGCGCTCTTCGGCACGCCGGAGGCCTCGCTGCAGGCCGCCGAGTGGCGCGTTCTGCCCAATGCCCTCGGGCTGCCGGGGGCGGATCCGGTCGAGCTATCGCGTGGGCGCCAGCAGCTCGAGGCGCTGGTCGCTGACGATATGCTCGGAGCCCGCGCCGCCTGGGCGCTGGCGATGGACGCCTACGCGAGCAGCGATACGAGCGCGGCCCGGCGCTGGACGCGGCACGCACGTCGGGCGGTTAGCGCTGTCGAGGCAGCCCGCTTCGCCGAGTTGCTACAGGCGATGGACCAGGCGCAGCGGGGAGGTTTCAGGGCGGCCCTGGAGGTGTCGCAGCCCCTACTCGCAGGGCAGGCTTGCACGGCCCCGCTGAGAGGCGGCGCGTCCGAGGTCCAAGGTCTCGGCGACCCATTTGCCCGTGCGGCGCTTCATCTGAAGCGCGGTGAGTGGTACGCGGAGCTCGGCGAATCGGAAGCGGCCGAGCGGGAGTGGCTGTGGTACGAGGCTGTGGACATCTCAGGTTTTCCGGGCATCGAGCTGCCGCAGGCCGGTGAGATCGACTGGGCGCTCGGCAACTACGGGCGGTATTTGCGTGGCATGAGCGAGCTGCGCCGCGGCGAGCACGACGCCGCCTGCCGGCACCTGGGGCGGTTCGTCGAGTTGTGGGCGGCCGGGCCGGGCGCCGTCGGCGCTCTCGTGGGCGAAGCGCGGGCGGCGATGGAGGAGGTGTGCGGTTGAGCGGGTTCGCGGGCACGGGTCCGATAAAAGGCATATCCGTTTTCGTGGCGGGCTACGCTCTGGTGGATCTCGTGCCCGTGCTGCTGCCTGACACGTCAGTGCTCCAGGGCTTGAGGGTCCAGGACCTGGCGGACGTGCTTCTCGTTTTCCTGCTCGTCGCGCTCTACGTGCGGCTCGGCCTGCAGGCGGATCTCTGGCGGAGCTGGAGCCTGCGGGGGCTCAATGCATTGGCACTGGTCATGATGGTCCAGGGCCACAGCATCCATCTGGCGGCCAACGCGATTGCCGGTGACTTGGGTGTTGAAGGCGGCGGCCTCGCGGACGGTGGAGCACACCCGGGAGCCTCCTTCGGTCTGATCGATTTCCTGGATGAACACTGGGGGCACACCGAGCTGCACCTGGCGTTCTTGATCATGGCGGCGCTGTTCATCGCGCGGTCGCGCCCGGTCCGGGACGATAGCGCAGTTCCGCGCGGGTCAGCGGGCGGGAGGGTGGAATTGCTGGTGGCGGCGTTCGTGTACGGAGTTCTGCTGGCCGGCGATGCCGTGGAAGGGCAGACCGTCCCGCTCATGCTGCCGGCGGGGATCGCGCTGTGCGTCTGGGGGCTCTGGCCCTATTTGAGCGGTGGGTCCCGGTCAGCCGAGAGAGCGCCGGTCTCGCTGCATCGCCGCTTCTTCGCCGTGAGCCTCGCAGTCGCGGCCGCGTCTCTGTTGGTATACGGGCTGGTCATGCGAGGCTACCCGCAGTTTTCGGCGCTCTAACAGCGAGTCAAGTATGATCTCATGCCGAGTTCTCGGGCCGGTTGAGCTCGTTGTTGAAGGCAGACCGGCGCCGGCGGAACTGCTCTGGCGCAAGAATCTCGCGCTGCTCGTCTACCTGGCCCGCTCGCCGAAGCGGGCTCGTTCTCGTGATCACCTTGTAGGTCTGCTTTGGGGTGAGAAGCCCGAGTCGGCCGCCCGGCACTCGCTGAGCGAGGCGATAAGGGTGCTGCGGAAGTACGTGGGTGCGGACGGCCTGGAGAGTGAGGGTGACCAGGTGCGACTGGCGCCGGATGCCGTGGAGCTGGACGCCGACCGCTTCGAGAGCCTGGTGGCCGAGGAGGACTGGCGTGGCGCGGCCGAGCTGGCGGCCGGCGAGTTCATGGAAGGCTTCGGCGTCCTGGGCTGCTCGCAGTTCGAGGACTGGCTCTACGCGCAGCGGGTCGGGCTGCGGCAGCAGTCGGTGGAGGCGTTGGCCAATCGGGCGCGGCAGCTGCTCGATGGTGGCCAGATCCGGGAGGCGGCCGTGCTGGGACAGCGCGCGCTGGCGCTCGAGCCGACCTCGGAGCTGGCGGCGGCTGCGGCGATGCGCAGCCTGGCCGTCGGCGGTGATCGGGCCGCTGCGCTGGAAATGTTCGATAGTTTCGCGGCGCGCCTGGAGGACGAGCTCGGGATCGAGCCGGATGTTGAGATCCAGGCGCTCGCGGAACGCGTGCGGCTCGAGCGGACCTGGCGGCTGCCGCAGCATGTGGCCGCTGGGGTGGAGCGCGGCGGGGAATCGCGGCGCACGCCGCTGCTGGAGCGCGAGGAGGAGCTGGCGGAGTTGCTGGGCGCCTGGGCCGCGAGCCGGGACGGTGGCCGGGCGACGTTGGGCGTGATCGAGGGGGATCCTGGTACAGGCAAGACGCGCTTGGCGGAGGAGATGGTGGCGCGCGCACGGCTGGATGGCGCCATCGTGGCCACGACACGCGCGGTGGAGGCGGACCTGACGGCGCCGTGGAGTGGCGTGCTGGCGGTGGCCCGCGGCACGCCGCCAGACTGCCCTGGATTGGCGGCCGCGCCACGGGCTGCGCTCGCCGCCTTCGCCGCGGAGCTGCCGGAGTGGGCCGAACGGTTTGGCCTGGACGCCGGAGATGGCGGGCCGCTGCCACTGGCCCGGGCACTCACGGAGGTGCTGCGATCGCTCAGCGCTGAGCAGTCGATGCTCGTGCTGGTTGACGATGCGCACTGGCTAGATCGGGACTCGCTTCTGGCCCTGGGTGCCTTGCTGCGTGACCTGGAGCAGGCGCCGCTGTTCTTCCTGCTCACGGCGGCGCCGTACGCGGAGCCTGCCGAGCTGACCGAGCTGCGCGCGCGCCTGGGCCGCGAGCTCACCGGGGTTGTGGTTCGCGTCTCACCGCTGTCAGCGGTGGGGCTGCGAGCGCTGGCCCGCTGGGCGCTGCCCACTTACAGCGAGCTGGAGCTCGATCGCGTCGCCCGGCGCGTGGGGACCGATTCCGCCGGCCTCCCGCTTCTGGCGGTGGAGCTGCTGCATGCCGTCGCGCTCGGCCTCGACCTCGCCTCGACTGGCGGTGCCTGGCCGGCGCCGCTTCAGACCCTAGACCAGACCCTGCCGGGCGATCTGCCAGATGCCGTGGTCGCGGCCGTGCGTGTGGGGTTCCGGCGGCTCACGTCCGAGGCGCAGGCGGCGCTCGCCGCGGCTGCGGTGCTGGGCGAGCGGGTGGACGCGTCCACCCTGCAGCGCGCCAGCGGATTGGACCCGGATACGCTCGCTGCGGCACTGGATGAGCTGGAGTGGGGGCGCTGGCTCAGCGCGGAGTCGCGCGGCTACTCCTTCGTCGCGCGCATCGTGCGGGATGTGGTGGCGCACGACATGCTGACAGCCGGTCAGCGACAGCGGATCCTGGAAGCAGCGGCCGGCGCCTGAGGGCGGGGGACCTTGCCGCGACGGTGCGGGGTAACCTTCACACCCGCCCTGAGCACGGGTCCGCACGTGCGTGTCGGCAGCGAGCGAGCCGAGCATGGAACGGAGTCCCATCGACTTTGACGACGTGTCACCCATCGGCGGTGCCCTGCCAGCGCCGGAGGACACGCCCATCGTCGTCGTGGATGACGAGCCATCCGTGTTGAGCTTTCTACGCAAGGTGCTCGAGGGCGAAGGCTATCCCGTTGAGACCTTTGAATCGGCGCAGGAGGCTTTCACGCGCATCAGTCAGGGAGGTATCGCGCTTCTTATCGCCGACATCGTGATGCCGGACATGAGCGGCATGGAGCTCGTGCGGCGCTCGCTCGAGGAAGATCCCGGCCTATCCGTTCTCATCCTCACGGGTGCAGCGGACACCGAAAGCGCTGTGGAGTCTCTGCGCCTTGGGGTAGACGATTATCTACAGAAGCCGATCAGCGCCGATGGCCTGATCGAGTCTGTCGTGCGCGCGCTGCGCCACCAGGCACAGGCTGACTACCGGGATAAGCTGGAGATCTGGCTGCGGTCCGAGGTCAAACGGCGGACCGATGAGGTGCAGCAGCGCTCTCGGGAAATCGAGGTGGTGGCGGTGGCGACGCTGTCCACGCTGGTGCGTGCGATGGAAGCGAAGGACCCTTACCTGAAGGGTCACAGTGAGCGGGTCGCCCGACTCTGCGAGAGAATGGCTCAGCACATGGGCTTTGACGCGCAGGACATCGAAGACGTGCGGACCGCGGGGCTGCTCCATGACATCGGCATGATCGCCATCCCGGAGTCGATCCTGCACAAGGAGGGCGAGCTGAGCGAGGAGGAGTACCGGCAGGTGAGGGGGCACGTCGAGGTCGCTGCCAAGATCCTCGAGCCACTGTCACATATCGCCCGGGCCGTGAGCTACATCCGCTGCCACCATGAGCGGCTCGATGGCTCCGGCTATCCGCAGGGACTGAGAGGCAGCGACATCCCGCTCGCGGCACAGATCGTGGGATTGGCCGAGTCCTACGGTTCGCTCACCGAGCGGCGGCCGCATCGTAAGGCTTACTCGTCCAAGGAAGCGCTCGACACGCTCAACGCGAGTCGGGATGTGTGGTTCGAGGCGCGCGTCGTGGACGCGCTGGAGCAGGTGGTCAAGAGCGAGCCGGAACCGGCCGGGTCCCAGCCGGAGCACCCCGGTTCCGACTAGCATCCTGCTATAAGAAAAGGGACGCGGTCCTTGGTCGGCG
>CP070823.1:2126343-2143019 GCA_020344375.1 Gemmatimonadota bacterium | reverse complement strand
GACGCCTGGCGCCGCCCTCGCCGTCGGCCGACATGGCCGGCTGGTCCGGCTGCGCGGGTACGGGCGGCTCGACTGGGAACCGGCCGCGGCGGCGGTCAGCGATTCGTCGATCTACGACATGGCCTCGGTGACGAAGGTCGTCGGGACGACCACGGCGCTGATGCTGCTCGTGGAAGAGGGACGCGTCGATCTCGACGCGCCGGTGTCCAGCTACCTCCCCTGGTTCACCGGGGCCGGGAAGGAGACGATCACGGTGCGACAGCTCCTGCTGCACCGGGGCGGCCTGCCGGGCTGGATTCCGTTCTGGCAGGAGGTCCAGGGTCGGGCGGCCTACCAGGAGGCTCTGGCGGCGGTCGAACCGATCGCTCCGCCGGGCGACACGACGGTGTACAGCGATCTGGGCTTCATGATGCTCGGTTTCCTGGTCGAGGAAGTCGGCGGCGTCCCGCTGGACGAGTTTCTCGATCAGCGCCTCTTCGCCCCGCTCGGGATGGGCGATTCGGGTTTCAACCCCGACTCCGCGTTGTGGGCTCGCGTGGCGCCTACCGAAGTCGACACGGTGTTTCGCTTCGAGCACGTGCACGGCGTCGTTCACGATGAGAACGCCTTCGCGCTGGGCGGCGTGGCCGGTCACGCCGGGTTCTTCTCATCCGCTCGAGATCTCGCCGTCTTCGCCCAGATGATGCTCGACGGTGGGACACTCGCACGCTGCCCGGCCCTCGGCGCGCCCTGCGCCGGAGGGGTCGGCCCGTTGACGATCGTCGCGGCCGACGCGATCGCCGGGTTCACCGCGCGATACGATTCCACTGCGACGCGCGCGCTCGGTTGGGACACGCCGAACGGCTGGTCGTCGGGTGGCCAGTATCTCACGTACAGCGCCTTCGGCCACACGGGGTTCACCGGCACGAGCCTCTGGATGGATCCGGAGCTGGACGTGTTCGTCGTGCTGCTCACCACCCGTGTGAACCCGACGCGGGAGAACCAGAAGCACATCCCGCTGCGCCGCGCCGTGCACGACGCCGTCGCGCAGGCGATCAGGGACGTAGCGATCAGGAAGAGAGATGCCGCCCCGTCCCCGTGACGCGGCTCGACTGGCCAGTCGTCGTCGCCTAGACTTGAGGAAGGATCACAGCGAAGACGCGGATCACAACCACGGTGGAACGAGATGTTGACACAGCGCGAGAAGATGAATGTCGTCATCATAGAGGGACTCGACCGCATCGCGCGGGTCGTAGCTGAGCGAATCGCGTCGGTGATCCGCAGCAAGGCGACGGAAGGCGCGCAGGCCGTGCTCGGACTGGCGACGGGCTCCACACCGCTCGGGGTCTACCGTGAACTGATCCGCATGCACCGCGAGGAAGGCCTCGATTTCTCGAACGTCGTCACATTCAACCTGGATGAGTACTTCCCCATGGACCCGGGAAGCATGCACAGCTACCACCGCTACATGTGGGAGAACCTTTTCGATCACGTCAACATTCGACGCGAGAACGTGCACATCCCGCGGGGCGACATCCCGAAGCACGAGGTCGATGAGCACTGTCGCGCGTTCGAAGAGGCGATCGTCCAGGCAGGCGGCCTCGACTTCCAGCTTCTGGGCATCGGGCGGACCGGCCACATCGGTTTCAACGAGCCGGGTTCAGGCCCCGGCTCGCGCACGCGCCTCATCTTCCTCGACACGCTCACGCGTCGCGACGCTGCCGGCGATTTCTTCGGAGAAGACAACGTGCCGGTGGAGGCGATCACGATGGGCGTGGGCACGATCCTGGAGGCTCGCGAGATCGTGCTGATGGCGACCGGTGAGCACAAGGCGAAGATCGTGCAGCGTGCGGTCGAGGGCCCAGTCGATCCCGATGTCCCGGCCACCTATCTGCAGGGGCAGCCCAATGTGACGGTCTACCTGGACCCGCCGGCCGCGGCCGAGCTGACCCGGATCAAGACGCCCTGGCTGGTCGGCGAGGTCGAGTGGACGCGCGAGCGGGAGGTCGAGGCGGTGGCCTGGCTCAGCGAGCAGGTGGGCAAGTCGATCCTCCGCCTTGGGGAGCGGGACTACCGCGACCAGCATCTCAGCTCGCTCGTCGCGCGCTACGGCTCGGCACCGCGGCTGAACGGCGAGGTGTTCAACGCGCTGATCGCGAAGATCCGTGGCAAGAGCAAGCTGCCGCGCGAGAAGCGCATCGTCCTCTTCTCCCCGCACCCCGACGACGACGTGATCTGCACCGGTGCGACGCTGCACAAGCTGCAAGGCAACGACAATCAGATCGTCATCGCCTACCAGACGTCGGGCAACATCGGGGTCGTCGACGATGAGCTGCGGCGCTATTCCGAGCTGATGCGGCGGGTGGGTCGCGCATTTCAGATCCGTGATTCTGCACTGGATGAGTTGCCGGAGAAGATCGAGCGATTCCTCGCGGACAAGGCGCCGGACCAGGTGGACATCCCGGAGGTTCAGGAGCTGAAGCGGGCGATCCGGGAGGCGGAGGCGGTCGCGGCGCTCGAGACGCTTCGCCTGCAGCCGTCACAGGCGCGGTTCCTCAACCTCCCCTTCTATCGGACGGGTGAGGCGAAGAAGAACCCGATCGGCGAGCGCGACGTGGAGATCGTAGTCGAGCTGCTGGAGGAGATGCGCCCCGAGATCGTGTTCGTTGCGGGCGACCAGGCCGATCCCCACGGCACGCACCGCAAGTGCAAGGAGGCGATCGACCGGGCCCTGGCCCGCTACTCCGGGCCGTCGCCGGAGGTCTGGCTCTATCGCGGCGCCTGGGAAGAGTGGCCGGTGGACGAGGCGAGCGTGTTCGTTCCGATGTCGGAGGAGGAACTTCGACTCAAGATCCTGGCCGTATTCAAGCACGAGTCGCAGCGGGACAAGGTACCGTACGCCAGCCCGGGCGACCGCGACATCTGGCAGCGGGTCGAGGAGCGCAATCGGGGGACCGCCGCGACGCTGGAGCGGCTGGGGCTGCCGGCCTATTTCGCCATGGAGGCCTTCGTGGTCGAGCGGGACGGCCAGCGGCTCGAGAACCCGGCCGTCCCCACGAGCTCGTTGGGTGCTGAGGCGCACGAGCGCTCCACCAAGGCCGCCCGACCGGCGAAGAGCAAGACGTGAGGGGCGGAGCTCCGGCCGCGGTCGACCTGGCCGTCCTCATCCTCTACCTGGCGGGCGTCACGCTGTGGGGCGCCTGGCTGGGTCGGGGCCAGCGCGGAGGCAGCGACTATTTCCTCGGGCGCCGGTCCCTCCCCTGGGGTGCGGTCATGCTCTCGATCGTCGCCACGGAGACGAGCACCCTCACCTTCCTCAGCATCCCGGGCGTCGCCTACTTGGGCGGACTCGGGTTCCTGCAGCTGACGTTCGGGTACCTGCTCGGTCGCATCACGGTCGCGGCTACGCTTCTGCCTGCGTACGCGCGCGGTGAACTGGTCACCGCCTACCATCTGCTGGAGGCGCGTTTCGGCCTCGGGACGCGCCGCTTCACGTCCGCGATCTTCATGCTGACGCGGACCCTTGCTGACTCCGTCCGGCTGTTTGCCACCGCGATCCCGCTGGCGCTGGTGACGGGGTGGCCCTATCCCATCTCGATCGCGGTGATCGGGCTCTTGACGGTCGTCTATACCTATTTCGGCGGGATCAAGGCGGTGATCTGGGTGGACGCGACCCAGATGGGGCTCTATCTAATAGGTGCCGTCGCCGCCGCACTGGCGCTGCAGGTGCTGGTGCCGGGCGGCTGGGCGCAGGTGGCCTCGACAGCGGGCACTGCCGGGAAGCTCGCCGTGTTTGATCTCTCGCTGGATTTCGGCAACGCCTACACGTTATGGGCGGGCTTGCTGGGCGGGGCGTTCCTCTCGATGGGATCTCACGGAACGGATCAGCTGATCGTGCAGCGGCTGCTGACCTGCCGGAACCTCGCCGCGAGTCGGAAGGCGCTCGTCGGCAGTGGGTTCGCGGTGATCGTCCAGTTCGCCCTGTTTCTCTTGCTCGGTCTGGGGCTCTGGGCGTTCTACGGAGGACGCGGGTTCGAGCGGCCGGACGAGATCTTCGCGCTCTTCATTGTGGAGGAGATCGCGCCGGGCCTGAGAGGTCTGCTGGTCGCGGGCATCTTCGCGGCGGCGATGTCGACCCTGTCATCGTCGATCAATTCGCTGGCCTCGGCGAGCGCGTACGATTTCTGGGCGCCTGCGCGAGGGCTCGAGCGGGATGACGCGCGCACGCTGCGGATCGGAAGGCTCTTCACGCTGCTGTGGTCGGCTCTGCTCATCGGTGGTGCGCTCATCTTCATCCCCTTGAGCCGGGGCACCGCGGCGGTCGAGGTGGCGCTGGGCATCGCGTCGCTGGTCTACGGAGGCCTGCTGGGCGCGTTCGCGTTGGCCCTCTTCGTGCCCGCCGCCGGGGCACGTCAAGCGGTCGTCGGTATCGCCAGCGGCATCGCATGTGTGACGGCGATCTGGCTGTTCGCGCGCAGCCACGTCGCCTGGCCCTGGTACGTGTTCATCGGTACGATCGTGACCTTCACGGTCGGCTGGCTCGCGGCGAACCTGCGAGCCAAGGGAACGTCCTCACCTCAGCAGGACGGGTAGGTATGGCGTCTCGGGCCGTGATCGGGATCGACGGCGGCGGTACCGCCACTCGCGTCCTCATCCTCGACGAGCGGGGAAGGGAGCTCGCTCGTGCCGAGGGCGGGCCGGCTCTGGTCGATCGGCCGGGCCAGCCCATCGACATCGAGGCGGTGGCGACCACGGTGCAGCGTGCCGCAGCCGCGGCCGGCATCGATCTACCAGCAGCGGCCCTGTGCGCCGGGTTCGCCGGCGTGGGACGTGAGCTGGAGCGCAGGGCCGTCGAGGAGGCGTTGACGGGGCGACTCGCTGCGCGCGCTCGGGTGATCACCGATGCGGAGGCGGCGCACTCCGATGCCTTCGGCGATGGACCCGGCCTGCTGCTGATCGCAGGGACCGGCTCCATGGCGTTGGGCCGGGCCGAGGACGGCCGCGAGGCACGCACGGGAGGGTGGGGCCTTCTGTTGGGGGATGAAGGCAGCGGCTACGACATCGGCCTGAGCGGGCTGCGTGCGGCGGCACGCGCCGCTGACGGCCGAGGAAAGACGACCGAGCTACTGGCCCGGCTCATGGCGGAGTTCGGGCTGGCGCAGCCGGAGGAACTCATCCCTTGGGCTGCCAGGGCTCCGAAGACCGCGATCGCTGCCTTGGCACCGACGGTCTGTGAGCTGGCCATCGCCGGGGACGAGGTCGCCGCCGAGATCGTCGCGGCGGCCGTCGCGTCGCTCGCGGCCCACGTCGATGCACTACTGCCCAGACTGGGGCCCTGGAGCTCGCCGCCTGGTCTGGCGCTTGCCGGAGGCCTTCTTGCTCCGGGTGGACCGTTGCGCGCGGCGGTCACCGCGGCCGCTGCCGAGCGAGCGTGCGTGGTCCTGGACACGCACGTCGCCCCGGTGCGTGGAGCTGCTGGGCTAGCGTTGCGCGAGCTGGGATCCGCGCGCTGATCTGGCGCGAGCGGGGCCGTCGCGGGCGATGCCGGTGTGCTTGGTGATCAGCCCGAAGCGCCGGTCGGCCACGAGATGGCTCGAGTCGGCCAGTAGGACCTCGATCCCTGGCACGACGCCGGGCTGAGGAGGGCGAGCCAAACGAGGGCGAGTGGCGGAGCTGTTGGTCGCGCTCTAGACGTCGCTCGTCATGATGAAGAGCGGCTGGCGCAGCAGCGTCTTGTACCTGGGGCGCAGGCGGTCAGGATCGTAGTACTTGTGCACGTCGATGACCTTCGTCCGCCCCGTGACCACGTCTATCGGGACGCTGTCGTAGACGCCGTTTCGCAGGCTGACGAGGCGGCCGTGGCTGCCGGACAGGATGAGGTCGAGTGCCAGGTTGCCGAAGGCCATGGGCACGATCGAGTCGAGCGCGTCCGGGTCGCCGCAGCGGACCAGATAGCCGAGCCGCTGGTTCACGACGTTGATCCGGCGGCCGTCGTTGAACCTGGGTGAGAGGTCCTTCAGGAGTGCTGAGACCTTGTCACCGATCCCGCCCAGCTTGCGGTGACCGTACTGGTCCGTCTCCTCCGTCTCGAACGACAAATCGACCTCATGCTTCAACCGCGCGCCCTCGGAGACCAGAGCGACCGAATACCGGCTGGGGTTGCGGTTACGGTCGTAGATGAGCAGCTCGAGCAGCCGCTCGATGTCGAAGGGCTGCTCGGGGATGCAGCAGCGGTCGGCCGCGCCAGCCATCGTCGGTAGCAGGGCCGTGTAGCCGGCGTAACGGCCGAAGACCTCGATCACCAGAAAGCGCTCGTGGGAGCCGGCGGTGGTCCGCAGGCTGTGGGTGAGTGCGATCGTCCGGGTGACACAGGTGCTGAAGCCGATGCAGTAGTCGGTCCCGGGCACGTCGTTGTCCATCGTCTTCGGGATGGCGACGACCTTGACCCCTTCCTGGTGAAGTCGGAGGGCATAGCTCAGGGTATCGTCGCCGCCGATGGGGATCACGCAGTCGATGCCGAGGAACTCCAGGTTCTTGAGCACCTGCGGGGTGACATCGTTGACTTCCTGCCCGTATGCCTCGCTCATGTGCTGAGGAACGGCGGCCTTGGGCAGGTGGCTGGGCCGCGTGCGCGAGGTGTGGAGGAAGGTGCCGCCCGTGCGGCCGGCCCGGTTGACCACCTCCTCGGTGAGCGGCGTGACACAGCTGCCGTTGTCAGCCTCCTTGTCGGGGACGACATCGACGAGCCCCGCCCAGCCGCGCCGGATACCCAGCACCCGATACCCCTCTCGTAGCGCGCGAATCGTGATGGCGCGGATCGCCGGGTTGAGCCCGGGGACGTCGCCGCCGCCGGTGAGGATTCCGATCGTGCCCGCATAGTCGGCCATACCACCTGCCTCCGTGTCCGGCGCTGAGTATAGTCAGAAAGGCAGCTGCTGCGGTAGTGGCGTGGCGGACGAGTCCGACGGCACTGGGCTGAACGCGGCCCTTTCGTCTTGCGGCGGATGACGGTAGGTTGGGTCACACGATAAGCGGGAAAAGCGCGGCGATCGGTCGGAGGAAGGTGCCATGGCAGAGGAACTCGTCGGCACGATCACACACTACTTCCCCAAGCCCGAGGTCGGCGTCGTGAAGCTCACCGCTGACCTCAAAGTCGGAGACGTGCTCCATTTCCGCGGTCACACGACCGAGTTCCAGCAGGAGATCACGTCCATGCAGGTGGAGCACGAGAACATCGAGACCGCCGCAGCCGGCGACGAGGTCGCCATCAAGGTCGACCAGCGCGTCCGGGCCGGGGACGAGGTCTACCGGGTCACTCCCGACTGACGGCCTGCGCGCCGCTTCAGCGGCCGCGCTGGGGAAGAGATCAAGACGACAGCATAGGACTTCTGTGAGGGTCTCGGGGGGGCGTTATGCGTAGAGTTCTTGCGGCTGGACTGCTTCTGCTGACGGGGTTCGTCCTCAAGGTGGCCCCGCTCACCGCCTCACCGGCGTCGTTCGACCTGAAGGGGCTGAGCGGCTTCAGCGTCCAGTTCACGCGGGATGAGGTCGGTGTGGTGACCGAGCTGGTGCTCTATCAGCCCAATGGGACCTTCGTGGCGAAGCGACGCTAGCAGATGGGCGCCGCACGCTTGACGCCGGTGGGTTCGTTCTGGCACCGCCGACCGATGCTGACTCTGCTTACGGTTTCCGGACTGGTGATGATCGTGGCGACCTCCGCCTACCTGGCCCACACCCTTGCCTTCGACGCGCCAGACGGTTTCTGGCGTCAAAAAGGAGAACTCGTCGCGGTAGAGGAGGAGCCCAGCGAAGGCGACTCTCTCTACCAGGCCTACCGGGTGACGCTGACCAGTAGTGCCGGATACAACGTGCGCGGTCACCTGCGGGTTCCGCGCCAACAGGGTCGCTGGCCGTCACTGGTCGTGATGGGGGGCGTCGAGACGGGGCGGAGCGCCGCCGAGCTGATCACGCCCGCTGAGCCATACGTCGTCCTCGGCCTCGATTATCCGTGGGATGGGCCGACTCACCTGTCGTCGCTGCAGTTCCTGGTACGCGTCCTGGAGATCCGCCGCGCGATGTTGCTCACGCCGTCGGCGGTGCTCCTGGCCGTTGACTACCTTCAAAGCCGTCCCGAGGTGGACTCCTCGCGTGTGGTGCTCGCGGGCGCGAGCTTCGGTGCTCCGCTAATGACCGTAGCTGGCGCACTCGACAAGCGGGCTCGCACGGTGCTGATCGCGTATGGCGGGGGAGACTACGCGGCGCTCGCGAAGGCGAACCTGACGATCAAGCCGAGATGGCTGCGCGCGCCCGTCGCTCGGGTCGGCGCCTGGTTGCTGGATCCCATCGAGCCACTGCACTACGCTGACCAGGTCTCGCCGCGCCGCTTGATTCTCATCAACGGGCTGGATGACGCCAAAGTCCCGCGCCACTGCGTCGAGGTTCTGTACGAGGCGGCGGGGGAACCGAAGAGGCTCATCTGGCTCGAGGCGGGACACATCAGTCCGACCAACCCTGAGTTGATCGAGCAAGTCCTCAGGGCGGCCTCCCGAGCCCTGAGCCTACCGGAGTTGGCGGACGGGCCGCCGGGGGTGGAGTAGGGCGGGGCCTGCAGAGGGGAGCCCTTCCTCATTCGTGGCAAAGCACACATATTAAAGCGTCCGGACTTGCGGCGCGGCGCCTTGCGCTGTCCCACAGAGTCGGTCTCCCCTATCAGCGCTAACCGATGACTGGTTCGGGGCGTGCCCGTACACCCGCCCGGGGCACGCTGCGCCCGACGGTGGGCGCGAGCGTTTATCCACACAGCCTGCCGCACGACGGGGAGCTATGAACGAGTCGGCGACACGGGTCTTGCTGATCGAGGATGATCCGCGGGACAGCCGTCTGGTGCGAGAGATGCTCGGGGCAGCGCCGGGCGCCTCGTTCGTCGTGGAGCACGAGGAATCCCTCGCTCCGGGCTTGGAGCGCCTGGTGCGGGGTGCGGTCGACGTGATTCTGCTGGATCTGGGCCTGCCGGATTCGGACGGACTGGAGACGTTCGACTCTGTGCACCAGGCCATGCCGGCGGTGCCGATCGTGGTGCTGAGCCACGTCGACGACGAGGCGCCGGCGATGGAAGCGGCACGCCGCGGCGCACAGGACTACCTGGTGAAGGGGCGGATGGATGCCTATGCGCTGGCCCGCGCGGTTCGCTACGCGATCGAGCGCGCCCGCGCCGAGGCGGCCTTGAGAGAGAGCCAGCAGGCGAGCAAGCTGTTGGCGACTGCCGTAGAGCAGGGCGCTGAGGCGATCTACATCACGGACCTCGACGGCACGATCCAGTACGTGAACCCCTCGTTCGAGAGGATCACCGGCTACTCGCGAGAGGACGTCGTCGGTCACAATCCGCGTATTCTGAACAGCGGCAGACAGGACGGGGCCTTCTACCGGGAGATGTGGGAAGCGCTGGCCCGGGGCGATGTCTGGTCGGGCCATCTCATCAATCGGAGGAAGGACGGTACGCTGTATCGGCAGGACGCGACGATCTCCCCGGTGAGAGACGCGTCGGGTGCGATCGTCAGCTACGTGTGCGCGGCGCGGGACGTCACACGTGAGCGGGAGTTGGAGGATCAGCTCCGCCAATCGCAGAAGATGGAGGCGGTCGGACAGCTGGCCGGCGGTGTGGCCCATGATTTCAACAACCTGTTGACGGCGATCATGGGCAACAGCGAGCTGTTGCTGGCCCGTATGGATGACGACGATGCTCGACGTGCGGACCTCGACGAGATCCGCAAGGCGGGTGCCCGTGCGGCGTCACTGACGCGGCAGCTGCTCGCCTTCAGCCGGCGCCAGGTGCTGGAGCCTGTATTTCTCGACCTCAACTCTGTGGTCGAGAGCGTGGCCAAGATGATCGAGCGCGTGATCGGCGAGCATGTGGAGCTGGTGACGGTGCTGTATCCGGACCTCGGTCAGATCCACGCCGACCCCGGTCAGATCGAGCACGTCATCATCAACCTGGCGGTGAACGCCCGCGACGCGATGCCGGAGGGTGGCAAGCTGCTGATCGAGACGACGAACGCCGATCTCGATGAGGAATACGTCAGCGCGCACACTCCCGTGCAGCCGGGCCCCTACGTGATGCTGGCGATCAGCGATACGGGGAGCGGGATGGACGAGGCGACCAGAGCCCGGGTGTTCGAGCCGTTTTTCACCACGAAGGAGTCCGGCAAGGGCACCGGCCTCGGTCTTTCCACCGTCTACGGGATCGTCAAGCAGAGCAACGGCTACATCTGGGTCTATAGCGAGCCGGGACAGGGAACGACCTTCAAGATCTATCTGCCGCGGGTTGAAGACGTCGAGGCGGTTGTGCGACCCAAAGCCAGGGGCGCGGCGGAGAGGAGGCGGCTGGAGCGCGACGGCAAGGAGACGGGGTTGGTCGTCGAAGATGACGACGCCGTGAGGGCCGTTGTGCGCAGGGCGCTGGAGGGGTGTGGCTACACGGTCGTGGAGGCCCGAGACGCTGCCGAGGCCACCCGGCTGGCCGGTGAATACGCGGGCGCCATCGACTTTCTCATCACGGACTTGATCATGCCGGAGACCAGTGGGCGCGACCTGGCGCGACGGGTCGCCGAGGTGCGCCCCGACGTCAGGGTTCTCTACATGTCGGGCTACAGCGACAATGTCGTGCTCCGGCAGGGCATGTTGAGCCCAGGCATGCAGTTCCTCGCGAAACCCTTCACGCAGGAGAGCCTACTGGACAAGGTGCGTGAGATCCTGGACACGCCCGCGGCAGACTGCGACTGATGCGCACGCGTCCGCTCGGGCCAGGTGCGCCAGACGTCTCCACGATCGGCCTCGGTGGCATGCCACTCTCCTTTGCCGACCGCCCTGCGGAAGCCCGAGCGGTTTCGGTGATCCACGCGGCGCTGGACGCGGGGATGACGCTCATCGACACGGCCGACGTCTACTGCCTCGACGACAACGATATCGGCCATAACGAACGGTTGATCGCGCGAGCGCTGGCCAGTTGGCCGGGAGACCGGGGCTCCGTCATCGTCGCGACGAAGGGCGGACTGACTCGGCCAGGCGGTCGCTGGGAACGGAACGGGCGCCCGGAGCACTTGAGGGCAGCTTGCGAGCGCTCGCTCAAGGCTTTGGGCGTCGGCCATATCGACCTCTACCAGCTCCATGCCCCCGATCCCGCTGTGCCTTTCGCAGAGAGCGTGGGGGCAATCGCCGAACTGCAGAGGGAAGGGAAAGTCCGCCGGGTCGGGCTATCCAACGTCTCGGTGGCCGAGATCAAGGTGGCTCAGGACATCGTCGAGGTGGTGACGGTTCAAAATCGCCTGAGCCCATTCTTTCGTGAGGCACTGGAGACCGGGGTTGTCAATTACTGCGCGAACAAAGCGATAGGGTTCCTGGCCTACAGCCCGGTAGGAGGTAGGCAACTCAACAAAAAACTGCCTGACCACCCCGCGGTGAAGCCCATCGCCGATAGAATCGCTGCCTCCGCTCACGCCGTCGTTCTGGCCTGGGTGCTCGCCCAGGGTCCCAGCGTGATCGCCATCCCGGGTGCCCGCACCGTGGAGCACGCGCTCGACTCAGCCAGCGCCGCCGACCTCGTGCTCAGCGAGCAGGAATTGAAGACCATCGCGGCGGCGGACTTCCAGAGAGTCTGACAGCAGACGGCGCCGGGAGCGCCGCAGACCTCCGATTGCAGAATGGGGCCGGTCTGCGACCGGTCGGGTGTGCCTGGCCCGGCCGCTCGAAGCCTGCCAGATTGCCCCCGGTGCGGACGCGGTAGCGGGTGTCAGGATGCGGGTGGGTTGGACGCGGTTCACTTCGAGTTCGCATCCACTTCGCTTACTGGATCGATTTCCGCGGTGCACCCTGGAGCGTGCAGACTGCACCGTGCGACGTTGACGATGGTGTCGTCTCAACCCTGGAGGGACAGGAGCGATGATCAGGTACGTGCAGCTGTTGATCTCGATCGGCCTCGGGATGGCCAGCACGAGCGCCTTGCTGGCCCAGACGCTCAGTGAGGGTGAGCCGCGCGCCGACACGGCGTGGTACACCGTGAAGGGTGAGCGGCATGGCGTGAGTTTCTTCCCTCGGCACCGACACCCGGAGGTCGAGTACGAGCCCGGCGAGCGCCTGACCTTCGACCGCTACCACACGGTGGACGTGATCTACGCGTGGCTGGGCCGGTGGGCCGACCGGTATCCCAACCTGGTCGAGCTCTACGAAGTGGGTAGCAGCTTCGAGGGGCGACCCATCATGCAAGTCACCCTCACCAACAACGAGACCGGCGCCGCGGTAGACAAGCCAGCTGCCTTCTTCGAGGGCGGCCGCCACAGCGGCGAGGTGACCAGCTCGGAGTCGGTGCTTTGGCTGATCCAGCACCTGCTGGAGAGCTACGGCGGTGATGCCGAGATCACTCGGCTGCTTGACACGAAGGCCATCTATCTCAAGCCCGAGAACAATCCCGACGGCTCCAACCTCTACCTGCACACCGCGCAGAGGAACCGCAGCTCGGTGAGACCGCACGACTCCGATCGTGACGGGCTGATCGATGAGGACCCCTACGAGGATCTGGATGGCGACGGAGTGATCTATCAGCTGCGCTGGCGTGTTCGGCCCGGCGAGGAGGAGCAGGGGAACGCGGTGCTGGACGCGCGTGACGCCAGCGGTCGCCTGATGAAGAGGGTCTCGGAAGGCGAGGGCGATTGGATCGTCATCGGCGAGGGGATCGACAACGATGGCGACGATAGGTTCAACGAGGACGGGATCGGCGGTCTCGACCTGCACCGCAACTATCCGGAGAACTGGCGGCCTGACACAGGCGGGGACGCGACGGAGCGCGGCTGGACCCAGTTCGGGTCCGGCGCGTTCCCGCTGAGTGAGCCGGAGACCCGGGCCACGGCGCTGTGGCTTCTCACCCATCCGAATGTCTCGGTGGTGAACTCGATGGACACGCAGGTGCCCATGCACCTGCGGGGGCCCTCCACCTCGAAGAGCGCGGAGCGCATGTTCCCCGAAGACCTCGCCTACCTCGAGCACTTCGATAGCCTCGGGCGTTCGATCACCGGTTATCCGTATGCGGGCGATACGTACGAGACCTTCATGACCCGGGTGCCCATCAACCCGATGACCGGTGATCCGAACATACCGCGCCCGCTCTTCGGGCATGGCCCCGACTTCGGTTACTTCTACTACGGCGCCATCTGGTACGGCGACGAGTTGTGGCACGGTGGTCGGATGAAGGACTACAACGAGGACGGCCTGCTCGACGAGGTCGATGCTCTGAGTTGGGACGATCAGGAGAACGGCGGCCGCGGCTTCCGCGAGTGGGAGCCCTTCGAGCATCCCGTGCTGGGCGCGGTCGAGATCGGCGGCTTCCACCCCAAGTTCTTCTCCCAGAACGGACCGCCCGAGCAGCTCGAGCATTGGATCCGCGTGCAAGCGCTGTTCAACCTCGAGCTGGCGAAGCACCTACCGCAGATCGATGAGGTGAAGACCGATGTCCACCGCATCGAGAGCTGGGGCGATAGCGCGGCCTATCGCGTTGCGGTGAGCTGGACCAACAGCGGGATGCTGCCGACCGCGCTCCGCCAGGCGCAGCTGGTGAAGATCGTGCAGGAGGATCGTGTGGAGCTACAGTTCGACTCCACGCTGGTTCGACGGGACGCGCCCGTGGTCCGCATCGTGGACCCGGCGACCCGCGACAAGGTGATCCGCGCCGGATGGACTCAGCCCGGCGAGCAGACGTCGGTGGACTTCCTGGTGCATACCTACGGTGTCCCTGGCCTTGAAGGCAAGGTGCGCGTCATGTCGACGCGCGGCGGGCTGGTCGAGCTACCGTTGGTGCTGGGTCGACCACGTGAGGATTAGACGGCGGATAGCTGACGAGGAGACCGAGCGGCGGCGACGTGAAGCCGTCTGGGAAACGCCCGGTTCCTGGCGGTCGTAGGGTAGGGCGATGATCGATCCATTTGCTGAGTACGAGGCCCTCCTCGAGCGGCTCAAGAAGGAACGGCCCGCTGAGCGTCCGGGCGTCGTGGTTCGGCGGCGCCTGGATATCCGCCGACTGGTCGCGAAGTGGCTCGTCCGCTGCGTGCTCGTCGCCGCTGCGCTCGTGCTCCCGTTCTGGGTGCTGGTTGGCAGCTCGGTCTTCCTGTATCGATACTACGGCGTGCCCACGTGGCCGGCGCTGCTTGCCGGATTGTTGCTCACGGTGCTTCTGTTGCTGCTCTACTCGGCGTGGGTCACGAAGCGTGTGTCGGGCAAGATCCGGATGCCGGGCTTCCTGCCGAAGACGCTCATCGCCGTGGTGGCCGCGTATTGTCTCTACGCGCTGATCTACATTTCGAGCATGAACGTAAAGGGCGGGGTCGAGGACACGTACCACTCGTTGCACCCGCTGCTGCGGCTGGCGACGAGCACGTTCATCCTGGTGGACAGCGACCTGGTGGTCACGGACATGGAGAGGGCGCCCGAAGACTACGAGCGGATGGGGCTGCCGCTCTACGAGCGCTCGTTGCATTTCAGGCAGGCGGATGGCTACGCTCATGCGGTGGATCTACGAACGATCGGCCGCAGTGGGTGGCGTAACTTTCTGACGCGGACCTATTTCCGGGTGATGGGCTTCAGGACGCTGAGGCACGTGGGCACGGCGGACCACCTGCACGTGTCTTTGCCGCTTCCTTGACGATGTCGGGTAGGAGGCAGGCTGGCGAAGGGCAGGCCGAGATGGAGGAGCTGATCCGCAGTTGGGACGGTGAACAGCTCGTGATGCGCTACGACCACGAGGCGGATGCCTGGATGTTCATCGCCATCCACTCCACGCGCCTAGGGCCTGCTATCGGCGGCACGCGCATGAAGGTCTACCCTGCGCCGCGTGACGGCTTGCGCGATGTCCAGCGCCTCGCGGCCGGGATGACGTACAAGTGGGCCGGCATCGATTTCCCGATGGGCGGTGGAAAGGGCGTTATCGCTTTGTCGCAGCCCGTGCAGGGGGCGGAGCGCGAGCGGCTGTTGGAGCGTTATGGCGAGCTGGTGGAGTCGCTGCGCGGTGGCTTCTACACCGGGCCGGACCTGGGCGTTGACCTGGAAAGCATGGAGATCATCGGCCGCAAGAGCACCCGGGTGCGCGGCCTGACGGCCGGCGATCCGGGTCCCTGGACGGCGCTGGGCGTGTTCGTGAGCGTGGAGGCGGTGGCCCAGGAGCTGTTCGGCAGCCCCGAGCTGAAGGGCTGCACCGTGCTGGTCCAGGGTGTGGGCGACGCCGGTCTTCCTCTCTGCAAGCACCTTCACGCGGCGAGTCTCCGGCACGTGCGGCGGACCGGCGGGTGCAGCGGGTGCTGGAGCGGGGTCCGGCGTAGGAGCTTCCCGGACTGCGCCTCTTGTGACGTGCCTCGCTTGCGTATGGCCCAAGCCCGGACTCGGTAGCGGGGTCCGGGCCGCCGGGCTGGCCCGGGACTTGCCCACCGCAGCGCTAGTCGCGAAGCTAGTGCACCCATCCATCGTTCCAAGTTCGAAGCCGAGATCGAGGGACAGCCATGTCTAGTGCGCTCTACCAGACACCGATACCGCAGAACGAGCCGGTCCGGTCGTATGCGCCCGGGACGCCTGAGCGGGAGTCACTGAAGAAGAAGCTGGATGAGCTGGCGGGCCGGCAGGTCGAGATCCCGCTGGTCATCGGTGGGGTGGACGGTGCGGACCGGCGAGGTGGCCGAATACACGATGCCGCACGATCACAAGCATGTGCTGGCCGGCTGGCACAAGGGTGGCCCCAAGGAGGTCGAGGCGGCGATCGCGGCCTCGCAGAAGGCCTGGAAAGAGTGGTCGCGTTGGCCCTGGGAGGAGCGGGCGGCCGTCTTCCTGAAGGCGGCCGACCTGTTGGCGGGACCGTGGCGCGACACGGTGAACGCCGCCACCATGCTGGGCCAGAGCAAGACGGCCCACCAGGCGGAGATCGATGCGGCCTGTGAGCTGATCGATTTCTGGCGCTTCAACGTCCACTACGCCGAGAAGATCTACGCGGAGCAGCCCGTGTCGGCTCCGGGCGTCTGGAACCGCATGGAACACCGGCCGCTGGAGGGCTTCGTCTACGCCATCACGCCGTTCAACTTCACCTCGATCGGGGGCAATCTGCCCACCGCGCCGGCGATCATGGGCTGCGTGTCGCTCTGGAAGCCGTCGCGCACATCGATCTACAGCAACTACTATGTGATGAAGGTGCTGCAGGAGGCGGGCCTACCCGACGGCGTCATCAACTTCGTGATCGGTGATTCGGCTGCCCTGTCCGACGCCATTGTGCCGAACCGGCACTTCGCCGGCATCCACTACACGGGCTCGACCTCGGTCTTCCTGATGCTGTGGCAGAAGATCGCGGAGAACATCGCCGGTTACCGGAACTACCCGCGTATCGTCGGTGAGACAGGCGGCAAAGACTTCGTAGTCGCCCACGCCAGCACCGACATCACCGAGCTCAACGTCGCCCTGGTGCGCGGTGCCTTCGAGTATCAGGGGCAGAAATGCAGCGCCGTATCCCGCGCCTACATCCCCGAGTCGATCTGGCCGGAGACGCGTGACCAGCTGCTGGAGATGGTGGCGAGCATCAAGATGGGCGACCCGCGCGACTTCCGTAACTTCATGTGCGCGGTGATCGACCGTAGCGCCTTCCGTAAGATCGCTGAGTACATCGAGGAGGCGAAGGCGAG
>CP070823.1:2105010-2126243 GCA_020344375.1 Gemmatimonadota bacterium | reverse complement strand
TCAAGTGGCTGGTCTACGAGATGGAACGGCGCTACGAGTGCCTGTCGGCCAACGGTTGCCGCAATCTGCGGGAGTACAATCAGCGGGTCAGCAAGGGCGCGACGATCATGGCCCCGCTCTCTGAAGGCGGTGTCGAGCTGGAGGAGCCGCGGATACTGCCGTACATCGTGTTGATCATAGACGAGCTGGCCGACTTGATGATGACTGTACAGAACGAGATCGAGCGTCCGCTGGCCTACCTCGCACAGAAGGCGCGCGCGACGGGGGTCCACCTCGTCGTGGCGACCCAGCGACCCTCGGTCAACGTCATTACGGGACTTATCAAGGCGAATTTCTCGTGCCGCATCGCCTTCCGGGTCGCTTCCAAGGTGGACAGCCGAACGATCATCGACCAGAACGGCGCCGAAACCCTGTTGGGTGACGGCGACATGCTCTTCATGCCGCCCGGCCAGGCGGAGCCGAAGCGCATCCAAGGGACATTCGTAGCGACAGAGGACATGGAGCGCCTCGTGCGGTGGTATCGTGCCCGCGCGGAGGCGGAGCGGGAGCCGGCCCAGCCCGAGGAGGACATCCTGGAGGTCGTGCGCCAACGCGAGCTCGAGGAGGCGGAGCTCGACTTGGTGGATGAGGCGGCGATCGACCGCGATCCGCTGTTTCGCCGAGCTGCCGAGGTCGTCATTCAGCACCAACAGGGATCCACGAGCCTGCTGCAGCGGCGGCTCAGAATCGGCTACGGGCGGGCCGCGCGCATCGTCGATCAGCTGGAGCAGGCAGGGATCGTTGGACCTTCCGAGGGGTCGAAACCACGTGAGGTATTGATTACACTACAAGATCTGGACAGAATCTGCGCCGCTTGGAACAGCTAGAACGGGTTGGGAACGACGATGAACGAGCTTGCCATACTGCTTGCGCTGACGTCTGCGCTGGGCCCGCAGGGGCAGTCGGCTGCCGACAGTGCGGAGTTGATCCTCGCCAGGGCCGCGGAGGCCTATCAGGCGGCGACGACTTTGCGTTCCGAGTTCGTGCAGAAGATCGAGATACCGGCACTGGAGACTGCGAAGGAGGGCCGGGGCGTCGTCTTCCAGAGGAAGCCCAACTACTTCGTGATGAGGTTCGAGGAGCCGAAGGGCGACATTGTAGTGGCCGACGGCCAGTGGTTCTGGATGTACTACCCCAGCGCGCAGCCGGACCAGGTTATCCGTACGGCGATTGACCAGACCGCGGAGGGCGCGACTCTCGGCGGCCAGTTCCTGGTGAGCCCGACCGAGCGCTACGTGGCCACGTACGTGCAGCGGGATGTCGTGAATCACCGGGCTGCTTTTCTCCTCTCGCTCGTGCCCCGGTTCGAGGTGCCCTACACGCTGGTGCGCGTCTGGATCGACGCGGAGGACTACCTCGTACGCAAGTTCGAGATCCGCGAGGAAAACGAGACCGTACGGACGATCACACTCAGCAACGTGGAGGCAGGAATCGACCTGCCCCAGGATCTCTTCCGCTTCTCCCCGCCACCGGGCGTCGAGGTGTTCACGCGGTGAAGTTCTCCGTCATTACCCTCGGTTGCGATAAGAACACAGTCGACTCGGAGCGTATCGTAGCCACCCTCGTGGCCCACGGAGGGGACTACGTCGCGGAACTACGCGATGCGGAGCTTCTCCTCGTCAACACCTGCGGTTTCATCGATGCCGCGAAGGAAGAGTCGATCGATGCACTCCTGCAGGCGGGGCGCCTGAAGGACACCGGGCAGCTTCGCGTGCTGGTGGCGGTGGGGTGTCTGGTGGAACGCTACCGGCGTGAGCTTCAGCGCTCACTTCCTGAGGTGGATCTGTTCCTCGGCCTCCGCGATCTGCCTGATCTGGTCCCGCAGCTCGTGATTCGTGGGTTGCTTGACGGGCGTGTGCACAAGCACCCCGGCTCACGCCTGCCAGTGGGCGGCCTTCGCCACGTCTCCTACCTCAAAGTGAGCGAAGGCTGCGACCACCCGTGCGCCTTCTGTGCGATCCCGCTGTGGCGCGGTCGTCACCGCTCCTTTGAGCCGCAGGCGCTCGTCGAGGAGGCAAAGGCACTGGAAGCGCGGGGCGTGGTGGAACTCAACCTCGTCGCTCAGGACTTGGCACACTATGGCCGCGACTTGAGCGGCCGGGCCGGCCTGCATCAGCTGCTCGAGCAGTTGCTGGCGGCTACCGAGATTCCGTGGCTCCGCCTGCTCTACATCTACTCGGCCGGTCTGCGACCGTCGCTGGTGAAACTGATTGCCCGCGAGGACAGAATCCTCCCGTATATCGACATGCCCATCCAGCACGCTAGCCCTCGGATGCTGGAGCGCATGCGGCGACCCGAGCGGCCGGAGCGGTTACGGGAGGTCATCGCCTGGCTGCGCTCGGAGATCCCGGACCTCACACTCCGCAGCACCGTCGTCGTAGGATTCCCCGGCGAGACCGATGACGACTTCGAGGCGCTGCTCGACTTCATCGGCGAGAGCGAATTCGATCACTTGGGTGCCTTCGCTTTCTCGCCGCAGGACGGGACGCCGGGCGCGGAAATGCCTGATCAGCTGCCCGAGTCGGTGAAGATGGAGCGCCTGGCTTTGGTGAACGAGCTCCAGCGCTCGATCGTGGCCGCGCGAAATCGGTTCTGCATCGGCAACTGCGTCGAGGTGCTCGTTGATCGTGTGGTGGAGGGCGGCGACGACTCACGCCAGATCGAGGCACGCATGCGCAGTCAGGCCTACGAGATCGACGGGGTGACCTACCTTGGCAGCTCGGACCTTGCCCTGGCTCCCGGCGACTTGGCCGTCGCCACCATCACGAATGCGGACGACGCGGACCTTTGGGGCGTCGTGGAGAACCGGACCAGGGCCGCGCACTATCCCGTCAAGCATGCCGAATCGATGTGCCTGGATCTTCAGACCGCATGGGGCAGATGAATAGACGTGAGTTGTCGCGACAACTGTACGAGCGCGCTGTTCGAGTGACCCCGGGCGGGGTGAACTCGCCGGTTCGCGCGTTCGGTGCGGTGAATGGCGAACCGTTCTTCACGGCCAGCGGAACGGGGTCGCGGCTGCGAGACGTCGATGGGGTCGAGTACATAGACTACGTGCTCTCCTGGGGCCCGCTCATCCTCGGCCACGCGCATCCCCACGTAGTCGAGGCGGTGCAGCGTGCTGTCCGCAAAGGAACGCACTACGGCACGCCGACGCCTGAGGAGGTGGAGCTCGCCGAACGCGTCGTCGCTCTGGTCCCGTCTCTGGAGATGGTACGCTTCGTAAATAGCGGGACCGAGGCAACGATGTCAGCGGTGCGGTTGGCGCGTGCGGTGACGGGTCGCGATCTCATATTGAAGTTCGAGGGTTGCTATCACGGCCACGGTGACAGCTTTCTGGCAAAGGCCGGCTCCGGACTCGCTACTCTCGGGCTCCCGAGTTCGCCGGGTGTGCCGAAGGAGATCACCCGGCTGACCTTGACGGTGCCCTACAACGATCGCGGCGCAGTGGAGGAAGCACTGAGCCGCCACGGCGACCGTCTCGCAGCCTTGATCGTGGAGCCTGTCGTGGGCAACGCTGGGCTCATTCCTCCGGAAACGGGTTTCCTGCAGCTGCTCCGCGACGAGACGCAGCGCGTCGGTGCGCTGCTCATCTTCGACGAGGTGATGACAGGCTTCCGCGTCGCGCTGGGCGGCGCGCAGGAGCGCTACGGGATCCGGCCGGACCTCACCGTGCTCGGCAAGGTGATCGGGGGTGGTTTCCCGGTCGGTGCCTACGGTGGCCCGCGGCAGATCATGGCCCGGGTTGCGCCGCAGGGTGACGTCTACCAGGCCGGTACGCTCTCAGGAAACCCGCTGGCCATGGCTGCGGGTCTCGCACAGCTCGAGGTCCTGGAGCGGGAGAACCCGTACGTGCGGCTCGAGAGCCGCGCGACACGGCTGGTCGAAGGGATCGTTGCTGCCGCACGCCGACATGGCGTACCCGCTACCGGCGCGGTCGTGGGCTCGATGTGGGGCGTCTACTTCTGCGCGGGGCCGGTCCGCAACTTCGAGGACGCCCTGGCGGTGGACCGCGAGCTGTTTGCCCGGTATTACCGTGAGTGTCTCGACGGTGGCGTCTTCTTCGCGCCGTCCCCGTTCGAGGCGGGCTTCATATCGACGGCACACGGCGATGCGGACATCGACGAGACCCTGGCGGTGGTCGAGCGATCGCTCGCCAAAGTGATCGATCAGGGATAGATTCGTCGCCGCCAGCCGTGTGGCCGATGCTGGCGGACGCTGTTCGCTATGACAGGGAAGCAAAGAACGACTACAGGGACCCAGGTACCACATCGTCAGCGCACGCGGCGAGTGTTGGTCGGCGATGTCCCGATGGGCGGAGCCGCGCCGATCTCCATCCAGTCGATGACGCTGGCGAGCCCGGTGAACCTCGAGGGTTCCGTGAAGGAGATCCAGCGGTTGGCTCACGCCGGCGTGGACATCGTCCGTACGGCGGTGCCGAACGAGGCTGCGGCCGGCAACTTGCCGGAGCTGGTCAGGCACTCGCCGGTACCGCTGGTGGCGGATATCCACTTCGACTACAGGCTCGCGATCAAGGCGGCGGAGGCCGGTGTCGCGAAGCTCCGCCTCAACCCAGGCAACATCGGCGCGGCCTCGCGGGTGCGGGCGGTCGTCGATGCGGCCCGTGAGCGCGGCCTGCCGATACGCATCGGCGTGAACGCTGGCTCTCTGGAACGCGAGCTGTTGGCGAAGCACGGCCGTCCGACGCCCGAGGCGATGGTGGAAAGCGCTCGCCGTCACGTGAGGTTGCTGGAGGACGAGGGGTTCGAGGACATTGTGATCTCCCTGAAGGCCTCCCGTGTTCCGCTGATGATCGCCGCGAATCGCCTGGCCGCCAACGAGTTCAACTACCCTCTGCACCTGGGTGTCACGGAGGCCGGCACGCCGCGTGCCGGGAACATCAAGTCGGCGGTCGGGATCGGGACGTTGCTCGCGGAGGGCATCGGAGATACGCTGCGCGTCTCGTTGTCCGCCGATCCGGTCGAGGAGGTGCATGCGGCCCGGGCGATTCTCGAGTCGCTAGATCTGCGACGCGAGAGCATTCGCATCGTTGCCTGTCCCGGGTGTGGGCGGCTGCAGGTCGATCTCATCCGCCTGGCCGAGGAGGTGGAGGAACGCACTCGCGAGATCCGCAAGCCGCTCACGGTCGCCGTGATGGGCTGCGCGGTGAACGGGCCGGGTGAGGCGCGGGAGGCCGACATCGGAATCGCGGGCGGGAAGGGGGAAGGTCTCCTCTACGTTCGCGGCCGGATGGTCCGCAAGGTGCCTGAGGCGGAGATCGTGGACGCGCTCATCGAGTTGATCGACGAGGTGGAGCCTGACCCTGACTGGGCATTCTCCGGAGATTCGATCACTTGGACTCCTGATTGGGACGAAGCTGGAGCACCGCGGGCACCCTAACGCTCGACGCACCTGGATACCGGCAATGGTGAACACGGACAACGTTGAGGTCGGCATCGTCGGCTGCAGCGGCATCGCTCAGATCGTGCATCTCCCGATCCTGGCAGAACTGGATGGGGTGACCGTGACGGCGGTCTGCGATGCCGACATCGCGAAAGCAAGGACAGTCGCCAAGCGTTTCCAGGTAGGTTCTGCTTATTCGTCGATCGAGAAGCTGCTCGGGAACCCCAACCTGAACGCCGTCCTCCTTTGTACGCCGAACCACCTGCACGCCCGGCACACGGAACTGGCGCTTGAGGCCGGTTTGCACGTCCTCTGCGACCGTCCGCTGGGCACGAGCCGCGAGCAAGTGGCTCAGACGCTTCGCTCTGCACGCCAGGCAGGCCGAACGCTGATGATCGAAAACAGCCACCGGTTTCGACCTGACGCGTGGGCCTTGCGACGCGCGGTCAGCAGCGGGGAGCTGGGAGACATCTTCCACATGCACGCCAGCTGGCAGCGCCGGCGCGCTCGCCGCGCGCGTGTCAGCGAGTGGCGGCGGAGCCGTGAGTATGGAGGTGGCGCCCTCATGGACTTGGGGGTCACGAACCTCGACTTCTGCCTCTGGCTCGTCGGTTATCCCGCGCCCGAGCGCCTGACCGCGTACCTGCCCGACCACGGTGGAGACGGCGTGGAGGACACGGCGGTCGTGTTGATGATGCTGGAGGGCGACGTGACCTGCAGCATCGAAGTGACCTGGGATCTCGCGGCCGTTGAGGATCGTCACAGCTTCGTGGCTCTGGGCGCTGCGGGTTTCGGCTCGCTCTACCCCTTCGTCATACAGAGGGTGACGCCCGGCGGGGTGGTCGACGTCACGCCACGCCTCGCGCCCGGGGCCGAGAACATCTATCGGGCCTCCTACCGGCGCGAGCTCGACTACTTCCTCGGCGTCGTTCGGGGGGACAGGGAGGAGCCGCTGCCCGAGGAGCAGGAAGTCTTGCTGGGGATCGTTGACGCCTGCTACCGATCGGCGGAAGAAGGACGCGAGATCGTGCTGTGAGGCACCCCGTTCTGCCTAGCGCCAGAGAGCTCGGCCTCCCGGTTGTCAGCGGGATTCTTCTCACCCTTTCCTTTCCGCCCTTCCAACTGCTGGTCCCGCCCTTCGTGGCACTCGTCCCCTATCTGCTCTTCGTGGGCGGGTCACCGCCCGACCGTTCCGGCGCGACCTCCGTTCTGCGCGCCACCTTTTGGATGGGAGTCGTCTTCTACGGGACGCTGCTCTACTGGTTGTTCACCGCGCTCGTCTTCTATACCTGGCTCGCACTCCTCGGCTATCTCATCACGTTTGTGGTGCTCTCTGGCCTCCTGGCAGGCGCGGGTTGGGCGCTGCACCGGATGCGTTTCCGCCACGCGATCCCCTTCTGGGTTTCCCTCCCTATCTTCTGGACGGGCGTGGAGTGGCTGAGGGCACACCTCGGAGACGTGGCCTTCCCCTGGCTCGGCCTCGGCCACTCGCTGACAGGCTTTCCCATGCTGGTGGGCTTCGCGGATATCAGCGGCGCTCGCGGTGTTACGGTCTGGCTGGTGGCGATCAACGGTCTGCTGGCGGAATGGTGGCTGGAGGGCCTCCGCCGGCGCTGGCAGCTCCGCACAGCGGCGCTGGCGCTGCTCATTGCTCTGCCCATTGGCTACTCGTTGATCCGCTGGCATACGCTGCAGACGAGGCCGGCGGCCCGGGTTCTCGTGGTCCAGCCGAATATCCCCGAGGATCTCAAGCTCGAGCGTGCGGCGGCGGTGGACACTAGCCAGAGGGCCCTGGCTCAGCTCACGGCTCGCCGGCTCGCTGGTGCCTCCGGCGTCGAGCTGGTCGTGTGGCCCGAGACGGCGCTGCCGACGTCGTTGGAGAGAGCTCCGGGTTGGGGCTCCTGGGTGGGGGCGCTGGCGCGCAGCAACGACGTCACGCTGCTCTTTGGCTTCATCGATGTCGTGCGGTATGCTGACGGTGGGTACGACTACTACAACGCCGCTCTCTTCGTCGATACCGAGGGTTCACCAGCGAGTCTCTACCGGAAGCACTACCTCGTGCCGATCATTGAGCGCGTGCCTTTCGTCCCTGTTGGATGGGTGCGCTCCCTGCGCAGCAGGGCGATCACGGAGGGGTGGCGGCTCCCCCTGCTGGGCAACGTCAACGCGTTCCTGCAGTATTTCGGCGGCTTCGGGCGCGGCGAGGACGAGCCAATCCTGCGGGTGGACGATGCCGGCTTCGGCGTCCTCATCTGCTACGAGTCGATCTTCCCCGAGCTGTCGAGGAAGTACCGCCGTGAAGGGGCGGACTTCGTGGTCAACATCACCAACGACGCCTGGTTTGGACGTGAGCGGCCCTGGTGGAGCCGCACAAGCGCGCTCTATCAGCACCCGGCGCACCTGGTGATGCGAGCGATCGAGAACCGTATGGGGGTCGCCCGGTCGGCCAACACCGGCATCTCGCTGTTCGTCGATCCGCGGGGCCGCATCCGCGAGGCGACCCGGCTGTTCGAGCCGGACGCCCGCGTCGCCAGCGTCGAGACCACGGATGGGATGACGCTCTACACCCGCCTGGGCGACTGGCCCGGGTGGCTCTCCGCGGTGGGTGCGACGCTGCTGCTGCTGTGGAGCGGGTGGCGGGGTCGGCGGCGCGCGGACCCAGTGCCCGCTAGCCCGTGACCTGGCTGACGGCAGACTTCTCAGGCAGCCTGCCCGGCGCTTGCCCCGGGCCCGCGGGCTGCTAGATTTCACCCCGGGAAGACGGCCCCCCACGGGGGCCGTCGCTTTTCTCGCTGCGACTTCGATCCAGGGTAGTCTCATGAAGGAAGGAATTCACCCGGAGTACAAGACCGCGCACGTGACGTGTGCCTGCGGCAACAGCTTTACGACCCGGTCCACGCTCGAGTCCATCCACGTGGAGATCTGCTCACGCTGCCACCCGTTCTTCACGGGTCGCCAGAAGCTCGTGGACACAGCAGGTCGTGTCGAGCGGTTCCGGCGCAAGTACGGTGAGACGAAGGCCAAGAGGTCCCGCTCGAAGAAGCCTGCGGCCCGTCGCTCTGAGGCCTCGGCGGAGTCGGCGTCGGCGCCCGCCGGCGAGGAGCAGACGGAGTAGGCTGGCGGACCAGCCGCCCTCCATGCGGCGTATCACATGACAGGTACTGAGCGGCTGAGAGAGAAGGTGCGTGCGGCCGTCGAGCGCCGGGCGGGGCTCGGGCGGCAGTTGGCCAGCCCGGACGTGATCGCGGACCCTGAGCGCTTGCGGGAGCTGGGTCGGGAGCACGCCGGGCTGGAGTGCATCGCCGAGTTGGGGGATGAGCTGCTCGAACTCGACGACCAGCTGCAGCAGGCCCGGGAGCTCGTGGAGTCGGCTGAGGACGGCGAGCTGCGCGAGCTGGCCCAGAGCGAGGTGCATGACTTGGAGGCGCGGATCGAGCAGCTCGAGGCTGAGGCTCGAGAGCTGCTAGCGCCCCGCGATCCCCTGGATGACCGGGCGGCGGTGATCGAGATTCGCGCCGGGACAGGCGGTGACGAGGCCGGCCTCTTCGCTGCCGATCTCTTCCGCATGTACACCCGCTACGCCGAAGGGCGCGGCTGGAAGGCCGATGTGCTCTCGACCAGCGAAGGCACGCTCGGGGGGCTCAAGGAAGTCGTGTTCCTGGTGCGCGGGAGGAACGCTTACGGCACGCTGCGCTACGAGTCAGGTGTACACCGCGTCCAGCGTGTCCCGGAGACCGAGAGCCAGGGTCGCATTCACACCTCCGCCGCGACCGTGGCGGTTCTCCCCGAGGCCGAGGATGTCGATCTGGAGATCAATCCTGAGGACCTCAAGGTCGACGTCTTCCGATCCTCGGGCCCCGGCGGCCAGAGCGTGAACACCACGGACTCGGCCGTACGCATCACACACATTCCTACCGGTCTCGTGGTGACCTGCCAGGACGAGAAGTCTCAGCACAAGAACAAGGCACGTGCGCTAAAGGTGCTGCGCAGTCGCTTACTCGACCGCGAGATCGCCCAGCAGGAAGCGGAACGTGCGCAGGAGCGTCGGCAGCAGGTCGGGACCGGTGATCGCTCGGCCAAGATCCGCACCTATAACTTCCCTCAGAGTCGCGTCACCGACCACCGCATCGGCCTCACCGTGCATCGGCTGCCCGAGATCCTCGACGGCGACCTCGACGAGTTGCTGCGCGAACTCCGCCTGGCGCGTCGGGAGGAACGTCTGAGCGCATGAGCGGCGCGAGACGGGAGCGGCGCCCCGCTTCCGATTCCGACAGCCCCACGATCAACAGGATGCCGACACTGGACGCGGCGTTGCAGAGAGGGCGCCGCACGCTGAGCGCACGCGCTGGGGCTGACGCGCGCCGCGAAGCAACCTTCCTGCTCGCTGGGGTGCTGGGTATCACGCCGGGTCAAGTCGCACTGCAGCGCGGTCGGCAACTCGCCGAGCACGAGCTCGACGAGTACCTGGAGCGACTAACACGTCGCGCGCGCGGTGAACCTCTCCAGTACATAGAGGGGCGTGCCGCGTTCCGGGAACTCTCACTGCGGGTCGACCGCTCGGTCCTCATCCCACGGCCGGAGACAGAGCAGCTGGTGGAAGCCGTCCTGAGGTGGTGCCGGGGCAAAGAGGGCCTCCTTGGCCTGGATCTGGGTACCGGCTCGGGGGCGATCGCGATCAGCCTGGCCCTCGAGGGCCCCTTCACGCGCGTGGTCGGCGTTGACATATCGGCGGAGGCGCTGAATGTTGCCCGCTGCAATGCGGACGAGGCCGGGGTCGGCGGGGTGGTAGACCTGCGGCTGGGCTCGCTGTTCGATGCCCTTAGGTCCGGAGAACGATTCCAGATTGTGGTCTCCAATCCGCCCTATATCGCGGTCGGTGAAGCTCTACCGGAAGAAGTGCGCGATTGGGAGCCCGCTGTCGCTTTGTATGCGGGCCCGACCGGCCTCGAAGTGATCCAGGAGATTGTCGATGGGGCGCCGCGTTACCTGGCACCGGGTGGGCTCCTGGCCCTGGAGGTAGCTCCAGGAGTCGCTGATGCCGCGCTTCAACGCATCCGGACGCGAGGAGGATACGGCGAACCACGAGTGATTCGCGACCTCGCTGGCCATCGTCGGATCGTGCTGGCCGAGCGTTAGCGAATGACGAAGAGCCTGTTTCGAGCGATAACGCGAGTGGGCGGGACAGCAGCTGGGCGCGTCGTGCGGCGATACTTCAGCTGGTTCGGAAGGCGTCGATGAGGCGTGCAATTGAACGCCGCTTGGTGGCGGCTCTACAGCCGATCATCGACTGGTTGGTGCGCAAGCGCGTTCACCCGAATGTGCTGAGCACAATCGGCTTTCTGGTGACGATGAGCTCCGCTTTCGCGTTCCATTCGCACCATGCGAGGACCGCTGGCGCCCTGATACTTCTGGGCGGGGTCTTCGACGTGTTCGACGGGCGCGTCGCCCGAGCGACCGGTCTGGCCTCGAAGTTCGGCGCGTTCTACGACTCGACGCTCGACCGCATCTCCGAGATCGCTGTCTACCTGGGGATACTCTCGCTCTACAACGACTATCGGCTGGTACTCGGTGATGTGGGGATGATCTACGCCGTGATGCTGGCCATGGCCGGGTCGTTGATGATCAGCTATACCCGGGCTCGCGCGGAAGCTCTCGGCATCGACTGCAAGGTCGGGCTGATGCAGCGTGGTGAGCGAGTGGTGGCCATCGGTCTGGCGAGCCTGCTCTTCGGAGAAAGTGCGTCGGGGCTGGCGCTACGCGTCGTCATCATCGTGCTTGCCGTGCTCACGAACCTGACGGCGATACAGCGGATCATCTGGGTCTACCAATACACGCGGGAGCCCAAGACAAGCAGTGCCGGATCCGGCCCCGACAATCCGCAGTCCACCGGTGAAGAACTCGCTGTTGGGACTGGAGAGGAGAAGAGGTGACCGATAAGCAGACGGAGCAGCCCAAGATCGCACCGCCCACCGGGAAGCTTGGCGTTCTGATACCCGGCCTAGGCGCGGTGGCGACGACGTTCGTGGCGGGGGTGGAAGCCGTGCGGCGTGGCCTCGCACAGCCGATCGGCTCGCTCACGCAGATGGCGACGATCCGGCTAGGGAAGCGCACGGAGGCTCGAACGCCGCTCATCAAGGACTTCGTGCCCTTGGCGAGCCCGGCCGATCTCGAGTTCGGTGCCTGGGATCCGATCCCGGACGATGGTCTCAGGTCGGCTCAGGTGGCCGGTGTTCTGGGGGACAGGCACCTGCGTGAGGTCGGGGACTTCCTCGCCGGGATCAAGCCGATGCCCGCGGTCTTCTCGCAGGACTACGTGAAGAAGCTGAAGGGCGACAACGTCAAGCAGGGCAAGAACAAGCGTGAGCTCGCCGAGGCGCTCCGGGCGGACATTCGCCGCTTCAGAGAGGAGAGAGGCTGCGACCGGCTCGTGATGGTCTGGTGCGCATCGACCGAGGTCTTCCTGAGTCCGGGACCCGTGCACCAGTCGATCGAGGCTTTCGAGGAGGGGCTCGAGAAAGACGACCCTGGCATCAGCCCCTCGATGATCTACGCTTACGCATCAATCCAGGAGCGCGTACCCTTCGCCAACGGCGCGCCCAACCTGACGGTGGACACACCGGCGTTGCGCGAGCTGGCGATCGAGAGGCGCGTGCCGGTTGCGGGCAAGGACTTCAAGACAGGCCAGACGCTGATGAAGACGATCTTGGCGCCCGGCCTCAAGGCGCGCATGCTCGGTCTGCAGGGTTGGTTCTCCACCAACATACTGGGCAACCGGGACGGTGAGGTCTTGGACGATCCCGAAAGCTTCAAGACGAAGGAGGAGTCGAAGTTGGGCGTTCTGCACCATATACTGCAGCCCGATCTCTACCCGGTTCTCTACGACAACTTCTATCACAAGGTCAGGATCAACTACTACCCGCCCCGCGGTGACAACAAGGAGGGGTGGGACAACATCGATATCGTCGGGTGGCTCGGATACCCGATGCAAATCAAGATCGATTTCCTCTGCCGGGATTCCATCCTCGCCGCACCCATCGTCCTGGACCTGGCACTGTTCCTCGACTTGGCGCAGCGGGCGAACATGAGCGGGATACAGGAATGGCTGTCCTTCTACTTCAAGAGCCCGATGACTGCGCCCGAGCTGTACCCTGAGCACGATCTCTTCATCCAGCTGACGAAGTTGAAGAACACGCTCAGGTGGCTGATGGGTGAGGTGCCGATCACGCATCTGGGCGTTGAGTACTACGACGAGTACCTCCGGGAGGCTTGAATCATCGGGCCGGAAGCCGGTCGGCCCCGGCGCCCGCTTCATCGCCTTTGAGGGCGTGGAGGGCGCGGGGAAGAGCACGCAGATCCGACTGGTCGCCGACGCGCTCAGAAAACAGGGCATCGAGCCCGTCGTGACGCGGGAGCCCGGCGGCACGCGGGCAGGTGAGGCGATACGGGCGGTGGCGCTGGACCGGGACCTGGAGTTGGACCCCGCGACCGAGCTGTTGCTCATGTTGGCCGCACGCTCCGTCTTCGTGCGCCAGGTCGTCCGCCCCGCGCTCGAGGCCGGCCGAATCGTGCTGACCGACCGCTATGAGCTCTCGACATTCGCCTACCAAGGCGGCGGCCGCCAGCTGCCTCTGACCGACGTCAGGGAACTCAACCAGCTGGCCACGGGCGGCCTGCGTCCTGACCTCTCTATGCTCCTCGACGTGGACCCGGACCGCGGCTTGGCTCGCCGGACCAGGGGCGCAAGAGACCGGATCGAGGGTGCGGATCTCGATTTCCATCGACGGGTGGCGCAGACGTATCGCGAGTTGGCCCGCGCCGAGCCCAACGTTGCATTGATCGACGGTCGGGGAGAAATTGAACAGGTTTTTGCCGCGGTGTGGGAGGCCCTGTCGGCCCGCTTCCCGGAAACTTTCGCGCCGCGCCAGGGTTAGTAGAATTACATACGAAGGTCGGCTCGTGGACCTAGAATCGGAGGAGCCATGCAGTTGAAGAGATCGGTGTGGGTGCCAGCCGCCGTCGGCCTGCTGGCGGCGGTGACCGGGGGCTGGTTGCTGCAGCAGGGGACGCAGGGGAACGTCTACTTGAAGTCACGGATGCTCCAGGATGTCATCCGGACCGTATCAGATCGCTACGTCGAGAAGATTGACCCTGCCGATCTCTACGATTTGGCCGTTGAGGGCCTGCTCGAGCAGCTCGGCGACCCCCATTCGACGCTCTTGAGGCCGGAAGACTACTCGGAGCTGCGGCTGCAGACGACGGGCGACTACGCTGGCCTGGGGATCCGCATCGATGAGAAGGACGGCTGGATCACCGTCGTGCAGACCCTGCCCGGCACACCGGCGGATCGTGCGGGTCTGCGGTCCGGTGACCGGCTGGTCGAGGTGAACGGCGAGTCGATGCGCGGGTGGACATCCGACCATGCCGTGTCCGTGCTCCGTGGCCCCAAAGGCTCAGTC
Organism: Gemmatimonadota bacterium; assembly: GCA_020344375.1. Lineage (GTDB taxonomy): Bacteria > Gemmatimonadota > Gemmatimonadetes > Palauibacterales > KS3-K002. The sequence goes on along the minus strand of CP070823.1, from coordinate 2,112,345 downwards.
GTCGATATCAAGATCTCGCGCGTGGGCGTGGACAGGCCGATCCCGGTTCGCATCGTGCGCGATGATATCCACGTCCAGTACGTGACCGGCTTCATGTACGAACCCCGCATCGGCTATATCCTGCAGTCGCAGTTTAGCGCAAGGTCGGCCGACGACATCCTCGGATTGGTGGACTCACTGTCGAACGAGGGGATGAGGGCGCTGATCCTGGATCTGCGCGACAATCCGGGCGGTTTGCTGGACGAGGGCGTGGCCGTCTCCGACCTGTTCTTGAGGAGCGGGAGCGAGGTCGTCGAAACGCGTTCTCGCATTGCCGACCAGAACGAAAGTTACTACGCGGAGCGGCGGCCGATCGATCCTGACCTGCCGGTCATCGTGCTGGTGAACCGCTTCTCGGCCAGCGCCTCAGAGATCGTGGCAGGCGCGTTGCAGGATCACGATCGAGCGCTCGTGGTCGGCGAACCGACCTTCGGCAAAGGCTCTGTGCAGACATTGTACCCGTTGCCCGGAGGCAACTACCTGAAGCTCACGACGGCCAAGTGGTACACACCCAGCGGTCGATCCATCCATCGTGAGGCAGCTGATCGGTACGTCCTCGCCATGGGCGGCGGTTCCGCAGCCGAGTTCATTCAGGTGCCAGATTCGGCCAGCCAGGAGGCCTATCACACGGACTCCGGGCGCACGGTGTACGGTGGTGGCGGTATCACGCCGGACCTCATCGTGAGGTCGGACACGTTCACGACTGTGGAGCAGCAGTTCCGGAATTATCTGGGCGAGCAGCTGGCAGCGTACAGCGACGCGCTCTTCAGCTTCTCGGTGGAGTACGCTAACGATCACCCGCAGCTGGAACCTGACTTCGAGGTCACCGGGGCCATGCTCGACCAGCTCTATGGTTGGCTGGAGGAGAACGGGATCGAGACCGATCGCGTGCTGTTCGATGGCACGCGCCGCGTCATCACACGGCAGCTGGCCATCAATCTGGCGACCGTGGCGTTCGATGAGGTGACCTCGCTTCGCCGACGATTGGTGCTGGATCGTCAGCTCGAGACGGCCGTCGAGCTGCTGCGGGACGGCCGCACGCAGGAGCAGCTGTTCTCACTGGCCGAGACCCGCCAGGCCGAGCTCAGGGCGGCGGCCCGGGAGGACTAGGGAGCGGACATGACGGTTGCCGGCTGGCTGGCCACCCTGGCGGTCGGGCTGCTGGCCGGCGCTGTGTCTGGACTCGTTGGCATAGGGGGAGGGGCCATCATGGTTCCCTTCCTCTATTTCTTTCTCGCCCACCCAGAGCTGGCTGGCGTTCAGGTGTCGCCCGCGGACCAGGCGGTCATCGCTCACGCTACCAGCCTCTTGGTCATCGTGCCTATCAGCCTGCGGGGCGCCTGGCTCTACAACCGTGCCCGGCTCGTCGAGTGGCGAGCAGTTTGGCGGATGGGCTTGGCCAGCGTAGTTACCGCCGTGTTGGGGGCCCGCGTCGCTGTAGTTGTCCCGGCCGAGCTGCTCAAAGTCGTCTTCGGCATCTTCCTGCTGGTCGTGTCCACACGACTGCTGATCGGCAAGCGCCGGGCTGAGGTTCACTCCTCAGAGGAGCAGGGCGCAGTACCTATCGGCGGCGCCCTTGCAGGCGGTGCGGCGGTCGGCTTCTTCTCAGCGCTGCTCGGTGTGGGCGGTGGGCTCGTTGCCATTCCGGTGCTCATCTACGGGCTCCACATCTCGCTGCGGAAGGTCTCCGCGACCTCACTTGCCGTCATTACGTTCACGGCTTTGACCGGCGTCATCGCCTACGCCGTCAGCGGATGGGCTGACCACGCGAGTGAGACAGCGCTCGCGTACTTCCATCTGCCAGCGTGCCTCGGCCTGGCTGTTGGAGCGCTGGTCGCTGTGCCCGTTGGCCCCTTCGTTCAGCAGCGGATGCCCCCTCACGCGCTGCGCTGGCTGTTCGCTGCCGTCTTTCTGATTCTGGGTCTCCGGATCGCCGTCGGGAATCTGTTGAACCTCGCGGGCCGCTGATGGCGGGGCCCGTTGCGCGAGTATCACCTGGCCCGCCACGGCCCGGTGTACACCCGGCGCTCGTCATCGCGCTTGCCATCGTAGGTGTCTCGTGGGCAGCGATCCTCGTGCGCTGGTCGCACGTCTCGGCGTACGTGTTGGCCTTCTGGCGACTCAGCCTGTCGCTGCTGGTCATTGCTGTCGCCCTCACCGCACGTCGTGAGTGGCCGCGGCTGACACGTGTCAAGCGCGGTGACCTGACTTTGCTCGGGCTCGCCGGTGTGCTGCTTGCCTTTCACTTCGTCACCTGGTTCATCTCGCTCGAGTACACCACGGTGGCCTCCTCGACGCTGCTGGTGAACCTGCATCCGCTGTTCGCCGCCGGGCTGTCCGCCCTCTGGTTGCGTGAACGTCCCAGCGCCGGCGAGTGGGCCGGGATCGTTGTCGCTGCGCTGGGGGCTGCCGTGGTCGGCGGCGCGAGTCTCGCCCTAGGTCTCGGAGCGCAGAAGGGGAACGCTCTCGCGCTGCTCGGGGGCGTGCTGATGGCGGGCTACCTCGTGATCGGCCGGCGCCAGCGTCGGGTGCTGGGCATCTGGCCGTACGTCGCCTGGGTTTACGCGATCGCGGCTATGATTCTCGTGCCCTTCATCGCAGGGCGCGGCGAGTCCTTCATCGGCTACCCGGCACGGGAGTGGTGGATCTTCGCCGGGCTTGCCGCGGGGCCTATGCTCTTGGGTCATACTGGCTTCAATTGGGCGCTGCGCCACGTGCGCGCCTATATTGTGAGCCTGGCCGTTCTGGGCGAGCCGATTGGCGCGAGCCTCCTGGCCTGGTGGCTCCTCGGCGGTCGTGAGGTGCCGGGACCGGCCACTGTGGTGGGGGGCGTTCTGATTCTCCTGGGTGTCGCCATCTCCATCTACTCGCGGCGGGAAGCGAGTGCGTGAGGAGTGGTCCTGGAGTGATAGAGGTGATGCCGTGATCGAGGTGAGACGCGGCGGTCGGGTCGAGTCCCGGCACCGGATCTCGGCGGCGCTGGTGGACGCGCAGGGTCAGCTGCTCGCCTGGTTGGGCGACCCGGAGTTCTTCACCTTCTTCCGCTCCACGGCGAAGCCGTTTCAGGCGCTGCCCCTGGTGGCCGACGGCGTGACGCAGGCCTTCGGGTTCACCGACGCCGAGCTGGCAGTCTGCTGTGCCTCCCACTCGGGCGAGCCCGACCATGTGGAGACGGTGCGGGCGCTGCTGAAGAAGACGGGCTGCTCGGAGCACGACCTGGAGTGCGGAGCGCACTGGCCGCTGCACAAGCCCTCTGCCGACGCTCTGATCCGTGAGTGTCGGGCGCCGTCGCCGATCCACAACAACTGCTCGGGCAAGCACGCGGGTATGCTCGCCTGGGCGCGGCATCGGGGTGTGAACCCGAAGGGCTACCGCTGTGCGGATCATCCCGTGCAGGCGCGTGTTTGCTGTGAGCTCGGCACCTGGACGAACTCGACCTGCGAGGCGCTGCCGCGGGGCACCGACGGCTGCGGCGTCGTCTCGTTCGCCAGCCCGCTCAACATCATCGCCGGGGCCTACGCCCAACTCATGGCGGCTGCCCGGCGTGACCCTGAGGGCCCAGCGGGTGTGGTGACGGCGGCGATGACGCGCGAGCCGTATTTCGCGGCGGGCACGGGCCGCCTGTCGACGCGGTTGATGGAAGTCACGGGCGGGCGGCTCCTGGCCAAGAACGGCGCCGACGGCGTCTTCGCCGTTGGCGATCACGAGCGGGGCTGGGGCCTCGCCCTGAAGGTCGAGGACGGCCGGGACCGTGCTGTGGGGCCGGCGGTCGTGGAGTCCCTTGCCCAGATCGAGCTGCTGAAACCCGACCAGTTGCTGGTGCTTGATCAGCATCATGTCGGCACAGTCGAGAACACGGTGGGTGAGATCGTCGGGGAGGTCCGGGCGGAGTTCCGCATCCAACGCGTTGAGTAGTGCATCCACCTGCAAGCTGAGAGAGACCTTAAGGTTCTGTGCGATGATGCGGCGCTTCAGGGACTGTCTCGCCCAAGAGGCTGAGGCAAGCGCGGTCGATGGCAGCTGAGTCCGCCTGGGTCTGGGACCTGGTCGATCTCGCGGCTGCGCAAGCGGCGGGGGATCTTGCTGGCATGGACTTGGCCCTCGGTCGGTTGCGTGAGGCCGGCCGCGAGTCGGAGGTGGAAGAGGCCATCCTTCAATCGTACCTCTTTCTCGGCTTCCCTTCCGCCATTGAGGCTTTTCGCCGCTGGCGGGCCCAAGGTGTCGAGACGCCGGACCCGACGGACGAGGATCCCGGCCTGTGGATGGAGCGCGGCGCGCGGACGTGCACTACGGTCTACGGCGACCACTATGAGCAGCTGCGCCGGAACATCGCCCGCTTCCACCCGGAGCTGGACCGCTGGATGGTGATGGAGGGCTATGGGAAGGTGTTGGGCCGGCCCGGCTTGGGCCTCGGGACTCGCGAGATGCTGATCGTCGCGATGCTCGTCGTTCAGGGAGAAAGCGGGCGCCGGCAGCTCCGTTCGCATCTCAAGGGGGCACTGAACGCCGGGGTCGCGCCGGAGGACGTCGAGCAGACGATTCGGCGCGCCGCGGCGTTCGCGCCGGCCGAGAACCTGGAGCTGGCCCGAGATCTCTGGTCAGCGGTGCTCGACAGCCAGTAGCCATGCTCATCGATCACGCGATCATCCACGTTCGCGGCGGCGACGGAGGGTCGGGCTGTGTCTCCTTCCGTCGCGAGAAGTTCGTACCCCGCGGTGGACCCGACGGCGGTGACGGCGGCCACGGCGGTGACGTTGTGTTGATAGCGGACCCACAACTCTCTACCCTGCTGGATTACCACTACCAGCATCAGTACCGGGCCGAGCGAGGCCGGCACGGGCAGGGCAAGAAGAGGACCGGTGAGTCGGGCGCGGACCTCGTCCTGCGGGTCCCGCCCGGTACCGTGGTGAGGGACGCCGACACGGGTGAGTTCTTGGGCGAGCTGCTGAAGGCGGTGGATCGCTGTGTGGCGGCGCGGGGCGGCCGTGGCGGCCGGGGCAACGCCGCGTTCGCCACCCCGACCCACCGAACGCCACGCGAGCACGAGCCCGGCCAGCCCGGTGTGGAACGGCGGATCGAGCTCGAGCTGAAGCTGATCGCCGACGTGGGGCTGGTGGGCCAGCCGAATGCGGGGAAGAGCACGCTGCTGGCCGCGGTCTCAGCCGCTCGGCCCAAGATTGCCGAGTATCCCTTCACTACCCTCGAGCCACACCTCGGCGTGGTAGGGCTGTCTGAGGGCCGGAGCATGGTGCTGGCCGACATCCCCGGAATCATCGAGGGAGCGCATGAGGGGAAAGGCCTGGGGCTTCGCTTCCTCCGCCACATCGAGCGCACCCGCACCCTGGCCTACCTGGTACCGCTGGACGCCGAGGATCACCAGGCGGAGTACGAGCTGCTGCGGCGCGAGCTGGGCGAGTACAGCGCGGAGCTGGCAGGGAAGCCCCACTGCGTCGTCCTCTCGAAGGCCGACCTGCTACCCCCCGGCGTGGATCCACCCGTTCTCGCGGTGCCGGATGCCTTCGCGACCTACCGGGTCTCCGGCGTCGCACGGACCGGCCTGAACGAGTTTGTGGAAGGTCTCTGGGCCACGGTCCGTCGCGTGATCGAGGCGGAAGCCGAGGCCGGCGAGCCTGACGATCTCAGCAACGCCGGCTCATGACGTCGCCGCGCAGCCACTGCTCAGCCCGTGGGTACCGCCTCGCTACTATTCCTCCCGCAACGCCAGCATCGGGTCGACGCGGGCCGCGCGCCACGCGGGCACCAATCCCGCCGCCATCGCGACTGTCGCGAGTGTCAGCGCCGAGAGCGCCAGCGTCACCGGGTCGGAGGCCGTGACCCCGTAGAGGAACGCGGCTACCAGGCGCGTCGCGGCCAGCGCCAGGAGCGCGCCCGACACCACGCCCATCGCGACGACCGTGCCGGCATCGCCCGCCACCATGCGCAGTATGTCTGTTCGCGCGGCGCCCAACGCGATGCGAATGCCGATCTCGCTTCGCCGCCGCGCTACGCTGTACGACATGGTGCCGTACAGGCCGATGACCGCGAGCAGGATGGCGAGGCCGCCGAAGAAGCCCGAGAGCGTCGCCAGCAGACGCGGCCGCGCCAGCGAGGTCGCCACGCGCTCGTTCAGCGGGGTGAATTGGAGCGCGATGGACGGGTGCACTTCGCGCATCGCCTCGGTTACCGCGGCTATCAGGCCGGTCGCGGCGCCGTCGCTGCGGAGCGCCAGCTCTATCGACGGTCGCCATAGTTCGGTCTGCTCCAAGGGAACGTACGCCGTGGGGGGCGTCTCCTCGTCCAGCCCGTGGTACTTGGCGTCCTCGACCACACCGACGATCTCCATCGGCGCACCGATGCTGTCGTTCACGTTCGTGTATATGTGTTTCCCCAGCGGACTGGCGTCGCCGAAGAAGCGGCGCGCGACGGTCTGGTTCACGAGCACCACCGGTGGGGCATCGGCTCCGTCCCGCGCGGTGAAGTCGCGGCCGGCCAGCAAGGCGGTGCCGTACGTGTCCAGAAAGCCCTCGGTAACGCCGTTGAACCACACGTCCGCGTCCGTGGCTTCCTGCGGGCCGAGGTCGCCGACCACAACGCTCTCGTTCCATATGGCTCCGCCGATTGGCGTGACCAGGGAGGCGCTGGCGTGGTGCACGCCGGGCACCGCGCGCATCCGCTGGAGCAGCTCTCGGGGGAAGCGCTCGTGTCGGTCATCGGCAAGATCCACGTTGGACCAATCGGCCGAGACGACCAGCACGCCGTCCGAGCGAAATCCCGGATCGAGTGTCGCGAGCCGCCGGAAGCTCCCGACGAGGAGGCCAGCCGCCACGACGAGCACCAGCGACAGGGCCACCTGCCCGACGACGATCCCCCTGGCGAAGCGTTGGCGCGTTTCCCCCACTTGTCCGCGGCCCGCGCCGCGCATCGCCGTTTGCGGGTCCACGCGGGTCGAGTGCCACGCGGGCGCGAGCCCGAACAGGATGCCCGTGACGGTCGCGACCGCGATGGTGAAGCCGAGCACCCGGAGGTCGAGCGAGAGGTCGAGGGAAACCGCGCGCCCGCCCTGGGACACGAACATGAGGACGAGCTCGCTGGACCAGCGGGCGAAGAGGAACCCGGCTGCCGCACCTAACAGCGCCAGCATCACGCTCTCGGTAAGCAGCTGCCGCGCCAACCGCGCGCGCCCCGACCCGAGCGCCAGCCGCACGGCGATCTCGTGCTGGCGCGCGGTGGCCCGTGCCAGCAGGAGTTGTGCGACGTTGGCGCAAGCGATGAGAAGCACGACGCCCACCAGCACGA
>CP070823.1:2093911-2104910 GCA_020344375.1 Gemmatimonadota bacterium | reverse complement strand
CCGCCGGCTCAGCCAAAGCCAGCCGCCGCTGAGCCATCGGGCTGCCGTCACGCCCCATTGTGTCACGACGGCGCCAGCCCGCAGAGTGGCTCGACCGCCGCCCCGGAGGGCCACCGCGCCTCGGGCAACGGCCCTCAGCGGACCCATGCCCAGGCTGAGGATGAGTGTGGTGAGGAAGAGGGCGAGGAGAATGAGAGCACTCCCCACCCAGCTGAGCGCCGATGTCAGCAGGCCACCCGACCAGGAGCCGTAACGCCCCGCCAGCCAAGGTGCCCCCCCACCCGCGGGAAAGGCGAAGGAGGCCATGAGAGGCGGAACGATGAGCACCGTGGCTGCAAAGAAGATGCTCCAGCGAGTCGCCTCGGAGCGCTCCAGCCACTCGAGACTCCAGATGCCCCAGACAACGGGCAGCAGCGACACGACCGCCGCTGCGATGCCGAATGCGCTGACCAGTACGCCCGCTACGGAAGCGCCGACTGGCCCCACCACGTTCCCAGAGGGAAAGAGGTTCTGAAGCCCTGCGCCCAGCAGCTGCACAGGGATCAAACTGAGGAAGGTGAAGAGTCCTACTGCTGCCAGGCCGATACCGATCAGGACACGCTGGATCCGATCATCCCCCCTGTCGCCCATCACTCATCTCCTACCTCGCTCTCCCCTTCCCTCTACGTCCCGATCCGACGGTGGACTCCAGGCGAACGATCTGTCGATCGCGGAGTACCGGAACGGCCGGGATCGAATCCAGCTGAGCACAGAATGCAATGTCCGCTTCCTGGCCGAGCTCGTCCAGGGCTCGGCCCGCCGCAGTCGAGCGCAGGGTCTCGTCGCTGACTGGTGTCAGCTCGCGAGCCAGGGCAAGCGCCGCCTGCGCGCCATCGCCCAGCTCGGCTCTGACCGACTTCCTACCTTTCTTCACAAGCGCTTCCACCATCAGGCCAGCGCAGAGCGCGTCCTCCACGCTGACCCTGCCTTCACGTCCGGCGCAGATGATCAGCGGATCACCAGCGGCATTCCGCAGAGCTGCGACCACATACCGCAGATTGACTAACGCCCCGATGTACACGACACCCGCGCCGGCCAATGCTGCTAAGGCTTGCGTCCCGTTCGTGGTCGTCATCACGATGGTGCGACCGCCGACAACCTCACTCGTGAACTCCAGAGGCGAGTTGCCGAGATCGAACCCTTGGATTCGCAGACCCTGTCGTTCGCCACCGAGCAGTGCCTCGTCACGTCCGATCGAGTTAGCGATCCGCAAAGCCTCCTCAATCGACTCAGCCGGCACCACTGCCCTCGCCCCGTTGTGGATCGCCGCGGCGACAGTCGTGCCCGCTCGTAAGACGTCGACCGCCACGGCGGTGCGATCCTGGACCGTCACGCGCTCCAGCTCTAGCGGAGTCCAGAGCACATCGATCTTCATTGAGCCGCGGCGCCTTTCCGCCCCCGCTTCTCGAATCCCTCTAGGAAACGGGTGTCGAAGTCACCGGAGCGGAAGTCTGGGTGGTCGAGGACCCCGTGCAGGAACGGGATGGTCGTATGAATACCCTCGATCACGAACATCTCCAAGGCGAGCCTCGCCCTTGCAATCGCCTCGTCCCGTGTGCTGCCCCGCACGATCAGTTTCGCTATCAGCGAGTCGTAGTAAGGCGGGACGGCGTAGCCTGTGTAGACGTGCGTGTCCACGCGGACACCCGGCCCACCCGGTGGATGGAACGTGGTGATTGTTCCCGGTGACGGTTTGAAGTCGTTGTCCGGGTCCTCTGCGTTGATCCGGCATTCGATGGCATGTCCACGCAACTCGACATCGTCGGGGACAGACAAGTGCTCACCCGCCGCCACCTTGATCTGTTCTTTGACGAGATCGTAGCCCGTGACCTCTTCCGTCACCGGGTGCTCGACCTGGATGCGCGTGTTCATCTCAAGGAAGAAAAAACGGCCGTCGCGGTCCAGCAGGAACTCGACCGTGCCGGCCCCGACGTATCCGATCGCCGACACTCCCCGCACCGCGGCGGCGCCCATCTCGGCCCGCAGCTCCGGCGTGAGCGCCGGGCTGGGCGATTCTTCGATCAGCTTCTGATGGCGACGCTGGATCGAGCAATCTCGCTCGCCCAGGTGGACGGCCCGGCCGTGACGGTCGCCGAGCACCTGGAACTCCACGTGGCGGGCTCTCTCAAGGAGCTTCTCGATATAGAGGGATCCATCGCCAAAGGCGGCCTCCGCCTCGGCCCTGGCCGTGGCGAACAGCGGTTCCAACTCCTCGGCGGAGCGCACGACGCGCATTCCCTTCCCACCGCCGCCCGCCTTGGCCTTGATCATGACGGGAAACCCGATCTCCTCCGCCGCCTTGCGGGCGAAGCGCGGGTCGGTAATCGCCTCTTCGGTCCCCGGGATGACAGGTACATCCGCCTCGACCATCGTACGGCGCGCAGCGACCTTGTCGCCCATACGCCCGATCTGCTCCGCGGTCGGTCCAACGAACACGATGTCCGAGCGCTCGCAGATCTGAGCGAACTCCGCGTTCTCGGCAAGGAAGCCATAGCCTGGGTGGATGGCGTCTGCTCCCGCGATCTCGGCGGCGGCGATGATGCGGGGGATATTCAAGTAGCTGTCGCGTGCGGGGGGCGGCCCGATGCAGACGTCGTCGTCGGCGAAGCGCACATGGAGCGAGTCGCGGTCGGCTTCCGAATGCACGACCGTGGTCCGTATGCCAAGCTCGCGACAGGCCCGGATAATACGAAGGGCGATCTCTCCGCGATTAGCAATAAGGACTCTCTGGAACAAGGCTGGTTTCCTCGCTGGAGCTCGTTCGGCGGCGAAGCCAACGGCGCGTGGAGTGGGACTCAGTCTGGCCGGATGCGGAAAAGGGCCTGGCCGTACTCCACCGGCTCGGCGTTCTCCACGGCGATCTCAACGATCGTCCCGGCAACCTCTGCCTCCAACTCGTTCATTAGCTTCATCGCCTCAAGGATGCATAACGTCTGACCGACCTTGACGTGGTCACCGACCTCAACGTACGGGTCCGCATCCGGGGCCGGCGCGCGATAGAAGGTGCCGACCATTGGCGAGGTAACCTCCAGCAATTCCGCTTGCTCGACCGTCTCGACAGCTTCCGCCCCCGCCGGCGCCGGCGGCTGAGCCACACTCGGATTCGCGTCCGTCCTGAGGGTCAGCGGCGTCGACGCAGCATTCACTCCCAGGATCGCCGATGGATTCTTGGAGATGCGAATCTTCGTAGCCCAGCGCGAGATCTCCAGCGTGTCGATATCGCTGGACTCGACGAGCTCGATCAGCCGTTTCAAGAAAGCCATGTCGATCATGAACTGACGCGCTCCAAGTATTTGTTCTCGCGCCGATCAACTTTGATCAGATCTCCGGTCTCGATAAAGAGCGGCACCTGCACGACAGCACCCGTCTCCAGCTTGGCCGGCTTCGTACCACCCTGTGCGGTATCGCCCCGCACTCCGGGCTCCGTTTCCGACACCTCTAACTCCACAAAGAACGGAAGCTCTACAGAGATCGGCTCGCTATCCCGCGAGAGCGCCTCGCACATCATGTTCTCTTTGAGATAGGCGAGCTGATCTCCCCCGATCGTCTCGGCCGGCAGGGGGATCTGCTCGTAGGTCTCCCCATCCATGAAGTAGTAGAACTGTCCGTCCGTGTAACTGTACTGCACTGGCCGACGGACGAGCCGCACCTCCTCCACCTTTTCGCCCGCCCGGAACGTCCTCTCGATGACCGCGCCCGAGAGCACGTTCTTCAACTTGGTGCGGACGAAGGCCCCACCTTTGCCAGGCTTCACATGCTGGAAATAGGTGATCGTGTAGAGATCGCCGTCAAGCTCTACGACCATCCCGTTACGAAAGTCTGCCGTCGTCGCCATCTCTCTGCCAGACGAGCAAAAGGACGGACCTCGGCCTTTCCCTTACTGCCGCTACGGGTCTAGAGGGGCAGGGCCTGAAGCTCACTCGCTTCCAGGTCCACGAGCGCCCGCGGTCCATCCTCGGTTACCACCAGAGCATCCTCTATCCGCACTCCACCCCAGCCTGGAAAGTAGAGGCCCGGCTCCACCGTAACAACCATGTTCGATTCCAGCCGGTCCTCGCTCCGCCGCCCGAGCCGTGGGTCCTCGTGAACCTCGAGGCCAAGCCCGTGGCCCGTGCTGTGCACGAATCGCTCTTCCACATCGGCCTCCGCGAAGACCTGGCGAGCCATCGCATCCACCTCGGCCCCTGACACGCCTGCCCTGAGTGCCGAGCGCGCCGCCGATTGCGCTGCCAGCACCAACTCGTACACCTCACGTTGCTTGGTCTCAGCCTCCCCCACGACGAAGGTTCTCGTCATGTCGGAGCAGTATCCCCGCCAGTGGGCCCCGAAGTCACACAGGATAAACTCGCCTTCTCGCACGCTGCGGTCGCTCGTGGCCGCATGGGGTAACGCCGAGCGCGCACCGCTTGCTATGATGGTCTCGAACGCCGGTCGCTGAGCGCCCAGACGGCGCATGCGATAGTCGAGCTCGCTGGCGATGTCCGCCTCGCGCACACCCGGCTCGACCAGCGTAACGGTCTCGGCCAACGCCGTCGCCGCAATCCGCGCCGCCGTCTCGATAGCCGCGATCTCCTCCTCCTCCTTCACAGCTCGAACGCCCTCCACAAGGCCCGAGACCGCCACCCACTCGACCGCCAGGCTTACGTCCCGCAGCCGCTCCCATTCGGCGAACGAGAGGTGCCGCCCCTCGAATCCGAACCTCGACCCGCTGGACTGACGCTTCGCCTGCTCCACCACCAGCTCGCCCAGTACCCCATCAGGCGCGATCAGGAACTCGAAACCCGCACCGCGGGGAAGCTCCTCCTCGGCCTGCTGCCCGTAGCGACCATCGGTGAGCAGGGTCGCACCGGTCGCGTCGATCAGCAGCCAGGCGTTTGAGCCGCTGAAACCGGTCAGGTACCTCACGTTCGGAAGCCGGGAAACGAGCAGTCCCTCCAGGTCGAGCTCCGCCAGCTCGGCCCGAACGCGCTCGAGCCGCCGGGCTACCGCACCAGCATGGCTGTTCATCGGGACCAAAGGTATGCGAGGCGTCCTCGTGGCGCGAGGCGGCTGCTGCCATCCCCAAAGCCCATCAGCGACGGTACGGCGGTAGCGGCGGCGGCCCTGGTCGCGACGGGAGGTGTCGCTGGGCCGGGCTCAGCGCTTAAGGCTTCTCAGCCAGGCCTGGAACGCCTCCATATCCTCCGAGGTCGCCGCATCGACTGCGGAGGAAGCGGCATCGACCTTGGGCGCGGTGTCCGCCTCTGGGTTGAAGGCCAGCAGCCCGGCGAGATACTCCTCAATCGTCGCCCGCTCAGCGGCTTGGCCGATGCCGACCGCAGGCTCGGGAGTGACTGGCGCGGGCGCAAACCTTTCGACCTCGACCGGCGGTGCGATATCCGCGCCTGCTGGCACCACATCAGCGGAGAGGGCGGTCTCCAGAAGCCCTTCCAGTATCACTTCCTCCCGCAGCTCCTCCAGCGCCACCGGCTCCGGCTCGCTGACCTCGGCCGCTGCCGGCTCGACTGGCATCGCTGGCGTCGGCGGGCCCGCCCCGGCCTGCATGGCCAGCACATCGAAGGAGGCAGCGAAGGGGTCCAGCTGCTCGATCCCCGCGACGGGCGCCTCATCCTCGAACGTGAAGCCGCTCTCCGCTTCCGTCGGAGCGGCCGGCGCCTCCGCGTCAGACAGCTCGCTCAGCTCAGCCGCATCTGGCTCCGTGAGCTCCAACAGCTCGGCGAGCTCTTCCCCGGCATCGCCAACGGCAGATTCGGCCAGCTGCTGCAGCTCTGCCATTCGAGCTCGGATCCGCTCGTCGTTGGGGCGAATCTCGATCAGCTTACGGTAGACGCCCAACGCGTCCTCGTAGAGCCCCTGCTCAGCGTAGAGCTCGGCCATGGTCTCCGTCACCATGTCACGGCCGGCCTCGTCGGCCTCCGCGGCACCGCTCAGGTCCGCGCCGAGATCACCCCCCAACTCGGCAAAGAGCTCGTCGGGGCTGAGATCGCTCCCGCCTTCGCCAGCGAGATCTTCGTCACGCAGGAACCCGGGAGTCCATTCTTCCATCTCGCCCAGGTCGAGTTCCGCGGATTCCGCGGCCGACACGTCCAGCGTGGACTCACGCGCCGGGCCCTCTGGCGCCGGCTCCGCTGGCGTCACCTCACCCGGTTCGGCGCCGCCGATCGGCGCGGTCGCATCCTGCGCTAGCTTCGAGGGAGCCGTTTCGACCGGACCTTCTTCAGCCGCACCGTCCCACGGCATCGACTCGGGGACGCTGCCGTTCGAGACGGCGGCTGCTTCCCCCGCGAGCGGCTCGGGCTCGACGAATTCAATCTCTTCAACCTCACCGGCGCCTTCCCCCTTCTCCGCAGCAGGCTGGTCCGGCTCAGCAGCCGGGGGCGTCTCGACAGCCGGTGCCGGTCGGACTCCAGCGATCCCAGCCTCGAGCTTGCGCAACTCCTCCTTGGCCTCCTCGTTCCGCGGGTCGACCTGCAGCATGCGCTCATACCAGGTTCGAGCGTCGTCGAGACGCCCGCCCCTGCCGGCCAGGTCGCCCAGTGCTCTCAAGGCGATGAGGTTCTGGGGATCGAGTTCGAGGACTTTAGAGAACTGCTCGTGCGCGTCGGCGTAGCGCTCGCTTTCCAGATAGACCCGTCCCAGTACGTTGTAGGCGGTCGTGTAGCTGGGATGGTTCTTGAGTCCATGAAGGATGAGGCCCTCCGCCTTCGCGAACTGACCCGCCCTTCGGTAGGCGTCCGCCAGGTGGGCGAAGACCAACCCCCTGGAATTCTCCGCGAAACGCTGCTCCAGCTGCTCGATCTCGGCCTGAACGTCGTTCTCCGGAGGCATGCCACCTACTCCCTAAAGCGCGGATGGGTCTAGGACGCTGCCGGGCGGGGGATCGTGCAAATATAGTCCTTGCAAAACGTTAGTGTCAACGCCGCTACCTGCTACGCTGGCAACGCCGGCCCCACAGCCCCCGTGAGCGGTGGCATTTTCCGCCTCGCCGCGTAGATTCAGATCACACTTCCGCTTCAGAGACAGTGCTGGTTGAGGGAGACGGAGAAGGACTGGGCATATGCTGCGCTCGATGCGTCGGAACACCAAGATCATCATGCTGATCGTGGCTGCGGCCTTCGTCGGCCTGATGGTCTTCCAGTGGGGTATGGACATCTCGGGCCGAAGTAACCCCCGGGCGGTCGGGGAGGTCGGTCGCGTCAATGGGACCCCGATCAACTACCAGGTCTGGACACGCACCTTCCGCAGCCTGACCGACCAGGCACGAGAGCAGAAGGGAGCCGCCCTAGACGATCGGGAGATCGATCTGATCGAGGAGCAGGCCTGGGATCAGCTGTTGAACCAGATCCTCATCGAGCAGGAGCTGGAGCATCAAGGCATCACGGTGACCGACGAAGAGATCAGGCTGGCTTTCCAGACCACACCCCCACCCTGGCTGGTTGACAACGAACTCTTTCAGACCGGCGGCGAATTCGATTACGACAAGTACCGCGCCTTCTTTTCCGGGCCAGCCGTCGATCCCGCCCTGCTTGTGCAGATCGAGGAGTATTATCGGACCGTGTTGCCCCGCACGCGGCTGTTCGAGCTGATCGGCAGCGGCATCTACGTCTCCGACTCGGAGTTGTGGAGCCTGTATCGCGACCGTAACGAGCAACTCCGTCTGCGCTACGCCGTATTCGACCCCGAGATTCAGGTCGACGACAGTGAAGTGGCGATGACCGACGAGGAGTTGCTCCGCTATTACCAAGAGCACCTCGAGGACTTCCAGCAGCCATCCAGCGCGGAAGTCGTGCTGGTCGAGTTCTCGCGGGTTCCGGGACCTGCCGACAGTGCTGCAGCACTCGAGACGGCGCGCCGTATCCGCGCGGAGATCCTTGACGGCGCCGATTTCGCAGAGCAGGCTGCCGCGTACAGCGGCGACCGTTTCTCGGCCGCGGAGGGCGGCGATCTTGGTTGGTTCGAGCGTGGCGACATGACGCCGGAGTTCGAGCGAGCCGCGTTCGAGCTCGTGCCGGGCGAGATCTCCGAGCCCGTACTCACGCCATACGGCTACCACATCATCACGCTGACGGAAAGGGAAACCGACCGCGTGCGGGCGTCACATATCCTGATCCCGATTCAGCTGCGTGGAGATAGCGAGGACCAGCTGCTCGCCTCGGTTGACCGCCTGGAGAGGATCGCGCTGACCAGCGGTCTCGAGGTCGCCATCGACTCTCTGGGGGTCCCGAGCCGCCGCATTACCCTCGCTGAGGGCAGCGATTTCGTGCCCGGAATGGGGTCGTTCCCTCCTGTCTATGATTGGGCCTTTCACGACTCTACCACCGCCGGTGAGCTGAGCCGCGTCTACGAGACCGATGAAGGGTTCCACGTGTTCGAGCTACTCGCCCGTACAACGCAAGCCTACTTGCCATTCGACGACGCAGAGCCCGCAGTGCGCCGTCGGCTGCTGCTCGAAAAGAAGAAGGAGACTGCCAGCTGGCTCGCCGCTCAGATCGGCGCTGAGCTGAGACAGGCTACGCCCTTCGAGGAGGTGCTCGGCGCCCACGACCTGACGATCGAGAGCAGCCCGCTATTCACGCGCCTTGATTTCGTTCCCGGCCTGGGCCAGGCCAATGCGGTCATCGGCACGGCCTTCGGCCTCGAGCTGAACGAGATCGCGGGGCCGGTCGAAGCCGATGACCGCTTCTTTTTCCTCAAGGTCAGCGAACGCGTTGAAGCGAACCGAGAGGAGTACGAGGCCGTCAAGGAAAGCCTGAGGGCGCAGGTGGCGTTACAGCGCCAGCGGACGGCGCTTGATGTGTGGCTGGCGGACCTGCGCGAGGAAGCAGAGATCGAGGACTGGCGCCGGCAGATCTTCGTGCCTGGGTCCTGATCGATCCCGATGCGACCCTAGAGCATCATCCTGGCCACGTAGGCCACCAAGAGCACGCCAGCCACGCTGAACAGGTTGACCTTCAGAACGATAGGCCCGAGGGTGAACGCCAGGACCAGCAGGTCCACGCTGAGCGGGCCGAGACTCGCGGAGATCGTCGTTGTGAAGAACTCGCGGAAGGGCCCCACAGGTAGGAACCAAATGGACAGTTTCGTCAGAATGGCGCCCAGCAGGAATCCGAGCGCCAGAATCGCCACCACTCGCCACGGTGAGCGGTAGGTAGGTCGGACCAGCAAACCGTCGCCTCGAGTCACTGTCGCCGCTCAATTACATAGGTTACCGCATCAGCCAGCGCAATGGCGCTGGGGCTCTCTGGCAATCCCTCGATAGCTGCCAGCGCCTGCTCAGCGAAGCTCCGGGCCTTGGCCCGGGCGTACTCGATTCCGCCTCGGGCCGCCGTCGCCTCGACCACGCGCAGAACCAGCCCATCATCCGGCTCGGGATCTGCGAACAACGCGTTCAAGGCGAGTCGTTCCTCACGATCAAACTCGCCCAACGCCGCGATCAGCGGGAGCGTCACCTTGTGCTCACGCAGGTCATGCCCTGACGGCTTACCGGTAGCGTCCTCGGTTCCAATATAGTCGAGGATGTCGTCGACCACCTGAAAAGCCATTCCCAGGGCGTAGCCGTAAGCCGTCAACTTGTCGCGATACTCAGGTTCCCCCACCATTGCGCCCAACTCACACGCCGCCGACATCAGCGATGCCGTCTTGGCGCTGATCAGCCGATCGTAGTCATCTTCCGTGAAATCGAGGGAATCATGCATGGTGAGCTGCCGCATCTCGCCGATCGTCATCGCGTTCACCGCTTCAGCCAACACGCTGATAACGTCCACCCTCTGCAGCCGTGCCATCTCCATGACCGAGCGAGAGTACAGGTAGTCGCCCATGATGATGGCAACCTGATGACCCCACACGGAGTTGACCGTAGGCATGCCGCGTCGCAGCACCGAATGGTCCACCGCGTCGTCGTGGACGAGCGTAGCGAGGTGCACGGCTTCCACCACCGCGGCCAGCAATACAGCCTCGTCACTTGGCTTGCCGCCGATCTCGTTACTCAGCAGCAGCAGAGTGGGACGAAAGAGTTTACCGCGTTTGAGCAGAAGGTAGTCATTCACCTCGTCGATGAGCTCAAACTCGTCCACAACGAGCTGCCGCAGCAGCTCGTCCAGCCTATCCAGTCGACCCCGTACTGGCTCTTGAATTCGGGCCAGTTCTGGTGCTGCAGTCCGCAACATAAACGGATAGTCGGCGAGTCAGTGACGTTGTCGCGCTAGTGCGCGCAGCCGAACGGACACGTTAGCGGGAATCAAGCGGCTTTGTCAAAGGGTGTGATCAGTGCCTAAGAGCTGCCACGCGCCGGGTTACGTCTTTGAAGCCCACGTCACAGCCGACGACCCGCTCGTACCATTCCAAGGCGCTGGCGCTCTCGCCCAGCGCCTCGTAGGCCCGCCCCATGGCGTAGAAGATCCCAATCAGATCTTCGTCTCGGTAGCCTCGGACCTGCAACGCCCGGCTCAACACCTTCAAGGCTATGCGTGGCTCATCCTTCTCAGAGAAACAGGCACCGAGCATCTCGATGGCGCGGAGCCGATACTCTATGCCACGGGCCGCGACATGGAACTCTGCGATCGCTTCGTCGATCAAGCCCATCTCCTTGTAGGCGACGCCGAGGTCATAGTGACTTGCCGCGTCTTCCTCCTCGATCGCCTCTGACACCATCGACTTGAACTGATCGAGCAGCGCGGCGAAGTTGACGTCCGCTTCACTCTGCGGATCTGTGGCCGGCACCCTGAATCGTGTGCTCCTGCGCTCGCTCCCAGCCTTCTCGAGCACCAGCGAACCCAGATCGACAAACTCGTCAGGGGCAGCTGCAGCCGCTCCCGTCGCTGGCCTTTCGGCCGCTGGCTCCGCAGTCGCCGACTCCTCGCCGAACATCTCGAGCGCAGCAGCAGCGCGCCGATTGCTGGGATCGAGCTCAAGAACGCGGGCGTACACCGCGCGGGCTTTGTTGCCGGCGTCAGTGCGGTCC
>CP070823.1:2077243-2093811 GCA_020344375.1 Gemmatimonadota bacterium | reverse complement strand
GTCTTCCCATGGTCCACGTGGCCTATCGTCCCCACGTTCACGTGCGGCTTCGTCCGCTCAAACTTCGCCTTCGCCATTCTCTCTTCTCTCCTCGCTGGCTGTAGACCAACCGGCCTGCGCCCGGGCCCATCGACAAGCGGAGGGGACGGACACGAGCGGGCACACAGAAGATGGTGGGGGTAGGATTCGAACCTACGTAGGCATCAGCCGGCAGATTTACAGTCTGCTCCCTTTGGCCGCTCGGGCACCCCACCATTCGAAGTGAGTATGCTACAAACACTGGGCCCGTTGGGGTCCTGAGCTCACCGGCTTACGCGGGTGGCCACGTTGCCGCCGGCGGACGGCAAGGCACGCGGGAACAACCGGCAGCCACCGCAGAAGGCGCAACGGGCCACCTCGCCCCCGCTCCAGTCTCCAACATGCCCAGATGTTGCTGCCTGGAGCTGACGGCGGGAGTCGAACCCGCAACCTGCTGATTACAAATCAGCCGCTCTGCCAATTGAGCTACGTCAGCGAATAATGTAAGCCAAAAAGTATAGACAAGATACGAGATACTGTCAACCTACCGCCTCAGCTTCCAGCGGCTCCCTGAGGGCGTATCCTCCACCTCCACCCCCTCCCCCGCCAGGGCGGCCCGGATCGCGTCCGCCCGAGCGTAATCGCCCGCCGCCCGCGCCCTAGCCCGCTCCGTCAGCCGAGCCTCGATCCAGCTCCGCTTCTCAGCCGACACCTCCGCGACCTCCCCCTCCGCCAACGCCAGTACCCCGAACACCTGGTCCATCGAGGCCACGGCGTCGAGAGCGGCCTGTGCCTCGACAGCCGGGACACGGTCCCCAGCGCGGTCCAGCTCGCTGTTCGCTTCCCGGGCCAGCACGAATAGCGCGCCCCAGGCCTCGGCGACGTTCAGGTCGTCGTCCATCGCCTCCTCGAATTCGGCCAGCGCTCGCTGCGTCAACTCGGCCAGTCGGGTCCGTGGCGCCTCGACGTCCTCGCTGAGGCTGACCTCGAGGCGCCGGCGGACCTCGATGAGGCGTTCCACTGACCGGGCCGCATCGTCGAGACTGGCCAGCGTGAAATTCAGTTCGGTCCGGTAGTGGCCGGAGACGAGCAGTCGCCGGATCGCCGAGGGGCGATAGCCGTGCTCGACAAGGTCGTCGAGGGTCAGGTAGTTGCCCTCCGACTTGGACATCTTGCGCCCGTCGAGTAGCGCGTGCTTGGCGTGCAACCAGAAGCGGGCGAACGGCTTGCCGGTCGCCCCCTCCGCCTGTGCGATCTCGTTTGTGTGGTGCGGGAAGATCAGATCGACCCCACCGGAATGAATGTCGAACGGCTGGGGCAGATGGGTAAGTGCGAGCACGGAGCACTCCAGGTGCCAGCCCGGCCGTCCGGGTCCCCATGGCGAGTCCCACACGGCCACATCCCCCTCTTCTGGCCGCTCGCCGCCCTTCCAGAGCACGAAGTCGCGGGCGTCTTCCTTGTCGTAGACTTGGTCGCCGGCTTCCCGCTCCCCCTCTCGGAGCGCGGACGTGTCGATCTGCGCCAGGCTGCCGTAGCTGGGGAACTCCGAGATGTCGAAGTACACCGAGCCGTCCGCCTCGTAAGCGAGCCCGCGCTCCACCAGTTTCTGGACCAACTCGATCATCTGTGGCACGTAGTCGGTGGCGCGGGGATAGTATTCGGCGCGCTCGAGTCCCAACCGATCGTGGTCCTCGAAGAAGGCTTGGATGTAAGGCTGGGTGAGCTCTCTGAGGCCGATGCCCCTCTGCACGGCCGCGTGGATCGTACGGTCATCCACGTCGGTCAGGTTGCGGACCTGGACGACTTCGTAACCCTTCCACTTCAGGTAGCGCCGCAGGATATCCTCACACAGAAAGGTGCGAAAGTTGCCCACGTGTGCACGGTCGTACACGGTGGGCCCGCACGTGTACGTGCTGACCCGCCCCTGCTCGAGAGGCTGGAACTCTTCCAAGCGACGCGAAAGGGTGTTGTAGAGTCGGAGGCCCATCGAACTGCGAAACCCTGGTCGTGACCCGCTTCTCGCGAAGCCTATCCGGGCACCCGGAAGCGGTCAAGCTTCCGGGTTCCGGCCGGTGGCGAACGACTGTGCCACGGCCTCGAACGCCGCTGCGGGGTCCTTGGCCGCGGTGATCGAGCGGCCAACCACGATGAAGTTGGCGCCCGCGCGGGCAGCGTCGGCGGGCGTCGCGTAGCGGCTCTGGTCCGCCGGATCGTCGCCCGGCAGCCGGATACCAGGCGTCACAACCTTCAGCACATCTCCGTAGCTGCGCTTGATGGATTTGACCTCGGTGGGCGACGCCACGACTCCCGGCAGCTGGGCGGCCACCGCGAGGCCGGCCAGACGCACAACCTCGTCCACCAGCGACACCGGAGACCGGCCGAAGACCTGCTCTACATCTTCGCTGACCAGCGACGTGAGCAGCGTCACAGCGACCACGTCGGGCCCTTCCGGGCCGGCGGCCTCACGCGCTGCCCTCAGCATCGCCTCGCCGCCTGCTGCGTGAACGGTCAGCATCTGCACGCCGCGGCGCGTAGCGGCTCGCACGGCGCCGGCGACGGTGTTCGGGATGTCGTGGAACTTGAGGTCCAGGAAGACACGCTTGTCCCGTTTCCTCAGCTCATCGAGGAGGCTCGGCCCCACCTCCGAGAACAGCTGGGCACCTACCTTGAAGAACGAGCCCTCCTCGAGCGTGTCTACGAGTTCGAGCGCCTGTTTCCGCGCCGCCACGTCCAGCGCGACGATGATGCGGTCCTTCGGGAAGTCAATCATTAGACCTCCAGGGCCCCGACAAGTTCAGATAGCCTGCCAACTCCCTGACGTTCGCAGAGTTCGTGCAACCCCTGGACGGTATCGGGCGCGGAGTAGGGATCCACGAACATGGCAGTGCCAATTTGCACGAGTGCAGCGCCAGCCAGAATGTACTCCATGGCGTCGCTGGCGGTGCAGATACCGCCGATCCCGATGACGGGGAGCTTGACCCGCGACGCGACCTTCCACGTGACATAGACCCCCATGGGCCGAATGGCCGGCCCGCTGATGCCACCGGTCGTGCTGCCGATCACCGGCCGGCGTGTCTCCACGTCAATCAGCATCCCGGGAAACGTGTTGATACTGCTCAGCCCGTCGGCACCGTTCTCTTCGCAGATCTGAGCGAAGACGCCGACGTCGGCCACGTTCGGCGTAAGCTTGATGACGAGAGGCCGCTGGGTCACCGCACGCAACGCCCGCACGAGCTCCGCTAGGGCAACCTTGTCCGTGCCGAACAGAGTCCCGCCGTCGACGTTCGGGCAGGAAACGTTGATCTCGTAGCCCAGGAAGCCATGCTCGTCGTCCAGGCCGCCGACGACCTTCACATAGTCGTCCACGCTCCAGCCCGCCACGTTCACCAAGACCTGGGCCCTGTGTAGGTTCTCCCGCAGCCAGGGCAACTTTTCCCGCTTGAAGGCCTCGAGGCCGACGTTCGCCAGCCCGATCGAGTTGATCATGCCTGCAGGCGTCTCAGAGATGCGGCAGGGCGGATTGCCTACCCGCGGGTGCAGCGTCACGGCCTTGGTCACGATTCCACCGAGCTGGTCCACATCGATGATATCGGCGTACTCCTCCCCATAGCCGCAGGTACCGGAGGCGAGCAGCACCGGGTTCTGAAACGTGACGCCGAAGACCGTCTGTGCGAGGTCTACCATCTCAGACGCTCCGCCGGGAAGACGGGCCCGTCAACGCACACCAGGTCGTAGCCCTGCTCACCCGTATCCGGATCGACCGTCTCGATTGCGCAGCCTATGCACGTGCCAACACCGCAGGCCATGTGCTCTTCCACCGCGAGCTGGCATGGCACCCCGGCCTGGAGCGCCTGCTTGCGAACGAGCTTCAGCATCGGGGTGGGGCCGCAAGCCAGGACCAGATCCACCCCATCCAGATCGATCCCATCGGTCACCCGCCCACGGTTCCCGAGGCTTCCGTCCTCCGTCCAAATCTCCGCCTCTAGGCCGCAGAGCTCCTGGATCTTTGACGGGTCGAAGACCGCCCGCGCGTCCCGCTCCCCGTAGAGCAGGCGAATCTCGCCCCCGCAACCCTTCTGCTGCGCCCAGCGCGGTAGGAACAGGAAAGGCGCCAGCCCGACACCGCCCGCCACACAGAGTATCCGCCGAGCATCGCCGAGCCGATAGCGGCTGCCCAGCGGGCCGAGCAAGAGCGCGGAGTCTCCCGATTGCAGGGACGCCAGGCGCCGCGAGCCCTCGCCGAAGGCACGTATGAGCAGTCCCATACGCTCCCCGCGCACCGCCGCCACACTGTTCGGCCGGGGCAGAAACGGGCTCCCCCACCCGCGCCCCCCGAAGCCGACCATCACGAACTGCCCCGGCGCTGCCTGCGCCGCGATCTCCGGGGCCGCGAACTCCAGCCAACGCGTTCGCTCGGCAGTCCGTTCCGCCGACTGCACCTCGCACCAGGCCCGGACGATGCGCTGCTCTCTCCTCACGTCTCAGTCCCCTGGCATCGGCCTCTCAACGGTCGCGCCGACGCGTCTGCCTTGACCTCACCTCCTCGTCGGCGAGTGTCTTCAGGCGCATCAACTGGCGGCGCAAGCCCAGCTCGAGCTCCTCGAAGGTGAAGCGGCCGGGTGGGCCACCAAGCAGCGCCTGAACGTAGGACGAATCGCTGTAGTCCTCCAGTAGCCGTCGACGAAGCTCCTCCGCGCTCGGCTCGTTCTCGGCCTGATCCCCGCCGGCGCCCGAATCTAGAGGAGTGAGAGCAAGCACCGCCAGGATGGCCTTGGGCGCCCACAGAGACTCGGATTGCTCTTCGACGAACTTGAGGAACAGGTGCCGCGCCAGCGCCTCCGCCTCGAACTCGTCGCGCGCCGTCTCGGCCGCCAACAGATATCCGAGGTTGCCAACGCCGAGCCAGTACTCCACGCGGATGAGAATCGCCGCAAGGTCGCGAACATCCGCGCTTGTCCGACCCGCGGGAAACCGTTGGATGCGGTCGATCTCAGCCTTCAACTGGTGGAAGTCTTCGGCTGTAGCCGCGTACCGCAGGTCCAATCGCAACAGTGCCAGACGCGCCTTCATCGCCCCGGCCGAGCCCGGATCCGTCTCGGTCGCCAGCCGGTAGTCGCCACGTCCCATCTCAACGTCACCGGCGGCAATCCTGAGGTCGCCGCGCAGCTGCAGTAGCTGGGCCCTATTCGCCCGCGAGAACCGGGAAGACTCCACCGCACTCAGCGCCTCAAGGCCGGTCCCCGGGTCACCCTCACGCAGCCGTTCCGTGGTCTGCATCACATCCTGCTGCTGGCTGTCGTTCAGGTTGAACTCCAGGAGCCCGGCAAGCTCGCGGGCGGCCTCGAAGCCACCCCCACCGTCCAACAGTAGTCGCACCCGAAGTAGCCGCGGTGCTAACCAGGCCGGCCTCAGCGCGGATGCCGCCCGCAAGTCCGCGTCGGCGGCCTCAGGGCGCCCCAGCTGAACGCGCGCCTGTGCCCGAGCGGACAGTGCCGCCGCTCGCCTTCTCTGATCGTCCTCGCCGCTGAGTGCGAAGGTGAGCAGGGAATCAGCGAGTGCCGGGTGATCAAGGTGCAGCTCTGCCGTCCCCCGGTACCCCGCGACCTCCGCGCTGTCCCTTCGGGAGCGAACATAGCGAAGCAAGCTCCCGCTCGCCTCGGCTGCCTCGCCCCACTCCTCACGTAGCAGCCGTGCCTGGACGATGAGACGCAGCGCCTCATCGGCCCAGCGGCTGTTGGGGCTTCGCTCGACGATACGCTCGGCTTTCTCGATACTCATGCCGAGAGTCATGCGGCCGCCGGACTCTCGTCCCTCCTCGATCTCCCGGCGACCCTGGTCGAAGAGCCGACTCGCGTTGTAATAGGCGTTGAAGTAGACGCACGCGGTCGCCGCGGTCACGGCAGCGATGACGAGGATGGGCAGGGCTGTTCGAATGGGACCGTGGGCCCTATCCGCCGGTGCTGTACGAAGACCAGACACGCCGACCATAGTCTAGGAGATAGTTCACAACCGCATCGGCCAACGCATCTGCTATCTTCGCCTGATGAGAGGGCGACCGCAACAGCCGCTCCTCGTCCTTGTTGGATAGATAGCCCACTTCGACGAGAGCGGCCGGCATCGCGGCCCCGACGAGGACGACGAACCCGGCCTGCCTAACGCCCAGGCTGGGACTCCGCAAGGTCGCTTGCACACTTCGGTCGATGAACCCGGCAAAGAGGTTGGACTCTCGCAGATTCGCCGTCGACTGCAAGTCGCTGAGAATGAACTGCAGCGGATCCACATCCGAGATCGGTGTGTCGCTCTCGAACCGCAGCGAGGCGTTCTCGCGCAGGGCGACCCGACGGGCCTCCTCGGTCTTGGCCACAGCCAGGAAATACGTTTCGAAGCCGCGAGTGTTGTTGGGCTTTCTGGGCATCGAGTTACAGTGGATCGACAGGAAAAGGTCTGGTGGATTCTCGACGCCCTTGAGCTGCGGTACGCGCGGCCGGTCGGCGAGGGTGATGAGCGTATCCCGATCCCGGGTGAGCACGACCTGATAGCCGGGCTCCCGGCGCAGCTGTTCTGCCAGCCGTCGCGCAACAGCCAGCGTGATATCCTTTTCCTTCGTGCCGCGTACCCCGATGGCACCCGGATCTCTTCCGCCGTGACCGGGATCGATCACCACCAGCCATGAGTCACGCTCGGGCGGCCGTGGCGTCGTCCGCGGACGCTCAACCAGGCGCCCGTCCAAGTAGCGCCAACGACGCGGCCGCCACTGCGGCAGCCACTCGAGGGCCCAGCTCACCGGGACCATCAGGTGGGAACCGCTACGGTACGCGGGATTAGGCAGCTGAAAGACATCAGCGCCAACCCTGAAGAACGGCGAACCGCTGACGAAGCGGACCTGCTCGCCGTCCACGTTCAGTACCTCACCCGTCCAGGTGTAACCCAGCGCTTGCGCCAGGGCCAGGGCCCGGGCTGCCGGGTAGCCGCGCTGACCTTCCACGGGCACGGAGAGCGTGGAGCCGCCGCGGACCACAACGAGATCTCGGGTGGGCACGGCAGCCCAGCCCAGCGCCGTAGCGAGCAACGCCGTCAGGACAACGCTAGCGCTTCCGCCGCGCACGTTCCATCTCCCGTTCCGCCTCACGCCTTTTGACGTCCTCCCGCCTGTCCCGATGCCTCTTGCCTCGCGCCAGCGCCAGCTTCAGCTTCGCCACCCCATCGCGGAAGTAGATCTCTAGGGGAATCAGTGTCAGCCCAACCTGCTCGACCTTGCCGATGAGGCGCCGGATCTCCTGCCGGTGCAGCAGCAACTTGCGGCGCCGCTTCGGCTCATGAGCGTCCGGGCCAGCCGGCCCGTACGGCCCGATGTGCATGTTGTACAGCCAGGCTTCGCCCGCCTCTACACGTGCGAAGGCGTCCGACAGGCTGGCCTTTCCCGTACGCAGCGACTTCACCTCACTACCGGTGAGCACCATGCCGACCTCCCACGTCTCCAGGATGTGGTAGTCGTGGCGAGCCTTGCGGTTCCTGGCAACTAGCTTGATGCTCTCGTTGGACATGGGAGTCACGGCTGGAGGCCGCTGGGGGGTGCCACTATTATCGCGCCTGAGCTTGGGCTGCGCAAGTGACGCTCACTCCAGTACTTCGATCTGGAGACGCCGAGCCCGCCGCAGCTCGTGGACCTGCGCGACCTCCGCTCCCAGGACGAAGACGATCGAGAGGTAGTACAGCCAGATCACGACGACCACTAGCGTCGCGATACCACCATAGACCGACCGGTAATCCGCGATCCGAGTAAGGTAGAAGGCGAAACCCAGCTTCAGGAGTTCCCAGCACACCGCCGTGAACGCAGCCGCGGTCACCGCCATTCGCCACGGCACCCGGCGTGCCGGCAGATACTTGTAGAGCAGAAGGAAGAGGAGAAAGATGAAAGCGAGCGCAGTGACACGCGCAGAGATGCCTTCCAGCACACCGATCTGACCCGGCGACAAGCCGAGGAACTCGAAGCCGCGGGCCGTCGCCAGATTGTAGACGATGGTGATCCCGATGTTGAGGATGACCAGCACGCTGGAGACGAGCACCATCTCTGCGTCGAACAACTTGCCTTGGATCGCACCGCGGCTCTGGCGTAGATCAAATATCTCTCTGAGGACGGCTCGGACTGATCCGAAGAGGCGCGTTGAGAACCAGACGAACCCCGCAAAGCCGATCAGCCCGATGGCCTGGCCACGCCGGATCGCGAAGTCGATGACCTCCTCCGGCAGATTGCGCTCTGTCGCTTCGACCCCGGCTTCGTGGAGCACGGGCACGATCACGTCGAGATATCGCCGCAGCTGGTCGATCGGCTCGACGCCTGCGGCCGCGGCCGCAGCTTCCAGCGTCAAGCTGATCAGCGAGACGATGATGAAGAGAAAGGGAACGGCTGCGACGAGGACGCTGAAGGTCAGGCCGCTGGCCAGCACGAAGACGTTGTCGTCACTCGCCTTCTCGGCAACGCGAACGACGTAGTCTTTCAGCGCGGCCCAGAATGCAACCGCAGCGCGCCGCGCCGCCCTCAACCAGAGCTGTCCTGGCGAGGGCGGCGGCGCCGAGTCGTGGCTTTCCAACGAGAGAGAAGAGTTTTCAGCCGCCTGCGGGGGTTACCCCTCGGCAGCCTCCTCTTCCTTGCCCCGCGAGCGGCGCCTCGAGACCTGCTCCTCTACCTCGGAGCGAGCCGCGTGCGCGGCTTTGCGGCCAGCGTCAAGGGCTTCCTGCGCCCGCTCGCGCCCTTCCGAAACCGTCTTTTTGGCGGTCTCGTACCTGTCCTCGACCTCGCGGCGGCCCCGGGCTAGGGCGTCCTGCAGCGTGTCTTGAAGCTCCTCCGCCTTGCCCTCCGCACGCTCACGCAAGCGCCGTGCCCGCTCCTTCAGCTCCTCCTGAGTCTCCGCCCCGGACTTGGGTGCCAGCAGGAGGGCTGCCGCGGCACCGAGCAGGGCACCCCAAATGAACGGGATCAGGCCCGTGCCACTTCGCTCGATCACCACGTAGGGAACGCCATCGTCGTCGTAGTCGCGCATCTTGCTGTCCTTTCCAAGATCCCGCTTGCCGTGCGGCCGCGTCCAGCTAGCCATCACGCAGGGCGCGGCGCAATTCCTCCATATTGATCGGTCTCGCCAGCACGACCTGCGAGGGGCTCTCACTCGCCACGGCCGCCAACGAGCCGCCCCTGCTCAGCGCAATGAGCAGGCAGGCTCCGGGCCGAGCCGCCAACTGCGCCACGACGTCTCGCACGGCCGGGTGCGGCGAGTCCGCATCGTAGACAACCGTGTCGGGTCCGAACTGGCTCAGCCGGCCCTGGACCTCTGCGGCAACCGCCACCTGCACGTCATGACCTTCGCTGATCAGCGCCCGGGCCAGCGCGTCCCGGAGGGATCCTTCGTCGTCTACGAGGAGGATGCGCCGGGGGGCCATTTTGACCTCACGAAGCGTCGGCAGGGGGCCGAAAACCGCAGTTTTCCAAATGCAAATTTAGGCGGCTGCTGGAGCGAATTCAACGGTCAGCCGTTTTTCCCCGCTTTGTTCCTGGCGATGACTAGGTCTACCTCCCGTTCCACAGCCAGCCACTATGCCCTGCGGACTCGCGAGGGGATCTCGTGCAGCGGCGACAGAAGGCGCCTGAGAATCGACGGCCTTAGTCCGGCTAGTCGATGTCCACGACAAGACCATCGAATGCCGGGACCACGGTGTCCGGGAGGCTGGCCAGCAGCTCGTTGTAGTCGAGACGGTGAGTCAGATGGGTCAGATAGGTCGACTGCGCCCCCACGCTGCGTGCCGCGGCCAAGGCTTCCTCCACGTTGAAGTGCGAAGGGTGGGGATCGCCCCACCACAACGCGTTGATGACGAGCACATTGACCCCATCAAGGACCTCACGCGCAGGCTGTGGGATCTCTTTCCCATCGACGATCACACCCAGGCGTCCGGCGCGGAACCCGAACGAGCGGACTCTGCCATGCGGGAATGCTAGCGTTCGCAGACGGAACCCAGCGACATCGAGATCGTCACCTGCCTCGAAAGTGCGGAGCTCGATCTCGGGGGCGGCGGTTGCAGGGTCCGGCTGAATCGACTCGTCGAAGATGTAGGCGAAGCGGGCCCGCAGTTCGTCGGCATGTTCACGCGCGACGAGCACCGGCACAGGACTCTTAGCTCGCAGGCTGAACACCCGCAGGTCATCGATGCCGTGGATGTGATCCGCGTGCAGATGAGTGATGAAGACGGCGTCAACGCGATCGATGCCCGCCTCAAGCAGTTGCAGTCGCAGCTCGGGGGGCGTGTCGACGAGCAGCACGCGCCCACCATCCTCCAACGCAAGGCCGTGGCGCGACCGCCGATTCCGCGGATCATCGGACCTGCAGACGGCACAGCCGCAGCCGACGACGGGGATGCCGAAGCTGGTGCCGGTGCCAAGGAAGCGAAGACGCACAGTCAGAGCGTCTCGATGCGGACCATGTTGGTGGTGCCGCGCACGTGGAACGGTACTCCGGCGGTGACGACGATCCGATCGCCGGGCACGGCGAGTCCCCGCCGCTGCAGCTCGGCGCGCGCGATCTCCCACATGTCCTCGTGTGTGGGCTCCGCACGGCAGACCACGGCCAGCACACCCCAGACGAGGGAGAGCTGGCGCTGCACCCTTTCGGTATCGGTGACGGCGAGGATTGGCACCGGCGGCCGTCGCGAGGAGACGACGCGGGCCGTGTACCCGCTGCGCGTAAAGGTAACGATGGCAGGTGCCCGTAGCGCCCGAACGGCCTCGAGCGTCGCGCAAGCCACTGCCACCTCGGTAGGAACCGGCTCCCTGCCCGGCGGCGACGCCGAAACATCGTACGGTGGCCCGGCCAGCAGGACCCCGCCCGCCGACTCCACCTCCCGGATCACCCGAGTGAGCGCCCGGACTGACTCGACCGGGAAGCGCCCGATCGCCGTCTCGGCGGAGAGTAGGACGGCATCGGTCCCGTCCAGGACGGCGTTTGCCACGTCGGACGCCTCGGCGCGAGTCGGCTGGGGATGCTCGGTCATCGACTCGAGCATCTGCGTGGCGATGACCACGGGTCGATAGCGGGCGTTCGCACCGCGCACGATTCGCTTTTGTACCAACGGAACCTGCTCGAAGGGCAACTCACTCCCCAGGTCACCGCGGGCAACCATCACCGCATCGGCGGCCTCCAGTATCAGCTCGAGTTCGCGTACCGCCTGCTCCTTCTCAATCTTCGCCAGAACCAGCACGTCGTCCGCTACCCGCTTCCGCAGCTCCAGCACGTTCTCGGCAGAGCGTACGAACGAGAGAGCGATATACTCGGCGCCGATTTCCAGGGCGAGATCGATGTCCGCTAGGTCTTTATCCGTGAGGGAGGGCGCCTTCACACTGACGCCCGGCAGGTTGACTCCCCTCCCGCTGCTCAGACTCCCGCCTACGACGACTTCGGCCTCCACACGCGGCGGCCTGACTTGCCGGACTTGGAGCTCGATCTGGCCATCACTGAGCAGTACCCGATCCCCGGCGGACAGATCGCTGGCCAGGCTCGGGTACGTGACTGGAACGTCGCGCCCCGTGGCGAGATCGCCCGGAGTCAGGACAACCTGGCTGCCCGGGCTGAGGGTCAGCGGCTGGGGCAGCTTGCCTACCCGGATCTTCGTACCCTGGAGGTCGATCAGCAGCGCGACGGGCCTGCCACACGATGCGGCGCAGTCACGGATCTGCCGGGCCAGCGCCCGAACCTGGTCCGGCTCGGTGTGCGACATGTTCAGACGTGCCACGTCCATGCCGGTCTCGCACAGCACTTCCAGGGTGGCTGGATCCCAGGACGCAGGCCCGATCGTGCAGATGATCTTTGTCTTTAGAAACCGTTCGTCGTTCCGGCTCATCGCGCGCAAGATCCCGAACTCGGTGGCCGACATCAAATGACGTTCTAGGGACGGTAACGAGCCCAAAGATCCGGCAACTCAGCAGCCAACGCCCGCAGGTCCGCCGCCACGTTGAGGATCGTCCGGGCCGGGTCTGTGGGGTCACCTGGGGGAATCCGGGTACCAGGCGTGAACGTGCCCGCGGCGGGCTCCGCCAGCACCAAGGCAACCGTCATCTCGGTCATCTCTCCCGGCGCAAGCCGCAGCGGGCCGTAGGCTTCCGTGACGCGGTAGTCGGCGAGCTCATTGGAAGCATGCCCGACGTCAGGCGAAGGGTGATCGCGGATCGGGTCGCCGGACTGCAATCGCCCGGCCAGCAGCCGCCAAGCGAAGTCCTGCCGATCCTCGCCGTCCCAGTCGTCCGTGATGCGCCACAACGTCAGAGTCCGCCTCGTTGCACCTGCAGGTGGCTCGACCGTGACGAGCCCCACCAGCGCCGGGCGCTCGGAGAAGTCGCCCAGTTCCTCATCGCTGAAATCGGCATCATAGACGAACGCCAGGTTCAGATCCGGGTCGAACGTCCCCACGTCGTCGTCTGTCCGGCCGACGTCGGGGTCCAGTCCGAACCCCAGGTAGAACTCTCGGAAGGTGTACCCGCCTTCGGGCACCGACGGGTAGAGATAGCGATAGCGCTCATCGCCGCTGACGTTCCGGATCTGCAGGTTGATGAACAGGACATCCTCGACGCCGGTGCTGTCGACGGCCACGAGCGTCTCTCTGACCGACAGGCCGAGCAACGATGCGCCGTAGAACAGCGAGGTCGCCCAGTACTCGAGTTGCTCGATCTGTCGGCGTCCACTGGAGCTGCGCGCCACAGGACGCCGACCCACCCAGGCGGCTTCGTAGACCTGGGTCGCCACGGTGTCGCCGGCCTGCGCGCCAGCGTCGTCGTCCAGAATCGCCGCCACCAGCAGCCGACCGCCAGCTCCATAGTCGGCCCCGGAGGCACCGGGCCACTCGAGCCCCGGCACCAGGTCGAAGAAGACACTGGCGCACGTGTCACCGTAGTTGTTGAACAGGCAGCGGATGCGCCCGCGATCGACCAAGAGAGGACAGTTGCGGCGGCACCCGCCCTGTAAGGCAGCGTCGATGGTATCGAACGGCTCCTCCGGCACGGTTACGGTATCGGCCCAGCCGAAGACCTGGGTCGGCGTGGCGCTGAACTCCAGCAGGAGTTCGTGGCGACCCGCCGGGACTTCTGCCAACGTCGCGGGCGTTGTCCGGCCCAGCGGGTCACCGTCCAGAAAGATCTCGGCGCCATCCGGATCCGAGAGCACGGTCAACTCGACAAGAAACGGGACCGTCGGCCGGGAGCGATCATCGAAGCACCCCCAGAGCGCCGTGACCAGCCACGCCAGGGCCAAGATCGGCTGGCGCAACCCGCTAGGCATGGCCACTGCCCGACCTGCGCGCCGCGAGTCCGGCCACGAGCGCCGAGAGCACATCGCCCGCAGGGCCCTGTAGGAAGATGTCCATCACCTCGGTGAGCTGAGACGGCTGCGTGTTCACCTCAATCAGCGTGGCGCCGCCGACCCGGGCCGCGAGCGGGAGCGCGGCTGCTGGGTAGACGAAACCGGATGTCCCCACGACAAGCATGACGTCGCATGACCTCGCCAGGCTCTCAGCTCGCTCGAACACACCGGGCGGCAGCATCTCGCCGAACCAGACCACGTCCGGCCGAACGTGAGAGCCGCAGCGCGGACACCTTGGCGGTTCGACCGGCCCGTCGCCAGTGGCCAGCGGGATCTCGATGTCCACGGGATGGTCGTGCTCGAAGCATTTGAAGCGGTTGATGTTCCCGTGCAGCTCCAGTACGGTGCTCGAACCGGCCTCTCTGTGATATCCGTCGATATTCTGGGTTACGACGGCCACCTGCGGCACCAACTTTTCGAGCTTTGCCAACGCCTCGTGCCCGGCGTGGGGGGAGGACCTGGCGACGATGCCACGCCGATAGTTGTACCAACCCCAGACGCGCGCCGGGTCCCGACGGAACCCGTGAGGTGACGCCAGCTCCTCGGGATTGTAGCGCGCCCACAGACCTTCTTGAGCCTCCCTGAAGGTGGGGACGCCGCTTTCTTTAGACATGCCGGCCCCCGTCGCCGCCACGACTAGCTGCGCGTGATCGAGAGCCTGAACCGCCCGCTCCAGCTTCGTCGCATCCATCATCGCTCCCGAACGGATATCAGTCAGGCGCGGTAGACGATCACGCCGCCCACCACGGTTGCCACCACCTCTGCGGCCCGCGACCGCTCCGGCTCCGCATTCACCAGGTCCACATCCCAGGCGGCGAAATCCGCATAATAACCCGGAGCCAGACGACCCCTGCGGTCCAGGTCCCCGGCAGCCCGCGCAGGGCCCTCAGTGTAAGCCTTCAGCACCTCCAAACCGGACAGACACTCCTGGGGGTACCAGCCCTCCTCAGGGTAACCGTCTCGATCACGCCGCGTCATCGCCGCGTAGAAACCCTCACGTGGATCGGCTTCCTCCACCGGCGCGTCCGAGCCGAAAGCCAGTATCGTGCCCACGTCCAGCAGGCTGCGCAGCGCCATCGTCTGGCGGCTGCGCTCCGGCCCCCAGCGCTCCTCGGCCAGCGGTATGTCAGTCAGCAGGTGCGAGGGCTGCATTGAGGCCACGATGCCCGAACGAGCCGCCCGAGGTACGTCATCCGGGTGGACGCACTGCAGGTGCTCCACCCTGTGCGGGATCGTCAGGCCAGCGGCACCGGCACCCTCCAGCACGGCTAGCGTCATGCGAACCGCCGCATCGCCAATCGCGTGCACCGCTGCGGCGAGGCCAGCGCGGGCCGCTCGCCCCACGTCGCTCTTCAGCTCCTCCGGGTCCAACCGTCGCGTCCCGCGATCGCTGCTCCCTTGGTACGGCTCCAGCATCCAGGCCGTACGCGAGCCGAGAGCCCCGTCGCTGAAATACTTGACCCCGCCGATTCGCAGCCACTCGCTGCCGAACCCGCTGGCAATGCCGCATTCGATCAGTGAGTCGAGGAAACGCTGAGGCACATGATGCAGGACACGCAGGCGAAGTTCCCCAGCACGCTCCAAATCCTGCACGATCCGGAACGACTCGGGCGCCTCCACCGAATGCACCGCGGTCACACCCAGCCGGTGAAGCTCCGCCTGCCCCTCCAACAGCACCGCACGCCGCTCCGCCTCGCTAAGCCGCGGGCGGCCCTCATACCACCACTCGAGAGCCCGCTCCAGCAATACACCCGTCAGTCCCCCCTGACCGTCACGCTCCAGCGAGCCGCCTGGCGGATCGGGCCACTCCGGCCCGATCGCCAATCGACGCATGGCCTCCGAGTTGAGCCATCCCGAGTGCAGGTCGTGGGCGAGCAGCGCTACCGCACGTCCACCCGAAACCGCATCGAGGTCCGCCAGCTTCGCCTGCCCTCGCCAGGCAGGATTCCAGCCCTTGAACTCCAGCCAGGCATCCGCAGGCTGCGAGTGCGTTGCCGAGGCAACCCGCGCCAGCACCTCGGCCGGCGAACGAGCACTCGACAGGTCCGGCAGGCTGCGAGCGAGAGCCCACTCGATCAGGTGGATATGAGAATCGGTCAGACCCGGCACAACGACGGCCGGGCGAAGATCAAGCCACTCCGCCGAGCCGCCTACGAGCGACTCTACCTCCTCCACACTGCCGCAGGCCGCGATGCGACCCCCGCGCACCACCAGACACTCCACCTCCGACCGCTCCGGATCCAGCGTGTGTATCAAGCCAGCCTTCACGGCCAGCAGTCGTTCTCGTCCCATGCCAACTACGATAGAGAGGGGCCGACCGGTGGGACAACCGAAAGGGATACACTGCACCCCCGGAGGGCCCCCTCCAAACCCTCACTGTCCCTCCCCGGCCGCGCTAGTCGAGTGAAATCTCGAGATCGGCGACGAGTTCGGGACGATGGCGGGCAATCCACTCGTGGATCAACCGCACCTGCTTCCTGGAGAGCTTCTGCAGCACTTGCAGCGGCAAGCCTGGGATTACCGCGGCCAGCGAACGTCGCAGCAAGTAGTCCCGCTGCCTGCGCTTGAGCTCCGGCGGTATGCTCGGCCCGCTGGGGGAGTCGGGTATCGGCTCAAGCAGAGTGCGGAAGCTGTGAATCTGTCGATCAGAAAACGTTTCGGGAATCCGGTGACGGCGGCTGCCGATGAGAAAGCTGCCGTCGGGCTCGACGATGCAACCCCTAGACATCAGCGTTCCTTGCGCCCATGAGTGTCAAAGAGACTCACCCCACACCGTTCAAAAGGTGGGGTGGTCTACACTTTTTGTCGATTGCCGCTGCTCAATCTACGTTCGACCCACCGGCTTTGCAAGGAAAACTGCGGGCGACACGGCTAGGCGAGCTCCTCGCGCGCGGGACTAGGCGCCTGGATGACGTAGAGCGGCACGCTCCTCATATGGTGATCGTTCACCATCACTTCGAAGGAGAAGTCACCAGGCTTCTGGAACGTGATCCCGCTGAGACCCATGATGACATGGGGTTTGATGGGCCGGCCGGGGGCTCCAGGCGGCACCTGCAGGGGTCCCTCTGCGCGGAACAGCTGAGCGCCGTCGGCATCGATCAGCCGCACCTCCAGCCGATGGGAACCCTGCTCGGTGAAGTCGGCGCGCACCCGCAG
>CP070823.1:2059173-2077143 GCA_020344375.1 Gemmatimonadota bacterium | reverse complement strand
TCGTAGCGTAGATTGATGTCGACCTGCCCCGCGTCAGCCTCGACCTGACTGAAATCCGGATTGTAGGTCCCGTCGAGGATCAAGTCCGACGTGATCCCGTACTTGGCCGTTACGCTGAGGTCTCCGCGCTCCTCCTCGGTGACGAGCCTGCCCTCGTCCAGCGCCCGCCTATGGCTATAGGTCACGGCTGGGAGCAGTTCGAAAAGCGTAGGTCGCTTCAAGTCCCGGAAGACCATCGGGCTCATCTGCGTCAGCCACGATTCTCCTCGATCCGGATTCAGCGGGGGGCACGTCCCGTACTCTGACCGACGGCTTATGTGCCGTTCGAAGATCACGCCCATCGTCACCCGGTCGGCATGGGCAAAGCGGATGCTCTTGAGTGGGATTCTAATCTCGACAGTGTAGCCACTCTCGTCGACCTGGCCACCGCTATACCACACCAGATCAAAGCTCCGGTCTTCTACGCCGCCCGCATACCGACTGTCTCCTTGAACCCCAAAGGGGTTGACGTAGAAGGCGTAGAGCGATTGCTGATCATTGAACGAATCG
Organism: Gemmatimonadota bacterium; assembly: GCA_020344375.1. Classification (GTDB taxonomy): domain Bacteria; phylum Gemmatimonadota; class Gemmatimonadetes; order Palauibacterales; family KS3-K002. Next base: position 2,076,594 of record CP070823.1, on the reverse strand, counting down.
AGGTTGATGGCGACCCAGTCGTCCCGCCCAATGTTGTCTCGGCTGGTGATGGATGTCTTGATCTTGTCGGGCTCGTTGTCCAGGGCTCGGAAGGCGAAGTAGAGATTCTCCCCGTCGTACGCCATGTAGGCTCTCGTCTCACCTACCATCTCCAGGCCATAGTCCGGTGCGAACGTCCTGAACTCTGTGACGTAGGGTGCCTCGTGCCACACAGGCTCATCCAGTCTCCCATCAATGATCGGCGGTCTGTCCGTGCGCAGAGGCTCGAGGAGCACCTGAGCGCCCGCAGAGCTTACTGGGATGGCCAGAAGAACAGCTGATAGGATCTGCTTGACGACAAGACCTCTCATAGGGCCTCAGCAACATCGCCTGGTTTCACGAGCACTCCTTTCCCGAACCGGCTAGCGGCCAGGATCAGGACTCGCCGGCACGAGGACATAATCGACATAACTCATCAGCTGGGCTCTGATAGCCTCGTAGCCCGTGAAGCAATACGAGGCGGATGCCGGGCATGTGCCAAAGGGAGCGGCAGTGGAGATCGCCAAGCGCCTGAGATGGGACATGCCAAATGCCTGGATCTTGGTGGGGCTTCCGTGGCCGAAGACAGTCACGCGGAGCACAAGATGGGGCTTCGCCAACCGCCGATCAATACAACGACGCGATCGCACTCGGGTCGTAACGCCGACCACCGCAGTTGGCGCATTCGCCCTCCTACGGCACAGCTGCAACCCTATCACGGGATCCAGCGTCTAAGAACACGGAAACCCGAACAGGATACGCGGCTATGCATATCACGAGCCTCGCCCTCGCGCTACAGGTCGCCACGGCACAGGCCGATACCGCGAGTGAGAATGCGGCGCTCGTACACTCGAACGGCCGGACCCCGCCCCAGGTCACCGCCACTTACGTCGAGCGCGCCCCCGACCTAGACGGGCGACTGGACGACGCAGCGTGGCGTGACGCGATGATCGTGTCGGATTTCACCCAAGTGCTCCCCGACGACGGAACGGAGCCGAGTGAACCCTCTCAGGTCTGCGTGGTGTACGACCGCAGCGCCCTTTACGTCGGCGCGCGCCTCCACGAGAGCGATCCCACGAGTATCGCACGCCGGCTGGGACGGCGCGATAGCTACACCTCCAGCGACGCGTTCACAGTAGCGATCGATTCATACCACGATCACCGAACGGCGTTCCGATTCAGCGTAAACCCGCTCGGCGTCCGGAGTGACGAGGTCACCACGAACGACGACCATCACGGTGACGAGTCGTGGGAGCCGGTGTGGGATGTCGCTACACGGGTGGACTCGCTCGGTTGGGTCGTGGAGATGCGGATCCCGTTCTCGCAGCTCCGCTTCTCGAGCGCCGACGAGCAGGTCTGGGGGATCAACTTCAGCCGCGGCATCTTCCGGAAACACGAGACGGTGCAGTGGAGCTGGGTGCCGAACACGGAGCAAGGATACGCGTCGCACTTCGGCCACCTGCTCGGCCTACGGGATATCCCGCCGCCCCGGCGTCTGGAGGTCCTCCCTTACACCGTCGGTAAGGCCGATTACCAGGGTGGCGTTCCCGGAAACCCCTTCACCGAGGGAGGCGTCTACAACGCGGCGATGGGCCTGGACCTGAAGTACGGGCTCACCAGCAATCTCACCCTGGACGCCACGATCAACCCCGACTTCGGTCAGGTGGAGGCGGATCCGGCCGTGGTCAACCTTAGCGCCTTCGAGATCTACTTCAGCGAGCGCCGCCCCTTCTTCGTGGAGGGGGCTGACATCTTCCGCTTCGGCGCCGGAAGCGGTGGGTTCGTTTTCGGCGCGCCAACACTCTTCTACTCCCGCCGGATCGGCCGTGCGCCGTCGCGCTGGGTGTTCGAGCCAGGCGGGTACGTCAACTCCCCCATCGCTACCAGCATCATCGGCGCCGCGAAAGTGTCGGGGAAGACAGGTGGATGGTCCGTCGGAGTCCTGGATGCCCTGACGGCACGCGAGCGTGCCGAGGTCCAGCGCGATGACGGCACTCGGACCTCCGAGCCGGTGGAACCGCTCGCCAACTACACGGTCGTGAGCCTGAGAAAAGACTTCCGCGACGGCGCCAGCGGCGTTGGGGTCCTCGGAACGAGCGTCATCCGCGACCTGTCAGACCCGGTCTTCGACTTCCTCACTTCGTCCGCCTACGCGAGTGGCGTGGATTTCTTCCACAAGTTCGCCGGGAACCGCTTCGCAGTAAACGGCTCGTTCGCCGGCTCGCACATCCGGGGTGATCCCTCTGCCATCATACTCAGGCAGCGTTCCTCGGCACGGTACTACCAGCGGCCTGACCAAGACTACGTTTCCGTGGACACCGCAGCGACGAGCCTGACGGGATACGCCGCGTCTCTGCAGCTGGGCAAGATCTCCGGCAACTGGATCTACGGGACGGATTTCTACGCCTACTCGCCCGGGTTCGAGGTGAACGACGCGGGCTTCGAGACTGTAGTAGATCGCATCTTCCACGGTATGCGCGTGACGCGCCGCTGGCTCGACCCTGGAAAGGTATTCCGCAACTTCTGGATCAGCTCGACATTCGCGCAGGTCTGGAACTTCGGTGGCACACCACAGGGGCGCACGGCCTACTTCGGGTTCGGTGGGGAGTTCCTCAACTACCTGCACTTCGACGTTAACACCAACCTCAGCCTCAGGACCCAGGATGATAAAGCCACCCGCGGCGGCCCGCTCAAGGAAAGCCCGAGAACGTGGCAGGCGAGTGCTTTCCTCGGGACCGATCACCGCAAGCCGGTGTCGCTGCGCAGCTGGGTCTATTACGCACGGAACGAGTACGGCGGCTGGGGGAGTGGCACAAGCACCGCGCTCAACCTTCGTCCCAGCGGGGCGCTCGACCTGGAGATCTCACCGAGCTTCGACAAGACACACTCAATCGGATTCTACGTCACACAGCGCCAGGACCCCACGGCGACGGCGACATTCGGCGGACGCTATCTCTTCAGCGAGCTGGTCCAGACGAGTCTGGACATCAGCGTGCGAGCGGACCTGGCGATCACACCGAATCTCTCCTTGCAGCTCTGGGCGCAGCCATACATCACCACCGGCGACTACTTCGGCTTCAAGGAGCTGGCCGAGCCCGGGACGTACAACTTCCTACGCTACGGCGAGGACGACAGCTCCACGCTGTCGTTCGACGTGGAGGACAACATCTACACCGCCGATCCGGATGGTGACGGCCCGGTCGAGCCGATCACCTTCGACAACCCGGACTTCAGCTTCCGGTCTCTGCGCAGCAATCTCGTGCTGCGCTGGGAGTACTCTCCCGGCTCGACCCTCTTCCTCGTTTGGAACCACGGCCAGTCCGGCGGGTCCTCCAACCCCAGCTTCCGGCCCTTCGACGCGTTCGAGGATCTATTCGACGACCCGGCACAGAACACGTTCCTCGTGAAGCTCAACTACTGGGTGAGCCTCTGACAGCTATTCGCCACGGCAAGCGGCTCCCGGTCCGCCGGGATCGAAGCCCTCATCGGCCGGGCCGGCGAGGGCTTTCTCGTCTACCCGAGACGTGGTAAGCTTCGAGCTGAAAGGCTGACAACACTCGGGCGACGCCGCAGGTCGAGCATCTGGCGGCGCTGAGGTTTTTGCTTGTTCAAGGTGCCAGCTAATCTCGCAGACTCGACGCGCCACTCTGGCCCGCTGCGCTCGTCGCTGCCGCAGCTTTCCGGCGCGCTCGGTGATAGCGGCGTACTCGCACCGCTCGCCCTGGCGCTGATCGCGATCAACGGACTTCACCCCACGCCGCTCTTCCTGGTTTTCGGTATCGCCTATGCCGCGGCGGGGCTGTACTACCGCGTGCCGGTACCGGTGCAGCCACTCAAGGCGATGGCGGTGATCGCGCTGTCGACGGGGGCGGCCGTGGAGCTGATATCGATGGCGGCGCTCGAGATGGCCGTTCTGCTGGCCCTGATCGCGCTGACCGGAGGCGCGCGTCTGCTCGAGCGCATCTTCACTCGCCCGCTCGTCCGCGGCGTACAACTCGGCGTCGGCTTGCTGCTGATTCGCAAGGCGATCGTTATGACCTTCAGCGGGGACTCTGGATCACTGGCCCTGGCCAGTGCGCCGACCCTTGTCACCGTCGTCGTGGCCGGCGCGCTGCTCCTGACCCTCATCGTCGCCCACAACCGCCTGAGCCGCATCCCGGCGGCGTTGCTGCTACTCGCGGTCGGCGCCGCTGTCACGTGGATCACCCACGGCGTCGCCCCGCTCCCTCAGCTCAGCGAGTGGATGCCGGGTCGCCTCGATCTGTCGCTGGCGACGAGCGCCCTTGTGCTGCTCGTGATTCCCCAGCTGCCCCTGACCCTCGGGAACGCAGCGGTAGCCGCGGCGGCGACGGCGCGCGATTACTACGGTGAGCGAGCCGGGCGCGTGACCGTCCGCGCGCTCTGCTTCTCGATGAGTGGCTTCAACCTCATCGCCGCTATACTCGGCGGGTTCCCCGTATGCCACGGCTCGGGTGGCTTCACCTCACACTACCGATTCGGCGCCCGCAGCGGCTGGAGCACGTTCGGGCTCGGCGTCGCCCTCGTCGCCCTGGCACTGCTGGCACCGGGAGCGATTTCGGCACTGGTCGCCCTCGTTCCGGCTGCCGTGCTCGCCGCGATGCTCGCCTACGTCGGACTCCTCCACGCAGCCCTCGTCCGCGACATGCTCGGAGCAGCCCGTACGGCGATCCCTGCGGTGTTGCTGGGTATCACCGCGCTTCTCACGACGAACCTCATGATCGGGATCGCAGTCGGTGGGACGGTCGAGCTCGCTCTGTACGTGCGCCGCTGGGCGCTCAGCTTCGGCCGCTAGACTGAGAGGTCTTCTGAACTGATCGCGCCTCGATAGCTGAGGCAGCGGCTGCGACGGTCGTCACGACCGTCAGTTGCCTCAAAGCCTCTGGCTCCGTGGGCCTGCCATGAACCAGATGATGAAGCCGAACGCGGGCAATATCAGGACGAGCGCCGTCCAGAGGACCTTCGCTCCCGTGGAAACACGGCTCTGGAATATGTTCACAATCGCCCAGATATCGGCGACCAGCACCAGAAGACTGAAGAAACTGCCCATTTGCCCCTTCCCCGCTGGGTTCTTCGCAAGGACAGCTCAGGCATCATTCACTACGCATGACAGCTGGCGCAGGTGTCACGCGCGACGGTACGATCGGCTCCCCACTGTTCTCTGCACTGACGCACACGTATCTTCGGCGAGAACACAGCACCGTAGGTCATCTTGCGAAAGGAGTCGACCATGCGGCGAATGATCGGCGGCACACTACTGTTCTTCCTGCTTCCGTGCGTCGCACACGGACAGGCCAGCTCGCTATCACCGGCCACGCGGGCCTTTGTAAGCGTCGATGCCCCTGTCATCGCGCTCACCAACGTCCGTGTGATCGATGGCACGGGCGGGGCAGTTCGTACGGATCAGACTGTCATCATCCGTGATGGCTTGATCCACGCGGTGGGTGACGCCCGCAGCGTGGAGGTCCCGGAAGATGCCGAGGTCATCGATCTGTCCGGACGCACGGTGCTCCCGGGCTTCGTGATGCTGCATGAGCACCTGTTCTATCCCGCCGGCCGCGCAGTCTACAACCAGCAACCGTACAGTTTCCCGCGCCTCTACCTGGCGGGTGGCGCGACCACAATCCGCACCACCGGCAGCATGGTGCCGTACGCAGATCTCAATCTCAAGCGCGCCGTCGATGCCGGGGAGATCCCGGGGCCAAGGATGGATGTCACCGGCCCTTACCTCAACGGGCCGGGCCTGCCGATCCTCAACGTCAAAGCGCTCAGGGGCCCCGAGGACGCTCGTCGGATGGTCGCCTACTGGGCGGATGAGGGGTTTACATCCTTCAAGGTGTACATGCAGATCTCGCGGGACGAACTCGCGGCCGTCATCGATGAGGCGCATAAACGCGACACCAAGGTGACCGGTCACCTGTGCTCGGTGACCTACCGGGAGGCGGCAGAGCTCGGTATCGACAACCTGGAGCACGGCTTCTTCGCTAGCACCGACTTCCTGAGCGAGAAACGCGATGATGAGTGTCCGGCTCGTAACGCGGTGACCGAGTCGTTCCTCCAGCTGGAACCGGACGCGCCCGAGTTCATGGCACTCGTCCGCGACCTCATCGAGCACGGCGTCGCTCTAACCTCTACACTCCCCGTCTTCGAGACGTACACGCCCGGACGCCCGCCGGTCGATGACCGAGTGCTGGATGCGATGCTGCCGGAAGCCCGCGACCAGTACCTGCGGCTGCGTGCACGATTTGCCGTCCAGGAAGACTCTCCCTGGTCGTGGCTCTTCGCGAAATTGATGGAGATGGAACGCGCTTTTGCACGCGCGGGCGGCCTCCTGGTCGTGGGCACGGACCCGACCGGCTACGGCGGTGTCGTCGCGGGATACTCGAACCTGCGCGCCGTCGAGCTGCTCGTCGAGGCGGGTTTCTCTCCCGTGGAAGCGATCAGCATCGCAACGCTGAACGGTGCCAGGTATCTGGAGATGGATGACCGGATTGGGACGATCAGTGCCGGGAAGCTGGCCGACCTCATCGTAATCCGCGGAGATCCGTCGACGGAGATCACCGAGATCGAGAACGTCGAGCTGGTGTTCAAGGACGGGATCGGCTACGACTCCGAGAAGCTGATGGCGTCAGTCGTCGGGACGGTCGGCCTGCGCTAGCATTGATCAGGGCACTGCCGGCGGGCTCCACACGGGGTCAGCGATTGGCGATGGTTTCCAGGAACGCCAGCACGACCTCCCAGTTCCGCTCAACGCTCGCACCGACCCGCTCCGGGTTCAGCATCGACGAACCGTGCACACCGGGGTCGGCGATATAGGTGGCGAGCCCTTGCTCCTGGAACATCGCCAGCTGGCGCTGCACGTCCTCATCATGCATCTCCGAGGCCGGGCGCAGGATCAGCGCCGGCACGCTCAGTACCGCGCTGTAGGCATCTGGGCGGCACTCCTCCATCGCCGCGCCAGAGGCCGGCGAGAACGCCAATACGCCGTGAATTTCTTCGGGATGTGCGGCTGTCAGACGCAGCGCGAGCGTGGCACTGTAGCTGCTTCCCCAGGCAATCCGTACCCCACGGTAGCCCTCCACGATAACGTAGCGAAGCGCCGCCTCCAGGTCGGCGTATGCGTCACAGTAGGAGTACTCGGCTCCCTCGAGGGCTTCCACCGTGCGGTTGACACCGCCCAGCTGCCCGCCCCCGCGCCGCTGGTCGATGGTTAGAGCATTGAACCCGTGCTCGAACAGCCTGGGCACCAGCGGACCGTATTCGGCCCGTGCGTTTCCTCCGCCCTGGTGAAACAGCAGGATGATCGGCGACGCCTTCGACTCGTCCACCAGGTAAAGCTCTCCATAGACGGTGATCCCGTCGTTGGTCACGAACGAGACCTCCCGCACGATCATCGAATCGGCTTCCTGGCCGAGCGCCCGAGCAGTCGATACCAGCGCGACCAGGGCGGCCACGCCAAAAGCGACGGCGTACATCTCCAAAGGCTTTCTCATGTTGCGTTCCTCGCGGAGAGTCGCTCCCCCACTTAAGTCAAGCTATGTTTCCCCGAGAAAGGGGGCCAGGGCAGAGGATGAGAGTCGGGTACGTCCAGATCTACACGGGGGACGGAAAGGGCAAGACCACCGCGGCGCTGGGTCTGGCGCTTAGAGCTTCGGGCCACGGGCTGCGGACCTATGTGGGCCAGTTCATGAAGGGCCAGCACTACGGTGAGCTGGCCGCGCTCCGCGAACATCCCGATATCACGATCGAGGGTTATGGCGGTCAAGAGTGCATTCGGCGCGAAGAGGTCACCCCCGAGCACATCGCCCAGGCCCGTCGCGGATTAGAGCGCGCCCGGGAGGCGATGCGCTCAGGCGACTACGAGATGATCGTGCTGGATGAGATCAACGTAGCGCTCTGGTTCGGGCTCCTCACCGTCGATGAAGTGCTGGCATTTCTGGACGAACGACCAGAGAACGTTGAGGTCATCCTGACGGGCCGCCGCGCGCCGGCCGAACTCGTCGACCGAGCGGACCTGGTGACTGAGATGACGGAAGTGAAGCACTACTATCAGCGGGGTGTGGCCGCACGCGACGGCATTGAACGCTGACAGCGCTGTAAGGAAGCAGAAGCAAGACGGTACGACCCGACCGCAGACTCGGGCGTGCCAATGACCTGTCACCCGCCACGGGAGTCCATCATGGATACTGCTGATCCTCGCAACATGTCGCGGCAGGAGTTCCTCAAGCTGGTGGCGGCGAGTACGGCCGCGCTGGCGATCGACTGGAACAAGCTGGAAGCGCTGGCCGCCGAGATCGGCCCGAAGCAAGACTTGCCCGTGGTCGTCATCGGCGGTGGGCTCGGAGGCTTGAGTGCGGCCGCTCACCTGGCCCGGCGCGGCTTCCCGGTAACGCTGGTGGAGCAGCACTTCAAGCCGGGCGGCTACGCCACCAGCTTCGAGCGCGCTAACGGCAAGTTCGTCTTCGACGTCTCGCTGCACGCGACTGGCAGTGCCCAGGGCAGCCTGCGGCCGGTCCTCGAGGGTGCGGGCGTCGCCGGGAAGGTCGAGACGATCGAACTGCCGGACCTCTGCCGCATTATCACGCCGGACCACGATCTCACATGGCCCCAACGGGATCCAGAGGCGATCGTCGCGCAGCTGGTGCAGCTCTTCCCGCAGGAGTCCGACGGGGTCCGCGGTTTCTTCGACTACATGCTCGGCATCCTAGACGAGGCGATGAAGCCCTTCGATCAGGATTCCTGGTGGGACAGGCTGACCTTCCCACTGACGCACAGGAAGATGTGGGGAATTCGCAATAAGACGCTGGCCGATGTGCTGGACGAACACGTCCACGATGCGAGTGTTCGCTCGATCCTCTCAACCTTCTGGCCTTACTACGGCCTGCCGCCTTCCCGGCTGTCCGGCTTCTACTACTGCATCGCTACCGCGGCGTACATGCGCTTCGGCGGTCACTACATCAAAGAGCGCTCCCAAGACCTCAGCGATGCCCTACTCGAGTCGATCGAGGGGAACGGCGGCCAGGTCCTGCTCGGGACGGAGGTGACGGGCATCACGCTGAAGGACGGCGCGGTGACGGGCGTAACGCTACAGGACGGCTCAGCGCTCGACGCCAAGGCCGTCATCTCCAACGCCAGCGTTCCGGGGACGATGCAGATGCTGGCCGAGGCCAGCGCGCGGGGCGACTACCCGGAAGAGGCGGCGGAGTACCTCGAGAGGATTGCGACCTACCGACCCGCGCTCTCGACCTTCGTCGTCTGGCTGGGCCTCAACCAGGAGATCCGAGGCAGAATCGAGGGCTACGAGATCTTCGTGGACCAGAGCCACGATCCCGAGCAAGCCTACCAGGCCTCCCTCGCCTGTGATCCGACTGGCAACAGCTTGGGCGTGACAGTCTACGACAACGCCTTCGAGGGCTATTCGCAACCGGGAACCTCGACGGTCGCGGTGCTGATGCTCAGCGGCTACGAGCCCTGGCGACGCTTCGAGGCCGACTACTTCGCCGGCCGCAAGGACGACTATCGGAGAGAGAAGGACCGTATCGCCCAGGCGCTTATCGAGCGAGCCGAGCAACTGGTCATTCCCGGCTTGAGCTCGATGATCGAGGTCATGGAGGCCGCTACGCCGCTGACCAACGTCCGCTACACCCGCAACCCCGAGGGCTCCATCTACGGCTACGAGCAATCGCTGGCCAACTCCTTTATGACTCGCCTACCCATTACGACCCCCTTCAGGGGCCTCTACCTTGCCTCCGCCTGGAGCAACCCGGGCGGCGGATACGAACCCTGCCTGGGTTCGGGAGTCAGCGCGGTCAACGCGCTCATGAGGGACTGGGAGGTGGAAGCGTAGAGCCGGCGCCGGTTCGGCCCGCGCCTCAGCCAGGCGACCGCTAGCGCTGCCAGCGCGACTATCGCGCAGTGGCCCGCTCTGCCACGAATGCCTGCGTCTTGACGGCCGGCAAAAGCCGCGTGTATCCTTGAGTACTCCGGCACCCCCACATCTCTCCCCCCACAACTCGGATAGACCCATGTCAAGCAGGCGATCTGCCCGGTTTTACCTCGCGGCGGTCGCGGTCGTCGGTGTCATGGTGTCGGCCAGCGGCTGCGGCGGAGGCGGCGAGCGAGGCGAGGTCGTGCGCTTCGGCTTCGCGGCGCCAGTGGAACAGTACATTGGATCTGAGACGCTGCGCGGCGCCCAGCTGGCGCTGGAACGAGTGAACGCCGACAACGGCATCCGCGGCCGAACCCTGGAGCTTGTGGCGGTGACGGACAGCGCGAACCCCGAGCGAGCCGTGCGCGTCGCGGAAAGCTTCTACACGGACGAGTCCGTGGTTGCCGTGATCGGCCACGTCAACTCGGGAGCGACCCTCGCCGCCGTCACGATCTACAACCGAGGACTCGCCGCGGTCTCGCCGACCGCCACGAGTCCCGAGATCAGCGGCGCCGGCCCCTGGATCTTCCGGGTTTGCTCCAGCGACGCGGCGAACTCGGCCGGACTCGCCCGTTTCGCGCTCCGCGAACTCGGGTCACGGGCCGCGATCCTCTACGCCAACGAGCCGTACGGCCGCGGTCTGCGCGAGGGGTTCGCCCTCGCCTACGCTGCCGGCGGCGGCACTCTGCTCGAGGAGTACCCCTACATCGAGGGCCGGACCACGGACTTCGAGCCCTACCTGCTGGGGATACAGGGAGCGCGCCCGGATCTCATCTTCGTCGCCGGTCTCGACATCAGCGCCGGGCCGATCATCCGGCAGGCGCGCGCGCTTGGCATCACCGTACCCTTTATCGGGGGCGACGGAATCCTCGGGCTCGCCGGGCTGGACCCGGTCTACGACGGCACCTACGTCGGCCTGCTGTACCACCCCGACGCGCCGGGCGCGACTGGCCAGCAGTTCGTGGAAGCCTACCGACGCGCGCACGGCGGCCAACCGGACCACTTCGCGGCGCTCGGTTATGATGCCGTGCTGCTCGTCGCGGAGGCCGTCCGTGAGGTGGGATTCGACCGTGCACGGATACGTGACTACCTGGAGGAGGTCGGCACCAGCCGAGATGCTTTCCGCGGGGTGAGCGGTCTGGTCGCCTTTGATGAGAACGGCGACCCACTGGAGAAGAGCTTCGCTGTAGGACGCATCGCAGGAGAAGCAATCGAACTCATAAGCATAGAGGGCGGCTCGTGATTCGAACGATTCGAGGCCGGCAGACGATCGCCTGCGCTATCTTGCTATTCGGCCTGCTCGCGGCCGGAGCGCTGGGCATCAGCTCGCTCAACAGGCTGTCACGCGAGTTCGATGCCGGGATGGAGCAGGTCCGGCAGGTAGGGGAGCTCGGGACCGAGCTCCAGCGAGGTGTCCTGGAACTGATCTTCGCCGGCGAAGGCTACCTCGCCAGCGGCAGCAGCGACGCCAAGCGACGCTTCGCCCGGCTCGCCGGGCGCACCCAGGATGTAGCCAAGCGTTACCGCGAACTCCAGCGCCTGTCCGCTCAGGAGGCGCAGCAAGTGGAGCGACTGGCGGCGACCCTGACGCAGCTGGAGGTGGAGTTCGCCCGGGCCCACGCACTTCACGATATCGGCCGGCGCTCCGAAGCCAGGCAGGTGGCCGACGCCGTACACCCGCTGGCAGAGGAGGCGGCGGGCTTGATCGCAGCGCTGGGCGAGCGGCAGACGCAGGTGCTCGAGGCGTCTACCGCGGAGCTTCAGGCAGGAGCTCGCAACCGCTCCAACTATGTCCTGCTCATCCTCGTCCTAGCCTTCTCCCTCGGCGCCGCTCTGGCCTACGTGACGGTACGCTCCATCGATCGTCCCCTAACCGCTCTCGTAGCCGCCGCCGACCGGCTGCGGGCCGGCCAGCTGCGGACCCAGGTGGACGTCGATGGCATGCCGCGGGAGTTCGCGAGGCTGGGTGCCGGCTTCAACACGATGGCCACTGCCACGCGCGACATCGCGGCACAGGTGATAGGCACAGCTGCACAGCTCTCCTCCTCTGCCGCAGATTTCTCCTCCATATCCGAGCAGGTCGCGGGCTCGACCAACGAGGTTGCGCTGGCTATGACGGAGATCTCCGAGGGTGCCGACAGACAGGCGACGGCACTGGGCGAGACGGCCGCGGCGGTTGTCGAGCTCCGCGACGGGGCTTCCAAGATGGAGTCGGAGGCTAACGACAACCGGGAGCTCAGCCGTTCCATCCAAGAGGAGGCCGACCAGAGTCAGGCATCAGTACGCCGCGCCCTCGACCTGCTGCTCGCGCTCCGAGAGGTCGTCCACACGTCGGGCGAGGAGATCGAGGGACTCCAAGCTGCCACCGAACAGATCACCGGCTTTGTCCGACGCATCGGCTCCATAGCGGAACAGACTCACCTCCTATCACTCAACGCCGCGATCGAGGCCGCACACGCCGGGCACGAGGGGCGTGGCTTCGCCGTCGTGGCGGACGAGGTGGGCAAGCTGGCGGCGGAGGCCGACGGCGCAGCCCAGGAGGTCGAGGAGGTGGTCAAGAAGCTCCGCGACTGGGTCGAGCATGCGGTGGTGAAGATGCACGAGGGGGAAGGCCAAGTGGCACAGGTGGAGGAGGTCGCACGCGCAGCGGGCAGCGCGCTGGACGCCATCGCATCCGGCTTGTCGACCGTCTCGCAGGCGACCGATCGGTCTCTGGTCACCGTCGGGCGAAGCCGGTTGCTGCTCGAGCAGGTGGCTGGCCATGTGGAGGCCGTCACGGCGACAGCCAGCGCGCACGCCGCCCGCAGCCAGGACGTGAGCGCCGCGGTCGAGGAGCAATCTGCCACAACCGAACAGATCAGCGCCTCGGTGACCCAACTGGTCGAAGCTGCTGAGAACCTCCGCGAGCTCGCCGGCCGGTGGCAGGTCTAACGCAGAGGCTAGCTGTCAGCTAGCTGCCGCGGCTGGGCATGCGAAACTCCTGCGGCCCGGCCCCGTAGGGATTGGCGAGGAGTCCCCTGACCATCAACGCACCTGTCGTCTCGGCTGTCTGGAACGGCGAGAGGCCGGGCTTGCGCCGTGCTGGCACTGGCAGTTACTAAGAACGCCCTGATTCCCGCAAAGGACCACGCGGCCGAGATGCCATTAGCCACAGGAGCAGGGTTCTAGAGATGAGACGATTCACGCTACCTCTGCTTGCGGTTTTGATCGCCGTGGCTGCTGATTCGGCCCACGCACAGGAGTTTTTCGTCGGCGCCCGCGGCGGCGTGAACCTCGCGACCTCTGACTTTGATAGCGACGTCTTCAGCGAAGATGTCGGCACCCTGACCGCGTACCACTTCGGCCTGCTGGCGAGTGTAGGCATCTCCAGGTACTTCAGCATGCAAACGGAAGTGTGGTACTCCCGGAAGGGCTTCGCTGAAGGGAGCAGTGGTGTCAGCCTCAAGGTGAACTACGTCGAGATGCCGCTGCTACTTGTCATCAAGTTACCGACCAGGCTATCCCCCCATCTCTATGTGGGCCCGGTACTCGCTCTCGAGTCGGGCTGCAAGGCGACCACGCTCAACGAAGGCGAGGTCGACTGCGAGGATACGGAGGAGGGCCCCAGACCGAGGGGGTCCGATTCCGGGGTCATGTTCGGTGGCGGGGTCACGCTGCCCCTGGGCCCCGGCTCGCTCTTGCTAGATGCCTTCTTCAACATGGGTCTGACGAATCTCAGCGAGACCACGGACTACGTGGAGTCCGTCAGGACGCGCACCACGTATCTGTCCGCCGGATTCCTCATTCCGTTCGGCCGCAGCGCCCGCTAGCGGATGACGTCCTCCTTCACACGAGAGCGGGCTTCCGAAGCGACTGCCTCGGAAGCCCGTCTTGCGTCGTCGGCTGCAGCACGAGCTCAAGCGCCACGCGAAGCCGACCGCGTCGTCGTTGCCCCGAGCTCCGCCCTCGAATGCGCGCCGAATGTCTATAGGCTCACCACCGAGCGGCTCGCTCGGGTCTTGGGTGGAACTCAGGCTTGCCGCTGACGGTATCTTGATCACACTATGCACGCTTTCATCGCCCGGCCGGGCGGAGCGCGGTCCGGCCAGCATCGCCGGCGCGCGCTTGGCACCGCGCACGAGAACGTCGACAGCTGGAGGAAGAGACGAGTGGGAAGCCGCCAATCCTTGATGCCCCGGGAGCACGGGGCCTACGCGCAGATCGCCTTTCCGCTGATGACAGCTCTGGCCCTCGGCGCGTTCAGTCCCGCGCCGATCCTGCTGCTCGTAGCGATCATCTGCATCTTTCTGGCCCACGAGCCGGCCATGGTGCTCACTGGCGGGCGCGGTGGACGCGCGCGGCGCGAGACGGGAGGGCAAGCCCGGCGCCGCGCCATCCTGCTGGCCGCCATCAGCCTGGCGACCGGCGCGGCAGGGCTGTGGCTGGCACCTGCAGCCGCGCACCTGGCCACGCTGATCCCCCTCTCACTGGGCGTGCTGCTCATCCCGCTGATATTCACGCGCCGGGAGAAGACCGCCGTGGGCGAGCTGCTGGTGGCCACCACTCTCTCTAGCACCATGATCCCCGTCGCCATCGCCGGCGGCGCGAGCATCCAGGTCACCCTTGGCGCCGCCGCCGTCTGGGCCATCGCCTTCGCACTCGGCACGCTCACGGTACGCGCGATCATCGCGAGAACGAAGCGAACTGCCGAATCTCAGTGGCCCACTTGGATCGCACCGACGCTCTGCGCCGCGGTGATCATCCTCGCCATCGCCGCGGCACTCACCAGCGACCTGCCGGCCCTCGCCGTCGTCGCCGTCGTGCCCACAGCGCTTGTCGCACTGATCTTCGCTCTGATGGGCATCCACCCTCGCAACCTGCGCCGCATGGGCTGGTCGCTCGTGGCGAGCAACGTTGCGGTGCTCGCCGGGCTGATCATCGGTCTCGTTTGAGTTAAAGCTCGAGGGTTGAGTTGGAGCTCAAGCAGACGGCCGCGTGACCGTCTCATAGACGGTCCTGGAGATGTCCGCGATCAGCTGATCGGCGACTGCGGAGTCCGCGATGCCTTTCGTCAGCACCACGAGCACGTACGCGGCGTCGTCTTCCAGGTACACGACGCCGCCATCGTGCCGGATCTCGGTTATCGATCCAGTCTTGTGCGCGACCAGCGTACCGGCCGGAAGGCCCGCAGGGATGCCCTCGTTGAACTGCTGGCGTGAGAGGATGGCAATCATCTCCCGGCACGACTCGAAGCTCGCCGCGCGATGCTCGGCGATCGCGCTAGAGATGACGCCTAGGTCCCTGGCGGTCGTCGTGTTGTTGAGACCCGCCCGGTACGCCTTGATGTCCTCGACACCACGAA
This sequence comes from Gemmatimonadota bacterium, assembly GCA_020344375.1. Lineage (GTDB taxonomy): Bacteria > Gemmatimonadota > Gemmatimonadetes > Palauibacterales > KS3-K002. The sequence goes on along the minus strand of CP070823.1, from coordinate 2,061,289 downwards.
GCACCGCGATCGAGTCGGCTCCGAGCTGCCACATCGTTTCCTGCACACGCTCCGCGCCGACGAACTCGATTAACATGTTCGTCGCCAGGTTGCTGGAGATGGTGATCATCAGTTCGGTCAGCTGGCGGATCGATTCCTTCTCACCGATGCGAGCATACAGCGTCGAGTCGCTGTCGTCAGGCGCGCCCAGCTCATACGGCGTGCCGTCCACGATCGAGGCAAAGGTCTTGGTGATAACCAGGCTGTCGTCGAGGCTCAGCCGGCCCGCATCGGCGTCCCGGAACAGCTGGATCATCACCGGAACTTTCATCATGCTCGCCGCGTGCACACGGCTATCGACGTCGAGCAAAACCGAATCTCCGCTGGTGAGATTTCGGAAGTAGATGCCGACGACCTCGGCACCGCTTTCCGCAATGCGAGCCTGCAGGCGCGATTCGAGGTCGGCGAGCGGATCAGCCGCGCAGCCGGTGGTTCCAGCCAGAACCGTGACATAGAGCAGCGAGATCACTGCGCTGCCTCTGAGACGAGCTATCGATCGCACGGTACGCATCCCACCAGTCTCCCCAGGTCTGATTTCGATGTTGCCCGGCTTGAGCTTTAGCTTGCACACTCACACCGATTCCCGGCAACCCCATCTCTAGCGTCCCGGTCCCACGACTGCCGGCCGCAGAACGGACAGGTAGACAGGGCGCAACCAAAAGCTGCCGAACCGCATCCAACCTTCTAGGGGAGCCAACCGGCGGGTCCTGAAACTGCCCGCTCCCCGCGCTCGTAGGGCTAGTTGTAGGGATTGTCACAAGGGACCGAAAGTTAGGGGATACCATGAAGATAACAGCCTTGGCCGCTGGACTCGTGTCTCTGGCGGGACTCCTCACAGCAGCGGCACCCTTCACTCTGACGGCCGACGGGTCGCTGGCTGGGTCGGCCACGATCACCGCGATGGTCGAGTCTCAGCTGGTGGTTGGCGACCGCCTGACCACACTGGGCGACTTCGAGGCGGCACGTGAAGTCTACGACGTCGCGGCGAAGATGATGCGTGTTCAGGGGAAGCTGCCGGTCGATCCGCTGCGCCGCATCGCCAACGCCTTCTACTTCGAGAGCCAGTACGACAGCGCGGCGGTGATCCTTGACGGGCTCGCCGAAGAGGCGTCCTCGATTGGTGACCCCGTAAACGAGATCTGGGCGATCGCAGACGCCGCCCGGATGGCCTGGCTGCACGGCGCCATACAGGACGCGGAGCAGCGGTCCAGCCGAGCCCTGGCCCTGCTCGACTCGTCCGATCTACCGAAAGAACTGCGGGCGGAGATCAGGACGAAGTTGACGTCGGACATGACGGTGTTCGCTCCTCACCTGGCTGCCCGGTAGGTCCGGCCTAGTTAGTGAGGCGAGCAGTCCGAGAGAGGCGAGCGCCAACCGCATAGCGGCCACCTGACCTGGAGGGCGATCTCAAGAGATCGCGCCTGAATCACAGCCGTCGTCGCTAGAATGTCACGACGACCCAATCGCTCTTGAGCATCTCAGTCAGTGGGCGGCCCATGTATTTCACCTCGACGCCCAGTTCCTCGAGCTTCCCCGATATTCCGTAACTGTCCGCGCACGCCTTGCAGGCGACGAGCTCCACCCCGGCCTCCTCCATCTTCCCGACTTCCGCCTGCAGTTCCTCATCAACCGAGAGCAGCTTCGAAGACGGCCCCCAGACAATGAGCTGGACTTCGTCGAACCAGGCGCGACTCATGGCGTTGAGCGTGTACATGAAGACCATCCTCAACGCCACATCCCGGTCGCCACTCGTCCACAGCACAGCGAGCCTCGACCGCTCCACCGACGCTTCCTGCCCCGACGCGACGGGCTGGCGCGCGATCGCTCCCGCCGTGAATGCAGCAGCGCACGCCGCAACCACGGCGACTAGTCTTACGTTCCTCAAGGCGATTCCTCCTCTGAGGGTCTCAAGGGGGAACGAGTACTAATCAGAAACTGATCGTGATGGCAAGGTTGAACACCGGCCGTTGAACGGTTGGTCCCCCCTCAAGAGCCATCCCTTCCTCGGAGACGAAGAACAGCGGAACGTCGCTGACTCTATCGATGCCCAACTTGTGACTGTACAGCAGCGCATCGC
>CP070823.1:2049699-2059073 GCA_020344375.1 Gemmatimonadota bacterium | reverse complement strand
GATCAGAACGGGAATTAGGACCGCCCCTTCCATCCCCATCATGTTCTTCTCTCCGCTGGCTCGTATGCAGCACCCCACCCACCGGATAACCGGTCACACACAGCTATTGCCAGGGCGTTGGCCAACTTGGCTGCCGGGGGGAGGTTGGGCAAGAGCTTGGAACCCTGGACGGCGCCGTTTGCCGTTCCTGGGGCGGCGGCACAGCTGCCCGCCGCAACAGAGCGGCCCGCGACGGGCCGCGGCCAGGTACAAGGCGGCCTTACAGTTACGGGGCGTGCTCTCCGCCCTTTTCCTTTTCCACACCGAAGCCTAGTATTAATGAGCGCGGGTTCTCGACAGCGTTGATCTGAAGGACCGCAGCCGTGAGGCACGTTACCACTCTCCTGCTATCGGCGTGGCTGGTCGTAGCCGCACACGCCGCTCAGGCGCAAGAGGATTTGGCCCGTCAGCACATCGAGCGCGGCCTCGCTTACGCCTCTGCGGGTGATACGCTGCTTGCCTTCGCCGAGTTCGAAAGAGCGACCGACGCGGCCCCTTCACTGGCGGACGCCTACTACCACCTGGGTCGGCTGTACAGCCATCGCGCGAGTTCCGTCGAGACCGAGTTCCGCGACAGGCTGACGGCCGAGCGAGCCCTGCTCGAGGCCCTCCGGCTCAATCCGTCCGATCCACGCTACTTGCTAGAGTTGGCTCGGCTTAGGCTGAAACAGCACATGAAAGTGGACGCCGGCCGTCTGTTCGGCCGCGCACTGTCGTTGGCTGAAGAGCAGGGCGACCCGGACGTCCTGGCGGAGATCCACTTCAACATCGGGTACATCAGGGAGCTGGAGTACGAGAGCCAGCGGCACCGGCGGTTTCGCCCGTTTTTCCGTGGACCGCCTGTCACGGAATTCTACAGGCTGTTCGATGTGCGGCCATCGCGCTACGTTGAGGGCTATCTGGAGGATGCGCCGCCGATCGAGGATTCGGGGGAGGTGGCGAAGGAGGAGATGCTCGAGCACTACCGGGCGGCGCTACGGAACGACCCCAAGCATGTCGGTGCGGCGATTCGCTTGATGGGCTATCTGTTCGACGAGCTCAGATTAGCCGAATACCTGAACCTCGCGCGCAAGCTGCAGGCGGAGCATCCGGAGCGGCCAGAGCCCTACCTCTTCTTGGGGCTCGGTCTGCACGCCGCCGGTCGGGAAGATGAGGCAGCGGAGGCGTTTGATGACGGTCTGGCGCGACTACCGGACGACGAGCGTGCGGCGATCGAGAACCTCGCGCCGGTGATGCGGCGGCAGGCGGCGGAGGATTACCTTGATCTGAGTGAGGAGGGGCGAGCCGAGTTCAACGCACGCTACTGGCAGCTGACCGACCCGCTGTATCTCACTGACGCGAATGAGCGGCGCCTCGAGCACATCGCCCGGGTGGCGTACGCCGACCTGCGCTTCGCGGGACCGGAAGTCGGGCTGCGCGGTTGGGAGACGGATCGTGGGACCGTCTTCGTACGCTACGGTCCGCCCGATGACATTGGGGTTTTCGGCCCTGATGTGAGCAGTCGGGGGAACCCATACGCGATAGGGCGAAGGTCGATCATCTGGAGCTACGGCAGGGACGGGCCGGTCTTCATCTTCCAGCAGATGCCCGGCTACCTCAATGCGCGGTTCGCGGGCGACTACAAGTTCATCGCCGAGGAGTACCGGGCTCTTATGCCTGCGAAGTATGACAACATCCCGTCCATCCCAGAACTGCTGGAGCTGCCGGTTCAGATTGCACGGTTTCGGGGCGAGACGCCGGACGAGGTGGCCGTCGAGATCCATGCGGCGCTGCCGCTGGTCGGCTTGGCGCGGGATCTCGATCTGGATCAGGGGGAGCTAGAGGTCGGCCTCTTCTTGTTTAACCGCTATGGTGAGAGCTTCCTGCGGCGTGTGGGCACGGAAGTGGTGACCTATGCGGAGTCAGCGGAGGCGAACGAGTACAGGAGTTGGCGGATTCTCATGCCGCCGGCGGACTTCTTGGTGGCGGCAGTGGAGACGCGGGACGCGGTCACCTGGCGTGCCGCGGCGGCGCGGGACACGTTTACCGTCTCGGCTTTCGCCAGCGACTCTCTCAGCGTGAGCGATATCTTGGTGGCTGACGCGATCAGACCGCTGGTCGAGGATCCGCAGAAGCGTTTCGACTACGACATCCAGGTCAACCCAGCTTTGGAGTTCCTGCCGGGTGAGTCTGTGCACATCTACTACGAGCTGTACGGCCTCGCCAGCGACCCAGAGGGATTCGCATCCTACGACGTGGCCCTGCAGGTGAGGGTGAAGAGGCTCCATCGCGGCGGACCCATCGGCCAGCTCCTCGGTGCTTTGGCCGACGCTTGGGGGTTCAGTATCGTCGGTGACGACCGGCTCGAGCTGCGGTTCAGCCGCGAGGTGCGGCTTGACGGCCGCGATCGAGTGACGGAGTACCTCGCGTTGGATCCCAAGGAGGTGCCTGCCGGGGAGTACGAGATCAGGTTGAGGATCTGGGACCGCCTGGGCGAGCAGCTGGTCAGCCGAGAACGTGCTTTCCAAGTCATCGAGAAGGAGTAGGTCCATGTTGACGGGGGTCATCGGCTCAACAGGCATCCGTCGCTCGCTAGCTCTGGTGCTGACCTTAGCTGTCCTCGCCGGTCCCGAGATGGCGGAGGCGCAAGCGCTCAAGAAGAACCGGCGCTGGCTGTTCGCTGTAGGTGCAGCCATCGCAGTGGGCGTCTCGGCCTACAGCTTCAACGAGGGAAGCTCGGTTAATTCGGTCTGCACCAGCAAGGCGTGTGTGGGGATCGTGGCGGGTATCATGGGCGGGACCGTCGGCTTCCTCATCGGGTCCGAGCTGGATTCGAGGTATTCCCGGCGCATGGCTGCCGGCCCGTCGCTCGAGTACGAGTTCCAGAACGTGCCGCTGGGCCTGGTGCCGGACCGCATGTCCGGTTTCGCGAGTGGCGCCGCCGTAGTTGGGCTTGGCGGCGCGCGGGTCGTCTTAAGGGATGGCACCGTGCTCAGTCGGGGCGCCCGGGTGCGTGGGATTGAGGACTCAGCAGTCCTGCCGGCTCTCGATTTGCTGGTGCTCAGCACCTTCTCGAACCTGATTGGGTTTCCACTGGAAGACGATTCTGCGCAGGGGCAAGTGATCGATGAGCGCGGTGGTGGTACGATGGAGGTCTTCGCCGGTCAGCTGGCCGTTGCCGGCGCGGATTCGCTGCGCCTGCTTCAGGTCGGGAGGCAGGAAGACGAGATCTTTCTGGAGCGCTTGGGCGCCTTTGAGCAGACGGATTTCGTCACCGACATGACCTTTAGCGACTTCGGGCGCATCGGCTGGCTGTTGGTGGAGGATCGTCTCTCCTCCTATTCCCCCGGTCTGGAGAGGCTAGGGGAAGTCGTCCTGCCGGCTTCGGGTCGAACTGTGCGAGCCGCAGGTAGCCGCTTGGCCGTAGCAGCCGGATCGAGAGGGGTGTTCCTGCTCGACGCTGCGGATCCGACAGCGCCGCGCGTGGTATCAGAGTATACGGGGGTCAGATTCGCTTACGCTGCGGATCTGGCTGGGGATCTCCTCTATGTCGCCGCCGGACCCGAAGGTATGGCGGTGGTGGACGTGAGCGGTTCGGAGCCGCGTGTGGTGGGAGTTGCGCGTGAGGTGCGCTTCGTCACCGACGTGGTGGTCGACGACAGCGGGGCAGTGTGGATACTCGATCGGGACGGACAACGCGTCCAGATTGCCGAATTGGATCTGCAGCACGTGGCCGGAGCGACGGACCCGGCTCGTTGACGGCGAGCGAACGTGCATCGATGGTGGTGGAACGGATTGGACAGCGTCTGCGCCGGGAGCGCAGGGTGTGGCGCGTGGGGGTGCTGCTGTCCGTTCTCATTCATCTGAGCCTCCTCCTCCTCTTCCAGACGGGACCCGAGCGGTTGACCCCGTATGCGGCTGCGGGGCCGGCAAGCGGCGATGCCTTGGCAGCGCCGGGCGGCGGGAGCACAAGGGCGGTGCTGTTGCGGCCGCCGGTGGAAATCAGGATACCGCCGCGTCCGGAGACCCCAATCGTGGAACCGGTGCAGTTGGAGCCGCCGGAGGAGCTAGAGCTCGCGTTCAATGAGATCGAGCTTCGCGATCCGGGGGAGAGCGAGCGTGAGGGCCCGGAGTCGGGTCCCGGCCTACCGGGCGGCGAAGGGCGTGGCGACGCTGGGGACGCGATGTCCGGCCTGCGCCGGCTTATCCCACCCGTCCCCAGGGGCGTGATCATGGCGCCACTCGACCGACCTGCGTCGGTGCGCGGGCGCGAGGTGACGGTCTGGGTCTTCATCAACCAAGCGGGCCAGGTGGATAGCGTGCGGCTGGACCCACCGACGCCCGACGGCAGCTACAATGAGAACCTGATCAGGGAAGCGCACGATTGGGTGTTCGAGCCCGCCTTGCGGGCAGGCAGGGCCGTCGCCACCTGGTACAGTTACACGTGGAAGCTGTGATGGAGGGTAGAAGAAGGGCCAGGGGGCGAATCCTTTGGGTTGACGACGAGGTCGATCTCCTGCTTCCCCACCGTCTGGTCCTCGAGCAGCGCGGCTACGAAGTCGATACGCTGCCTAACGGTGACGACGCGCTCAGCCAGCTTCGCCGCCGCAACTACGACCTCATTCTTCTGGACGAACAGATGCCGGGGCGGACCGGCACGGAGATGCTCCAGGAGATTCGTAGTGTCGACTCACGGGTTGCCGTAGTCATGGTTACGAAGAGCGAAGAGGAAGCGACGCTCACCGAGGCAATTGCCCGACGCGTCGAGGACTACATAGTCAAGCCCACGAGCCCTCGGCAGGTCTTGTCCGTGGTAGCGAGGATCCTGGAGGGTCCAGGCCTGCGGCACGAGCAGCTGACCCGTGACTTCGTTCGCGCGTACTCTGACATGAGAGCGCGTATCGACCTGGCGAAGGATTGGCGCGATTGGACCGATCTGCACTCCGAGTTCGTCGATTGGGAGCTTGAGTTGATTGCTGCGGAAGAGCGTGGTTTAGTCGACTCCTTGCGTACGCTCTCGGGTGACGCACGGCGGGGATTCTGTGATTTCGTCGTCGACAACTACGGAAGCTGGGTGGCGCGAGGGCGCCGAAACCGCCCGTACTTGTCGGTCGACGTGGTTCCCCACTTCTTCTTGCCACTGCTAGCCCACGGCGAGCCTGCGGTGCTGATCGTCGTCGACTGCTTACGGCTGGATCAATGGCGGGCGCTGGAACCAACGATCAGTGAGGATTTTGAAGTGGAGGCGGACCTCTACTTCTCAATCCTGCCCAGTGCCACCCCGTACGCCCGCAACGCGATCTTCAGTGGCTTGTTCCCGGACGATCTGGCCAAGCGTCGCCCGGGTTGGCCTGAAACTTATGAAGAATCAGGCCTCAACTCGTTCGAACATGAGCTGTTCGTCGAACAGATCCAACGCCTTACTGATGGATCTCTCGCTGCCCACTACGAGAAGATGCACACGGCGAGCGACGGCGAGGCCATGCTGCGACGCCTGCCTGCATTGCTCGACGAACCACGCGCGATCGCTATGGTCTTCAACTTCGTCGATCTGTTGACGCATGGTCGCGCTGAGTCGCAACTGCTGTTCGAGATGGCACGCGACGCTGAGGCGTTGCGCCGTCTGACGGCCGCCTGGTACGAGGGCTCGGACTTGCGCAAAGCGCTGCAGATGATCCGCTCGCGTGGCGTGCGCGTCTTGCTCACGACAGACCACGGTTCTGTTCATTGCCACCGGCCAGCCACCGTGTTCGCGAAGCGTGATGCGACACTCAGCCTGCGCTACAAGTTTGGCGACGACCTCCGGGCCGAGGATTCCGAGAGCGTCTTTGCTGTCGCGGACGGCGCCTCGATTCGGCTGCCGAGTGGTGGTCTGAAGACGAACTATCTCATCGCTCGTGAAGACTACTTCTTCGTCTACCCGACGAAGCTCCGGGAATACCAGTCGCGCTACCGTGACAGCTTCCTGCACGGTGGGATCAGTCCGGACGAGATGATCCTACCCGTGGCCCTGCTCAAACCCCGCGGTGAGGCGCGTTGAAGCTCTACCGTAGACTCATTCGCTACCTCCGTCCCTATCGGCTGGTCTTCGCGGCCAGCCTGGCGGCGATGGCGCTCGGCTCGCTGCTGGACGGGTTCACGATGATACTCCTGATTCCGTTCCTACGGTCGCTGTTCGGGGAGGTGGCCGTGTTGCCCGCGGCCGGCGATCTGGTGGAGAAGGTACTGGAGTTCACAGTTGGCGGTCTTATCGGTGGGGCAGACCCGCGGGTCTCGCTGCGCAACGTCATCATCCTCGTGCTGGTAGCCTTGTTGGTCAAGAACGCGCTGTTCTACGTGGCCAGGATCCTCAGCATGGTGGTGCGAGAAGGGATCGTCCGTGACATGCGCGATCAGCTGTACGGGCACTTGCAGCGCCTGCCACTGGGTTTCTTCGACCGTGTGAAGACCGGCCAGCTTGTTGCACGAGTCTTCACTGACACCAACCAGACGAAAGAGGTCATCACCTATGCGATAGCCGATGTCCTGAGGCAGACCGTCTCGCTGGTCGCGTTTGTGGCGATGTTGTTCATCATCTCGTGGAAGCTGTCGCTCTTGGCTCTCGTCGTCGCCCCACTGTTCTTGGGTTTCCTCAAGCCAATGCTGTGGCGGCTGCGGCGCGGATACCGCAGCGCCTACGACGCGCAGGGCGAGCTGACCAGCATGCTGCAGGAGACGGCATCGGGTGCCAGATTGGTGAAAGCGTACGGTGCAGAGAACTTCGAGCACGAACGCTTCAAGGAGACGAACCTCACGTTCTTCAAGCAGATGGTACGTGCGGAACGCATCCGCCTGTTGAGTTCGCCATTGTCCGAGGTACTGGGGAGTATTGTGACGCTCATCATCGTGTGGGTGGGTGCGCAGTTCGTGTTCAGCGGCGGCCTCACGGCTGAGGCTTTCCTCACGTTCCTGACGATATCCCTACGCGTGCAGCTGCCGATCAAGACGCTCACGACCTTCCCGGCTCGCGCGCAGTTGGCCATGGCAGCTGCCGACAGGTTCTTCGAGATACTCGACACCGGTATGGAGCCGGTCAGTGCCACAGGACGCGATGTGCATCAATTCGAGCGGGAAGTCGTCTACGACGACGTGCATTTCGCGTACGACAGCGATGAGCCGGTGCTCAGAGGTGTGAGCTTCGAAGTGAAGCGAGGCGAAGTCGTGGCCCTGGTGGGGCCTTCTGGCGCCGGTAAGAGCACGATAGTCGATCTCCTACCACGGTTCTACCGACCGCACAAAGGCCGTATCACCGTGGACGGGGTGGATGTGGCGGAGATCCGCCTCGAATCGCTTCGCAACCTGCTGGGAGTTGTCTCTCAGGAGACTGTGATCTTCCATGACACGGTGCAGGCGAACATCGCCTACGGCGGACTCGACCGTTACAGCCAGGAGGAGATCGAGGCCGCGGCGCATGCCGCGAACGCGCAGGAGTTCATCGAGCGGTTGCCGGACGGCTATGATACACTGCTCGGTGATCGCGGCGTCCGACTCTCCGGCGGGCAGCGTCAGAGGATAGCGATTGCCCGCGCCTTGCTACGCGATCCGCCCCTACTCATCCTCGACGAGGCGACTTCTGCGCTCGACACGGAATCGGAACGGCTAGTCCAGGGCGCCATCGATCACCTCATGGCCAATCGGACGGTCATCGTTGTCGCTCATCGTCTCTCCACCATCCAGGGGGCAGACAAGATCATCGTGCTTGATGACGGGCGAATCGTGGAGTCGGGACGTCATGACGATCTGCTGACACGAGACGGACCGTACCGGCGCCTCTATCAGATGCAGTTCAGCCGCGCGAGCGACTGGACTGCAGGTGGGGGAGTGACGGTCCCCTGACCAGCCTACGCCATTTCCTCGAGTACTGCCTCGTGCGTCTCGCCTTCGTCATGATCGAGCGTGCGCCGGTCGATATGGGTGAACGTCTGGGCCGCGCGCTGGGCCGGCTGGCCTATCGGCTCGGTTGGCGACGGCGGGTGGTCGAGACTCAGCTTGCCAACGCGTTCCCTGATCGCGACGAAGATTGGGTGCACCACACGGCGCTGGCGACCTTCGAGCACGTAGGACAGGAAGCGCTCACGTTGGCCCCGCTCATCCGGGCCGGGCTCGACGAGGTGCGGCAACGTGTCGAGGTCTTCGAGGGCCGCGAGGCACTACAGGCCGCTCTCGCGGAGCGTCGCGGGGCTGTCCTAGTGACCGGACACTTCGGGAACTGGGAGATTGGCGGATCGGCCATCGCCGCCTTCGGCTTCCCGATCGATGCAGTGATGCAAAGCCTGAAGAACCGTCGGCTGAGCGGCTACGTGGAGGAGATGCGGAGAAGTCTTGGTATGGGGCTCATCGACCGGCAAGGGGCATTCGATCGGTCACAGGAGCGCCTTAGCGCCGGTCGTGTGGTTGCCTTCGTGGCGGATCAGGATGCCCGCAGCCGCGGCGTCTTTGTTCCCTTTTTCGGGCGCCTGGCCTCGACCCACGGTGCGCCGGCAGCGCTGGCGTTGCGCGCGGGGGCACCGTTCTTCGTGGGAGGCGCACACCGAATCGGCCCGCGGCGCTACCATGTCTGGCTTGTCAGGCTCTTCCCGCGTGAAGGTGCCGAGGTGGAGAAGCAGGTTCTCGACCTCACCCGCCGGTGGGTGAGTGAGCTGGAGCGCAAAGTCCGGCTTTACCCTGAGCAGTATTTTTGGCATCATAGGCGCTGGAAGACGGCCGCGCCGGGAACCGGCGAGGGGGCGTCTGGTATCAAGATCGAATGAAACGGCTAGGCGACGCCGCAGGTCTGCGGCGCGCGGCCAACGGATAGAAGCGATAAGCGTGATCTATATCTGTATTCCTGCGCACAACGAGGAGCGCACGGCAGGCCTCTTGTTGTGGAAGATCCGGCAGGTCATGTCGGACTTCAAACGCGACTATGAGGTGCTGTTCCTCGACGACGCGTCGAGCGACCGCACCTTTGAGGTCGTGGCGCCTTACGTGCGAGTCCTTCCGCTGGTCATCCTGCGCAACGAGCGCCGAGCAGGGCACGGAGCTTCGCTGGAGAGGCTGTTGAGTGAAGCTGTCGAGCGCTGCAGGTACCCGCGGCGCGACGTCATCGTGACGCTACAAGCGGATTTCACGGACGAGCCGCTGGCTATCCCTGGTATGGTAAAGCGGATCGAGGGCGGCGCGGACCTGGTCGTGGCGGCGACACCTAGCAACGGCAAGTCGCTGCCTCTGGCCGTGCGCTGGATACGCCGCGTTCTGCCGTGGCTGGAGCGCCGCTATGATTTCCCAGAGGAGATCAGCGATCCCTTCTCGGGCCTGCGGGCCTACCGAGTGGGCCT
>CP070823.1:2030839-2049599 GCA_020344375.1 Gemmatimonadota bacterium | reverse complement strand
AGCGTTTCTGCCGTCTTGCGTCACCTGCGACGGTAGGGCCGCCTTTGGCATTGGACTTCAAAACCAGCTGGGCCGGGCGATCCCCGGCTTGGTGGGTTCGATTCCCACACGTCCCCGCCATTACTTCCCACCGTGCTTCCCCTATTAGCTTGGCGACTCTACAATCATCGGGCTGAGATCCGAGTAGCAGGCCCAGCGGGCTCACGCATTGCATACGCGGGTCACGGTCGCGTTCGACGGCACCGATATTCGAGCGGTTTTCACCAACGTTGCCGAGCTCTTTGGTGTGTCTTCCGTCCTCGGTCCCGGCGTAGAAGGACCCGTGTACGCCAGCGTCCGGGAACAACTCCGGAATGAGGTGCTGTCTGCGCTGCTCGACGTATACGGGCTGCACGGAGTAGACGCCGGCGACGAGCTGTGGCGGATTGAGACGGCCGACCGCTACTTGGAACTGGAGGAGTACCGCAGGCTGGTGGCGAACCGGAGAGGAGACTCAGGTTGAAGAGCGAAGCGGGCCTCGCCCTCGTCTACTTTCTGCTGTACATGGGCTACCTCTTCCTCAACCCGGAGTCGGAGCTCGGGCACTGGCTGACACTCGTGGCCTTGCCCCTCGCCCTGCTCATTCTCTACCAGCGGCGCGTCTGGGACAACTGGTCGCTCGAGAAGACGCTGACCACGGTCGGACTCGAGAAAGGGAGCCTCACCCGAGGGCTGGTCTGGGCGATCCCGCTGGGGCTCGGGGTCTCCCTGGTCCTTCAACTCTTGCTCTCGAATAACGTCGACGCGTTCCGCGAGCTCATCACCTCGGGCAGGTTTCTGTACCTCCTGCCGCTGGCGCTCGTGCTGCTGCTGCTCACGGCGGGTCTGACAGAGGAGTTCTTCTTCCGTGGTGTGCTGCAGACGCGGCTCGCCGCGCTGCTCAGGTCGAACGTGCTGGCGATCCTGGTCGTCTCGGTGCTGTTCGGCCTCTATCACCTACCGTACGCCTACCTTAATCCGCACTGGCCGTCGGCCGGCGATCTGGGCGCGGCGTTTCAGGCGGCGATGGTCAACGGGATGCTCGGGGGTGTGGTCCTCGGTGCGGTGTACGTCTTCGCCCGGGGCAACCTGCTCGCCCCGGTCATCGTGCACGCCCTGATCGATCTGTTCCCAGCGATGACGCAGATCCGCTTCGGGTAGCTGGATCGTTCAGTCGCATGGGCACGGGTTTCCTCGTGCGTCGAACTAAAATCCTCACCAACCGACATGTGCTCGAAAAGCTGCGCGAAAGGAAGCAAGAGCTCGGACTGCCGGAGGCCCAGGACTCTCTGCCTTTCGTATAACCCTCCGCCCATCTGTCGAGATCGTCTCCAGTCCCAGGGTCTCGTCACTCTATCTGAATTCGCGGCACGGCGTATGCGGGGCGGCGTATGCTGATTGCCTGTCATGCGAGGTAGCACCTTTGCACAGGACTGCGGCCTGATCCTGTCGGTTGATCGGAATCGTGGGGAAGCGGCAGGCGGGACACTCGTAGGTCATTCGGCGAGATCGAGTCGGCGTGAAGTGCTTACAGCTCAGGCAACTCCGAAGGGGCCCGTCAAGCCCTGCGGGTCAGTGGGACAGGGCCGGAGTAGGTGTAAACACGTACGTGCCCCCGGACCTTAATTGGACCTGACGCCCTGACGTCGGTGTGCTGTTATGACGTTTAGGGTGTGGCGCAAGGGCTACACTTGGTGCTTTTGCAGCATGGCGACGACGCAGGGGATACCTGGCCGGGATGCCTTCGGTCAGGGCCGCTGTCATTCACTATCTCGTACCGGACGAACGTCGAGCGGGTCTTCATCCGACGCAGCTTCTTGATCTCGGTCTCGGTAGGTCGCTTTGGACGGCCATCCGTCGTGACTCGGGCTTGCAGAAACGGTGTCTGGGGGCCCATACTGCAGGCCTGCGATTAGCTGAAATGGTTGGCTAGTTAGCGGCTGTCGACGTCTAGGTGACGACGGCACGCCTGCATCGATGAGCGTGTCGCTAGTGGTTGCCCCTTTCCAATGACCCACGATCAGAGATGGGAGGGCCCGATGGCATTCAGGAGCGAACGCGCGGGATGGCGCGTACGAATCGACGGCGGGTTGCGCGCGGCGTGTCTGGGGTCGCTCGTGTTATTGGTAGGCGCGGCATTCCTCGCCTGCGACGACGACGGCGGCCCACCCCCTGTGGCCACTGTCAGCGTCAGCCCTGCGACGGCTACGCTGGCATCCGTGGGCGAGACGGTGCAGCTCACTGCCACCGCTCTTGACCGGCGCGACAATCCGATCGCCGGCGCCACCTTCACGTGGACGACGGGCGACGCAGGTGTGGCAAGTGTCGATACCGACGGTCTCGTCACCGCGGTAGGGAACGGAACGGTGGCCATAACCGCTACCGCGGACGACGTCTCGGGTGATGCGTCTGTCACCGTCGACCAGGTTGCGGTGGAGATCGTCTTCACGGTCCAGCCGAGTAACGCGAGCGCCGGTGACGCCTTGGCTCCGGCTCCGGAGGTCGAGGCGCGCGATGCAATGGGTAACGTTGCGACAAACGCGACCGGTAGCGTTGACGCCTCGGTCGCCACAGGCCCCGGCAACCTACTTGGCACTACTACCGAGGACTTTGTCAACGGCGTAGCGACGTTCAGTGATGTGCGCATCGAAACTGCCGGGACTGGCTACACACTGTCGGCGGATTACGGGCTCTTCACCGATACGAGCGACGCGTTCGACATCACACCGGCACCCCCGGCTCAGCTCAGCATCCGAACAGAGCCGAGCGACAACCCGGCACGGCAGGCGATTGCGCCTGCTGTCGAGGTGGAGTTCTTGGATGCCTTCGGCAACTTCGTGGACACCGTTACGGCAGACGTGACCGTCGCGCTTTCCGTCAACCCCGGAAGCATGATCTTCCATGCGAGCGGGCGTAACGTCAGCTTCGTGTACGAATTGGTCGACCCGGTCACACCTGCGGTGTTGCCGCCAGCGGCGTCCGCGCCAGTGGCGAACATTATGGGGATGGAGTACGAGCCGGCGACCGGTATGGTCCTCGCCGCGCAGAACGATTTCAACGTACCGCAACCGTGGCCGAACAACTTGATACGGGTCGACCCGTACACCGGAGTGGAGACGCTTATCGGAACGATGTCGACGTGGCCACCTGGGCCGGTTCTCAGGGCTCCGGCATTCGAGTCAGGGACTGGCCGTCTCCTGGTCGCCGAACACGCCGCTAGCGGCAATCGGTTGTGGGACGTCGACACGAACACAGGAGTCCCGACTGTGGTCGGTCCCGTCACGGTACCCGGCGATAACGTTCTGGGATTCAACGCGCTCGCTACCGACCCGACGGACGGGACTTTGTATGCTGCGGCGACGCTGGCATCCCTCGGCGGTCCCCCGAGTGTGTTCCGCGCCCTCCTGAGGATCCCTGCTGGACTCCTCTCCGGCACCATCATGGGCGTTCTGTCACAGCCGGGGGTGTCTGGGCTGACTTTCCTGCCAGACGGCACCCTTATCGCCGTCGTCGGTGATGGGGGCACCAGTCCGGAAACGCTCTGGTCGGTGGACAAATCCACGGGCCTCATGACGTTCATCATAGCTCTGGGGAACGGAGACAACGGCGAAGCGATCACGCGGATCCCCGCGCGCCTGTCCGGCACTCTGACAGTGGCGGCGGTGAATGGGGTGGCCACGTTCTCGGACCTGGAGATCGACGGTCCCGCCAACGGCTACCAGCTCGTAGCGACCGCCACTGGCATGACCGACGCTCAGACCGTCCTCTTCAACATCACGCCATGAGTTGAGGCGTAAGTCTACTGCAGCGCCTGAAGCGGGGGTGGTCGGCGTGGCCACCCCCGCAATCGCTTCCGTAGGTTGTGATCCAGGATTGCCGTGGGTGCCGAACGCGTGGCGCGGCTGTTCGCCGCGCGCAGCGGATTCCTCAGAGATGCTACGCAAGCTCGGGCCTACTTGTGTCGCGCAGCGGCTTGTCCGCAGATTGCCTGCGGCGACGGTAGCTTTGTCCGACCCGTGGCCTCAGGCCTTCTCCCACTAGACCGCCTTGGTGGCTTGTCGAGTCAGGTGCGGGAAACCGGCAGCAGGGCGGGAGAGTCTGCTTAGGACTAGTCAGGATGGCCAACCAGCGGCATCTCGAAACTCTCAAACAAGGCGTCGCGGCCTGGAACGCGTGGCGTGAGGGCAATCCGGGCGCAGTCCCGGACCTCATTGAGGCCAGTTTGCAGGGCGCGGATTTACCGGGCATCAACCTGCATCGCGCGCTCCTCCTCGGAGCCGACCTCAGCAAGGCTACGCTCGCGGGCGCTCTCTTCCACCGGGCGATTCTCGGTGGCGCGAACCTCAGCGAGGCGGATCTCAGCGGGGCCGTCCTCAGCCAAGCGGAGATGCACAGCGTGAAACTGCGAGGTGCAAAGCTCAGCGGGGCGGATCTCGACCACAGCCTTCTGTATGACGCCGATCTCCGCCGGGCTGACCTCACGGGCGCGAGCTTGCTGCAAACGACGTTTGAGAACGCGGACCTCAGGGAGGCGGACCTGCGAGGTTCGGCTCACGCCGACACCGATTTCTCACAGGCAGATCTCAGCGGGGCGGATCTCCGAAACACCTTCGCGGGAGGCGTGCTGTTCAGGGGGGCGAACCTCAGCGGCGCGAACTTGGGGAGCGCGGTGCTCAATCAGGCCGATCTGCGCGGAGCGAAGCTACAGAAGGCCCGGCTGACGAGCAGCGACCTGACGGGTGCCGACTTGGAGGAGGCGGACCTCAGCGAGGCGGACCTCAGCGGCGCGGATCTGAGCCGGGCTCGCCTAATCCGTACGAGCCTCAGGAAGGCGAAGCTCACGGGCTGCACGGTCTTCGCCCTCTCGGCCTGGGAGCTGGAGCTGTCGGGCGCGAAGCAGCAGGACCTCCGGATAACCGACCTGGCGGAGCCTGCTGTTGTCGTGGACGATCTCGAGGTCGCGCAGTTGTTCCACCTGCTGCTGCACAGCCGGTCGGTACGCGACGTCTTCGGCTCGGTCAGCTCGAACATCGTCCTGATCCTCGGCTGCTTCTCGATGGAGACGGAGCCCGCGGTCGATGTGATCCGGGAGATGCTTCGCCAACGTGACTACCTGCCGGTCTCCTTCGATCTCGAGCCGCTGACAAGTGGAGAGCTTGGGGAGAGCCTCGCGACGATCGCTCGCATGGCCCGCTTCGTCATTCTCGAAGCCACGGATGCGAGCAGCGCGCAGCGCGAGATACGTGCGGTCGTATCCGAGCTGCCCTCCGTTCCCGTTCAACCCCTGCTGCTTGCCGGGTCCAAGGAACCTCGCTTGCTGGAGCATCTGAAGCGCCACTCCTGGGTCCTCACGACGCACCGCTACAGGGATGCGGATGCGCTCGGCGCGTCGGCCGCGGAGCGAGTCATTGGGCCGGCCGAGCTGATGGCGATGCAGTTGCAGGGACGCTAGAACCAGCAGCCTCGTGGGACCAAGTACGAGGGACCTTCAGGGATCGACTTACGTCGTCATCTTCAACAGGCGAGCGCTGGCGGCGCGAGCCCTCCGCCGTTCCGGATTGGAGGAGGCGCTGCGCGAGCGCAAGCTGCGGTTCGAGATCATCGAGACGGAGACGGCGGATGAGTCGCGCGCGGCGGCGGAGACGGCTGTCCAGGCCGGGCACGTGGCGGTTGCGGCGGGCGGCGACGGGACCGCACACGTCGTGCTGAACGGTGTGCTCGCCGCCGGGCGCGCCGACGCGGTGATGGGGCACGTGCCGCTGGGCACGGGAAACGATCTCGGCGCCGCGCTGGGTCGGGTTGGAGGCGGGCTCGAGCAGGCGCTGGATGCCCTGACGGACCCTCATGTGCATGCGATCGATGTGGCGCAGGTCAACGGTGAGGAGTATTTCATCAACGGTCTCGGCGTTGGCTTCGATGCAGAGGTCGCCCGCCACCGGGCGAGCCATCGGTTCCAGGTCCCGGGCTACTTCCCCTGCGTGGTCCGCACCATGCTGTACTATCGCCCGCAGTCCTACCGGCTCACCTGGCCGGACGGCGAGTGGGAGGGCCCGGCTCTGATGACGGCCGCGATGAACGGTAGGTGCGAGGGCGGCGGCTTCCGGCTGGCACCGGAGGCGCGTCTCGATGACGGCCTCCTTGACGTCTATCGGATCGATCCGGTGAGTTACTGGCAGTTCCTGCGCTACGTCTGGGCCGTACGCCGCGGAACACATGACCGGCTTCCGATGGTACAGAGATGGCGAACGGCGAAGCTGAAGGTGGAGTCGGAGTCACGCCTGCAGTATCACATGGACGGGGAACACCGCGAGTTGCCACCAGGTCGCTCACTGGAAATCGAACTGCACCCGCAGCGCTTGCAGATGATCACATGACGTCACGCGTCTTCGCCTTGGCTCTGGCCCTCGCCGTGGCCGGCCCGACGGCCTCGCTCCTGGCACAGCAGCCCGAGGGCGTGTCTGAGAGGCAAGGGCCTGACACCCTGTTCACGCCACCGCCCCTCACGCCCGGGGGTGCCTTCCTGCGCTCGCTGGTGGTTCCAGGGTGGGCGCAGGCCGAACTGGGATTCGAGACTCGCGGCGCCTTCTACTTCCTGGCCGAGGGCTTCAGCCTGTTCATGGTGGCGCGCTCGCAGATCCGGCTGTCTCACGCCGAGCGAACCGTGGCCGACCCGGAGACCTCTGGCCTGGTCTCGGCGCGGCGGCAGCAGCGAGAGGACTGGATCGCGCTGGCTGTCTTCTGGGCGTTCTTCAGCGCCGCGGACGGCTGGGTCTCGGTGCACCTGTTCGGATTCGAGGAGCGGACCGGCTTGCGCCCCGAGGACGTGGCGTTCCGGGTGGGCTGGAAGATCCCCTTCGGACCCTAGGCTTCGACCCACTCGCGCTGGTCGATCTCGTCCTCTGTCAGCAGCGTGTACGTGCGGTGCTTCACCCAATCTCCCGAATTCACGTAGTAGCCGTGGGTGCCCGCGGCTCTGACCCGGGGGATGTGACAGTGGGCGAAGACGATGAGGTCGAGGTCGGCACGCTCCTCCAGCAGCTTCACGGCGTATTCTTCGAGCCGCTTCGCTACCTCAACGGACTGTCGATCATCGTCGCCACTTCGCTTGCCTGTCTGCGAGATGTGCCGGACGATCCGGTCGCTTAGGTCCGGATGAATCCAGCGCATGGCACGGCACAGCGGACGGCTGCGCAGGGTGCCGCGCAGGATCTTATAAGCGGTCTCGCCGGGGCCCATACCGTCACCGTGTGCTACCAGGGCGCGTCGGCCTGCCAGCTCCAACTCGACGGGGCCCTGCGCCAAATCGACCCCGATCTCTCGCTCCAGAAACGCGCCGCCCCAGGCATCGTGGTTGCCGCCCACCAGGATCAGCCTCACCCCGGATTCCCGCAGTTCCGCCAGCGCCCGTAGTACCTGGAAGTGCTGGCTGAGCACGACGGTGCGGTACTCGAACCAGAAGTCGAACAGGTCGCCGTTGATGAGCAGAGTCTCGGCCCGGCCGTGCCAGTGCCGGAGGAAGCGGATGAACGCTTCCGGCACCGCCTCGGGTACGGCGCCCAGGTGCAGGTCGGATACGATCACCGTGGGTTTCACCATCGTTGGCGCATTATAGACGCCTGCGGGGCCCGCACAAGCGTGCCCGACTCTTTGACCAGGCCCGCCGGAAGCCCTAATCTATGTGGGACCGAGGCGAGCCGCGCGGTGGCCGTCCAGCGGAGGTGGCATGATCGAGAGCAGGCTGGAGTTCCGGGTCCGCTATGCCGAGACCGACCAGATGGGTGTGGTCTACCACGCGAACTATCTGGTCTGGTGCGAGATGGGTCGGACCGACCTGCTGCGCCAGCTCGGAGCCACCTACGCGGAACTCGAGCGCCAGGGTGTGTTCCTGGCCGTCTCCGATGCGCGGATGCGCCTGCGTGGCTCGGTGCGCTACGACGATCTCGTGCACGTCCGCACGCGGCTTAGCCGACTGCGGACCCGGAGCGTCTTGTTCTCGTATGTCGTGGAGCATGCCGACGGGCGGGGCGTGCTGGCCGAGGTCGAGACCGAGCTGATCTGTCTCAATTCCGGCAGGTCGCCCCGCAAGCTGCCCGCGGCGCTCCGTGAAAGGTTGCGGCGGGCGCTCGCGCCGGTGGCCGCGGAGGGAACAACCGACGTGCTCTCGGGTGTCTGATACAGTGTAGCATGAACTCCCATGCGCTCCACCGATCGATAGGCCGCCCGAGCCGGCGGGTGTGCAGCTACCAGTTGGCCTGCGCCCTCGCCGTGGTCTCACTGTGGCTTGTGGCCTCAGCCGCGCCACTCGCGGCCCAGTACGTGCCCTTCGGCAAGAACAAGGTCCAGTACACGGACTTCAGGTGGCAAGTCCTCTCCGGACCGCACGTCGACGTCTACTACTACCCTGAGGAGGAGACGCTGGCACAGGTCGCGCTCAGCTACGCCGAGGAGAGCTTCGACTCGCTGACCGCCCTGTTCCGGCATCGGCCTTTCCGGCGCGTCCCGCTGATCATCTACTCGTCACACCAGCACTTCGAGCAGACGAACATATTCCCGGGCTTCCTGCCCGAGGGCGTCGCTGGCTTCACCGAGTACCTGAAGCGCCGTATCGCCCTGCCGTTCAACGGCAGCTACAAGGATTTCCGCCACACGATACGCCACGAGCTCGTCCACTTCTTCCAGCTCTCCAAGCTCACCCGCGTGCTCAACCAGTACCCGCGCTACCGCGTGATACCGGTCCCGCTGTGGTGGTCCGAGGGGCTCGCCGAGCGCTGGAGCTCGGAACAGGACTCGGACGACGAGATGTTCATTCGCGATCTGGTGCTGGATGGGACACTCCCCTCGCTCCAGTCGCTCACCTACCACCGCGGTTACATCGCCTATCCGCTGGGCGGTCAGCTCCACCAGTACCTCGGTGAGCGTTTCGGCTACGGCCGGGTCGCCGAACTCTACGAAAGCCTCTGGAGGCACTCCGACTTTGAGGAGGCCTTCGAGGCCGTGTACGGCATCTCGCTCGAGGACCTGGATCGCGAGTGGCGCTTCGAGCTGGAGCGCAGGTACTTCCCGCTCTACGCCGACCGCTCACCGATCTCGGTTGACGCTCGACCCTTGCTCGACGATGCGTTGCCGACGTTCAAGCCGGCCGTCTACGGCGGACGTGACGGGGCGCCGACCGAGGTCTTCTTCATGTCGCCGCGTACCGGCTACACGACGATCTACCGGATGCCGCTCGACGGCGGCGATGACGGCGTTCGGCCGGTGGTCCAGGGCGATCGCTCGGAGCAGTTCGAGTCGCTGCACTTCTTCAGCTCGCGGCTCGATGTATCTCCGGAGGGCAAGCTCGTCTTCGTCTCGAAGTACCTCGAAAAGGACGCGATCCATATCTGGGATCTCGAGCGCGAGACGATCGTGGGGCGCTATCAGTTCCCCGAGCTCGTGGCGCTCTCCTCACCCTCCTGGTCGCCCGATGGCCGCAAGGTCGTGTTCACGGCCTTGGCTGCGAGCGGGCTGTCGGACCTCTTCGTCCTGGACTTCGATTCGCAAGAGCACTATCCGATCACTCAGGATCGCTATCTGGAGAGCGATCCCGACTGGTCACCCGACGGCCGCTACATCGTCTTCTCATCTGATCGCACCGTCGCCGGGTCACAGGGGTATCAGAACCTTTTCCTCTATGATCTGGAGACCGGGGAGGTGCGGTATCTGACCTACGGGCCATGGAAGGACGTCGGCCCGCGCTGGTCGCCCGACGGGCGGTGGATCGCCTTCAGCTCCGATCGCGACCTCAACTACGACCTTTATCTCGTCGATCGTGAAGGAAACGGCGGACGCCTCACGAACTACACGGGTGGTTGCTTCGACGCGGAATGGCTGCCCGATGGCAGCGGCGTGATCTTCAGTGGCTACGAGAAGGGCACGTTCAACATCTATTACAAATCCGTGGGCTTTTCCGGAGGCGAGCCCGACGTCGTGTTGGCCGAGGTGTTCCCGCCGTCCCCGGATCTGGAGCAAGGCTGGATCTGGGAGGAGGTTGACCATCCGGTCGTGGCCGAGGCGGTCTCCCGGCCGTACAGGACGAGGTTCGGTCTCGATTTCGCGGCGGGTGAGGCGGCGTTCGCGCCGGGCTTCGGCTCTGCAGGGGGCGCGCAGTTCCTGGCCACGGACATGCTCGGAGACCACCTGCTCTATCTGGCTGTCGTCACGCAGAACTTCGGCGGCCTGAACGACATCTTCGATGCCTTTACCGGCCAGATCATCTACCTCAACCTGGCCCGGCGTGTGAACTGGGGTGTCGGTGCCTTCCGTTACGACGGTCGCTTCGTCGATCGGTCGTACACGGCCGCGTTTCAGGAAAAGACCTACGGTGGCTTCTTCTTGGCCGCCTATCCGTTCTCCAAGTTCCGGCGCCTGGAGGTTCAGACGTCCTTGGAGTACTCCGACCGTGTGGACACGGAGGATCTCGTTCGGTTCGAGCCCGTGCTGTTCGATGATGAGCTCTCGCGCACCCGTAAAGGTCTGATCACGACCAACCTCATCTCCTACGTCAAGGACAACACGCTCTGGCTGCCGACCGGGCCGATCGACGGCGTACGCTGGAACGTGACCGCGGGCTTGGTCACCGACCTTACGGCCGCGCGGGCCGAGAACTACCAGTTCATTCTCGACTTCCGACGCTACCTTCGGACCTCGCTGCTCAGCGCCTTCGCCGTTCGCCTGTTCGGCTACTACAGCGACGGCGCAATACCGGAACGGATCGCTATCGGCGGCCCGTACTCGCTTCGGCTCTATCCGTTCCTCGGTTTCGTCGGCAGCCGCGTCTGGATGTTCAACGCAGAGTGGCGGTTCCCGATCTTGCACGGGATAGCCCTCGCGTTCCCGTTCGGCACGCTCAGGTTCCCGGGCATTCAGGGCGGTCTGTTCGTGGATGCGGGGCAGATCTGGCTGGAGAACCGCTCGCCGAAAGGCCTCTGGGGGAGCTACGGGCTCGGCCTGCGCATGCCGATCTTGTTCCCCATCGTGCTGAGGCTCGATATCGGGAAGCGCTTCAAGGGCGGCGATGTCCCGATCGACGCGATTGAGGACTTCCACGGAACCGAGGTCGACTTCTTCTTCGGCTTCAACTTCTGACCCCGGGCTGTATGTGCGGGCCAGCTTGCTTGACGCTCCCCGCGGCGCCCGGTATCTTCGCCTGCAATTTGAGAGCCGTCGTCATCGTGATGACCCTTGCCGCCGCGGCCAGCGCTTGTGCGCGGCGGCTGCCCGACCCGGTGCCCGTGCCGCAGCCCGCTGCGCTCGCAGAGCGGCTGCGACTGGCGGGCACGCCGGACCAGCCTCAGCTCATCGCATTCAAGTGGCGCTATCGCGGCCGTCAGGGGCGGTTCTCGGGCGAAGGCGCGCTGCGGGTCAATCCGCCCGACAGCGTGAGGCTCGATCTGCTGGGACCCGGCTGGTCAGGCGTGCAGAGCGCCGTACTGCTCGGCGACCGGGTGTACTATGTGGGCGAGCAGCGAATCCAGCTGCCGCCGCCGACGTTCATGTGGACCGTGCTGGGTGTGTTCCGGCCGCCGGCGGGCATCGCGCCGGAGGGTACGCGCCGCGGCGAGCGCTTACGCCTCGCTTACCCGCTGTCGGCAAGAGAGACGGTCGCCTTCGAGTTCGACGGTGACCGGCTCGTTGAAGCGAAGCTCGAGGTGGGTGGCGACGTGGTTCAGCGCATCGATCTCAAGCTGCCTGGCCGCGGCGCCCGAAGCTCAGACCGCTGGGATTGGCCTGGCGAGGCCAGGTTCCGCGACTTGGGAGAGTTTCATGAGGTCAAGATCGAGGTTACCCAGATTCGCGAGCATGCAGCGTTCGAGGGCCGCATATTCCGCGTGGCCGCTCGCGACTCTCTGTAGTCTGCTCTTCGCTGGCTGTGGCGTGTACAGTCTCACGGGTGGCGGCGGATTGCCTGGCCACGTGGAGTCGCTTGCTATCCTGCCGTTCGACAACCGGACGACTCAGTTCACGCTGACCCAGGAGCTGACGCAAGCGCTGATCGATGACGTGCCGGGTCGCCTGGGTGTGAAGCCGGCGGACGAAGCGAGCGCCGACGCGGTGCTCAGGGGCACGATCGTCCGCTATAGTGACGACGCGACCAACTACCAGCCCGACCCGGGAGGCCCGGTCATCTTCCAGAGGCGCGTGACCATAGCGATCTCGGTCGAGATCTACGACGTCGGCGAGGACCAGGTCCTCTGGTCCTCGGGTTCGCTCTCGGCCTCCGGCGAGTACCTGCCCGATTCCGGGTCCGAGCAGGAGGGGCGTCTGCTGGCGATCGAGAACCTGGTGCAGAAGATCATCGACGGTGCGCAGTCTCAGTGGTGAGCCGCTGATGCGAAGTGGCGCACGCTCGCGCCGCTGCCGCCGGCGACGTTTGCTGCTCTGGGCTGTCGCGGGCCTGTTCCTGGTCGGCCTGAACGGCTACCGGGCGTCGCCGGCGACCGTTGACGACGCTGGGGCTGTCGTCAGTGCCACCGCTAGCGCGCCGGCGCAGGACGCGCGGGAGAGCGCAGCGGCGCAAGAGCATACCGAGGGCGGGCCGGCCCGCAGTCAGCCGCGTGCCCATACCACCGCCCGCTTCTTCCTGATCCTCATCGCGATCCTGCTGGTCGGGAAGTTCGGTGGGGAGATCGCGGAGCGCATCGGGCAGCCTGCCGTGCTCGGCGAGCTGGTAGGTGGGGTGATCCTGGGCGGCAGCGTGCTCGGCATCGTTCCCACGGCTGCCGGCGATCCGATGGCGGAGACCGTCCACCTGCTTGCCGAGGTGGGCGTGGTCATCCTGCTGTTCGAGGTGGGCCTGGAGACCGACCTCAAGGAGATGTTCCGGGTCGGGCCGGCAGCAGCTGTGGTGGCGTTCGTGGGTGTGACCGCCCCGTTCTTGCTCGGCGCTGGCTACTGGTACTTCACCGACCCGGCGCTCGGCGCTCACCCGGAGGGGGTGAGCCTCGCGAAGGTTGCCGTGTTCGTCGGGGCCACGCTTACGGCCACCTCGGTCGGCATCACGGCCCGCGTCCTCACCGACCTCGATCAGATGCGCAGCCGGGAAGCGCGCACGATCATCGGTGCCGCCGTCATCGATGACGTGCTCGGCCTGGTCATGCTCGCGATCGTTGTCGGGCTGGCCGCCGGCACCTCGGTCACCTTCGGCGCCATCAGCTGGGCGCTCGTGAAAGCCGTCGGCTTCCTGGTGCTGGCCGTGATCATCGGCAACTACGTCGGACCCCACCTGTTCGATTTCGTCGATCGCCTGCGCGTACGCGGGATCCTTCTGGTCTCGGCGTTCTGCTTCGCCGTGCTGCTCGCCGCGCTCGCCGATCTCTCGGACTCGGCGATGATCATCGGCAGCTTCGCCGCCGGTATCATCCTGTCGGGCACCAACCAGTTCGACCTGGTGGTCGAGCGTATCGAGCCGGTCGCCGACGTCTTCACCCCCATCTTCTTCGTCTCCGTAGGCGCGGCGGTGAACGTTCGGCTGTTCCTGCCGTGGACCGAAGACTTCAACACAGGAGTCCTGGTGATCGGCGGCATCCTCACCGTCATCGCCATCGGTGGCAAGATCGTGTCGGGCTTCTCGGTGCCCTGGGAGAAGATGAATCAGCTGGCCGTGGGAGTCGGCATGATTCCGCGGGGCGAGGTCGGCCTCATATTCGCCGATATCGGTCGACGCGGTGGGTTGCTCTCTGAGGCCGTGTTCAGCGCCATCCTCATCATGGTGATGGTCTCGACCTTCATCGCACCGCCGCTCCTCAAGCTGATCTTCCAACGCGCGCGCCGGCAGGAGGAGATCGCCGAGGCCGCGATGGCAGGGCCCGCCAGCCCAACGGGAGGGGGATCGCCCTGACCGGCTCGAAGGTCATACGCATCGCCTCGCGCGGCAGCCGGCTGGCATTGACACAAGCCGAGTCGGTGCGTCGGCGTCTCGCCGTCGCGTGGCCGGATCAGCGGTTTGAGATCGTTACGATCGAGACGGTAGGTGACAGGGTACTTGATCGGCCGCTCCCCGAGATCGGTGGCAAGGGACTCTTCACCGAGGAGCTGGAGGCAGCGCTACTGGCGGGCGACGTGCACGTGGCCGTCCATTCGCTCAAGGATCTGCCTACCGACCTGCCGGAAGGGCTCAAGGTGGGAGCCGTGTGTGAGCGCGAGGACCCACGCGACGCTTGGGTGGCCCGCGGAGGCGGCGCAGGCGCGCTCGCGCTGGCGGCGGCGGGTGCCCGGATCGGGACCAGCTCCGAGCGGCGGCGCGCGCAGGTCCTCGCACTCAGGCCGGACCTGGAGGTGGCGGCGGTGCGCGGCAGTGTGGAAACCAGGCTGCGCAAGCTCGATGAGGGCCTGTATGATGCGCTGATCATGGCGGCGGCGGGCCTCGTGCGTCTCGGCCTGTCTGAGCGGGTGACATCGTTCCTGGAACCGCCGGCCTGGTTGCCTGCAGCAGGGCAGGGCGCCCTGGCGGTGGAAAGCCGGGCGGATGACGCCGCCACCGATGCGCTGCTCGTCGCCATCGAGGATCCGGTCGCACGGGCCGAGACCGATGCGGAACGCGCGTTGCTGACGACCTTGCAGGGTGGCTGTCAGGTTCCGGTGGGTGCCCGGGCCGAAGCCGAAGGTGAGGACCTGATCCTGCACGCGCTCGTCGCGACCCCAGACGGCGCGCAGCTGGTGCGGGCGGAGGGGCGGGGCCCGCGAGAGAATGCCGTAAAGCTCGGGATCGAGGTGGCCTACGACCTGCTGTCCCGGGGTGGCGAGGCGATCGTCGCCGCCTTTCGGGAGCCCGTGAGGTGATCGATAGATGAGTGCTGACGACAAGCTCCCTGAGGTGTTGGGGCGAAAGATCCTCGACCGCGATGAGGCGCGCCGCCAGTTCGGTCCCGGGCGCGGCTTCCGGCTCGTCTTCACCAACGGCTGCTTCGACATCCTGCACCGCGGCCACGTGGAGATCCTCATTCAGGCGCGAGCGCTGGGCGATCGCCTGGTGGTCGGACTCAACAGTGACGAGTCAGTCCACCGTTTGAAGGGATCAGGCCGGCCACTCCAACCCCAGCTCGATCGCGCTGCCTGCCTGGCAGCCCTCGAGAGTGTGGATGCCGTGGTCATCTTCGAGGAGGAAACACCCACCGAGCTCATTGCCTCGCTCAGACCTGACATATGGGTGAAGGGTGGCGACTACACACCGGAGGCACTGGTGGAACTGAAGGCGCTCGAGGCCGTGGGCGGGCAGCTCGTCATCCTGCCCCTCCTCGAGGGCCGGTCCACCACAGAGCTACTCGACCGGGCGGCCCGAGCTGCGGAAGGGACGTCATGAGCCGGGTGCGCCCCTCCGGCCGGCGTGCCGACGAGCTGCGTCCCGTGACTCTGGAGCTGGGCGCCGCGCCCCGTGCGGAGGGTTCCTGTCTCATCGCCGTGGGCGACACCCGTGTCCTCTGCACTGCCACGGTGCAGGAGGGCGTTCCGCCCTGGCGCGAGGAGATCGGCGGCTGGGTCACCGCCGAGTACGCCATGCTGCCGCGCTCAACCCTTGCGCGCACGCCGCGAGAGCGCACCGGTCCGCGTTCCCGCACACAGGAGATCCAGCGCCTCATCGGCCGGGCGCTGCGTGCTGCCACCGACCTGGAGACGCTGGGGATGCGCACCGTGATCGTTGACTGCGACGTGCTCTCGGCCGACGGTGGCACGCGCACGGCCGCAATCACGGGCGGCTGCCTCGCGCTTTGGCAGGCGAGCGCACACCTGGTTGGTGCAGGGGCGACGCCGGCCGACGCGGTTCGCCAGCTGGTGGCGGCCGTGAGCGTGGGGATGGTGGACGGCGAGCTGTGCCTCGATCTCGACTACGCCGAGGACGTGCGCGCGGAGGTGGACATGAACTTCGCTGCGCTCGAGGATGGCCGCATCGTCGAGGTCCAGGGCACAGCCGAGGGCGCGCCGTTCGCCCGCGACACGCTCGATGCTCTGCTCGCCCTGGCCGAGGCCGGCACGCGTCAGCTGATCGCGCTGCAACGCTCAGCCATGAAGGCGGGCTCGTGAAGCTGGCCGTCGCCACGCGCAATCCCGGCAAGTTGCGCGAGATCGAGTCCATCTTCCGCGATACGCCGATCCGCCTGGTCAGTCTCGCCGAGCTCGGCGTTGAGGCGAAGCCGGAGGAGGAGAAGCTGGAAGGCTACCCCAGCTTCGCGCGCAACGCCCTCGCCAAGGCCCAGTACTTCCACGATCGCACCGGACTGGCGATGATGGCTGAGGACTCGGGTATCCGCGTGGACGCCCTGGGTGGTGAACCGGGTCCGCGCAGCAAGCGCTATGCACCGCCGGAGATGCAGGCGGGCTACGGCGTTGATCGCGCCAACAACCTCCACCTGTTGCGACAGCTGCGCGACGTGCCCGACGATCAGCGTACCGCACACTTCTACTGCGCCGTGGCCGTGGTGCTGGAGGACGAGTCGCGCGTTTTCGGGGGACGGGTAGACGGGGTTATCTTGCAGGAGCCGCAGGGCGAAGGGGGCTTCGGCTACGATCCGCTCTTCTATCTACCCGATCGCGGCTGCACCAGCGCCGAGCTGACGGTCGAGGAGAAGAACCAGATCAGCCACCGGGGACGGGCGATGCGCGCCGCCCGCGACTGGCTGCTCGAGGTGCTGAATCGCGAAACACGCGCGGTTCGAGATGAGTAGTGAGGTGAGGGGTCGCGGTGCGAGCGATCACTCGGTAATCCACTTGGATGCACTGCCGCGATCACTACATGATAGCTACGTGATAGCCACATGATAGGAATGGTCGCTACGTGATCGCTGCATGATACGGAAATGATCGAATTGAAGAGAACAGAGAAGGAGCACAAGAATGGATGAGAAGCTGCCGATGCCAACGGAACAGCCGGCCGAGGAAGAACGGACCTGGCGCGACGTGGCCCAGCGTTGGAAGGAGGTCGGCAAGCAGGTCAAGGATCTGGGCGAGCGGCTGGGTAGCGCCTTCCGCGAGGGCTGGACCACCGACGAGGTGACCGAGGAGGAAACCCGCAAGCTGGCCGACCGGCTGCGCGAGCTGGGTGACCGGATGGACCGGGCGGTGGACGCGGTCCGCGAGGAGGCCAAACAGCCGGAGACAAAAGCCGTGGCCAAGGAGACCTGGGGCGCCACGCGCGAGGCGTCCACCGATCTGCTCGACGAGCTCCGCGAGACGCTCAGTGAAGGCCTCGAGGAGGTGAACAAGCGGGTGGACGACCTGATGAAGAAGCGAAAGGAGAAGAAGGCCGAGTAGTAGGCGGTGGTTGCAGAAGCGGTCCAAGCATACCCCAGGAGGCTGATGTTGGCTAGCGCGGCGGACAAGTCACGCGATGCGAAGGGCGTGCAGGCGGCGCCTGCGGATGTCGCCTCGATCGACGCGATAATCGCCGCGCTCTACGGGGCGATCTCCTTCACACCCGGGGCTCTACCCGAGTGGGAGCGACTGCGCTCCCTCTTCCATCCGCGCGGGTGGCTGGTACCGCCCCGTGGCGACGAGGCGCCGCAGCTGCTGGTGCTGGACGTCGAGACCTTCATTGAGCGGTCCACGACCTTCATTACGTCCACAGGGATAGGCGAGAAAGGGTTCCACGAACGGGAGATCGCCCGGCGCCTGGAGTCGTTCGGGAACATCGCCCACGCCTTCAGCACCTACGAGTCCCGGTATGCCGAGGACGATCCCGAGCCGTTCTCCCGAGGCATTAACAGCATCCAGTTGGTCAACGACTCGGGCCGCTGGTGGGTCCTGAGCATCCTCTGGGACGTCGAGCGCCCGGAGCACCCGATACCGGCAGACTACCTCCGCTAGTCCGGGGAGGACCTTCACGGTCGCTGCGATTGTGGCTTCCGTCTCTCACAGCAGCGGGCGAGCGGTCTTGGTCAGGCTACTCGACCGCCAGGTAGCTCTGGATCAGAATCCCGAGGATCACGGCGTGATGCTGGCACGTTGAGGCCGGGTCGCCAGGATGTGGCGGGGAAGGGTCGTGGCCTGGAGGCTTGCTTGTCTGACTATAAGTGACTATCATATGGTCATGACAGACGTCAGGATCGCCGAACTCAAGGCCCGGCTCAGTGAGTACCTGCGACGCGTACGCCGTGGCCACGTCCTCACAATCCTGGATCGCGACACACCCATCGCACGCGTGATCCCGTACAGCGGATCGGAGCCGCTTCGCGTGCGTGAGCCCTTGAGACGCGCCAGCTCTCTGCGCGATGTGCCGCTCCCCCCGCCGTTACCGCTCGACCTGGACGTTCTGGATCTCCTGCTGCAGGAGAGGCAAGGCGAGCGGTGATCGCCTACGTCGACTCGTCGGTCCTGCTGCGTGTCATTTTCGGTCAGCGGAACCGTCTGAAGGAATGGACATCCATCGAGACGGGCATCGGCAGCGCGCTGGTGGAAGTGGAGTGCCTGAGGACGCTCGATCGCCTCCGCCTGCACACGGGCATATCGGATGAGGATCTCGCCATACGCCGCGAGGTGGTTTTCCGGCTCACGGAGGAGATGGTGATGGTCGAGCCAACCGCTGCGGTTCTCAGACGGGCGGCTCAGCCACTTCCTACGCCCCTCGGCACTCTGGACGCGATCCACCTGTGCACCGCGTTGCTCTGGCGCGAAGTGCGGGGGGAGGAGCTGGTCATGGCGACCCATGATCAGATGCTCGCCATCGCTGCGCGGGCCTCAGGCCTTCCCGTGATCGGTGTCTAGGCGTGTCCCG
>CP070823.1:1991571-2030739 GCA_020344375.1 Gemmatimonadota bacterium | reverse complement strand
CGCCGGCCAGCTTGGCCAGCCGCTCCTGCAGCTTCTCGCGGTCGTAATCGGACGTCGACTTATCGATCGCCGTCTTGATCTCCTGGATGCGGCCCTGGATCGACTCCTCGGACCCGCCACCGTCGATGATCGTTGTCGCGTCTTTGTCGATCACGATCCGCTTCGCTTGGCCGAGATCGGTCAGCACCGCATTCTCCAGCTTGAAGCCGACTTCCTCGCTGATCACCTTGCCGTCGCTCACGATCGCGATGTCCTGGAGCATCTGCTTGCGGCGGTCGCCGAAGCCAGGCGCCTTGACCGCGCAAACCTTCAGCGTGCCACGCAGCTTGTTGACCACGAGCGTGGCCAGCGCTTCACCTTCGACATCCTCAGCGATGATCAGCATCGACCTGCCGGTCTGCGCTACCTTCTCGAGGACGGGCAAGAGGTCCTTCATCGTCGAGATCTTCTTGTCGTGAACGAGGATGTACGTGTCCTCGAGCACGGCCTCCATCTTCTCGGGATCGGTGACGAAGTAGGGCGACAGGTAGCCGCGGTCGAACTGCATCCCCTCGACGGTCTCCAGCTCCGTCTGCATGCCGCGAGCTTCCTCGACGGTGATCACGCCGTCCTTGCCCACCTTCTCCATCGCCTCGGCGATGATGTTCCCGATCTCCTCGTCGTTGTTGGCCGAGATCGCGCCCACCTGGGCGATCTCCGTTTTGCCCCTCGTCTCGACGGAGATGCTTTGGAGCTCCGTGACGACCGCATCGACGGCCTTGTCAATCCCGCGCTTCAGGGCCATCGGGTTCACACCGCCGGTTACGGCCTTGAGGCCCTGGACGAAGATCGCCTGCGCGATCACCGTCGCCGTCGTCGTTCCGTCACCGGCGACGTCGCTCGTCTTGCTGGCGACCTCCTTGACCATCTGCGCGCCCATGTTCTCGACCGGGTCGTCAAGCTCGATCTCCTTGGCGACGGTGACGCCGTCCTTGGTGATCGTCGGGCTGCCGAACTTCTTCTCGAGGACGACGTTACGCCCCTTGGGCCCAAGCGTCACCTTGACGGCCCTGGCGAGCACGTCGACCCCGGTCTTGAGCGCGTTCCTCGCCTGGGTATCGAACTCAAGCAACTTCGCCATCTCGAAATGCCTCCTGGTTCATGCGTTGCCTGCAGCGCCGTCAGCAACAGGCACTGCGTACCTACCTGGATCTGAAGTCTGGCTCCCTGCGGAACCACTCTGCGGCCGGGCACCGTGCCACCCGCACGGGCTGTGGTCGGCCTTTCACTGGTTCACTTCTTGGCGTTCGCCACAACCGCCAGGACATCCGATTCCCGAAGGATCAGGTATTCCGCGTCGCCGATCGTGACCTCGGTGCCACTGTACTTGCCGTAGATCACCCGGTCACCGACCTTCAACTCGATCTCGATCCGCTTGCCCTCGTCGCTCACGCGACCAGGCCCGACCGCCACTACCTCACCCTGCTGCGGCTTCTCCTTAGCCGTATCCGGGATGTACAGGCCGCCCTTCATCTGCTCGGTCTCCTCGAGCGGCTTCACCACGACGCGATCGGCCAGGGGTTTGATCTGCATCGCCGCTTTCCTCCTCTCTCTCAATCCAGTAGCGTGACTCGTTGATCGTCCACTGCGCGGAGGCTCTCGGTCCCCGCCCGGCGGGGCCGGCCGCCGCCCACAGCTGTGTTGGGTTGCTCCGCTTGCCGCCGGGAAAATGGCAGAAAGTGTGCCAGCCGTAAAGAGCCCCCCGCCTGTCAAGCTGGCAGGGCTGCCGCAGCAGCCCTGCAGTTGTGGCCGAACTCGAACCGCCGACGCTGGCCTGGCCGGCCGTGAAACTCCGGCCTGCGGTCCGCCGTAGGGTAGGGTGAGAAGCCGCGAGTCGTCCGGCCGCTTGCCAGGACTGCTCGAGGGGCTTAGCATTACGCCAGGAGGAGGGAGAGAATGCTGAGAGGACTGCTCACGCTGGGTGTGCTGCTGGTGGGGGCTCTGGTGGCGCTGGCGGTGGCTTCGGCGCTGCTGCTGCCGGTTCTGACGCTGCTGACAGGGCTCTTGGTGGCAGCCATCAAGCTCGCGTTCTTCCTGGCTGTCATCTATTTCATCGTGAAGTTGATCAGCCCGGGCACCGCCGACCGGGCGCTGGACAAGATTCGCTCGAAGATCCGGCGAGCGGCCTGAGGCGCGCGGCGGCGCGCCTACCCTGCCTCTGGATCGCCGAGCAGCCGATCGGCGATCTCGAGGCCGTAGAGGGTGAGGTAAGGCTCGACGAGATCAACGGTCTGGCAGTGCGGCGCGATCAGGGCTGCCAGACCTCCCGTCGTCACCACCAGCGCTTGCGGACGACCCCATTCCCCCTTGATCCTCCTCACCATCCCATCGATCGCGTCCACGATAGCGTAGAAGCAGCCTGATCTCAGGCAGCTGTCGGTCCGCCGTCCGACGACCACGTCGGGGGGGACGAGGTCGATGTAGGGCAGCCGGGTGGCACGTTGCGCCAGCCCCTCGATCCCGGCGCGTGGCCCGGGGGAGATCACGCCGCCGACGAACGCGCCGCCGCCGGTGATGCAGTCGAAAGTCGTTGCCGTCCCGAGATCGACGGCGATGGTGTCCACGCCGTACATCTGGGCGGCGGCCAGCGTGTTCAGCATGCGGTCCGCCCCGACGCTGGCGGGTTCCTCCACATCGAGGCGAATCGGCAACGGCCCGCCGTCTTCCACCAGCCGGGCCGGGTCGTTGATCAGGCGCGGCTCGCGGCCGAAAGCGCGTCGGAAGCCGCGCGTCACGATCGGCTCCACCGCCGGTACCACGGATCCGATCACACCTCTGATGGGCGTGTCCACCGCCTCCCGGGTCACCAGATGGCTGAGCAGGTGCGCCAGCTCGTCGGGAGTTCGCCGCACATCCGTCGAGATGCGCCAGTGCCGGAGCAGCTCGCGCCCCCGGAACAGTCCGAGCACGCTTTCCGTGTTGCCGATATCGATCGCCAGCAGCAGTTCGCTCATCTCAGTAGTCCGGCAACGCCAGCTGTTCTACGACGATACGCCCGGATGTCACCCGCTCCAGCGCACCGCCATCGGGCCGAAACAGCAGGGCTCCGTCCGGCGCCACACCGACGGCCGTTCCCTGTATGGTCGCGGCGCCCGCCTGCATGACAGCGCAGCGGCGATCACGCAACCAATCGTACTCATCGAAGAGCCGCAGGAACTCGCGATCGAGGCTCTGCGGCGGGTTGACGCAGCGCTCCTCGACCTCCGTGACGATGAGATCCGCCAGAGCGAGTCGCGATACGCTCCGTCCCGCCGCCATGTCCAGGGAGACCGCCACGTCCCGCAGCGCCGGCGGAAAATCGACGCGCTTCTGATGCACGTTGATCCCAACGCCCAGGACGACGTACCTGGGCACGCTCCCCGACCACGCGGCCTCGCTCAACACACCACCGGCCTTGCGGTCGCTGACGATGAGATCGTTGGGCCACTTGACACCCACCGGCACGCTGGCCAGCAGCCTCTCGATCGCTCGGGCCGCGCCCAAGCCTGCGAGGATCGGAAGAAGCAACGGATTCGCCAGCCGCTTCGGCCTGAGGACGAGCGAGAGGTAGAGGCCAACGCCCTTGGGGGAGTGCCAGAGCCGCGCAGCAACACCGCGGCCAGCCGTCTGCTCGTCGGCCAAGACGATCGTTCCGGCTGGCGCGCCATCCTCGGCCAGCTTGAGTGCCCGCGTATTCGTGCTGTCGATCCGGGAGTAGACGTGGACGTGCGCTCGATCCCAGCGCTCCTGCAGGGCGCGAAGCGTCTCACCCTCCCAGCTCGATGCTCTGCGGGTCACGGTTCCACCTTGCGGATGCGGAGCGATAGATCCAGGGCCGGTGCCGAGTGCGTGAGGGCGCCCACTGAGATATAGTCGACCCCCGCATCCGCGAACTCACGGGCGCTGCTCAGCGTGACACTGCCGGACGCCTCGATCTCCGGCCTGGGAGTCGACTCTGAGATGATGCGCACCGCCTGCCTCACCATCTCCGGCGCCATGTTATCAAGCATGACGCGGTCGACTCCAGCCTCCAGCGCGGCCTTCACCTCCTCCAGGCTGGTCGTCTCGACCTCTACGGCCAGATCGCGGTCGTTCGACTCCCGCACCCGCTGCACGGCCCGCGCGATCCCGCCCGCGCAGGCGATGTGGTTCTCCTTGATCAGGACCATGTCGTCGAGGCCGCGCCGGTGGTTCACCGCGCCACCGGCGCGCGTCGCCGCCCGTTCGAGCTCGCGCCAGAGCGGGGTCGTCTTCCGGGTATCCGTAATCCGCGTGCCCGTTCCCTCGACCGCCGCCACAAAGCGGCGCGTGAGAGTCGCCACGCCCGACAGCTGCCCGAGGAAATTCAGGGCCGTGCGCTCAGCGGTCAGGATCGCGCGCCCTGAGCCGGAGACCCGGGCGACCGTCGCGCCCCGCGCCACCTCGTCTCCGTCTCCGACGACAGGTCGGAACTCGACAACTCCCAGCTGCCGAAAGACCTCGGCCGCGGCGGCCAGTCCGGCGATCACCCCATCCGCCTTGGCGATGATCTCGGCCTCGGCACCGGTACCCGCAGGCACACTCCACTCGCTGGTCCAGTCGCCGTCGCCCACGTCCTCCGCCAGCGCCTCAGCGATTCGCCGCCGTATCTCCTCCGACAAGACTTTCATACGCGGCCTCAACTCCATCCTGCGACCAGCGCGTAGACGATATAGCCTCCCCCCACCGCCCAACAGTAGTAGGCGAAGCGATGGAACCGACCCACCCGCAGCCAGCGCACGAACAGGGCTATCGCCACCATGCCCGCCGCGAAAGCGCTCAACGACGCGGCCGCGAGCTCGATCGCGCACGCACGAAACTCGGCGCCCGCCAGCTCCGGGAGCTCCAGGAGGGACGCCCCCACGATGGCGGGCACCGACAACAGGAAGCTGAACTCCGCCGCGACATCACGGCCTGTCCTGGCCCAGAGCGCCGTGGCCACCGTCACGCCCGATCTCGAGATGCCCGGGAGCAGCGCCGCTGCCTGGACCATCCCCACCACGAGAGAGCCCGCCCACCCCGGGTCCTGACGTTCCCCACGAGCGATGAGACGGCGGGTAGCGTAGACGACAGCACCGGTCAGCATGAGGCTCAGAGCCGTCAACACCGGCAGATCGAACAAGCGCGCGATCGCGCCGGTCAAGGTGATGCCCACCAGAGCCGCAGGCACCGACGCCAGCCCTAGCAGTCCCAGGTAGCGTAGGTCGTCCCTCTGTTTTCGCACCGCGCCCGCCACCAGCGCTGCCAGCCGCCGTCGATACAGCACGAGCACCGACAGAGCCGTCGCCAGGTGAACCAGGACCTCGAAGGCCACGCCCGGCGGGTTCACACCGAGCAGCGCTTCTGCAAGGACGAGATGACCGGAGCTGGAGACCGGGAAGAACTCGGTGAGCCCTTGTACGAGGCCCAGAGCGACCGCCTCCAACAGCGTCATTGCTTCAATGGCGTCTGGTGTGGACGCGTGCGAACCCGATGATCATCGGCCCAGCACCTCCTCGTAGAACGACTCGTACCGAGGCACGACTCGCTCGGCCGAGTAGCGTTCCTCCGCCGCCGCCCGCGCCGCACGTCCCATCTCCTGCCAGCGGCCTGCGTCCCCCAGTATCTCAACCGCCGCGTCCGCCATCGCGTCCACCGCGCCCACCGGCAGCAGGCGACCGGCCACTCCATCGTCCACTAGCTCCTCCAGGCCACCGCATCGCGTGCCGAGCACGGGCAAGCCGCTGGCCATTGCCTCCAGCGCGGCAAGCCCGAACGACTCCGACTCGCTGAGCAGCATGAAAAGGTCCGCACAGGCCAACAGTTCCGCCACCGACTCCTGCTTGCCCAGAAACAACACCCGGTCTCCAATGCCCAGGCTGCGGGCCTGCTCCTCCGCGAGCGGCCGGTCGGGCCCATCTCCGACGAAGATCAGACGCGCGGGCAGGTTTTCCATCACGCGGGCCGCCACGCGCACCACATCGCCCACGCGCTTGACCGGCCGGAAGTTGGAGATGTGAATGAGGATCTTCTCCTCCGGGTTGGCCAGCGCTTTGCGCAGATTGTCCCCGCGTTTGCGGCTGAATATCTCGGTGTCGACGAAATTCGGGATCACCCGCACCTCGCAGCCAACGCAGCCGAACTTCGCAAACGTCTCCTGCTTCAAGTACTCTGAGACAGCGGTCAGGCCATCGGAACGCTCGATCGAGAACCTCACGATCGACCGGTAGGAAGGATCCTGACCGACCAGCGTAATGTCGGTGCCGTGAAGTGTGGTGACGATCTTCAGGTCGGCAGGCTCGGCGAGCATCTGCTTGGCGAGCCAGGCCGAGGTCGCGTGCGGCACAGCGTAGTGGACGTGGAAGAGGTCGAGGTGACGCTGGGTAGCGATCTCGTGCATGGCGACTGTCACGGCCAGCGAGTAGGGCGGATACTCGAACAGTGGGTAGCGCGACACCTCGATCTCGTGGAAGTAGGTGTTCCGCAAGAAGCGAGGCAACCGAAAGGGGTGGGCGTACGACACGAAATGGACCTCGTGCCCGCGCTGGGCGAGACGCATGCCCAACTCGGTGGCAACGGCACCACTGCCGCCGTAGGTCGGATAACAGGAGATCCCAATCCTCATGTCAGCCGCCGGAAGCTACGGGTGGGGATGTCTCTAGGCCAGGCCGCGTCACCCGCTCTTCCCAACGCCGCACGATCTCATCGACCAGCTCTGAGCGCCCGCGGTCGGCCGCAAGCCAGATCGTATCCTCGGGGAGCTGGTGCCGGAACCAGGTGAGCTGGCGACGCGCGAACCGCCGCGTACTGCGCTTTGCGTCCTCCACGGCCTTCTCCAGCGTACGCTCACCGCGCAGGTGCGAGATCAACTCCGCGTATCCCACCGACGTCAGTCCGGGCGCGGTCGCTGGGAAGCGAGTCAGCAGCTGGCGCACCTCGTCGAGCAGGCCTTCGGCCATCATCCGGTCGAAGCGGCGGTCGATCCGCTCGTAGAGCTCGAGGCGCGGCAGGTCAAGGCAGAAGACCATCGCCCGCAGCACGGACGTCTCCGGCGGCTGAGCCAGCCACCAGGAATGCGGCCGTCCCGAGAGCAGCACGACTTCCAGCGATCGCGCCAGACGCTGGCGCCCACTTTCGCCAGCCAAACCCTCCGCCCGACGGGGATCCAGGCGGCGCAGCCACCTCTTCAACTCCTCCGGCGCGCGGCCGGATAGGTAGCTTCGTATTCGCATCCGCTGCTCCGGCTCGAAGGCGG
Organism: Gemmatimonadota bacterium; assembly: GCA_020344375.1. GTDB lineage: Bacteria > Gemmatimonadota > Gemmatimonadetes > Palauibacterales > KS3-K002. Next base: position 2,023,469 of record CP070823.1, on the reverse strand, counting down.
GCTCGGGGCCCAAGGGCGCGAGCAGCACGCGGATGAAGAAGCCGGTTCCGCCAACGATGATCGGTGTGCCGCCACATTCGTTGACTTGTGTGATCGAATCCCAGGCGTCGCGCGCGAAGCGGCCGGCGCTGTAGCTCTCATCCGGCTCCAGGCAGTCGAGCCCGTGATGTGGGACACGGTGACGCAGCACGGCCGACGGCTTCGCCGTGCCGATATCCATGTAGCGAAACACCTGCCGCGAATCCGCGGAGATGATCTCACCGCCGGTGCACTCCGCGACCTCAACGCCGAGTTCCGTCTTGCCCGTGCCGGTGGCACCGGTGATGACGATGGCGTCGGGTGTGGCTCGCGAGGTCATCAGCGCCGTGGGAGTTCTCAGCTGCGGCCGAACCGCCGCGCGAGCTCCTCAAGGGAGAGCCGGAGGATCGTGGGCCGGCCGTGCACGTCGTGGCCAGGCAGCTCCGAGGCGAACAGCCGGTCGAACAGCTCCGTCATCTCGCGCTCGGAAAGGGGCTGTCCGGCCTTGACCGCCGCCTTGCAGGCGAACGACTTGGCGACGCGCTCATGCTGGTTACGCGCCGAATCGACGAGCGGGGAACCGTGTGCGAGCTCGGCGATCATCTCGCGGAAACAGCGCTCGGCGTCGAAGTGCGGGTGCGGGTTGGGGACGGCGTGGATGATCACAGTGTTGCTCCCGAAGGTTTCCAGCTCGTAGCCTACCCGCCTCAGAACTCCGGCGAGCTCCTCGACGGCCTGCATCTCGCCGGGCGAAAGCCTGAGCGTGATCGGGAACAGCAACCGCTGGGAGGATGTCTTTCCACCCCGGAAGTCCCTCATCATCTGTTCGAAAAGCACCCGCTCGTGTGCCGAGTGCTGGTCTACGATGATCAGGCCACTGCGTGTCTCGGCGAGGATGTAGGAGTCGTGGAGCTGCCACATCGCGCCTGCTCGTCCCGTCCACCAGCCGGGCTCCTCTCCCGTCTCGGCGCTGGGCTTTGACGGTACCACCTCGCCGGGCACGAACAACGCCATCTGGGCGCCGCCGGGCGTCGCTGCAGTTGGGCGAGGCCGGGCCTGGCCTGGCGGAAGGCCTCTGGAAGTCAGCTGCACCGTACCGGTCGCTTGCTGGCCGAGGCTCGCCGTGCTCTCGATCCCTTCGAGCCCGGAGCGCACCGCCTCCGTCACCGTCGCCTCCACCTTCATCTTGTTAAGGAAGCGCACCTCGGCTTTTGCCGGGTGCACGTTCACATCCACCTCCTCCGCGGGCAGCTCGAGATACAGGAAGAGGACCGGGCGATACCCACCGGGCAGCGTGGTCCGGTAAGCCTCCTCGGCGGCGCGAACGATGAAGCGATCACTGAAGGGGCGACCGTTCACGAACAGATAGAGCCTGCGGCTCCCGGGCCGGGTGTCGGCAGGCCGCTGGATCAGGCCGGCGACGCGCAGGCCATCGGACAGGTAGTCGATCGGGAGTAGCTGCGACGCCAGGTCTTCGCCCCAGATCGCCGCGATACGAGCTGCCAGATCGCCGGTGCGCGGCACGTCGAGCAGCTCGCGACCGTTGGAGTGCAGGCGGAAGCCGGTGCTCAGGTTGGCAAGAGCCAGTGCCGTGGTCGCCTCAGAGACTGCGCGCGCCTCAGCAGCGGCGGAGCGGAGGAACTTGGCCCGAGCGGGCACGTTGAAGAAGAGCGACCGCACGGTCACGGTGGTTCCGGGCCGCCGGGCGATCTCCTCCACCGCCACCACACGCCCTCCATTGATCTTGATGCGCGTTCCCTCACCGTCCTCGACCGAAGCGGTCTCCAGCTCGAAGCGCGATACAGCGGCGATAGACGGCAGCGCCTCGCCACGAAATCCGAGGCTGCGGATCGCACGCAGATCTTTCTCGTCGCGTATCTTCGAGGTGGCATGCCGGTCGATGGCCAGCAGGGCGTCGTCGCGCCCCATCCCGTAGCCATCATCGGCGACCCGCAACTCCGTCTTGCCGCCGTTGCGAATCTCGATCTCGATCTGGCTGGCCAGGGCGTCGAGCGAGTTCTCGACCAGCTCCTTGATCGCGGAGGCCGGCCGCTCCACCACCTCACCGGCCGCGATCTGGTTGGCCACGTGGTCGGGCAGGATATGAATGCGACGCTGCATGCACCGAAGCTATCGGGCCCACCGGCCGCCATCAAGCGAGCTCATCAGCGCCCGCCCCGGTGCGCCGCTTCACATGAATATGAGGCGCAAGATCAGGAAGGCGATGGCGGCGAGCAGCGCAGAAATGGGGACCGTGATGATCCAGGAGTTGACGATGTTCCGCACTACCCTGAGGTTGAGGGCCCCGAGGCCGTGGGCGAGGCCGACGCCGATCACTGCCCCCACCAGCGTGTGGGTCGTGGACACAGGGAGGCCCAGAAGCGAGAACACCAGGACCGTGCTGGCGGCGCCGAACTCCGCACTGAAACCACGTGACGGCGCCATCTCGGTAATCGCCCGACCCACGGTCTCGATCACCTTGTAGCCCCAAGTGGCCAATCCAACCACGATCCCGAGTCCGCCTGCCATCAGCACATAGGTCGGGACCGCTACCCGGCCGGCCACTTCGCCCGTCTGGGCGATGTGGACTACCGCCGCCACCGGCCCAACAGCATTGGCCACGTCGTTAGCCCCGTGGGCAAACGCCACAAAGCTAGCCGTCAGTATCTGCAGCCACCCGAAGATCCGCTCCACGAACTGGTAGGGATTGGCGGCGACCCGAACCGTCCGCGCCACCGCAACGCGCGCACCGCTCCCCGCTACGACCGCCACCACTATGGCGCCGCCCAGCACCATCCACCAAGGCGGATCATGAAGCACATTCTTCAGCCCTTTGTACACGAAGCTCAGAACGAGGATGACCGTGACCAGACCCACCAAGTAGGGCGATTGGCGGCGCACCCTCTCCGCTGGGTCGGGCTGGCGCAGTATCGTCCGCCGCAAGTGCACAAACATGAGGAACGCCACCAGAGCCCCCGCAAGCGGGGAGATCACCCAGCTGCCCGCGATGCGCAAGATCGTCAGCCAGTTGACATTGGAGAACCCGGCAGCTACGACCCCGAATCCGACCACCGCACCGACGATCGAGTGAGTGGTCGAGACGGGGAGCCCGAACGTGGTAGCGAGCTGGAGCCAGATACCGGCAGCGATCAGCGCCGCGACCATCCCCAGCATGAGGAGCAGCGGCCCATCCGCCCCGAACTGGCCCGTCGGAGTGTAGACTGACGTGTCAAGGATGCCGCTGCGGATGGTCTGGGTCACGTGCGACCCGACCAAGACGGCCCCGCTGAACTCGAAGATCGCGGCGATGAGGACAGCCTGCTTGAGGGTCACGGCGCCGGACCCGACGGACGTGCCCATGGCGTTGGCCACGTCGTTGGCGCCGATGTTCCAGGCCATGTAGAGGCCGACAACCAGAATGAGGCCGAGAATGAGCCAGTGCGCCGTCATCCTGTGCCCCGGCCTGCTGTCGGCCCCAACGCGTAATCCGGGGGTCCCGCGCTCAACTCTGAGACGCGCCTCATGCCCTGGCCACCATCAGCCGAAGCACGTCGCCGGTGTTTTCAGCGTGGTCGGCAACATCGCCGAGCACCTGGACGATGTGCATCCACTGGAAGATACTGATCGGATCGATCTCGTCTTCGCGCGCGAAGACCAGCTTGCTGAATTCGGCCTGCAGCCTATCTGACTTCGCCTCTTCCCCGTGCACCTCGGCGACCAAGTCGAGAACCTTGTTCACCTCCGGGCCGGAGAAGGATGCGGCCACGAGGTTCATCAGCTCGCCCGCCGCTTGAAAGAGGAGCTCAGCCGTCCCGTTCACCTGCTCGACGAGCTCGATCAGCTTCGGCTCGAGCACAGGTATCCTCTTGGGATCACGCATCATGAGGATCACGGCGACGTCCTCGACCGCATCCGCGATGCCATCCTGCTCCTTGACATACAAGAGAATGTCACTGCGGTTGACCGGCAGGAACACCGACTTCGGGATGTGGTCCCGAACTTGATTCTTCGTCTCGTCTGCCTCATGCTCCTTCTGGCAGATCTCTTCGTAGATCTGCGCTAGCCGTTCACGGTCATCGGCCAGCAGCGCATCGAAGAGAGGACGCAGGAGTTGGACCGTCTCCTGCACCAAAGCGGTGTGCTTCACCATCAACCCGAAGGGCGACTTGGCAAACAGCCCGAGTATTCCGCGCATCGGCATATTCAGCCCCCTCGGCCATAGAATCGGCACGCATTCTCGAAGGTCACACTGGCAACTGCCGCCGGATCCTCCCCGCGCAGCTGCGCGACGCCGCGAACCACGTGCTGCAGGTAAGACGGCTCGTTTCTGCGCCCGCGCAGCGGCACCGGCGCAAGGTAGGGGCTATCCGTCTCCACCAGCAAGCGATCTCCTGGTACTGCCTGCACGTGGTGAGCGCCGTAGTACCTGGCAAAAGTCACGATCCCGGAGAAGGATACATACCAGCCGGTCGCCAGAGCGGTTTGCAGCAGTTGAGCGCCGCCAGTGAAGCAGTGCAGGACCCCGACGACCCGATCCGAATAGTCGTTGACTACCCGGACCAACTCAGCATCTGCCTCGCGCGAGTGCACGACGACCGGCAAACCCAATCGTTCGGCCAGCCCGATCTGCGACCGGAAGGCCGCGATCTGCTGGTCACGCGGCGCGTTCTCGTAGTGGAAGTCGAGACCGGTCTCGCCTATCGCGACCACGACATCCGAGCCAGCCAGACGTTCCAGCTCGACCAGGGCCTCAGGCGTGCAGCGCTCGGCCTCGTGCGGATGGATACCGGCTGTGGACCAAACTCGCGGCCGCGAGCTACGACGGGCCAGCTCGCAGGCTGCAACAGCGTCCTCCAGATCGCTCGCGATGGTCACGATCGCGGCGACGCCCTCATCCGCCGCCCGCGCCAGCACATCGTCCAGTTCTGCTGCGAAGCTCGGGTCCGTCAGATGTGCGTGCGAATCGAACGTTCTCACGCGTCAGCGTGGGCTGGTTACCACCCTCCTGCGATCCGTCTTGCTGCGGACGCCGCCCGACCGCCGCTCCACTTCCAGGAGAGCCGGTGAGGCGACGAAGATCGAGGAGTACGTCCCGATGATGACCCCGACGATCAGCACGATCGTGAACTCGCGGATGACGGCCCCACCGAAGACCGCCAGCGCCAGCAGAACTGCGAGCGTCGTGCCGCTGGTCATCACCGTCCGCGGCAGCGTCTCGTTGATGGATCGGTCCAGGATGTCGATGTAAGGCAGTCGCCGGAGCTTCTTCAGGTTCTCGCGAATCCGATCGAAAATGATGATCGTGTCGTTGAGCGAATACCCGATGATGGTGAGGATGGCAGCGACCGTCGGCAGCGATATCTCGATGTTCAAGACCGAGATGACACCGAAGGCGAACAAGACGTCGTGCACTGTAGCGACGATCGCAGCCAGCCCGAACCTCCACTCGAACCGGAAGCCCAAGTAGAGGAGGGTCAGCAGGAAGGAGATCAACACGGCGCCTACGGCGCGCTGCCGCAACTCGCCGCCGACCTTCGGCCCGACGGCCTCCGTGCGCACGACGGCGTACGAGTCCTGGCCGAACCGCTCGCTCAACGTATCGTCGACGCGCGTGGCGAGTTCCCTGTCGCCCGCCTCGATGAACTCGGCCAGCCGGATGAGAAACTCGCCTTCACGGCCGAAATCCTGCACCTGGAGGTTCGTGAAGCCGGCGCCGCCGAGCGCGCTGCGCACATCGGCCGCCGCAACGTTCTCGCTGAAGCGCACCTGGAACAGCGTGCCGCCGGTGAAGTCCACGCCGTAATTCAGGCCACGGTGAAGAGCGATGGAGATCAGACCGATAGCGATCAGCACACCCGAGACGATGTAGGCGGTCTGGCGTATCTCCAGGAACTTGTAGTTCGCGCTGGCAAACAGCCGCATCGCTTCCCTCCCCCGCGTCCTATATGCTCAGCTCGGCGCTCGGCGGCCGAGTCTCCAACCAGATCAGCATGAACGTCCTCACCACGAACACCGCGCTGAAGAACGAGGCAACGATCCCGATAGACAGCGTCACCGCGAATCCTTTGACGGGGCCGGTGCCGAACTGATAAAGGATGAGCGCGGTGATCAGGGTGGTCAGGTTCGAGTCGATGATCGCCGAAAGCGCCTGCTGGAATCCGCTGTCCACACCTGTCCTCGGCGTCTTTCCGCCCGCCAATTCCTCACGGATGCGCTCGAAGATCAGAACGTTGGCGTCCACCGCCATGCCGACTGACAGAATCAGACCGGCGATCCCCGGTAGAGTGAGAGTTGCCTGCAGGCCAGCCAGGCCGCCGAGTACGATCAGGACGTAGACCAGGAGGCCCAGAACCGACAGGATACCGGCGAACCGGTAGTAGCCGATCATGATCAAGATGACCAGTGCGACGCCGATCATGCCCGCGACTTCGCCCTGATCGATGGAGTCCTGGCCGAGCGAGGGCCCCACCGTGCGCTCCTCGATGATCTCCATCGGGGCCGGCAGGGCACCGGCGCGTAGCACGAGCGCGATGTCCTGCGCTTCCTCCAGCGTCGACCCCGTACCCAGCTCGATCTGCGCCCGGTCACCTAACACATCGCGGATCACCGGCGGGCTTCCCTGCACCCGTCCATCCAAGATGATGGCCATGCGGTCGCCCACGTGGCGTGACGTGCCCCGTTCAAAGATCCGCCCGCCCTGCCGCGTGAGCTGGAACGGGACGATCGGCGTGCCGAACTGCTGGTCACGTGTGGCCTGGGCATCGGTCAGGTACTCGCCGGTGATGAGCGGCTGCGCTTCGACGACGTAGAGCGGGTGGTAGATCTTCCCCGCCACGCTACGCGTCTCCGTGCCCCAGTTGAGCGCGATCTCATCCGGTATCCGCGCCTTCACCCCGGGCAGATCAAGGTAGCGCTCTACCGTCTCGACCTGCGGTCCCTCGACCAAGAGCACCCCTGGCTCGCCTGACTCGAGGAGTAGTCGGGTGAGCGGCCGCAACTCCGCCTGCGCGGGCACGCTGGGCTGCGCTTCAACGCTGTCCGGCCGCTGGAACAGTTCCTCCAGGCCCGGCTCGCCTTCCGCCCGCGCCTCTGCGGGAAGCTCCTCGGGCCCCACCGTCGTCACGACCACGCTATCGAGGGCTGGCAAACGTTCCAGGAGATCCTGGCCATCGGTGAGGATCTTGAACTCGAGGAAGGCTGTCTGCTCGATGATCGACTTCGCCCGGCCGACATCCTGGATGCCCGCCAGCTCGACGATAATGCGGTCGACGCCTACCCGCTGGATGGTCGGCTCGCGTACCCCGAACTGGTCGATGCGGTTGCTGATGATCTCGCGCGCCCGACTGGCGGCGTCGGCGCGCGCGTCCGCGGTCATTGCCCCCTCGGGGTCTGAGACCTGCAGAACCAGGTGTGTCCCGCCCTGGAGATCGAGGCCCAACTTGAGCGGGCGGCGTTCCTCGCCTTCCTCGCCTCTGAGAAGCGGTCCCACCAGCGCCCACAGGCAGACGAGGCAGGTGCCCGCGATGACGATCAGCCGTCCACGCATTCCGGAGAACATTCTGTCCTTACGATCCTCCCTCGCAGGTCACAGCGCCCCTGCGGCCGGTGGCACGGCGCGCGGTTGTCCACGCACAGAGCCTGGCGCCCACCGGGCTCGGGCGGTATCCGGTCTCCGCCCCGACCGGCTTGCCGACAGAGTCGAGTGAACACGATCCAAAAGCGATAACGTGGAGGCGGCCGATGACCTTGTCAATCCTCTCCAACCGACCGAAGGCGTCCGCTCCCGGACTCGGGCCTACCAAGAGAACTGCTGGTCGCAGACCGGGCAGCGTCCGATCCCGAACCTGATCTCGGAGTTGCAGCGGCGGCAGCGCGGGACGCCGTTCTCGTGGGGACGCCAGGCCCTCGGGATGCCGGCGGAGAGTGCAGCGTAAAGGAAACCGGTAGCGAGCAGGAGGCCGAGCAGTAGGGCTCCCGTCAGCCGCAGGGCCCAGTCTGCGGCGGCGGCGTCCAGCGCCGACTGGACGGCCACGGGATCCGTGCCCAGTACAGCCTGCAAGCGGCGCATGTTCACCATGAACGGCACCATCATGATGAACCCGAGGGCAGCGAGCAGGCTGTAGAGGACGCGACGAACGGTTAGCGGCACGGTTGGCATCCCAGCGTTTGAGCGAGTGGGCCCGGCAGGACTCGAACCTGCGACCTACCGATTATGAGTCGGCTGCTCTGCCAACTGAGCTACGGGCCCCTGCACACTTGACTTTACCGGGGGCGCGGACACGGCGTCAACCCTTGCGGCTTGACAGTCCAACCCGGGCAGCGAAGTTACCGGGGGCGCACCGGCAGCCGCTGTCGGGCACCGCTCTGGTTCACGGCAGGAAGGGGCCCATGCGAATACTCATCGTCGGCGCGGGCGCCGTCGGCTTCCAGCTGGCTGAGCACCTGTCGGAGGAGGGCCACGACATCGTCCTGGTCGACAAGGACGCCGAGCGACTGGCCCACGCCCAGGACCAGCTGGACATCATGACGATCGTCGGCAACGGGGCGAGCCTGGTCGTTCTGGAACAGGCCGGCATCGAGGAGACGGACCTCCTGGCCGCCGTCACGAGCGTGGACGAAGTCAACCTCATCGCCTGCATGTCGGCGATGCAGCACGACATCAAGGTGAAGGTCGCCCGCATCTCGAATCCCGAGTACTTCACCGAACCCTTCCGGCTCAGGAACGCCCAGCGCGGGGTGGACGTGATGATCAACCCCGAGATGGAGTGTGCTCGCGAAACGTTCCAGCTCCTGCAGTCCGAGGCCGCGACGGAGCTCGCCTTCTTCGCCGGCGGCCGCGTGCAGCTGCTCGGGCTGCGTGTGCCGGCCCACGCGCCCGTTGTGGGACGTTCGCTGGCCGAGGTCGCCGCGATGGTGAGAGATCGGCGCTTCTTGACGGCGGCGATCTCGCGGAACGGTGAGACGATCATCCCCAGAGGTGACGACCGCTTCCAGGCTGACGATCAGGTCTACATCATCGGTGAGTCCAGGCAGATGCCGAGCGTGCTGGAACTGGCCGGCTACCCCGAATTCAAGCTGCAGCGTGTGATGATCGCGGGAGGCGGCCGCACCGCGGTGTATCTCGCTGAGATCCTCGAGGACCACGCCATCGACTGCACGATCATCGAAGCTGACCGGGCGCGCTGCGTGCAGCTCGCGGAGCAGCTCAAGAAGACGCTCATTCTGCACGGAAACGCGACGGACATGGAGTTACTGGAGATGGAGGGGGTGGAGGGGATCGACGGCTTCGTCGTCTTCACCGGCAGCGACGACACCAACATGCTGGCCAGCCTGCTGGGCAAGAGCCAGGGTGTCCGCAAGGTGGTGGCCCTCATCAACAAGATCGAGTACATCCCGCTCGTGCCGCGGGTCGGCATCGATGCCGCCGTCTCGCCCAGGCTCTCCGCGGTCAACACGATCCTCAGGTACGTGCGGCGCGGCAGCGTTCTGGCCGTGGCCGCGCTGCGCGGCATCGATGCGGAGGTCATCGAGTTCAGCGTTCAGCCTGGCTGCCGAGTCGCGGGCCGCACTATCGCGGAGATCGACTTCCCCAAGAACAGTCTGGTGGGCGCCGTGATTCGTGGAGGCGAGGTGATCGTTCCGGCCGGCAAGCTCGCCCTCGCTCATGGCGACAAGGTCGCCGTGCTGGCTCTGCCGGACGCCGTGAGCGACGTCGAGAAACTGTTCCAGTGACACGGCCGCCGTGGTCATCGCACGCAACGCGCCTCCCCACATCGTCGGCCTGATCGTCGCCGCCGTCGGCGTCGCCATGGGCCTCTCCGGCGTGGTCGGCCTGCTGTACGGGGGACCGGACGCGACCGCGCTCTTCGTTTCGGCAGCGATCGCCATCGTCTCGGGGCTTGTGACCAACCGGCTTACCGCACGGCCGGGCGATCTCACCATCCGGGAGAGCTACCTGATCGTCACGCTGGCCTGGCTGGGCGCAGCTGTCTTTGGAGCGCTCCCCTACTGGCTGGCCGGCTTCGCGTCGCCGCTGGACGCGTTCTTCGAGTCGATCTCAGGTTTCACGACGACAGGCTCCTCCATCTTCCAGGACCCGGAGTCCTTGCCTCACGGGATACTCTTCTGGCGCGATCTCAGCCAGTGGCTCGGTGGGTTGGGGATCATCGTCCTGGTGGTCGCCATTCTGCCTTTCCTGGGCGTCGGTGGCATGCAGCTCTTCCGCGCCGAGGTACCCGGGCCGACACCGGACCGGCTGCAGCCGCGCATCAGCCAGACGGCGAAGATCCTCTGGACCGTCTACGTCGGCCTCACCGCTGCCCAGGCCGTGCTGTTTCTGCTCGGGGGTCTGAGCCTCTTCGATGCTGTGACCCACGCGTTCGGGTGCATGCCGACGGGCGGTTTCTCGCCGCGAACGGCGTCGATCGGCCACTTCCAGTCCCCCTATGTCCAGTACGTCACCATCCTCTTCATGTACCTGGCGGGTGTGAACTTCGCGCTCCACTATCGCGCCCTGAGGGGCAGGCTCGGGTTGTTCCTGAAAGATGAGGAATGGCGCTTTTACACGGCCGTGCTGGCCGTAGGCCTGGCCATCGTTTTTGGCGCCAACCTCGTCGCCGGCACCTATTCGGACCTCGAGGCTACGTTCAGGGCCTCCGCCTTTCAGGTCGTGTCCATCGGTACCACCACCGGATTCGCTACGGCCGACTACGTGAGCTGGCCGGTCGTCACGCAAATCGTGCTGCTCATCCTCATGTTCATAGGGGGAATGGCCGGGTCAACCGGCGGCGGCATGAAGACGCTACGCCTGTGGGCGGCGCTGAAGCAGGGGTTTGTCGAGCTACGGAAGCACCTTCACCCACGCGCTGTCATAGTGACACGTGTCGGAGGCAAGGTGGTCCACGAGGGGATCATGTTGAACATCCAGGCCTTCATGCTCCTGTTCGTGGCCTCCTTCATCGTCGGGGTCGTGCTGCTCACGTCGCTGGGCGTCGACCTAGTGACAGCCGCTGGAGCGTCAGCAGCCGCAATCGGGAACATCGGGCCGGGATTGGCTCGGGTCGGGCCGGTGGAGAACTACGCCTGGGTGCCGGCGCCAGGCAAGCTGATCCTGACCGCCCTGATGCTTCTCGGCCGCCTCGAAATCTATACCGTCCTCGTGCTCTTCCACCCCGAGTTCTGGCAGCGAACGCGCAGTCGGCGCGGCTAGCGGCGACGTCCCCGACTACTCTCCTCCCTCTCCAAGCGTGCCAGGCGCTGCTCGAGCTCGAGGCGGGCCCGACGCAACCGCTCGACTGTCTCGCGCTCGCGCGCCAGGCTCTCGCGCAGCCGCTCCAGCTCCAGCGAGTCACGCGCCGGTCGCTCGGGTTCTGCCTCGGCCGCCGCAGCCGGGCTGGCCATCTCCGCCTCGCCGGTCTCCCTCGCGCCTACCCTCGCCCAGGCCGCCGCGAGCGACCCCAGCGTGTGTATCAGCTTCTCCAACAGCTCGAGCAGGTCCCGGTGCATGCTGACCAGCTCGCGATCCCGCACCATCATGGCGGTGAGCAGCTTCTCCATGTCACGGAATCGCACCTGGCGCTCGTGCTCCGTGATCGCCAGCTCGTGAGCAGGCGTGACTTCGACCGCAGGTGGGCCTTCGCTCACATACCCGGTCGCCAGGTCGAGCACGCCTCGGCCGCTCTCCAGCTCGCGTAGAATCGCACCGTGCGATTCGCCCGCTGCGAACAGCCGCGATATCCGCTGGAACACCGCGACCGCTTCCTCCGGGTGCCGGCGCCTGCGCCCGCTGCCCACGGTGGGGATGTAGTTGGCGAAAAGCTTGCGATAGTAGCGGAGCGTGGATTCGGGCACGCCCGTCCGTCTCGAGATCTCCCGCACGCTCAGTAGCCCTGCACCCTCGTTCATCGCACCTCGATCGCGCCCGCCGCGCCGGGCAGAAGCTCGCCGATCGCCGCCGCCGCGTGGTCGTCGGTCCGTAGCGCCGCGACAAGATCGTCGCACTCCTCGGCGGCCACCGAGATGAGCAGGCCGCCCGACGTTTGGGCATCGCACAGCAAGAGTCGCTCCGCCTCGCTCAGCGTCTCCGGCCAACAAGTGACCGGCTCGATGTGCCTGCGGTTCCGCTGCGTGCCCCCTGGCACGCAGCCCTGCTGCGCCAGCTCCAGCGCGTGTGGCAGCCTTGGGACGCGCGCCGACTCGACGACGGTCGCCAGGCCGCTGGCCTTCGCCACCTCCGCGAGATGGCCAAGCAGGCCGAACCCCGTGACGTCGGTGATCGCACCCACCGCGTGTCCCTGGGCCAGCTCCAGCGCCCGCCGATTCAGCCGTAGCATCGATTCCACCGCTGCGCTCACGGCTTCCTCAGGCGCGATGCCCCGCTTGATGGCCGTGGCGATGATCCCGGTGCCGATCGCCTTGGTCAGCACCAAGCGCTCGCCCGGCCGGCCGCCGCTCATTCGGTAGACGCGATCCGGGTGAACTGCGCCGACCACGGCCATGCCATATTTCGGCTCCTTGTCATCGATGGAGTGTCCGCCGACGATCGTCGCACCCGCCTCCTCCACCTTCTCGCGGCCCCCGCGCAGGATCTCCAGAAGGATCCATTTGTCCAGTTCCGCCGGAAACGCCACGATGTTCAGCGCGAAAAGCGGTTTCCCGCCCATGGCGTAGATATCGCTCATCGCGTTGGCGGCGGTGATCGCCCCGAAGGTGTAGGGATCGTCCACGATCGGAGTGAAGAAATCCAGTGTGCAGACGAGGGCACGCTCCTCGTCCCAGGCACAAACCGCCGCGTCATCGGGCGCGTCGAGCCCGACGAGTACATCGGCCGCCACCGAATCCCCGAATGCAGCTAGCGCGCTGGCCAGGTCCTCCGGACCCAGCTTGCAGGCTCAACCGGCGCCGTGGCTGTACTGGGTAAGGCGCACCCGCTCCGAGCTGGGCGTATTCATCGTCGCTCGAACGTACCGACCGTCGCGATCCCAGGTCAAGCACGCTTGCCAAACCCGGCGCCGCCAGGCAGTATGACGTACCCGTCCTGTGCGGCACGGAGGCAATTCCGTGGGCAGTGACCCGTTGGTCGCAGCGCGGCTCGAAATGGTCGACAGGCAGATCCGGCGCCGGGGAATCACGGCCAGCCGTGTGCTCGAGGCCATGGAGTGCGTGGAGCGGCACCTTTTCGTGCCCGCGGACCACCGGCACCTCGCCTACGAGGACTCGGCGCTCCCCATCGGTTCCGGCCAGTCCATCTCTCAGCCCTACATGGTGGCTGCCATGACGGAAGCCCTCGAGTTGAGGCCCGAGAACCGAGTTCTCGAGGTTGGGACGGGAAGCGGCTACCAGACGGCTGTGCTGGCGGAGCTGGTCTCGCAGGTCTACACCATCGAGCGGCTGCCCGAGCTGTCCATCCAGGCGCAGGCTCTGCTCAAGTCGCTCGGTTACAAGAACATCGAGTTCAGAATCGGAGACGGCTCCAAAGGCTGGCCCGAGGTAGCACCCTTTGATGCCATTCTGGTGACCGCGGCTGCCGCTCAGGTCCCACAGCCGTTGCTCGACCAGCTGGCGGAGGGAGGATGCTTCGTCATACCTGTCGGAGGCCCACCGGACCAGGATCTCTACCAGATCCGACTACGCGGAGACTCGTACGAGCGGCGTTTCATCACTCGCTGCCGGTTCGTGCCGCTCGTGCAGGACAAGGAGCACTGAACCGGATAGCGGCCCGTCTCAGCGCGAGTCGATCAACTCGACGTGGCCGCGCTCCACCCAGCCCTCGCTCTCCCCGCCACGCGACACCCGGAGCCACTCGCCGCGCCGCTCCTGCACCCGATAGCCGGTCCCCGGCGGCGGAGAGGTCAGGACCTCGCTAGCCCGCATCGGTCCAGCACGCAGGACCGAGTCGGATCCCGCGATGATCGCGTAGCGAGAACGCGGGTACAGCATCAAGGCGGCACACAGAACCGCCAGCGTCAGCGCGGCCCCGCCGCCGAACGTTAGATAGCCTTTCCGCCAGCGCCGACGCGCGATCAGCGTAGCGCACCCGCCGAACCAGAGCAGTGTGAAGAGGAGCGCCATCTCGTCGCCGGAGAGCGGCAGTGCCGGAAGAGCGCTGCCCACGACCGGATCATCGCCAACGACCAGCCTCAGGTTGAACCGGGCATCAGCGTCCCGGGGCCGGACGCGAAGCGCTCTCACCCAAAACGCCACGGCTCTTCCGCGCTCCCCAAGCTCGTAGTGGGCGTTCCCGAGATTGTACAGGAGATTGGGGTCCTGGGGCCGCACCGCCAGAGCGCGCTCGAAGAACTCGCGCGCCTGTAAGTAGTCGCCACGCCCGTAGGCCGCTACGCCGTCCTGGAACCAGCGCGCCGCCGCGCCTTCGATGCCAAACCTCTCCTGCGCCGTCGCCAGCTGCACCGACAGCGCGAGCAGCACACAGGCCAGCAGGTAGAGCGAGCTCCCCATCCCGGGCGTCTCTCGCAGGTGCTTCTCCGAGACGGCCTCTCTGTCCACCAAAGCCAGCAGCCGATTGGCCCGTTCCAGGAACTCGCGCGCCACCGTCGGACCCGGCGGGTCGGGCTGATATCGCAAGCGGCCGCACTCCTCCAGGAGGTCGATCACCTCGAGCGCAACCGGCGGAGGAACTCCGAAATCCTCGAGCGCGTGCTGCACCTGCACGACCCCTTGAGCCGACAGCTCGGGCAGGTGGAGTCGCCAACCCAGCCAGTCGAGCAGGCTGGCCCGGAGCTGAGCGAAGAACGCGGCGTCGCCGGATTCAGCCAGCGGGTGCAGGTCCCGCACCAACCGCTGCCTGCGCCGCGGTCGTCGGCGCGTAAGCACCGGCACGCGACTCCGGTAGTGGCCGAAAGCGATGAACGCCAGCAGGACCGCGAGCGGGGCCGCCTGCACCAGCCAGAAGACCATCCTGCGCGGCATTCCCCACCCCTGGCGGCCGGGACGCGCTTTGATGAAGCGAATCGCGGTCCCACCCGACACGCCAGCCGCGACAGCCGCTGCCGGAGAAGGCGCGACGAGTAGGGACATCGGCTCTGTACGCGCCACCACATAGGTCGCTTCCAGCGGATCGAAGTAAGGCAGATGTAGCTCAGGCAGCACGTACTGGCCTGGTCGCTCGGGAATGAGGACCCAGGAGAAACGCTTGTGGCCCGCGAACTCCACCCCACGGAGCTGCACCTCGGCGTCTTCCCCGCCCTCGTAGACGCGCATGCCGGGGACCTCCGGGAACTCGGGGCGTGCGATCGAGCTCAGATTCCCGGTGCCGTGCACTTCCACGACGAGGTTCACCGCCTCCCCAGCACGCAAGTCGGAACGATCCAGCCAGACCTCGGCCTCGTAGCGGCCAACGGCGCCGACGAACTCCGCCGGCATGTTCTCTAGAGGCAGCGGTCGGACCACCACGGTCGCCGGAGCGCTCTCGACCTCGAAGGTCTCGGGTGCGAAGATCAGGCCGCGTCGCACCTCGTAGATGACCGCGGCGGGAGGGATGCGGAAGGTGCCGGGACTGAGTGGGAAGAGCGCGCGCCTGTACACCTGAATGAAGTACTCGCGCCGGCCATAGACTCGGCGTTCCGGTCGCGGCGATCCCGGAAGGTCCGCCGTCCAGAACCCCTGGACCTCGGGCGGCCGGTACTCGGGCTGGCGCTGCAAGCGACCGCGCACGAGTGGCTCGAAGAACGCGCCTACGGTCATCGTTACCTGTTGCCCGACGTAGGCCGTCTCGGGCTCCACCCAGAGCCGCACCGCGACCTCCTCCTCGGCCCGAGGCAACAGACTGCTCGGGAAATCCGCGGCCGTCTCTCCGGGCTCAGCCATGAACTGCAACGCCTCGGTCTCGTAGTAGACGCCGTCCACCGAGGCACGGATCGGCGGGATCGTCAGCTCACCCGCCCGCTGAACCCTGAGGGTGTACTCGCGGGTGAACTCGCGAACCGCGCCCAGCGAAGGCGAGAAACGGAACGAGGAACGGTCGGAGCTGGAGAGCACCTCGAATCCGTCAAGAGCCGGATCCTCGATCTCGGGGCCGTAGAGTCCAGGTGCGTGCAGCGTGACGGTCAGCAGCACCGTCTCTCCGACCCGCGCCGTCCGGCGGTTCAGCGCCGCGTTCATCCGCACCTCGGCCTGTACTCCCACCTGCAGCGGGAACAACAGGAACAGAAGCAGCCGCGTCATCACCAATCTGGACCTCGCACGCGCCGTCTCTGGCGCCTCAGCTTCTCGCGCTGCAGGCCGCGCTCCCGCTCCTCGACGGCCCGCAGCACCTGCTCGGCCAGCCCGCGGGGCAGCGGCGTTTCCACGGCCTCGGGCCCCGTGGCCTGGCGGCGTTCGGCCGGGCCCGCGCGTGGCTGGACCGACTGTGGGCCTCCCTCCACCGGACCCTCTTCCACGCCGGCGCCCTCCCCCTCTGGCGGCGTCGGTCGCTGCTCCGGACCGCTCAGCGGCTGACGGCTGCTCTCCAGCTCCTGGAGCCGGCGCATGGCCAGCTCCAGGTTCCAACGCGTGTCAGCGCGCTCCGGATCAAGCAGCAGTGACCTGCGGTAGGCGCGGATCGCTGCCCGCAGGGTCTCCGCCGTGACCGCCGACGGATCCCCGGCCAGAGCGTTGCCCAGGTTGTAGAACGCACGGCTCTGCAGCTCCGGGGACTGAGCCTGCACCGCCTCGCTCAGCCTTTCGCGAGCCGCTTCCCACTCGCCGAGCTGTAGCAGGGCGGTACCCAGGTTGTACTGCAACCGCGGCGTCGAGCCGCGCCGCTGAATCGTGCCCCGGTAGCGCTCCACGGCCTTCACGTAGTCACCGCGGCGGTAGGCGCGATTCCCGCCGGCCTCCTGGCCCCAGGGCTGGAAGCCCGGCAGGACGATGGTCAGCAGAAGCAGGACCGTTACGCGCCTCATCGCTGCCGCCTCCAAGCCCAAACCCAATCCAGGGCCAGCAACAGCAACGCCCCGGCGACGAACCACTGGAACCTGGGGGTCCAGCGCACGCCACGGGTCACGTCCCCGCGGCCGCGCCGCAGCTCAGCCAGGGCCGCGAGCACACGGCTCATGCCGCCCTCGTCGGCCCGAGCCCAGAGCCCTCGCGTCAGCCGCGCCGCGCTGGACAGGGGCTCCGTCATCATGCGGCTCAGCACGATCTCGCCTTCGCTATCCCGCTTGTAGCCGTCTATACGTCCGCCCATCGGGTCATGCCGCGGTATCGGCTCACCGCGGTCGCCGCCGATGCCGATCACGTACACACGGATCCGCTCGGCCGCCGCCGCCCGGGCAGCCTCCAGCACCTCTCTCTCCTCGTCGTGGGACTCGCCGTCGCTGAGGATGACGATGGCGCGATCCCCTGCCTCCGTGGGGGCTTCCTGCAACAGCGATACGGCCTGGCGGATCGCCCCGGCCGGCGACGAGCCGGGCGTGCCTGCCGCAGTCGGATCGAGGGCGTCCAGGTAGAGGTGCAGGGCACTGTGGTCGATGGTCAGCGGGGACAGCTGGTAGCCAGCGCCCGCGAACGCCACCAGCCCGATCCGGTGGCCCGCCAGCTCGGTGACCAGGCGCCAGCCCGCGAGGCGCTGCCGCTCGAAGCGGTTGGGCCTGACGTCCTCGGCCCACATCGACTCGGAGATGTCCAGCGCCACCACCACATCGAGTGCGCGTGTCTGTTCCTCGACCTCCTGGGCACCCCACTGCGGGCCAGCCATCGCCAGGCCCGCCAGCGCCAACGCGGCGGCGACGAGCGCACCGCGGCGGTACGGCGAGCCGCTAAGGTCGATACGGGTCAGACGCTCGAGCATCCCGGAACTGCCAAGCGCGTCCAGGGCACTGCGGCGACGCAGGTGCCACAGATAGACCAGGGCGACCACGAGCGCTGCTGCCGCCAGGCCAGCCCAGATCCAGCCGGAATACTCGAACCTCACCGCCTACCTCCGGAGGGTGACCCTTCCGACATCAGACGTACAGCGGGTAGCGGCGCACGCGCAGTACCCATTCCGTGAGGACCAGCAGCACCGCCAGGAGAACGAACAATCGAAAATGCTCACTGAACTCGACATAACGACGAACGTTGACCGGCGTCTTCTCCAGCTCGTCGATCTGACGGTAGATCTCCTCCAGCGCCCGGGCGTTGGTCGCCCGGAAGTATTGAGCGCCGGTGATGCCCGCAATCCGGCGCAGGAGATCTTCGTCCAGACGCACCCGCATGCTCGCATACTCGGTGCCCAACGGGCCCGGACCGATCGGTACCGGCGCGACCCCTTCACTGCCGACGCCGACCGTGTAGGTACGGATATCGTACGCCGCCGCCGCTCGTGCCGCCGTAATCGGATCGACCTCGCCCCGGTTGTTCTCGCAGTCCGTCAGCAGGATCACGACCTTCGAGCTGCCCGGCGCGCGGCGCAGCCGGTTGGCGGCCGTGGCCAGCGCCGTGCCGATTGCCGTCCCGTCCTCGAGCAGTTCGGTCCTGAGATCCTGGATGGCTCGCTCGAGTATCCGGTAGTCGATCGTGAGCGGCACCTGCGTAATCGCTTCGCCAGCGAACGCGACGAGCGCAATCCGGTCGTACTGGCGGCTCCTGACGAACTCGAGGACCGTCCGCTTCGCTACCTCCAAGCGGTCCAGCGGCTGCATGTCGAGCGCCAGCATCGAACTCGAGATATCGACGACCAGGGCGATGGCGATACCCTCGGCTTCGATCTCCTCTGTCGCCACGCCGGTCTGTGGCCGGGCCAAGGCAACGATCAGCGCGAGCACCGCCAGGCCGCGCAGCGTGCCCGGTAGAACCGCCAGCACACGGCTGATCCGGCGCCCGGAACGCGCCGCGACCTCTGCACGCGAATAGCGGAAGCCACCTCGCTCCCGCCGCCACAGCCACCAGAGCGGGAAGATGATGAGCAGAACGAATGCCCAAGGCGTCTCGAAGATCACGGCTCCAGTGACTCCGCTTCTCCGGGCTCTTCGGCCTCCAACTCTTCCGCAAAAACCTCGTCCATCGCAGCGAGTAGGTCATCCACAGGCTCCGGCGTGACCTCCGGCGCTGCCTCCGATTCGGACGGCGGCCCGATCGGGACGCGCTCGAACTCGACGATCCAGCGGCGTGCCGCGTCGAGCGCCCGGGCGGCCTGAGCGCGTGACGGACGCCGTCGCGCGAACTTGACCAGATCGGCACCCGCGAGCAGCCCGGCCAGCGCTCGCTGCCGCCACTCGCCCACACCGTCGCTACCCACCGCCTGGACCAGCTCCAGCGTGGTGAGATCGAGCCCCCACAGCCGATCGCTGTCAGCGAGGAACTCCCTCAGGATGTGGGAAAGCCCCGAGTAGAAGCCCTTCAGCTCGCCGGCCTCGGCGAGCCCTCGCGCCGCCAGCTCGTCGAGCGCCGCCAGGGCCCGCTCCCGGGGAGGCCTCACCGGCGGCGCCGGCGGCGGCTGAACCGACCCACGCCGCCTGGCGTAGAGAGCCGCGGTCAACAACAGAGCCAGCGCGAGCCCCGCGGCGACCAGCTTCTCCTGGGTACTCCAGTTGCCGCCGACCACATCGGCCGGCGGCATCCAGGCCAAGCTGTCCGGGTCGGCGCCCGCCGGCAGTACCGACGCCACGTGAACCGTCAGCGCCGGGGTGGCGATGAGCAGCTCCGCTGACTCCGTCACGATGCGCACGTCCGCCTCCGGCAGCGGCACCACGCCGAGGCCCCACACCACCAGCTCATAGCGCGCCGAGTGAGCCCCGTCGGCCGATACGGCGAGCCGCAGCGGCGGCCCGAGAGCCGCGACGACCCCGCTGTCGGGAAGCTCGGGGAACACGACTTCGGCGCCTCGCGTCACGCCGCTCAGCTCCACGGTCAGCGTGATGCGGTCGCCGACACGCACGGAATCCGGCGCGACCGTCGCTCGCAGCTCGACGCCACCCTGCCCAGCGGGCAGCGCCTGGACGGTCAGCAACAACAGGGCAACCGCGAGCAGGCTCATCGCGCAAGCTTCCGTTCCCGTGCCCGGAAGAAATTGATCAGCGGAAGCACGTAGGAGCGATCCGTCTGGATCTCGATCTGATCGACCGACAGGCGCCGCAACAGACGACGCAGACGGGCCTCGTCTTCGGTTGCCAGATGCTCGAATTGCTCACGCACGAAGCGGTTTCCCGAGTCCAGTACGATACGCTGATCGGTCTCCGCGTCTATGAGCTCGAGGTAGCCGACATCCGGCAGCTCACGCTCGCGTGGGTCGCCTACCGTCACGGCCACGAGATCGTGTCGCCGGCTGACCACCTTCAGCGACTTCTCGAAGTTGCTGTCCTGGAAGTCGGAGATCAGGAACACGATAGCCCGATGACGCAGTATGCGGCCGATGTAGTCCAAGGCGACCGACAGGTCGGTGCCCCGGGCGCTCGGCTCGAACGCCAGCAGGTCGCGGATGAGGCGCAGCGCGTGCCGCCGACCTTTCTTGGGCGGCACGAACTGCTCGATCCGGTCGGTGAACAGCACCAAGCCGACCCGGTCGTTGTTCTTGATCGCTGCCATGGCGACGACGGCGGCGATCTCGGCTGCCACCTCGGCCTTGAATCGGCCCCTCGTCCCGAACTGCGCCGAGCCCGACAGATCGACCGCGAACAGAACGCTGAGCTCCCGCTCCTCGGTGTAGGTCTTCACGTAGGGGTGGCCCATTCGGGCCGACACGTTCCAATCGATGGTACGGTACTCATCGCCGGGCACGTATTCACGCACCTCGGCAAACTCCATCCCCTGCCCCTTGAATACGGATTGGTACTCGCCGCTGAAGTGTGTGTCGACCAGGCCGCGTGTGCGCAGTTCTATCAGCTTGACCTGGCGCAAGACCTCACGAGGCACGGCCTGCGCACTGGGGGACCGCTCCATGTCCAGCCTAGGGGACCTCCACAGTCTCGAGCACGCGGCGAGTGATCTCGTCAGAAGTGACCTCCTCCGCCTCGGCCTCGTAGGTCGTGATGATTCGGTGACGGAACACGTCCGGCGCCATCGCCTTCACATCGTCCGGAATCACGTAGGCGCGCCCGCGCAGGTAGGCGTGCGCTCGGCCCGTCTGGGCCAGGTAGATCGAGGCGCGCGGCGAGGCACCGTACTCGATGAGCGGCACGAGCTCGGGAAGGCCGTAGTCCGCCGGCTGCCGGGTCGCCTGCACGAGGTCGACAATGTAGTCGGCGACCTTGTCATCGATGTAGAGCTCGGCGATGTCACGGCGTGCCTGCATGATCGCGCCTGGCTCCGTCACTACTTCCACCGCTATGGGGTCGCCCGATGCCATCCTGCGCATGATCTCTTTCTCTTCGTCGCGGGACGGATAGCCGATCTTCACCTTCAACATGAAGCGGTCGACCTGTGCCTCCGGCAGCGGGTAGGTGCCCTCCTGTTCGATGGGGTTCTGCGTCGCCAGCACGAGAAACGGCTCTTCAAGCCCGAATGTCTGCCCGCCGAAAGTGACCTGCTTCTCCTGCATCGCTTCCAGCAGGGCCGACTGCACCTTGGCCGGCGCCCGGTTGACCTCGTCGGCCAGGATGATGTTCGCGAAGATCGGGCCCTGCCTCGGCTCGAAGTCGCCCGTCTTCTGGTTGTAGATCATCGTGCCGATCAGATCGGCGGGCAGCAGGTCCGGTGTGAACTGTATGCGCTGGAAGCGCGTGTTGATCGTCTCGGCAACCGTGCGAACGGCCAGTGTCTTGGCGAGCCCGGGGACACCCTCGAGCAGAACATGGCCGCCGGTCAGCAGCCCGATGAGTATCCGCTCGACCATCCCTTCTTGCCCGACGATCCGCTTGCGGACCTGACCGACGATCACCTCACTGAGCTCGAGGCCCGAGCTGCTGACGACGGGCTCGGCTGCCTTTTGGCTCTTCCGCTTCGTCGGCTTCTCTTTCAGCTTCGCTTCGTCTGCCATCCCGATATCCTGCCCAGTTCTGCCACGCTCCGTATGATGCGAACACCGCCGCCCGCGCGCTCAGCGCTTCATTCGCTCGCCGGCGTCCTCCCGCTTGAAGATCCAGGCCACCGCCGAACCAGGACGGATCCTGTCGCTGCGGCTGGCCAGGTCGGCGTCCGCGAAGGATCCCTCGTCCGGGCCCGGCGCCGAGTTGAGCTCCTCTCGGATGCGCCGGAAGCGATCACGCCAGAGCGCCCAATTCGACGGCCGCAAGTCGATCCAGCCCCGCGAGATCAGCCGGTCATCGACACTCTTCCCCGGCCCAGGCTTGACCTTGAGCTCCGGCCCGCGGAAGACCTGCGTGCCGTCGGCGCTGAGGATCGGCAGGCCGATCGACAGTATGTTGATACGCGACTCATCGTTCGACGCGAGCCACGCCTCGGCCTCCTTAGCGGTCTTCTGCGGATCGAGTTCAGCCGCTGCCGCCATCGTCCCGTACAGTTGCTCCAATATGTAGGCCTCGAACAAGAGCTTGGATAGCCGGGGTGGCCCGAGCATCTCGAAGGCGATGCTGCGGTGGCCCGTCTCCTCCTCCAACTCCTCCATGCGCCGGATCGCCAGCTCCCGCAGCACGCCGCCCCGATAGGTCGGGCCCATGGCCGCACCGTCGAGGGCAGAGACGATGTCGAGGCCGGTCGGCTGCCCGAGGATCTCGCGGAGCACCGTCGTGGCGATCTCCTCCGGAGTCACGAGCTCCATCATCCCGAGCGCAGAGATCGCCTCGAACTCGCCGAGGCTGAACAGTCCGTTCTCACCCATATCGACATAGACCGACTCCAGCTGGCCGCCGAGCCTTCGCCAGGCCGACTTCCCGTCATCGAGGGCTTCCTCGAAGGGAACGGGCGCCGTGGCGTCGTAACGCTCCATCATCTTGCCCCGCCAGCCGAGCGGGCCTACCCCGATCCGCTTCCAGGCGATGGCAGCGGTCGGCTTGACCTCCTTCACCGCCGGGGCCCCGGGCGTGCGCGCCATCAGGAAGAGGAGCAGCGAATGAGCGCCCGCGACGCTCGACTTGGCGAGCAGCGTGTTCGACGGCCGCTGCTCGGAGTGGGTGAACGGGATGTTCAAACCCATGCCGCCCGTCCCGGCCGTACCGACTTTGAGGTAGCAATCGGTTCTCGCCTCCCTCAGCGCCTCGAGCAGGATCTGAACGTGACGAATCAGCTGGGGCATGTAGATGATCGCCAGGTGACGCTCCACCACATCGGCGATATCGCCGCCCTCGCGCAAGGCGGCACGCACCTCATCAACGCTGCTGAAGACGTCCTGGTACGCGATAGCCGTCGCCGTGTTCACGCAGTCCACGACGATATGCGGCTTCTCCGCTACCAGGAGTCGGTAGAGGGCCGAGCGCTCCAGCCGCTCTCGGGTGAACGGACCGTAGAGGTCCTCGAGCAGCAGGAGTCGTTTCTCCCGCGATTCGATCAGCTCGCGCCTCGCCTCGTCCTTCAACTCATCCGCGACGAACAGATCGCCCCAGTACGAGGCGACCTCGGTCTTCTTCCCGGCTGCCGCCGCCTTCAGCTCGGCGAGACCCGCCACGGTCTCGCCTTGGGTAAGCGCGGTGATGGCGAGCCGCGCGGGCTCGCACCGCAGCATCGCGCGGGCGATCGCCATACCGACGAGGCCCGACCCGCCCAGGATCAAGACCCGCGTGTCATGTATCTCCATGGGTCTCTCCCAATCCAACCGCTTCGCGAAGTGCACCGACTTCCTCGGCGGTCAGTTCTCTCCATCCTCCGGGCTCGAGCTCGCCCAACTCGACCGGCCCGAACGAAAGGCGCACGAGCCGCTTCACCGGGAGCTTCAGGGCCGCCATCATCCGGCGGACCTCGCGCTTGCGTCCCTCGCGCAGCGTGAGGTAGACCACCGAGGCCGGCCCTGCGGCGCGCTGGCTCAAGCCGCGCGACGGCGCGACTTCGACATCTTCGGCACGCGCGACGCCATCCTCAAGCTCGACTCCGCGTCGCAGACGACGCAACTCCGCGGGTTGCACACTCGCTTCGACCTCCACGCGGTAGCGCCGCGGCGTCTGGTATCTCGGATGCAGCAGTCGGTGGGCCGTCTCTCCATCGTTGGTGAAGACCAGCAGGCCCTCGCTCAAGCGATCGAGCCGGCCCACGTGAAACAGATCCTCGAGACCACCCGGCAACAACGAGTAGACCGTCGGACGGCCCCGGTCGTCTCTCCGCGTCGTCAGGTAACCTTCCGGCTTGTAGACGGCAATCCAGCGCAGTGTCCGCGGCTCGACGCGCCGGCCATCGACGCGAACGACCTGGCCGCCGGGAACGACTCGAGTGCCGAGCTCGGTGATGACCGTCCCGTCCACGCTGACCCGGCCCTCTGTGATCAGCCGCTCCGCCTCGCGGCGGGAGGCAACTCCAGCACGTGACAGGTACCTCTGCAGGCGGATCGCCTCACGACGGCGAGGCGACTCTGCCGTCATCTCTCGGTGCGCAAAGTGATCTGCAGGTCCTCAGGCCGCGGCAGATCGTCCAGTGATCGCAGCCCGAAGTGATCGAGGAACCTGCGGGTTGTCCCGTAAAGCAGCGGCCTGCCCAGTCCCTCGGCCCGGTCGACCACCTCGATCAGTCCCCGTTCCTGGAGGTTGCGTAGCACGCCGGCAACGTTCACGCCACGCAGCTCCTCGATCTCCATCCGGCTGACCGGTTGTCGGTAAGCGATGATCGCCAGCGTCTCCAGGGCGGCGCGGGTCAGCCGTTGGGTGCGCGTGATCGAGTCAAACGTTTCGAGATAGGTGGCGCACTCCGGTCTCGTCAGGATCTGGTAGCCGTCTCCGAGCGGATAGATTTGAAATGCGCGCTCTTCCCGCTCGTATTCGCGGCACAGCTCACCGATCGCCTCTTCCACCTGCGCGGGGGTGAGGTCGCTGCTTGCCCGGGCGATTTCCGCCGGGGCGAGCGGCGTCTCGCTGGCGAACAGTACCGCCTCAACGATCCTCGTCGCTTTCACCGCGATAGATCCAGAGAGTGCCGAAGGGGCGTTGCTGACGCAGTCGCACCACGCCGCGCTTGGCGAGCTCGAGACAGGCCAGGAACGACATCACGGCGTGGACGCGAGTCTTCCAGCGCCGGATGAATGACTTGAAAGGTACGCGCGCCTTTTGCTTCAGCGCCTTGAACCACAGCTCGATCTTCTCGTCCACCGTGATCGGTTGCACCGGCGCCCGATGCGGGCGCTTTGCCGGTGGTGCCGGCAGCGAGAGGGCAACCTCGAGCAACTCGTCCATCGCCAGCTCCAGCGGCAGCTCCATCCGATCTGGCGGCGGTCTGGGCTCAACGTGACCCTTGCCGCGGTGGAGCGCCCGTTCCGCCTCCGCGTCGCTCAGCACGTACGCGACCTCGCGGAAGAGCTCGTACTCGAGCAGGCGCCGCACCAGCTCGGAGCGGGGGTCCTCTTCCTCGAGCATGTCCTCGCGCCGCGGCAGCAGCATCTGGGCCTTGATGCGCACCAGCGTGGCGGCCATCTCCAGGAACTCGCCAGCGCGCTCCAGCGTCAAGCGCTGCTCGACCCCCTCGATCGCAGCGATGAACTGGGCGGTGATCTCCGCTATGGGGATGTCGAAGATATCGATGTCCTGCGAGCGGATCAGGTGGAGCAGCAGGTCAAGCGGTCCCTGGAAGCGCTCGATATCGACCACGAATGGGTCGTCGCTCTCGCTAACACGAGAGCCCACCGGCGTCGGAAGCCTCATCCCCTCCCTTTACGATTCATGCCCGCGGCCCGAGGGCGCTCACCAGCAGGTCTGTAGCGACACAGCGCGATCACGATTTCCTGAAAGTTACAGGTGCCCAAATTCCCTGTCAAAGCTAGGGTTTCGCGGCTTGACACCCTCTCCCACCCCAAGTATCCTTAGCCCGCCTTTCCACCGGAGAAGCCAGCGGCAGGAGGGCGGCGAGCTGTGCCCTGCCAACCTCGCTTCCCGGGACCGAAGTCACCGGACGACCTGGAGAGTACGTGCCGAACACGAAGTCAGCGGTCAAGCGGCTGCGGCAGAACGAGCGGCGACGTCTGCGCAACAAGGCGGGGCGCAGTCGGCTGCGAACCGCCCTCAAGAGGGTGCGTGCCGCGTCCGATCCCGAGCAGGCCAGCGAGATGTACCGCGCCGCGGCCAGACTCCTCGATCGGGCCGCCAGGCGCGGGTTGATCCACAGGAACCAAGCGGCCCGCTCCAAGGGCCGACTCGCGGCGCACGTTCGCCGGCTGGGCGGTACTCTCTAGCGTCGGGCCGCAGACATAGGAAAGGGGCGGAGGGAGCGCGGCGTAGCGTCCCCTCCGCCCCATCTCTTTGCCCCGGCACAGGTCACTCCGCCGGAAGCTCCTCACCACACTCGGTGCAGTACCACTCCGCCGGGTCGTTGGCCGCCGAGCAGTGCGGGCAGATGATCGTCTGCGGCGTGCCGCTGCCGTGCTGCTCCAGGAACGAGAACGAGTTCCCTTCCTCGCTGCCTCCGAGGGACAACGACTCCAGGAAAGCCAACTCGTCTCCGACGCCGGGCTCGGCCGCCAACGGCTCGGGAAAGGCCGGCTCGGAAGGCGGTGGCGCGACAGGCTCCGCGGCCAGCGGCGCCGGCTCTTCGATCACGACATCCTTGTCCTCCAGCACCAGCTCCTCGAGCGAGAGGAAGCCGCCCTCTGCCTCCGGCTCGGGCTGGGGCGGCGGTGCTGGCCGTGGCGGCGGCGTGGGGGCCGCCTCGCGTGGCGGCGTCGGACGCGGCGCGGCCGGCGCGGGCCGAACCTGTGCGACGACATCTCGGAGCCGATCGATCTCCGTCCGCGCGCGGGTCAGCTCCTGGTCCGCCTTCTGTACCGAACTGGCCAGACGCTTCTCCAGATCAGCCCACTCGTTGTCGTCCCGCAACTCGCCCACGCTGCGGCGCAGCCGCGCCTCATCCAGCTTCTCCGCCCGGAGCGCCCGCTCACCCTCCAGGTCGACGACCTTCTGCTCCAGCTCGTGGAGTCTATCCTGCACCGCCTCGCTGTGCGCTTGCAGCTTGGCGACGACTTCGTCCAGCCGCTGCTGGTAGTCCCCGTGCACCCGGCTGTAGGCCTCTGCCGTCGCCTTCGACCTCTCCGACTCGAGCCGGCTGAGCCAGTTCTCGTACTTCTCGCGGTCCCTGAGAAGCTGATCTAGTTCACGCGAAACGTCATCTGACATCGTGCCTAACCTCGAATCCGCCGGCCCGGCCTAACGGTCCGCTCCGCGAGCGAAGACGGACCGGCCGTCCACGATCGTCATCACCACCCTGCCAACCAGCTCCTGTCCGGCGAATGGAGTGTTGCGGCTCAGGCTCAAGAACTCTTCCGGCTGGCAAATCCAGCGCACCTCAGGATCAAACACCACAACGTCCGCCGGTGATCCCTCGGCCAGCGTACCGGCCGGCAGCCGCGCGATCTGAGCGGGGCGGCAGGAGAGCCGGTTGATCAACTCCGGCAAGTCCAGGCGACCGCTCACGACGAGTTCTCGAATGCAGACACCGAGCGCCGTCTCGACGCCGATCAGGCCGAACGGCGCGTCGTCGAACTCCCGCTCCTTGTCCTCGTAGTGATGGGGTGCGTGATCCGTGGCGATGCAGTCGATGACGCCTTCCACCAACGCGTCGCGCACCGCCGCGACGGAGGCAGCGGACCTCAAGGGTGGTTTGACCTTCGCCTCGGTACGGTAGCCGCGCACCGCCTCGTCCGTCAGCGCCAGGTGATGCGGGGTCACCTCCGCGGTGACGGCAACGCCCCGTGCCTTGGCGGCCCGGATGATCTCGACGGCGCCACGTGTGGAGACGTGCTGTATGTGCAGCTGGCCGCCGGTGAGCTCCGCGATGATGCAGTCGCGCGCCACGGCCACGTCCTCCGCCGCGTTGGGTATCCCACGCAGCCCAAGGGCTGTGGACACGGGCCCCTCGTTCATCACACCGTGCCGGCTCAGGCCGAGCTCCTCGCTGTGGGAGAACACCGGGATGTCGAAGGCCTTGGTGTACTCCAACACGCGGCGCATCAGCCCGGCGTTCCACACCGGCTGGCCGTCATCGCTGACCGCCACGGCACCGGCAGCCGCCAGCTCGCCGACCTCCGTCATCTCCTCACCCTTCTGACCGACGGAGATGGCGCCCACGGGGTACACGTGCGCGAAGCCCGCGCGCTGGCCCTCGGCGCGCAGGAAACCCACGGCAGCGGGATCGTCAATGGGCGGGTCGGTGTTAGGCATAGCGCAGACGGACGTGAAGCCGCCGGCCACCGCGGCCCGGGCACCCGACCGGATCGTCTCCTTATGCTCGTCGCCGGGCTCCCGGAAGTGAACGTGCAGATCGACCAGCCCGGGCGCGACAACCAGACCATCGACCGCCGCCACCTCCGCCCCCTTCGGAGCGTCCAGATCACGGCCCAACCGGGCGACGCGCCCATCGACGACGAGCAGGTCGAGCCGCTCGTCGAGCCCCTGAGAGGGATCGATCACGCGACCGCCCCGCAGCACCATCGGCCGGCTCATTCCCGACTCTCCCTCTTCGCCGCCTCTGCCCGCTCCGGCGAGCCGCCGGCGAGCAGGTAGAGCACGGCCATGCGCACAGCGACCCCGTTGGTCACCTGCTGCAGGATCACCGAGTGCGGCCCGTCGGCGACATGCGAGTCGATCTCCACCCCCCGGTTCATGGGGCCGGGATGCAGGATGAGGATATCACGGGGCGCTCGCTCCAGTCGCGCCACCGAGATACCGAAGAAGCGATTATACTCGCGCAGCGAAGGGATGTAGCCCGCCTCCATCCGCTCGAGCTGCAGGCGCAGCACGTTCAGAACCTCGGCCCACTCGATCGCCTCTTCCACTCGCTTGAAGACCTGCACACCGAGCTCCTCGATCCCCGGCGGGACCAACGTCGGCGGCCCACACACGGCCACCTCCGCGCCCAGCTTGAGCAGACCCCAGATATTCGAGCGCGCCACTCGCGAGTGCAGGATGTCGCCGACGATGCAGACCCGGTGACCCTTGATTCCGCCCAAATGGTCGCGAATCGTCAGCATGTCGAGCAGCCCCTGCGTGGGATGCTCATGTTGACCGTCACCGCCGTTGATCACGTTCGATGGGATGCGGTCGGCGAGGAACTGGGCGGCGCCCGAGGAGCCGTGGCGGACCACGACCATATCGATCCGCATCGCCTCGAGGTTGCGGGCCGTGTCGACCAGGGTCTCACCCTTCTGCACCGACGAGCCGACACCCGAGATGTTCACGGTGTCGGCCGACAGGCGTTTCTCGGCGAACTCGAAGGAAACGCGGGTGCGCGTGGAAGGCTCGTAGAAGAGGTTGACGATCGTCTTGCCGCGGAGGGCGGGGACCTTCTTGATGGGACGCTCACTGATCTCCTTGAAGGGCTCAGCCACGTCGAGGATCGTTCTGATCTGTTCGGCGCTCAGCCCTTCCAGGCCCGTGAGATCCTTTCCGAACGTTACTCTCGCAGTCACCTCTGATCCATCTTGCGCAGCTCCACGGCGAGCCGGCCGTCGAGCTGCGGGACGAGCACCGCCACGTCCTCAGCCGGTGTCACCTCGAAGTGCCGACCCACGAAGTCCGGCTGGATCGGCAGCTCGCGCCCGCCTCGATCCACCAGCACACACAGATAGATGCGCGCCGGTCGCCCGAAGTCGGCCAGGTGGTCCATCGCCGCGCGCGCCGTTCGCCCGGTGTAGCACACGTCGTCCACGATGACGACGTTCCGACCATCTATGTCCGCAGGGATGTCGCTGGATCCAATGACGGGGCGTGGCCCGATGACGCTCAGGTCGTCGCGGTAGAGCGTGATGTCGAGCGTCCCGCGCGGCAGGTCCTCGCTTTCGCTCCTCTCGATCTCCTCGGCCAGCAGGTCGGCAAGCTCCACGCCACGTCGGTGGATGCCGACGAGTATCAGTCCCTCTGTCCCAGCGTTTCTTTCGACGAGCTCGCGGGCCATGCGCGCGACGGCGCGACGCACGGCGGCCTCGTCCATGACGATCTTGCTCGGTTCCGTCTGCACCTCTGCCCCCTACCGCCCCTCGCGACCTGAAGTACCGTCGGCAGTATAGCAGCATACCTGCCGAAGTGTCAACGTGTTAGGCCGCCTGAGCCGCCGGGCGGTGGCGGGTGTGCTCCCTTTACAACACCAGGACCGGCCCCTATGATCTCCCGTCCCGCGAACCTCAACCCACACAACGATGCACCGAACTGTCCCGATCACGCTGCTCATCCTCTGTACACAGGTCGTACCTGCGCAGGCAGGCCTGCAGGCGGGCGATGCTCTCGCAGTGCAGGGGCCGAGGACCGTGCTCACGCACGTCCCCTTCCGCCTGAGTCTCGTCCTTCCCGAAGGTACCGCACCGATCGAGTGGCGCGTGGTTCGCGCGCGTGACGGCCAGACGCTGGCGACAGGTGTAGAGGTGCCCGGCATGGAGGTCGAGGTCGCGGACCTGGTCGTCGAGAGCAGGGGCGATATGCCGCTGCGCGTGGTCGCGGCCGGAGAGAGCATCGAGTTCAGCACCCTGGTTCTGCCGGGCTGGTTCAGCATTCTGCCGCCACTGCTCGCGATCGGTCTAGCCCTCATCTTCCGCGAGGTCGTTATCGCCCTGTTCGCCGGGATCTGGCTCGGCGCCCTCTTCGTCGTGAGCCTCAATCCCATAGCGGCGACGCTCCGCACGATCGACACGTTCGTGGCGCCGGCCCTCGCTCACCCGGATCACGCGGCGATCATCATCTTCAGTCTCATGCTCGGCGGCATGGTCGGGCTCATGAGTCGAAGCGGTGGCACACGCGGCATCGTGGAGGCGGTGGCACCACTGGCAACCACGCGGCGGCGCGGCCAGCTGGCGACGTACCTTGCCGGCCTGTTGATCTTCTTCGATGACTACGCCAACACACTGATCGTCGGGAACACGCTGCGGCCGATCACCGACCGGCTGCGCATCTCACGAGAGAAGCTGTCCTACCTGGTCGACTCGACGGCGGCGCCTGTGGCGGCGATCATCTTCGTGTCCACCTGGGCGGGCTACGAGATCGGGCTCATCGGCGACGGCCTGCAGGCAGCGGCCGGCCAGGCGGCGAGTACCGACCCGGCCCTCGCCGGCCGGCTCGCGGCGGCGAGCCCGTTCGCCATCTTCATCAGCAGCATCCCCTACCTGTTCTACCCGATCCTGGCCCTGTGCATGGTGTTCCTGGTCGCCTGGACGCAGCGTGACATCGGCCCGATGCTGACGGCCGAGCGGCGGGCAGCGCAGGGCGACGGCGTCTACCGGGAAAACGCGATGTTGATGGTCGACACGAGCGCCGAGATGCTGGAGGCGAAGGAGGGCACGCCACGCAGGTGGTACAATGCAGCCATCCCGGTGGTGACGGTGGTCCTGGTCGTGCTTCTCGGACTCTATCTCGACGGACGCGCGAGTCTCGGTGCGCCGGGATCGTTGACCGAGATCCTCGGTGCGGCCAACGCGTTCAACGCGCTACTCTGGGGCTCGCTGGCGGGTGTGCTGGCCGCGTTCCTGCTGGCGACGGCGCAGCGGATCCTCAGGATAAAGGAAGCGATCGAGGCATGGGCGGGCGGTATGCGTTCGATGCTCCTTGCTGTCGTCATCCTGGTCCTCGCCTGGTCCCTGGGCGCCGCCACCGTAGCGGTGGGCACTGCCGAGTACGTGACACACATCCTGGAGGCCGCCGGCTTCCCGCTTCGCCTGCTGCCCGTTTCCGTATTCGCGGCAGCGGCGTGCATCGCCTTCGCCACCGGCACGTCGTGGGCGACGATGGCGATCCTGATCCCGCTGGTGATTCCGCTGGCGGTGGCACTGGGCGGGGGCATCGGCGCTGGCGCCAACTACACCGTGCTGCTGGGTACGATCAGCTCGGTGCTGGCCGGCGCCATATTCGGCGACCACTGCTCGCCGATCTCCGACACGACGGTGCTCAGCTCGATGGCCT
>CP070823.1:1988836-1991471 GCA_020344375.1 Gemmatimonadota bacterium | reverse complement strand
TCATCCGGACCTCCCTGCACTTGCGAAGGACAACCGTGGCATCTCCAACAACACACAACTCCGCCGACCGTACGTTGGGGGCAATCCACCGCACGGACGGGGTTCGAGTGGAACGAAAGAAGAACAGGTTGTGCGGAACCGTAGCGTAGGAACCGTGCTGCACCTCCTACTCGTGGTCGATACAATACAAAATTGCTCTGGAACCACGCCGGTCCAGACCGGATCTGTATTGGGCTTGGTGACACTAGAAGATATAAACAGTAGCCACTATACCACGCTCGCATCCGTGCTGTCAAGAGCTACCTGCCCCGCGGGCTTGTAAGCGGGGCATCGAGAGTCTATCCTATTACTGCGCACTCGAATCCGCCGCCCGACCGATCTCCGACGACGGGAGACCGGGGAGCGGTCGTGAGCCGGCGGCCTGTCTGACACGATCACGGAAGACTCGTAGGTAGCGCATGGGCGAACTGAAACTGCCCGCCGGCGGGCTGGCCGAGTTGCGGCGGGCTATCGAGCAGACCGCAGCGCAGGACGCGGTGCGCGCACTCCGGGAGGCGGGGAGGCGGCTTGCAGGGGACGCGGAGGTCGCCATCGCGGAGCGCGGCGGCCAGCCGCTGCCCGCGCTGCCCCTCGCCACGTTCTGGTCCGAGCTGAATCGCTATTTCGATGACGCCGGTTGGGGCCGCGTCGAGCATCAGGAGGTGAACCCGGGCGTCGGCGCGGTCGTCGCCAGCGACTGGGCCGAGTCCGACCCTCACGAGGCCCGCGGCGCCCCGGGCTGCCACATCTCTACCGGGCTCCTGGCGGAGCTGCTCACCCGCGCCGCAGGTCAGCCGGTGGCGGTCCTGGAAGTGGGTTGCCGGTCACAGGGCAAGGACGTCTGCCGCTTCCTGTTCGGCTCGCCGACCACGCTGTTGCTCGTTCACAAGAGGCTGGCTCAGGCCGGCAGCGTGGAAGGCGCGCTCAGCGGCCTCTAGCGGTCTCGGGTCCTCTAGAGTGCCGCACCCATCACGACGGCCGTGGTCGAGCACCAGCGCCTCCAAGCTGTTCCATGGGTAGGGTTCTCGGCCTGGACTACGGTGAGCGCCGCATCGGCATCGCGATCAGCGATCCCAGCGGCACGATCGCGCAGCCGCTGCCCACCATTCGGCGGCGGCGCGGCAAACGCCCCCCCTACGCGGTGATCACACAGACGGTGGTGGAGTGGGACGTGCAGAGGATCGTCGTCGGGCTGCCGGTCGAGATGAGCGGCGAAGAGGGCGCGCCTGCCGAGGAGGTGCGACGCTTCGGCGAGGCGCTTCAGCGCCGCGCCGGCGTTCCGGTCGAATTCTGGGACGAGCGACTCAGCTCGGTCCGCGCCCAGCGAGAGCTCGCGCACCTGGATCTGCCGGCGGCCGCGCGCCGTGAGAAGGAGCGAGTCGATGCCGTGGCGGCGACGCTCATCCTACAATCCTACCTCGATGCGCAGCGCGAGTCCTGAGCTGCGTCTCTCCCTGCGTGTCCTCGCCCTCGGGCTCGCTCTCGTTGCGAGCGCGGCTTGCGGCGGCGCCGATGGGCCGGTCGAGCGACTGGTGATACCCGAGGGTGCGAGTGTGGGCGCCGTGGCCGACACCCTGGCCGCTCATGGCATCGTCCGCTGGCCTCGCCTGTTTGAACTCTACGTCCGCCTCGAAGATGCGGACGCCAACATCAAGGCCGGCACCTACGACCTGCGGCGCGGTTCGGGCTGGTCGCAGGCCCTGGATGCCCTGGTGGCGGGGCGCGTGGTCACCGTGGCCGTCACCATCCCGGAGGGCTGGACGGTACGGCGGATCGCGCAGCGCCTCGCGCCGATCGCTGATATCTCGACGGATTCGGCGACGCTCAGGCTCCTGGATCCCGCGCTGGCCGACTCGCTCGGCGCGCCTGGGCCCAACCTCGAGGGCTATCTCTTCCCGAACACGTATCGCTTCGCCCAGGGCGTGCCGCTGGAGGCGATCGCGGCGGAGCTGCTCGAGCACTACCGCGCCGTCTGGACCCCTGAACGCCGGGCCGCCCTCGATTCCATCGGCATGAGCGAGCGCGAGATCGTCACCCTCGCCAGCATCGTCCAAAGCGAGGCCCGCTGGGAGGATGAGATGCCGCTCATCTCCGCCGTCTTCCACAACCGGCTACGACGGCGGATGCGACTGCAGGCGGACCCGACCGTTCAGTACGCGCTCGAGTCGCACCAGCGCCGCTTGCTGTACCGTCACATCGACTCGGTGGCAGACCATCCTTACAACACCTACACCCACAGCGGTCTGCCCCCCGGCCCCATCGGCGCGCCCGGCACAGCGGCGATCGACGCGGCCCTGCAACCCGCGCCGGTCCCCTACCTCTACTTCGTGGCCCGTGAGGACGGGCGGCACGAGTTCTCGCGCTCGCTGCGAGAACACAACCAGACCATCCAGCGACTCCGCAACTCCAGCGGCGGAACCCGGGAGTGAGGGGTGTCGGAAAGGACAGCACTTCGGGGACGCCTGCGGCTCATGGTCATCACCGACCGAGCCCTGGCCGGCGCGCGCGGCTGGCTGGCCGTGGTCGAGGCCGCCCTGGCCGCCGGTGCGACCGCGGTCCAGCTCCGTGACAAAGGTGCGACGAGCGCTGAGCTGTT
>CP070823.1:1963945-1988736 GCA_020344375.1 Gemmatimonadota bacterium | reverse complement strand
CGTGGGGATCACCACCTTGTCCACGTCCTCGGCGGACGCGTGCTGGCCGCCATGGCAAACGGCGCAATCCACGCCGCCGCCGCTGTGTTTGCTGAGCCTCCAGTCGGATACGATGCCCGGGCTCACCTCGGTGTGACAGTCCACGCAGAAGGCTGCCGGAGTGACGGAGTCACGCTCGGAAAACCTTCCGGACAGCATCACGGGTACAGCTGCCAGCAATAGCAGCGCAGAGAGGATCGGTAGCCTGCCCATCCACTTACCTCCTGGGCTGAGTGAAGATGCAGTTGTGTCTTAGCGGGCCAGGTCGGTGGATATTGTCGCGAGTTCACCTGCAAGATGCGACGCCCGGTCCGCTGCCGGCAAGCGATGAAACAGCGGGCGATGCTAGGGCCTACCTCTCGCGCGTCAGCCGCTCGGCGTGCATCTTGCTAAAGGACACGCAAACCTCTTTGCGCTCGTTTGTAGAACCACGCACTGACGGCTATGTCAGGTTCGCGGTTCTGAGCCAGTGCCGAGCGCAGACGTACAACTGATCCTATGGGAGGTTCTCATGGCGGACCGCGTCAAGAAGGTCAACTACGTGTACGTCACCGTTCCCAACCGTCCGGGACACGGTGCGAAGGTGCTCGGTGAGCTCAGGGACTCCGGGGTTAACCTGCTCGCCTACTCCGGCTTTCCTAGCAAGCGAGGCAAAGCCCAACTCGACCTGATTCCCGAGGACATGGCAGAGCTCCGCAGGGTCGCCAAGAAGAAGGGCTGGCGTCTGAGCGAGGTCAAGAAGGGCTTCCTCGTCCAGGGGAAGGACGAGGTTGGTGCCGTGCATCGTCACGTGGACAGGCTGGCCAAGAACAAGATCAACATCGTGGCGGCCGATGCCGTGGCCGCGGGCAAGCGTCGCTACGGGATGATCCTCTGGGTGAGGCCGAAGGACTACAGCCGAGCGGCGAAGGTCCTGCGGGCCAAGTAGCCTTCGCAAAGACAGGCGGCCAGGGGATCTCTCCTGGCCGCCATCCCTTCGCGCGGGAGTCATGCGCCGCTTGGCAGCTCAGTAGCTCTCCTCCGTCAGCACGACTTTCCCCTTGAACACGCGATAGATGTACGCCGTGTAAGCCATCACCAGCGGCATGCCGATCAGCGTGATGATCAGCATCGCCATCTGAGTTCGCGGCGTCGATGCCGCGTTGTAGATCGTCAGGCTGTGGGCGAGGTCCGTGCTCGACGGGACCAACCTCGGGAACATCCCCACCGCGACCAGCCCCACCAACGCGATGATCGTGAGCGATGACGCCAGGAACGCCCGCCCGTAGCGCGCCGCCCGGCTGGCCAAGGGCAAGTAGGCGGCCGCGGCGAGTAGCACGAGTAACAGGATCCAGAAGAGCGGATTGCCGAGCACGCCGTCGAAGGCATGCGGCGCGACAAAGATCGACGCGATCGTTGCGACGAGATAGAGCACGACGAAGGCCAGCCAGCCGCCCTGCGTCCAGCGCCGCATGCGCTCCAGGTGCTCGCCTTCCGCCTTGAGGCACATGTAGGCGGCGCCCTGCATCGTGAACATGGCGAGGCTCACCAGGCCGACGAGGATCGCGTAGGGATTGAGCAGCCCCAGGAACGATCCCGTGAAGTTGCCGCTCTCGTCGATCGGTATCCCCCGGATGACGTTACCCACCGCCACGCCGTAGAGGAGTCCGGCGATCAGACTTCCCAGGCCGAAGCACCAGTCCCAGAGCTTGCGCCAGCCCGGCCCCTCGAGCTTGCCGCGAAACTCGAACGAGACCGCCCGGGCGATCAGCGCCGCCACCACGAGCATCAGTGCCAGGTAGAAGGAGCTGAACACGGTCGCGTAGACGATGGGGAAGGCCGCGAACAGCGCCCCGCCTCCGGTAAGCAGCCACACCTCGTTGCCATCCCAGACCGGGCCAATCGCGTTCAGGTAGACGCGCCGCTCGTGCTCACTGCGCGAAAACAGGGAGAGGATGCCGACGCCGAGGTCGAACCCGTCGAGGACGGCGTACCCGATGATCAGCACGCCGATCAACAGGAACCATATGGTGTTGAGGTCCATCACGCCGTCACCTCCTTCGCTGCGGCCGGCTGCAGGCCATGCCCGGCCTCCTTCACCATCAGGTAGATCCAGAGTCCCCCCAGGAACAGGTAGATCACGCCGAACAGCAGGATCGAGAACAGGACGTCCCCCGCAGCCACAGTCTGCGAGTGCGCCTCGCTGGTCCGCAGCAGGTGATAGACGATCCACGGTTGCCGACCCACCTCCGCCGCGACCCAGCCGAACTGGCAGGCGACCACGGGCAGCGGGACGGCGTAGACCAGCAGCTTGAGATATCCCCGTCCCTCAAACAGCCGGCCGCGCCAGCGCTGGAGAACGCCCCAGGCCATCGCCGCGATGAAGAACAGGCCAAGGATGACCATGTTGTGGAACGATACGAACGTGATCCAGAGTGGCGGCCGCTCGTCCACAGGGAATTCATCGATCCCCTGGACCGTTGCGTTGGCATCGCCGAAGGCCAGCCAGCTGAGCAGCCCGGGAATCTCGATCTTCGCCCGCAGCTCGGGTGGTCGGTCTTTCACCAGCCCGAAGAGCACCAGCGGCGCCCCCTGTTGGCTGGTATAGAGCCCCTCGATCGCCGCGAACTTCTCCGGCTGAGTGCGGGCGACCTGCTGGGTATGCACGTGTCCGAAGGGGAACGCGACCAGGATCGCGCTGACCAGGCCCCAGACGAGCGAGAGCCGGAGCGCCCCTTTCCCGATCTCGTCCTCACGGTTCCTGAGCACGCGGTAGGCGGCGACGGCCGCCATCATGAAAGCACCGGCAACCAGCGACGCGGTGATGGTATGAAAGAACCGTGGCACTGTGGACGGGTTGAATACCGCCGCCCAGAAGCTCTCCAGCTCCGCGCGCCCATGCCGGACCGCGAAGCCAGTCGGCGTCTGCTGCCAGGAGTTCGCCACCAGGATCCAGAAGGCGGAGATGACCGAGCCTATGGCCACCATCAGGATGGAGAGCCAATGCACCGCTTTCGGTACCCGGTTACGCCCAAAGATGTAGAGGCCGAGGAAGGTCGACTCGAGGAAGAACGCGAACACGCCCTCGGCGGCGAGCGGGGCCCCGAAGATGTCGCCCACGAACTTCGAGTAGCGGGCCCAGTTGGTGCCGAACTGGAACTCCAAGAGAATCCCTGTGGCCACACCTACCGCGAAGGTGAACGCCAGAAGCTTCCCGAACAACTTCCCCATCTCGACGTCCGTCGGATCGCCACTCCGCCAGCCCCTCCACTCCACGACGACCAGCAGCCAGGCAAGACCGATCGTGATCGGCGGGAAGATGAAGTGGAAGCCCGCCGTGACGGCGAACTGGATGCGTGACAGAAGGACTGGGTCCATCAGCTCCCCCTGTGGTTCAGAAACGGCACAGCGGCCTTCGAGACGGTGATCCGTTTGCCGACAGCCGCACTGGCGCGCGCTGTCACCAGCTTAGGATCTCCGGAGTTGGCACCGCGCACGAGGGACTGGTTTGAGGTGGAACAGGGGACAGGATGGGTGGGCCGTCCTTCAGGGTCAACGGGCAGGCGAGAAGCTCAACCGAAGCTGGAACTGCGGTTGGAGGGTAGCCTCGCCAGCACAGGCCGTCAGGGTGTGACTCAGAGCTCGAACCTCTGACCGCGCTCGGGGATCCGTACGTCCGCCGCGCCCTGCTCTCTCAGTCCCGACGCCAGCGCTTCGAGTCCTTCCTCCTCACCGTGCACCAGAAAGACGTGCTTCATGTCTCCCCTCTCCTGCATGCGAGCCGCCCAGCTCAGCAGCTCAGTGCGGTCGGCGTGGGCGCTGTATCCCTCCGCTTTTCGCACAGCAGCGCGAATCTCGTACTCCTCACCGTAGATCCTCACCGGGTTTAGGCCCTCGAGGATCTTACGCCCCAACGTGTGCTCGGCCTGAAAGCTCACGAACAGCACGACCGATTTCGGATCCACCGCGTGATGCCGCAGGTGATGGAGGATACGCCCGCCCTCACACATCCCGGACGCCGAGATGATCACGGCCGGTTCCTTGAGGTCGTTCAGCTTCCGAGAACCCTCCGTGCTTCGCACGTACCGCAGGCCTGCGAAGCCCAGAGGGTCGTGGTCCGCATCCGTCTGCAGTGTCTCGATGTACTCGCTGTCGTAACACTCGGGGTGTAGACGGAAGACATCGGTGGCATTCACTGCCAGCGGGCTGTCGACGAACACATCCACGCGAGGCAGCTCGCCCGCCTCCCACAGCTGGTTCAAACGGTAGACGATCTCCTGGCTGCGGCCGACGGCGAAGGCCGGGATCAACAACCTGCCACCCCGGCGCACGATGTCGGCGACCGCTTGTCGTAACAGTTCCTCCGCGCTGCCGCTCGACTCGTGCGTTCGGTCCCCGTACGTGCTCTCCATGATCAGGTAGTCGGCGCCCTCGGCGATCTGCGGATCGCGAAGGATCGGCAGGCCTCTGCGCCCGACATCACCGCTGAACACCAACCGCGAGTTCCGACCATTCTCCTTCATGTCGAGCACCACGATGGCCGAGCCCAGGATGTGACCGGCATCGCGGAACTGCACGCTGACGCCCCGTACCGGCTCGAAGGAGCGATCGTAGTCCACGCTGCGAAACAGCTTCAGCGCCTCCAGCGCATCCTCTTTCGTGTAGAGCGGCTCGAACAGCTTCTTACCTTGTTTCTTGCGCCGCTTGTTCACGAACCTCACGTCGTGCTCCTGAAGGTGCGCCGAGTCAACCAGCATGTAGGCGCAGAGGTCACGGGTCGCCGACGTGGAATAGATGCCGCCACGGAACCCCGCCCGCAGCAGCGACGGGAGATTGCCACTGTGATCGATGTGCGCGTGGGAGAGGATGACGGCGTCGATCTCCGAGGCGTCGAACGGCAAGCTGCGGTTCCGCTCGAACGCCTCCTTGCGCCGCCCCTGATAGAGCCCGCAGTCCAGCAGGATCTTGCGCCCGCCCACCTCCAGCAGGTGCATCGACCCGGTCACGGTTCGCGCAGCGCCCCAGAACTGAACCCTCATGCCTCAGCCCTCCGGTTCGGCAATGGCAGACTCCGATCGGCAGCTTCGGGATCGATCGCGACGAGCCCACATCTCAAGGCCTGTCAGCAAGATACGGCATCCATTCAGCTCCGCACAGCCGCTTTCGCCGCGTGGACCTCTGGAACAACGGCCGGCTGATTGCATATATTCAAATAAGAAAAAAGTGCCCCGCCTTACTCCTCCCCCTACGCCCGTAGGCTTCTACTCATGCGCGTTGGCATCCACAGATCGAGAGGTTGGCGAATGAACCGGCGCGGATTCTCGCTCTTCGAGCTGCTGACCGCACTCGTGATCCTCGCCATCCTGGCCGCTATCAGCTTCAAGGTTGTCAATGCGCGGGATCAGGCCTTCCTGGCCGTCATCCAGAGCGACCTGCGGAACCTCGCCGTGGCCCAGGAAGCGTACTGGCATATCACCGAGGACTGGCCAGGGGGGGCGCGCTACGCCCCCTCACTGCAGCACCTGGACTACAACACCAGCCCTGACGTGCAGATGGTGATGGCCGGCACCGCGAGGGGCTGGACGGGGCGGGCCACCCACAGGCGGCGAAACGACTTCCGCTGCGCCATGTACGTCGGCGACCTCCAGGCGCTGATCCAGCCGTTCGAGCCGGCGATCGAAGAAGGCCTGATGGAGTGTGAGCCCAAGAGCGCCTTGAGAGGTCCAAAGAAGTAGCAGATCCGACGGCAGAAAGCTCCGGTTCCTGTCCGTCCTGTGGCAGCTAAGCAAGAGGAGATCCAGCCAGCCAATCCGGCCGCTCGCCGGAAAGTTGCCCTGGTGGCTGCGGCGATCTTCCTGGCGGAGCGCTACTTCCAGCACCTGCACCCTCGGGTACACCGCCGCGACCCTGGCGGCTGACCACGAGGCTGCCCGTCCTAATGGTAGATGAAGCCTGGCCGCGACTGCTTGCAGCGGCGACCCGTCAGCGCCTCAAACGTCAGGGGCCCCAGCTTAACTCGGCCGTATCTCCGGCCATCCAGGCGCGCCAGACGAGCTCGAGATCGTCGAGCGGATCGTAGGCCACCGCCAACTCCACGTTGTCGTCGAGATACCAGTACTCCTCGATGACCCGCTCCTCCTCACCGACAAGCTCGCTCAGCCGATAGAACAGCGTATCGACACCGTTCCAATCGCCCACCAGGGCGATGAAGTACACCGTATCCGGTCCGATCCCATCGCTGAAATCGTAGTACGTCACGTGCACTCCCGGTGGCACGTCCGGGTAGTAGTCCGGCTCCTCCGTATCCTCGATGCAGGCGAAGAGGCAGGTGAGCAGGAAGGCGAGAGGGAACACGATGAGCCTACTCATGGATCACACACCAACTGCACTTCAAGAAGTCGCGGCAGGACGGGGAGTGGCGGGGGCACCCGCCATTTCATACTACCCGGCCACGCCTGCAACGGTCCCCACGCACAAATCGAGACGTCGAGCCCCCCAGCTCTTCAAGCCGCGCACCCCTCACGCACATCGAGGCGAGGTGGTTCGTCGTGCCTCGGAGGAGGCGCAACCTGTGCAGACGATCCGTTCTAGCACCGCCGCTGAAGTGACTCGCGGCGTCGTACAGGCCGAACTAGCGCTCGCGTTCGCTCGGCGGCTTTACCTTCCACTTCGAGAACAGAGCCAGCCCTCGGACCTGGCATCCGAGCTGCTTCAGCCAACCAGCGACAACCTGGTTGGAGTTGTGAAAGACCCAGTAAGCGCGCGGGTGGTGCACGAACTCCAGATCGTAGGCCGAGTTGTAGATCCGGGTCTTGATATTGGCGTCGTAGATCGAATCCAGTCGGCTGCGCAGGACTTCGATCGCCAGGGAATCGACGATCAACTCGTACAGCTGCTCGCTCAAGACCCTCACATTTCGTCGCACAGCCGCAGCCTCCGGCGGACCGGGCAGCTCGCGCCGCCCCAGCGCTGCCCGAGTCGGCCAGAGAATCGCCGCGGAACCCTGGAAGACGCTCGTCCTCACCTGCGCGTAGTACCGCCAGTCGCCGTAGGAATAGCGGACGATGCCGCCGTCCTCCCTGGGCACGGCGAGGCTAGCGTGCCGGCCGTGGTCGAGAAGGAACACGGGCCGCGGCTCGTTCGGCGCGATCGGTGGAACAACGGTGGTCGTGCAGGCCTGTAGCGTCAGCAGTCCAGCCACGGCAACGCCGCCCAAATTGCCCGTCATCCGAGCCCGCCACGCCATCCGGCTGTCCCCTCTTTGGCTTGTGCCGCACAGTGCCGACGGCTATCCAGACGAAAACGGGGACCAGTACGATTCACTGGCACCGCCAATGGGTAGGGCAGAGTGCTCACGCACGCCAGCGGGCTGAGATCGGGCCGAATCCAGAACTGTGAGGTACGTGCTGCCGCGAGGGTCCTGCTCGTTACTCTCCCGGGCCAGCCTGCTCCTCGATTCGAAACCCCCGTTCCCTCTCAACGGTCTCGCCCGTGGCGAGGTCCGTGACCTGCAACCGGACGAGATACTCACCACTACCGAGCTCAGGCAGCTCTACCGAGAAGTAGTCCATGGCCCTGTCCCCTGTGACCACCACCACACGTTCCCAGCTCACACGCGGCTCACGAGCGCCACCACGGCTGAACAGCTCGGCGAGACCACGGACGACTCGCTCAACGAGATTACGCTGTTCCACACCCTCTACGGCCAGCTCGGCCCGATAGCTCGCCAGAGCCTCATCGTCGGTGCTGAGCCCGTAGGTCTCGAAGTAGAGATGAACCGGCGCGCCCGACGGGAAACTCAACGTGCGACTAGGCCAGATGCGCAGCTGTTCACGCTGCTCCGGGCTCGGCTCAAGCGGCCGGATCGCGTCGGCCAGAAGGAGGTCGGAGACGCTCAATTTCCCGGGCGGGAAGCCGGGAATGTCCAACGACTCGCGGGCACGGGCGGCCGGTCGGGCTTCGCTTTCCGGCCCGAAAGTGCGCGCCTCCACACCATAGTGGTACTCGGCAGTCCCGAGGTCCAACGTGTAGGTGAGTCCCACCGGCGCTTCGCCGACCGCGACGGTGTCGCGGTGACTCCAGAGCGGGCGGTAGGTCGGATCGAACAGGAACATGCCGGCGTGCAGCGAGGCGCCGGGTGCCGCTTCCAGCGAGTCCAGGGGCGGCGCCGCGTAGATCTCGACCCGGGTGAGGTCCGGCTCGCGACCGCGGAACCGCACGAGCTGGTGCGGCATCTCGAACACCGAGTTCACGGTGACCGGCCGATACAGCTCCGGAGCATGCACCGCAAGTGCGTCCGCCAGCTGCTTCGCAAGGTCGATCAGCCTCGCGTGCCTATAAGTGAGCAATCTGGAGAAGACGAAGACAGGCCCGCGGCGGCCGTACGA
The DNA here is from genome assembly GCA_020344375.1 of Gemmatimonadota bacterium. Lineage (GTDB taxonomy): Bacteria > Gemmatimonadota > Gemmatimonadetes > Palauibacterales > KS3-K002. Next base: position 1,980,331 of record CP070823.1, on the reverse strand, counting down.
CCAATAGACGTTGCGCCCTCCTGTACCATGACCCCACTGATACCATCGCCAGGGTCGTCCATAACGCACCCAGATCCGCCCGCGCTCGCTGTCCCAGCCACGACGCCCGATGGTGGTATCCCCGAACTTCAGCTCCGCCCACGCCAGCCGGGCGTAGTGCTCGAGCCGGCGCTCTTCCACTTCCGTCAGGAAGAGAGGATCGGCGGAGGTGAGGAAGATTCGAGTGGCTTCCTCACGACCGGCGCTGTCCAGTTCTGCGTAGCGGGCGCGTCCGGCTTCGGTGAGAAGCGGGGTCACGTCGCTGAACATCCGCCGCTCTTGATCAGGCAGCAGCCTCAGGGCACGAGCGAAAGCGCTGTCCGCGGCCCCGTCGTTGCCGGCTTCGTGCAGCCCAAGCCCGAGAAACAGGTGCGCCCGCGGATCATCCGGCACCGAGCGGACGAACCGTCTGGCGACCCGGAGGTATTCGCCCCATTCGTTCGAGTCGGCCAGGTGCCCAAGGAGGCGAAGCGCCGCATCCACATGGCTGGAATCGGCCGCCAGTGCCAGCCGGAAGTGCTCGACCATCCGCTGCCGGTCGTCGGATCTGAGATCGGCGAGCGGTACCATCGACTCGAATTGGTTCGCCCATTCTTCCGGACACAGGACCGCCCTATCCGCGTGGGTTAGCTGTACCCGTGTCTCATCGAAATGGACGTTCAGCTCGGGGCAGGATATAGGCTCCGTCACTGACATCATGACGAGATTCTGGAAGTCCTCCCACCAGGTCTCGTAGATACGACCCAGCTCGTAGTGGAGGCGAGCCCGCAGCCTGGGGTCAAGCTCGCGACCCCTTCGGACCGCCTCGCGCCAGGCCCGATTCAGAACGCGTTCCGCGTCGACACCTATCAGCTGCTTGCGGAGCAGCAAGCCGTACTCGAGCAGGACCTCCGGATCCGCGCCCATTAGCCGCCACGCCTCTCTCAGCAGCCTCTTGGCTTCCTCACGCTGGGGCCAGTCCTCCTGCAAGTCGGTGGACCGCGCGCTGAGTAGCGCACCGAGGCGGAGGAATCCCGGCCCGAAGTTGGGCTCGGTGTCCACTAGCTCGCGCAGTGTGGCAATGGCGGCCAGCGTGTCGCGGGCGGCGAGCTGGGACTGCGCCTGCCGGTAGAGCTCCGGCTCCTCTTGAGCGAGTAGAGACGGTGGGGCGGCAGCCGCGATCGCGAGGAAGGCAGCCGCCGTCAGGACTGGAGGTCTGCACTGCATTCCCGACCTCCCGGGGCGACTACGAGGGCTCGTGCTGCCCTGAGCCAGGTGCTGACCCTACCCAGAAATATACCTGTGGCGCGCCATCCAGACGAGCGCGCTCACAGCCCGGTCACCGTGAAGGTGCGCTCGCCGACGACGCTCGCGCCGCTCAACCGGTCAGTCACCTGCACCCGCACCCGGTACTCGCCCGGCTCGCTATCGGCGAACTCCATCGTCATGTACTCGGGCACACGGTCGCCACTGAGCTCGACGAGCCGCTCGTAGGTCAGCTCGAGCGCGTCCTCACCGGAAAGCCCGAACAGTCTACCGAGCGCACCCGTTACCCGCGCCAGCACGCCTCCGCCCTCGGCGTCGGTGACGCTCAGGGTGACCTCATACTGCGCGAAGCCGCCCTCGTCCGTCGTCAGACCGTAGACCTCCCAGTAGATCGCCAGCGGCAGGTCCGGATCGAACTTGAAGCGGCGATTGACGTTGATCGCGAAGTCGCGGCGACGGCCCGGGTTCCGCGTCCTCGGAACGACAGCGTTGGCCAGCACGACGTCACTCAGCGCGAGCTGCCCGTCGAGGAAGGGCTCCAGCTCGACCTCGCCGCGGCGCACTGCGGCCTTCCCGCTCGCTGCGCGCGCCTCGACGCTGTACGTGTAACGTCCGCCCAGCAGCGGCAACGTGTACGTGAGCGCTTGCGGCCTGAGGGATGCGGCGACACGCGTGGACCGCCGGTAGAGCTCCCGATGCTCCGCGCCAGCGAACAGGAAGAAGCCGACGTCGAGGCTGTCCGGTTTGCTGAGCAACTCATCGGCCGGGACCTCGGAATAGAAGTCGAGCTCTATGATGGTGTCGGCTGCTCCTCTGAAGCGGGCGAGCTGTAGCGGGTGACCGAGAAGATCGAAGCTGGTGCTGTAGACGGCTGGCATGGCCTCGCGCACCTGCTCCTCCATCGCCTTCGAGTAGCCGCTGAGCAGGTGGCTCGCGTGCCGCCAGCGGAGCTGCTTCTGGAAGATGAAGTTGGGAAGCTCCCAACCGTAGTTCCAGAAGATCCAGCGGCCGCCGCCCTGCACGCTGGCGCGCGAAGAAGGCGCCGCGCCCGCCATCACATCCGTGGCCTCCTGGGCGGACTCCTCTCTAGCCGCGTCGCGCCGTACCTGCCAGATCCGCTGGGGCGCGCCGTAGCGAACATAGATCACGCCCTGCTCGGTCTCGGCGCCCCAGACGCCTTCCGACGGGTCCTCGAACATCAGGTCGGCGTAAGTCACCCGCGCCAGATGGGCGACGCGCACCTCGTTGCCCGGCGTGAGGTAGAGCGGATCGGACTTGCGCCAGAGGATCTGCTCCATGAGTTGGCGCTGCCGGTCCCCTTCGCGCTGATAGCCCTCGGCTAGCGACTCGCGCAGCAAAGGAGAGATATCGCGGTAGTGCGCAGCGATCCCGGGCGGCGCCAGCTCGAGACCGCGGTCGAATTCCACCTGTGCCAGTGAATCACGCCCCGTACGCTGGTAGATGAGCCCGAGTGTGAAGTAACCCCAGGGACTGTCCGGCGCCTCATCCCGGTAGCGGCGGGCCACCCGGAGCGCCTCGCCATAGTCGCCGCGCTCGACCAGATGGATCGTCAGCCGCCGAAACGCGGCGTCATGGGTGGGATCAGCCTCAAGCGCACGTCGAAACGCGTCGAGCGTGCGCTCGAAGTCGTCGTCACCCTCCTCTGAGAGATCAGCTGCGTGCCTGAAGTACTCGTTGAAATCCTCCGGGCGTGCGAAGTTGAGGCAAAACGTACCGACAACCGCGCAGTCGGGCGACTGCACCGGCAGGTCCGGAACGAACATCAGGCCCCGCGTATCGAGGTACGCGTCCTCGTAGAAGAGGCCCCGCTGGAACCAGAGCTGGGCACGTTCCTCCGGCGGTAGCCGCTCAGGGCTCTCCTCCATGGCCTCCGCCGCCCGGCCCAGTAAGCGCTGAGCGTCCACGTACATCTGCTGCTTGCGCATCAGCTGGCCCAGGGCGAGTAGGTAGAGCGGGTGGTCAGGGTCGATTGCGAGCGCCCGACGCAGCGCCCTGTCCGCTTCTAGGCGTTCGCGAAAATCCGTCGCGACACCGCTTGCCTTGGCTGTGAGCACTCGGCCTAGCAGTCCCCAACCCGACGCGAAATCAGGTTCGGCTTCGGTCAGCTCGCGCAGGCTGGCCAGCGCCGCCAGCGTGTCGCCCGCAGCGAGCTGAGAGCGGGCCTGGCTGTAAAGCTCGGGCTCCTGTGCCTCCAAGCTATCGGCAGCAAGCACGATCGTGAGGGAGAGCGCCGCTCCCAGAGCGAGCAGACCGGCCAACGGCCGGCGCGTGAACTCACGTAGATCCATCATCTGTCACCCAGACCTAGCTGGGCCCAAGTCAGGGCCTGCCGTGCACCCTGCGTTGTCGTTCTTCGTTCCTCTGAGTCTGGTCAAAACTTAGCCCTATTGAGGCGAATCGTCATGGGTGAGGACGATAACGTCAAGAGAAGCGCGACCCGCAGTACAAGCCGACTCTCTGTCCACGGTCGGCCCGCGTCAGCTGCTCCCGATGTGCTCGAGGCGCTTGGCCAGCCAGCGTGCCTCGTCGTCGATGCCGACGGCGGCGTAGAAGTCGTGGAGGCGCCGATATCGAGCCAGGGCGTCGAACTGCAAGCTGAAGTTTAGCTTGCGGAGGTCTACCGGACAGAGATGTAGGGGGCGCGCGTCGCTCTCGTCCAGGTGGTTCGAGCCGTTCATCAAGCAGTGGAAGAAGATGCAGTGCTGGATGCCGAACATGTGGGCCGTCTCGTGCGCCAGCACCTTGCAGCTCCTCCGTAGCATCAGAGTCTCGGCGTCTTTCACGTCCTCGCCGTAGAAGGCGGGGTCGTAGCGAGCGAAGCTGTAGACTCCGATTCGATCTCGCAGCGAGGCCTGGCCGAAGACGAAGTTCCACGACGGATCCGGATAGAGATCGTAGACCGTGATCCCGAGCACGCAGTGCGCGTCATCGGGTACGCGTCGTCTCAGGTATGCCAGGATGTCGCCGGTCAGAAGCTGTGTCTCGCGGGTGTACGGGTTGCTCCTCGTGGTGATCTCGCCCTGCGTGAACCGCGCCGACGGTAGCATCGCCACGTCCATCATGAAGAACGCTTCAGCGAACTCGGCGAGTCGCTCCAGTGGCGGACTCTTGCCAACAGGAAACTCCCCCAGCGGCTGAAGGTAGATCGTCCTTCGCAGCTCGTTCGGCGCGTTCGGCCGGCACCTGACAAAGTCCTCGAAGCTCTGACCCGGCTCATCATGATTGGCCAGCCAGTCATGCGGGCCGGGCTCCGGGATCGGTTGAAAATCACCCCCCGGGTCGAGTGCCTTCCGCAACCTCTCAGCGCACTCCTCGGTGAGGCCTATGGCCCGGCGACATTCGTGTGGTCTCGGAGGGGTGAAACGCAAAGCGGGTTCTCCTGCACCCAAGGACGACCGACTGCCAAGGGGTGAAAAAGTAAGGCGACTCCTCCCTCGCGCAGAAGGCCACACGGCGTCGCGTACGACTTGACGTGGTTAGGGTCGAGAGCGTATCTTCCCCTAAACAATTGAGGGGAACATGGGCGAATCCGAACTCAAACTGCTTCAAGGCACCCTAGACCTGCTGGTCCTCAAGGCGCTGGTCTTCGGGCCGCGGCACGGCTACGGAGTGGCGCGCTGGATCCGGGACACCTCGGACGCCGCCCTCCAGATCGAGGAGGGCGCGCTCTACACCTCGCTGCACCGCCTGGAACGGCGCGGCTGGGTGGCCGCCGAGTGGGGGGTCTCGGAGAACAACCGCCGGGCGAAGTACTACGCGTTGACGGCCGACGGGCGGAAGCAGCTCGCCGCCAGCACACGGACCTGGACCCGCTACGCCGAGGCCGTCTTCAAGATCCTGGGGGCGGCGGAAGCGGAGGCGACGGCATGACTCCCTTCCCCAGCTTGCGCCGCGTGTTCCGCATCGCCGGCGTCCGCCGTGACGTCAAGGCCGATCTGGACGAGGAGCTGGACTTCCACTTCCAGTGCACCGTCGAGGATCTGGTGGCGCAGGGCATGACGCCATCCGCCGCGCGGGAGGAGGCGCATCGCCGCTTCGGGGATCTACGGCGGTACCGGAGGGAGCTGGAGAGCATCGGCCGCAAGAGGGTGACGATGGACCGCCTGGCAGAGGTCTTTCTCATCCTTCGACAGAACGTCGGCTACACGCTGAGAGGCATCCAGCGGTCGCCCGGGTTCACCCTGGCTGTGGCGCTCACGCTGGCCCTGGGGATCGGCGCCAATGCCACCATGTTCGGGGTGGTGGATCGGCTGCTGCTGAGCCCGCCAGCGCACGTGAAGGATGCCGACCAGGTGCGCCGCCTGTACGCTCGAATGCACAGCAGGCGCACCGGTAGGTTGTACCACCAAACGTATCTGTCGTACCCCGACTATGTGGATTGGACGAACTGTCGGAGCTTTGAGTCGGTCGCAGCCTATGCCACTGACGAGGTGACCGTGGGCCGTGGCCTGGACGCGGTTCGCGTGACGGGAGGCCTGGCAACGGGGTCCTTCTTCCGGCTCCTCGGTGTGCGGCCTGCGCTGGGGCGGTTCTTCGATGAGTCCGACGACCGCTCAGCACCGGACGTGGCCGTCCTGAGCTACGGTTTCTGGCAGCGGAGGTTCGGCGGTGACCCCTCGGTGCTCGGCCGCACGCTGCAAGCAGGGCCAGGCCGGTTGACCATCGTCGGAGTGACGCCGCGGGGGTTCACCGGCCTCGATCTCACTCAGGTCGATCTGTGGGCGCCGCTGCACGCCTACTCCCTGATCAGGGAGAGCGATGCCTGGAAGCACATGCGGACGATGTACTGGATCCAGATCGTTGCTCGGCTGCGACCTGATGCAGGCGTCGAGGCCGCCGAGACGGAGGCCACGCATCTGCATCGTGCCGGCCGCAGCGAACAGATCCAGCAGGAGCACTACGATCCCGACGTCACGGTCGTCGCGGCTCCCATCGTGGAGGGTCGGGGGCCCAACGCTCCCGCCGAGTCGGTCGTTTCCGTCCTTTTGGCGGGCGTGTCGCTCGTCGTTCTGCTCATCGCCTGTGCGAACGTGGCCAACCTGCTACTGGTCAGAGGTCTGCGCCGAAGGAGGGAGATCGCTATCCGCCTGGCCCTGGGCATCTCGCGCCGGCGTCTGGTGGGTCAGTTGTTGAGCGAGAGCGTGTTCCTCGCGGTCTTGGGCGGAGCAGCCGCGTTGCTGATGGCGGCATGGGGAACCGAACTCATGCGAAGCGTTTTCCTCGCGGACATAGCGTGGACAGAGTCGGCATTGAACCCGAGGGTTCTGGCCTTCACGGCCGTGCTTGCGACCGTGACCGGACTCGCATCCGGGCTCGTACCGGCGCTGCAATCCAGCCGGCCTGACCTGGTGAACGATCTCAAGGACAGTGCCCGGGAAGGGACGGTCCGCCGATCGAGGACGCGCGCGGCTCTCCTCGTGACGCAGGGAACTCTTTCCGTGGTGCTGCTCGTAGGAGCCGGCCTGTTCGTGCGCAGCTTGCAGCGAGTCGAATCGGTCGAGCTCGGGCTCGATCCGGAGGGAGTGTTGCTGGCCGAACTGGAGCTTGAGCCTGGGGAAAGAACGTCGGAGCAGGTATCCACCATCTACGACCGGGCGTTGAACCGGCTCCGGGCCGTCCCAGCGGTAGAGCACGCCAGCGCGAGCATGGGAATTCCCTTCTGGTCCGGGTCGATAGAGGAGCTGTTCGTGCCGGGGCTCGATTCCATTCCCGCGCCGCCCCCGGGGCCATGGATCGATGGGGTGACGCCCGGTTACTTCGCGACTCTCAGAATGTCGATCCGCCGAGGCCGCGACTTCAACGATGGGCATGTGGCCGGGGCCACGAGGGTCGCCATCGTGAACGAGTCCATGGCCCGAGGGATCTGGGGCAACAAGGACCCGTTGGGCGAGTGCCTCATGATCGGGTCTGCCGACGCCCCGTGCACTCAGGTCGTGGGGATAGTCGAGGACACGCGGAGGCAGCGCGTGGTAGAGTCGCAGAAGTGGATCTACTTCGTGCCCGTGGCTCAGTATCCGGACGAAAGTCCTGCAGCCCTATTCATCCGGGGCCGAATCGACGCGAGCCAGCTTGCGCCCGTGGTGCAGCGCGAGCTCATGGCGGGGAACCCGGACGTGAGGTACGCCGTCGTCCGACCGCTGCAGGACCTCATCGACCCGCAGCTGCGCGCTTACACGTTGGGCGCCACCATGTTCACTGTCTTCGGCCTCCTGGCACTGATCGTGGCCGCGGTCGGGCTCTACAGCGTCCTCGCCTTCAATGTGGCCCAGCGAAGGCACGAGATCGGTGTGCGCTCGGCTCTTGGCGCTTCGACCAATGCGATCGTCGGCCAGATCCTCAAGGAGGCCGTTGGCCTCACCCTGATCGGCCTGACGATCGGCCTGCTCATCGCCTTGGCGGCGGGTGGAAGCGTGGGCCACCTCCTCTACGAGGTCTCGCCCAGAGACCCGCTTGTGCTTGGGACCGTGACGCTGACTCTGCTGCTGGTCGCGGCGGCGGCCGGCGCGATCCCGGCCGCCCGCGCCGCCCGCGTCGATCCGAACGACGCCCTACGAGTCGAGTGACGCGAGGCCCATCTCGGCGAGCGTAAGCTTCCCCTGGATGACCCGCGCCCCACAGTAGCCGGAAGGGATAAGGCGCCCTGGTCCGAAGAAGGCTCGCGACCGCTAGAAGCCAGGTTGGAAGGTGTGCTCGTACTTGACCAGCAGCCGCTGGTCAGATCGCCCAACCACAGCTAGGTCACCGATAGCCGGACAAAGATCTCGCGCCGCGTTGTAGACCACGAAGAGATCCCGTCCTTCGGCCAGGCGGTAGCGCACCCGCAGGTTCGTGGCCAGGCGATCCGCTGCCATGTTGTACTGGAGGAACGCATCCAGCGACAGGTGAGTATCGAGGGCTGCCTGTACGCGGAGGCGTCCGATGTCGGCATCGTACCTCTGAGCCCGACGCGGGAACCACAGCCGATTCAGATCATACTGCAGGTTCAACGTCAGATGGGAGGAAACCACCCACGCTGGACTCAGTGACAATCGGCCCCGCCAGCCATCCAGATACGAGCCTGCGTGCAGCACCGCGTCGCCTTTGAGCCGCGCCCCCGGATTGAGCTCGTAGTACAAGAAGAGATCGGATCCGAAGTAGCCTCCCGCGGGAACAGACACGTCGTCGGAGAATGACAGAGGCTCGTCGAGACCCTCGTAGAAGAAGTTCAGCGCTATGTTGAAGAAGCTCCCTCCCCTGAAGTAAGTGGACCAACGGAAACGCTGAAGGGCCGACTCCACTGAGCCGTCGCTGTTCCTGAGATAAAGTCGGGAGGTCAGCCAGGCCTTGTGGCGGTTCACTGGCGACTCGCCGCCTGGCTGCCAGCTATAGGTGAAGTTGGTCTTGAACGCGGTGAAGTTGTAGCGCTGCATGAAGCCGACCGCGGGATCATACGCCGGGCCTGCCCGCGTGGCTTCCAGCTCGTATCCGAGACCGTTCAGTGACCGCCTCTGCCAGAACGCCCGGACAAGGGCGGCATCGAGTGCTTCGGGCGCCCGCACCCTGCTATCGTAAGTCTGCGCCCACTGAAGCGTGAGATACTCGTCGCCGAAAAGGTTGAGCGCGGCGTCCAACCCGTACGCCAGGTCTACGCTTCCGTCGTAGGTCGCACGGCTCGTCGCCATGACGCCGAGAGTGGAGCCATCGTTCAGCACGCTGCGGCGGAGACGCAGAACGCCAGCGTTCTCCCGCGGTTCATCAGCGCCTCCATCCACAAGCATGTCCATGGCCGCCACGTCCCAGTCACCGAGCCGACCTGTGAGCCGTGCTCCCGCCAGGATCGGCAGAGGCATCCCATCTTCTGTCAGCCCGATGCGGCGGCTGTGGAACAGACGACCCTCGTCTCCCGTGTTAAACTGAAGAATTGAGGCACGCTCCTGGAAGAACCGGCGTTTCTCGGGGTAGAAGAGATTGAAGCGCGTCAGGTTTACCTGCTGATCGTCTGCTTCTACCTGCGCGAAGTCGGTGTTGAGCGTGAAGTCGAGCGTGATGTTGTTGGACAGCCCGTACTTCGCGTCCAGCCCGACGCGGCGCGTGGTCTCCGTACCCGGTGCCCGAACCGGCTCAACGAACGCGCGAGTACGGTCGAGACCACCAAGGACGTAGGGCGTCACGTACAACGGCGACTTCTCGTTGATTCCGGTGATGAGAACGTCCTGTGCCTGCGACGGCTTGATATCGGCCATGTCCCAGTTCGGGGGTATGGCCGGGAAGATGTATTTCTCGTCCTTGCGACTCACGTAGCGACCGACGATCAGACCCATTACCACACCCTCACCCTCTACCTCGAACCCGAGGCTCGAGAAAGGAATGCGAACCTCGGCGAACCAGCCTTCCTGAGTGACTCTCGCGGCCACTTCCCAGTAGCCGTTCCACTCCCGATTGAGTGGCCTGGCACCTCCCGAGGGATCAGCGTCGTTGCTGACCTCTTGATCGATCATGATGCCCAGCGGCGTCGTCGTGAACAGCAACGCCGTCCTGTTGTCGTTGTACGAATCGACGACGATGTCGAAGGTGTCATCTCCGTTCCAACGGTCGCGGTATAGGCTATTCCCCCTTATGCCCACCGGGTCGGAATCATAGAACCGCCCTGCGAAGTAGATGTGGTCATCGTCGTAGGCGACGCGAATCTCCGTCCGCTCGCTGATCGCGCCGCCGAAGCTGGGCCAGTGCGTCGTCAACGGCAGCGGATCGACCGCCTCCCAGGCCGGCTCGTTGCTTAAGCCGTCTAACTCGACCGGACCGCTGAGCCGAGGTAGCTCCACGAGCTCCTGCCCGGCAGCGACGGCTGGAGCCAAGAGGCACACAACTGTCAGGAACGTCCGGATTGTAACTACGCAGCTCCCGCTCATGTCGACTTCGCTCGACCACCTCAGGTTCAACGCGCCCGATGCGACCGAAACGAAGCTACCGTGTCCGATCCGTGCCTAGGTTGCGCTGCGGTGAGAGTTCTGTCAGAGGTTCTTCAGGGAGTGTCAGAGATCGGTTGTGCCGCGAAGGGTGAGGGACTGCCAGCGATTCCGAGCGACCCGGCGGCGCTCGCCCGCCCCGCCTCAGACCTCGAACCGGTACCCGAACTTACGGACGGTGACGATATGACGCGGGTCGGAAGGATCCAGCTCCAGCTTGCGGCGCAGCTCGGCAATGTGGGTGTCCACCGTGCGGCTCACGATGATCGAGGGATAGCCCCACACCTCGTTCAACAGGTCACGCCGCGATACGACTGCCCCGCGACGGCGAAGCAGCGCCGCCAGTAGCTCATACTCCTTAGGCGTGAGCGAGACCTCCGCTCCACGACGCATTACGCGCCGTGCCGCCACGTCGACTTCCACCTCACCGAACTTGATGACGGAGTTCTCTTTGCCCGAGCCGTCCTTCTCCTGCCCAGCGCGATCCAGGAGACGCTCTACGCGCGCAAGCAGCTCCAGGAGCCCGAACGGTTTGGTGACGTACTGATCGGCGCCCAGCCGGAAGCCCTGCACCTTGTCGGCCTCCTCGCCCCTGGCGGTCAGAATCAACACCGGCAGGTCGAAGCCCTCGTCGCGGAGTCGCTGGAGAACCTGATAACCGTCCAGTTCGGGGAGCATGAGATCGAGGATCATTAGATCGGGCCGGCGCGTTCGCGCCAACTCCAACCCTGTGCGGCCGTCCTCCGCAACCTCCACCACGTAGCCTTCGATCTCCAGGTTATTTCTCAGCCCGTAGGCCAGATCGCGATTGTCCTCGACAACGAGGATCCTCTTCTTCATCGCTCTCCTATCCTCTCGCTGCCGCTTCCCAGCCCTACTCTCGTCGTTGCCGTCCCGCGCCTGTCTGCTCGCCACTCCCTCGCTGCACTCTCCGACTTCAGCGGGAGCTCGGCGACGAAGCGAGCACCGCCCCTCGGCGCATCCTCCACCCAGGCACGCCCGTGGTGCACGGCCGCGAGCTCGCGAACCACCGATAGACCAATCCCGGTGCCTGCGGTGGCGTTCTCCCGCTCGCGATCGAGACGTGAGAAAGGCTTCCAGACCTCGTCACGCCGATCCCGCGGAACGCCCGGCCCTTCATCGTCCACCCAGAGCCGCACGTAACCGTCCACCTCCTTCAACCCCAGCGTGACCGTCTGACCGTCCGGCCCGTACTTCACAGCGTTGTCCAGGAAGTTGAGAATGATCTGACGGAAGGCGCTGCGATCGACCTCCGCGATCAACTCGTCACCGATCTCCAGCGCGATGCTGACCCCTTTCGCAGCGACCAGTGGGCGGAAACCGTCAAGCACCTCCTGGATCTGCGGTGTGAGGTCCGTGGGTGCGATGTTGAGCCGTGTGCCGTTTCGCTCGGCCCGGGAGAAGAGGAGGATATTCGAGACCAGATGGGACAGTCTCCGCGCCTCCTGATCGATGATCTGTAGACTGCGTTCCCGCTCCTCACCGGAACGGACGCGGCCGAGGAGGAGCGTCTCGGTGAACATGCGTATCTGCGCCAAAGGTGTGCGCAACTCGTGCGACACGTTGGACACGAACTCCGCTCGCAGGCGCGCCAGCTCGACCTCGCGCCTGAGCAAGAAGATCGCTGCAGCGACGAGTCCGCCGGCCAGCAGCAGCAAGCCAACCAGCAGCGGCAGGCGCGAGCGAGGGAGGCCGCCAATGATCAAGACATCCGCGCTCTCCGGCCGGAGTGCCACCTCTACGGGTAGCTGACCGAACTGCATCGTTAGCTGGTCCCTCGCGGTCAGCCCAGGCGGGTACTGTGGCTCGGGCGCGAATAGCGTGTCGCCAGCCGGCCCCAGCACCCTCACCGAGAGCATGGACGCGTTGTCGGCGCCGGCCGTCAGCGAGGGCGGCAGTAGCGGCTGGTCGTAGTAGGCCAGCTCGAGGGGATGATTCAGTTTGTCGACCGGTCTGACCTCGAAGCCCTTGACGCTCCGAGGGCTTCCGTCCTGGCTAAATTCGACCCTATAGAAGAACGCGTGGCTCCGCCTGTCGGGAGCACCGGCGACGATCGCGTACGACCACTCCGGATCGTAGACGCTGCGCGCCGCGATCATGAGCGTGTCACACAGCCAGGACCGGACCACCTCGGACAGCTCGGGACCGTCGAACACAATCAGGTCACCGCCGTCGAGATCGACAGTGAAGACGGTGTAGAGAAACGAAGGGCGCTTCGGCGCCTCGGGCGTCTCGCACTCACCCGCGTCGAGGTCACACGCCGCATGCGGCACTGCGTCAGCACCCAGCAGGTAGTGAAACCCCGGCGAGCCGATCTTGTAGTCGATCTTGCTCTGCGCGCGCGATGCGAACTGCCAGGCCACGAACGCCGCATGGTCCTCCAGAGCGTTAGTCGCCGCCGCGTGGTGGGAGCGCGCCGACGACTGTGCCTGGTAGGCCAACACCGCGGTTAGCCCGAGCGTCACGAGCAACAACCCCACGACGAAGTGAGCGCGTGCGCCTTGAGAGAGATGCCGTCGCAAGTGGATCATCAGCGTGATGCAGTGATGTAGCCGGTCGCCCCGTGATCCTAGGCCGCCATGCCCAGCCGTAGCAAGCCAGGCGCGGTCGGGCCATCACCCCGATCGCCCGACAACCCAGCTCTGCTGCCGCTCCTAATAGTAAGGGGTATGAACCGCATGCATGTCAGGACAAGGTGCGCGATATGTCAGAGTTCTGTCATGGCGCCCAGCGCAGTATTCATCGACTCCTACGCTCGCACACCGGCACAGGTGTCACTCACAAGAATCGTTCTGGTGCGCTAGCCCGTGCGGCGAAACCGTGCAAACCACGCCGACGTAGTGGGAGACGGTTCCAACCGTTGCGGCTCCGAACAGATCTCAGCGGACGTAATAAGGAGAGACCTGTTGCAGCTCTGGACAGCGACTCGCCGGCAGGCTGGCCGGGACTGGATCCTCCCTTGCCGACCGTGTGTGCTAACAGTAAGCCATAAGACACGCAGTCTCCTCGACCTCTTTCGACCTCCTGGGCCGACGCTCGACCGACTCACAGGCGCCTTCCAAGAAGATCGCCGGGTCCCTTCGAGTATCATCGCTACCCTCGCCAGTGCCGCGCTGGTGTTTGCGGCCGGATGTGCTGGTGGAGCCGACAAAGATGAAGACGCCTGGCAAGCGTCCATCGAAACAGTTGGGTCCGTCACGACCGTGCAGACGCTGAGCGGCTCGGTCTGGCAGGACACCGCCGTCCTCCGTGAACAGGCCAGCATCGGCGCGGTGGAAGGGGAAGAGGTCTACCTCATGGGCAACGTGGTCGGAGTCGTCGCCCACGGGGATCGCATCTACGTGCTGGACGAGCAAGTGCCGGTTCTTCGCGTGTACGATTTCCACGGCCGGCACGTCCGTGACATCGGTCGCAAAGGCGACGGGCCGGGTGAGTTTCGCAATCCGGCCGGAGTGGGCGTTAACCGCGACGGTCTCATCTTCGTGCACGATGGCAGCCAGGGTCGGATCAGTGTGTTCACCGCCGACGATGAGTTCGTCGAGACCCGGCGCACACGCCCCTTCAACACCTACGTGCCGCCGCTGACGGTCACCCACGATGGGATCCCCTACATCCCCGAACTCATGAACCCGGGTGACCCCATCCATCTCTGGAAGACGGCCATGGTCGGCTACGGACCGAACGGGCCGGTCGGTGACACTCTGGCGCCGCCCGAGTTCGACTACGAGCCGCCGCTCCTGCCGGCCCGGGGCGAGCGGTCGGTCTCGTACAACACCGTGCCCTTCGCGCCGAGAGTCGTCTGGACGATGACCCCCTCGCGAGCGATCGTGGCGGGTGTCCCCGAGGACTACCGCTTCCAGGTGCGGCACGCCGACCGAAAGACCACCGTCATCGAGAAGGCATCTTGGGACCCGGTCCCTGTGCTCGACGACGAGGCGGCCTGGCACCGGCGCTTCATGATCGTGATGAACCGGGCTGTCGAGCCCGGCTGGGTCTGGAACGGGCCGCCGATTCCCGAGCACAAGCCCGCGTACAGCCATTTGGTGGGCGACCGCAGCCGCCGAATCTGGGTCGCACGCCCGGGCCTCGGTGAGCGGCTGGAGGGAGGCACGGAGGACGCGCGGGACCCGAGGGACTTCTGGTTCAACCCCCTCTGGCGCGATGGCTTGCTGGTGGATGTCTTCGAGCAGACCGGGCGTTACCTCGGTCCCGTGAGAGTTCCGAGCGGCATTCGCTTTTCCGTGCCGCAGCCCTACATCGAGGACGATCTGGTGATCGCCGTAGTCGAAGGCGAGCAGGGCGTGCAGTACGTGAAGCGCTACCGCTTGGTGGTGGGTACAAACTTGACGGCGGAATAACGCAACGCGGAGCAGGAGCATGTGCAGAGTTATCGCTGAACCTCTCAGGGGACCTCTCGTGAAGGTGTCCCGTGCTACGAGGTGCGACGGAGCCCGTCCGGTTCTAGCAGCTGCCGTCGGCGTGACGTTGGGCGCCTTGGCCCTGGGCCTGGCCAACCCGGCCATCGCCCAGGCGCAGGAGGAGGGTGATCTGCTGACGCACGGGATCACCGGCTCGGTACCGGCGAATACTCCGGACACACAGAGCCCAGGCCTGGTCCTCAGTCTCAAGCGGGTCCAAGAGCTTCTGCTCGAGGTCGCCGAGAGCCCGCGAGACAGGAGCCACGTTGAGGCCGCGCTCGCCGGCACCGAGATCACGCCCGCCGACCTTGTAGCGATGCACTCGCTGCGCGAGGAGAACGGCGAGTACGTCATCGACTTCACCTTCCTGACCGCGGACGACCAGCGCCTGGTGAGGGACGTCAGCCATCGATACGGGCGGAGTCTCGCCGAGGCACACCTGCAGCGCTGGCCGGAAATCGAGGAGACACTCAGCGTCTATCACATGGAGCACGTGGATCAGCGTGCCGTCGCCTTCGTGTTGCTCGGATGTTTCTCGCTCGACTGGGCCGGTCTGAGGCTGACGTCCGAGCTCGGTTACCGCGGCGCCAGGGAGGGCTGGCAGTATTATCTCTGGGCTGTGGAGAAACGTGACGAGTTCTCGGTCAAGGGGTTCTACTGGGGAGGCCACAGCGAGTACACCGAGGACCTGGCGCTCACGAGTTTCGGGGATCACTTCGCACTTCCGCGCTACGGCCTGCCGGATCTGTTCTGGCGGATGCAGGGAAGTCTGCGACATGTATCGGCGCCAGAGGAGGTGAGGTCCCTACTGCGGCAAATCGGTAGCCGACAGCTGGACCCACTCTACGAGCAGGTCATGGACATCATGATGGCCGTGCGGAGCGGAGAGAAGACTGCCGAACAGCTGCGCCAGGTCGCGGGCACGGATACCAGGCAGACCCAAGATCTCCTGAGGCTGCTGGAGGAGCTCGAATACATCCGCCAGGTCGATGGCCGCTACGCTGCCATCGTTCCCGTGTTCGCAGAGGCCGACCGGCCCATGGTCCTCGAGCTGCTACGTATCGGCCGCGAGGCGATGGAGCCCTGGCTGCACGAGAACTACGAGCGAATCCAGGCGGATCTGGGCGCGATCACACCGCTCAAGTACGGCGTGCCGTACATTGAAGTCTTCAACCAGATCTGGCACTACATCTTCGGGTACGCCAATCAGATACTCATCGAGGAGGATAAGTTCTTCGATCCGTACGGCGGCACGCGGAAGTTCGAGGGCTTCGTACCGGTGGTCTGGCATCGCAGCGTCGTGCGGCCTGGCTGACCGTGCGAGGGCCGCAGCCAGGCGGTCGGATCGGACGGTGCGGCCGGCTCCCTTGGTGCGCCGCGCGGTTGTCTAAAGGATCAATGCCGCCACCGCGACCAGGACGAGCCCGTGGGCGAGCTGGTCGATGCCCAGGAGGTACCAGAACGCTCTATCACCGAGATCGTTGAGGGCCGGGAAGCGTCGGCCGAGCATCGATCGAGACACATCGAGCGCGAAGTGAGTGACGAGCACCACGGCCGCAGCGATGGCCGCGCTCGGCCAAGCCGATCCGGTGACAAGGATGACGACGGCCGCCACCAAGAGCGCATGGACGCCGGCGTGCCCGGCTATGATCAACACAGGGCCAGCGTCCGCTTTCGCCTCCTGCATACGGGCGGTG
>CP070823.1:1929462-1963845 GCA_020344375.1 Gemmatimonadota bacterium | reverse complement strand
CCGCCTGCGCCATCCCCGTCCCTCAGTCTTCGTCCTGCCGGTCGTGCAGCTGGCGGACAGACTGTCTGAGGTCGTCCAGCTCCGACCTCATCGTCGCGACCAGCTCCGCAACAAGGCCGAAGCCAAAAAGCGAGACGCCCATGATCCCAAGCAGAACCACGAGCGTGAGCAGTGGGCGGAAGCCGTGTCCCATGACTCGCATCACGATCGCCGCCAAGCCGACCAGCAGCGCCATGCCGAGGAGTACAAGCCCTGTGAACCCGAACAGCAGCATTGGCTTCCGGCTGAAGAGCAGCAGGAACCAGACAGCCAGGAGATCGAGAAGGCCAACGAACACACGGCCACTCCCGCCGTACTTGGGGGTCCCTCTCCGGCGCGGGTAGAGCCTGACGTCGATCTCGCCCACACGATAGCCGCGGGCGTGTGCGAGGACCACGAAGAAACGGTGCCAATCATGCCGGAGGTGGATCTCGTCGAGCACCGTCTTGCGGAAGATCTTGATAGAGTTGAGGTCGCGGGCCGGAACGCGGAAAGCCTTACGTGACAGCCAGTTATAGAGTCCGGAGACCAGTCGTTTCCTGTACTTTCCCACCTTGTGACCGCAGACGATATCGTAGCCCTTTTCCACTTCGGCCAACAAACGCGGTATCTCGCTCGGCGAGTGCTGCAAATCGGCATCGAAGAGCAGAATCCAGTCCGTCTCCGCGGCCCGGGATCCCGTGATCAGCGCCTCGGTCTTCCCCAGATTGCGCCTATGTCGCTCGAGCTTGAATTGCTTCAGGCGTGTTCCTTCGCGTCTCGCGATCTCCAGCGAGTCATCAGTCGACCCGTCATCGACGAAGATGACCTCGCCATCCAGCTCATGTTCACGGAAGGTGGCCTCGATTTCGCTGAACAACTCAGGGATGTTCTGGCTTTCGTTCAGCGCCGGGATGACGACGGAGAAATTGCTACGTAGCGCCGGTCCTATATGAACCTGCGGTGGCTGCTGGTCCGGGACGCCAACCGCTTCGCTCATACGCGCTTGCGCATACGGGCGGAGAGGATGCCCAGCTGATCACGATACTTCGCGACTGTGCGGCGGGCAATATTGATGCCTTCCCGTTTCAGAATATCCACGATCGCTTGATCGGTAAGCGGTCTCTTTGGCTCTTCCTCACTCACCAGCTTCTCGATTCGCGCTTTGATACCCCGCGCTGAGACATCTTCACCCGAATCTGTGGACAGGCCACTCGAGAAGAAGAACTTCAGCGGGAAGACCCCACGTGGGGTCTGGACGTACTTCTGGTTCGTGACGCGCGATACCGTAGACTCGTGCATGCTAATGACTTCCGCAACTTCTCGCAGCGTGAGTGGCCTGAGATGTTCGATCCCCTCTTCGAAGAACTCACGCTGCCGGTTGACGATGAAGTTCATCACCTTCAGCATGGTCTGCCGCCGCTGCTCGATCGCCTGAAGCATCCAGTTGGCGTTGTTCAGTTTGTTCGAGATGAACTCCTTGCTCTCGCCTTTGAACTTGGCTTTGTCTCTCGCGACCTCGCGGTAGGAGCGTGATAGCCTCAAGCGCGGCAGCGCCGTGTCGTTATGGAATACGACATAGTCGCTGTCGACCTTCTCGACGACGAGATCGGCAATGATGTAGTTACCCTCACTGGCCGAATATTGCAGACCGGGCTTCGGGTCGAGTTTCGCGACCTCGTCTGCCGCCGCCTGCACTTCCTGTGGGCTCACTCCCAGCTCTTTCGATATCTCGGCCCAGCGGTGATTGACGAGTTGTTCGAAGTGTTTGTCGACAATCCCGTAGACGAGGCCGTCTGTCACGGCTCTGTCGGCGAGCTGCAGGAGTAGGCACTCTCGCAGATCGCGAGCGCCTATGCCGGCAGGATCCAGGCCATGGATGATCCTTAGGACGTCCTCGACCTCCTCGAGTGTGTAGGGTGCCTCTCCGTCGAAGCCTGCCGTCTTTGCCTCATCGCTGAGGAGCCAGGTGTTGAGCGATTCAAGAACCGCCTCAAGCGGACACGTGAGGAAGCCGTCATCATCGATGTTTCCAATGATCTCCTCCGCGACAACGACCTGGCGGGTCTCCAGGCGCAGCAGGGAGAGCTGATCCCGGAGATGATCGTAGAGGTCGCGCGTAGCTACCGCCGTAGGCTCAAAGTACTCCCGCTCCTCGTATTCCTCACGCCGGCCGCCGCTCTCATAGCCATCGAGAAGGATGTCTTCCCAATCGATCTCGTTCTCGTCCTCCTTCGCCTCCTCGCGCTCCGAAGCATCATCGACCGGCTCGTCGCTGGGCTCCACCAGCTCCAGGAACGGGTTGTTGACAAGCTCCTGCTTCAGATGTTGCTGCAGGTCGAGCAAGGGCATGTAGAGGAGATCCATTGCCTGATACAGGCGTGGATTGATCCTGAGCTCCTGCCCGAGTCTAACGCTCTGTTGCAGGCCGACTTTCATCGGCGTCCCCCTCCCTAGAGGCGGAAGTCCTCACCCAAATATAACTTACGCGCCTGGGGGTCGTTTACCAACTCCTCTGAGGTGCCCTCGATGTGGATCCGCCCGTCGAACATAATGTACGCACGATCCGTGATCGATAAGGTCTCCCGAACGTTATGATCGGTGATGAGCACGCCCAGCCCGCGACGCTTGAGGCTCCCCACAATCCGCTGAATGTCGTCCACGGCAATTGGATCTATACCTGCGAAAGGTTCATCCAGCAGCATGAACTTCGGATCGGTGACGAGAGCGCGAGTGATCTCCAGCCGTCGCCGCTCGCCGCCCGACAGTGAGTAAGCCTTATTCCTACGCAGGTGCTTGATCGACAGCTCGTCCAGCAGGCTGTCGAGCCGCTCCCGACGCTCGCTCTCGGAGATTGGAAGCGTCTCGAGAATCGCGAGAATGTTCTGCTCTACGGTGAGTCTGCGGAACACGGATGGTTCCTGTGAGAGGTAGCCGATACCCAGGCGTGCCCGCTTGTACATCGGCACATGAGCCAGCGGCTCGTCGTCGATGTACACCTCGCCCGTATCCGGCGGGACCAGGCCAACCATCATGTAGAACGTCGTCGTCTTCCCTGCCCCGTTGGGACCCAACAGACCGACGATCTCTCCCTGGCGCAGCTCGAGATCCACATCATCCACGACACGCCGTCTCTTGTAGATCTTCACAAGACCCTCGACCCACAGGCGGCTGTCGCCGGCAGCGACCGGGGCCTCGGGTTCACGGACAGGGGCATGCAACCTCCGGTCGATTTCGCGCTCGACCAGGCCGCTGAAGCCGGCGCGATCTGTCTTGATACCCTCCCAGACGTCGCTCGCAACGGCGATCTGAGTGCCGCGACTGCCTGCATCGATTCGTAGCCAGCCCTCAGCCGCAAGGCGCTGCAGGATCTGTTCGTTGAGATAGACATCGACCTCTTCAGTCGTCATGCGCCGGATCTCAAAGAGGCGGCGGCTCTCTGGGGAACCGTCACTGGCGACTTGGCCGTAGCGCGCCAGGTATGTTTGACGGAAGGCTTCCACCAAACGAGCCCGCGACACGCAGCCCTCTGCGTCAGCACCAGCGACCAGCTCGCGCAGAGCGATCAGCGTAGGCGCTTCGTGGGCGGCCAATTGCTCGATGTAGCTACGGAAGTCTCGGACTCCGCCGCTCATCGTGACCTCGCCTCTGCGGTTGGCGCAACAACCGTGTCGGTCTCAGAACCCTCGACCGAATCGCGCGGCACGCCCGCCGTGTCCTGCGCCGCTTGGGCGAGCGAGTCCGGGACCAGACCCAGGCTATCGCCGTCCATCGCCGCCGGGAGCGGCTCGTTGTAGACGCCGATCGCCGGGCCAACTACCTGCGCATCTTCAACGTCGCCAGCCTCCAACCAGAGTGTCACCACACGTCCGATGACGTAGTTCACCGCCGGCTGGTTGGCAGCCTCGCCTTCGCCCGCCTGATCGCGCAAGTGATAGAGGGCGCGCGCGTCCCCGGCCGAAACCAAGCGTCTGAGCTCGACCTCCCCAACGGTGGCAGGCACAGAATCCACGAGCGCGAAGTACCCAGTGATCGTGTCCCCCACCAGCCAATCGCTGCCCAGAAGGGTGTCGCCCGGCACTACAGGCTGCACTCTGCTGGCGCGGGCTCGACGCACGGCGATCACCCGCTCCAGCTGGCCAGCGGGCCGCCGTATGTCGATGGAGTCTGCCACGAGGACATAGTCCTGGCTCTCGCTGCGAGCCCAGGGCTCGCGCCCGGCCACATCGACCGCACCCGTCCGCGCGGGCTCTCCTGCTGAGGCGACGGCTCGGGTGATCTCCTCCGCCTCGACGTACAGGCGCAGAGCAGGTGCGGTCAGGGACAGTTCGCGCCCCTCTGCCCATCCGTTCGGCCAGGCGAGTATCTCACGGAGCTGCTGATCCTCCATCAGCACGAGGATCGAGTCACCCCGTAGGTGCATCTGGTTGGCTTCGACGCTGGGCTGCCTGAGCAACCAGAGCTGACCACGGCCCATGTCCAGGTCCAGCGAATCCCCGTAGGCGTTCAGGTCTCCCCTTACCACGACAACGCGGCCCGCTCCGGCGATCGCCGAGTCACCGTAGATGTGCATGCGGTCAGCGTCTACCTCGAACGGTTCGGTGTTATCGCCACCGGTTGTATCCGGGTTGAACGTGAGATGCGGGCGTCCGGGCGCTAATATCCGCTCGACCGGGCGACTCTCGTTCTGCGGATAGTAGTCGAGCAGCGGTCCCTTCAGAGTCGATCCGCTTGAGTGGTCTGTGAGCTGCACGTTTCCTTCCGGGCGCACTCGGTCCTCGTCGCGGTAGTACGTGGCCTGGTCTGCCTCCAGCGTGCGGCCTGCATCCCGGTACTCCACATCGCCGAATAGGTAGAGCTCACCGCGTCCTTCGAACCACGACACGCTGTCAGCCCGCACCCACTTGCCGCCACAGGTCGCCTCCACCCCGCCACCCGCGTCGAGCCGAGTGTCACCTTCACCGAGCTTGGTCAAGTGCGTCACCGTACCGGGCGTCGTGACAATCTCCAGCTGACAACGCTCCCGTTGCTGAGCGCCTGGCGGCGCCAGAGCGATGAGTAGCGAGACGATACCGAACGCTAGCAGCCTTCTCACTTCACTGCTCGGATTGCGTCTCCGCAGCCGGCCTCACCAAGCGTGCCGATGTGAGGTCGGCTTGATCCATACGCGAGTTCGATTCGAACGCGCTGCCCTCGACCACAGTCCCATCCGCCTCGATCATCTGCGTCGGCGCATCGCTCCAGATGCGATCAGCTGCACGCTCATAGTGCAGGATCGAGGTCTCGATTCGGCGACCCTCCACCGGGTTCCGTACCACCACGTCCGTCCGCGCCACCATGTTCCCGCTATCCCACTCGTAGGTACCTTCCCTTGAAGTGAGAATAGAGGTTACCTCGCCGATGGCGTTATAGAACGTGACCTTCATGACCCGGAGCTCCACCAGCGCCTCGTCCTCCAGGAAGAATGCCGTGTCCGCCTCGACGTGAGCGCGCCGAATGCCCTCCGAGGTCACGTAGTGGTCAAGGCCGATGACGACCTGATTCGCCTCGCTGTTCAGCCTGAGGATCTCCTCAGCGACGAGCGGTGCATCGCCACCTTCCCCGCAGGCGCCCAGCCCCAGGGCAAGCAATGCCGTCGTGAAGCCCTTACGCGTCATGGCCTATACCACACGTGCTCGCATCAGGTCGTGCAGGTGGACAATGCCTGTCAGCCTGCTGTCCTGATCACAGACCGGTAGAGCCATTATGCCGTGCCGCTCCATCTTGTACACCGCTTCGATGGCCAGCGTGTCGGATGTCACCGTCTTCGGGTTGGGATTCATCGCCTCCCGAACCTGTCGATGGAAGAACTGCTCCTTGTTATCGATGAAGCGGGTCAGGTCACCTGCCGTGATAACCCCGACGATACGCCGCTCCGCGTCGATGATCGGCACCGTGCCTCGCTTATACGCAATCTCGACCATCGCTTCGCGAAGCGTCGCGTCCGGCGGCAGCGCAGGGACCTTCTCCGGGTCCGTGACCATCACATCTCCGACGCGCAGCAGCCTGCGGCCCAGCGCGCCCGCGGGATGCAGGCTGGCAAAGTCGTCCGAAGTGAACGCCTTTTCCTGTAACAGCGTGATCGCCAGCGCGTCGCCCATCGCCAGCGCCGCCGTCGTGCTAGCAGTCGGCGCCAGATCGTGTGGGCATGCCTCCTCGCTGACGCCGACGTCGAGCACTGCATCGGACTGTCGGGCAAGCGTCGAATCCCGGTTACCAGTAAAGCTGATAATCGGCACTCCGAGTCGCTTCACGATCCGCAGTAATTCGTACAACTCATCCGACTCGCCGCTCTTGGATATCACGATCAGCAGATCGTCCCGCAGTACCATGCCCAGGTCGCCGTGCACACCTTCCACCGGGTGCATGAAGAAAGCCGGCGTGCCCGTGGAAGTGAATGTCGCAGCGATCTTGCGCGCGATGATCCCCGATTTCCCGACGCCCGAGACGATGGCCCGGCCCTTGAGCCTGGACAACAACTCGACGGCCCGCACGAATCCGTCATCGATACGATCCTCCAACTGGAGGACCGCGTTCCCCTCCAGACGCACCACGCGACGGGCGGTCTCGATCAGCTCACGCCGATCCATCTGCCCGCTCCTCTCGCTCCTCGAGGTATTCTTCCACCACCTTCGTCCAGTCTCCGCGTGCCTTGAGCAGTGCTTCGGCGAACTCCCGGACGGCACCGGCACCGCCGGGCCGGGTGGTACGCCACCGCGCCACGGAGCAGATCTCAGGCACGGCATTGGCTACCGCCACTGGCAGCGCTGCGCGCGCCAGCACCGGCATGTCGGCCAGGTCGTCGGAGAGGAAAGCCACCGCACCCCAATCGATGTTCCTACGCTGCAAGATACCGCGCACGATGGGCAGCTTCTCGGCCGCCGGATCCTGGTGCACCTCCTCGATCCCGAGCTCCCGGGCCCGCATGGCAACCACCTCCGAGCGCCGCCCCGTCACGATCGCGACCTCGATGCCGGCACGTTGCATCAGGTTGACGCCGAGCCCGTCCGTAATCTCGAACCGCTTGAGCTCCACAGTCTCCCCCGAGGGCGACACCCCGTAGTAGATGCCCCCATCGGTCATCACACCGTCCACGTCAAGCACGACCAGCTTGACCGCTCGGGCCAGCTCGCTCGGCATGGCCGCTCGCTCAGGCACCGTCCGACCCCCGCTCAAGACCGAGCGCGTCTCGCACGGCTAGAACACGGCTGACGACGCCCTCCAGTTGATTCAGCCGCAGCATGCTCGACGCGTCAGAAAGCGCTCGCGCCGGATCCGGGTGCACCTCCACGAACATCGCGTCGGCACCCGCAGCTACTGCGGCAGCTGCCAGTGCTCCGATGTGGCGCGGCTCCCCACCACTTCTGATCCCCTCACCGCCGGGCCGCTGTACCGAATGGCTGGCATCGAAGATCGCGGGGCAGCGACACGTCTCCTTGATGATCGAAAAGGAACGCATATCGACCACCAGGTTGTGATAGCCGAAGGCAGTCCCTCGCTCCGTCACCGCCACACTCCGTGCCCCGCCATGGCGCGCCTTCTCGACCTGCTGGGCCATATCCTCTGCCGCCATCCACTGCCCCTTCTTCAGGTTGAGCGGCCGGCCGGTAGCTGCGGCGGCCAGCACCAGATCGGTCTGCCGGCAGAGGAAGGCCGGGATCTGCAACACGTCAACGATCGCGGCCGCTCGACTCGCCTGCTCGGGCAGGTGGATGTCGGTGGTCACGGGCAAACCCACCTTTGACTTGACCTGCTCGAGAAGGCGTAGCCCTTGTTCGAGGCCCGGTCCCCGGGGCGAGCTGACGCTGCTCCTGTTCGCTTTGTCGAATGAGGCCTTGAAGATTATCGGGACGCGATACTGTTCGCCGATGCGAGCGAGTTCCTCGGCCACCGTGAGGTTGGTGCCCTCATCCTCGAGCACGCAGGGGCCGGCAATGAGGAAGAAGCCGCCGCGCGGCTGGAACCATCTCACCACGTCCGGCATCCGTCCGTGCCTCCCTCACTCGCCTACCCTGACAGCCTGGTACTCATCGGCCCCCCGCTTGCCGCGATGCCGTATCGCCGCCGCGATGAACGAAGCAAACAGCGGGTGCGGATTCCCAGGCCGCGACTTCAGCTCGGGATGGAACTGAGTCGCGACGTACCAGGGATGGCTCGGTAGCTCGATGATCTCCACGAGCATGTGATCGGGCGACAAGCCGCTCAACCGGAGACCGTGCTCCGTCAACGTGTCACGGTACTCGTTGTTGACTTCATACCGGTGGCGATGCCGCTCGCTGATCTCCGGCACACCGTAGATCTCGGCAGCCCGTGATCCCGGGGCCAGCTGGCAGGGGTACGCCCCCAGTCGCATGGTTCCGCCCATGTCGGTGATCTTGCGCTGGGAGTCCATGAGCGAGACCACCGGATCGGGGCATTGCGGCTCGAACTCGCGCGAATGGGACTCCTCCAGATCGCAGACATTGCGCGCGAGCTCAATGATCGCCGACTGCAGCCCGAGGCAAATGCCGAAGAAGGGCAAGCCGTTCTCTCGGGCGTAGCGAACGGCCCGCACCATGCCTTCGACGCCCCGCACGCCGAAGCCTCCGGGAACGAGCAGTCCGTCGTAGTCGGCGAGGCGTGTGGCGTCCTCAGGCCCTTTGATCTCCTCGGACGACACCCATTCGATGTCGACACGAACGTCGTTAGCGATGCCGCCGTGGATCAGCGCCTCATTGATTGACTTGTACGAGTCCACAAGCTGCGTGTACTTGCCGACCACCGCGATCCGAACACGGCCCTGGCTGGGCCGCTTTGCCCGCTCGACCAGTGCGCGCCACGAGGAGAGATCTGGCTGTGGCACATTAAGGCCCAGCCTTTCCACCACGAGTCGGTCCAGGCCCTGCTCGTGGAACACGAGCGGCACCTCGTAGATCGTCTCTACATCGCGTGCCTCGATGACCGCATCCCTCTCAACGTTGCAAAAGAGCGCGATCTTGCGGCGCATCTCTTCGGTCAGCTCGTGCTCGGTCCGGCAGATCAAGATGTCTGGCTGGATCCCGATCTCCATCAACTCGCGAACCGAATGCTGGGTCGGCTTCGTCTTAAGCTCGCCCGCGGCCGCCAAGTACGGAATCAGAGTGACGTGGATGAACAGGGTGTTCTCTCGACCTGCATCACCGCGGAGCTGCCGAATCGCCTCCAGGAACGGTAGCGACTCAATGTCACCAACGGTGCCCCCAATCTCCGTGATCACGACGTCGTGGTTCGGCAGCAGCCGCCGGATCGCTGCTTTGATTTCATCGGTTATGTGTGGGATGACCTGAACCGTTGACCCGAGGTACTCGCCGCGGCGCTCCTTGGTGATCACGTTCTGATAGATGCGGCCCGTGGTTACGTTGTTCGCCTGTGACAGCGACTCCTCGATGAAGCGCTCGTAGTGGCCCAGATCCAAGTCGGTCTCGGCGCCGTCGTCGGTCACGTAGACCTCACCGTGCTGAAACGGCGAGAGCGTCCCAGGATCCACGTTGATGTAGGGGTCGAACTTCTGGATCGTGACGGCCAGACCCCGCTCCACGAGCAGCCTGCCAAGCGAAGCGGCGGCGATCCCCTTTCCCAGTGAGGAGACGACGCCGCCGGTTACGAAGATCATCTTGGAAGGCCCTGACCGTTCACTCATGGAGATTCCTTCCTCCCTCCCAGCGTTCTTTCGGCTCGCACCAGATCCTGTTCCGTGTCTATGCCTGGACCGCCACCTTCGACAACGGCCACCCCGATTCGCACCCCCGACGCCAGCCAGCGCAGTTGCTCGAGCCCTTCTCTCTCCTCGAGCGGGTGCGCCGGCAGCGCGGCTACTTGCCGCAACGCCACTCGCGTGAAGGCGTAGACCCCGACATGCCTTAGCAGCGGCAGGCGCATGGCGGGATCAGCCTCATCCTCTTCCCCACGCCTGTGGGGAATGGGAGCACGACTGAAATACAACGCGGCCCCAAAGTCGTCTCGCACGACCTTCACTGTCCCAGGGTCCGCCCACTCGACCGGGCTCGAGATGGGAACCGCGACCGTACCGATGTCCCAGCCGTGCTGCACACAGTCGATGGCGGCCTCAGCCGCACCCGGCGCCAGAAACGGCTCGTCACCCTGCAGGTTGAGGATCAACTCGAAGTGGGAGAACTCTGGCCGCTCCGCCACCTCGGCTACGCGGTCGGTTCCCGAGCGGTGACCCTGCCAGCTCAGCACAGCCCGCCCACCGAACGCCTCCACCGTCTCGACGATCTCGGGATCGTCCGCCGCGACGACGAGCTCGCTTAGCAGATCGATGCCTGCCATCCGCCGCCACACCCACTCGATCAGCGGTCGTCCCGCGATGGGGATAAGCGGTTTCCGGGGAAGCCGCGACGAGCCGAGGCGCGCAGGAATCACCCCAAGTATGCCGCCGCCTCTACCCCCCGGAATGGGGTCTCCGCTGGAAGTCCCGGCGCCGCTAAGCAATTTTCACGCCAATATCATAACAACCCGTTAAACGGTTGTCAAAACTGGCCGTTAGCGTCCCCGCCCGGGCCAGCGACGCGGGGAAAAGCCCAGGACGAGGAAGGTCTCGAACTCGTCCCCGGGGTCCGCGAATAACGCAGCCCCAAGACGTCCCAGCGAGACCCCCAAGCCAAGGTTATGGACCGCTGTTGGGCGCTCATCGTCATCCACCCAGGCATTCCCAACTGCGTACTCCAGCCACGGCACGACCCGCCCGAGCACGCCCAGACCCCACGGCAACGGCACGCGGTACGTGGCTGCCAGCCACCAGCTGGAATCCCCCCACCTTTCACCCGGCACGAGCGTGGGAAGCGTCCCCCAGCCGCCCAAGGCACGCCAGCGCTGCGGGGGCGCTCCCGCAGACCCGGGAATCTGCCCAAACCCCTGGAGGATCAGACTCTGGTCGCCGACCGTGCCGATAACACCCCGCGCGGTAGCGGCGAGCACAGTGAACGAGAGGTCGCCCGCGACGTCACGTTCCGCTACTTCCAGACTTAGAGTGAGGTCAAGAGACACTCGGCTTCGGTCCGAGGTCTGCACCGCACTCACAAGGGCGAGGCTAACGATGTCCGCCTCGCGAACGGGCGGATTGCGCTGGAAGCCCCCGCGAACCGAGAAGATCGAGAACGGATCCCTATCCTCCAGCGACCGCGCTCGCTCCCAGCCCACCGCCAGATCGTGCGACCAGCGCAGACGCGTCCCATGACCCAAGTGAAGAGCAGCCTCGGCAAAACGGGCCTCGTAGTAGTTGCGGGTGTCCACGCCCCCTGTGAGGCTGTAGAGCGAGTTCTCCATGTCGCCGTTGATCCAGCGGTCGTTCGACCTGACGGTCAGACCGCCGCGCACTGAGAGAGCGTGGCGACCGAATGGCCACCGGAGTTCCAGATCGCCGTCCACATCCGTCCGCTCGCTCCGATAGCCGATTCGTCCGCCCGCTTCAGGGAGCCAACCCGCTTGGCCCCCCTGTAGCTCGACGTTCCAAGTCAAGGTCAGCCCATTGACGCGATCGTAGGTTGGGAAACCGAGGCCGTAGAGCCCAGGAAGCTTCACGCCAACCCTCCCTCCCGGTGCCCTGATGACGTACGCTCCCGCCTCACGCTCCCCCACCTCATAGCTATAGCGGGACGCATCCACGGGAGATGACCCCAGCTTCGCCAGAGACGAACCGTAGAAACCGCCCCCCAACACCACCACCGCCCCGTCCATCTGGCCGCCCGGCCGCGCGAACACGTCGCTCCGAACCGCAATCAGATCTCCTTCGATGTGGCCCTCGATTCGCAGCGTCGCCTGCAACACCACTACGTCCCCCCCGATCACCTCACCCGCGCCCAGAATCGTGTCCCGTGTCAGCACCCGGTACTGACCCCGCGCCAGAACACGCTCAACTGCCTCATCCGCCAACGGCAATCCACCCCGCCCCCGCTCAAACATCACCGCCTGCGCCGACGCCTCCAAAGCACCTCCGGCCAAACTAACACCGATAACCGCGAGGAGCGCCCCGAGTCCCAGCCATCCACCTCTCGGCGCCCGGGGTGTCAGCCACCGCCAGGAAGCGAGCGAACAGCCCGAAGGTCGATCTGAGTAGAGAAGCTGCATGAGGTTATATTAGCTATCTATCAATAGAAAGGCTAGTTACTAATCGCTGTCTCGATCGGCTTCTAGCTCCCCTCTCAGGCCCGAGGGTGGTACTGCCGGTGCACTTCGCTTAGGTAGGTGCGATCAAGATGAGTGTAGATCTGAGTCGTAGAGATGTCCGCGTGTCCCAACATCTCCTGTACGGCCGCGATGTCGGCGCCGCCCTGAAGCAGGTGGGTCGCGAAGGTATGACGCAGGGTGTGGGGGGTTACACGCTTGTGAATGCCCGCTGCCGCGACGCGACGGCGCACGATGCCCCAAGCGCCCTTGCGCGTGAGGCCGCGACCTCGGCGTGCCAAGAACAGCACGCCCTCGCCGCCCTTGCGAGTCGCGCGCGAGAGCACGGGGCGGGCATCCTGCAAGTATCTGCCCAGGGCTTCGAGCGCGGCTCGACCGAAAGGCACGATTCTCTCCTTAGCGCCCTTGCCACGCACCCTGACAAGCCGTTCGTCGAGATCGAGATCCCTGAGCCGGAGCGAGACGACCTCCGAGATCCGCACACCGGTAGCGTACATGAGCTCAAGCATCGCCCAATCACGGATCGCCAGAGGGCTGTCGCCCTCCGGCACGGCAAGCAGGCTTTCGATCTCGGCTGGTGTGAGGACGGTGGGCAGTTGGCGACCGGTCCTGGGGCCCTCGAGGAGCTCGCTGGGGTCGGACCTGATGATCCCCTCTGCCTGTAGGAATCCAAAGTAGCTGCGTAGGGCCGAGAGTTTGCGGCGAATGCTGCTCGGTGCCTGGCCCGATTCCTTGAGGTGATAGACGAACGCGCGCAGCTCACCCAGGCTCACTTCCCCAGGCAAGTCGAATCCGCGGCCCTCGACGAACGTCACGAACTGCGCCAGATCGGAAGCGTATGCCGCCGCGGTCATCGATGAGAGCCCCCGCTCGAACCGCAAGTAGTCCTCGAACCTCTCAAGATAAAAACTTCGAGCGGTCTCCCCCTTCACGGCCTCCCACCTTCCCCACTTACCGCGTCTGGCGCGTGATGACGGGTTCTCCACCAGACAACCACAAGGAATACGGCGAGGACAGTCGCGACTACAAGGAGCAGCGTATTGACCTCGTTGAGCGCCGGCAGGAGTACACGCCAATTACGTCCCAGCATTGCCCCGGCATATACAAGCACTCCATACCAGATCGCTGAGGCGGCAGCGAGGGGAACCGCCGTGCGCCAGAAAGCCAGGTGGCTGATACCTGCGAAGACCGGAACGAGCACCCGAAAGGCAGGCAGGAACCGGCTGGCAAAGATGATCTTGCTCCCATGCGCGTTGTATAGCCCTGCCAACCTCTCCAGCTGTCGCGGTCTTAGTATCCAACGTCCCGGCCTTGTGCCGAGCAACCCACGACCCCAACGGCGCGCCAAACCGTAGTTCAGGAGAGCGCTGGCGGTGTTGACGGGCCAGGTGATCAGGAAAACGCCGAGGCCGGTGACCCGACCTTCCACCGAGAGAAACGCGCCGAAGACGACAAACGTGTCCGCGGGCACGGGTGGGAAGAAGTTCTCGATAGCGACGCCAGCTGCCAGGACGATATAGGTCCACCGCGGTGCCAGGGACGCCAGTTGCTCAAGGACGCCCTCGATCTCGGACGCCTCGATCAGCCAATCACCGGCGAACTCGGCAGCCAGCGCCAACCACAGTCCGTTCAACGCTCCGTTCCCCTAGGGGAGCTCGGGAACTTCGAGGCGGTCGATCAAGGCAACCGCCCAGGCGGCAATGCCCTCCCCTCGCCCCAGAGCTCCCAGACCCTCGGCGGTGGTGGCTTTGATGGAGACGAAGGCGGGTGCGATGCCGAGCGCGGACGCCAGGCTCTCCCGCATCGCTTCCACTCTCGCGGCAAGTCGGGGGCGTTCCGCCACCAGCGACACGTCCACGTTCACGGGCTGGTAGTTCCGGGCCTCCAGCATTCGCCGGACCGCCATGAGCATCTCGATCGAGGAGGCATCGCGCCACCGCTCGTCGCTGTCAGGGAAATGCTGACCAATGTCACCCAGTCCCGCGGCACCAAGAAGGGCATCGATCACCGCATGGGTGAGCACATCCGCGTCACTATGCCCGAGCAGGCCGGGCTCCTCATCGAACTCGAGGCCGGCGAGGATGAGGCGACGCTCTGGGCCGAAGCGGTGAACGTCAAACCCGATCCCGACGCGCATACTGTACCCTCTCTGTCCCGTTTGGTCAGCGTCCAATCGGCCGGATTGAGCCGCGGAATGAAGTCCACCCGACAAAGCCCCGGCCACGACCTGACAAAGAGGCCCGGTCGGAAGCAGGTCCGCCCGGGCCCGGGTCAGGCGCGACTACTTCGGATTAGAAGCTTCCGAGGTCCATAAATAAGCCAGGCTGGGGACGCGGAACAAGACTGAGGA
Source organism: Gemmatimonadota bacterium (assembly GCA_020344375.1). Classification (GTDB taxonomy): domain Bacteria; phylum Gemmatimonadota; class Gemmatimonadetes; order Palauibacterales; family KS3-K002. Next base: position 1,949,276 of record CP070823.1, on the reverse strand, counting down.
GTCAGCCGCTCGTCCACACGCAGAGGAACGTGTCACTCGAGGGCCCCGCCTGGACTCGCACTACGGGTGGGCTGGATGACAGCCGTGGAAGGGACTACCCCTCCCACCGCTTGATCGCCAAGCAGACGTTATGTCCGCCGAAGCCGAAGGAGTTCGTCAGTGACAGCCGCACGGGCCGCTCGATCATCTTGTTGTGCGCGTAATTCAGATCGCAGCCAGGGTCGGGCTGACTGAAGTTGATGGTCGGTGGGATCTTGCCTTCGTCAACCACCAGAGCACAGATCGCCGCCTCCACTCCACCTGCCGCGCCCAAGGTGTGCCCGGTCATCGACTTTGTGGAGCCGACCACCATGTTGTAGGCGTGCTCGCCGAAGACCTTCTTGATGGCCTGGGTTTCGCTGAGGTCGTTGAGTGGCGTCGAGGTGCCGTGGGCATTGATATAGTCCACGTCCGTGGCCTGAGCGCCTGCGTCGGCCAGCGCCAGACGCATCGCACGTTGCGCACCCTCGCCTTCTGGGGCCGGCGCCGTTATGTGATGCGCGTCCGCCGTCTGTCCGTAGCCCACAACCTCGGCGATGATGCGAGCGCCGCGCGCCTTGGCGAACTCGAGCTCCTCCAGCATCACCATACCGCACCCCTCACCGAGCACGAACCCGTCACGAGTCGCGTCGAATGGCCTGCTCGCGGTCTCTGGCGTGTCGTTTCGGGCCGATATTGCCTTCATCGATGCAAACCCGGCCATGGTCAGCGGCGTAACGGAGGACTCGGCGCCACCCGTAACCATCACGTCGGCCACCCCATTGCGGATGAGATAAAACGCGTTGCCCACCGCATGTGCACCGGAGGCGCAGGCCGAGATTGTAGTGTAGTTGGGCCCCTTGGCCCCATACTTCATCGCGATGAGGCCTGGTGCTATGTCCGCGATGAACATCGGGACGAAGAATGGGGAGACTCGTTCAGCACCCCGATTGAGGTACACCTTATGCTGCTCTTCCAGGGTCGTGATGCCGCCGATCCCGCTCCCGGTGATCACGCCGAAGCGGTCAGGCGGGATATCGGGCGTTACCCCCAGTCCCGCACTCTCCATGGCTTGGGCCGTGGCGGCGAGCGCGAAGTGCGTGAAGCGATCGGTCCGCTTCACTTCCTTCCGGTCCAGGTAGTCCGTGGGGTCGAAGTTCTTGACCTCGGCCGCGAAACGCACCGGCAAGTCGGACGGGTCGAAGGCCGTGATGGTGGCACAGCCGCTGACGCCCGATAGCATCGCCTCCCAGTTGCTGGCGACGTCGTTCCCGACCGCCGTGATCAGGCCGAGCCCGGTAATGACTACTCTACGTTGTCTTTCGGCAGGCATGGGGAAGACTAGGCTACTTCCTTTGCCTCGAGATAACGGATCGCGTCGCCGACTGTCTCCATCTTCTCGGCGTCCTCGTCCGGAATCTCGATGCCGAACTCCTCCTCGAACGCCATGACCAGCTCGACGGTATCAAGCGAATCGGCGCCCAGGTCCTCGACGAAAGAGGCTTCCGGCGTGACCTTGGAAGGCTCGACGCCGAGCTCGTTGACGATGATATCCCTGATGCGAGACTCGATGTCTGCCATGGTTGTCTCCTTTGCCTTTCCTCTCGAGTGGTGTCTGTACGTGTAGTAAACAGACCAAACTACATGAGCATGCCGCCATCCACAACAATCACCTGGCCCGTGATGTAGCGAGCCCCGGGGCCGGCCAAGAATCTAATCACCGGCGCCACGTCCTCCGGGCGTCCCAGCTCTCCCATGGGAATCTGGCCCAGCAATCCCTCACGCGTCTCGGCGTCGAGATGCGCCGTCATTTGGGTCTGGATGAAGCCAGGAGCCACGGCATTGACCCGAATCCCCCGAGGTGCCAGCTCCTTGGCCACTGACTTGGTCAGCCCGATGAGCCCGGCCTTGGCAGCCGAGTAGTTGGCCTGGCCTGTGTTGCCCATTAGTCCCACCACGCTGGACACGTTAATGATCGCGCCTGCGCGTCGGCGCGTCATCCCCCGTGCCACGATCTTCGTCAGGTTGAAGGCGGCCTTGAGGTTGACGTTGAGCACGAGATCCCAGTCTTCATCCTGCATCCGCAGGAGGAGCTTGTCCCGGGTCAGGCCTGCGTTGTTCACCAAGATAGAGACGGGCCCCAGCTCCGCCTCAACCACGTCGACCATCTCGGCGACGCAGTCTGCGTCGGTGACGTCACAGATGAACGTGCGAGCACTCCCCTCCGGCATCTCGGCGAGGGCCGGGCCCGCGCGGCTCTGATCCTTGTTCACCATCGCGACCCGCGCTCCAGCAGCCGCGAGCTCGCACGCCGTGGCCAGGCCGATGCCGCGAAACGCTCCGGTCACAATGGCCACCGCTCCCTGCAGCTCCTGCATCACCTCAGTTCCTCTTTGAACCGTTGAACGTCTTCAGGCTTCCCGACCTCCATCCCGGTGAGCTCCGGGTCGATCCGCCGCAACATCCCGGTCAATACCTTCCCGGGCCCGAGTTCCACGAAATGGCGAACACCTTGCCTCGTGATCCGTCGCACGCTGTCGGCCCAGCGAACCGGCGCCGTCAACTGCACCACCAGATTACGGCGCGCTGCCGCCGCATCTATGACGGGCTCCGCCGTCACATTCGACACAACCGGAAACTCAGGGTCACGGAACGTTACGCGGTCGAGCTCGGCTCGCAGGCCCGATTCAGCGTCACCCATCAACGGGGAGTGAAACGCACCACTGACTGCCAAGGGGCGCACCATCCGGGCACCGGCCTGTTTGGCCAGCGCCCCTGCCTGCTCCACGGCCGCGACCTCGCCCGAAATCACGATCTGGCCCGGTGAATTGTAGTTCGCGGCGACCACCACACCCCCACCAGTTCTAACGCGCTCGCAAATCTCTTCAACCGCAGCAGGCTCTAGCCCCACGATCGCCGACATCGTTCCCACCGGCGACGCAGCCATCAGCTCCCCACGTCGGCGCACAAGCCGGACTGCGTCCTCAAGCTCGAGCGATCCGGCTGCCGCGTAGGCCGTGAATTCGCCCAGCGAGTGGCCCGCCCCGAACCGCACCTGCCCGGCCAGACCCTCCTTCATGATCGCCCACACCGCCATGCTGTGGACGAGGATAGCAGGCTGCGCGTTCTCTGTCTGCTTCAGCTCCTCCTCTGGCCCCGCCCAGCAGATCTTGGACAGCTCGAAGCCCAGGACCTCGTCTGCCGCCCTGAACACATCCCGCGCACTGGGGAAGGCCTCTGCCAGCTCGCCACCCATGGCAACGTGCTGGCTGCCCTGACCGGGGAAAAGCACGGCAAGGTCACCCACCGCTCGGATCTCTTACCAGCGCAGGAGCATTGCAGCCCAGGTGAATCCTGCTCCGAAGGTGACCATTAGTATCAAAGAACCATCTCGGATCAAACCGGCTTCCCGGGCCTCGTGCAGCGATACCGGCACCGAGGCTGACGACGTATTCCCGTAGCGGTCCACGTTCACCCAGACCCGCTCCAACGGAACCCCCGCATACTTCGCGGTCGCTTCGATGATGCGGATGTTGGCCTGATGCGGTATTAGCAAGTCCACCTCGTCCTTCGAGATGCCCGCCTGCTCCAGCACGGCATCGACCGCCTCACACATCGAGCGAACGGCCGCCTTGAACACCTCCCGGCCCGCCATCCGTATGTAGCCGTCCCGCATGACGATTTCCGCTACGTCGACCGGCACCTCCGTGCTGGCTGGCGGTCGGTACAAGAGCTCCGCCAACGTTCCGTCCGAGCGCATGTAGCTGGCCAGCACGCCTCGCCCCTCTTCCTCCGACGGAACCACCACCGCAGCGCCGGCAGCATCGCCGAACAGCACGCACGTCGCCCGGTCCCTCCAATCCGTGATCGCGCTCATCTTCTCCGGCGCCACACACAGTGCTGTCTCGATTTGCCCGGCGGCGATCAGTCCGTGAGCCACGGAGAGCGCGTACAGCCAGCCGCTACACGCGCCCCCGACATCGAACGCGACCGCGCGATCCGCCCCGAGCATCGCCTGCACATCACACGCCGTGGCCGGGAGCAGGCGGTCGGGCGTGGCTGTAGATACGATGAGCGCGTCCACGTCGGACGGTGCCAGGCCTGCTTCCTCCAGCGCGTTCTGGGCGGCGTAGCAGCCCATCTGGGCCACACCCACTTCGTCACCCGCGATCCGCCGTTCCCGGATGCCCGTGCGCTCGAGGATCCACTCGTTCGACGTGTCGACCATCTGCTCAAGGTCGGCGTTCGTGAGCACCTTGGCAGGTAACCATATCCCCGTCGACGCCAGGCGAATGGTGCGAGCCGCCACGTCTACGCCCTCGCGCTCACGAGCCCTGACAGCTCGCGCCTCAGATGGTTAACCATGTCAATCTCCACCGATCTCGCCGCCACGCGCACAGCGTTCCTAATGCCACGGGCCGGTGAGTCGCCATGACAGATAATCGTGACCCCGTCTACTCCCAACAGGGGCGCGCCCCCGTGTTCTGCGTAGTCGAGCACGCGACAGATATTCTGCAGATCCACGTCCATCTGCGCGCCGGCGACCGCCTGGCTCGCGAGCTGAGCGACGTGCGCTGCCACCGATTCGTAGAACTTCAGCACCACGTTGCCGACAAAGCCGTCGCACACGAGCACATCGCAGTCGCCCTTGACGATGTCGCGCCCCTCCACATTCCCAACGAAGTTGAGATCGCTCTGCTCAAGCAAGCCGTACGCTTCCAGCGTCAACTCGTTACCTTTGCCCGACTCCGCGCCGATGTTGAGCAGGCCGATGCGGGGCCGCGCTCGAGCTTCCAGATCCTGAATGTAGATGTGCCCGAGGTGCGCGAACTGCTCGAGCTGCTGTGCTCGGCAGTCAGTATTCGCACCCGCATCGAGCATCAGCGTCGGGTGAGCTGCGACGGTCGGTAGCAGGGCCCCGATCGCAGGCCGATCCGTGCCAGGCAGCGCACCCAGAACCAGGATCGATGCCGCCACTATCGCACCCGTCGAGCCCGCCGAGATAAACGCGTCAGCCTCGCCGCTCTTCTGCAACGCCACGCCACGCACGATCGAGCTGTCGGGCTTGCGACGCACCGACTCAACCGGCGGATCGTTCATCCCGATCCTCTGGCTCGCTGGAACGATATGCAGACGGTTCCTGGGAGCACCCAGCCCCTGCAGCTCCTGCCTGATCGCGTCCAGATCGCCCACCAGCAACAGCTCGAGATCAGCGTCAATGTGCTGAAGCGCCTCCACCGCACCCAGCACCGGAATGGCGGGCGCGTTGTCGCCTCCCATCGCGTCAAGCGCTATCCGCATGGTGTCGCTGTCCAAGCGTCCCCGTGATCGCACCCGGCGAGCCCGCTCTCGCGTCTACGGATGACCGCGCCATCCTGTCTATGCCAGAGCGATGGACGAGACGGACTGACCGGGAGCAGGTGAGAGTAGCCAAAGCGTACAGGGTATCGGCACTCACCCGAATACACAATGAGCACGCCTCCCGCCTCCAATCGGGCGACGCGCTCCACCGCTCATCAGTTCCTGAGACGTTCACGCGCCGCGCCCGACCGTCCCACGATCTACCACTTCCCACCAGGCCGCGGCTTGGGGTCTCAGGAGCCGACTACAACGGCGAATGCTAATACTCTGTTTCTACCTGAACGACCTCAGCGTCTCTGTAGTAGCCGCACGTCGGGCAAACCCTATGGGGGAGTTTCGGATCCCCACATCGAGGGCAAGCCTGAGTCGCCGACACTTTCGCCTTCAGATGCGTGCGGCGCTTCCTCTTGCGCGCCTTGGATGTCCGTTTCTTCGGTACAGCCATCCTCTTCCTCGAAACCCGTTCCGCTCACGTTTCACTGCGCAAACCCTGCAGCGGTCGCCAACGAGGGTCACGCTCCTCCGCCCTACAGCCACAGTCACCCTCATTGAGGTTCGCGCCGCAGCGCGCGCACAACCCCCTGCACGCTTCCCCACAAACCGGATAGGCTGGCACCGTCAACAAGAACCGTTCCCTGAACGGCGTGCTCAGGTCCAGCTCATCCACCCCCGGGGCCAGAGCATAGAGCGAGACATCCTCATCGCTCTCAGAGGTCTTCGGGTCGAAAAGCAGGTCGAACTCGTCGCTGACCTCCAGCTCGAGCGGCTCCAAGCACCTGCGGCAAGCCGCTCGAATTCGACCCGTCAGCGTACCGCGAACCACCACACCCCGGACCGCAGATCCCTCCGCGACCGCCTGGACTGCCACGGGTGTGGCCAGAGCGACGGCCACATCGTGCCAAAGTGCGTCGTCACAGGCGATCTCGCCCCGCACCTCCACCGGCGCCCGCTCCAGACGCCGTAAGTCTATAATCAACACGGCCTGATAGTCTACAGAAGGGCCCTATCCCTGTCAACGCGGCAGGTCAAGCCAGGAATCGCCGCCTACGCGCCTCCCAGCAGCTCCCGGGTCGAGAAGAAGAAACCCAGCTCCCACCGGGCTGTTTCCTCCGAGTCGGAGGCGTGAATGGCGTTCCGCTCCTTGTTCTCAGCACAGAGAGCACGGATCGTTCCCGCCTCGGCCTCCGCCGGATCAGTGGCGCCGATGACCTCCCGCAGCCTCGGCACCGCATCCTCCCGCTCAAGAGCGAGGGCGAGAACCGGCCCGGAGGTCATGAACGTCTTCAAGGGCTCGTAGAAGGGCCTATCCCGATGTATTGCGTAGAACGCACCGGCCTGATCGGGGTCGAGCCGCAGAAACTTGGCGGCGCGGATCCTGAACCCCTCCTCCTCCAATCGCGCAAGGATGGGGCCGACCTTACGTCCCTCGACGGCATCTGGCTTGATGATGGCAAGTGTAAGACTCATAGCGAATTCTATACGGAGTGCTCAAGTAGTTTCCTGATGATGTCCGTGCGCGAAAGGAAGCCCACCAGCTTGCCTTCGCGAACGACCGGAAACTGGGAGACGCTCTCGGTCAGCATCGTCCCCAGCACATCCGAGATGAGTTGATCCTCGGAGAGGCACATCACGCTTCGCTGCATGGCGTAGCGCACTTCGACATCCTCGATCTCGGGCTGTTCTCCCTCTCGTGTCGCCCCGCCAAGGACCTGGGGGAGGAAGTGCTGCAGAACCTCCTGCTCGCTGATCATGCCCAGTACCTCACCGTTGTCACTGAGGACGGGGAGGCCTCGGCGCCGATGTCGCACCATGAGGTGCAGGGCCTCGGACAGAAGCGCCTCGGGAGAGACGGAGTGCACGTCGCGACTCATGAGGTCGTGGACGGTCAACTCCGGTCGGATCACGACATCTCTCTGCGTGACAAGCTCTAGGAACTCATCAGGCGACGTGGCTCTTGCCAAGCCCTCGGCGACCTCCGGGTTTCGCAGAAGCCGACTCAGGCCCGCAAGGGTCTTTAGGTAGTATCTGGCGGCCGACCTGGGGACGAGGATCAGGACAACGAAGACGGCCTCAGCAGCCTTGGGTGGAGCGAACGCGAACGGTCTCGGTGACGTGGCGATAGCGACTGCGAGCTCTTGCACCGCGTCGGTGCGATAGTGGGCGAGAAGCGCATGGGGGCCGAGCGTCGGCAGAGCGCCAGCCGCGATCTCGGCGTCCACAAGTTCCTCTACAGCGGCCCGGTCGCTAATCAAGCCGGCGGCATCAAGCCGGTCCAGCAGCTGCACGACGGCGTCCCGGTAGGTCTTCGCTTTCAGCCCAGCGAGGATGCGATCCGGTGCAAGGAGCCTGGCTATCGAGACCTGGCTAGACATTTAACTGTTTGGACACGATCGCCGGTACGTCGACGGGACGCTCGGCGACCTCGACACCGTTGTCGCGGAAGGTGGCGATCTTCTCAGCCGCCGTGCCCTGGCTGCCCGAGATGATGGCTCCCGCGTGTCCCATACGACGACCGGGCGGCGCCGTGCGGCCGGCCACGAACCCCACGACGGGCTTGGAGAGATGCTCGCGTATGTGACGGGCGGCGTTCTGCTCATCGGCGCCGCCGATCTCCCCGATCAGCACGATCGCTTCGGTCTGGGGGTCCTGCTCGAAGGCGTCGAGACAGTCAATGAAGTTGGTGCCGATCACAGGATCACCGCCGATGCCGATGCAGCTCGACTGGCCGAAGCCCTCGCGAGTCAGCGCCCAGACCACCTCGTAGGTCAGCGTCCCCGAGCGACTGACCACGCCGATCGGACCCTGCTCGACGATCTGGCCGGGAATGATACCCAGCTTGGCTTGACCCGGCGAGATCATGCCCGGGCAGTTGGGGCCAATGAGGCGCGCCCCTTTATCGGCCACGTACCGCGTCGTCCTCAGCATATCGAGGACGGGAATCCCCTCGGTGATGCAGACGATGAGCTTGACCCCGGAATCCGCCGCTTCACAGATCGCACTCGCCGCGAACGCTGCCGGCACGTAGATGACGCTCGCCGTCGCACCTTCCTTGCGAACTGCCTCCTCGACCGTGTCGAAGATCGGGACCTTCCCATCGAACTTCTGACCGCCTTTGCCCGGCGTCACGCCCGCTGCAATCTTCGTCCCGTACTCAAGCATCTGAGCGGAATGGAACGACCCATCCCGTCCCGTGATGCCCTGGACGACTACCCGTGTGCTGCTGTCCGCGAATATCGCCATCGAAGTCGCACCCTTCAGCTAGTTCCCAGCCAGCTCAACCGCCTTACGCACGGCTTCATCCATGTCGGTCATGGCGCTGAACCCGGCACCTTCGAGTATCCTGACGGCTTGTTGCTCGTTGGTCCCGGTCAAGCGAATCGTAATCGGTACCTTCAGCTCGATGCCCTTGCTCGCCTCGACGATTCCGTTCGCTACATCGTCGCAGCGGGTAATGCCACCGAAGATGTTGAAGAGAATTGATTTGACCGCCGGGTCCGCCATAATGATCCGCAGTGCGGTAACGACCTTCTCCGGGCTCGACGAGCCGCCGATGTCCAAGAAGTTGGCCGGCTCACCGCCGTAGTGCTTGACGAGATCCATCGTTGCCATGGCGAGCCCTGCGCCGTTGACGCAGCAACCCACGTTGCCCTCTAGCTTGATGTACGTCAGACCCTTGGAACGGGCCTCTACCTCCGCCGGCGCCTCGCTCTCGATATCGCGCAAGGCGGAGATTTCTTCACGACGTGACAACTCGTTGTCATCAATGTTGATCTTCGCATCGATCGCCCGCAGCTCGCCCGACGGGGTCGTGATCAGCGGGTTGATCTCGATGAGCGACGCACCTGCATCAACCATCGATGCGTAGAGCTTGCGGATGATATCCGCTGCCTGGCGCGCGCGACCCGGGTCGCCCGGGTACAGCTTGTGGGCCAGCCGCGAAGCCTGATGAGGGAGTAAGCCGTACCGGGGATCTACGTGCTCCCTGAAGATCAGCTCCGGCGTCTTCGCCGCCACCTCCTCGATGTCTATTCCCCCCTCCGGTGATGCCATCAGCACCACGGTGCCAGAAGCGCGGTCCACGATCGCGCCCACGTACGCCTCGTGCTCAATCTCCTCGGCAGGTGTCACAAGCACTCTGGCCACTGTGAGCCCTTTGATCTGCATACCCAGGATCTCGCTGGCCACTTCCCTGGCCTGCGCTGGCGTGGCTGCCAGCTTGACGCCCCCGGCCTTGCCGCGCCCGCCGGCGTGGACCTGCGCCTTCACGACGACCTTCGTGCCCAACTTGGCTGCGATCTTCTCTGCCTGCTCTGCAGTCGTCGCAACCTCCCCTGGAGGTACCGGGATGCCGTGTTGCCTGAAGATCTCCTTGGCCTGATACTCGTGAATGTTCATGTCATCACTTGGTTGTGATCTCGGTCCCCGCCTCGCCCCTGAGGGCGGCCAGGCCCTGATCGAGTCGCGCGATGAGTACTCGTCTGCCTCCGCCTTCGAGGAAACGGACCGCCGCCTCCACCTTCGGCCCCATGCTGCCGCTGCCCAGCTGATCGGTACCCAGCAGGGCCTCGGCTCCCTTGAGTGACAGGTGCTCGATCCTTTTTGCACGCTCCGTTCCGAAATCCTGGTACACCCCGTCCACGTCCGTCAGAACGAGCAAGGTGCTTGCCCCGATCTCGCAGCCCAAGACCGCCCCCGCCAGGTCCTTGTCCACCACAACATCGACTCCCTCCAGACCCAGCGTCGGGTGCCAATACACGGGTACGCCGCCGCCACCGCAGGCAATTACAATGATCCCCCGATAGACCAAACGGCGGATCGTGTTGCCCTCCACTGTCTCCAAGGGTTTCGGGCTCGGCACGACCCGACGCAGCACACCCTTGCCGTCCCGCCTGACCACCCAGGAGGCCGCACCCAGTCGCTCCGCCTGTTCCTCCGTCAGTCCGCGGCCGATGTACTTCGTTGGATTTTGCATCTCCGGCGCCGCGGGATCCACCACCACCTGGGTGATCTGGGTGACTACTAGCCGGTACACGCCCTCGCGGCGCAGCCCGTTCTGCAGCGACTGCTGAATCATGTAGCCGATCCAGCCCGCCGTCGATGCCACCAGCACGCCCAGGGGAAGCTCCGGCAAGATATCGGCAGCCAGTTCGTTCCGCAGCAGCTCATCCCCCACCTGGGGTCCGTTGCCGTGGACGATCGCGATGCGATAACCCTTCTTGGCCAGCTCGATGACACCCTTCAGGCTCTCCCGCGTGTGCCGGAACTGATCGTAGACGGTGACGTTCTCCACCGGTGGGCCCAGGGCATTCCCACCCAGGGCCACGACGATCGTCTTGCGTGTTGCGACCATCCCTTCCCCCGTTCGGCCGACGACGAGACCTCTCTAGACGTCGAGCCCCTGGCCTCGCAGCCAGCCGTTCACCTCAGCGCGGATGGCCTCGAGCTGCTCCTCGCTGGCAGCCTCGAAGCGCAGCACCAGAATCGGCTGAGTGTTGCTCGCCCGGATCAGGGCCCAGCCGTCCTGCATACGGATGCGCGCACCATCCACATCGATGACGTCGTATTGCTGCTTGAAGTACTCGACGGCACGAGCGACGACCTCGAACTTCTTCTCATCCTCGCAGTCCACCCGGATCTCTGGCGTCGAGGCCGGGCGAGCGACGCCCTCGAGCAGGCGGGACAGCGGCCTGCCCTCACGCGAGATGATATCCACGAGCCGGCAGGCGGCATACAGCGCATCGTCGAAGCCGTAATAGTCGTCGCCGAAGAACATGTGACCGCTCATCTCCCCGGCGATCCGGGCGCCCGTCTCGCGCATCTTCTCTTTGATCAGCGAGTGGCCGGTCTTCCACATGATCGGACGCCCGCCGGCCTTGCGGATGCTGTCCTCCAGTACCTGCGAGCACTTGACATCGAAGATGATCTGCTCGCCTCGACTCCTCCGCAGCGCATCGAGGGCATAGATCAGCAACAGGTAGTCGCCACGCACGATCGTGCCGTTCTCATCGACCGCGCCGATGCGGTCAGCGTCGCCGTCGAAGGCGACCCCGAGCTCGGCACCGGTAGCACGGACTCGCTCGATGAGCTCGAGGAGATTCGCATCAACCGTCGGATCCGGATGATGATTTGGGAAGCTGCCATCCGAGATGCAATAAAGGGCATCGACGCTCGCTCCGATCCCCTCCAGCGCAGGTACCGCAGCCAGACTGCCTGTACCGTTGCCGCAATCGATGACAACCTTGACCGGCCGCTTCAAGCGGAAACGCCCCATCAAGTCAGCCAAGTAGGCGTCTAGGATAGGATGCTCTTCAAGCTGCCCCGGCCCCTCGGCGAATCGTTGGGACTCGATGCGCTCTCGCAACTTCTGGATCGCCTTGCCATAGAACGGGCCGCGCGCAGTCAGCATCTTGAAACCGTTGTACTCTGGCGGGTTATGCGAGCCGGTCACCTGAATGCCCGCGTCGGCTTCCAGGTCGTGAACGGCGAAGTAGAGCGCCGGCGTCGGCACCAGACCGACGTGGAGCACACGCGCCCCGCTCGCCGTCAACCCGTCCGCGAACGCGGCAGCCAGCTCGACAGAACTCAGGCGGTTGTCGTGCCCGAGGGCGATGGCCGGGCCAACCAGGCCTAGATCCTCACGGACTTGGCTCCCGAATGCCCGACCTACGTGCGCTGCCGTCGCCGGCGTCAAGTCCTTCCCGACTACGCCTCGGATGTCGTACTCGCGAAAGATGTGATGGCTCACCCGCGTCATCTTTCAGCCTCCGCAGGGATCCGCTCCATCCTAAGTATCCGGCTGCTGCTCGGGAGACGTCTAGGGCTGTGTTAGGGGGTTGGAGTCTTCTACGCGCTCAACCACGCGTCTCAGCCCCTCCACACTCTGGCGCGCCTTCAGCAGCGGCCACGACGGAAGGATCCCGAGCAAGACGGTGATGAGCGAGCACACAACCAGCGCGGCACGCAGTGAGTTCCCCCAAGGCACGCGTCCTATGGGCTCGATCGACGGCTTCATGTACATGGTCACGATAACGCGGAGATAGTACCAGTACGAGATGAGCGTCGTGACGGCCAGGATCACGGCGAGATTGACGTAGCCGGCCTCCACGGACGCCCTCAGGATGTAGAACTTCCCCACGAATCCCGCCGTCGGCGGCAATCCCGCAAGCGAGATCAAGAAGAGCGAAAGGATGGCCGCGGCCCAGGGATGGCTCCAGCCTAGCCCAGCGTAGTCGGACAGGCCCTGGCGACGGTCCTGCTGACCAGCCAGCATCAAGACGATCGCGAACGCACCCACGATCATCACGGTATAGGCCACCAGGTAGAACAAAAAGGATGCCATGCCCGACTCGTTGGCCGCGACCAGCGCCACGAGCAGGTACCCCGCATGCGCAATCGAAGAGTAGGCAAGCAGTCGCTTGATATTGTTCTGCACGAGGGCGATCAAGTTGGGAACGATCATCGTTAGCATGGCGAGCCACCAGATCAGTCGCTCCCAGTGCACGTGGAGATCGCCCAGCCCCACGACGAATATGCGAATGAAAGCGGCGAAGGCGGCCGCCTTGATAGCCGCTGCCAGGAAAGCCGTGATGGGCGTCGGTGCCCCTTCGTAAGCGTCGGGTGTCCAGACATGGAACGGCACCGCTGAGACCTTGAATCCAAAGCCGATCGCGAGCAGCGCCATGCCTACTAGGGCCAGCGCACCGATCGCGCCCGCGTCCAGCGTCTCCCGCATCAGACCCAGGTTAGTCGTGCCGCCCGCCGCGAACAGCATTGCCATCCCGTAGAGGAGGAACGCGCTCGAGAATGCCCCCAGCAGGAAGTACTTCAACGCCGCTTCCGCCGACCTGGGATCCCGCCGCTTGAATCCCACCAGCACATAGACGGCCAACGACATCAGCTCGAAGCTGAGGAAGATGAGGATCAAGTCGCGGCTACCTGCCAACAGCATCATCCCGACAACCGCAAACAGCAGGAGCGCGTAGAACTCGCCTTGCGTGATCCCCTCGCGCTCCGTGTAGTCGAACGAGATCAGGACCACCAAGGCGGCTGCGCCCAGGAACAGGAAGTTGGTGAAGATCCGAAAGCCGTCGATCGCGATCTGCCCGGTCCGCCCTACCTCCTGGACCCCCATCAGCCAAACGTTGGCGACCGCGGCCAGCGCAATGGCCACTACGCTCGCCCATGCGAGGGCTCGAATGCCGGAGGCGTTCTTTCTCGCAAACCCGTCGTACAAAAGCAGGATCAGCGCCGCCGTCGCGAGAACCGTCTCCGGCAGCAACGCCCACAGATAGTCGAGGTAGTTCGAGAAATCTATCTGCATCTCCAAACTCACTGCGTTCCCGCCCGGCTTCCCGTGAAGTCGCCAGCGACCACGCGCTGCTGCGGCTGGGCATCCTGGCCGGCGATGAGCACGATTTCTTCGCTCAACGACTCAGCGGAGGCGGCAATTCGGTCAATGAATGGCTTGGGATAGACTCCCATCAGCACGATCATGATCAGCAGCGGAACGATGATCGCCAGCTCCAAGCGCGAAAGGTCAAGCAGCTGCCGATTCTCATCATGTCTCAAGTCGTTCCACACGGCACGCCGGATCATCGGCAGCATATAGTAGGCTGCGAAGATCACGCCCGTCGTGGCCAGCAGCGTAATCCAGGGATGCCGGCCGAAAGAGCCGATCAGGATGAGGAACTCCCCGACGAAGCCGTTCAGGCCAGGCAATCCAATAGACGACAGCGCGACGAGGACCAGGCAACCCGAATAGACCGGTATCACCTTGGCCAGCCCGCTGTACTCCGAGATCTCATACGTGTGGCGCCGATTGTAGAGGAAGCCCGCCAGAATGAACAGGGCCCCTGTCGAGAGCCCGTGATTGACCATCTGCAGGACGCCGCCCGTCACCGAGTGACTGGTCAGAGCGAATGTCCCCACCATGATGAACCCCAGGTGAGCCACCGACGTGTAGGCGATCAGCTTCTTGAGGTTGGGCTGAACGGCCGCCACCCACGCCGTGTAGATGATCCCCATCAGCGCCAAGGCCATCATGGTCATGAGCACGGTTTGGCTCAGTGCCGCGCTCGGGAAAAACGGGATGGCGAACCGCAGGAAGCCATAGACGCCCAGCTTCAGCAGGACGGCGGCCAGAATCACCGAGCCTGCCGTCGGTGCCTCCACGTGTGCGTCGGGCAACCATGTGTGGAAGGGGAATATCGGCACCTTGATCGCGAAAGCGAGGGCGAACGCCGCGAATAGCCAGTACTGCAGCGATCCTGGCACCTCGACCCTCAGCATGTCCGCGTACCCCAGACTCGTGACGCCGAACTGGTCGATGTGAAGCCAGAAGAGCACCAAGATGGCGACCAGCATGAGCAGGGAGCCGAGCGCCGTGAACAGGAAGAACTTGACAGCCGCATAGATCCGGCGCTCGTGTCCCCACACGCCGATCAAGAAGTACATCGGAATCAGGGTGACTTCCCAGAAGACGTAGAAAAGGAAGAGGTCGAGCGCGACGAAGACACCCAGGATGCCGGTCACCAGAATGAGAAGCATCGCATAGTAAGCGCGCTCCTTCTCTTTGATCTGGTCCCACGAGACCAGCACCGATATCGGCAACAGGAACGTCGTCAGCAGGATGAGCAGCAGCGAGATCCCATCCACCCCCAGCGCATAAGAGATGCCCCAGTCGGGAATCCACGGCTCCGTGACGAAGTTCTGCCAACCCACCCGCCCGATCTTGAAGGTCCAGAACAGCGGCAGCGAGACCAGGAATTCCAGCATCGCGGCTGTGAACGCCCAGTAGCGTATTCGCTCCCTGGGCAGGAAGAGGCAGACCAGCCCCGCGACGGCCGGGAAGAAGACCAGGAAGGTTATGATCCAGTGACTGCTATACAGAGTCGCCAGTTGTGACATGGCGCCTATTCCCTATAGGGCCACGGCCCCGAGGATGATGAGAATGCCAATCACGATGATCAGCACGTACGTCCCGACGTATCCCGTCTGGAAACGGCTGACCACCCAGCCTCCGAATCGCGTCGTGTAGGCCACGCCGTCGACCAGCGCGCCATCGATCAACCCCTGATCGATCACGCGCCACGAGACCATGCACAACGCCTTGAACGGTTTCACGATCACTAGGTCGTAGAGCTCGTCCACATACCACTTGCGGTACAGGAGACGCCACAATCCGGTCGGCTCGGCCGCTTCCCGTGCCGACAGGTACCGCTTCCCGCGCAGCGCCATGAACGTGAAGATCACCACCAAGATCGCCGCGGTCGTGGATAGGACTGCCCAGGTGCCTTCCCCGCCGCCGAGCGGCGCCACGTGCGCCGGCTCGCCCATGTGCTCGACCAGCACGTGCTCGGCGGCCTCAAAGCTGGGATGGAGGAACTGGTGCAGCCAGGTGAATTCGGGCAGCAGAGGCAGCGCTTCCGGAACGTTCACCCAGCCGCTCACCACGGAGCCAACGGCGAGCAAAACAAGCGCGACGAGCATCACGCTCGGCGCTGCGCGGAGATACCTCCGAGCACCCTCGCCAACGCGGCTCGCACCGTGGAACACCATCACGAGCCAGCGCGTGATGTAGCCCGCTGTGAGCAGCGCCGTGAGAACCGCCAGCACCCAGAGAAGCGTTTGCCCTCGCGCGCCTGCCGACCAGATGATCTCATCCTTCGAGAAGAATCCAGCCAGCGGGAAGACCCCCGCCAGCGCCAGCGCGCCTATCCATGCGGTCCTGAACGACGTCGGCAGGTAGGCCTTCAGCCCACCCATGTTCCGCATGTCCTGGGTCACATCCTCACCCGCCTCTTCGCCCGCGTGCTCGAGCGCGTGATGCATGGCATGGATCACCGCACCAGAAGCCAAGAAGAGCAACGCCTTGAAGAAGGCGTGGGTCGCCAGGTGGAAGATGCCCGCTGTGTAGGCGCCAACACCGACTGCCAGGAACATGTAGCCGAGTTGCGAGATCGTGCTGTAGGCGATGACCCGCTTGATGTCGAACTGCTGGACTGCGATTGTCGCGGCGAAAAGGGCGGTTACGGCTCCGACAACGGCAACCACCGTCATGCTCAGTGGTGCAAGCGCGAAGAGCACACCTGTGCGGGCCACCAGGTAGACGCCGGCCGTGACCATTGTAGCTGCATGGATCAAGGCCGAAACCGGCGTCGGCCCGTGCATGGCGTCCGGCAACCACACGTAAAGCGGGATCTGTGCCGATTTGCCCGTGCAACCCAGGAAGAGGAACAGCGTAATCAGCGTTACGGCAGCACCGCCGTACTCGAACCCCCGTGGAGCAATGGCGAAGACCGCCTGGAAGTCCAGCGTCCCCAGGTAGGCGAACAGGGCGAACATCGCCGCCAAGAAGCCGAAGTCGCCGATTCGGTTAACGATAAAAGCCTTCTGCCCGGCATCGGCCTTCGCGGGCTCGGTAAACCAGAAGCCGATAAGCAGGTACGAGCACAGCCCGACCCCTTCCCAACCGACAAACATCAGCGGGAAGTTCGCTGCGAGGACCAACACGAGCATGAAGAAGACGAACAGGTTGAGGAAGGAGAAGTAGCGCGCGTAGCCCGGATCCTCCCCCATGTAGCCGATGCTGTATATGTGTATGATGAAGCTCACGCACGTGACGACCAGCGCCATCATGACGGAGAGCTGATCGAGCTGCAGCGCCGCCTCGATGCGAAGCTGCCCGACCTCCATCCAGGTCCAATAGCTCCGAATAACCGGCTCCGCATCATGCGCCGCTATTAGCAGCACGAGGTTCACTGCGGCGACCAGAAACGACAGCCCGAGGACCCCGGGGCCGACGGCGCTCACCAGCTTGCGCCGATCCGGCGCCAGATATCCCACGGCTCCGTTGATCACGAACCCGATGAACGGCAGCAAGATCATCCAGGAGGGGAGGAACGGCACGTAGGCCCGCTCGTGCGTCGTCGCTTCCTGAACCAGCGCAAGCATGGAATCCAGAACTGGCACTCCTACCATCTCAGTAGCCTGAAGTTGCGGACGTCAACGGATTCGTAGTGGCGGAAGATCGAAATAATGATGGCCAGCCCCACGGCTGCCTCGGCAGCTGCAACCGTCATCACGAATATCACGAACACCTGCCCCTCGATCCCGGCGTATCTGGACACCGCGACCAAGAAGAGGTTCACAGCATTCAGCATCAGCTCTATGCACATGAACATCACGATAGCGTTGCGACGCAGCAGCACGCCCGCCACGCCAACGGCAAACAGGATCGCGCTGAGCAATAGAGATTCGATGAGCATGCCGTCACGCCTTCCGCTTGGCGATCACCACCGCACCCACCATCGCGACCAGTAGCAAGATACCCGTGATCTCAAGGGCCACCACGTAGCTCTGGAACAGTGGTTCGGCGACGGCCGCGACCGCCCCCCTGGCCTCCAGCAGCGGCCCCACGATATCAGCCTCGGGCCGCTCCGGAGCGCCCCGCATCACCGCCACCAGCTCGGCGAGCAGAACGAGGCCGAGCCCGGCGGCGAAGACCCACCAGAAGCGCCCTCGAATGTCGGGCTCGAAGGCGTGTCCCAGGTTGAGCAGCATGATCACGAAGAGGAACAACACCAGGATAGCCCCGGCATAGACCACAACCTGAAGCGCCGCCAGGAAATGGGCATCGAGCAGCACGAAGAGTCCGGCGATAGAGAATAGTGTCAATACAAGGTACAGGGCGGCGTAGACCGGGTTCTTGCGCGTGACCATCAGCACGCTGCTGGCCACGGCGACGCCGGCGAAGAGGTAAAATACGATCTGGCTCAGATCCATGGCGAACCTAGCCTTCACTCCGATGCGGGATCCTCCGGATCCCAGAGCTGCGTAAAGGGGTGGTCCTGCGCGCACAGCCGCTCGAGATCATAGACGAACCTCTCTCGGCTGTACTCGGCGGCCTCATAATGAACTCCCACGTGTATGGCCTCGACTGGGCAGACTTCCTGGCAGTATCCGCAGAAGATGCAGCGGAACTCGTCGATCTCGTACACAGCTGCGTACCGCTCCCCGTTTTCATCCTCCGCAGGGACCAGCTTAATGCAATTCGCGGGACAGATTGTCGGACACAGGCCACAGGCCACACACTTGGCGCGCCCATCTTCATGCACGGCCATCCGGTGCGTGCCGCGCCAACGCGGGGCAAGCTCCCACTTCTCCTCAGGATACTGCTGGCTGACCGTTATCGGCCTTACGAGATGCTTGAAGGTCAGCGCCATACCCTTGAGCGTCGCCCGCAGATAGGAGACCCCCTGTTCCGGCCTTTCGACTGTCACCACGCCAATCGCCATACGCTATCTCCGTGACTGGAGCTGATAGGAGCGAACCTGCCTCCAGCCAGCCCCTGTAACCACACGACTCCTATCCAGCCAGAAGAAGACCGCCAAGAACAGAACCACGTTCAAGGCCGCAAGCCACCCGACATAGGCGAGCCCGAACTCGATGCCAGCCCCGCTCAGCACCAGCATCGCGACCCCAAGAACCGCGATGTACACAACGACCAGCGGGATCAGCACCTTCCAGCCCAGCGCCATCACCTGGTCGTAACGGAAGCGTGGCACGGTCCAGCGCACCCAGATGAAGACGAACACGAAGAACGCCGTCTTGAGCGCGAAGACGACGGCTGTCAGCATGGTGATCCACCAAGCGGGCGTAGCGCCAACGACCGTACCGTCGGCGGCAACGGCCATGTTGTCCCCGGACCAAAAGGGGATATCCCAACCGCCGAAGAAGAAGGTTGCCATCAGTGCGGAAGCCGTTATCAGGTTCGCGTACTCGGCCAGCAGAAAGATCGCGAATTTCATCGCCGAGTACTCGGTATGGAAACCGTGGACCAACTCCGACTCCGCCTCCGGCAAGTCGAAGGGCAGTCGGTTCGTCTCCGCAAAATACGAGACCGCGAAGCAAAGGAACCCGACCAGCAGCGGGAGCACGTACCAGAGCGTGGTCTGCTGCTGCCGCACGATCTCGGGCAGCGATACGTTGCCGGACAGCATGAGTATCGGCACCAGACTGAGCCCCAACGCTACCTCGTAGCTGATCATCTGCGCCGAGGCACGCACACCGCCCAGGAACGGGTACTTGCTGTTCGAAGACCAACCGGCCAGCACCAGCCCGTAGACACCGAGCGAGCTCAACGCGACAATGAACAGGAAGCCGATCGGCAGATCCGCGACGATCATGTTCACGGTTCCCCAGGGCGTGGCCAGCGGAGCCGCGAAGGGTATCACAGCGAACACAACGAAAGCCGGGAACATCGAAATGACCGGCGCCAGGTAGAAGAGCCAGCGGCTGGCGCCGCCCGGGAGGTTCTCTTCCTTGACGAAGTTCTTCAACCCATCCGCGATGGGCTGGAGCACACCCCAGGGGCCCACACGGTTGGGCCCACTGCGGTCCTGGATCCAGGCCGCGATCTTACGCTCCGCCAGCGT
>CP070823.1:1927071-1929362 GCA_020344375.1 Gemmatimonadota bacterium | reverse complement strand
TGCTGCCCGGCTTCGTCTTCCAGTCGGTCGTCATCGCCGGCGGCTACGGCACCGGCCGCGAGCTGGTGGAGTTCTTCCTCACCCAGGGCCCCGCAGGCGGCCTGCTGGCGATGGCCGTCTCGACCGCGATCTGGAGCGCGGTCTGCGCGGCGACCTTCGAGTTCGCGCGCCTGTTCCGCGCCTACGACTACCGCAGCTTCTTCAGCCACCTGTTGGGCCGCGGCTGGTTCCTCTACGAGGTCTGCTACTTCGCGCTGCTTGCCATCATCCTGGCGGTGATCGCGGCCGCGGCCGGCTCGATCCTCGAGGAGACGTTCGCGCTGCCCTACGCGATCGGTGTGCTCGGCATCATGGCAGCCGTCGGGTTCCTGGTGTTCCGGGGCAGCGCCACCATCGAGCGGGTGCTGGCCTTCTGGTCGTTCGTGCTCTACACCGTCTACCTGCTCGTCGTCGTCTTGTCCGTCCGGAAGTTCGCCTCCGAGACCACCGCGGCCTATCAGACCGCTGAAGTCGGAGCGGGATGGATCGTCGCCGGCGTGCGCTACGCGGCCTACAACCTGGCGATCATCCCTCCCATCCTCTTCGTGCTGCGGCACGTCGAGCGACGGCGCGAGGCGGTGACGGCGGGGCTGCTGGCAGGCCCGATCGGCATCATTCCGGGTTTCCTCTTCTACGTGGCCATGAGCGCCCACTACCCCGACATCCTCACACGCCCGGTCCCCGCCAACTACCTGCTGGAGGCTCTGGGCTCGCGCCCGCTTCAGCTGGCGTTCCAGGTCGTCCTCTTCGGGACCTTGATCGAGACGGGCACTGGGCTGATCCACGCCGTGAACGAGCGGATCGCGGCGGTCTACCGAGAGAAGGGCCGCTCGATGCCCGACCGGCTGCGGCCGGTCACAGCGCTGGCGCTGCTGGTGGGCGGCTCCGGGCTGGCGAGCTTCGGGCTGATCGAGCTGATCGCGAGGGGCTACGGCACGCTGACCTGGCTCTTTCTCGTCGTCTTCGTCATCCCCATCCTGACGTGGGGGGTCTATCGGATCCGAGCCCGGTCAGGCGCGCTCGCCGCCGCACCGGCGGACCCGGCCCAAAGCGGCTGACGAAGGTATCACGCGATGGGGGTGAAGCCGTGATGGCAGAGGAGTTCACGATCCGGCCGCTCGAGTCGCGCGACGAGTTCCTGCAGTGCGTGGCCCTGCAGCATGAGACCTGGGGCGAGGACTTCGAGGAACGCGTTCCGCCATCGATCCTCCAGGTCACGCAGAAGGTGGGCGGCGTGGCGGCCGGCGCCTTCGACGCGGAGGGTCAAATGGTGGGCTTCGTGTTCGGGATCTCCGGGGTGCGTGAGGGCCGGCTCGTCCACTGGTCGGACATGCTGGCGGTGCGGGACGGGGTGCAGAGTCGGGGGCTGGGCCGGCGCCTCAAGGAGTACCAGCGCACGGTCCTGCTGGAGCACGGCATCGACGTTGCCTACTGGACCTACGATCCACTAGAAGCGGGCAACGCCAACTTCAACATCAACCGGCTGGCTGCTTATCCGGTCGAGTACGTGCCCAACATGTACGGACATGTCCCCGGTAAGCTGCACGCCGGCTTGACCACCGATCGCTTCATCGTGGAATGGGAGCTCAGGCACCCGCGTGTCGAGGCGGCGCTGGCCGGCACACCGCCTGCGGAGTCGGCGGCCGCCGCCGGCACGCCGATCGTCAACACGGAACTTGTGGAGGGCATCGCCGTGCCGCGGGTGCTCGAGCTGCCGGAGGCAGCTATGGTGCGGGTGGAGATCCCGGAGGACATCCAGCGCACCAAGCGCGAGTCGATGGAGTCGGCCAGGTCCTGGCGGGAGATCACCCAGCGCGCCTGTCTGCACTACATGGAGCGTGGGCACCAGGTGCTCGGCTTTCAACGAGACGTGGAGGCACGCCGCTGCTTCTACGTGCTCAAGCAGCCGTGAGGCGGATATGCCAGATACGTTCGTCATCACACGGATCACGCTGCGCGAGATTCGGCTGCCCCTGAAGGAGACGTTCCGCATCTCGTCGGGTTCGATCTCCACGCGCCGCATCCTGCTGCTCGAGCTCCGCGATGCCGACGGGGTGAAGGCCTGGGCCGAGTGTACGGCCGGAGAGGGGCCCTACTACTCGCCGGAGACGATCGACACCGCCTGGCTGGCCATCTGTGAGTGGGCGGCGCCGCGCGTGCTGGGCTGTGAGTTCGCCGGGCCAGAGGAGGTCCACCCCGTGCTGGAGCGCGACTTCCGGGGCCACAACATGGCGAAGGCCGCGGTCGAGATG
>CP070823.1:1921830-1926971 GCA_020344375.1 Gemmatimonadota bacterium | reverse complement strand
GGGATGAGTGTACTCAGAGTCGTGTCGGCGCTGGCGTTCCTGGCGCTGCTGGCAGCTCCGGCAGTCCACGCTCAGCATCAGCAGCAGCATCAGATGATGCAGCAACAGATGGCGAGGATGCAGGAGATGCAGCAGCACATGAATCGCATCATGGAGCGTGCGCAGCAATTGAGCCAGCAGGTGGCTCGTCACATGCAGGAGTACCAAGGCCAGTTCATGGAGCAGCACCGTCAGATGCAGCAGATGGGCGAGGCGCTTCAGCAGATGGCCGGGCAGATGAACCGGCTCATGGAGCATACCCGCAACATGATGCAGGACGAGGAGTTCCTGCGTCAGCGAGAGATGCAGCGGGAGATGGAGCAGCTGCAAGAGCACATGGGCGAGATGAGCGAGCAGATGGAGAGCACGCTTCGGATCATGGAGCGGGTGCGCGAGCGGTTGAGCGAGCCGCAGCAAGGCACGTGAGGCGGTCGCTGCCTGCCGTGGCCGCTGGGGCCCTCTGTGGGGCCCTGGCGGCCGCCGTGCCGGCCACGGGGCAGGAGGTCGCCTACAACGGGTCCGTCCAGTACGCCACGGGCGACTATATCTTCAGCGAGCGAACCCACAGCGTCTTGTTCTTCAACGGGCTCGCCTTCTCCGCCGGCCGCCTGCGGATCTCGGCGAGCGTGCCGGTGATCCTGCAGAGCACACCGTGGGTCTCGTACACGGGAGGTGGGGTGCTGCCCTCGGGTGGTCCAGAGCACGAGGTCGTGCATCGGGGCATGGGGGGCCGGAGGGATCGCGAGCCGGTAGTGCTTCCGGATACCGCGACCTTCGAGGAGCTGGGCGTGGGGGACCCGGTCGCCCACGCGGAGATCGAGCTAATGCCGGAGCGCGGAGCGTTCCCGGCGCTGCGGCTGACCGGCGACGTCAAGTTCCCCCTGGCCGACGTGGACCGGGGATTCGGAACTGGCGAGTGGGATTACGCGGGCGGTGTGTCGCTATCGAAAGTGATCGCCGGCACCCTGGTTTTCGGCAATGCCACCTACTGGGTGCTGGGCGATCTGCCGGATCTTGAACTCAAGGATCCCATCGCCTACAGCCTGGGCGTGGGGCGGCCGCTGCCCGGTGGAAGGGTCGGCGTGCTGCTCACGTTCGCCGGCTACACGGAGGTCCTCGACGATATGGCGCCGCCCGCACAGGTGAGCCTCGGGCTCTCCTATCTACTGAGCGGCGGCCGCAGCGTCATCGGCAGCGCATCGTTCGGGTTGAGCGAAACGAGCCCGGATCTCTCACTATCAATGGGCTGGCACCTCCCACTTTGATGCCGGTCCATCGCCATCGTTATCGATAAGCCATCGACGGCTATGGGGGATGGTGGCGGCAAGGAGGATCGGCCGTCGCGTAGACCGAGTCGCGCCGCTGTTAAGCGCCGGAACTCAACCAGGAGTGGATATGCCCGAGATCACAGTACTCGGAACGCCGGCTGGCCCGGGCCGGAGAACTCGACCCCACTCTCTAACCCACCCGGGAGGTGGAGGGGTCGCGTGCTTCACGGCGTGGCCGTGCGGGGATAATGAGATAGGATAACGCGCCCGCCAGGACTCGAACCCGGAACCTTCTGATCCGCAGACGGGTCTCCGCAGGGCCGATTCTTGAACAGGGTATAAAGAGCCACGTTCATCGGGGAACTCCGTTGCGAACCTTACCTCCATAGGGACCCCCAGAGGAATCGAAAGTCATCAGCAAAGTCACTAGCACGGCCGCGCCAGGTCAGTCCGAAGGCCAACGGGAACGTCCACCGCTCCGTCTAACGCGCTCGACCGCGCGGCGTTATCTTTCCGGTGCCCATCAACCCAAGTACCGGGAGGTCACCGTGAGTACGCGATCCGTACTGCTCGCGGCGCTAGCGCTCGCCCTGGCGACCACGGCCTGCCAGCCGCCCGCCCAGGAGGCAGGTCCGCTGTCCGAGGAGGACGTGGCGGCGATCGAGGCGTTCTTTGAGTCCTTTGCCCAAGCCATTCGGGCCGGCGACTGGGCTGGTGCAGCCGCGTTTTACACCCAAGATGCGGTGTTTATGCCGCCGAACGAGCCCGCGATTCAAGGACGGGCAGCCATTGAAGCGTGGTCGGGAGCGTCTCCGCCTATCACGGAGTTCAGCCTGCCAATCGGGGAGATCGACGGCCGCGGCGATCTGGCATTTGTGCGGGGAACGCTCTTGATAACGATCTCGCCGGAAGGCACGCCCGAGCCAATACGGGACACGGGCAAGTATGTCGTGATTCTTCGGAGGCAACCGGACGGCACCTGGCTCGCTGCCGTTGACATCTTCAACTCGGACCTGCCGCTGTCGCGGTAAGAATCAGTAGTCAGACGCTCTGTCGAATTGAGCTACGGGCGCGTACGGGAATCTTTCACGATCCCGCCCCGGATGGAAACTGCGGCTAACCACCCTCCTTCTTCTTGCGCGTCGCCTGCCAGGTGCCCCGGTAGAGCAACCCGACGCTGGGCCGGGCGATGAAGGTGCCCTCGATCGCATCACCCTTCAGCACTCCGGTGAAGGTTGTGTAGACCGCGCAGCCGCAGTCCGGGTCCCGGTAGGGATCAAGCGTGCCGCTCAGCTTTCCCCCTTCCAGGCGCACGAAGCGGATCTTCAGCACCTCCGGGATGGGCGCGTCGCGCGCCACGGCCGCCGGGTCCTGGGCCGGCCCCAGGGGCCGGGTCCAGCCGCGCGGGATCATCGTCACGTCGCCGTGGGCGGTATCGCGACCGGCCTCCAGCCGGAAGATGATGGTGCCGCGGCGCTCCGTCGCCGGGCTGTCGTAGCGGCCGGACCACTCGCCGGCCAGGAGCGCTATGTCTCCGGCCGCGCCGACCACCGGCACCGGGGCCGGCGACGATGTGCAGGCCGCGGCGAGCGCGGCCAGCAGCAGCGGCAGCTTATGCTGGGTACCCATGGCCTCTCTCCCGGCGCGGGGCGCCTGGAAGAACATGGCCGTAACTCCGGGATCTGCCTAGCTGCCGCGACCCGGCTATTACGGCCGTTCTCGGGATGCCCACGACAGGACTCGAACCTGTACGCCCCGAAGGACACCAGCCCCTCAAGCTGGCCTGTCTACCAATTCCAGCACGTGGGCCGTACTTGTGACAATGCTCGGAGGGGGATTCGAACCCCCACGGGATTTCTCCCACAGGATCCTGAATCCTGCGCGTCTTCCAATTCCGCCATCCGAGCTGGTCGGGCGACAAGGCCCGAGGGCGACAGGCAGCTGCGCCCATCCTACCCGGCAGTTCCGCTCGAACTCGGTGACTTGGAGCGATAGGTAGGGTAAGCCCGCTGCGGTCTAATTTCAAGCCCTGGGTGTGCCGGTCGATGCGTTGCTCCGCGCTCCAGCGCGCGCCATCGGTACGGTGGGCGAAGATACCGACATGGACCGAGTCAAGTTCGCGCTGCACTGGCGTGCCCGCCGGGTTAAGCGCACCCACGGGCCTCGCGTGTTTCGCTTCTCGATGCTGCTTTCCAGTCTCTATGTAGCGGCTGCGATGCCGGGCGACGTGGAGACGCGAATGGGTCGCGACGTGCTGGATCGAGGGACGGCGTGGGTGCTGCGCCAGTTCCGCCCCGGTTGACGTTGGACGTGTGCTTGCGACGCAGGTAGGGCACGCGCAGATTGTGTCGTTTTCCGCCCAGGGGTTTACCACACAGAGCGTGCTTGGAGACGTAGATGGGGATGAAGCGAAGCCTGGTGGTGTGGGGTATTGCGGTTGCGTCGGGTGGTGCCCTCAGCGAGTCGCTCCAGGCACAGGCCATCCCGCGGGACGAGTACCTGAAGTACATCCCGCTTGAGTACCCGTCCATGGTGCGCCAAACGAAGGCGAGCGCGGCGTTCAATCTGTACGGGGACATGGCTGATCCAGGCTACCGGGACGTGGCGCCGGCCGACGGGATCGACGATCGAGGGCACCAGGTTCTGCTTGACCTGTCGGTCCGCTTCGCGCCCTACATGGTGATGAACACCACGGCGATTCCCATGAGTTGGCGCCGGTTCATGGAACAGGGGGCGCCGTTCCCGCTGTACGTGGATACCTGGGACGTGTCGGGGGCGAAGCCCGAGCTGATAGGCACCGATGAGATCGACCTGGCTTCACTCCTCGATAGGCCGTGTGACCCGTTGTCGGCGCAGCCGATGGGTCGCGTCCCGGACTGCCGGCTGCTGGCGCTGTTGGAGGAGTTCGATCCGCTGGCGCCGGGCCCGGCCTACCAAAGGGGCGCGACGACGGCGGAGCACGATGGGTTCAAGGTCATGTTCTTCGACTTCCCGGGCGAGGATCCGAAGAGCTGGCGCGCGGAGTACGAGGACAATTTCTCGGGTCGGCTGCCGCGAGCCTACGAGGACTTCGCCAAGGTCTATTCGCATCCGTTTGTGATCGAAGTACGCTCCGACGAGACGGGGGATGTTCTCGGCTACGAGTTCGTGCTCCAGTATTGGTTCTTCTATCCCTTTAACGATGGCGGGAACAACCACGAGGGCGACTGGGAGCACATCAACGTCCTGATTGCGCCCTTAGATCGTGTGGACCGGCCGCTGAGCGCCGACGATGTCCGCTGGATACTGGATGGCGGTGGCATGTCGGACGATGCTCCGGACCGCCTGGTCATCCGCAAGGTCGATTACTACTTCCACCACAACGTCATCACGCTCGACTACACACGTCCCAATGTCTATCAGCCGCGGGGCCGCTGGGAACAGGAAATCAAGAACACACCCCGCGAGCTGTTGGGTGAGGGTTGGTACTGGAAGCAGGTCCGCCACTACGCCTACTGGGACCGGGAAGAGACGATCATCAATACGCACGCCATCGCGTTCATCGGCGCGGACAACAAGGGGACCGACCAACTGTTGCATCCGCCGGGTGGCTCGAACCGCGATTCGCACGGGACTTTTCCGTTCCCGGCGCTTTACAAGGACATAGGTCCAGCCGGTGCGGCAGACCAGGTCTCGGTACACTTCGACCACCGCGAGTATTACGCGAGGGGCGGGGACGATCAGGTCTTCCGAGAGCCGCGGTTCAAGAGAGGTCATGCGGAGAGTTTCGCGGTTCCCGACAAGATCGAGATCGTGCCGGACGGCGAGCGGGTAGTGGATCTGTTGAAGGAGAAC
>CP070823.1:1912854-1921730 GCA_020344375.1 Gemmatimonadota bacterium | reverse complement strand
GCAGATCGGCGCGCTCTATGTTCTCTTGAGCGCGCAAGAGCTGATCGATGTGACCCGCAACTTCACCGGACTGGGCGAAACGGGCGAAACCCTGATCGTCCTAAGGGACGAAGCGGGGATCGCGCGGATCCTGCACCCGGTGCGGCACCGGCCTGACGAGCGGCCCGGCCTCATCTGCCCGGAGCGCCCGGACGATCCGGTCACCCGCGCGATGCAGGGTGAAGAACAGGTATTCTCCGAGGGCCTCATCGACTATCGCGGAGAGCCGGTCTGGGCGGCCACCCGCTTCTTGCCCGAGGTCGGTTGGGGCTTGGTCGTCAAGTTCGACGCAGCCGAGGAGAGAGCGCCGATTATTGAGTTCCGTCGGCGGTTGACGCGGCTAGCGATTTCCCTCTCGGCTTTCGCGATCCTCCTCGGAACCTTGCTCGGCCTGCGGTTCGCTAAACCGATTCACGACCTAGCCGAGGTAGCGAATCGCATCCGGCTCGGGGATCTGCGCGCGCGGGCCAGACCACGGGCGGGGGACGAGATCGGCGTCCTTGCCCGCACGTTCAACGAGATGGCCGAGGAGCTGGAGCGGAGGATCACGGCAGCACCCGCACGCTCTGAGGAACTCGGCACGAGTGGCTCCGATTCCGGCGATCACGCTTGACGTACATTCAGCTCTTCGGCGGCCTGATCTACCTCTTGATGGGCGGCGACCTGCTGGTGAGAGGAGCGGTCGCGCTCGCTCGCCGGTTTCGAGTGTCCCCGCTGGTCGTGGCGCTCACGCTGGTGGCTTTCGGGACTTCGTTACCCGAGCTCGTGGTCACCGTCCAGGCCGCCCTGGCCGGCTACCCCGGCATGGCCATCGGCAATGTCGTCGGTAGCAACATCGCGAACATTTTCCTCGTAGGCGGTGCGCCCGCCATCGTCTATCCCCTTGCCTGCGGACAAGGCTCCGCCCGCCGCGACAGTGCCCTCTTGGTAGGGGTCAGCCTCTTTTTCGTGCTGCTTTGCCTCGTCGGTGATCTGAACCGGGCCGCAGGTGCTCTACTGTTGGCCGGACTGGCCGTCGTAGCGGTGTACACGGCGCGAGAGATCGCCCGCGCGCACCGGGTGGGGCCACGGGCCGCGCCTCTGGAGTGGGTGCTCGGGCTGCCGACCAAGGCGTGGATGATCGCGCTATTCGTCGTTGCCGGCGCCGTTGGGCTGCCTGTGGGTGCGAGGCTCATGGTCGAAGCCGCAGTGGAGGTAGCGAACCAGCTTGGCGTTTCCGATACGGTCGTGGGCCTCACGATCGTGGCGGTCGGCACGTCACTCCCGGAACTCGCGACCACCCTGGTCGCGGCCATCCAGCGGCAAACGGAAGTGGCCGTCGGGACCGTGATTGGGAGCAGCGTCTTCAACGTCCTGGGCATCATGGGAATAGCTGCCGTAGTGAGCGCTTCACCGATCCCGGTGCCACCAGGCTTCCTGTCCCTGGACCTTCCGGTAATGCTGGGTGCCGCCCTGGTGCTGACCTTCCTCGTCTGGCGGCGGCGTTCGATCGGGCGCTCTGCCGGCATACTGTTGATGATGGGGTATGGCGCGTATCTGGTAGCGCTCTTCAGCAACGCGTAGGATCGGCCTGCGTTGCCGACACTCTAGCGCCTGATTTCGGGCTCAGCAACGCGCACTGGGCTTCTCTCAAGCCCTTCCCCGGAGTCACCGCTGCCGAGCTGACCAACTGCGTTCAGACCCCAGCAGTATATCGCCTGACCCGTTGTCACAGCACAGACGTGCGCGTAGCCAGCAGCGAGGGACGTGAAGGTGTGATTCCCAGCGACAGGAACCGGCGTGGAACTCTGTTGACCGGTCCCGTCCCCGAGCTGCCCAAACCAATTATCGCCCCAGCAATAGGCCTCGCCGTCGAGAGTAAGGCCGCAGGTGAAACTCCCGTCCGGCAACGACATACCATCCCCAGCGTCATTAGGATAGTCACCGCCAGCGCTGATGGCCTTGAACGTCAGCCCACCGGAAACGGGCACCGGGGTCAACCGATTGGTCTCGCTACCGTCCCCGAGCTGGCCCTCCGCTCCCCGCCCCCAGCAGTAAGCCGTCCCGGCGGGCTCGTCGGTAGTGATAGCGCAGGTGTGGAAGGCCCCGGCGCTCACCAAGACATTCAGGAGAGTATCGAGACCATCGCCCAGCTGACCATAACCGTTGAAGCCCCAGCAATCGTTTATGAGTACGTCGCTCCACAAGTCCCTGTTTCTGGCACCGCAGCTGTGGTAGCCTCCGGCGCTGATCGTCCAGAGACCACCATAAGACGGCAGTGCCGCAGGCACCGGCTGAACGTCAGGCAATCCATCTCCGAGCTGGCCGTCAAGGTTCCACCCCCAGCAGAAGACGACCTGGTCACGCGTGAATGTGCTGCACGCCCCCGAGCAGGCACAATTATGGAACTGCCCAGCGACTACTTCTCGGAATCGAATACCGGTGAATACTGGCAGCGGGACCGAGCTCAAGACCCCCCGACCGGAGGCGCCCGTACCGAGCTGTCCATAATAACCATCACCCCAGCAATACACCTCTCCCGCTGTCGTAACTCCGCAGGTATGCCCATGTACTCCGGCGCCCGTAATGGGTGGGCCGTAGCTCGGTTCGCCACCTCCGGCACTCACGTTTCTCCACCCCTGCAACACCAGTACCTGCTTCCGATACTCTGTCGTTTCAAATCCTGGCTCGTCCACACGGGCAACGACTTCTGCCGACCCACGTCCGATGGCGGTAACGGTTGCAGACAGTGAGTCCAGCTCGGTGACCTCAAGTACGGCTGCATTGCTGGAAGCCCACTCAACGTCGATGCCTGCCAGGGGCAACCCGTCAAAGTTGAGAATCGTTACCTGGACCGTATCCGTTTGTGCAGTTGTCATTGTATCCGGCCAGGCCACCGCTTCCTGGATATCGAGCGGCCCGACGGTGATTGGCACCCTGAACTCTGTCTGATCTGACCCGGCCCGGCCCACGTTGACAAGGACCTCTGCGGAGCCTCGCGCGTGAGCAGTCACAATTGCACCGAGCGCACCGAGCTTGGAAACCTTCAGGACGCCCGTATCAGTTGACCGCCACTCCAAGCCGAGCTCCTCGAGGGCATCCTCGACGTTCGTGAGCTTCACCCCGACCGTGTCGCTCTCGGTAACAGTCAGGACTGAAGGCCAATCCCCCCTGCTGACAACGACGGGAACCCGGTACTCAGCCGGCCCCAGCCCCGCCCGGTCGACGTTGACGATCACCTCCGTTGTCCCCGGCGCGTGTGCGCACAAGCTGGCAGTCAGCTCCGCCGCGAGAGAGTCTTGTCGCGAGCTGGCTTCCGGTACTGCCAATCTCGACACCTGAAGGATCGTGGAGTCGCTGGTACCCCAGTCCACTTCAACGCCCGTGATGGCACGGCCCTGCGGATCGAGTATCTCTACCGTAAGGTTGGCGATCTCGGCCACGTCCAGCGTGTCAGGCCAGGCTGCGGCTTGCTGGACGTCTACTCTAAGGAGGGCTTCAGTGGAGAACTCCTCACAAGCTAGCAGGAGGATCGCGAACGCTGCCGCGCTGAGACTCCAAGATCGCCTTCTGGCGCCCACCACGGAGTGTCCTCCTGCCGAGGGTTCAGGGCATCTGACAGAGCGATCAACTCGGAGGTTCGAACACCCTGACCGGCGTGCCCTCGTCTATCATGGAACCGTTTCCCAGCTGACCGTGGTCCTTGCTGCCCCAGCAGTAGATGGAGCCGTCAGCCGTGACGCCACATGTGTGCGCTCCACCTGCGCTGATCGAGATGAACACGTGGCCACCGTCCACAGGGACGGGAACGGCGCTGGATTGCTGCACGGTGCTGTTGCCAAGCTGGCCGCTGCTATTCGATCCCCAACAGTAGGCATCACCCGCCGTGAGCGCACACGTGTGCTCGAAGCCGGCTGTAATGGAATCGACATCGATATCGAGCTGCTGCACGGGCACGGCCCAAACGCTGCATGGAACGCCATCGCAGATACTGGTAGCCGCGGTTGTTCCCAGCTGTCCGGCTGAGTTGGAGCCCCAGCACCAGGCTCTACGAGTGATTGACTCAATGGCGCACGTGTGCTCGCCCCCAGCACTCGGCTTCGCATCCAAGGTGTCGCCAGATGCATCTAAGACCGGAAGCCCCCAATCATCAGGTCCCAGACGATCGACTGTCGTACCATCGCCAAGTTGCCCGCGACCGTTAAGTCCCTTGCACACGGTTCCTACGTACGACTGAACGAAATACGAACAGACGTGTCCACCTCCCGTACTATGGTCGGTACCAGCGATTCCTGAGTCTATCAGGCCCCAGCAGTGCCCTACTGGAAAATCTGACACCATCCCCGCGCAGGTGTGGCGACCGCCCACCCTTACGCTATAGGCGCCAAGACCGCCACGCCCTGACACCTCCACGGCCTCCACTGGTATTGCCTGACCGCAGTCGGATTCAGTGAGGCCGGGCGTACACGGCCCCGAGCCGTCGCCAAGCTGGTCAGTCTTGTAGCTGCCCCAGCAGAAGACACGCCGCCCAAACTCTCCGCATGTGTGGGCTTGCTCCCAATAAACATCACCGAATGGGACACCCCCCGCCTCTATTTCGTCAAACTTCATGAACGTCGCCACCCGCTCGGGCACGGACCGGTCTGCGTAATGTCCAGCACCCAACTCGCCTTCAGTGTTCCTGCCCCAACAATATGCTGTCCCGTCGACCGCCAGGGCGCACGTATGCATGTATCCAGCGTCTACAGACCGCCACTTTTGCAGGACCCTGATCGACCGTCGGTACTCCGCTGTCTGGAATTCCTGACCGCCCACAGTGGCAATCACGTCAGCCCCACCTCGAGCCAGCGCCCGCACCTCTGCTCGATATCCATCCAGCGGGTCCACCGCCAAGGCCACTTCGTTGCTGGACCGCCACTGCACCTCTACACCAGCGATAGGAGTCCCCAACGCGTCCCGGATCTCCACCTCCACCGTGTCGATGTTCGTGACGTTGATCGAATCCGGCCAAGGTCCTGCCGCTAGCACGCGCATCGCCGACACCGCGATAGGAACGCGGAACACCGTGGGGTCAAGGCGCTCACTCTCGACTGCGATGACAATCTCTGCCGTCCCACTTGCGTATCCCGTGACCGTTGCGCGCAGTGGGTCAGCGTCCAACTGCTTCACTTTGAGAGTCGCGGGGTCGCTGGAACCCCACTCCGCGTCCAGATTACCGGTCAGCGTCCTATCGGCATGCTCAACCGCGATTCCCACGGTATCCACAGCGGTCACTGTCACGAGATCGGGCCAGCCGCGGCGTACGACCACGAGCGGGACACGGAGCTCGGCCGGCTCGAATCCCGACCGATCGATACGGGCGATGATCTCGGCGGATCCGGCTTCGTGCGTGGAGACGACGGCAGTCAGCTCCGCCTCGAGAGAGTCGCGTCTCGTGCCGGCCTCAGGCGGTGCCAAACTCGATAGTTGAAAGACCATGGAGTCGCTGGTACCCCAGTCCACTTCAACGCCGGTGATGGCACGGCCCTGCGGATCGAGTATCTCTACCGTAAGGTTGGCGATCTCGGCAAGGTCTAGCGTGTCGGGCCAGGGCGCGGCCTGTTGGATGTCAACTCTCAAGAGCGCTTCAGTGGAGAACTCCTCGCAAGCCACCAGGAAGATCGCGAGCACTACCGCGCACAGCCCGCGGAATCGCCTTCCAAAGCGAAACACGCAGCGACCTCCTGTCGTGGCGCCAGCCCTGGGCCCGTGGGGTCCGATCAATCCACGACCCTCATATGCCGAAGCGAAGGCCGGCACCTAGCACGATCTCGGGAAGATCCGGCGCATCCTTCGGGGTGTTGAATTGCCAGTAACCGCCCATTAGCTCGAGCATGAGGCGGGGAACGAGCAAGGCTTCCAAACCCAGACCCAGTCCGCCGCCCAGACCGTCCTGCTCCACCAGATTCCAATTCGGCACGTAGCGAGCGGCTTCACCGTCATCGACGAAGTAGCCGCCCGTATCGAACCGCGCCTCCGTGCGTCCGAATCCTGCTTCGACAAACGGTCGGGCAGTGAACCGTCCCGCACGTAGACTGACCCCTAGACCTACGACAGCCGCCGTGACGCTGAGGTTCTCCGGTGTTAGACGAAGTACGCCGGCGTGCCAGCCGAGGAAGGGCATCAACATGTGCGAGTAGGTGATTCGGCCTGAAGGAAACCGATCATCGGGGACGGCGTCGCCGCCGGAACCACCCGAGGACAAGATCAACGCCGCGACCGAGCGACGATACCCACCGCGAGGGACAGCCGGCTTCCTCAGGTCGACGGGATAACCCCAGTCGGCAACCGATTCGAGGACCATGTCGATAGGAATCGCGTCGGCTCGAGCGATCTGCCCCTCCCTGTCCGTGATCATCCCGACGACTTCCCACCACTCGTTGAACAGTCCACCACCGGAGTATCCGGTGGTGATCGAGACGCTCTCGAAGCTGAGGGAGAACCGGCCCTTTGCGAACAGTCGGTCCGGTGTGGTCGGCGGTGCCCAGCACTCACCGTTCGGGCAGCCCATCGGGGTGACCCGGTCACCGCTCTTGAGCGCCCCCACGTCGCCGCGGCGATCGAACGCGGGTGGGCCCCTCTCGAACGCTCTGACCCAGCGACGCGGGACGCTGACGACGGCGAGGTCGAGCTGCGGGTGCGCAGTATCCCGATTAGCGGCAACCAGCTCCTCCGGGTAGGCTCGAAAGACCACGCGGACCTCGTCGGCCACCTGACCCTGGTATCGTAGCACGTGATCGGCCGTCGCGATGTAGACACGATCCTCGGTCGCGCCGAAGATGATCCCGGCGCCCAGCTCTTCCACCCCGCTCTCATTGAAGTAGCCGATGACGTGCACGATGAGCTGCTTCGCCACTTCCGGCACGTGCTCGGCGGTCCCCGAGCTCACGCTGTGATCAATATGAAATACCGGCCCTCTGATCTCCTCGGGTTCCTCTGCCGGCGGTTCCGGGGATTCAGCAAGCGCCTGAGTCACGCTGTCCGCTGGAGTTGCCGTCCGCGCTGAGCTCACGCCGGTGTAGATCCGATCCGGCGCCCGGAATATGGCATCGACGACTTCCCCATTTCGGAAAATGACGAGATCCAAGTTGCACTCGACGCACCCGTTGTCGTAGAAGTAGTAGGTGTGATCGCCAAATGTTCGGACCTTCAGGGGCGAGCCGAGGATCGCTTCCACCTGCGCTTCCGACATCCCCGGGCTGATCGACTTCGCTTCTTGGGCAATCGCTATCCCGGTCACCGGCAGCGCGAAGACAGCCAGCGCTAGCGGAAGAGTGACCAAGCTCCGTAGTCCGGACACGAACCGGTTCATGCCCATCCCCTCCACCAGCGGACTGTGGCGTACAGGGCAATCAGATACAGGACCCCTACCGGCACCGTGACGAGCGCGTATCGCGCCAGCCACACTTCGCCCCGTCGCGGCATGATGCTCCGGCTGAGCTCAGGCGTTCCGGTGCGCAACCCGCTCACTGCGCCATCGAACCTCAGCTCGATCTCCCTGCCGGAAAGCGTCAGGTCTATCTCACCGTTGGAGCCGGCGAACCACAGCTCATCTCCGTCCTCGAGCCGCAGTCTGCGGTCGAGATGCGGAAAGTAGATTTCGCCGGACAGGACAGTCGATACCATACGGTCCTTAGGAGCCGTGCCCTGCCGGTACCTGTCGACGCGATAGAGTTCGAGGTCACCGGCCTGTAGGTTGGGCGAGAAGCTGCCCGCGGAATCGTTGAGCAGAACCAGATCGAGTGTGATCCAATCCGTCGAGGGTATTAGGCGGAACTTGCCGGGCTCGAACTCTCGAGTTGCCTCGAGTACGGCCGGCGCGACCACCTCGATCGTGCCGTCGACTGAGACGCTGGGTTCCACTCGGGCCTGGGTGAACGACGCGCGAAACTCCCCAGGATAGTCCGTCGTCTGAATTGTCACAGCGGTCTCGATAGGGAGGACGACGTCGTCGAGATAGACTGCACTTGTGGAAGGGGCCTGAGCGGCCGATAGAAACAGTGCAGATGCTTCGAGCACACCGATCGGGTTGCCTGCCGCATCGACCCACTCCATCGGTGTCTCAATCCCTTCCAGCCCGGAGGCCCCTAACTCGGCCAGGCGCAGCGGCTCCGAAAGGAGCGGCACCTCCTTCGACAGTTCGAAGCTAACTCCTGACAACGAGAGGACTAGTGAGACGTCTGTGGAAGTCGCACGCGTGATCGCCAAGAAGACGACGACCGGTACAGGAAGGGCCAGAGCAGTAGCCACCGTCCAAAGCTTCCAGCGCGCTGGCTTGGGCCGAGTGCGGACCCACGGGTGATCGAGGTGACCTTGGCGGCGACGCCTCCTAAACCGCTCCCACAGCGCAATAACCGCCGCGATGCCTCCGACAATCGTGGCGACCTGCAGGATCCACGACGGAACCATCAGGATGATCTCCGGACCGCAAAGTTATCTACCACTTCTCGGCACGGCACAGCCGGACTGGGTTGCGCTGGGATGGTACATCCATGCTTCTGCGCTGCTGGATCCGCCGCTGCGCCGCTCGGCAGCGACTTTCACGTAGTAGATGCCAGATGCTTCCAGGTCGGGCAGCGGTATTGCAATCGGCGATTCAGCAGGGTAATACCTCCACCCCAGCGGCCTGGCGTCCCAGATAGGAGCACCCAGGCGCCCGTCGGCCTCGACTCGCGCCAGGGTGACGAAAACCTCGTTCAGCCGGGGGCCGGTCCAGACGGTAAGGGTGTAGGACCCGCATCCAGCACTTGTGCCCTTCAGTCGGACACGCAGCGGTAATAAGACTGTTCGCTCGCGACCGCCGGTGGGGTAAGTAACCC
>CP070823.1:1898971-1912754 GCA_020344375.1 Gemmatimonadota bacterium | reverse complement strand
CCGGGATCAGCTACTGGGAACACGTCGCCGTGCTCTACCCGGCGGAACGCGTCGGTGCCGTGGCGAGTTCACTGGTCTACGGGTTCGCGCTTCTACCATCTGCTGTGTCCGGCACAGCGGCGAGTGTGATCGGGTACGTCGCAGGCCATCTGCTATCCCGGTCGGCAGGAGAGGAAGTCGACGAGGCGCGGGACAGAGGAGCCGAGGGATAAACAGATTGCTGCCCTCCTGCGTATTCTGATTGGAGGCTCGGGTAGGCGGCGGCGTCCGGCCGGGGCAGCTTGTCGAGCTAGAACCGATGGGAATCGCGAGTGGACGATAGGGAGCTCTCTGCGCTAGCGGCGGCCTGTCAGAAGGGCGACGAGCGCAGCTTCAGGATCCTGGTCGATTCCTTGACCCGGAGTCTCATCGCCGTGGCTTATCGGTACACGGGCGACTGGGAATGGGCTCGTGACCTCACCCAGGAGACCTGGATCAAGGTGCATGACGGGATCGGGCGCTTCGACCCCGCCCACAGCTTTCGGGCCTGGCTGTACGCGATCCATCGCAACGGCTGTCTGAGTCACCTGCGCAGGGCCTGGATCCGTCACGAATCCAATCCGGGC
This sequence comes from Gemmatimonadota bacterium, assembly GCA_020344375.1. Taxonomy (GTDB): domain Bacteria; phylum Gemmatimonadota; class Gemmatimonadetes; order Palauibacterales; family KS3-K002. The sequence goes on along the minus strand of CP070823.1, from coordinate 1,912,149 downwards.
GATGACGTGTTGAGCAAACTGCGGCTTGTGTCTAGCAGCATGGATCCCGAGGAAGAGGTCGAGCGCCGCGAGTTTCACCGACGCCTGCTCCAGGGGTTGGGCGCGCTCAGTGAAAGCCAGCGCCAGGTCTTCGTTCGTGTGGATCTTGAGGGCGGCAACCAGAAGGAGGTCGCGCGAGCGCTGGGGATGAAGCCCACCACCTGCAGGGCGACCTTGCACTTCGCGCGCAAACGTCTGGCGACGATTCTCCGAAGGATGGAGGAGGGCGGTGACCAAGAAGACTGACTGCGAGGTGTTCCAGGATCAGCTGGATGCACTAAGGGATGGCGCACTGCCGGAAACGGGCGTGGAGCAGCTTCACCGGCACGCGGCTTCCTGTCCCGACTGCGCTATGCTCCTCAGGCTGCACGGACATGTGGCCTCAACATGGCTCGGCGACTTGGAGGCTGTGGTTCCCGATGAGCTGGTGGCTTCTGTCTGGCCGCGGGTCGAGGCGGAGATCGCGACTCACGAGTCGGCACGCATCCGCGAGTACCGGGGATGGCAGCGTTGGGGTTGGCTCGTTCCGGCACTGGCCGCTGCGACCCTGCTCCTTTTCGTGAGCAGTGCTCTCCTGTTCCGAGACGTGAGAGGCCTCCGCCAACGCGAGAGCGCTCTCGCGCAGGAGATCGCGGAGCAGGAGCGCCGGCTCGCAGAGCTGGATGTCCGGACATCATCACATCCGGTCGTGCGGACCGCGGGGCTGGCTGGCAGGGCCACCTGGGCGCGGGTGCTTCAGCGCCGCAGGAGCGTGAGCATCTCCGAGCTTGCCGAGATGCTCCGTGGTCTGCCGGCGAGCACCACGATCTTCGGTGCTCTTGAGTTGGAGGCGCTGAACGAGAGCGCCCCCTTCTGGACGGCTACGGCCTTGAGCGACGCGCTCGCGGAGGTGGGCACCGAGGACGGCATACAGGCGGGCGAACTGCTGCGGTTGCTCGGAGCTCTCGATCTGGACCCCGAGAGGCGCATTCCTACGGCACGCATACTCGCCATCGCCAGGGGAGCCCGACCCGTGGAGCGGTCGTGACCGGCGCAGGGCTGAGACTCGAGTGAGGTGAGATATCATGAAGTGGATCCACGCATACAACGGCGTTCGCATTGCAGCATTCGCATTCGCTCTCTTCGGGTTGGGCGGCTGTATCGAGTACGGGCTGGAGACGACGCTCAACCCGGACGGCAGTGGCGTTCGGTACGAAAAGATGACGGTCGAGGAGACGGAAGAGTTGAGCTGGGTTTCTCCGAGCGACTTCCAGGCGCTCATGCACGTGACTGAGAATGAAGGGTGGAGGTACGAGCGGGAGACCGAAGAGGACGACACGGTGCACGTGTTCCGGCGCGAGACGCGGGTCAGGGACCTGGCATCATGGGCCGGTCTGAGTGGCGGCGTTCGCATCTCGGGCGCGACCAGCGTCGGGGCCAGGTCGAGCGTGGGGCATGTGTCGCTAGGCGATGTTCATTTTCTGAACGCCGTTAGGGCGGAGACCGGGCACGTGGCCGAGGGCAGCTCGTTCACATACCGCGAGACCTTCTACTGGGAGAACTTGAACGATGCGATGATCGAACACCTTCTGGTTTACGTTAGAAATACGCTCGACGCGCAGTATCCGGGCCTGGCCTCGGAACAACGTGGCGAGATCATTGGGCTCGTCCGTGGTGGTCTGTGGGCTGCCGTGGATCGGGGCCTCTTTGATGCCAGTGGCGACCGACAGGAGGAAATCCTGTCGGCGTTCGTCGAGCGGACGGCGGAACAGGCAGAGAAGGTCGTGCGCCAGCGCTACCCGGGAGCCGATGAAGAGTTCTTCGAGAAGATGCTGAGACAGGTCTACGAGGATGAGGATCGGCTCGAGGCATTCATCGAGGGGCAGCTGCCGGGCGTACAGCTGGCGGCCAACTCGGCGATCGTCTTCCGCTTAACCATGCCGGGACGGGTTACGGCCTCGAACGCGCACGATCGTGACGGGACCACGCTAGTCTGGGAGTTTGGTCCTGGGGATGCAGTGACGACCCCGATCGAGATCTTTGCCGAGTCGGTCGTCGAGAGGTGACCGGATCTCGGGACGATGTTAGAGACAGCGGCGGCATCCGGCATCGACTGCGACGACCCCATCGTCGCCACGTGCGACGCATGTCGGGACCGCGGTGTTCCTGAGCCCTTTGCAAGCTCGCGAGTTCTGAAGCTTACTCCTTACTCGTCTGCCGGAAACGCGATCGTGCCCTCGTAGATGCTCAGACCGGATTGGTTCACGACGGTTATGCGAGGCGGTCGCGTGCCCCGCATCGTGGCGCACCCGTACTCGCCGTCTCGGTTGATGGCCACGAATTTCTCACCGGGGAGGAAGTCGAGCCCGACCGCCTGGTATCGCTCGGCGATCATCTGCAGCGCATCCTCACAGGCCGCCTGAGGCGAGCGGCCGTCCCGCATCCGCATGACGATGTAATAGGACGCGCACGACTTGATCACATCCTCGCCTCGGCCGGTGGCACCGGCCGCGCCGACCTCGTTGTCCACGTAGAGACCGGCGCCGATAATGGGGGAGTCACCGATGCGGCCCGGGATCTTGTAGCTGAGACCGCTGGTGCTGGTGATCCCGGCGCTATCGCCGTTCGCGTCCACCGCGAGGACGTTCACGGTGCCATAGGTCTCGGCCCACAGGGCGCTCAGGGAGGTGCCCTGCTCGCCGCGTCTTCGCAGGTGATCCGGCGGACCCCAGTCGTCGCGGTCGCTGTGCTCCTCGCGCCAGCGGAGCCAGCGCTCTCGCGCTTTGTCGGTCAGCAGGTTCTCTTCCTCGAAGCCCCAGGATTTCGCGAACTCGAGCGCGCCGAGACCGACGAGCATCACGTGGTCGGTGCGCTCCATCACGAGTCGCGCCACGGAGGACGGGTGCCTGATGTTCTCGAGCGCTGCGACGGAGCCCGCGCTGTAGGTCTTGCCGTCCATGATTGAGGCATCGAGCTGCACGACACCGCGTTCGTTGGGGAGACCGCCGTAACCGACGCTGGTGTCCTCGGGATCATCCTCGATGATGTTGGTCGCCTTCTCGACAGCGTCGAGCGCCGAGCCGCCGTTCATGAGGATCTCCCACACCGTCTCCATTGCTTTGCGGCCGGTCTCGTTTGAATGGCTCGTAATGATGAGCGGGGTCGTATCTGTGCCCGGCCTTCGAACCACGTGGTGCCTACCGTTCGGACCCCAGAGTGGATGATGAGTCTGCCACAGGAAGGCGCCTAGGCCGAGACCGAAGCTCTGCTGGAAGAACCCACGGCGTGTGAGCGGACTAGGCATCAGAGATCCTCCTCAGTTGTTGTCCCACTGGTTGTGCTGGAGCGAGGTTCGCTACTCAATCTGTCGCAGTCAGCGGACGACGTGAAAATGCTCCTGACGGCCGAGCACCCAGTGACGTCTTCCGTCTTCATCGAGATACGCGTCCTCCTCCAGCGCCATGCGCACTTCCTGGCCATCCCACTCGGCCACGGGCGTCGTAGCCTGCAGTTCGATGGCCCACCAGGTGTTCGGGCGGATCGGGACGTCACCGCGGCCCGGCACGCCCTCCTGGCGGTCCCACAGCCCGACCAGCGGCCCCGCGCCGTGTCCCTGGTCACCGAGGGGGTGGCTGTAGACGGTTCCGTTGATCCCAGCATCGCGCATGCGTGACAGCGCGCGTCGCAGCACCTCGTTGCCGGTCCGTCCCGGCTCCATCTCCTCCATCACGATGTCCTGGAGCCGGTTGCCCGCGGCCAGGGCCTGTTTGAGTCCTTCGGGCACCTCGAGCTCATCGGGGCGTAGGACGTAGCCCATGTGCTGAGTGTCGGTGTTGAGCCTGAGTGCCGTGACGCCCACGTCGCAGTGGAGAACGTCGCCGTGCAGGATCACCGGGTTGGCAGAGTCGCCCATCGCGACGCCCCGTCTCTGGACCTCGACCGAGGTCCGGAACCAGGTATCCAGGCCCACGTCGTTCAGGCGCTGCCGCATCCACCAGGCGACGTCCTCGGTGCGCGTGATTCCCGGGGTGATCACCTGGTCGGAGAACGCCGTGGCGATGATTTCGTGCGCGATTTTCATCATCTCCACATAGATCGGCAGCATCTCCGGTAGACGTTCGGCGACGTACTCGAGTGCCAGCCGCTCTCGGCGCACAATCCGTTCGCGGTATCTCTCCGGCAGCGCCTGCTGCATCTGTTCCCATTCGCCGGCGCTCAGGCCATCGGAGAAGGCGAAGGTGTGAGAGATGTTCACGGCGATGGTCTGTGGATCGCAATCCTCGACGATCGGCGGCAGGAGCTTCCACTGTTCGGGCCCGAAGGGCTCGGCTCGCCGCTCCTGTCCGGCAGCTGCGCCCACGGCCGCGTCCGGGTCCAGCACCACGCGGTAGAGGCCGCCCTGCGAACTCCCACCGATGGCGATGCGCTCGACGCCTTCCTCGGGCCCGCGGTCACAGAAGATGTAGATGGTCCGGCGGCGCGCAGCGAAAGTTGTTGGTGAGACCAGTGCCCGGAACACGGGGTCCTCGTTGTACTCGCGCATCGGAATGACCCACATGTCCACTCCGTGCTCTCGCATCAGCCGCGGCAGTACGCGCTCGAGCCGCAGCTCCAGCCAGCGCTGCTGGATCTCGGCCTGTTCGCGGAGCGTTCCCAGCGGGCGCTCCTGCGCGGAGATGGGACTGGCGACGATCGCCAGCGTCACAGCGATACAGAACAGACGTTTCATGGGTCGCACTCCGTCATCAAACTGGCTCTTGCGGTTGGCAGGGCAGCCCTCACCCGCGGCGCCTTGTGCGCAGACATACGGGCTTATCGATGGGGATTGGGCTGTCGCAGTGACCGTTCACAACCTAGCTCCGCCTCGCCTTCCGGCACAGTAGCTCGGCTGGGCCCCTGGGAACCGGGCCAGGCGCGCATGCCCCGGTCGCCGGGCGCTGGCAGGTTTCCTATGATTGTGCCGTTCCCGACAGGGGCGGTGCTGACCCCGACGGGCTACGCCAGATAGCGACGAGGAGCGAGGGGTGACAAGACCGGGCACTGAGGCCCAGCCGCTGCGGGTGGCGATCATTGGATCAGGACCCGCCGGCTTCTACACTGCGGAGAAGCTGCTCGGGCAAGAAGGGCTGGTCGTCCAGGTGGATATGTATGATCGGCTGCCAGTGCCTTTCGGCTTGGTCAGGTTTGGTGTCGCTCCTGACCGCGAGAAGATCAAGAACGTGACCAGTGCCTTCGAGAAGGTCGCGGCCAGTCCGCGCTTCCGTTTCTACGGCAACGTCGAGGTGGGAACACACATCACCCTCAACGATCTCCGTCTTCACTACCACCAGGTTTGTTGTGCCACGGGTGCCCAGACCGATCGCCGCATGGGCATCCCGGGCGAGGACCTGGAACGGAGCCATCCGGCTACGCAGTTCGTTGCCTGGTACAATGGCCACCCCGACTATCGCGACTGCGAATTCGATCTCTCGGTAAGGCGCGTCGCTGTGGTCGGCGCGGGTAACGTTGCCCTGGACGTGGCACGTGTCCTCTGCCGGACTCCCGAAGAGCTGGCCACCACCGATTGCGCCGAACGTGCGGCTGAAGCCTTGGCGAATAGCAACGTCAAGGAGATCTACCTCATCGGCCGCCGCGGACCGGCACAGGCTGCCTTCACGAACCCCGAGCTCCGAGAGCTCGGCGAACTGCCTGGCGCGGACGTCGTCGTGCTGCCGGAGGAGGTGCAGCTCGACGCGGTCAGCCAGGCCGCTCTCGACCAAAGGCGTGACAGGGAGGTGGTCAAGAAGCTCGAGATCCTCCAGGGCTTCGCAGGCCGACCGGGCAGCGGCAAGCCGAAGAAGCTCACGCTGCGCTTCCTGGTCTCGCCCGTGGAGTTGTGCGGCAATGACGCAGGTCAAGTCACCGGCATGCTTTTGGTCAGGAACGAACTCTACCTGAGCGAGGATGGGTCGCTTCGCCCAAGACCTACCGCCCGCTACGAAGAGCTGCCGGTGGAGCTGGTCTTTCGCGCGGTTGGCCAAAAGGGTGAGCCGCTAGCCGGTCTCCCCTTTGACGAGCGCCGCGCGATCGTCCCCAACGAGAAGGGTCGCGTCTTCGACCTTGAGACGGGGAGGCCGCTGCCGGGCTTATACGTCGCCGGCTGGATCAAGCGCGACGCTGTGGGTTTCATTGGCACGAACAAGCCTGACGCCGGCGAGACTGTGGCCTGCATGCTGGAAGACGCAGCTGCCGGTGTGCTACTGAACCCCGCGCGCCCTGACCCGGCCCAGACGGAAGAGCTTGTCCGTTCCAACCAGCCGGATATTGTCTCCTGGACGGACTGGCAGCGCATCCAGGAGCTGGAGGAAGCGAGAGGCTCTGAGCAGGGTCGCCCGCGCGTGAAGTTCACGTCGGTCGAGGAACTGCTGGCTGCGTTGAAGAGCCGTTGAGACCGCGGATGTGACGGAGCAGCCGTGTCGCGCGCTGGTGATCTTGATCCATCGCTTTGACGCATTTCGGGGCAGGGTACATCTTTCGAGCCATGATCGCCGGAATCGTGCTCGCCGGTGGCCGCTCGCGACGGATGGGTCAGCCGAAGGCGCTGCTCAAGGTAGGTGAGGAGACGTTCCTCGAGCGGGCAGTGCGCACGCTGAGCCTGGGCGGCTGTGGGGATGTCGTCGTCGTGCTGAACACGGAGGACCCGGAGTTCAGCGAGGTCGCGGCCGGCGCCGGCGGTCGCACGACTCGGGGCGGCGGCGTCGATACAGAGCAGATTGCTTCGCTGCGCGCCGGACTGCGTGCCTTGCCACAGGGCGTGGAAGCTGTGGTCGCACTCCCCGTCGATCATCCGCTGGTGGGTTCGCCGACGGTCGCCGCGTTGATCGACGCCTTCAAGCATCGCCGCGCACCCGTCGTGCGACCGACGTACATGGGTCGGCACGGTCACCCCGTGCTGTTCAGCGCGGCGGTGTTCGACGAGTTACTGCACGGCGATCTTCCGAATGGGGCGCGCTCCGTGGTGCGTCGCTATGCTGGCGAGGCGGAGGACGTGGAGGTGGATGACCACGGCGTGCTCATCGATGTGGATACGCCCGCCGATTTGGAGAAGTACTTGGGAGCGTTCGAGTGAATCACAGTCACGCTGACGCGATCTCGGTCGCGCAGGCAGCGCGGCAGGCGCTTGCGGCGCTGGAGGGCGGCACGCCCGTAGCACTGGTGACGATTGTGCAGGCCCCGCTCGAGGATGCCGTGGGCCGACGCCTCGTCGTTGCCGCCGACGAGGTGACGGGGACACTGGGCTCGGCAGAGCTGGACAGGCGGGCGGCGGAGCTGGCGTGCGAGGCGCTGGCAGCGCGGGCATGCGGCATCCGCGAGCTCGAGCTTAACGGCGAGACCTGGGCGTTCTATGTGGAATCGCAGTACGCCGCACCCGAGCTTCTCATCGTCGGTGCGGGTCACGTCGGCCAGGCGCTCTCCCGATTCGGAGCGACCCTCGGCTTCCGTGTGACGGTCATCGACGACCGGCCTGAGTTTGCGAATCGCGAGCGATTCCCTGAGGCGACTCGGGTCCAAGTCGTGAGTTATGAGGATCCCTTCAGGGATGTCGTCGTTGGGGCAGACAGCTACGTGGTGCTGGTGACCCGCGGCCACAAGTACGACTACGACAGTATCCTGCAGCTGCTGAGGAGAGAGGCCCGCCCGGCCTATCTGGGCATGATCGGCAGCCGGCGGCGCGTGCGGGCGACCTTCGAGGCGCTGGTGCGCGACGGGGTCGATCCCGCGCGACTTGCCCAGGTGCACGCGCCCATCGGGCTCGACATCGGCGCCGAGACGCCTGAGGAGATCGCCCTCGCCATCGCCGCCGAGCTCGTGGCGGTCCGGCGCGGCGGCAGCGGCGGCGCGCTTGGCGGGAAGGAGCGGGTGCTCGACCGCGTGGCGCCGGCCCGCGAGACGGAGCAAGGAGGCAAGTAGGAGTTGGACGATCGCGAGATCTACGCGGCGGTGGTACGCGCCGCGGAATCCGGGCAGCGCGTGGCACTGGCTACTGTGGTGCGGGCCAGGGGCTCTACACCGCGGGAGGCGGGTAGTAAGATGCTCATCGGCGCCGACGGTCAGCAGCAGGGCACGATCGGCGGTGGCTGCGGCGAGGCGGTGGTGCTGGAGGCGGCGCGCGAGGTGATCGAGACGGGCGTGGCCAGGCTCGTCCGTGTGGAACTTACAGACGACTACCTGTCCTGGAGCCCCGCCGTGTGCGGCGGTGTGATGGAAGTCTTCGTTGAGCCCGTGTAACGCCCTGCGGCCGGCGGTGCCGTGGCTTATGCCGGAGCCACCCGGTCGATGGCAGCGACGACTTCGTCGGAAAGCTCGACGTCTACGGCGGCCGCGTTACCCTCCACGTGCTCGACCTTCGTCGCGCCGATGATTGCCGAGGAGACCTCGCGACGGCGCAAGCACCAGGCGATGGCCAGCTCAGGCAGCGTGAGCCCGGCTTCCTCGGCGATCACCTGCAACTGCTGAACCTTTTCCAGACCTTCCTCCGAGAACCAGGGCCCCATGAACTGCCGGCCACGCTCGTCGGCGGCACGGGAATCCGGCGGCACGTCGTCGATCGAGGTGTACTTGCCGGTCAGCACCCCGCGCGCCAACGGCGAGTAGACCAGGAGGCCGAGCCCCTCGCGGGCGCAGATCTCCAGCACACCGCTCGTCTCGATCTCGCGCCGCAGGATATGGTACTGGGGCTGGTTCGACACCAGCCGGCGCAGCCTCAACTCTCGCCCCAGACGCACGGCGTCGGCGATGTTCTCTGCCGACCACATGCTCACGCCGCCGTAAAGGACCTTCCCCTGGGTGATCAGATCGTCGATCGCTCGCAGCGTTTCGTCCAGCGGGGTCTCCTTGTCGTAGCGGTGGCACTGGAAGAGATCAACGTAGTCAGTGCGCAGTCGCCGCAGACTCAGGTGCACCTGCTCGAAGATATGCTTGCGTGACAGGCCACGGTCGTTGGGTGCTGGGCCGACTGGAAAGTAGGCCTTCGTTGCGAGCACGCACTCGTGGCGCGGCAGCGGTGCCAGCGCCTTGCCCAACACCTGCTCGGCTCGGCCCTCAGCGTACACGTTGGCCGTATCAAAGAGGTTGATGCCCAGCTCGAAGGCGCGCCGCACACACTTGACGGCCACCCTCTCCTCCGTCGCGTGCCCGAACGTGAGCCAGCTGCCGAGGGAGATAGCACTGACTCTGATTCCTGAGCTTCCCAGGTGACGATATTGCATGCGCGAACGTCTAGATGTGCAGGCTCATCTGGGCTTCGCCGGCTCGCGGCGCCGAGCGGCGGATGGCGGTCCTGGCGAGCCCAACGAGCTTGCGGCCGCGAAGCGGCAGCTGGACCGGCTTGCCGCTGCGCCCGCCGTTCCCCTGCTCGGGCGCGTCGAGGCGCAAGGCGTCGCCGGACTGCGTCAAGGCGACGACGCCTTCATCGGGCAGGAGGTCAAGAAAGCCCACGAGGTCGCCGGCCTTGAAGCGTGCCGGCAGCAGCTGCATCCCCTTGCCGCCACGCGCCTGCGTGCGCAGGTCATCGAGAGCAACTGACTTTGCATAGCCTTCCACGGTGACCCCCAATAACGTGGCGTCACGGCGCGGCACGGCGAGGGCCGCGACATGGTCGCCGCGGGCCAGCTGGATGGCCCGCACCCCCGATGCCGAGCGCCCCATCAGCCGGACTTCCGATTCATCGAAGCGGATGACTTGGCCCTTGCGTGTGGCGACGACGAGGGAGCTCTGGCCGGCGGTGATATGCACGTCGACGATCTCGTCGCCCTTATCAATGCCGGCCGCGATGATGCCGCCGCCTCGGATGTTGCGGTATTCGGAGAGCGCGGTCCGCTTCACGCGGCCCTTGCGACTGATGCTGACGACGAAGCGGTCGTCCGAGAACTCCCGCACCGTGTGCACAGCGGCTATCTCCTCCTCCAGTTCGAGAAGGTCGCGTAGGCGCCGGCCGCGCGACGAGCGCGTTCCCTGCGGCAGGTCACTGACGCGCACGGCATGGACCTGGCCGTCACGCGTGAAGGCGAGTAGTTGGTCATCTGACTTGCATAGCCACAGCCGCGTCACGAAGTCGTCGCGCTCCGCCTCAAGGCTCTCCGCAACCGCCAGGCCGCCATCGTCCTTGGCGCTGCGGGCAGGGATCGCCTTCAGATAGCCCCAGTGGGTGAGAAAGACGTGTATCTCCTGCTCCGCGTCGGCGCTAGGGAGGGGGAAGCGGCCGCTGTCCGGCAGGATCTCGGTACGCCGGCCAGCGCCGTAGCGCTGCGCGATGGCGTTCAACTCGCGGCGGACCAGATCGCGGCGGCGCTTTTCGTCGGCGAGGATCTCGTTCAACGTCTTGATCCGCTTGGTCAGCTGGCTCAGCTCTTCCCGCAGCTCACGGGTCTCGAGGGCGGTGAGCTTGCTGAGCCGCATCGCCAGGATCGCATCCGCCTGCCTGGCGCTGATCTTGAGCGCTGAGCGCAGATTCTTCGCCGCGGTCTCAGGCGTGCGGCTCGCCTTGATGATCTCGACGACCTCATCGATACGGTCCAGCGCTTTTAGCAGGCCCGCGAGGATGTGAGCTCGCTCCTCCGCCTTCGCCAGGTTGAAGCGAGTGCGACGCACGATCACCGACAGGCGGTGCTCGATCCAGACCTCGAGCATCTCCTTCAGGTTGAGCTGACGGGGCACGCCATCCACCAGGGCTAGGGCGATGACCCCGAACGTGTACTGGAGCTGCGTCTTCAGGAACAGCTTGTCCAGAAGTTTGCGGGGGTTGGCATCGCGCTTGAGCTCGAGCACGATCCGCACACCGTCGCGGTCGCTCTCGTCACGCACGTCAGTCAAGCCCTCGAGCCTGCCCCGGCGAGCCAGCTCGACGATGCTCTCGATCACGCGCTGCTTGCTCACCTGGTACGTAAGCTCCGTGATCACGAGCGACGGCTTGCCGTAGGCGCCCTGCTCCACGTGGGCACGGGCGCGCATGACGATTCGGCCACGGCCAGTCCGGTACGCCTGCTCGATGCCCTCGCGGCCCCAGATGTAGCCGCCGGTTGGGAAGTCGGGCCCCTGCACGATCTCGATCAGCTTGTTCAGCGAGGTATTGGGGCGCACGAGCAGCTGCTCGGCTGCGGCGGCCATCTGCCGCAGGTTGTGCGGCGGGATCTTGGTCGCCATGCCGACGGCGATTCCATCGCTGCCATTCACCAAGAGCTGTGGGAAGGCGGCGGGCAGCACCTCCGGCTCCTTGAGTCGCCCGTCGAAGTTCGGCCGGAAGTCGACGGTCTCCTTATCGATGTCGCGGAGCAGGTCGGTAGCGAGTGGTGCGAGCCGCGCCTCAGTGTAGCGGTAGGCCGCAGCGGGATCGCCGTCGATCGAGCCATAGTTACCCTGGCCGTCGACAAGCGCGTAGCGTGTGGAGAACGGCTGCGCCATCCGCACGAGCGTCTCATAGACGGCGACGTCACCGTGCGGGTGGTACTTGCCCAGCACGTCGCCGACCACGGTCGCGCTCTTCTTGTAAGAGCGCTCGGGCGACAGGCCAAGCTCGTGCATGGCGTAGAGGATGCGACGCTGGGCGGGTTTGAGCCCGTCACGGGCGTCCGGCAGCGCGCGCTGCACGATGACGCTCATCGAGTAGTCGATGAACGATTCGCGGAGCTCTTCTTCCAGGTAGCGCTCGACGATGCGCTCGCGGCGTGGATTCTCGACCTTGACCACAACCCCTCTCCTCTTCCCCGCGGTGGCCGATGCGAAGATAAACCGAAGCTGTAGCCAACTTAAGGTGGACAGCGGCTGGCCTCAAGCATGCCGATCACGGGACGCTTGCTCGCCCCTCCTGCCACCGGGTATCTTGGCCGCGCCCACGAGGAGTTTGAGCTGCACGTCGGCCCGCCGCCGGCTGTTCGCGGTGGGCGCCGGTTTCTGCCGCGCGTCTGGGGCGCTAGGTTCGAGCCGAGTGCGGGCGTCAGATCTGAGGCCGCGGTGATTCACTTGTTCAGCCGAGGAGGGGCTTGGTGACCGATCTCAGAACCCCCGAAGCCGCTGATGAGGGAGTACTGGAGCTCTCTTGGGAGCTATTCGGTGAGCTCTGCCGTGCCCTCGCTGTGAAGGTCGCCCAGGACTACGATCCCGAAGTCGTGGTGGGGATCGCGGCAGCCGGCGTGATTCCCGGGGCGGTCATCGCCGCCATGCTTCAGAAGGACTTCCATTGCATCAAGATTACGCGGCGCGAGTCCGAGGGCGGCGCGCGCGGCCGGCCGGAGATCCTCTCGGCGGCGCCGCCTCAGCTGGCCGGCAAACGGGTGCTCTTGGTGGACGAGATCTGTGAGAGCGGTGATACGTTGCGCCTGGCGCTGGCCGCAGTGCGTGACGTGGGTCCCACGGAGGTGCGAACCGCGACCTCGCTGATCCACGAGGGTGGCTACGAGCCAGACTACTATGCGCTGTGTACCGAAGCGACCGTGGTCTTCCCTTGGGATCGGGAGATCATGCAGTCCGGCAAGCTGGTGCTGAACCCGGGGTACGAGGAGTTGCTCGAGGACTGAACTTGCCGCTGCCCCTGCTTTAGGCCTCCTGCATGCTGTTCAGGAATTCCGTGTTGTCGCTCGTGCGCTTCATGCGCTGAAGCAGGAACTCGATCGACTCTGCCGGCGGCATGTCGGCCAGGAAGTTCCTGAGGAGGTAAATCCGGTTCAGTGTCTTCTCGTCGAGCAGCAGCTCCTCGCGCCGCGTGCCCGATCGGTTGATGTCGATGGCTGGGAAGATCCGCTTGTCAGCGATATGTCGATCGAGCACGATCTCCATATTGCCCGTGCCCTTGAACTCCTCGAAGATCACCTCGTCCATGCGGGAGCCGGTCTCGATGAGCGCGGTGGCGATGATCGTCAGGCTACCGCCCTCCTCGAGGTTGCGTGCCGAGCCGAAGAAACGCTTCGGCTTGTGCAGGGCGTTCGCGTCCACACCGCCCGAGAGTATCTTGCCTGAGTGAGGCACGACGACGTTGTAGGCGCGCGCAAGGCGCGTGATCGAGTCGAGGAGGATCACCACGTCCCGCTTGTGCTCGACCAGCCGCTTGGCCTTCTCGATCACCATCTCGGCGACCTGGGTGTGGCGGTCCGCTGGTTCGTCGAAGGTCGAGGAGATCACCTCAGCGT
>CP070823.1:1886609-1898871 GCA_020344375.1 Gemmatimonadota bacterium | reverse complement strand
CTTTCTGGTGCCGTTCGGCATCGAGCGCATGCAGCGGGTGAGCTTACGGATCGTCGCCATGGACATTCCGCCGCAGGACGTGATCACCCGTGACAACGTGTCGGTGAAGGTGAACGCCGTCCTCTACTTCAGGGTTGCCGATCCCGTTAGGGCGATCGTCGAGGTGGAGGATTTCCTGTTTGCGACGTCGCAGCTGGCGCAGACGACCCTACGCTCGGTGATTGGGCAGGCGGAGCTGGACGATCTGCTCGCCGAGCGCGAGAAGTACAACAACATGCTGCGCCAAATCATCGATTCGGCGACCGATCCCTGGGGAATCGAGGTCACGGCGGTGGAGGTGAAGGACATCGATCTGCCTCAGGAGATGAAGCGGGCGATGGCGCGCCAGGCTGAAGCGGAGCGCGAGCGGCGTGCCAAGGTCGTCAACGCGCTCGGTGAGTTCCAGGCGTCGACCAAGCTCGTGGAGGCGGCGCGCATCATGAGCAAGCAGCCCGTCTCAGTACAGCTGCGCTTCCTGCAAACGGTGTCGGAGATCGCCGCGGAGAACAACTCGACGACGCTCTTCCCCATCCCGATGGATCTCTTCGAGCCATTCATTCGGTCCTTAAAGACCCGAGCCTCCGAAGAATCGGAGGCGGAGCTTGAAGGCACCGAGGAGACGATCCCGGAGCTGCCGCCGCCGGAGAGGGTACCTGATCTCTCCAGATCAAAGGAGCCGGCTCGCGTTAGGAAGCGGGAACGGTAGGAAGACGTCAGTTCGGCATCCGGAATGAGCGAGGGCTCGCAAGGACACCACCTGACGCGCCAGGATCTTGAGGTCGTCATCCGGCGCGCCGCTGAGCTCGAGGCCGAGGTCGGCAGCGCGGCGCCCGAGCTGAGCGAGGTCGACGTCGTGCGTATCGCTCAAGAGGTCGGGCTGTCGGAAAGCGCCATCCGCCGTGCACTGGCCGAGCATCGGGCGGCGGTCACTAGAGGCGGCGAGCTGCTGGCGGAGCGCGGCTGGATCTCGCGTCTCTGTGGTCCCCGTCTCGTGACGGCCGCCCGGAACATCGAGCGGCCAGCGGATGAGGTCCGTCAGGAGATCGAGTCCCACTTTCAGGCTAACGAGAGTCTCCGGCTGGTGAGGCGCACAAAGGCCGCCTCGCTGTGGGAGCCGGAAACCGGTGTCGTAGCCTCTCTCATGCGGGGCCTGGATCTGTTTGGCAAGGGCTATCAGCTGGCGAAGAAGGGCCACGCTGTCGAACTCCGCGTCGTGCCGCTGAGCGAGGAATCGAGCCAGGTCTCGCTGACGTGCGATGTCGGCAGCGAACGCGCGGGTTGGTTCTGGGGGTTGGGCGCAGCCGTAGGAGTTCCGCTGACGTGCCTGGCGGCGGCAGTCACCCTCGAAGTTTATGGTATCCCGAGCGTCCTGGCGCTGCTTAGCCCTGGTGTGCTAGCCATCACCGTCTTGCTGGCCCGTGCCGGATATCGCCGCGCGGTCGGGAAGATGCGGCTGTTACTCGACGGTCTGCTCGACCGTGTCGAGCACCAGGAGCCACTGGAGCCGCCCAGACCAACGTGGCGTGATCTGCTGAAGTAGTCTGCCGCATCAGGCGATGCCGTTCGAGGAGGTTCAGTAGGGCTGATCCAGGAGGTGGGCGTTTTCGGCTCACCGGTGATGGACAGCGGGCTTCGCCAACGGCCTGGGCGCGGGCAGCTTATATGCTAGACGGGGCTCGGGCGCTAGAATGAATTGTAGGTGGCGCGAGCGATACCGTCGGCAACATATCTAAGGAAAGGATGTTGAGTTTGCTGAGCGGAAGACGGGTGGCGCTTCTCGGTTGCGCCCTCGCGGTCGTCAGCCCAAGCGGCGGGTGCGAAACGCTACGCGAGCGTCCCACCGCGGTGGGCGAAGATCTGCCAGCGACCAGCGTGGCGGTGGCGAGCCCCGTGACGCAGGAGCTCGTCCCCTCCGACTCGGTTGTGCGGGTCGTGGTGGGCGCCACGGGCTTTCTCCAGGCTGTGGAGTACTATCTGGTCCGGTCTGCGGTGCGTGACACCGTCGGGTGGGATCGGCGGGAGTTCACGGAGCCGGAGGATTCCGTGTTGGTGGTGTTCGATGTGACAATTCCTGAGTTCAGGACGGGTACCCAGCTGGAGATCCGTGCGGTTGCGGAGAATGTGATTGGCGAGCGTGCCCTCTCGGAGCCAGTCTACGTGATCGTGATCGAGTGCGATCTGTACCCGATAGCCTGCTCTCAGTTGTAAGGCATTCTACAGGTCAGCCTGGGTGTAGCGGGTGCGGGGTTCCGGGTGGGTTGCGGGGCACCTTCCGGGCGGCAAAATCCACGAAATTGGCGAGTTCTCTCTTGACCGGCGACCTTGAGAAAGGGCGCACAACTACTTAGATTTCTTACGTGTTTCTCCAGCGTCTCGGTCTCCGGAATTTCCGGAATTTTGAAGAGGAAGCCGTAGAGTTTCCGGAGCGTGGGGCGGCCCTGATCGCGGACAACGGTCAGGGCAAGACGAATCTGCTGGAGGGCGTGTATTACCTCGAGATCTTCCGCTCGTTCCGGGGCGCCCGGGACGAGCAGTTGATCACCTTCGGGTGCGGGCACTTCCGGGTCGAAGGGCTGCTCTCTGACGGTGAGGGTGGTGTGGAGGTGGCGGCGGCATACGCGCGTGAGAGCTGCCGGAAGAAGGTCACGCTTGATGGCCGGGAGCCGGGCCGGATGGGCGAGGCCATTGGGCACGTCGGCGCTATCATCTTCACTGCCAGCGACGTGGAGATCGTGGCGGGCGGCCCGGCCGCCCGGCGACGCTTCCTCGACATTGTGCTCTCGCTGGTCGAGCCGGGCTATCTGTCAGCCCTGCAACGCTACCGGCAGATCCTGTCCCAGCGCAACGAGTTGTTGCGCCATGGGGCGAGCTTGACCGAGTTGGCGGCCTGGAGCGCCGGGCTCGTCTTCACCGGTAGCCGGATCACGGAGGCGCGAGCGCGCTGGATCGCCGCGCGCCGAGCGAGTTTTGCGCACTACTACGGCGCCATCTCGGGGGAGCCGGAAGCGGGGCTGGACTATGTACCGTCTGTGCCACGTCCCGGCAGCGGCACAGAGGAGGGAACCCCGACGCGGGAAGGCTGGTCGGAGTCGTTTCACTCCGAGATCCAGCGCCTGGCCGATAACGAGAGACGCCGCGGCCTGACCCTCGTGGGGCCGCACCGCGACGACGTCAGCTTCTGGGTGATGGGCAGCACGGAGCGGCTGCAGCTCAGGAGCTTTGGGTCCGCTGGTCAGCAGCGGACCGCGGCGATCGCGCTCCGGATGGCTGAGGCGGAGAGCCTGCGCGCTGCGCGGGGCCGACGACCGATCCTCATGCTCGACGATGTGTTTGCCGAGCTCGATCCGCAGCGAGCGGAGCGTGTTGCGGGACTGCTGACGGCGGAGAAATGGGGGCAGGTTATCGTGACCTCACCCAAGCCAACCGAGTTTGCCCTTATGGGCAAGAGCCTGGCGGAATATCGGATCGTCGGCGGGAGAGTGAATCGCCTGTGAGCGAGGTGCGTGGCGGGTCGTTGCAGCGCATCGGGCCGCTGGTGGACGGGCTGTTGCGGGCGCGCGGGCTCGCTGAGGAGGTGGAACGCGCGTCGGTGATACCCGAGTGGGTGGAACTGGTGGGCCAACAGATCGCTCGTGTTGCTACTCCGGTGGGCTTCGATCGTGGAACTCTCTTCGTGGAGGTGCACTCCTCTGCCTGGCTCATGGAGCTGGAGATGATGGAGCGTCGCCTCTTGGCCAGGCTCAACTCGGGCCGTGAGCGAGGGATATTCGAGAGGATAGTGTTCAGGCTGGCCGAGGGCGGCTAGCGGCGAGCGCCCACGCAGTAACAGCATAGGTGGCAAGGAATCAGAGGGCAGAGTGATGGCCAAGCGACCGGGCAAAGGGAAGAAAGCAACTGCAAAGGGGACCAGACAGGCCAAGGCCAAGGCTAAGGCACGGCCGCGCACGCGAGTGGCCAAGACTCCACGCGCGAAGGCGTCCAAGAGGTCACCGCGGGCGTCGGGGGGCGACGGGTACACGGCTGGCAAGATTCAGGTTCTGAAGGGTCTGGAAGGTGTACGTCGACGTCCCGCCATGTACATCGGCTCGACCTCGTCTCGCGGTTTACACCACCTGGTCTACGAAGTCGTGGACAACTCGATCGACGAGGCGATGTCGGGGTACTGCGATGAGATTGATGTCGTGGTCCGCTCCGACAGCTCGGTACTGGTTACGGACAACGGCCGTGGCATCCCCGTAGACATACACCCTACCGAGAAGGTCCCCGGTGTCGAACTGGCCATGCTCACGCTGCATGCGGGGGGGAAGTTCGACAAGGAATCCTACAAGGTGTCCGGCGGGCTGCACGGTGTCGGGGTCTCGGTGGTGAACGCGCTGTCCGAATGGCTGGAGGTGAGGATCGATCGCGATGGCCGGACCTGGCATCAGAAGTACAGCCGTGGCCAGAAGAAGAGCGAGCTCAAGTCAGTTGGCAAGACCGAGAGAACCGGGACCACGGTCTCGTTCAAGCCCGACCCCGATGTCTTCACCGAGCTCGAGTTCGATTTCGATACCTTGGCCATTCGGCTGCGTGAGCTGGCGTTCCTGAACCGCGGCGCCAGGATCACCCTCAGAGATGAGCGGCCCGGGCAAGAGCGGAAGGATAAGTACCAGTACGATGGCGGCATCAAGGAGTTCGTGAAGTTCTTGAGGGGTAACCGAAAGGCGCTTCATGGTGAGATCGTCTACGTTGAGGCGAAGCGTCCCGAGTTAGAGATCGAGCTGGCCCTGCAGTACAACGATGGGTACAAAGAGGACACCTTCACCTTCGTCAACAACATCAATACCCACGAAGGCGGCACTCACCTTACCGGATTCAAGGCAGCGCTCACGCGAACGCTGAACGACTACGCGCGGCGGGGCGGCATGCTCAAGAAGCAGAGCTTCACTCTGACCGGCGAGGACGTGCGTGAGGGCCTGATCGCGATTCTCTCGGTACGCGTCATGGACCCGCAGTTTGAGGGCCAGACGAAGACCAAGCTGGGCAACAGCGAGGTGCGCGGCGTGGTCGAGTCGGTGGTAAACGAGGGGCTCTCTAACTTCCTGGCCGAGAATCCCTCGGCCGCGCGCCGCATCATCGAGAAGGTCACGCAGGCGGCGCGGGCGCGGGAGGCGGCTCGCCAGGCGCGCGACTTGACGCGCCGCAAGTCGGCCCTTGAAGGCTCGATCTTGCCCGGCAAGCTCGCCGATTGCTCGCTGGAGGATCCGAGCATCAGCGAGCTGTATCTGGTGGAGGGCGACTCGGCCGGTGGCTCCGCCAAGCAAGGCCGGGACCGGAACTTCCAGGCCATCCTGCCGCTGCGGGGCAAGATCCTCAACGTCGAGAAGTCACGGCTCGACAAGGTGCTGTCGAACGAGGAGATCCGTACGATCATCACGGCAGTGGGCACCGGGATCGGTGAGGATGAGTTCAGTCTGGAGAACGCGAGGTACCACCGCATCATCATCATGACGGACGCCGATGTCGACGGCGCCCATATTCGCACACTGCTGCTGACTTTCTTCTTCCGCCATATGCGGCAGCTCATTGAAGCCGGCTACATCTACATCGCCCAGCCTCCGCTCTATCGCGTTCGCCGTGGCAAGGAGGAGCACTACGCCTACAGCGACGAGGAGCGCGACAAGATACTCAAGCGCTTCGACGGTGACGGGAAGGGCAAGCCGGACGTTCAGCGGTACAAAGGTCTGGGCGAGATGAACCCCGATCAGCTCTGGAAGACGACCATGGACCCGGAACGGCGGACAATCCTCCGGGTGACTATGGACGACGCCGTTGAGGCGGACCGTCTGTTTGGCTTGCTGATGGGCGATGAGGTCGAGCCGCGCCGCGCCTTCATTGAGCAAAATGCAAAGTACGTGAAGAACCTGGACGTATAATCTCTGGGTCCTCGATGGATCGGGCGCAGCCCGACCATCTAGAGCTGAACTTCCCCGCCCGCGTACTCGCGCAAACGCTGCACCTGCTCGGAACGACCGAGAACGATCATCACGTCGCCGTCCTCGAGCCGGGTCTCGGGACCGGGGTTGTAGATCGGGGGGCCTGTCTGTCCCGCGCGGCGCAGGCCCAGGACGATGAGCCCGGTCCGCTGAGGAATTCTCGCCTCGGCGAGCGTTTGGCCTACCAGGTGGGAGCCGGGTGGGACAGATGCCTGCTCCAAGCGGAGCTCTATTCCAGCCTCGCCGATCACACAGTCCAGGAAGCTCACGACGTGTGGGCGCAGCAGTGAGTAGACCATACGGATCCCGCCGGTCACGTTAGGCGAGACTACATGCTCGGCACCCGCGCGCCGCAGCTTTTGCAGCGACTCCTCGTTGTAAGCCCGCGTGACAATGTTGAGGCCGGGGTTTAGGTGACGCGCCGTCATGCAGACCAGCAAGTTGTCGGCGTCCTCTGCCAGACAGGTAGCAAGGCCATTGGCCTTCTCGACCTGGGCGGTCTCGAGTGTGTGCTCCTGCGTTGCGTCTCCCTCGATCACCAGGATGTCGGGATAGCTTTCGCGGACCAGAGCGATGCGGGCCGGGTCATGCTCGACGATCACGAATGGGCTTTGGGCCTGGATCATCTCGCCGACCACGATACGACCCATCCGGCCCATACCGCAGATGATATAGTGATCTGACAGTTGCTCTATGCTACGCATGATCTTACGCCTCCGCAGTACGCCCCCGAGGTCGAGTTCGACGATCAGCGCGGTCGTGAGTGCCCACCAGATCCCCAGGCCGGTCACACCGAGGAGGATCAGCGCGATGGTAAACGTGCGTCCCGGCGGCGACAGAGGGTGAACCTCCATGAACCCCACTGACGACACTGTGGTCACGGACATGTAGAGGGCTTCCGTCCACCTCCAACCCTCGATGAGCATGTAGCCGATCATGCCGATCAGGAACACGACCACGAAGTAAAGCCCGGCCCAGGCGAAGCGCGCGCGGAATGGGCGCAGGGCCTCGCCCAGGGTGATGGGCGGCTGGCCTATGATCGCTCTGCTCGGCGATTCACGGCTGACGACCGCGCCACGTCGGGTCACGCGCTGGCGTCCCTGACTGAGCCGGCAGCGAACCTGGATAGGCGAGGCTTTCGATGCCAGCGTGTCCCGCTAACGTTCATGGCAGGCAAGCTGTCATCTACTACAAGAGACGGATACACCGGCAAGCGAACGGTGGTTTTGTGAGTCATTATGCGAGTCTCGCGATTCGCCGCCGTCGTAGGCCTCTGTGGGCAGCAGGTGGCCCTTCAGAGCTCGCATGAGATCTTCTCCCTAGGTGGGCGTCCCTCTGTCGGTTAGAGGATCCACGATAAGGGAACACCGCATTCTAGCAGCGCGCTCCCTGGACGGCAATCGCTTCTCCGACGGAACACCGGGGGCCCAGTGGCGTTGTATAATAGTAGTGTAGCTCCAGGGTCACAGCGGCGATCTGATTGTGGGCTGTCAGAGCCTTGTAGAAGGTTTATCCTCGCGTCGAAGAGGCTGGTAACGTATCTTGAAATTTCGCCTGTGGATCGCTGCGCTGCCGCGCTTTAGGGAGGTACCGATGGGATTCGCTCGTGCTCGCCTGTACGCTGGTGTCGCGGTTGTCGCCGTTCTGATGGGGTTCGGCCCGTGGGCAGGGCCGGCTGAGGCCCAGTACTTCGGACGTAACAAGGTCCAGTACGAAAGATTCGACTTTCAGGTACTGAAGACCGAGCATTTTGACATTCACTATTACCCGGAGGCCCGCGAAGCAGTCGAACAGACAGCACGCATGGCCGAGCGGTGGTATGCCCGGCTGTCTCGACTGTTGAACCACGAGCTGAGCAGCCGACAGATCATCGTCCTCTACGCCGATCACCCTGATTTCGAGCAGACGACGATCCTCGGCGGCTCGATCGATGAGGGTACGGGAGGTGTGACGGAGGCATTCAAGCGGCGTGTGGTGCTGCCGATGGCGGGTTCTCTCGCCGAGACCGACCACGTGCTGGGCCACGAGCTGGTGCACGCTTTCCAGTACGACATCACAGCCCGCTCTCCGTCGGTGGGCGGAGGACTGCCGGCGGTTTCGGGCATGCCGCTGTGGTTCGTGGAAGGGATGTCCGAGTACCTGTCGCTGGGCCCCGTGTATCCGCTAACGGCTATGTGGATGCATGATGCGGCGCGCCGCGAGGAGTTGCCCAACTTGGGGCAGCTCGCGAGTCCGTACTACAATCCCTACCGCTACGGCCACGCCTTCTGGGCGTACGTCGCCGGGCGCTGGGGCGATCCGGTCGTGGGCGAGCTGCTGAAGGCAGCGTCGATGAGCGGAACCGTCGGCCAGGCGATCGCTGCCGTGCTTCAGATCTCGCCGAACGACCTTATCGCCGATTGGCAACAATCGACGAATGATGCTTACCAGGCGCTGCTCGAGCAGACCACAGCGCCGGAGGAATACGGCCGTGCCCTTATCACGCCGGACCGTGGCGCTGGCAGGCTGAACATCGCGCCGGCACTGAGCCGGGATGGGACGAAGATGGTCTTTCTCTCGGAGAAAGATCGCTTCTCGATCGAGATGTTCCTCGCAGACGCTGAGACCGGCGAGATCGAGCGCAAGATCCTCAAGACCGCGCTCGATCCGCACTTCGAGAGCCTGCAGTTCATCAACTCCGCAGGCGATTGGCACCCCAACGGTCGGGACTTCGTGTTCGCCGGGGTCAGCAAGGGTAAGCCGATCTTGACGATCATCGACACCGAACGTGGCAAGGCGGTACGCGAGTTCAAGGTCGCGCAGGTGGGTGAGGTCTTCAACCCGGCCTGGTCTCACGACGGTAGCCAGATCGTCTTCTCGGCATCGGTCGGCGGCCTGATGGACCTGTTCATCTTGGACGTCGGGTCGGGCGCGATTCGCCGGGTCACGAACGACGCGTATGCGGATGTGCAGCCGACCTGGTCGCCGGACGGTCGCCGGATCGCGTTCGTTAGCGATCGGTTTTCGACCGACATGGAAATTCTCCGCTGGGGCAATTATGAGCTGGCGTTGCTCGATGTAGAGACGGGCGCGATCGAGCGCGTGGCCACCTTCGTGGACGGCAAGAGCATCAACCCGCAGTGGTCGGCCGATGGGTCGAGCCTGTATTTCCTGTCTGACCAGAACGGCATCACGAATGTCTATCGCGTCGCGCTGGCGGACGGTGAGCTCTACCAGATCACCCAGCTGGCTGGGGGAGTCAGTGGCATCACCGGGGCCAGCCCAGCGATGTCGCTGGCCGGCGACAAGCTGGTGTTCAGTGCCTACGAGGGAGACCGCTACACGATCTACGTGGTCGAGGCTGAGAAGCTGCTGGCTGACGGGCCGGTGCTGCCGCCGCTGGCCGATGTGAGCCCGGCTGTCCTGCCGCCGGCCGACAGGCCAGTCGGTGACGTGATGGCGCTGGTGACGAACTGGGAGTTGGGTCTGCCGGAGAGCGCGGAGGAGTTCGAGACGACGAAGTATCGTGCCGGCCTGTCTCTCGACTATGTCGCTCCGCCGCAGGTGGCCGTCGGCAGCGACCGTTACGGGACCTACGTGGGCGGCGGTACGGCGCTGTTCTGGAGCGACATACTGGGGGAGCACTACCTTGCCACCTTGCTGCAGGTCAACGGCAGCTTCAAGGACGTCGCGGCGCTGGTCGGCTATGAGAATCGGCGGTCGCGCTGGAACTGGGGCGCCGCCGTGTCCCAGATCCCTATTCTCTGGCGGGGGTTCGAGCTCTTCACCGTTGCCGACAGCCTATTCGAACGAGAATACCGGTTTCGGCAGACGAGCCGGGAGGTGACCGGTGTCGTCTCCTACCCGTTCAGCCGCGTGCAGCGCACCGAGTTCAGCGCCAGCTATCTGAACATCAGCTTCGACTACGACAGTGTAACCCGCGTCTATGACCGTTTCGGTAGGCAGGTTGATGAGCGGGAGGGGGACTTGAAGACGCCACCCGCCCTCAACCTGGGTACGGTGAGCGCGGCTCTGGTCTACGACAATACGTTCTTCGGCTGGACCGGGCCGGTACTCGGCCAGCGTTACCGGTTCGAGCTCTCACCGGTCTTCGGTTCCATCAACTACATGGGCGTCCTCACCGACTTTCGCCGCTATCTGATGCCGCTGAGGCCGTACACGCTGGCGGGTCGCCTCCTCCACTTCGGTCGCTACGGTCGCGAAGCCGAAGATGGGCGGCTGCAGCCGCTGTACCTCGGTTACCAGCAGATCATCCGGGGCTATGATTGGGGTTCTTTCCGGGCAGTGGAGTGCCAAGACCAAGTGGGCGGGGAGTCTTTCGTGGGGGACAGCAGCTGCCCCGTGTTCGATCAGCTGTTCGGCAGCCGCTTTGTCGTCGGCAACTTCGAGCTGCGCATTCCGTTCCCGCAAGGGTTGGGCCTGGGTGCGCCGACCGCCCTGCCACCGGTTACGCTGGCGCTCTTCTATGACGTGGGGGCCGCCTGGTGGGGCGAGTCCACGGCGCTGGAGGTCGGCGGCAATCGCACTCCCTGGCGCCCCGTGAGCAGCTACGGCATAGCCACTCGAATCAACCTTTTCGGCGTGCTGCTGATGGAGATCGACTTCGTCCACCCGAACGACCGGCCGCTAAAGGGCTGGCACTGGCAGTTCGGCTTCTCACCGGGCTTCTGAGGTGGCGGCCGGCTGAAGCCGCGAGCAGGACACAACTCACGGATCAGACAGGCTCCCCGCCCCTTAGCGGCGGGGAGTCTTTTTTGCGTTGGGGGGTGCAAACGCCACGGGAGCGGGCGACGCTTTGGGCCCCTCACGCATCTATACAGGGTGGAATGAACGGTAAGGCCCTGGTGCTGGCGAGCGCGGAGGTGGCCCGTGCCCGGGCAGGTGATGCGGAGGCTCTGGAGACCGTGTACCGTGCCTTCGCAACGCCTGTCTACAACCTCGGCCGCCGTATCTGCGGTAACGAGGAGGACGCTGAGGACGTGCTCCAGGACACTTTTCTGGAGGTCTGCCGCTCGATATCGAGGTTCCGCGGGGACGGGTCGCTCTGGGGTTGGGTTCGCCAGGTAGCGGTGAGCAAGGCGCTCATGCTGCTGCGCCGTGAGCGGGGCCGCAGGGCGCACGGGTTCGGGGGCAACGGTTTCTTTGCAGATACCCACGGCATGGCACCGCCGGAACCGTCGGCGCCGATCGATCTGGAGACGGCGCTGAACCGCTTGTCGCCGGTGAGCCGGGCGGTCCTCTGGCTGCATGACGTCGAGGGCTACACACACGAAGAGATCGGCGAGATGATGGGTAAGACGGCCAGCTTCTCGAAATCGCGGTTAGCGCGGGTGCACCAGCGTCTCCGGGAGTGGCTGGGATGATGGGGAAGGTGCGCCACCTGGAGATGGCGGAGCTACTGGCGCTCCGTGATGGCGAAGGAACGGCGTTCGGGCGCTCGCACGTGGAAGTCTGCGCGTCGTGCCGTAAGGAGCTCGAGCGGCTCCACCAGGTCCGCGCGGAGCTGCGAGCGTTGCCCACGTTCGGTCCGCCTCGGGAGCTTTGGCCCAGGGTTGCTGCGGCAGTGAGGCAGCGGCGGCTGCGCAGACGCGTCGTCTATGGTGCGTCCGCGCTCGCCGCGGCGGCTGTGTTGGCAGGACTCGTGGTGCTGCGCGGCCCCGCCGCGCACAGTGCGGAGGGTGGCGGTGACGTGTGGATCGCCGAGGCAGCGAGCCAGGACCTGGGTCCGATGATCAGCCGCTCCAAACAGCTCGAGTCGCTGCTCGAGGTTTACAGGCCCGCGTACAAGGTGTACGACGCCCCGACCGCGCTGGCTGTCTCGGTCCTCGAGGATCGCATCGTGCTCCTCGATCGCATGCTCGCGGAGAGCCGGTCCATCGGTGCGGACCGCGAGGTGTTGCGCGGCCTGTGGGGTGAGCGGGTGGCGGCTTTGGAGACACTGGTCGGTTTAGAACTGGTGTACGATGAACGCGTGGAACAAGGAGGACGAATCTGGCGCTAGGCCGGATCGGCTCAGCGCCATTTGGGACCACTCTGTGATCGAAGCAAAAGTGGACAGGAGGACAGATATGAGGTGGGCAAGCTTGCTGCTGGCCGGAGCACTGCTGGTTGGCGTGATGGTTCAGCCTGCCCGGGCCCAGGAGGAGAAGGAGGAGTGTGTGTGTCCATCCCGCTGGGGGCGTGTGATGGTGTGGCCGCAGGGGGAGTGGACATCGGTGATTTGGGCAGGCGGACGGGCGCGGCTGGGG
>CP070823.1:1871866-1886509 GCA_020344375.1 Gemmatimonadota bacterium | reverse complement strand
GCCATCAATCCCGACCATCCACAGGTCAGTGCGACGCCGGTTCGCTTCCCAGTCCAACGAGCTGATCGTGAAGACGACCCAGCGGCCGTCCGGCGAGAGCTGCGGGTCCGAGATCCGCTCCATGGCGATCAGATCTTCGACCGAGAACGGGCGAGTGCCCTGCGCGCTCGCCAGCGCAGGTGTGGCTAGAGCTATCGCGATGAGACTCACAACAACAGCTCGGATGCGACACATGATTCCCTCCTCCTTCTTCGCTCACGCCCGATCACGGCAACGGCCGCCAATCGGGCCAGGCATCGAAAGCCCGGTGACGGGTAAGATTCGTCGCCTCACTTCCGTCAGGTCGTATGAGGTACACCTCCGAGTCATTCCCGCCGAACAACACGGAATACGCTATCCAGTTGCCGTCAGGTGACCAGGCCGGCAAGCCCTCCGGAGCAGGATCCTGCGCCAGGCTGTGCCGATCAGAGCCATCCGCGTTAATCACGCTGATATCGTAGCCAGCAGCACCCTCGGACTGAAATACGATCCGGGTTCCATCCGGTGACCAGGCGGGCCGACCCTCGAACCCCTCCGTGTCCGTGAGCTGGCGCGGCTCACTCAGATCGGCGTTCGCGACGTAGATATCCGTGGATCCGGCTTCATTCGATTCGTAGGCGATCTGGGCGCCGTCGGGCGACCAGGCCGCGTAGATCTGGTCTCCCTCGAGATCAGCCGTCAGGTTGACGGGCTCCGAGCCGTCGGTGTTCATCAGCCAGATGTCCCAGATGCCCGCCCGGTCCGAGTGGAAGAGGATCTTGCTGCCATCCGGCGACCAGTCCGGGTACGCGTCGGCGGCCGGATGGTTCGTGAGATTGCGCAGGTTCGAACCGTCTGAGTCCGCGACGTAGACCTCTGAGTTCCCGTCCCGGTCGCTGGCAAAGGCGATAAGCTGTCCGTCAGGCGACCAGTCGGCCATCATATCGTACGCCCGGTCCTCGGTCACCTGGGTCAGGCGGCCGTCCGGCCAGAGCACGAATACGTCGCGGTTGCCGAAACGGTCGGAGTCGAAGGCGATGGCTGTGGGGATCTCCAACGGCAGCCCCGGCCCGGTGCCGTCGCCACAGCCAAGGCCGAGAGCCAGGGCCGCCACCACAGCCAGACTACCCTGCTTCAACAGCGTCGCAGAACTCATCTCGATCTCAATGGATGCATCCACAAGATAGGAGCCACGCGGCCCTACCGAAATCCGCCGCGAACGACGGTCCGAGCGAAGTGAGCAGCAAAACGTAAAGCGCCGGCCCGCCCGCAGGCGGGCTCCAGCGCTCTACGTCCTCAGCCACTCGGCTGAAGGTTAGTTGGTCTTCACCGGGTCTGCCGGCTGCTCCGGCAGCGTCCTGGGATCCCTGCGGATCGCATCCATCACTTCCTGGATGGCGCGCTCCAGTTGGAGATCCCGGCCCTCGATCACCGACTTGGGCGTGTTCTCGACCTCGACGTCCGGCGCCACACCGTAGTTCTCGATGATCCAACTGCCATCGACATCGTTGGTACCGAACTGCGGCACGTACACGTCGCCGCCGTCGATCAGCGAGCCGTGTTCGGTGTACCCGACCACACCGCCCCACGTCCGCTTCCCGATCAGCGGGCCCAGGCCCGCCTGTCGGAACGCGGCCGGGAAGATGTCACCATCAGAGGCGGACGTCTCGTTGATCAGACAGACCATATGGCCGTGGAACACGGTACCCGGGTAGGTGCCGGGCCACTCGAAGGTACGCGAGAAACTTGTGCCTAACAGCTCGCGGCGCAGCCGATCAATGAGCATCTGTGAGACGAATCCGCCGCCGTTGCCACGCACATCGATGACCAAGCCTTCCTTGCGCACCTGGCCGTAGAACCACTTGATGAACTCGCGGATCCCGTTGGTGCCCATGTCGGGTACGTGCAGATAGCCAACGCGCCCGTCGGTAGCCTCTTCCACTTGTCGGCGTCGCGCCGCGACCCAGCTGTAGTATTTCAGTGAAAGCTCCGAGCTCACGGGTCTGACCGTTACCTCTCGCGCCCCGCTCATGCTCGGCCGACCGTTCACCGTCAGTGTCAACGGGACTCCGGCCTTGTGACGCAACACGCGATAGATGTTCTCCGGCGCTTGCAGCTCCTCGCCATCGATGGCCAGCACGTAGTCGCCTACCGACACATCGATGCCGATCTCGGTCAGCGGTGAACGGTAGTTGTCCTCGTGGTTATCGCCTTCGTAGATCCTGGCGATGCGGTAGCGCCCGGAACCATCGTCCAGCTCGAACTGTGCGCCGAGCAGCGCGAAGCGCGGCCGCTCCGGGATCTCGTAGTCACCACCGGAGATGTAGGCGTGCGACACGTTCAGCTCCGCGATCATCTCGCCCATCACGTAGTTCAGATCGGAGCGGTGGGCCACATGAGTCAGCCAGGGCCGATACTGCTCGCGCAGCGCCTCCCAATCGTAGCCGTGCATGTTCTCCACGTAGAACCAGTCACGGAAACGCCGCCACACCTCGTCGAAGATCTGCGCCCACTCCTGCGCCGGAACCCGATCCACGCTGAGGCCGGCCGTGGAGATCGTCTTCTTCGTGCCGGCCGCGTCCGGCTTCACGTCGTAGAGGTTGTAGCTACCGGCCTGCCTGACCAGGATCTTCTTACCGTCGGAGGAAAGCGCATAGTTGCCGACGCCTTCCAGCAGCGTCTTCTCCTCCCGGTCCTCCAGCGAGAAGATCTTGATCGAAGGCTCCTGACCGCTCGAAGCGCCCAAGACGAACGGCAGTCCATCGATGTAAATCAGGCTCCCCTCGACGGCCGAGAGGCCCCCATAGTTACCCTGGCCCACCGGCACGCGGGCAACCCGCTCGGCCAGGCCGTCGAAGTCGATCCTGATGGGCTCCTTCGCGTCGCCCTCTTCCTCCTCCTCTTCCTCCGCCTCGCCCTCGATCGTCACCTCGTCGCTTTGCGGCGGAAACGGGTGCGGCACGTCCCTGCGCAGCGCCAGAGCGTAGATATAGTGCTCGCGGTCGACGACATAGTTGAACTCGAACGAGCCTAACGTTGGCGCGTACTGACGATCCGCAATGTAGAACAGGTAGTTCCCACCCGGGTCCCAGGCCAATGAAAACTCGTTGAACATCTCGTCGGTGACCCGGTGCAGTTCTCCATCCTCCATGCTGTAGATGTAGATGGAGTTGAAGCCGCTGGGATTGTTGAGCGTGAATGCCAGATGGCCGCCATTCGGGGACCAGGTATACCCGAACAACTGGCCCTGACGCTCGTCAGCGATCTCTCTCTTACGTTTCGTGTTGACGTTGACGACGTATAGCACCCCCTCTTTGTCGCTGTAAGCGATGTGCTCACCATCCGGCGACCAGGCCGGTGCGTAGAGCATCCCCACACTGCCACTCGTCAGCTGCTCCGCCACGCCTGAGCCGTCCTGGTTGATCAGATAGATCTCCTCCTCGCCGCTCATGTCGCTCACGAACGCGATCTTCGACCCGTCCGGCGACCAGCGGGCATGCTTGTCGTGCGCATTCGAGGAGTAGGTGAGGTTGCGGGTCGGCCCATGCTCGATCGGCGCTGTGAATACGTCACCGCGCGCCACGAACACCGCCCGCTCGCCCTTGGGGCTCAACTCGTAGTCTTCCACGTTACGAGCGGCGCTCACACGGGCCGGCCGCATTGCCACACCATCGTCCGGCACCGTGATCGAGATGGGGATCGAGCGATCGGCACTCACATCGTAGATCACCAGCTCGCCGTTCAGCTCATAGACGATCCGGGCCTCTTCATCGGCGCTCGGCCAGCGCACGTCCCACGTCGTGCTCCGCGTCAGCTGCGCCGTCGCGTCCGTGGTGGGGTCGTAGGAATACAGGTTGAGTGTCCCGTCACGGTCCGAGGCGAAGTAGATCAGCTCGCCGATCCACATCGGATCACGATCGGCCCGCGGATGGTCCGTGATCTGCTCGGCCTCGTTCGTCGCCAGATCGAAGATGTAGACGTTCTGGGCCCAGCCACCCTCGTGTCGCTTCCAGGCCCGAAAGTCCCGGAACGGGTACGAGTAGACCACCTTTCTGGCGTCCGGCGAGAAGTCCCCAGCGCCGGCAATCGGCATCGGCAGCGCCTCGGGGAAACCGCCCTCCGCCAGCACCGTGTACAGCCGGCTGTCGGTCAGGTCCCAGCCCTCGCCGCGCAGCGAGCGGAACAGCACAGCCGTGCCGTCCCGTGTCCAGCCGTACACCTGGTTGTCGTAGCCCCAGCGCGGCGCCAGCGGCCCACGCGCCGGATAGTAGGTCAGCTGCTTCGGTACGCCCCCCGTCGCCGGGATCACGTAGACCTGCTCGTCACCGTCGTACTGGCCGGTGAAGGCGATCCACTCGCCATCCGGCGAGAACTTGGGGAAGAGCTCCAGGCCCGGGTGGGCCGTCAGCCGCGTGGCGGTCCCGCCGGTCGCCGGCGTCACCCAGAGGTCGCCGGCGTAGACGAAGACCACCTGGTCCCCGTGGATGTCCGGGAAGCGCAGGAGCTTGGTCTGGGCAACCGCACGGCTCGGGATGAGCGCGAGCGCCAACACCAGAGGGATGCTCCAGCGCAGTAAGCGATGCGTCCTCATGTGCGCCTATCCTTGCTGAGGGTTCTGCTGCTCTTGAGATGTTTCACCGCTGCTGCTCCGGTGCATAGAGCGCGGCCACGGCAGGTACGCAGGTTGACATCCTGATCAACCGGCAATACGTGACCTCTCCGGCCGATGTTTCGATTGCTCATTGGGGAGCGGCTCGCCCCCCAATGACCCACGAACTCCAACCTCTGCCCTCACGGCGAGGTCACTGCGTCCGTACCGGTGGCGCCGGACGCGGCGGAAAAGCCTTCGGGTCAGCCTCGATCATCCTCATGATCTCCTCGATCCCGCGTTCCAGCTGGGGGTCGCGCCCCGCGAGCACCGACTCGACCGTGTTCTCGACCTCGATGTCCGGGTCCACGCCGTAGCCTTCGATGATCCACGAGCCATCCAGGTCGTTCGTCCCGTACTGGGGCACCCGCACATCGCCGCCGTCGATCAGCGGACCGTGCCCGGTGATCCCGATCACGCCGCCCCAGGACCGCTTCCCGATCAGTGGGCCAAGACCCGCTCTCTTGAACATGGCCGGGAAGATGTCACCGTCCGAGGCCGACGTCTCGTTCAGTAGCGTGACCAGGTGACCGTGGAAGACCGAGTTCGGATAGGTCAGCGGCCAATCGTACGTGCGCACGAAACGAACCCGCAGCAGCTGGCGGTCGAGCCGCTCGATCAGCATCTGCGAAGTGTTGCCGCCGCCGTTACCGCGAACGTCGACGATCAGACCCTCTTTGCGGATCTGGCCGTAGTACCACTTGATGAACTCGCGGATCCCGTCCTCGCTCATGTCAGGAACGTGCAGGTAACCGACGCGCCCGCCCGTCGCCTCATCCACATAACGACGATTCCGCTCCACCCAGTTGAAGTACTTGAGTGGGATCTCCGAAGTGATCGGGACCCAGGTCACCTCACGAGCACCCCGAACCCTCGGCCGGCTGTTCACCGTGAAGGTCACCGGCCGGTCCGCCTTGTGTAGCAGCAGGCGATACGGGTTCTCCGGTGCCGCCAGTTCCTCGCCGTCGATCGCCAGCACGTAGTCGCCCACCGAGACGTCCATGCCGATCTCCGTGAGCGGCGACCGGTAGCGCCCCTCCTCGTTCTGGCCTTCGTAGATCTGTGTGATCCGGTAGCGACCGGAACCCTCGTCCAGCTCGAAGCGCGCACCCGGCAGCGCCACCTCTGGACGGTCCGGTGTCTCGAAGTCGCCACCCGAGATGTAAGCGTGCGAGACGTTGAGTTCCGCCACCATCTCGCCGAGCACGTAGTTGAGGTCCGACCGGTGGGCCACGTGAGCCAGCCAGGGCCGATACTGCTCGCGCAGCGCTTCCCAATCGTAGCCGTGCATGTTTGCCACGTAGAACCAGTCACGGAAGCGCCGCCACACTTCATCGAAGATCTCGGCCCATTCCTCAGCCGGGACCCGGTCCACCCTGAGACCGGCGGTGGAGACAGTCTTCCGCTCACCGCCCTTCGGCTTCACGTCGTAGAGGCTGTAGTTGTCGCCTTCCCGTACCAGCACCTTCTTGCCGTCGGCGGACAGCGCGTAGCCCTCGATGTCCTCGGCCAGCGTCGACTCCTCGCGGTCCTCCAGCGAGAAGATCCTCAGCGCCGGCTCGACGTCCGCCGAGCGACCGTAGTAGAACGGTTCGTCGCGGACGTAGAGCAGGTACCCCTCCACCGCGCTAAGTCCGTCGTAGTTGTCTGCCTCCGCCGGCACCTGGACCACGCGCCGGGCCAATCCATCGAAATCGATCCGGATCGGGCCATTCGCTTCGCCCTGCTCTTCCTCCTCTCCCTCCGCCTCCAGCTCGACCTCGTCGCTGCGCGGCGGGAACGGGTGGGCGACGTCCTCACGCAGCGCCAGCGCGTAGATCCCGGTCTCGCGGTCGACCACGTAGTTCCACTCGAACGACCCGACCTGCGGTGCAAACTCGCGATCGCTCAGGTAGAACAGGTACTCACCTTCCGAACCCCACGCCGGCGAGAACTCGTTGAACATTTCGCTGGTGACCCGGTGCAGCCGGTCGTCAGCCAGGCTGTAGATGTAGATCGAGGTGAAACCGTTGCGGTCGCCGAGACTGAAGGCGAGATAGCCGCCGTTGGGCGACCAGGTGTAGTCGACGACCTGTCCCTGCGACTCGTCGGCGACCTCTCGCTTCTGCTTCGTCCTCACGTTGACGACGTAGATCTTGCCTTCCTTGTCGCTGTAAGCGATGTGCTCGCCGTCAGCAGCCCACTCCGGCGCGTACAGCATCCCCACGCTGCCAACCGTCAGCTGTTCCGGCTCACCGGAGCCGTCCTGGTTGATCAGGTAGATCTCCTCCTCACCGCTCATATCGCTCACGAACGCGATCTTCGCGCCATCCGGCGACCAGCGGGCATGCTTGTCGTGTGCATTCGACGAGTTGGTGAGGTTGCGGGTCGGCCCATGCTCGATCGGCGCTGTGAACACGTCACCGCGCGCCACGAACAGCGCGCGCTCACCCTTGGGGCTCAGCTCGTAGTCCTCGATGTCAGGGGCGGCGTTCACACGGGACGGCCGCATCGCGACACCGTCATCCGGCACCGTGATCGAAATTGGCGTGGACTCAGCGGTGCGCACATCGTAGATCACCAGCTCACCATTCAGCTCATAGACGATCCGCCCCTGTTCATCCGCGCTCGGCCAGCGCACGTCCCAGGTCGTGCTGCGCGTCAGCTGCGTCGTCTCACGTGTCGCCGGGTTGTACGAATAGAGATTCAGCTTTCCGTCCCGGTCCGAGGCGAAGTAGACCAGCTCGCCAATCCACATGGGATCACGATCGGCACGCGGGTGATCGGTGATCTGCTGCGCCTGGTTCGTGGCCAGATCGAAGATGTAGAGATTCTGCGCCCAGCCACCCTGATAGCGCTTCCAGGTGCGGAAGTCCCGGAACGGATACGAGTAGACCACCTTGTTGCCGTCCGGCGCGTACTCCCCAGCGCCGGTAACCGGCATCGGCAGCGCGCTCGGCAGCCCACCCTCCACCGGCACCGTGTACAGCCGGCAGTCGGCCAGATCCCAGCCGTCCCGCAGCGAGCGGAACAGCACCGCCGTGCCGTCCGGCGTCCAGCCGTACACCTGGTTGTCATAGCCCCAACGCGGCGCCAGCGGCCCCCGCGCCGGATAGTACGTCAGCTGCTTCGGTACGCCCCCCGTCGCCGGGATCACGTAGACCTGCTCGTCCCCGTCGTACTGACCCGTGAAGGCGATCCAACCTCCGTCCGGCGAGAACTTGGGGAAGAGCTCCAGCCCCGGGTGCGCCGTCAGCCGCTTGGCCGTGCCACCGCTAGCCGGCGCGATCCAGAGGTCGCCGGCGTACACGAAGACGACTTTGTCCCCGTGGATGTCCGGGAAACGTAGGAGCTTGGTCTGGGCGTCGGCGCGGCCCGGCATGAGAGCGAGCGCGAGCGCCAGGCAGAGGCTCCAGCGGAGGAAGCGATGCATGACGATCATTTGCGGCCTTCCCTGCTGAAGGTTCCGGCGATATCGAGAGCTTCTATCGATCGGAGTCGGGTTAGCATACCGGCACAAGGCAAGTGCCGGACCAGAAGAGTGTGACGAGCGAAGCCGGGACAGTGAGGCTCAGAGGCGAGCCTATCTGCCCCTGAACCCGGCCGACTCGGAATGTCACGCACGAACGCGTCACAATGAGGCATCATGAGCCTTAGTGTTCTCGCCGCACGCTGATGGGACTGCCCGGTGGCAGCTCCGGGGCTGGCGTCACCGGCGTGACCCCCTCCGCGCGTGCTTGCCAGCGGCCGATGTCCTCCACTGCCATCTGCTGGTGCGCCGTCAAGGATTCCAGCTCGCTCAACCAGTCCGCCAGGTTCGCGACCTCCGCGTTCAGGATCGCGCGTACCTGGGGCGTGTTCTCGACGCTGCCCGCCTCAGCCAGCAGCCGATCCAGCAGCGCGCGGTCGGCGGCGTGGCGCACCTCCTGGAGGTATGGAGTGTCTTCCGGCGGCGCATACCACGTCGTCTCCAGCGTGCGCTCTACGACTTCCGCCAGACCCGGATACGCTTCGTCGCGGGCATGGAACTCGACCAGCCGCGCCATGCGCTGCGGCTGGAAGATCAGGCGGAAGGTCAGATCGGCTGCGCTGGCGGCTGCGCCCAAAGGATCGAACGTGGGGCTCGTCCACTTCGCGAACAGCTCGCCCCGCGCCATCCCGAAAGCGCGCGGCGGGACGAGCTTCAGAATGCGCTCCGGTACCGCCAGGAACTCGGGCGCGACCGTGAGCAGCATCGCCTCGAGCGCCCGCCGCTGCCGGTCGCCCGGCACGATCTCGATCGACGTCTGGCCATCGCCACGCAGAGCGAAGCTGTAGTCCGCACCGCCCAACGAGTGCGCCGCCGCCTCCAGCTGGTAGCGATGGTGCAGGTAGAGCGGCACGAGCACCTCTTCCAGCCCCGCCAGCGGCTCGCCTGCCCGGACCGCCCCTTCGCCGAACGTCTCCAGCCCGACTCGCCGCACCTCGATCTCGTGCTCCAGCATCGCGATGGGATCCGAGCCGTTGTCCCACAACGCCGCCAGCGGATGCGCGGCCCCGACCGGCCGCGCGTCCTGATCGGTGAGGAAGCGGATCCCACGCCTGAGGCCGTCCTGGATGATCGCATCGAGCGCGCTCTGCTCATCGGTTCCCGGCGCGAACTCGCTGTAGAGCCAGTTGATGGCGAGCTTGTCGTACTCCCCGACGCCTACGGTGTAGGCATCGGAGAGATCGAGCCGACCATCTTCGCCGATGGTGACGAGAGGCGCCGGGTAGTCCATCACGCTGGCACGATTGAAGGTGCTGGCGGCGTAGTTGTGGGCCAGGCCCAGGGTGTGCCCCACCTCGTGGGCCGAGAGCTGGCGGATGCGGGCCAGCGCCAGCTCCACGGCGTCCGTCCCCTCAGCGACTTCGGCCAGGTAATCGAACGTGGGCCCAGCCGTCAGGTCGCAGTCCCCCAGCGCCGCCCCGTAGGCAGGAACCAGACCCATCCCCAGCAGATGGTCCTGGCGCAGGCGCAGGCTCCCCAGATTGACGTTGCCCTTGAGGATCTCGCCGCTGCGCGGATCGACCACGGTGCTGCCGTATGACCAGCCGCGCGTCGAGCGGTGCGTCCAGTGTATCATGTTGTACCGCAGATCCATAGGCTCGGCACCCTCAGGTAACATCTCAACCCGGAAGGCGTCGATGAACCCGGCCGCCTCGAACGCCTCGTTCCACCAAGACGCGCCTTCCAGCAGGGCGCTGCGGATCGGCTCCGGGACCCCGCGATCCAGGTAGTAGACGATCGGTTCCACCGGCTCGGAGCGCGCCGCATAGGGATCTTGCTTCTTCAGCCGATGGCGCGCGGCCCAGCGGATCTCCAACGGCCGGTCGATGGGCGTCGCGTAGTCGTGAAAGCTCGTGCCGAAGGCACCGACCCGGGGATCAACGGCGCGCGGCGTGTAGCCATCGTCCGGAAGCTGCACCAGCGAATGGTGCTGCCGCAGCGTAACGGCGCTACCGCTTGCCGCGGTGCCCTCCACGAGCGGACCCGGACGCTCGCTGGTGAAGGTCAGCCAGGTCTCGATCTCGGTGTTGAGCGGGAAGGCGCGGGTGCGGGGCAGATAGAAGGTGCTGCGGCTACGGTCCAGCTTGAAGTCACCCTGCCCCGCCGCGGCGAGTCGCCGCGCCACGCCGTGAGCGTCGCGCAAGAAGAAGTCCGTGGCATCGACAAGCACGCGGTCGCCGGTCTGCGCTTCCACCTGGAAGCCCCAGTGGGTGGAAGGGGCAAAAGCCTCCTCGACGGCACGGACCTCGTCCGGGTTCTGTGAGCGCGCCCGGTAACCGTAGTTCGGCTCGATGAGCAGCACGGCGGGCCCCACGCGTCGTGCTCTCAAGATGTACGTATCGCCCAGCTGTCCGCGGTCCAGACCTACAGGGTTGCTGCCCAGGCCGCTGGAAAGGGAGACCTGGTAGAGAAACTCGGTCTCCCAGCGATCAATGACCCAGTACAGCCGGCCTTCAGTCTCATCCCAGTAAAGGTTGAAGAAACCGTCCAGGCGCGTCATGCCCCGGGTTTTCCTCTCGATCGATGGGACTCTCTCCTGGAGGGCCGGTCCCGTGGCGCTGGCCGAGGCCCCAAACGCGAGGCCGAGCGCCAGAACCAGACAAGTCGATAGCGGTAGCGAGAAGGTGGCTCTCATGGCTCTCCCAACTCCCTATTGCAGTAAACGTCCTGGGCGCGAATTGAGGCGTAAAGTAGTGAGCACGTCTGCTGCTCGCGAGGAACAACCGGTTGAGCTAGGCCTTGCCCACGTAAGCGATCCTG
This sequence comes from Gemmatimonadota bacterium, assembly GCA_020344375.1. Taxonomy (GTDB): domain Bacteria; phylum Gemmatimonadota; class Gemmatimonadetes; order Palauibacterales; family KS3-K002. The sequence continues at coordinate 1,875,575 of CP070823.1, read as the reverse complement.
AAGGGATATAGGTCTGCCCGCAGCACACCGTCGCGCACCGCGGGATCATTTTCCATGATGTGGCGTGCGGCATCCTCCGAGTCCCCGCTCAAGACCACGATGCCGAACGCAGTCTCGTCGCTGTTTAATGTTCTTCCGCCGAACGTCACGACACCCTTCTCAGCCAGTGCCTTCAGGTAGGCAGAGTGCTGTTCGATGACGGCCACCTCTTCCAGCGTCGGACCCTCGCTGAGCATCATGGGTCGCGTCGCTTGAAGTCGGTATAGGTAGTGCTCCGCCATACGCTCCTCCATGCTTGCTCGCTCACAACGGGAGTTCCGTCCCTATACCCCTCTGCTTGGCCCGCTCGTAGATCAGGCTCGCCGTAGTCAGGTCTTCCAGCGCCAGCCCGAGATTGATGCAGATCGCGCGCTCGTGCTCCGACTCACGACCGGGCTTCAGCCCGGAGACGATCTCCCCCAGATCGGCTTGGGGTTGCGGCGTCTCGCGGAAGAAGCCAACCCCACGGTAATACTCCAACTGCCCGATATCGTCCGTGGCCAGCTTATCGGCCTCGCGCAACGCCGAGCCCTGCCAGTAGGAATCGAAGTCCAGCGCGCAGGCGAAGGCGCCCGGGCTCAGCCAGCCGGCCTCGATGGGCGGGTTCGGCTCCTTGAGGATAGGCCCGCTCGTCACCACCAGATCGAGGCCCACGACGGCGTCGCGCGGATGAGCGACCACCTCGACCTCCACGCCGTACGTCTCGCTCATCTCCGCAGCGAACCGCTCCGCCGCCTCGGGCACGATATCGTACGCCTTCACGCTCTTCAGGTCGAAGACGCAGCAGAGCGCCTCGAGGTTGCTGCGACCTTGCACTCCGCAAGCGATGATGCCCACTGTCTGACTGCCCTCGCGAGCGAGGTATTTCCCGGCGACCGCCGTCGCCGCGCCCGTGCGCATAGCCGTGATCCAGGTCGCGTCCATCACAGCGATGGGGACGCCCGTCGCCGGGTCGTTGAGGATCAGCAGACCTGATATGTACGGCAGTCCCTTCTCGGGGTTCGACGGATAGCCGGACACCCACTTGATGCCCGCGGCCGCGAAACTCGGTATGAAGGCCGGCATGGCGTGGATGAACGCGTCCTTGCGCGGGTGAATGCCGGGCTTGGGCGGCATCTCGACCTCGCCTTTCCCCTTTTCTCGGAACATCCGCTCGAGCGCCTCGATGATCTCCCGCATCACCAGTCCGACGTCGGCGACATCCTGCGCGGAGAGATAAAGGAGCGTGTCGCTACTCATCGCCAGCCCCCTCGAGTGTCGTGTGGCTTGCGGCTTTTCTGGATAATGGACTCAAGTGCCCATACTATTCACGGGCACATACTACTGTTGTGACCTTGCCGCAACCTCGGGGTCCCGCGCGAGATGGGCGACTACTACTCCAGCAAGCTCTCCGGGCAGCGTCTGCGCCTCTGCTACGAGATCGCGCCACCCCGAGTGCAGCGCTATCTCCAAGCCGAGATCGCCTTCGTATTGGAGAGGGTAAGTCCGTCCTTCCTCGTCCTGGAGTTGGGCTGCGGCTATGGCCGAGTCATGGAGCGCCTGGCGGGGAAGGCCTGCCGCGTCGTCGGCATCGACACCTCGCGGGACAGCCTGCGGATGGCGCAGGAATACATCGGCCTCCGCAGTTCCTGCCAGTTGATCCAGATGAATGCCGCCGCGCTGGGCTTTCGTGATCGCTGCTTCGACGTCGTGGCCTGCATCCAGAACGGGATCTCCGCATTCAACATCGACCGGCGAAACCTCATCCAAGAAGCGGTTCGCGTGACCCGACCGGGCGGCACAGTCCTCTTCTCCAGCTACTCGCAGCGCTTCTGGCCCCACCGACTCGAATGGTTTCGGACTCAGGCCCAACACGGCCTCATCGGCCCGATCGACGAGCAGGCCACCGGCGGCGGCGTGATCGTCTGCAAGGACGGCTTCCGGGCCACGACAGTCAGTCCCGACGAGTTCACCTCGCTCCTGTCTGAGTATCCGCTACCACCGAAGATCATCGAGGTTGATCGCTCCAGCCTGTTTTGTGAGATCTCGGTCGTGTGAGTGACGACCCAGTGACTCGGTCGGTCACGCTGGTCCGTGTGCAGTCACGCGAAAGCTTGTGCAAATGCTGTTCGATTCACTATATAAGTAACGATCGAGATACCGTGACACCGGGGTGGCATCACTCGTGATGGACTGAGCGCCGGCCACACGGGTGTTCGGTCGAAAGATCTCGAGCTTCTAAGTTCGCTCCGAAGCAAGCCAACGCAACCAGGGAGGGCGCGGACGATGGCCAAGCTTACCACGATCGAGGGGATCGGCGCGGTGCACGCGCGAAAACTCAAGAAGGTCGGTGTGGGTAGCACCGACACTCTACTGGACTACTGCCGGACACCGAAGGCACGACAGAAGGTCGCTAAGGCGAGTGGCATCGCGTCGAAGCAGCTACTGAAGTTCGTGAACCATGCCGATCTCATGCGGATCAAGGGCATCGGCGGCGAGTACTCGGAGCTTCTCGAGGCCTCTGGCGTGGACACCGTTAAGGAGCTCAAGCACCGTGATGCACAGGCCCTGTACCAGAAGATGGTGAGGACGAACAAGAGGAGGGCATTGGTCCGTCAGGTGCCTTCGGAGCGCATGGTCAAGAGATGGGTCGCGCAAGCTAAGCGCATCAAACCGATGGTGAAGTACTAGCGACCGCCTGGCGGCTGCTGACATGCTCGACAACCGGTCGCCCCGGCCGCATTGTAGAAGCCCCACCCGTCGTGTCGGGTGGGGCTTCGCTCTGGGTGAGCGGTAGTCGGCGCAGCCCGCCGGAACCGCAATTGATTTCTCGGACCTTACGCCTAGCTTCCCGGTGACGTCACCTCCGTGCGCCGGCGTCATATGCCTGCGTCGGCCCGTAGAGCGACATCGGTGTGTATGGAGCACAAGTCAGCAGACGAACGGCTACTTCACTAACACTACTGGTCCTTAGATGACTGTGCTGTCTGTGTTGCGAGCCCTGCTCACCCTGGGCAAGGGCGTCATTAGAGGGCTGTCCGAGGAGAAGGCTGGGCCTGATCCCCTCAGCCTCTTCGCCGAATGGTTCAGGGACGCGAAGCGCGCGGGGGTGTACTTGCCGGAAGCCCTGAGTCTGGCAACCGCCACGCGCGACGGGAGACCATCAGCTCGCATGATGCTGCTGAAGGGCTTCGACGAGCGAGGCTTCCGCTTCTTCACGAACTACGACAGCCGCAAGAGCGGCGACCTCACATCCAATCCCCGCGCGGCCATGGTATTCCACTGGGGAGCGCTGCAGCGTCAGGTGCGCATAAGAGGCGACGTCGAGAAACTCAGTGAAGAGGAGTCTCGTGCTTATTTCCGCACACGACCGCGCGGCAGTCAGCTCGGCGCCTGGGCCTCGGACCAGAGCTCGGTGCTCGAGAACCGCCGCGAGCTCGTAGAGCGGTTCCGAGAGCACGAGCAGCGCTTCAAGGACACAGAGGTGCCGCTACCACCCTTCTGGGGCGGCTACCGGCTCATCCCGCACAGCTTCGAGTTCTGGCAGGGCCGCGCCAACCGACTCCACGATCGCCTGCTGTACACGCGCGAGAGCGACGGCTGGAAGGTCGTCCGCCTAGCGCCCTAGAGCGGTCACGCCTCAGCAGCGCCTAGGTGTTCCACGTTCGCGCGAGGGCGCCCGCTTTCTGCT
>CP070823.1:1816613-1871766 GCA_020344375.1 Gemmatimonadota bacterium | reverse complement strand
CCTGGGCGGATATCTCCACAGGCGAGTTCTTCTGCGCGGTCGTGCCGCGTTGCGAGTTGGAGTCTGAACTCGAACGGATCGATGCGCGCGAGCTGCTGCTGCCGCGGTCGTGGGAGTCGGCTTCCTTGGACGGGGCGCTGGGCCAGGGAGAACGGCCGCGGGCCTACCGAGAGGACTGGTGCTTCGACGCCGACATCGCGGCCGAGCAGATCTGTCGCCACTTCCGGATCAAGAGCCTGGCCAGCCTCGGGCTCACGGAGGCGGGCGACGAGCTCGCGGTTCGAGCCACGGGGGCGCTGCTCGCCTACCTGTTGGAGGTGCAGCCGGGCGGCGGGAGTCATCTGCGTCCGCCGCGCGTCGAGCGCGGCGCATCAGTGCTTCATCTGGATGAGATGACGCGGCGGAACCTCGAGGTCGTGAGGCCGCTGCGCGCCGACCTGGGTGGGCGCGCCCTGATAGACGTGATCGATGAGACTGTCACCCCGATGGGCGCGCGGCTGCTTCGCGCTTGGCTGTTACGCCCGCTCGCGGATCACGAGGCGATTCGCGACAGGCTCGACGCTGTGGGCGAGCTGGTCGAGGATCGAACGCGGCGTAAGCGGGTGCGGGAGGGCTTGCGCGCGGTGCGCGACCTGGAGCGGCTAGCAGGCAAGGCGGGGGCCGGCCGTTCGGCCCCGCGAGATCTGCTGGCGCTAGCCCGGTCTCTGCGTGAGACCCCGGTGGTCAAGGAGGCGCTGGGCGATCCGGGGAGTGGCGAGCTGAGGGCGGTCCTTGAAGGCTACGATCCCGTCGAAGACCTAGCTGATCTGATCGAGCGCGCCATCGATCCGGAGGCGCCAGCGTCGCTGGCCGAGGGCGGGGTCGTGCGGGCCGGTTACTCGCCGGAGCTGGATGAGTTACGTGCGATTCGGGATGGCGCTGTCGGTTGGATCGCGGAGCTCCAGGGCCGGGAGCGGGTGCGGACCGGCATCGGCTCGCTCAAGGTTGGGTACAACCGGGTCTTCGGCTACTACATCGAGGTGACGAAGCCCAACCTGAGCAAGGTTCCCGAGGACTACGAGCGGCGACAGACGCTCACCAACGCCGAGCGCTTCCTCACGCCCGAGCTGAAGGAATGGGAGTCGAAGGTGCTGAGTGCTGAGGAGCGGATCGCTGATCTGGAGGGTTCGCTGTTCCGAGAGGTGCGGGAGGCTGCGGCCGGCCAGGTCAAGCGGGTGCAGGATCTGGCGACGCGCATCGCGCTCGTCGACGTCTTCTCGGCTCTGGCACAGGTGGCGGAACGGAACGACTACGTGCGGCCGCGCGTCGACTACGATGACCGGATCCAGATCTACGGCGGGCGGCATCCTGTAGTCGAATGCATGATGCCGCGCGAGCAGTTCGTCCCCAACGACATACGGATCGATCGCGACGAGCGTGTGATCATCCTGACGGGCCCAAATATGGCGGGCAAATCGACCGTCCTTCGCCAGGTAGGCCTGATCACGCTCCTGGCGCAGATGGGCTCGTTCGTGCCCGCGGACGCGGCAGAGATCGGCGTGGCGGACCGGATCTTCACGCGGGTCGGCGCCTCCGATAGCCTTGCACAGGGCCAGAGCACGTTCATGGTCGAGATGATCGAGACCGCCGCGATTCTAAACGGTGCAACGGATCGCAGCCTGGTGCTGCTGGATGAGATTGGGCGGGGGACGTCCACGTACGATGGAGTCTCGATCGCCTGGGCCGTCAGCGAGCACATTCATGAGCGCGTCGGTGCCAAGACCATCTTCGCCACGCACTATCACGAGTTGACGCAGCTCGCCGATCTGCTGCCGGCGGCTGCGGCCTACAACGTGGCGGTCAAGGAGGTCGGGGACGATATCGTGTTCCTGCGTCGCCTCGAGCGGGGTGGGGCGGATCGGTCCTATGGCGTACAGGTCGCACGCCTTGCCGGGCTGCCGCGGGAGGTCATCGAGCGGGCCCGGCAAATCCTACGTGACCTGGAGGGCGTGGATGCGGGCTCGCGGCCAGGGCTCGGGCGTCGCGGCCGGCTACCGGACTCGGCGGAGCGCGTGCAGCTTTCGCTCTTCCAGCCGCCCGAGAACCCGGTGCTGGAGCGTTTGCGATTGCTGGTCCCTGAGGCCATGACGCCGCTGGAGGCGCTGGCGCTGCTGGCTGAGCTCAAGCGGCAGGTGGAGGACGCGTGAAGCGGCTGGTGATGCTTGGGCTCGTGCTGGCGACGGCGGCCGTTGCCTACGCGGCCGCGGGTGAACGCCTGGGCCTGGACGCGTTGCTGAAGCGCTTCCGCAGCAGCCAGCGACTGCCGGCCCTGCGTAGCGCGCAGCTGCCCTTCCGGTATCCGGTGCGCCTGTGGCGCAACGCTGTCGAGGGTGAGGTCCTGCTCAGGATCCATATCACGGAAGCGGGCACGGTGGATTCGGTCGAGCTCGAGCGATCATGCGGCCACGCCGAGCTCGATTCGATCGCGTTGCGTGGGGTGACACGGCTGACGTACTACCCGGCGTTGCAGGGCGAGGAGGCCGTGGCGGTTTGGGCGGTCCTGCCCGTTCGCTTCCAGCGGCACGCGGCGGCGACCGCCGGGGAGGACCGAGAGCGATGACGAACGGGAAGTCGGGGCTGGGATAGCGCAGTGAAGATCGCGGTTCTGATGGGTGGGACGAGCGCTGAACGAGACGTCTCGTTGGCGACGGGCCGAGAGATCGCCCGGGCACTGAGGCAGGGGGGTCACGAGGCGGTGGGCATCGATGCCGCTGATGGCCGCCTGATCGGCGGGCCGCAGGCGTCGGGCGAGCTTGCCTCGGCGATCGAGCGGATGCCACCAGAACGAGGGGAGCTTGTGCAGCTCGCAGGCGGCCAGCTCACGCGGTCCCTGGAGCAATCGCCGGATCTCCAGGGCACCGAGGCCGTTTTCATCGCGCTGCACGGTGGGGCGGGCGAGGACGGCCGCTTGCAGGCGCTTCTTGAGCTCATCGGTATGCCGTACACCGGCAGTGGCCCGCTGGGAAGCGCGCTGGCGATGGACAAGCTTGTGGCGAAGGAACTGTTCGTCAGCGCGGGCATCCGGACACCGCCGTGGCTGGTCGCCCCCGTGGGGTCCACCGCTGTGGAGAGCGCCCTGGGGGGCTTTCCGGTCGTTGTGAAACCGTCGCATGAGGGCTCCACTGTGGGGGTGAGCGTCGTGCGGTCAGCGGAGGAGCTGCAAGGCGCGATAGAGCAAGCCGCGGCGTTCGACGGCGTACCGATCGTCGAGAGGTTCATCCCCGGGCGCGAGCTGGCGGTGGGGGTGCTTGGGGATGAAGCACTACCGGTGGTGGAGATCCGGCCGCGCCACGAGATCTACGACTACGAGTGCAAGTACACTCGGGGGATGTCCGAGTACGAGGTACCGGCCCCGCTCAGCCCCGAGTGCACCGAGGAGGTGCAATCGTTGGCCCTGAAGGCGCACCGGGTGCTCAGGCTGTATGCGTACAGTCGTGTCGATATGCGACTGGACCACGAGAGCCGGCCTTGGTGCTTTGAGGTGAACTCCCTGCCAGGCATGACAGCTACCAGCCTCCTGCCCAAGGCGGCGGCCGCAGCGGGCATATCTTTCGAAGAGCTCTGCGAGCGGATCGTGCGCCTGGCGCTTGTCCGGGAAAGGCCAACTGGAACTCGTCCCGGCGGGCCGGGTTAGGTTAGGTAAGGTGAGCAAGGACGGTTGCACGTGCAGCGTGGACGGTTGACCGGGCCGATGTATCGAGGCGGGTTCGGGCCTTTCGGCTACCGCATGACGCCCTGGGTGAAGCGCATCATCGCCGCTAACGCGGTGATGTTCATCCTCATCAACTGGACTCGGGCAATCCCGCTCGCGGCTGCCGTGGAGTACCTGGGGTTCAACGTCTCGGAGGTACTGAAGGAGCCGTGGACGATCATCAGCTATACGTTTGTCCACGCCGGCTTCTTCCACGTCTTCTTCAACATGCTGATGTTCTTCTTCTTCGGCCCTCCGCTGGAAGAGCGCTGGGGTGGGAAGGAGTTCATCAAGTACTACGTGATCTGCGGGATCGGCGGCGCGCTGTTCACACTGGTGTTCGGCGGTGGCACGATCATCGGAGCCTCGGGCGCGGTGTTCGGCATTATGCTGGCCTACGCGCTCAACTGGCCGGACAGCCTCATCTGGATCTACGCGATCTTCCCCATCAAGGCGAAGTACCTGGTGTTGTTCCTCGGCGCCGCCTCATTCTTCTCTGCCTTCCTCGGCGCTCAGGATGGGATCGCGCATTTTGCCCACCTGGGGGGTCTGGTCGTGGGCTACGTCTACCTCAAGAAGGGTTGGGAGGTGAGCGCGCGCTGGGAAGGCCTGAAGAAACGGCTGCGCAGACGGAAGCTCAGGGTGGTGCCCGGCAGGGATGGGGCCGGCGGTGGCCAGCCCTCGGAGCCCACGCGGCAGGCGGATGAAGAGGCCCGTATTCTTGAGGTGGTGGATCAACTTCTGGACAAGATCGCCGCGCATGGGCTGGACTCGCTCACCGCTGAGGAACGCAGGTTCCTGGATGAAGTCTCGCGCCGGCGCCAGGCGCAGCACCAGGTGAGACACTGAGTCGGGACCGGTCGCGCCGCGCGGTTGACCGCCCCCCGGTTGGCCGAAACGGCTCACTCCGATTCGAGAGCCCCCTCGCCGAGCTTGTCTCATGTCCGCCGGAGGGCCGGGGCGTCCTTGACTCACTTCAAGGCGCAAAATACGATAGCGGTCCAACCGACAACCCGGCACTTTCAGGGGAGGTAGCTCTTGGCAGCGAAGACCTTTACTACGGATACGATCCGCAACGTCGTCTTCCTTGGCCACGGCGGCACTGGGAAGACCAGCTTGGTTGACGCGATCTGTTTCTCGGCGGGGGCAACGACCCGCAAGGGCTCGATCAGCGAAGGGACCGCGATCACCGATTTCACGCCTGAGGAGAAGTCACACGGAATCTCGATCAGCACCGCCGTGGCGCACGCGGTCTGGTCGGACACCAAGCTGAACCTGATCGACACCCCGGGTTACCTGGACTTTGCCGGCGAGGCGAAGGCAGGGGTCCGGGTGGGGGACGGGGCGGCCATTCTGGTGGACGCGACCAGCGGGGTGCTGGTGGGCACCGAGAACGTCTGGGAGTACTGCGAGGAGCGAGGTATTCCCAGGATCTTCGTGATCTCGATGCTGGACAAGGAGAACGCGGACTTCAACTCGGTGCTAGGCGAGATCCGGGAGAGTCTCTCGAAGGACGCGGTGCCGTTGGAGATCCCGATCGGCTCCGGGGACGGCTATAAGGGAACGATCGATTTGTTGTCCGGTGTGGCACGCATCTTCGACCCCAGGTCGCAGAAGGGAGAGCACAAGGAGGAGGAGATCCCCGGGGATATGCAGGAGGTCTATGAACAGGCCTATCAGGAGCTGATCGAGGCGATCGCGGTGACTGACGATTCGCTGCTGGAACAGTTCCTTGAGGAAGGAGCGATCGAGCGAGCGAAGGCGGCCGAGGCGATGAAGGCGGCGATGAAAGCCGGCCAGCTGTTCCCCGTGCTCTGCGCCTGCCCGGAGAAAGGCTGGGGCGTGCGCAGTCTGTTGGAGCGGCTGGTGGAGATCATGCCGAGCCCGGCGGATGCGGTGGCGGAGACAGCGCTGTCAGGCGAGCAGGAGGTGGAGTTAGAAGCCGGGGACGACGGCCCGCTCGCGGCGCTCGTCTTCAAGACGACGTCGGAGCCACACGTCGGTGAGCTCTCTTACTTCCGGATCTTCTCTGGCAAGATCGCTGCTGGCGAGTCTGTCTTGAACGCGACGAGGGGCGGCTCGGAGAAGCTCGGTCACTTCGCGGTCCCGCAGGGTCGGGAGCGGGAGGAGGTCAACGAGCTGAGGGCTGGTGACATCGGGATCGTGGCGAAGCTACGGGATACGCACACGGGAGACACGCTGTCCTCGGAGAGTCAGCCGCTGGTCCTGGCAGGTGTCAAGTTCCCCGAGGCCGATATCGCGGTCGCGGTGCGACCGGCACAGCGGGGCGACGAGGACAAGGTTGCGACTGGCCTGCACAAGCTTCACGAGGAAGATCCAACCTTCTCGGCAGAGTTCGACCCGGAGCTGGGCCAGATGATCGCCCGGGGGCTCGGTGAGATGCACTTGGAGGTGGCGATCGAGCGCTTGAAGCGGCGCTACGGTGTCGAAGTCGGGACCGAGCCGCCGCGCATCCCCTACCGCGAGACGATCACCAAGACCGCTGAGGGGCAGGGGAAGTACAAGAAGCAGACGGGTGGTCGCGGTCAGTACGGCGACTGCTGGATCCGGTTGCATCCGCTGCCTTCTGGGAGTGGCTACGAGTTCCTGGACAGCGTGGTCGGCGGTGTGATCCCTTACAAGTTCGTTCCCTCGGTGGACAAGGGCGTGCGTGAGGCAGCTCATAAGGGTGTGCTCGCCGGTTATCCAGTCGTCGACTTCAAGGCCGAGGTCTACGACGGGTCGCACCACTCAGTGGACTCGTCGGACATCGCCTTCAAGGTCGCGGGCTCGCTGGCCTTCAAGAACGTGGCCCAGGACGCCGGCCCCATCTTGCTGGAGCCGATCTATGAGGTCGAGGTCACTGTGCCGGAGGAGTACATGGGTGACGTGATCGGCGATTTGAACCAGCGAAGGGGACGCATTCTCGGGATGGAACCCCGGGGCAGAAAGCAGGTTGTGCGGGCACAGGTGCCGCTGGCAGAGCTTCACAAGTACTCCTCGACGCTGCGGTCGATCACGCAGGGTCGCGGTAGCCACAGGATGACTTTCGTGGGCTACGAGCAGGTGCCGGCGCAGATCACCGAGAAGATCATCGAGGAGGCCGAGCGGGAGAAGGAAGAGGCGCGAAAATAGTGCGAGCGGTTTGATCGGGTCCGGGCGCATTCCTATATTTTCAGTCTTGGAGGTTCCTGTACCCCGCGAGATCTTTCAACGCAGGTAGCTTGGGAGGCATCCGTCCATGGCCGGCCACAGCAAGTGGTCGCAGATCAAGCGCAGGAAGGCGGCCGAGGACAGCAAACGCGGTAAGCTGTTCGGCAAGTTGATCCGCGAGATCACGGTGGCCGCCCGAGAAGGCGGCGGTGATCCTGCTGGGAATCCCTGGCTGCGCACGGCGATTGAAAACGCCAAAGCGGCCAACATGCCGAAGGAGAATATCGAGAAGGCGATTCTCCGAGGGACCGGCGAACTGCCAGGCCAGACGTTCGAGGACGTGACGTATGAGGGGTATGGGCCAGGCGGAGTGGCTATCTTTGTCCAGGCGGTGACCGACAACACGAACCGGACCGTGTCGGAGGTGCGGCGGACCCTGGAGCGATACGGTGGCAACTTGGGCCGAGACGGGTCGGTGGCCTGGAATTTCGAGCGTAAGGGGCAGCTGCTCATCGATGCGAGCCGCTACGATGAGGAGGCGGCGCTTGAGGCGGCGCTGGAGGCGGGTGCCGACGACCTGGCGCAGGAGGGCGACGCCTACGTGGTAACGACGGACCCCTCCAGCTTCCACGCGGTCCAGGAGGCGCTGCATAGCCGGGGAGTCGAGATCATGGAGGCCCGGTTGGCCATGGTGCCCAAGACCACGGTGCGGGTCGAGGGCCGGGACGCGGAGAGGTTGCTTGCCCTGTTGGAGGCGTTAGAGGATCACGACGACGTTCAAAGCGTCTATTCCAACCTGGATATCGACGAAGCCTTGCTTGCAGAGCTGGCCGGAGCTGGCCAGTAGCGGTTGGAGGGGATTGCGGGTGGGGGCCTCGGTGCACCGGCCTGTTCGCCGGTCCGGAGCGGTTGGCCGCGACCTGAGGCGTGCCCGCAGCCGGACGAGGCCGACCGGTCGATGATCGTTTTGGGCGTAGATCCAGGCACGCAGGTCACGGGGTACGGCGTAGTGGCGGAAGAGGGCGATTCCCAGCCGGCCCTGATCGAGTGCGGCGCGATTCGCCCGCCAGTTAGACGGCCGCTGCCAGAGCGTCTGCTCGCGATCTTCGAAGGTGTAGGCGGCGTGATTGAGCGTACGCGCCCCGACGTCTTGTGCGTCGAGGGCGTTTTCTATGGCCGAAACGTGCGGACGACCGTCGTGTTGGGGCATGCCCGCGGTGCGGTGCTGCTCGCCGCGGCGTTGCGTGGTGTGCCGGTGGCCGAATATCCGCCCGCTGAGGTGAAGAACACGGTCGTGGGCACAGGGAAGGCGGGGAAGGAGCAGGTCGCCTTCATGGTGCAGCGGCACCTGTCGCTGAAGGAACCGCCGAGCCCACCGGATGCGGCGGATGGCGTCGCTCTGGCGCTCTGCCATCTGTTCAGCACGCGGCTGGGCCGGGAGCGGCCACAGCGCGGAGGCGTGGGAAGGAAGCGCGTTGATTAGTCGGGTACGCGGTGTTCTCGTTCATAAAGAGATCGACCGGGCGGAGATCGCCACTCGTGGCGGTGTTACCTACGAACTTCAGATCCCGCTGTCGGTCTTCGAGGCACTGCCGGCGGTCGGTGAGGACGTGGAGCTCTTCGCGGCCCTGGTGGCTCGTGAGGATGGCCTGGAGCTGTTCGGCTTCCAGGGCGAACTGGAGCGGCAGCTCTTCCTCAGGCTCAGATCGGCGGCCGGGATCGGGCCGCGCCTGGCGCTCACGCTGCTGAGCGCGATGAGCGCTGGCCAGCTGGTTGAGGCGATTCGGGGCAGGGATCTCGGGCGCCTGCAGATGGTGAGCGGCGTGGGTAGGAAGAAGGCGGAGCGGATCGCGATCGAGCTTGCTGACAAGCTGGAGGACATGGCGGTGGCGGCCGCAGTGGAGCCGGAGAGCGCCTTGGTGGAGTCCGCTGTGGCGGCGCTGGTGGCGTTGGGCTACTCGCGCGGTGAGGCCGAGGGCGCGGTGCGCAACGTGCTCAGGAATCGTGATGGTGCCGAGCTGGGTTTGGAGAGCGTGGTGAGGGAGGCACTGGCGGTATTGTCATGACTACGGAGATCACGACGCCGAAGCCGCTCCAAGGGGAGCGGTTGAGCGAGGCTGCCCTGCGGCCAAATCGCATGGCGGAGTTCGTGGGGCAGGAGAGGGTGAAGGAAAGCCTCTCCATCTATGTCGAAGCGGCCCTCAAGCGAAAGGAGCCCCTGGACCACACGCTGTTCTATGGACCGCCGGGGCTGGGCAAGACCACCTTGGCGCTGCTGATCGCCAACGAGCTGGGCGTGGACATCAAGACCACCTCGGGCCCGGCGCTGGAGAAGCCGGGAGATCTTGTGTCTTCGCTGACGAACCTCAAGGAGGGCGACGTCCTCTTCATCGACGAGATCCACCGGCTGCGTCCCGTGATCGAGGAATTCCTTTACCCGGCCATGGAGGATTATCGCATCGAGATCCGTCTCGGCGAGGGGCCCAGGGCTCAGACCATCACGATGAGGCTCGAGCGGTTCACGCTCATCGGGGCCACGACGCGCTTCGGGCTGCTCACGCCGCCGATGCGTGCACGCTTCGGGGTGGTCGAGCGCCTGGGGTACTACCCCACCAGCGATCTCGAGCAGATTGTGATTCGTTCGGCGGGGATACTCGGCGTGCCGATCGATGAGGTAGGTGCAGAGGAAATCGCACGACGCTCCCGGGGCACGCCGCGGATTGCCAACCGGCTACTACGTCGAGTTCGTGATTATGCCGAGGTCAAAGGAGATGGCCGGATCACGCGCTCACTGGCTGAGGCGGCGCTCCAGATGCTGAACGTGGACGAGTATGGGCTGGAGCAGATGGATGCGCGGATGCTCCGCCTGATCATAGAGGACTTCAACGGAGGCCCGGTAGGCCTATCGAGCCTCGCCGTGGCACTGGGCGAGGAGCCGGACACACTGGAGGAGGTCTACGAGCCTTACCTGATCCAGAACGGGCTACTGCAGAGAACGGCGCGGGGGCGGATGGCAACGCCGAAGGCGTATCGGCGTTTTGGCTACGAGTTGCCGCCGGGAAGCGGCGGTGAGCAGGGCCAGCTGTTCGCGGATGGCTGAACGCGCCTCGCTGAAGGGTGCCCAGCTGACGCCGCCGGGCGAGCGCGAGCCGGGTGTCGGCCTGCGCACCGAGGACTTCGACTATCCGCTCGACCAACGGCTGATCGCGCAGCGTCCCCTCCCCGAACGGGATGCGAGCCGCATGCTGTTGGTCCGGCGAGCTGATGCGACATTTGAAGACCGCGCCTGCCAAGTTCTGACTTCGCTAATCTCCCCAGGCGACGTTCTGGTACTCAACGACACGCGTGTATTTCCCGCGCGCCTGCTGGGCGAGAAGCCGACCGGCGCGGCCGTCGAGGTACTGCTGATCGAGCCGATCGACCCCGCCCAGCTGCGCTGGCGAGCGCTCGTACGGCCCGGGGGCAAGCTGAAACCGGGCCGCGTCGTGAAGGTCGGCGAGCAACTTGAGGTCGCCATCGAGGATTCCGTGCCTGGAGGCGAGCGAATCGTTCGCCTGATGACACGGTTGCCAGCAGCGGAGGCCTTGGCTCGCTACGGGCGTGTGCCGTTGCCGCCCTACATACGCCGTGAGGATGACGAGAGCGACCGGGCGCGCTATCAGACCGTCTACGCCCGCGAGAGCGGCAGCGTCGCAGCGCCGACGGCGGGTCTGCACTTCAGCGAGAGCCTGCTGGCAGCGATCAGGGCGCACGGCGTCGATATCGCCACGGTCACGCTGCACGTCGGGCCGGGCACATTCCGCCCGGTCGAAGTGAGCGATCCTGCCGAGCACCGCCTGGATGCCGAGTGGTACCGGGTGGCGGCATCCGCAGCCGAGACGGTGAACCGTGCCCGTGAGCGTGGCGGCGCAGTGTGGGCGGTTGGGACTACGACGGTGCGGGTGCTGGAGACCGTCGCCGCTGACAATGGTGTCATCGAGTCAGGCGAGGGGACGACGGACCTGTTCATTCGTCCTGGATTCCGTTTTCGGGCCGTGGACCGCCTGGTCACGAACTTCCACCTGCCGCGCTCGACATTGCTGATGCTCGTGGCGGCCTTCGCGGGACACGAGCTGACTATGTGCGCCTACCGGCATGCGCAGCAGCAGGGCTACCGATTCTATTCCTACGGCGATGCCATGGCGGTGATATGAGCGCGCGGGCGAAGGCAGGATCGCAGAGCGGGAGGAGTGCCGATCAGCCGGTCGGTAGGTTCGAGCTGGAGGCCCGGGACGGTGCGGCGCGATCGGGCACGTGGCAGCTCGCGCACGGCGCTGTGCGAACGCCCGCCTTCATGCCGGTCGGCACACACGGCACGGTGAAGGCGGTTTCGCCGGAGGAACTCGCGGCGCTGGGCGCGGAGATCGTGCTGGCGAACGCCTACCACCTGTACCTTCGTCCCGGTCATGAGTTGATCCGAAAGCTCGGCGGCCTGCACCGCTTCATGGATTGGCAGAGGCCGCTCTTGACGGACTCCGGCGGATTCCAGGTCTTCTCGCTCGCCAACATCAATCGGGTGACGGACGAGGGGGTCTGGTTCCAGAGCCACATCGACGGGTCCCGACATTTTGTCACGCCGGAGCTGGTCATAGAGATTGAGCACGCGCTCGGTGCCGACGTGACGATGGCCTTTGATCAGTGTCCGCCGGGCCAGGCGGATCGCGAGACTGCCGCAGGGGCGGTGGCACGGACCCAGGGGTGGCTCGAGCGCTGTGTGCGCCGCTTTGACGAGCTGAGCGGCTCGGATGGATCCCAGGTGCTGCTGCCGGTAATCCAGGGGGGCACCTACCTGGATCTGCGGCTCGAGTCGTTGCGCGGGGCGCGCGCCCTGCGTAGTTGGGTCGGATACGGAATTGGCGGGTTGTCGGTGGGTGAACCCAAGGAGCTGACCTACGAGATCCTGACGGGGCTCGAGCCGGACCTGCCGCAGGACAGCCTGCGCTATCTGATGGGTGTGGGCTATCCGAGTGATCTCTTGGAGGCCGTCCGCCAGGGCTATGATCTGTTCGACTGTGTCGCGCCGACGCGGAACGGCAGGAATGGGACCGCGTTTACCTCGGCTGGCCCGGTGAACGTGAAGCTGGCCGCCTGGCGGGACGACGAGTCGCCCATCGAGCCAGGTTGCGGTTGCTGGGCCTGTAGCTGCTACAGCCGGGCCTACGTCCGTCATCTGTTTGTCGCTGGGGAGCTGCTGGGCTTGCGTGTTCTGTCCATTCATAACCTTTATTTCCTGACGGACTTGATGAGACGGGCGCGGGCCGCCATCCTGGCGGGGCGTTTCGACGTCTGGGTGGAGGAGTGGTTGGGACGATACGGATCTAATCAGAAGAGAGGGAACGGAATTGCTGGCACTGGCCTTCGTACCGGCTGAGGGTGGCGGCGGGGGGTTCACGGGCACGCTGATCATGCTCATGGCTTTCGTCGCCATCTTCTACTTCCTGCTCATCCGCCCGCAGAAGCAGCAGCAGAAGCGTCATCAAGAGATGGTGCAGAGCTTGAAGCGGGGTGACGAGGTGGCGACGGTCGGCGGCATCGTCGGCCGCATCGTCCATGTGAAGGACGACCGCCTCACCATCAAGACGGCGGAGGATACTCGTCTGGTCGTCGAACGGGACAAGGTTGCCCGCAAGTTTGCCGCTGCCGCGGAGGAGGAGTCATAAGCACCCTGGAGATTCGAACCCTCGGCGACCCCGTCCTGCGCCAGCGGGCGGAGCAAGTGCAGCATATCGACGGTGAGATCCGCCGGCTGGTGGAGGACATGTTCGAAACGATGTACGCGGCGGAGGGGATCGGGCTGGCCGCTCCGCAGGTCGGCGTGTCGAAGCGGTTGTTCGTCATGGACATCCGTGATCCGGAGGCGGAGCCACGGGCGGTGATCAATCCCGTGATCGTCGAGCGCTCCGGCTCGGAGCGCAGCGACGAAGGGTGTCTGAGTGTGCCGGGCGTGTACGGCGTGGTCGAGCGGCCTACGCGGATCGTTATGGAGGGTCTGGATCTTGACGGCAAGCCGATACGCATCGACGCGTCTGGATTGCTGGCCCGCTGCATCCAGCACGAGATGGATCACGTCGACGGGACTCTGTACATTGATCGCTTGTCCCCGATCAAGCGCAAGATGCTGCTCAGCAAGTTCAAGAAGTTGCAGCGGGAGGCGGCGGGTCGGTGAGGATCGTGTTCTGGGGCACTCCCCAGTTCGCAGACACTGTACTCGTCGCTCTTCTCGAAGCTGGCCGTGATGTCGTCGGGGTGGTGACGCAGCCGGACCGGCCGGCCGGCCGCGGTCGCGTGACTCAACCCCCGCCCGTGAAACTGACGGCGGAACGAGCCGGCATTCCGGTCCTTCAGCCGGAGAAACCGCAGGGCCCGGACTTCATGGAGGCGCTGCGTGCGCTGGAGCCGGACATGTCCGTGGTCGCTGCCTATGGTCACATCCTTCGGCGCGAGGTTCTCGATCTGCCGCCGCTCGGCTCATTCAACGTTCACGCGTCGCTGTTGCCCAAGCTTCGTGGCGCTGCGCCGGTCAACTGGGCGATCATCGAGGCCTATTGCGAGACCGGCGTGACCATCATGCGAATGGTGGAGAAGTTGGACGCCGGTCCGATGGTACTGAAGGCGGCCTGCCCGATACCGCCAGACATCACAGCTGGAGCACTCGCGGACCAGTTAGCGGATCTGGGCGGGCGGACTCTCCTCGACGCCCTCTCGCTGCTCGAAGCTGGGCGGGCCGTGGAGGAGCCGCAGGACGAGGCGGCCGCGACGCACGCGCCGAAGCTCAAGCCGGAGGACGTGCGGATCGATTGGACGCGGCCAGCGGCGGAACTTGAGCGCTGGATTCGCGGTGCCGACCCGATGCCGGGCGCCTGGTCGGAGCTCGGGGATCTGCGGGTACGGATATTCGCGCCGCAGCTGGCGGAGGCAAGCACCGAGGCGGAGCCGGGCGTCGTCGTCTCGGCGGATCCGCGCAGCGGGCTCGAGGTCGCGACCGGTTCCGGCACCCTGAGGATCGGCCAGGTGCAGCCTGCGGGCAAGCGCCGGATGGAGGGAGTGGAATGGATACGCGGCCGCGGTGTGGCACCCGGCCAGAGGTTCAGCTGAACCGGCGTTTGCCTCGACTCTTCCTGGTGACGAACGAGGACGTCGTCGGCCGCGCCGATTTCGCGGAGATGGCGACGACCGCCGTGAGGGCAGGCGGCCGTGAGTGCGCTTTACAGCTGCGCGCGCCTGGTCTCGAGGGGGGACGGTACTGGGTGCTGGCCTCGCAGCTCAGGCGGGTGGCGTGGGAGGCGGGAGCGAGCCTCTGGATCAACGATCGCGTCGACGTAGCGCTGACCACGCGCGCCGACGGCGTTCAGCTCGGCTCGCGCAGTCTATTCGTCGCTCAGGCTCGAGCGCTGCTGGGGCGATTCTGCCTGATCGGCTGCTCGGTGCACAGCGCTCGGAAGGCGGTTGCCGTGCTGGAGGATGGGGCGGATCTCGCCTTGCTCGGTAACGTGTACGCTACGGCCTCACATCCGGAGCGCACGCCTTTGGGCCTGGAGGCGCTGCGCGAGGCGGCGCGAGGGGGGCGACCGATCGTGGCGATCGGGGGTATCACACCCCAACGGGTTAATGAGGTGCTGGAGGTGGGCGCCGGGGGCGTGGCCGTACTGAGCGGGATCTGGCGCGCTCGCGACGTGGCCGCGGCCGTGCAGGACTACCTTGCGGCGCTGGAAGAAGCCGCGGGTCGTGCAGAAGTACTCGGCCGTAACGCAGGTCGTTGAGGTTATGAACGAGGCGAATCAGGAACCGGTTACGATCACTTTGAACGGTGAGCAGCGGGGAGTTCCGGCAGGGCTGACGATCCGGGATCTGCTGGCCCACCTCAACCTGCACGAGCGCCTGGTCGTCGTGGAGCGGAACAAGGAGATCGTTCGCCGAAACGAGTACGGAGAGGTTCCCGTCACAGCGGGTGATATGATCGAGCTCGTCCACTTCGTCGGCGGGGGCTGAGCGGAAGCTGCTGATCACTTGCATGCCGGGTGATTTGTCTGGTGAGGGAGGTAGGCTTAGATGGCTGTGGTCACCAAGAAGCTCGACCAGTTAGACGAGCCGTTGGAGATTGCCGGGCGTAGGTTCCGGTCGCGACTCATCCTCGGCACGGGCAAGTACAAGGACAACGAGACGATGGTGAAGGCGATCACGGCGTCCGGCACCGAGATCGTTACGGTCGCCGTGCGTCGCGTCGACCTGGACCGGACGAAGGAAGAGGGGATCCTCTACCATCTCGATCAAGAGAAATGGCTACTGCTGCCGAACACGGCTGGTTGCTATACGGCTGAAGATGCCATCCGTTACGCGCGCCTCGGCCGCGAGGCGGGCTTCACGGATTGGGTCAAGCTGGAGGTGATCGGCGACCAGGACACTCTGTTACCCGACGTTGAGGGGTTGCTGGAGGCGGCGCGGACCTTGGTGGCCGAGGGGTTCAAGGTTCTCGCCTACACCAACGAGGACCTCGTGACGGCGTTGAAGCTTGAGGATGCTGGCGTTGCGACGGTGATGCCGTTGGCGTCGCCCATCGGCAGCGGGCTGGGCTTGCTCAATCCATTCAACGTTCGCCTGATCAAGAGCCGGGTGGGCGTCCCCGTCATCGTCGACGCAGGCGTCGGCACGGCGTCAGATGCGTGCGTGACGATGGAGCAGGGTGTCGATGGCATCCTGATGAACACGGCGATCGCTGAGGCCGATGATCCCGTGCGGATGGCGCTCGCCATGAAGCACGCCACTGAGGCCGGTCGGCTGGCGTACCTCGCCGGTCGCATGCCACGGCGCGAGCAGGCGGTGCCGTCGAGTCCGACGGCGGGCATGCTGGACTGAAAGGCGCGTTCTGACAGACAAAGCGAAGATTGCCCCGGCGCGGATCGCCGCCCTGCAAGTGCTGCGTGCTGTCAGGCGGGGTTCGTTCGCCGATCGCGCGTTCGAGCGCGTTGCGCCTTCTCTCGGCGTGGCAGACCGGCGGCTGGCCCAAGAGTTGGCGTACGGCGTGCTGCGGCTGCGCGGACGGCTCGACCACATCATTGAGTGCCTGGTAGAGGGTGGAAGCCGGCGTCTGGAGGCGGATGTGCTCGATATCCTGCGGCTGGGAGCGTACCAGTTGCTGGAGTTGGATCGGGTGCCCGCCTACGCGGCAGTCGCGGATGCGGTGGAGGCTGCGAAGCAGGCTGCTGGTAAAGGGGCCGCGTCGCTAACCAACGCCGTGCTACGTCGCCTGGACCGAGAGTCGACATCGGCCGTCACCTTTCCGCAGCCCGAACAGGATCCGATCGCTCACCTGACAACTTGGGGCTCGCATCCGCGCTGGTTGCTTGAGCGTTGGCTGACGCGCTGGCCGGTCGCGGATGTCGAACGGCTGGTCGAGTACAACAACAGGCGGCCGGCGGTGTACGTTAGCGTGGCGGGTTCACGAGATCGGACCCTGGAGCGGCTTCGGGCGGCTGGGATACAGGCGGAGCCAATCGAGCGGGTTCCGGTGTCCCTCCGCGTCGAGGCCAGCGCGCTCCAGCGCGTGTTGGAGTTAGCGGAGGCAGTGGTCCAGGACCCTGGCGCGGGCGCGGTCGTAGACTACATGGCCCTGGACCCGGGCAGCCCCGTCGTCGATCTTTGTGCGGCGCCGGGCGGGAAGGCGGCACTGCTGGCAGCCCGCGGTCACGAGGTCTGGGCGTTCGACAGCGTGCGTGCCCGGGTGGCAAGGCTGCTGGAGAACCGGGCACGCCTGAAGCTCTGGCGGCTCCACGTGGTGTTGGCCGATTCGATGCGACCGCCGCTGATGAAGGCGCAGGCTGTGTTGCTCGACGCGCCGTGCAGCGGGACAGGAACGCTTGCACGCCGCCCGGATGGTCGCTGGCGTCTCAGACCACGTGATCTTGATATGCTCGTCCAGGTGCAGCGCCGTCTGCTGGACGCGGCGGCGCAGCTGATCGCGCCAGGTGGTTGGCTGGTCTACGCGACGTGTAGTTTGGAGCCGGAGGAGAACGAGGAGCAGGTGAGCGCGTTCTTGAGCAGAGAGCCAGATTTCGAGCTGGATCCTCCCCCGGCAGGTTCGGTGTCTGCCGAGCTTCTGGGGCAGGGTGGGGTTCTGCAGATTCTGCCGCATCGTCATGGATTGGACGGGGCGTATGCCGCAAGACTTCGACGCCGGGTCGACTGACCCGTCTCAGCCGCCGGAGGCTCGCGGCAGCTGGCGGTTGTGGACGACGGAGCCGCGCCGTCTCGCCCTGACCAGTGTCGGCGTTGCAGCTGCAGGCTTGTTGATCGGTTACCTCATCACGGTGCTGGCTGTCTTTCCGTCGCAGAGCGCGGGCGCCGATCTGAAGCGGGTGCCTGAGCTGGTCGGGCGCTCGGCCGAGGAGGCGCGCAGCCGGGTGGAACGTGCCGGCTTGGTTTGCGAGGAGGTCGGGTTGCATCACCCCGAAGCGCTAGGGACTGTTGTGGCGCAGGAGCCACTGGGCGGGCAGATGGCAGAGCCAGGTTCCCCGGTTCGGGTCACCGTGAGCCTCGGGTCCAAGATGCGCCCGGTGCCCGATGTGGTGGGGTTGAGCCATCTCCAGGCCGAGGTCGCGCTGGAGCGGGCGGGCTACGAGAGCGAGCTGATCTGGGTGGATGCGGATGCGGATGTGGGTGAGGTGGTGGGCACTCAGCCGGCGCCAGGAACGCCGCTGGGACTACCCGGCCAGGTCAGCGTTTTGGTCAGCGCGGGGCCGCGTAGGGTACGGGTGCCGGACTTGATGACGCGCTCGTTGGCCGAGGCACAGGCCACACTGGATCGCCTCGGTTTGCGCCTTGGGGAGGTGAGTGAAGACTCGGCTTCGCTGGCAGCTCCGGGCACGGTCCTCAGGCAGTCGCCGCGAGCGGGGGTTGAGGTAGCAAGGGCCACGAGGGTATCGGTGTCGGTGGCCGTTGCCCCGCCCAAGCCGTTGCCACCAGAACTGCGCCCGGACACGACACCTGTCGTCCCGGATACGCTGCGTGCCCAGCAGGACACCGCTTCGGAGGGCCCGGCCACCACGCCAGCGCCGGCGGACACGTCGAGCGGAGGATGAGAAGCGAGATGCAGAATCGTGACGGCGAGCCGTCGCGGAGACGAGCTGTAGGAACCCCGCTGGGTGTCGCGGTCCTGGGCGCCATCGCCTTGGTCCGGTTGCTGCCGACCGATGTCCGGGGTGTCGAGGTCGGCGATCGGGTGCCGGAGACGTTCGTGCTCAGTCGCGAGGGGCGCATCATCAAACGTGTGATCGGCGCGACTGACTGGGACTCTCCCGGCAATCGTGCTCTGATCGAAGAGCTGCTCAGGATGTAGCGATGGCAGATTTCCGGACGACGTTGAGGCGGAACTGGCTGTACATGCTCACGGGCACCTTGCTCTCCGTTTTCCTGTGGGTGGCTGTGAGCGCCGATACGGTAGCACAGCAGACCATCTCGGCGGATCTCCTGATCGCCAACAGGGATCGGCAGTATGTGTTGACGGAGCGAGAGCCGGCGATCGACGCGGTATCGGTGGTCTTTACAGGGCGGGCGGGCGACCTGGCCACGCTGCTTGTATCTCGGCCTCAGGTGTTTGTCCCGATTGACAGCGTCGAGTCGCCCCTCTGGGATATCACGCTGACGCCGCAGATGGTGAAGGGCCGGGGCGGGCGCGAGCTGGTGGACGTGCGTGCGGTCAGCGTGCGTCCGGATCAGATCCGCCTGCATTTCCAGCCCCGGGCGAGAAAGGTCGTGCCAGTGGTTCCGCAGTTGCGCGTCAGCCTGGCGGATGGTTACGTCTTCGCGGACTCGTTGCGCACTGAGCCGGGCTCGGTGACGGTGGAGGGCCCCGAGCCTAGCGTGTCACGCGTCGATTCCGTCATGACTCTGCCGATCGAGCGCATGGGCCTGCGCGAGTCCGTTAGCGTGGAGATCCCACTTGAGAACCCCAACGCGGACAGTTTGCTGGAGCTGTCATGGCCGACCGTGCGCGTGACGCTGTCGGTGGAACCGAGGTTGGAGCGCGTCTTTCCCGGTCTTCCCGTGAGCGTGAGTGGTGCGGGTGCGGGAGCCGTAAGGGTCGAGCCGTCTCTCGTCGATGTGCGACTGTCCGGCCCGCGCAGTGCGGTGGAAGCGGTGCGGGCGGAAGCGCTCTTGCCGCGGGTGGAGCTCAGCGGGCCCGGTGATTTCGGCAGCTTGTTACCCGTTAGACTCCCCGCACCGGCACCGTTCGTCGAGGTCGCGGTGGATCCAGACTCGGCGCGCGTGCTACTAGCGGCGGGCACAAGCTAGTCGTACGCGTGCACCAGCGGCGAGACAGGCATGAGCGATCTGACCATCCTGGCCGTCGAGACGTCGTGTGACGACACGTCGGCCGCAGTCCTGAATGGCGCGCACGATGTCGTGGGACACGTGATCGCCACGCAGGACATGCACGCCGAGTTCGGCGGCGTGGTGCCGGAGGTCGCCTCCCGGGCGCAGCTCCGCGTGATCGACACAGTCGTGGGGCAAACGCTCGAGCAGGCAGGATTGAGCCTCGACGACATCGATGCCTTCGCCGTGACGGCGGGGCCGGGCCTGATCGGATCGCTGCTTGTGGGCGTCAACTGGGTGAAGGCGGTTGCCTATGCCTTGGGGCGGCCCTTCATTGGCGTGCATCACATGGAGGCGCACCTATTCGCCTCGGTCCTGGAGGACGAGCGTGCACAGCCGCCTTTCGTCGCCCTCCTGGTCTCCGGTGGCCACACCTTGCTTCTTCACGTGAGGGATTGGGGCCGCTACCGGCTGTTGGGTCAGACCCGGGATGACGCCGCCGGCGAGGCGTTTGACAAGGTGGCGCGTCTGTTGGGGCTCGGCTATCCTGGCGGTCCAGCGATCGAGCGGCTGGCGCGTGAGGGCGACGCTGCGCGTCACCCGTTCCCGGTGCCGATGGTCCGCACGGGCCAGATCGAAGAGAGCGATGACTACTACGATATGTCGTTCAGCGGACTGAAGACAGCAGTGCTGATGCGAGTGAGAGAGCTGGAGAAGGAGGGTGGGTTGGATCGTGAGGTGTCCCATCTGAGCGCAGCGTTCCAGCGAGCTGTGGTGGAGCAGCTGGCCGAGAAGACCATGCGCGCTGTGCGATCAACGGGCTGCCAGCGCGTCGTCCTCGGCGGCGGCGTCGCGCGGAACAAGGCGCTGGCGGAGAGGATCAAGGGCCGGGTGGGACGGACAGGGCTGGTGTTCGTGCCGTCGCCGCGCTTGGCGACGGACAACGCGGCGATGGTGGCTCGGGCAGCGAGTTTTCGTCTTGGGCGCGGGGAGCGAAGCGGGCTCGCTCTTAACGCCAGGGCGGATCTTCCCATGCCGGGCGTCGTTTGAGTGCGGCTGAGGATATCGGCCGCGCTATAAGGTTGACTCAGTTAACCTAGTGCGATGTATCCGATACTGTTCGAGTTCAAGGGAATCACGTTTACGAGCTTTGGCCTCATGCTAGGCCTGGCGTTCCTCAGCGCGGGCTGGGTGACTAGCCTCGAGTGCGAGCGCATGGGCTATAGGAAGGATGCGGCCTGGTCGCTCATCATGGGCGCGATCATCGGAGGCATCGTCGGGGCCAAGCTTTACTATGCGTTCCTGAACTGGCCGCTACTCGTTCGGTATCCGCTAGAGACCCTTTTCTCACGCGCTGGTCTGGTGTGGTACGGCGGCTTCATCGGAGGGTCCCTGGGTGTGATTGTCATGGCAGGGCGCGAGAAGCTTCCTGTCCCGCGGGTGGCGGACATGGCCGCCCTCGGCGTGCCCCTCGCCTACGCGGTAGGGCGCGTCGGCTGCTTCCTTGTCGGCGATGATTACGGCCGGCCCACCGACAGCTGGATCGGCATAGCGTTTCCGAAAGGGTCGCCGCCCTCGACGGCAGGCAACCTCCGCACGTATTTCGGCGTGCAAGTGCCCGAGTCGGTGGCTGACTGGGAGGTGTTGCGGGTACACCCCACGCAGCTGTATGAGATCACCATCTCGCTGGCGATTTTCGCGCTGCTCTGGCGGTTGCGACGACACCCGTACAAGGCGGGCTGGCTGTTCATGGCCTATTTGGCGTTGGGTGGCCTGGAGCGGGTGTTTGTCGAGGTCTTTCGAGCGAAAGACGACCGGTTCTTCGGCCCCCTCACGTTGGCGCAAGTCATCAGCTTCGTGCTCATAGTCGGCGGTGCCTACTGTGCCTGGGCGTTGAGCCGGCAGCGGCGTGAAGGACAGACGCCGCCTGCAGCCGGCTAGTCCGGACGGTGTGAGTGCAGTGCCGACGCTCCTTCACCTTTCTGATCTCCATTTCGGCAAGCCCTTCCTGCCGGAGGTAGCTGAGGCAGTTCTGACACAGAGTCGGGAGCTTCAGCCCGACGTGGTGGTCGTGTCAGGGGACCTGACTCAGCGAGCGCGCGACGAACAGTTTCGGCAGGCTGCACGATACCTGGAGCGCTTCCAGGCACCGGTCGCGGTGACCCCAGGCAATCATGATGTGCCGTTCTATCGGTTCTGGGAGCGCTTTCTCGCCCCCTACCGCCATTATCGGCGCCACATCTCCGCGGACGTCAACACCGTCACGGACGTGGCCGGACTCGTGATCGTCGCTCTAAACTCTAGCCGGAGACTCACGCTCACGAATGGCCGAATCCGCCGATCACAGCTCGACTTTGCCAGCCGCGCGTTCACGGATGCGGCCGATGGGACCGTGCGAATTGTAGTTACTCACCACCATCTGGCTCCGCCCCCCGACTTCGAGGGCGGCAACGTAATGCCTTTTGCGCGCCGCGCGCTCAAGCGGTTCACTCGGCTGAACGTCGATCTGATACTGGCGGGCCATATGCATCGGTCGTACATCGGTAGCTCCCTCGACTTCTTCCCGGGTGAGCTGCAGCGTCGGGGTATCGTGATCGTCCAGTGCGGTACTACGACATCCAGCCGTGGCCGTGGACGCGAGCGTTACAGAAACACGTTCAATCTGGTTAGCGTGGACGAAACGACGATCCACGTGGTGCACCACGCCTGGATCGCCGAGATGTCGAGGTTCTTGCCAATCAGCGAGCACCGCTTCCCACGCGATGCGAGACAGTACCTGGATGACACCGCTGAAGCGATTCGCAGTCGCGCGGACGATTGATCGGCCTGACGCTTGCGAAGAACGCTGCCGAGGGACTAGCGGTCCTTCGAGGGTCCGGTGGGATCAGACTCCGAATGTGAGGTCGGGTCGGGGGACTTTCCGCCGCAGGGGCCGAATGGTTTGCGCTACCGTTTGCCTCGCCGTCGTTTGGCTTGTGGCACTTCCAAACGCCGCGTGGGGTCAGACCACGGCCCGCGACACCCTCCCGATAGTCCGCAAGGTTCGGATCGAGGGGAATACTGCCTTTTCCGACACCGAGATCAAGCGCGCCATCGCTACTCGAGCGAGCGGGTGTAAGTCCGTCTTCCTGGCCCCGTTATGCTGGCTGAGGATTGGTGCCTTTGTGCGAACCGAACGGTTCGACTCGCGCGAGCTGAGGACGGATGTGGCGCGAATTCGCGTCTACCACTTCCGACGCGGATATCGGCAGGCGCAGGTCGACACCAGCCTGGTACGGGAGGGTGACTTCGTCGATGTGACGTTCTTGGTGGACGAGGGTGCGCCGGTGATCGTGCGTAGCCTGGAAGTCAGCCGTCTCGAGGATATTCCCGATGCGCGAGCGATCCTGTCGCGGCTACCGCTCAAGGAAGGGCAGCCATTCAGCGAAGTGGACCTGACCGCCTCACGGGAGAGGATCGAGCGCGAGCTCGGTAACCGTGGATATCCAGAAGCAGCCGCGCTGGTGGAAGCTTCGATCCCGAGTTCCGACACGCTGGGCGCCTATGTCGTCCTGGAAGCGGTCCCGGGTCCTCGAGCGCGAATCGGGGACATCGAGGTCACGGGTGTCTCGGAACTCAATCGGGAAGACGTGAAACGTCTCCTCACATTTCGGCCAGGTGACCTGTACAGCGAGGACGAGATCGTACGCAGCCAGCGGAACCTCTATTCGATGGCCCTGTTCGATTACGTGGACATCACCCGGGAACCTCCAGGCCCTGACTCCACCATCGCTGTGCATGTCCAGGTCAGCGAAGCGAAGATGCGGGGCATGCAGTTCGGGTTCGGGTTGTCCACGACGGAGTGCTTGCAGGTTCAGGCAGGTTGGACGCACCGCAATCTCTTCGGAGGCACGCGCAGGTTCGAGCTCACCGGTGAGCTGTCAAACATCGTTACGGCACAGCTCGCCAGGCAGTTCCCCTGCAGTCAGGCGGGAGTGCCGCTTACTGAAGACGAACTGGTGCGGGGGCCGTTCAACAAGGTGACCTGGCGCTTGCGAGCCGACTTCCGGCAACCCTGGTTCCTCGGCACAGAGAACTGGCTGCATCTCGGTGTCTTCTCCGAGCGGCAGAGCTTGCCCGGGATCTATGCGCGAGTGAGCTACGGTGGCGACCTGCGTGTGACTCGCGAGATCTCGCGGGGGACGGCCCTGGCCGGGACTTATCGGGTGGGTCGCGACAGCCTGGAGGAGGGCAGTGCCGGTTTCCTGTTCTGCGCGAACTTCGGGGTCTGCCGACCAGACGACATCGAGACGCTGTCGGAGCCTCGCTCGCTCTCCTGGGTCGGCGTGAACTTTGCCCGCAGCAGGACAGACGCGGTGCTCGAGCCAACGACCGGCTACAGGCTAACGTTCGAGGCTGAACATGCCTCGAGATTCACCGGTTCGGAGTGGGCGTATTACAGGGCGCAGGGCGAGTTCAGCTGGTACCGGCGCCTGGGTGGCCGTGCCGTACTGGCGCTCAGGTTGCGCGGCGGCCTGGTTCGGCCCATCGGTACCGGGATCGAGGGTGTGGGGTTCGGTGCGCGGACTGAGCCCGTGACGCATCCGTTGAAACGCCAATATGCGGGTGGGGCTTACACGGTCCGGGGCTACGGGCAGAACTTGCTGGGCCCGAAGGTACTGCTCGTACCGGACTCCACGGACCTGCCGACGTGTCTGCCGTCCGACGTCACGGAGAAGTACACCTGGGTCTGTGACCTGGCTGGGGCGGGACTGAGTTCCGGGCAGGTGGTACCGCGACCCGTTGGCGGCGAAAACGCCGTCGTCGCCAATCTGGAGGTGCGCGTGCCGTTGGGTTCGGAGCGCTGGAGCGGTGTCGCGTTCCTCGACCTGGGCCAGGTCTGGACGGAGAACGACGAGGCGGATGTGCCGGAGAAGCTGGCGTGGTCGCCGGGCATCGGTATCCGCTACCGCAGCCCGGTAGGGCCTTTGCGGCTGGATGTGGGGTATAACACGGGTGGCAGCGAGCGGTTGCCCGTGGTCAGTCAACTGCGCAAGAAGGGTGACAACGGTGATAGGCTGATCATCGTACAGCTGGGAGACGGGGATGACAAACCTGCATATCTCGACTATGACCCATTTGAAGGCTCGGGGCTGCGGGGCTTCCTGAACCGTCTGCAGCTTCACTTCTCGATCGGACACGCGTTCTAGTGACCTGGAAAGAGCGACTGATAGGCATTCCCCTGGCGGTGCTCGGAGCCGCACTGCTGTTGGGCACGGCTGCGGGGATGTTGCTCACGCGGA
This sequence comes from Gemmatimonadota bacterium, assembly GCA_020344375.1. Classification (GTDB taxonomy): domain Bacteria; phylum Gemmatimonadota; class Gemmatimonadetes; order Palauibacterales; family KS3-K002. The sequence goes on along the minus strand of CP070823.1, from coordinate 1,847,253 downwards.
CCGACTGGGGTCGTGAGCGGGTCAGGTCGTTCACACTCGAGAGACTCAACGGTGCTATCCGCGGTCGCGTCGAGATCGATGCGGTGCTTGAAGGCGACCTTTTGCACACCGTGCGACTGGCCGGTGTTCGGATCTATGAGCCTGACGGGCGTGAGTTCGCGCGGGTGGATACGCTGGCGGTCTTCTATCGCTGGTCGGACTTCCTCATCGGCAACGTCACGCTGCCGAAGGTCACGTTGGTGGCCCCGGTGGTGCGGTTGCGCGTCCTATCGGAAGGCGGCTGGAACGTCTCGGAGATCTTCAAGGGGAGACGGCCGTCTGCGGCGTCGCCGCAGGCCGAGGGGCGGGAGAGTGGAGGCGGCCCTAGAGTCGTTCTCCGGGAAGTGACGATCCGTGCGGGTGACGTGTCGCTCGGCTTTCCCTGGGATCCGGCGAGCGGGGGCGACCCCGATTCCTCTCGTTGGCACCTCGAGCGCGTGGACGGAAGCTGGCAGCGCGTCATCCGCGTTGAACGGTTCCACGCCAGCTTGCCGATCGCGCGTGTGGCGGCTCCGCGAGGGTTGCCGCGCCTGTTTCAGGTTTCGCAGTTCGCCTGCCGGGCAACGGTTGTAGGTCCTCCCTTCGAAGTAGAGCAGGTCAGAGCCGACGTCGAGGTCAGAGGTGACACGCTGGCGTTCGACGTCTGGGAAGGTGACCTTCCCGGGTCGCGCGTGTTCGGTCAGGGTTGGGTCACGCTTGCCGGTGAACTGGAATATGACCTGGCCGTCCGGGGCAATCCGGTAACGACCGACGACCTGTCCTGGCTCATTCCGAGACTGCCGTCGGGTGTGGCGCGCCTCGATTTCCGCTACAGGAGTCTCGAGGACGGCATCGCACTTGAGGCACAGAACGCCGAGTGGCAGTCGCCCGACGCCAGACTATCCGGCCGCTTCGCGATGACGCTGCGTGATCGTCCGGATGGGCTACAGTTCGACAGCGTGGCGCTGGAGGTAGGGCAGCTCAACACCAGGCTGATCGGTTCGCTCACAGGGTGGGATCCGCCTTTCGAGGGAGGTCTCGCCGGTTGGGTGGGGCTCGACGGTTCCCTTTCGGAGCTTCAGGTTGACGCGGATGTGCGAGTTCAGCCGGAAGGGGAGGATGTGCCGTCACGGCTCAGGGCGGTGGGTATCGTGCATGCCACCCGAGATGCGCTCGGCGGGCAAGGCCTGGAGCTCCAATTCGACACGGTCTCGTTCAACCTGATTCGCGCCTTCGTCCCGGGTCTAACCGTGCGGGGGGAGGTCACGGGCAACGCGCGCATCGATGGAAGGCTGGCGGAGGGGCTCGTGGTCGACTTCGCGATCGAGCAGCGCGATCGCGACCTGGTCCCGACTCGGTTGCGGGGACGCAGTACCATACGAGCGGGTGCCGACTCGCCTGTGGCGCTGAAAGTAGATGCGGACGTCGACTCCCTCTCGCTCACGACCCTCTCCCAGTACTATCCGCAGTTGCCGCTGCGTGGGGACTTCAGGGGCAAGGTTCGCGTAGCAGGCGTGCTCGATGATCTTGACGTCCAGGCAGGACTCGGCGGGCTGGGGGATTCGCTTCGGATCCGTGGAAACGTGGGACTGGCGACGGGTCTCCCGCGATATCGAGGCGAGATCCGCGGCTGGCGCGTGCAGCTGGCCGAGTTCCGAGAGGGCCTGCCTGAGTCGGATCTCGATTTCCGAATCGAATTCGAGGGCCAAGGCGCGAGGCTCAGGGAGCTGACGACCGCAGGACGGGTTGATCTCTTCGCCTCTTTCGTCGGCGGTGTGCGGTTCGATTCCGCGAGCGCAGCGCTGCGGATCGCCGACGGCCGCTTGCAGGTCGACACCGCGCTGGTGAGAGGGGAATTCGGTGAACTGCACGCTTCGGGCGCGCTGAGTCTGGTTCCCGAGGAAGCGGACAGCCTGCTGTTCGAACTCAACGCCGACAGCCTTGGCGGGCTAGGTCCCTGGCTGTTTCCGACACAACTGGCTGCCGCCGCAGGCCTCGTGACGCGTGGCGGCTCTGAGCCCGCCAGCGAAGCCGGAATAGCGCGTATCGAGGGCTCGGCGCGGGTTCACGGCTGGATTATTCGTGGACCCGGGCGCTTCGCCGCGCACGGAAGCGTGGAGGGCGAAAGCCTGGCCTATGCTGAGTGGGCTGCGGACAGCCTTCGGGTCGAGTGGTTCGAGGTCGGTGAGTACGACGGTCACCTGCGAGCGGCGGGTGAGCTTCATGGTGTCGGTGCCGACTTGGGCGAGCTGCATTTCGCGGAAGTCCGGTTGAATGGTAGGCTCGCGGACACCGTGACCACCGTGGGATTCGAGGTCGCCAAAGAGACCGCGGCAGCCACAGGTCGGGCGTGGGTGAGCCTCGGAACGGCGTCACGAGTGATCGGCCTCGATACACTTACGTTGCGAATCGGGACGGCGACCTGGGAGTTGACTCAGCCAGCGCGCGTCCGGCTCGAGGAGTCGGGTGCACTGGCCGTCGAAGGCTTCGAGTTCAGGAGTGGGGCCAAGCATGTCGATATCGAGGGCTCGGTCGGAGTCGCAGGCCCGGTCTCACTCAGTGTGCGGCTTGCGGGGCTTGATCTTGCCAACGCCGCCACGCTGTGGCCCGATAGCCTGGCGGTCGCGGGGACGCTGGAGCTGAATGCACAGCTCTCCGGCCGCGTCGCCAGCCCGGTCGTGCAGGGCAGTTTCGACGTCAGCAACGGCCATCTCTTCGGTGTCGCTTTCTCGAGCTTCAGCGGTACGCTCGACTACGACGAGGGCGAGGTGGCTCTGGATGCCTCCGTTTGGCAGGAGTTGAAGCAGCTATTCCGCGTGCACGGGACGCTTCCACTCGATTTGCAACTGCCACGGTTCGGGCTGAGCCTACCGGAAAGGCCGATCGACGTGAGGTTGGAAGGAGACAGCATACCGCTGGCCACCGTCACGGTCTTCACGGATCAGATCAGCGAGCTTCGGGGCCACGCCCGAGCCTCGATTCACCTCACTGGAACGCCGGCTCACCCGAGCCTTGAAGGTCCTGTCAGCTTGGCAAGCGGCGCGTTCCGGGTCGTACGCACGGGCATAAGCTATGAGGGGCTGGAAGGCCAGGCGCAGTTCGACGGCGACGTGCTGGTGCTGCGCGACGTCGCGTTCCGGAGCACCGGGGGAGGGCGCGGGGTCCTTAGCGGCACGATCGGTCTGACGGATCCTGGGAATCCCGAGTTCGGCCTCGAGCTCGTCGCCGAAGGTTTGCCGAGTTATGACCAGCTCGATGCGCGCCTGCTGCTGTCGGGCAGAGTCAGGTTGCACGGCCCGTACGAGCAGCCCGTGATCTCCGGCAACCTTGCGGTGGTCAGCGGTGTGCTCTTTATCGAGGAGATCGGCAGGCAGAGCCAGATCATCGATCCGTTTGAGGCGGAGCTCCCTCGGCTCGATAGGACGCCAGCCCTCGAAGGCGAGCTGCGGCGCGGAAGCGGAAATCCTTTCCTGGAGCACCTGACGATCGACGTCGGGGTCAGGGTCGAACGCGACACCTGGTTGCGCTCAGGGGAGGCGAATGTCGAGATCGCCGGTGACTTGACCGTTCGCATGCAGCGGGCACAGGGCGAGCTACGGATCAATGGGACGCTGCATGCCGTCCGCGGCGATTACAGACTGTTCAACAAGCGATTTGCAGTCGTCGAGGGTGCCGTCGAGTTTGTGGGTACGCCGGCGATGAATCCGAATCTGAATATGATCGCATTGTACACGGTGCGCACGCAAAAGCGCCCGCTGGACATACGGCTGGTGATCGGAGGGACACTGGATGACCCGACGTTGAGCCTCGAGAGCGACGCTCAGCCTCCGATCTCAGAGTCGGACCTGCTGTCCTATCTCCTGTTCGGTAGGCCGTCTTATGAGCTCACCCGCGCAAGCGAGGAAGGCAGCTTGTTGGCCGACGTGACATCAGGTGTTCCGCAGGCTTTCTTCGGCTACGCGCTCGAGTCTCTGCTGGTCGGTGGGACCGGCATCGCCTACGTCGACGTCAGCCGGGCGCCGCAGACAGGTGTCGAAGACGAGTACGCAGGTGGGGTGGCCCCGGCACTCACGGCCACGCAGGTCGAGGTCGGCTGGTACCTGGCGCCCACGATCTTTGTGAGCGTTGCCCAGCAATTGGTCGGTGTGGTGCGCCCGACTGTGCGCTTGGAATGGAAGCTGGGTGAGAATCTGACGCTGCGTGGGGTCACGGAGCCGCGTTTCGGTCCCGAAGGTACGCTGCTGCAGGAGGGCTCGAGCACCGACCTGGAGCAGTCGATCGGCGTGTTTCTATTCTACGGCTGGGCCTACTGAGGTCCCGACCGGGCCTGCCTCGCTCACCTCTGCTGCTGCTACCGCCGGGCTGGATCGAACACCCTGCTCATGTGTACTTTGTTACACCTGACAACTTCACAGACAGATACGCGTGATGCGACGCGGGTCCGTTGATCGAGCATAGAGGAGTGGTATGAGCAATTACGTGAAGATCTTCGGGCTCATGGCGGCTCTGACCGCTCTGGTGCTTGCGATCGCCTACTGGGCTGGAGGGCCAAACGCGATGTTGCCGGCTTTCTTGCTCGTGGGCCTGTTCAACTTCGGCATGTACTGGTTCAGCGACAGAGCCGTGCTGCGCGCCTACCGGGCGCGGACCATCGAGCCCCAGGACAGCCCTCAGCTGTACGAGATGGTGGACCGGCTGCGGCAGCGCGCCGAGCTGCCGATGCCTAAGGTGGCGATCGCGCCCAGCCCGCAGCCCAACGCGTTCGCTACAGGGCGGAATCCACAGCACGCGGTGGTCTGTTTCACCGAAGGCATCCTCAGGGCTCTGGGAACCGAGGAGCTTGAGGGGGTGACTGCCCACGAGCTGGCGCACATCAAGAACAGAGACATGCTCACGAATACGCTGGCGGCGACGATGGCAGGCGCGGTGATGATGCTGGCGCGGCTCACCTTCTTCTTCGGCGATCGGGATCGCAGTCCCGCGGCCGCGCTGGCCATGTTGATTCTCGCGCCGCTGGCAGCGCTCTTGGTGCAGATGGCGATCAGCCGACAGATGGAGTTCCGGGCCGACCGTTTCGGCGCGGGGATAGCAGGCAGCCCCCACGGGCTGGCCCGGGCACTGTTGAGGCTCGAGGAGTCAGCGCGACGCATACCGATGGAGGTGAGCCCATCGGCCGCTCACATCTGTATCGTGAATCCCTTACGCCGCGGCACGCTGACCGGGCTTTTCCGCACGCATCCGCCGACCGAAGAGAGAGTTGCCCGACTCGAGGACCTGGCGCGTGAGCTCTAGCGAACAGTCCGCAGTTCGAAAGGCCGGGGCGCCGGCCGCTCGGGAGGAGGAATCCCAGGTGCCTGAGCTGTTCGTGGTTCAGAATCCCGCGGCCGGTATGCGCAGTCCAGCACGCCTGCGTCGCCGCATCGAGTCGGCGCTCGCAGCTCGCGGCGTGGCTTACGAGCACGCCTACACGGAGAGGCCGGGTCACGGCGCTGAACTCGTCAAGCAGGCGATAGCAGGCAGGTTCCGGCGCGTTCTGGTGGTGGGAGGCGACGGCACTGTGTTGGAAACGATCTCCGCGCTCGCCGGGAGCCCGGCTGCCCTGGCGTTGTTGCCGGTAGGCACGGGTAATCAGCTGGCGGGTAACCTCGGCGTCCCGAAGGGACTGCGCCGCTCAGTCGAGGTAGCGCTGAACGGACGCGTGCGGAGGATCGACGTGGGGCTGATCAACGGGCGGCCCTTCTGCACGATGGCCGGCGCGGGCTTCGATGCGAAGGTGGTCGGACCGGAGCCGCACCTGAAGCGGCGGCTTGGCTATCTGGCCTACGTGCACGCTGCCACCCTCGCCACGTTCTCGCCCAAGCCATCCACGCTGCGGATCAGCATCGATGGTGAGGACTTGCTCGCTCGCGGGATCGGCGTCGAGGTCGCCAACATGCCGGGCCTGACCGCGCCGGGCCTACGGCGCCCAGTCCCCATCATTCCCAGCGCGCAGATGGATGATGGGAGACTGGACGGCTGCCTCCTGGCGGCAGAAACAATCCGGGATTGCCTTTCAGCCCTGGGCTCCATCGTGACGCGCCGCTATGAGCGGAGCCCCAGGCTGCGTTATTTCAGCGGGCGCGAGATCATTGTCGAGGCGGATCCACCTCTGCCAGTGCAAGCGGATGGTGAACAGGTCGGGTTGACCCCGTTCGTAGCGAAGGTGTGGCCAGGGGCACTGAACGTGATGGTACCCGCCCGCTAACAGGCTCGGACTGGCGCTATGCGCGATGAGTGTCTGATCGTTCGCGGCGCTCGCGAGCACAACCTCAAGGGCATCGACGTTTACATCCCCCGCAACCGGCTGACCGTGATCACCGGGCTCTCGGGGTCGGGCAAGTCGAGCCTTGCCTTCGACACGATCTATGCAGAAGGCCAACGCCGCTACGTCGAGTCGCTGTCCGCGTATGCCCGGCAGTTTCTCGGGCTGATGGAAAAACCCGATGTGGACTCGATCGAAGGCCTGTCACCCGCCATCTCCATCGAGCAGAAGACGGCAGGCCGGAATCCCCGTTCCACGGTCGGCACGATCACCGAGATCTACGACTACCTGCGCTTGCTTTGGGCACGCTGTGGTACACCTCATTGCCCATCCTGCTCGAGGCCGGTACGGCGACAAACGCCGGAGCAGGTCGCCGATGCGGTCCTTAAGTGGCCCGAGAGGACCCGGATAGAGATACTGGCACCGCTGGTGCGGGGACGGAAGGGCGAGTTCCGTGAGCTGTTCGAGCGTGCGCGCAGAGATGGGTTCGTGCGCGTCCGAGTGGACGGTGAGACCCACGATCTGGACAACCCACCGAAACTGAATCGGCGCGTTGATCACGACATCGCCGTCGTCGTTGACCGCCTGAGCGTCCGCCGTGACGACCGGGCGCGGCTCACCGACTCCATCGAGGTCGCTCTGCGGACCGCTGACGGAGTGGTTCAGGTCGATCGCTACAGCGACGGAGGCGAGCCGGATAGCCAGCTGTACAGCGAGCGCTATGCCTGTCCAGATTGCAGCATCAACCTGCCTGAGCTCGAGCCGCGACAGTTCTCATTCAACTCGCCCTATGGAGCGTGTCCTGCCTGTGGAGGGTTGGGGACGCGCAAGGTCGCGAACCCCGATCTGATGCTCGCGGACGGTCGCCTGTCGCTGCTTGAGGGCGTGTTGATACCGTGGGGCTCGCCGATCGGGTTTCTGCGTCGTCGCGCCATCGAGCCGCTGGCCCGTAAGCACGGTGTCCATCCGAATACCCCCTGGAACGAGCTGCCCGGGGCCATGAGGGAAGAGATCCTCCTCGGCTCGGATGACCTTGATTGGGAGGGGGCGGTCGAGCGGCTGGAGCGTCGCTACTACGAGACGGAGAGCGAGGGGCTGCGCACGCGGCTTGCCGAGTTCATGTCGGATGCCATCTGTGCCCAGTGCAGCGGCAGTCGACTGCGTCGCGAAGCGCTGGCGGTGACCTTCGAAGGGAAGTCGATCGGCAATGTTGTCGATATGACGGCTGAACGGGCGCGGCAGTTCTTCGCGGGCCTGGGAAGGTCCGGGTTCGGACGCGGCGCGCACATCGCAGACCCCGTGGCTGAGCCGATCCTCAGGCAGATAATCGAGCGCTTGCAGTTTCTCGAGGACGTGGGCGTTGGCTACCTGACGCTGGGTCGCAGCGCGGGGAGCTTGTCCGGTGGCGAGGCGCAACGCATACGACTGGCGACGCAAATCGGCTCCAAGCTGGTCGGCGTTCTCTATATCCTCGACGAACCCTCCATCGGCCTGCACCAGCGAGACAACGAGCGGCTGCTGCAAACGCTTGAGTCCCTCCGCGATCTCGGCAACACGGTCATCGTGGTGGAGCATGACGAGGCCACGATCCGCCGAGCCGATCACGTTGTGGATCTGGGCCCAGGCGCTGGCCGCACCGGTGGTGACGTTGTGGTTGAGGGCACGCTGGAAGACGTGCTGGCGTGCTCGTCCTCCCTGACTGGTGCTTACCTGCGGGGCGAGCGCAAGATCGAGGTGCCGAAGGAGCGGCGCGCAAGTCCTTTCGAGAGCGTGTGGGTGCGGGGTGCGCGTCAGTACAACCTGCAGAACATCGATGTGGAGTTCCCGCTCGGCCGTTTCATCTGCGTCACGGGCGTGTCGGGCTCGGGGAAGTCGACCCTGGTGGAGGAGATCCTCTACCGGGAGCTGGCGCGGCGGCTCTACCGCTCGCGCCTGATACCCGGCGAGCACGAGGGATTCGAAGGTCTCGAGTGCATGGACAAGGTAATCGATGTTGACCAGTCGCCTATCGGTCGAACACCGCGCTCCAACCCGGCCACCTACACAGGCGTGTTCACTCCGATCCGTGAGCTCTTCGCGCAGCTACCTGAGTCACGGATCCGTGGTTACACGCCGGGACGCTTCAGCTTCAACGTGAAGGGCGGTCGCTGCGAGGCCTGTCGGGGCGACGGGTTGGTGAAGATCGAGATGCATTTCTTGCCCGATGTGTATGTCCCGTGCGAGGTCTGCCGCGGGCGACGCTACAATCGCGAGACACTCGAGGTGTTCTACAAAGGGAAGAACATCGCCGATGTGCTGGCCATGACCGTAGAAGAAGCTCTGGAGTTCTTCGACCCGATCCCGACGATAAGACGGAAACTGCAGACACTTCACGATGTCGGTTTGGGCTACATGACGCTGGGGCAGAGCTCGACAATGCTTTCGGGCGGCGAAGCGCAGCGCGTCAAGCTGGCGACTGAGTTGTCAAAGGTCCAGACCGGGCGCACCCTCTATATCCTGGACGAGCCGACGACCGGCCTGCACTTCGAGGACATCCGCATGCTGCTGGACGTGCTCCACCGGCTGGTCGATCGCGGCAATACCGTGGTGGTGATCGAGCATCAGCTCGACGTCATCAAGACAGCGGACTGGATTATCGATCTGGGGCCGGAGGGCGGCGACCGGGGTGGGAAAGTCGTGGCGGCTGGGACGCCGGAGGAGGTGGCGGAAGTAGCGGAGAGCTTCACGGGGCAATTCTTGCGACCTCTGCTGAACCGGCGGAGGCGAAAGAGACGGGGGGCCGAGCATGTCCGAAGCTGAGCATCGCCGTGAACCCAAGCACCTGCTGCGCCCGTTCGAAGCGTACGTTCTGCCGCGGCTTGCTGCCGGCTTGCCGAGTTGGGTCCTACCGGACCACCTCACTGCCGTGGGCGTTGTGTCGGCCCTGGCCATCGGCATCTGCTACGCGCTCTCCGGACGGAGCACCGGCTATCTCTGGGCGGCTAACGTCCTTTGGGTGGTGAACTGGTTCGGCGACAGTCTGGACGGTACGCTGGCGCGGGTACGGCACATCGAGCGACCGCGCTACGGCTACTATCTCGACCACATCACCGATATGTTCGCAGCTGCCTTCGTCTGTGTGGGGCTCGGCTTCTCGCCCTACCTCCTGCTGTCGGTGGCGCTGGCAATGCTGATTGCCTTCTACCTGATGTCCATCAACGTGTACCTCGAGACTTATGTGCTGGGCTTGTTCCAGTTCGGGTACGACTGGATCGGACCGACTGAGGTGCGGGTTATCCTGATCCTGGCAGGAAGTGCGCTCGCACTCGGATTCGAACCGGTCCTCGAGCTGAGGAACGTGCCGATCGGCACGCTCGATCTGCTGGGGCTGCTCGGTGTCCTGGGCATGATCACGCTGCTCGGTCGCCGTATCGTCGGCAACTTGTCCAAGCTGGCGCGACTTGAGCCGCCCAACGTGGTTAAGATTCCGGAGTCGTCAGCAGGTCAGGGGTCGAGCCACGACTGAGCCCGTGACCAACCTGTGCGGCGGCCGGAAGGCGCCCGGGCCGACGGCAACGGGCGTTTTGCTGGGTGAAGCGAGGCTAGGGAGGGCGAGCGATGACGCTATTCGACTCACTGCTGGAAGAGACGCTCGAAGCGTGGTCAGATGTCCGGCAGGGCCTCATCGATGAGGTGGCGAATGTCCCGGACGACCGGTTCGATTTCCGTCCGACACCTGAAACGCGCAGTGTGACGGAGCTGATTCAGCACATCCTGGAAGTCGCACTAATGATGACCGGCGAGCTGACTCGTCCCGATACCGATTTCCACCGCGCGCCATGGCCGGAGCTGCTCGACCTCTACGCCGCTCATGTGAAAGACGCCGGGACGAAGGCGGAGCTGCTCGACCTGTTGCGATCGTCGATCCGAGAAGCCGAGCAGAAGTTCCGCGCCGCTGGCGAGCTCGCCATGCTTCAGCTGATCACGCGCTTCGACGGGGAGCAGGGGACTAGGTTAGCGTGGCTGAATCACGGGATCGCACAGGAGATGTACCACCGGGGTCAGTTGGTGCTCTACCAGCGCCTCATGGGGATCGAGCCGGCTCTGACTCGGAGAATCAGGGAATCGTGGGATGCGCAGGAGTGAGCGCCTGCGGGGGAGCCCAACCCACCCCCTGGCCTCCCCGTCAGCCGGTGAAACCCGACCCGACTCCTCCGTCGGTTGCCTTACTCGAAGGCTCGCCTTAGGCTGCACCGGCTTCAGGGGCCCAGGGCCAAGGCGGAACCAGCAACGGGAGAAGGATCATGATCTACTTCTGCTATTTCCTCTTCCTGGTCGGTCTCGGCTTTTACATCGTCGCCCTCTTCTATATCGGGAGTGGCACCGGACAGACCCTCTTCTACATGGGAACTGCTGCCTTGCTGATCGACACCATCCTGCTGCTGCTCCGCGCGAACCGGTTGATCGAAGAGAAGAAAGCTTGAACCTGCTGTACGGGATGGGACACGCTAGGAGCGTGGAAGCCTAGGTAGAGCGCCCGGTCGCTCGCATCAAAGTGAGGGCTGTGCCGCATCGCTGGCTTGCTGGCCAACGAGCGTCGAAGATACCTTTCGGACCGCGAGCGACCCAAGGGGATGAGCGACATACCGGAGAGTCTCAGTTCCGCCCTTCCGGAGCGGTTCGAGCTGCAGCGCGTGCTTGGGCGCGGTGGCATGGCCACCGTCTATATGGCCGAGGACGTCAGGCACGAGCGCCCGGTCGCCGTGAAAGTGCTGCACGCGGAACTCGCCGCATCTGTCGTCGCGGAGCGGTTCCTGCAGGAGATCGGCATCGCCGCCCAGCTCACTCACCCGCATATTCTCACGCTCATCGACTCGGGGCAGGCGGGAGGTTTTCTCTACTATGTCATGCCGTTCGTGGAGGATTCGCTGCGGGCACTGCTCGAGCGGGAGGGGTGCCTATCGCCGGGGACTGCCCTCGAGTTCGCAGGTGAGGTGGCGGACGCGTTGGGTTATGCTCACCGAAGGGGCATCGTGCACCGTGACATCAAGCCGGAGAACATCCTGCTCTCCGAGGGGCACGCCGTAGTGGCTGACTTTGGCGTCGCGAAGGCGATCAGCGCGGCCGGCGGTGAGCATCTGACACGCACGGGGTTCCCGGTGGGCACGCTGGGCTACATGAGCCCGGAACAGGCCGCCGGGCGCGCCGACCTGGACGAGCGGACAGACATCTACAGTCTGGCCTGCGTGTTCTACGAGGCGACTATCGGTGAGAACCCAGGCATGTGGGTGACCGAGCAGGCTGGCAAGTTGGGGCGCTTTGTTGACGCACCGCCGCACCACCGTGAGAGACTCGACCTGCTTCCAGGGCTCGTGGAGCAGACGCTGGTACGGGCGATGCGCTTGCGCCCAGAGGACAGGTTCCTGACTGCCGGCGAGTTCGCCTCGGCCCTCGCTGACGCGTTCAAGGGCACACGCAGGTACAGCGAATCTGAGGCGCGGGAGATCGTCAGACGCGCGGCCGAGATAGAAGCCGGGCCAACGTTGGACGGTGCGCTCTCCCTGGGCGGCATCCAGCAGATCGCCGCCGAGGTCGGCATCCCGCCGGAACGGGTGAGAGAGGCAGCCAGGGCACTGGACCGGCCTGCTGGTGGAATGGTTCGCGGCGGTTACTTCGGTGTCACCGGGAAGATCGAGCTCGAGCAGACTGTCGATGGAGAGGTGTCGAAGGAGGATTATGGGTGGCTGCTGCGGGAGATCCGCGAAACGGTAGGACAATCCGGGCAGCTGAACGAGACTCTGGATGAATCACTCTCCTGGGACTCCAGTCCCGGCTCCCAGGGCTGGACGGAACGACTGCGGGTTAACGTGATTCCGGGGGGTGGAGAGACGAGAATCCGCATCGTGGAACACCCCGGCCATGACGAGCAGTTCCTGGGCATTCTCTCGGTCATGGTTGGTGGCCTGGCCGCAGTGGTCGTCGGTGCCGCCGCGCTCTCCTTGGGAGGCGGCACCGTGGTCGCTGTCCTCGGTGGGGTGGCCGTCTGGGGCGGTGGCTACGCCGCCTTGCGTGCGCTCTATCAGCGGAAGGTCAAGAAACGATTTCGTATCCTCTCTGGGCTGCGGGATCGATTGTCAGACTACGTCCTCATCGGCGCGAGCCGGGCTGTGACGAAGGGAGCAGACGAGGACACGAAGGACATCCCCCAACTCTAGCCTCCGCTCGCTGCGGGATACGGGCCTTGGGAGACCGAAAGCACCTGCTTGGATCCGTGTTCGTAGACTGATTGATCGGACGAAACTGGAGGTGGATAGAGATGACAGAAGGACCTCTGGGGCTCACCGCTACGGAGAAGCTGCTGCTCGAGCGTAGCTCGGACCTCTCCATCACTCGACGTCGGGTGCGCTATGTCGTGGTCAGTGCGCTTGCGCTGGCGGTGGCCCTCGTGGTCGTGTCGCCTCTCATCCAGTCCTGGGTATTCTTGCTCTTCTTTGCCGTCGCCTACGTTCTGATAACCGCCTGGGAGAGATTGGCGTGGGCTCGCACCATCATCGCGTACAAGGGCCTCATCCAGAAGCTGGCGAGCCGCGTTGAGGAGCTGGAGACCGCCGCTGCGGGCGGGCGTTGATCTCTTGACACCATCCCCGAACCACCGATAGGTTACTGGCCCTTTCAACAAAGACGTCTCGGCTGGATCGCTGGGCTAGAGAGCCAGGGATGGGGAACTGCCGGTTAGGGCAGGGGCTCAGGAGTGGTGGTTGGCTTTCTTAACGGCAGCGTGAGAACAGTGAGATGCTCGAACGTAAGGTAGCTGACCAGATTGCGCTGGAAGAGGCCAACACCCCCGCACTCGCACCCGTTGAGGCCGGGCCCGCCGGAGTCGACGGCAAGCGCAGACGGTCCAGAGCCTGGCTGCTCGGCGCCTACACCTTCCTCATTGCCTGGGGGGTGGCCTATCTGATCCTGTTCTTCACCGATCGACTCCCCGTCTAGTCTCGCCACCGGCATGATCTCTCAGGAGGGATGTTGAGCGAAGTCGTGATCATCGTGGCCGTCGTCGCGGTCCTCGGGGTGATTGTGGCCTTCGTACTGCTGCGTCGTCGCCGACCTGCCCGCGTCGGGGAGCTGGCTGCCGCTGAACCGTCGGCGCCAGGGCCTGCCGTCAGGGCGGAGACGGTGACCGGGCCGGCGGAAGTGGCAGAGAAGGCCACGGTGCGGGCGGTTGCGGGGGTAGAGGCCGCTGCGGAGCCGGCGGCTGCGCCAGCGGTCAAGCCAGTGCTTTCGAAGGATGAGCTTCGTTCGCGAGTGGAGCATCAGCTTGCGGAGTCGGAGCGTATGCTGGAGGAGTTGAGGAAGTCAGCGGCTGGTACTGCGGGCGCGGAGCTGGTGCTGGGCACGGGCTCGCTGGAGATCATGGCAGAGGGGCTTGAAGAGGTGCGGGCGCTGGCGCGACGAAAGCAGTGGAGTCAGGCAAGGGACAAGTGTGGGGCCCTGCACGCTCAGCTGTCGCTGTTGCTTCGCAGCACGCGCCGGGAGCGTTCCTCCTGACCTGGCCAATCCGCCGTAACAAGCCGATATTTGCTGGAGGTCGCGCGGGCCGCCCGTCCGTGCGGGCGGTTTCCCTCAGTGGAGAAACCCCCGGCCCCACGGCGCCGTAGTTGCTGATGATGCCGATACTGTACCTGCTGGTGCTCGTTATCCTGGCCAAGATCATTCTGATCGACTCGCCGGTAGGTAAGGCATTGGGGGAGGCGGTTCGTAACCTTGTGCCGCCACGGGCGCCGGAAGGGTCGGTCTCGCACACCGAGCTGGAGACGCTGCGGCGGGACGTGGAGGAGCTCAGTGACCGTCTGGACCGGGTGGTCGAGGAGCAGTCTTTCCTGACGCGGCTGCTGTCGGAACCGCGACGTCTCAGTCTTGGTCCTGGCGAGATCGAGGACGTTGACAATCGAACATAGGCGGAGGCCATGGTCACGCGCGAAGACGTAGAGAACTTCATGCTCAGGCTGGAGCTGCCGTACCAGGAGCTTGAGGAGGGGCTATGGGTGGTGGGCGACGTCCACGAGGTCGCGCCGGTTTTTGTCACCCATGACCCTCCACTGCTGCTGATGCGGGTCACCGTAATGGATGCGCCTGACGACGAGGAGTTGCGGAATGGGCTTTTCCGTGAGCTTCTTGAACTCAATGCGGCAGACCTCCTGCACGGTGCCTACGGCCTGGCCGAAAACGAGATCGTGCTGACGGACGCATTGCAGCTGGCGGATCTTGATTTCAGCGAGTTCCAGGCCTCACTGGAGAGCATCATGCTGGCCTTGCGGTCGCACTACGAGACACTGTCCCGTTACCGGACGCCATAGAGAGAGAGCCATGAGTATCTGGAGCAGGCTATCGACGATGATCCGGTCGAATCTCAACGACCTTATCGCTCGGGCAGAGAACCCCGAGAAGATGCTGAACCAGATCATCGATGACATGCGATCCCAACTGGCGCAGGCGAAGCAAGAGGTCGCGGTAGCGATCGCTGACGAGCGGAAGCTGCGGCGCCAGGTTCAGGATGAGCGAGATCAGAGCGCCGACTGGGAGCGGCGCGCGAAGCTGGCCCTCCGCGAGGGTCGCGAGGATCTAGCTCGTCAGGCTCTACTGCGCAGCCAGGAGCACGGCGGGCACGCGGGGACGCTCGAGGACCAGTGGCGAGGCCACGCCTCCGAGACCGAGAAGCTGAAGGACACGCTGCGGCAGCTGAGCAGCAAGATCGAAGAGGCGAAGCGCAAGCGGAATCTCCTAATTGCCCGACAGAAGCGAGCCGAGGCTCAGAAGCGGATCCATGAGACGATGGCCGGGCTCGCCGATCGCAGCTCGTTCGAGGCTTTCGAGCGTATGGCAGAGCGGATCGAAGAGGCGGAGATGCGGGCGCTGGCCGCTGCGGAGGTGGACGAGGAGCTCGGTGGTGACGAATTGGAACAGCAGTTCGCACGTCTTGAGGGCGGTGACATTGACGTGGAGCGCAGACTGACTGCGTTAAAGGAAGAAATGGGCTTATTGCCGGCGGCGGGCGCCGAGTCGGAAGTTGCCCCCGACGAGGTGCGCGAGGCGGAGATCATCGAGGAAGAGGGGGCGGAGGAGGAAGAAGCTGGCTGACACTCCGCGGATCTTCACTTCGCGCCAGGCCTACGGCGTTCTGGCGACGACTGTATTCGTCGTCCTCATCCTTCTGTTCATCTACAGCGTCGCCGAGATCCTCTTCCTGCTGTTCATCTCGGCGCTCTTCGCCATCTACCTGGCCGCGGTCACGGATTTCCTGTCCGTCCGACTGGGTCTGGCACGCGGGCTCGGGCTGATCACCGCGTTGCTCGGTACGATACTCGTGATCGGCCTTGTCGGGCTGCTGATCGTTCCGCCCGTCATCAATCAGTTCGAGGGGCTCATCAGCGCTCTGCCGCGGCACATCAACGCGCTGGAACTCGAGCTCCAACGGCTGGCCCAAGAGGACAACCTGCTCGGTCGCATCCTCAGCCCGACGATCAGTGAGGGTGGCCAAGAAGGTCCGGGCTTTGTGGACCGAGTCTACCAGCAGGTCAGCGAGTTCTTCGGCGACGTCGTGCCCTACGTGTTCTCCGGGATCGGCGTTCTGATACACGTCGTCTCGGTTCTGATCATGGGGATCTACATGGCGCTCAAGCCGTCGCTGTACCGTGAGGGTGTGATCGCGCTGACGCCGCCCGCGTACCGTGAGCTGGCCCGTGACATTCTGGCCGATCTGGGACACACTCTGCGGGCCTGGCTGGTCGGCTTGGGCATATCAATGCTGGTCCTCGGCTTGCTGACGTGGATCGGACTCATCCTGCTCGAGGTGCCCTACTCGCTCGCGTTCGGTGTGTTCACGGGCCTGGCTGTGATTGTGCCCTTCTTCGGCACCATTGTATCGACGCTGCTCCCGGCGTTGTTCGTCCTCTCCGCTGGCGGGCTCACGAAGGCGCTCTTGGTGATCTTGCTCGGCGTCATCGTGCATATCTTCGAGGCTAACGTCGTCGCCCCGATGGTCTTCGAGAAGAAGGTAGAACTGCCGCCGGTGCTCACGATCATCTCCGTGCTGGTGGTGGCGAAGCTGCTCGGCTTCGTGGGTCTCCTGGTCGCCGTTCCGGTGCTGGCGAGCGTCATGGTATTTGTGCGGCGCATCTTCGTGCACCGAATTCTCGAGGGGAAAGGCTTCCATAGAATCGAGAAGGATGCACCCGCCGTCATCAGCCTGCCGACTGGGGACGGTGTGCTCGTTCACCCGTCAGCTTCCGAGGTGAGCATCCCTTCACTACTGGAGGGGTGAGGTACAACATCCCGGCATTCTCAACATGATTGTGGGCATCGGTGTCGATCTGGTGCGTGTGGAGCGGCTTCGCTCGCTGGTCGAGCGGCACGGCGAGCGTGCACGTCGGCGCCTCTTCACCCCAGCTGAGCTGGCGGACTGTGATCAGCGTGCTGACCCGTCGGAGTGTCTGGCGGCCCGCTTCGCCGCCAAGGAGGCCGCACTCAAGGCACTGGGCACCGGCAAGATCCCCGGCACGCGTTGGACGGACTTGGAGATCACGCGGGCCGAGTCGGGATCTCCAGCTCTGAAGCTCGCTGGCTCGGCGCGAGCGCGGGCACAGCGCGTGGGTGTGGACAGGGTTTGGGTGAGCCTGAGCCACGAGGCGGGGTTCGCCTGCGCGCTGGTCGTCATGGAGGGGAGCGCACCCTAGGCCCTCAACGTCTTGCCACCGTCGACGACGATCGTCTCTCCCGTGATGTAGTCGGAATCGACGAGAAACAGCACCGTGCGAGCCACGTCCTCTGGGGTTCCCCACCTGTTCAACGCGGTCAGTTGGGCTAGCTCCTGACGCTCGCCGTCGGTTAGGCCTTCGGGAGGCAACACGGGACCGGCCGCAACTGCGTTCACGCGGATCTCCAGACCCAGCGCGCGAGCCAACACGCGGGTCATCATCACGAGTCCAGCCTTCCAGATACAGTAATGAGCGTGGGCCGGCCAGGGCTGGAATGCAGCCACGTCTGCGATGTTGATGATCACGCCAGTACCGCACCCCATCATCAGACGTGCCGCCTGCTGGCTGCACATGAAGCCTGTGGCTGCGAGGGCGCGGGCGATCTCGCGGCCTAGCCGCCGAGCACCGCCCGTCGGGAGTCGCGGTCGGAAATCGCCGCGCTCGTGCCCGTCCTAGCGCGCACCTACTGCGGCTCGGTAGTATAGGGCGGGCAAGGCGCAGCTGGTGGGCGCCCGCTTTGGGCAGGAAACCTTGTTGTCGACCCATGAATCCTGTACTCCGTACCGTACTGCTGGCCGGGACCGTCCTTGCCGCCTGTCTGTGCGGCTGCGGTGAGGATAGGCGGTCGCCCGCTGCCAAGGAGGAGCACCCGAGCGGCGAGTTGGCGCGGGATGGCCCGTACGCGATTCGCGACGGCGTTCTCTACAGAGTGCAGGGTGAGTCGTTGGAGGCGCTTGCCGTGCTGCCCGGCGCGGGATCAGCGCAGGATACGCTGGCGGACTGTGTTGTGCCGATCCCCGAGCTCGGGCGGTCCCGCTTCCGCCGCCTGCACCTCTCACCCGACACGCTGTGGGCCGCTTGGGAGACAGGTGGCCCCGGAGCCTGCGTCGGTGTGGTAGGACCGCGGCAGCCACCCGTCAGTGTGATCGGCCGCTGGTCGGCGGCATTGCCTGACTCGGTCCTCTGGGCGCCGGCGGGACGCTATCTGGCCATCTGGCTGGCGCACCCTGGTGGGCGGCGGAGCCTGTTGGTGTTTGATGCGGGAGAGGGCCAGCGACTGGAGATGCCGTGGGAGTTGGACTGCGCGTACGCGGAGGATTGCGATGTCGTGCATGTCGCGTGGTTAGGTGGGACGCTGCTGGACGTTGAGATACGCTTGGGTCCGGCCGAGCTCTCGGTACCGTTCGAGGTGAATGTGGGCGGCGGTGCGTCGGTCGAGCCGAGAGAGGAGATATGAAGATGGCGGATGCGTTTCTGCGCCGGCGTGTCTGGCGCAAGCTGGAATCGTTGCCTGACGAGCGGCTGTACCAGGTGCTCGACTATATCGAGTTCCTGGAGGAGAGGTACGGTGAAGAGCCGCCGGAACCAGACAAGATGCAGCGCTTCGCGGAAGGGATCCAGGACAAACTGCGGGCCAGGCGGGCGGCGCCTTGGGCACTGAAGGGTGTCATGAGCGCGCTGAGCGTCGTTGATCGGGCCGTCGGCACTGCGGCCAAGACGGCGCGGGATGTAGCGCAGGAGCTGGCTGATGTCCGGCGTAAGCCTCGTAAGCCTGACACAGATGAGGGACCGGAGGACCGGTCCACCAAGATCATCGTCGACTGAGATGGCAAGGTCGCGAGGTCGAATCCGCGCTCTCTTGGCGGGCATACCACGGTTCCTGCTGCTGCTGGCGCGGCTGGTGGGCGACTCGCGTGTCTCCCGTGCCGACAAGGCGATTCTGGTGGCGGCAGTGGCCTATACGCTTGCACCCCTGGACCTGATCGCGGATCTGCTGCCGCTGCTGGGCCAGCTTGACGATCTCTTCTTCGTTGCTTTGGCGATCGATCGGGTGCTGACGAACGCGGGCCCTGCGCTGGTTCGCGCTCACTGGGACGGCCCGGAGGAAGCGCTGGAATCGCTATGCGGCAGCATCGAGGATCTGGCCCGCCGGATACCCGTGCAGGTGGGGCGCAGACTGAGGGAGGGAGCAGAGGACCGTTGACACCCGCGTGAGCTGCGGTCTATCTTGCGCTATGGGGAGTTGTGGAGAGTGGACATTGCCCGAGCGCGCGTGAAGCAGTGCGACTCGGGCGCTTGCTTTTTGGCTGCTAAGCGCAGGTGACTATGGGACGACGAGAGACTGAGATTCCGCTGGCCTTGACGTTCGATGATGTCTTGCTGGTCCCACGGCACTCGACTGTCCACCCCCAAGATGTTGACGTGAGCACCAGGCTGACGCGCAACCTCCTGCTCAATATCCCGCTGGTCTCGGCAGCGATGGATACGGTGACTGAGGCCGAGATGGCCATCGCGATGGCACGGCAGGGGGCGATCGGCATCATTCACAAGAACATGACGATCGAGCAGCATGTCGCCCAGGTGGACCGGGTGAAGCGCTCGGAGAGCGGGATGATCCTTAATCCGATCACGCTGAACCCAGATGCGTCCTTGCGCGACGCTCACAGGCTGATGGCACAGTTCTCGATCAGCGGTGTGCCGATCGTCGAGCTGGACGGGCGGCTGGTGGGGATCGTGACGAACCGGGACTTGCAGTTCGAGACGGATCTGGATCGGCCGCTTGGGCACGTGATGACGCGCGAGCGGCTCGTCACGGTGCCGGTCGGCACCTCACTGGATGCCGCGGAGAGAATACTCCACGAGCACAAGATCGAGAAACTGCCGGTGGTCGACGACGCGGGCTACCTGAAGGGACTGATCACCGTCAAGGACATCTTCAAGCGCCGCCAGTTTCCCAATGCGGCTAAGGACCGGCACGGTCGCCTGAGAGTGGGTGCAGCCGTCGGCACGCGGAGCTCAGATCTGGAGCGGGCGGGCGAGTTGGTGCGCGTGGGTGTGGACTTGCTGATGGTCGACAGCGCGCACGGTCACTCGCAGGGCGTTCTCGACGTGGTTAGCCAGGTGAAGAAGAGCTTCCCCGATGTGGACGTGGCCGCCGGCAACGTGGCCACACGGGAAGGGGCAGCGGCACTGGTGGAGCGGGGCGCAGATGCCGTGAAGGTGGGCGTCGGACCCGGTTCCATCTGTACCACGCGCGTCGTCACAGGGGTCGGCGTGCCGCAGCTCACGGCCATCATGGAGGCGCTGGAGGGTTGCGGTGGCGAAGTCCCGGTGATTGCCGACGGCGGTGTCAGGCACTCCGGCGATATCGTCAAGGCAATCGCCGCCGGCTCGGACACCGTGATGATGGGATCAGTGCTCGCCGGCACCGAGGAGAGCCCCGGCGAGTCATTCCTGTTGGAGGGACGCCGGTTCAAGGTGATCCGTGGCATGGGCTCGCTATCCGCGATGGAGGAAGGCTCGGCCGATCGCTACTTCCAGGAGGGCGAACTCGACGGCCAGAAGCTCGTGCCTGAGGGAATCGAAGGCCGCGTGCCTTACAAGGGACCCGTCGCCGACGTCATCTACCAGCTCGTGGGCGGGCTGCGGAGCGGTATGGGCTATAGCGGCGCCGCCAGCTTGAAGGAACTGCGCCGAAAGGCGCGCTTCGTCCGCATCACGGTAGGCGGCCTGCGCGAGTCGCACCCGCATGACGTGACCATCACTCGCGAGGCGCCGAACTACAACCCGTGAGCGTGGCAGCGGGGACGTTGACAGGGGTCAGCCGCGTCTCTAGCTTTTGTACGCTGGCTGACTTCTGCGGCCTAGCAGGCTTCCCCCCGCGGCGATGCGAGCTGACGCACCGCCGAATCCTGCCGGAGCTGCAATGAACAACTCGTGGCAAGACAGCCTTCCGCGCGAGCGCGTCAGGCTGGTCGAGGCTCAGCTGTCGCACGCCGCCGATACGCGTGCACAGGCTGAGATCGCTCTCGAATGGAGGGCCGTGGAGTACCGCGGCAAAGCTGCAGCCGTGGGGCACGGCGCCGTTGACCTGCGCGTGTGCGCGGAGGCGACGCTTGATGCGCTCCACAGGCTGTTGGGCGCTCGTGTGAGCTTTCGGCTCGTTGGTGTGAAGGCCGTCAGGGCGTTCGACGATCTGGTGGCGATAGTCGCGCTGAGTGTGCTCGACCCTGAGACGGGTGGTCACCGCCGGCTCGTCGGCACCGCCCCCACCGATGACGGCAGCTTGCCGCACGGAGTGGCCCGGGCGGTGCTGAACGCCACCAACCGCGTGTTGGGGAACTTCCTTGCGACTGGCGAATAATAAGTGTTTGAGCGTCAGCCCCCCTGACGCGGTTTTTCTCCCCTCTGAGCGAACTCAGGCCAATGAGCGCGCATTACTCGCCCTTTGAGCCACCGCGACGCATCCTGATGGGCCCCGGGCCCTCAGGGGTCAGCGCACGTGTGCTGCTGGCGATGGCGCGGCCCACGGTCGGGCACCTGGATCCGGACTTTCTGGAGCTCATGGACGAGGTGGCGGCGCAGTTGCGGGAGATCTTCGGTACGGAGAACCGACTCACCGTGCCGATCTCAGGTACGGGCTCGGCAGGGATGGAGACGGCGTTTGTGAACCTGCTGGAGCCGGGCGACTGCGCCATCATCGGGGTCAACGGTGTGTTCGGCCAGCGGATGAAGGATGTGGCCGAGCGAGCCGGTGCCCGGGTCGTGGCAGTGGAGGCGGCCTGGGGAGAGCCGCTGGACGTGCGCCGATTGATCAACGCGCACAAGGCGAATCCAAGAGCGCGGCTGCTGGCGGTGGTTCACGCCGAGACTTCAACCGGGGTGCAGCAGCCGCTCGATGAGCTTGCTGGGTACCTGCGGGGCACGGGCACGTTGTTCCTGGTGGACACGGTGACGAGTCTTGGAGGTGTTCCGGTGAACGTCGATGCGTGGGGTATCGACGTTGCATACTCGGGCACGCAGAAGTGCCTCAGCGTGCCACCTGGCTTGGCACCGATCACCCTTTCGGAGCGTGCCGTGGAGCGGGTGCGGTCGCGATCCGGCAAGGTGCAGAGCTGGTACCTCGACCTATCGATGATCTCCGCCTACTGGGGGTCCGAGCGGGTGTATCACCATACGGCGCCGATCAACGCGCTCTACGGGCTGCACGAGGGGCTGTGCGCGATTCTCGAGGAGGGTCTGGAGGCGCGTTATGAACGGCACCGTCGCTGGGGCGGTCTACTGCAGAGGAGCCTGATGGAGCGTGGACTCGAGTTGCTGGTCGAAGAGCCGTACCGACTGCCGCAACTCACGTCGGTCCGCGTGCCGGCCGGTGTCGATGACAAGAGGTTTCGACGGGCTCTGCTGGAGCGTTACGGGATCGAGATTGGAGGTGGGCTGGGTCCCTTGGCCGGGAAGGTCTGGCGGATCGGGCTGATGGGAGAGACGTGTCGTGAGCAGAGCGTCATGCTCTTCCTGAGCGCGCTTGACGAGCTGGTGGAGGGCAGGGGATGAATCGGGCAACCCGGCTGACCATCGGGATCGCAGCGACCACGGCGCTGGCGGTCGGGTGTGCGACGAGACGCCCTGCCGCTGAGCCGGTGCCTGCCGGCTGGGAGGGTGAAGCCGACCTGACCTCGGTAGAGGATAGCGTTGGCACACTCCTGGCTCAGGTCGTGGAGAGCGTGACGGCTGCGACGGACGCCGAAGTCGAGGCGGAAGTGCGCGAGATGTTCGGCGAGCAGGATGCTCGGGAACTCGAGTCAGAGGGTCCGAGTTGGGATATCCCGATCACGATCAACGAATCGGTCGAGCGCTGGCTCGAGTATTTCCAGACGGACGGGCGTGGGAACTTCGCTATCTATCTGTCTCGCGCCGGCAGGTACGAATCGATGATGCGCGCGATGTTTCGCGACGCGGGTCTGCCGGAGGATCTGGTCTATATCTCACTGATCGAAAGCGGCTTCAGCCCGCGGGCCTATAGCCGGGCACGCGCAGTTGGCCTTTGGCAGTTCATTTCGAGCACGGCGCGGCGCTACGGCTTGCAGATCTCTTATTGGGTCGATGAACGACGCGATCCGATTCTTGCCACGAAGGCGGCTGCTGCCCACCTGAGAGACCTGTACGAGGAGTTCGGCTCGTGGTACCTGGCAGCGGCGGCGTACAACGGCGGCGCGACCCGTGTGCGTCGCTCGATCAGCCGATCCGGCAGCGACGACTTCTGGACGCTGTCCCAGCGCCGCTACCTGCGGAGGGAGACGCGCAACTACGTCCCGAAGCTCATCGCCGCGGCATTGATCGCGAAACAGCCGGAACATTTCGGCTTCGTGGAGATCGAGCAGCAGCTGCCCTTGGCCTACGATGTCGTCCAGGTGCCCGATGCGACGAGTCTGGATGTGATCGCAGATGCTTGCGGCGTGTCCGTCGCCGAACTGATGGAGCTGAATCCGCAGATTCTGCGCGGCGTTACCCCACCGGGCCAGCGCCATTCGCTGCGTGTGCCACCCGGCCGCAGTCACCTGTTCGCGGTCAACTACGCGACCGTTGCGCCGTCCGAGCGGGTCACTTGGGTGCAGCACGTGGTGCGGCGTGGGGATACGCTGAGCGAGATCGCTCAGGCCTATGGCGTGAGCGTGTCGGCGATTCGAGCGGCAAACGGGGGCGTCAACCCGCGGCGTCTACAGGTCGGCCAGCGCCTCATCATTCCCAGGGCGGGGAGGCTGCCTCGGTTCACTTCAGCGCCCCGACTGAGCCCAAGGACTGCCCGGACAGTCCTGCCGCAGCGGCCGGATGGGCCCTATATCACCTACCGTGTCCAGAACGGTGACAGTCTCTGGGTAATCGCCCAGCGCTACGACGTCACTCCGCGGGATCTGATGCGATGGAATGGGCTGACCAGCAGCCTGATTCATCCGGGAGACGAAGTCAGGATTTACGTGGGGCCGGACAACTGATGGGGCAAAGCCAAGGGGCCGGATCTGCGATCCGGCCCCTTGGTTGCCTGCGTTCTTCTCTTCGCTCTACTCACCCAGCACCGCCTTCGCATACCCGTTCGCGGGATCGATGCCCAACGTCAGCAGATCACCGACACGACCGGGACCGCGGTTATACGCGAGCAGCGCCAGACGGGTGTCACCGTTGTATTCGTCGAGGAGATAGCGGAAATAGCGGAACCCTAGGTGCAGGTTTATCTCCGTATCGAACAGGTCTCTTGCCTCGACCGTTGCATCGAGCCAGCGCGCCGTGCTCGGACGGATCTGCGTGTAACCGATCGCGCCCGCGGAACTCACCGCCGTGCGACGGAAACCGCTCTCCACCCTGACGAGGTTGAACGCAAGCTCGGGATTCACATCCTCTGCCAGGGCGATGTCATAGACCTGCATGGCTCGGTCGGCCGGAATCCCGAACTCGCTCGAGTAGCGCTGGATCTGCTCCAAGCGCTCCATCTCGAGACCGCTGAGTTCCAGCTCGCTCCGAAGCCCCCGCACCTCGCCAGTAAGGACCGCAAGCTCGGAGCCCAATTGCACCGCTGCCGGGTTGCTCATCTCGGGCGCCACGTCCAGCACGCCGGCTGTACCAAACACGGTCGCGATCAGCACGAGCGCCCAGACGGGTAACGGCACAGCCGCCAACCTGGCGTAGTTGAGCGGCCACCTCACCGGGACAGCCTCGTTTTGCCACGTCGATGTATGATTTCGCATACCTCTCCTATCCTGGCCCATTCGTTCCACCGCCATCGCCCCTCCACACGCGGCGCAGCACTCGGCTGCGCTGCCCTCAGGCCCCTGAACCCTTACGGCTTGGCTACGGTTCCGGTTTCTGCGTGGGACTCCACTCGGCTGAAGGGCGCTCGCGTCTCCCTCCGACGCTCAACTCTGTCCCGGAACGACTGCCCGAGCATTGCCTTCAGCCGGGCCAAAGGCGGGCACTGGAAGATCGTAGGAAATCCTACAGCTTTGGCCCACACCACGTCCGCTTCCACCACCACCATTGCGCTGCGCACCTCGCTTCGGCGACTCGTCCTATCTACGTCGCGTGCCGTTGCCAGGTTCCACTCCGGCCGCCGCGCTTCTCGACCAGTCGGATGGCGCTGATCTCCATCGTGCGGTCGAGGGCCTTGCACATGTCGTAGACGGTGAGCAAAGCAGCGCTGACAGCCACCAGCGCTTCCATTTCGGCACCGGTCCGGCCAGTGACCCCGGCCCGGGCCTCGATCCTCACGCCTGGAAGGTCTTCTTCCAGCGTCAAAGATACATCAATCAGGTCGATCTGTAGAGGGTGGCAAAGTGGGATCCACTCGGCGGCTCGTTTACCAGCGGTGATACCGGCGATCTGAGCGACGGCGAGCACGTCGCCCTTCTCGACGGCGTTCTGGCGAATCGCCGCCAGCGTTGCAGGTTGCATGCATATCCAACCTTCGGCGCAGGCGGTCCGCCGGGTTGGCTCTTTCCCTCCTACATCGACCATCTGTACCCTGCCGTGCGCGTCGACATGGCTTAGTTTCGGCTTTCTCTCCGCCATTTCTAGCGGCGTCCTTCCAGGGCGCTGGAGCCGATAGGCGCTGTGCCGGGTGCGAGGCTCGCCCGACACAGAAGGTTCACGACTATGAGCTGCGGGTTGACGTTACGATCGGCGAGCTCCCGGGCTTCATCCACGGCTGCGAGGGCGCTGATGATCTGCTCGGGGCTCGAGGCTGTGCTACCCAGCGAGGCGACCAGCTCCGGGTCCGCGGCAGCGCTGTCCGCGCCAGCGGCGACGGCGAGGAGGTCGCGCAGCAGGCTGCGGGTCTCGCTCAGGACCCGGCCGAAGGCGCCGCGCGCTCCGAAGGAGCGATAGGCGTGGGCTGCGGCAAGGCGCGCGGCCGGGCCGCCATCGAGGAGCGCGCGCACCAGAGCGATGCCGCCCTCCTGTAAGTTGTCGCGGGCTTCATCCAGGAGTTGAAGGGCCCTGCCAATGGAGCCGCTGCTGAGGCTGGCCAAGCGACGGGCGTCGGCGGCCGTTGCGTCAAGCTCTGATGTCAGGAACTCGGCAACCTGTCGCGTCGGCAGCGGATGCACACGCACAGCCTGCACGCGGGAGCGGATGGTCGGGAGCAGAGCGCCGGGAACATCGCTGGTGAGGATGAGCGTGGTATCGGCGGGCGGCTCTTCCAGCAGCTTGAGCAGGGCGTTGGCGGCCTCCGGGTTTCCCAGCTGCGGCACCAGCGCCTCCGCCTGCCCGATGAGGAGCACCTTGACCGGCCCCATCGCCGGCGCCTTGTAGGCGAGTCGGCGCATGGTCCGCACCGCGGCGACGTAGATACCGGTAGCGCCCTCTTCCTCCTCATGGTACAGCCGGTTCGTTCGCCGTTCCTCCAGTAGCTCGGCCCGGTAGTCTTCCAGCTTCTGTTCGAGCTGATCAGGGCTGGATACCCGCTTCGGGCGGGGAAGCGGGAAGAACCAATGAATGTCCGGGTGCTCGAGACGAGCCGCGAGCCGGCAGGCGCGGCAGCCGCCGCACGGGCGGGGCGAGCCACCCGTGCAGTTGAGCATGGCGGCTGTCCAGAGCGCCAGTCTCTGCTTTCCGACTCCGCGGGGACCGTAGAGGAGGAGCGATTGGGGTAGCCGACCCAGCTCGGCGGCGCGCGAGAGGCGCAGTCGGACGTCCTCATGGCCGATAACGGTGAGGTAGCCGAGCTCAGCCACGCCGCCTCCGCAGCCAGGGTAGCGGGTCGATCGCCCGACGGTTACCACGGATTTGGAACTGGAGGTGCGGGCCCTCCGGTGTACCCGCTCCGCCGACTCGCCCAATGACCTGGCCCATGGCTGCGCGCGAACCCTGAGTGACCAGGATCTCGGAGAGGTAAAGGTACACGGAGTAGTATCCGCCGCCGTGGCTCAGGATGACGGAGGGCCCGTAGCCGAGGTAGGGCTGTGCGAAGACGACGGTCCCGCCGGCCACCGCCTTGACCGGTGTCCCTTCCGCAGCCGCGATGCCGATACCGTTCCTGAGGATGACGGTGCCGTCGCTGTTGCGCTGCTGGCCATAGCCGTAGATGACTCGCCCCTCGACGGGCCAGTCCAGTTGCCCCATCTCGGCCGGCGTCAGCGTCCCCCGGGTGGGACCCGTGGCGGCGAGCGCTTCCGCCGCTTCACGCTCCCGCTCCAGTCGATCGACCAGGCCGGTGAGCTCGCGCTCGTCTCGTTCCAGCTCTTCCAATCGGCGCTCTGTTGTCACCTGCAGACCGCGAACGGCTCTCAGGCGTCGTGTGCGTTCACGCTCCAGGTGATACAGATCCTGAATCTCGCGGACCTTCTCGTCGCGGACCTCCCGCAGGCCTTCAACCTCCTGGCGCAGCTTGTCGTGCTGCGACTCCAGCAAGTTCTTTAGCTCCTGAATCTGGCGGACGAGCATCCGGTCGTGGAGCGCGACGAGGTACAGGTACTGCCAGCGGTTAATGAGATCCGAGAAACTCTCCGCCGCCAACAAGATCTGCACGTTCCCAAGCGGTCCGCGCTTGTAGAGATCGCGTGCCCGGCGGGCAAACAGGACTCTCTTTTCCACCAACTGATCCTGCGTGCGCAAAAGGTCCGCCGTCGTCGTGGCCGCCCGTTGGTCGCGGATGACAAGCTGATGGTCCATCTCGCGCAGCAGCGCTTCCTGGTTCCTCGCCTGGAGGTTGAGATTCTCCAGCTCGGCCCGCACATCGTGGACCTGGGCGGACAAGGCATCCATATCCGAGCGGAGGCGCCGCTGCTCCTCGCGAATCTGCGCCAGGCGCTGGCGGCTGAGGCGTATCTGTTCCTCGAGAGGCTCGATCGGATCCTGGGCCGCGAGCGCTGCGGCGAGGCACAGCGTCGCCAGGAGAGCGAGCGGCGTGGCGCCACGAGCGGAGACCGCGAGCCTACCCATACGTGGTCAGGTGGCGCCGGAGGGCGGCACCGCTGGCGGCGAGCCCCAGAAGGCCACCTGCCAGGGTGCCTCCGCTCGCCCAACTGGCCGGCACCCACTCCAGGTCGATGAGCGAGCCGTCCACAGCCAGGAAGGCGGCATAGGTCAGGAGCAGGGCGAGGAGGCCTCCACCCAGGCCCGTGATGAAGCCTTCGAGCAAGAAGGGGCGCCTGATGAAGCCGTCAGTGGCGCCGACCAGGCGCATGATGGCGATCTCCTCGCGCCGCGCCAGCACAGCCATCCGGACCGTCGTGCCGATGATCAGAATCGCGACTACGGCGAAGGCGATGCCGAGAATGGCGGCGACGGCGCCGCCGAGTCGACGCAGCTGGTAGATCTTGTCGACCCACTCACGGCCGTAGCGCACATCCTCCACGAAGGGGTAGAGCGCAATGAGTTCGGCGACGCGGGCGACGGACGTCGGATCGCGGAAATCGGGTCTCAACTGTACCTCGAGCGAGGCGGGTAGTGGATTCATCTCGAGGTCCGTGAACACGTCGTGGAACTCCTCGAGCTGTTGTATGGCGTTGCGCATCGCCTCGAACTTCGAGACGTGACTGACGTTCTCAACTTCCGGGAACGAGCTGACGTCGTTCTGTAGCACCTCAAGTTGAGCCGCCGAGATATCATCGCGCAGGTAGGCCACGACCTCGACGCGCCTCTCGACCGCCTGGAGAGTCACCTCGAGGTTGTACGCCACTACACCGAAGATCCCCAGCACGAAAAGGCTGAGCCCGATACTGGTCGCCGAGAGGATGGCGAGCCCAGGCGCGCGGCGGAGCGCGGCTATCGCCTCGCGAACACTATGGTACGCCATCCGAGTTGCCCGAGTCGTACACGATCGCGCCCTCGGTGAGTTCGATCACCCGATACTGGGAATAGCGGCGCACGAGATCGAGGTCGTGCGTGGCCATCAGGACCGCCGTGCCCGAGGCATTGATGTCTCGTATCAGCTCGAAGACGCTGCGTGCGGCTCGCTCGTCGAGATTGCCCATTGGCTCGTCAGCAAGCAGAACGACGGGGTCGTGTATCAGGGCGCGCGCGATGGCAATGCGCTGCTGCTCACCACCGGAAAGTTCTTCGGGGTAGGCCCCCGCACGTGCGGCGAGGCCGACCTGCGCCAGCAGCCGCTGCACCTTCCCCTTGATCTCGCTGCGGCGGGCCCCGGTGACCTCGAGGGCGAAAGCCAGGTTCTCGGCTGTCGTGCGGTCGCGGAGCAGGCGGAAGTTCTGAAACACCATCCCCACGCGACGCCGCAGTTTGGGGATGTCGCGCCGCCGAATCCGTCTTGAGGAGAAGCCTGAGACTCGAACCTCGCCGTCGGTTGGCCGTTCGGCCATGTGAATCACCTGCAGGACGGTGGTCTTACCCGCGCCGGAGGGTCCTGTGAGAAAGGCGAACTCACCCTTACGCAGGTGGAAAGAGACGTTCTTCAGGGCGAGCCCGGAGCGCGGGAACTCCTTGTAAACGTTGATGAGCTTTATCACGGGACCCGATCCCTGGGGGTCGAGCGGGAGGCAGGGGTGGCTGCCTTCATGTGTTGCGCAATCTATTCGAGTTCTTTTGTGCCGTCAAAGCGCGCCGCGCGAAGGTCGAAGCGGCTTGCAGCGCGGCCCGCATCGACGCCGGATCCGCACGCCCGCTCCCGGCGATGTCGAAAGCCGTGCCGTGATCGGGCGAAGTGCGGGGAAAGGGCAGCCCCAGTGTGACGTTGACTGCTCGACCGAAGGCCGCGGTCTTGATCGCGGTCATGCCCACGTCGTGGTAGGGCGCGAGAACGGCATCCGCTTCGCCCTGCATGGCGCGCAGGAAAACGGTGTCAGCGGGGTAGGGCCCGCGTACGTCGATCCCCTCAGCCTGCAGCCGCGCGATCGTCGGCGCGCAGACACGTTCCTCTTCGTCGCCGAACAGGCCATCATCCGATGCGTGGGGGTTGAGCGCGCAAACGGCGAGGCGTGGCTCTTCCAGTCCCCACCAGCGCCTGAGGCCCTGGTGGGCCAGACGGGCGGTCCGTTCCAGCCGCACGGCCGTATAGGCCTCTGCCACCTGGCGCAGGGCCAGATGACCCGTGACCAGGACCACCCGGAGTGGAGCGCCGAGCGCTGTCTGGTCAGTCGCGAGGCAGAGAGCGGTGTCCGGCACGCCCACCAGATCGCGCAACATCTCCGTGTGACCGGGCCAAGAATATCCAGCCGCGGCCAGAGCGGACTTGGAGATCGGCGCGGTGACGATCGCGTCCACTGCGCCGAGATTGATGAGTGAGACGGCTTGCTCTACGGCTCGGGCTGAGATGCGGCCCGCAGCCGCGTCGTCCCCTTCGCTCTGCCAGCAGCCCACGGAGACGAGCTTGAAACCCTCAGTCAGAGGCAGTCCTTCCGGGCCCACGAGGGTTATGTCCGCGTCGATGGGCGTCGGCTCGCGCAGGGCACGGACGGCGATTTCGGGACCGATACCTCGGGGATCACCCAGGGTGACCGCGATCCGCGGGCGCCGTGCGCTCGCACCGTCTGTCTGGAGTCCGCTATCCAGTAACAGAGCCGCTTTCTAGTCGTACGTCGATGAAGGTTGCTTCACGTAGATCGTCCACGATCTTCTGAATTGTCTTGTCCTGCTGAATCTGCAGGCGAAAATGTTCCCTTACGTCGTCCAGCGTCCACTCGCCTCCCGCGCTCACTTCGATGAGCTTGGCGACGACCCACTTGCCGACACCTGGGAGACCTGGCACCTCGAGCCGGAACGGGTCGATGACATCACCCTCTTGAGCGCCTTCGATCGCATCCCGGTAATCCTGCATTAGCCGATCTCGGGGGAAGTCTGTCAGACTGCTGCGCTCTTCCGG
>CP070823.1:1805167-1816513 GCA_020344375.1 Gemmatimonadota bacterium | reverse complement strand
CGAGCCCACCAGCCTGTTGTAGAGCCAGGCGAAGACGGCACCGCAGACAGCGCCATCCAGCATGGCGTAGAGCGTACCCACGATCACCGAGCCGAAGCCGCCCACGTGATACCCTGGGTAGAGGGAGTCGGCAAGTTCCAGCAGTGCCGTACCGTAGCTGGGCCAGATGAGGTGGGCGATCCCGGTCAGGAAGAATCCGGCGCCCCAGAGAATCGCCGCCGCGGTCGCGAGCGACTTGACACACAGCTTCATGATCGCCTCCCGGTTCAGAGCCGAACTCGGCGTCCGGCTTGGCCGCTATGATGTCGGATTCTGCTGACAGCTTAGCTGCAGGTCAGTTGGCTGTCCACGCGGGTCGGCGAAGGGCGCTGAGAGCGCGAATGATGGGGCTGAGCGTTAAGATTGCGGCTGTAAGCTCTGGACGGGATCAGCCTGCTCGATCCTGGGTAGGAAGGCCAAGTGATGGTGGAGATGAATGCCGAACAGCGATGCGCGTTAGGTCACCGGCCGCGATCTCCCGGCGTGGCGACCGTCCTGGCCGCCTTCGCCTCTGGTCTCGTTGTGGCCCTTCTTGTCACAGGGATCGCACGTCTGTTCACCGATTCGCTCGCACTGGGCTTCCTGCTCGGCGAGCTCGGCCTTCTCGGTGGGGTCCTTCTCTATTTGGTGGCCAGCGGTCGTGCCGTCGGTCGCGCGCTCAGGCTCCGGCGCGCACCGCGCGCCGCCTACCCGCTCGCGTTGAGACTCGGCCTCGCGCTTGTCGTTGCCAACTTAGCAGCCACCGTCATCCTCGGGCCGCCCGTCAGCGATATTCAGTTCCTCGCCGAGGCCCGGACGACGGCGGAGCGTCTTGTTCTGGCTGTGGGCGTCGCGCTGGCGGCGCCTGTGATCGAGGAGGCGCTCTTCCGTGGATTGCTCCAGGGCGTCTTGGAGGCGCGGCTCCGCCACTGGTACGCCATCGCCGCCGCGGGTCTCCCGTTCGCTCTCCTGCACGGTCCGGATCCAGCTCTCTTCTTCTTCTTCTGGAGCCTGCCGGTCGGCTGGGTCACCTGGCGCAGCGGCAGCATCTGGCCGGCGGTCGTGGTGCACGCTGTCAACAACACCCTGGGTGTTGTGGGGCTGTTCGCGACCCGCCCGATCGAGCCAGAGGCCGTGGAGCAGGGCCCCGGCGAGCTGGGGATCGCCGCGCTGCTTCTGGTAGCTGCGGCGCTCTGGGCCGTCCGGCTCTGCACGCGGATTGGCGAGGTGGCGGGTGAACGGCCTGTCGCCGGTGTGGCGAAGGCAGGGGCACAAGTCGCCGGTCGCGCTCGAAACAACCCGGAGTGATAGTCCGTATTGTCCGGTGTTAGGCTGACCTGGCTGAAACGGTCAGATGCAGTACAGCGGGCAGGTGGGGACGGCGAACCCGAGACGTCAGCACTGACGTGCCATGGAAGAGATCACGAAACAGCGACTTCGATTCCTGGTCGGGTTCGCCGTCTACTTCGCTGTGCTGTGGGTGCTCTGGAACAGTTTCATCGTCTATCCCCTCAAGATCTTCGTCGTCCTACTGCACGAGGCCAGCCACGGCGTCATGGCGGTAGCGACCGGCGGAGCCATCCAGAGGATCATCATCACCGCCAACGAGGGCGGCCTCTGTCAGTGTCCAGGCGGCAGTGAGTTTCTGGTCCTCTCGGCGGGCTACCTCGGCAGTCTGGGCTGGGGCGCGTTGATCCTCATGGCCGGTCGCGGGCGGGGAGCGGTACCGCAGATCGCGTCGGCGGTGATCGGGGCCGTGGTCATCGCGGTCACGCTCGTCTACGTGCGCAACTGGTTCGGCCTGCTGTTCGGCGTGGCCTTCGGCGTCGCGTTGATCCTGGCGAGCCGTCAACTGCCCAGGAGTGGTAACGCGGCGCTGCTGACGGCCCTGGGCCTGACCTCCTGCCTGTACGCGATCCTGGACATCAAGAGCGACGTCCTCGATCGCCCGAATGTGATGTCCGATGCCCGGATGCTGGCCGAGCTGACGGGGGTCCCGAGCCTGGTCTGGGGACTGCTGTGGATCGCCGTGGCACTCGTCTTCAGCGCCTGGTTGTTCAAGCTTGGCTATCGGAGCGCCTCGGGGAGAGGTGTGGGCGAGGGGGAGATTCTTCAGGCCTAGCGGCACTGGGGCGGCGACCGGCCGCCCCAGTCGCGTTCCTACCGGTGCCTGGTCGTCAGGACATCGGCGGTGGTGGTGGCGGCGGTGGTGACGGGGCCTTGCACGTATTGATTCCGAATACGGTGTAAAGTGCGCACCAGCCCGCAAGACCCGTGATCAGGGCGATGGCCCCCACGACGTAGGCGATGATCGCGAGCGCGCCGGATAGCCACAGGTAGGCGACCACCAGCAGCACGATCCCCAGGACGATCCGAATCACCCGGTCCGTTCCACCGACGTTGCTTTTCATAACGCGTCTCCTTTCAGTGCTGACAGCGTCTAAGCGTGACAGCGACGGACTAGATCAGCTCTCCTCGCTCTCGGGCCACTCGCGCGGTATCTGCGAACGGGCCACGAGCGGCCAAGCGCCGAAGCGCGATTGCTGGCGTACGGCGACTCCCGGATCAGTGTTGGAGGTAACCTCTGTATCCTAGGGGAATGTCGCGCGCTTCGTCAATGACGTGTGATCGACGGCTGACGATCAGAAGAAGAGGGACAGGGAGGCGTAGAGAACCACGGATACCGGGCCGAACTCGGACCGCGGGAAGCCCTCGGGGCTTGAGTCGTCGCTCCCGATTCCCAGAAAGACTCCCGCGCGCGCTGTGGCTTCGTTCGTGGCGGAGTACGACGCACCTGGCGCGAGCAATGCGCTTCCGTCGTTCAGGTTCCAGAGCACGAGCAGGTCGGCGCCAAGCAGCGGGTGCAGCTGGTAGCTCGCCTGGCCGACAGCGACATCCCGGCCCAGGGTCTGCAGCTCGCCGCGCGCGAAGGGCTCGGACGGGATCACGCGAGCCAGGTCGCCGGTGCTCGAGGCGCCGAAGCCGTCGTGCTGGTACTCGAACACCAGGTAGAGGTCGCGGTCGAACGCGTCCGTGCGCGTGTCGATCCCAACTGTCCCGCGGAACCTCATGTCGTCCTCATGTTCCCGCAGTGAGGCTTCCCCGCGCAACGCCAGACTCCCGATGCCGCCAGTCGTGCCGACGGCGGCTGCGGGCTCGTCGTGGAGGGCACCTGCCCAGGCTGAGATCTCCCACCCCTTCCAGGTGGTGCGGCCACGCGCCAGCAGCGTGAGCGTCTCATCATCAGTCCCGTCCAGCTCTGTCTTCGTGGGCCGGAGCACGAAGTCGAGTTCGCTCAGCGGGCTGGGGAAGACCTGTACGCGCAGGGCATCAACGCCTGCACGGTACTCGCGGAACGGGTCGGACGGATCGAAGGGGACGAAGGGATCGGCGGGTGTCAGCAGCAGCGTCGTCGCCCAGGAAATCGTCTGCCTACCGACTGTGATCTCCAGGAGTTCGATAGGAGACCAACCCACGCTCAGGCGATCGAAGCGATGGCGCCACGACACATGTCTCGAATCTTCCAGCGTCCAGCTCAGGCCGGCCCACTCACCGCCGCCGCCGGCCACAACTGCGAGTATGTTGCCATCCGCGCCCGCGCCGCTCCGCTCGCTCCAGGAGAAGACGTGCTCGTAGGCGATGTCGAGGAACACCGGGCCAACCGCTGGCCGGGTCATGACGCGCAGCCGATTGATCGCGAACAGACCTCCGGTGGAGTAGAGTGTGGAATCGCTCCAGAGGCCGACGTTCAGGTAGTACCCGCGGACAGTCGGCAGCTGAGCCTGTGACGTGTCGGCTCCTACGAGGAGAATGAGGAGGACGAGTACTACAGCCCGAGTCACCGTTCCGGCTCGGGCTGATGCCGCTCGTCGAAGGCCACTGCGCCGTCGACCAGTCGGATCAGCCGCCGCGCCCGTTCCATCACTCGCGGGTCGTGGGTGGCGAAGAGGAACGTCGTTCCCAGGTCGCGGTTAAGCTCCTCCATCATGTCCAGCAGCCGGTCGCTGGCCACGGAGTCGAGGTTGGCGGTCGGCTCGTCGGCGAGCACGAGCGCTGGCTCGGCCACTACGGCGCGGATAACGGCGACCCGCTGCTGCTGGCCGCCCGAGAGCTTGCCGGGCCGGCGGTCCTCGAGCCCGGCCAGGCCGGTGCGCTCGAACAGCTCCATCACGCGGCGTCGGCGTTCGCCACCGTTCACGCCCTGCAGCAGGAGCGGGAACTCGGCGTTCTCCAGGGCGGTGAGCACCGGCAGCAGGTTGTAGGCCTGGAAGATGAAGCCGACGCTCTCCAGCCGTAGTCGAGCCAGCTCGCGATTGGACATCTTGGTGAGTTCGTGGCCTGCCACCTGGACACGGCCGCGCGTCGCTCGCGTGAGGCCACCGATCAGATTGAGGAGCGTGGTCTTGCCCGAGCCTGATGGCCCCGCCATCGCGATGAACTCGCCCGGTTCGATCGTGAGCGTCACGCCACGCACGGCCTGCACTTCTTCGGCCTCCTGCTCGAAGATCTTCCAGACATCGTCGGTCCTGACGGCTGCAGTGTTCTTGTTCTTCATCGTTCTATGGCTGATTGGCGATTATCAGTCGGCGATCTTAGTTATTCCATGTATGAGCCAGGCCATCCGGTATTCGATGACTAACGCTCGAACTTCATCGATTCGGCGACATCGATGCGTGTCGCGCGAAACGCCGGGTACAACGAGGCCAAGACTCCGATCATGAAGATGAAAACCAGACCCTGAATCACTCGGGCGACACGGAAGTAGGGGATCACGATCGGATCCATCACGACACCGGAGAAGGTCCAGTCCTCTTCCCAGGCAAACGAGAAGTCGAGGCCGTCGCGCCAGAAGAACCAGGTGATAAACAGCCCGATGCTGATGCCGATGATCCCACTCAACGTCGTGAGGATCAGACCTTCGATCATCACGAGTCCGCCCGTCTGCCGCGGCGTGAGCCCGAGCGCTTGGAGCAGGCCGAACTCGCGTTTTCGATACATCACCGACATGAGGACCGTGTTGATGATGCCCATGGCGATGATGCCGAACAGGATGCCCTGAAACATGTAGTTCCCGAAGTCGTCGATCTTCACGGCCGCATCCAGCTCGGGCATCGCCTCGCGCCAGCCCATCACGGTCACGCTGCCCGCTTCGATCTCGCCAGCAAGTTCACGCTGCAACGCACGCCGGATTCGCGGCACGCGGCGGCTCGAGGAGATAAGAACGGCGATGGTCGTGACGTCTTCACGGGAGCCCAGCCACGATCCCGCTGTGCTGAGCGGGATGTGAATCAAGGACTGGTCGATCTCGGGAATACCGGTTCGGAAAATGCCGACCACGCGGACGAGCTGGCCGGCGATCTCGCCGTCAGCGTCCTGCGCCGTCAGCACGAGCCGTGAGCCGAGTCGCAGCTCGAGCCCTTCGGCCAAGCCCGTTCCGATGTAGGCGGCCAGGCGGTCCTCCGGCTCTAGATATCGCCCGTCGACGACCTTCTCATCGAGTATCGAGAACGCCGCCTCGGCTACGGGAGCGACACCGACGATCTGCGCGGGCCGTGCTCCTGTGGGCGAGCTGGCCAGTCCGCCGACGGCGAGCTGCGGTTTGGCGGTGACGACGTGCTCCCTGATGCTAGGCGTCTCGAGCGCGGCCTCAGCAGCACGCCGCGCCGAGTGCGACAGCCGATCCTCGATCTTGCGCGTGGCCTGGTACCCGGGAGCCTGAATCGCGATGTGCCCGCTGCCCATGCGCACGGCGGAATCGATCCAGTCCTCGTGAGTCCCATCCCCGAGCGGCAGCGAGATCATGAGCAGTGCGCCGCCGACGATCATCGCCGCCGCGGTGAGCACGCTGCGCCGCGCCTGCCGCCGCAGGTTACGAAGGGCCAGCCGCGCCATCACGATCGCTCGATTCATCATAGCCCAGACAGTGTATCGGCCGGGGGCACGCGGGCCGCGCGAGCGGCCGGGTAGAGCGAGGCCAGGACGGCCGTCAGCAGCAGAGCGAAGGCCGTTCGCACTGCCATCTCGGCGTTGTATTCGACTCGCAAGACCGGGCGGACGAGCGCCCCGAACATGGTGAAGTCGCCGTACAGCCAGCTCAGGTCAGGCGGTGCGTTGTGCCACCAGACGAGCAGCGGGAACGTGATGGCGGCGCCGACCAGCAGGCTGACGAGGCCGAGTGAGAACGCCTCGGCGAGGACCGTCCAGGTCACACGCCAGGGTGTGGTGCCGAGCGCCAGCATCACGGCGAACTCGCGGCGGCGCTCGAAGGTGGCCATGAGCATGGTATTGGCCACGCCGAAGACCGCGATCGCGAAGACGATCACGACCACGATCACGTACCACCCTTCCACGAGCCGCACGTACTCCATCATCTCCGGGCGCAGGCGGCTCCAAGGCTCGACCGCGATGTCCGGCACCAGCGGCGCCAGACCGCCTACCAGTCGGTCGGCGGCCTGCTCTGCCAGCCAGGGATCGGTGGTGGAGGCAGCGATCTCGTGAACCCTGTTGGGCGCGAGGGCGACCAGCGTTTGCAGCGTGCCGATGGGGAGCAGCGCGTACGATGCGTCCAGCTCGGCCATGCCGCTCCTGAAGATTCCTGAGACGCTGTAGAGGTCGTTGCCCAGTGACCCATCGGCGGCGGGTGCGACAAGGATGACTTCGTCTCCGACAGCGACCTCCAATTGCCGCGCCATCTCCTCGCCGATCATGATCTCGTTGGCGCCCGCGCCGGGGATCTGGCCCCTGACAAGGCCCCGCATGATACGGCTGACGTCGGGCTCGCGCTGCGGATCCACTCCCATGAGAATGCCCGCCGTCGTGGCCTCACCGGAGCTCACGAGGCCGCCGGCGTAGACTCGGGGGGTCGCGGCTGCGATGGCTGGATCGGCAACCACCTCCCGAACCAGTCCCTCGACATCGGCGCCGTCGCGCCCACCGATGGTATCGTAGATCTTCCGTTCGGGGCGGTAGTCGCTGGCGTGGACTTGCAGCTGGCCGGTCAATATGCCAGTGCCGTTGTCGATCATCTCGCTCTGCAGACCTTCCGCCCACGCCACCATGAACACGACGGCGAAGTAGCCGATCGCCAGGCCGAGGGCGGTGATCAGCGTGCGGCGCCGGTTTCGGCCCAGGTTACGCCAGCCGATGCGCCACCAGGGAGCGGAGGTCATGGCTTACCTCCTCGCGCTCCTCAGGGCGCGCAGCGAGAAGAAGCTCCTGTCGATGTCGATGTCGAACTCCAGCGAGTTGTAGCGCACCGTGGTTCGTTCGCTCGGCTTGTCCTCCGGATGCAGGTCCATCACCGCCGGCACCAGGCGGCCGCCCATCACGCGGAAATCGCTGAACGTAAGGGTGCGCACCAGCTCGCCGTCCTCATCGTAGTAGCGTGCCCAGGTGGGCATGAGATCACCTTTCCGCACCTGATACTCAATCTGGCCCCAGACCACCGCCGCTTCCGGCTTCGGCGTGAGCAGGAACTCCCAGACCTCCACACCGTCACGCTCACCCTCGAAGCTGTAGTCGATGTCGTAATCCTCGATCAGCCGGCTCTCCTTCACTATGTCGTCGTGAGTGAAGTGCGAGCCCATCCATGAGCCCATCATCAATGAGGCCGGGATCTTGATCGTACGGTCGACGCGGGGCAGGTAGTTCCAGATATCATCGCCCGCCTTGAGCGTGGCCATGCCCTCCTCGCTCCTGGGGGCGGTGATCCGCACCAGCGCATACTCGGTGCCCAGCGACCACACCTCCATGGTGATGCTGCGCTCCCAGTTCTCCGTCACGACCTCCATGGTGGAGGTGCCGTGACTGGATTCGCCGCGCAGGATGCGGTCGACGCGGTCGATGATATCGCGGGCGGACTCTTGCCCCGACGCGGAGGTGGGCGCAACCACCAGCAGGAGGCCGACGAGGAGTCTTCGGGTATGCGTCATTGGAAACCACACTCTAGTAGAACTGCCGGTTTCTCGTGTGTGACAACGGTCCGGCGGAGGCCGTCGCGTGTCACATGAGTTGACGCCCCCGTCCCACCTGCCCGTGGGTTGAAGTATCTCTGTATGTGAAAAATAGCCTGAACTGTCAAGTCTCCCCGTGCAGCATCCTGTCCGGAACATCCATCTCACCCTCACTCACCAGCACAGCGGAGCCGCCCACTCGAATCGCGGTGATGACGCCATCCTGCCTGTCGGCTTCGATCTCCAGTCTGCTCGGCCGTCCCATCTCGAGTCCCTGTTCGACAACCCAGCGTAATGTGCCGCTCTGCCTCGCGTCGCGAATGCCGAGGTAGCCGGCCAGCGCGGTGGCGGCGGCTCCTGTGGCTGGGTCCTCCTCGATGCCGAGGGCGGGCGGGAAGAAGCGCGCGTGGATGTCGGCGCCGTCTGTCTCGGTGTCGTAGGTGAACACATAGACTTGCGGTGCCCAATAGGATGACAGACTCTGCTCCCAGAGGTCGCGCTTCAAGCGGACTTGCCGAATCGATGCGAGGTCGCGGACGGGCACGAACAGGATCGGTTGGCCGCAGCTTACCGCTTGCGGTGCGTCGTCGCCCAGCAGCAGGTCGGAAGGCTTGAGTGAGAGCGTTGCGGCGATCGTCTCCGGCCCGGGCGGCTCGGGTCCGAACTCCGGCATCTTTGCGGCAGAGAGCTGTGCGAAGACGGGTTGGCCTCTCGACGCGCGGATCGTCACCGGCACGATACCGACTCCTTCCTCGAAAGCGACGTGTACGACGTCGCGATCAAGCTTGACGTCACCGATCCAGGCGAGCACGTACGCGGTCCCCACGGTCGGGTGTCCTGCAAAGGGAAGCTCTGTGGCAGGAGTGAAAATGCGCACGCGGTGTGTGCCGTCTGGAGTCTCGGGCGGTAGGACGAACGTCGTCTCCGAAAGGTTGAACTCGCGGGCGATGGGTTGCATTTGCTCTGTATCAAGCCCGCGAGCGTCGGGAAACACGGCTAAGGGATTGCCACCGAAGATGCGATCGGTGAACACGTCACAGGTCAAGAAGCGGTAGCGCAAGGTCTTCCTCCTATTCGGCGAAGTCGCGCATGCCAGCTAGCGGGGTGCGCTTCACGACGTCACGGCTGTTCGCCAGCCCGATCAGCGTGGTCAGCAGCGCGGTGCCCAGCCAGAACGCCAAGAGGGGTAGACCTGGCAAGCGGAATCTCATCTCGAACAAGAAGGTGACCGCGATCCAGCCGGCGATGGCGGCCAGGGCGACGCCGGTAAATCCGGCGAAAGTGCCGAGCGCGAAGTACTCGGTGGCTAGGATGCGGCGGATGACGCGCGAGCGCGCACCGAGCGTCTTGAGCAGCACGGATTCGCGGGTCCGCTGATAGCGCGAGGTGGCGATGGCACCGATCAGGATTACGACGCCACAGGCGATGCTGAACATCGCCATGAAGCGGATGGCAAGCGCCACCTTGCTCAGTATCGCATCGATCGCCTCGATGATCACCGTGATGTCGAGCGAGGCGATGTTCGGAAAGCCGAGCACGAGGTCACGCTGGATCTCGGCCCGCCGTATCGGGTCATCCACGCGGGTGAGCACGACCAGGCTCTGGGGCGCATTGTCCAGCGTGCCCGGCTCGAACACGGCGAAGAAGTTGGGCTCGAAGCGCGCCCAGTCGACGCGACGTATGCTGGCGATCTCCGTCTGCAGCGGGATGCCCTGTACGTCCCAGGTGATGCGATCTCCGATTCCGACTCTGAGCTCCTCGGCGATGCCCTCCTCGATGGAGATGCGCGGAAGGCCCTCCTCACGCTCCTGAGCGCCCTCCGCCGAGAACCACTCGCCGGCGACGAGTTCCTCGGAGCCGACCAGTCTGTCCCGATAGGTGTGCCGGTACTCCCGAAGCAGCGCCCAGCGTGGGATGCGCGGGCCGGTCGTGTCGGCGAGGATTTCCTCGACGCTTCGCTCGCCGAGTCGCGTGAGGCGCGCCGGTACGAGGGGCGTGCGCTGGAGCATCGGCGCGCCTCGCCCCTCGAGGAGTCTCGCGACACCTTCCTCCTGGTCGACCTGGATATCGAACATCACCAGGTTGGGGCGGTCCGGGCGCGTCTCTATGGCGATCTGATCCAGCAGGTTGCGCTGTACGACGTACAGATGTGCGACGAGGAAGACGCCGGAACCGATCGCGAGTGTGGCGGCCACCGTCTGATTGTGCGGCCGGAACAGATTGGCGATTCCCTGTCGCAGCGCGAAACTCGCCTGCCTGGGGAAGAAGCGGCGCGTCAGCCGCATCAAGGCGTAGGCGCTGAGACCGAGGATCGCCGCACCGACTGCGGCAGCGCCAGTGAAGGCGAGTCCGATCACCAGATGGGGCGCCTGCCAGACGGTGAGTGCGAGCAGGGTGACGCCGAGTGCCGTGTAGGTGGTGAGACGCCAGGGATCGCGCCTTCGCCGTGCCTTCTCATAATCGCGGCGCAGCGCCCTCAGCGGGGCCACGTCCTTGATGCGCAGCAGCGGGAGCAGCGCGAAGAGCAGGGAAACCCATAGCCCGATCCCGAGCCCGGCGAGTACTACGACCCATTCGAGGTTGAAAGGCACATCAAGCGGCAGGAAATCGCGTAGGACGTCCGGGACGAGCGCCTGCGCGGCGAGGCCGAGGGTGACGCCGAGGGCCGCACCAGTCAACCCCATGAGTCCGGCCTGCAGTACGTAGATGGCGAAGGTCTGCTTCTGGCGCGTGCCCAAACAGCGGAGCACCGCCGCCGTGTCGAGCTTCTCGCTCACGAAGACGTGCACGCCGCTCGCCACACCGATGCCACCCAGCAGGAGCGCAACGAGACCGACGAGCCCCAGGAAGCGGCCGAGCGTATCGAGGCCCTCGGTGAGTTCCTCCTCGTACTCTTCGACCGTCGTGTACCACACGCGGTTCGCTTCGAACAGCGAGTCGCGCGCCTCGACCAGGCTCTGCACTTCCTCCGGGTCATCGATCTTGAGATAGGCCTGGTAGTAGGAGATGCTGCCGAAGCGCAGCAGTCCGGTCTCCGCCAGGTAAGGTTCCGGCACGTAGACGCGCAGGCCAATGGCCGAGCGAAGCCCGATGTCACCGGGCATCTTGGACACGGTGCCAACGATGACGAAGCGGGCCTGCCCGATGGAGAGAGTGTCGCCGATCGCGGCGTCCAGCTGGATGAGCGCGGCTGGATCAACCAGCGCCTGTCGTGTGGAACGGAACGTGTGCCAGAGGTCGGCCGGCTCGGTTTCGAGATCACCGTAGTACGGGTAGTCCCCCGATGGTGCCTGCACTTCCACCAGGCGCGTGAGACGGGAGCGTGTGGCCAGTGCCATCGAGGTGAAGGAGGTCATCCGCGAGACGGCCGCGCCTG
>CP070823.1:1745555-1805067 GCA_020344375.1 Gemmatimonadota bacterium | reverse complement strand
AGCCAGAAGCGCGAGCGGCGGATCGGGGAGCTCCGGCGTCGCCCGACGTTGATGTTCAACGGCTACGCGGAACAGGTCGCTCAGCTCTACGCGGGCATGGACCTGCGGAAGAACTTCTAGCCGGGCCATGGAACGCCGGAAGCGGGCCGAGCGGGTTCTGCGCGTGGGCGTCTTTGTGGCTGCCCTGATGCCACTCGTCCGTATCGTTGTGCAGGCTTTGACGGGCGGGCTTGGCACCAACCCTATCGAGGAGCTCCTCCACCGAACGGGGTGGTGGGCTCTGGCGTTCCTCATGTTGACGCTCAGTGTCACCCCCGCCCGCCAGCTCACCGGCTGGGGAGCGCTGATCAAGCTGCGGCGGATGCTGGGCCTGTACGCCTTCTTCTACGCGAGCCTGCACCTCGGCATCTACGTCGGCGTCGACCAGTTCTTCGCCCTCGAGTACATCCTGGCCGACGTCACCGACCGGCCCTACATCACCGTGGGCTTCGCCGCCCTGCTGATCCTGATCCCGCTGGCCGTGACGTCCACCAAAGGCTGGATCAGGCGGCTCGGGGGAAAGCGCTGGAACGGCCTGCACAAGCTGGTCTACGTCGCGGCGGGGCTCGGCGTGCTTCACTTTCTCTGGCTTGTGAAAGCGGATATGCGGGAGCCCGCCATCTTCGGTTGGATACTCGTGATACTGCTGGGCTATCGCCTCGTGACGGAGCGATTACGCCAACTCAGGATCCGGCGCGCCAAGCGCCGGGGCGCGCCGCTGGCTCTTGCTGCCAGAGCCGCTTCGGCCCAGAGCCGTGCAAGCGCGCCCTGAGTCGTGCAGCGGGCGTTACCTCTTGCGCGCCAGGTCGCTGAACACG
Organism: Gemmatimonadota bacterium; assembly: GCA_020344375.1. Taxonomy (GTDB): domain Bacteria; phylum Gemmatimonadota; class Gemmatimonadetes; order Palauibacterales; family KS3-K002. The sequence goes on along the minus strand of CP070823.1, from coordinate 1,804,210 downwards.
ATCGCCGTGAACTGATCAGGACTGAGCCAGACACCTCCCCACTCCGGGTCGAAGGCAGCGGTGGGCTTGGCGGCGATCACCGCATCCCGGTCCTTACCCATGGCGATCTGCTCGGCAACCGCGTCACGCACCCCCACGAGCATGTCACGGTATTCCTGGAGGTCTGTCTTGTCGGAGAGCGGGCCATGCCCGGGAATCACCTTGGTCTCGTCGTCAATCATCGCCAGCACCATCTCGACCGCCCCGATCATCCCATCGATGGAACCGCCGGACGACACGTCGATGAACGGATACATTCCGCTGAAGTGGACGTCGCCCATGTGCAGGACGTTGCCTTTACGGAAGTGGACGATCGCGTCGCCGTCGGTATGGGCGTTGACGTGGAAGACATGGATCTCCTCGTCATTGAGGTGGAAAGTCACGCTCTCGCCGAAGGTGACGGCGGGCAACGCTCGTTCCGGTGCCGGCGGTACCCTGCGGTCGAGGGCCTCGATATACTGCTCGACGCTCATGCGCTCACGCACCTTCTGGTGCGCAATGATGAGCGCGCCGGCGGCACTCAGGTTCTCGTTGCCGTCGACGTGGTCCCGGTGCCAGTGCGTATTGAGCACGAAGCGGATGGGACCGTCGCTGATGGCACGAATCGCGGCAATGATCTCGTCGCTCAGCACTGCATACTGGTCGTCCACCAGGAAGACGCCGTCAACTCCCAGGGACACGCCGATGTTGCCACCGCGACCGACCAGCATATAGACGCCGGACGCGACCTCGACGACCTCGACCTGAAGGTCCTCCGTGGCCTGGGCGAAGACAGACGGGGCTAGAGCGAGTGGCGCCGCGCTCAGGGCGAGCGCCGCGAGGCAGGCTCGAACCGAAGGCTTCATCTGGCTCACCTCCAGGGTTGGCGTGTCTGAGCAAGGTAGAACTCCATCGAAGGTAGGACCGTATTATAGGAGCGCGCCACGGCCAAGCGAGCCCAGCAAAGAGGGATATCGAAATTGCGCAAACGCAAGCTGAACAAGAGCGACGCCGAGTGGAGGGACCGGCTCACGCCGGAACAGTACCGAATCACCCGGCAAAAGGGCACGGAGCGACCGTTCACCGGTGCCTATCATGAAACGAAGGAGAAGGGCGTGTACCGCTGCGTCTGCTGCGGCAACGAGCTCTTCGAGTCGGAGGCGAAGTACGATTCCGGGACAGGCTGGCCTAGCTTCTGGCAACCGATCGAGCGCGACGCGGTACGGACTGAGCCTGACAACAGCTTGTTCATGCACCGCACGGAGGTGCTCTGCGCAGTCTGTGAGGCACACCTCGGCCACGTCTTCGACGACGGCCCGCCGCCCACCGGGCAGCGCTACTGCGTCAATTCGGCAGCCCTGAAGTTGGAGCCCAGGGAGTAGGGGCTGCGGCTGACGGAGAGCCGGTGCATGGACGAGGATCATCGGTCCACGTTAGAATATCATTAAGGCCTATCGACCCCTGTTGCCGAGAGGGCGGCCATCGGTGTTGCGCCTTAGAGATCTGATGCAGCGGGATGTCCTCGCGGTTTCCCCGGATCTCACGCTGCGGGAGCTGGTGGAGATCTTCTCCGAGGAGGGGGTGAGCGGCGCGCCGGTCGTGGCCAATGACACGGTGATCGGTGTGATCTCGACCACAGACATACTCGACTTCCAGGAAGAGAGCGCCGGCCTGTCACTGGCCCCCGGGGCGTCAGAAGACGAACCTGAGACAGCTCGCCGCAAGCGTGGAAGCAGTACTCCGGCGTCCGAGTTCTTCTCCGAAGGTTGGGAGCCCCCCGACATCGACGCCCTGCAGTGGATGCGATCGACCCGCACCCGGGATTGGGACATCCTTGATCAGCACAGCGTCGGGGACGTCATGACCCGAGACGTGCTGAGCCTGCCATCGGACGCGACCGTGAAGAGCGCAGCTCGCTTCATGCTGGAGGCCGGCGTACACCGCTTGCTGGTCATCGATGGGGGCGAGCTGCAGGGAATCGTGACGACCACAGACATCGTTCGCGCCGTCGCCGAAGGCAAGCTGAAGGGTTAGGAGCCTTCGACCGGCGCGGCCGTAGCCATCGAACCGAAGGGAAATTCAAGGTGACTATTCGGACCCCGAGTTCCCTCAAGCCGGAACAGCTGAGAAGGGCCTGCGACCCGGCGACACTCAACTTCAAGACCACCGCCGAAATCGAGCCGCTCCGGGAAGCTATCGGCCAGGATCTGGCGATGCGGGCGGTGCGCTTCGGCCTCGACGTCGAGCACCCGGGCTACAACATCTTCGCCCTGGGACTCCCCGGCTCGGGACGCGCGACGATGATCCGGCAGTTGCTGGAGGACCGTGCCAAGGACGAGCCGGCCGCGCCCGACTGGTGCTACGTGTCCGACTTTGGGGCCGGCCGCGAGCCGAACGCCCTGGAGGTGCCGGCTGGACGCGGTCCCGAGCTTCACGGCGACGTCGAAAGGCTGCTCGCCGATCTGCAGGCCTCGCTGCCCAAGGCCCTGAACAGCGACGAGTTCCGCAAGAAGCGTGACGAGATCGCCGAGCGAGCCATGGAACTGCAGCGCAAGATGATCGAGGAGTTCCAGAAGCGGGTTGAGGAGGAGCCGTACGTCACGCTGCTCCAGACCCCGACCGGTTTCGTCGTCGCGCCGGCGTTCGGCAAGCAGCCCATCGACGATCAGCAGTTCCAGAATCTGCCGGAAGAGCAACGCGAGCAGATACTCAAGCGCCGACGCGAGGTGGAGAAGGCCTTCGCTGAGGTGCAGCGGCGCGTCAGGGAGGCCGAGCTGAACGCGCGCAGCGAGGTACAGAAGCTACAGCGTACGGAGGCGTCCGACGTCGTGGACCACTGCGTCGGCAGGGTGGAGCACCGCTGGAGTTCGGTTCCGGACGTGGTTCAGCACCTAGAGCGGCTGGCGAAGGAGATTGTGGAGAACGCCGAGCAGTTCTCCGACACGCAGGACGAGTCCGAGTCAGGGCAGTCTCTCCCCGTGGAGAGCGAAGACCAGTTGGCCGCGTACCGGGTGAACGTCATCGTGCACAACAAACCCGATGGCGGCGCCCCCGTGATCCACGAACAGAACCCGACCTACCACAACCTGATCGGCCGCATTGAGCATCGGGTCCAGTTCGGCACGATGGTGACCGACTTCAGCCAGATAACGGCCGGCGCACTTCACCGGGCCAACGGCGGCTATCTGATCCTAGAAGCCAACAACGTACTCCAGAAGCCGCTCGCCTGGGCAGGCTTGAAGAACGCGCTGCGCACGCAAGCGATCCGACTGGAGGAGATGCTCGAGTACACCAGCCTGATCGCGACCACGACCCTGAAGCCGGAGCCAATACCTCTGAGCTGCCGGGTCATCCTCATCGGCGACCCGTATACGTACTACCTCCTCCACGCTTTCGACGATGACTTCCGCGAGTTGTTCAAGGTCAAGGCGGACTTCAGCCCGTACATGACGCGGGACGCCGACGGCGAGCGGGCCTACGGCGCTTTTATCGCTGCACGCTGCGAGGAAGAATCTTTACCCCCCTTTGACGCGTGCGGCGTCGCGCGGGTCGCCGAGTTCGGCTCACGGCTGGCCGAGCATCAGGAACGGCTGACCACACGGTTCGGTGCCATCGGCGACCTGGTGCGCGAAGCCGGGTTCTTCGCCAAGGCCAACGCTCATGAGGTAGTCAGCGAGCAGGATGTGCAGCGCGCGATCGAAGAGCGCGAGGATCGGGTCAACCGGGCAGAACGCGAGCTCCTGGAATTGATCGAGAACGACACCCTCACCGTGGAACCTTCGGGCGAGAGAGTCGGGCAGCTCTATGGTCTCGCTGTGCTGGCCGCTGCCGAGCATACGTTCGCTCGGCCGATCAAAGTCGAGGCCAGCGCGTTCATGGGCACGAGCGGTGTCGTCGATATCGAGCGCGAAGTACGACTGGGCGGGCCGCTCCACAACAAAGGCGTGCTGGTTCTCTCCGGATATCTCGGCGAGCTGTTCGCACAGGATCACCCGCTGATCATGTCGGCAACGCTCTCCTTCGATCAGCTGTACGAGGAAGTCGAAGGCGATAGTGCGTCCGCGGCCGAGCTGTACGCCCTCGTCTCCGCCATCGCCGATGTGCCACTCCGCCAGGGGATCGCGATCACAGGTGCGTTGAACCAGAAAGGCGACATCCAGCCGATCGGCGCCGTGAGCACGAAGATCGAGGGCTTCTACCGAGCCTGCAGACGGCGCGGCCTCACGGGCGAACAGGGCGTGATCATACCAGCCCGCAACATCCCCAACCTCGTGCTCAACGACGAGGTGATCGAAGCGGTCCGGCAGGGGCAATTCCATATCTGGCCGATTCGCCAGGTGGAGGAAGGCTGGGAGGTACTGGCCGGCATGCCGGCAGGTGAACGGGACGAGCACGGAGACCTGCCCGAGGACTCGGTGTACGGCCGCACCGCAGCCAAACTGCTGGAATGGGCGCGTGGCTGGCGCGAATTCGGCCGCCCGGTTCGGAAGGGACGCCAGCCACCCGAGGGGGGACCGACAGAGGAGGAACCGAGCGAGGAGAAAGAGGCGGCGAAGTGATACGGCCATGATAGCACGGACCCGGAAGTCGGGACCAGCCGATGACGCTGAGGCAGCCCGCGGGCAGATCGCCGAGTTACGGGAGATGATTCGCCATCACGACCACCTCTACTACGTCCTCGATCAGCCCGAGATCTCCGACGCCGAGTACGACCGACTCCTACACGAGCTCACGGCCCTCGAGGAGCACTTTCCCAACCTCGTTACGCCCGATTCGCCAACCCAACGAGTGGCCGGCGAGCCGCGCCCCGGCTTCAGCGAGATCGAGCACACAGCTCCCATGTTGAGCTTGGACTCGGGCGCCGCGGAGGAGGCGGTCCGGCGGTTCGACGCCCGGCTGCGCTCCGCCCTGGGTGAAGACGCTGTCGCCTACGTGGTCGAGCCGAAGCTCGATGGACTTTCAGTCGAGCTCGTCTATGAAGACGGGAGCCTCGCCTGGGCGGCGACCCGCGGCGATAGCCGGGTCGGCGAGGATGTGACCGCGAATATCCGCACGATCGGATCGGTACCGCTGAAGCTGCGGGCTGGGGCGCGTCCAGTGCCGCGACGACTGTCGCTGCGCGGCGAGGCGATCATGCTCATCGCCGAGTTCGAGCGCTTGAACGCGCGCCTGACCCAGGAGGACAAACCGGTCTTCGCCAACCCGCGGAACGCGGCGGCCGGCTCTCTACGCCAGTTGGATCCGAGTATCACGGCGGCGCGTCCGCTGACGTTCTACGCCTACGAGCTGATGACCATCGAAGGTCCCGAGCCAGCGAGGCAGTGGGAGGTTCTCGATGCGCTGCGCGACTGGGGCTTCAAGGTAACCCGCCACACGACCAGGGCTCGCTCCATCGCCGAAGCGATCGAGATACACCACGAGCTGGAACGACAGAGAGATGACCTTGAGTACGAGGTCGACGGGGTGGTGATCAAGCTCGATGACCTCAGCGCCCGCGAGACTCTGGGTGAGACTGCGCACCACCCCCGCTGGGCCTTCGCCTACAAGTTCGAGCCCCGGCGCGAGGTTTCGGAGATCCTGGATATCGTCGTGCAGGTGGGCCGTACGGGGAAGTTGACACCCGTGGCGATGCTGCGACCAGTCGATGTCGGGGGCGTGACAGTCTCCCGAGCGTCGCTCCACAACCGCGAAGAGGTGGAGCGCAAGGACGTCCGGGTGGGCGACAAGGTCCGCATCCAGCGCGCTGGCGACGTTATACCGCAGGTGCTCGAGCGAGTCGGGGAGCCAGGCAAGAAGCGAAGACCCGTCTTCAAGATGCCAACTCACTGTCCGTCCTGCGGAGCTCCCGTCGTGAGCCACGGCCCGCTGGACTTCTGCACCAACGGCTTGGCCTGCCCGGCTCAGCTCAAGGCGCGGGTCCAGCACTTCGCCTCGCGTGACGCGCTGGACATCAGCGGCCTGGGCGAACGCACTGTGGAGCAACTGCTGGCAACCGGACTGGTGGGGAGTGTCGCCGATCTGCTCAGCCTGACCGAGACCGATCTCCTCAAGCTGGAGGGATTTGCCGAAGTCTCCGCGAAGAACCTCGTAGACGCCATCCAGAGCGCCAAGGAGATCACGCTGGACCGCTTCCTCTTCGCTTTGGGCATACCGGAAGTCGGCACCCAGACGGCGCGGGACCTGGGACAGCATTTCGGGACCCTGGACGCGTTCCTGGCCGCCACTCACGACGAACTGGAAGCGGTTCCCGGGATCGGGCCCAAGGTCGCAGAGGCCGTGTCCGACTTCCTGCGCAGCACCGCGACGCGGAAGACCATCGCCAGCCTCCGGAAGCAGGGCTTGAAGCTGATCGAGGCTGAGGCAGCGGGCGACGGCCAGTTCGCCGGGCTGACCTTCGTGTTCACCGGCGCCCTCGAATCGATCACCCGCGGCCGGGCGGAAGAGCTCGTGCGCTCGCTGGGCGGCCGCACCTCCTCCAGCATCAGCGCGAAGACCGATTACGTCGTGGTCGGCAGCGACCCGGGTAGTAAGTACGAGCGCGCCAGGGAATTGGGCATCAAGATCCTCTCAGAAAAGGAATTCCTGAGGTTGCTACCGAAGAACGCCCTCTGAAGTGGAGAACATCGACTACGCGCGGGTTTTTGAGGAGATCGCCGACCTGCTGGAGATCCAGGGGGCGAATCCCTTCCGGGTCCGTGCCTATCGCAACGCAGCGCGGACGGTCGAGACGCTGTCACAGCCCTTGGAGTCCTTGCTGAAAGGCGAGGAGCAACGGCTCGAGGAGCTACCTGGGATCGGCAAGGACCTGGCAGGTAAGCTGCGCGAACTCTTCCAGACCGGCGAGCTGGAGTTTCTGAACGAACTCCGTCAGCAGGTCCCAGCCTCACTCGTCCAGATCATGCAGATCCCCGGGCTCGGCCCGAAACGGGCGCGACAGGTGTGGGACGCGCTCGACATCACATCGGTGGATGAGCTGGAGCAGGCGGCCCGTAGCGGCGCGCTCGAACAGCTACCGGGCTTCGGCTCGACCATGCAGGCGCGGGTCCTCAAGGGGATCGAAGAGCTGAAGGCACGCGCGGGGCGGTTCAAGCTGTCGGACGCCGACATCTACGTCCAGCCGCTGCTCGCCTACCTCAGGCAAGCGGAAGGGCTGGTCGATCTCGAAGTCGCCGGCAGCTACCGGCGCCGCTGCGAGACGGTCGGTGATATCGACATCCTGGCGACGACGTCCAATGGGTCCTCTGTGATGGATCACTTCGTCGCCTACCGAGAGGCTCGGGAGATACTGGCGAAGGGACCTACCAAGAGCTCGATCCGCCTGAAGGCCGGGCTTCAGGTCGATCTGCGCCTGGTCCCACAGGAGAGCTATGGCGCGGCCATGCACTACTTCACGGGATCGAAGGCCCACAACATCGCGATCCGCGGGATCGGTCGTGAGCGCGGCCTGAAGATCAACGAGTACGGCGTCTTCAGCGGCGACCGGCTCATCTGTGGGGAAACGGAGGAGGAGGTATTCGGCGCCGTCGATCTTCCCTGGATCTCGCCCGAGCTGCGCGAGGCACGTGGCGAGATCGAAGCCGCGCGTGTGAAGCGCCTGCCCAAGATCATCGAGCTCGAGGATATACGTGGCGACCTGCAGATGCACACGACGTACAGCGACGGCAGGAATACCGCCGAGGAGATGGTGCAGGCCTGTCGCGAGCGCGGCTACAAGTACATGGCCATCACCGACCACGGCCCGGCCTTGCGGATGGCGGGCCTCAAACCATCAGACTTTCGAAGGCAGTTCGCGGAGATCGACGAACTTCAAGAGAGACTCGACGACATCCGGATCTTGAAGTCAGCGGAGGTCGATATCCTGGAGGATGGGTCACTCGACTTGAGCGACGGTCTGCTCGCGGAGATGGACGTCGTCGTCATTGCGGTGCACTCGAAATTCAACCTGAGCCGCGCCGAGATGACAAAACGCATCAGCAAAGCCATGCAGCATCCGCAGGTGAACATCCTCGCCCATCCGACGGGCCGGCTCATCAATCGCCGGGAGCCCTACCCCGTGGACGTGGAAGAGCTGGTAAAGGTAGCACAGAACGAGGCGGTGATGCTGGAACTGAACGCCCAGCCGGACCGGCTCGACCTTCGCGATTTCCACCTACAGATGGCGCGGGAAGCGGGCGTGAAGATCGTCATCAATACCGACGCACATCGAACAGCCGAGCTCGACTACATGCACTACGGTGTGGATCAGGCGCGCCGAGGTTGGCTGGAAGAGGCGGACGTGGCCAACACGTATAGCTTGGCCAAGTTCCTCGAATTGATGCAGAAGTAGCGAGCAAACGGAGGTGAGTCGCCATGGCAGTCGCACCGGAAGTCGAGAAACTGCTGAAGGACGAGGGCGTGAAGTACGAGGTGCTCAAGCACCCCACCGCCTACACCGCGGCGGAGGAGGCAGCGGTCTCACACGTCTCCGGCTATGAGTGGGCCAAGACGGTAATCTTCTTCACCGAAGGCAGTGAGCCGATCATGGCCGTCTTGCCGGCCTCATATCACGTCAATACGGCGTCGCTCGGGAAACTCGTGAAGTCCGGACCCCTGCGCCTGGCGGGAGAGTCGGAGTTCGCCGGACTCTATCCGAACTGCGAGCCGGGTGCCATGCCGCCGTTCGGCAGCCTTTACGGGCAGCGGGTCTTCGTCGACCAGCGGCTCGCAGAAGACGAGTCGATCGTCTTCAACGCGGGCAACCACACCGAGGCCGTTCGGATGCGCTATGCGGATTTCGAGCGGCTGGCGAAGCCCGTGGTTGGGCAGTTCGGCAAGCTCTCAAGCTAGGGACAGGCGGAGCAGCCAGCTGCATCACGGTAGCTCCCACGCGGGGCGCACCGTGACGAACGACGCGCACCTGTCGTAACTACACGATAGCGGAAAAGAAGCTGCGGGCGTTGGGCAGTCCGCGCTCTGCGACACGCACGGGAGCGGGACTCCCCGTGCGAAGCGTGCGGCGAATGCTAGCGGGCTTCGTCTCGGTTCTGCGGACCCTCGACCTGCGCCACGTCCTCGTCGCCGGAGCCGACTTGCGGTTCCTCGTCCGAGGACGTCAGCGACTTCTTGAACTCGCGGATCCCCTTACCTAGCGACTGGCCGATCTCCGGCAACCGCCGGGCGCCGAACAGCAACAGGAAAAGGAAGGCGATCAGCAGGCCCTCGGTCCAACCGAAATTACCGATACCCATAGCCACTGCTCCAAGACTCTCGTTGACCAACGCTCATCTTCAAATTACGGCGACTCAGCCAGCCGCAAAAGAGGCCGGCCATCTCGGGCCTTGTCTGGCTAGGCCAGACCGACTGGAGGCGTCACCTCGCCAACATCTCCCACCTGCCGACCGCCCTCCTCCAGGACGCCAGCCTTCTGCAACGCCTCCTGACCTAGATGCCCTAACAGCTCGTTCTCACGGTCCAGCGTCTCTCGCGCCACATCGCGCGCTGCCAGCTCGCCGTTCCAGGACTCCTCGATGACGCGCCAGCCGATCTCACGCGCGATCCGTTCCAGGACATAGGCGCTGACCAGGTTGTCATCCAGGTAGCCGTATGGTCCGTATTCCCCCTCCGGGACAGCGTCGTCGGAGGTCACGAAGTAGGCCAACGCCGCGTTCACCAGAGTCCGATGGCGCGGCTGCAGGCGTGGGTCCTGAGAGAGCGCCATCAGTGTGGCAGCGAAGATCGGAGTCCACTTGACCGCGCTGATGAACCAGCCTCGATACTCGCCGACGTTCTCCCTGACCACCTGCGTGAAATCACGCACCGCAATCCCTCCCTCTTGTGCAAGCGCCGCCAGACTCGCAGCCAGCGAGGCTGGCCGTTCCCGCGCTTTCGCCACGGTCTGGATTACCCTTCCCAACGAGGACTCGCCAGACAGAGCGCGCGATTGCCAAAAACATACAGCAACTCAGCCGGACCCACCAGCGCCAACGCTGTCGTGGGCAGGCGCGAACAGTAAGGGCTCGTATTTGGCTGCCGAAAGCTTTCGATGAGGGCCAGCATTTCGTCGAATTGGAGCCAGAGGGGAGTTAGAGAGGCGGAGAGGCTGGAGCTGGGCGCGGCGATTAGCGAGGCTGAATCCGAGCTGCTGTGTCCTGCGCCCCGGCGAGCGACTCCGGGGGATAGAAGAGCAGGCCTTCCAGCTCCTGGACCCGGTCGATCTGAGCGGCGCGAGCGGGCTCAAGCTCGCGCATCTTGCGGAACGTGCGTCTCTGAAGTGCCCTGAGCCGCGCAGCCAGTCCGGGATCCTGCTCAAGCAGCTCGTTCCGCGCTCGGGCGAACTCGGCCTCGATGTTCGAGTAGTGCCGAGCCAGCTCCTGCAATTCCTGCTGCGGAATGGGCACACCCGTCTCCCGTGCCTCGGCCAAACGCGCTTCGATCTGGGCCCGGCGAACGATCAGCCCCCTGTGGAACTCCGAGCCCTCCGCGATTTGCGCTTGCACACGCGCCTGCAGCTGCCTCCACTCCGCCGCCAGCACCTCGTCTTCCATCGCGCGCTGCCTGAGCGTGTCCAAAGCCATCGCCAACTGCTGGTACTCCTGCAGTATCGCGGTGGGACTGCCCGGCCCCGCCTGCTCAGACGGCACGGGAGCAGGTGACGTCGCCTCGGTCCGGCGCGCCGCCAAGCTATCGGGCCTCTCTCGGTCAGCCCAGCCGACGTCTTGTGAGCGTTCACACGAGGCTAACGCGGCAAGCAAAGCGACGAACACAAGGCGCGGGGCCAACCGCCTGACGGTATTGCGCACGAGGCTGATTCCTTCTTATTGCTGATCCGCTCGAGCCGACCCACCGGAGTCGTAACAAGGCCAGCAAGGTAGCCTTGTGAGACGTTCCGGCGCAAACAGCCGAGCCTCGTCTATAGCCAAACGGGGGTGAAGATGCACCAAGCAGGTGACTTGCCAGTAGAAGAGTTTCGCCGCGCCGGGCGCCGGGCCGTCGACTGGATCGCGAGCTACCTCAGCCATCCGGAGGACTACCCCGTACTCGCCCAGGTCGCCCCGAACGAGCTGAGGGCGGCACTGCCCAAGAGTGCCCCCGAGGCCGGCGAGCCGATCGAGACCGTGCTCGACGACTTCGAGAAGATCGTGGTTCCCGGGATCACTCACTGGAACCACCCCGGCTTCTTCGCCTACTTCAGCATCACCGGGTCCGCGCCCGGCATCCTCGGCGAGCTGCTCTCCGCGGCCCTCAACGTCAACGGGATGCTGTGGCAGACGTCGCCGGCGGCGACCGAGCTGGAGGAGGTGGCGGTCGATTGGCTGCGCCAGCTGTTGGGACTGCCCGCGGGTTTCGAAGGCGTGATCATGGACACCGCGTCGGTCTCCTCGCTCTGCGCCATCGCGGCGGCCCGGCACGCGCTGTCCGATCTCGAAATCCGCGAGCGCGGGATGGCCGGCCGCACCGACGTCCCACTCCTGCGCCTCTACACCTCGGAGCAGGCCCACTCGTCCATTGAGAAGGCCGCGATCGTCCTCGGCCTGGGGAAAGCGGGCGTGCAGAAGATCCCCACTGACGACGAATTCCGGATGGACGTGAGCGAGCTGGCCAGGGCCATCGCCGAGGACCGTGCCGCAGGTCACCGACCGTTCTGCGTGGTGCCGACGGTCGGGACGACATCGACAACAAGTATCGATCCCGTGCGCGCGATCGCCGAGGTCTGCGAAAGCGAGGACCTCTGGCTGCACGTCGATGCCGCGTATGCCGGCAGCGCGGCGATCATACCCGAGTATCGGCACGTGTTGGACGGCTGCGAGTCCGCCACGTCCATCGTGGTCAACCCGCACAAGTGGCTGTTCACGCCCATTGACTGCAGCGTGCTTTACACGACGCAACCTGACACGCTCACCGGCGCCTTCAGCCTGGTGCCGGAATATCTGCGCACCGCGGTCGACGGCCAGATCAGAAACTACATGGACTGGGGGGTCTCGCTGGGTCGTCGTTTCCGGGCACTCAAGCTGTGGATGGTCTTACGCAGCTTCGGCTCTCAGGGGATCGCCGAACGCTTGCGGGAGCACATCCGGCTAGCACAGCTCTTCGCCCACTGGGTAGACGAGCACCCCGACTTCGAGCGGTTGGCTCCGACCCCGTTGAGCGTCGTCTGCTTCCGTGCGCGTCCGGCAGGGCTCGCGGCGGCTGGCGGCAGCGGCACTGATGACGCCAACGCCGCGCTCAATCGGTTCAACGAGACTCTACTCCGGCGACTGAACGCGACGGGCGAAGTTTATCTCTCCCACACCGACCTGCGGGGCGTCTACACGCTACGCCTGGCGATCGGCAACCTACGCACGACCGAGGAGCACGTGGCCCGGGCCTGGGAGTTGATCCAGCGGGAAGGCCGGCGATTGGAGAGAGATGAAGGTTCGAGCTGACATGCCGGTAGCGACGTTGCGGAGCACCGTTCGCCGGTGCGGGCTGGTGGGGCTGACCATGGCGGCGCCTGCCGCGGGCCTGGGCCAGGCACCCGCGCCGGAGCCCAGGCCAGACATCCGCTGGGAGGTTCGGATCACCCGATCGGCCAGCGGCCTCGTGGACGTGCGAGGGACGTTCCCCGCAGAGGCCCTCCTCGGCCGCTCACGGATCCGGCTGGAATTCCTCGATGCGCGCCGGCACCCCGGGCAACTAGACTCGATCTCGGCTTGGGCGAACGGCCGACCCCTCCAGGTGAGGCAGCTCGAGGCGGACGGAAGCGCCTACGAGGTCGCGGTGCACTCTCAGGGCACCCGGGACGCCGTGATCGTCGAGTACACCATCGACCCCACGTTCTATCCACCCGGAAGCCGCGCCGAAAGTCCCGCGGACGCCCGGAGCCGCGTGACGCAGGACCTCGCGGTCATCCGTACGGCCAGCCTCTTTCCCAGATTGGACCTTGTCGGCCCGGGGACTGTCGTCTTCAGCTTGCCCGCCGGCTGGACGGCGGTCACCCCCTGGATAAGGGAAGGCGACGCGTTCGAGCTGAGTCACGAGGAGCAACGGCACCTCGAGTATCTGGGACTGGGCCCGTTCGACGTCCGTGAGGTCGCTGCGGGCGGTATGCCGCTACGGGTCGCTGCGTTGCGAGCCGACAGCGGCCTCGGAACGGATGCCGTTGTGTCGCTGCTGGAGATGGAACTCGAGCTTGCCGGCGTTCCGCCCGGGGACGGCGGCCCACGATCAGTCGTCATCGTGCCGGAAGGCTTCATGCGGGGCGGCGCGGCGGGCAGACACAGCGTGGTGCAGCCGCCCGATGCGATGGTCCTGGCACACGAACTCTTCCACTGGTGGACCCACAGCGGCCTCACCCGCCCGGAGGCCACGTGGTTCCTGGAAGGCTTCACCAACTACTACGGCATCAAGGCCGTGCTGCGCGCCGGCCTGTGGACGATGCAGGAGGCCCACGCGTGCCTGGCGGACCTGAGCGCGGAGATGCGCTATCTTGAAAAGGACGGCCCTGAGAGTCTGGAGGCCGTATCACGTCGCTACCGTGAGGGCCAGCGAGCGCGACGCCTGGTCTACAGCAAGGGTGCCCTGCTCGCGTTCTTATTGGACCGCGAGCTCGAAGCACGCGGGCGGAGCCTCGACGAGGTCATGCGTGCCGTGTTCGCCGAGCGGCGTGCAGGGCTCGGCACCGGCGACCTGCGCGACCGGTTCTCACAGGTCTACGGGGATCTCGTGGACGATCAGCTCGAGGGTTACGTGATTCAGGGCGAAGCACTACCCGACCTGGGGCTCGGGGCGGCCACCGGTCGCAGCGGCTGTGCTCGCGAGCTGCCGGACCGGCAAACCGAACGGAGTCCGAGTCACGAATGACGCGAGTGATGACGCTTGCCTGAGAATGCCACGACCGTAACTGCGGGACGCTCAGCGGCTGGGAGCGAACGCGCCTCTTTCGGGACTTTCAAGGGCGTCTTCACGCCGAGCATCCTGACAATCCTCGGCGTCATCATGTACCTCCGGCTGGGTTGGGTGCTCGGGAACACGGGCCTGCCGCTCACACTGGTCATCGTCACCCTCGCCAGCTCGATCACCTTCCTGACAGGCCTGTCGATCGCCGCCACGGCCACGAACATGAGGGTCGGCGTCGGGGGTGCCTACTTCATGATCAGCCGCTCGCTGGGCGTCGAAGCCGGCGCGGCCATCGGCCTACCGCTCTTCTTCGCCCAGGCACTCGGGATCTCGTTCTATATCGTCGGCTTCGCCGAGTCGGTCAACAACGTCTTTCCATCTCTGCCCACACCAGCCATCGGCGTCGTCACCCTAGTGGGGCTCGCGGCTCTCGCGTACACGTCCGCCGACCTCGCGCTCAAGGCGCAGTTCTTCATCATGGCGGCGATCGCGCTGTCGCTGGTTTCCTTCTTCGCCGGCGGAGCACCGGCGGAGGGTTTCGCCGCCGTGGCGACGGTCCCGGAGAAAGAGTCATTCTGGGTAGTCTTCGCGGTGTTCTTTCCCGCCGTGACGGGCATCGAGGCGGGGATCGCGCTGTCCGGCAACCTCAAGAACCCGGGTCGCGCGCTGCCGCTGGGCACCATCTCCGCTGTCCTGGTGGGCTACGGCGTCTACATGGCCATCCCGGTCTTCCTCTCGCGCATCGTTCCGGAGGACGTGCTGCTGAGTGACCCTCTCATCATGAGGAGGGTCGCCGTGTGGGGTGATGCGATCCTGATCGGCGTTTGGGGAGCGACGCTGTCGAGCGCGATGGGCGCCCTGCTCGGCGCTCCGCGCACGCTGCAGGCACTGGCGCGCGACCGGGTCGTGCCGCGCTTTCTCGGGCGCGGTTTCGGCGCGTCCGACGAGCCCAGAGTCGCCACCGCGGTCGCCTTCGGCGTGGCGCTGATCGGCATTGGTACCGGCAGCCTGAACGTCATCGCTCCCGTCCTGTCGATGTTCTTCCTCACTTCCTACGGGTTCCTCAACCTCTCCGCCGGCCTGGAAGGGCTGATCGGCAGTCCATCCTGGCGACCGCAGTTCCGCACTCCATGGTGGACGTCGCTTCTGGGCGCCTTCGGCTGCATTGCGACCATGTTCATGATCAATCCGGGCGCCACGTTCATCGCGGCGTTCGTAACCAGCGGTGTCTTCTATCTGATGAGTCGACGGGAGATGCGTGCCTACTGGGGCGACATGCGCCACGGTATCCTCACGCTGCTGGCGCGCTACGCCGTCTACCGCCTGGCGGAATCCAAGCCCGACGCGCGCACCTGGCGGCCGAATATACTCGTGCTGAGCGGGTCCCCAGCTTCGCGCTGGTACCTGATCGAGCTGGCCGACGCGCTCACCCACGGCAGCGGCTTCCTCAGCGTGGCCACCATCGTGCCCGAGGCATCATCAGCCAGCGGTCGTGTGCAGCAGATGGAGGCGACGATCGCTGAGTACCTGCGAAAGCGTCGTGTACCCGCGCTCGTGGAGGTCCATGTCGCTGATGACGTGTTCCGCGGCGCCGAGGCCTTGGTCCAGGCGGCCGGCGTAGGCCCGCTGTTCCCCAACACGATCCTGCTGGGAGAGACGGAACGGCCCGAGAACATGGCCGACTTCGCGCGCCTGATCCGGCTGACCCACCGACTGCAACGGAACCTGGTGATCGTGCGCGAGGCCGCCACACCGCCCCCCGAGCGGAAGCACCGACAGATCGACGTCTGGTGGGGCGGCCAGCGGCAGAACGCGGGATTCATGCTCGCCCTCGGCTATCTGCTGCATGCCAGCCCGGAGTGGGACCGAGCCCGGTTGGCGATCAAGACCATCGTGTCGTCCCAGGAAGAACAGAGCGTCGCCCTGAACCGCTTGCAGAGTCTGATCGCGAGGGGGCGGCTGAAGGCGGAGGCCGACGTGCTCGTAAGGGCAGACGACACGGACCCCTTTGAGATCATCAGTAGCGCCTCGCAGGAGGCCGACCTGGTCTTTCTCGGGATCCGTCCCCCTGATCCCGAGGAGACTCTCGAAGACTACAGCGCCTACTACTCGGATCTCCTGGCACGCAGCGAGGGGTTGCCCGTCACGGCTCTGGTACTCGCCGCAGAGGACATCGACTTCCAGCGGATCTTCGACTAGCCTCCCGTGGGTCACCCCCAACCGAGCTCTTGCGGTAAGAGTCCTCCGCTTCGTCTGCCACTTTCAATCGAGTTCAGTCCACGCCTGCCGCTGAAAGGCGTCGGTGGAGCGCATCGCTTACTCGGATGGCCGCTCGGCAGTCTTCCCCAGAACGCGTCGGCCGGGCTATTATGTAGGGGACGCCATGGATGCACTCGTCAGTCGCCCGGAGTCGATCGGCCAGACGGTCCTGCCTGAAGTCCGGACCGAGCTGCGCTGGCAGGAGTCGGCGCTCTGGCCGGTCCGACGCCCCTACCCCATCGAGGTGCCCTGTCCGGTCTGCGGCGCCTACGCCCGCTGCGACTTCTTCGGTCGGCAGCGCTGCCCACGCGGGCATACGTTCGGCCAGCGGGCCTTCTGGAGCGGTCGCGCCACCTCCTGCGCGCTGCTCCTCGAGGACGTACGCGCCGGCCGCATGGTCATCTACCCGGAGGCCTCGCTTCGCTGGCGCGACGACGGGCGCCTCGTCATCGGGCTCGCCCCTCAGCGCCACGGTTACGCGGCCGGCGCCTGAATAACGTCCCTGATCGACTCGAGCGCCTGCTCCAGCACATCCCGCGTGACCACCAGCGGCGGCGCGAACCTCACCACCTGCTGATGCGTCTCCTTCGCCAGAATGCCGCGCTCCATCAGCGCCTCGCAGAAGGGACGCGCCGTACCCGACGACTCCTTGACGACGACACCGACCATCAAACCCTTGCCCCTGACCTGCTCTACGTGCGGTGACTCGATAGCGCGGAGCTCGTCCATGAACCAGGCGCCGAGCTCGGCGGCACGCTCGGGAAGCCTCTCCTCGACGATCACGCCCAGGGCGGCGCGACCGACGGCTGCGGCGAGCGGGTTTCCACCGAAGGTCGACCCGTGGTCGCCCGGCGTGAACACATCCATGACCTCCTCATCCGCCAGCGTAACCGAGACCGGATAGACGCCGCCGCCCAGCGCCTTGCCGAGCATCACCACATCCGGCCTGACGTTCTCCCACTCACTGGCCAACAACTTGCCTGTCCGGCCCAGGCCCGTCTGGATCTCGTCAGCCATGAGCTTGACGTTCGCCTCGCGGCAGAGCTCGGCGGCCACCTTCAGGTAGCCCTCAGGCGGCACGATCACGCCGCCCTCGCCCTGGATCGGTTCGACGAGGAACCCTACTGTGTTCCGGTTGATCGCGCCCCGCAGAGCATCGATATCGCCGTACGGGATCAGCCTGAACCCGGGAGTGAACGGACCGAAGCCATGCCGGTACTGTTCCTCACTGGAGAAGCCGACGATAGTCGTGGTGCGCCCGTGGAAGTTCTCCTCGCAGACGACGATCTCCGCCGCATCCGCTGCGACGCCCTTCACCGTATAACCCCACTTGCGCACCGCCTTGATGGCCGTCTCCACCGCCTCCGCACCAGTGTTCATGGGCAATGCCTTGGGATAGCCGAGTAGCTCGCAGACCTGGTGCAGGAAGGCACCCATCTGATCGTTGTGAAACGCCCGGGAGGTGAGCGTGAGCCGCTGGGCCTGCTCGACCAGCGCCGCGACGATCTTCGGGTGCCGGTGGCCCTGATTGACCGCCGAGTAGGCGCTCAACATGTCGAGATATCGATTCCCCTCCACGTCCCAGACCCAAGGCCCTTCGCCGCGCTCGATGACCACCGGCAAAGGGTGATAGTTGTGCGCGCTCCAACACTCCACCTCGCGTATCAAGTCCTCGGTCCGCCCCATCGTGACCCTCGTGTCGTCTGTTGTCGGTTGATCGCGCCGAGATCCGGCCGCCGAGCGGCCGGCGGAAAAGACTAGCAGAAGCGAAGGTGCCCGTCAAAAGCGGGGCGTGGCTCCTCCCTGTGCGTTCAGGCCCCAGCAACGAGCGAGAGCAGCCAAGCGCAGAGGAGGCCTCCGTAGATGCCGACGGCGTAGCCCGACACCGCCATCAGCAGCCCAACCGGAGCCAGGGCCTGGTGGTACACGGACGCCACGACGGGAGCCGATATTACTCCGCCTACATTCGCCATGCTGCCGGTGGCCACGAAGAAGAGCGGCGCCCGTATCAGCCTGGCGACCAGAATCAGCACAGCCGCATGAATCGCCATCCACAGCGCGCCGACTCCCAGATAGAGCGGGATCTCCAGCACCTTGCGCAGATCCGCCTGCGCACCAATCCCCGCGAGCAGCAGGTAGAGCGCCACGTACCCGACCCTCGAGGCGCCCACCCGCTCGAGTCGGGCCAGCGGGGTGAACGAAAGGGCGAGCCCGAGGCTGGTGACCAGCACGACGGCCCAGGTCGTGTGGCTGACGATGGTCGGATCACCCAGCGTGGGGAGACGGTCGCCAATCCAGACACAGACGTAGGCACCGACGAAACCCAGGGCGAGGATCGCCGCCAGATCACCGATCTGCGCCGGGAGCCTCGCACGATCAACGTCGGCGAGACGCCGATTCACCGCTTGGATGGTGCTGGTGTCCGCGCCGACGTAGGTGTCGAAGCGGTTCTGCCAGGCACTGAAGAACAGGAGCACCCCCATCCAACCGTAGCCCACCACGGTGTCCACAACGATGATCGGGCCCATGATGCTGTCGGGAGTGCCGACGCTCTCCTTTATCGCCACCATGTTGGGCGCCCCGCCGATCCAGCTACCCGACAGTGCCGCCATTCCCGTCCAGGTGTCCGAGGGCAGCCAGTGCCCGAGGACGGCCAGCGCGATCGGGCCGCCGATCACGATGCCCGCGGCGCCGACCAGCATCATCACCAGAGCCATCTTGCCCAGCCGCAGGATCGCCCGCACATCGACGGTCACCATCAGCAGCATCAGGCTGAAGGGCAGGAGGTAGCGGGCCATCCAGTCGTAGGTGGGAGACGCGATCGGTGTGATCCCCACGCTGGTGCTGAGCGTGGGAATGAAATACGCGTAGATGATGACCGGCGTCACGCGAAAGATGGGACGCAACTTCGGGAGGCCGCTGAGCCAGAGGATGGCCCCGAGAACGGCGGCCAGATAAACGAAGAGGCCGGTCGGATCGCTGATCAACCCGCCTTCCCCGCCCGCACTGCCTCCAGGTCGCGACGGTAGAGCTCCATGCCCAGGCGGGTCAGCTCGCCCGGCCTTCCCGAGCCTACGAGCTCGCCGTCGACCTGGACGACGGGCATCACCTCCGTCGTCGTGCCGGCAAGGAGGATCTCGTCAGCGGCCCTGTACTCCTCGATCCGTACCCCGACCTCTCTGACCTCGACACCCTCGGTCCTGTAGGCCTCGATCAGATACTTGCGGGTGATCGAGGGCAGAATGTTGTCAATCGGATGCGTGTAGACAATGCCATCGCGAACGCAGAAAGTGCTGCTATGGCTGCCCTCCGTGACGATACCGTCACGCACGAGGATCGCCTCGAAGCATCCCTCCGAGCGCGCGTGCTGGAAGGCGATCACGTTCGGTAGCAGGCCAACCGTCTTCACCTCGCAATAGCCCCAGCGCAGGTCCGGCTGGGTCAGCACCTCCACGCCCTTCTCGAAATGCTCCGGCGCGGGGCCGGGGAACAAGCGAGCGAGTATGACCAGCGTCGGGCGTGCGCCCTCTGGAAACGCGTGCTTGCGAGGTGCCGCGCCGCGGCTGAGCTGCACGTAGACCGTGCCCTCCGTGACCCCATTCGCCCGTGCCGCCTCCAATACGGCTTCGTGCACCCCGTCGCGCGTCAGAGGCAGCTCGATCTCCAGAGCGCGCGCGCCGCCCTCGAACCGATCGAGGTGCGACTCGATGCGGAATGCGTTGCCGCCGACGACCCGGATCACCTCGTAGATGCCATCGGAGAAATTGAAGCCCCGGTCCTCCACGGAGATCTTCGCCTCGCCGTAGGGCACCAGCTCTCCGTTCAGATAGACCAGCTCGCTGTTCGTCATCTGCGTCCTCTGCTCGGCTATCTCACACCAGGTCTAGCCTCAGGGCCCGAACCTAAGGCCTGTCCGAGGCCCAGGAAAGAGGATGCGCGCGACCGAGAGTGAGCCAGCTAGATCATCGCGCCCACCAGCGCGAAGCCGGCGGTCGCCACGGTTGCCGCAAGCAGCGCGTAGGGAAGCTGGGTTCGCACGTGATCGATGACGTCGGTGGCCGAGGCCAGCGAGGCTACGATCGTCGTATCGCTGATCGGACTCGCGTGGTCGCCGAAGACGCCGCCCGATAGGGATGCCGCGAGGAACGGTGCCAGCGGCAAACCCAGAGCCTGGGCGGCCGGAACCGCGATGGGGATCATGATCGCGAACGTTCCCCAGCTCGTGCCGGTGGCGAACGCGATGAGCGCGGCGGTCACAAAGGTGGCGGGGACAAGAACCACTGGCTTCACTAGATCACGCACGACCTCCGCTACGTAGGGGCCGGTCCCCAGCTTGTTGCAGATGTCGCCCAACGTCAGCGCCAGCAGCAGGATGAGCACCAGCCCGACCAGCGCCTCCACACCTTTCAGACCCAACCGCACCAGCTCGTCCAGCGAGGCGAAGCGCTGAGCCAGCATCAGCACCCAGGCCGCGACGTTGCCCGCGATCACCGCCCAGAGCACGCTGGTCGAGCCCGAGCCCTGAGACAGTACGCCGTTGCCGGTGATGTAGAGCCCCACCGGCATCGTGACCACCATCGTCAGGATCGGGATCAACATGTTGAACGCACGCGGCGTCACTTGCTTGGAGAGACGCGCCCGGAACAGGGCTTCATCCACGGTGAGCGCGCCCGCTTCGCTCAGCACGATTCCCTGCGCCGCTCGCTCCTCTGCCCTCTTCATCGGCCCGATGTTGAGCCCGCGCCAGGCCGTGAATCCGGAGAGTAGCACGGCGGCTATCGCATAGAGGTTGAGCGGGATCGAGCGCACGAACACTTGCACCGGCTGAGATATGCCCAGGCTTCCGAGGATCCCCAGTACGAGCGCGCCCCAGGCGTTGAACGGGATCAGAATGCAGATAGGCGCAGAGGTAGAATCGGCGACGTAGGCCAGCTTCTCCCGAGCTGCGCGATAGCGGTCGAACAGAGGACGGCACACCGCGCCCGTCACCAGCAGCGTTATGTTGGATTCGATGAAGATGGTGATACCGATGAGCCAGGCGAGGATGCCAGCCCCACGCACGTTGCTCACGAGGCGACGCCGCTCCAGCCAGCGTACGAACCCTTCGACGCCGCCTGATGCCTCCACGTAGATGACCAGCGCACCGATCAGCAAGCTGAACAGCAGGACGCGCGTGTTCCCGGGCTCGCCGAGCACGAGGACCGTCCCTTCGATTGACCCAGCCAGGCCCGTAACGGGGTTGCCGCCGTTCAGGATCGTCCAGCCCAGCCAGATGCCGGTGGCGAGTGCCACGTAGACCTGTCGGGTCCAGATCGCAAGGCCGATGGCGACGAGCGGCGGCAGCAAAGAGAGCGCCGAAGGTTCGATATCCATTCCGTTCATCTGGAGGCTGAGTGCCCCGAGCTATGTCCCGCCAGGTAATGGCGGAATCCGGTCCGATTCTCCATCATGCTGGAACGCCGCAAAGGAACCTCAGTATACTGGCCGCCAGAGCAGAGGCACAACCGGCGCAGGGCGCCACCAGCGAGGCGGCTGCCTGCGGCCGGCCGGAGCGACAAGATCACCAGAAGGAGGCGCACCGTGCTAAGCTCGAGACAAGGGACGCTATTCCTCGCGCTGGCGCTGCTCGTGACAGGGTGCGGAGGCGGCGGGGAGAGCGGAGGTGAGGAGACGCCGGCAGCCCAGCCGCCGCTTCCGCCCGATATCGGCAACATGACGCCCCGGGTCGTGCTCGAGACGAACAGGGGCCGGGTTGTCATGGAACTCGACCGCGAGAGGGCGCCGCAGACGGTGGAGAACATCCTCTTCCATGTCGAGAACGAGTTCTATGATGGTCTGATTTTCCACCGCGTCTTACCCGGCCGCATCATCCAGGCCGGCGCCCACACCCCGGAGATGCGCCGGCGGCAGTCACCGCGAGCGACCGTGCCCAACGAAGCGAACAACGGGCTGAAGAACGTGCGCGGCTCCGTCGCCATGGCGCGGTTGCCCGATCCCCACAGTGCCACCACGCAGTTCTTCATCAACCTGGAGGACAATCCGGGGCTCGATTTCACGGCCGAGACACCGCAAGGCTGGGGCTACGCGGTGTTCGGGTACGTCGTCGAGGGGATGGACGTGGTGGACGCGATCGGCCAGGTGCCGACGGGGAGCCAGGGTGGGATGAGCGACGTACCGTTGCAACCGGTGATCATCAGGCGGGCCTACGTGGAGGGCGGCTAGGCGTCAGTGCCAGCGGCGTGCCGCAACCACCGGGCCCGGGCCGATGATTCTGAGTGAGCTCCTCTCACAGGTCGACGAAGGCCGCCTGCGAGAGACGTTGCGTGCGCTGGAGGGGCCCCGACATCCGCGGGCAGCCCCCCGCGCACTGGAGCGAGCCGAATCACTGATCGCTGACGAGTTCAGCGCGTTGGGAATCGTGACCCAGCGCCAGCCCTTCCAGCTGCGCGGCGCCAGCTACAACAACGTGGTCGGCACGCTCCCGGGCTCCGATCCCGAGCTGCCTTGGGTCCTGCTCGGAGCTCATTTCGACACCGTCTCGAGCACGCCCGGCGCCGACGACAACGGCAGCGGCGTTGCGGTCCTGCTGGAGGTCGCTCGCCACGCTGTCCAGCTGGAGCCGCGCCGCACGGTCCAGTTCGTCGGCTTCAACCTCGAGGAACCGCAGGACATGCTCGGCACCTACCGGGTGGGCAGCGGCCGCTTCGCCGCGCAGGCGCGCCGCCAGGGCCACCGCTACGTCGGAGCGCTCGTGCTGGAGATGGTCGGCTACACCGACTCGACTCCCGGCGCCCAGCAGATACCGCCGCTCGTGTTCAAGCGGATCCCCGACACCGGGACCTTCCTGGTCGCTGTCGGCGACAGGCGCTCACATCGGCTGCTGAACTCGTTCGAGCGCGCGGCGCGCAGACATGTGCCCGAACTGGACGTCGTCACCTACCGGACGCGGCTTCGCGGCTGGTTGCTCCCCCTGACCCGGCTCAGCGACAACGCCTCGTTTTGGGATCGCGGGTACCCCTCGCTCATGATCACCGACACCGCCTTCCTGCGGAACCCGCACTACCATATGCCCTCGGACCGCGCCGACACGCTCGACTACGGGTTCATGAAGCGCGTCGCCAAGGCGGTGCTCGCGGCCATCGCGGAATTGGCCGAATGCCGTGTCCAGGGTCAGGGAGGTTTCGAGAAGGCCGGTACTGAGAGCGCAGAGGCGTAGCAAGAGATTCAGGAGGCCGGCACGTCGTTTTCTCGGCCGCTGCAGACGACAGGTCGGCCAGCCCTAGTCAGCATCTGCGCGGCCGGTGGGCTTTGCCATGTTGCGCTGCTGGAAGCTGCCTAGGGGACCTGGGGACCTGGCTCGCGACTCGTGCCTTCTACCGCTTCCTCGACCTGGCGCTCGCGCTCGCTGACGGTGTGTTCAGCGAAGCTCTGAACGCGCTGAATCATCCGCATGAACACCATGTGTTCGTTGTGCTGGGCGTCCTTGAACCCTGTGCAGTAGCCAAGGGTGACACCCAGCAAGAACATGAAGATGCGGCGTATTGCGTGCTCCATCTGCTCCCCTCCTCCCTGATGCTCCGACCCTGCCGCCCTGCAGATCGCTGCGAGCTACGAGGCCGCCGGCCAAGCCGCGGCTGACCGGGTCAGGGACTTGTCCCCCGGCGCTCACCCAGTAATATAGCAGGCACGCCGGGAGTAGACCCACGGCGGCCGTTCAGCGGGGGACTCACCAGCTCATCCCCCTCACGTGGACCCATTGTCTCGAATCCTACGAAAGGAAGGGACGGGGCAAGACATCCGCGCAAGGCCCGGGAGAAAAGGGAAGTGAGTCAACCTTACGCGGTGCCATAAGGCGCGTCTGCCCCGTCACTTCTTTTAACCACCGAAAACGCCCGAAGGTTCCACAGGCGTCCGGGCGCCCGCGCCCCTCCCAGCCCCTACGGTATAATGCCCACCACGACGTCGATG
Source organism: Gemmatimonadota bacterium (assembly GCA_020344375.1). GTDB lineage: Bacteria > Gemmatimonadota > Gemmatimonadetes > Palauibacterales > KS3-K002. The sequence continues at coordinate 1,780,111 of CP070823.1, read as the reverse complement.
CCAGCGGCAAACCCGCCTACGTCCTCGCTGCCGATGAGATAGCCCAACTGGAACCCGGCGTTGACAAGCGGCGCTGGATTGTAGCCCAGTCGCACCCAGGGGTACCCGATGAAGATACCTTGACGGCGGCGCCGCAGGCGCTCGATGTCGCCGACGTCTCCCCCCTCGGGCGGCAGGAGCTCCTCGAGCGTCAGAACGCCACCGCCAGCAAAGCCGCCAACCGTCAGCTCAAGGTTCCGCTGCACGAGCAGGTACTCCGCGATAAAGCCCCCGCCTGACAGACCGCCCTCGACCTTGTTGCCCAACTCGTTCAGCCCCTCGCGGCTGAAGCTGCCTCCGAAACCGCCGCCACCCAGGCGCACGCGGCCGGTCTGTAGGAACCCGCGGCCACCCATACTTAGCACACCCCCGACATCCCGGCCAAAGCTCCGATCCTCCTCGATACCGGGATCGACGTAGAGCAGCCAGAAGCCGACGGCACCGCCGAAATCGCCTCCGAAGCGCTGGGCGAGAGCCGACGTCGGTAGCAGGACTGACCAGCAGAAGAGAAACAGCGTGGATAGTCTAAGCACCCCTCCACCTCCTCACGTCTCGGTTCAGGCCCGCGGTGTTCTAGGACTGGGGAGAATCCCCTGCGCCAGCGCTCTGACGCGCCATCTCTAGCATGGCCTGTATGCGCGGCGAAACCTGATCCGGCGGAACCACCTCGAGGTATCGCTCCCATGCCTGCGTCGCGGCGGGGAAATCGCGGTTCATGAACGCGACCATCCCCTTGAACTGCAGCGCCTCTGCGAAGTTCGGGTCTAACTCCAGCGCCCGGTCGAACGTGGTCATCACGCCCTCGGGATGACCCATGGAGAAGAGCAACATGCCGAGATGAGTAAGCGCTTCCGGGTTGTCAGGGTCGAGCTGCAGCGCTTGCGCAGTCACCTCTCTCAGCTCGTCGTAGCGCTGCAGCGTGAGGTAGAGGTGACCCAGCTCCACGAGCGCCTCGACGTTATGCGGATCTTCCGCCACGCTGCGCTCGAGCTGCGCCAGGCGCTCCGGGTCAACGGCGCCGACTGGCGACCCGGCCGGCGTGCTTTGCATCTCCTGACCCTGCAACGAGCCGGTCATCGCGTCGTCACCCCCACGCGGCCGCAGGGTGCTCGACAAGACCAGCCAGGCCAGCGCGACGAAGGCCACGGTGCCTGCCGTCCAGGCAACTGCCGTGGGGATCCCGGAGCGGCGGCCGGCTGGGCCTGTCTCCTCCGCCGAACGGGCGGCCAGCGGCTCCTCCCCCAGCGCGCTCAGCTGCCGCGCCAACGCCGCGGCCTCACTCTCGTAACGCCGCCGGAGCGCCTCGTAGTCCGCATCCGAGAGGTTCCCTGCCCCGCGGTCCGCCTCGATCTCCTCCAGCGACCGCAAGACGGCACTCCGACGCTCCTCGAGCTCCGCCCATTCCGCACTGACTTTTCGCGCCTCGTCGATTTCGCTATCAGCCGGCTCGTCCGCGCCCGCCTCACGCGCGGCGCCCTTGAAGGTCGCGAAGAGGACGGCGATGATCCCACCGCCCACGGCAACGACGAGCAGAAACTCCGTCAGGCCCATGGTCTAGATCTCTTCCTCTGGTCCCTTCTGAGTCAGCGCGGCGGCACGGGCCTGTCCCTGCTGCACCCAGCGGCGCGCCGTCAGCATCACGAAGACCAGACCGCCCGCTAGAGCGACAACCGGGAGCAGCCAGACGGCCCAGTTGAATCCCTCGGCCTTCGGCTTCAGTAGTATCCACTCGCCGTAGCGCTCAAGGAAATAGGCCCTCACCTCCTCGGGTGTCTTGCCCGCCCGCAGCTGCTCGCGTATCAAGCCGCGCATCTCCTCCGCCATCCCCGAGGGTGAGTCCTGGACCGAAAGGGCGCGGCAGGTGGGACAGCGCAGCTCGCTGGCGATTTCGCGCACGCGAGCTTCCAACTCGGCATCACTGAGCGGCGCCGCCTGTACGGCCGTCTCTTGACCTCGTGACGCGGGCTCCGTGAATGCCGCGCACGGCACCGCTACCAGGACTGCGAACGTCAGCAGGGTCAAGATCTCACGTGGAGGTGACGTCATCACGGCTGGCTCCCACTCGAGTGCAGAGCGCCGGCTCCGGATACCCCTGTCTTCAGCTCGGTGCTGGTCGGCTGGGCCAGCAGAGAGTCCACCTTTTGTCTGAGAAGCATCCAGCTGACGGGTCCGATCTGCTTGAAGGCGACGCGTCCGTTCTTGTCGATGAAGTACGTCTCCGGCACCCCGTAGACGCCATAGTCAATTGCGATCCGCGAGCTGGCGTCGATCACGCTCGGCCAGCCTCCACCCATACGCTGCATCCAACGGCGCGCGTTCTCCGGGGTGTCCTGATAGACGACCCCCAGCATCCGGAAGTCATCGTCGGCGTAACGGCGCTCCGCCTCGGTGAAGTTGGCGTGCTCGTCGATGCAGGCGATGCACCAGGAGGCCCAGAAATTCAGAACCACGACCTTGCCCCGCAGATCGGAGAGGCTGAGCGTGTCGCCGTCCAGCGTCGGCGCGACGAAGTCGAACGCCGCCCGGCCCGGCAACGGCGACTCCACTAGGTTCGGATCACGCGTCAGTCCATAGGCCAGCAAGGCGATGATGGGGATCGCAGCAGCCGGGATCAGTATCCTCTTCCAGCTCATCGTTCAGCACCTCCCACACCAGCCTCCACCGGCTCAGCCTGCCGCTCGGTCGAGCTCCCTCGGCTCCGGGTGGGCTCGGCGCCGCCGGCGGCGGTCGAGATCGCGAACAGCGCGCCCAGCGCCACGACACCGCCGCCGATCCAGATCCAGACGACCATCGGGTTCACGATGATATTGACCGTCGCCGTCGACCCATCGCGGGCGTAGGCCATCAGCGTGAGGTAGAGATCCTCCGTCGGCCGCGTGCGCACGTGCGGCGTCCCGATCGGCTGGGTGGACATAGGGTAGTAGTTCATCCGCGGTGTCATGCGCGCTAACGGCCTACCGTCCCGCGCTACGCTGAATGCCGCCTCCGCGAACTCACGGTGCGGCTCACGGCCCGCGTAGAGCGAATCGAGGCGGATCTGATAGCCGGAGAACACCACCGTCTCGCCGGGCTGCAGCGTGGCCTCCCGCTCACGACGATACGTGGATGAGAGCGCGATCCCAACGGCGATCACCACGATGCCCAAGTGAACCACATAGCCGCCATAGCGCCGTCTGTTCTTCGCCGTCAAGTTCAGCACAGCCCGACTCCATCCCTCACCGTGCGCCCGCCGACGTGCCTGCGCCGGCCGCCAGAACTCGCCGACCAGCAGTCCGACAGCGAACACCGCCAGCACCAGGGTCGCCCAGGCTCCGAGGTGCCGAACGTCAAGCAGCCAGAAAGCCAGGCCCGCCAGCACGGCCACCGCCACGGGCCATAAGAACTTCCGAGCCAGCAGATCGGGCGAGCCGCGACGCCACGGCAAGGCCGGACCCACGCCCGTGAGGAAGATCAGGGCCAGGGCGATCGGTATGCTCATCTGATTGAAGTAGGGCGCGCCTACACTCACCTTCACACCGCGAAGGGCCTCCGCGATCAGCGGATAAACCGTCCCGAGTAGAACCGTGAAAGTGAAGGCCACCAGGAGCAGGTTGTTGAGCAGAAAAGCGGTCTCCCGCGACGCCAGCGAATCCAGTGCCGGCTCGCTCCTCAGTTGGTCGCTACGCCAGGCCACCAGAGCCAGCGAGACGACCAGCACGACGGTGATGAAGCCGAGGAAGAACGGACCGATGAGCCCCTCGGTGAAGGCGTGGACGCTGGCGAGGATGCCTGACCGGGTGAGAAACGTACCGAATAGCGTGAGCAGGAACGTCGCGATGACCAGCAAGATGTTCCACGTCTTGAGGGTCTGGCGCCGCTCCTGAACCATGATCGAGTGCAGGAAGGCCGTCGCCACCAGCCACGGTAGGAAGCTGGCGTTCTCCACCGGATCCCATGCCCAGTAGCCGCCCCAGCCCAGCACCTCGTACGACCACCAGGCACCCGCCACGATCCCCGCGGTCAAGAAGATCCAAGGCGCCATGATCCAGCGCCGCACCGCGCGAATCCAGTCGCCACCTACCACCCCCGTGATCAGCGATGCGAAACCGAAAGCGAACGGGACCGCCATGCCCACGTAGCCGAGGTACAGCAGCGGGGGGTGCAGACCCATGAAGGGATGGTTCTGCAGCAGCGGGTTGGGACCCGGGCCGTCGGGCGGCACCGGAAACACCGGCTGGAAGGGATTGGCTGGCCACGCCAATAGCAGCCAGAAGAACACATTCACGGCCAAGAGCGTGCCGGTCACGGCCGGCATCAGCTCGCGGTAGCGGTCGCGATAGATGTAGACCACCGTAGCCGTGTACCCGGCAAGGATCCATCCCCAGAACAGGATCGAGCCGTCCAGCGAGGACCAGAGGGAGATCACCGTGTAGAACAGGGGCGTCGACCGACTCCCTACCTGCGCGACGTAACTCACACTGAAATCGTGGGCGACCAGCGCGAAGACCATCGTCAGAATCGACAGCGTTGCCAGACCGAACACACCGTAGGCCGCACGGCGACCCAGCAGTGTCAGTGCCGAGCTCCTTGTCTTGGCCGCGCGGAACGCCGCCGCTGCGCCGGCCAGCGATAGAAAAAGCGCGAGGATGATCGCCAGATATCCGATAGTGTTCGTCATGACCCGGTCTTCGCCCCTTGCTCTCGAAACAGCTGCCGGTAGTACTCCCCGCGCTGCTCGGTGTGCTGCGGAGCCCGGTACTCCTCTGAGTGCCTCACCATCAGGTTCGTGGCTCGGAAGACACCCTCGCGGGTCAACGTCCCTTCCACCACAGCTCCGATCGGCGTCTCCGTCTCCGCTGCCTCCAGGAACATCTGCGGCGGGACCCCGGCGCTCTGAACTGCGATCACCCCACCCTCATCGGCCAGCCGGAACCGCAGCTCCCGCGTCTCCGCGTTCCACGTCACGCTCCCAGGCACGACCATGCCACCCAGCCGCACCGACGTCCCGTACGCCGCGTCGCCCTCCGCCAGAAGCTCCGTCGGAGTCCAGAAGTAAACCAGGCTACGCCCCAGACCGCCGAAGGCGAAGTAGCCGAACACCACCAGCACCACCACGACACCAGCCGCTAGTGTGAGCTTCTTGTTCACCGTTGACCGACCTGCCTCCGTTCGCCCGAGGCGGCGCACCTCGTCACCGGAATACACCAGCCCCAGGCTGTTCCCTCAGCTGATTCCTTCAACACGCTGCTGTCGCGAACCGCTATAACTTACAAGTATCCGACGTTCAGGCTATAGGTTCCCCGCTGGCTCCCGCCGTTCAGGCGGCGCGCCGCCCAGGCCGCTTGCTGGCGCCTCTCGTCCAGCCACGGTCCTCGACGGAAGCTGCATATTAGGCAAAATCTGTCATCACTGTGAAATGTTTGCCTAATTTGCGGACCCAGCCGGGCCTCGTGCCTCATCCGTAACTTATTGTTATGCAAAGATTTACGCTGATCGGGCCGCTTTGGGAACGGCCCTTGCACTTTGCAAGAGGCCGAAGGACGGAGTCTCGAGCGTCTTAGCCGGACAGGGAAAACGGCGGGGGAGGGCGACTCAGGGGCTCCGTCCTTTATTGAGGCAGTTTCTTCCGGCCCGTTCCGTTGTTGCTGGTGCCACGGTGGAGCCAGCCCCCACACTGGAAGAAGCCCTCTGCGCAACGCACATTCTCGCCTCAGCGAACGCCCCGTGGGCCCGGGGCGTTCGCTTTTTCATCGCCGGGCTGCCCCTTTCCAACCGTCGGTTTGCTCACCACTAGTATTGTCGCCAGACACCGTACCCGTCCTCTCCGGTCAGGTGGTGCCAAATGACGAACCCTACGCCAGTCGGTCCACGCCCGCCACGCGTTCTGCTGAGCGGCCGGCCGGGCTGTGGCAAGACGACAGTGATCCGGCGTGCCGTCGAGCTGATCGGGGCGAGCCGCTGCGTCGGATTCTACACCGAGGAGCTGCGTGAGCGGGGACGCCGGATCGGCTTCGATGTTGTGACGGTCGATGGCCGGCGGGCGCCGCTGGCGCGGGCAGGAGCGACCGGGCCCAAGGTGAGTCGGTACGGCGTGGACGTGCAGGGCTTCGAAGACCTGGCGGTAGCTCGCCTCGAAGACGCACTGCGAGGCGGCGTGGCCCGGGTACTCGTGGTGGACGAGATCGGTAAGATGGAGCTATTCAGCAAGCGTTTTTGCGCCCTGCTGGAGCGGATCTTCGAGCCACGCGCGCCGTGGGCTCTCTTGGGTACGATCATGACAGGCCATCACCCTCAAGCCGACGGGCTCAAGCGCCGACCGCACGTGAGCGTCGTGGAGGTGACGCGCGCAAACCGCGATCGGCTCCCCGCGGATCTGAGTCGGAGTTTCGACGAGTACTTGAGACGGGCCGGCGCGTAGTCCGCTCGCCCGAGTCGGTGAGTCAGAACAGCTCCACCCAGGCCCTCTGGGAGAGCAGCCGCGGGCGGGTGAGGTTGGAGAGTCGCAGGGCGCGCATCGCCGCGCAGCGACTGTACTGGATCCGGGGTTTCACGTTGTCCATCTCGAGGTCTTCAGCCACGAACGCAGCGCCGTACAGATTCCCGGTCCCGTCCATCTCCAGGTCGTCCTTGGTCAAGATGAGGCCGTAGAAGTCGAAGGGCCCAAAGAACCTCGCATCGGAGTCGTTCTCGAACCTGCCGCCCACCAGCAGTATTCCCTGAGCGCTGCCGGCACCGACCAACACGAGGTTCCCCGTGACGTGGATGATGGGGAAGTAGTTGAAGCAGGGATGGCTCGGATCCTCGGGCGCACCCCAGTTGTCCGGGTCGTCGCGGTTGCACTTGCCGCTCGCTGTGACGCTGGGTTGGGACCCGGCGAAGGTCATGGTGTTGCCTACGCCGACATCGAAGGTGAGATCGGCGTACGCTATGAGGCTGTCGTAGTCGAGGTCCCCGAAATCGAACATGTTCGAGCGCGTGATCGAGGGATCCAGCACGACCGCGGACGGCCAGCCGCTGATCGCACTCAACTCGTCGATCGTCGTCGAACTGCCGTATCTGAGGCCGGGGAGACTATCCGGGGGATAAAGGGCACACGTGGCGCTGCTCCACGCGCCAGGGGGATCGTCATTGGTGCCAACGATCTGCGGCTGGTTGGCGGGTGCCAGCGTTACGTCCCCGTGGACCTTGACCGCCGCATCGCAACAAAAGGTCGGGAACCGCGCGCGGGCGAGGGCAGCCTGCCGGCGCTCCCCCAGATTCGGCCCCGGCGGGCGGCCGACCGCCTCGATGTAGAAGTACCGCTTCAGAGAGTCAGCGTCACGCCCAACCCGTACGAGCTGGACGTTGTAGCTGCCGCCGCCCTCGAACGTTTTCGGGCCGAAGCTCAGCGTACCGCCGGGCGCGAGAAAGTTGATGACGCTCGGATCCCAATCGTGCAGAACCTCATGAATACCCGACTCGCCGGCGTAGAAGCTGGTGGCGAGACTCCTCATCCCTCGTCCGATCTGGAACTCCTGAGACGCTGTGAAGTAGCCGCCCGCGACGACGGCGGCAAGCAGGACGAGCGCAAAGACGGCCATCGCCAGGGCGAAGCCGCCCTCATCTTGCAAGCGGCCGGGACCAGAGGTCTTCACGCGTCGACAAGCATCCATCGCATCAGTTCCGCAGGTATGCGCTAGTGCTCAGCGACTGGTAGGCCGGGTCGCTCAGCGAACGGTACGTGGGAGCGCGAACGGTGATGGACACCCGGGCGACCTGACTCGGATTCAGTGTCGTGTTCCCGTTGGGGTCGAAGAAGAAGAACTGCAAGCCACCCGAGTCCGGCGGCGCCAGCGGGCCGGCCACCGGTACGTAGTCCGGTTCCGAGCGATCTCTGCGACCCAACCACCAGCGGCCCTCCAGCTGGAACGGCGCATAGGCGTACGCTCGGAACAGCCGGACCGGCCCGCCCACCCAGACGCCGTTCAACGACCCCGAGACGCTGATCAGCCGCTCCGACGGGGTACCCCAGGCGCAGGCGGGTCCCGTCGTGCCGATCGCACTGACGCCCAGGGCCCGCCAGGCGTCGTCGCTGTCTGGCTCCCCGTTCTCGACGAAGACGACCACGCTGTCGCCGGCGTCGAGTCGGAAGTGGCCGGAGACATGGATAAGCGCAAGCTGGCCTGCGGCCTCGTTCACCGCACAGGCGACACCGAAGCCAACCGTGGAGCGAATTGCGACGCTATCAGCGGCGACAGCGTAGAGATCACCGCCCCCGGGGCTGGCCTCACGCAGTTCGGAGGCCAGGATCGTCGTCGCCGCCCGCATGGCGTGCCGAGCGTCGAGGATGCGCGCCTGGCGCGCGTAGAATTTCTTCTGTGCGGATAAGGCGCGGAGCGTCCCAGCGACTACAATGCCTGTCAGGGTCATGGCGACGAGGACCTCGACGAGGGTGAATCCCCCCGCCGGGCGCGGACGCCGGGACTTCATCGCGGGATGAACTTCATCGTGGGATATAGACGACCACCGTGTCGGCCATCCGGCCTCCCCCATGCCGATCGTAGGTGGCCTCTAACACTACTCTCTTCGGACTGCCTGCCTGGACGGACCAGTTGAGCTGATAGTTGTCGACCTGACGAGAGCCCGCCTTCACCGAGTCGTACGGCATCGCCTTCAGTTGCTCCGCCTGGTCGGTCAGCAGCATCGACACCTCCGTGTCGCGCCTGCCCATCCACAGCTCGGTGGCGGCAAGACCGACCGCACTGGCGAAGCCCACCACACCGATGGCGATGATCACCACCGAGATGAGCAGCTCGGTGAGCGTGAAACCCGATTCGCCCTCAATCCTCTTCAAATCAAGTCCTCAGCGCCGGACCACTGTGCCACCCAGCGACAGCTGGACGGTGTCGACTCGATTCGCACGTGAGAAAGTTACAATGGCGTCGTGAGATTCGCACACCCCCCCGGAATACGCAAGACCCCGGGAGTCAAAGCAGAGCACCTGCTTGGGCGAATACATCGTCACGCCGCCGTACTCGGCCGCCAGATTGACCACGCGGCCAATCGTGTCCGCGGCCAACGCTCCGGGTATGCCTGTATCCACCTCCACCCAGAACTGACCCCTGTCCGCCCGGATGTGAAGCCGGCCGTCCCGACCGTACTGGACCGCCGTTGCCCGGGCTCGCGCGTAGGTGTTGACGAATGCGTCACGCGCGCTGCCGACCCGAAACCTACCTGCAAGCGCCGTCACGAGCGGGAGGCTGAGGCCCAGCATGATCGCGATCACGAACATGACCATGGCGAGCTCGAGCATGGTGATACCGCAGCGGCACTCGAGCCGGCGGGGAGCGTCGTGCACCGCCGCGTGACGACGCCAGGACACAGGTCGGGGGACTATCAAATTGGCGAAAAACCCGGCCAAGATCAAGCCTCACGCCCTAAGTTACGGTACGCCAAGGTGTTCTAGACCTAGCTGCGGAGATCCGCCGTCCCTACCGGGTCAAAGCGACCCAATGACCTGCCGCAGTCTCGAACGCTCACAGTCTTCGGGCTCACTTCACGCGGGTGGGACACCCAGCGGGAGAGGAGGCGCCGGTGGGATTCGAACCCACGAATCAGGGCTTTGCAGGCCCCCGCCTTAGTCCACTTGGCTACGGCGCCCAAAAGCCACCCATACAAACTAGGCCCCCGCCGCGCCCTGTCAAATTCCGGCGCGCCCTATCCCGATGGAGCGGATCGGCTCATATTACCGACCGCCTTGGCCGCCGCGGCCGAAGACCGTCACCCGAATCGCTCGAGCATGGCCGGACCGACGCTCCACCTCCAGGCAACACTCAGGCCGTTGCGGCGCTTCAGCGTCCTCACGCTGACCGCCCTGCTCTGGCCCCAGGCGGCGGACGCCCAATGGCTCGACGCGCAGCTCCCGCGTCGGGGAGAGCTACAGGTCGGCGTCTCCGGCCAGAACCTCACCGTTGATGAGCGTTTTGAGCCGGGCGGTTCCAGGCAGCCGCTCAGCGAAGTCTTCGCCGTGCAGTTCGACGCCCGCCTGCTGCCAGCGCTCGATACGGTCGACGCGGCGCTCGCCGGGCTCTTCGCGTCTCTGGACTTGCCAGCGCCCGAGCCCAGCAGCCTGGGCGTGCTCCGTCACGACGCCCTCCTCGAACGGACAAGAGCCCCGATCAGCTTGACCCTCGGTGTTACCGACTGGCTCGCCGCATTCGCGGTCGTTCCGATCGTCAAAGGCAAGTCGTTCGTCGGCAGCGCGCTCGATTCGCTGGCCGTCAATGCCGGCTCCATTGCATCTGCCTTCGGTGGCGACGCCGATGGCTTCTTCACAGGGTTTGGTGCTGGGATGGCGGCGCTGGAGTCCATCGTGCTAGCCGACACTCTGCCGCCTGATCTGCAGGCCCAGGCGGTGGCCCTGCTAAACGAAGCCGACACACTCGAGACCGGTCTCACCGACTTGCGGGGACTGGCGTACGTGCCGACGGACTCAAGCGACGCCGGGCGCGAGCTGACGGGGCGCTACGAGGCGCTGCGCGCCGGGTTCCAGGAGTTCGAGGTCCTGCTCCCTGCCCTATCGCTCGCCCGTCCGATCACCGTGAGTGAGGCGCTGCTGCTCAGCTCAGGTGAAGAATTCGGGATCGAACCGACCCAGGGCCGTTCCACCGGGATCAAGCTCGGCGACATCGAGCTCGGCATCAGCCTGCAGCCCTTCAACACTTTCCGCCAACGCCCCCGGCAGCCGCGCGCGCGGTTCCCGGTCCGGGCCCGGCTGGATGCGCTGTGGCGTCTCGCTTCCGGTTCCGCGCCCCGGCCCGAGCGACTGATGGATCTGGGCGCGGGCGACGGGCAACCCGACCTCGAGGTCCGCTCGACACTCGATGTCGGCTACGGCACCCGCATCTGGCTATCGCTCTTTGCCGGGTACAACCTGCAACTGGAGACGACCACCGAACGTTTGATCAGCTCGCGGGAATCACCGATCCAGCTGGGCGCTTACGTCGCGCGCGTCCACTGGGACCCGGGAGACGTTCTCACGCTGGCGGCGGCACCGCGCCTCAACCTGACGCGCAACATCACCTTCTCGGCCCTTTACGTGCTCAGGCGCCGTGGCGAGGACCGGGTGACCGCGGCTGACGGAGCGCCACCTGACACCGCGGGCTTTCACCCGACAGACACGCAGACGGGTAGCGAGTACACCGCCCGCTCTCTCGGTTTCGCCGCCCGCTACGCCTCGACGGAATGGGCCGGTGACCGGCGACGCGGCATCCCCGTAGAGGTAGAGCTGCGCTATCTCCAGACGAACTCCGCGCGTGACGGATTCGCACCGAAGGAAAACGTCTGGCAGGTCGGTCTGCGCCTGTACGGCGTGATCTTCAGGTAGGGATGGTCAGCTAGCGACCTAGGCCGGCACGTGCAGCCTTGCTGGGTGAGTCGAGCAATGCCCGCGCGTGCTCCAGCGAAGCTTCCCGCTCCGGATCACCGCCCAGCATCCGCGCCAGGTCCCGAACTCGTTCCTCGCCGTGTAGCTCGCTGACCTGGGTCGCCGGCTTCTTGCCCTTGGACCCCTTTGTCACCAGCAGGTGGTGGTCGGCCAGGGCTGCGATCTGCGGCAAGTGCGTGATGACAAACACCTGATGGTTCCCACCGACCAGCTTGAGTCGCTCGGCCACCTTCTGTCCAACGATGCCGCCGATGCCGGCGTCGATCTCATCGAAGATGAGTGTCGGGATTCGGTCCAGCCTGGCGAGAATCGTTTTGAGGGCAAGCATCACGCGGCTGAGCTCCCCGCCCGACGCTACCTTCGCCAGCGAACGCGGCTCGAAACCCTTATTGAGCGTGACCTGAAACTCGACGTCCTCGCCACCGGTGGACGCGATCTCTGGACGCTCTCGCAGAGCGACTTCGAAGCGGCCATCCGGCATCCCCAACTCCGGGAGGATCGCCGTCACCTCCGCCACCAGCGCCTTTGCCCCCTTGCGCCGCGCCCGGCTCAGCTTCGCTCTCAGCTCAGCGAGCTGTGCTGCAAGCTCGCCCTCTCGGCGCGACAGTTCCTCGAGCTCGAATTCCGCCAGGTCCAGAGCGTCGAGCTCGGCCCGCGCCCGCTTCCCCGCCTCCACCACGTTCTCCAGAGTCGGGCCATACTTCGACTTCAGTCGGAACAGCGTATCGATCCGCTGCCGCAGCCGCTCCAGCGCCGCTTGACTGAGGTCGATCGATTCCCGGTACGCGCCAAGCCGCTCGCCCAGCTCCTGCAGCGCGTAGTACGCGGTGTCGAACAGCTCGGAGAACTCGGCCTCCGCCCTGGGGTCGATCTTGGCCAGGGCATCCAGCTGGCGGCGCAGGCTGCCCAATCGATCACAGAGCGATCCATCCGAGGCGTAGATCTCGTCGTGGAGACCGGTTGTACGCTCGAGTAGCTCCTCTGCGTGGGCGAGGCGCCGCTCCTCGTCGGCGAGCCGAAGGTCCTCATCCGGCTCACGCAGCCCAGCCGCTTCGATCTCCTCGACCTGGTGGCGCAACAGTCCGGCCCGTTCCTCCGTCCGCGCCCGTCGTTCCTCGACCTCCTCCCGTCGACGCCGAAGCTCGCTGAGTTGCATCCAACAGCCGTGCAGCTCTTCCGCCAGCTCCGTCGCGCCGCCGTACGCGTCCAGGATATCTCGCTGCGGTTTGGCGTGGAGGAGCGTCTGGTGCTCATGCTGGCCATGGAGATCGACCAACGCCTGCCCGAATTCGCCCGTGAGCGCCGCCGTGGCTGGAGAGCCGTTGATCCAGGCACGGCTCCTTCCGCTAACGTTGACCTCACGCTTCAGAACCAGCCAGCCGTCCTGGGCATCGATCCCCGCCTCATCACAGCGCCGGCGCAGATCCTCGCGAGCGCCGATGTCGAACACCGCCTCCACAAGTGCCCGGTCCTCGCCGGCGCGGATCACGTCCGTGGTCGCGCGCTCTCCTAATAGGAGTGAGAGCGCCCCAACGATGATCGACTTCCCCGCGCCCGTCTCACCCGTCAGAACGACCAGTCCTGGCTCGACCTGTACGCTGAGGTCCTCGATGACCGCGTAGTTCTTGATTCGTAGCTCGGTCAGCACGGCGGTCGAAGGCCGATAGGCCGGTTGACAAGACGCGCTCTAGCTGTCGCGTTGCATCTGCTCAGAGACATCGCCCCACCTGAGCTTGTGGCGTAACAGAGAGAAGAACGAACCTCCGGGCAACCGAACTAGCCGAACTGACTGCTCGGCTTTGCGAACGACAACTCGATCGCCGGGTTTCAGCGCCGACCCTATCTGCCCATCAATCGTGAGAATGATGTCTTCTGGAGAGGAGACCATCTCGACAGTGATCGTCGAGCTCGCTGGCAATACCAGCGGTCGTATCGCCATGGTGTGCGGGCAAATCGGAGTAGCGACGATGGCGTCCAGCCGCGGGTCAAGGATCGGGCCACCGGCCGACAGCGAGTAGGCGGTGGAACCCGTCGGCGTGGCTACAATGACCCCATCACCGCGGTAGAGACCGACCTCCTCACCGTCCACCCAGACCTTCATATGCACGACCCGAACCAGTCCGCCGCGATGGAGGACCGCATCATTCAGGGCATAGTACGACTCGCTGACCTCCCCGTCGTGCTCCGGCCGCGCCTCCAGCCCCATGCGCGTGTCGAGCACAAAGTCGCCTGACGCGATCCGGGCCAGCGCAGCCTCCATCTCCTCCAGGGCTACGGCGGTGAGGAAGCCCAGGCGCCCCAGGTTGATGCCGAGCACCGGCGTCCCCGCGGGACCGGCCCAGCGAGCACCGTTCAGCAAGGCACCATCGCCACCCAGCGTGATGAGCAGATCGATCTCCTTCGCGCTCGCCGGAAGTACAGGCCCGGTCGCGCCTGTCTCGCCGAGCAGCCTGGGACCCAGTAACAACTCCAGACCATGGGCGGGTGCGACTTTCAGCAGGCGCCCCAGGGCGGTGCTGACATTGCTGTAACGCGGGTTACCGACTACGCCGATTCGTTTCATTCGATCCCCGGATCCGACTGCAAGGACAATGATCCGGCAGAATCAACGGGCCGTCAACGCGGTCGCCGATGGTGTCTGCCACGACTGACCTAACTCTCGCGCTCCACGACGTGGATCGCCAGACCCTCTAAGACCCAGCTCTGGATGCCCGCGCCACGCAGCGCGGCCACGCCCTCCTCGGCAAGGTGTCGTGCTGTCGCCCGTGCGTGCTCCGTGCCGAATACGCCGGGATAGGTCGCCTTCCCCAACTCACGATCGGAGCGCGGCCCTTTGCCCTGCGAACCCAGTTCCTCGTCGAGGAGATCGTCGGCGATCTGAAAGGCGAGGCCGATCTTTTCACCGTAGTCCGTGAGGGCGGCGAGGGTTTCCGCGCCCACTCGCCCCACCCGGCCGCCTAACCGCGCCGTGGCCCGGATCAGTGCGCCGGTCTTTCGCCGGTGGATCTCCCCCAACTCCTCCCCCGTCACCGACCGGCCCTCACTGATCAAGTCGAGAACCTGGCCACCCACCATGCCTATCGGCCCGACCGCTTCCGACAGCTCCCTCACGAGGGCAGCGCATTCGGCAGGAGCGAAGCCCAAGGCTCGCGCCTCCTCGGCGACGACCCAGCTGGCGAGCGGGACCATGGCCGCCGCCGCGATCGTCGCCCGCTCGACACCGAACACCCGATGGCAGGTTGGGCGGCCACGACGCCAGTCGTCGTCGTCCATGCACGGGAGATCGTCGTGGACGAGCGAATACGAATGTACGATCTCCAGCGCCGAGGCCAGGCGAACCACGCGGTTGTTCACCTGGCGACCCGAAACCTCGAAGCCGGCGAGGAAGAGGATGGGCCGGAAGCGCTTGCCGCCCCCCTCGCAGGCGTAGCGAATCGGCGACGTCAGCCACTCGCTGACGCCATCCAGGTAGTCGTCCAAGACTTCAGCGAGGGCCCGGTCGACGAGTTCGCGGGTCCTGTCCAGGTAGGCGGCGAAGTCGTCCATCGGCTACTGCTCGGGAGGCTCGAAATCCACGTGCCGCTGTCGCCCGCGCCGGTCGACCAGCACCTGCTTGAGTCGCCCCTCCGATTCGCTGATCTGGCGCTCGGCGGCACGGATCAACTCCATGCCTTCGTCGAACAGACGCAGCGCCTCTTCCAGCTCCGGCTCCTCGCGCTCGAGACTCTGAACGATCTCCTCGAGTCGCTCGATCGCTTTGCCCAGGCTCAGTTTCCCGCTCACGACTCCTCTGGCCGAGCGTTCCCGGCCCACATGGACCGGGTCCTCAGACCTCCTCGCTCATGCTCTCCGTACGCGCCTGCACTCGCCCGTCCCGCAACCGCAGCACGAACGTGGATCGCAGCGTGAAATCCGCCACCCCCCTCAAGACGCGCCCACGGTCGTCCAGTGCGAGGGCGTAGCCCCGTCTCAGCACCTCCATCGGGCCGAGGGCCTGAAGTCGGTGGCGCAGGCCGCCGATGACCAGCTGATGCCGCTGCAGCGCATCGCCCATCGCTTTCAGCAACTGCTGCTCGAGGCGTTCAACCCGCTGTACGCCCCGGGTCACCCCGCTCAGCAGCGCCGTCGCCATCCGCTCCCCCGCGTTGGCGAGCTCGCTGCCCAGCCTTTCCCGGTCAGGAACGGTGATCTCCGCTGCCGCGGACGGGGTCGGGGCCCGGCAGTCGGCGACCAGATCAGCCAGGGTCACATCCGTCTCGTGGCCGACCGCCGAGATGACCGGCAGCGGCGAACGTGCGATGGCGCGTGCGACCGCCTCGTCGTTGAAAGCCCGGAGATCTTCGGCCGAGCCGCCGCCACGGCCAACGATGAGCACGTCCGCTCGCGCGGCCCGGCCAGCCTGGCGCAGGGCAGAAACGATAGACTCCGCCGCACCCTCACCCTGGACGCGAGTCGGGTAGATGAGGATATGCGTCCAGGGAGCGCGCCGTCGGATGATGGAGACGATGTCGCGGACCGCCGCCCCCTCGACGGAGGTCACGACTCCGACGCACGACGGATACGCTGGCAGCGGCCGCTTGCGCTCCGGATCAAGGAGCCCTTCGGCTTCCAGCTTCTTGCGGGCCCGCTCGAAGGCGATGCGCCATAGCCCCTCGCCGTGCGCCATCAGCTCACGGGTGACAAACTGGAAGCGTCCGGCGCGCTGGTAGATTGTGAGATATCCGAAGACATGGACCGCCATCCCTTCCGGCGGTTCCGCTGGCAGGGCACGCGCCGCCTCACGCCACATGACACAGTTCAGCTGCCCCGTCTCGTCCTTCAGGGTGAAGTAGCAATGCCCGGAGGGATAGCGCTTGAACCCCGAAACCTCGCCGGCGACCCAGAGCGGCGGGAACGCACCTTCGAGCAGCTCGCGGGCCAGTGCGTTTACCTGGCTAACGCTCCAGACCTGTGGAGCCTGCTCGCGCGCGAGCGCCCGTGCATTCGCCAGCTGATCGAACAGATCGTGCCTCACGGAATACTGCTGATCACGCGGGTCGCCGCTATGCAGTTGCTCAGTAGCATAGCGATCGTCATCGGTCCCACGCCGCCCGGCACCGGCGTGATGGCGCCGGCGATCTTGGAGACCTCGTCGTACGCCACGTCTCCTACAAGGCGGTAGCCCTTCTCAGTGCTGGGGTCATCGACGCGATTGGTACCCACATCGATGACCACCGCACCCGGCTTGACCGAATCGGCCTTCACAAACTCGGGCACGCCGATCGCGGCCACGAGGATATCCGCCTCACGCAGCACGGCGGGAAGATCCGGCGTGCGGCTGTGAGCGAGTGTCACCGTGGCGTTTCCACCCTTCATCTTTTGGGACAGGAGCACGGCAAGCGGACGGCCGACGATGTTCGAGCGACCGACGATCGTTACCCGCTTGCCCTCCGGGTTGTGACCGCTCCGCATCAGCAGCTCGATCACACCAGCTGGCGTCGCAGGACGAAAGGCATCGGGATCCCCAATCATCACCCGTCCGACGTTCATGGGATGGAATCCATCGACGTCCTTCTCCGGTGCGATCCGCCAGATGATCGGCTTCTCTTCGATCTGCGGAGGCAGCGGTAGCTGGACCAGCATGCCATGAATCGCCTCGTCTCCGTTCAGCTCGTCGACAACGTTCTCGAGCTCCGACTGGCTCGTCTCCTGCGGCATGCGGATCACGCGCGAGTAGATCCCGACTTCCTCGCAGGCCTTGGCTTTCATGCGGACGTAGACCGCGCTAGCCGGGTGGTCCCCGACCAGCACGACAGCCAGACCAGGCGTTACTCCGCCTTTGGTCTTCAGCTCATCGACCTGTTGCTTGACCTCCTGGCGAATCTCCGCCGCTATCCGTTTTCCATCGATGACCTCTGCCACCCTCGTCAATCCTCCTCGTAGCTCATGTCGATCCGTTCGATCTGCAGGGCGCGGCCGGAACCGACATCGACATCGACGATCGCGCCCTGGAGCCGTAGATCTCCGTCCGCCGGCTCCAGGCGGACGCGCCGTCCCAGCGTGGTCCTCTGGATAGCGTCACTGGCACGATATCCGATCACGCCAGCGTGAGATCCTGTCATCCCCAAGTCCGTCACGTAGGCGGTACCTTCGGGCAGGATGCGCGCGTCAGCAGTCGGCACATGCGTATGGGTGCCGACAACGGCGCTCGCCAGCCCATCGATGAACCACGCGAAAGCCAGTTTCTCGGCTGTCGCCTCAGCGTGGAAGTCTATAGCGATCACGTTGGTCTCCGCACGAACCCGCTCGACCAGTGCACGACCGATTTGGAACGGATCGTCGATGTCAGGCATGAAGACCCGCCCCTGCAGGTTAAGCACTGCGACCTTGGTGCCCGCTGCGTCGAGGATGTAGGCGCCGCTGCCCGGGTTGTGGGGCGGGTAGTTCGCGGGTCTCAGCAGCCGGGGCTCGGACTCGAGCAGTGCCAGGCCTTGCGGGCGGTCCCACACGTGGTTGCCCGACGTGATAACATCGACTCCCAGGTCAAAGAGCTCTGCTACGACCGCCGGGGTCACTCCGTAGCCACCCGCCAGGTTCTCACCGTTGGCCACGACGACATCGACGGCGTGCTCGTCCCGTAGCGCGGGCAGCAGGGCGCGAGCGACCTGGCGCCCGGGCCTGCCCACGACGTCAGCGACAAAGAGGATCCTCATAACAGGTCGCAGGGCGGTGGCGCCCAGAGGGCGCGAGCACCTGGCCTGCGGCGAGTCGCTCGCGCAGGCCTAGCGAGCGAAGTCGACCGCACGAGTCTCGCGAACGACGACGACCTTGATCTGTCCCGGGTACTGCAGCTCCTGTTCTATGCGCCGGGCCGTCTTCTCGCTGAGCTCTGCCATCTCCTCATCGGATACGGCCTCCGGGGTGACCATGACGCGAACCTCGCGCCCCGCCTGAATCGCGAAGCACTTCGCCACCCCGTCATACGACCTGGCGATCTCCTCCAGCTTCTCGAGGCGCTTCACGTAGGCCTCGAACGACTCCCGTCGCGCGCCGGGGCGTGCACCAGAGATCGCGTCGGCCGCCGTCAGCACGAAGGTCTCGGCGTAGCGGGCTGGCTCCTCACCGTGATGGGCGCGAATGGCGTTCAGCACCTGGTCCGGCTCGGCACAGCGCTTGCACAGCTCGTAGCCGAGCTCCACGTGCGTGCCCTCATGCTCGTGCGTCATGCCCTTGCCAATGTCGTGGAGCAGCCCCATCCGCTTGGCCACCTGGACATCCAGCCCCAGCTCCGCGGCCATCTGACCGGCGAGGTGCGCGACTTCTTTGGAGTGCTCAAGCTGGTTCTGCCCATAGGAGGTGCGGTACTTCATCCGGCCCAGCGTCTCCATGATCTGGTGGTGCAGCCCATGAATGCCCAGGTTATAGCACGCCTCCTCGGCCGCCTCCTGCATGCTCTGCTCGACCTCTTTCTTCGCCTTCTCGATGACCTCCTCGATCCGGCCCGGGTGGATGCGACCGTCCGCCACGAGCTTCTCCATAGCGAGCCGCGCGATCTCACGTCGCACCGGGTCGAAGGCCGACAGGATCACCGCCTCGGGTGTGTCGTCAACGATGACATCCACGCCTGTCAGGTTCTCGAATGCCCGAATGTTGCGGCCCTCACGCCCAATGATACGGCCCTTCATCTCATCGTTAGGGAGTGGGACCACCGAAACGGTCGCCTCCGCAGCGTGGTCGGCGGCGATCTTCTCAATCGCCATCGCCACGATGTTGCGAGCCTCGCGCTCCGCGTTCCGTGTCGCCTCCTCCTTGATGCGACGGACACGCTGCGCCGCCTCAGCACGGGCCTCCTCCTCCATCGTCCGAATCAGCTCTTGCTTGGCCTGCTTGGCCGACATCCCTGCTACCTGCTCCAGCTTGCGGTGCTGCTCGGTCAGCAGATTCTCGTAGCGGGCAGCGCTCGCCTCGGCACGCTGTTCCCGCTCCTCGAGTTCCGCTTCCCGTTTCT
Source organism: Gemmatimonadota bacterium (assembly GCA_020344375.1). GTDB lineage: Bacteria > Gemmatimonadota > Gemmatimonadetes > Palauibacterales > KS3-K002. The sequence continues at coordinate 1,760,681 of CP070823.1, read as the reverse complement.
CCAGCCCGTCGTGTTTCTGGTCTAGCAGCGTGTACTTGCGGTCGAGCATACTCTCCCGATCATCCAGGCGCCGTTCCGTCCGCTCGATCTCGCCACGCCGCTTGGCCAGCTCCTTCTCCCAGCTCTCTTTCGCGCGCAGCACCTCTTCCTTCGCCTGTAGCTCCGCGCTGCGCCGGATGTTGTCAGCGTCGGCTCGCGCGCCCTCGATGATCTTTTCCGCCTCGGCACCTGCGCTGGTGCGCAGTTCCTTCATCCGGCCAAGCTCGAACCGCCGCACGAGGAGCAAGCTGACGGCCCAGCCAACGACGACGCCGGTTGCACCGGCGATTAGGGCTACGATCACGTCCACAGCCGTCCTCTCCTATATCCAGCCCGGGCCGCGAGTCCACCGACCCGAACAGAAAAAGCGGCAAGGCCCTGAACTCAGCCCTGCCGCTGGAAACAGATCAACGACCGAATCGGTCGGAGAAAACAGGTTGATGCGCCGGCCCCTGCGGCCGGCGCGAAGTCACCTAGCGCCGAACGGCTCTATCAGTCTCACTCCAGGCTCCACCGGGTCCTGAGATTGCAAAGAGCATTGGACGGCGTTGATCGCTATGCAGACTGCTTCCTCAGCGATTATAGGCATTCCGAGACAGCCTCAGGGCTAGCCGAAAGATAGAGCCCCCCGAAGGGGTTCCGCAAGCTAGCCCCCAGGTCCCTGCTCGACCGCAGCGAGCACCTCCGTCGTCAGGCGCTCCGCCCGCTTCTCCGCCAGCCCCTTGACGACCTCGACGCCCTCCCGCATGCGGAACAGCTGATCGGTGACCGCCAGCGCCGTGAGAATCGCGACTTTCCTCTGATCCATCACGCCGCTCTCCTCGCGGATCTCCCGGGCAGTACGATCGACGTGCTCCGCCACGCGCCGCGTGTACTCAGGGCTCGTCTCCGACTTGAGCGTATAGGATTCGCCCAGGATCTGGACCTCGACCATCAGCTTGTCCTGCCCTGCTTCGCCCATCATCGCATGTCCTCCAGGAACTCGACCTCATGGGCGAGCTTCTCGGCCTGGCGGCGACCCGTCTCGAGCTGTCGCCGCAAGCGCTCGTTTTCCTCACGGAGCCGCTTGATTTCGGCAGCGGCCTCCGCAGCATCCAGCTCTTCCGAGACCTTTCCCAGCTCGTCCAGCAGCCGCTGCAAGCGCCGTCGCTCTGCCTCCGACGACCCCGCCCGTTCGCGCCAGACTTCGAGTTGGCGCAGCGCGCGACGCACCGCACTCTCCAGGCCGTCGAACTTCGGGAACTCGATGCTCGGCTTACGCACCTCGGAGTCCGACATTCAGCCTCTCCTCCAACGCCGAGACGATCCGGCTCATCGCCACATCGATCTCCTCGTCTGTTAGGGTACGATCCGGCGAGCGGAATCTCAAGCGCCAGGCGATGCTCCGGGTGCCCTCGGGGATCTTCTCGCCCTCGTACACGTCGAAGACCGACAGGCTCTCGAGGTGCTCCGGCGAAACCTCCCGTATCACGGCTCCTACCTCGGCGGCCGCTGTGCCTTTGGGCACGACCAGCGCCAGATCGCGCTCCACGCCGGGGTACACCGGCAGCGGCTGATACGCCAGGGGCTGCGGCCGTGCTGGCAGAATTTCGAGTTCGAGGCCCCAGACGGGCCCAGCCCAGCGCGGCGCCTCCAATCCCCCGGCCGGGAGCCGACCCGCCCAACCGAGGCGCCCGCGGTCCGGGCTCAGCACGAGCAGCGGCTCCTCGAAGTTCAGCCGGGCCGCTTCCTCGACGGGATCAAGCGACTGGACCTCGGAGCCCAGCGCTGCCACGTTCGCCACGGAAGCCAGGATCCACTTCAGGTCCCAGAAGTCCCAGTCCGCGTCCTGACCGGACCAGTGCAGCGGGGCTCGCCTCCCTGTCCACACGGCGGCAACCCTGATGTGTTCCTCGGGAGCCGGCCCGCCCGCTGAACGGAATGCGGTCCCTATCTCGAACAGGCGGACGTCGCGCTGGCCGCGCGCGAAGTTGTGCTCCACGCGGTGCACAAGCCCAGTTAGCAAGTCGCTTCGCAAGTGATCTTCGCGCTCGGACAGCGGGTTGAGCAGGCTCACCTCGCCCTCGCCGCCCGGGGCAAACGGTGAGGTCTTTGCCTCCAGGAACCCGAGGCTGACCATCACGTCGCGCACACGCTCCGCGATGGCGACATACTCGTCCTCCGGCACGGTCGTGGGCCGGAAGGTCCTCATCTGGTCCGGGAACCTGCCGTAGCCGTGGCGTCGAGCAACCTCTTCGATCAGATCGACCTCCCGCTCCACGTCAGGCCGCCAGGTTGGGACCTCTACGCTGAGCCGCTCGCCCTCACCCTCGCTGAGTTCGAAGCCGATCGGCTCGAGGCAACCTCTGATCGTCTCCTCGTTGAGCTGGACGCCGAGCAGGTGGCTCACCCGTGATGGCCGCACGGCAACGGTACGTGTTTGGGCCGGCCGCGGGTACACGTCGACCACCTTGCCGTCCAGCTCGCCACCCGCAACGGTGAGAATGAGCTCGATCACGCGCTGCAGGGCGCGCGGCAGGCCGGCTTGGTCGATGCCACGCTGGAAACGATAGGAGGCGTCGGTATCGAGTCCGAGCAGCTGCGCGCCGCGTCGAATCCGCTTGGGATCGAAGTAGGCGCACTCGAGGAAGACGTCACGAGTGTCCTCGGTGACCTCGCTGGCCTCACCGCCCATCAAGCCCGCCATCGCGCTCGGCACCTCAGCGTCGGCGATCACCAGCATCTCAGGGTCGAGGTCCCGATCCTTGCCATCGAGCGTACGGAGCCATTCGCCCACTTTCGCACGGCGGATCACCACCGCCGGCCCGCCCAGCTTCGCCAGGTCGAAGGCGTGCAGCGGTTGGTTCAACTCGTAGAGGACGTAGTTCGTCGCATCCACCACGTTGTTGATCGGCTGCAGGCCGACGGCTCGCAAGCGGCTCGCCAGCCACTCCGGCGACGGCCCCACCGTCACGCCACGGATCACGGCACCCATATAGCGCGGGCAGCCCTCCGGATCCTCGATGCGCACGCGCACGCCGGCCGCGCCGCCCTCCTCGGGCACCGTCTCGATCGTGCACTCCGCACGCCGGTGCCCGGGGAACTCGGGTAGTTGCAGGTCAGTCTCACCGCCGGGAGCCACCTCCCGCGCGATGCCCCAGTGGCCGAGCAGATCAGGCCGGTTGGCCGTCACGTCGAGGACGAGCCGATAGTCATCGAAGCCAATGGCCTCGATCACGGGCTGCCCCGGCGTGAATTCGCCCATGAGCTGCATGATGCCCGCCGCGTCGCGACCTACGCCCAGCTCACGCTCCGAGCAGAGCATCCCCTCGCTTTGTTCGCCGCGCAGCTTGACGCGCTTGATCACCTGACCATCCGGCAGCGCCTGGCCCGCCCCGACGAACGGATAGTAGCCGCCCTCCACAACGAGCGGTGCCCCGGTCACCACCTGGACCGGCTCACCCCGACCGATATGCACCTGGCAGATGACCAACCGGTCGGCCTGCGGGTGCTTGGCGATGCTCTCCACTCGGCCTACGACCAGCTCCTTCAAGCCCTCGCCCAGCCAGATGACCTCATCCACCGGAACGGCCGTGTAGGTTATCCGTTCCGCCAGTGCCGCGGCGGGTTCAGCGATCGTGGGTGCCAGCTCCTTCAGCCAGCGGTAGGAAACGTCCATAGCTCAGCGGGATTCGATGGCGATGCTGCCTGCTCAGGCGCGCTCAAACTGGGCCAGAAAACGGACATCGCTCTCGTAGAGCAGCCGGATGTCGGGGATCCGATAGCGTTGCATAGCGATCCGGCCGACGCCCATCCCGAAGGCGAAGCCCGTGTAGCGTTCCGAGTCGTATCCAACGTTGTCGAAGACCGCCGGATCCACCATGCCCGCCCCCATGATCTCGATCCAGCCCGTCCCCTTGCAGGCGGAGCACCCCTTGCCGTGACAGATCGTGCAGGAGACGTCGACCTCCGCCGACGGCTCGGTGAACGGGAAGAAGGAGGGGCGGAAACGCGTCACGACATCCTCACCGAAGAATCGGCGCACGAAGTAGTTTATGCTCGCCTTGAAATCGACAAAGCTGATTCCTTCATCGACGGCCAGCCCCTCGATCTGCTCAAAGGCAGGCGCGTGGGAGGCGTCGAACGGATCGCGCCGATAGACGACGCCCGGCACGAGTATCCTCACCGGCGGCGGCCACTTCTCCATCACCCGCGCTTGTACAGGCGAGGTGTGGGTGCGCAGCACGACGTCGCTGCCGAGGTAGAAGGTGTCTTGCTCGTCCACCGCCGGGTGATCGAGCGGCGTATTGAGCGCGATGAAGTTGTACCAGACGCTCTCCGCCTCGGGCCCGCGGGCACGCACGAAACCCAGCTCCTTGAAGATCTCGCAGATCTCGTCCGTCACCAGTGTGCAAGGGTGCCGCGCGCCTCGCCAGCGCTCTCTGCCGGGCAGAGTCGCATCAGACTCAGCCCGGCCCTCGGCCACAGCTGCCGCCAGCTCGGCGGCCCGCGCCTCCAAAAGCTCCAGCAGCCGCTTCTTGACGCGATTCGCCTCCGCACCCGCGGGGCGCCGCCGTTCCGGCGGCAGCTCACCGACGCTTCTGAGCAGCAGCGTGAGGCGCGCCTTGCGGCCCAGGTACTCCACGCGCACCTGCTCAAGTTCCGCCGGGTCGCCAGCCCCGCGGATCGCCGCCGAACCCGTCTCCTCGAGCTCGCGAAGGGTGGAGAGGAAGTCCTCCATCACGGCCACGCCGCGCTAGCTCGCAAGGGCTTGCTTCGCCACAACTACGAGGTTCGCGAAAGCAGCAGGATCCCGCACGGCCAGCTCGGCCAGCGTCTTGCGGTTGAGTTCGACGCCAGCGTTGCGCAGGCCATTCATGAAGTGGGAATAGGACAGATCATGCTGGCGCGCCGCCGCGTTGATGCGGGTAATCCAGAGCCGCCGGAACTCCCGCTTACGGCGACGCCGGTCGCGATAACTGTAGCTCCAGCCTCTCTCCACAGCCTCCTTCGCCGTGCGATAGAGCTTGGAGCGTCCACCGCGGTAGCCCTTCGCCAGCTCGCGGACCTTCTTCTTTCTCTTGTGCCGTGTGACCCGATTCCTTACCCGAGACATCTATGTACTCCTTTCTATCGGCCGCGACCGTCGTGGCGCCCTCATGCGGCACCCGCGGCGGTCACTGGCCGAGCAACCGCTTCATGCGCTTCTGATCGCTCGCCGCGACTAGCGTCGAGCTGCGCAGACGTCGCTTACGCTTGCGCGTCTTCTTGGCCAGTATGTGGCTCTTGTAGGCCCTGCGGCGCTTCAACTTGCCGCTGGCCGTCTTCCGAAACCGCTTGGCCGCGGCCCGGTGGGTCTTCATCTTCGGCATCGCTAACTCTTCTTTCCCTACCTCACGACATCTCAGTTCCGTCTCGGTGCCAGCACCATCGTCATGTTCCGGCCCTCGAGCCGAGCCGTTTCCTCCACCTGCCCCACATCGGCGACCAGCTCGGTGAAGTGCTGCAGCACCTCCTCCCCCAGTTCGGGGTGCGTCATCTCGCGGCCCCGGAAGCGCATGGTCAGCTTCACCTTGTTGCCTTCCCCCAGAAAACGGCGGGCGTGTCCTACTTTGAAGGCGAGATCGTGTTCCTCGATCTTGGGCCGCAGCTTGATCTCTTTGACCTTGACCTGATGCTGCTTCTTCTTGGACTCCCGCGCCTTGCGCGCTTGCTCGTACTTGTACTTCCCGTAGTCCATGATCCGGACCACAGGCGGGCGGGCCATCGGTGCGACTTCCACCAGATCGAGGCCCCGCTCCTCGGCGATGGCGCGCGCCTCTTCGATTGGGACGATTCCCACTTGCTCGCCCGTCGCATCGACCAACCTGACCGGACTGATGCGGATCTGGTTGTTCACGCGGGGTTCGCTCTTCTCGATAACCGTTCTCCCTTCTCTTGCAGTTCAGGTTCCGGGCAACAAAAAAAGATGGAGCAAGCCGGTGGTCACCCGCCCGACCGGACGTCCCGGTCGGCCGGCAGGTGCTACCCGCTTGACCCGGCGGCGCCGCACACCGAGGTGCAGGCCGAAAGGTGGGCGGCGTCCATCAAACCGCCACTTCCCTCATTGTGCGCCAAAACTCGCGCAAATCCTCCCGGATGTCAACGGCCCTCTGCGCGCTACGCCAGCGTTCTCGAGCGATCCTCGGCGACGACCTGCTTGACGAACTCTGAGACGGGCATCACCACCTGCTTCTGTTCCGCCCCACGGTGCCGTACGGCCACGGTGCCCGCCTCCGCCTCGCGCTTGCCGACCACGGCCAGGTAGGGGATCTTCTGCAGCTCGCCGTCACGAATCCGATACGACAGGGTCTCCGCGCGGTTGTCCAGCTCGGCTCGCAGACCGGCCGCCCGTGCTGCCTCCGACACGTTCCGCGCCGCCGCGTCCAGTTCCTCGGAGACCGGTAACACGCGCACTTGCACGGGCGCCAGCCATACGGGGAACGCTCCGGCGAAGTGTTCGATCAGGCCGCCGATGAAGCGCTCAAACGTGCCGTAGATGGCGCGGTGGATCATCACCGGCCGGTGGCGCTGGTTGTCCGCACCGACATAGGCGAGATCGAAGCGCTCCGGCAGCACGAAGTCGAGCTGGATTGTGGAGCCCTGCCACTCGCGGCCGATGGCGTCCAGGAACTTCAGGTCGATCTTCGGACCGTAGAAGGCGCCGCCGCCGGCATCCACGGCGTAGGCCAGCTCCCTCCGCTCGATGGCCGCGCGCAGCGCATCCTCCGCCTGGTCCCAGGCCTCGTCCGACCCGATCCGCTTCTGCGGCCGCGTCGAGAAGTCGAGCCGGTATTCGAGCCCGAAGGTGCCGTAAATGTACGCCGCCAGGTCGAGCAGCTCGTAGATCTCGTCCTCGATCTGGTCGGACCGGCAAAAGATATGGGCGTCGTCCATGGTCAGCCCGCGCACGCGCAGCATCCCGTGCAGCGTACCGGATTTCTCGTTACGGTAGTCGCTGGCGATCTCCGCATACCGCAATGGAAGGTCGCGGTAGCTGCGCTGCCGCGACGCGTAGATCTCCATGTGGAAGGGGCAGTTCATGGGCTTGACTCGATAGTCCTCCTTCTCCCCTTCCATGCCCATGGCCGGGAACATCACCTCGGAGTAAGCCTGCAGGTGCCCCGACTTCCGGAAGAGTGTTTCTCTCGCGATGTGGGGTGTGTAGACGAAATCGTAGCCCCGCTTGAGCAGCTCGTCCTCGAGGAAGCGCCTCAGCAGGAACTGAATCATGGCGCCCTTGGGGTGCCAGTGGATCAATCCGGGCCCCACATCCTCCTGGAGGCTGAACAGATCGAGCTCCTTGCCCAGAATTCGGTGGTCGCGCCGCCGCGCTTCCTCCAGACGCCGCAGGTACTCCTCCAGGTGCGACTTCTCGAAGAACGCAGTCCCATAGATGCGCTGGAGCATCTGGCGGCGTTCGTCGCCCCGCCAGTAGGCGCCTGCCGCATGTAGCAGCTTGAAGTGCTTGACCTGGCCCGTCGAGGGCAGGTGCGGCCCGCGGCAGAGGTCGAGGAACGATCCGTCGCAATACACCGAGATCGCGTCGCCCTCCGGGATCTCCTCCAGCCGTTCCAGCTTGTAGGGGTCGTCGGCGAAGAGCTCCTTTGCCTCCGCCCGGCCGACCTCGCGACGCTCGAACGGCTCGTCGCCGGCTACAATCTCCGCCATCCGCGCTTCGATCTTCTCCAGATCCTCCGGAGTGAAGGGGTGCTTGACGTCGAAGTCGTAGTAGAAGCCCTCCGCGATCGGCGGACCGAAGCCGATGCCCGCGTCCGGCCAGATGCTGCGCACCGCCGTGGCCAGCACGTGCGCCGCAGAGTGACGGAGAACGTAAAGAGCGTCCTCATCATCGTCGCTCTCCGTCAGGAACCTGAGCACCCCGGAACGCTCGATCGGCCGGGCGAGATCCATGATCTCGTCGTCCAGCTTCGCCGCGATTGCCCGCTCGACAAGTTCACCGTTCACCTGCTCCGCCAGCTCACGGGCCGAGATACCGGGCTCGACCTCTACCTCGGAGCTATCCTGGAGCACCAGCTTCAACTTTCCCGCGCTCACTCTTGCCTTCCATACGGTTGGATGGTCCAAGTCAAAAAACCGAGGCGCCCACGGATACGTCCAGGGCGCCCGGCACGCGGCTTGTCCGAAACCTGCCCCGGCCGCGCAGCAGTGTCAAGGAGTCGACCGCGATCGCGGCGCGTACTCCGCGCGGACCAGCGGGTCTTGTCACCCAACGCACCTGGCACGATCCTGATAGCTGACAACACACACCCCAGCACCGGGGAATTACAAGCTCGTGGCAACGAGGACCGGAGGCAGACGATGAAGGTCGCGTGCGCGCAATTCTGTCATGAAGGCGATCGGGCGGCCAGCCTGGACAAAGCGATCGAGTGGATGGCGCGGGCGGCGGATCAAGGCGCCGACCTCATCGTCTTCCCTGAGTTGGCGTTCGACTTCTTTTTCCCTCAGGTGCGCGCCGATGCCCGTTACTTCGACTGGGGGGAACCGATCCCGGGACCGACAACCGAGCGTTTCCAGGCCGCCGCCGCCCACCACAAGATCGTGACCGTCATCAACGTGTTCGAGCGCGCGGCGCCTGGACGCTATTACGATGCTTCCCCGGTGATCGACGCCGATGGCACACTGCTGGGCGTCAGCCGCATGCTCCATATCGCCGAGGAGCCCGGCTACAACGAGAAGTTCTACTACTGGCCCGGCGACACCGGCTGGCCGGTTCACCAGACGAAGGTCGGGCGCGTAGGGGTCGCGATCTGCTACGACCGCCACTACCCCGAGCACTTCCGGGCGCTGGCGCTAGACGGCGCGGAGCTCGTCGTCGTGCCCACCGCGACATCGACCTCGGCGGAGGCGTTCATGGACGTCTGGGAGATCGAGATCCAGGCGGCGGCGGTGGCGAACCAGATCTTCGTGGCGGTGGCGAATCGCGCCGGGATCGATGGCGAGCTCGACTTCTTCGGTCGCAGCTTCATCGCCGGCCCGCGTGGCGAGGTCGTTGCCCGGGCAGGCGCCGACAAGGAGGAACTGCTGCTGGCCGAGCTCGACCTGGCGAGCCTCGAGGAGGCCCGCCGCCACCTGCCGTTCCTCAGGGACTTGCGTTACGACCTCTACGGACCACGCCAGGACCGGTAGACCCGGACCCGTCGGCCCCTTGCGGCCAGAGGGAATTCGGAGGAGGATTGCGCGAAATCGAAACAAGGGCTACAATTGTTTCTCCCTGCCACTCTGTCAGAAGCTGGACCCGTCTTCCCCCCGCTGCCCAAGGTGTTGGGGCGCCTCAGCTTGTGACCTCCAACTGCAGGCGATGGAGGTATTCCGATGCTCCGTAGGATGACGCTCGTCGCTGCGCTCATCAGCGCGCTGGCCGTCCCGGCGCACGGTCAGGTCACGATCGGGCTGTCCGCCTTCAGTGGCGGCTACCTTCCGGTGAGCGATCTCTTCGACCAGACCCGGCTGGGCACGTTGCCGATCCTCAACCTCGGACAGGAGCCGGCTGTTCTGGTGGGCGGGCGGCTGACCGTCTGGTTGTCGCGGCTGGCGGTCGAGGCGGAGGTCGCCTACGCGCTCTCCAAGCTCGACATGCCCGACCTGGCCAAGGAGTACGGCGTCGAGGACAAGGCCGGCGTGTTCCTGGGCAGCTTGAATGCGCTCTACGTCTTCTTCCAGGCGCCGTTCAGCCCGCTCAGCCTTTACGTGTCCGGCGGCGCTGGCCTGGTGAGCCGCGGGGGCGAATACCTGGAAAACAACATCGAAGGTACCACGGACGTGGCGGGCGCTGTCGGGGCTGGGCTCCGCTTCGGCCTGGGGCCGCTGGCTCACGTGCGCTTCGATATCAGAGACTACATCTCGTCGTTCAAGCCGACGAACCGGGCTGGCGAGGAGTTGGACGCGAAGCTCCAGAACGACATCATCGCCACGCTGGGACTGGAGTTCGCGTTCACGCCGATGCGCTAGCGCAGACGCTCCAGGCGGACCAGGCGCCAGGCGTCTGCTTCGTGCCTGAAGAGCATACGCAGCCGCGTCGCCGTATTACGCTGCTCGCCGGTCTTGGCCAACCGGAACTCCATCACCTGCCTGACCCGGGCCACTGCCTCGTCGTCTTCGACCTCCAAGGCCTCGATCTGTAGAGCCACCGCGAGGCCCTCGGCGTTGTCGAACCACACATTGAAGAGGTAAGCGTTTTCGGCCGGGATACTGCCTTGAAAGACGCGTTGGCTGAGCCAGGCGGTATCCTCAGCCTCCAACGCCTCACGATAGGATTGGAGCAGTTGCTCGATGGCCTGCTGTGGAGTTGGCGCAGGCGCCGCCTCAGGCTCCTCCTCTCCGCCTTCCTCGGCGCCTGCGGGCGCCGACGCGGCCTCATCCAACCGTCGACGGGCCTCCGTGGCCAGGTTCTCGAAGCTCTCCGCCGCGCTGTTGAACTCGATGGCGGCCTGAGGGAGCTGCCCGCCCTCGAGCGCGCGCTGTGCGTCGGCGAGCCGACCATCGCTGATGGCGAAGTCCTCGCGGAAGATCGAATCGGCGCGCTCGGCGATCGCCCGCTCCCGCGCCTGTTGCGCCCGACTCCTGGCCGCGAGCGCTTCCGCGCGCCTGCGCTCGAAGCCTGGGTCCGGTATGCTTGCCGTCGTCGGCCCTTCGGTCTCCCGTTCGCGCGGGACCGCCGTCCGCTCTGCTTCGCCGATTCCCTCGCCCGTAGCACCCGCCGTGCTGTCCGGCGTCGTGCTCGCCGAATCCAGCAGCGCCGCTTCGCCGCCCGGCTGGCTCACTTCCTCTCCAGGCACGCTGAGCTCTGCCAGCCGGGCAGCCTCGGAACGTGACGAGGGCGTTGTTCGCTGCCGCCACACCAGGAGCCCACCGCCGGCGACGACCACCGCCAGCGCCGCGCCCAGCACCGCCGCGCGAACCCGGCGCCGTCTGGGAGGCCGAGGTCCGGCGGCGGTCGCCGCCACCCGACCGATAACCCGGGTCCGCACCGTGGCAGCGCTCAGCGCATCCAGCATGTCACCCATCGTGGGAAACCGCTCATCCGGGTCCTTGCGGATCGCCCGCTCGATGACCGACAGCAGGTCCTCGGGCACATCGGGCCGCACTTCTGCGAGCGGCTCCGGATACTCGTGCGTGTGCTTGTAGACCATCGCGGCCAGGCTGTCAGCACTGAAGGGGAATCGTCCCGCCAACATCTCGTAGGCCACGAGCCCCAGCGAGTACTGGTCGCTGCGGGAATCGATACGCTCGGCTTCCACGCACAGCTCCGGCGACATGTAGTAAGGCGTGCCCATGATGTCACCGGGCCGGGTCAGCGTCGTGCCAGCGCCCAGCGCCTTGGCGATCCCGAAGTCGGTCAGCAGCAGGCGGCCGTCACGGTCGCCTTCCAACAACACGTTTTCCGGCTTGATGTCCCGATGGATCACGCCCTGCCCGTGGGCGTAGTGGAGTGCGTCGGCCGCCTCACACAGGTAGCGCCGACACAGCTCGACGCCGAGCCGCGGCGTCTGACGCAAGATCTGACGCAGGCTCGGCCCCTCGACGTAGGGCATGGTGAAGAAGTAGAGCCCAGCCCGTTCCGAGACCTGGTAGACGGAGACGATATGCGGGTGGCTGAGCTTGCCAGCGGTGCGGGCCTCGCGCTGAAAGCGCTGCACGATCTCGGCGTGCTCGGCGAAAGCGGGCGGCAGCACCTTCATGGCCACGTGCCGATCGAGCGCGCTCTCGTGCGCCAAGTAGACGCGACCCATGCCGCCGCGCCCCAGCTCACGTACGATCACGAACTCACCCGCGGTCGCCGCCCGCAAGCGATCCAGCAGTCCAGTAGGATCGGATGCCGAGGAGGCTAGCAGCTCGTCGATCCCCGAGGTCGGGGTCCCGCAGCGCGGGCAGAACTGGCTGTCCTCGGGAAGCTGAGTATCACACTGTGAGCAAGTGTCCATCGGGCCCGAACCACCCCGAACCAAAGCTGGCAGGCGCCGCCGGGATCAGCGGGAGAGCGAGGCTAAGTTACCTTGTTCTAGATGGTTAGACAAGCGGCAAGAACACGCGGAAGCCGGCGGACTAGCGCTGCTCGAGCGCGACCAGCCGCCAACCCTCACCTGCCTGCTCGAGCGTCATCCGCAGCTTGAGCGTGAACCTCTGCGCCCGCCTCGTCCGCTCCAGGACGTAGCTCATGGGGAAGTCGACATTCAGGATCGCCCGGCCCCCTTCGACCTGATACTCGTCTGCCTTCATCTCGACCTGGATCTCTTCCGCGCTGTCGAAGATCCTCTGCAGCATTCTGACATCTTGCGCCGGCACCGCGCCGCCGTAGATCCGGCCCAGCGCCTCTAGATCCTCCTGCTCCAGGGCCAAACGATACTGTTCCAGGACCCACTCGGGTGAGCTGCCGGGCGACGCGTGGGCGACCGCACCGACATCTGTGTCCTCCGCAGCATCAAGCTCCTCCGAAGTGACTTCGTCCGTCGGCTGGGACACGTCGCCGGGCGCCGGCTCCGTGGCCCCAGGGACGGCATCGGACGACGCCGCCTCCGCCCGCTCTCCGGCGCCGGGACCGACTGAAGACGGCGTCTCGGATCCCTGAGCACGACTGCCGCTTTCCCTTACCGTGCGATCCTGCTCGCCGCCGGAGGGCTCGCCACCCTGCGCGGTGTTTGCCCGTCGTGTCCGCGGACGCGGCGGCGTCGCGGCCGCCAGCTCCTCTCCACCGGCACCCTCCTGCGAACCCGTCGCATTCAGATCGCCTGCACCGCTATCCAGCACACCTGCCGGCGGACCGACGAGCTGCGCACCATCCCCGACGAGTGCGTCGACCTCGACGAAGGCGACCTGCGAGGCGCGTTGCGTCCCGGTACCCGGGCTCAGCCCCTCAGCAGAATCACCAGAAGCTTCGCGCCGCGAGAGTGGAACGCCGCCGGACACGGCTGCCACGCCGAGATACAACATGAGCGACGCCGCCGCCGCGACCGCCCCCCGACCTGCCCATCTCCGCAACCGCCGCTTCCTGTGCAGTCTCAGCAGCTGCTTGCGCATCCGCAGCGTCTTGGCGTGGGCCGCACCGCTCGCCTGGCCGACCCGCCGCCGCCTGTCGCTGCCCACGCCCTCGGACTGCGCAGCGCCCATCAGCGCCCGGGCGAAAGCTTCGATGGATGAGAATCGATCCTCCGGATCCTTCGAGAGCGCCCGATGGATTGCCTCGCTGACGTGCGCTGGCACATCGGGCCGACGCGCGCTCAACGGCGGCGGATCCTCGCTCAGCTGCTTCATGAGCAGCTCCCGCAGCCCATCGGCAACGAGCGGGTACTCCCCAGTCAGCATCTCGTACGCGACGAGCGCCAAAGAGTATTGGTCGGTACGCGCATCGACTTCCTGCTGTCCCTCACACTGCTCCGGCGCCATGTAATGCGGCGTGCCGATCACGTCGCCCGGCACGGTGAGCGACTCGGCGCCTAGCGCCTTGGCGAGTCCGAAGTCGGTGAGCATCAGCCTGCCAGTCGACTCCTCGAAGAGGATGTTCTCGGGTTTCACGTCTCGGTGAACCACACCGTGCTGGTGAGCGTAGGCGAGTCCCGACGCGGCCTGCCGCAGGTACTCGAGCGCCTCCTCGACCTCGAGCGGACCTGCTTCGCGCAGGATCTCACGCAAGCTGCAACCCTTGACGAAGGGCATGGTGAAGAAGGACAGGCCGTTGCCCTGATAGACAGCGAAGACCGGCAGGATGTGGGGGTGGCTGAGCTGCCCGGCCGTGCGCGCCTCCTGCTGGAAGCGTCGCACGATCTCCGGGTACTCGCTGAACAGCGGGGACAGGACCTTCAGCGCGACCTGGCGATCGAGCGCGATCTCTCGCGCGAGATAGACGCGCGCCATTCCGCCACGGCCGATCTCGCGGATGATCTCGAACTCGCCACTGGTCGCCGCGCGCAGGTGCTCCAGCAACTCCTCGCTGATCGGCGAGCGGTCGACCGGACGCAGATAGAACTCCGGCGCCGGGCCCGGCGTCCCGCACTCGGGGCAGGAAGCGCCCTGGAACGGCAGGCTCGCGCAGCAACGCAGGCAGGTAGCTGCCATCTCATTACCGGCGGGGGAGCTAGACGTGGGGAGGTCCCACAGGTTAGCACATAGAGGGAAGTGTAAGTTAGCGCTTGCCCACGCAATCGGCAACGGTGGCTTTCTGCCCGGCCGCCGACCCTGCTGGCCGCGGATTCCTTGCAAATCCGCGTGCCCGTGCCTAGCTTGGCCGCCACGGTCTGGGCCAGCCCCTGTCCGCGACGGCAGTCCTCCCCCGGGGCAGCCCTCTCCAGGCAGCGCCAGTAGCAGCAGCGCTGTTCAAACAGCGTCGATGCTTGAGCTACGGGGAAGATCTGTGATGCGAGCCAACGTACGCGGTACCGCCCTCCTGCTCGTACTTGCCGCGGCCAGCCCCGCGCTGGCCCAAGAGCAGACGACCTATGCCGTAACACCGTTCATCGGGGTCTATCTACCGACGGCCGATCTGGTGGACAACCAGACGGTGCCGGAAGCGGGCTTACTCGATCCCGAGACGCTGAGCCAAAGCCAGGAAGCGGCTCTGGCGTTTGGGCTGCGCGCTAGCCGCAGTCTCAGCAGCAGACTCTGGTTGGAACTCGAGTTCCAGTACGCAGCCAGTGCCATCCAAAGGACTGCCACGCGAAGGGAACCCTTGCCCGAGCCGACCGTAACCCTTGACGCCAGGGTCTTCACTCTCGGCGCGAATGTGCTGTTGGAGGTGTTCAGGGCACCGTTTACGCCCGTGGCTGTTCACCTCCTGGGCGGGCTGGCCTTGGTCAGCCGCGGAGGAGAGTTCTTCGATGAGAGTGCCGATCTCGGTGGGGAACTCTTCGAAGGCCTGGAGGGCGGAACGGACATCGCGCTGATCGTGGGCACCGGGCTGCGTTACGGGCTGAGCCCACACTTCGGGGTGCGGATCGATGTCCGTGACTATGTCTCTTTCTACGCTCAGTCCTTACGTGCCGCCGATTTCGAGTCGGAGCTGCAGAACGAACTCTGGGTGACCGGGGGGGTCGAGCTCACGCTGTAATCGCACCT
>CP070823.1:1729402-1745455 GCA_020344375.1 Gemmatimonadota bacterium | reverse complement strand
CTGATGGCTTCCAGTTCACGCGAGCAATTCGGTTAGTGTGCCTTCAGTGTGCCCAACTGATCGTCATTCAATGTGACTCAACGGGAAAGCGTGCGTGTGGTAGCTACGCGCAACGTCTTCTGGTATCACGATTTTACCCACTGAGTCCCATTGAGTCCGCCCGACACGGCATAATCATAATCCGTAGTTCGCGAGTGTTAATTGTCCGAACAGGAAGACTCAGGTGAGCCGGCAAGCAGTGCTCGGACTCGCCGAGCGTACTCACCCTGCCGCCGACGCCGTCCCGTCTCCCAGCGGGGCTCGATCGCAACGCACTGGAACACATGGGCCAGGCACCTTAGCTGGCCGGATTCGGCCGAGCGACTTATCGTGAGATCATAGCCGAGGTCAAGGTCACACGGAGGAGATCATCTTTCGACCGTGTGTGGACAGGCGGTCACAGACTATGGGAGACCGGTGAGGCCACCGTTTCGAGTCCCTGCTTTCCGTGCAGCCTTCCGCGCGCGGCACCGACGTGCAGCGCTCATGACGCGAACCGGGGTTGCGCTGGTTCTCGCGTACGCCGCTGTGATCAGCGCGCTCGCCTGCTCCGAGGGGCGCGGACCCACGCGCCCCGAGCCGATGCCCGGCGAACTCCTGGTCGCCGTCGTTTCGCCCAACGGCGCCGAAGGGGCCGCCGTGCTCGAGACCGTTGCCGAGGGGATCGTCGAGGCGGCGGCGGAGGACGGCGACGCGTACGTGTTCCGTGCCGGCAACACCAGCCGGATCGTCGTTCTCCTCAATGATCCATCGGAGATTCGCTTCACGCTCTGGGTGGAGGACATACATGCGCCGCCGGCGCTGCGGATCGTCGAGGTGGCCGATGGAGAGAACCGCCTGCGCGCCACCCTGTCGGGGTATCGCGTCGAAGTCGAACCCGCGAGCGGTCCGTGATATGACGGCGGCGCGTCGCTGGCTCTTGCTCGTCCTCGGAGTCGCGGTCCTCGCAGCCAGCAGCGCCACGGCGCAGGACATCGAGGTCGTCGCGCAGGTTGCCGGCCGTGAGTTGCCCGAGGGCTATTACGAGCTGATTCAGCGGAATCCGGAGTTCTTCCGTCCGTCGGGCGGTTGGATCACCCGAGCGGAGCGAGCCATCGCGGCGGCGCAACCCGTCGCCGGTGAGATGCCCGTGGTGGTCATCCCGGCGCTCTTCGCTGACTCGCCGGATCCGTATCCCTATGTGACGGCTGACGAGCTTCAGCGCGTTCTCTTCGACGGGCCAGCCGAGGAGGGCACGCTGGTGGAGTACTACGCCGAGGTGTCAGGCGGACGGCTCAGGCTGTACGGTGAGGTGCTCCCCTGGGTGAGTACGAACCTCACGCTGGCGGAGGTGGTTGGGGGCAACTACGGGATCGGTGGCGATTCCCGGGTCAGCGACTACCTGGTGGAGGCGCTGACGCTGCTCGACCCGACGACGGACTTCGGGCGCTTCGACAACGACGGTCCGGACGACCTCCCGAACAGCGGCGACGACGACGGAGTGGTGGACGCGGTGGCGTTCGAGTTTCTGGAGATCGCTGCGTCGTGTGGCGGGCCCGGCATCTGGCCCCACTTCTCGCGGATCTCCAACTGGCGTGGCGACCCGTTCGTGACGGACGATCCACGGCCCGGCGGTGGCTTCGTGCGCCTCGACCCGTACTTCATCCAGAGCGCCGTCAACTGTGACGGGACGGACGTTCAACCGATCACCACCATCGCCCACGAGCTCGGCCACCTGCTCGGCCTGCCGGACCTGTACCACCCTGTCTACGGCATCCTTCCGGAACAGCGGCGCTGGGTAGTCGGCTGCTGGTCGCTCATGGCCGCGGGTGCCTGGGGCTGTGGCGATGTCGCGCGCAGCGAGTGGAAGCGACCGACACATGTCGGGGCGTGGGAGAAGCAGCAGCTCGGCTGGCTGGATCAGGTTCGAGGCGTTCCCGCCGGCGAGCTCCAGGAGCTGATGCTGGCGCCTGTGCAGACGGCCAGGGAGATCCTCGAGATCCCGCTCGGTGAACCGGAACGTCTGCTGGTGGAGTACCGGCAGCGCATCAGCTTCGATCGCGACCTCCCGGCCGAGGGCGTCCTGATCTACCGCATCAACGACACCATCCCCTTCCGCCCCTGTAGGGACTGCGCGCCTCTCTACCGGGTGATGCTGGTCGAGGCGGATGGCAACGGCACGCTGGTCCGCACGGCGCCGGAGGGTGGGAATCGGGGCGAGCCCGGCGATGCGTTCGGGGCGTTTCGGCAGGGCAAGTTCACAGGCTTCACCAACCCCTCCACGCGCCTGAATGCCGCGTTGGGTGACGAGTCGGACGTGAGCATCTACCGAATCACGCTGGAGGACGGCGCGGCGCGGCTAGTCCTGTCGACGGCGCCGATCTCGCTGGCGCGCCTCCTGGGACCGTTGCTGCTCGATGGTGCGAATCGGCTCAGCGGGCTGGAGGAGAGGTACTTGGACGCGCGCAACAACCAGAACAAGCGATACGACGTGGGGGACCTCCGGGCCTACCTTCAGTGCCACGCCAACCGTCAGCCCTTACCTTGACACTCCCTGCTGCCGTCCCGAGTATTCGCTGAGGTCAGTTGCCAACGGCTAGCGCATGGATCTCTCGACGGACAATCTGGAAGCGAAAGAGCGAGCGCTGCACGATCTGCTGCGCCACTGCGGTCGGGCAGTGATCGGGTACAGCGGCGGTGTCGATTCCACCTACCTGGCGAAAGCGGCGCTCGACGCGTTGGGCGAGGACCATGTGCTCGCGGTGACGGCCCTCTCGCCTAGCTTCCCGCAGTCTCAACGGGAGGCAGCGGAGCGCGTAGCGTGCTCCATCGGTTTGCCGCATCTCAAGATCGAGACGAACGAGACCAGCGATCCGAACTACCTCGCGAATCCGAGGGATCGCTGTTACTTCTGCAAGACGGAGCTGTACGGCCAGCTCGTCGCTGTGGCCCGCGAGCGCGGTTTCGCCAGCGTTCTCGATGGCTCGAACGCCGATGACCTGGACGACCATCGGCCGGGCCTGCGCGCCGTCCGGGAGCTGGGCGTCCGCTCGCCGCTTCAGGAAGTGGGACTCACCAAGAGCGAGATTCGCGAGCTGTCCCGGCGCGCCGGCCTGTCGACCTGGGAGATGCCGGCGTCGCCCTGTCTGGCCAGCCGCCTGCCGTACGGAACGCCGGTGACGCCGCAACGGCTACGGCAGGTCGAGGAGGCGGAGTCCCGGCTACGAACGCTGCACGGCTGGGGCGATCTGCGGGTTCGTCACCACGGTGATCTGGCACGTCTGGAGGTCGCCGGCGCGGATCTGGCATTGTTTGAGCGGCCCGGCTTACGGGTCTGGGTGGCCCAGGCCCTGCAACAGGCCGGGTACTCCCGGGCTGGTTTGGACCTGCAGGGCTACCGGCGGGGTGCGCTGAACGAGAGGGCGGGCAGCGTCCTCACCGGGAACGGCCCATCGACGTCGGAGGCGGAACGACGCCTGGCGCCGTATGGAATCCGCGCCGGTGTGGAGGGCGCGGGCGCCGACGGCGAAGTCGCGGTGATCCGCGTGGCGTCGGGAGCGGGAAGGCTCGTTGGCGAGTTGCGTGCCGCCGCTGTGGAGGCGTGTCGTGCGGCGGGATTCCGTTATGTGACGCTGGCGCTCCTGTAGCGGTAAGCTATGCGGCTGTTTATCGCGATCAATCCGACGTCGGAAGAGCGGGCGCGGCTGGCCGAGGCGGCGCGCGAGCTACGCGAGTCGGACTACGGGGTTCGCTGGGTGCCGCCCGAGAACGTGCACCTGACCCTGAAGTTTCTGGGCGAGGTTCAGGAGCAGCGCGTCGCCGAGCTGTCTTCGGGTCTGGGTGAGGCGGTGAAAGGCAGAGGCCCTTTCAAGATGGCGGTCAGCGGTTTCGGCGCGTTCCCGTCGCCGAGTCGCCCCCAGGTTGTGTGGGCCGGCGTGACGCCCAGCTCGACGCTGAGGGAGTTGCACGAGGCGATCGAGGAGGCAACGGCGCTCCTCGGCTTCGAGCGTGAGACGCGATCCTTTCACCCGCACCTCACGCTGGGCCGCGCGCAGCGGCGCGCGCGACCCGCGGAGTTTGGCGGCCTGGATGAGCTGATCGGGCGACTGGCGTACGAGGATGCCTACGAGGTTCACTGCGTCGATCTGATGCGGAGCACGCTGAGGCCAAGCGGGGCGCTGTACGACGTCATCCACAGAATGGAGCTGGTGTCTCAAGCGGGGTGAGGGCGGATGCGTGGTTGCTTGTCGAGGATAGGTTGTGGGATGTTGCTGGTGGCAGGGATGGTTGTCGGCTGGTTCGCTCGAGACGAGATCAGGGGGTTCTTGGCGCGCGTTACCGACAGGGCGGGGGAGAAGGTCGAGCTGGCGGCGTCGCCAGTCCCGAGTCTTGCCCAGCGCGCCGAGGCGAAGATCGTCGCGCTGGGGCAAGGCGAGGTCGATGAAGCGGCCCTGACTGCCGAGGAGCTGGACGCCTGGATCCGCTACGGGCTGAAGGGGTTCTTTCCCGAATACGTCACCGATGTCCAGGCGGACATTGAGGACGAACGGCTCGTCTTGGCAGGCCGGGTGGCGACGGAGCAGGTGCCCGGGATCGAGCGACTGGGCCCGGTAGCCGCCCTGATAGGTGACACGGCCAGCGTGGCGGTGCGTGGCCGGCTGGATGGCCTGCGGCCGGGCTGTGGCGTGTACTACATCGATATCGTCCAGGTTGGACTGGTGCCACTCCCCGAGCCCGTGCGCGATCAGTTGTTGGCTGAGCTCAAGCGTGGGGCTGAGGACGACTTACCGATCAACGCGGTGCCCTTCGAGTTGCCGGGCTTCGTGATCGATGTCGGGGTGCGCGGCGCTCAGGTCGTGCTGAGGAGCTCGCTTCAAGGTCGGCGCTGACGGCGCTTGGTGGCAGGCGCTCGCGCCGCTAAGTTGAGCAGGCGGTACGGAGGGCGTGGCGAAGGAAGAGGGTGTCGAGATAGCTTGTAGTGGAAAGCATACCACGGCGAAGATTGCCCGTGTGGGGTGTCGCGAGCGCGCGAGGCGCGCGGAACGACACCGACGGTGCATCACAGACCGAGAGGATGCGTCGTTACGGAAGGATCCTAGAGCTTCCTGAGAGGTAGGACAGCAGGGATCTTGGAACATCGAGTTGCCCTGGACGGAAGCGCCGGTGCGGGAACTCATGTCGAAAAGGCGAGTCAAAGCAGCGAGGAGTCGGAGGCGCGGGCAACAAGGTGCAGAGCCGAAGGACCGCTCCCGCGGACAAGCTCAGGGCCTCGGTCGGTGGCTCTGGGATTGGGTGAAATCGATCTCGGCGGCGATCCTGCTGTTCCTGGTCATCCGTACCTTCGCCGTGGAGACGTTCACGATCGACAGCGGTTCTATGGAGAATACCTTGCTGGTAGGTGACTTCCTGATCGTGAACAAAGCCGCGTACGGGGCGGAGGTGCCGTTCACGGACATTCGCCTTCCCGGCATCGGGGATCCAGCACGGGGCGACATCGTTGTGCTGGAGCCCCCGCTCGAAAGATGGCAGGCTCCGTACGTGAAGCGAATCGTGGGTCTGCAGGGTGACCAGCTTGCGATGCGCGATGGAGTGTTGTACGTGAATGGGGTAAGCCAGTACGAGGAATACGTGCAGCAGATAGAGTCGAGTGGCGACTACTATGATCCCCGGTTCGAATGGCAGCGGGACTACCTGGCGCCAGACGTCGATATTGGCGAGTATCGGCCGACGCGCGATCGTTGGGGTCCGATCGTCGTCCCAGCGGGGAAGTACTTCGTCATGGGCGACAATCGGGACAACTCTGAGGACTCGCGGCACTGGGGTTTTGTCGATCGGGCCTTGATCAAAGGGCAGACTTTGTTCATCTACTATTCGTTCGACCGTAGCAGGCTCCGGCCCGTACCGTGGTTGACTGACGTGCGGTGGAGCCGCATAGGTGAGCTGATAAGGTAGGCCTACGCGTACCGCCGCCTGAACCGGAGCCGATTGACAGGGAAACGCATCTAATGGCCAAGAAGCGGGATCGATCAGGAGACAAGCAGAAACAGAGGGAGCAGGAGCTGCAGCAGAGGGGCCGTCACCGGGGGGAGGCTGCGGGCACGGGTCGCTGGCTATGGGAATGGATCAAGTCGATTTCCGTTGCGATTCTGCTGTTTCTCGTCATTCGGACATTCGCGGTGGAGGCCTTCAAGATACCCACGGGCTCGATGGAACGGACGCTGCTGATCGGGGATTTCCTGCTTGTTAATAAGGCTGTGTACGGCGCACAGGTGCCGTTCACCAGCTTTCGCTTGCCCGCCTTTGACAGCCCGGAGCGGGGCGATATCGTCGTCTTCGAGTATCCGCTGGACAGATCGAAGAACTACGTGAAGCGCATGATCGGATTACCGGGCGACACGGTTGCGATGCGCGCTGGCGAGCTCTATGTAAATGGGGAGCGCCAGCAGGAGTCGTACGTGCAGCACACGCAGCCCGACGGCAACTACTACCATCCCGAGTTCGAGTGGCAGCGGGACTACCTGTCGCCGCACTTCGACGCCGCTCGCTACCGCCCGACGCGGGACGACTGGGGTCCCATCGTCGTCCCGGAGGGGAAGTACTTCGTGATGGGCGACAATCGCGACAACTCCCAGGATTCCCGCTACTGGGGGTTTGTCGATCGGGCCTTGATCAAAGGCCGACCATTGTTCATTTACTACTCGTTCGACCGCAGCAGGCTTCGACCGCTGCCATGGTTGACCGAGGTCAGATGGGACCGGGTGGGTAATCTGGTCGACTAGGTCTATCGCGAGCGGGCAGTCCGCTGAGTCCTGACCGATACTGGGATTTCGCGTTTGAGTCGAGTGGGCGAGGGTCGTACTCCCGACAGAGTGAACGCGGATGATCGTTCGGCCGAGCGCGCCAAGCTGTTTGGGGCGTTCGCACCGACGCATCGCGCGGCCACTCCGCCAGGATCACTGGATCAATACCTGAAGGAGATCAGTGCCTACCCGCTGATCGACCGGAAGGAGGAGGCTCAGCTCGCCGAGCGCATCCGCCGCGGCGACCGGGAGGCCCTTGAGAAGCTCGTCAACTCCAACCTGCGCTTTGTCGTATCCATTGCTAAGAAGTACCAGAACCAAGGTGTTGCCCTGGCTGATCTCATTAATGAGGGCAACCTCGGGTTAATACGTGCCGGGGAGAAGTTCGACGAGACGCGCGGCGTGAAGTTCATCAGCTACGCGGTCTGGTGGATTCGCCAGGCGATCCTGCAGGCGCTTGCCGAGCAGTCACGCATCGTTCGCGTTCCACTCAACCGGGCCGGTGAGCTGCATCGCATCGGCAAGCGGTCGAGCGCCCTGGTCCAGGAGCTGGGGCGAGAGCCGACGGTGGGCGAGCTGGCGGAGGGACTGGATGTGGACGCAGACGAGCTTTACAAAACCATGTCCATCGCCATGGCCCATCTCTCCCTCGACGCCCCGCTCGTGCCCGGTGAGGATAACAAGTTGCTCGACTACCTGCCCGACGAGTACCGCCCGGGGCCCGAGCAGGAGGCCTTCGAGAAGGCGCTGAGGACCAACGTAGAGGCGGCTCTCTCGACGCTCAAGCCGCGGGAGGCCAAGATCTTGCGCCTCTACTACGGGCTGGACGGGGAGGAGGCGATGACGTTGGAGGAGATCGGCCAGCAGCTAGGGGTCACGCGCGAGCGGGTGCGGCAGATCAAGGAGCGCGCCCTGGCGCGGCTCCGGCACGTCTCGCGCGCCCGCTCCCTGGAGAGCTTCTTGGGCTGATTTGGCACGCCTGGAATGGCCCAACTTCCTTGACATACAAGGACTCCCGGACTATCCTTCTCCGCTGTTCCCGAAACCGCTGAAACCCGCTGTGGTCCTGTGTCCGGCGGCGAAGCATAGACTCTGCGGACGACGAGATGGCGGAGCTGTTGACGAAAGCGATGAAGACCCCGGTGGCGAAACCGGCGGAGATCGCCCGACGGTGGTACCTGGTGGACGCTGACGGGGTGGTGCTCGGCAGGCTGGCCGCCGAGGTTGCGCGCGTTCTGCAAGGCAAGCACAAGCCCGTCTACACGCCCCATGTGGATTGCGGTGACGGCGTGATCGTCATCAACGCGGCCCGGGTGCGGCTGACGGGAAAGAAGCCGGAGCAGAAGGTGTACTTCCGCCACAGCGGCTACGTGGGGGGAGCCAAGCTGATACCTTTCAAGCGGATGTTGGAGCGGCGCCCGGAGTTTGTGGTTCGGCGAGCAGTCCGCGGTATGCTCCCGAAGACCGCGCTGGCCCGGCAGATGCTGAAGAAGTTGCGCGTATATGGGGGCCCGGAGCACCCGCACGCGGGGCTAGCGACCGAGTCGCTGAAGATTGAAAGCTAGCGGCGAGCTGCCACCAGTGTCTAAGTCAAGGACATGATCGGTAAGAAGCTAGAAGATGGACGGGTGCACGCGGTCGGTCGTCGGAAGACCTCGGTCGCACGCGTCTATATGGGGCGAGGAAAAGGGGAGTGGCAGATCAACGATCGTCCACTCTCTGACTACTTCCCGCGTGGGGCCTACCAGGCGATCTTGGAGAAACCGTTCCGCGCCACCGACACGCTCGGCGAGTACGACGTGGTGGTCAACGTGCGGGGCGGCGGTCTGACGGGCCAGGCGGGTGCGATTCAGCTGGGCGTCGCCCGCGCTCTCCTGGTCGAGGACGAAGATCGGCGGCTGGCGTTACGGCGCGAGGGTCTCTTGACCCGGGATCCGCGGCGAGTGGAGCGCAAGAAGTACGGGCAGCCGAAGGCGCGCAAGCGGTTCCAGTTCAGCAAGCGTTAGGCCTTCTCGCGAGTCTACGAACGAGGTGGTATGCCGGTAGGGCTGGAAGATCTGCTGCAAGCTGGAGTCCACTTCGGACATCAGACGCGTCGGTGGAACCCCAAGATGCGCCGTTACATCTTTGCGGAGCGCGGCGGCATCTACATCATCGATTTGCAGAAGACTCTGAAGGAGCTGGAGCGGGCGAAGGAGCTGATCCGGCAGGTTGTGCACCGAGGTGAGTCGGTCCTGTTCGTCTGCACGAAGCCACAGTTGCGTGAGATCGTTCAGGCCGAGGCCGAGCGCTGCGGCGCCTTCTATGTGACCGAGCGCTGGCTGGGCGGGATGCTCACCAATTTCCAGACGATCAAGAAGAACATCCGGCGGCTCAAGGAGCTTGAGCGTGGGGCCGAGGAGGGCGCGTTCGAGTTCTACACCAAGAAGGAACAGCTGCTGCTGGACCGTGAGCGTCAGAAGCTCGACCGCTACCTCTCCGGGATCAAGAACATGGTGCGGCTGCCCGGCTGCCTCTTCGTTGTTGATGCGCGGAGGGAGGATATCGCGGTGGCCGAGGCCAACAAGTTAAACATCCCGGTCATCGCGATCGCGGACACGAATGCCGACCCAGATATGCTGACGGTCCCGATTGCAGGGAACGACGATGCGATCCGCTCGGTGTCTCTGATTACCGGTGAGGTCGCCGATACCGTAGAAGCCGCGATGAAGGAGGTGCCCGAGGAGCTGCGGGTTGCCGCTGAGGAGGAGGAGGAGGAGGTCTTCACCTACTCGAGCGACGCTGCGGTGGCGGTGACGGAGCGTGGCACGGCCAGGCGGGCACGCAAGCGGCGGCGACCGCGCCCGGAAGTGATCGCGGCACACCGCGTGACACCGGAAGCTGAGGGTGGGGAGTCTGAGGGTCCGGCCGAGGAGGACGAGGGGGCGCCAGCAGACACTGAGGGTACCAGCGAGGGCTAAGCGCTGGCGGGGCCACTTCGGTGGCCCTTTTGATGCGCGTGGATTCCATCCCGAACGA
This sequence comes from Gemmatimonadota bacterium, assembly GCA_020344375.1. Lineage (GTDB taxonomy): Bacteria > Gemmatimonadota > Gemmatimonadetes > Palauibacterales > KS3-K002. The sequence goes on along the minus strand of CP070823.1, from coordinate 1,735,619 downwards.
CGATGAGCCAGATATCAGCAACAGAGGTCAAGGAACTGAGACAGCGCACCGGGGCCGGCATGATGGACTGCAAGCGCGCCCTGCAGGAGACGAGTGGTGATATGGAAGCCGCCGTGGAATGGCTCCGCAAGAAGGGGGCAGCGGCGGCGGAGAAGCGTGTGGGACGCGAGGCGGCCGAGGGTGTCATCGAGTCATACATCCACCACTCTCGCAACGTCGGCGTGCTGGTCGAGCTCAACTGTGAGACCGATTTCGTGGCCCGGACGGAAGATTTCCGGGAATTGGCGCGAGATATCGCCATGCACATCGCGGCGACCGACCCGATCGCCGTCTCGCGCGAGGACGTGCCGCTGGAGACGATCGAGCGTGAACGGACGATCTACACGGCCCAGGTCAAGGAGCAGGGCAAGCCCGAGCATGTCGCGGACAAGATCGTCGAAGGCAAGTTGCGCAAGTTCTTCGAGGAGCGCACGCTGCTCGAACAGAAGTACGTAAAGAACCCGGAAGTGAAGGTGGCCGACAGGATCTCCGAGACTCAGGGGAAGATCGGGGAGAAGATCGCGGTCGGCCGTTTCGTGCGATTCCAGGTGGGTCAGTAGGTGATAGTAGGCCCCAAGCTGAAGTATCAGCGGATCCTCCTCAAGTTGTCGGGCGAGTCGCTGGCCGGCGACGACGGGTTCGGCATCTCCCTTCCTGCGATCGATCGCCTCACGGAGGAGATCACAGAGGTGCATGGCGCCGGTGTGGCGCTGGGTTTGGTTGTGGGCGGCGGCAACATCGTGCGCGGTACTGCGGCGGCGCAGGGAGGGATGGACAGGGTGTCAGCGGACTACATGGGCATGCTGGCCACCGTGATCAACGCGCTGGCGATCCAGGACATGCTGGAGAGAAAGGACGTGGACACCCGCGTTCTGAGTGCGATCCGTATGGAGGAGCTGGCCGAGCCGTACATCCGCAGGCGGGCGCTGCGCCATCTCGAGAAGGGCCGGGTCGTGCTCTTTGCAGGCGGCACCGGTAACCCGTACTTTTCCACCGATACGGCCGCCGTTCTGCGGGCCATTGAGATGGAAGCGGACCTGATCATCAAAGCCACGAAGGTTGAGGGTGTGCACTCGGCGGACCCGCTGACCGACCCGACCGCGGAGTTGATCCCTGAGATCTCATTCCTGGAGGTGATGACGCGCGAGCTCGGCGTCATGGACGCGACCGCGATTTCGCTCTGCAAGGACAACAACCTGCCTGTGATCGTGCTGAATGTGCAGCGGCCTGGGGCTGTGCTCGCGGCGGCGCGGGGAGAGCGCGTCGGCACGCTGATTTCCGGGGAGGTGGAGTCATGAAGACGCTGAGGGAGACTCGCACGCGCATGGAGAAGGCGCTGGAGGCGATGCGGCGTGAGTTCGCGTCAGTGCGTACAGGAAAGGCTTCCCCGGCGCTGTTGGAGCACATCAGGGTCGAGGCGTACGAGGCGCAGATGCCGCTCGAGCAGCTCGCGACGATCGGCGCTCCGGAACCTCGGCTGCTGATTGTGCAGCCGTGGGACAAGAACCTGGTAGGCGCGATAGAGAAGTCCATCCGGAGCTCGGATCTAGGGCTCAATCCGTCCAATGATGGAACCGTGATCCACGTGCCGATCCCGCCGCTGAACGAGGAGCGCCGCCAAGAGCTCGTGAAGGTGCTGCACAAAATGGCGGAAGAAGGTCGAGTCTCGCTGCGTACGGCGCGCCGTGCGGCTAACGATGAAATCAAGTCGCGCATGAAGTCGGGCGAGCTCTCGGAGGATGAGGGACATCGCCAGCTGGAAGAGGTACAGAAACTGACCGACGAGTACGTCGAGAAGATAGAGGTCCTCCTCAAGTCGAAGGAAGAAGAGGTACTCGAGGTCTGAGCTAGGAACCCATAAAATCACGGAGCCAGGCAGCATCGGATCTTTGCTGCGTGCGCTTCTTAGCACAGCCGATGCCTTCTCAGCGCCTCCAACGGATTCACCAGCTCAAGAAGAGCCAGTTGCCTCGCCACGTTGCGATCATCATGGATGGCAACGGGCGGTGGGCCACCGAGCGCGGCCTGCCACGCTATGAGGGCCATCGCGCGGGCATGAAAGCCGTCAGGGAAGCGGTAGAGGGTGCAATTCAGGCCGGGATCGAGTTCCTCACACTCTTCGCCTTCTCGCAAGAGAACTGGCGGCGACCGTCTCGCGAGATTGCCTTCCTCATGTCGTTGCTCGAGCGCTACGCGCAGTCCGAGTGCCAGGACCTGGTTGACAACGGCGTGCAGGTCCACGTCATCGGAGATCTTGAGCGGCTGGAGTCCCGCGGGCGCAAGGCGATCGACACGATCACGACGGCCACGCGCGAGGGACAGCGCTTACTGCTCATACTGGCGATCAGCTACGGCGCTCGCGACGAGCTGGTCCGAGTTGCGCGACGCCTAGCCGAGCGGGTGAACGCAGGTGAATTGAAGCCTGGGCAGATCGACGAGACGCTTTTCGCCAGCGAGCTGTACACGCGAAGTTGGCCTGATCCTGATCTGCTCGTGCGCACGTCCGGCGAGTATCGAATCTCCAATTTCATGCTCTGGCAGCTGGCATACACCGAGCTGTTCACGACGCCAGTCCTCTGGCCAGATTTCACCCGTGAGCATCTCTTCGAGGCGGTTCTCGAGTACCAGAAGCGAGACCGCAGGTTCGGCAGGGTCTCCAGTTGATGCAGCGGTCCGGCGACGAGCTCCGGAAGCGCGTGGCGGTCGCTCTGATCGGCATACCGGTCGCCGTCATCTTGGCCTACCTTGGCGGCTATTGGCTGGCTGCATTCCTGGCCCTAATGGCGGGCCTGGCAGCTTGGGAGTTCTGCGCCATGTACCGTCAGCACGGTCTGCCGGCTGCGCCGAGCGTGGCGGGCCCGCTGGCGCTGGCCTACGTACTGATCGCCGCCGGCTTGTCGGTTGAGGGCTTTGCCATGTCGGTCGCGGTGATGAGCTTGGGAGTGGGGGCCGCCATGATGATCATGACGCCACCGGCGTCGCGGCCAGGCCTGACCGTGATGGTTACGGTGTTCGCTGCCGCCTATACGGGTTTGTCGCTCGCCTTCGCCGTGTGGCTGCGCGCTCTGGGGGGCGGGGCACCGGGTTGGCACGGCGCCGCCGTCCTGTTTCTGCCCGTTGCGGTTACCTGGTTCGGGGACACCGCTGCCTACTTCGGCGGGCGTGCGTTCGGTCGACGCAAGCTGGCACCGGCGATCAGCCCGGCCAAGACCTGGGAAGGTGCGATCGCCGGGTTCCTGGCGGCGGCTGGTGGCGCGCTCCTGTACGCCGAGTTGACCCGATCGCTGGTGACCTGGACGTTGAGTTGGGGAGAGCTGTTGGGCTTCGGCGTGGCGGTTGCCTTGGCTGGTCAGGTCGGAGATCTCTTTGAGTCGCGGTTCAAGCGCGATTGTGGCGTGAAGGACAGCTCAGCTCTTCTGCCGGGCCACGGTGGCATCCTAGATCGGCTCGACTCGCTACTCTTCGTGTTTCCGGTCGGCTACGCATATCTCAGACTCACGGGGTTGTGATGAGTGCGCGAGGCATAGCGGTCCTCGGCTCGACGGGCTCCATCGGGCGAACCACGCTCGAGGTTGTGAGTACCTTCCCTGACCGTTTCCGGGTCGTCGCGCTTACGGCGCACCGGAGTGCAAACGTGCTGCTGGAGCAGGCGGATCGTTATCGCCCCGAGCTGGCCGTGCTTGTCGACGGGGAGCTTGAGCCGCGCACGACGCCGCAGGGTACCAGGGTGGCCAACGGTTGGGATGCTGTGCTTGAGGCGGCGAGCCACCCGGACGTGGAGATTGTTGTCAACGCCCTGGTGGGGGCCGCGGGGCTCGAACCCACGTTGCAGGCGCTGGCGGCTGGCAAGCGGCTGGCGCTGGCCAATAAGGAATCGCTGGTGGTCGGCGGCCCGCTGGTGATGCAGGCCCTGAGGGAGAACGCTGGCGAGCTCGTACCGGTGGACAGTGAGCACAGTGCCGTGTTTCAGTGCCTGGCAGGTGCCAGTCTGGAGAGCGTGCGCAGGCTCGTGCTCACAGCATCGGGCGGGCCGTTCCGGGACCGGGATCCCTGGGACCTGGCGCGGGTTACACCGGATGAGGCCTTGCGCCACCCGACCTGGAACATGGGGGCCAAGATCACCGTAGATTCGGCAACGCTGGTGAACAAAGCGCTGGAGGTTGTGGAGGCGCACTATCTGTTCGGGATGCCCTACGAGCAGGTGGAGGTGGTCATTCACCCGCAGTCGATCGTGCACTCGCTGGTGGAATTCCGGGATGGCTCCGTGCTGGCGCAATTGGGCTACCCGACGATGGAGCTGCCGGTGCTCTACGCCTTGACCTATCCCGAGCGGCTGCCCTACGACGCGCCATCGCTCGACCTGGCCCAGATCGGCACGCTCACCTTCGAGCCCGTGCCGCCGGGACGGTTCCCGGCCTTCGAGCTTGGGCGCGAGGCGGCGCTCAAGGGCGGCACGGCGCCAGCGGTGTTCAACGCGGCCAGTGAGGAAGCCGTCGCCGCGTTCCTGTCGGAGCAGCTCCCGTTCAACGAGATCCCTGAGGTCATTCGTGATGTCGTGCGAGGCCACGCGGTGGAGGAGGTGACGGATCTGGGTGTGGTGCGGCGCGCTGACAGCTGGGCGCGCGAGGCGGCGCGAACCTACGTACAGGAGCGCGTGGACAAGACGGAACGGTTGGCGTAAGTGACTACTCTCCTCGCTTTCGTCATCGTACTCGGCGTGCTGATCTTCGTGCACGAGGTCGGGCACTTCATCACCGCGAAGCTCGCCGGCATCGCCGTGCCCCGGTTCTCTATCGGGCTCGGCCCCAAGGTCTGGGGCTTCAAGATAGGGGAGACGGAGTACGTGATCTCGGCACTTCCGCTCGGCGGCTACGTGAAGATGGCGGGTATGGGCGAGGAAGAGGCGATGGAGAAACTGGAGGGCGGCAAGGCCGACCTGGAGATACCTCCCGAGCGGCGCTTCGACTCGAAGCCCGTCGGCACCCGCGCCATCGTGATCTCCGCCGGCGTGATCATGAACATGCTCTTCGCGATCATCGTCTTTGCGGGGCTCGCGTACCACCAGTCCTGGGAGCCGCGCATCGGAGCCGTGGACGAGGGCGGGCCTGCGCAAGAGGCAGGTGTGCTCCCCGGCGACCTGGTTGTTGCCGTAGACGGCCGGCCGGTTAAGCTGTGGCTCGAGTTTGCCGACTACGTCAGCCGCCGGCCGGGAGAGGAAGTCAGCTTGCGGGTCGAGCGGGGCGGCCGGGAGCTGGATTTGCTGACCCGAGTCGTGCTCGACACGATCGTCGTCGACTCGGTCGCGGGTGACACAGTCATCGCCGGGAGGATCGGCGTCACACTCGACACCGTCGGCGACCGGCGCGTCTTGAGCTTGGCGGGCTCGCTTCTCGTCGGTACCCGCAGGTCCCTGGAGATCGTCGGGCTCATCTTCGACTACATCGGGCAGCTGATCACTGGCAGAGCGTCGGCGCGCGACCTGGGCGGCCCGATAATGATTGGACAGCTCTCTGGCCAGGCCGCACGGGCCGGGTTGCAAGTTCTGATCACCTTCATGGCCCTGCTGAGCGTGCATCTGGCTGTACTCAACCTGCTACCTATACCCATTCTGGACGGTGGCCACCTGTTGTTCCTGGCCATCGAGGCGGTGCGAGGGCGCGCGCTCTCTGTTGAGGCTCGGACCCGGCTGAGCCAGGTGGGCCTGCTACTCATCCTGGCGCTGATGGTCTGGGCCCTGACCAGCGACCTGCTACGCGTCACCGGCAACTAGGTCTCAAGTGCGCTCGAACAGCCCGAGCTGCGGGCTGCGGACGCCCGTAGCGAGGAGGGCGATGTCGAGCCCGGCGAGCGGTTCATCCTGGGCTGCGACGCGGAGTGGCGCGTCGTAGCCTTTCCTCGCCAGCGCCTCACCGACCACGGAGGCTGCAAGCTCTGGCTCGTTGCACTCTTGACTCAAGTGGGCGAGCACGACGCCGGCGAGCTGCGGGTGGTGCAGTTCCACGGCGAGCTGAGCGGCAGCCCGGTTCGAGAGATGCCCGTGCCGGCCGGCGATCCGGCTCTTCACCGACCAGGGATACGGACCCGTGCGCAGCATCAGGTCGTCGTGGTTGGCTTCGAGGATCAGCAGGTCACAGATCCGGAGAGCGTGACGCACCGCGAGCGTCGGAGTGCCCATATC
>CP070823.1:1718396-1729302 GCA_020344375.1 Gemmatimonadota bacterium | reverse complement strand
GGTGGATCTCCGGATGGTTCTCGGTGATCGCGTTGGCGATCTTCTGGAGCAGGATCGTCTTACCTGCCTTGGGCGGCGACACGATCAGGCCACGTTGCCCTTTGCCGGTGGGCGTGATGAGGTCGATGACCCGGTTGGCAATGTCGCCGTTGTCACGTTCCAGCCGGATCCGCTCCTCCGGATAGCGCGGCCGCAGGTTGTCGAAGCTGATCCGGTGCTTCGACTTCTCCGGGTCCTCACCGTTAACCTGCTCCACCTTGAGCAGCGCCAGATAGCGCTCGCCTTCCTTGGGTGGCCGGACCTGGCCGAGCACGGTGTCGCCCGTGCGCAGATCGAATCTCTTGATCTGTGAGGGCGACACATATATGTCATCCGGCCCGTACAGATAGTTCCAGTCCTGACTCCGCAGGAATCCATAGCCCTCCGGCAGGATCTCCAGGACCCCCTCGGCACGGAGGATCACGTCGGAGTCGAGCAGGTTCTGTTCGATGCGGAAGATCAGGTCCTGCTTGCGGAGGGAGGAGTAGTTCTGGATGTTCAGCTCCTCCGCCATGTGGTGGAGGTCTGCGACCGACTTCGCTTTGAGTTCGGCAATGTCTAGGGACGTACTCATGTGTTTCTGCTCTGTGAGATGTGCTCTCGCTCTGGGGAGTCACTCGACAGGGGCCACGTGCAGCCTTGTCAGCCACTAGCGACGCGCGTGGCTCTACCGCGATAAGTTGCTAAAGTCGTTAGCGTTATGCCTTTTGCCGGTATCTGTTGCTCTTATGCTTTGGTGCAGTGAAGACGCGCGGCTCGCGACGCGGACAGTCGGCTGGTGTCGCTGAATTCTACTATTCCCGCTGTGGGCGGTCAAGAGCCCGGCGACGCCGACGCCATCTTTGTCCTCTGGCGTACAGAATCGCTCTCCGCCGGCCTGGTGGTGAGCGGACGGCTGCTCCCTGAGCTGACGCCCGAGTCGCCGGCGGTCCAGGACTTCCTGGCCCGTTGGCCCGGCTCCTTCGCCAGCCGCCGCGGAGCTCAAGGCTGGGAGCTGCTGCTCTTCCAGCCGTCGTCGCGCCGTGAGCGCTGGTGGCTGCACTCCGTGCTGCTGCTGGCCACACTGTTCAGCACCTTCGTCGCCGGCAGCTTGCTCGCGGGGCGAACACCGATCTTCTTCCGAGCGCTGGCGCTCTTCGACGGCTGGTGGATCCCCATTCCCATTGCTCTCGACGCGGGCGCTCTACTGGCGGGCGTGCCCTTCGGGCTCGCCCTCGTCGGGCTACTCGCGCTGCATGAGGCCGGCCATTACTTCACGGCACGGCACCATCGCATCAGTGTAACGCCGCCCTTCTTCGTCCCGTTCCCGCCATACCTCTCCATCATCGGCACACTGGGTGCATTCATTCGCCTGCGCTCCCCGGTGATCAGCCGCCGCACGCTGCTCGACGTCGCCGTGGCAGGCCCGCTAGTGAGTTTCCTGGCATCGCTGCCACTCCTCTACTGGGGCCTGCTGCATAGTCGCGTCGTCGCCGTGGTGCATGCTCTACCGGGCTCGTACTTGCTGCATTTTGCCGGTGAGCGGTTCTGGTTGGGTGGATCACTTGCCCTGTCCGGACTGGCCCGTCTCGTGCTCGGGTTCTCCGCTGCTGACCAGGTGCTGGTCCTCCACCCCATCGCCTTTGCCGGCTGGCTCGGCCTCTTCGTCACAGCGCTGAACCTGCTGCCGATCTCCCAGCTGGACGGCGGCCACATCCTTTACGCGGCCTTCGGGTCACACCAGCGTCCCCTGGCTTGGCTATTCTTCTTAGCGCTCATCCCGCTCGGGCTCCTCTGGGCGGGTTGGTGGGTGTGGGCGGTCCTGGTCTACGTAGTCGGGCGGGGCCGCATCGAGCACCCACCCCTGTTCGATGCGGAGCGAGGTCTCACACGGGGACGCGGGGCCCTCTCGCTGGTGGCGGGAGTCGTGTTTCTGCTCTGCTTCGTGCCGGTGCCTTTCCGCTTCTGAGGCGCGTTGTGCGCGTGCCTCGGGGGTGTCTTGACGCGTCACGCGTGTTCAGAGAGATTGTTATTCCTTTTCCGATAATACCTGCGTCGTCGTCCACGCTCCATCTGGAGGAGATCGAGCCCGCATGGCCCGGCACAACCGTGAGGGAGAGGGCACAGATCAGCACGGTGCTGAGTACAGCATAAGCTACCAGCCGGACTGGCTTCGCCAGATCAAGATCTCGCGAACGCTATCTGGGACTCAGCGCCAGTCGACTAAGACCCTGTTCCGCAACCCGGCAACCTGTGCGGAGCGGTCGCCAGGTAAGCGGGTGAGGACAGGGGTGAGGTCGAAGGACGGCAAGATCGACTTCGAGATCACGATCGTCGATAAGGCGCAGCAGATCGATCAGATCGTCGTCACCTCTCGGGCCGCGGACGGCAAGGGGGATATCACCTTCACCATCGATGGCGCGCTTCCCGGGCCAGGTGACCTGGGTAGGGCGCGTCGGCGTCGGCGCCGCGGGCGCTAGATCCGCGGCCGCGCTCCTCCCCGCAGCGCCTCCAGATCGGCCTGCAGCTCCCGCAACATCGCGTGCGTTCTGGCGAACTCGGTGGCCAGCGCCTCGTCGTTGAGAAATCGGCCGAGCGTGCCGTGACCCGACTCTAGGCGCTCGGTAAGCCGTTGGATATTGCGGGTCAACTCCGCCAAGCGAGCGGTGAGGACCGTATCACGGGCTAGCCGCCCTGCTGTGCCCGCGCCGCTGGCCCAGCGCGCCGCGAGGCGTTCGATCCGGGGGCCAATCCGCCTCAGGGCGGCGCGGACTTCCTCGTCGGAGAGCACGTCCGCCAGACCACCGGCGGCGCCGCCGAGCTCGGCGAACGTCTCGCTGATCTGGTTCAAGCGATCCTGATACTCTCGCAGCTCCCTGGTCTCGCGGATCAGCTGCGGCAGCGTGCCGCGGCCGGTTCGGGCCTGCTGGAACACCGCGGTCCAACGATCGGTCACGGGCCGCACTGAATCGCTGAGCGTCCTCAGACGTCGGGCCACCTCCAGGGGATCCATCTCGGACGCCGTCGGCAGCGTGGCTCCATCGGCGAGCGGATCGCCGGCCTCTGCGGCGGGCAGGATGTTGACGACGACCTCGCCGACCAGCCCGGCCGTGATCACCTGAGCGGCGGCCCCCTCCGTGATGAAGGGCTGGGCGTCGGCGCTGACGCTCAGTTCGACCCGGAGACGCTCGCGCCTGCCTCGGGTAGGTGGCTCGAAGGCGACCCCTGTTACGTACCCCACGGGCTGACCGGCCAGCCAGACCGGTGCCCGGAGCCGCAGGTTCTGGCTGGTGAGCGTGTGGAAGTGAAGGGCATAGCGTGGCTCGACTGCGTCGCGGACCTGGTCGACGAAGAAGATCAGCAGCGCGGCGGCCGTGACGGCGAGGCTCATCACCACGCCGATGCGCAACTGCGACCAGTAGATGCGCCGTACCACGCTCATCGCCCTCCGGCGGCTCGCCAGGTCCTCGGCGTTGCCTGGCGTGTATCCCTCATCTTAGCTTGCCCGACCATGCTCAGACATGAAGACAGCAGCCACAGCGATTGGGGCTTCATCTGGGCCTGCTTCTTGGGTAGCCCACCACGCCCAGGCGCCCGGGTCAAGATAATCTTCGATGGACGGATCGGCATCTGGCGTGCTGAGAGCGTTCTGGCCTCCTTCCGTCGCGCGCCACGACATCGGCGCTCGCGTTCCTGGGGGCGGCCATGACCGTGGTGAAGGCTGTCAGGATGGAGCTCAGCGCGGGCGGTGTGATCTACCGCCGCAGGTCCGACGGCGAGGTGGAGGTGCTGCTCATTAGAGACAGCTACGGGAACTGGGGCTTTCCCAAAGGGCACGTGGAGGGCACTGAAGATGCACGGGACGCCGCGCTGCGCGAATGCCGCGAGGAGACCGGTCTGAGTCACCTGCGGTTGGGCAATGCTTTGGCCGCCACGGACTGGTACTTCCGAGTCGGCGACACACTCGTTCACAAGTACTGTGATTACTTCTTGCTGGAAGCGGACGCCAGCGATGTCCCGCGTCCGCAGAACGTGGAGGGGATCCAGGCCGTGGAGTGGCTGAGCCCGGAAGCGGCGTTGTCGCGCATCACCTACGCGAACGCTCGGCACGTGCTCGGACTGGCTCTCTCAAGTCCCGGCCTGCGGTCTGCTGGTGAGGCGGAGCAGCGCCCCGATATACCGCCGCGGCCTCCCGCGCGGGGGAAGTGAGCGGGCCATGGGTGTGACGTCACAGCGAGAGCTCTCGGTCTTTCTGACGGGCGGAACGGGGTTTGTGGGCCGTCACGTTGCCCGGCGGCTGGCCGAACGCGGCCATCAGCTCCGCGCGCTGGTTCGGAACCCCGAATCAGCTGACGCCTTGCAGGAATTGGGTGCGGAGCTGGTACGCGGCGATGTCACTCAGGAGGCGGGGCTGGGTGAGGCGATGGCCGGCTGTGACGTGGTCGTTCACCTCGTCGGCATCATCCGGGAGAAACCGCCGGCTATGACGTTCGAGGACATTCACACGCGTGGGACCCTGCGTGTGGTGCAGGCGGCAGGGCGCTCGGGCGTTGCGAAGTTCGTGCACATGAGCGCGCTGGGCGCGAGCCCGCAGGGGACGGCGTATCAAAGGACGAAGTACGAGGCGGAGGAACTGGTGCGGAGATCGGGCCTCCCTTATGTGATCTTCCGCCCCTCGATCATCGTCGGAGCGGGCGGGGAGTTCGTCGACATCCTCCTGCGTCTGCTTCGCCTTCTACCGGTGACGCCGGTGATCGGTGATGGCAGCTATCGACTCCAACCCGTGGACGCGGAGGACGTCGCTGCCGCGTTTGCCCAGGCGGCCGAGCGTGACGAGCTGACGGGTGAATGTTTCGAGATCGGCGGGCCTCACAAGCTCACCTACAATCGTATCCTCGAGATCGTAGGCGAAGAGCACGGCCTGCGCCGGCCTAGGATTCATGTCCCGGTGGGGCTGATCCGCCCGTTCGTCGACCTGGCGACGAACTGGCGATTGCCTACGCCGATCAACTCGGAGCAGCTCTCCATGTTGCTCGAAGAGAGCATCGTACCGGGCGAGAAGAACACTCTGCGCGAGGTCTTCGGGATCGATCCGACCTCGTTTCGCTCAGTGCTGCAGCGTCTGGCGGGTGCCCGCCACAAGGGCTCCGAGTGACAGTCCGCCGTCCGGGGCGGCCGCCGGAAACGCTTGGCTGGCCGTTCGAGCGCCTGGGGCCAACGCCCAGGCTCCGGGCCTCGCGGCTGGAACACCGGCGGGGTATAGTGTAAGAAGGAAGCCGAAACCACGAGAAGGTGCCGTATTGGCAGTGGTCACTCAGGAGATGCTGGCCGTGAAGGGAGCCGAGGCAGCCGCGGGGCAGCGGTCAACGCTGGTGAACGTGCCGAACATCATCTCGGCGCTGCGGCTGCCCATTGCCGCCGCATTCTTCGCGGTGGATGGCTTACTCTGGCGCGGCGTGTTGCTGTTCTTGGGTGCCCTCAGCGATGCGCTGGACGGCTGGCTCGCCCGGCACCTGGCGCTGGAGAGCAAGACGGGAGCCCTTATCGACCCGCTGTTCGACAAGCTCTTCGTGGTGGTCGCGCTGGCGGCCTTCCTTCGGGGCCCCTATCTGGGTTGGCTGGGCTTCTTGATCCTCATCTCTCGGGATCTGTACGTCGGTACGGCCTACCTGGTGGCGAAGCTCTTGAGCGTCAGGATTCCGGCTCAGCCACGCCCCGGCGGCAAGCTGGTTACGTTCCTTCAGATCGTGACGCTCTTCGTGCTGCTCCTCGCGCCAGAGCGGGTCAGCGTCTTCATGGTCGCTGTAGCGGTGGCCTCGGCGATCGCGATAGTTGACTATACGCTCGTCGGCGTAGCCGGCGTTCGAGGCCGCTCGCGTGCGGCCTAGACCAGGGAAGGGAGAGAGAATGTACAGGAGACCTTGGCCTGACGGCGGCAGCGAAAGGCGTGGGTCCAAGCGACAGCGACGCCAATGGCGGGCAGGCAGCATCCTCACCGTCATCGTCCTTGCCGCTACCGCCGTCGCGTGTGATCAAGGTGCCTCCGAGCAGCCGGTCGATGTGGCCGTGATCGACAGCGTGCTGGCTGAGCTGGGCGGGACCCTCACGGCCAACCTCGAGCGCGGGCAGCGCTGGCGAATGATCAGCTCTGTCGGCGTGGGCCTGCCGCCAAACGACTTCCAGCCGGAGGACCTTCCCGAGCCGGGTTCGCGAGGCGCTGGGTTGCTTCAGGTCTACTGCGTACAGTGCCATTGGCTGCCGACGCCGCAGATGCACAGCGCCGCCGAGTGGCCGATCCTGGTGCGGCGCAATCTGCTGCGCATGCAGCAGCTCAAGGACCGACTGGGTGGCCCCCTTACCACCGGACTCGTCGGGGAAGTCGTAATAGCAGGGTACGAGAGCGCCGAGTTCCCTGCGCCGCAGGATGTGGACACCCTGCTCGCTTACCTGCGGAGGTACGCGCTGCCCGTCCCCCAGACCGGCGAGCTGACGCCGGGTCCGGGCCGGGCTCTCTTCATTCAGAAGTGCTCGATCTGCCATGAGACGCCCTCACCCAGGGCCCATACCGTGACCGGGTGGGAACGCTTAATCGGCGAGATGCAGGCGTTCATGGTGGTGAGCGATGTGCAGCCCCTGACCAGCGAGGAGTTGGACTCGATCACCGCTTACCTGCGCGGTCGAGCGGCACGCTGACGGCCTCCCAGTACGCTTGCTCCGGCGCCGGCGCCGAGAGTGATGCCTCCGTATCGCCCGCACCGGTCCTGCCAGGGTGTCCCATTAACGTTCAGGGCCAGTAAGCTGTCATATAGACGAGAGAGACGAACCGGCAAACCAACGGAGGCTTTTAATGAATATTCGAGTTGGAACGCTCGGGTTGACACTCGCGTTAGCCCTCGTGCTGTCGACGAGTGATGTGGCGGTCGCCCAGGCGCGGCAGCGGGCTCCACGTTCGCGAGCCAGGGCACTCGTCGCCCCACTGGGACAGCGTGGCATGGGCCTGAGGTCGCGCGCCCTCACAGGTCCTGCGCATGTCGGTCCCGGCCTGCTGCTGCGGCTGAAGTCGGAGCTGGAGCTGTCTGACGAGCAGGTTGGACGGCTGGAGAAGCTCCAGGAAGACCACCAGACCGCGATGGAGGCGATGCGCGACAGGGTGGCCGAGATGCGAGAGTCCGTCGCTGAGGCGCGGTCCGAGCGCGACTATGATGCGCTGGAGAACGCGATCGACGAGTTCGCGAGGCTCAACGCTGACAGGGCCAAGAGCTTCCTAAACCTCGAGCGGGGTGCGCTGGGTGTGCTCAACGACGACCAGCGTGGGAAGCTCGAGGAGTGGCAGGAGGGAGCGCGCCTGCTCCGGCAGCAGCGCCTGCACCGCTGGCAGGACTTGCGGGAACGCATGCGCAGGGGCAGGGGCCTGCGCTGGCGCCGCCAGCCGGCACCGCCGCCGCCCCAGGGTTAGCTACACCAGGCTTATCACCCTTCCTCGTACGCGGGTTCGGGGTCGCGCCTGAAGCATCGAGGGGGCAGCCGCCTCCTCGACCGGCGTCTTCACCCGGGCCCGCGCTTCCGTCCGCGACCGAAAGTGATCGATTGGCCGGACCCCGCGCGGGCCGGCGGGGCCGGGGTTGACAGGTCGCCGGGCGGAGGCTATACTATACCCCAGTATAGCATAGGACCCCAGCAGCGAGGCCGCCATGACACCGGCACGGACCGACATACCCCACGCCATGGGGATCGCGGAACCCACCAAGCGGGATCTTCTCAAGCGCCTCGCCCGTGTGCGCGGTCAGATCGAGGGGATCCAGCGCATGGTCGAGGACGAGCGCTACTGCCCTGACATCCTGCAGCAGTTCGCCGCTGTGCACTCAGCGTTACGCGGGGCGGAGAAGCTGCTGCTGAGCAATCACCTGGAGCGCTGCGCGACGCACGCGATGAAGAAGGGTGGCGAGCCTGCAGCGCAGGTCAGGCAGGAGATCGTCGATCTCCTGTATCGCTACTTGCGTTGAAGGAGCGTCGGCGGGAACTGACGTTCTCCAGGGGCACAGATCGGTAGGCTTCTTGGCCGGGGCAATGTGTTGGCAGCGTGACGGCACGAACGAAAGACCACGAAGGAGGCTAAGTATGCACACTCGCCTTACGACACTCGGACTGACAATGACGCTGGCGATCACGCCGTCTCTCAGCGGGCTCGGCTCCATTCACGCCAGCCAGCATGATGGCCCGATGTGGGGAACGCCGCAGGACACGAGTCAGACGGGGCAGGTGACTCCCAGCGGAACCCGGATGGGTCCGCACATGGGGATGCATGGCCGCATGATGCCTGGCATGATGATGCGTCACACGGAGATGCAAGGCACGGGGATGCAAGGCATGTGCATGGGCCCCGGCATGCCCGGCATGATGGGCCCCGAACATATGGGGCCGGGCATTCTGCTCGCTCTGAAGGATGAGCTGGGGCTGACGGACGATCAGGTGAGCCGGTTGGAGAGGATTCGCCAGGACCACCATGCGCTTATGGAGGGGATGCGGAAGAACATGGAGGAGCTGCACGAGTCGATGGTCAAGGCGCGCTCTGAGCGCGACTGGTCTGCGCTGGAGAGTGCCATCGACGGAATGGCCGGGCTGCAAGCCGGAATGGCCAAGAGTCACTTGAACGTCGAGCGTGAGTCGCTGCAGGTACTCAACGAGTCACAGCGGCAAAAGCTCGAGACGTGGGAGGAGGGCGCGCGTCTGTTGCGGCACCGCTGGCCGCAGGGGCGGCCACATATGCACGCTCCCGGGATGGGAGCTGGCAGCATGCATCAACATCATCGGGCCGCGCCGCCGCTTCCGCCGTCCAACTAGGGCTGGCAAATCCTGATTCAGTGCGATGGATGATCATGGATGATCGAACCGTGGGAACGGAACTGCTGAAGCAAGAGCCTGTATCGGCAACGGAGATCTTGGAGATCGAGGGCATGCATTGCGCCGCGTGCGCCCAGAGTGTGGAGCGCGCGCTGCAGAAGCTGCCCGGGGTCAAGACGGCAGCCGTGAACCTGGCGACGGAGAAAGCCACCGTCGAGTTCGACCGCAGCCAAGCGAGGTTTGAGGACCTCAAGCGAGCGGTCGAGGGAGCCGGCTACGCGGTGCGTGGCAAACCGCAGAAGATGGTTTTGGAGATCACGGGTATGCACTGTGCTTCCTGCGCTCAGAGTGTCGAGCGCGCGCTCGCCCAGCTGGAAGGCGTGAGTTCGGCCAGCGTGACCATCGCCACCGAGAAGGCAACGGTGGACTTCCTACCCGAGCGAGTGCGCATCCAGGATCTGCGCCGTGCCGTGGAGCAGGCGGGCTACGGTGTGGCGGCGGTGGAGCGGCCGGGCGCCGAGCGGCGGTTGGCGCGTGAGCGGGAGCGGCTCGGCGAGGACCAGCGCAAGGTCGCCCGGGCCAGGCGCCGCACGACCTGGGCGTGGGCGCTCACCGCGCCGATCATCGCCTGGATGCTTCCGGAGATGATCGTCGGTGTGAAGTGGCCGTCCGAGATCGTCTTCGACGCCGGAATGATCCTCCTGGCCGCGCCGGTCCTCCTCGTCTGGGGACGCGAGACGCTGATCGGCGGTTTCCGCAGCCTGATGCGTCGTGCTCCCACCATGGACGCGCTGATCGCCCTTGGCACGTCGGTTGCCTTCGCCACCGGGTTCGTGAGCGTCGCGCACGACTTGGGTCTCCTTCCGCGGTTACTCAACTACTCGGGCGTCGCGGCGATGATCATGGCGTTTCATCTCACGGGCCGTTACGTGGAGACAAAGGCGCGGGGTCGCACCTCCGCCGCCATCCAGAAGTTGCTGTCGCTGGAGGCGAAGACGGCGCGGGTCGAGCGCGACGGTCGGGAGGTCGAGTTGCCCATCGACGAGGTGGAGGTCGGTGATATCCTGGTCGTGCGGCCGGGTGAGAAGGTCCCCACCGACGGAGAAGTGATCGGCGGGCACAGCTCCGTCGACGAGTCGCTGGCCACCGGCGAGTCGATGCCCGTGGAGAAGCGCCAGGGCGACAAGGTGATCGGCGCGACCATAAACAAGGAGGGCCTGCTGAGGGTGCGAGCCACGGGCGTCGGTGAGGACACCTTCCTCGCCCACGTGATCCGCATGGTGGAGGAGGCGCAGGGCACCAAGGTGCCGATCCAGCAGTTCGCCGATCGGGTGACCGCGATCTTCGTGCCCACGGTGCTCGCCGTGGCGGCGGCGACGTTCATAGCCTGGCTCGTCGCCCCCGGCTTCTTCCGTGGGATCGCCGGGTGGGCTGCGGGCTTCATCCCCTGGGTCGACCCGAGCCTGGGCACCGTCTCGCTGGCCATCTTTGCCGCTGTAGCGGTGCTGGTGATCGCCTGTCCCTGCGCGCTCGGCCTGGCCACGCCGACGGCGCTGATGGTGGGGACCGGGATGGGCGCCGAGAACGGCGTCTTGATCCGCAGCGGCGCGGCGATCCAGACGCTCAAGGAGGTGGACACGATCGTGCTGGACAAGACCGGCACCATCACGCGCGGCGAGCCCGGCGTCACCGACATACTACCGGCCGGCGGCTGGCAGGACCCGGAACTGCTCCGCTACGCCGCGAGCGCCGAGTACGGGTCGGAGCATCCCCTGGGTGAGGCGATCGTGGCCGAGGCGCTGGGACGCGAGCTCACGGTGCTGGAGCCGAGCGAGTTCGAGGCGCTGGTCGGGCGGGGCGTGCGTGCGCGTATCGACGGCCGTCTGGTGCTTGTAGGCAGCGCCCGGCTCATGGAAGACGAAGGTCTGTCCCTGGGCGAGCTGGAGGCAGAGCTCGGACGCCTGGAGGACGAGGCGAAGACCGCCATGCTGGTGGCCGTGGACGGGCGACTGGCCGGAGTCATCGCGGTCGCGGATCGACTCAAGGA
>CP070823.1:1698344-1718296 GCA_020344375.1 Gemmatimonadota bacterium | reverse complement strand
ACCGCTGCGAGCACGTGCTCAACGGTGAGCGAATACTTCTCGAACAGCGCCTCAGGCGTGCCTGACTCGGCGTAGGTGTCGCCGAGGTTCACGTACTGGATTGGGGCCGGGTGGCGACGGCTGACGGCGTAGGCGACGGCGGCGCCCAGTCCACCGGAGCTGATATGCTCTTCACAGACGACCAGCGCGCCGGTGTCACGGGCGGCGCGCTCCAGACTGTCCTCATCGATGGGCTTCACGGTATGACAGTCGAGGACACGAGCGTTGATGCCGCGGCCGGCGAGGGCTTCGGCGGCCTGCAGGGCGGTGGCGACCAGCATGCCGTTGGCGACCAGCGTGACGTCTTTACCGTCGCGCAGCTGGATCGCTTTGCCGACGGCGAAGTCGCGGAGCAACGACTCGTCCGAGTAGACGATTGGGACCTTCGGCCGGCCGAGGCGCAGGTAACCGGGCCCGTTCCAGGCGTGCAGGGCCCGGGTGGCCGCCCGGGCGGTGGGCCCGTCGGCGGGCACCACCACAGCGAAGCCAGGCAGCGCGGCGGCCAGCGCCACGTCTTCGATCCCCATCTGTGAGGGTCCGTCCTCGCCGATCGAGATGCCGCTATGGCTGCCGGCGACTTTGACGGGCAGGCCGGGGAAGGCGACGGACATGCGGAGCTGGTCGAAGGCGTTGCACATTATGAAGCAGGCGAAGCTGGCGATCCATGGGTGCTTGCCAGAGGAGGCGAGCCCGCTGGCGATGCCGACCAGGTTGGATTCGGCGATGCCGACTTGGAAGAAGCGGTCCGGGAACTCCTTGCCGAAGTACTCGGTTCGTGTCGAGTTGGAGACGTCGGCGTCAACCACGACCAAGTGCGGATCCTCGTGGCCCAACTCGGCGAGCGCCTTGCCAAAGGCGTCACGTGTGGCGGGTCCCATCTCGAATGTCAATTTGCGCTCCATATTAGCGGCGGTCTTCGTGTGCATGGTTTCTCTTCCCCTCACTCGCCCAGCTCGGCCAGAGCGATGTCAGCCTCCTCCTGGGTGAGGGGGACGCCGTGCTTGCGGTTGCCGGCGGTCTCCTCCTCGATGATCCGGATGCCCTTGCCCTTCACCGTGCGGGCGATGATGATCTGTGGCTTTACCTTCACGCCCAGCACCTTGTCCAGCGCGGCGAAGATCTGGTTGTAGTTGTGGCCATCGATCTCCATCACGTACCAGCCGAAGGCCTCCCACTTCTGCCGCAGCGGCTCCAGGGCGGGCATGACGTCTTCCAGGCGGCCGGTCTGTTGGAAGTGGTTGAAGTCGCAGATGGCGGTGAGGTTGTCGAGCCCGTACTTACTGGCGGTCATTGCCGCCTCCCAGACCTGACCCTGCTGCGACTCGCCGTCGCCGATCATCACGTAGCTGCGGTAGTCGCGGCCCTCAAGACGGGCGGCGAGGGCGTGGCCGATCCCAATGGAGAGGCCCTGGCCCAGCGAGCCCGTGGACGCTTCGATCCCTGGCACCCGCAGCATGTTGGGGTGGCCTTCCAGCGGGCTCCCCAGCTGACGCAGATCCGGGAACCAGCTCACCGGGAAGTAGCCGCGCTCAGCCAGCACGGCGTAGAGACCGGGGCAGCCGTGTCCCTTGCTGAGGATGAAGCGGTCGCGGTCGGGCCAGTCGGGCTGGTCAGGTTTGTGGCGCAGGATACCGCCGAAGAAGAGAGCGACGAGGATTTCGACCATGGAGACCGAGCTGGAGGGGTGGCCGGAACCGGCCTGGGTGGTCATCGTGATGATGTGGCGGCGTAGAGTGCGCGCGATCCGCTCCAGCTCCGCGGACGGTGTACGTTTGTTTGTCACCAAGTTGCCCCTCGGCGGTTCGGGGTGTGTGCTGTGTGAATTCCGCGCGCATTATATAGCGGCGGCCGGCGCCCGTACAGACCGGGGGAGGCCCTGTCGGACGGAGCCGAATGACGTAACTTGGGGCCGTTCAGCGGTGGATCGCCGTGCACCGAGGTGCCTGCCTCAATGACGCTCAGATGAGATGAACGGAGCGACTCGACCCGTGCTCGTCACTGGAGCCGCTGGCTTCATCGGTTCGCACGTGGTGGACCGGCTGCTGACGGACGGCCACGCGGTGTTGGGGGTCGACAATTTCGACCCTTTCTATGCGCGCGCGATCAAGGAGCGCAATCTTGACGCTGCGCGCGCTCACGCCGGGTTCAGGTTCCGTGAGGGTGATCTGCGGGACGCGGCGTTTCTGAGGCAGCTGTTCGCGGAGGCGCGTCCAGAGGCGGTGATTCATCTGGCGGCGCGCGCCGGGGTGCGCCCATCGATCCAGCAGCCGGAGGCGTACTACGACCTGAACGTGATGGGCACGGTACGGCTGCTGGAGTCGATGCGGGAGGCCGGGGTCGATGCTCTCGTCTTCGGTTCTTCCTCCTCTGTCTACGGTGTGAGAACGGACGACCGCCCATTCGTGGAGGAGGACACGGCGGATCTACCGGTGTCACCGTACGCAGCGACGAAGCGCGCCGGCGAGCTGCTCTGTCACACGTACCATCACCTGCACGGACTGTCATGCCTTTGCCTGCGGCTCTTCACGGTCTACGGGCCGCGCCAGCGTCCGGACCTGGCAATCCACAAGTTCACGCGGGCGCTGAGCCGAGGCGAGCCGGTGAGCGTGTACGGGGACGGTGGCGCGCTGCGCGACTACACCTACGTGGACGATACTCTGGACGCACTATGTCGGGCCCTCGAGGTTGTGGTCGAGCGTTCAAGCGGTTCAGTCTTCGACATCCTGAACATCGGTGCCGGGCGCACGACCTCAGTCAACCAGCTGGTGCGCTTGCTGGTGGAAAAGACGGGTGTGGAGCCGAAGATCGAGCACCTGCCGCCGCAGCCCGGTGACGTGCCTCGCACCTGGGCGGACATCACGCGGGCGCGCGCTGTGCTCTGCTATGATCCGAAGATGACGCTGGAGGCGGGGCTGGAGCGCTTCGTCGCATGGTTTCGGGAGGAAGATGAGCGTTCTCGACGCTCCTAGCCGCCGAATCTGCCTGGTGCTGCAGAGCGGCATCGGCGATGTGGTTCACGGCCTGCCGCTGGTCAACGCGCTGAAGCAGGACGACCCCGCGCGCGAGATCACCTGGATCGTGGAGCGGACCCCGGCACCGTTGCTGCAACACCATCCGTCCGTGGATGCGGTGATCCACTTCGACCGGGGCGGCGGCCTGCCTGAAGTACGGGCGCTTTGGCGGGCGCTCAGGTCGCGTAGCTTCGACCTGGTCTTGAACTGTGGTATCTACTTCAAGTCGATCTTCCCGACGTTGTTCGCTCGTGCGCCACACAAACTGGGCTTCGGACGTGATCGGGCGGACGACCTGGTCTGGCTGTTCGCGAATCACCGGTTGCCGCCTCAGCCGCCGCGTCATCGCCAGGACATGTACCTCGAGCTGCTTGAGCCGCTGGGGCTGGCGTGCGCGGAGCTCGAATGGCGGATCACGTTCAGCGCGGAGGAGCGTAAGGCGCAGTCGCAGTTCTTCGCTGCGCTTGATGGAGAGAGGTTCGCGGCGATCGTCGCCAGCGCGTCCAGCCGGGTGAAGGATTGGCCCGTGGAGCGATTCGCGGAGCTGGCTACGGCGCTGGAGCGCGACTTCGATTTCCGGGTGCTGTTGTTGGGCGGCCCCGGCGAGCGAGAAGGGCAGCGAGCGCGGGAGGTGGTGGAGCGCAGCGAGGCGCGGGCGGTGTGGGCACAGGGGCCGGAGCTGCGGCGGCTGGTCTACCTGCTCGATGGCTGCGAGCTGCTGATCGCGCCTGACACCGGGCCGCTGCACATCGCTCGGGCACTGGAAACGCCGGTGATCGGGCTGTACGGCCACACCGACCCGCGGCGCTCAGGCCCGTACCGCAAGTACCAGGACCTGACGATCGACCGCTACAACTACGACGGGCCGGGCGTGCCGTACAGGGGACCGGTGGAGCGGCAGCACCGGGCGCGGCCCGGCGCCAGGCACGGCCGCATGGAGCTCATCAGCGTGGCCGACGTGCTGGAGAAGGTGGAGCTGGCCGTGGAGCGATATCTGATGCCGGAGGGTTCAGCGTCGTGAGACCCGAGCTGAAGGTCTCGAACCCACGAGTGGTCATCGTCATGCTGAGCGCCGTCGGCGACGCGGTGCACGTGCTGCCGCTGGCGAACGCGCTGAAGCGTGCGGTCCCTGGTATGAAGCTCACCTGGGTGATCCAGCCGGTGCCTCACAAGCTTGTCCACAACCATTCGGCGATCGACGAGTTCATCATCTTCCGGCGCCGTCGTGGCCTGACGGCGCTGGGCGAGTTCCTGAGAGCACGGCGTGAGCTATGTCGTCATCACTTCGACCTGGTGATCGATCTGCAAGTCTACTTCAAGGCGGGGATCTTAACCTGGTTCACGCCCGCGCCGATCAAGGTGGGTTTCGATCGGGCGCGCGCCCGGGACCTCAACTGGCTGTTCACGACGCAGCGCATCCCGCCACACCCGGTCCAGCACGTTCAGGACCAGTACTTCGAGTTCCTACACTTCCTGGGTGTGAACCCCGAGCCCGTCTTCTGGGGGCTCAAGTTCACGGAGGAGGAGCGGCAGGCGCAGCGCGAGTTCTTCGCGCATATCGAGCAGCCGGTATGCTCGGTGGTGGTGGGCAGCAGCAAGCCCAAGAAGGACTGGCCGCCGGATCGCTATGCGAGGCTGCTGGAGATCATCGAGCGCGACTTCGGCTTTCAGACGGTGCTCATCGGTGGCCCGGCGCCCCGGGAACGCGCGACGGCGGCGGAGGTCAGCCGGTTGACGCGGGCGCGGCCGCTGAACGAGCTGGGTGACAACCTGCGCAGGTTGATGTACTTGGTGGACGGCAGCGACGTGCTGGTGAGCCCGGACACCGGGCCGCTGCACATCGCCCGGGCGCTGGAGACACCGGTGGTCGGGCTCTACGGCTACACGAACCCGAAGCGCAGCGGCCCGTACCGCAAGTACACGGACCTGGTGGTAGACGGCTACGCGCGTTACCCCGGCGAGGACTACCAGGCGAGCATGGAGTACTGTTCGGACGGGATGGCCCGCATAACGGTGGAGATGGTGCGGGAGAAGTTCGAATTGGCAGTAGGCAAGTACGTGAGGGGGAGATCCTAGTCGCGGCTGGCCGAGCGGTGGTCTTTTACCGTTTCTCTCAGCGTCTGTTCGTAGCGTTCCAGCATTCGCTCTCGGCTGAACTCCTTGGTGACCCGTTCGCGCGCCGCTTTGCCCAGCTGTGCCCGCGCCTCGGGATCGCTTGCCAGCCAGCGAATCGCATCGGCGACGGCTTCCCACTGAGCCGGCGGCACTAGTACGCCCTGTTGCCCCTCCTCGACCTGCTCGGGATGGCTCGTCGCGTTGCTGACGATCATCGGTAGCCCGCAGGCCATCGATTCCAGCACGGAGTTGGAGAAGCCCTCGGCGGTGGAGAGGTGGGCGGCCGCGTCGGCTGCGCTCAGCACCTCTGGAATATCGGTGCGCAGCCCGGCGAAGACGACGGGTGCGCGCAGTTCCTTTGTCAGGCGACGCAGCTCAGGGGTTGCGGGACCACTGCCGATGATCAGGGCGTAGACGTTGAGTTTGGGCGACAGCGCTGCGACCGCTCTCACCAGCGCGTCGATTTGCTTGCGTGCCTGGATAACGCCGTGGAAGCTGACGACGAAGGCATCTTCCGGGATGCCGAGTTCGGCGCGTACGCGCCCCCGCAGCTTGGGCAGCGGTCGGTAGCGGGAAGGGTCCTTACCGTTGTGGATCACGTGAATGGTCACGTGCTTGAGCCAGGGCGCCCTCTCCAGCAGCAGATCGCGCATGGCATGCGAGTTGACGATGATCGCATCGACCTGACGGACCCAGGTGTAGCGGTAGACGCGGCTGTCCTTCAGGTGACTCGGTGCGCCGTGCCGGTGAACGATCGGGAAATCGCCGCGGCTCAGCACGCGGGCCATGACGCTGAGCTTTACATCTTTCCTACGATCGGCGAGCACCAGATCCGGTTTCACACGCCGGTTGAGGACTGCGAGCTGGCCGGCGCGGTAAGGGTTGAGTTCGGCGCGGATGGCGATCGGTGCCAGCGTCAGCCGGGGATCGCTTTCCAGCTGCTCGTGAATCGCGCTATCGGGATGGCACGCCAGCGTAACGTCGTGTCCCTTCTCAGCCAGGCCGAGTCCGAGTTCGATCCCTGAGGTCGGTCCGCCGGCCCAGCCGCGCGCCGAGTTCACGAATATGATGCGCACTTGAGCAGCCCACGCCGATTGTTCAGTCGAACAGGACCTTCTCCACTTCCTCGACCATCCGCGCAACCGTGAACCGGGTACGGGCGCGTTCTATTCCTTCGGCCCGAGCCACCTCGGTCCGGCTCCCAGCCTGTCCGAGCTCCGCCAGTGTTTGCTGAATCGCCTCGACCAGGGCCGGCACGTCTTCCGTTGGGACGATCCGGCCTGCGGTGGGCCGTCCCTCTGTGGCTGCCAGTGCGCCCGGCACGCCGTTCACCGCGGTGGCGACCACGGGAATCCCCGCCGACAGCGCCTCGAGCATCACACCCGGGGTGCTGTCCTTGCGGCTGCTCAGGGCGAGAACATCGCAACCGTGCAGGACGTCATAGAAGTCGTCCCGGTGACCCAGCCAGTGTATGTGTTCCTCGAGGCCGAGGCTGCGGGCGAGCTCGCGCTCGTTCTGGGAATCCGAGTCATCCCCGGCGATCACGAGGCGGACATCGGATTGATCTAACTCGGCGAAAGCGCGGATGAGGAGATCGAAGCCCTTCCGGTACTCGACTCGACCGGCCCCGAGTACGAGACGCGTGTCCGGCCCGACGTGCAGTTCCTGCCGGAAGTCGTTCGTCGCCGGCGGAATAGGCGGAACGCCGTTGGGCACCAAGTACACGCGGTCCGGCGATAGCCCTGGCGCGCTCTCAAGAAGCGCGCTGCGTACTTCATCGGAGTTCGCGGTGTAGCGATCCACGTAGCGGAGAAGAGCGAGCCGTTTCAGACCTGACTTCGGCAAGGTGTGTCGGATCCCCAGCCGTGCCACGATTCGAGGAACTCCGGCCCGCTTACCCGCCCAGGCGCCCACAGGCATGCGCTTCCATGAGGTGAGGAGCAGCGCGTCGGGCTGCTCTCTGCGTAGCCAGCGACCGAAACGGATTGCACTCAACAAATCCAGGTCACCCCGCGGACGGATCCGAGAAGTACGGAAACCCCGGGAGCGAAGCCTCTGCTCTACGACCGAGCCGCCCACGCAGGAGATGATCACCAAGTGCCCCCGATCCCGGAGTCCTTCTGCCAGGAGGGCAAGCATGTTCTCGTTACCCGACCAGGTCCGGGAGCCGTTATGACAGACGATCTTCATCGCACGCTTCATACTACGCCCAGACGAGGGTGAGTGGTAGGGCGTGTGGGGTGTGTGCTCTTAGTGTCGGTGACGCCAGGCGGCGGAGACGAAGGACGGTGGACTCTAGTAGTCAAGGCTGCCGCTGTCGGCGGTTAGGTCCTAGCTGAGCGGTTGTTCACAGACGGCAAGGATGTGGCAGGACTTCTCGGGCTCGGCATTTTCGCGTATGAACGGGTTGTAAAGATGCCTGGCGAAGCTCCGCATGAACCCTTTGCCCAGCCTCCGGCGCACCTTCCACCACGCCGCCGAGATGAAGAACGACAACGTCACGCTGGCGAAGTATCGTTCCAGGAGTTCCACAAGTTCTTCCGGCTTGTACTCCTTCCAGTGATGCTCGGGGTCCCACATCCTGCCGGGCAGCCATTTGGGTGTTGTGACCAGCGACCGGCCGTCCGCTACAAGCACCCGTCGCGTTTCGGCGAGGCACCGCTCAGGGTTATCGAGGTGCTCGATGATGTCGGCGAGGACCACGATGTCGAAGGACTCGTTCGCGAACGGAAGTGCATAGCAGCTCGCGAGACCAAGAATGCAAGTAACATGATCGTCCAAGAGCCGGGCGCCGATTTGGACGCCGGTTCGGTCGGTGTCGACGCCGACGACCGTCTCGCAGCGCTGGCTCGCCAGGTGCATTAGATAGCCGTCCCCGCAGCCGACATCCAGGATGCGCGTGGCGCCGCCCATGCGCTTTACGAGGGCAGTGTATCGTGCTTCCGTTGCCGGCTCGTAGCTGCGAGAGCGCCGCTCGCACGAGGCCCAGTGGTAGGCCCCCAGATCGTCGTACTTGCTGAAGCTCCTGTGCTGTCGTTGCATCACGCGTCCTGATGCGAGTCGCTGTGCCGAAGGTCTGGCTGATAGGCAGGCGCGACTCCGCCTAAGCTCATCCGGCGTGGCAGCAGGCCAACAACATCCACGAACGGGGGTCATTGGGATGCCCCGGCGACGGGCACAAAGCTAAGAGCTTCGATC
Source organism: Gemmatimonadota bacterium (assembly GCA_020344375.1). Lineage (GTDB taxonomy): Bacteria > Gemmatimonadota > Gemmatimonadetes > Palauibacterales > KS3-K002. The sequence continues at coordinate 1,709,933 of CP070823.1, read as the reverse complement.
AGGCTGCGGAAGCTGGCCGGCGAGATGACAAGCGACGAGATACCCGCACTCATCGGATGACCGCGGGTAGCTCCTGAGTAGGCTCATCAGGTATCCAGAGTAGCGTCTCCGGCTAATACTTAAGTCCCGCCAGCTGGATGCCCTGCACGAAGTAGCGCTGCGTGAACAGGAAGAGGATGAGGATCGGGATGACGGCCGTGACCGCCGCGGCCATCTGATATGGCCAGTTGCTGAAGTAAAGGCTGTGAAATGCGGCGATCCCGACCTCGACCGGCCGCATCGCCATCGAGCGGGTGACGATGAGGGGCCAGAGGAAGCTCTTCCAGGTCTCGACGAAGGAAAAGAGCGCGACGGTGGCGATGGCCGGCTTCGCGAGCGGCAGTGCCACCCTCCAGAAGACGTGCCACTCGCTCGCGCCATCGATGCGAGCGGCGTCCTCCAGCTCGCGGGGGATCGACAGGAAGTACTGGCGCATGAGGAAGATCCCCCAGACGCCGACCAGCTCGGTGACGATGAGGCCGGCGTAGGTGTCCACCCAGCCCAACGCGCTCACCAGCAGGAAGCGCGGTATGAGCAGCACGATGATCGGCACCATCAGGTTGGCAAGGAAGAGGATGAACACCTTGTCTCGGCCGGGGAAGCGGAGGCGCGCGAAGGCGTATCCGGCAGTGGAAGCGGTGATCAGGTGGCCGCTCACGATGAAGAGCGACATGACCGCCGAGTTGATGAAGAAGCGACCGAAGGGCGCCGCGGTAAGTGCGTTCGGGTAGTTGCTCCACACCGGGTCGCTCGGCAAGAGGCGCGGCGGAAACCGGAACACCTCGAACTCATCCATCAGAGATGTCGAGATCATCCAGAGGAAGGGGACGAGCATCGAGATGCCGAGCGCGATGGCGAGACCGTAGGTCAGCGCGTTGCCGGCGTGGCGGCGCCCGCTGGCGGTGGTGAAGCTCTGACGCCCGAGGGCTCGGTACGCCTCTGCCAGCTTGCGGCCTCTCCGGTTCAACTTCTGTTCTGTCATCAGCTCGGCGTCATCCGTCGGCCCAGCAGCCTGAACTGAAGCAGTGTGATCGCGAAGATTACGGCGAAGAGGATCCAGCTCATCGCCGAGGCGTAGCCCATACGCAGAAACTGCCAGGCGTTCTGGTAGATGTGATAGACGATGACGTCGGTGGCGTGGAGCGGGCCACCTTCGGTCATAACGTATACGAATGTGAAGACCTGGAACGATCCGATGATCGATGTAACGAGCACGAAGAAGGTCGTGGGCCTGAGCATTGGGAGCGTGATGTTCCGGAAGCGCCGCCAGGGCCCGGCCCCGTCGATCATCGCGGCCTCATAGAACTCGTTCGGTATCGCCTGCAGGCCGGCCAGGAAGATCACCATCTGGAAGCCGATATGGATCCAGACGGCCATGATGATGAGAGCAAGCAGCGCGGTGGACGGGCTATTGAGCCAGGGGAAGGGTCCCAACCCTACCAGTCCCAGCGCCCAATTGAAAACCCCGAAGTCGGGGTCGTACATCCACTGCCAGACGATGGAGATGGCGACGAAGCTCGTGATGTAGGGCAGGAAGAAGACCGCTCTGAGCAACGCTACGCCCTTGATCGAGCGGTTGAGTAGGATCGCTACCGCCAACGCGCAGCACATCGTTGCCGGGACGTACAGCGAGTAGACGGCGGTGTTCTTCGCCGCGTTCCAAAACAATCCGTCGCCTGCCAGCTCGGCGTAGTGTCGGAGTCCGACGAACGGCTTGGCCGGCTCCAGCAGGTTCCAGCCGTGGAAGCTCAGATAGAAGGCGAAGAGGAGCGGTGCCGCCGAGAAGATGAGCAGCAGTATCAGGGACGGTGAAACGAAGGCCCAGGCCGTGATCGTCTCGCGGTATGCCATAGCGCTGCCGGCAGTCTGTGCCAGGCTCGTAAAGATCAGCACCGCGACGGCGAAGAGACCGTAGAGACCGGCTAGCCAGAAGAGCGCCGCCTTGCGCGAGTCCTCCAGCGGTGAACTCAGCAGGACCAGGCGAGTCCCTCCGGGCAGTTCCACCGTGCGGTAGGCCAGCCTTCGCTCACCCGCTTGGACTCGTCCTGCTGCCCCTCCGAGTTCCGCGAGGGATATCGCCGAGAGTTCGATGCCGTGCGCTGCGACCAGCGAATCGTTCGCGATTACGGCGACGGCGGCGCCGCTCAGTCGGGCGAGCCGTTCGACCGGGAGCGTCTCAGGGGTGGCAATCGTTTCCGTTGTGCGGGCCCCAAGCTGGAGAGCCGCATCACTGGCTTGTGCCGAGGAGCGTGCGTCCGAGCTGGCAAGCCAGGCGGCGGCCAGGGCGGGTGGCACGAGGGCGAGAGCGATGCCGCGACGCAGTCGGCGCGGGTCGAACCCCTGGGTTGGCCCGGCCGCGATACGCCACAGGACGGTCACGCTGAGCAGGGCTCCCAGAATCAGCCCGGCCAGCGGCCCGGGCGGCAGCGAGGGGAGTGAGGGCGCGGCATCGCTGGGCTGCACCAGCAGCGCGCCGGTCAACTCCCAATCGTCGAAGTCCTTGACCGGCGCGGCGGTCATCTGGGTGCCGGCCAGTCGCGTGCTCAGCGCCCGGTCGAAGCTCGCCAGCGAGTCCGACAACGCTTGGGGAATCGCCTCGGGCCAGCCGTCCCTGCTGGCGAGTGTCAGTGTATCTCGGTGATAGAGAGCCAACTCGTAGCCCGTTGCAGCGGTGAAGCGCTCGAGCAGCTCGGGTTGCAGGCGCAGCACGGCGACGGCGACTCGACCTTCGCCGGGCACGTAGGCGAGCCAGAGCGGCTGGTCGTCGAGGCGAACAAGGTCCGCCACGGTCTGGCCGCGCCGGGCAGCGGCCAGCATCGCGTCCGTCAATTGGCCGGCGAAGCTCAGAGGGACCGGCGTCGTGTCCGGAAAGGTCGCGATCAGCTGATCGGAGGCGCTGTAGATCGCGATTCGCTCGATGCCGAGGGCTGAGGCGTGGCGGGCGAGTTGTTCGGGTGTGAGGCGCAGCTGTGCAGTGACCTGCTCGCGGTGCAGTCGCAGATACTCCACCGCCCGCCCGGCGGCGTGCCGGCCGAGTTCCGGCTCGAGGGCGGTGCGACTCCAGCGTGCCACGTAGAGGCCACCAGCTGCGAAGACGAGCGCTGGCAGGGCGATCAGCAGCAGGAAAGCGCGGCGCAGGCGGCTCACAGGGGCGCCTCAGCGTGCGCTGGCAGGAGTCGCGAGGATGGCGTCGATGCGGCGGGCCACATCGGTGGTGACCTCGTGCAGGGGCTCGTTTGAGAAGATCACGCGATCGAAGATATCGGGAAGGTGGACCTCCACGTGTGCCCAGTCCTCCACGGTCGAGCCCCAAGACATGCGCCCGTGGCGCGCGGCGAACAGGAACGCATCCTCCAGGCCGTAGCGATCCGTCGCCGCGGTCTCCTCGTGTATGGCCCGCAGTGACGGGATGGCGAGGCCGTACTCCGCGCGCATGCGCTGAGCTTCCGCTGAGGAGAGGTGGGCCGCCAGCTCGACGGCCAGCTTCTTATGCCGCGTGTTGTAGGGGACCGCCCAGCCGGCGGCGTAGATCACCGTGATCGGCTCGCGGTCGCCGAAGCGTGGGAGCGGTGCCACCGCGACGCGCAAACGCCCTTCGTCGATGTAGCGTCGAATGTTCGGCAGCCACCAGTGCCCGATCGTCACCATCCCGATGCGCCCGGTTAGGAAGTAGTTTCGTTGAATCGCCGATTCCAGTCGCTGCACATCTACGCTGGGCACCACCCGGTGGACGGTGACCAGGTCGGTGAGGAACTTTATCGCTCGCTCGGTCTCCGGGCTGTTCAAGTAACCGCTGGCGCGTCGCCCGTCGGGGCTTAGCACGTCGCCGCCGGCGGCCCATACCCAGGGCTGCCAGAGGTAGAAGACGCGGCGCACCAGAGTGCCGAAGCTCTCGTTACGGTCGTCGCCATCGAGATCGCGGGTCAGCTGCCGAGCGATGCGCAGGAAGTCGTCCCAGCTCCAGTCGTACGCCGGGAGCGGGACCCCGGCCTCCTCGAAGAGATCGACGTTCAGGTAGACGACGATCGGGTTGAAGTCTTTCGGGAAGGCGTAGAGGCCGCCGGGCCGGCGGAAGATCCCCAGCACCTCTGGATAGTAGGCGGAGGTATCGACGCCGACGCGGTCGAGGTAAGCGGCCACGTTGACCAGCAGCCCGCGAGCGATGAAGGGCGCAGCGCCGTAGGAGCCGTTGTCCAGTAGAGCCACGTCAGGCGGTGTGCCCGCTACGATCGAGGTGAGGAGTCGCTCACGGTAGTTGGAGCTGATCGACTCGTACTCGATGCGTATGCCGGGATGCTGCTCCAGGAAACGGTCGAGGATGCGCTCCTCGATGACGCGTTCTTCTGGCCCGGCCCAGGCCATCACACGCAGGACCGTGTCCTGGTCCGCGGCGCGCGTGCATCCCAGTGCAGCAGCGGCGGCGAGCAGCCAGCAGCGTTTCATGGCCCGACACGCTCGCCGGTATCGCTGCGGAAGATGTGCACCTTGCTGGGTGGGATCTCCACCGCCACCCGCTCATCCACCTTGACCTGGGTGTCAGCGGGCGCGCGGGCGACCACGCGCGTCGCGTCACCGCTCGCCAGGTGTATGTACATCTCGCTGCCAACGGGCTCGACGACACGCACGACGGCGCTGAAGGTGCCGTGATCGGAGAGCCGGAGGTCCTCCGGGCGCACGCCTAGCGTGGCTGGGCCGGCGGGCAGAGTCTCGCTGCACGGCACGCTCAGCTCGAAGTTCCTGGTCCGGAACACGCAAACGGCGTTGGCGCTCGTGAGCTCGCCCTCGAAGAGGTTGATCGCCGGCGATCCGATGAATCCAGCGACAAAGAGGTTCGCCGGCTTGCGGTAGACCTCGAGGGGCTCGGCACATTGCTGCAATCGGCCTTCGTTCATGACGGCGATCCGCTGACCCATCGTCATTGCCTCGACCTGGTCGTGGGTGACATAGAGGATCGTCGCGCCCAGACGCCGGTGCAGCTGTGAGAGCTCGGCCCGCATCTCGACTCTGAGGCTGGCGTCGAGGTTGGAAAGCGGCTCGTCGAACAGGAAGGCCTGCGGGTGTCGGACGATGGCGCGTCCCAGCGCCGTGCGCTGCCGCTGGCCGCCGGATAGCTGGCTGGGCTTGCGGTGAAACAGCGCCCCGATCCCGAGGATATCCGCCGCATCCCTCACGCGGGCCTCGATCTCACGCTTGTTGAAGCGCCGCACCTGGAGGCCGAACGCCATGTTGTCGTAGACCGTCATGTGCGGGTAGAGCGCGTAGTTCTGGAAGACCATGGCGATGTCGCGGTCCTTGGGCGGCACATCGGTGACATCGCGATCGCCGATGAGGATCGAGCCGCGAGTCGGTCGCTCGAGGCCGGCTACCAGCCTGAGCGCCGTGGTCTTTCCGGAGCCGGAGGGTCCGACCAGCACGACGAACTCGCCGTCGGCCACCTCAAGGTTGAGGTCGGCGACGGCGAGGGTGTCCTCGAACTGCTTGGTGAGATCGCGCAGACTGACGTGGGCCATAGTCGACTACAAATGAAGTTTCAGGGTTCGCGCACGCAACGATAGCCGTGACGCGGGTTGCCCCACGACTTGGGCTGTGAGTTGAACGCGCCGTTGTAGCTCACGTAGTAAGCTCTGTCCTTATCATATTCGTCCGCTGACCAGTAGTAGATCGGTGCCCGGTCCGGCGCCCAGAGTGGCGTCTCCTTGTCGGGCCTGCGTGCGCAGTCGGCCCGGCCGAGCGGAACGCGGCGAGCGGAATCGCCGCGGGCGCACGCGGCGGTTTTGCCATCGCTGCTGAGCGAGCGAACGATCTCGTCGGTAGTGGGCATGCGCCAGATGTCCTGGGGCTCGGCCATTAGCGTGGTGCCGTCGGCGCTCAGGTAGCGGCAGAGACCGGTCGCCTGCATGTGATCGCGCGTGGCGTGGCGACCCTCGTACCCCAATTTCTCGTCGAAGCCTACGGGTGGCAGGCCGTAGAGGGCGATGTGGTCCCAGGAGGGGTAGCCGCCCCAGGGCTGCTTCCAGTTCCAGCCCGGGCCCTCGGGGGCCCAGACGAGCATCACGCCATTTCCTTCGATCAAGCGCGCGCTTCGGACGCCATCGTCCTGGCGGGTGAGGAGGATCGGCAACCAGTGCACAGACCAGCCGACGAGGACCAGCAGGGGTAGCCCAACCGCGACGACGTAGCGGGCGTTGCGGCGCAGCCAGGGGCCAGGTGGCGTCCAGCCTTCCGCGCGTCGTCGGCGGCGATGGCGGGCCTCGAGCAGGAACAGCACGCCGATGATCAGGAGGATGCCGCTGACGGGGAAGAGTGCGAGCAGCTGGCCGAACTCGGCGCCGGCCCGAATGCGCGGTCCCAGCCACCAGGCGGTGAACGCGCCGCCGATCACGATGATCAGCCAGCCGCCCAAACGGGGCCAGGTCAGCGCGATGAGCGTCAGGGCCAGACACACGCTGGCGGGGACGAGATACAGCAGCCGCTTGTACCACGGTCCCCACCAGCCCTCATAGTACAGCTCGCCTGCGCTCCAGAAGGTCCAGAGGACGGTCACCAGGACGATCAGAGATGTGGCGACGTATCCCGGTAGCTTACGCCCGAGTTCCTTGCGGTCCGGGAGGAAGGTGGGGAACTGGATCAAGGGGACCCTCCGGCGCCCGAGCTCTGGGACTTGGCACGAGGAGCACGGTGACCTCGACGGAAGGATACGTCATCATCTTAAGTGCGGGCAATTCAGCGTGGGATTGAAGGGCGTACGCCAACTCGCTCGGCACGCCCACCACGATTTCAAACCGGCGCTGCGAGAAGTGATGTGCGCCCCGGCGATCTAGACCAGGAACGCGGCGAGTATCGTATACACGATCGCACCGAGTGCCGCCGCGCTGAGAGCGAGCGGGATCTGCGTGTACACGTGGTCCATCAAGTCCGAGCCTGTGGCGAGTGACGAGAGGATCGTGGTATCGGAGATGGGCGAGCACTGGTCCCCGAATACGCTGCCGCCCGTTACCGCGCCGAAGCAGAGGAGGAGGAAGAATGGGTCCTGGCTGACCGAGTAGGCCAGGGGCATGGCGACAGGGAAGACGACAGCATAGGTGCCCCACGACGTGCCGGTCGAGAACGCGATGACCATGCAGAGCACGAGGAACAGCGCCGGGACGATAGCCGGGATGAGGAAGCCCGACGTCACCTCGATGACGTAGGCGGCGGTGCCCACAGACTCGGCGACACTCTTCAAGGTCACGGCGAGGGCCAGGATGATCGCGCCGATGGTGACGCCCTTGCAGCCGTCGATGATGGCACCGATCACCGTCTTCAAGTCCATCCCCTTGATCAGGGCGATGGCGGCGCCGACAAGGACGGATAGGAGGAAAGCTTCGCCGATGCGCAGGGTCGGGGACTCGATTGCCGGATTGAGGAACTCATAGAGGTAGGGGATGATCGCGACTCCCAGCAACGTTCCCAGTGGACCGAGGAAATCGATTAGCCCGGGCCTGTAACCCTCCACTATGCGGATCGTGGTCAACTCTTCCGAGGTGAGCGGCTCTGCTCCCGGCCGGTTGAGCTGGCCAGTCTGTCGCGCGCGTCGAATCGCGTTCGACATCTTGCGGCCTACGACGAGCGGCACGTTCTCCCAGAGCCGGCCCGGCATGAAGGGCATGACCTCGAGGGAGAAAGTCAGCGTGAACAGGATAGCGAACCAGGCGTAGAAGTTCACCGGCAGCGCCCTGAAGAAGTAGGTGATAGCCTCCGACTCCGTGCTTAGAAAGGGCACGGTTCCGAGCACAAGGCTGCCGACATAGATAGGCCAGGCGTTGAACGGGATGAGCGTGGCCGCCGGGGCCGCCGTCGAGTCGACGATGTAGGAGGTCTCTTCGTGAGACACGCGATGTTTGTCGCATACCGGCCGCACCGTCGTTCCGGTCAGCACGGTGCTGATAGTTCCGCCCTGGTGGAAGATGATTCCCATCAGCCAGGCGAAGAACTTGGCTGAGCGCGGCCCGACGACGATCAGGCGGCCCGCCCATTCCGCGAACGTCTGAGCGCCGCCCGTGCGCGTCCAGAGGCCAATGAGACCGCCTAGCGCCCAAAGGTAGACGAGCAGAATCAGCGCGTAGCTCTCGCTCCCGATGGACGGGATGAGATAGTGCTTGACGATGTTTAGCTGGCCGCTGATGACGCCGCCCAAAGCGATGCCGATGAACAGGGACGTAATGACCTCCCGGGTGGCGAAGGCGAGGATGATGGCCACTGCCGGGGGCAGGACCGACCAGAAGCCGTAGTGCTCGCCGTGTTGCGGAAAACGCCCGGTCGCGGCGATCGCGGCGATGAGGATGAGGCCGCTAACCAGCAGTACGATTCTGCGCCTGTTCAAGCTCGTGCCTCCCGCGGTTCTAGTTGCCGCCGGCGACCCAGATCCTTACGGGCTGGAAGCCTTCCACTTCTAGTCGATACTCGGCGGACTCCTCACGTATCTCGAAGGCCAACCGCAAGCTGAGGGCGGTGGAGGCGCCGGCTTGCGGCTGCGTAACGCTGATCGTGCTGATCGCCTCGCTGGCCAGGGCGTCGCGGCCGAAGATCTCGGTGATTGTCCCGGCCGGTGCGCGAATCGTATCGCCGGGTGTGAGCAGCCGGACGTCGCCCAGCGGGTCCAGCTGAAAGCTGCGTACCGTCCGCGCTCGGAGGGCCGCCTCGTCGGGCCGGAAGCTCAAAGCGACCTCGAGATAGCGTCCGCTCCCGGGTGCCACACCACTGATATCGGCGCGTGGCTCGGCGCGCAGCACACGCATCTCCCAGCCGTGCGGTCCCGGTACCGACTCTTCCACCAGGTAGAACTCGAAGAGATCGGCACCGCCGAACTTCAGGTACCTGTCAAACCAGCGGAGCTGGCGGAAGAACAGGTCGCTGAGCTCGTGTGGCTGGAAGCGCGGGAGCTCGACGTACTCGACCTGGCGTCTCAGGTCGCGCAGTGCGCGGTACAACTGGCCGGACTGCGATACGAGCGTTGTCGGGCTCTCGCCGCGCTGAACGATGAGTAGCGGTGTCTGGACGCTACGGATGAGCCTGAGGGGCAGAGCCTCCTGCCCCATCTCGATCCAGCCCTCGGCCCGTAGCGACTCCTCCGTGGTCAGGGATGGGCCTGTGGTCTGGGTGGGGGGAGATAGCCCGCCGAACAGGGCGATGGCTGCCTTGAACCTGGGCGTTTGCGCGACCGTCCAGCTTGTCAGATAGGCGCCGTACCCGCTTCCATAGATGGCGATCCGGGTGGGATCCGCCACGCCCGTTGCGATCAGGTGGTCGATCCCGGCCATGAGATCGATCAGCTCGCCGCCCGCCAGATCCCTTCGTCTCGCGGTGGCGAAGTCCTCGCCGTAGCCGGGGCTGCCTCGCGGGTTGGGCGCCAGCACGGCGTAGCCCTCGGCAGCGAAGAGCTGGTAGGCTCCGGCCTGATCAAGGACGTTACGCACCCGGTTCCAACGATCCCCGCCGAGGTTTACCAGCAGCGGGTAGCGCTGCCGCTGCTCGTAATCGGCGGGATAGACCAACAGCCCCTCGACAGCCAGGCCATCGGGAGCGGTCCAGCGGATGATCTCCTGTCGACCCGGCCTCCAGGTCGCGACGTGAGCGTTGAGCTGTGTCAGCTGTTCGATCCGGGTACCGCTCAGGCTGTACAGCTCGTGCCCCTCCGTCGCCGAGCCGCGGACGGCGTAGATGGCAGTGCCGACAGGCGCTGCGTCGAAGGCGCCGTAGTTGTAGTTGCCGCTGGTGAGTTGCGCGATGGCGCCGTTCCCCCGCACCGCGAACAGGTGTGTGTAGGTGCCAACCGCCGCCGTGAAGAGCAGGTCGCCACCTGGGGGCCAGGCGTGCTCGATGACCGTGCGGTCGAAGGCGTCGGTGAGGCTGCGCGGGGAACCGCCGCTCGCCGCGACGCTGAAGAGTTCGGTGTGCGAGCGCGGGTGTCTCGGGTTGTGGGGCGCCCGGAACGCGATGGTGCGGCTGTCCGCCGACCATACCGGTGCGACCTCAGGGCCGGGTCGGGCCGTGAGCCGGCGGGTCCTGCGGGACTGGAGGTCGAGCACCCGCAGATCGTAGTTGAGGTCGCCACTCGCCCCCGTGCCGTTGGTGCTGTAGACGATGGAGCGGCCGTCGGGACTTACCGCCAACTCCCGAATACCCGGATCACCGCCCCAGACGTGCGCTGCTGTGCCGTCCGGTACCTCGATGCTCCAGATCTCCCGGGCGCCGCTCGCCTGGTTGACGGTGAGGGCGAAGACGGCGCCGTCGGGTGCCCAGTCGTAGTCGATGACGCCGCCCGGGAGCCGGCTGACCTGGACGGGCTCGCCGCCGGTGAGCGGCTGTGCGGCCCAGACCTGCCGTCTCGCAGCCGACGGTGAGTCGGTGGCTTCGCTGGCCGCGAGAAACGACAGCCAGGCACCGGCAGGCGACCACCTGGGGGCATTGATGGACCGGGAACTCGGTGGTACGGCCGTCCTCCGCCGATCGATCTGCCAGACGTAGAGGGCGGTCTGGTATTCGTCGGCTTTCAGGTCGGCTTGCGTCACGGTGAACGCTACCGAACCGCCATCCGGCGACACCTGAATCTCGTGCAGCCGCTTGAGATTCGCGTACTCGCCGACGGTGACGGGCAGCGGCGGCGTTTGCGCGCCCTGAGTGGCGATCAGCAGTAAGAGGTGAAGGAGATACATCCTCGGTTCGCGTTACCTCCAGCCTGAGACGACTGCGGTGTGGCCGGGCGGGAAATTGGGATCAGGTTGGAGGGGGCACAAGGTGTATGGGGGAGGCTCAGGTGAGCAACAGCCAGGCTACGGCAACCACCGCCCAAAGCGTGAAGGCGGCCGCGCCATACATGATGGCGTTCTGCCAGGTGAAGATCCGGCGGGGGCCCCGCGGCTCCGGCAGGGTCTCTGTGGTCGGAGGTTCACCGAGACTGCCCCTCGCGTCGGGCGTGGCTCTGGAGCCTGGGCGCGTCAGCGCCGGCATACCCTCCTGGAGGAATGCCGTAACTAGAACTATGGGCAGGCCGATGATCAGTAGAGCAAGGGCGAACACGGTGAACCAGCTCGGCAGGCTCCGGGTGGCTATCAGCGTCTGGATGACCTCGAAAATGAGAACCGCGACCACCAGGTACATGACGAGCACCTGCCAGAGCCAACGCCGGTGGATTTCGCGCAGTAATTGTTTGAGAGTTTTCACGAACCTCCTCGACGGTGGTTCTGCTTGAGGGTGCGAGGCTCCGGTGGGGCTAACGGGGGCTCGAACCATACAAGATGCAAAACCCGGGTGCGAGGATCAACGATCTCGCGATTCTGGCTACGGTGCCAGAGATCCATCGTAGTTGAAGATGAACTCGAGGAACCTCGATACCTCGACGATGTCCTTGCCCACGAAGCGGATGCTGTGGGAGTCGGTCCGCTCGACGATGGGCAGCAGGCTGAGCACCTGCGAGGGCCGATAGTTCTTGAAGCGCAGGTCCAAGGTGATCGGTGTATCCAGCCGGTAGGGCTTGAAGTCGGCGATCCGCTTGACCGCCCGCTCAGCTCT
>CP070823.1:1695487-1698244 GCA_020344375.1 Gemmatimonadota bacterium | reverse complement strand
GCGTTCGGACGATAACGCTGCCGTCGGAGCCGGCGACGCCGATCGTCCCCGGGCTCGCGGCCACGCGCGATCCCGCCTTCGCTAACTACTTCGACCTCAAGGTCGAGCGCGAGCAGCTGCGACGTGACCGGGAGGCCGTGGAGCGGGTGCTGGTCCAGGCGCCGGATTCCGGGCTCTCCGTCGAGGCGCTGGAAGTTATCCCAGCGGTGCGGGGATCCTCCGAGCTGACCGCGGCTTTGGCCGACCTCACCAGCAAGCGGGCGGAACTGCGCGCTCTGCGCTACACGTATACCGACGAGTATCCACCGGTACGGGAGCTCGCCGGGGAGGTGGAGACGCTCGAGCGCACGGCCATCCCCAGCCTGGCGGCGGCGCTGGTCGGCGAGCTGACGGCCCGCGAGCGGGAGCTGCAGCGGTTGATCGACTCCGCCTCCGGTGAGCTTGGTGAGGTGCCGCCGCGGGCGATCGAGGAAGCGCGCCTCCAGCGTAGGGTTGAGATCGCCACGAACTTCTTTACGACGCTCCGGGAGCGCTATGAGGCCCACCGCCTGGCAGCGGCGAGCAGCATCCCCGACGTCCGCGTACTCGACCCGGCAATCCCGCCCCAGCGCCCCAACAACGAGCCGGACCGGCTTCGCTATGTCCTGCTCGCGTTTCTCGCCAGCCTGGGTCTCGCGGGTCTGGGAGCGGTGCTGCTCGATCGCCTCGATTACCGGCTGCGCTATCCTCAACAGGTCACGCACACGCTGGGACTCCCGATCCTCGGCACGGTCCCGCATATAGAGAGCCGGAGCGGGCTCCTGGTGATGGCTGGCTCCCATCAGGTCATCGAGGCTTTCCGGATGATTCGGCTCAACGTGGTCCAGGCCTACGGATCAGCCGGCCCCATGCTCATCGCCGTGACCAGCCCCGCGAGCGAGGACGGAAAATCCTTCGTCACGGCGAACCTCGCGCTGGCCTTCGGCACGCTGGGTCAGCGTACCCTTGTGATCGATGGTGACGTGCGCCGCGGCCGCCTTCACCGCTTCCTGGGGGGCAACCGAAAGCCGGGCCTCACCGACTATCTCGCCGGGACGGCCACCATCGAGCAGATAATTCAGAGAACGGTCCACGGTTCGCTGCACCGCATTGCCTGCGGGAGTCGGCGCCGCGATGGGCCGGAGCTACTCCACTCTGCGTCCATGGCAGCGCTGCTCACGCAGCTTCGCTCCCGCTACGAAGTCGTACTCGTGGACACACCACCCCTGGCCGCTGGGGTGGACCCGTTCATCTTTGGCACGCTGACTGGCAATCTCTTACTGGTACTCCGTACCGGCAGCACGAACCGGGAGCTGGCGGAAGCGAAGCTCGACATGCTCGATCACTTCCCGGTCCGTGTCTTGGGAGCCGTGCTCAACGATGTCCCCGCCAAGGGACGCTACAGCTACTACTCCCACTACGCGTACTTGCCGGGCTATCAGGTGTTCGATGAGGAATCGCCACCGAAGGCTGGGCCGCGCGCACTAAACGTTTCCAGTGTGTCGCTGGCGGAGGTGGAGAAGTCCGAGCCGGTGAGCGAGACGGAAGGCAGCGAATCGGACACCCCCCGGCAGTGCGAGCCTGAACCTGAGCCGCGGGAGCTTACGGTGGAATCGAGTTCGAGCGCGCAGCCGGCGTCAGCGGCAGAGGCGAATCCACGTGGCTCGCATCCGCAATCCAGCCCCGACTCCCAGCACGAGAGCAAGGGCACGGACACTGCCCCGGAGCCCGGGTCCCCCGACTTCGGACAGTATCGGAAGCACCAGCGACGCCATCAGGTCCGGCACTGGCGTTAAGCGGTGGTAGAAATCTAGGTCAGCGGTGTAGTGCCTTCGCGGTCGCCGTCGTAGCGCCGTATCGCCTCCCCACCGGGCTCCGCCTGGCAGCGGCGTAGCGCCAGCGTCGCCCCCGCCAGCAGCGCCGCCGGTTGAATCCCAGCCTCGCGAAAATCGGATACGGCGTCATAGCCGGCTAGTACTTTGAGGCGCGCTTCAGCGTCCTCAGTGATCTCGGCCGTGCGCACCAGACGCTCGGCAAGTTTGAGGGCTTTGGCCTCGTCTGTCGCTGGCGCGATGACGACGAACTCGCCCAGCCGGATTCGCCCGATCGCATCTGATACCCGGCCTGACATCTTGAACACTCGCCCCAGACGATCCACGGCGCCCCATAGCTCCTCGCCGGGCTCGGCAGCCGCGTTCGCCGACGGCACGTCGGGTGCGAACGCCACACAAGCCAACGCGCGACTGTGCCGGAACGCGTCGGAGCCGAGCTCCCGGGCGCGACGCATCAGGCCGCGCAGGTTGTAGAGCCCGGTGAGTTCATCGACGAGGCTCTCCTCCCGGGTCTGGTCGGCGGCGAACTTCGACGCCATGTAGGCAGCGAGCTTGAGGAGAAGCTCCTCCGCGTCCACCGGCAGGCCGATCAGCTCCCAGGCTCCAGTCGCCAGCGCGTCGAGTCTTTCTTGGCGGCCGCGGCGCCCGGCGGTGGTGAGCAGGATCGGCGTACAGGGCGTGATCCGCGGGTCTTCTCGCAAGATACGGCAAACATCGACGCCGGACATCTCGGGGAACTTGTCATCGAGGATGATCAGGTCGGGCGTCGTTTCCCGCGCCAGTTCTATCGCCTGCTGCGCGTTGTAGGCCCGGAGGATAGCGTAGCCGTTGGGCGCGAGGATGCTCTCCAGCGAGCGGATAGACCACTCCTCGTCGTTGGCTATGAGCGCCAGCGGCGGGCGGGACG
>CP070823.1:1688754-1695387 GCA_020344375.1 Gemmatimonadota bacterium | reverse complement strand
AGACGCTCACCCGCGTCTTCGAGCCCTTCTTCTCCACGAAGAAGGACGTGAAAGGCATAGGGCTGGGCCTGCCCACGGTATACGGGATCATCAAGCAGAGCGGCGGCGACATCTGGGTGGAAAGCGCGCCGGGTCAAGGCACCACCGTCAAAGTCTACCTGCCGGCCGTCCAGCAAGAGCTCGACGTAGGTGCGGACGCGCAGTCAGTCGACGAGTCGCGCACGGATACGAGGACGATCCTCCTGGCCGAGGACGAGCCCGCCGTGCTCAAGCTCGCCGCCCGTGTGCTGCGTTCGCGCGGCTACAACGTCCTCCAGGCTCGGGACGGCGTCGAGGCGCTCGAGATCCAGCAAGCGCACCCGGGCCACATCGATGTACTGATCACCGACGTTATCATGCCACGTCTCGGCGGCGCGGAGCTGGCGGAGCGGCTGCTCAGGTCACGCCCCGACACCCGGGTCATCTACATGTCGGGCTACACGGACAACACGACCGTGCGCGACATGATGGCGAACAAGGACATGGCTTTCCTGCGAAAGCCTTTCACACCTCAAGCCCTGCTCCAGCTGGCGCACCGCGTGCTCAACGAGGAACAAAGACGTACCGCGTAGAGAAGGACTCAGCCTGCAAGGGTCTCACCACTACGTCAGCCGCGCTACCTCATCAAGCACGAATTCCGCAAACGGTATCGCGCACGTGAACGCAGGTGAGACGGCGTTCAGGACGTGGAGCGAGTGCTCATCGGCCTCGAGGCGAAAGTCGTTCTCCAACCGATGCTCCTCGATGTCGACGAGCTGTGCCCGAATGCCCGCCCGCCCCCAGCTCCTGAAGAACTCCGGCCGCACCCCCTCCGCCAACCGCGCCCCCAGGCTCACGAGCCTCGGCCTGTAGTACTTGGGGATCTCTCGCAGGGCGATTGCACAGAATCCGCCGCGGTTCCGCAGGAACATGTACCCCTCCAGGCCGATGACCTCCAGGAACTCACTCAGCTTGAAGTTCTCGACGAGCCTGTACTGTTCGCGCCAGAACGCCGGTACGGCGTTGGGACCGAGCGTAACGTGCCCGTCCACAGCTACGGTGAGGTGCACCCCCAGGAACGGGGTCCTGAGATCAGGGACAGGATAGATGTTGGTGCGCAGCGAATAGGTCCCTCGCGCGGCGTGAAGGTAGAGGCCCTTGAACGGCAGGATGCGGTAGCGTTTCGCGAATCCAAAGTCGCGTGCGACCTGATCGGCGTACAGCCCCGCCGCGTTGATCACGTAGCCGACCGGCATCCGGCCTCGTGTGGTCAGGACGTCACTTCCCGACCGCCCGACATACGCGGTCCCGGTGAGCGTACGCACACCGGCATCCTCGGCGTCTTTTACGAAGGACGCCATGATCTCAGCCGGATCGACCGTGGCCGTGCTGGGAGAGAAAAGGGCTCGATCGCAGGTCTTGGCTCGCGGTTCGATCGCCTGCGCCTCCGCCGCGCTCAGGTCCTGCAGCTCGACGCCGTTCCGCTGCGCCCTGCGCAGCAGCTCGTCGAGTACGGCCAGCTCGCTGGCGTCCTGCGCTACGATCAGCTTGCCGCAGTGGTTGATGCGCAGGCCACGCTCGTGACAGTACCGGCTCAGGCGGGCGTTCCCTTCCCGGGTAAACCGCGCCTTGAAGCTGTCGGCCGTGTAGTAGAACCCCGCATGCAGTACGCCGCTGTTGCGTCCGCTCGCATGCAGCCCGAAGCGCTTCTCCTTGTCGATCAGCGTCACGCGCGCGTCGCGATATCGGCGCTTCGCCTCCAGCGCGACGCGCAGACCGATGATGCCTCCGCCTATGACCAGGAAATCGCTTGCAGCGAGCGTCGCCAAGCTAGTCAGCGCTAGTCGGCCAGCGCCTCCGCTGGCTTGAGCGTGACAGGCTCCGGACCCAACTCTTCCAACCGGAACGCCCTGGCCGCCTCGATGGCCAGCAGCAGGCCGAGCAGGAACAGGGCCGAGGCGATCACCCCGATGAGCGAGAACCCGAATCGCCAGATCAGCAACGCGAGCGCGCTCATCGTCATCACCAGCATGAACGCCATTGGCAGGCCAGTGAAGAGCCACGTTCGGCCGGTGCGCTTCAGCCAGACCGTCACGGACAGCAGCGCCAGCGCAGCGAGCAGCTGGTTGGTGGCCCCGAATACCGGCCACACCGCTCGCCAGGCCGGTAGCGGCTGGCCCGTTGCCGGATCGATGTAGGTCACGAAGACGAGGAAGGCGGGTAGAACCAGCGTGATCACCGTCGCCGTGACCCGGCTCTTCGCGTCGTTCTTATCCCAGCCGAACGCCTCCTGCACGACGTAGCGACACAGACGAGTGCACGTGTCCAGTGTCGTGAGCAGGAAGGTCGACAGCGCCAGAAGCCCGAAGTGGGCGCCGAAGCGTGTAGGGATGCCGAAGCTAGCCAGGAACTCACCGATCCCGCCCGCGTAGACCGAGATCGGATCGGAGCGCAAGGCGTCTCTTCCGAACGGCAGGATCATCACCGTCGCCAGCGCGATCACCGCGACCACACCTTCGATCAACATCGCACCGTACCCGATGCGACGCGTGTCCGTCTCGCAGCGCATCTGCTTCGCCGTCGTACCGCTCGCCACAATGGAGTGGAACCCGGAACAGGCACCGCAGGCCACGGTGATGAAGAGGATCGGGAACAAGGGGCCGAGATGAGGTACGCCAAGCGCCGTCACCTGGCCCGGCCGCAGCAACGCCGGCCACTGACCGCCGACCCCGCCCGCGCCTGTCAGCGCGCCGACCAACAGGCCCGTGCCTGCCCCGACCACCGAGAGATACAGCAGCCAGCTGGACAGATAGTCCCGTGGCTGCAAGAGAATCCACACCGGCGTGATCGACGCGATCAAGCAGTAGAAGAGCAGAACCACGTTCCAGCTGTTCTTCTCCGCGCCAGCGAGTGCCGGTAGCAGGCCGCCTTCTACGGTGAGCGCATCCCCCACCCAGATGGCCAGCAGCACCAGCGGCAGGAAGATCGCCGTCGCCGCCTTCGTCCCCAGCCCGCGCCGCATCGTCGAGTATCCCATCGCCAGCGCCAGCGCCACGAAGATGATCGCCGAGATCGCAACGCCGCTGCCGTTCATCTCGACGTTCACGAATGTAGTCGCCGTCAGATCCATGAAGACGACGATCACATAGATGAGAGCCAGCCAAATGAACGCGAGGAACAGCTTGAACGCCGTCGGCGTGATGTACTGCCTCGCCAGCTCCGCCACCGACCTCGCCTTGTGGCGGATCGATGCCACGGCGGAACCGAAATCGTGCACACCGCCGACGAAGATCGCGCCCACGACGATCCACAACAACGCCGGAAGCCAACCGAAGAACAGTCCCGCCAGAATCGGCCCGACGATAGGACCCGCTCCCGCGATCGACGAGAAATGATGCCCAAGCAGCACCGGCGTCTTCGTCGGCACGTAGTCCACACCGTCATACTGATCCTCCGACGGTACCAGGTGCCGGTCGTTCAGACCGTAGACCCGGCTCATCCAGCCGCCGTAGAGCCTGAAGGCGATCCAGAACAGAACGATGACGGTCAGCAGGATTGCCGCGAGCATGGCACCTCCCTCCCCGTGACGATGGCGACGACCAAACTTGCGAATACCTGCCGATGGCGACAAGTGTGCTGCCTGACACCGCACCCTACCGACCGGCGCAGGGACCGCCCGTCGCGGACTTTGGCAGCCGGCAGCGGCGCGCCGTGCCACCTGAGAGAAACCGCTGTCGCGGAAGCCAAGTTCCCTAGTGACATAGGATTAGGGAGCCGCTCCGGCGAGCAGCGTCAGCGATCGGCTTGACACCCCAGGCAGCGTCGGGTATCATGAGGACGCTCTCCTGTCCGGGGGTCCATCTCCCCCACCTTCCGATACTTAGCTGATCCTGCGTCGCGACCCGACAGGGCCCAGGGCTGGGCTGATCGGGAGTTGTTCGGCTCTAATAGGACGGGATTACCATGTTAGACGCCATCGCCGCCACCTTGCCGGAGCAGTGGAGATTGGTTTTCCAGCTGCTGACGTTCCTCATCGCCTGGATACCCGACGCGCAGGCTCTGATCTTCAACTTTGCCTGGAACGCGGCCGCAGGAACAGGCGTCCTGCTCACACGTATCTTCCTGCTGTTGCCAGCCTGCCTGCTGATCGTGGCAATCTGGAGCACGATGTTGGCGGTCTACACCGTGCCCTTCCGCTCCGGTCGCCGCGATTTCCTCGTGGCCCTGGTCATCCTCTGGTGGGAGACCGGCCGTAGCATCTGGCTGTTCTGGGTCGGGATCGGGCGCTTCGTCTGGAGGTTGATCGGCTGGGCCTGGGGACTGCTGCGGCTTGCCGCAGAACTGCTGTTCAAGTCTCTGCGGATGGTCATCACCACGCCGTTCGCCGTCTTGGACTGGCTGGGCCGCAAGTACTTCAAGCCCGGTGTGCCCTGGCTCGCCTTCCTCTGGACCATCCTCTGGTCGGCGTTGGAGGCGCTCATCTTCACCTACACCTTGATGCCGACCGTCTCGGAGGTCTTCCGCGACCTGGCGGGTCTCGAGGCCGGACGCTTCATGGCGCCGATCCTCTTCCTCTTCTTGTTCATGCTCATCTCCGGCAGTTTCGCCTGTATCCAGGTGCTCGCCGAGGCGTGGGACAAACGCCAGGTCAAGTCGGTTGTCCAGATGTCGTTCGTTGAGTTCTTCGTGATGTTCTTCGAGGTCGTATTCCTCTATCGCGAGCTCATCGACGCCATCACGCCGTGGATCGCCGCAAACACGGGCTACCAGCTGGGGTTCGGCTCCACCCTCGCCCTGGCCTGCTTCGGCTGGATCGGCATCCGGGCGATGACCTGGTTCCTCTTCGCCCGCTACGGGACGCCCGCGCTGCTCGCTGTGATGGCACGCGAGACGATCTCCGTCGAGGCTGCACCTGAGGCACGGCCACGAGCGCCCGAGCCCGACTGGTGGCGCGGCCCGATCAACGCGCTGAAGAGCGAGAACGAGTGGTTCCGGGCCCAGTCCCGCGAGCTGCTCGAGCTACTCTCGCTGCCGGTGCTGCAGCTGCTCGCCGCCGCAGTGAACTGCGCGACCGTCGTTATCGCCTCACGGCCGGCCTTCAAGCTGCCCTTCACCAGCCTGGAGCATGTCATGGCAAAAGACACGCTGCTCCAGGTGCTGCGGGGAGGGACGAGTGCAGCGGCCAGCCGCGAGTGAGCTTAGGAAATCACTAACCGAGCTGCAGGTGAGATCCCATGTACGTTCGCCATGACCCAGAGACTGGAAGACGCCGCCGGTTGACCCCCGCGTTGGCGGCCGCGTTGTGCCTGACGCTTGCCACCTGCATCCCGCAGGAAAGCGAGCGCGAGGCGCGGATGACGCTGTTCGTCGGGATCGATGTCAGCGGCTCGTTCCAGAACACCGGCCACTACAGCGACGCATTGCGCTTCGCCGCCCACTACATCTACGGGCATCTGAACGGGCTGGGCGAGCTGGAACAGCCGGCGGTCCTCTTCGTCGGCTCGATCGGCGGGGAGCGGCCGGGGGAGGCGAAGTCGTTCCATCCCATCCACGACTTCCAGGGCAAGACCGTGGACGAGATCGACGCCGATCTGCGGGCCTGGTTCCAGCCCGATGACATCTTCACCGACTTCAACCCCTTCTTCGAGCGGGTTGCCACGTTCGTGAAGCGCCAGAACCTGATCTTGAAGCCGATCACCGTCGTCATCATCAGCGATGGCGTGCCCGATGTCACGGCCCGCCGTACGGCCGCTGAGGAGGATGACCGCTACGGCCAGATCAACCTGGAGCCGCTCGAGTTCCTCTCCCGCAACGTGACACTGCGGTTGCTCTACCCCAGCCCGCAGGTCGCCGTGCGCTGGGAGCAGGATGTAGAGCGGCGACGCGTGCGCATGTGGACCGTGGACGCGGAGGCCATGCGGGGCTGGCGCGGACAGATCACGCCCGGTCTGCACGTGGATCAGCAGGAGCGTCTGTGGACGTGGATCGAGGAGAACGTGGACTTCAGGGTGCGCCGGCGCCTCCTATAGCCTTCCCTAAGATGTGCTGACGGGCCGGGGCCGCGGCCCTGGCCCGTCAGCTCGTCACCTTTGAACCGCCCTCAGCCCGCGAGGCACGCGCCGGCACCACTACCAGTGCCTCGGGTCGTCGCAGTCGCAGCGTCAACAGGAAGGCGAGGCCCACGCCCACGCCCGCCGTGATGAACGGCGCCCCGCTACCGTAGACATCGAAGACGGCAGCCCCCCACAGCGGTCCGAACACGCGGCCTACCCCACCGAAGAACTGGTTGACCCCCAACGTGCTGCCCTGCATCTCGGGCGCCGTGCAGCGGGAGATCAGCGCCGCCAGCGGCGGGAACAGCGTGCCCGTGCCGCCAGCGATGAACGTGAAGGCCAGCCCAAGCAGTAGGTAGCTGTCGGCCAGCGCTCCCAGGCCCATCCCCACAGCCAGCAGCGCCGCGCCCAACCGCGAGACGAAAGGCTCACCGAGGCGCCGAACCAGTGGCCCCACAGTCAGCCCGCGCACCAGCACCGACACCATCCCAACGTAGAGGAACACGTACCCGATCGTCGACTCGTCGATCCCGAACCGGGCCTGCAAGAAGAGCGGGAAGAT
>CP070823.1:1673678-1688654 GCA_020344375.1 Gemmatimonadota bacterium | reverse complement strand
GGTCATCGAGCTCCTCCTCGTAGTAGTCGATGACATCGGCGCCCGTGTTGGTGAAGCTCCAGGCCACGTCCCGGTTGAAGCCGATGAGAACCGCCGGCAGGCCCGGGACCGTCACCCCGTAGACGTCCAGTTCGCCCGGCACCACAAGGTGCGCCTCGTACCAGATGGCTGGTAGCGTGAGCTCGAGGTGAGGATCGCCGGCCAAGAGCGCGTACCCGGCAGCGGTCCGACCCGGTGCGACCGCCCAGTTGTTGCTGGCGAGCGGCGCCGACGGGGACAGGCTGCCGTCCACAAGCGGACCCAGGGCCAGCTCCAGCTCGCTAACCCGCCGCTCCGCCGCCGTGTCCGGCTCCCCGGGCGGCGGTAGCGGCGTGAAATCGAACCGGGGTTCCGTCCGGCCGTTGGGCTGGACAGGCTGCTGGATGGGTGCCTTGGCGGGTAAGAGGGCACGGGCGGCTTCCGCGCCCACCTTGGCCTCTAGGCGGAGTCGGCGCAGATCGGGCGTCCCCCAGTAGCTGAGGTCCCAGCCCATCAGCTTGATCATGTACAGGCTGTACACCGGCTCCCAGCGCGACGGCCGCGCACCAAGCAAAGCGTACTCGAACGGAACGTCCGGCGGCCTCAGCCCGTCGATCCAGGCGTTCACCCCCTCGGCATAGGCGACGATCGCCCGGGCCACGGGAGAGCGGGGATCCAGTGCCGCGTAGTCGCGCTCAGCGCTCCAGGCCAAACCGAGGGCTCGCACCCGGCGATCGTAGTCGAGCGCGTCGTCACCGACGAACTCCGACAAGCGACCGGCCGTCGAGCGCCAGCGCAGCTCCATCTGGAACAGGCGGTCACGGGCGACGACGTACCCGAGAGCGCGCGCCGCATCTTCGGAGCTGGACGCGAAGATGTGGGGAACGCCGCGATCATCAAACACGACCTGGGCGTTTCCGCTGAGCCCAGGAAGCCCAACCGTTTCCCGACCCGACGGCTCGGCACGGGTGGCGACCGACCAGACTCCGCCGTGCGGATCGAGAAAGGCGCCCAGCGGCGGCAGCGGGCCCGTGCGCCTGGCACCTGCGTGCAGCAGGGCCGCCAGCAGCGTGGCCGAGACGATTCCCCGCACTACGTCTGCTCGCCGCATCCGCGAATCCCTCCGTCCCGTCAAAGCCAGACCTCAGTCCACACCGACCCGCTCGCTCCGCCTCTCCATGAGCAACACGTCCTGCCATCGCCCCCTGAGCTTGCCCAGCCGCTCACGCCGGCCGACGACCCGGAAACCGACCTTTTCGTGGAGGGTGATGCTCGTCGCGTTCTGAGGGAAGATGCCGGCCTGCAGCGTCCAGATGCCGTGCTCCTCCGACTCCTCGATCAGCCGTTGCAGCAGCTTGGAGCCCACGCCCCGACCGCGCCAATCGGCGGCGACGTAGATGCTCACCTCCGCCACGCCGCCGTAGCAGCAGCGGTCAGATACCTGGCTCAGGGCGGCCCAGCCCGCCACCCGGCCACCCACGACGGCCACCAGCCGGCCGAACTCCAGGTGGCTGGCAGACCAGCTCTCCCAATCGCGTGCCGCCTCCGTCTCGAACGTCGCCACGCCGCTGGCGATCCCCTCGGCGTGAATCCGCCTGACGTTCTCCCAGTGTTCCCGCTGCAGCGGAGCGATGCTGATCATGGGCACAACATAAAAACCGGCGGCCCTCGACGCGTCAACAACGACGCGCCGGGCACCGCCGGAAAGCGCCACAAGACCGGCCAGACGCACACCCTGAGCCGTCTGACCGGCGCGGCGCGTATCAGTCGAAATGCGCGTTGATGATAGGCAGGTAGCGCAGACCAGGCCGCTTGTTGCCCGCGTAGTTCAGCAACCCTATCTGCACGCCCTTCAAACGGCGCGCCCGGTTGTACAACCCGATGGTCAGCCCCTGCTGCGAGCGGTCCACCCGATTATAGGCCGCAATCGACAGGCCGCGCAGATCCCGGGTCCTTGTGAACCCCACGGCCATCGACGCGCCGTCCAAGTCGTGGCTCTCCACCTTGTACCCGCCGACCGCCAGGCCCCGGACTCCATAGTCCGACACCACGGCCCCGAGGCTCAGGGCGGCGCCGTTGATCGGCCCCTGGGCAACCGCCGCCAATCCGCCCACGTTGATCCCGGTGAGCCCTTCCTCGGACACGACGGCGAGGCCGCCGAGGTTGACGCCTCGCAGCGCGCCTTCGGCCACAACCGCCAGGCCACCGACGTTCAGGCCCGTCATCCCCTCCTCGGACACCACGGCGAGGCCGCCGAGGTTGACGCCTCGCAGCGCGCCTTCGGCCACAACCGCCAGCCCGCCCACGCTGATCCCAATCATACCGGCCTCAGAAACCACAGCGAGGCCACCGAGGCTAGCGCCTTGCACAGGACCTTCGGAGACCACGGCCAGGCCGCCAGCGTTGATCCCGGTGATTTGCCGCTCAGCGACCAGCGCCAGCCCACCCAGGTTGAGCCCCCGCTGGCCACCCTCCGACACCAGGGCCAGACCGCCCAGATTCACGCCCTCCAGGTCGCCCTGGGCCACCAGTGCCAGCCCGCCCACGTTGATCCCGTACATCGAACCATCGGACACCCCGGCCAGCACACCGACACTCAGCCCCGCCGAGTAGCGCCAGGGAAGTACCGCTCCCAGCCCCACAGAGATGCCGTGCAGGCGGTCGGCGGCCGGGGCCAGGCCGAGCGCGAGCCCGTTGATCGTGCCTCCCGGGTGGTCCAGCGGCCTCCAGAAGGTGACGTTCACCCCGTTGATGAGCTCGAGGTAGCGGTCGCTCCAGTTGAACCTCAGCCCGTTCACCCGCGTCGAGTTGCCGAAGCTGATCCCACAGCCCCCGACCGTCAGGTCCAGGCTGCCACCGCCACGAGAGCGTCCCTGGGCCCAGCCGTGAGAGGCCACGGCGAGCACCAGAATCGCCGCCAAGCCGATCTTGGATCGCATGCTACAGATCCTCAAGATGTAGGTAGAAGCACGTTTCCCCGCTGTGGACCTAAAATGGTCGCCCAACCCTACGATCATTGACGATTTGTGGTTTCAGGAGGACGAACCAGGACCCCCTCCCAGGCAACCGGGGTAATACTGAAGTAGACACGACTCCCCTCCTTGCAGCCCGCCTTCCGACCTCTCCCTGCAACTCGCGAGCTTCTGAGCCATGAAGTACGCCCTCCTGACCGCCGCCTTGACCTCCCTCCTCATCGGCAGCGGCCGGCCCGCCCCGGCGCAGACGACCGACCCCGAACACGCCCAGATTCGCCTGCATGCCAGCGCGGCGCTGAGCCTCGCCCAGCACTGGCTCGACTGGCGAAGCCATGGGCCAGAGAACGCCGGGATCTGCGTGATTGGCAGCGTCCAGCGCGACAGCGCCGGAGTCAAGGTCAGCGATATCCGGGCGGTCAGACGCGTGGCCCGGCTCAGCGGCTGCCGGAGCGAGCGTGCCATCGGGGCAGCCATCCTGGCGCCCACAGAGCTTTTCGACCAACGCCAGCTTACCGAACTGGCCTGTGCTGCTGTCAGGCAGCGCGACGATTGGGTCGTCTTCGGCATCATCGACGGCACCGAACGGAAGCTCCTGGACACGGGCGAGGTGCTGACCGTCGCCACCGGGCTCTGGTGCATGAGCGTGGAGCAGCAGGCCGGGCCGACGCTGACCGCCCTGCGCTGAGCGCAGCCTCGCTCGCCATCGCCCGCTTGGGGTAGCCGCCCTGATCGCTGTATTGTAACTGTAGACAGCCCGGCGACTGACGTGAGGAGCCGTGGGGACCCAGGGGAAGCAGTCCGCAACACGTCGCGCCCGGGGTGACTTGGTTGCGGCGCCAGCGCTGGGCTATCAGAGGGGAGCGGGCGATGCTCCGAATCGAGAAAATCCTCTACCCCACCGATTTCTCCAGGTGCGCGGCACACGCGCTCCCGCACACGCTGCGGCTCGTGGAGAGACACGGGGCTGAGCTCCACTTGCTCCACGCCCTCGTGCTCCACGAGGCCGACCCCGGCAACGCAGCTCACCGCCTGCCTGACATGGAAGAGCTCTATCAGGCTTTGGAGCAGCAGGCAGAGGCACAGCTGCAGGCCGAGGTTGCGGCAGAGGGCAAGGAACACCTCGAGATCCGGCGCGCGCAGGTCCGCAGCATCTCAGCAGCCAGCGCGATTCTGGACTACGCTGCCGAGAACGACATCGATCTCATCGTCATGGGTACGCACGGCCGGCGCGGACTGAGGCGGCTGCTGCTGGGCAGCGTTGCCGAGGAGGTCGTGCGCCTCGCCCCCTGCCCTGTCCTCACGGTACCCGAGCGGGAACTCAGGGAAGGGCTCTCAGCTGACCACGTCGAGCGGATCGTCGTGCCCGTGGACTTCTCGCAGCACGCGAAACTAGCCCTCGATTACGCCAGGGAGCTCGCTGCCGTCTACGGAGCCCACCTCCACCTCCTGCACGTCGTCGACGAGGTCGTCTACCCTGACTTCTACCCCCCGATCATGCCCTCCGGCGGATCGATCACCGAGGAGCTGCGCGACCAGTCGCTGGAAAAGCTGAGGGGCCTGCTTGCGACAGCCGAGGGCTGGGAGGTTGAGGCAGACGTCCATGTGGGAGCCGGTCGGGCCGCACCCGCCATCGCTGACTTCGCGAAGGACCAGGCGATCGATCTCATCGTCATCGCCAGCCACGGCCTGACGGGGATCAGCCACGTGCTCCTGGGCAGCGTCACCGAGCAGTTGGTCCGCCGCGCGCCCTGCCCAATCTTCACCGTGAAGGCCTTCGGCAAGAGACTGTTCGGAAACGCCTGAGGGAAGAGAAGAGCTGCTCGAGCAAACCCGCTATGGTCAGCCCCTTATCCGGACGCAAAAGCGCGAGCCCGGATAGCGCTGCCAGTCCTCGTGCGATTAGCCCCAACCATCTTTTTTCCGGCAGGCTACCCGGGCTCGCTAGGCTCACCGCCCACACACGCTATGG
This sequence comes from Gemmatimonadota bacterium, assembly GCA_020344375.1. Taxonomy (GTDB): domain Bacteria; phylum Gemmatimonadota; class Gemmatimonadetes; order Palauibacterales; family KS3-K002. The sequence continues at coordinate 1,683,692 of CP070823.1, read as the reverse complement.
CACCGTGTCACGCGCCGCAAGCGAAGAGCATTCGCCTTTGATGCACAAGCCGTACCAGCCAAAGCTCAAGCACCTGAATCGCTTGCCACAACGGAGGTTCCGATTCCCGCCCGCTGCCCTCCCGCTCTCCCTCACGTGACAACGTGACTCACACCGGGACAGCGGACGCTGATGATCACGGACCTATCGTCCCAGCAGCGCCATCTCGCCCACCCATCCGGGTCCGCAGTCCCCTTGCGAACGGGCTTGAGAATCTGAACTTTTGACTGTGGCACTTTGCCCCATGTCGGCAGGCCTCGCCGGTCCAGGCCGGGTAGGCCAGCGGCGTGGCCCGAGGCGAGCGATCACTGTAATCGTCTCCAGGCCAACGCTTTATGGCCGTCAGCTCAGCCACTGTCGATGTCTCCCGCATGCGGCACGGAATGTTCATGGCTCCCAAGGGTAATGCCTGACTGTAGCACCAAGGGAGCGTGGTAGCGTTGGAGCTGACGATTCTGGACAGCTTGCCTGATCCAATCTTCTTCGTGGATCGGCAGAGTTGCGTGGTCTATCTGAACCGCGCCTGCGAGTCGGCCTTCGGACTGTCGGCAGCGGACGTAAAAGGCCGGCTCATCTCGGATGTGCTGGGCTCCGACCTGGACAAGGGCCTCCTGGCGCTGTTGAGCCCAGCGCCGCGAAGGGTGAATCCGGCTTCCCTGCCGGCCGTGCGGATCGGCAGGGTCTTCTGCGACGTGCGCGTGACACCCGGCTCGGCTGGCGTGACGGCGGTCTACTGCATGCCGCCGTCGGGCCCACAGGCCAGGTGGCCCGAGCTGGTGGCAGACTCGGCGGACGCGATCTGGGCCGTAGACGACGAGGAGCACATCATCGCCTGGAATCGTGGAGCCGAGGAGATGTTCGGCTACGCGTCGGACGAGATCATCGGCCAGCCGGTGGCGCGGCTGATCCCGGCGGACTTGGTCGAGGCGCGGGAGCCGGAGCGGCTGCGCAAAGCCCTGCGTGAGCTGGGCGCGGTGCGGGACTACCAGACGCGACGGGTCAGGAAGGATGGCCGCGAGGTGGAGGTGAGCCTGACGAGCACGGTGGCGCGGAACGGCTCGGCAAACAGCCTCGCCAGCTCGACGATCGTGCGCGATCTGTCGCAACGGCGGCAGATCGAGCGGCAGGCGATAGAGTCGGAGAAGCTGGTGACGCTGGGCCAGCTGGCGGCGAGCGTGGCACACGAGATCGGCGCACCGCTGACATCGATCGGGATCGTCGTGGAGAGCCTGCGTAAGTCCGAGCTCGGAGACTGCGATGCCGAGAAGCAGCTTGAGACGGCCGCGCAGCAACTGAGCCGGATCGCACGGCTGACCCACGGCCTGGTGGAGCTGGCGAAGCCGGGTGAGCTGCGTCTCGCACGCGTGCGGCTCTTTCATGTCATCGACCGCGTGCTCGAGCTGCTGGAGGCATCGCTGAAGCGTGCCAGTATCGAGGTCGCGGTGGACTGCCCGGCCTCGTTGCCGGAAATCGCCGCCGATGCGGGGCAGCTACAGCAGGTCTTCTTGAACCTGGTGATGAACGCACAACGCGCGCTGGAGTCCACCAGCGGCGGCGTGGTTACGGTGGAAGCGAAGCTGGACCATGGCTTGCCCGTGGTGGGCCGCCCGATGCGGGAGGTCATCAAGATCGAACTCGGCGACAACGGTCCAGGAATCGACCCCGCGGACCTCCCGTATATATTCGCGCCTTTCTTCTCACGGTCAGGCGGTTCGGGGCTGGGATTGGCACTGGCGAAACAGATCGTCCATGCGCACGGCGGTACGATCGAGGCACGCTCGACGCTGGGGAGCGGTGCGACTTTCACGATTCTTCTACCGGTGGAATCCGATGCATGACGAGATAGACGCGCTCGAAACCACAGCGAAGATCCTGGTCATCGAGGACGACGAGGTGCTTCGCCGACTGCTGATCGATGTGCTCGGCGATCAAGGTTACGAGATGGAAGCGACGGCGAGCGGCGAAGAGGGGCTGCGCGCCATGGAGCAGGACGTCTTCGACATCGTCCTCCTCGACATCAACCTCCCAGGCATGAACGGCATGGAAGTGCTGCGCCTGGTGCCGGCTCGGCAGCCGGAGGCGCAGGTCGTGATGATGACGGCATTCGGCACCGTGGATACGGCCGTGGAGGCGATGAAACAAGGTGCCTTCGACTATATCAACAAGCCCTTCAGCACAGATGAACTCGTGCTGACGATCCGCCGCGCCCTGGAGGAACACGACCTGCGGCGTGAACTCGCGCGGCTCAAGCAGCGCGCCCGTGGAGTGGGCAGCGAGATCCAGATCGTGGGCAAGAGCCCGGCAATTCAACGCGTCGTCGATCTGATCGCGCGCGTGGCACCGAGCCGGGCTACGGTGCTCGTCACCGGTGACACCGGTACCGGGAAGGAGCTGGTAGCACGGGCCATCCACGCGGCGAGCAATCGCGCGAACAAGGCCTTCATGCCCATCAACTGCGCGGCGATCCCCGACAACCTGCTCGAGTCCGAGCTGTTCGGTCATATGAAAGGTGCCTTCACAGGCGCGATCCAGAACAAGAAAGGCCTGTTCGAGGAGGCGTCCGGCGGCACCGTGTTCCTCGACGAGATCAGCACCATGTCGATGGCCCTGCAGCCGAAGCTGCTGCGGGTGCTCCAGGAGAACGTGATCATGCGGGTGGGCGGCCGCCAGCCAATTCCCATCAACATCCGGCTGATCGCCGCCACCAACGTCGACCTGAAGAAGCGAGTCGCTAGCGGGCAATATCGGGAGGACCTCTATTACCGGCTGAACGTCTTCCCCATTGAGGTGCCGAGTCTGAGGGACCGTAAGGAGGACATCCCGCTGCTCTCGAACTACTTCCTGCAGAAGTACTCGGAACTCTACGAAATCGAGCCGCCCAAGCTGCCGGCGCGGACACTCGATCGTATGATGGCATACTACTGGCCCGGCAACGTCCGCGAACTCGAGAACTTCATCGAACGCGGCGTCGTGCTCCATGCCAGCGGGGGGAGCGCGACCCTCGGGTTCGAGCTGCCTTCCGACGCCGAGGAGAGAGACGAAGGCGCCGGTATCCTCGACGAGGCGCAGCGGAAGCGCTGGACATTTGAAGATCTGGAGCGAGAGTATATTTTCCGGGTACTGGAGAGTGTGCGCTGGAAGAAGACGGAGGCTGCCGAGATCCTCGGCATCGACCGGCGTACGCTCTATCGCAAGCTCAAGAGATACGAGAGTGAGGGTGCCCGCAGCCCGGAATGAAGAACTCTAATCGCTCGCGCGAAGCCAGGCTCCGCGCCCTCGTCGACGTCGGTCGAGGCATCAGCGCCTCGCTGGCACACGAGGAAATCCTAGCTCAAATCTGCGATCACGCCGCTCGCCTGCTCGACGCCGAGTCAGCTGTGATGACGGAGCGCCGCGAGGTCTGCGAGCGCGGTAGCGGCCCCTGTCTGAAGGTCGTCGCCACGAGCCCCGGCGCGCAGATCGGGCTCGGCGAGATCCTCACGATGGAGGGGAGCCTCAACGGGCACGCCATCACCATGCGGCGCACGCTCGTCGTCAACGATGTGTTCGGCGATCCGCGTGCGGACATGGCCGTCGCCACGAAGCTGGGAACGCGCAAAGAAGTCATCTCTCCTCTCTATTACGGCGACACCCCACTCGGAACCATCTTCGCCTTCAATCCCAGAGAAGAGCGAGATTTCGACGAGGAGGACGGGGAGATCCTCGAGGCGCTCGCCGCGCAGGCGGCGATCGCTCTCCACAACGCGCATATCTTCGAAACGGAGGCGAAGCGCTTGCAGGAACTCACCGCCCTGCGCGCCGCCCAGGACGACAACCTGCAGCGACTCCAGGCGCTCATCCGCGTCGGCAACGCGCTCAATAGCACTCTCAGCCTTGATGAGGTCCTGCAGACCCTCGTCGATTCCGCGCGCGACATCATTAAAGCCCGCTACGCCGCGCTCGGCGTCCTGGAACGCAGCGGCAAGTCGCTGAAGCGCTTCTTGCACTCCGGGCTGGATCCCGAGACCGTCGCCCGTGTGGGCGCGTGGCCCACAGGGCGCGGGACCCTGGGCATCATGCTCCGCGACGTTAAGACGATTCGGCTGGTGGACCTTCAGAGCCATCCCGACTTCGCCGGCTTCCCGGAGGGCCACCCGCCCATGCGCTCCCTCCTCGGTGTCCCCATACGCACGGGCAACCGGGTGTTCGGGAACCTCTACCTGACAGAGAAGATCGGCGCCGACGAGTTCAGCGTTGAAGATCAGGAGCTCGCCGAGCTGCTGGCCGCCCAGGCCGCCGTCGCCGTCGAGAACGCCTACCTGGCCGAGCAGCGCAGTGGGTTCCTCGCCATCGTCAACCACGAGATCAAGAACGCTGCCGCCGGCGTGGTCGGATGGGCCGACCGCCTGCGCAAGCTGACTGGGGAATCGGAGAGTCGGGTTCGCGAGGGCGCGTCCTACGCGTACGAGGGCGCCCAGCAGCTGCATCGGCTGGTCGTCGACCTGCTCGACCTCAGCCGCATAGACGCACGGCAGCTGGAACTCGTCACGCAGGAAGCCGACCTCCGGGCGCTGGTCCGTGAGGTCGCCGGCACGGTCCGGCCGACGGCCGAGAAACAGGAGATCGAGCTGCGCGTGTCCGGGCTGGACAACCGCGCGATCGCGCAGACCGACCCCACGAGGGTTCGCCAGATCCTGCTGAACCTATTGTCAAACGCCATCAAGTTCTCGAAGCCGGGGGGGCATGTCGATCTTCAGCTTGTCTGCAACGACTCCGGGTACTCTATCACTGTGCGTGATACGGGCCCCGGAGTCGATCCAGCCATGCGCGAACACGTCTTCGAGGCCTATCGGGCCGGCGTGGCGAAGACAGCCAAGAGCGGCGCCGGACTAGGGCTGGCCATCTCACGCGAACTCGCCCGGCTGCTCGGGGGCGAGCTGTCCCACGTGAAGGACGAGGGGCCCGGTGCCTGTTTCGAGCTTCGACTCCCCTTCAAACCCAACAACCACACCCGCGACGGCGTCCGCCGCTGAGCCCGCGGTTGGGGCAGATCCGTGCACCAGACTCGACATGTCGGGGCAGGATGTCCCCTGCCCTCAGCAGCAGGCAGCAGGCGGCGTTCCTCGTAAGTGTTTGCTATTAGAGACCTTAGGGGGGCGACCAGGCCCGGCACGATTCGTTCCATGGACGTGTGTGGCCGGTCTCCGGAGCCCGACCGAAAGCCAATTCCGGCAAGGGCGTAGTCACAGAGTCGTCGTCTGGTGATCACACAAGCGATTTTCGTTCTGACCAGTCCGAAGGCGGGTGAGCAGTTTCTGCGCGTGCTCCCCGACTTGCGGGCTATCGGCCTCGCCGAGGCTATGATCCTCCACCTCGTGTCGGCGAAACGGGGTCCAGCGGAGCCGATGGCGGATCTGGCGAATTGGGTCCGCCACTTCGAGGCAGCGATCCCCAAGGTCGAACTGGCGCTGAAGCGAGGAGATCCCGTGAAGTGGATTTACGAGCTCGCCCGCGTACGCCAGGTGGATATCGTGGTCATCTCCGGTGCCCCCAACGGAGTGGAATGGGATCTCGCACAGGTGTCTTCGCCGCTGCGCTCTCTGGGCATCCCGATCCTCTACCTGCCGAAACAGCAGATCGAAGGCCCGCTGGGCGACCGAGTCCTCATCGCGGTCAAGGCAGCGGATACGCTGGACCGTGCCGTATCCGGCCTGCGTGAGTGGTTCGGCTTTGATGAGCTACGCGCGATTCGGGTCGCCGACTCGGTGGCAGACGACGATCGCAGGGAGTGCTCCGGCGTGCAGCTGGAGATCGTCTCGGAAGAAGGTGACGTCGCCGCGACCTTGCTGCACCAGGTAGAACGCTGCGGGGCGACACTTCTGACGATCCTGGCGGACGAGGAGGGTGAGATCGCTGGCGCCCGTCATGGGGTCCCCGTTGTCAAACCGCTGATCGAGACTAGCCTGCGTCCCATTTTGATCTGGCCCTCCGCGGTGAAGGCCTCCGTCTGACTCCTCGACAGACCGAACAGCGATTTCACAGCAGGATCAGGCCGCGTTGGCGTGACCGGCCCGCTCCGCGGGGTCACGGCGAAGACTGAGTACCGGCACGGAGGGGCCCCGGGGGCAGGACGCCCTCCACGCACTCGCTATCAGAAAGGCGAGTAACCGCGAGAACCGAAGCGCGGCGTCGCCAGGTGCTCGCCTATCGGCCACGCGTAGGCGGCCATGATCAACACAACGGCGATCAGCACCCAGATCCAGAACTTGTCCAGGATCTGCGCCTTGTTGTTTGGAGTTTCCAGCGGCTCCGCGAACTCGATAGGCTGCGGCTGAGCCTTCTTTCCGGCGAACCCGGTCCCGAACATGACAGCGACGAAGCAGAGAGCACTGGCGAAGAGTAAAACGCCGCCCAGCGCCGATATGCCAGTGCCCGCGACCCACTGGTCGGCGATCTCGCTGCCACCGTAATCGAACTGGTAGATGCGGCGCGGCATGCCGGCCAGCCCGGTCAGGTGATTGGACACCGAGAACAGCAGCATCCCCATGAACCAGAGGTAGGGCTGGATCCGAGCCAGTAGGGAAAGCTCCAGCTCTCTCCCCGTCAGCCTGGGCAGGAGGTAGTACGCGATGCCCATGAAGCTCAACGCCACCGCCGTGCCCACCGTGAGGTGGAAGTGGCCTTGCACCCACGCGGTGTTGTGGATCATGGCGTTCATGCCGTACGCAGCGTTGATCGCACCACCGAAGCCCCCTATGGCAAAGATGATCATCGACAGCGCCACGCTCGAGAACGCCGGGTTGCCCCAGGGCAACGCTCCCAACCAGTCGAACCATCCCTTCTTCCCTTTCAGGCGGCCAGCCACCTCGAACGATGCGATGACCGTGAACGCCGTCACGAAGCTCGGGAAGAGGATCCACTGCGTGTTGAACGAGTGGAAGAACTTCCAGCCGGCTCTCACGCCCGGGTCCAGGAACTGGTGGTGGAAGCCAACAGGGGTGGAGAGCAGGATGAACAGCACGAAGACCAGACGCGCCAGTGGATCGCTGAACAGCTTACCTCCCGCGATCCTCGGCGTCATCGTGTACCAGATCACGTAGGCCGGCAATAGCCAGAAGTAAACCAGCGGATGGCCGAACCACCAGAATAGGATCCGTGCCAGGATCGGATCGATCTTCTCCGTGATGCCCAGCGACCACGGAATCAGCAGCAACACCACCTCCGCCGCTACACCGATCGTGGCCAGTATCCAGACGATGATCGTCGTCATGTACCCGTGGACGGGCAGCGGCGTACGCGCCCCCGGGTTCTCGCGCTTCCACGTCAGGTAGGTGTGGATGATCACCCAGGACCATCCCCAGGACCCGATGACGAGAAGCGCGGCGCCGATGTAAAAGGCTGGATGCGCCTTGAGCGGAGGGTAGAAGGTGTACAGCACCGTCGCCTTGCCCCAGAGGATCGCCCACGCGGCCAGGAGCGTGCCCAGCAACGCCAGCCCGAACGACGCCCAGCCCACCCTCCTCAATTTGATCGGCCGGTCCAGAGACCGCTCGGTCACCACGTAGCCGAGCCCCATGATGAAGAAAGTCGTGAAGATGAGCGCCATCAGCACGCCGTGAGCCGTCACCGACAGGTAGTACATCTTGGGCGTCCGCCAAGGCAGGGCGAGATCGGCACGCGAGAGCGCCTGCATCAGAGCCATCGCAGCGGCTACCCCGAAGGCCGTGATCGCCACCCAGAAGTTGGCCAGCGCGAGTCGCCTGGCTCCGATCATCGCACACCTCCCGACTCACCCACGCTCCCTGCGGAGCCCGCACCCTCCTCCACTATGAGCTTGGCCGACATGACATGATGACCGAGCCCGCAGTACTCGTTGCAGACGATCAAGTACTCACCCGCTCGGCTGAAGCTTGTGGTGAACTGACTCACGTAGCCCGGCACGACCATCGTGTTCCCGTTCGTCCCCACGATTTGAAAACCGTGGATGACGTCCGCGCTGGTGAGCCGGAACGTCACCGGCACTCCTCGCGGAACGCGGATCTCCTGGGGCAGAAAGGCAAACATGAACGCCTGCACCACGACCGTCGCGCTGCCGTCCGCGTTGATCGTCACGCCCGGGTTCCCAAATTCCTCGTCGGTCCGCACCGCCTCCGGGTCGATCATCTCAACATGGCTCGGGGGCTGAATCGCCCGGCCGATGTAGCTGAACCCCAGCGAGGCGAGAAACAGCACGACGATGCCGAGCGCAGCCCACATCCAGATCTTCTCGTACAGGTCAACCTTCATGGCTGCCTCACTGCGTCAGCGCCCCGCGCGGGACGAAGACCAGGAAATAGAGGATCAGCCAGCCCAAGGCGAAGAGCAGGCCGTAGACGCCAACGATGGCCAAGGTCCCTTTGGGGTGTCCCCCGATGTCGGCGTCCAGGTCGGATGACCCTCGCAGCTCCTCGTCGCTCATACGTGCCTCCCAGCTCCAGTCACGCACTTGAGACAGTTCCTAAAGAGTTCCCAAGTAGACGCCGGATGATATCGGGAATGGGCCCCCTGTCAATAACCGGAATGACTAGCGACAAACCGCCCACCGCTCCCAGCCCTCCCCCGTCCACAGCCGCGAACAGGAAGCCCGGCACCCAGTTCTCGCCAAGCGCGCCGTCTGTTCGGGTTTGTGGCAAACCGATAGATTCTCTGGTCCTGCAAGCGATAGCTGAGCGCCGTTCGAGGTCCGCTCTAGCACGGTTGCTGCGGCGGAGACGGCGTCAACCTGAAGGGGGAGTGCGATGCGGGAGGCCGTAAAGGAACTCTGGCCGGAGCTGGGGTGGATCCAGAACCGGGAGCTGCGGGAACAAGTCACTCAGACGTGGGTCCGGGCGTTCGAGCTGAGCCCCCTGGAGCCTGACGACCTCAAGGAGATCCCCTTCACGCTTCTGGTGCCCGACTGCCCGGCCACCTTCATGGAGCACAAACGCTGCGTCGTGCACATCGCGCGCCGGGCTGCCGAGTCGATGCGGGAGTTTCTGGGCAAAGCGTTGAAGATCGACCTGGATACGGTGATCGCCGGCGCGATTTTGGCCGATGTCGGGAAGCTCCTGGAGTACGAGCGGGTCGGCGGGAAGGCACAGCAGAGCAAACGCGGTGAGGCGCTTCGTCATCCCTTCACGGGCGTCGCCCTCGCCCTGTCCTGCGGCGTTCCCGATGAGGTTTGCCATATCGTCGCGGCCCACGCTGCCGAGGGCGATCTGGTCAAGCGGAGCACGGAGGCCTACATCGTGCACCACGCCGACTTCATGAGCTTTTTGCCATTCAAGAACCTGGCTCGCTGAGCGGATCCGCCGGCGCGCGGAAGGAGGTTGCGATGTCAGAGACGATCACGGCCGCGATGGCCCGCTGGGCAGCCGATCTCAAGTATGAGGACGTCGATGAGCGTGCCGTCCACGAGGCGCGCCGCTACCTGCTGGACTCGCTGGGCTGCGCCTTTGGCGGGTATCGCCAGAGCGATACCGGCCACGCTCTTGAGGTGCTGGACGAGATCGCCGGAGCAGGGCCGGCCACGATTCTCGGTAGTGGCAAGAAGACCGACGTGGTCTCTGCGGCACTGGCCAACGCGCTGATGGTCCGGGTGATGGACTACAACGACATCTACTGGCAGCAGGATCCCTCCCACCCGTCGGACATCATCCCGGCGGCGATCGCCTGCGCCGAGCGCCAGGGGAGCGATGGCAAGGAGCTGATCGTGGGCATCGTGCTGGGTCACGAGTTCGAGATGCGTCTCTGCGAGGCCGCTTTCCCCGGCATCCGCGAGCGGGGGTGGCATCATGCCACACTGACCGCTTTCGTGTCACCGATCGTCGCGGGCCGCATGCTCCGGCTGCCGTGGGACAAGATCCAGCACGCTATCGGCATTTCGGCATCCCACCATGCGACTTTGGGCGCGGTGACCGCCGGCAAGCTCACGATGATGAAGAACACGGTTGACCCCATGGCCACCGAAGCCGGCGT
>CP070823.1:1640593-1673578 GCA_020344375.1 Gemmatimonadota bacterium | reverse complement strand
GTAATGGGCGTAGCGCGGATCGTGCGTCACCATGCAGATCGTCGCGCCGTCCTGATGCAACTCCCGTAGCAGATCCATCACCGCGGTGCCGTTCTTCGAGTCGAGGTTGCCCGTCGGCTCGTCCGCCAGAAGGATGAGCGGCTGCCCGACGATCGCACGCGCCACGGCTGAACGCTGCTGCTGGCCGCCCGAGAGCTGCGAGGGATAGTGGTTGACCCTGTGCTCCATGCCGACCTTCTCGAGGGCCTCGTGCACCCGCCGCTTGCGCTCGCTTCTCGGCATGCCCCGGTAGGTGAGCGGGAGCTCGACGTTCTCGTAGACCGTCAGGTCGCCGATCAGGTTGAACGCCTGGAAGATGAAGCCGATGTGCTGGTTGCGGATCCGCGCGCGCTGCGAGGCCGTGAGATTGGCGACCGGCTGCTCATCCAGGTAGTAGTTGCCGGCGGTCGGTGTATCCAGGAGTCCCAGGATAGACAACAGCGTCGTCTTCCCGCAGCCTGACGGACCCGCGATAGATACGTACTCGCCGTTCTTGATCTCCAGGTGAATGTCGCTCAGCGCATGCGTCTCCAGCTCTTCCGTGAAGAAGACCTTTCTTACGCCGTCGAGTCGGATCAGCGGCTTGCCATTTCCTGATCTTGTCTGTGTCTCCATTGAGTTTCCCTCTCGTACCGGTTGCCGGTTCGAGTGCTCTTACGCCCTCATCTCAACCGCACACGGTCGTGGTTCTCCCACGCCGACATGTCGCTCAGTATCACCTCGTCGCCCTCGACTAGGCCCTCCACGATCTCGATCGTGTTCACCGAACTGCGGCCCAGTCGAACGGTAACACGCACCGCCGCGTTGCCGTTCTCCACCACCTTGAACAGCCCGACCAGGCTGTTTGCCTGACCGTAGACCGGCCGGCCCACGTAGAGCACGTCGCTCAATCGCTCGATCTCGATCGTCCCGTCGATGCTCAGATCCGGTCGTGCTTCCTTCGGCAGTGGGCCCTCCAGGCGGACGTCCACTGTGACCGACCCGCTTGCCACCGCCGGATCGATGCGGACCACGCGACCCGCTATCGTGTCGTTGCGTGTGTCGATGAGCGACACCTGGCCCACCGCCACGTCGCGCGCCTGAGTCTCCGGAATGCGAACTTCCGCCTTCAGTCGCCCGGGCTGAACGACCCGCGCCAGGTTGTCGCCCGGCCGCACCCACTGGCCTTCCTCCAGCGGGAGCTCGGCGAGCACGCCGGATACTCCTGACACTACGGACATCGAGGCCACTAAGTTTTCCTTGAACTCGGCGATCGAACGCAACCGGTCGACCTGAGCCTGCTGGGCCGCCAGCTGCGACTCCTCCGCGTCCGTGATCACCCCCAGCCTGCGCTGCTCGATATCGAGCCGGGTCTGCAGTTCCACCGCCCGGTCGCGTGAGTTCTGCAGCTCGATCTGCGAGATCAGTCCCTTCTCGGCAAGCTCCTCGTTGTTGCGGATCGTGCGCTCCGCCTCGAGGTACTGAGCTCGCACCGTGGCCACCAGCGCCTCCTGGGCGAGCCGCTGGTTCTCCAGCATGGTCCGCAGGTCAACCAGCCGCGCCCGTTCCGCCGTGAGCTGACGCTGCGCCTCCAGCGCCTGGATCTCGACGTCCGGGTTGCTGAGCAGCAGCAGCACCGTCGCGCTGTCCACCTCGGCGCCCGGCTCGACCAGGATGCGCTCGACGCGCCCCGCCGTTAGGGCCGCGATCCAGCGGATCTGTTCGGAGACCAGTGTTCCCGGACCACGAACACGCCGGACCATCTCGCCGCGCTTGACCACGTCAGTCCAGATGGTGGACTTGTCCACGCTGGGAGCAGCGGGTCCCAGGCGGCTCAGGGCTACTGTGATCACCACAATGGTGACAATGCCAGCACCCAGGTACACCCAGCGCCGCTTCTTGCCTCTCGGTTCCCGCGGTATATCCACCACTGCTCCGTCTCCTGCGAATTAGATAGGGGAACCCCTCCCCATCGTTTACTTGGGAAGAAGCGTGCCAGGCAGCTGGTCGCGATATCTCATTTTAACACAATAGATTAGGGCCATCAACCGGGTGCCAAGTGTCCGCCTGTGGGATGCCGCGTCCCAAAAGCGGACGGGCGAAACCGTTGCGCGCCGCGCTTCGGCCACACCGCGGTCGCTGCGGATGGGCCTCCAGGCTCGGGTTTGGCCTCGCCAGCCCTGTTCGTCTTCCCAGGGCGAGGGGACCCGCCGCCTTTACCCGTTTGTGCATACGCATCAGTCCACGAGCGACCCGCTCGAGGTCAGGGTCATCGGTGACCGGTTCAATGTCGAGCGTGACCTGAGCAGCGGTGGGATACCGCGCTTCTCCGAGCTCTCGAGCATCAACGGCAGACCGACGACCGAGATGCTCGCCAGTGCCATGCCCCTTCTGAACAATACGTTGCGGCACTATAAGATGGTTTCGCTGGAGGAAGATCTGGATTTCTGGCTTCAGGCCTACTTTCGCCAGCGGTCGCCCTGGTCCGTCCGCTACCGAGACCAGGGCCGGGTGCTGACGGCGACGGTGGCAATCCTCACGTTGCCGGGCAGCAGTCGCGACGCGTACGCTTCCCCCCTGCTCGACCGCTGGCAACTCCTGGGGCGCTCAGGCTGTCAGTACCTCCTCGCCGTCCAACTTCGCCACGATCACCGCGCCGCAGGAGTCGCTGAGCACGTTGACCATGGTGCGGAACATGTCCAGGACACGGTCCACGGCGAGGATCAGGGCGACCCCTTCCAGAGGCAGGCCGACGGCTGTGAGCACGATGGACATCATCACCAGGCCGGACATCGGCACACTCGCGGCCCCGATGGACGCGAGCAGTGCAGTGAAGACGATGACGAGCTGCTGGCCGAACGACAGGGCGAAGCCGTAAACCTGCGCGATGAAGATCACGGCGACGCACTCGTAGAGCGCTGTGCCGTCCATGTTCACCGTGGCGCCGATCGGCAGCACGAACGACGAGATCTTTTCCGATACCCTCGAGTTACCCATTACGGCGTCCATGGTCAGCGGCAGGGTAACGATGGTCGAGCAGGTCGAGAAGGCCGTGACCAGCGCGGGTGGCATCCCCCTGTAATGCCGGAAGGGGTTTCTGCGCGTTACGGCGTAGACGAGGAGAGGCAACGTAATCGAGGCATGTATGAAGAGTCCGATCAAGACGACGGCGAAGTAGAACCCCAGAGTGCGGAACGCCTCGAACCCGGTCGTCGCGACGATCTCTGCATTGATCCCGAACACGCCCAGCGGCGCTGACCAGATCACGATTCGGGTCAGCCTCATCATCGCCCGGAACGCGCCTTGGAAGAAGTCTCCCAGCTGCGTCCTGTAGGGGTCTTTGATCTGCGTGACGCAGTAGCCGAAGAGGATGCAGAAGAAGATGACAGGGAGCACATGCCCCTCGGCCAAGGCCTGGAAGGGGTTCTCCGGGATGATGTTGAGGACCAGGTCGCGGAAGTTCTGCTGCGCCGCGGGAATCTCGGTGACCCTCTCCTCGAGCGTGATCGCCGAGCCGATGCCGGGCTTGAGGATATTCACCAGAATCTGCCCGGTGAGTATCGCCATCAAGCTGCTCGCGATGTAGTATGCGAAGGTCTTGGCCCCGAGTATCTCCAGGTTCTTTCTCTGGCCGACGCTTATCACAGCCGCCGTGAGAGAGGTGATGATGAGCGGCATGATCGCCATGCGCAGGAGTCTGAGGAAGACGTCGGACAGGGGTTCGGCGAGCGGCAGGATCGATTCGCCGAACAGCCTGCCGCTGATCATGCCAGCGAACAGGCCGACGAAGATCCAGAAGGTCAGGGATCTGTAGGGGATCTTCATAGACGCACAATCTGCACCCGGGAGCGGCCTGACGAAAGCACGTGCCAGCTCAGCGTGCAAGGAGACTGTCGTATAGTCGAGATGTTCCGGGCTCGAGCCAGCTAGCTACCGGCTCCATTCTCTGAGCGTGCGCGGTTGCGTGCAGCCACCGGCAGCAGGATCCTGACTGTGGTTCCCCTGCCTACCTCGCTGTCGATCTCGATTCGTCCGCCGTGCTCACCGATGATGCAGCGCGTGATGAAGAAGCCCCAGTTCGCTGTCGAGATCCTGCCGTCGCGAACCCTGAATGTGGGATCGAATATGTGTGACAGCTTGTTGGCCGCGATGCCTCTCCCGGTGTCCTGAACCTCGAGAATAATCTTGCCGTTACGCCTGCGGCTGCGAATCCAGATGGTCCCTCTCAGCTCAATGGCGGCTGCCGCGTTACGCAGGATGTTCGAGAAGACCGCGCCAAGCTGTTGCGGCCGGCAGCGTACAGGAGGCAGCGGCTTCAGGTCGAGCTGCACGTCTGCCTTCTGCTGTAGCTCAACGCCATGGCGCGCGACCGTATCGGTCCAGAGCTCGTTGATGTCGAGGATGCGCTCTTCAACACCGTCGAGAACCGTGAGATGCTTGATCCGCGCGAGGCTCTCTCTGAGCCGTGTGATCGATTGACGGCCTGAACGGGCGGCCGACTGGAATAGCTCGTCGAACCGGTCCCGCTGGCTAGGATCGCCGGGTGCCCGGGCGTGAACCTGGACCAGCGTATCGAATGCCGTGCTGAGCGCGCCGAGTGGCGAGTTCAATGTGTGGCTCAAGGCGGCGGCGAGGCGAGCCTGCGCAGCGGCGCTCTCCGAGGCCATGGCCTGAAGCTGTGCCTCTCGCAATCGCCCGAAGGACCCCGGCACGGCACGCCCGCGACGAGCGAATGATGCCAAGAGTCCGGTCAGCACACCGGCTGCGAGACCCACCACGAACTCCAGCAGCCCCGCCTGGGCAGAGAGGGCCGCCTGCGCGGCGTGCACCAGCGCGGCAGCGATTGCGGGAATCGCCGGAGCGATCATGCCGGGTCCTCCTTTCTGTCCCAGAAACTGGGCCGGGCCTGTCAAGAGCGAGTCAAGTCCTTTGCGCGAAGGTCGCCCTGACGGTATGGGAAGCCGGAAAGGCTGGTTACATCTTCCGGAGGATCGCCGAAGCCACCTCTCTGGGCATCATAATGTGGATCTTCTAGTTGCCCTCGTGTGAGGAATGACCCACTTTGCCGCCATCTCGAATCGCGCAGACCGGCCCAAAGGAGATTCGTGCCATGGCTATGGAAGAACGCAATCCCTCTCTGCTGACCGCCTCGCTGGTGTTACTCGTTGCCGTAGCCGGCTGCGCTCCGCAGGCAGAGCCGGAAGCTAAGGACGAGTTTCCGGTACTGACGGGTGCATATCTCGGGCAAACGCCGCCCGGCGCCGTGCCGGAGCTCTTCGCGCCAGGCATCGTCTCCACCGGCATGTACACGCGCGACATCGCCATGACACCTGACGGTAAGGAGATCTACTTCGGTGTGGCGATGGGCGGCTTCACCGTGATCATGCAGACCAGATTGCAGAACGACCGCTGGACGAAACCGGAAGTCGCCCCGTTCTCGGCGGATCCCCGCTACATGAATCTGGAGCCCTTCGTCGCGCCGGACGGGCAGAAGCTCTACTTCCTCTCCAACCGGCCGCGCGACGGCGGTGACCTCACGCCTGACGAGATCGGCACCTGGGTGAATCAGGACATCTGGGTGATGGACCGAACGGAGGACGGGTGGGGAGAACCGTACAACCTCGGCCCGCCCGTGAACTCGGGCGATGAGGAGTACTTTCCATCGCTGACGAGGGCCGGGACCATCTATTTCACCCGAACGCCTGGGGGCACACGGGAGAGCTACATCTACAGATCACGGCTGGTGAACGGCCGCTATACGGAGCCGGAGCGCCTCGGTCCCGAGGTCAACTCCACCATGTCTCAGTTCAACGCTTTCATAGCGCCCGACGAGAGCTACCTCATCCTCGGGGTGTTCGGCCGCGAGGACAGCAGAGGTGGTACGGACTACTACGTTGTCTTCCGCGACCAAGGTGACAACTGGAGCCAGCCCATCAACCTTGGGGACGAGATCAACACGCCGCGCGGTGGCGAGTTTTCTCCCTATGTCTCGCCGGACGGCAGGTACTTCTTCTTCATGTCGACGCGGACGCGGTCCCCGGACGAGTTCCCCGAAAGGCTGACCTACGGCTATCTGGAGGAGGTCTACCACGGACCGCGGAATGGCAACTCCGATATCTACTGGATAGACGTATCGTTCCTGGAGGAACTCAGGCCGGCTGGATTCGGCAATCCAGACCGTTGAGGGTCGATTCAGTAGCCTGATCCGCGAATCTTGTTGGCAGCCCGGAGCATGTCGTATTGAGCCGAGGGCACTCCCGGAGGCGGGTGCCGACAGATAGCGCGCCTCGAGCTGGCTCGCGGTCGCCGCACCTGTGTGGCACGTTGGCCCGGCACTGGATGAATCGGCAGGCGCTGTCGACTCGTAGTGCGACTTGAGCCACCTGTGGCCGACCCATGCATCGCGGAGGCGATATGCAGGAGATCAGCCGTAGAGACTTCTTGCGCATATCGGCCCTGGCAGCCGGCGGTGCAGCATTGGGCGCCTGTCACGAGGGACGCGGGGGCCCACAGGAACCGCCGGTCTTCGAACCGACGGCGCGCGTGGCTGCCGCCCGTGGCTACGATCTGTACGGTATGACGCGCGAGGCCCTGGAGGACATCGGTGGGATCGAGCAGGTCGTCCACCCCGGCGAGACGGTCTTCATCAAGCCGAATATGGTGACCCTTCCCTGGGCGCAGTACAGCGACCGCTTCAGCATCGGCGAGTGCACGAAGCCGGAGGTCATTATCGCGGTGGCGGAGGAATGTCTGAAGGCAGGTGCGACCGAAGTGATCGTCGGGGACGCCTCGCACATGCCGGTGCTGGAGTGGGAGTACGCGACGACTCTGGACGGCAGCACGAATCTTGCCGCGGAGGCAGAGCGCCTCAGCTCGCAGTACGAAGGCAACATGCGCGTGGCCTCGCTGGAGGTCGACTCGCCCGCCTGGGTGGAGGTTCCCTCTCGCACCTATCTGGGGGTTATCGCCATCTCGAGCCTTGTCGCGCACGCTGACCGTGTGATCTCGATCCCCGTTGCCAAGACGCATGCATGGGCACAGCTCACGCTCTCGTTGAAGAACTTCATCGGGGTCACGCCGCTGGAGCGCTACGCCCGTTGGGTCGACCCTGGCTACTGGGACCGCGGCATGGCGTTCGATCACGGTAGTACAAGATCGATCGCCGCGATCTACCTCGATATCGTGGATGCCGTGAAGCCGGACCTCGCGGTGGTCGATTTCTCCATCGGCGTCGAGGGTGACGGGCCGAGCGTCGGCCCCGACAATGGCAGCACGGTGGACATGAGGGGGCGGCTCGGTTCCTGGCTGGTGCTCGCCAGCACCGATATCGTGGCCGCCGACGCGACGGCTGCGCGCATCATGAGCCATGATGTGGACGCCGTGACGCAGCTCCGTATGGCCTACGAGATGGGACTCGGCGAGATCAACGAAAGCCTGATCGAGATCGTAGGTGAGAGGCTTCGGGACTTACAGGTCGAGTGGGACCCTGCAAGGCTCAGGAACCAGCTTGGTTACAGTCCGACTGTGGCGCCGGCCTGCGCCCTCGCGCGTCAGCTCGCTCATCGTCTGGGCTAGGGACCCAGTAGCTCACGCAGGTCGGTCACGACGAGGTCGGCGCCGTTTGTCTTGAGCTCCTCAGGGTTGCCCTTGAGAGCCACACCGACCACGAGCCCGAAGCCGCCAGCGCGGCCGGCCTGAACACCGGCGACCTCACCTTCGACAACGGCTGCACGCTGCGGCTCGACTCCCAGTAGCCTGGCGGCGGCGAGGAGCATGTCTGGCGCCGGCTTGCGTGCCAGCACGAACTCGCCTGCTACGGCGCCGTCGACCTTGACGTCGAAGAGATCGCTGATTCCGGTCGTTTCCAAGAAGGCATCGCAGTTGCGGCTCGATGTGACGACGGCAGTCCTGATCCCCTGACTGCGGAGCCCGTTCACCAAGGCGACGGAACCCTCATAAGCCTCGACGCCCTCGGTCTTGATGACCTCGCGGACCATCTCGTTCTTACGGTTCCCGAGCCCCCACACCGTCTCGCTCCCTGGCGAATCATCCGGGCTCCCCTCAGGGAGCTGGATTCCGCGCGAGTTAAGGAAGTCACGCACGCCGTCCAGACGCGGCCTGCCATCGACGAAGAGAAGATAGTCGGTACCGGCCTCGAAGGGGCGGAATGTATCTCCCCGCTCCTCCGCGCGCCTCCAGAGGAACTCGTCGAACGTCTTCTTCCACGCGGAAGCATGCACCTTCGCCGAAGCGGTGATGACACCCTCTAGGTCAAAGAGCACTGCGTCGAACCGTTCGCGCGTGATTCTATCGGCGGCGGAGACCTCGATCACAGGGATCTCCCGCGTGATCTCAACGGATACAGGCTGACCGACGGAAAGCCTGACTTGCTGCCCCTGGTGCTCGATGACCAGTTCTGAGCCGCTGTGCAGAAGGTAAGTGGCCGACTCGTGAGTGATGTCCACTTCCAGTGTCTGACCGCGGATCGTCAGCGGGAATTTGAACCGGCTCCACCCTTCCGGCAGCTTCGGATCGAAGCTCACGCGTCCGTCGTGATCCCGCATCCCACTGAAACCGTAGACGAGCGCCATCCAGGTGCCACCGATCGAAGCGATATGTGCGCCATCCCGCACGTTCCCTCCGACATCGGCCAGATCCATGAGGACGCCGTAGCGGAAATAATCGTACGCTTTCTCGGCATACCCGATCTCGGATGCCAGAATGCTCTGAATGCTGACTGAGAGCGAGGAGTCGCCGGTCGTCAATGGATCGTAGTAGTCAAAATTGCGCTTCTTCTCTTCGTGCGAGAACTCACGTCCGAGTAGGAACATCGCCAGCACGACATCCGCCTGCTTGACCACCTGGTGACGGTAGATGACGAGCGGGTGGTAATGGAGAAGAAGCGGGTACTTCTCGCGCGGCGTGTTTCCGAAGTCCCAGACCTCTTTGCTCAGGAAGCTGTCGTCCTGCGGATGAATGCCGAGCCCCTCATCGAAGGCGATGTACATGTTGTCGGCTGCCCTCTTCCACTCCACGACTTCAGACTTCTCCAGCCCGGTCTTGTCCACCAGTGCCGCGAACCGCTCCGGCCTTTCATCCCGCATGCGCTCCACTGTCGCGGCTGCGTATCTCAGGTTCGCCCGGGCCATCAGATTCGTGTAGGTGTTGTTGTCCTCCACCGTCTCGTATTCGTCTGGCCCGGTTACGCCCTGGATGCAGAACTTGCCGCCGTGGCGTTTGGAGTAGAAGCCCAGATCGACCCACAACCGGGCCGTCTCCACCAACATTTCTGCGCCAAAGTCCCACAGAAACCACTCGTCTCCTGTGACATCAACATACTTCCTCAAGGCGTACATGATGTCGGCGTTGATGTGATACTGGGCGGTTCCTGTCGCGTAGTACGCCGACGCCTCCTCGCCGTTGATCGTCCGCCAGGGGAAGAGCGCGCCCTTCTGGCCCACCTCTCCCGCCCGCTCCCTTGCCTTGTCCAGCATGCTGTGCCGGAATCGCAGTAGGTTTCGCGCGACACGTGGGGCCGAATAGATCAGGAAAGGTAGGACGTAGATCTCAGTGTCCCAGAAATAGTGTCCCTCATAGGTCTGTCCGCTGAGTCCCCTGGCGCCAATACCCGCTCCCTCGGCCCTCGCGGAAGCCTGAAGCAGCTGAAACAGATTCCAGCGCACGCTCTGCTGTACCCTGAGGTCGCCGTCAATCTGCACATCGCTCCTCTGCCAGAAATCGTCCACGAAGCGGCGCTGCGCCTCGAGCAGCTTATCGAGCCCCTGCTCGACCGCTCGGTCCAGGGTGCGTTCCGCCCGGGCACAGAGCTCGTCGGGTGGTGCCGTCCTGGAAGTGTGGTAGGTCATGTACTTGGTCAAGCGTATCGGTTCGCCGGGTCGTGCTCCGACGGAGAAGACCACCTTGCCGTAATCGTCTGAGCACTCGCTCTTGCAGTAATGCTCACATTCGGTTTCGAAGATGTGTTCGATCCCGCAGGCCAGACTCATTCCGCTGTTTCTGGTCGAGTGACTCAGCACGACACGCTGGCTATCCGTGTAACTCTGTCCCGGCAGCAGAACCTGTTCCTTGAAGCCTCGTGTCTTGCGAGGGTCACCGTCGCCAGCCTGTGCGTTCTCCGGCACGATCATCTCTGAGGAGATGACAACGGGGGCGCTGGCATCGAGGAGGGTGAGCTCATAGGACATCGCGGCGAGATGCCGGTGCTCGAAGGAGACGAGTCGTCTGGACGTTACCAGAACACGCTTCCCCGAAGGCGTCTCCCAGAGGATCTCTCGCTCCAGTATGCCGGACTGCATGTCGAGGGTCCGGTCGTAGCTGAGCAGGTTGGCAAAGGGAAGGAAAAGGGGTTCGTCATCGACGTACAGCTTGATGATCTTGCTGTCCGTCACGTTCAGCATGGTCTGGCCCGTCTTGGCGAATCCATAGGCTTCCTCGCCGTAGACGATCGGCCACGTCTCGTGGAGACCGTTCACGAACGTGCCGCTTTGGAAGACGGGCGCATTCTCCTCGAAGGCGCCGCGTATCCCCAGGTACCCGTTCGCCAGGGCGAAAACGGTTTCCATCTGCGCCAAGAAGCGAGGGTAGAACCGGTTCTCGATGATTTTCCACTCGTGGACCGGGTAGGCGTATTCGGGTGCGATCAGGCGTTCACGGTAGAGCATAGTCGTCACACCTTCCAGCCGATGGGTCGTCGAACGACCGTGTTCGTCCTCTCACTGAGGTGGCGGCAGAACCGAGATGTGCTATGAGTCTCGACGCAGGCCACTGATTCGCGTCTAGTGCGGTACATCTTCCCAAGCGCCAGCCGGTTTATCGATCACCGGCAATATGAGCAATACGCTGAGGGTGGGGCAACGAGCGCCGCACGGTCAGCTGAATCGTCGCGCCGCTCTGACTCGTAAGGTACGGTAGAGCGTCCTATGGCGAGGCAGACAACCCTGTGCCCGTCGGCCGCATCCAACAGGTCGGGGCAAGGGGAGTTTCGGAAGTCTGTGTGATCTGTTAACCCACGCTGACTGGAGGGAGTTGTGAAGGCAGTGTGGGTCTGGGCACGCCGCAGGTCCAGGACCACAATCCTGACGGCGTCTCTTTGCGCGCTCGCCAGCCTCGGGATGGCGCTTGTGGCCTTCGAGGCCCTCACGGTGGCCTACCTCGAAGATCCTGTCCTCAAGGCACCGACCCGTGTGTACGCCCGCCCGTCCGTGCTCTACCTGGGAATGCGGCCAGGCCGGGGACTCGTCGAGAATCAGTTGAGGCAGCTCGGCTATAGACCGGTACGCAGGCGCGACGTCGGGCCCGGTGAGTACCGCCTCGGCTCGCGCGAGTGGGTGATCGGTGAGCGCGGCTTTCGCCATCACGACAAGCACAGTCCGGGCGGTACCGTGATCATCCGGCTGGGCTACGATGGTCGCATCGTCAGGCTGGTGGATGGGGACGGGCAAAGGCGCACCTATGTCACGCTGGAGCCCGAGCTTATCGGCAGCTTCCTGGGCGCAGCCGGGAAGGACCGTATCCCGGTTCGGCTGCGGGACGTGCCCGACCACCTCGTGGAAGCGATCCTGTCCAGCGAGGACAAACGCTTCTTCGAACACAAAGGGCTCGACCTCCGGCGGATCGCGGCGGCGAGCCTCGCCAACATGCGCGCCGGGCGGATCGTCCAGGGCGCCAGCACACTTACGCAGCAGTTGGCCAGGACCCTCTACCTGAGTCCGCGACGCACCTTCATCCGCAAGCTCCGCGAAACCGCCATAGCCCTCGTCCTGGAGTGGCGGTACAGCAAAGACGATATCCTCGAGGCCTACCTGAATGAGGTGTATCTCGGGCAGGAGGGCGGCGCGGCGGTCCACGGCGTGGGACGGGCGGCGCGGCACTATTTCGGCAAGGACGTGAGCAACCTCGACCTGAGCGAGGCCGCGACCCTCGCCGCGCTTATCCGCGGCCCCAGCCTCTATTCGCCGTTCCGTCGGCCGGACGTGGCACGATCGCGTCGTGACCTCGTATTGAAGCAGATGCTCGAGCGCGACGCGATCACGGAGGAGGCTTATCAAGAGGCGCGCGGCGCCACCATCGACTTGATAGCAGCCCAGCCGCCAGCCCGCAGCGTCCAGTATTTCGTCGATTTCGTGGAAGAGCAGCTACAGGCCAGCCACGGTGCCGAAGCCCTCGAGGGTGGGGGACTGGCCGTGTTCACTACGCTGGACGTGCGACTACAGCGTGCTGCGGAGGAAGCGGTGCGTGAGGGCCTCTCGCAGCTCGAAGCCCAGTATCCCGAGCTCGCGGGCCAGGACGCCCGGCTTCAGGCGGCGCTGGTAGCGCTCGATCCACGCAGCGGTGAGATCCTCGCCCTGGTGGGAGGCCGCGAATATGGGGAGTCGCAGTTCAATCGCGCCGTCAAAGCACGCCGGCAACCGGGGAGCGCGTTTAAGCCCATCGTCGCGCTCGCTGCGCTCTCGGGGCGTGGTTGGGAAGACGATGCCGATGATCGGCCTTTCACGCTCGCGTCTGTTCTGCATGACGAACGGCTCGTTGTGCAGACGCCTCAGGGGCCCTGGGAGCCGGTGAACTACGACGACCGCTTTCGCGGGCCGATCAGCCTGCGGGAGGCGCTCGAGCGCTCACTCAACGTGCCGTTCGCGAGGCTCGGGATGGCGGTGGGACCGGTGCGCATCGTGGGGACCGCGCATAACCTGGGAATCGAAGGTCCGCTGCGCCCGGTCCCGAGTATCGCGCTGGGTTCGTCCGAGGTCACCCCCCTGGAGCTGACACGAGCTTTCGGGGTCCTCGCCGCAGGCGGGTTCCGCTCGAAGGTGCGCATCACCTTCGCGCTGCTGGACCGAGACGGGAACCTGCTCGAGCGCGGCGAGCCGGCAGGGGAACAGGTCTACGATCCGGCCGAGGCGTATCTGGTGACCTCAGCACTGCGAGGGGCGGTTGAGCGCGGGACTGGCCGTGGGCTGCGCGCGCTGGGCTACCGCGGCGATGTGGCGGCGAAGTCGGGCACCACGAACAACTTCCGCGACGGCTGGTTCATCGGCTACACGCCCGCGCTAGCGGTGGGCGTCTGGGTCGGCTTCGACGACGGACGGACCATCGGCTTACCGGGGGCGAGGGTGGCGCTGCCGATCTTCGCCCGCTTCCTCGCCGACGCTGTCGGCCCGGACGGTGAAGCCGGCCTATATGGGGGCGCCGAGTTCCTCCCGCCGTCTGGGCTCGAGCTGGTGGAGGTAAACCCCGAGACGGGTCTCCGGGCTGGCCCGGGTTGTCCGGGTAGGTATGAGCTATTCCTGGAGGGCACCGCGCCGGAGGAGAGCTGCTCGCCGTTCTGGCGGGTGGTTCGCTATCGACGAGGGGAAGAGGCCTGGTTGCGTGAGCAGATCGCCCGCTTGCGTGATCAGTTAGTGCGCCTGTGGGAGCGGGAGGTTCGCAGGTCGTCCCGGCGGGATAGAGACGAATGAGGCTGCGCCGCAGCGGCGGACGTTCCGCCTGCCAGTGTAGCCGTTGAAGGTCTAGCTCACCTCGACTGTCTCTTCCTCCGGGCGCGGCAACTCGAAGTTCGTTATCTCGTCGGTCACATCGAAGTCGTAGCCCGGGTAGTCGTAGAGTGACAGCCTGGGCTCCGTCTCGCCTAGAGAGTACCCGTACACGCTTTCGTACTCAGACACGTCCTCGCCTATCTCGTCCAGTTGCTGCAGGTACTCGCTGATCGACTTCGACTCGATAATCACCACCTTGCCCATCTGATCAATGATGGGGCTGTGTGCGCGCGTCCGGTCGTGATCGAACTCGAGGATCCGCCGGCCGTAGCGGGTGATGCCGATAACTCGGAAGGTCAGGCTCTTGCCGACCGCCGGGAGGTTGAGGACGCTGCGACCCGTGGCCAGAAACGGCAGATCGGCCTCGTTCCGGATGGCCCCGACTCTGTCCACCAGTGATTCGGCTTCCTCGGGTAGGGCGCGGATCTCGTCGTGGTACTTCGCTGGGATCTGACCGTATACCTTCTCCTCCAATTCCTCCTGCACCACGCGGGCGATGGGTGCGTAGTTGAAGGTGACCTCCCGGTAGCCCTTGAGCACGAAGTTGTAGTACGGCAAGACCCCGACCTCGTTCAAGACTTGGCGGAGCTTCGCGGCGTGACCGCGGCGCGAGGACGCGGCTGTGAAGACGTGCTGGTTGGTCACGATCCAGCCTGCTGACAGGAGTCGCGCGACCGCATCCCGCACCTCCGGCGTCACCTCCATCGGGGACTCGATGTGCGTCTGGATCACGAACTGCTTGATGCCGATCTGCGTAGCTTTCTCTCTGAATCGGGCCAAGATCTCAATGAGTTCCGGTGTGATTCGCTGTGGGAGGTAGGCGGGTAGCCGCGAGCCGAGGCGTACCCTGACTATCTCGGCGTACTTCTTGCCCTGCTTGCGACGCTTGTTCGCTGCCTTCTTCGCGAGAGCCATGTCGTAGATGGCGTCCAGGATCTGCCCCAAAGAGTGGTCCGAGCTCATGAGCGCGTCGCCGCCGGTGACCAGGATGTCTCGGAGCTGCGAGTCCTCCTCGAAGTACGTCATCAGCTCGGACAGCTTCTCCGGCCATGTGACCTTCGGTCTCAGCTCCTCAAGGTCGAAGTTCAGGCGCCCACGCTGGAAGTCGAACATCCTTTGGCAGGGGGCGCAGAGCCCGCCGCAGGCGCGGCCCGCCGTGTCCGGGATCAAGATCGCCACGTCCGGGTAGCGCCGGTGCACGTTGTCGTATGGGGGTAGCAGCCAGCCGGCCGCGTTGGGCCTGCCCGGTTGGATCTGGTCTTCCTTCTCCCAGGCGACGATTTGGCCGAACTCGTCCACGAGCGGGGTGCTGTAGACAACGTAGTGGCGGATGGCCAGGTCGGCTCCGACCGCGAAGTAGGGCACCCGGACGTGCAGCAGTGACAGGTAGTACGGATTCACGAAGAAGGGGATCCCCGCGTCTCTGGCCCGGTAGAGGATCCTCATCGTGTCCGGATCCAGCGAGTCCCCCAGCATCTCGTTCAACAGCTCCGGCGAGCGGACCGCGAAGTTGAGGTGGAAGTACATGTCGTTCCACCAGCCCAGGGCCCTCTCGTACTTCTCCTCCCGCGACATCCCCGCTTCGAACTGGAACTTAGGGCTGCGGATCTCGCCGCGATGCATTCGGTCGATGATCGTGTTGAGGATCCGCTCGCGGTTCTCCTTGCGCAACGCCACGATGCGCGGATCCAGTCCGGAGGGATACCTCCCCATCCACGCTTCGACCTCCTCGCGGCTCGGCATCCGGCGCGTGCTCTTGCCGGTGAACTGCCGGAACAAATGCAGCATGTCCTCGAAGAAGTAGGGCTTGGCACCGCCCGTACCGCGGGTGACGGCAAGCCAGATGAGCTTGATGGGATTACTCACCGCCAGCTGGCCCCTCAGGTTGAGGTCGACGAAGCTCCGGTCCGCGTTGTCGATGTAGTCGAGGAGTCGGATCGCGGCGTAGTCGCTCCAGTTCAGGGACTCGAAGGTCTCCCGGTCCGAGCGCCTGCCTTCGTAGTAGGCCAGTGCCGCAGGGCTCTTGCGCAGTTCCCCCATCACCCAGTTGCGAACTCCAACCAGCGCCTCCGTCTCGTTCTTGGAGTTGCGCATGATCTCTTCGAGTTTCGGATTCTCGTTGAGGAGAGTCTTGAGAAGTCTATGCGACTTGACGGTGATCGCGATGTGGTCGAGCTGCTCGATCTCTCTCATGGCCACCTGCTCCAATCGAGGTGGGCTCGCTGCTACTGTCTGATTCAGCGGGATCGTCACGACCGCTTCGCCACGACGCTTGAGTCGTGGGGCTACAGATGGCCCTCACCTCAGCACCACCGAGCGAGCGGCCGATTGCCAGCTACCAGCAACGACAGCCGCCCAGCCTGCACAGGCCGTCTCTAAGCGAGGCAACATCCTCGGACCCACCATGAAAAATAGGCTCCGGGCCGGACCCGGGCCAGTTCGCAGGCGAGCTGCGCAGCTGCGCGTCCTCTCTGACAAAGTCGGGCCTCATGCGCGCCACGATAGGTGTTGATGTGAGGCCGCCCGCGCGATTGCCCGCGCAGAAGTGCAGGCCCATCTTGGCAGCCGACACTCGCGGAGCCCTGGCTCGAACCCACGTCGTCGCCCCTGTTGGGCGGAGGGCCGTGATGGAGCCCAACCACAAGGTTCTGATCATGCGTTGCGATGCCTACGATCCCGAGCGGATCGCGGGCATCGTCAAGGAGGGCATGGAGGAGCTGGGGGCGCGACCGTCCGGCAGGGTCCTTCTCAAGCCCAACCTGGTCATTGCCCACCCCGAGAGGTTCCCACATGCCTTCACCCGGAAAGAGTTTCTGGACGGGGTGATCTCGGCGGTCAAGGTCAGGGCCGAGGATGTCGAAGAGATCGCGGTGGGTGAGCGCTCCGGTATCGTCATACCTACCCGCTACAACTTCAAGAGCTCCGGCTACCGCGACGTCATTAATAGACACAAGGTGAAGACCTACTACTTCGATGAATCCAGGCAGGTGCCTGTCAGGTTGTCCAAGGAGGGGCGCCTGCGGGACAGCGTGTACGTGCCGAAGCCGATCGCGCAGTGCGACTACCTCATCAATCTGCCTAAGTTCAAGGCTCACCCGTGGTGTCGGGTGACCCTCAGCCTGAAGAACCTCATGGGCCTCCAGGACGATCGGCACCGTCTGGTCGACCACAACCTGTTTCTGGAGCACAAGATCGCCGACCTGCAGGAGGTGATCCGAAGCAAGTTCATCGCCATCGATGGAATCATCGCCGGGCAGAAGATGATGCTGACGCCGACGCCTTTCCCACTGGGCGCTATCGTGATGGGCACCAACTCCTGTGCCGTGGACACCGTGGGGTGCCACATGGTCCACGTGAACCCCGAAGACGTGAGCCACCTACGACTCGCCGCGGAGCGCGGCTACGGGCCCATGAGCCTGGAAGAGATCGAGGTCTCGGGTGATTTCCCGCTGGAAGAGGTGCAGGAGCGAACCTGGGGTTTCGAGATCTGCTTCGAGCGGGTCGACGACTACTTCGGGAAGGACGGCAACCTCACTTGCACAGTGGGCACCTTCCCAGAAGCGCATTCTCCCGACTACTGCTGGGGTGGCTGCCCGGGCGCTCTTCAGGAGGCCATGCACATCTTCACGAGCTTCTACACCGATTCCGACAAGCGGATGAAGAAGATCCAGTACGTGGTGGGGAAGGTGGAGGGGCCACTGGACCTGGAGGGCGATGAGAGGATCATCTTCACCGGCAGCTGTACGAGTTGGGAGGGACGCATCGACGGGGAAGTCGTTAAGATCGAGAGCAGCTACAAGACGGCCAGCGAGGTAGACGAGCGAAAGACGAAGTCCAACGACATGCTGCTCAAGATGGGCACGGCCCTGTGGAACTGCGCCAGGAACCGTTCATCACGATACATTCGCATCGAGGCGTGCCCCGTCTCCGTTGCCGAGCACCTCCATTACCTCTCTGCTCTGGGCAAGATCAAGAATCCCAACCTAGAGCCACGGCTGATGATCCCGGTGTACATCGCTTATTGGCGGATGCGGGCCAGTCGTTTGCTGAACCGATTCTTCGGGTGAAACCGCCGGCGACGACCGGGTGTTGCTGGCGAGTCTGCCGCTAGCCTAGAGCGATCAGGTCGTTCGCACGCCTTGCGGCTTCCGATCGGCACCATTCCCTGGGCGTCAGGGCTCCGGCGGGAGGACCGGGATCGAGGTGTCGTGCGGTGGGAGATCTGGCATTGGCTCGGGACTCGGCTGTGGTGGCGGCTTACGCTCCAGCGCGAACTCCACGATCTTGGTCAGAGCCTGCTCAAAGGAGTAGCCCGCCTGCTCCGCCGAATCCATGAAGGAGACGCCCTCCGTGATGTCCGGGTTCGGGTTCACCTCCAGCACGTACGGCTTGTTGTCCTTCAGGCGAATGTCGATGCGCGCGTAGTCCCGGCACCGGGTGATCCTATACGCCTGGATGGCGACTTGCTCGACTTTCTGGAACAGCCGCTTGGGGACGGAGGCCGGGCAGATCGCATGCACACGATGGTAGACCTCTGCCAGCGGGTTCCATTTCGCCGCGTAGCTGATGATGGGTGGGTGGTCAGGCGGCAATTCCGAGAAGTCGAACTCGATCGGCGGAAGCACCTCCGGCGGATCGTTGCCCCACACGGAGACGTGCAGCTCCCGTCCGTCGATGAATTCCTCGACCAGGATCGGTGCGCCGTATTCCGCGAACACGTTCTGGAGGCGCTCGGCGAGCTGCTCGCGATCGCGCACCACGGAGCCCTTCTCCACGCCGGCGCTCGCGTCCTCCCGTGCCGGCTTCACGATGAGCGGGAAGCGGAGACCGAGCCGCTTCGGCACTGTCGGCCCACGAAGCATCTTGAAGCGCGGCGTCGCGACCCCGTTGTCCTGCAGGACATGCTTGGTCAGCCCTTTCCTCTGGCACAGCGACAGAGCGAAGGGCGGTGCGCCCGTGTAGGGGATTCGATAGAGGTCGAACATCGCCGCAATCGCGGGCTCGAGATCGGCGTCGTCGTGGAAGTGCTCTACCAGGTTGAAGATGACGTCGGGGCGGCTGCGCTTGAGCACCCGCTCCAGCTTCTTCAGATCCTCCTCCAGGTTGACAGCGCGCGCCTTGTATCCAACCCGCCGCAGCGCGCGCACGATGTCGTCGTATTCTTCCTTTGCCGTGGAAACGTGGATTGGGTACTCGGGCTCGAAACCCAGCGTTGCAGGATCCACGTCCTTCAGCTTCTCGTACCAGTCTTCGCCGACTTGGTTGTAGAGGACAATGACCGACTTCTTGCGGTCTTTAGGCTCATCCATTGCTGTGTTCAAACACTCCTCCGCGTCGTCCCGGTGTTGGCAACCGCTAGAAATATACTAACTTGACCAGGCGAGGAGAGAGACGCGCCCATGGGGATCTATCCACAGTCCAACCGCTGGCAGTGTGGGCCCTTCGCGCTCAAGCACGCGCTCCTGGTCCACGGGATTCTGGTTCCCGAACGGGAGATCTCGAGAGCCGCCGGCACAACTTGGCACGGCAGCGACGACAGCCAGCTCGCCAGGGCCGCGCGCCGCTATGGCTGCGATCTCCTGATGATCCGGAGGCTGGACCCGGAGAAGGCGCGCCGGGCGCTGTTGCGCTATCTCCGCAAAGGCATCCCGTGCCTGCTCTGCGTTCAGGAGTGGGGCCACTGGGTGACGGCTGTGAAGGAGGAGAAGGGCCGGTTCATCCTCCTCGACAGCCGGGATCCGGCGGTGCTCGTCATCGCCTCCTGGCCCCAGCTCAAGAGCCAGTGGGTCTGCCACGAGCCCGACGAGTACGACGAGGAGACCATCTACACGATCTACGACCTGCACCCCGCAGTGCCGAGGGGGCGTACCCGGACACGGGCCAAGTTCTCGCTGGAGCGGGCGGGCTACCTGCGCCGCAGGTCGAACCGCGAGTTCATGCGGCTGTGGGACGTCTACGTCGAGGACTTGCTCGCCCTCTGCAGGCCCCGCACCCCGCTCAGTGAGAAGGTCATCTCACTAGGCGAATTCCTGCGGCGCCATGAAGCGATGATCCTCGACCAGCTCGACTACTGGCACGGCGATATCGAGCGGACCGCCGCGAGGAAGGTGCTCGAGCAGATGCACCTGGTCGCGGACACCTACGGGCTCGTGATTCCTGCGGACGACGAGAAGCGAGCGATCGCCGCGATCAGCACAATACTCGGGCTGTGGGCGGCTGCGAGGTACGGGGTGAAACCGGTCTATCGCGTCGAGCGCAAGCGGAAGCGCCGCTCTTCCTAGCAAGCTGACCAGGATCCGAAGCCGGGTACCACGGCGTCCGGACAGCGGCCAACGTCAGGGGCCCCGCACGCGTCTATACTCTTGCGGAGAGGGGTCACCTGGCACCGGCCGATCTGCCCAGTATGATTCTTCCGGATAACCGGATCACCATCCTCAACGAGCGAGCTATGAGACCGCTAGCGGCTTTCCTGTTGCTCAACCTGGGCTTACTAGTCTCCGGATCTTCGGTGGGCGGGGGCCATCAGGTCTACCCTGGTTTCGAGCCGACGTTTGGACAGTTGTCGTTTGTTGCCGGGCTCCAGTCGCTTGCGCCTGAGCGTTGCGAGCGCCCAGTTGCCCCGCCTGACTCAGCGATGGTCACGCAACTCGCCGTCGCGGGTTTCATGGTCTCGGCCGCTGGCAAGACCCTGCTGATCGATGCCTTGCATCGGCACCCGCGGCACGCTCCGGACCCCGAGACTCTGGAGAAGCTCGAGAACGCGCTACCGCCGTTTGACAACGTCGATCTGATCCTGGTATCGCATTCGCACACGGACCACTTCCATCGCGAATCGGTGGCCGAGCATCTGATTCACAATCTTGAAGCCGTGCTCGTCTCGGGTCGGGTGGTCCACGATGAGTTGGCTGAGTTGCCGAGCTACGAGCGGTTCCGCGATCGAGTGATTGTCGTGGCACCCGGGCCCGGCCAGGTCGTCGAGATCGAGGCGAACGGAATACCGATGAGAGTCTTTCGCCTCAGCCACGGCGAGCGAAACCAGGACTACAGCGCTGACAACCTGGGAATGATGGCCGACCTTGCTGGCACGAAGATCTTCAACACGGGGGATATCGTGCCGCACGGTCAGACTGAGATCTTTCAGGAAGCTCGCATGGACCGGGATGGGATCGACATCGCGTTTCTGGGGTTCACCATGTTCGACGCGAACTTCCCCGAAGCGGCGACGATCATCGAGAGCTACATCAAGCCGCGCTACATCGTTCCGTCGCATCTCTACGAAAATCACTTCGGGGAGTTCACGGATAGGATTAAGGACCGCTACCCGAACTCCATCATCTTCTCCTCAAAAGGAGAGACGCGGTTCATTCGCTGAATACGTCTCGATCATCACCTCAGGCTCTCACTCGACAGACCTGGTGCAGGTAGTCGAGTCTCTCTAGAAT
This sequence comes from Gemmatimonadota bacterium, assembly GCA_020344375.1. Lineage (GTDB taxonomy): Bacteria > Gemmatimonadota > Gemmatimonadetes > Palauibacterales > KS3-K002. The sequence continues at coordinate 1,652,565 of CP070823.1, read as the reverse complement.
GCCGGAGGCGCGCACTCACTGAGGGCGGTGGTGCAGGGTCTCCTCAAGGGGCGGACCGCCGCACCCAGTAATCGAGGTCTGGCCGTGAAATCCCTTCCCCTCCTGGGTCTTACCGTTCTCCTCGTACTCTCAAGCCAGCCGCTAGCGGCGCAGGGGCGAGTGAGTACTTCCACGCTGATGAGGGACTCTCGTTCGAGCCTCCCTCCGGCGATCCGGGCGAGGCCTACGATTCCTACATCAACGACCCGGACAAGCCGGTACCGTGGTCGGCGGAGATTGCCACCCGGCAGGGGCATCTCTGGATGGTCGAAGATCAGCGCTTCGCGGCACGCAGGCCAGACGTCCTCGTCTACAAGTCCGATGTTCTGACTGAGGATGTCACGATCGCCGGCCCGATTATCGCCGACCTGTTCGTGTCCACGACCGGAACCGATGCGGACTGGATCGTCAAGCTGATCGACGTGTACCCGGACACGACATCAGAGCGAGGCGCTGTCTCCGGCATGCGAATGGGCGGCTTTCAGATGCTGCTGGCCGGCGAAGTGTTCAGGGCCAGGTACCGGAACAGCTTCGAGAACCCTGAGCCCCTGGTGCCGAGCCAGGTGACGGAGATCGCGTTCGACCTCGGAGATAAGTGCCATACGTTCGAGAGAGGCCACAGGATCATGGTGCAGGTTCAAAGCACTTGGTTCCCTGTCATCGACCGAAACCCGCAGCGCTTCGTGAACATCTATCACGCGACCGAGGCAGACTACCAGACCGCGGTGCACCAGGTCCACCACTCAGGGGAATTCCCCTCCCGTATCAGGATCCGTGTGTTGGAGCGTGACTGGGACTGATGGCGTACGGTCGTTTCGACGGTCGCTAAGTCTTCACCATCCAGCCATCGAGGAGGTTGATGATGCGGTTGCCGTAGGCCGCCCACTTCTCGTTGTGGGTCACCTGGATGATCGTGGACCCCTGTTCGTTCAACTCCCTCAGTAGATCCATGATCATCTGGCCCTGGCTGGAGTGCAGGGCCCCCGTGGGCTCGTCAGCAAGGATCAACTTCGGCTCGGCGACCACAGCCCTGGCCACTGCCACGAGCTGCTGCTGTCCCCCCGACAGCTGGCTAGGGAACAGGTCCTTCTTCGCTACGATCTGGAAACGGTCCAGGATGTCAGCGACCAGAGCCTGGCGTTCCGATCGCTTCACGTTCCGATAGGACAACGGGATGTCGAGATTCTCCGCCACCGTCAGATCGTCCAGCAGATGAAAGTGCTGGAAGATGAAGCCGACGTAATCCCTGCCGAGCGTCTTCTTCTCCTTGGGCGGCAGCTCGTGGACGGGATGGCCGTCCAGATAGTACTCGCCTGTAAAATCACCATCGAGCATCCCGATGATGTTCAACAGAGTCGTCTTGCCCGCGCCGGACGGCCCCATAACCGTCAAGAACTCCCCCTTCCTGACATCCACGTTGATCTGGCGAAGGACGAAAGTCCTTCCGGCACGGGTCTCATAGCACTTCTCGACGTTTCGCAATGTGATCATCGCCATTGACTCTCAGCTTACGTTCACGATCGGCACACCATCTCTCATACGCCCTGCCTAAGAGTCCTGCGGAAGCACGGGACACCGTCCCTCAGCATAGCAAGCGCTATGCCTGCGGCCGGCTGAACCCTCTCCATGATAATACGCGCTCAAGTCCCGCGGGATGGGGTCGCCTGCCGTGCCGCTGGGGCCTCGTTGCTGCCACCGCAGCCGTCCGCATGCGAACAAACGTGTCTCGGAACCGGACACTCCGAGGTGGGACCTTCCCGAGGGACGTGCGCGGCGTGAGAGGGCGCCTTGGCTTGCGTCGTCGCCACGCCCAACCCCGTTCCGATCCCACAGGCGGTCCGTGTGCGCGTGACCCATCAGCCTGGATGCCCGCCGGTTGACATTTTCCAAGACTTCGGTCATAATTGACTGCGGTCACATTCCTGCGTCTCCTTAGCCCTTCATTCGGACGTGTCGAAATCCGCAGATCAGCACTCGCGCCTCGACCCCATGCCGCCTGCGGCGGAGCTGGGCCGGCGCGAGCGTAAGAAGCGCGCGCTGCGCCGCAGAATCTACCAGGCGGCCTTCGAGCTCTTCCTGGAGAAGGGCTTCGAGGAGACGACGGTGGAGGAGATCGCGGACCGGGCCGATGTTGCCAAGGGGACGGTCTTCAACTACTTCCCCCGCAAGACGTCCTTCCTCGCCGCTGTTGCCGACGATTGGACCAGCCGGCTGGTGGAGGAACTCGGACCCGTCGAAGGTTGGAGCGGCACGACGCGGGAGAAGCTGGAGCGGGCCTTCCTCTTTCTCACGGACCTCGCGGTTCAGAATCCGGGGCTCTCGCGCCTGGCCTTCTTCGAGAGCCTGCGCCACATGCATTCTCCCTGGAATGAGGGCCGGATCACCGACGAGGAACCGGTTCGCCAGTTTCTTGCCATCAGCCGTTCCGTGCTGCGGCAGGGACAGCTGAGCGGGGAGATCCGACCGGACGTTGAACCCGAGCACGCCGCCACTCTGATCGAGTCGGCGTTCTTCCGCACACTGGTGCATTGGCTGCAGGAGGGTGGCTCTGTGGACGGGCTCCACGACGAGATCTCGGGGAAGCTCGACATCATCTTCGAGGGCGTGGCCGCCTGAGGCGCCTGTAAACGGGCCAGACGAGCTGCGAGCAGCGAAATGAACGGTACGGAAAGGGACGCGATGCGCACCAAGACGAGGCCGCGGCTGGTCTGGCTGGCGGTAGTAATCTCTCTCCTCTGCCTGGCGCTGCCCGCCCAGGCGACGCAGGCCGAGCCGCCGGACACCCTCCGCCTGTCGCTCGCCGGCGCCGTTGGGCGGGCGTTGGCCCAGAGTGAGGAGATAGCGGCGGCGCGGGCGCAGCTCTTCGTCGCGGATGCCCAGGTCACCCAGGCCACGGCCGGTGCCTGGCCCCAGCTGTCGGCCGTTCTGACGTACAACCGCGCGATTCGAACGATCTTCGATGAGATGGCTGGCCCGCCGCCGGCGCCCGACTCGTTGATCCCCGACGCGTTCGACACGAGCAAGACGCCGGAAGAGCGTTACGATCTCTTGAATGAGCTCATGACCCAGGACTTCCTCTCCTCGCTGTTCACCGGGCTCCCCTTCGGCAGGCGCAACACGTACATCGCGACGTTCCAGCTCGCGCAACCGCTGTATGCCGGCGGAAGGATCAGCGGAGCGCGGGCGGTGGCACGTCATTTCCATTCAGCCGCGCGGGACTGGCTCGAGGAGGCGAAAGCGGAGATCACGCTACAGGTCCGGACGGCCTATCTGAACGCGGTCCTCGCCCGGCGGCTTCACGCTATCGCGCTGGACAGTCGTCGTGTGGCGGAGGCCCATTTCCAACAGGTGGAGTCGTTTCACGAAGCCGGGACCGCCTCGGACTTCGATCTCCTGCGCGCGCGGGTGGACCTGGAGAACCGGGACCCGGCGGTCATCCAGGCGGAGAACGCCGCCGAGCTGGCGCTGCTCGAGCTGAAGCGTCTGGTGAACGTCCCCGCTGATGAGCCTGTGGCTCTGATCACCGAGTTCGAGCCGGACAGGGTGGAGATCAACGAGGACGAGCTGACCCGCCTGGTGTTCGATCGTCCCATCCTGCACGCGGCCCGGGCGACGGTGGCGATGCGCGAGCAGGGTGTGCGGATCGCTCGCGGAAACTGGCTGCCTTCACTGCAACTCCTGGGTAACTTGGGCTTTCAGGCGTTTCCCGACGATCCCGTTCCGCCGGGGTGGGGCAACTGGCGCAGCGACTGGAATGTCGCGCTCTCCGTCGCCTGGACGCCCTTCGACGGGTTCCGTACGCGGGGGCGCGTCGATGAGGCGAGAGCGCAGTTGACGGTGGCGCGGGTCGAGGAGGCGCAGCTGCGAGAGGGACTCCAGGTCGAGCTCTCTGCGGCGCTCGCCGAGTACCGTGCGGCCCGTGCGCAGATCCGGGCGCGTCGGGAGACGGTGGTCATGGCTGAGGAGGCACTCGCGCTCGCGGATATTCGTTTCGCCAGTGGCCTCTCCACCCAGCTCGAGGTCTCGGATGCCGCACTCCTTCTCGATCAGGCGCGGTTGAACGAGGTCCAGGCACTGTTCGACTACGTGAGAGCGCTCGCGAGTCTGGAGCGCCTGACTGGCGGTCGTTTGGCGCTCCTCACTGAAGCACGAGATCCATCATGAAACGCTTCATTTTCGGCATCATCGGTCTCGCTCTGGTCGCGCTGGTGATCCTCAGAGTGGTCCAGGCGTCGGCCGATCGTGAGCCCGACCCGGACGTCGACGAGATCCGGCAGCGCACGGGCATCCCGGTCGAGGTCGCCCGGGCCAGCATCGGCCCTCTGGTAGTTCGCCGGGAATTCACCGGCACTCTACGTGGCATCCGCAGCGCCACCATCCGCGCGAAGACCGGAGATGAGATCATAGAGATCCCGGTCCGCGTGGGTCAGCGCGTGCGTGCGGGCGACGTGCTCGTTCGCCAATCCAGCCTGGGATCCGTTGCCGCGGTCCGTCAGGCCGAGGCCGCGTGGGAACAGGCTCAGCGGACCGTGGAGCGGCTGCAGCCTCTCAAGGAGCGGGGCGCGATCAGCGACCAGGACTGGGACAACGCCGTCACGGCGCTGCGGGTCGCGGAGGCCAACCTTGAGGCGGCGCGTCGGGCCGTCGTGCTCACCACTCCCTTCGACGGTGTCGTCACGGACATCTTGGAGAACCGCGGCACGGTTCCGTCACCGGGTGACCCGCTGGTTCGGGTTTCTGATCTCTCCCGCATCCAGGTGCGCCTGCAGGTGAGTCCCGGCCAGGCGCGGGAGCTGGCCATCGGCCAGCCTGCCGTCCTCCACTCGCACGGGCTTGAGGGACAGGTGACCCGGATCGCGCTGCAGGCGGATCCGGAGACGCGACTGCTGGAGGTGGAGCTTACCTTCCCGGGCGCAGCCGCAGCGCAGGGCGTGGTGCCGGAGTCGCTCGTGAGGGCGCAGGTGGAGGTCGGCCGCCGGGAGTCCTGTCTGGTCGTGCCGCAAAGTGCTGTGCGTGAGAGCGTCATCTGGGTCGTCGATGCCGACGAGCTCGCCCATCGCAGGGAGGTCCGCCTCGGTCTGCGCGGCAACGGGAACGTCGAAGTTCTCGACGGACTCGCAGATGGCGAACGGGTCGTCGTGGCCGGCGCTTCGTTGCTCTCCGAAGGAGCCCGCACTCGTGTCGTGGGCGGCCCTGGGATGTAGCGATGCAGATGGTGACCTCGCACTTGCATGAACTGCAACGAGTCGTGAGCTAACCATGTTTCGCTTCTTCGCTCGCCTCGCCGTTCAGCGGCCCGTGCTCACCAGCATGCTGGTGGGGATTTTTGTGATCCTCGGCGCCTTCAGCTACTTCACCCTCGCCGTGGACCTGTTGCCTGGCATCGACATCCCGTATGTGACGGTCACCACGGTGTACCCGGGGGCAGGACCGGAGGAGGTAGAGACCCAGATCACCGAGCGGATCGAGGACGCGATCTCCACAATTGCGAACCTCGAGGATCTCCTCTCTTACTCACAGGAGAACGTCTCCACCGTGATCGTCGGGTTCGACTATGACGTGAATGGGGACCTCGCGGCCATCGAGGTGAAGGACAAGGTCGATGCGATCCGCACGAACCTGCCCTCCGACGCCGAGCCTCCGACGGTGCTCAAGCTCGACATCAACGCCATGCCCATTATGGACGTGACGCTCCGGGGGCCGCAGTCGCTGGAGGCGCTGACCGACTTCGCGGACGATGTGCTCCGTGAGCGCCTGGCCCGGGTCGACGGCGTAGCGCGCGTGACGCTGCTCGGCGGCCGCGAACGGGAGGTCCAGGTCCTCGTCCACCCGGACCGGCTGCGCGCCTATGGGCTGGCCATCACCGACGTTGCACGTCTGGTCGGTGCTGAGAACCTGTCCGTGCCGGCCGGTCGCATCACCCAGCCCGATGCCGAGTTCGCCGTGCGCGTGGTGGGTGAGTACGAGTCGATCCCGGAGATCGAAGACCTCCCGATCTTCCTCCCGGAAAGTGGGCGCGTCCGGCTGGCCGATATCGCGACGGTCCGTGAGGGCTTCGCCGACGTAAGGGAGATCGCCCGCTACAACGGCCAGCCGACGGTCAGCCTCTCGATCCAGAAGCAGTCCGATGCCAATACCGTGGCCACCGCGGCTGGTGTGTTCGGGGTGGTGGACGAGCTCCGCGCCCAGCTACCAGCGGGCGCGGTGATCGAGATCGCCCGGGACGCCAGCGAGTTCATCCGCGACGCCGTTCAGGACATCCTGCGGAACATGCTGATCGGGATCGGGCTCACCACGCTCGTACTCTTCCTCTTCCTCCACTCCTGGCGCGGTACGGTGATCGCGGCGGTCGCGATGCCCGCGACGATCGTGGCCACTTTCCTGGCGCTCGGCCAGGCCGGGTTTACGATCAACGTGATGACTTTGATGGCACTGGGGATCACGGTCGGCATCCTCGTGACGAACACGATCGTCGTGCTCGAGAACATCTACCGCTATCTGGACAAGGGGAGTGCCCCTCACGAGGCGGCGGAGTTTGGGACGACCGAGGTCGCGGTGGCTGTCGTCGCCTCTGCCCTCACCAACCTGGTGGTGTTCACCCCCATCGCCTTCATGCGGGGCATCATCGGGCAGTTCTTCACCCAGTTCGGCCTCACGGTGGTCTTCGCCACCCTGTTCTCGGTCCTTATCTCGTTCACGTTGGCGCCGATGCTGGCGGCGCGAACCTTACGGACCTACGAGACGAAGCTTGAGGAGACCAAGGGGTGGCTGGCTGGGCTGTGGCGCCGCTTCGATGCCGGGTACGCCAATCTCGAGCGCGACTACCGTCGCGCCCTAGGGTGGGCGCTCGGCCGGCCGCGGAACGGCTGGGCCGTGATCGGTGGGACGTTCGTCCTGGTGGTCTTTGCCATCGGCGTTCAGGTCGCCTTTGTGGGCGGCGAGTTCATGCCGGAGCAGGATGAAGGCGTGGCCACGGTCACCCTGGAGCTCCCGCCGGGGACACCGGTCGAGCGGACGGCCGAGGTCGCCGCGCGCGCCGAGTCTTCGCTCAGTGAGATGCCTGAGGTTAGCTCCACCTTGGTCCGCATCGGCGGGAGCGGCCGGCGGTTCGGCAGGACCTCGACAGGCGTAAACGTGGCGGAGATCCAGGCAACGGTGGAATCCGAGCTCCCTACGGAAGCCCTGCTTCCCTCGATGCGGGAACGGATGGCGGCGACACCCGACGCCGAGGTGACTGTTGTGATGTCGGAAACCATGGGGCCGGGCGGAGAAGCCCCGCTGCAGGTTCTGGTCAGGGGACCGGAGCAGGATCGGCTCGAGCCGCTAGCACGTGAGGCAACGGCCGCCGTCGCTGCCATCCCGGGATTGGTGGACGTGCGGAACTCCATCGAGGACCCGCGACCAGAGGTCGTCTTCCGACCGCAGCGTGAGATCCTCTCCGATTACGGCCTCAGCGTGGGCGGCGTCGGCGGCACGCTGCGCGCGTCCATCGAGGGCGTGACCCCGGGCGTCTATCGCGAAGCCGGTGACGAACGGGACATCCGCGTGCGCCTCGACGAGTCCGCCCGCGATCGCGTCTCCGAGCTCAGCAGCCTCCAGATCCGTGGCCCCAACGGCATGGTGCCGATCAGCGCCCTCGGCACACTCGAGAATCGTCCCGGCGAGACCACCATCCAGCGCGACAACAAGCAGCGGACAGTCCAGATCGACGCCTACATAGGACGCGGAAGTCTCACCGAACAGGCTCGCGCAGTCCAGCTCGCCCTGGACGAGATGGCGTTCCCGCCGGGCTACAGCTACGAGATCACCGGCCAGTTCGAGATGTACAGCGAGTCGTTCCGCGAGATGCTCAAGGCGTTGGTCATCGCCATCATCCTCACCTACGTCGTGCTCGCGATGATCCTGGAGTCCTTTGTGCACCCCGTCACCATCATGCTCACGCTCCCGCTGGGTGCTGTCGGCGCGGCGTTCGCACTGTTTCTTACCGCCAGCTCGCTCAACATCTTCAGCATGATGGCGCTGATCATGCTGGTCGGGATCGTGGTGAACAACGCGATCCTCATCCTCGATTACACCCAACAGTTGCGCCAGCGCGGCGTGGCGATCGTGCCAGCGCTCCTGGAAGCGGCACCCATTCGACTCCGCCCGATTATCATGACCAACGTCGCCATCGCCATCGCCCTTCTGCCGCAGGCGCTGGGCTCCGGGGGAGGCTCGTTCTACCGGATCCCCATGGCGGTGGTGACGATCGGCGGCGTGCTCGTGGCGGCGGTGTTCACTTTGTTCCTGATCCCGGTCATCTACACCAAGCTCGATCGCTTCGCCTTCGCCGCCCACGCGCACGAGCGCGAGGAGCGGCAGCGGCAGGCCATGGCCGACGCTACGGGCACCGTATCGCACGAGGCGTGAGGCGGATCAGCGGACGGTCAGCCGTTGAATGAGCGGGTTGCTGGCCGAGGGCTCACTCACAACCCAGCCTTGACACCAGAGGGTCCGGCCATTAGCTTGGCGTAAGTGAAAAATATTTTACAGTAACGCCTGAACCTACGGCTAGGGGGCGCCTTGAGCAGAACTCCGCATACGCGGCTCAGCCGCCGCGAACGGGAGATCATGGAGATCGTCTATCGACTAGGCGAGGCAAGCGTGGCGGACGTGGTCGGCCGCATGGAGCACGATCCAGGCTACGATTCTGTCCGTGTCACGCTGGGGATCTTGGGGAAGAAGGGCCAGGTAAAGCACCGTCGCGAGGGGCGCCACTACATCTACAGTCCAACCGTTCCGCACGAGACGGCCTCCCGAACCGCGATTCGCAACGTGCTGCACACGTTCTTCCGCGGTTCACCGTCCCGGGCGATTCTCGCGCTTCTCGGCATATCACGGCTTTCCCGGGAAGAGTTGGACGAGATCGCCAAGTGGATCGAAGAGGAGAGGAAATCCCATGAGCCAGATGCTCGGTAGTCCATATACGGTGTTCGCCGTCAACCTTGCCATCGATGTCCTGCTCAAAGCCACGATAGTGCTTGCTATTGCAGGGCTGGCCAGCTGGTTTTTGCGCGGAGCGTCCGCAGCGATGCGGCACGCGGTGTGGAGCGTAGCGCTCGGCAGTCTGCTGATCCTTCCGCTCCTCTCGGCAGCGCTCCCGGCGTGGAGGCTGGAGCCACTTTATGTGTCTCTGAAAGTAGAGAATGTGTCTCTGGAGGTAGAGGCCGGCGCCACCAGCAACGACGGGGTACTCTATCGTGCATTGGCGGAGGATGATCTGCCCGCTGTGGCGGTGCGGACCTCGGACGCGCTCCAGGCTTCGCATGCGAAAGCCATGAGGTCGAAGCGGGGTGAGGCTGCCGTCACACCGGCAAGCGCCGTCGAGCGGGGTTCGACAGGACCGTCCGCCGCTGGCATCGCTCTGTTCATCTGGGTCGTCGGTGTCCTCGTGCTGCTCGCTCGCCTCGGGTTCGACATGTTGCGGGTGCACGGCATAACACGGCGCGCGCAGGAACCTCGTTCGACCGATGTCTGCGCGCTCGCTCAGGAGCTCGCTGCCAGCCTGGGGGTCCGGCAGCGGATCCGTTTGCTCGTGAGCGGTGAAGTGGCGGTACCGGTGACCTGGGGCCTTTGGGTTCCTGTGGTGCTCCTGCCGCAAGCCATGACCAAGTGGTCGACGGAGCGGAAGCGCATCGTGCTGCTGCACGAGCTCGCCCACGTCGCACGCTTTGACTACGCCGTCCTTCTCATGGTCGAGGTCGCGTGCGCAATCTACTGGTTCAATCCGCTGGTGTGGCTCGCCGCACGGCTCAACGCGTTGGAGCGGGAGCGTGCCTGCGACGATCACGCACTGCATGTGGGTGTTCGCTCCGAGGTCTACGCTACGCATCTCTTCGAGATCGCCTGCGCGCAGGTCGTGGGGAGGGCACCACGCGGTGCTTTCGCGATGGCGCGCGCGTCCAGCTTGGCACAGCGGTTTCGTAGCATCCTCGCCAGGGGATTGGACCGTGCACCGATATCTCAGCGTCAGCTGCTGTCCGCGTCGCTCACGGCGCTGGCCGTAGCGTTCCCGCTGGCGAGCTTCGAGATATGGGGTGCCCTGCAGGAAGGCGACCCAGTGGCGATGCGCGTTCGCGAGCTCCAAAACGATGATCCGCTCATCAGACGCCACGCGGCGTGGGCACTGGGTGAGCTCGAGAGCACCCGGGGTGTCAGGCCTCTCATAGAACGTTTGCGAGACGACGATGCCGATGTGCGACTCGTCGCCGGCTGGGCCCTGGGCGAGATCAAAGATTACATGGCTATCCAGCCGTTGATCGAACGGCTTGAGGACGAGGATCCCCTGGTGCGCGAGATGGCCGTTCTGTCGCTGGGGGAAATCGAGCACCCCGCTGCGGTTTCCGCGTTGAGCGAAGCCCTCCAACAGCACGAGCAGCTCCGCGAACCGGTGATCTGGGCGCTCGGGGAGATCGGCGGTCGCGAAGCCAGCACAGCGCGAGCCGCCGTGTTCGCCGAGTGGGGACGCAACCCCTGGGATAACGACGAGGTCTGGACCGGTCGCCTCGGTAGCGACGTGGCCCGCCCGCTGGCCAGGGACCTGTCGGCCTTGATCGCCGCGTTGCGCGACGACGACCCCAGCATGCGACGCTCGGCCGCGGAGTGGCTCGGGATCCGCGGTGACGAGCGCGCGGTCGATTCGCTCTTGGACACGCTGCGCGACCCGCAGCCTCCGGTGCGTGCCATGGCGATCTGGGCGCTCGACGAGATCAACCCGTCGCGTCACCAGTCGCGCTAGCCGCGCCAGCGCTCTAACAATCGCGAAACGAAGGCGACAGCGTCATGGCTCTGGATGAAAAGAAATTTTCAGTTAAGCGGCTGCTTCGGATCGTCTGCGCGGCCTCGTTGGCCGTGATCACGGCACTCCCGGGCCGCACGCCGGAACTGAGGGCGCAGGCACCGCAGGCCGCGGCGTCGCAAGAAGCTGACCCGCTTCTGATACTGGCGCGCGTCCGGGGTGCGGTGGAGCTGGATGGCTTGAGCGATGAGCCCGCCTGGGATGGGATCGACCCGTTCCCGATGACGATGTACACCCCGACGTTCAGAGGTGAGCTCACCGAGCGAACGGAGATCCGCGTCGCCTACGACGACCATTACCTCTACGTGTCGGGCCGCTTCTTCGACTCCGAACCCTCGCGCATACGGGTCAACTCGCTGTACCGAGACCGCTTGAGCGACGACGACTGCTTCGGCGTTGTGATCGATCCATTCAATGACAACGACATCGGTCTCTGGTTCTTCACCACGCCGGCGGGGGTGCGGGGCGATGTGTCGATCAGCGGCGACGGGCAGGGGGCCTGGAACGGCAGTTGGAACACGCACTGGGACGTGGCGGCGGTGCAGACATCTGAGGGCTGGTTCGCCGAGCTTCGCATCCCGTTCTCGAGCCTGGGATTTCAGGCGGAGGGTGGTCGAGTCGAGATGGGCATCTCCGCCTACCGGTACATCCCGCGCAAGAACGAGCGGCAGGTCTTCCCGGAGATCCCGCCCGAGTTCGAGCACCTCAGGCCCTCACTCGCCCGGGACGCGGTTCTTGAAGGGGTGATCGCCCGTAGACCGGTCTACGTGACACCGTACGTCTTGAGCGGTGTCGGTCAGACATCTGTGCTCAACGATGTTGGGGACGGCTATCGCTTGCACAGCGAAGGTGAGGCAGAGGTTGGCGGCGACCTGAGGTACAACCTGACCAGCAACCTGACGCTCGACCTGACGGTCAACACCGACTTCGCCCAGGTCGAGGCGGACGACTACCAGGTCAACCTCACGCGCTTCTCGTTGTTCTTCCCGGAGAAGCGTCAGTTCTTCCAGGAGCGATCTGGCATCTTCGATTTCTTCACCGGCGGCGCCACGCGCCTCTTCTACAGCCGACGCATCGGGCTTCACGGCAGTCAGGC
>CP070823.1:1627027-1640493 GCA_020344375.1 Gemmatimonadota bacterium | reverse complement strand
GCCAGGCACGCGACAGGAGACGTCTCAGCGGATCTGGTCCAGCGCCCGCTCGCCGCCCCAGCGTGCGACGATCCGGTCGTCGTACTCGTCGGCCGTGCGGGCGACGTGGATGACCGACGACTCGAGTTCCTTCTGGTCGCAGGTGGAGCCGACGATGGAGTGCTCGAAGATGATGTCCCCGTCGTCGTCGATACCGAACGCCCCGAAACGCATTCCGGCGTTCTCGAGCAGCAGAAAGCGCATCAGTTCGGGCGTGAGGTCCGCCCCGGTAACCACGTAGGCACGTGTTGTGATGATCGCGTCGTCCTCGCTCCAGGGGAATACGCCGATCTGCGCGAAGGCTGAGCCGTGCATCACGCCGAGGACGGGCATGTCGGCCTTCCGGAGCACGGAGCCGCCGAAGAGCTCTGTGACCCAAGGCAACACCCTATCGTAGCACTCCCCTTGCGCCTGCGTCTCGAATTCCATCCCGAATGTCCCCCCTGCTGGTGGGCAACGCGGCACCCGGGCTGGTCGTCGCCGCCGGGCGTTCGCCCGCATCGGCTCGTGAGGCGCCGCAGTGACTCTCGTAGGATGGCTTTCGTCGCTCGGATGAGCAAGCTGGGCAAGCAGACTGCGGGGCAGCTGTCTCGGGCCTGCCAGACCAGGAGCTGAAACCTTAGTTTGCAAGGTGTCGTCGTGTTGAGAGACACGCTTTGATGGAACGGGGCAGAGGAGAGATCGGCGTGGATCCAGTCGAATTACTCGTGGCCCTGCTGGTCCTTGGGATCCCGGGCGCGGCCCTGGCTGTGCGCTTCGTGCTGCGACCGGCGTTGCGGGAGATCGCCGAGGCGATCCGCAGGCCGAGGGAGGGGCTGAGCCCGGAACTCGAGCGACGGCTGGCCGAGCTCGAGGAGGGTCAGCGGCTGGTGGAGCAGCAGCTGCACACCCTGATCGAGGCGGAGCGCTTCCATCGTGAACTGGAGTCGGGGCCCGGCCCTGAGCAGTGAGGCCGCCTAGCAGCCAGGCTGCTCTCCTACGACCTAGCGATGGCCCGCGGCAACGCCGGGCCCGCGATCGTGGCCCTGGTCAAGAGCGCTCTGTTCGGGCTCGCCATCGAGCGCGTTTGCTCCCGCTGATCACCTTGTTCCTGTGCGGTCCCGCATGTCCCTGGCGCTCCAACCCCGACGCTCGCTCGCCGTCACTTGTATGCGGGTCCGCCGAGCACGGGAAGCCTCATCTCGGCGATCACGGCGGCGTGGTCCGACGGCCAGATGTAGTCGTTATACGGCGGGCCTGAGAGAATCCGATCGCTCAGCTCGTCGCCCCATACCGTCGCGAAGACCGCGCCGATCACCGGCTCGCCCTTCTGCCCGGGATTGTTGCGGACGAAGATCAGGTCGATGCGCTTGGTGAAATCGACCGTTGCGTTGCGCAGGTCGGACTGGTGCGGGTTCGTCAGCCCTTCTCCCTCGCCCCTTTGGAGGTTGCGCGTCCACACGTCCACGTAGCCTTCCGACTCGAATAGCTGATACGTGTCGCCGTCGGGGGCCGGAGTGTTGAGGTCGCCGACGACGATGACAGGCTTCCGCTCGGCGGCCAGGTAACCCATCAGCTCGTCGGCCTGATCAAGCTGCACCTCGATGTCGGCCGGCTCCAGGTGTGTGTTCACGAAACGGTAGGTGTGGTTATTCTTGATCGTCGCGTCCACGGCAACGTAGCCACGGGTCAGCACGATCCCGAACTGGGGAAACGCGAGCGCGTCGTCGTAGTTCTTCGTGAACGGATTGGAAACCTCGACATCACCGCGGGCCAGAACGACGTCGTAGTCGATGAGCCGTACGTCATCGAATGCCAGCGGCTCCAAGCTAACTATCATCGGCATCTCGATGTCGAGGTTTTTTATGGATCCAGCCACCTGATAGTCTTGTCCGCGAGCCTGCAGCGCGTCCATCAGGATATCGAGGAAGGCGAGTAGAGTATCCTCGGCGGGCACGCTCCCGCCGAAAACCGCGTCTCCGTCCACCTGATACAAGATCAAAGACATCTCTTGGAGCCCTATCAGGTGCGGCCGCGAGCGTGCGATCTCATCGGCGATCGCCCCAGCCCGGGCGTAGAAGTTGGTCGAGATCAGCTCCTGGAAGGCGGTTGCCACCAGTCCGGGAATCTCCTCAAAGCTTCCCGCCTCCAGGATGATATCGACGTTGGCGCCCACGTAGACGTTGTGCGTCATGACGGTGATGGCGTCGTTGCCACGCCCCAGGTTCGCCTCGGGGCCCGAGAGACCGGTGACCTCGTCCTCGGTACAGGCGCTGGCCCACAGGGCCAGGGCAAGGACGCCGCATAGAGGGCCGAGGCACCTCCTGAAAAGAGTCGTGCGGAGTCTCATATCGACCTCCTTGTAGTACGCATTACATGTCGGGGTGGAGCGCCTTCGGGACGCCGGCAGTCTCGCACCTCGGAGTCAAGTGGGAGTCAAGAGCGGTGGCGTAGCTGGTGACGGCCGTGCGCACCAGCAGAGCAGGCCCGTTGGATCCGCTGCCGGGAGCACGAACGCGCGCGGTGTGGAGATCGGCGAGGCAGTGATTGGGGGGAGCGGGGTATTTGGGGGTGAGGTTTGTGGGTGTTGACATATAATACGTTTCGTACTAATATGATTCGTACCATGATAGCGACCACGCTCGGATTCGCCCTGCTCGGACTGCTCCACGAGAGACCGCGCTCCGGCTACGACCTGCGCAAGGTCTTCGCCACCACCCCCATGGCCCACTACAGCAGCAGCCCCGGCGCTATCTATCCCGCCCTGCGCCGCCTGCAGCGACAGGGTCTGATCAGCGGCTCGGTCGATCGCAGTCAGTCGCTGCGGCCGAAGAAGACGTTCCGACCGACCGCGAAGGGGATCCGGGCGCTCAAGGGCTGGCTGTCGCGGCCCGTCACGCGCGAGGACGTCGTCTTCCACCTGGATGAGCTGTTGCTCCGCTTTTCCCTCATGGCGGGTCTCCAGAGCCGCGCCCAGACGCGCCGCTTCCTGAAGAGCTTCGCTCGCGAGCTGGAGGCCTACGTGGCCGAGCTGCAGCAGCAGCGTAAAGCCCTGGGGGCCGACGCTCCGTTACATGGACGGCTGGCCCTGGAGTGCGGGGCTGAATCGTATCGGGCTCACGCCCGCTGGGCCAAACGTGCCCTGAGTCGTTTCAGCAGCAAGCAGAAGAGGCAATGATGGAACGAGCAGGCCACGAACCGCGGCCAGCGGCGACCGCCGTGAAGGGCTCGCTCCTACTGGCGGCGCGAGTCGCAGCCCTGGGGCTCGCCGTGTTCGTCTGCTTACGTCTCTGTGCTGGCGTCGCGGACACGCTGTTCCCTCTGGGGCAGCCGGATATCAGTGCAACGCCGATCGATCAAGGTGGGACCGCGCTCTGGTGGCTTCTCGTCTCCTTGCTCCACGCGTCTGTCCTGGCGTATCCCATCCTGCGTTCGCGCTGGAGCGGCTTTCGCCTTGTGGCGGCGATCTTTGTGGTCTTCTACGGGATCACGTCGATCCTGGTGTGGATCGAGGTGGCGGTCTTCATGGCGCACGTGGTGCCCAAGGGCCTGGTCACGAGGACCCTCGTTCTCGACGCCGTCAGCGCCGCCATGATCGCGCCGCTTGCGGCGTCGCTGTTCGGCATGTTGCGGGCTGTGCCGGGACCGGGTGAAGAGAATTGCAGGCTGGTGATGCCGGTACGGCAGTGGGCCTGGAGGCTGCCCGTCATCGCCGTGAGCTACGTTATCCTCTACTCGCTGTTCGGTGCCCTCGTCGCCTGGCGCGCTCCCGCCGTGCGCGAGTACTACGCCGACCTGGCGATGCCGTCGCCGGGCAACATCATGTTGCTGCAGGTGGCGCGAGCGCTGATCTGGGTGGCCGTCGCGCTGCCGGTGATCCGGATGATGAAGGGGCCGTGGTGGGAGACAGCTCTGGCCGTCGGTCTCCTGTTCGCCGTCTTAATGAACGCCGGGCTCTTGGTCCCGAACCCACTCATGCCGGAGGCCGTGCGGATGACGCATCTGGTCGAGACAGCCACATCGAACTTCATCTTCGGGTTCTTCTTGAGCTGGCTGCTGCTTCGGCCGTGGGCCCAGGACAGGGCGCTCGCCCATGCGAGATATCCGGCCAGCGCGGCGGCGGGGTGAGTATCTCGGGCGGCCGCCTGCACCCCAAACGCTTGGTGACCGCCCCGATCCCACCGCCAATCTTCCCGCTGCACCGATCACCCGGAAGCAGAGGCGGGCCCCGCGCTGCCGACTGGCTCCGCCCCCTAGGTGGCCGATCGGGCTAGGTGGCCGATCGGCACCGTGCTATATTGAGCCACGACATCTGGCGGCCGGGACCCCAGGATCCCGGCCGTCTAACCATCAACGGGAGAGAGGCAGCGGGAAATGAAACGTGCAACGTCGATCTTCACGGTAGCAGCGCTGGTGGCCCTATTGGCGGGATCCCACGGATGTGCCACACGGGCGCAGACAGGTGCCGTGGTCGGCGCGGGCGCCGGCGCGGTCGTGGGCGGCGTCATCGGCCATGCCGCCGGCAACACCGCGGTCGGTGCGATCATCGGCGCGACCGTGGGAGGCGCGGCCGGCGCGATCATCGGCCACTACATGGATGAGCAGGCCGAGGAGATGGAGCGCGACCTCGAGGGCGCGCGGATCGAGCGCGTGGGTGAGGGGATCAAGATCACCTTCCAGTCAGGGCTGCTCTTCGACGTGAACAGGGCGGACCTGCGCCCTGTGGCGAAGGGGAATCTCGACAAGCTGGCCGGGATCCTGAACAAGTACGAGGACACGAACATCCTCATCGAGGGACACACCGACGCGACAGGCCCGGAGGACTACAACATGGACCTCTCCTGGCAGCGGGCCCAGTCGGTCTCTCACCACCTGGCGACCCTGAACGTCTCGCCCTCCAGGTTCAGCGTGATCGGCTACGGCGAGACGCAGCCCGTCGCCACGAACGACACGCCTGAGGGCCGGCAGCTCAACCGGCGGGTGGAGTTGGCGATCATCGCCAACGAGAAGTTGAAGAAGGCGGCGATGGAGCAGGCGAAGGAGGGCTGAGCACGGTGCTCGGTATCGGGGACCGATGAGCGAAAGTCGCAGGCGGGAGCTGACGGTTTGGGAGATCATTCTCATCGTCGAGTTCATCGCCCTGCTCATCGGTCTCGCCATGCCTATCACCCCAAGCAAGACAGGCGGCGACTTCAGCCTGGCCGACTGGTTCTTCGACGATCCCAGCTACTTCCAGGAAGTCCTCGTCTATTTCCTACTGACGAACCTGGTTCTTGGGCTGCTCGCTCTGACTGCCTTGGCCTACACCTACCTTGAGCGCCGTCGCCAGAACGGCCCCTGAGCCGAAGGTCAGGCTGAACGGAATGGTGGAGCTCCTGGCTAACGAGCCTCAGCGCATATGAGGCTCAGTCCCGATCGGCGAAGATCGATCCGCCTGATTCCGCTCAGACCGCACGACGCAAGCCAATCGGCGATCTCATCATAGGAATAGGTCTGTCCGCCGACGGTATGGAAGAAGAGCAGGCTATACGTGCGGGCTATCAACTCGGCCGATCTCAGTGCCTTCTTCTCGCGGAGGACGTCCATGATGATGATAGACCCACCGTCCGATAGAGAACCTGAGATCTTTCTGATGAGCATCCTGTTCTCGGAGTCGGTGTGCTCGTGGACGACGTTGAATAGCATCACGGCGTCGTACTTGGAGTCGAAATCGTCGCTGAAGTAGTCACCAGCCACGAACTGTATCCTGCCCTCCATCTGGGCCGCTCCGATGTTCTGCTCCGCCAATTCTCTTGCGTAGGGCGAATCGAAGATGGTGACGGATATCGAATCGTACTTCCGGCAGAGCGCGACGCTGTACAGGCCGTGGCCGCCTCCAACGTCGAGCACTGTTCGGCAGCTCTGCTTGAGCTGTATGCGTCGTGCGAACTCGGGGATCGCCAGCCTGGCAAGAGACATCATGAACCTCTGGTACATCCGTGATGCATCTGGCTGATCGCTGATCCAGTCGTAGAAATTTCGATAGGGCGTTCCGCTCCTGATCGATTCGTGCACAAAAGGCAGCAAGTCGGTCATCGCCTGGCTGTAATAGGAGAACCCGGAACATAGGGATATCAGTGGTTCGCGAGTCATCCATTTCTCGGTCATCGCGCTGTTTGCGTAACGTTGTCCCTTCCTCCGCACGTAGCCGAGTGACTCGAGCACCTCTACGAGGTTAGCGACGCCTCTCTCGCTACAGTGCGTGGCATCGGCCAACTCTGCTATCGTGAGTGGTTGGTTGCGTAGCTCTTCAAAGAGATTCAGCCGGAGCGCCGCAGCGATCGCGTGGAAGGCAAAGCCTCCAACTATGTCCAACAGCGGCGCTGGCCCCTGGTTCAGCGAGACCATGAGCAGACGTTCGAGGGGCTTCAGCAGGATAGGCATGCGCTTCTCCTAGCGAGAATGGCGTTCATGTCGCCGGAAGATAATGTCTGGCGCTTCTGCGCTGAGGCTGCGGGCGCCGTCGATCGACCATCTATCTGCGCGTTACGGGACAGCTACGCAAGCCGGCCAGGTTGGTGAGATGAAGCAAGAGCAGACGTAGCTACAGGAACTGCTGCAGCCGGCGACATTCCGGCTATATTAGTGTCGAAGTTCAGAGGCGTGCTCGCCGATGAGGAATTGCTGGCGCGCCACCGGAGCTCACAGGCATCCGGGTAACGCGCAGGCGTTATGGGGAAGGGACTTCAGGAATGGCCGACAAGGCGAAGGGGAAGCAGCGTAAGGTGACGGTTAGCTGTCAATTCTGTCTGACTCTCAACAGAGTGGATATCGGTCGCGTGAACCATAGCCCCAAGTGCGGGAGCTGCGGCAAGCCGATTCTGTTGGATCGCCCCGTCAGGGTCACGGATGATGATTTCCAGCAGGTAATCAAGGGTGCCGAGGTTCCCGTCATGGTCGACTTCTACGCCGATTGGTGTGCCCCGTGTAAGGTGATGGCACCGGTACTGGACGAGTTCGCGCACGCCCACATCGGCGAGGTGCTGGTGGCCAAGCTGAACACGGACATGAACCCTCGGGTCGCCCAGCAGTACGGTATTCGGGGCATCCCTACGATGATCGTTTTCAAGAACGGGGAGGAGGCGGCGCGGCGGACGGGGGCAGTGCCGCGGGAGGACTTGGAGAAGCTGCTGGCCTCGGCGTAACCTTCGCCGCGGGAACACGCGACGTTACAGCCGAGCTGAACCGATCAGGGGTTCGGCTCGGCTCATCATCTCGGAGAACCGCCATGCAAATGGACCGACGCCAGTTCGTGCGAGCCATGATGACGGGCGGCACGGCACTCGCCGCAGCGCCGTTGCTCGAGAGCTGCTGTGGGGCGGGTGTAGCCGGCAAGGAGGCTCGCGATCCGCCGGCCGATCTACTACCGGGGCTGGATCGCTATCGCACCGAAATCCTCTTCTTCGCTTCCCTGGCGCCGAGCGGCCACAACGTTCAGCCCTGGGTCGTCCGGATCGAGGACGCGGATCGCTGGGTCGTCGGCGCGGATGCGAGCCGCCGGCTGCCTGCCGTCGATCCGCAGAACCGCGAACTGATGCTCTCGATCGGCGCCTTCACCGAGAACTTGGCGCTGGCGGCGTCCGCATCAGGCTATGAGGCCGAGATCGAGGTGCTGGCGGGCAGCACGTTCGATGCTGACCTGCTGCAGGTGCGCTTACAGGTCGCCGAGCCAAGGGACTACCCGCTGCAGCGCCTGAGCAGCCGGCGAACGTTGCGCGGCGGCTACTCCAACGTCGAGTTGAGAAGGGACGACGTTAGCGCGCTGTCCGAGCCGCTGGCTGACCGCGCTCTGTTCATTCCGCCGTCCTCGCCGCAAGCGGCCTACTTGAGGGAAACCGCTGTCGAGTCGTTCCGCGCGCAGACTTGGCGGGACGACGCGCAGGAGGAGCTGGCGGAGTGGGTTCGTTTCGATGACGACGCGGTGTTCGCGCACCGCGATGGCCTGACGATGGCGAGCATGGAGATCTCGGGTATCGCCGCGTGCTTCGTCCGTCTGTTCGCGGACGATGTGATGTCGAAGAACTTCCGCGAGCAGGGGATCAAGAAGACGGCCAAACTAGCTGGGCAGGGCGGCGGCTGGCTGGTCGTCACCAGCGCGGACGACAGCGTTGCGGAGCTCATCGAGACGGGCCGACGCTGGCAGCGGATGAACCTACTGCTGCACGAGCTGGGCATCGCGGCACACCCGATGTCGCAGATGCTGGAGGAGGAGCCATGGCGCGGCGAGCTGGCCGACCAGCTGGAGTTGACCGGCATGCCCCAGTTCATCCTGCGCGTCGGCTATGTGGACGATTACCCGGATCCTGTGAGCCCGCGTCGTCCCGTGAGCTGGTTCGTGAGACGCTAGGCGCCGGTGAGTTCGCGTGCAGGCCCTCCGGGCTCCAGAGTCCGGCCCGAGGTGACGCTTTCCACATGTTCGGTGAGCCGGTCGAGCAATTCGCGCAGCACGCGGTGTCTGCGCCAGGCCATGGATCCGAAGATCGAACGGGCGAGCAAGTACGAGCCCGTGATGACAGCGAGTGGGAAGGCGGTCGCGAAGGCCGCTGATCCCAGGGCACCGATCCCCACACCCAGGCCTACGCCCAGGCCGACGCCGCCGCCGACGCCGCCCATGATGCCGCCGAACACGCCGCCGGCGATGCCGTGCAGGCGCTCCTCGATGCGGATGCGCGTGCGCCCCTCACGTGTGCTGACGGTCACCTGAAGCGACCGCTCGCCCTGCGGCGTGGCTGAGCGCCAGGTGAGGGTACGTCCCAGTAGGCTGGCCTGACCGTGCGCGTCCGCCACCTCCTGGATCTCCCCCGCCAGGCTCTCGAACTCCGATTCGGGCAGTTCACCGGGCAGGGAGCGCTGAAGCTCGATGGTGACGGGGCCGCCCAGCCAGCGTTCCACGCCTTCACGGTGGAGGCGTGCCGCGCCAGCGTCGAGCTCCGCTGCGGCGCGCTGCAGGTGCCGGGCATCGATCCCGGCTTCGACGGCGACCTCCTCCAGTTCGGCGAGTGTGAGGCCGCTGCCCTCTACGGCTGACGCCGGCTCCTGGCGCTGGAGCTCGGCGGCGCGCTTCAGGATGAGGCCGACCTCTTTGTCGCCGTAGCGGCGACGATACTCCCGCTCATCGGGCATGGCGTCAAGAATCTACTGGTGGGCACACGGCCCTACAAGCGAGGCGCACGGCCTTGTGGATTGGACTTGGGCTATCGCGTTCCCGGGCCGAGCTGGCGGACGAGCACGACGTCGCTCGCCTGCTCGGTCGTCTCACCGAAGACGGGGACGGCCCGAGCCACGATGCGGCGGCCCCGGTCCTCGATGCGGATGATCACGTCCCGGCGGCGCCCGTCCGGCACGGTGACGACGACGGCACCTAGCGTATCGTTCACCAGGCTACCCTCGAACTCAGCGATCGTCGAGCCCGGTTGCGCGTCGATCTGCCGCAGCAGGCTCGCGGGCGCATCGCTGTCGGCATGCAGGGAGCCGCGAACATCTCTGCCGGACTGGGTCACGTCGACCCGCACGTGCTGCATGGCCTGGATCATCGGCTCGAACGAGGCGGGCCGCTGGGGAAGCCTGAAGCGTCCCATATGCATCTCACCGTCAGCGGTGAGGTGGACGCGGCGCTCGTTTTGAGTCCACTCGATCCGCAGGGCCCGCCAGCGCCCGGAGAGGTCCGGCGGCCGCCGTGACCGACCGGCCTGGCAGGCGAGTTCGGAGAGCGCCAGGGCGAGGGCAATGACCGCGACGAGGGTTCTTGCGTTCATCGGCAAGGAGAAGCTAGGTCTTCACGCCGGTCGGCGCGAGGCTGCGGCGCGGAGCCAGGCTGCAAACGACGTGCGCGTTCGTTGAGACGGGGTCAGGGAGGGGGCAGCCGAAGGGCCGTGGAACGTCACTCTCAATACGGGAGGGAACTGATGAGCACCGGGTTCGTGAGGGGATCGCTGCTTTGCCTGGGGTCGCAGCGAGGTGAGGATCGGGCGACCGAGGCGGGTAGCTCAGTCGCGTTGTGAGAGAGGAAGCCGGCTCATCAGGTCCACAACGACCCGCCAGCTCCCACTGCCGCCGTCGTCGTAACGTCGCCAGGCACGCACGTAGTTGCCCAGCTCGTCGGGTGTTCCTGAGCCGCGGGCGGTGAACTCGTACTCCCCGTAGGTATACCCCAAGTCGCCAGCGCGGGACACGTCGCCGCCCAAGACCGTCCAGCGGAACTGGCCCGGCCGCTCGGAGACCAGATCCCGCAGCCCCTGGATCCCGCTCAGGGGCTGCCGGCCGTCGCGCAGGATCCGCACATCCGGGGCCACGTAGGCGGTGACCACTCGCATCATACCTTGAGCTGCTGCGGTGCCGGCGAAGGCCCGGTCCACCTGCAACAGAGCCTCTCGCTCAGCCGCCGTGTCCACGTCCCGCTTCGGTCGGTGCCGTTCCCCGGCCTGGCGCGACGGTGTGCGGAGCGGCTCCCGCTCGGATGGCGGTGGGTTGAAGATCCCGTGGTCGATCACCGCTCTCCAGCTCCCATCCGGCTGCCTCTTCCAGACGGTGAAGTAGTTGCCGTGCATCACGGCCTCGCCCGCCGGGTCCTCCCGGTACTCCCAGGGGCCGGTGGTGAAGCCCAAGTCGCCGGCCTGCGCAACGTCCGCAATCGTGGGCTCCCAGGACAGAAGGCCGTGCATGGCAGCTTGGTTGCGCAACCATTGCGCAGCGTTGACCGCCCGGGGCCGGAAGAGGATCGCATCGTCCGCCATATAGGCGAGGAAGGCGTCGCGGGTGCCCATCTCGGCGGCCGCCCGGGCAAACGCACGCTCCGACTCGACCAGCGAGTTCAAGGCGGCCTCGTCATTTAGAGTGTGGCCTCCGTTACAGGCAGCCGCCGCCATCAGGAAGCCGGCGAGGGCGCCTGCGGTCAGCAGAAAGGCGGAACGGAGCGAGGTACGCGTCACGCCGCTGAAGTTAAGTCACCTCGGAGTGGCCGCCAGCGTTTCTCGGCGAACCGCCACAATGCCGAGGCCGGCCGGTACGGTCAGGGGACGAATCGAGGCCAGGCAGTGGCGCTGCAGCCGAGCGGTCATTGCCCATTCGCTGCGGGCTCTCATATTTATAGGCACTCACACACAACCGGGGTGGTGGAGGTCCGAAGGCGACCTCGGCCGTGCTGTTGGAAGTACGTTTGCAGAGGTCCTCGGCCATGGCCCTATGCCAAGCTCAATATGCTCTCCGCAAGCTGGCCCGGACTACTAACCAGCCGCCGGGCCGACCTACGTGGTTACTCACTAGATCTCAGCTTCTCGTACGTGAACGTGCTCCACCCGGTGGCGTGGGGATCTTCGAGTTCTCACGTCACGGAGGGACAACGGAGGTGCCAGCAACATGATCGGCATGGATTTCCTCAGCTTTCTCGTCCTGCTGGTGATCAGCGTGGTTGTCTCATTCATCCTGCACTATGTGCTGAAGTTCTACGTCGTGCCGGGTCTGGCGTCGTTCTTCGGCAAGGTCATCATCGGTTGGCTCGGTGCCTGGCTGGGCGGGCCGGTGTTCGGCTACTGGTTCTTCGAGGTTGGACAGGTCTATGTCATACCGGCGATACTCGGTAGCCTGGCGCTGCTGGTCATCGCAGTCGATCTGGTCAACACTGTGAAGGGAGGCGGCGCGAGGCCGCCTGCGATGTGATACCCGAACTCGTGCCCGGCGGCTGGTGAAAAGGGAGGCGGCCCCATACGGGCCGCCTCTCGTCATCAGTCGTCATGCCCGGCGATCCAGCGACCCGGCGCGCCGAGCCGGGGGGATGGGTTGCTACATGGCCGGGCTGGGACCCGCAGCGCGTCGCTCTGCCAGCCAGCGATCCACGGACAGCGTGCCGGCGCCGGCGAGGGCCAGGGCGAGGAAGCCGGCGATGTACAGCACGTTGACCTCGTAGCCCGGCATGCCGAACGTCGGCCCCGCCTCGCCCATCCCCGTGATGTTCAAGAAGTTGAACCCCTGGGGCAGGTGCACGGTGAACATCGCCACCAGCATGTTGATGATCCCGAGGATCGAGATGATGGTGACGAAGGCGCCGGCGATCAGCAACAGGCCCCCGAAGAACTCCACGATTCCGACGAGCCACGAGGCGAGCCCGGCGGCGGGAACGCCGATGTTCTGAAGCATGCCCAGGAACATCGCGTGGCCCTGGCTCGAGAAGAGTTTCGGGAAGCCGTGGTAGGCGAAACCGAAGCCCAGCAAAATGCGCAGCGGCAGGCTCGCGTACTCGCTCCAACTCCTACCCATCTGTTTCCTCCTTGCGGTTGTGCTCTACATCCTACAGACGTCTATTTTCAAGTTCCGATGATCTGGCGCAGGGAGGCCTCTCTCCCGGGCTGCCGATAGAACACGATTCGCACCCTGACAGGTTCCCGGCGGTGCGATAGGCTGTGCAGCTGTCCCTGATGTCTGGAGAATACTGCTAAGTTAGGGTCGGGCGCGCGGACACGCGAGGGCGACGACGCCGGCCGGACCCGGGCGGAGGAAACGCATGCTTGTACCTCAGCGCTGCCTGCCTATCGTCTGGCACGAAGGCTACGAGGCTGACATCGGGCCCCATGTCTTCCCAACCCGCAAGTACCAGTGGGCCCGCGATCGGCTGATCGGCGAGGGCACGATCGCCGAGGCCGACATCCGGCGCCCGGACCCGGTCAGCGATGAGCAGGTTGCCCTGGTCCACACGCCGGCGTACCTGGAGAAGATCAAGCAGAACGCCTTTTCCTGGCAGGACGTCATGATCCTCGAGGTGCCGTTCTCGCCGGAACTGCGGGACGCTATGTGGCTCTGCGCCGGCGGCTCCATCCTGGCGGGACGGCTGGCGCTGGAGCACGGGCTGGCAGTCCACCTGGGCGGCGGCTTTCACCACGCTTTCCCCGACCACGGCGAGGGATTCTGCCTGATCAACGACGTGGCTATCGCCCTACGGGTGCTGCGGCGCGAAGGGTTGATCGGACGGGCGGTCGTTCTCGACTGCGATCTCCACCACGGCAACGGCACCGCGGCCATTTTCACGGACGAACCCGAGGTGTTCACTTTCTCGATCCACCAGCAGCACAACTACCCCATGTGGAAACCGCCGAGCGACCTCGACCTGGGGCTGGCGGATGGTACGGGAGATGAGGCGTATCTTGCCTTGTTAGGAACGCATGTTCCCCAGATCCTCACCGAACAGCGGCCCGACCTCGCCTTCTACCTCGCCGGCGCCGACCCCTACAGAGAGGATCAGCTGGGTGGCCTGAGGCTCAGCCATGATGGCCTGCGCCGGCGCGACGAGCTCATCTTTCGGCTGACGCGCGCAGCAGGCGTGCCGGTCGCCGTGACCCTGGCCGGCGGCTACGCCCGCCGCTTCGAGGACACGGTGGAAATCCACTGCGAGACGGTGCGCGCCGCACAGCGGCAGCTGC
>CP070823.1:1613705-1626927 GCA_020344375.1 Gemmatimonadota bacterium | reverse complement strand
CACGGCGACCACACGGCCGGGCTCGACTACCTGCTGGAAGTGAATCCGTCCGTCCGCCTGTACGTTCCAGATGATGGGTACCTGGGCTACAATGTGCAGGAAGGAAGGGAATACCGGCCCGGCTATCGCTATCGGACCGATAACATGGAGTTCGTCGGCGCGAACAAGGAGGTCGAAGAGGGGGTGCACCTTATATACACCACCTCCCCGCACACCGGCTATTTCTGGCGCTACCCACCGAACGAAGACGAGCCGAGGCTGGTCAATCTGCCGGAGCTCTCGCTCGCCCTGGAGACGGAGGGCGGCGAGCTGGTGCTGATCTCCGGCTGCTCACACAGCGGCATCGAGGAGATCGTGAAGGAGGCCAAGCGGGCGACCGGTGCCGGCGTCGAGCTCGTCACGGGAGGCTTCCACCTCAGCCCCTATTCGGCGGAATATGTCACAGACCTCGCCCGGATGATGAAGGAGGAGCTCGGGGTGCGCCGGGCCGCGGCGACGCACTGCACCGGCGACGAGGCGATCGAGATCTTCAGGGAGGTCTACGGCCAGGACTTCGTGGACGTAGGATTGGGGACGCGGACTCCGCTGCCGCACTAATGTTCGACCACAGTGGTCATGAGGCGGGGATTGGGACGGCAGGGGATCCTCAGAGCAGACATTGGGAGCGCCCCGGCCCGTCCTCAGTCGCGGCCCCACACAGCGCGACATGAAGCGAGAGGATTCCCCCACCGTCCCCGACGTCCCCTCTCTGCGCGTCATCACTACTGTAGTCGAACACTAGGCGCCGACGAGCCGGGAGCTCTCACCGCTTTCCCCAAAAGGTCCGGGCTATCTCTTCTGATGGGGGAGGCGTCGCCGAGCTGACCAGAACGTAGACGATCACCGAGCTGATCACGGCAACGAAGGAGGGATGCGTGCCCCAGAGACTCATCTGGGGCACAACCGTGTTTCCCAGCCCGTAGATGACCATCCCCCAGCATATCGAGGCTATGGCGCCCCACTGATTCCCACGCTTCCAGAACAGCCCCAGGAGTATCGGCCCAAAGGTGGCGGTGACCAGTCCGCCTATCGAAAAGAAGATGATCCACTGGATCAGCCTAGGCTGCAGCAGAGCGAAGCCTATGGCTATGGCCAGGCAGGCTCCCATGGTGACCCTGGAGGCGAATTTTACTCTTTCGGCCGAAACATCCGGCTTGAGCTCTCTCAAGAGGTTACTGGCGATGCTGGAGGTGATGATGATCGCCATGGCCGCCACTGTGGTCTGGATGCCGGCCACGATGCCCGCCAAGACGATGCCGCCCAGCGCCTCCGGTACCACGTGCATGGCCAGCCAGGGAGCGATCTCATCCGGCACAGCGAGGTCAGGCACCAGCGAGCGTCCGATGACCCCGGCCATGCACAAGAGCAGTGTCCAGAGAAGCACCAGAATCGCGCCCATCCAGATGCCTCGCTTGAGCGCTCTCGTGTTCTTGTAGGTCAGCGCCCCTAACATCGCGTGCGGCATGCCGACGATGAAATAGCCTGTCAGGCAGGCGAGCGAGAAGGCGAACATGGGCGGGAAAGCACCACCCATGCTCGGTGAGAGGAAGTTGATGTCCTGGGCAGCCAGGATCTCGGTCGACCGCTGGAATCCGCCGGCGTACACGACGGTTCCGACGAACAGCACGATGCATCCAAGCGTGATCACGATGCCCTGAATCAGAGTCGCAAGCGATGTACCTCGCATGCCACCCAGAACACAGTAGACCAGGACCACCAGTGAGCCGAGAGCCAGGGAAGCCAGGTAACCCATCCCAGTCATCCGAGCGATGACTCTGGCGGCCCCCACGAACTGAGTGGCCATGTAAGGCAACAAGAACACGGTCACGAAGAGCGTCAGGATCACGATGATCGCCCTGCTCTGGTAGCGAGCCCTGAAGATGTCCAGGTAGGTGACCGCATTCACCCTGCGCGCCACGATCCCGACAATGATGCCGATCGGAGCCAGGAGCAGCAGGTTCATGAAGATCTGGAAGTTGTTGATCAGGACCCAGGAATATCCGTAGGCATAGGTCATGCCCGGTCCAGCGATGAAGGTCCCCGCACTGGCCAACCCACCAGCTATGATCAGCGCAACCACGATGCCGCCCAGGCCTCTACCCGCCGCGTAGAATTCATTCTCGTATTTGGTGATCGGGACCTTCTCGACAATCCGGTAGGACCAGACTCCGATAGCGATCAGTATTCCTGTATAAGCGAGAAAAGAGACGATTGCCCAGTTCATCGCTCTTCCTCTGTGTCCCCCGTGTCCTCTGTCATGGGCACGTCGGGTATGAACCTCTCGGCGACGAAGATCAGCAGGAGTACAAAGACGACAGGAACGATGATGTTGCCGATCGCCACCCAGCGTGGCAGTCCCCAGAGGTAAGGTTCTGTGCCCACGTTGAAGGACAGGCCCATGATGGCGGCCAGATAGAGGCTGAAGAAGAGCCAGGCAAGCGCGAGGATCTTCCGGCTAACTCTTATTCTCGGGTCTTCGTCGAATTTCACCGCCCGGCCTCCTTTAAGGCTGTTCAGATTTCTGCTCCGGTCTCTTGAGCCAGTGCAGAGTGTCGTTCCGGATGAGAGGTCTGTCGATCGCTCTCATCCTCTCTTGGATGTCGAAGGGGGCTTTATTGAGCAGCAATCTGGCCGGATCTGAAGCCCGGGCAAGATGATCAGCCGGCGCGCCGAGGCAGAAGGATCCCGAGGGACTCACCCGGCTCGATTATCGGCAGCCTCACCCGCAGGCCCCAGGGACCGTAGTGGGACTCGGGGATGACCTCGCCGATTTCCGGGGCCGCGTAGGTCGCGCGCTCCCCCGGCAGATAGATGCGAAGCCAGGCCGAGGTCACGGGCTCGGTTCCGGAATTGTGGACCCAGAGGATCGCGCTGCGGTCGGCGCGCTCCCGTACCCCTAGCTCGAGCCCGGCGCGCTGCATCCACCAGTCAGCGATCTCGGACGCGCCAGCGATCCAAACATCACCGGCCTCCTGGGCCAGACGGACCACCGACTCCAACGCGTCCAGGCGGCGATCGGAATCGACGAGCTGGGTGTGCAGGGTGACAAGGTCGAGACCACCGAGCGACCTCATCTTCTCGAGCCCGCTCGCGAACGCGGCGCGCAACGAATCCGGCCGGGTCTGCCCGCGCGTCACTATCACCGTGTAGTCATCGTCCACGACGCGCGGCAACACGACAATCGCGCCCGACTCAACGTCGAAGATGTCCGGAGCGGCACTGCGCGCGCCGTTCGACGCGGCCAGGTAGGTGCCGCCGGACCGCCGCCACGCCTCCAGCGTCAGCGAGTCGAACAACTCACGCGGCGGTCGCAATCCCAGGGGCAGATCGCCGGACCAGGCCGCGATGTCGGCTCGCGCCTGATTCGCACCCGCCAGCTGGGTGTTCCAGCTCCGGCCGGCAATCTGGCGATGGTCGACGCTGTGGCTGCCGATCTCGCCCACAGCACGGAGCGCAGGGGCGAGCTCGGGATGCTCAAGGGCGAGCTGGGTCACGACGAAGAAGGTGACGGGGACGTGGATGGCACCGAAGCGCCGTGCCAGGCGCCGGCTGTTCCTGAAGCTGTGCTCCACGTCCAGGGTCACGGCCATCGCGGCTTCGTAGCCACCCGGCCAGGGATCCACGTCCGCCACTACGTGGCCGGCCGCCCAGAGCGCCGCGTTCTGGGCCAGGCGATCGACAAGACGCTGGTCGGGTTCGCTGGCAGCGACATCGACCCGGTAGCCGAACCAGGTGAAGCGACCACCGGAATCGAGCCTATGGGCGAGGGCCGCGCCGCCCGCACCGCCCTCGGGCGCCGGCCGAGGGTTGAGCGCCCAGTCGGACCAGAAGACGCTCGATGCGTGCGCACGCAGCGTGATCCACGGCTCGGTTCTGAGCTCGATACGTGAGCCAGGGGGGAGGCCGGCCGCGATCACGCTGCCGTGCGGAGCTACAAGGTAGGTGGGAGGTCGTCCTTCCAGGGTCCCGGCCGTCTCGGCGCCGGCCACGTCCCTCAGGAACTCGTACCCCAGCCAGTCGCACTCCTCGTCGCGTGCGCCCAGCGCCCAGGTGGCCAGCATGTGACCGCCCCGCTCAGCGTGGCGGAGCAGAGCATCTCGCTCCTCGTCGTCCAAGCAGACCGCGGCGGGCATCACCAGCAGCTCGCCCTGGCCGAGGGAATCGATGGCCGCTGCACCGGAGACGCGCTCAACCGTTGCGCCGACAACCTCGAGCAACGAACCCCAGCGAACCAGCAAGGCCGAGTAGTAGTCCTGATTGGGAAAGAAGCGAGCGGAGCGCGGGGACTCGTACAGGTACGCCGTCCAGGCGACCGTCGCAGGGAGCTCCGGCAGCACGATCTCGGCGACCACCTCCTCGACCGACGGCGGCATCTCATCGTTCGCTTCGAGCAGCGCATCGACGTCGATGAAACGCCAGAGCAGGATCGCCGCGCCGACCAGCCCGGCGACCAGCGTGCCCAGCAGCAGAATCGCGCCGGCCCACGTCCAGGGCGTGCGCGGGCCTGGAGGCTCAGCGACGCGACCGGCCATTCCCGGCATCGGCGGAACTCGCCGCCAGCTCCGGCACTGACTCCGGTTCGCCGGACTCGGACGCGACCTCCGACCCGGCTGCTGTGTCTTCGGCCGCAACCTGATCCTCAGGGACGTAGCGGTAGAAGAAGCGCGGCCTCGTATCCACCGCCACGGGCGGCGCCGGGCGCCGACCGCGACGCAGCCAGTAGGCGCCGTAGGAAGCCACACCGAGGATCACCGTGACCAGGATGGTCACGATGATGATCGTCACCATGATCTGGATGATGCTCATATGCGTCCCACCCTCTCCAGTTTCCCCCAGCCCATCCGCAGGTTGAGGCCCTCCTCCAGCGTGGAGCAGAGTTTCACGACATCGATCAACAGAATGAAGAAGAAACGATAGACCAGCGCATGGGGCACCAGCGACAGCTGCTCCTCCTCCATACCGACGCTCGCCAGCGCAGCCACGAGGTCGAGCAGCGTGAGCAGCACCCACCACGCCAGCAGCATCTCACCCAATCCGAAGGCGATCGCCACGTAGGCGAAGAACAGGTGGCCGTAAACGTTCATCGCCGGCCAGACGACCGCCTCGAACCCCATCTGCACCAGCGACAGCCAGAGCGGTAGATCCGGCAGTGGGAAGACGAGCGTGCGCTTGTGCTTGCCTAGCGCCTGCAGGATCCCGCGCGTCCAGCGATAGCGCTGCTGGATGAGATCCACCAGCCGCTCCGGCGCTTCCGTCCAAGCGACCGCCTTCGGCTCGTAGCGGATCTTCCAGCCGGCCGTGAGGATCTTGAGCGTGAGGTCGGCGTCCTCGGCGAAGGTGTCGCGCTCGTAGCCGCCCACTGCCAGGAGCACCTCGCGCCGGAACAGCCCGATCGGCCCGGGTACGATGTTCACCGCGTTGAGGAACCCTTGCGCGCGTCGCGCCATGTTGAGGCCCTCGACGTACTCGAGTGCCTGCAGCCGCGTCCACAGGTTCCGCCGGTTCACCACCTTCACGTTGCCCGCCACCGCGCCTACCGACGGATCGCGGAAGTGCACGACCGCCGACTTCAGCGTACCTGGTTCGAGCCGCGAGTCGGCATCCATGCAGAGCACGATGGGATACTCAGCCATCGCTAGCCCCGCGTTCAGCGCGGTCGCCTTGCCGCCGTTCCTCTTCGTCGTCACCCGCACCCGGCAACCCCCGTACCCGCCGGCCATGCGCGAGGCATTGGCCAGCGTGTCGTCGGTCGAGCCGTCATCCACCACGATGATCTCGTAGTGCGGGTAGTCGAGCTTCAGCAGGCTCTTCAGCGCCGACTCGATCACCTTCCCCTCGTTATAGGCCGGCACGAGGAGCGAGACCGGCGGATACTCCACCCCGTTCCGCGGCGCCTCAGCGCCCGACTCGAGGTGGTGCAGGTAGCCGAACCAGAGCAGCGTGAAGTAGCGGGCGATGAGGATGACCAGGAACAGAACCAGCGTGACGATCGAGAGCCGCACGATGAACGTCTGCACCTCGAGCGGCGCCCGGCTGGCCCAGACCAGGAGCAGGAGGCCGATAACAAGGATGATCGCCGCGGCTATAACGAGCAGGAACGGACGCCGACTTCGCATCGCCTAGCCTCCGAACCCGCGGCTCAGCCCCAGCTCCAGGCGGAAGACCCGGTAGCCGCCGGCCCGGCTCTGGCTGAAGCCGGCACGTCCCTGCAGCGTCCAGACGCCCACCCGATAACGGGCATCCAGGGTCGCCCCGAACACGAAGACAACGGTCGGGTCGAGTTCGTGCTCGTCCAGCCAGGCGAGGCCCGGAGTCGTTCGGGCCTCCAGCTCCCAGCCCGGGGCCGGCGCCCCGCGCCAGGCGACGAGCAGCGTGTTCTCCCACGACCAGTTCGGGTCCCAGTAGAGTCGCCGCCCGGGGCGCGGCGCCGGATCGCCGAAAGTCAGCCCACGGCTCTCGAACCCGAGAATCCACCTCGCGTCCGGACGGAAGAACACGCCCAGCGCGGCGTCGCCCCGCAGGTTGGCGTCGCCGACGCCGGAGAAGCGGGCCACGCGGGCGCGAGCCGACAGGTCCCAGCGCTCCGCGATCGGGCGATAGGTCTCGAGCCCGGCCACGTCGACGCGCAGCTCGGCCGCTGCCGCCTCCAGCGTCGCCGTCTCCCGGTAGGCGGGCTCGCGCCGGTATTCGAAGCGATAGGACGCGCCGCCCCAGCTCGGCGCCGCCAGCACCAGCCCGATGATCGGCTGCGCTTGCGCGCCCGACTCCGGAACCCAGGCGCCCAGCGTGGCCGTCGTGTGCAGGCCGCCCTCCAGCCACCAGCGCTCACCTACGGCCCGGGCGGCGGCGGCGGTCAATCCATCCTGCTCACCCGTCAGCTCGAAGCCCTCAAGCCGCTCCAGCGCCACCTCTACGCCGCCCCGCGTCCGTGGCACGCCCGCCGTCCAGCCGGCGCGCCAGCGTGCCAGACTGAACTCGTCCGAGTCGGCGAAGTACTCGAACCCGCTCGCCGGCCCGATGCTGCCCTGCGCCGAAAGCTCGGCATCCACCTGCGCGCGGAGCGCGGCGAGGCCTTCAGCGGCCGTGGCCTCGTCCGGGGTGAGGTCCAACGACCGTTGATAGGCCTCCACCGCGCCCGCACGATCACCACGCCAGCGACGCAGTTCTCCCAGCAGCGCCCAGGCCTCGGCATTCTCCGGCTGCACCCGCAGGATGGCCTCGGCGTCCGCCTCCGCCTCAGCGAGCCGGCCGGACCAGGCGAGCCGCTGGGCCATGCGTAGCCGCACCTCGTTGCCGTCCGGGTGACGAGCCAGGTAGGCGCGCAGGTAGCTCAGAGCGCTGTCCGGCGCGTTCGCCCGGTACTCGAAGACGTCCGCCATCTCCAACAGCAGCGAGTCGGCCGCCAGCCCCTCGCTCATTAGCAGCCGGTAGATCGCCAGCGCCGACGCTACGTCGCCCGCCAGCGCCAGGCCGCGGGCGCGCTCCAGCAGGCTCAGAGTCGCCGTATCCGGTGGCGGCAGCGCCGCAACGATCGCCGCCCGCAGCGAGTCGAAACCAGGTCCGGCATGACCGGCCGGCAACCCA
Organism: Gemmatimonadota bacterium; assembly: GCA_020344375.1. Taxonomy (GTDB): domain Bacteria; phylum Gemmatimonadota; class Gemmatimonadetes; order Palauibacterales; family KS3-K002. The sequence continues at coordinate 1,619,304 of CP070823.1, read as the reverse complement.
TCCAGGACCTCCGCGGCGAGCTCTGGCTGATCCGACCAGTAGAGGACGCGCGCCCACTCGAGCCGCAGCGACGCGTCATCCGGGTCGAGTTCCACGAGTCGCGCATAGAGTTGAACCGCCAGTTCGTAGCGCGCGCCCCAGGTCGCCGTCTGCGCGTACTCGCGCAGCAGCTCAAGATCATCCGGCGCCGCGCTCGCGAGGGCTTTGTAGGTGGCCAGGGCCTCAGCCCAGCGACCGGCAGTGACGTAGAGCCGCGCCAGCTCTCTCTTGAGCTCAGAGTCCCCCGCGCGGGCGAGGGCGCGGCGATACTCGCCGATCGCGGCATCTAGCCGACCCAACCGCCAGAGCGCACGCCCGTACTCGAGCTGGGCCCCCATGTCCTCCGGTTGACGAGCCAGGTAGGCGCGCAAGAGCCCCAGCGCCGCCTCATCAGCGCCGGCCTGAACCAGCGGCAGGTACTCCGCCCAGAAGCGTTCCGCCGGGCCGCGCGCCACGGGCCGTTGCACCGGCGCGGGCGGTGGGATCGGCGGCGTTGGCAGGGGCGAACGGATGACCGGATAGGCGAACCCGCTCTCGCTGAAGTCGAGCTCGAGCAGGAATCGCTGGGGAAGAAACCCGAAGACGAAGAAGAGGAGCAGGCTCAGCGAGACAGCGGCGAGCGCAGTGAAACGTCCCCAGTAGGGCCAGCGTACTTCAGCCATGCTACTGGTCGATGATCTTGAGCAGCTCGTCACGGTCGGTGGGTGACGTGTAAACCACGGCGCCCACCCGCGCGAAGCGATCCGTGCGCACGCGCTTGAGGAAGCTTTCGGCGTGCTTGTGCATCGCGCCGTGCAAGTAGACCTCCACGCGTTCCTCTCTCACGTTCATGCGGTCGCCACCATCATGCCGCATCTGCCGGGCGACGTGCTCGGCCAGCTCCTCCAGTCGGCTGCCGTTGCCCGCCCGCAGCAAGATCAGCGAGAAGATCGGCGATCCCGGCGACGTGAGTCGCGCGCGGATGATCTCATGCACGTCCGCCGGCTCGTCGGGTCCCTCGGGCCGCTCTGGCTTCGGCGCCTCAAGGGTCTCCTCCCCATCGGCGACATCGGTGCGACCGCGCCGCAGCAACGCCTCGATGCGCGACGCCAGCTCCTCTGGATCGAGGCCGCCGGAGATGAAGTCGTCCGCACCGGCGCGTAGCGCGCGGGCCCGGTCACTGGCCCGCACATCGACCGGCGACATGACCAGGATGGGCGGCCGGCTAGCGGCGCGGCGGAGCTGATACATCACGTGCAGCCCGCGGTCCACGCTACGCCGGTCGATGTGGATGGCCACCAGACCGAAGTCGCGACGTGCCAGCTCGGGGAAGGCATCCACGGGATCGGCGGTGTAGACCAGCTCGAACGACTCCTGCAGCCAGATGCGCAGCTCCGCCGGCAGATCGGCCGGCACGTCAACGAACAGCACGCGGCGCCGCACCTCCGGCGCCAGGTCGCTGCGCCGCTTCCCCTGGATCGCCTGCGCCGGCACGATCCCCAGCCCGTCGCGGATCTCGAAGGTGATGGGGCCCGTCGACTCAACGGGCCCCGGGGTCTTGCGCACGAGGATCTCGCGGCGCCCCTCGCTGCTCAGTATCAGATGGAGCACGAGCGCCGCGCGCTGCGAGATAAGATCGAAGCCGCTGTCCAGCGCGCCGGGGTGCTCGGCCGCGAAGGTGAGCAGCACGGTGCTGCTCACGCCGCTCAGCAGGTCAATCAGATGCTCCGCCCCGTTCCCCGACTCGCGGGACTCCACCAGCGGGCTGCAGGTATCGATGACGAGCCGATCGGGCACGGCCTCGGCTGTGACGAACTCCTCCAGCTCCTGGAACAGCTCGCCGGGCTCGATGCTACGGCGGTAGCGCTCGCGGAACCCCGACTGATAGCCTAGCAGCACCCAGCGACCGGAGCGCAGGTGGGGCGTCATATCAATGCCGATGGAGGCCGCCAGGTCGACCACGTCTCCGGGCCGCGCCTGCGTCAGCATCGCCACTCGCCCGCCCCGCCGGATGCCTTCGTACAGGAACTGGAGCGCGACGACCGTCTTACCGGTGCCCGGGCCGCCGATGACCACGTGCAGGCCACCGGAGACGGGACCGCTCAGACGTTCGTCGAGAACCCCGATGCCGAAAGAGCTTGTATTCTGTAACAAGATGGCGAACCCGTATCAGCGTCGAGTAGACGCCGACGGTTGGGGGCCGAGGGGGGGAAGTCAGCGGACAACGGCAACCCAACAAAAAACCGCCACCGAGCCGGAGCTCGAAAGTGGCGGGATCTCTGTTGTTGTTCGCAATGTAGCTCTTGGGCGTGCGCCCCGCAAGGCTCAGCCGTCCGGAACAGCGCCGCAGCCGACGTTGGTGCCCAGCCGACCATGCTTGCCGTAGGCCGTTGCTACGTAGGCCACATCTTCACTTCCCTCAAGGGCTATCGAGAGGTTCCTCGCCGGTTCCCGCAAGCTGCGGGATCATACGGCGATGCAGCCAATGATGTCCGGAAGGTCACAGGCGGGGTGCTGCAGGTCGCGGGAGGCGCCGCTCCACAGGAGCTTGTTATGGCGAGTCAGCACCCTTCGTCGAGGCCTGCGGGCAGTTTCCGGTAACCCAGCAAGAACAGATAGAACGAGACCACGGCGAGCACGAGGCTCACCACGATCCAGTTGCCGATCCCGAGGTCCGCCCGGCCCCGCTCGCCAAGGAAGACACCGTAGGTCAGCCACAGCCAGAGCGGGAGGAGGATCAACTGGGCGCACCAGGGAACCCAACGCGGCAAGTACAGCCTCCGCACTCCTAGCATGAAATACCCCCTGGCCAGTTGCTCCATGCGCCCCCACCTGAGAACGTCAACGACTCCGTGCCTGCTTTCGCCCGATCGCACTGGTATCCCCGCGGGTTCTTGACCTTGCTGTGTTCTCTACACTGGAATACCCACCAGCGGCCTCTTTATTCGTTCCGGCTGGCCCGGCGGTGCACGGCACAATCGCCCACTACATCAGAAGATCGAGCAGGGAAACACCCGCAATATCGAGGCGGAGCACCCGGACCAGCGCAAAGACGGACCTCACAGAGCCGGGCAACAGAGGCCTGAGCACGAAGGCCACGGTGACCCTCAGCACGAGGATGAGACCGGGCAGGATGAGCGCCTTCATGATCCCCCCGAGCGCAGGTGCCTGGTGCGGGTGATCCGCCGCCGCCGGCCGGCTCAGCGCGCCGTATCCTCGGAGGCCGTGCCGCTCGCCTCGGGTCCGGCGCGGTCCTGCGGCGTCTCCGGCGACGCTTGTTGGCCGAACGCGGTCAACCCGCCCAGCGCTCCCAGGCCCATGGTCTCGACCGCGGTGGACGGGACGATGATCATCGAGCCCTTCTGCCGCAGTCCCTCGAACACCATGTTCATGGCCCGCAGGTGGAGGGCGACGGGGTTATCGCGGTAATGCTCGGACGCGCGGGCGAACTTCTCCGCGATCTCGGTCTCGGCGGTGCCGAGGATGATGCGGCTCTGGCGCTCACGTTCCGCCTGGGCCTGGCGCGACATCGCGTCCTCGAGCCCCTTGGGGATGATGATGTCGCGGATCTCTACCGCCTGGGTCGTGATCCCCCAGCCGCTCGTCTTCTCGTCCAGCACCTTCTGGATCTCCTGACCCAAGCGATCACGCTCGGATAGCAGCACCGCCAGGGCGTCCTTCCCGATCGCGTTCCGCAACGCCGTCTGCGCCGACAGGATCACCGCCTCATCGAAGCGCTCGACCTCGAGCACCGCCTTCTGCGCGTCCCAGACCATCCAGAACGCGATGGCGTCGACGTTGACCGGGACCGTGTCGGCGGTGAGCGTCGTCTCCGCCCTGAAGTCCGTGACCCGCACCCGCTGGTCGACGAACTGAGCCACCTTATCGATCACCGGCACCAGCACGAACAGACCCGACTTCCGCAGCCCGCGGAACTTCCCGAACCGCAGCAGCACGGCCCGCTCCCACTGGTAGGCGATCTGGATCGCCGGCGCGACGACCAGCCCCACGATGATCGCCGCCAGCAGGATCTCGCTGTCGGGTCGCAGCTCGAGGAAGACGAGCAGACAGTCGGCGGTGCCGAAGACGACGACGGCCTCCCACACCTGGAACACGCGCAGGATAGCGACCAGGCCCAGAGCCGAGCCCAGCGCGAGGACGACGGCCAGCACGCTGAACGGATGGACGTTCAGGTGAGCCACGAGCCCCGCCACCAAGATCGCCACCAGCAGCAGTGCGTTGAGCGGCGCGAAGCGGAAATCGGCCCGCATGGTGGTGGCGAATCTCTCGAGTGATATATGGTGCCGCCTGCCACCGGCGGCTCTCGACTCTCCGTTCATCACGACTCCTCCTTTCGCTGACGCAACCCCTTGAGCACTTCATCGAGGGTGAACCCGTACCCCGAGGCACGGGCAAGCAGTTCGGTCAGGATCTGGTCCAGCATCCGCTGCCGCTCCAGCGCGTCGATCTCGGGACGACGCTCGCCCACAAACGTCCCCGACCCCTGCTGCGTGTCGAGCACACCCTCGATCTCCAGCTCCCGGTAGGCGCGGATCACCGTGTTGGGATTGATGGAAAGGTCCACGGCAAGCTGCCGGACCGTCGGTAGGCGGTCCCCCGCCTTCAGATCACCCCGGCCGATGGCGAACTTGACCTGCTCGATGATCTGCCGGTAGAAAGGGACGCCGCTCTTATGGTCGATCCAGAATACCAAAGCTGTACGGCTCCTTCGCTAGAACTCTAGATAACTATTCATCTAGCGCAATAGTACAATCGGCGGCCGGGTGTGTCAACCCTTTCTATGTGAGGAGCTGGTCTGGTAGGATTGGTTACATTCCGCGTGGCCACGTTGCTTGGCCGCACTCGACCGGCACGACGCTGCGCGGGATGCGTTGGCGACGTCGGTCGCGCTAGTCCGGCAAGTAGTCCTCCCTCACGGGCGAGAAGACCTCAATCACGACCGAGTCGTCCAGAGCCTCTGCGCCGTGCTCGACGTTGCCAGGTATGCACCAGCTGTCGCCGGCCTCGGCCCGCATCGTCTCGTCGCCGATACGGAAATTCAGCCGGCCCGAGACTAGGTAGCCGGTCTGCTCTTGCGGGTGCTTGTGACCCGGTATGAGCGCGCCCTTGGCAAGCCTGAACTCGGTCAAGAGGGTATTCCCGCCGTAGACCATCGTCTTGCGGCTCACGCCCTTCATTGCCTCGACGTAACCGGCCGGGTCGCTCTTCCTGAACACACTTCCCCCCAATCTCGCATAGAGGTTGCCACGCACGAGCGCTTCTACAGCATCACTACGGAATCCCCCAAGCGTTGGTTCTCACCGGGGATATCGACTTCCACGTCTTGGGCGACAGCCCGATCACTCACGGGTCTTGGGTGCGCGCTGAGATTCACAGACGCTGGCGCTGCAAGGATCAGAGGCGATTGTGGCACCATCGCCACTCAGGGCAGGAGCAACTTCGGAAGGGCGGCGATTGAATCCACCACGAGATCCGGCTGCACGTCGGAGTTATCCAACTCCGCCGCGCGGAACTTGCCCGTGCGTACGAGGATCCCCAGGCAGCCGATCGCCTGCGCGCC
>CP070823.1:1612509-1613605 GCA_020344375.1 Gemmatimonadota bacterium | reverse complement strand
GTAGAGCCGGCTTCGCTCTTCTCGCTGTCTGTTCCACACACCTTCCCGAAAGGAGAATGTGGTGAACAAGACCGAACTCATCGACAAGCTTGCTGAAGTCACGAATCTCAGCAAAGCGGACGCCGGCCGCGCTTTGGATGCCCTGTTCGACGTGGACAAGGGGATCATCGTCGGCGTGCTCAAGGGTGGCGCGAAGGTCCAGATCACCGGGTTCGGGACGTTCGAGACCCGGCGGCGCGGGCCGCGGATGGGTAGGAATCCACGCACGGGCGATCGGATCCAGATCCCTGCGTCGGTTTCGCCGGCTTTCCGCCCTGGGAAGGGATTGAAGGACGGTCTGAAGCCGGGCTTCTAGCTCATCCAGCGAGGGGGAGGAGGCCTGGCCGGCTGAGGGCTCTCTTCCCCCGATCCCGTATCTACTCCCTATACAACCGCACGTTGGCGGGTCGTCCCCGTATCGTCACTGTCGCCAGGCTCTTGATCACCTGATCTGCGACCGAGGCAGCCACTTCCACTGAGGAATGCGTATCCCGGATCTCGATGCGACCGATGCGGTCGCCGCTTACAGGCGCCTCACCGGTGATGGCGCCGACGAGGTCGGCTGGCCGGACTCCGTCGCGGCGTCCCACGCCGAAGTAGAGGCGTGTCCAGGCGGGGAGCTGAGGCGGGGCGGGCGCGGGGCCGCGCTCGCGGAGTAGGGCAGTGGCGGCGGCGGCGATCTGCGTAGGTGCCAACTGGTCCAGGAGCGGCTCGAGCAGGTGCATGTAGGGCTCGAGATCGCGTTCAGCCACGGCCTCGCGGAGTTGGTCTCGGGTGGCCTGGGTGGAGCGAAGCGCTTCCCCAGGCAGGGCGCTCTTGAGTGTGTTGCATCGCACCCCCAACACACTGGTCAGGCGCTGCAGATGGGCGAGTTCCTTTGGCTCTGCGAAGACGACGGCGCGCGCCGCGCCTCGGGCCCGTGCCTGGAGAGCGTCCAGGTCCGGCGGTGCGCCCCAAGAGATCGACACGGTCCCTGGCGCGATCTCGCGGGTCTCCCCCCAAGCGATGCGGATTCCCGGCTCATTTTCGCCCACGGCCACCTGGAAGCCGCGCACGG
>CP070823.1:1607162-1612409 GCA_020344375.1 Gemmatimonadota bacterium | reverse complement strand
AGCCCCGCTTCATCGCCGACGCCATGCTCGGCCGTCTGGCGCGCTGGCTGCGAACGCTCGGCTTCGACACGGCCTACGACGACGCGATCACCGACGAAGAGCTGGTGCGCCGTGCGTTCGAGGAGCGACGCTACATTGTGACGCGCGATCGGCAACTGCCGGAGCAATGGCGGATGAGCAACTGCCTGGTCCTGGAGAGCGACGCGCCCGTAGATCAGCTCCGTGAGGTCGTGGTGCACTTCGGGCTCGAGCCCAGCGACCGCCTGTTCACTCGTTGCCGGATCTGCAATGCGGAGCTCGTTCCGGCAACCAGCGAGGAGGTCGAGGCCCAGGTGCCAGCTTCGGTTCGGGAACACCAGACCGATTTCGTTCGCTGTCCGAATTGCCGCCGTGTCTACTGGGAGGGCTCCCACACGGAGCGGATGCTGTCCGTGCTGGCACGCGTGTTCGAGAGCTAAAGGCCGCGCTCACCTCTCCGCGAGCCGGGCACGGAGCCGCTGCAGCGCCGCGATCCCGTTCGTGTTCTCGGGGTCCAGCTCCACCGACTTCTCGTAGTTCGCGATGGCGAGTTCCAGCTCGCCGGCCTCCGCATAGGCCTCGCCCAGGCTGTCGTACGGGTTCGAGGCGTCCGGATACTCCTCCACGTTCAGCAGGAAGATCGCGATCGCTTCCTGTACGCGATCGCTGCGCAGTAGCCGGTATCCCAGCGTGTTGAGCACGTACTCGTCGAACGCCTCGGGTGGTTGGGTCTCCTTCATCTCGCGGTAGAGCGCGATGGCCGCGTCCACGCCCTGCTCGTCGATCGTCGCTGCCAGCGTCTCACGGACCTGCCGTTTCGGCGAGTCGTGCTGCTCGTAGTCCAGCCACGCCGCCGCCGGGTGCGCGCTGCCGACGGTATGGGCGAGCATCGACTCGAGGATGGTTTGGCCGTTCTCGCTGTTCGTGAACCAGACGACGCCGACGCCGTGCTCGGGGAAGGTGAGCGTGTAGGCCTTGTACGCGACGTTGTCGCCCCAGTGCCAGAGGGCGCGGCCCGCCTCGTTGTCCTGTATTCCGATCCCCAGCCCCCAGGTCACGCCTGTGTCCACCTGGACCTGGGGCGTCAGCATCGCGACTGCGGTGCTGTCGCTCAGACCAGAACCGTTCATGACCGCGATCATGAAGCGCGCGAAATCGACGGCCGTGGTGTGGAGCGAGGCGGCGGCGTGCCCTCTACGCGGTCTCCGCTTCTCCAGCACCTCGCTGTGCGTGCCATGTGGCAGCGCGAGGTTCTCCTCGAAGCGGTCGTCCCAGATGTAGCTGCTGTTCGTCATCCCGAGTGGCTCGAAGACCAGCCTCTCCGTCAGCTCCTGGAGCGTTTCGTCGGTGACATCCATGACCGCGAGCTGCAGATAGCCGAAGCCCTCGCCGGAATATCGGAACTCGGTGCCCGGGTCGAAGTCGATGGTCAACTGGCCTTCTCGTGGCCGCCAGTTGGGGAATCCGGTCGTGTGGCTGAGCACCATCCGCGGCGTGATCCGCTTGTGGCGCTCGTCCTCGGTGACCTCGTAGTCGTAGTAGTCGGCGATGGGCGTGTCGAGGTCGATGATGCCCTGGTCCACGAGCTGCAGGACGGCATAGGCGAACACCGGCTTGCTCAGCGAGGCGGCCTCGAACACGCTGTTCTCGTCCACGGGTTCGCCCGTCTCGCTGCTCTTCACGCCGAACCCGCGGCTCCACTCGATCGCGCTGTCGCTGACGATCGCCATCGCGAGACCCGTGATCCCGCCGCTGTCCATGAGCGCGGGGATCACCTGCTCCAGTTCCGCCAGGCGCTCCGGTGAGGTCAGGGTGGCCAACCGCTGAAACGGCTCACTGGCCTCTTGGCCGCACGCCTGCAGGCCCAGGACGACGGGCAGAGCAAGTACGAACAGGTGTCGTATGCGCGTTCTCATGCTGAGCTCCTGGCAGTTCCGGTGATGGGGTTCACCTCTTGGATGCCTGCGGCCGCGGGAGCGTTGTAAGATGGGGCTGGCGGGCCGGCACCTACCGGTCACGTGTCTCTGTGCGCGCGCTCGCGCCGCGCACGCTCGCGTTGCCGGGCCACTGCGCGATCGAGCATCCAGGTGCTTGCGTAGAGCGTGACGATGAAAAGCGCGACGCCCACCCAGGTGAGGATGCCACCGTCGCCGAGGAGCATGAGCGCACAGCCGGCCGTCGCGACCAGCAGCGCGACCGCCAGCGGCAGCCTGGGCGCCGTCGTCTTCAGGCTGTGCTTGCCCCACTCCTCCTCGGGCAACAGAACGCCCTGCTCGCGCAGATCGTCGATCGTCATGCTCGGGTCCAGGTGACGGCTCGTCGCGGAGTATCGAGGAAGAACTCGATCGTGTCCAACATCCACGACTTGACGAAGCTCCGGCGGTGCTTGACCAGCATCAGCCGACCCGAGGCCAGCCGGGCGATTCGCTCGGGTATGTAGCCAGCGACCTGCTTGCGGAACCAGCCCTCGCGCGACGCGCCCAACATGGTGAGGCCGTACTCGTCGGACATCTCGACCACCCGGCGGACCAGCCGGTCCGTTTCCTCGATCAGGATGGTGCGGTGGGCCGATTCGTTGGACTCTGGCCCCACCCCCAGATCGGCCAGCCCGGTGTAGAGTTCCTCCAATCGTGCCGACCGTTTCCGGACTTCCAGCCCGGGCGGGATGGCGTGGTAGAGTTCGAGCGCCGCGCCTTTATTCTCCTCGAGCATCTGGCCGATCTCGATCATCAGGCGCGCCTGCTGCGGGTAAGCCACTGGGATCAGGATCCGCCCCACATCGTCGAGATCGTCGGCACGCAGCACGATGACGTGGCAGTCAGCGTTCCGCATCACCCGATCGATGTTACGGCCGATCGCGGTACGTGGATGACGGCGCGGTCCGTGCCAACCCATCACAACCATGTCGATCTTGCGCTCCTCGACCTCATCGATGATCGCGCGTGCCGGGCTGTGCGCGATCCGGATGGTGGAGCTGAATGGTGTGCCGTGCGCGGCGATCATGTCGCTGGCCTGGTCCAGCACTTCGTCCCGCGCTGCCCGGATATAGCGGTGCCCTACCTGCAACGGAGTCTGACTGGGCACCGTGATCACGTGCAGCAGGATCACCTCGCCGTCGTGCGAGTCTGCCATCAGTGAGGCGAAGTCCAACAGTGCCCGTGCCCGTGCGGGGTTCGCCACGGGCACCAGGACACGATAGCGATCCTTATCGCCGCCCAGCCCGTGCGCCAGTACGACCGGCGTCGCGTACTTCTCACGCTCGCGCCTGCGCGCGTAGGTGTGGTGGATCAGGAAGCCGGTGCCGATCCAGCCGGCCACGAAGTACCAGGCGATCGGCGAGAAGTGGAACATGAACCCGGCGATCCCGACCATCAGCAGGATGGCCAGGATGGGTATGACGGGGAAGAACGGTGTCAGGAACCCGTAGTCCAGCATCGCGCTGTATTTCCGGCGGATCGTGATGATCGCGAGGTTCACCTGGAGGAACAGCAGCAGGAACATCACGTCCGCCGCGGCCGCCACATCGGCGATCGGTATGGCCAACGCCATAAAGATGATCAGACCGCCGCTGGCCAGGAGCGCCAGGTAGGGCGTGCGCGTGCGCTCGTGCACCTTCGAGAAGAAGTCCGGGAGGTTACGGTCCCGGCCCATCGCGAACGAGACGCGCGTCGAGCTGAAGGTCGTGGCGTTGAGCGCCGACATCGTCGACAGCAGGCCGCCGATCAGCAGCAACGTCGTGCCTAGCGGCATGAACTGGCGTGCCGCCTCGGCCAGGCCCAGCTCCGCGTGCATGCCCAGCCACTCCCATGTCGGTTGGCCGGAACCCGTGTCCACCGCGCCCAGCGCGGTAATCGCCACCAGGATGTAGATGGGGATGACGACGGCCAGCGACCAGAAGACGGCGCGCGGGATGTTCCGTTTCGGGTGCTTCACCTCCTCGCCTGCCTGCACGATGATCTCGTAGCCCTCGAAGGCGATGTAGGTGAGACCCATCGCGGTGAGCACGCCGCCCAGCCCCTTTGGTGTGAGCGGTGTGAAACGCTCCCAGGACGTCGGCTCGCCGAACATGGCGTAGAGTCCGCTCGCCACGAACAGCCCGATCACCAGCAGCTTCGCGACCGTGACGATGTTGCCCGCCAGCCCGGTCTCCGACACGCCCTTGAAGTTGATGGCGATGAACATGAGAGCGATCACCACCGCCAGCGGCTTCTCCAGCGTGGCACCGCTCAACCCGAACAGGCTCCAGCCGAGCTCGTCCAGCACCAGGCCCAGATAGGCGCCGAAACCCAGGGCGTAGAGGCTGCCGGCCACCGCGTGAGCGAACCAGCTCATCCAACCGGCCAGAAACGCGTTGGCGCCGGGCAACCCCTCTTTGACCCAGAGGTAGCCGCCGCCCGCCTCGGGTATCGCGGAGCCGAGTTCGGCGTAGGCGAGCGCGGTGAGCAAGGTGACGATGCCGTTGCCGGCGAAGGCGAGGATCAGGCCCGGGCCCGCCGCGCCGGCCGCGATCCCGGTGAGCACGAAGATCCCGGCCCCGATCATCGCGCCCACACCCACCATGGTGATGGTGAAAAGCCCGAGCTCGCGGCTGAGTTCGGTCTGCGGCTCGGTTCGCGGCATGGGCTGCGCTGGCTATCCGAACCGCGCTAGCGGCTGGCGAGCCCGCCGGCGATCTCGCCGCCGTCGATCACGCACGTCTGGCCGGTGATGAACGGCGCCTCGTCTGAGGCGAGAAAGGCGAACAGGGCGGCGACTTCCTCCGGCCAGCCGTGTCGGCCCAGCGGGATCTTGCGGTTGACCTCCTCGATCATCTCGGGCGTGTACTCCGCCTCCTGCATCGGCGTCATGATGTAGCCTGGGCAGACGGCGATGACCCGCACGCTCGGCGCCAGTTCCAGCGCCATCGAGCGGGTCAGCTCGACCACGCCGGCTTTCGAGGCGTTGTAGTCGGCGTAGAACGGGTAGCCCATTAGGCCGCTGGTCGAGCCCATGTTGAGGATCACACCGCCGCCGCCCGCTATCATCCGCCGCGCCGCTTCCTGAGCGACGTAGAAGACGCCATGCAGGTTCGTGTCGATCACCTGCCGCCATTCCTCCGGCGTGATCTCGAGGAACGTGTGACGGATGCTGATGCCGGCGTTGTTGATCAGCACGTCCAGGCCGCCAAGCAGACGGTCGAGCTCGTCGAAGCCACGTGCGACCCGGGCGGGGTCCGAGACGTCGGCCTGG
>CP070823.1:1605292-1607062 GCA_020344375.1 Gemmatimonadota bacterium | reverse complement strand
AGAACCGTTTGTGGACGAAGCAGCGTGAGATGGAGGACGTGCGGACGAGCCTGCGGGCGGCGGCCTCGCTGCTGGCGTACGAGCTACGGCAGGTCTCGGCCGCGGGAGGCGATCTCTATTCTATCGGCACTTCCACGATCGCCCTCCGCTCGGTGCGAGGGTCGGGCATCGTTTGCGCCATTCACGGCAGCGCTCCGCGCTTCGGTCTCTCCGGGACGACCGGCGACTTCGACAAGACCGCCAACGACAGCGCGCTGGTGTTTGAGGCCGGTGGCAGCGGGGTGGAGGATGACACCTGGGTCATCGCCAAGGTCAAGGACACGTGGCTCACGGGTGGCGGCGTGGACAACTGCACCTGGGGTACCAGTTCGGACATCACCGTCGAGGTCGATACGGCTGCTTATTCCGGCGTGCAGGTGGGGGCGCCATTCCGGGGTTTCCGGCGCGTGGAGTACGCGCTCTACTCTGATGGCGACCGCTATTGGCTGGGTCGTAAGATCGGCGCCGCCGCGTCCTACGAGAAGCTCACGGGTCCGCTGAGCCAACCCTCGGACAGCGGACTGGTGTTCGTCTACTACGATCAGGCGGGCAACGTGACGGCGAACCCCGCGGAGGTGAGATTCGTCGACATCATCCTCCGCGGCGAGAGCTACGGCATGGTGCCCGGGCTGTCGGGTCCGCGCGTCCAGGAAGACAGCCTGACACTCCGGGTCTCGCTGAGAGGCTGATCGGGTCGCCGCTGGTGGTGGACGTTCATACGCGGCTTCCCTAAATTAATTACCCCTGTCGATTGACGCTTCCCCCGCCCCAGCCGGAATCATGAGGCGCCGGACGCCGACCTGGGTTGCGGTCCGCTGGACGAGTCCTGGTGCTGGCTGGTTTGGCGGTGGGCGGCCGTCTCGGTCATCTTGACCGAGACGGTGCGGGGGCTCCTATAGCGTCTTCGCTGTCCGCCAGCCCTAAGTTTTTCGTTTGCAAGAGAATACGGCTGTCGCCCGGCCAAGATCTCAGCTGGCACAACGATTGCCACCCGACTCCTGGGTGCGAGGTTGTGACTATGAGAAACAAAGGCTTTACGCTCACGGAGTTGATCGTTGTCCTCATCCTAGCCGGGGTGGCTATGGCGATCGTGTCGCCTTCTCTCGGCCGGGCTTTCCGGCGGACCGGGGTAAGGGCGGCGGTGGACGAGTTCGCCTCCACTCACTCGCTGGCCCGGGCGGCGGCGGTGCGTTACGGGCGGCTTGCCGAGCTGCATATCGATGCCGGCAACCGGCGCTTCTGGGTCGAGGTCGACACGAGCACGACCGGTGGGGTGAAGGACACCGTGGGTGTGGTGAAGTACGTCGGCAGTCATGGAGTCAGCGTGACCAGCACCCGTGCCATCCTGTGCTTCGACGGGCGGGGCCTTCCGACGACGCGAGGCTCCTGCCAGGCGGCAGATGCGACGCTCGTGTTCAGTTCGGGAGGGCGTACGGACACGGTGACGGTCAGCGCCCTGGGGAGGGTATTCCGGTGAGGCGCGGGCGACTGAGCGATCGCCAGGGTGTCTCGCTGATCGAGATCCTGGTTGGGGTAGTGATCCTCTCGGTCGCGCTGTTGGGATTGGCGGCGGCGGGCGGTGTAGCGGCGCGTCAGCTGTACTGGGGTCGTCAGGATATGCACCGTTGGGTAGCGCTGCAGCAGCAGTTGGAGACGCTGGTGGCGCAGGGCTATGACAGTGTTGCGACGGATTCGGCGGTGGTGCAGGGTTATCCGATGAGGTGGGAGGTG
>CP070823.1:1602994-1605192 GCA_020344375.1 Gemmatimonadota bacterium | reverse complement strand
GTCGACGAGTATGTGGCCGCTCGATCCGCCAAAGAGAGGCAGCTGGGTGGTCACACCCACCGCTTCAACACCGGGCAATCCTTCGACCCTCTCGAGAAAACGGTCCCAGAATGCCGTCCGCTGTTCGACGGTCTCGTAGTCGGGGCCCTGCAGTGAGATGTCCGCAATGAGTGCTTTCTCGGGTTCAAACAGTTCCGGCGAGCCAGTCGCATTCAGCAGGCTCTTCAGCATGAGAACGGCACCGTTGGCCAAGACCAGTGCCAGCCCGAACTGAAGCACGATAAGCGCGCCCAGAAAGCGCGTCTGTCTTCTGCTGAGCGTCTGACTCCTCCCGCCCTCGCGCAACGCGCGCATTGGGCTCATGCCGGATGTGACGAAGGCCGGGGTGAGCCCGAAGACCATCCCGGCGATCAGGGTGACCCCGAGCGAGAAGAGCAGCACCGAATTGTCGATCTGCAGCCCGCTGATCCGAGGTATGTGCGACGGGATCACTCCCCGCAGAACCCCCATGCTCCACGCGGCGAGTAGAACACCGGCGATGCCCCCTAACGCGGCAAGCATCAGGCTCTCGGTGATCAGCTGTCGGACCAGGCGCTCCCGGCCAGCTCCGAGCGATGTCCGGATCGCCATCTCGGCCTGCCGGTTCGCCCCCCTTGCCAACAGAAGACTCGAGATGTTCGCGCACGCGATCAGAAGCACGAAACCCACCGCTCCCAACAGTATCCACAGGCTGTCTGAGACCCAGCCGACCATCTGCTCGAGCAGCGGTACGAGCCGTGCCGTGACCTGCGAGTTCGTGTCAGGATACTCCTCCGCGAGACCCGCGGCTATGGCTTTGAGCTCCGCCTCGCCACGCTCGATCGACACGTTCTCCCTGAGCCGACCGATTCCGAAGAGCCAGTGGGAGTCCCTCCGATACTCATCCCTCGAAAGGGCTAGAGGCACCCAGACATCAGGTTCCTCCCAGGCGTACCACGGAAGCGGAAACTCGTACGCCTCGGGCATGATCCCGACGACCGTGTAGCTCTCACCGTTGATCCGAATCGAACCGCCGATCGCGCTCGGTTCCGCCGCGAAACGCTCCTCCCACATGTCGTCGCTGATCAGCACGACACGACCGTTGCCTGGCTGCTCCTCCTGCTCGGTGAACAGTCGACCCAGTGCCGGCTCGATCCCGATCGCCTTCATCAATCCCACGGTGCAATAGGCACCCTGGACGCGCTCAGGCAGGTCGTCACCAGAGAGATTCACTTTGCGGACTATGAATACGCCCCATTCCTCGAGCGACTCGTTCTGTTCCCTCCAATCGAAGTAGTCCGGCACCGATAACGGGTTGGTGGTGGGGTACTCCGTGTTCGACTGCCAGACCATCACCAGCCGATCAGGATCGGGGTACGGCAGCGGACGCAGCACGACAGCCTTCAGAACGCTGAAGATCGCCGTCGTTGCACCGATGCCCAGACCCAGGACTAATACGCTCACCGCGAGGAAGCCCGGGCTGCGCCTGAGCGTGCGTAGTGAGTAGCGGACATCTTGCTCGAGATCCGCGAGCATCGCCCCGGGCTTCCCTTTCTGCCGAACGCGCTGCTCGGAGCGGTCGACCCAACGCTCCAGCCGCGGCACCGTGTCGGATCGGTCAGAGCGCAGGATGTCGGCGGCCAGTCCGTCCCAATCCGTGACCTGCTCACGGGCGTAGGCAGCCGCCTCCTGCTCAGAGGCACCGCGCCTCAGCGCCTCGAGGTAGAACTCCTCCAGCTGGCTGGCCAATTCTTCGATGACCCTCTCGTCGCGCTGCCCCTTCATCTCGGGCAGCGACAGACGCTCCCTGATGTAGCGGCTCCAGTCACGCATGGCTCAGCCCTGTGACACGGTTGACCGCAGCAGCGAATTCAACCCAGGTCTCTTGCTGCTTGACGAGTGCTCGCTCTCCTTTGGGCGTCAAGCGATAGTACCGGCGCCGTCTCTGCCCTACCTTCTCCACCCAGCGACTGCTGATCCACCCCTTCTTCTCCATGCGACAGAGGATCGGGTAGAGAGACGAGATGCGGAACCGCAGCTGCCCGCCGGACTGCACCTCGATCAACTTCCCGATCTCGTAGCCGTGCCGGGGCTCGGCCGCGAGCAGGGACAGCACGAGCAGCTCGACGCTGCCCTTCTTCAGTTCCGAGCTGAACAAGGTCACCTCCGCTAACGCGTGG
>CP070823.1:1599263-1602894 GCA_020344375.1 Gemmatimonadota bacterium | reverse complement strand
GCAAGGACAGCTACCGGCGGATGACGCGCTGGTTCGACCAGCACCTGTTGGGCGAGCGACCCGCGGCACCCGTCGGGACGCGCTGACCAGGTTGCGCGCGCGACGACGCGCTCCCAATCCAGCGACAGCTCCTCCGAGCTCAAGCCCGGATCGCGCGGCAGGTAGCCGACAGAGTGGCCTTCGTCGAGGCTGCGGCCAGCGAGGGGGTTGGTGCGCGCTAGTTGTTGGAGTACCGCTGCTGATCTCCAGTGCGAACGCTTGTTACGCGGCAGGAAATTCAACTCCCCGAATCCCAAAGTTGCGCTACCTTAGCAGTCCCGAGTCTTTCGGCCACAGAGTACGCACACTACAGGCTCACCAGCGCCAAACCCGATGACGAACGACGAGATGACCGCGCCGATCACTAGATCTTTGACGATCGACTGCATGGCCTCCCCTAGACCTCACAACGGCCCGCTTCGCGTCCAGACGATGATGGCGCCGCAGTGGGCATTGTGGAAGGCGAACCTGGGGGGGAGCACGGCCGGACCATGGTAGACCTCGACCGCTTCGACATCGTTCGGCATGACGAAATCGTCAATGGTCGCGTCACTGCTCTCGCTGAGCGAATAGACCGGCCTCCCATCCAGGTATACCGCTGGCCAGCACGGCTCGATCCTCTTACTTGTCGGGTCATAGCGCACGCGGCCGCGGAACACGATCCTGCAGCGCAGGGCGCTCACCGGGATCAGACGCGCGCCCGGGAGTTCGCCGATCATGTGGCTGATCCGGAGCGGCCGCCGCCTCTCGATGTCCTCCCAGGTGATGAAGTAGCCCAGGCCCTTCTCCATCCGTTCATAGAAGCCCGCCATCTTGGCGGACGTATGCCGGCGTCGTACCGTGACCACCAGCGGCTCCAGCTCGATCGGTTGCATCGCCAGCCGCACCTCCAGGCTGAGAAACTCACCGGCACCGACGTCGAGCGAGTCGGAGAAGCTCCCGTAGGCTACGTGCTCCAGCACCAGCTCGTAGACGCCCGGCGGCACCCGCGGGAAGTGGAAAGCCCCCTCGTCGTCCGTGGTTCGGATGAGGTCCGTCTCCTCCCGAAGGAGGCGGACCGCCACCGCCTCGATGGGCCGACCGCTCTCCGCGTCCAGTACCCGACCTAGGACCGTGGCTACCTGAGCCGAAGCACGAGGCGCAATGAGGCCGTTGACACAAAGGATCGCTACCAGGACCGCCGTGCGCGCGCATTGTTGAGATGACCGGAATGCCTGAGGTGGGGGACAAGGCCAAGGCAACAAAGAACAGCCCCTACTCATCTTGGATCTACCTGCGCTTGAGACAGAGCTACCTTGTACAGAATACCGCGACGGACCCGGCAGCCCGTCACGGTTCATGCCATCGCTCACGAAGTTGAAAACCCTCGGCAACCGTGCAACCGAGGTGGCCACCCCGACGGTTGCAGCGTCGGCTGCAATCGCTTGTTAGCCGGCAGTGCCTGCCAGACACCACACCCCCTGTGCTTCCACATATTCGACGGTTTCCATATTGCGAAGCACCGGTATCGAGCGATCCGGAAGCGCTCCAGAGAGTGCGTTGATGGATTCAAAGCGCGATCTCACCTCTCCCCCAAGGTCAACAAACTGCGCGGAGTCAGCGTCCTGGAGCGGCCGCCGATACCCCACGGTGACGTTCCAGTCGTAGCGACGTAGATCCGGGACTTCGTGCACAGAATTTACGCGTAGCTCGCGAACACGGTCGACGTCAATTCGAGCACGGACTGCCGGAAAGTTGAATTGGTGGCAGACCGTGCCTCCGCGGTTCCTTATCGAGAAAAGATGCTCAGCTCGGGGTCTGTCCGGCGGATCTTCTGGGCCACGCCGGCCAAAGAAGATGTCGACGATAGCTTGGCGCTCAGACGGCTTCTTACCCTCGACCCACCGTCCGCACGCAAAGATTAGGGCCCCAACTCGTAAAGCGCCTGGATCCAGGCTGGTATCAGGCGGCGGCAACCCGCAGCCGTCCTCGGGACCGGTGGAATTCTGGCAGCCTGCCAGAAAGGCGAACGCGAGAGCTACACTTGCCAAACGGGTCATGGTCGTTAGGTCCATCTCGCTCACTGCCGGCTAACGGATACGTGCTTCAGTTGCGCTTGGGAGGAGCTTGCAACCGAACGCTGTACCTTTACCTACCTGCGCGGATCATCGAGGACGAAATGATTTGAGACCCGATATTCCAGTGGGACCGGATCGCCGAAGCCTGTCTGGTCTTCGTCGTAGTTGAAGACCACTCTGTGCATCACGATGCGGTAAACACCCTCCACATCGTCGGACTTGAACTCTGGCCCAGCATTGTGCCCGGGCAGCGCTCCCCACACGTGCAGGGTATCGACGACGAGCACACCGCCCGTCGTGTCCCTCTCAACCTCTGGTGGGGCGACGATGTCGCGGTTACCCTCGCAGCCTCCCACGAGCGGGAAGAGCAGCATGCCCACCAGGCACAGCAGCACCATGCTTCCGCGTTTCATGCATCCACCTCTACTGTGTTGTCTATGAGGTCACTCACATGGGGAGGAACATCATCAGTCACGCGTAGAATCAGCTGGAAGGCGTGTCGGCACCGAACGGATCACCGGTTCAGCTACACCGTCGCGCCCGAGGGCCCACAGCCACCAACAGGGACGTGGGGCTCACGTCCAATGCGTTTACTTCAGTTTTCGGGGGAGTTGGCGCTTGTTTCATTCTAACGGAATCCGAGGGGAAGCACCACCCCCAACATGTACTGAGCCTTACCAGTAGCTGAGACGGAATCGTAAGCCCACACGACGCGGCCTAACTGCCATTGCCCTGCACGATACCTGTGGGCGGCACAACCAGCTGCGGCAAGGGAAACAGCATAAGCTCAAAGCAGGCCTAGGCAGCGCCGATGTAGATCAGCAGCACCTGCCACAGGGAGCGGTGGTGGATCTCGACGATTGGCCGCTTGAGACGGGACATAGCTGCCACCTGCGGCCTGAGGCATGTGGGAGTACGAGCACCCGGTTCTGTTGAAAGACGTGGTGACGGCGGGCCGCCATCAATAAGCGCTCCGACCACCTATCCGCTGGGGCTGAACGTCACAGCTCGATGTGGCTTGCCTGAGCGGCCGTCGTCATCAGCCGCAGCGATCACACCGACGGCAACGGGATCTACCCAGGTGCTCGCCGAAGTAGCTGAGGATATAGCGGCGCCGACAGCCGCGCTGGTAGGCGTACTTCTCCATCCGCTTCAGCTTCCGCAGCTCCAGGTTGCGGCGTGCAACGACGCGCTCCCAATCCAGCAACAGTTCTTCCGGGCCCACCCCCAGATCGCGCGGCAGATAGCCGGCAGAGTCGCCTTCGTCGCGCCAACCGAGTAGGCCGGCCCGCTGGAGTGCGTCGAGCCCCGCCCGCGCGGCCGCGAAGTCACCGCCGGTCCAGCGCGCAATCTCACGTCGCGACAGCTGCAGTAGCCGCCGCTCGCCGTTAACAGATGCCCGGGCGAGGCCCTCGAGCAGCGGAACGACGCCGGGGAGATCCCCTGCCCCGCCTCGATCCCGCAACAGCTCCTCGATCTGCGCGCGGCTCGCGATCCAGCGAACGGTGCAATCGCGCCGTGCGGCGGCATCCTCC
>CP070823.1:1596628-1599163 GCA_020344375.1 Gemmatimonadota bacterium | reverse complement strand
AGCATTCCCGCCCCAACAGTAGACCGCACCGTCAATCCCGACGCCGCACGTATGATCCCAACCAGCGCTCACCGACGCGAAGCTTAACCCACCGGCGACGGTGACCGGCACGTTGCTTGAAACCGTCTCACCGTTCCCGAGGCGTCCGCCGTCGCCCCTGCCCCAGCAGTACATCGCCCCCTGGATCGAGACCCCGCAAGCATGGTTCATGCCGGTGCTCAGATAGGCAAAGCTCAGATCGCCAGACACTAAGACCGGCGTCGCGCTCGCTTGCGTCGTTGCGTTACCGAGCTGACCGTAGCCGTTCGAACCCCAGCAGTACACACTACCCTCGGTCGTGAGCCCGCAGCTATGGAAGTATCCAGTGCTGATCGAGACGAAGGAAACGACCGCTACCTCGACATTCGCACTGCGGCTCCTGCCCTCGCTGGTCGCCGTGATCGTCGCCGAACCCGGTCCCACACCCGTAACAAGACCGGCCGAATCCACCGTCGCCACCCCGGTCTCCGAGCTCGCCCAGGTTACCCGACGACCTTCGAGCGTTTTGCCCTCATCATCCTTCAGGATCGGCTGGAGCTGAACCGTCGCCTCCCGCACCATGGCCCAGCTGCTCGGCGACAGCGTCACCGATGCCACGCCAGGCAGAACCGTCACCGCTGCCGAATCGCTCACACCGTCCGCCGTGGCCGTGATCGTGGCCAGCCCCGGCGCCACACCCCGGACCACGCCCGTATCGTCCACCGCAGCGACCACAGCCTGCGAGCTGGCCCAGCTCACTACAACCCCTTCCAGCGGATTCCCCGATGAGTCCGTTACCAACGCGGCGAGGCGCACCAGCGAGTCCACTGTCACCGTCGCGCTTGTAGGCGTGACCGCCAGGCCAGCTACCGCCACTGGCTCCGGAGCCAGCGGCTCGCGACTGTCACCGCAGGCGAAGAGAGCGACGAGCAACGCAGCGAGGCACAGGAAAAGCAACTTGCGACAGCGGCTAGCGAGTGGCCGGAATCTCGCACGGCGAGGGGGCGGACTGCAGGGCGGCACAACCATGGATCCTGCCGGAAAAGAGCACTGCGCAAAGAGCAACTACAGTAACATACTAGCGGCTGCCGCCAAGACCATCAAGATCAAGCAAGCCAATGACGCAAACAACGAAGGGCTCAGGTGCACGCTGCACCCGAGCCCTGCTACAGGTCATACCCCCACGGGGAGTCGAACCCCGGTCTCCTGGCTGAGAACCAGGTATCCTAGGCCACTAGACGATGGGGGCCTGATCGCGCGGCAATTAAATAGCCACGCACGCACCGGTCAAGAGTCACATTCTCACAAAAAGACGCGGGCGGCTCGGCTGGAGCCGCCCGACCGCGTGACTGAAGGGTCTAGATCGCTGTGCGGATGTGGGGAACTGCCGGGTAGGTCAGTGTAGGGGCAACGCAGAGAGCCACACGGTCGGGCGGTCCATGCTGTTTATGAGCTATGAGGGTTGCGAACAGGCTCAACTTTAGAAGCGATTGGGAATCTCGCGGGGGTCTTTGCGGGCACCCGGGCGGGAAACTGGGTGTCTCAGCCTTGACTAGCGCTCTGCCTATAGGCAGCAGCCGTGCCAGAGGCGGCGGGGCGTTGAGCGTCCTCGACGTCCCGTGGTCTATTCCCTTGTCGTAATTCGAGTTATCGCAGCCGAGCCACGGTGCGACAGATGTTTACCCGCCCGCCTGCCCAAACGGATACGGGCAAAACGCACCGGTCGTCCGTCAAAATGCCTGAGCCCTCGGCGTTCTGCGAGAGTAAGTTATGCCACGAACAACGGCACCGGATGGAACTCCTTCACGTCCACCAGCCCCAGATCGGTGATCTTGAGCTCCGGGATCACTGCCAGTGCCAGGAACGACATGGTCATCAGCGGGTCGGGCAGGGTGCCGCCCAGCTCGCGGGCCGCGCGGGTCATCGCCGCGACGCGCTCCTTCACGTCCTCCAGCGGCAGGTCGGACATGAGGCCGCCGATCGGTAGCGGTACGCCAGCGAGTATGCGCGCGTCGGCGACGACAGCCTGACCGCCGTTGGTCTCGGCGACGGCGCGGGCCGCGGCCAGCATGTCGGCATCGCTGGCACCGACCACGACGATGTTGTGGTTGTCGTGAGCGACGCTGGAGGCGATCGCGCCGCGCTTGAGTCCAAACCCCTTCACGAACCCGACTCCCACGTTGCCGGTGGCGCGGTGCCGCTCGATGACGGCGATCTTGAGGAGATCGCGGTCGGGGTCGGCGACTGCCTGACCGTCCTCGAGCTTGAGCGTCTCGACGCTCTGCCCGGTGACGATCTGGCCGGGTATCGCATGGATGACCCGGGCGCGCGCCGCGCCGCTGACCTCGACGGCGACGCTGACCGCGTCCCACTTCACCTGCACGCCGCTGCCGGGCGGCGCCGGCGGCGCTCGCCGAGGGCCGACGTACTCACCGTCCTCGGCGACGACGCGTCCCTCGCTCAACACCCTGCGGGCACGGAAGTCCTTGAGGTCATCGAAGACGACGAGGTCGGCCC
>CP070823.1:1591898-1596528 GCA_020344375.1 Gemmatimonadota bacterium | reverse complement strand
CGATTCAGGACAGCAAGCCACCCTACACCGGGTTCTACGTCGGAGCGCACGGCCGCATCTGGGTACAGTTGCACCAGGAGGCGTACCAGATCGAGCCGGAAGCACCCGAGCGAGAACTCGCTCCCGGCGAGATCCCCGAGCGGACGTGGGTCGAGCCGGTGGCCTTCGACGTGTTCGAACCGAACGGCCGCTACCTGGGGATGGTTAGGGCGCCGGAGGGGTTCTCGTCCCGCCCGACGCCGGTCATCCGTGGCGACACGGTGTGGGCGGTGGTACGAGATGAGCTGGACGTGCCGTACATCACGCGCTTCCACATCGAGCACTTAGCCGAGGCCAACTAGATGACTCGGGCCCGGCCGATTTCCATGACCGGGCCCGAACCAAGGTTTGTGCTCGGTACGCGCTGCGTGACCTACTGCGTGCCCGTGAGGTCGGGAGCCGGGCCCAGCACGTCCTCGATCGTGAGGTGGTTGATGGGCCCGAGGCCGAGGCCGCGCACGCCCTCCTCGATGGCCCCGCGATCTCCCACGACGATGATCGCCATTCGCTCTGGATCGATGTACTCCCGCGCCACGCGCTGCACATCCTCCTGCGTCACCGCGAGGATGCGCGCGACGTAGTCGTCGAAGTAGCCGTCCGACAGGTCGTACAGCACGAGCTGGGTCAGCTGCCCGGCGATGCCTGACACCGTCTGGAAGCGGCTGGGGAAGCGAAGCGCCACGTAGTTCTTCGCTCGCGTCAACTCCTCGTCGTGGACTGGCTCCAGGATGCCGCGCAGCTCGTTGAAGAACTCGGTCAACGCCTTGTCGGTCACCGCTGTCCCCACGGCGGCGCTGGCCTGGAAGGGACCGGGCAACGGCTGGAACTCGAAGGACGAGCGGGCGCCGTACGTGTAGCCGTGCTGCTCACGAAGGTTGTCGTTCAGCCGCGAGGTGTACGAGCCGCCGAGGATAGTGTTCATCACGACGAGCGCGTAATAGTCCTCGCTGAGCCGCTGGGCACCGATCCGCCCGATGCGGATCTCCGACTGGGCCGCACCCGGCTTGTCCACCAGGTAGACGGCGCGCCGCTGCACCTGCTCGGCCTGCGGCCAGCTCTTCAGCGGGACGCCGCCACGTCGCCAGTCACGGAACAGCGCCTCCAGCTTCGGCCGAATCGCGCCCATCGTGATGTCACCGACGACGACGAAGAACGCGTTGTTCGGCCGGAAGTAGGTACGGTGGAAGTCCCTCAGGTCGGCCACGCGCACGGCCCGCAGGCTGGCCTCGTCGCCCATGTCCGGCCGGCCATACGGGTGCTGGTCGCCGTAGAGCGTACGGTCGAACGCGACGGAAGCGATGGCACGCGGCTGGTCGTGCGCCTGCACGATGGTCGTCAGTCGCTGCAACCGCTTGCGCTCCAGCTCGTCCTCGGGGAAGTCGGGCCTCAGCACGACATCCGCCATCAGCTCAAGCGCCGCGTCCAGCCGGCTGAGCGGCGTGTGCAGCCCGATCATCGTGCTGTGCTCGCCAGCTGAGACGAAGAGCCTGGCGCCGAGGAAATCGATGGCGTCGGCCAGCTCGAGCGCATCGCGGCCAGCGGCCCCCTCGTCCAGCATGTCGGCGGTCAGGCTGGCCAGCCCGGCCGCGTTCTCGGAGTCCATCGCCGAGCCAGCGCGTACCACCAGGTTGACCTGCACCAGCGGCACGTTGTGCTTCTCTAGCAGCACGACCCTCGCGCCGTTGGATAGCTCGAGCCGGTGGATCGGCGGTAGCCTGAGCTCGGGCGGCGGTCCGAGCTCCGGCGGCGCGCTGCGGTCGGGCACCTGCGCGGCCAGCGTCGCGGGATTCAGGCACGTGAGGGCAGCCAACAGAAGCCCGAGGAGTGCCGGCCCGGTACTATGTATGCGTGTCATCGCGTGCATCTTGTCCTCTCTCTTCTTACTCGTGACATCGACTCACGTCTCGCCGGGTCGCGACAGCTTCACTCGGCCTTGGCACCCGCGCCTGACGCGGCGAGCTCGAGCTGGCCCTCGGGCACCACGCTCAGCGCCACGCGACCGTCATCCCGCAAATACGTCTGCGCAACCGCCTGGATGTCAATCGGGTCCACCGCCCGATAGCGGGCGAGGTCCTCGTTGAAGTAGTCGGGGTTGCCGGTCCGGACGAAGTAGCCGTTCAACCGATCGGCCTTGCCACCGAAGCCACCGACTCGCTCCAGCCCACGGAGGAAGCCGGCCTCGTACTGGTTGATGGCGCGCTGTACCTCGCGTTCGCTCGGCGGCTCCATCCTGATCCGGTCGAGCTCCTCCCGGATCACTTCCTCCAGCTCGTCTAGGTCGTGACCGGCGCGCGCCGTGGCGATGATCCAGAAGGACGAGCCGTGCTCGAGCGAGTACTGGAACGCGCTCACGTCCTGCGCGATCTGCAGGTCGTAGACGAGCCGCTTGTACAGCCGCGAGTTCTTACCACCCGTCAGGATGCTGGCGAGGACATCCATCTCCGCGTCGCCCGGCGCGTACAGCCTCGGCGACAGCCATGCCATATAGAGCCGCGGCAGCGACACCCGGTCCTCAAGCAGCGGCCGTTTCTCTTCCGTCAGATAGGCAACCGGCGGATCGACCGGCGGCACCGGGGCGCGCGCCGGGACATCGCTGAACCATTTCTCCACCAGCGCGCGTGCTTCCTCCGGATCGATGTCACCGGCGATCGCAAGGCTGGCGTTGGCCGGGCTGTAGTAGCGGGTGAAGAACTCGACCACGTCATCGTGGCTGGCCGCCGACAGATCCTCCATCGAGCCTATGACCGGCCAGTTGTACGGATGGCCCGGCGGAAAGAGGTTCTCGAACATCGTCGGGAAGGCCAGACCGTAGGGGCTGTTCTCTAGCCTTTGGCGCCGCTCGTTCTTCACCACGTCCCGTTGGCCGTCCACCGTTTCCGGCGACATCGCGTCCAGCAGGTAGCCCATGCGGTCCGAGTCCAGGAACAGCGCCAGCTCGAGCGCGTTGCTGGGCACGTCCTCGTAGTAGTTGGTCCGGTCCTGGCTCGTCGACGCGTTGTTGCTGCCGCCCGCTGCCTCGAGCCACTCGTCGAAGGCGCCCTCGGGCACGTGCCGGGAGCCCTCGAACATGATGTGCTCGAACAGGTGGGCGAATCCCGTGCGGCCGGGCTTCTCGCGCCCGGAGCCCACGTGGTACCAGATGTTCACGCTCACCGTTGGCGTGGTGTGGTCCTCATGCAGAATCACGTTCAGCCCGTTGGGCAGCACGAAGCGCTCGTAGGGCACAGTGATCCGCGTCTCCTCCTGCGCGTACGCCGTCGCGGCGAACAGGAGGACAAGCATCGGTAGAATGCGTCGCATCCGTCGTCTCCTGCCTTTCGGGGTGTATGACGCGTGACAGCCAGCGCCCAGGCGCCGTTCCACAAGAGTTAGACCGGCAACCGGGCCCGAGCGTTGCCGGACAGGATGGGGGCACGCCGGCCGGTGTGCCAGCCCTCTCCGGCCATCACCTACGAGGCGGCTTCGCCTGCGGATTCAAGCGGGTTGGCGCGACGCGGCCAGCCTACTCCAGCCCGTGCTTCTCGATCCGACTGTTGAGGCGGGGACGTGAGACGCCGACGTCGCTGATCACGAAGTCGGGCACCCGGTCACTTCACCGCCGCCATCTGCAGGATCGTCAGCGAGCCTCCGACGCTCAGCAAGACCGGATCCTTGGGGTTCGGCAGCTCCTTGAGCGGGAACTCGGCGGACAGGATGTAGTAGCACTCCGCCTCGCCGGGCTGCACCCCGTACACGCAGACCTCCGTGTCACCGTACCGCTCTCGGCAGCGTGCACGATCGGATACGGACGGCCAGCAGCGGAGAGGGCCCTGACGGAGGTGGGCGGGACCCACCGCCGGCCTGCTCCCGGTCCACAGCCGCAGGCCAGTGCGCTCCCAGTGAAGGATGCTGCCCTCAGGCGCATCGATCCGGAGCTGTAGCACGGCCCGGATCCCCGCCGCCGAGGAATCGACCACGAGCACGAGGCCGTCGGCCCGGGCCATGAGCTTCGGCTCCGCCACGGGCCGGCCGGCCGTATCGAAGACGACCGGCGACCCGCAAGCCGCGGCGAGCAGTACGAGCAGCGCCCCCCAGAAGCTTCTTGCAGCGGGCATAACGGCCTGAAGGCCTTGAAGGACCAACTCCCACTGACAATCTGCCCACTCTCGTCAGCCGCGTCCACAGCTACGCCGACGGCTGTCGACGGCGATTAGGATGAACTTGCTCCGGAGGGAAAGGGTGGCGACTCAAGTGTCTTATGCAGAAACCCACCTCAATTCTGCCACGCCAGCAGGGTCGCCGACTCGCCGATCTTCAGGGTGAGGGAGTCGGCTGGCGTCGGAACCTGCGGGAGGCGGAACTCGGCGCGGACGACGTGCAGGCAGGTCTGTTCCGCGACCGCCTCGGCAGCTTCCTCGACCTCCGGAACCTCGCGCTCCGTGGGAGGTTCCGCGGACTGCGGGCGCGGCGGGTTGCACTTGGGTGCGTCGCAGTGCACCCGGGCGGGTTTCAGCGGCTGACCTGAGCTAAACTGGAGATGCAGGCCGCCGACCTGCCAGGGTGGTACGTCATCGTGAGGTGTCTCGGCCCGCAGCTCCAGCACGGCGCGGGC
>CP070823.1:1589271-1591798 GCA_020344375.1 Gemmatimonadota bacterium | reverse complement strand
GGATCGAGGTCAGCGGGCTCTTGAACTCGTGGGAGACGGTGGAGACGAAGTCGGACTTCAGTTTCGCCAGCTCCAGCTCGTGGGTCACGGCACGGATCGTCAGGATCAGCCCGAACACCAGGATGCTGGCGATCAGCAGGAACATGTAGACGTAGATGCTCTGGCTCGAGGCGAAGAGCCGCCTATAGGGGTTCTGCGGTCGCTGGTAGAACTCGATCAGCCAGGGCGGAAAGTTGCCCGCGAAGGTCGCGTTCACGGTGAGCGAGCCCTGGAGCGGGCCATCGCGCGCCAGAACCGTTCTCCCGTCCCTTCCCCGCACGATCCAATCGGTCGTCGAGGGATCGACCTGGTCCTCCAGGGCCCGGCGCAGAACCTGGTCGCTCAGGTAAGCGGCATCCAGGAGCAGTCCCCAGCTTCCGCCCTCAGCGGTGCCGCCACCGAGGAGCGAAACGAGATACGTCTGCCCTCCGCTTTCCAGCGTGTAGCGGTTCCCCCTGGTCCCCGGCCCCTGCGCTTCGCGACCCACGCGCGCCCGCAGATCCTCGCCGATTGTCGCCTGGAAGAGCAGAAGTCGCTCCGTCCGCTCCCTGCGCGCGGCTTCCTCTGCAGAGAGGGAGGCGATCACGTCGCGATACGACCCCGGCGACTCAGCCGCCGGCGCGCGCGACATCAGCTCGGCGATCGTGTCCCGAGCCCGACCTCCGAAGAAATCGAATTGCGCCCGCTCCAGCATCCACTCCCCAGCGACCAGACGCTGGTACAACTCGATGTAGCCGTCGAGAGCTTCAGCGGAATCGCCCGTCACCAGCAGCAACAAGCCATGTTCCAGGCGCGCGATCGGCCCCAGCGGGACGCCGGCCGTGGTCCTGACCTGGCCGTAGTCGCCAAAGAGCGTCTCGCACGAGGTCAGCGCCGCCTCGAAGCTCCTTGCCTTTCGTTGGACCCGGGCGATCGCGACGAGAGCCTCACCTTTCAGCACCGGATCCGAGACGGCCGCGAACGCACGCTGATAGCTCGTTAGCGCCGCGCGATATCTGTTCTCCTGGAACTCACGCTGCTGGCCGAGTCGCATATGCTCGGCCGCGGAGGCCGGCCAAGCAGAAGCAACCGACGGCAGCTGACCGTCGCCATAGAACAACAGGTCTGCGACCGGCAGCCGTATCGTCTCGAGGCCTTCGAGGTAGAACACCTCGTCAACCAGCGGATACTGTTCTTGCAGGCGCTCTAACGAGCGGACGAGATCGGGGGCGAGTGGAGCGTCTTGACCCGCGACCGCGGTGAAAAAGGTTTCTTCAACCGTCGCGATATGCTGGTCGATCGTGTCGTTGATGAACTCGGAGAGCGCACGGTGTTCACTGAGCCTTCGTTGCTCGAGCAGCGCGAGCTCGTTCCGGATACCGCGGAAAGCCAGGTAGCTCAGAGCGAGGCTCGGAATCCCGACGCCGAGCAGGAAGAGCAGCGGGATCTTCCTGCGTCTGAGTAGTGACAGCTCCATCCGCTTGGGCTCTTGCGGAGAAAGGACTACCGCAAATCAACCACTACAATGGTGCCCGTGTGCGAACAGAGACGCAAGTCGAGACGACTACGCTAGAACCTACCGTCGGCGAACCAGACGAACCGAGGTCGGGTCGTTCACGAGAAGAGCTTCTTGAGCTCCTCGACCGTGGGTACTTTGCCCGAAAGCACGACGCGACCGTCAACGATCACCGCCGGCGTCACCCGTACTCCGAGGCGCGCATACTCCTTGACGTCGTGGACGTGTGAGATATCCGCTGCCAAGCCCAGCTCCGCGCAGGCGTTGATCACGTTCTGTTCCGTTGTCTGGCATCTCGGGCACCCCGGCCCGGCAACCTGAATCTTCATGGCACGAACCTCGGACTCAAAGGATGAAGTTACCGAAGAACCAACCCACCAACGTGCCCAGGACCACGATGGTCGGCACGTAGACCAGCGCCTTCTTCAGGCCGAACACACGGGAGATGGCCAGCCAGTTCGGAAGGCTGAGCCCCGGCCCGGTGAGCAGCAGTGCCAGCGCCGGACCGTCACCCATCCCCAGATTCATGAGCGTATCGACGAACGGCGCTTCCGTCATCGTGGCGAAGTAGCTGACCGCGCCGATCAGCGTGGCGAGAAACGCAGCGACCAGACCGTCGCCACCCAGCCAGGCGCGGATCCAGTCCTCGGGGAGCAGCGCCCCGATCACACCGACCAGAAAGACTCCCAAGAGCAGCAAGGGAAAGATGATCCTCACGAACCACCAGGTCTCCCGCATCCACTCGCGGATTCGCGAAGCCGGAAGCAGCCTCCAGGCGAAAACCGCAGTAACCGCCATCGCGATCGCCCATACGAGGACCTTGAGGCCGTACGAGCCCGTCCGGATCACGTAGTTGGGCAGCAGCAACGAGAGGAGCACCAGCACGAGCAGTGCGAGCTCTGCACCGCCGATCACTCGCCCCTTCTCAGTCCCGGCGGATTCCGGCGGCGGCTCCCTTCGCTCACCCTTGAAGGCGGCGCTCATGACGAAGCC
>CP070823.1:1587912-1589171 GCA_020344375.1 Gemmatimonadota bacterium | reverse complement strand
AGGAGGTCACCGGCTCCGCTTCGCCGCCCGCTTCCGGTATCCGCCAGATGTTGGCGATCGCGGCGTCGCCACGATCGCTCACGAAGTAGATGTGTCCGTCCGGGCTCCACATCGGCCATCGGTCCATACCGGGGAAGTCCGTCAGCTTCGTGAAGCGGCCGGCGGCGATGTCCACGACCATCACATCGCTCTGATTCGACCCGCGATATCCCTTTCGCCAGTAGGCCTGCGCCTTGCGATTGATGGCCAGCTTGGCACCGTCGGGCGAGTAGCTCGCGTAGTAGCCCATATCCGCGCCGACATCGACGGGCATCCCGCCGTCGACGCTCACGCTGTACAGCTTGTTGGCGAAGAACTCGCGCCGGTTGCTGGAAAACAGCACCGACTCACCGTCCGGCGACCAGCCCAGCACCATGTCGTCGGAGGAGTGAAAGGTGAGTTGCTTCGCCGCGCCGCCTTCGCTAGGGATGATGAATACGTCCATGTTGCCATCGCGGGCGCTCGAGAACGCGATCCAGCGGCCATCCGGCGAGAAGCGCGCGTAGGCATCCCGGGCGACATGCACGGTGAGCCGTCGCACGTTGGCGCCGGACTCGTCTGCCGTCCAGATGTCCCCGAGATAGCTGAACGCGATTCGACCGTCGTGGTAGTGGGGATGGCGAAGCACCTTCGCCTCCCGAACGGGCGCCGCGAAAGCGACGAGCGCGACAAGCACAAAGGCTGAAAGCACGGATCTCCTCATAAGGCCTGCTCCTCCCTGAGACTTTTCATCGCTGCGACCTTCAACAAGGCCGCCTGGCCCCTTGGCACTGCTCTTGACCACCGACACGGGGATTGTCGCGTAATGCTACTGCGCGCAGAGGTCAGGTCGCAACAGGGGAGCCGACAGCTCCCGAGCATCGAGAGCGTCCTCTCGAACCCCGTTCGCGTTCCACACGGCCCACTGCCTGACTGGCTGATCTCGGCTGCTCCGCGAAACAACACATTCCCAGACCCCGTAGAGTCCGTACGTGACTATCGCATGACCGCCAGGTGCGCCGGCGACAGTCGCTGTCCCTGCTTGAAGGAGGCGAGACGTGGCAACTCTTTGTCCGAGACCGCTGTTGGTTGTGCATCTCCTACTGGTGATGCCTTGCATCGCGTCCGCTCAGTCGGTTCTTGATGCTCTCGTCCAGTCGGATGACACGGTTGACTGCCCGTGTCTGCGTTCCACGGTCAGCTTCGACGTTTCCTCGGTGGAAGAGATCATCCTCCAGCCC
>CP070823.1:1561065-1587812 GCA_020344375.1 Gemmatimonadota bacterium | reverse complement strand
ACGAGGAATACGTTGACACCGTTCCGCTGCCCGACAACACGGATCTTACACGGCTGCAGGACCTGGCTCTGACTGGCAGCACCTTCTTTACAACGCCCTCAACTGGCGATGCCGACGACGTAGAGATGCGCGTCGAGTTCGTCGCCATCGACGTCAACGGTGACGGCGACAACATCGAGGACGACGAAGGCTTTTACAGAATCTTCAGATCGCCGGATACGCCCTGGCTTACCGCCCGCGGCACGAGCACGTGGACGCGGAACTGCGGTGACGTGCACAGTCATCCCGTCACCGGCGAGCCGACGTTCGTCTCGGCCCACCATCATCGGCTTCTTTATGAGGGTGCTGACTACAGTGGACCCTACGCGTCGGAGGTTGCAGCCTGGGCGGGCCATGCCGAGTTGCTCCACGGTACGGACGGTACGGATTGGGCTGAAGTCTATGCGCGCGCCGTCAGCAGCCCCGGCTCGCGCTGCTATCTGGGCGGCGACCCGCGCCTCGAGCTGGATGGCCGCAGTCTGGATGGCTGGGACGGCACGAACGGTGACTCCGGCTGGCTGAGGCGTGAGGGGTTCGCGCCGACGATGACCATCCCGGTGGCACTGCAGGCGCGCGATGACGCGGATTTCCTCTTCCCGCTCGGTCGTGAGTACAACGGGGAGTTCCGGGGCGTCATCTTCTTCGACGGCTTGATCGGCGTGAGCGGTGTGCTCAACGGCCGTGTCACGATTGTTTCCAACGACAACATCGTACTGATTGACGACTTCACCTACTCCGTGCCGGCGAATGCGGAGAGGTGCAACGACATCGCCGGGTTTTTGTCCGCACACAATTTCTACGTCTCCGACAACAACCTGAACGCGCCGCAGCGCTTTCCGGGCGTGCCCGGTAACCGCCGCACCTATGACGAGAGCGCCTCCGAGTTTATCGACGCCGTGATCTTGACCCTGGACCGCAGCTTCACGGTGGAGAACTACTGGGCTGCACCACGCGCATCGGAAGACTGCGAAGGTCGACCCAACGGGCGCGGCTGTCTCTACCTGACGGGCGGGCTTATCCAGCACACGAGGGGGGCGGTGGGGCTCACTAGCGGGGAGGGGTACGTCAAGCGCTACGCCTACGATGCGAACGCCAGGTTCTGCCCGCCGCCCCACTACCCCACCACTGGCCTATACGAGAAGAACCGGTACTACGAAGTCAACCCACGCGCCTTCGAGGACATCGGCGCCTTCTTCGCCGAGCTACGCTAGCCAGCATGTGAGAGTGCGGCGGGCCGTGCCGGAGGGCCAATTCGAGCCCGCTGCCCTGAGGAGCCTGGACGCTGTGCGTTCGGGCTCCTCTCATTTGTCGCCAGGAAACTGGATCCCAAGGCTGCGTCGGCTTCGACCCTGGGCAGCTGTCTCGCGGGCTTGCCTGTCTCGATACTCGACGATCAGGGTGATGGCGCCAGCGGTGGCCACCCAGACTAGAATCAACGGCCGCACGAGCATCAGCGCAAGCAACGTGACGGCGAACAATGCCAGCGCACCCAGCGTGGCCCCGGCGCGCAGTCTGACAAGCTCTTGCCACAGGCTGCGCGCATAGCCCGCGATCTGTCTGCTGGACACGACGAAGAGCGGTAGCATTACCGCGAGCAGCACGACATCCGCCGCATGTCGGGTCGGCGTGTTGAGAAGGCCGTGAGCCAAGACGACCGGGACGAGCGAGCGTGTCCTGTAGAAGACGTAGCCCATGGCGATTGAAGCGAGGAGGATGCTGAACAGCATGCCCTGACTCATGACGGTCAGCCTGAAGTACTGGGTGTGGCTGAAGGCGAAGACGAAAGCGGCGATCACGATACCCCCGCCGACGCCGTAGTCCTCGATCAGCCGGGTCTGGACGTAGCCGCGGATGAACAGCTCCTCCAGGATCGGAACCAGCACGAAGCTGGACACGGCCATAAAGACCCAGAACTCCAGGCTCCACCCGTACGAGAAGACCGACCAGTGCTCCGGCCCCGCCCCCAGGGGGACGTAGTGGTTGATCACCGTGAGCAGGGTCGGCAGGAATGCGGCGACGGCGAAGAGCAGCACTCCGCTGCCCACGTGCTGGCCTGCCGTTCGCCCCGCGAGACTCAGACCGTAGGCCGACCAGCGCCGCCTGCGGTGCCACCAGCCGATCAAGACTGCGAGCCCGAGCATGATCCCGTACTTGATCAGCAAGTCCAGCCCGCTGATCAAGGCCCAGTTGAGGAAATCGGGGGTGGCACCCTCCGGCAATGCATTGATCAGCTCTCGTGATCTGGCGAGGCCCAGCCAGCCGCTGAGCCAGCGAGCTAGCAAGCTGCCGCCGACGAGGACGGCGACGACCTCGAAAACGGCAGCGCTCCGGAGTTGCCACCGCGGCACCTCACTGCTGTGCTCGGTGGCCTCCATCTCAAGCTCTCCCTTGTAGTTAGCCTGCACGATACTCTCCCGGTGGTCCAGTCCATGACGCCGTGGTGCGGCGCCCCTGACAGGGTGACGCAGGCCTCCTGAATAAAGACCTTGCCGGAGTGTATCTTACTAGGAGACCTGGACCTTGAGGAATCGCCGTGGAGATCGCTTTGGGGGAAGAGGCCGAGGCGAGCGAGCGAGCCCTCGTGCTGCGGGCGCGGGCCGGCGACCGGGGTGCGTTCGGGGAGCTGGTGACGCGCTACATGCGCCGGGCCTATTACGTGGCGCTGGGGCTGGTCGGCTCGCACGACGATGCGCTCGACCTCTCACAGGAGGCGTTCGTCCGGGCATTCCGGGCGCGGGCGTCGCTCGACCCGGACCGGCCGTTCTATGCCTGGCTCTACCAGATCGTGCGCCGGCTCTGTTTCAACTACCTGCGCGATCGCAAGACTCGCAGCAGCCGATTGGAGCAGGCAGCTCCGTGGTTGATGGACGAGGTCGGTGGACGGATGGCAGAGAGTGACCCGGCCCGCAGCGCGGAACGGTCCGAGCTGCGCGAGCGCCTGGAGGTGGCGATCGAGGCGCTGCCGGAGCGTGAGCGCGAGGTGCTGGTGCTAAAGGAGTTCGAAGGGCTGCGCTACCGGGAGATCGCCGAGCTGGTCGGGATTCCCATCGGAACGGTGATGTCACGTCTGTATGCGGCCCGCAAGCGGTTGGCTGAGAGCCTGAGGGGAGTATTGTGAAGGAACGCGGAACCGATGTCGGTGCGGAGCGTATCCGGCAGCTGATGATGAGGAGCCTGGACGGGGAACTGCCCGCCCGCGAGCAGGAGGAGCTGGAGCGCTTCCTGGCCGCCGACCCGGCTCTCAGAGAGGAATGGAATCGACTCGTGCGCCTGAAGGAGGTAACCCAGAGCATGATGCTACGTAAACCGCCTGATGAGGTCTGGAAGGACTACTGGGCCTCGGTGTACAGTCGCCTCGAGCGCGGTATCGCCTGGATACTACTGTCGATCGGCGCGATCGTGTTGATCTCCTACGGCGCCTGGACCGGTGTGCAGCAGTTGCTGGCGAACGTCACCACCCCGTGGTTCGTGAAGGCGGCGATACTCGCGACTCTCGTGGGTCTGGTTGTCCTCTTCGTTTCCGTCGTGCGCGAGAAGCTGTATGTCGGGCGCAGGGAACCCTACAAGGATATCGAGAGATGATCATCACACCCGCGGCGGAAATCGCCGGTCACCGTGTCGTCACGACGTTGGGCCTCGTGCGCGGCAACACCATCCGCGCTCGCAACATCGGCAGGGACATCCTCGCCGTGCTGAAGAACTTAGTTGGTGGGGAGATCGAGGAATACACGAAGATGATGGCCGAGGCGCGAGAGCAGGCCCTCGACCGCATGATCGCCGAAGCGCAGGGTCTGGGCGCGAATGCCATCACCGAGGTTCGCTTTTCGACCTCGTACATGATGGCCGCGGCCTCGGAGATCATGGTGTACGGTAACGCGGTCATCGTGGAGCCGGTTTGAGGAGCAGTTCCCCGAAAACAGACGTTTTGTGTTCGCGCCCGCGTTAGCTGTTGCTGACGGCGTGACCTGCCACGCTTCAGCACTGCCTGCAACTCACTGATCAGGTGAATAGGCTCATGGACATCAGATACCTGACCACAGCCGTGCTCGCGGTGTTTGCAGCATCATCCCTTCAGGCTCAGGTCCCGACGGAGCTTAGCGGGCGTCTGCTGTTCAAGCTCGGGGTTAATCCGGCGGGATCCGAGAGCTACCGCGTGGAACAGATGCCCGACCGGGGCTACCGCCTCAGCGGAGACGTCGATCTGCAGATCCCGGGCCTCCATATCGTGCAGCATCTTGAGGTCGAGGCCGGCGCGCGGCTGGCCTTCCGCAACGCGCACGTGCAGTCGAGCGTGAACTATGACTCCACAGAGGTGACGCTCACCCGTGAGGACGGCCAGGCGCTGCAGACGAGCATTCAAGGCGACTCGACGTCCACGGCAAACATCGCGACGCCGGAGAGTTCGGTGCTGCTGTCCAACAACGTGATCCACCATATCGCCCAGTTCGCCTGGCTGTACGACGGCGCGTTAGGTGAAACGCAGGAGTTCGTCGCGTTCCCACGCGTGCCAGTCACGGTGAAGTACGAGCAGCACGGGACGGCGATGAAGGATGGGGAGGCCCTGCCGTTCCGCCGCTACTTCCTCAACCTGGCCAACCGATTGGGTGCCTACGTCTGGCTGGCCGACGACGGTACACCGCTCAAGATCCTGGTCCCGCTGCAGGCCTTCGAAGCGGTTAGCGAGGCGCACCAGGAATGGTCGGATCTGCTGAGCCTCGAAAGGCAGGAGCCCGAAGCGGAAGCCCCGCCGTCGGGCGAATACGGTGCTGAGGAAGTCCGCTTCGAGTCGGATACCATCACCCTTGCCGGGACGCTGACGACGCCGAGAGGTGAAGGGCCCTGGCCAGCGGCTGTGCTGATCACCGGCTCCGGTCCTCAGGATCGTGATGAGAACACGCCGGGGCCGGGTGGCTTGAAACTGGGCATCTTCCACAGCATAGCCGACACGCTGACGCGGCGCGGGATAGCGGTGCTCCGCTACGATGACCGCGGTGTTGGCGAAAGCAGTGGGGACCTGGGCTCGGCGGGGCTCAGTGATCTGGTGGCGGATGTGCAGGCGGCGGTCCGCTACCTGAGGAGTCGCCCGGAGATCGATGACGCACATGTCGCCCTCATCGGTCACAGCGAGGGCGGGGTCATCGCGCCCATCGTTGCTGTCCGTGACCCGGCGCTGGCGGCAATCGTGCTCATGGCCGGCACCGCTACCTCGCTGGACTCGGTGATCATCGAGCAGGCGGTGAGCGCCGCGCTGGAGGCCGGTGGCGATTCGGCAGACCTGGCAGAAGCGCGCGAGATGATGGAGGAGTTCTCGCAGGCGATCCGTGAGGGGCGGGACTTGGAGGAAACGGACCTGCCGCCGGGCTTGAAGGCGCTCGAGAGTGCACGCAAATGGATGCGAGAGCACATGCAGCATGACCCGCTGGCCACGATACGAAGCGTCCAGGCGCCGGTGTTGATCGTGAATGGCGGGCAGGACATCCAGGTGCCGCCCGAGCATGCCCGGCGGCTGGGCGCGGCGCTGGAGGAGACGGGTCACCTCGACTACGAGGTGAAGATCTTCCCGCGCCTAAACCATCTGTTCGCGGTCTCACGCGGGGAGGGCGCTGCGGAGTACACCGACCCCAACGCCGCGGTCGATTCGGAGTTCCTTGGCCACCTGGCCGACTGGCTCACGGCGCGGCTGACGCCACGCTGAGGGCGAGCCGGTCGCGATTCAATCGCCGAAGCTCATTCCCAGCGCCCGTGCGGTGGCGACGACGTCGCCATCGACGGGCACTCGCTTCTGCCGGCTGACCGCCTCGGCCAGCGGTATCGTCCGCACGTCGGGCGGGTCGAGAGCGACCATACAGCCGAATTCGCCCTTCGCAATGCATTCTACGGCAGCGGCGCCGAAGCGGAGGGCGATCAGGCGATCGTAGGCGTTTGGCGAGCCGCCGCGCTGCAGATGGCGGAGCGCGATCGCACGGCACTCCTTCCCAGTTCTCTCGGAGATCTGCTTCGCCAGGATCTCGCAGATTCCACCGAGCCGCCGTCTTTCGGGATCCTCGTAGACGGGCGCGCCGTCCACGGGACAGGCGCCCTCGGCAACCACGACGATCGTGAAGTGCCGGCGCATGCGCTCGCGCTCCACGATCTTCTCGCAGACCTTCTCGATACGATAGGGTATCTCCGGAATCAGGATGACGTCAGCCGTGCCGGCGACGCCGGAGAAGAGGGCGATCCACCCGGCGTCGCGCCCCATCACCTCCACGATCATCACTCGCTCGTGTGCCTGGGCCGTCGAGTGCAGTCGGTCGATGGCATCGGTGGCGACATCGACCGCTGTGAGGAACCCGAACGTGAGCTGGGTCCCTTCGATATCGTTGTCGATGGTCTTGGGAACGCCCACCAGCGGTATCCCTTTCTTGGAGAGATCGTAGGCAAGCCGCAGGCTGCCGTCGCCGCCGATGGCGATGAGCGCGTCGAACCCATGCTCACGGAACGCGGTCACCAGCTCGTCCGAGCGATCGACTCTCCTTGTCGTCCCGTCGGGCTGTTTCATAGGCCAGGCGAACGGATTGCCATGAGTCGTAGTGCCGAGGATCGTGCCACCCAGGTGCGTAATACCGCGGACGGTGTCACGTGTCAGCGGTACAATCTCATCCTCGCCCAGAAGCCCAGCGTATGCCCTGTGGATGCCGTAGACCTCCCAACCCCGGTTGATGGCCGAAAGAGCAGCGGCGCGGATGACCGCGTTTAGGCCCGGTGCGTCGCCACCGCCTGTATTGATCGCGATCTTCTTTATCGTGCCCATGTCTACTCACTCCAGCGCTGATATTCTCAAGCATGGACCACGTGCTCTTAGGCGAGAAAGAACGGGTATCCCGGTTCATTAACATATCGAAACTCGGCATTCGCGACTCATCATACAACCGGCAGGGGCCGTTGCGGTACAGGGCCGCTGGCAAAGTGCCCCAGACTGGACAGCGGGCGAGCGATGGATCATTCTATCGGTCCTGGGCCCGGATATTCTAAGAGCTGACTGACACACTCGTGTCCCGGTGATAGACCGCTAACGCCGGAGGTTCAACATGGGCAAGATCAATGTAGGACGTGTGATCCTCGGCGGGTTGCTCGCCGGTCTGATCATCAACGTCAGCGAGTCGGTGCTCAACCTCGTCGTCATCGCAGATGCTATGGAGCTGGCGCTCCGGCAGTTGAACCTCCCGCCGGCAGGCGGTGGAACGGTCGCCATCTTCGTGGTTTTCGCCTTTCTGCTGGGGATCATAACCGTCTGGCTGTACGCTGCGATACGCCCGCGCTTCGGGCCCGGGCCTAAGACGGCGGTGCTCGCAGGATTCTTCGTCTGGCTGCTCGCCTACCTGTGGCCGGTACTCGGTGATGGCCTCATGGGTCTCTTCGATCCCGGGCTTCTGGTGCTCGCGGCCGTTTGGGGGCTGTTCGAGATCATCATAGCCGCGCTTGCCGGTGGCTGGGTGTACAGGGAAGGGTAGCTGACCCGTCGTGGCGAGAGTCACAAGCCCCGGCATGGAACGGTGGACCCTGATCTACGATGGCGATTGCGAGTTCTGCCAGAGGCAGGTGGCACTCGTGGAACGTTGGGATGCGCACGGGCGTGTCGATACGGTACCGTTTCAGACAGCGGACCTGTCGCGCTATGGCGTGAGCCCGCAGGCAGCCGAGGAAGCGATGCACCTGGTGGCGCCCTCAGGGGAGGTGTGGCGCGCCGCCGCGGCGGCGCGCGAGCTCTTGCGGCTGCTGCCGCGTGGACGAGCGCTTTCGTGGCTGTTTCGCCTCCCCGGTGCGATCTTCGTTGCCGAGCACGTCTATCGCTGGGTCGCGAAGCGACGCCACCGCTTCGGCTGCAGCAGTGCCGTCTGCCGTCGCAGTGGGGTCGACAGGTGATACTCGCCGCACGAGTTTATAAGTTGCGATGTTTCGGCGTCTGATCCTTCTGTTTATCCTGGTCCCGATCGCGGAGCTCGCGCTGCTCATCCAGCTCGGCCGCTGGATCGGGCTGTGGCCGACGCTGGGCCTGATTGTTGTGACGGGCATCCTGGGGGCGGCGCTGGCCAGCCGGGAGGGGCTACGCGCCTGGCACGCGTTTCAGCTGGACCTGTCGGACGGCCGAATCCCTGGCCGCCCGATCCTGGATGGCTTGTCGATCTTTGCCGGCGGCGCGCTCCTCCTCACCCCGGGACTGATGACCGACCTTCTGGGGTTCACGCTCCTCTGGCGTCCGACCCGGCGCTGGTTGCAGGACCGCGCGGTCAAGCGGCTGGGTGGCGCGCTGGTGCAGCGGGGACAGATCTACGTCCGGGCATCAGCCGGTTGGCGCGACGGAAGCGCTAGCTCGGAGGCGGGACGGGCCGAGCGACCGGCTGGGCGCGAAATCGAGAGGCCAGACGGGGGTTAGGGACTACTTAGAGCGGAAAGCGGGTGCAAGCGATGCGTTGGCTCTTCAGGCGCTATCTGCCGGATTGGGGACCGATCGCTCTGCGCTTCGCGCTGGGCACGGTGTTCGTAGCGCACGGTTGGGGCAAACTCAGCGGGCCGCTGGGGACGCCCGAGGGTTTCAACATCGAAGGCTGGGGCTGGCCCTATCCCGGGCTGTGGGCCTGGCTCGCGGCCCTGGTGGAATTCTTCGGCGGCTTGATGGTCATCGTGGGGCTGTTCACCCGGTTCGCGGCCGCGCTGATCGCCTGCGTCATGGTGGTCGCCATCCTCAAAATCAAAGTCAGCCGCGGATTCGTGGGCGGGTTAGAGTTCGACTTCGCATTGTTGATGATCGCGCTATCGCTGGCGTTGACGGGTGGCGGTCGGCTGTCGGTGGATCGCGATGTGCTCGGTTGGGGCGCACCGCCTCTCGAGGCGGGCGGCAGCGTTGCTGAGGAGGAGACCCTCGGATGATTGACACCTTGGCGCGCCAGGCCTGAACGGCGCAGGCGTCCGGTGCCGTGTGGCACGCTCGGACCGCCTTTCTGGCGCGGGGTTCGCAACCTCGCAGACTGCCGACTCGTATCGTATGGATAGTGGGATCTCGGGCTCAGATACGGCCCTGACCTGGGCGTCGGCGGTGGTCCGCCATACCTGTAGCGTCGAACAAGGGAGCTGACGTGGCTTTCCAGATCCTGCACGACCTAGTCAAGCGGCGAGTGCCCCAGATCCTGGGCCTCTATCTGGGAGGTTCCTGGATCGTCATTGAGTTCGTCGGCATGTTGGTGGACCGCTACTCCCTGTCCCCTCACCTGGTCTCCCTGAGCCTGGTGATCTTGGGGTCGCTGATCCCCACCGTCGCGTTGCTGGCCTACTTCCACGGCTTGCCAGGCCCGAACGAGTGGGCTACGGCCGAGAAGATCGGCATACCGGTGAATCTGCTGGCCGCGGCGGCGCTGGTGGCGTTCCTCTACTCGGACAAGCCCCTGGGGGCGGCGACGACTACGCTGGTACTGGAGAACGAAGCGGGCGAGACCGTTGAGCGCGTCGTGCCCAAGACCGAGTTCCGCAAGAAGCTCGTCGTTTACAACTTCGAGAACGCGACGGGCGACTCGACGCTGGATTGGCTGCAGTATGGCGTGTCGATTGGCCTGCTGCTCGACCTGGATCAGGATCTCTATGTTCGTGTGGTCGATCCGGATGTGCAGCTGGAGAGGCTGGAGAGGGCGGGGTATCCAGAGGGTCTGGGAGCGCCGCTCACGCTGCACGCCAGTGTCGCTAACGAACTGCATCAAGACTACTTCGTCGTTGGCCGAATCGGCATACAGGATAACGAGCTCGCGTTTACGACGTCACTGTACGAGGCCCGGCGCCAGAGGTTGCTGAACGAGAACACCTTCGTGGGAACCGATGTCTTGGATCTCGTGGACCAGATGTCCGTGCGGCTAAGGCGGGACCTCGGGATCTCGGAGCGTCACATAGAAGAGACGAGCGATCTGAGGATCGCCGATATCCTGACCAACTCATCTGAGTCCTTCAGGCTGCAGATCGCCGGCTACCGCGAGATCCGTGTCACCGGTAACTGGGAGGCTGCGAAGGACTACCTGGAGCGTGCCGTCGCAGCGGACCCGACCGCGGCTTTCGCGCAGTTCCAGCTATCCATCTGCTATCTCGTGTTGAACGAGCGGGAGAAGGCAGACAGCGCAGCACGAGTCGCCATGCGGCACATCTACAGGCTGCCGGAGCGCACGCAGTTCTATTTCAAGTACCACTACTACGACGCCATCGAGCTGGACGCTGCGAAGCGAATCGCCGTCGCCAAGATGACCGTCGAAATGTTCCCCGAGGACCTCGACGCTCACGCACAGCTGGCGGGCGAGTACAACCGTCGAGGTCAAAGGGCCGAGGCGATCGCTGAATACCAGCGGATCCTCGAGATTGACCCTTCCCAATACGACTATCTCAGGTCGATCGGCTACGCCTATAGAGAGCAAGGACAGTTCGAGCAGGCGCTTGAGTACTTCCAGCGATATGCTCAGGCTGTTCCCAACGACTATTCGTCATTCGAGGCGACGGGGTTCGTCTATGCCGCGATGGGTGATTACGAGCGTGCGAGGCCTGAGCTCGAGCGAGCACTCATCCTCGACCCGGACAACATCGTGGTCATGAACGCTCTGGCGACGGTGACGTTCAACCAGGGACGGTTCGATGAGTCGCAGGCGCAGCACGAAGAGGCGCTGGCGGCTGCCAGGACCCCGCAGGAACGCGCGTCGGCGTACAGGTCGCTGAGCCGTCACCATGAGACGGTTGGACAGCTGGACAGGGCGATCGAGTACAGAGAGCTGGGATGGGCGGAAAGCGAGCGGTTCCTGCCTCCCAGCGCAGTCCTTGCCCGTTGGACACTCGCAGATCTCGGCGTGTACGTTCAGGCTGGCCGCGAGGACGTCGCCTTGGAGATCATCCGCAGGGCCGAGAACGAGCTGGCGTCGCCCTTAGACGCCGCGATTCCTATCGGCTATCTCGAAGTCTATCTGGAACTTGAAGATGCGGATCGGGCTGAGGAAGCGCTGGAGGAGCTGGAAGCCCGGACGGAAGAGATGGGGGAGGGCGGGCTTGGAGACTATCTGCTCGCTGCACGAGGCAAGATCCATGAACTGAGGGGCGAGTACGAGCAGGCGATCGAAAGCTACCAGCAGGCACTAACGCTCGCCCCCACGGACATCACTCGTCACCGCGCGCTCGGCCGCTGCTATCGGATGCTGGGACAGCGCAACAGGGCCCTGGAGCACCTCAAGGCCAACCTGAAGGTCACGCCGTACAACCCGAAGACGCACTACGAGATCGCCCTGCTTTACGTTGACATGAGTGATCACGATCGGGCACTGAACCACCTTCGCATCGCGCTCGAGGTCTGGAGAGACGCCGATCCCAACTTCGAGCTGGCGCAGGCAGCTCGGCGGAAGCTGGCGGAGCTCGAGGCCACCCTGGCAGGCAGATCATGATGCTGGATGGCGGCCGGATCGCAGATGAGCTCTACGAGATGGCCGCCGCGCCCGCCGACGCCATCCTGCACCGGGCCGTACAGCGCCTCCACCTGAGCGGCGAGCCCTACGACTGGGTAGGGATCTACCTGCTGAGCGGTCAGCATCTGGTTCTGCACAGCTACATCGGGCAGCCCACCCAACAGGGGCGTATAGCGGTAGGCCAGGGTCTGTGCGGGACCGCCGTCTCCGAGAACCGGGACATGAACATACCGGATGTCGCGGCGATGTCGGACCACGTGACTCGCGACGACGAGACCCGCTCAGAGACCGTCGTCCGGGTCAGGCACGGCGAGTGTATCGTCGGCGTGATCGACATTGAGAGCCGGGCGGCTGCTGCGTTCGCTGAGGAGACAGAGCGAGAGTTACGCCTGATCGCTGATGCCCTCGGCGAACTCGTGGGACCGCGGCTACGTCAGCAATCTTAGCACTGTCGCGTACCTCTGCTCTGACT
Organism: Gemmatimonadota bacterium; assembly: GCA_020344375.1. GTDB lineage: Bacteria > Gemmatimonadota > Gemmatimonadetes > Palauibacterales > KS3-K002. The sequence goes on along the minus strand of CP070823.1, from coordinate 1,575,842 downwards.
GTCCCAGCTTTCAACGACGAAAACGCGGGAGGAAGCGTCCGGTGCGGGCCGAGTACTCTCGGTACGCCTCGCCGAACTGCTGGAGCAAGTGCGCCTCCTCGCTCGGAGTGCGTCTGACCACTGCCGTGAGCGCCGCTAGCCAGACCAGCGCGACGAACCAGTTAGCCGTCAACAAGCTGTAGCCGGCCAGGAGCGCCGCCCAGCCGCTGTACAGGGGATGGCGGATCCAGCGGTAGGGCCCGGTTGTTACTAGGGTCTGAAGTCCTGCCTGGGGCCCGAAGAGATTTGACCCGAGGTGGCGGAAGGCCCAGACCATCCAGGCGAGTGCCAGCGCGGCGAGCAGAACGCCCAGCACGCGGCTGCCGCCGGGTAGATGGATCTGGGACCAGGCCAACCAGCGGGGGCTGATGATGTAGGCGAGCAGGCCGCAATAGAGCACGAAGGTGAGCAGGCGCTCAGGGACAAAGAGGCCGCCTCGCTTGAGCTGCGCGGCCCAACAACTGGAGGCGCCGGCTCGGCGTCGGAAGTAGGCTGGGACGCTCAGGTCGATCACAACAAAGACCGCCAGGACAAGCCGGAAAGCTGACTCGCTGATCATCTCGGGCTGCGCTGCCTCCGTCTATCAGGATGGCAAGTAACCTCTTGACCCGGTCAGGAACTAAGCTAGTTTAATGCTTCATGGTGGACTGATTTGTGGCCGCTTGCAACCACCATAAAAAAAGCCTAAAGAGCCGGGCGCCGTAGAGCACCGAAAGCTGCGGCGACTACAGCAAGCGTAAGCCGAAGCAGTTCAGCGCGACCCGTGCTCATCGATTGCGGGTCGCATTTCTTTTTCGGTCGCTTTGCGGCGCCCAACCTCGGGAGGTAGTGATGCCCGATTTTCGAGCTCTGATCGCGAAGGGCGGCGCCCATCTCTTCGATGGCGCGATGGGCACCGAGCTGTATCGGCGGGGCGTCTTTGTCAACGTGTCGTACGACGAGGTCAACCTCAGACAGCCCGAGCTGGTGCGCGAGGTGCACCGCGCCTATCGAGACGCAGGGGCCGAGATCCTGGAGACCAACACGTTTGGGGGCAACCGCGTACGCCTGGATCAGCATAGCCTGGGTGACCGCGTTTACGAGATCAACAGGGCCGGTGCGGAGCTGGCTCGCGAGGTGGCCGGCGACGACCTTTACGTCGCCGGCTCGGTGGGACCACTTGGTATCCGCATCGAGCCGTGGGGGCCCACGGCGCGTGATGAAGCACGAGGGTTCTTCCGGGAGCAGGCGGAAGCGCTCGCGGCTGGCGGTGTGGACCTCTTCATCGTCGAGACCTTCAGTGATCTCTCCGAGATCGAGCAGGCAGTCCTCGGGTGCCGTGATGTCGCCGACCTGCCGGTCATCGCCCAGATGACCGTCCAGGTCGACGGGAAGACGGTCTTCGGCGCCGATCCTGCCCAGATCGCACTGCGTCTGCACGAGCTGGGTGCAGATGTGGTCGGCCTTAACTGTAGCGTCGGGCCTGCAATCACGCTCAAGGCGATCCAGCAGATGGCGGAGGTGACGAGCCGTCCGCTGTCCGCGATGCCGAATGCCGGGCTGCCGCGCGAGATCGAGGGCCGCACGATCTACATGGCCTCGCCGGAGTACTTCGCCAATTACACGCGCCACCTCATCCAGACGGGCGTCCGTTTCGTGGGCGGATGCTGTGGTACGACCCCCGAGCATATCCGCGCTATGGCCGCGCAGGTACGCGCCCTTTCGCCGCGCCAGCGGGCTGTCGTGCCCAAGGCGATAAGGGACGTGGAGCGGCGCACGGCCGAGCCCGGCGTCGAGCCCGTGCCCACGCCGCAGCGCTCGCAGCTCGCGCGGAAGATCACGGCGGGCGAGCCGGTCACGAGCGTGGAGATCCTGCCGCCGAAGGGGTGCGATCTCAGCGAGGTCCTTGATCGGGTCCACCAACTGAAGGCGGCGGGAGTAGACGCCGTGAACGTGCCCGATGGCCCCCGGGCGATGATGCGGATGAGTGTGCTCGCTACCTGCTCGATCATCGAGCGGGAGGTCGGGCTCGAGACGATCCCTCACTACTGCTGTCGTGATCGCAACCTCCTGGGGATGATGAGCGACCTGCTTGGCGCACACGCTATGGGATTGCGCAACCTCCTTATTGTCACCGGCGACCCGCCGAGGATGGGACCTTATCCCGATGCGACGGCAGTGTTCGACATCGATTCCGTCGGGCTAACCAACCTGGTGTATAGGCTGAATCACGGTCTCGATCTCGGTGACCACTCGCTCGGCTCGGCCACGAGCTTCTTCCACGGAGTGGGCGTCAACCACGCCTCCGTTGATCCCGACTACGAGATCCACCACTTCGAGTGGAAGGTGGACGCAGGTGCCCAGTTCGTAGTGACGCAGCCGGTCTTCGACGTGCAGGCGTTTCTGGAGTTCTTGGAGCGGATCGCTCACGTGCGCATACCGGCCATCGCTGGCGTCTGGCCGCTGGTTTCGTATCGTAACGCCGAGTTCCTGAACAACGAGGTCCCAGGAATCGTGGTACCCGATCCTATCCTCGAGCGTATGCGCGTCGCCAGCGAGAAGGGTAAGGAGGCTGGGATGGCCGAGGGTCTGGCCATCGCTCGGGCGATGGTGCAGGAGCTGCAACCGCACGTACAGGGCATCCAGGTGAGCGCGCCCTTCGGCAACGTCGACTTCGCCCTTGGGGTCTTCGAGGCCCTTAGCGGTTGGGCCGACCGGGAACGACTGGCCCTGCCCTAGGTTGGGAGCTTCACACGCCTTCTTGTCGGCGGCGCTTGACTCAGCGGCAGGCGACGAATCTCACGCTGCTCTGCCGGTCGCCGACGATCTCCGCCAGGCTCTCCAGCACGTAGTCCACGTCCTCTTCGCTATTCCCAACGCCGAGGGTCATCCGGATGGCGCAGTGCGCGTCCTCATCGCTCAGGCCCATGGCCTTGAGCACGTGAGAGGGCTCGGGGTTGCCCGATTTGCAGGCGGAGCCCGAGGAGAAGTAGACACCGTGGCGATCCATGAACAGAACCAACGACTCGCCGCGCATGCTGGGAAGCGTCATGTTGAGGGTATTCGGAAGACGCTGCGTCGGGTGTCCGTTAAGTCGCGCGTTGGGCACGATCTTCTTAACCCCCTCCTCCAGGTGATCGCGTAAGCCGCATACCCGCTCCATCTCCTGATGGTTGAGGCGGCGCACTGCGAGTTCGCAGGCTTTGCCGAAGCCGACAATGCCTGGGACGTTCTCGGTGCCCGCGCGCAGCTTGCGCTCCTGGCCGCCGCCGTGGATGATCGGCGACAGCTCCACGCCCTGCCGCACGTAGAGCGCGCCCACGCCCTTGGGCCCGTGGACCTTGTGGCCCGAGACGGAGAGCAGATCTACGCCCAGCTCCTCAACGTCGATGCGCAGCTTGCCGAGCCCCTGCACCGCGTCGGTGTGGAACAGCGCGCCGCGCTCGTGCGCAAGGCCTGCGAGCTCGGTGATCGGGTTGATCGTGCCTACTTCGCTGTTCGCCATCATCACGCTGACGAGGATCGTCCTCAGCGTCATGGCTTCGGCAAGCACCTGAGGATCGACGCGACCCGTCTCGTCCACATCGAGGTAGGTGATCTCGAAACCGAGGTCGGCCAATGCCTCGCAAGTTCTCAGGACGGCGGGGTGCTCCACGGTGGTCGTGATGATGTGATTGCCGTCATCGCGCTTCGTGAACGCCACGCCTTTGATTGCCAGGTTGTCTGACTCAGAGCCGCCGCCCGTGAAGATTATGCGGCGCGCCGTGCAGTTGAGCGCCTGGGCGACCACGCGGCGCGCAGCGTCCACCGCGTCGCGGGCCGCGTTGCCGCGGCTGTGGATGCTGGACGGGTTGCCATACTGGTGCTGGAGGAAGGGCAGCATCGCCTCCAGGACCTCCGGGTCCAACGGCGTCGTCGCGTTGTGGTCCAGGTAGACCTGCCGCCGTGGCTTCCGCGCCGTCGATACGTGCACCACCGCTTCGCTCTCCTCGTCGGCCACGCGGCCGACACCGTCTCCGCCTTCAGCTTTCACCACGTCGCAGAGCAGCGCCTTGTAGACCGGAAAGCCGGAAATAGGATCGTAGCGGTTCAGGTCGGTCAGGTCGTTGACGTTGCACTCCTGCCACGCCTTCGGACCCAGCGGGCCGCCACCACCCATGTTGGCGTCGATGGCGCCTTCGACGATGTCGTCGCTGACCTTCGCCTGGTAGCGAACCTTGCCACGTGGAGTAACCACCCACACCCAGTCGCCGTTCTCGATGCAGCGCCGCTCAGCGTCCTGGGTGTTCATCGTTACAACTGGGACCGGCGCCTTCTCGCTCAGCCCGGGCACGCCGTGATGCTGGGAGCGGAAGTCGGCGAAGATGCGCGTGCCCGAGTTGAAGACGAGCGGAAACTTCTCGGCCAGCACCGCTTGGGCGACCGGACCCTCCTGCGGCTCGGTGTAAACGGGGAGCGGATCGTAACCGTGCTCCTCCAGGACCGTGGAGGTGATCTCGAACTTGGCGGTCGGTGTACGAAAGCCGGGCCGGCCGTCTTCCCGGAGCGACCCCTTCTCCCACTTCTTGTACTGCATCATCACCGTGGGGATTTGAACTTCGCCTCCGGCGTCGCGGACGTCCTCGAGCGTGAAGCCGGAGCCCTTGAGCACGTAGCGCAACAGCTCTTCCTCGCTGCGCGGGTACACCTCCCCGTAGCCTAGCCGCTCGGCCAGCTCCGTGAGGATCAGATAATCGTTCCGCGCCTCGCTCACCGGCTCGATCATCTTCTCCCGGATCTTGAACACCGGGCCGTAGGTCATGTACGAGGTGATCTCGTACATGGTGGTGGCCGGTAGCACGATGTCGGCGAAGGCCGAGTCCGCAGTGTGGTGACGGTTGATGCTGACCAAGAAGTCGAGGGCGCCGAGCGTCTCGCGCCAGAGCTGCGGGTTCGGCCAGGCCGTGATGATGGAGCCACCCAGGATGATCAGCGCCCGGATCTTGTAAGGCTCGCCCTTGAGCACCGAGCCTGGCAGCGCGATGGCGTGCGATTCGCCCCTGTACAGGCTGTAGACGGGGAAGCGGTCGCGACCCAACGCTTTGCGCACATCGGGGTTCGGTATCAGACCCTCGCGGTTGATGGGGAACTGGTGCTGACGCATGCGGATGGTGAGACCGCCGGGCACATCGAGCTGACCGGCCAGCGCCCAAAGGGTGAACACGGCACGGATCGCCTGCACGCCGCTGTCGGAGTACTCGAGCCCGGTGTACGTGACCGGGCAGGCGCCCCGGGCCTCGGCGATGCGCCGCGCCAGGTCCACGACCTTCGCCGCCCGTACGCCGGTGATCTCCTCCACCGCCTCGGGGCGGAAGTGCTGCACGTACTGTTTGAGTTCCTCGAAGCCGACCGTCCAGTACCTGACGAACTCTTCGTCGTAGAGCTCCTCCTCAATGAGCACGTTGATCATTCCGAGGGCGAGCGCGCCGTCGGTGCCCGGGCGGATGGGGATCCACTCGGCGCCGACCTCGCGGGCCGTGTGGTTGCGCTGCGGGTCGATGCAGACCACCTGGGCGCCGCTTAGCACGGCCCTCTTGATCTGCTCGTGGGCGAGCGGTGGCGAGTCGGTGGCCGGGTTGGCACCCCAGATCACGATGAGCTCGGCGTTCTCGATATCGTGATCCATGGTGTGGTAGTACTCGCCGAAGGTGACGTGCGGCGCGATCATCGCAGCCGAGACATAGCACAGCGCGCCTACGCCCAGCGTGTTCGGTGAGCCGAAGGGGAAGAGCACGCTGGAGGCCGAGGAGATCGCCACGCCGGCGGGCTGGAACACGTCACATAGTGCCTGCTCGAACCCGCCGCGCCCGGTATAGATGGCAGCCGACTCGGGTCCGTACTTCTCCTTCAGGGCCCGAAGCTTCTCGACGATGATCTCGAACGCCTCGTCCCAGGTGATGTGCTCGAACTCATAGGTCCCCTTGGGACCTTTGCGCCGCATGGGATACGTGAGGCGATCGGGATCATGGACGATTTCCGCCGAATGAGCGCCGTTGGTGCAGAGCATGCCGAGCGGGTGATCCTGCGGGCGCACGCTCTGAATCTGCCCGTCCTCCAGTGTGGCGGTCACCCAGCAGCCGGCCGGGCATATGCCGCAGAGCCCGTCTTTCTCCTGCACGAAAGAACTGCGCGCCGTCTGTCGACGGCTCAAGGTAGCGTCATGCATGCCTCATCGAGTCGTTGCTGAGTAGAGAGGTCGTCGCAGCACCGAATCGTCGGTGCGCTCGAGCAGCAGCAGCGCGAACCACTCCTTATCATCGGTGAAGGCTCGCCGCGCTTCGAAGCCGAACGTGCCGAGCTCTTCAGTCACTTCCGGTAGGCGGTACTTACGGCTGATTTCGACGAGGATCCGTTCGCCTGCGCTGATCTTGAAACGCTCGTCGAGAGGCTCAATGTAAATCTCCTGGTCGGTATGGAAGCGCACGTAGATCTCGATACGGCCAAGCTCCGGGTTCCAGATCGCGACGTGCTCGATTTGGCGGATATCGATACCGGAGCGCAGCTCGCGGTTCATGCGAACGAAGTAGTTCTTGGTGAACGCTGCCGTGACGCCGGCGGCATCGTTGTACGCGGCTTCAAGAACGGCAACGTCTTTCACCAGATCGACGCCCAGCAGCAAGAAATCTCCAACCGGGAGGTGGCCAGCGATATTGCGCCAGAACGCCGTCGTCTCCGCCGGATTGAAGTTGCCAATCGAGCTGCCCAGGAAGATGACCATCTGCGGTGACAGCTGCCGCAGGACGGGAAAGGCGCTCCGGTAGGTGCCGTTGATCCCTGTGAACTGGACGTCGGCGAATTGCTCCGCGATGGCCTTGCTGGCCTCGCGCAGCGCCGTGTCGCTCACGTCCACAGGGACGTAGAGGAGTGGGTTGTCCTCGTCCACGTAGGCACTGAGGAGATGCTCCGTCTTCACCGAGTAGCCGGAGCCCAGCTCCACCAGAGTGCGGGGCCCGGTGATCGTCCGGATGTCGGCGGCGTGCTTCACCAGGATCGCCGCCTCGGTGCGGGTCAGGTAGTACTCGGGCTGCTCGGTGATGGTCTCGAATAGCCGGCTGCCCTCGGCGTCATAGAGGAACCTGCAGTGCAGCCACTTCGGCTCGTCGCTCAGCCCGGCGGCAACCGAGCGGGCGAAGCCTAGGCGCGATTCCCGCGTGCCCGGAGCCTCGACCAGAGTGGCGCCGGATCCTACGGCCTCGCGGAAACGGGCAGGGAAACCGGACGACATGGGTTCGCAAAATAGGGTGATCGCCGGTACGTAGCTAGCCGAAGCAGGTACCGTGGCTTTCCACGACCTTGATACGGGAATGACGCAGGGGGTTCCCGCAGGGCACCGATGCGCGTACGTCTGCGATGGCCGGGAGGCTTGCCCGATTCGTCGATTCTTGTTATTAAGATTCAAGTTGGGCCGAGGCTCGGCTGTACAGGAGTTCCCGCCGCTCCCAGAGACTCGAGCCGTCTTGGCCTTTGAGATGCCCGCGTTCCGGGCCGGCGGGAATTTCCATCCAGCCGGCGTCTCCTCAGGCAGACCACCTGTCAAAATAGCAGACACCCGCACGTCCCCGGCAGACGCCGGCCGTTCGGTGTCCTCGGGCGCGACGCTGTTATCGCCCCAGCGACGGGCTGCCGTGCCGGAGTAGGCAAAGCTCTTCAGCAGTGTTCGCTAATGGAATTCGCTCTCTGATGCTACCAGATGTCACGGGGGAAGTATGAAGCAGGTGAAGTCTCACGAGATCCTACGTTCTGGATTTCTCAAGGATGGCCGGTTCTACAGCATCGAGACCGGTCGGCTGAAGGGTGGCGAGTGGGGGGCGTGGATCGTTTGCGTTCCGGGTCAGACCGAGGCCCTGGGAGACGAATCGCGAACGCTCAAGACGGCGAGCCGTAAGGAGCTGCTTCGCAGGTGGGTGAAGGACCTGACTGAGAACCAGATTGAGGGGCTAGCGGAGACGCACTGCGGTTAGCGTTTCTCGGTGAGTTGCTACCCGGCCCTGTCAAGTGATACGCCGGGCGCGGCGTCGGTCACGTACGAGTCTGGCCTGCGCCCGAACAGCTTGTCGTAGCCCTCGGACACGTAGCTCAGAAAGTCCTCGACGAGGGCGGCGCTTACCACGTTCACCGTGCAGCCGCCGAAGCCGGCGCCGGTAAGACGCGCGCCGAAGATCCCGGGCGCGCGCCGCGCCAGCTCCACCAGGCCGTCCAGCTCCTCGGAGCTCACCTCGTAGTCGTCACGCAGCGAGCGGTGCGATGCGAACATCAGCTCGCCGAAGCGTTCCGTCTCTCCCTGCTCCAGCGCCGAGGCCGCGAGATGTACTCGCTCGATCTCACCGACGACGTGCCGGGCCCGCCGGTCGAGCGGTGGCGGCAGGTGACGAAGCAGCGGACCGAGCTGCTCGGGTGACACGTCCCGCAGGGCGTGGATGTCGTCGTCGACAGCGGCCAGCCGGCTGACGGTCTCCTCACACTCGCGGCGGCGCTTGTTGTACTCAGAGGAGCGAAGCTCGCGCTCGACGCCGGTGTCGAGGATCACGATGCGCAAGGCCGGCGGGAGCGGCACATGGCGGTAGTCGAGGCTGCGGCAGTCGAGCAGCAGCGCGTGTTCCGCCTCGGCGCAGGCGGCCGTAACCTGGTCCATGATCCCGCAGCGCACGCCGACGAACTGGTTCTCCGCTGCTTGTCCGAGCTTGGCGAGTTCCAACTCGGGCAGGTCGAGTTCGGAGGCCTGCCGGAAGGCGGCGGCAAACGCCACCTCGAGCGCTGCGGACGACGAGAGCCCTGCGCCGATTGGGACGTTGCCCGCCACCGCGGCTTCCAGGCCGCGGAGCGGGACACCGGCGCCGCTCATCGCCCAGGCCACGCCCGCCGGGTAGGCCACCCAACCCGTGAGCGAGCCCGGCGCCAGGTCCTCGATCTTGAACTCGGCGGTCTCGTCAAAGTCGGCGGAATAGACGCGCACCAGTCGGTCCGTACGCCCGCGGAAGGCGAGGGCGATCTCCAGCGCCACCGCCACTGGGAGCACCACGCCTTCGTTGTAGTCCACATGGCCGCCGATCAGGTTCACCCGGCCAGGTGCCCGGCACGACCAACTTGGGCGCTCGCCGAACTCTCGCTGAAACGCCGCCCGGGCAACGTCGACGGGGGAACGCTGTTTGGTGGGTTCTGTCGTTGACATTGTTCAGACGTCGCTCTAGTCTCGGGTCGGGTCGGTTGTCAGCCCACGCTCTTCCCCGATCAGAGCTATGGACTGCCTCTTGTTCCGCCTGCGCCGCAGGGTGGCTCTCGCCCTGCTGCTCATCATCACATGCGCCCGCGCGCTGCCGGCGCACGCGTCCGCGGTGGGGATCGCCTGCCAGCCCGGGGCCGACGCTCCGGACGTACGCCGGCTTGCAGTGCTTATCGTCGTCTACACGCGCTCATTCTCACACGCGCTGACCCGCGGGCAGCTCGCGCGTGTGCACGAGGAGGTGCTTGAGTTCGTCGACTTCTACCGCACGGCGGCGGGCGACGCGGTTGACTTCCGCATCTCCCTACTCCAGATCGATCGCGAGTTGGCGCTCGCCGAGGTCTCCGAGGTCGCTCCCGGTCGCTACTACCTAGCCCGCGAGAATATCCAAGACGAGCTCGCCCGTCTCGGCATGCTTGACTACGAGTTCGACGAGGTCATCGCCCTCTACGCCTGGAACAACGCCAACCCGGAGGGCGCCGTGCTCGCCTACGGCGGCGGCGCAGTGGGGCCCGATGGGACCTTCCTCGGCGACGCCGGCTACAGCTCCATCGGCGTCTTTGCCTGGGATCCCGGTCGCATCTCGCAGATCATGATCCACGAGGTGCTGCACAACATCGACGACATGTTCTCGATGAGCGGCATGCCCGACGGCTTCCTGAACGCCGACGAGATGAGCCGCAACATGCCGACGCTGCTGGCCGAGCGGCCAGGCGCCTTTCTCCCTCACTATGACGATGACGAGATGATAAGCTACGCCGAGCGGGAGCGGGCGAACAGGGCGACCTATCCGTGGGCGATGCAGCTCGTCTATTACGCCTGGATGCTGGGCCGCACGCGGTGGGAAGCGTGGCTGGAGCTGGACTACGGCCGGCCGGCAGCCGCAAAGCCGGTCAGCGGTGCGCGCCCACTGTACGACCACATCTTCCTCGGTCGGGCCAACACCGAGGTCTATCTGCCACTCGTCGCGGGCGGGGCGGTGCAGTCGCCAGAGGTGCGCCTAGGAGAAGCGCCTGCGGCGCCCGGGCGCCTGGAGCGCCGCACCTACCATCACACGGACTTCGATGGGAGCACGATCTTCCAGGGTGATTACTTCAGCGGGTGGCTGAAGCTGCCAGCTGGGGACGAGCGACTCGCTATCACGGTGGGCGAGGCTGCCGCGCCGGAGATCGTGCGGTTGAGGATGGGTGACCTGGCGGCGCCGAGCCGGATCGTCTCCTACGCTGGCGTTCGGGCCTCGGCGAGCGGTGCAGCGGCGGCGGAGGCAGGACGGCGCGAGCCGGCAGCTGGCGCGGACGACGAGGGCGTGCTGCTGGCGCAGCTGCGTGAGGCCCGCTTCGGCGGCGACGGCCCGGCCGTTCAGGGCGCGACGCTCAAGGCGCAGATCGGCGAGCGGACGCTGAACGCTGAGCAGTTGGGACCTGGTCAGTTCGCCTTCGCGCTGCCGGACCTCGAGCTCGGTTCGCACCGGCTCACGCTGAGCGCCGAGGCGCGGGGCTTCGTCTTCGTCCCCAGGGCCGTGACCGTCGAGCGGCGCTCCGCCTGGCGAATCTGGTCTGATAGCCAGATACTGGCCGCGAATGGCACGCCCCTCGAAATCACGATCCGCATCGCGCGGGACGAAGGTGCGCGGGGCGCACGGGTCACAGCCCAGGTAGGGGATCGGCAGGTCGCGCTGCGCGAGCTCGTCGATGGCCGCTACAGTGCGGTCCTCGAGGAAGGCCTGCTCCCCGGTCTCGACACAGTCCACGTTCACGCCGAGCTGCCGGGGCCGGCGGGGATCGAAGTGCTCGATCACGCCATCCCCATCTATGTGGAGCCACGCGGCTGGATCGAGGTGCCCACACGTATCGAGGCGGGGGCCGGCGAGCCTGTGACCCTGGAGGCGCGCGTGCGGGACCGCATGGGTCGCGTTGTGATAGGCGCAGGCCTGCCCGTCGCTGTCGTCGTGGGAGCGGAACTCTTGACGATGCAGGAGGATGATACGTCAGGCGTCTACCGCTTGAGTTTCGTGCCGCCGCCGGCCGACAGCCGCGTCTACGTCATCTGTCTGGAGGGGAGCTACGAGCGCCGTGTGGTGTCGCTGCAAGTGCGTTGAAGCCCGGCCGACGGCTGCCGCCTTGACGCTGGCCGCCATCCTCGCCGCGACCGCGACGCCAGTTGCCGCGCAGACGGGCGTCGCCATCGCTCCACTGCGGACGTTCAAGGTCGAGCTCGATGGTGGTCTAAGCGAGTGGGAGGAGCTGCCGGCCATCACGTTCGATTCCTCCAGCTATTTGTTGACTGCCGCCAGCCTGTACGAAGGCAACGCCGACCTGAGCGGTACCGTGCGCTTCACCTGGGACACGACACACCTGTACGTCGCTGGCCGCTTCGCCGATGACAGCGTGGCACGGGGTGCCGCCTGGACGAGCGATCGCGTGAACCTCGTGTTTGACCTCCGCAACGACAACCACCCGCTTAGCTACGGCGGCCAGCCGCCCGACGCCGCGCGCTGGCAAGCTGACGACCACTGGGTCTACGCTCATATCTTCGGTGACGGCGACCCGCCCTACCCGGTGATGCGGATGTCGTACGACTACCACGGCCCCATCAAAGGAGCCCGGCTCCTTTCGACGCGCAGGGCGGATGGCTGGGCATTCGAGCTACAGGTACCCTGGTCCGAGCTACCGGAGGCCCAGCCGTTCGTGGGCGCCGTGCTGGGAATGCAGGTTTTCGTGAGCGACGGCGACGGCCTCCCGCTGCTCACCGAGGTCATGTGGAGCGAGCGCTGGGGCTACTCCCTGGATGCCGGCCTCAGCTGGGAGCTCTGGAAGATGGGGGAACTCGTGCTCACGGGTGAGGCACTGACCGGTGGAGCTCGCTGCGACCGGAACCTCTCCGACCGAGTGAGGTGACGCCCCGAATTGTCTGCGGGCTTCCGCTGAGCTATCGTCGCTGGGGCAGGTGACCGAAGACCATCTTGGACCGTTATAGCCGTTGCGGTCCCGTGAGGGCCGGGGTAATCCAGCGTGGTTGCGGCACAGAGACTGAGCCCTCGGCCGAAGGCGGGTGAGATGGCCGATCCCCTCAGACTGTTGGAGCGCTCGGACAAACACTACCTGGGCTCGGGCACCGGAATCATCTTCGCGCCCCGCTTTCCCCGCTGGCTCGAGCACCCCGGGTTCTGGGACGAGATCGACGTCTACCACTACCAGCTTGCCCCCCTCTTCACTGTCACCTTCCTGGACAGTTCTGGCGACAGGCCCGGCAGCCCGCTAGCGGCCCGCCAGCTTAGCCGCCGCTGGACTCCGGCGGAGCTGGTGGCCCAATACCGGCTGGACGAAGGGCTGGAGGGCTGTGAGCGCCGCTCGGCCCTGCCTGGCGGCTATTTCCTGTCGGAATGGCGGCTGGAGAACACTGAGGACACTCCCAGGACACTGTTGGCGGTGGCGTGGACAGTCCAGGACACCGACGGGCTCGACCTGTCCACGGTCCGAACAGGCCCCGGCTCAGCGGCCTTCCGGCGGGCTCTTCAGGACCGACACGTCCACCGGCTGGCCGTCGAGGTGACCCTGGAGGCCCTGGGTGACGGGGTCGCCGGCGGCGCTTACCTGGCGGAGCGCTCGACCTTCGATCCGCGCTGGGAGTTGACGCCCTTCCCGGAGAAGTGGCGGGGCGGAGTAACGACTGCGGTCCAGGCGGGCGGCGTGAGCCTCAGCGGGATCCTGCACGTGGCGGCCGGGTCGCGGGTCGAGGTGCCCGCGGGCGGCGCGGCGACGCTGGCGTTACGGGCCCGGGTGCGTCCACAGAACTTCGCGGACGCGCGGATGACGAGCCTCCTGGCCGCTGACCTCCAGCAGCAGGCACCGCTGCCGGAGCCCGCCGGGCCGACGGACCCGCCCACGAGCGCAGAGCCGGGCGCGGCGAGCCGGGCGAGCTGGCAAGCGTTCTACGACGCGGTGCCCGGACTGTGTTGCTCCGATCCGTTCATCGAGCGCTACTGGTACTACCGCTGGTACGGGCTGCGGCTGTGCAGCCATGAGGGTGGCGTAGGGAACCATTTCTACCCCGGCTGCTGCGAGGGCACTGGCTACTTCCACGTCCCCGTCAGCTACAGCGCGCAGTGCCACGCCCGGGAGCTGCGTTGGCTGCCGGAGCCCGAGCGCGCCCGTGGTGTAATCCTCAACTTCCTGGCCCATCAGAAAGAGAGCGGCCAGCTCCACGGCCGCATCTACGTGAACCATCTAGCGCACACCGACTTCTACTTCGCGGACTGGGGCGGCGCGGCGCTGGCCGTGGACGCGGTGCATCCCGACGACAGCTTTCTACGGGCCATCTACCGGCCGCTCACTCTCTACGCCGAGTGGCTGCAGCGGGAGCGGGACGCCGACGGGAGCGGCCTCTACGATGTGATCGACCACTACGAGACCGGCCAGGAGTACATGAGCCGCTACATGGCGGTGAGCCTCGACGCGGACAGCGAGACCTGGGGCAAGCGCATCCGCCTCAAGGCTGTGGATGCCACGGTGTACGCCTACCAGCTGCAGCGGGCGCTGGCGGTGATCGCGGAGCGGCTGGGCGACGGCGACGGCGCACGGCGTTGGGCGATGGTCGCGGAGCGCACCGGTGAGGCGATCCTCGAGCTTATGTGGGACGAAGAGACGGGGATGTTCTCGGATGTGGACCCGCGCTCGATGCGGCGCACCGGTATCAAGGCCGCCGTCTGCTTTTATCCGTACTTCACCGATCTCGTAGGCGAACGGCAAGTCGGAGGTCTGCGCCGGCACCTGCTGGATCCGGCTGAGTTCTGGACTGCGTGCCCGGTGCCCTCCACCAGCACCGACGACCCCTACTACAGCCCAGAGGCCGAGTGGAAGGGCAAGCGACACAACTGCCCGTGGAACGGTCGAGTCTGGCCGATGGCGAACTCGCACGTCGCCGAAGCGGTCGCTCGGGCGGCGATCGAGCACGATCCGGCGCTGCGCGAGACGGCGGCGGAGTTCATCCGCAAGTTCATCCGCATGCTGTTCCACGACGGCGACCCCACGCGCCCCAACTGTTACGAGCACTATAATCCCGACACGGGTCAGGCGTCCCTCTACCGCGGCTACGACGATTACCAGCACTCCTGGGTGAACGATCTGATCGTTAAGTACGTGGCCGGCTTGCGGCCCACAGGCGCCGACGCCCTCGTAGTGGATCCCTTGCCCTTCGGGCTGGAGTCGCTGCGACTGTCACGGCTGATGTTCCGCGGGCGTGAAGTCGAGGTCGAGCTGGAGCGCGGGCGCTTCAAGATCCTGCTGGACGGTAAGCTGGGCGCCGAGTCACGGATCGGCACGGCGGTCGAGGTGCAGCTCTGAGACCAGCGTGCAGCCGAACGCATGTGGCACGTTCCTGCTGACTACGAATGTCTCCGTACTCAGGCAGATGGGCTTAGGAACGTACGAACGATTCAACCGGGAAGGTCGAGATGAACGGTTTCAAGAAGGTCGCGCTCCTGCTCTGGTATGGCCTGGGC
>CP070823.1:1527663-1560965 GCA_020344375.1 Gemmatimonadota bacterium | reverse complement strand
CCGTTCTCGACCCGGACGTGCCGCTCTACCGGATAGAGACCATGGAGGGCTACGTCAGGGAAGCTATGTCCAATAGCCGGCTGGTGGGTGGCCTGCTCACCGCCTTCAGCGTCCTGGCGCTGGTGCTCTCCGCCGTCGGAATCTTCGGCGTGATCTCGTTCTCGGTCGTGCAGCGGCTGCGCGAGATCGGCATCCGCATGGCGCTCGGCGCCCGCAGGGGCGATGTGCTGCGGATGGTGACGGGACAGAGCCTGCGCGTCAGCCTGACCGGCGTCGTCCTCGGCTTGGTCGCCGCCTTCGCGCTCACACGGTCGCTGTCGAGCATCCTCTACGAGGTCGACCCGGCGGACCCGATCACCTACGCGGGCCTCTCCGCGTTCCTGTTAGCCGTCTCGACCCTCGCGTCGTACCTGCCGGCGCGCCGCGCGACCCGGGTCGATCCGGCCATCGTGCTGCGCGAGGAGTAAGGCCGGGCTAGGGCGTCTGGCGAGCTTGGCGGGACTGCTGCGACGAGGCCAACATCGAGGGCGCCACAATCCATCACTGCAGTGAAAGCTTTGTAAATAGCTAGTCTTCAATCCCACCAGCCGTGCCAGAACCAGCCGCGGCGGCGCGGGTCGTAGAACACCCAGAGTAAGTCGCCCGCCTCGGTGGTCACCCGGTAGTACTCGCGCCGGTACTCGTCCTCCCACCAGTCGCCGGAGAGGCGCTCCGGGCCCTGGAGTGAGCGGACGGAGCGCCAGCCGCCGTCCAGCGCCAGCGCGCCGGGGCGGCCGGCCTCGATCCGCACCTCCAGCGGTCGCGGCTGCGGCCAGAGACGGAGGATGAGTGCAGGCGCGTCTGAGCGCTCCGCTGCCGTACCGTCGCCATCGAGCACGGCACTCCCATCGGCCTGAGCC
This sequence comes from Gemmatimonadota bacterium, assembly GCA_020344375.1. Classification (GTDB taxonomy): domain Bacteria; phylum Gemmatimonadota; class Gemmatimonadetes; order Palauibacterales; family KS3-K002. Next base: position 1,560,066 of record CP070823.1, on the reverse strand, counting down.
AGCGCAGCTCTGCGGGTGAGCTCCGCCATCAGCTCCACCGGCTCCCAGCGGCCCTGCCGCTCTGGCCGATGGCTGTCGGCGGCCCTCGGGCGCACGACCGCCTCCGGGCCCCAGCGGCCTTGCAGCCGGGTGAGGGCGGTGGCCAGGGCGTCGGGATCGGGCTGCGGAGGCTCGAACAGGTCCGCCTGCTCCGCCACCGCCGGCACGACCTCCTCCGCCTCGACCCGCACCCCCAGCGCCCGGCCGGGAAGGCGCAGGCCATCCAAAACGCTCCGGCAGAGGCTCAGGAGCATCGGGGCCCGACGGGTGGGTCGGGCCGGGCGGATGGTCTGCCGGGCAGGGCCTTCCTCCGTCTCGATGGTGAGCTCGAGCTCGCGTACACACAGCCCCTCTGCGGCGAGGGCGTCGGAGAGATGGTCGAGACAGGATTTGAGCAGGAAGAGGAGCGGTTCCAGCCGGTCGACGGGGCCGGGGAGCTCTACCTCTACACTCCAATCGTCCGCTGCCCGCCCCGCGAACGGACCTTCCCTGCCGTCGTCGAGCCCCCGGGCCCAGCGGTGTGCCTGCACGCCCGCGGCACCCAGCCGCGCCTCCACCTCCCCTACCTCCAACGCCGCCAGCTCGCCCGCCGTCGCCAGGCCCAGCGCCTCCAATAGCTCCAGCAGCTCCTCGGAGATGGGAAGGGCACGCAGGGGGAGCGGTGCCAGGAAGCAAGCGTCCTCTCCCGGCGGCACCTGGCAGACGGCGCAACCCTCGAGCCGGGTCGCCGCCCGGGCCGCGGCCGCGGTGCCGGTGACCCCCACCCGCGCCTCCGGGTAGCCCGCCGCCAGTGCCGCCGAGCGGGCCGCCTCGATGAACGCCTCCTCCCCACCCCGGCGGTCCCAGCCGCCGGCGTCCAGCCAGAAGGCGCCGAGCCCAGCCCGGCTCACCCGGGGCGACGCGGCGAGCAGCGCCGCCGCCAGCTCGGTCTGCAGCCTATCGTAGAGCGCGGGCGACCAGGCCCACTCCCGCAGCCCGGGATGCTGCGCCCGGGCGTCCGCCGCCCGCATACCCAGCTCGATCCCGAGACGGTGTGCCGCCCGGGAAGCTGCCGCCACCAGGGCCTGCTTACCTTTGCCCTGGACCACGATGGCCGGGCCCGACGGATCGGGAGGCGCCGGGGAATCCGGTGCACTCCCTTCAGCCCGCAGGTGCGCGGCGATCGGGAAGTCCGGAATCCGTAGGCAGGCGATACGGGAGGTCGTGGACATAGGCTAGCTCGTGGATGGGGCCCCGGCCCCAGACCTGGACGCGGTAGGACTCGGAGCGTGGATCGGGGGAGAACTGCACCCGGAAGCCCGCCAGCGGCACCCGACCCGGCCGCTCCACCACCGCGACCAGCGCCGCGCCCGTCTCCCGGGCCAGGCGCTGCAGCCGGAGCACCGGCGTGCGGGACCAGTCAGCGCCCTCGGCGATCACCAGGCCGAAGGCGCCGCTCCTCAGAAGCTCCTCCGCCGCGGCCAGCACCCCGCCCGGCACCGGCGGCCGCACTACCCAGAAAGGCGGCGCCCCGTTCGGCCCCAGCGTCCCGACCAGGACCCAGGGCGCCGGGGCCAGCGTCGCGGTCCCGTCCACGTAGGCCGCCCCGGCCCCGGCGTCCCGGACGGCACGGACCAGCTGGCGCACCGCCGCCGTCTTACCCGCCGAGCGGGGGCCCGCCCACTCGGTGACCTGCCCCCGGGGCACGCCGCCGGGGAGGGCAGAATCCAGCTCCGGCCAGCCCAGAGGCCAGGCGAAGGCCCGCACCCCAGCGACGAGCTCGCTGGCCCGAGCCAGGGCCCCGACGCGGTCGGCGAGTGCAGAGACAGCGCTAGAACGGGTCATCGATGGTTTTCGCGGCTCCGGTTCAGCTAGACCCGGGATACCGAAGATAACCCGAAGATAGCGGCGAGGCAAGATTCTGAAGGACCGGCCCAGTTGCGCCGGGGGATCCCGGAATATCCTGGCTTCGCCGCTTAAGGTCGGAGCCCCACAGTGCGGAAGCGCACGTCGGGGTCGGGCCGCCCGCGCGGGAAACGCGGCGCCCGCAAGATCCGCCGGTTGTCGCCCCAGGTCAGGTAGAAGCCGGAGCGGTCGACCGTCGCGTCGTTGTAGTCGCCCATGTAGCAGCTCTTGACCAGCGGATCGAAGTTCGGGTTGAGGGGCGGCACGTCGAACGCTTCGGCGGTGACCCGCTCGTTCGCCCAGGTGCGGCCCTGGTCGGTGGAGACGGCGCGGTAGACATCGATCTTGCGGTTCTTCGAGTCGTTCCGCCGATCGTAGAAGAAGACGTTGATCTGACCCTCGGGGCCGACGGTGAGGACGGGCATGAAGTTGTCGTTCGTGGTCTCGTCGGCGCCCGACGTCACGGCGTGGCCTTTCACCACGTTCACGGGCTCGCTCCAGGTCCGCCCACCGTCCTCGGAGCGCACGACGAAGATATCGGCGGCATCGCCGCGGGCCTGGCGACCGGGATCGGCGGCGAAGGCGATATAGACGTTCCCCTCACCTGGCCCGCCGCTCCGGTCCCCATCGATGCTGGGGAACTCGCTGACCCGGATGTAGCCGCCCAGCGCCGCCCGACCGCAGGCGCCCGTCGCCTCGCGCTCGGAGATCCGCTCGAACCTGGCGGCGAGGGTCTCGGGATCCCAGTTGCGCCCACCGTCCGTGGAGCGCCGCAGCTTGATGTACCCCGTCCTCACACCCGAGCGATCCTCCCAGGCCACGTATAGCTCCCCCTGCTTTCCTACGACCGGCATCGCGCCCTGCACACCGGTGCCCGAGCGGGAGAGCCGCATCGCCGGCGCGAAGGTCCGACCGCCTTCGCTGGAGCGGGAGAACAGGATGCGTGAGGGACCCCGCGGCGGAAACTCCGTCCAGACGACATAGACGTGTCCGTCACGGGGGCCGCCGCTCGCGTCCACCGCGATGAGCTCCTTGTCCTGGAAGCCGTCGGGGTCGAGGCCGGGGATGAGGACCGGCGTCCCGAACGTCACCTCACCCTTCGTCTTCCTGGAGCGGGCGATAGCGACGTACGATCGCGCCGCCGCGTCTATCGCCAGCGTAGCGAAGTAGAAGTTCCCCTCGCGGTCCACGGCGAGGGCGGGGTCACCGAGGTTGCGGCCGCCTCTCACCGGGGCCAGCACGCCGGCGTCGCTGAAGCTGGCGCCGCCGTCCAGCGAGTAGGCGTACCCCGTCAAGCTACTTCGCCGCGTGAACTCCCCGGAGTCGTTGTAGCCGACGACGACGACATCGCCGTGCCGCGCGACAGCGGTCTCGCTCTGCGTGGTGTTGTTGCCGCGGTCGGTGGAGGGATCGTTGACCAGCACGTCGGCCGCGCCGAACCACTCGCGCTCCCCGCCGCAGCTCACCAGGAAGGCGGCGATCAGTGGCAACGCGAAGCCGGGTCGCAACGTAAGCATAGCCGCAAGCGATCAGCCGCCCAGGCGGCGCGATAACGCCTCGAGGATCGTACTCTCAAGCGTACCGTTGGACGGCAGCGGCCGGCCGCCCAGGGGGCCCTCGCCGCCACGCACGGTGGCGATGATCGTCGGCGTGACGGTGAGCCGGAGGCCGCCGTCGGGCGCCGGCTCCAGGCTCAGCTCGAGGACATAGCGACCGCCCTCGTCACCGATGAAGCGCCGGAATTCTTCAGGGACCAGTCGCGCGAGTTGCTCACGGCCCAACGAGACCGACTCGCTGTTCAGACGGGCCTCCTGCCTGGCGGTGAACGCATCGATGAGGCTGGTTCTGAGTTCCGGCACGAGATCGCTGGACAGGGCGTCACGATCCACGAGCACGGCCGTCAAAGCTTCGACAACCTGGTTCGGGCTCTGCCTGAAGACGGCGAAGTTCTGTACCTGACTCATCTGGTCATCCGTCTGATAGGAACAGGCGAACGCGAGGAGGGCGACGATCGGGACAAAGCCCCGGGCTACACGAACAGACATGACTCTGACCGGTCTCCTGCTGACAGACTCCGAAAGCGAGCTACATGTCCAATTTACGCCGCTGCCTCGTGGGCGAAAGCGAGCTCGGCAGTCTCAAACGACACTACGCGCAGCGGGCGGAAGGGGTTTCGGCCTGTCCATCCCACGGCCAACTCCGTAAGTTGCGGCGTGCGGCCGAACTGTGTGCGGCGATCGTCGGCAGGCCGCAAGCCCGGCGGCCTGTTCTCTAGGCAAACCACGGTGCAGTCTGGTGGAAACGGGAGCTAGCCTGTGCTTTGGCTTCTGCTGATTCCCGGCGCCCTGCTGCTGCTGCTGGCGACGCTCTGGCTGGTCGGTGAGCGTGGTCACCTGATGCTCCCGTCAACGCGGGCCGCCTTGCGGGAGTCGGCCGGGGTCGGGCGGCGACCCGCGTTTCTCACGGGTCTGCACGGCTACGTCTATGGCCGCTGGGCCTACCAGTACATCAGCTTCTGTATCCACGCGTTACTGCCCCGCATGACGCCCAAGCTCGGGCGTTGGTGGGCCGACCGCTATCATGGCAAGATCCTGACCACGGAGCTGGCGCGGAGGATTATCACGCTGGATCACGAGATCAAGCGGACCGACCTCGAACGGATCATCCCTTACCCGACCGCGCGCGACATCGTGCTCAAGGGCCCGCCCCAGGTGACCCTGATCGAGTGCCCCTGCCGTCACGCCCGGCACAATCCCTGTCAGCCGACGGACGTCTGCATGATCGTCGGTGACGGCTCGTTCGTCGTCGAGCACCACCCGCACAGGGCACGACGCGTGACGCAACGCGAGGCGCTCGAAGTGCTTCAGGCGGAGCATGAGCGTGGGCACGTGCATGCGGCGTACTTCAAGGACGCGTGCGACAACCGCTTCTACGCGATCTGCAACTGCTGCGCGTGCTGCTGCGGCGGCCTGCAGGCGATGGTGAGCTACGGCGTGCCGATGGTCGCATCTTCGGGCTACGTCGCGCAGGTTGACGAAGACACGTGTGACGCTTGCGGCTACTGTGAGGCCGCGTGCCCGTTCGAGGCAGTGACTGTGGATGATTTAGCCATCGTGAGCTGGGAGAAGTGCATGGGTTGCGGTGTGTGCGAGGGCCAATGCGATACGGGAGCCATCACGCTCATGCTCGATGAGCGCAAGGGGCTTCCGCTGGACGTACAAGCGCTCGGAGTGGAAGAGCCATGTCCGACCTGACCGAACTCTCGCAGGGCGACCTGTTCGCGCCGCCCGATCCCATCATCACCTGCAAGACACTCGCCGAGCTGCACGGCCTGATCCAGGCGTGCACGAAGTGCGAGGAGCTGGCGGAGTACCGGACGCGGGCGGTGCCGGGGGCAGGCCCGGCTGACGCCCGGGTCGTCTTCGTCGGCGAAGCGCCCGGCCGCTGGGAGGATCAGAAGGGCGAGCCGTTCGTCGGCGACGCTGGCGCCTACCTGACGGAGCTGCTCGAGAAGATCGGACTCGAGCGGGCGCAGGTCTTCATCACCAACGTCATCAAGTGTCGGCCGCCGGAGAACCGCAGCCCGAAAGCGCCGGAGATGGAGAGCTGCGCGCCCTACCTGGAGCGTCAGCTGGCGCTGATCAAGCCGGACCTGGTTGTGCTGTTGGGCCGGGTCGCACTGGAACGTTTCTACCCGAAGGAGAAGATCACGGAGGCCGCCGCCGTCCCGCGCCGCAGGACGGTCGGCGGCCGTGAGGTCGTCTTCCTACCGCTCCTCCACCCGGCGTTCGGCATCCGCAGGCAGGACCTCAAGCCGGAGATCGAGCGGCAGTTCTGGAAGATCCGCGAGGCGCTGGACGAACTGGCTACTCGTACCTGAGGATGGCCAGACCGACATCGGTCGCCGCATTCAGCCGCAGCTGCAGAGCCTGTGTGTCGCCGTCCGCATCCAGCTCCACGTACAACGGGCTGGAGCCGGCGAGGAACTCGCTGATCGAGTCGGAGCGGAACGTCGCGAACGTCTCCTGCAGCGGCTGCAACACGTAGATCGGGTCCCCGCCACCCGGCGGGCTCACCAACAGGATCTCCCGCATCAGCCACTTGGGGATCTGGTAGCGGTCCGCCAACCCGGGGATCTCCTGGTCCTCGGCCCAGAGGGCGACGGCCCAGTCGGCGAACAGCCGGAAGAACGACTCGCCTGTCTGTGCCGCCACGTTGGCGACGCCGTAGTCCGGCTTCTGGGTCAGGTCACGGAAGATGAAGTCGCCGTACTGGTCGGCGATCCAGCGCAGGAAGACCCAGGCTGCGCCACGCTCCTCCAGCGTTCCCGACCCCTCCGTCACGGTCAGTGAGTGCGCGCTCGGTTCCTCGAGGTACGCGAGCAACCGGCCGAAGTTGGCCGAGTAGAGGTCGTTGGCCAGATCGATATCGCCCGCGTCGTATGCCGCATCACCGCCCAGCTCCTCGGCCATGTGCGCCATCCCCTCGCTCAGCCACAGCGTCTCGGGCATCCCCTCCTGACCTCTGTCCACGACCTTGTAGCGCCAACTGATCATGTGCTGGCTTTCATGGACCATGACGCCCGGCAACAGCTCCACCACGCGCTCTTTACTGCGCGGGTCGCTGAACTCGCCGGTCGGGTCCGGCACGAAGCCGTAGAAGAGCTCGGCCTCATTGGAGAAGCGAGTGACAGGCAGCACCTCAGGCTGACGCTTGACCAGATCGAGTCCCAGGAAGAAGCCGACGATGAAGGCATCCGCACCTCGCTCTGTGAGACCGTTCACCGTGGGTGACAGAAGCACGATGACCTGATCGTTGCCGTCCACGTCAGTGGGCTCACCGAAGAAATCGAGGTCGACCGCCAGGAGCTGCTGGTCATAGACTTCGCCGATGAGATCGATGTCTGCCTGGGTGAGGCCGTTTGCCGGGGCTGCGTCGTCGATGTAGAGAAGCGCGTTCACGCCGATGTACTTCAGCGTGGCGGTCACGCGATCGAAATCCTCCTCCGTCGCGTCGATCAGCTCGACATCCACGTCGTTGAGCACCCAGAAATTGCGCTGGCTTCCCAGCCGCGGTCCGGCGACAAGCTGAGGCCCACCCGACGGCTGGGCTGGCGCCAGGCCCGCGGCGGCCAGCTGACGCTCGAAGGCGCGCAGGCGGTCGTGGAAGCTGCGTGGCCGGGCAGGCGGAACGGCCTCCGTGGCGGCGAAGGTGACGGAACTGCTACCGAGGGTGACCTCAAAGCTGCCCTCCGTCTCGAACTCGGCGCTGAGTGCGACCAGCAGGTACCTCGCGGTACCGCCATCGGCAGGCAGCAGGGCGCACTGGACGTCGTCGCTCCCTTCCACCACCAGGACCTGCCCCACCTGGAAGGGGTCCACCGGCACAGAGACGTTCATTGTCTGCATCCCGGTGGTCAATTCGCCGACCCGCACGCGAACCGCTACCGTCTGGGTAGTGCCGCCGCATACGCCGGCCGGGGCCGGCACGACGGCGTTGAGCACGGCCGGCGACCCATCCACCCGGCTCACAACCTCACCCTCCACGCCGTCGAACAGGACGTCGGCCTGCATCCCGGCCGGGAGATTGCTCACCCGCACCTCGACGGTGTCGCCGGGATCCGCACTGCTCGGTGTGATCGACACCAACGCGGGGCCAGGCAGCGCGGTCAACGTGAAGGTCACGGGCGCCAGGTTGGGTACCCTGGCACGAACCTCCACCTGGCCGGCGCTCCCGCGGAGCGCGACGCGCGTAGCAGCCAGTCCGCTCTCGTCCGTCCTCACCGTTGGCCCCCGCGTGGACCAGGCCAAGAGCGTATCCACGGTCCAGGTTACGGTAACACCCTCGATGTCCTGCGCCGCCCCTGGATCGAGGCGGCGGACCTGCACCACCAGAGGCTCGCTTAACACGGTCCCGGCGAGGCCTGTCTGGCCGTCGCCGGAAACGAGGATGAGCTCGTACTGATCAGGGTTCAGGCCAGTGGGGCCGTCATCGCCGCACGAAGTGGCGGCAGCGATCGCGAGAATCAGAAGCAGCGCCTGAGCGATGAACCGAGGCCGTGCCATTCTCTCCCTCTCTTTACCTCCGCTGCGAGGCGAACACCTCGCACTAGTGCGCCGTGCAGACACCCAAATCGAGCTATTTACGCCAGCGACGAGGACAGGGGGTCGTGACGACGAGAACACTAAGGTATCCCGGAGGCGCACGATCATCCAGCCACCGCCCCTCGAACCCCGGCGCGCACTCCGTGGTTCCGGCAGCCGGCGGTGGCTGCCGTACCGGCCGAGCGACTCACGCCATCAGCGTCGCGTGTCCTCCTTCTCGACGTCTGTGAGATCGATGATGGGACTGCCGAGCAGCGAGGAGCGTCCAGTGCGCACACGCCCGACGACGGTCACATAGTCCAGAGGCTCCAGGCTCTCGGCGATCGGCAGCAGCTCCTCAGGCACCGCCAGGTAGACGAACCCAGCGTCGCCCGCAGGACCGCGGGCGTGAATGAAAGGCTCGCCCTCCTCAAAGTCGGTGCGCGACCGCTCAGCCCGCCGGAGCGAGATGAACTGCACGCGCCAGCGCACCAGCGCACCGCGGTAACGGCCCGGGTCAGCTCGGAGCTGCGCCGGTGTGATCTCACCGGTATCGGCAAGGTCGGTTGCGGAGTCGAGGGCAGCAGGCCCGTACACCCAGCCGTCCACCCGGATCCGGATCCAGTCGCCGGTCCGGCCGAGAACCTGGGCCTGAGCGCCCGGCTCGAACGTGGCGATGGTATCGCCGTCCGGCGTTGCGTAGACGGCGAGGGGCGCGCGGGCGGTGATAAGGGGCTGGATGTCCGCCTCTTGCTCGCCTGGGCCCGCAGCCGCGACCGTGCCGCTGATGTCCAGCGAGGCCCTCCACAGCCAGCCCCGCCGCCGGACCTCGATCCAGTTGCCGCTCGCATCGACACGCTCCAGCAGGCAGCCCTCCAGCAGGCGCGCCTTGATCGCCGCCCGGCCGCCGGGGCTGGCCCGGAGGTTCTCGCCGCCTGAGGCACTCACCGTGAGGTCGAAGCCCTCCCGGGTCGTCTGTCCGACGGAGGGCGCCCAGATCCAACCCTGTAGCTCCACCAGGACCCAGCCGCCTTGCTCACCGAGCACGCGGACCTCCGTCCCCTGGAGTACGGCGGCCAGCTGCGTGCCGTTGGGTTCTCTGCGGAAGTTCTCCTGCGCGACTCGCACGCGGCCCGTCGCCTGTGCCTGGACGGTCGCCGGCCATAGCCACGCCAGCAGGACCACGGCGATCAGAATTCTGACATACCTTAACATGGCAGCTCTCATCGTCTCCCCTCCCCACACGCCAGGGCCTCGGGTGACGCTTCCCCATCCACGCGTAACGTGCCGCCCGGCAGTTGTCAATTGCCCGGTCTATTGCGCGCCAGGCGCACCGTTGTAAACTGCCGTATGCTCAGGAGCAAGCTATCTTCGACACTGGCGGCGCTGGCGGTGGGTCTCGCCGTTGCCAAAGCGGCCGGCGCTCAGCAGATCTCGTCGCCCTATCGGTTCATCGAGCACAGTCAGAATCTCGGGCCGATAGTCAGCTACCTGTTCACCGACCGGGGCAGCGCGAATCTGGGGCCCAAGAGCGGGCTCGCCTACGGCCTCCACTACTCGATCCAACTGACGGGCCCGATCCAGATGAGCGCCTACGGCGCCTATTTCTCCACGGAGCGCGACGTGATCGATCCGAAGGCTGAGGATGAGGCCGCGCGGGTCCTGGGAACCGAGGACGTCAGCCTTCTGCTCGTCGCTGGCCGCCTACAGCTCAACCTGACGGGCGCGCGTACCTGGAACCGTCTGGTACCCTTCGTGCTGGCCGGCCTGGGTGTCACCTTCGACCTGACCGGTGACATCGGCTGCGCCGTCACGACCGAGCGACCGCAGTGTGAGGTGCCGCCGACCGAGCGGTACAAGTTCGGCTCGGCCTTCGCGGGTCAGTTGGGTGTCGGCACGCTGTGGCTCCCGAGGCAGCGCATCGGCATCCGGCTAACCGCCGTGAACACGATCTGGCGCCTGTCGGCACCGCTGGGCTTCTCCGACCCTGACGTCACGCTGGACCCCACACCCCCCGATACCGACTGGACGAACAACATCCACGTGACTTTGGGCCTCTTCTACTCCTTCTGAGAGCCGTGGCCCGCCGCTGTCCGCCGCATGTCTGCTCCCACGAGCGGAGACGCATGTCCTTACACTTCCCGACAATCAACACCTTCAGCGTGGTCGCCCTGGCCCTGGTAACGCCGACCGGTTCCACTGCTCAGGCCCCGGAGAGGGCTCCCGGGGACACGGTCCCGCTGTACAGGTTGGAGGGAATCACGGTCACCGTTTCACGGTCCCGGGACGAGGTGATTCGCCTGCCTTACGCGGTCGGCCTGCTCGGCGCAGCGCAGATCCAAGGTTTCGAGCCGACGGTCTCCCTCGACGAGGCGCTTTGGGAGATACCGGGTGTCGTGGTCAACAACCGCTACAACTTCGCACTGGGCAACCGTATCTCGATCCGCGGCTTCGGTGCCCGCACTCAGTTCGGTGTGCGCGGGGTCCGCATCATCCAGGACGGGATCCCCCTCACGCTCCCCGACGGTCAGGCGCAGCTCAGTAATCTCGATCTGGCCGCCGCCAGCCGTATCGAGGTGATCCGTGGACCGGCATCGGCTCTCTATGGGAACGCCTCGGGAGGTGTGATCAGCATCGAGACCGCGCCGGCGCCGCCGGTCCCGTTCCGGCCGGAGCTCTGGATCTTGGGAGGCAGTTTCGGTGACCGTCGCGTCTACCAGAAGTACGATCTCAAGCTGGGTGGCCGGGAGGGCGGCTTCGACTATGTCGGCCACCTGAGTCACTTCTCGACCGATGGCTTCCGTCTCCACAGCCGAGCGAGGCACACGCTGATCAACACGCGAGTGCGCTACGCGCTTGGCGAACGCTCCGATCTCAGCCTTGTGATCAACTACGTGGACGCGCCGCAGGCACAGAACCCCAGCACGCTCGGCGATTCGCTCGCCCGTGCGAACCCTGACACGGCCCGCGACATCGTGCTGCCGCCCGAGCTGTGCCCTCCGGACCCCGGCTTTGGAGGCTGCCAAGACGTGCGAGAGGAGACGAGGCAGGCGCAGGCGGGCATCACCTACAGGCAGGGGCTGGGCGCGGACCACGAGATCTCGTTGGTGGGCTATGGTCTGGGCCGAAAACTCGACAACCGTATCCCTTTTCGCCTCATCGAGCTGGAGCGACGCGCCGGCGGTGCCCGGGCGGTGTACCGCTTCGAACCCACAAAGGGTCGCTTGTCACGGCTGACCGCAGGGCTCGACCTCGATCACCAGAGCGACGAACGGCGCGAGTTCCTACGCGACGATCAGAGCGTGGGACCGCTCGCCCTTGACCAGGACGAGCGGGTGACAGCCCTCGGGCTCTTCGCTCACGGCAGCCTTCTGCTTGCCGCCGATCTCGAGCTGACCCTGAGCCTGCGCTACGACAGGGTGCGCTTCGCGGCTGACGACCATCTGATCACGGCGGATGATCCCGACGATTCCGGCGAGCGAACGTTGGACCAGTGGAGCCCGATGGCCGGGCTCCGCTACACGTATGCGCCCTGGCTTCACGTCTACGCCAACGTTGGGCGGTCGTTTCAGACACCCACGACCACGGAGCTCACCGACACGGTCGGCGGCTTCAACCCCGATCTGCAGGCCGAGCGCGCCACCCATTACGAACTCGGTCTGAAGGGGACCGCGAGCGGCAAGGTTAGCTACAGCCTCGCGCTCTTCAGCGCGGACATCGAGGACCAGCTGATCGGCTCGGCGGCGGAGGGAACCGAGCGCGTCTTCTTTCGCAACGCCGGCTCCAGCGTGCACAGAGGAATCGAGGCGGGCGCCACAGCGCTACTTGCACCCGGTCTCACCCTCGGCGCCGCCTATACCTTCTCGTACTTCAGCTTCGATGAGTTTCGATCGGACACCAGCGACTTCAGCGGCAACAGGCTGCCCGGTATCGCGCCTCACCAGTTCCATGGGCGGCTGAGCTATGGACACCGCTCAGGCATCTCCGGATCGCTAAAGGTGACAGCCGTTGACGGCTACTACGTGGACAACGGGAACAGAGATCGCAACGACGGCTATACCGTGGTCGATTTTCGGCTGGGCTATCGCATCGGCCCCCAGGGCTTCGAGATCGTGCCCTTCCTCGGCATCAACAACCTGTTCGACGCACGCTATAACTCGTCAGTCGTGGTCAATGCCGTCGCCGGCCGGTACTACGAGCCCGCACCAGGCCGAAACGCCTACGCCGGACTGCGGCTCGGGCTCCGGTAAGAGCCAGGCACCCGGAGTGGCGCGCCTTGACGCTCCAACCGCGCGTGCCGCACATTCGCGCACTCGATCGAGGCCACAGGCAGCGATCCCGTAGTCCTGTAACCAGGAGAAGCCGATACTCAACAAAGCTTGGGCGGCCTGGTCATCAAGCTGGATGGCTGAGCGGGTGGCCTCCGGCCATTCAGGCCTTCTATATTCGAGCAAACGAGACTTGAGTTAGTCTGGAGGCCCGTCAATGGAGTATCTGGAACCGGTTTCGAGCACCGCACGCACTGCGTTCCCCAAGCGGCTGCTGGGGGCAGCAACGTTTAGGATCCCGATTTACGAGGAGGTCGAGCACGACAAGGGCGCGACCGGTCAGGCGGCCGGCGTCGTGGGGCTGGTGGCTGCGGCGGCGGCGATCGGCGGTCTGGAGCTGGGCCCGGGCGGACTCGTTGCCGGGATCCTCGGCGCCTACCTGGGCTGGGCGCTCTGGTCGGCGACGTGCTATCTAGTTGGGGCCCAGCTGTTCGAGGGCACGGCCGACTGGGGTGAGCTCCTGCGCACCATCGGCTTCGCCCAGGCGCCCGGCATCCTGCTGGTCCTCCAGCTCCTGCCGGGCGTGGGGACGGTGTTCTACTTCTTGGTCTTGCTCTGGATGATCGGCACTGTCCTGGTAGCGATCCGGCAGGCCCTCGACTTCTCGACTGGTCGGGCACTGGCCACAGCGCTGGCGGGCTTCGTGCCCTATGTGCTGGCCAGGACGGTGATCGAGCTGGTACTCAACATCACACCAACGATCCTGCCGTAGCGGCTCACGGTCATGCAGTACGTCCGACACGGTAACACCTACGTGATGCGCTTCGAGGATGGGGAGACCTTCCCCGACAAGTTCCTCGATTTCCTGTCCGCCGAGGGCGTGACCGGCGGCAGCCTGAGCGGCCTGGGGGCCGTGAGATGGATCCGCATTGCCTTCTTCGATGTGGAGGCACTGCGTTACGAGGACCGCGAGTTCGACGAACAGATGGAAGTGCTGGCGCTGCTGGGCAACGTCGCGCTGCACGACGGCAAGCCGCTCGTACATGCGCATATCACGCTCGGGCGCCGCGACTACACCGTGCTGGGCGGGCACCTAAGAAGCGCTATCGTTCGCCCGACGTTGGAGGTGACTCTACACGTCAGTGCTCACAACGTGCAGTCGGGCACCGAGGTGTTGCAGCGCAGCATCGACCCGGTCTATGGACTTCCTGCTCTGGACTTGAAGAACCGCTGCTAATCGCTATGCAACTCGATTCCGATACGATCGCCATCATCAAGCAGGCGCGTACCATCGCGGTGGTCGGATGCTCCCCGAAGTCCGATCGCGACAGCAACTCGGTGGCACGCTATCTCATGGAGCAGGGATACGGCGTAGTGCCGATCAACCCAAAGTACGACATGATCCTCGGGGTCAGGAGTTACCCCGACCTGCTGACGGCTCGGGAGGCCGAAGGGCCGATCGACATCGTCGATGTCTTCCGCACCTCCGAGCTGGCCCTACCACACGTCAACGAGGCCATCGAGATCGGGGCGCGGCTCATTTGGATGCAGCTGGGCGTGATCAACGAAGAGGCCGCCCTGCTCGCTCGCAGCGCTGGCATCACCGTAGTGATGGACCAGTGCCTGAGGATCCAGCACAAGGAACTCAAACGGCAGGGGTTGTTGTGAGCGACACGGCGAGTGAGCGGTCCGTGCTCGGCGTCTTGCTTGCGGGCGGCGCGAACCGCCGCTACGAGGGCAGGTTGAAAGCGCTGGATTCGGTGGGTGGAGAGCCTATGGCGAGCCGTGTGGTCCGGGCCCTGCACGAGGCAGCAGACCGTGTGGTCCTGGTGGCCAACGAGCCTGGGACCTACGGCGCTCTGGGTCTGGAGACGCGTCTCGATATCCGACCGGGCCTCGGCGCGCTGGGCGGCATCCACACGGCGGTCGCGTGGGCGGAGGAAGCCGGTTGTCGCGGCGCCCTGGTCGCCGCCTGCGATATGCCGTTTCTCTCGTCCGCCCTGCTCCGCCGTCTCGCGGCGGCGGCCGCACCGGACGAGGTCGTGGCACCCGAGAGCGATTCACGGCGAGGCCTGGAGCCACTTTGCGCCTTCTATGGTGCCGCCTGCCGTGCGGCCATCGAGGCGGCGCTCGATCGAGGCGACCGTCATGTCATCTCCTTCTTTCCCGACATCCGCCTGCGAGTCATCCCACGTGACGAGGTCGCCACGTTCGGCGATCCGGCCTTCCTCTTCCTCAACGTGAACACGCCGGAGGACCGGGTGCGGGCCGAGGAGGCCGCGCGCCGGCTCGCGGCCTCAGCCGGATGACGGAACCTGACGCGAGGGCACGCCAGCCGCGGGCGCCGGACTGGCTGTCTGTGGATGAGGCGCGGGAGATCATCCTCTCCCACATCACCGTGCTGGGCCGGGAGACAGTCCCGCTCACGGAAGCGCTGGGACGAGTCCTTGCCGCCGAGATCGAGTCCTCCGTCATGCATCCGGCGTGGGACAACAGCGGGATGGACGGCTTCGCGGTCAGGTCGGAGGACGTGGCGAGTGCCAGCCGCGAGCGGCCGGCCGTCCTGAAGGTGACCGAGGAGGTGCCGGCGGGCGGCTTCCCGACGCAGCGCGTGCAACCTGGCGAAGCGATTCGTGTGATGACTGGCGCGCCCGTACCGGAGGGCGCGGACTGCGTCGCACGGCTCGAGCACACGGAGCCGGGCCCCGAGCCGGGCACGATCCGGGTCATCGACGGGAGCGACGCCGGCCGTAATATCCGCCGCAAAGGCGAGGATCTGAAGATCGGCGATCGCCCCCTGGCCGCCGGTACGCTGCTGCGCCCCGCCGAGATCGGTGTGCTCGCCATGCTGGGCCAACCGCTGGTCTCGGTGTATCGCCGGCCCAGCGTGGCGATCCTCTCCACCGGGGACGAGCTGGCGGACTTCGCCGACCTGCCGCTGGTGCACACCGGCCGCCGCATCATGAACTCCAACTCCTACGCCCTGCACGCGCAGGTCCGGGAAGCGGGAGGTGATCCCGCCCTGTTGGGCATCGCCGGTGACAACCGAGAGAGCCTGCGCCGGCACCTGGAGTCAGCCACCGGCCATGATGCGCTCATCACCTCGGCAGGCCTGGCGGTCGGCGACCACGACTACGTAAAGGACGTTCTCGATGAACTCAGCATGGAGTTCCTGTTCTATCGGGTGAAGATGCGACCCGGCAGTCCGTTCACCTTCGGCATGCTCGGGACCATGCCGGTCTTCGCGCTCCCCGGGAACCCGGTCTCCGCGCTGGTGACCTTCGAGGTGCTGGTGCGGCCCGCGTTGCGCAAGATGATGGGGCTAACGGAGTACGACCGGCCAACGCGCCGAGTGCGGCTGGCCGAGCCCCTGAGTACCCGAGACTCCCGCACGCACTTCTACCGCGCAAAGCTGGAGTGGCGCGAGGACGGTGGCTGGGCGGCGCGTCTCACCGGCCCCCAGGGCTCCGGTATTCTCACCTCCATGTCGTCGGCGGATGCACTGCTGCGGGTGCCGCCGGACAGTGAACTGCCGGCCGGCGCCGAGCTCGAGGCTATCGTGCTGCGCGAGCTGTAGGATGCCGGCCCTGCCTAGGGCCGGTACAAAAAGGCAAGGCCGAGCGAGTATTCGGTGCCCAGGGAGTTCGTCGCGAAGTTCCCGACGTCTCCGCCGAGCGACGCGAAGTGAACACGGAACTCCAGTCGGAACAAGCTCTTGCGGCGAGAGCCCAGCTCGAGTCCCAGCCCTGCCATGCCCACGGGCTCCGTCCACGTCTCCACAGAGTGCCACTGCCCCGCTTGCTCAGCAGAATCCGAATCCACGATGCGCGCACCGCCTCCGAGGATGAGATACCCTGGGACCCGTGGCTTCAGCTTGAGGCTGAGCTCGCCGACGAACTGTAACTGCGAGAACTCCCCCAACGTAAACGCTGTTGCTCCGCCTTCCACCCTCTCGCCCATGCGCGCGTAACTCGCCCGCGCTCCAAACGTCACCGTCCCGCTGACGCGATACTCCCCGCGGATGCCGAATGCCGGCCCGTTGCCGAACGATATGTCGGTGTCCTCTCGATCGGCGCGCTTGCCGCGGAGATTAGCTTCGACGAACGGCCCGAACGCGAAGCGAGGGATCGTGTCAGGCTCCTCGAACTGAGCGCTGGCCGGAGCCGCGAACACCGATGCGGCGAAGAGGAACGCCGCGAGCCAGGTAATCTTGTCGCCTAGTGCGTTCACGCATTAACCCTCGGAGCGGAGTTTGCGGATCTCTTCCGTAAGGCGCGGTACGACCTCGAACAGGTCGCCGACGATACCGTAGTCCGCGACCTTGAAGACGGGCGCTTCAGCGTCCTTGTTCACAGCGACGATGCATTTGGCCGTCCGCATCCCTGCGAGGTGCTGGATCGCACCGCTGATGCCGATCGCGAAGTAGAGCGGCGGTGACACAACTTTGCCCGTTTGCCCCACCTGCTCAGCATGCGGCCGCCAGTCCGCGTCCACGACTGCTCGACTCGCGCCCAGCGCCGCGCCCGGGCCCAGGGCATCGGCGAGTTCTTCGAGTAGCTTCCAGTTCTCCGGACCTTGCATGCCCCGCCCGCCCGCGACGACGATCTCGGCCTCGGCGACGTCAGGCCGATCCCTCTTCTCGCCCGCCTCCATGCGCACGTTCGTCCGCAGACCCTCGGGATCGACTTGCGGCGTCATCTCCTCGACCTCACCCGGGCGAGGGTTCTCCACCGCCGCGTAAGCGCGGGGACGCACGCTCAGCAGGGCCGGGTCTGCCTTGAAGCCAACCTTCGACACGAGCTTGCCCGCGTAGATCGGACGTACGGCGACTACGCGCCCGTCTTCCACCGCCAGCTCCGTCACGTCGCTCGCCAGCCCGGCCCCGAGCCGCGCCGCCACCCGTGGCGCCAGGTCCTTCCCCCGAGCACTGGCGGAAAAGACGAGTGCCTTCGCGCCGCGCTCCTCGACCGCGCGCGCCAGCAGCTCCGTGTACGCCTCCGGCGCATACTCGGCCAAGTTGTCAGACATGGCTAGCAGCACTCGATCAGCGCCGTAGCGGGCAAGCCGCTCGGCCTCGTCCGCCAGCGCCGGCGGCCCGAGGAGGACCGCCACCAGCTCGACGCCCGACCCGTCAGCCAGCGCCCGTCCGGCGGTCATCGTTTCCAGCGCGGCCTGGCGGAGCGCGCCGCCTCTCTGTTCTGCAAATGCAAGAACACTCATAGTCGGTTACAGTGCTTTGGCTTTCTCGCGGAGTCTGCGTACCAGCTCGGGCACCGCATCGGGCCCCTCGCCGACGATCTCGCCGGCCGCGCGCTCCGGCGGGTTCATGAGCTCGATGAAGTCCAGCCGTTCCTCAGCATCGCCCACGTCCACTTCCTCCAGCGGCTTCTTCTTGGCGGCCATGATGCCCTTCAAGCTCGGGTAGCGCGGCTCGTTCAGCCCCTTCTGAGCAGCGATCACACCCGGCAGTTCGAACTCGACGATCTCGTGGCCACCCTCGACCTCGCGCTCCGCGGTCACCTTGTTTCCGTCGATCTTCACGGCGACCACCACCGTGGCGCAGGGCAGCTGGAGCAACTCGGCGACCATCGCGGGGACCTGGAGGTTGTCGTCATCGATCGCCTGCTTACCGAACAGAACCACGTCGTATTCTCGCTCTTTGATCGCTGCCGCTAGTTTCTCCGCCGTGCCGAGACCGTCGCTCGACGGATGACCCTTGAGCAGCACGGCCTGATCCGCACCCATGGCCAGAGCCGTCCGCAACGTCTCCTTCGATTCCTCGCCTCCTAGCGTCATCACCGTGACGCTCCCAGCCCCGGCACCCTCCTTGAGCCGTAGCGCCTCCTCTACGGCATACTCGTCGTAGGGGTTAAGGACGTACTTGATGCCCTGTGTGTCGATCGAGCGACCGTCGCCTCCCAGGACGATGCGGCTCTCCGAATCGGGCACACGCTTAACGCAGACTATGATGTTCATCGCGTAGATCTTATCAGAGAGGTGACGACCGGGCGTGGCGGCAGGACCCTAGTGGCGCGTCGCTTCCACGCGCTCGATCTCGGCCAGGCTCAGGCCACAATAGCGGTGCAGAACCAGATCTATGAGTCGATCCGTCAGATCAGCCTCTTTCGCCCTGTCCGTCGCGCTACCGCGAATACCTCCCGAACGCAGCCTGAGCAGCCGCCCCGACAGCCAATCAAGGAACGAGGCCACGACATCGCGGTGTGGCGCCCCTTCGCCCCGCTCGTTGGTCGTATGCGACGTGACGAGAGCGTCGACCAGCGCCAATGTGCCGGGGAACACCAGGGCCACCACAGCACCCTCGCCAGTCGATTCCTCGCCTGTCTCCTCCTCCCACGCCAGCTCGTTCTCGTACAGTTGCTGAGCTTCCTCCAGCAGGTGACGATGCTGGTCCTCGCGCGTCTCTCTCGGCGGCGGATGGCGCGGCACCTCACGACCCACCAGCGCGGCGATCGCTTGCACTCGCATCTCCACGTCCGCTCGGGCCTGCGTGTCGGTCTTCTTGCCCATCTCGTCTCAACTGTGTTGCTGAACGTCTGCGGCGCAGGGATGCAGGTGCAGCGTCAGCGATCCACCGCTCGGGGGCTGCCCGCCTCCTCGCCTTCTGCTGATGCCTCCAACTTACTCCGGAGCCGCGTGACAGGATAGACGATGGACGGCACCTCCGCCAGCGCAACTCCGGATACTCTAGATATCTCGACGATGCACCATAGGCAAGCGGCCTGCAAGTCGCCGCACTGGGGGCTAGGCTGCGCCCCCTCGCGCTCTCCAGCAGCGTAGTCGGTTGAGGTTTCTCCGATCAGGTCGCGAATCGCACCCACAGGAAGACGGCAACGGCGAGGACGACGATGACGGCAACGAGCGTCCAGATGCGGCGTGGGTCGACGAGCTTCCGCCGACGCTCGGCGGCATCGACCACCCCGCTCACGAAACACTCCCAGCGATCCGGATCGGGTACCGGCACCGGTGTGTGCTGGAGCAGGCTCACCGCGTTCGCCCGCGCCCGACACGCGGCGCACCCCTCCAGGTGCGCACGGATCCGCTGTTCATCCGCCGGGGACACCCTCCCGGCCATGAACTCGGGTAACAGATCGCCGATCTGTGTGCACTCCTCGTTGCTCCTCATGTGAGTGCCTCGCGAAGTTTCTGAATTCCGTGGTGGTAGTTAACGCGCGCGGCGACTTCCGAACATCCTATGATCTCACCGATCTCCCTGAAGCTCAGCCCTTCGTACACGCGCAGGGTGACAGCGCCGCGCTGTTTCTCCGGCAGCGTAGCGAGCTCCGCTGCGGCCCGCGCGAACGCCTCGGCGCGCGCCGCCTTGGCATCCGGCGGGGTACGCAGATCAGGGAAGTCGGCTCCCGTATCGAGCCGGACCTCGCCGCGCCGCTTGCGGCGGCGCGCTACAGAGCGGGCGGCGTTCAGTGTGATGGAGAAGAGCCAGGTCCGAAAGCGGCTCTCGCCTCGGTAGTGCTTCAAGCCGCTGAAGGCGCGTACGAACACGTCCTGGGCAACGTCGAGCGCCAGGTCGGCATCCCCGAGCCAGCGAGCGGCGAAGCGGTAGACGGCCTCGCGGTGCAGGCGTACGAGCTCCCCGAATGCCGCTTGATCTCCGGCTCTGGCGCGCTGAAGCAGACGACTCTCGTCCATACGCACCGATAAGATGCAGCGAAGCGGCGGCGTATCAAAGCGCCCCCGGGGTCTGCCCGGGCAGCGGCCCGTGTGGCACCCTTGCTCCTGGCCCGACCGATCCCAATATACCGGGTGAAGGATGGAGGGCGTCTCACGCCGTTGGAGGGAGGACGGTCATGGGCGGATGGCGGAACGCAGCGGCGGCCGCGATGGCGGTCGCCTGTTCTATTGCGGGCCTCGAGAGGGCGATGGCTCAGGTCGTCGCGGAGCCGGCGCTCCTCACGGCGGGCATTCCGGTCAGCGAGACCTTCATGCCCTACGTGGCGATTCCGGAGGACGCGCTCGTCCTCGGCGGTATGCTCCGCTTCCCGGTGAGCGAAGACGTGGACATCGGTGGTCGCGCCGGGCTGTGGCTGATCGATGACGCCGACGACACGCCGTTCGTGGGGGGCGACGTGCGCTACGGGTTGCTCGCGCGACCACTGACCCCGGGCGGCGGCCAGCTTGCCCTGAGCTTCGACGTGGGCATCGGAGTGAGCGATCCGGGCCCGACGGTCTGGAAGATCCCGCTCGGCTTCATCGCTGGCATCGGGTTCTCGCTGGCGGGTGGTGACTCCGAGATCTTCGCGCATCCCCGCTTCGATCTGGGGATCAGCTCGGGCGAGGACGATTTCGATGCCGCCTTGTTGCTGGACGTAGGTGGCGTTTTCACCCTGACACCGCTGCTGGGTGCCGTCATCGATGTCCGTTTCGGCAAAGGCCCCTTCGGGGAAGGCGACAGGGTGGTGGTCGCGCTGGGCGCGATCTGGCGACTGTAGAGGCCCGACGGTTCTGGCTCGGAGGAATCACAATGCGAACGGCACACAGCATGTCGCTTTGCCAGCTCGTCCTGCCGCTCATGATTGTCCTCGCTGCGGATGCAGCGCAGCAGGAAGAGGAGGAGCCGGTCGTGAGCGAGCCACAAGCGCAGGTCGCACGGCCGGCCTGGATCGGGGACACCATGGACAAGCTCGAGCGTGAGCTCGTCGAGACGTACGGCGAGGCGCAACGCGCACGGCTCCACCGGGGCTTGGAGCAGGTGGGGAGCTTCTGGCGCTCCGAGGATGGAGATCAGCAGGAGTTCGAGTTTTTTGTGCGCCAGAACTTCGCCGGCGATCAGGCGACCCTCGACGCGATGTTCGAGCGCTTCGAGCGCCTGCTGGAGCAGCTCTATGGTCACATGGCCGAGGTCGGGCGTGAGTTCGACCGACAGGCGGACCTTGACCTCGGGCCGATCTTCGCGTTCGACCGAGTCTTCGCCGGCTATGACCCGGCCGCGCACATCATCGACGACTTCTTCGCCAACAAGCTGGCCTTCACGGTGCTCTTGAACTTCCCGTTGACGACCCTCGAGCAGCGGCTGACCGAGGGTGAGGGGTGGTCGCGGCGCGAGTGGGCAGAAGCCCGACTGGCCCAGAGCTTCTCACGCAGGATACCGGCCGAAGTCCAGCTCGAGGTCGCACGGGTAGGTGCCCGGGCCGATCAGTACGTCGCCGAGTACAACATCTGGATGCATCACTTGCTGGATGGCGAAGACCGGCGCCCCTTCCCTGCCCGGCTGAGGTTGCTCTCCCACTGGAACCTGCGCGACGAACTCAAGGCGGCTTACAGCGATCCTGCGAACGGACTCGCCAAGCAACGCACGATCCAGCGGGTGATGGAGCGCATCGTGACTCAGACCATCCCCGCAGTGGTGGTCAACAGCCCGCACGTCGATTGGAACCCTTACAGCAACGAAGTCACCCCGGCCGCGGTACGCGACTCGGACATGCCGCAGCCCGCCGGCCTGGAGATCAGCAACGCACGCGAACCAGACACCCGCTACGCCACCATCCTCGCGCAATTCCGGGCCGCACGTCTGGTGGACGCCTACTCGCCTACAGCGCCCACCCTCATCGCGCGGAGCTTCGACGAAGGCCGCGAAATCTCGGAAGAACGCGTCGAGGCGATGCTGAAGGCGGTCCTTTCCTCACCACTCCTGGCGGAAGTCGGGCAGCTCATCCAGGTGCGCCTGGGGCGGCCACTGGAACCGTTCGACATCTGGTACAACGGCTTTCGCTCGCGCGCTGCGTACACAGAGACGGAGCTAAATCGCACCGTCGCCGAGCGGTATCCCAGCGCCGAGGCATACGAGCGTGACATGCCGAGAATGCTCATGCAGCTCGGCTTCAACGACGAGATGGCGCAGGCGATCGCCGACAACATCGTGGTCGATCCGGCCCGCGGCTCTGGCCACGCCTGGGGCGCGGGAATGCGATTCGCCAAGGCCCACCTGCGCACGCGGGTCGGACCTCAGGGCATGGACTACAAGGGATACAACATTGCCGTCCACGAGATGGGGCACAACGTGGAGCAGACGCTCTCCCTCAACTACATCGACCACTATCTGCTCGAGGGAGTCCCGAACCCGGCCTTCACCGAGGGCCTGGCGATGGTTTTTCAGGCCCATGACCTCGAGCTTCTGGGGCTGACGTCGCCGGACGCCGAGAGCCGTGCCCTGGAGACGCTGGACGATTTCTGGGGCACCGCCGAGATCTGCGCGGTGGCGCTTGTGGACCTGCGCATGTGGCACTGGATGTACGAGCATCCGGACGCCACGCCCGCCGAGCTTAGGGAAACCACGGTGCGGATCGCGAAGGATGTGTGGAATGAGTACTTCGCACCGATCTTCAAGAAGAGTGACGTGGTGCTCCTCGGCATCTACTCGCACATGATCCACTATCCCCTCTACCTGTCGAACTACTCTCTGGGACACATGATCGCGGTGCAGATCCGCGAGCAGACGGAGAAGGCTGGAAATATCGGGGCGGAGTTCGAGCGCATGTGCGGAATGGGCAACGTGACACCCGATCTCTGGATGCAGAACGCGACCGGCTCGCCGGTGGGGCCGCAGGCGCTCCTGGCAGCTACCGAGCGGGCGCTTGAGCGGCTACAGGCCGCAAGCCCTCGGTAGGTCTCCTACAACGGAACCGGGGGATCGCGATCGGCCGCGACGACGCAGAGGAATCCGAACGGCTCGTCACCCACCGCCCGGAATTGGTGGGGATCGTCAGGTGCCACATAGATCACGTCCCCGAAGCTCACCGCCTCCCAGCGATCCCCCAGCCGCACCGCGCCGCGGCCCCGGATCGGGACGACGACATGCTCATGCTCGTGTCGCTCGTATGTCGTGTAGCCGGCGGGCGCGATCTCGAAGTAGCGCACCTCGAAGGGTGCCCCCTCATCGATGCCGACGAGGGGATGGCGCGTCACTTCACGCCACTGATCGTTGGGGTCCTTGTACCTGCGAGCCTCAACGCCCTGCCAACGGAAGTCCCGGAAGCGAAGTACCTTGCTCTGACCGACGACGTTCTCGTTCGGTTCTTTCAAATCGCTTTCACCTCGACGCTCAGCCCATGCGGATAGATGACGGAACGCAGAGAAGCGTCGAACGTCTTCGCCAGCCTGAGCGCTTCGCCTACGCCCTCCAGACCGAAGCGGTGAGTGATGAGATCTTCGACCAGCAGTTCGCCGCTAGCGATGAGGCTCAAGGCGTCCCGCGTCTCGACCGGTCCGGCGGAATAGCTGTGGGTGATGGTCACTTCCTTGAAGTACAGGTCGTGAGGACGATAAGCGACCGTGCCGTCCGGTGGCGTGGGTGTGAAGACGAGCACGATCGCGCCGGGCGCCGCGTGGGCCAGTCCGTGCTCGATCGCTTCCACCGAGCCCGGGCCCACGACGATCTTCTCCGGCCCCCAGCCGCCCGTCGCGTCCAGGATCTGCCGGCCGAAGTCGCGAGCGCTCGGGTCGAGTACCACGTCGGCGCCTGCCTGCTTCGCGTACTCGCGCCGCACCTCGATCGGATCGCTGACGACGACCGGCTCTGCGCCGAACCGCCGAGCCAGCCGCACGTTCATCAAGCCCATCGGCCCCGCCCCAACCGCCCAGAAACTCTCGCCAGGTTCGACGCTCAACTTCTCGAAGGCGCGCAGGCTGCAGGCCACCGGCTCGA
The DNA here is from genome assembly GCA_020344375.1 of Gemmatimonadota bacterium. Lineage (GTDB taxonomy): Bacteria > Gemmatimonadota > Gemmatimonadetes > Palauibacterales > KS3-K002. The sequence continues at coordinate 1,536,112 of CP070823.1, read as the reverse complement.
TGAACGCCGCCGCCTCGTCCGAGATCTCGTCCGGCAGTTTCAGCACGTCCAGCCGCGCGATCTCCGCAGGCACTCGCACGAACTCGGCGAAGCCGCCGGGATCGAGTCCGGTCCGACGGAAGCGCTCGCATGAGGTGTACTGACCGCGCTGGCAGAGCCGGCACTGCATGCAGGGGACGTGATGGTGGAAGAAAACCCGATCACCGACCTCGAAGTCCTGGACCTCCGGCGTGACCTCGTGCACCAGGCCTACCGGCTCGTGCCCCAACACCACGGGTACCTTGCGGCTCACGTACCAGCCCATGGCGTCGCTGGAACAGACACCGCAGACGATCACCTGGACCCGGATGTCGCCCGGCTGGAGTTCCGGCAGCGGCACCTCCTCCACCCGGACATCATCGAGCGCGTAGGCGCGCGCCGCGCGCATCGTACGTGGATACTCGGTGCTCACGGGACGATCGCCACCTTCAACGCCTCAAGCCGCCGCATACGCTCGAACGCGCCCGGCAGCTCGTCCAACCGCACGCGATCGCTGACCAACGGCTCGAGCTTGAGGGCGCCGCTACAGATGAGCTCCCAAGCACGCCGAACACTATCGGGAGTGTAGTGGAAGCCGCCTCGCAAGGTCAGCTCGTCGTAGTGGACCCGATCCGTGTCCAGGCGGACCGCTGAGCCCGTCTCGCAGCCTCCAAAGAAAAGAACCTCACCGCCCCGACGGGCGAGGGCTACCGCTTGCTCCCAGACCTCGCTGCGACCCACGCACTCGACCACGGTGTCCGCGCCGAGACCGTCGGTCAGCGCTGCCACCGCCTCACGCACATCATTCTCGCGGCCGTCGATCACCAGATCAGCGCCCAGGTCCCGCGCCACCTCCAAGCGCTGGGCGTGGCGGCCGACGACGCCCACACGGTCGGCACCACGCAGCCTGGCAACCTGCACGAACATGAGAGCAACAGGACCGTCCCCGACAAAGACGACCGTTCGGTCACCGGCCAGCCGAACGAGATCGGCGCCGTGAACCACACAGGCCAGCGGCTCGAGGAATGCCGCGCGCACATCCGGCACATCGTCCGGTATCCGGAATGCGTTGCGATTCACGATGTGACGGGGCACCAAGATATACTCGCCGTAGGCGCCCAGCGCCATGTGCTCGAAGAGGTGCAGACACAGATTCTCCGCGCCACGCAGGCAGTAGGCGCAGTCGCCACAGGGAGCCGTCGGGGTGGCGACGATGCGATCCCCGGCTTGAAAGCTCAACACTCCGGCGCCCACCGCTTCGACCCTGCCCGCCCACTCGTGCCCGAAGCGCCCTGGTACCTTGAGGCGGGCGTGCCCGCGCTCGAGGGTTTTGAGGTCAGTGCCGCAGGTGAGTGCCACAGCCACGCGGGCTAGCACCTCACCGTCGGCCGGTACCGGCACCTCCGCCGTCTCCAAACGAAGCTCGCCCGGTCGGATGAGATGATACACGCGCATCGTAGCCCCGCTGGCCGCCGCGCCTTCCGCTCGCTCACTCATGACTGCCAGAAGCTAAGACACACCGGCGGCGGTCGAAAGAAGAGCGTCGCGGCGAACTGCACTAGCGCGTCGGTTCCACACGCAGAGCGTTGTTCACCAGATTGAAGTAGTTGAAGAGCCCAGCCACCATGCAGATCTCGACGACTTCCCCCTCATCGAAATGCCTCCGAAGCTGAGCGAACGTGGCATCTGGGACCTGATTGGAGTGCAGCGTCATCGCCTCGGCAAGACGGATCGCGGCCAGCTCCGTCTCGGAGAAGCCCGCCCCCTCGAGCTCGCCGGACAGCAGGGCATCGATCTGCTCCTGCGTGCCGCCCAACCGCGCTGCCAGCGCGGTATGCGAGTTGAGTCAATAATGGCAGCCGTTGAGTGCCGAAACGCGGACGGTGATGAACTCCTTCAGCAGACGCGATACGCTGCCCTCCCGCATCACCGTCTCGAAGTGATCTATCATCGTGCGCAGATGTTGGCCCCGGCGGCCGATGGTACGGAACATGTTAGGGATGTTGCCGCGTTCCTCGAGGTAGGACTCGAAGATGTCCCTGACCTCGGGTGCCTCATCGGGGTCCAGAGGCCGCAGCCGCGGCGGGCCCTGGTGATGTTCGCTCATCGCTCCTCCGGCTGTCCGAGGGATGCACGCAGGTCCTTCCCAACTTATTATCATGCCGCCATGGCTCATATCCCCGACGGATTCCTGTCGGCGCCGGTAGCGGCCACCACCCTGGTGACCGCAGGGGCGCTCACCGCCTACGCCGCCAAGCGGGCACAGACGCGCCTCGACGACCGCGCGGCGCCCACGCTGGGTCTCGCCACGGCGGCGATCTTCGCGGCCCAGGCGGTGAACTTCCCGGTGGCGGCAGGAACCAGCGGCCACCTGCTTGGCGGCGTCCTGGTAGCTGTCGTCTTCGGCCCTTGGGCCGGCTATCTGGTGATGACGGCAGTGCTCATCGCGCAGGCGCTGCTCTTTGCCGATGGTGGGCTGACGGCGCTGGGCGCCAACGTGCTGAACATCGCCGCTGCGGGTGCGCTGGTGGGGTACGGCATCTATCGCACCCTCACCGCGCTGGCCGGAGACGGGGCTCGTAGGCGGGGGCTGGCGGCAGCTGCCGCCGCCTACCTGAGCACGGTGCTGACGGGGGCCACCGCCGGCCTCGAACTCGGGCTGAGCGGTGTCGCCCCGACCGGGCTGTCGCTGGGGGCGATGGCGAGTGTGCATGCGCTCATCGGGCTGCCGGAGGGTGTGATTACCGGCCTGGCGGTATGGGCCCTGGCCCGCAAGCGAGCCGACCTGTTGTTTCAGCCGCAAGCCGCGTCGACTGGCGGGCTGACCGGCGCGGCCGTGCTGGCAGGACTGGGGGTTGTGGCGATTCTGGGGGGCCTACTCTCCATTCTGGCCTCAGCGGCACCCGACGGCCTGGAGCGCGTCGCCATCGACCTGGGATTCGCCGAAGCAGCCTCATCTTGGGAAGCTGCCCCGTTCTCCGATTACCAGGCCTGGCTGCCCGGGACTGCAGGGACGCTGGTCGCGATCGTGCTCGGGATCGCGCTCCTCTTCGCCGGCGTCGCCGCCACGGCTCGCGCGCTGGCTCGGGCCCGCGCGGCCCGAGACGGCTGATGGGGTTCGCCCACCTCGATCGCTACGCCGATCGCCCGTCCTGGCTCAGCCGCCGAACCACGCCGGAGCAGCGCCTCTGGATCGCACTCGGTGCCGCCTTCGCCGCCGGCCTCATGCCGCCGGGTGCCTGGCGCGCACTCGCTGCCCTCGCGCTGATCGTGGCGCTCGGCGCGTGGACATCCCGCCTGCCGGCCGGCGCCCTGGCGCGTCGCGTCGCTCACGCGATCCCCTTCTTCCTGCTGCCGGCACTGGCACTCCCACTCAGCGTCCCAGGGCCGGCCGCGGTCGAACTCGGCCCGCTGGCTTTCAGCGAACCGGGGCTGACGAAGGCTGCCGAGATCGTGCTGCGAGCCACGCTGGCGGTCTCTGCGGTGACCGTCGTGATCTCGGTGACGCGTGCCGCTGACCTGCTGAGCGCCCTCGACGCCCTGCCGCTCCCGCGCCTCGTCAAGAGTTCGCTGGCGCTCGGTTACCGCTATGTCTACGTGCTCAACGACGAACTCGAGCGAACGGGCCGCGCGCTGCGGAGCCGCCTGGGCCGCGCCCCGGCCAGGCGGCATTGGCAAGCACGGGCGGTCACGCTGGCACACGTCCTTCTGCGCGCGCACGTGCGCGGCAGCCGCATCCACGCTGCCATGTTGAGCCGCGGCTACCGCGACGGATTCCCGACGCTGCAACCGGCTTCCACAGTCAGCCCGTTCTGGACCGTCACCATCGTTACCCTGCTCGCTGTCGTCTGGCTGGCTGGGCTGATCGAGGTAAGTGTATGAGCGAGAGCACGGGCGCCAAGGCCTGGGGGGTGGAGATCATCGGGCTGACTTACAGCTACCCTGGTGCTGCGGCGTCTGCCCTCTCGGATGTCACGCTCTCCCTGGCGCCCGGCGAGCACCTGGCGATCGTGGGGCCGAACGGTGCGGGCAAGAGCACGCTACTCCTCCACCTGAACGGCATCCTCGAACCAAGTGCCGGATCTCTTCGTATCGGTGAGCTCCCCGTCACACCCGGCAACTCACCGGAGATCCGGGGCCGCGTTGGCCTGGTCTTTCAGGATCCCGACGACCAGCTGTTCATGCCGACCCTGCTGGAGGACGCGGCATTCGGACCACTCTGCCAAGGGCTGCCGCGCCAGGAGGCCGAGGCGCGGGCGCGCCGGGCGCTGGAGAGCGTCGGTCTCGGGCACATCGATGCTCGCCGGCCCGCCCACCACCTGAGCGGCGGCGAGAAGCGCCGCGCGGCGCTGGCCACGGTGCTCAGTATGGACCCAGGGGTCCTGGCCTTCGACGAGCCGAGTGCCGAGCTCGATGGCCGTGGCCGACGCGTGATCGCCGAGATCCTGCGCGCCCGCCCGCAGACCGTGGTCGTGGTGACCCACGACGTCGAGTTCGCCGCAGCGGTCTGTCCTCGCATCGTGCTCCTAGATGGCGGCCGCCTGATCGCCGATCGGTCGGCCGATGCCACTCTGAACGACACCGGTCTTCTGCTCGAGCACGGACTGGAGCTGGCACGCTGGCTCCGCGAGGGAGCACCCCGAGCCACAGCTCCGGAGAGTGGGACGAGTGATCGCAAGCGCTGAGCGCATCCCCCGTCACAGGAACGCTTGTAAAGAAAGGCGCGGCCGAGGCCGCGCCTTCTTGGTCGGGTGAAACCAGGAAAACGCTACGGGCCGATCGAGAACACCAGGCCGACGGACACGATGAAGTCGTTCTGCAGCTGCGAGTCCGCAAGCTCGATCGGGTTGCCGGTGATCGGGTCCACCAGCGTCGGCTTGGCGGAGTAGATGTAGTCCTCCAGATCCAGACGAAGCGCGACCAGGCCCGGAAGTCCGAGCTTCAAGCCAACGCCCGCGACACCACCGATGTTGCTCTTGTCCTCCACTTCCTCGTAGAAGTCGCCGCCACGACTGATGTAGGCGACGCCGCCGTTCACGAAGAAGGTGAGGGGAGCCGCCGGCAGGCCGAACTCGAAAACGAGTCGGCCACTGACCGCTAAGACGTTAGCGCCTTCCTTGTCGGTGACACCGGCGGAGTCGACCTCGACATCGCTTAGCGCGTAGTTGACCGCCCCCTCCACGCCCAAGGGCCCCGGCAGCCCCAACGTCAGGCGGCCGCCGATCGCCAGTGCGCTTTCATGCTTGCCGGTGAAGTCGACGCCGAGCACTTGCTCCTCGACGACGTCGTTCAATGGGACGTAGACGCCGCCGTAGGCGGTGAAGTCGATACTGGGCAACTGCGCCAGCGCCGGGGTCGCGCTCACTAGAGCGAACAGCAGGGTGAGCCCGCACAACCTCTTAATCATTCCTCTACCTCCTCGTTGGGTGTCATACTCGACGGGGGAGATAGAACAGGGATTGCGGGGAGCACGAGCGCCCAGGGGGAGAATCGCGCGGACGCACGTCGTGTTAAATATAACAATCTCTAAGAGTTGCACCAGAAGCGGCCCAACTCACCGAGGATCAACGATCGCCTGGAGCGCTTCAACCGCAGAGTGCTCGATCAGTTCTTGCGCCAGGCATCCCGCCAGAAGCTAGAACACCAGAGTCATCCACCCGTCCGTGTCTTTCCTCGCCGTACCGGGGGGAAACACCAACGGGTCGTCATACGCCGAATGCCAAGCGACCTCCAGCCTCAGGCGCCACTCGCCCGCATTGTACTTAGACTGCTTGATTTGGAATTCAGCCCCATCGTACGGGAAGATCACGTCAGGAAACGCGTCGTCCCTTGACTTGGCCCCGGACTCCACAATCTCCCGGAGTCTCCGCTCATCCCATCGTATTTCGTTGGCATACCACTGTGGGCTGTATCCCCAGACGAAGTCCGGATCCTCGGCGTCCGCGGACGACGTATCCAGTGCCCGCTCCCCTATTTGTGCCGAAATGTGGAGTTGATGGACGCGTCCTTCTGCGGGGGAGATGAACAAACTAAAGACCGGAACAACGAGATCAGGGCTTCTCACACCGACAAACGCGTGACCTTGGTTCTGCTTCAAGTAGAGGGATAATGAGTCGTTCACCTCGATCCTTGCGGCGTCGTCCCATTCGCCCGGTGAGAAGACCCCGTCGGTCATCACGGGTGTTCCCCCGTGCGGCACTTCTATGACTCTGGTGGTACCACTGTACGTGAGATTGCCCCCTGAACTGTCACAGCCGACAGTCAGCAGGCCAACCACGAGGAAGACCCACGTAATCGCCGCATCAGGCGGAGGTCTAGTCATCACCATTCTGATCTCCCCCTTTCGGCTGGGTCTCTACAGGCTGTAAGCGCAGCAGGCCGGCCTCGTGCCGGCCTGCTCCGTCGGAATCACCTCGCTGTATCAGACTGAGAGGTGAGGTCCGGCATCAACCTCCGAAGAAGAACTTGTAGCCAGCCAGGATCTGGATGTTCCTGTTCTTGACATCGTCGGGGTCGCCGGGGATGTCATTGATGTTAGTCAGCCCGAGGTTGTAAAGGAAATCGACGGTAATCGCTCCACTGCCGAGCGCAACATCAACGCCGCCACCGAAGAACATCCCAAAGTCCAGAGTCTTAGTCTCGAAGTCTGGAAGGTATCCCCCCGATGCCTCGTACAACTCGTCGCAGTCGATGTCGAGCGACAATCCATCTTCCTCAGCACTAATCCCGCAGCTCGTTTCAATAGCGAGCGCAGGTCCTGCGTAGAAGCGCGGCGTGAAAGCGCTGTTCTCGATCGGTATGGTCAGCGTGGCGGGCACCATGAACTCGATGTAGCTGAGATTGAAGTCGATATCCGCATCAGGTTCGTCGATGCTCATACCCTTCCGCACGTACTGACCCTCAAACTGGAGCCGGAAGTACTCGTGCAGCTGCAGGCCGAAGGACGCGCCGGCACTGAGGCCGAACTTCGAGTCCGTGTCCTCGACATCGCCACCAAGGTTGGCGAAGTCGATGCCACCCTTGACGCCCGCGCTCAGGTTCTGAGCCAGGCCGGGGCTGGCGGGAAACGCCACGAGAAGCGCTGCCACCAAGATGGAACTAGACTTCTTCATGAGGCGGTCCTCCTAGTTAGGGGAATTCAGAGAACTCGATCCGACGCCCGTGCCGGACTTGAACGCAGGCTCAGACTCCCGGGCCTCTGCCCGGCTTGGATCGATGAGACGTCGACCACTATCGGACTCCCCTCCGCGCAAGTCAAGGGCATGTATCCTGAGCTGCGGACACCTCCGGAGGGACGCCCGGTCCCGTAAGCGGACGGCAGCCACCCGCCGGCGCGCAGCGTTCCTCCCGGAACGAAGTTGCGTGGGTGGTCTGTCCAACCGACGAGTCACGACGCTCCTGACTAGGAGGGTGATTTCTTGCAACTGACGGATATCCCTGCGCGGCTCGAGCGAACGATCTCGGTCTCCAGATTCGGAGTGTTTTCAAGTGCCTCCAGAAACTCGCGGATGCCCCATATGCGGCGACCCGACACGTTGTGGGCGGTAAAGCAGCCGCCAACCTCGAGCTTCGGTAGCAGCAACTGGAAGTACCTCGCATACCAGTCCTTGTCGGCGTCGACAAAAATGAAGTCGAAAGGGCCTTCGAGGCGTGGCACGAGGTCGTGAGCATCCGCCAGCCTCGCATCTATGAACTCGCTGAGTCCCGCCTCCGCGAAGTTCTCGAGCGCCTGGTTGTGCCGTCTCTCGCTTATCTCGATCGTGACGAGCTTCCCGCCGGTCTTGCTCAGCGCCCAAGCGATCCATATCGCCGAGTGGCCCGTTGACGTTCCAATCTCCAGAGCTCTCGTGTAGTTGTTCTGTACGACGAGATCGTACAACACCCTTCCGTCTGATTCCGAGACGTTCATGTCGCGCCATCTGTACCGGCTCCTCCCGAGGAACTGCCGGACTCTGTTGTCCAGATCTTGCTGCTGGCGCGTCTCCTGTGCAGAACAGATAGGCACAAGGAAAAGAGTACCGCATGCCAGGGCCGCCCGGAGAATCAGGGTCGCGGATCTCACTCTCGGCCTCACGCTCTGCGGAGTCCTCATCTGACCGCCGTTCCAGTGGGTCTACCGAGTTGCACTCGAATCATGCGACAGTCCTTTTCGACGTGATCTGGCGAAGAAGGAATACAAGGGTATGCCCAGCGCAACCGTCCCCACGGCAACAGATGATTCGATCGGTCGCTCGAAGTAGGCAAGGACCAGAATCAGCACGCTAGTCGCGGCGTAGATGAGAGGCGGAACCGGATATGCCGGCATCCGGTACGGGCGCGTGTTCGAGTTCCTCAGCTTGAACACCCCGATGACTGCGAATATCGGGAAGATCCCCAGGCAGAAACCCATGTACGTCAGGATCTGATCGAATGTCCCCGACATCACCATAAC
>CP070823.1:1525759-1527563 GCA_020344375.1 Gemmatimonadota bacterium | reverse complement strand
GCCGCCGGTCCTTAGCCAATCAAGGAACAGAACCGATGCTCAAGGAGATCAGGATCGAGGATTTGAACCCCGAGGCGTTTATCGCTGAGAAGGTGAAGGACATCTCCGCAACCGTCGGCGACGGCACCGCGATCAACGCCCTGTCCGGCGGTGTCGACTCGTCCACAGTCACCCTCCTCGGACACCACGCGCTGGGCGAGCGGCTCAAGACGTACTTCATCGAGAACGGGCTCATGCGCCGCGGCGAGCCGGAGCAGGTGGTCTCGACCTTCCGCGAGCTCGGAGTGCACGTCGAGCTCATCGACGCGCGCGAAGAGTTCTTCGCCGCGCTCAAGGGGATCACCGACCCCGAGGAGAAGCGCGAGGCCGTCACCCAGACCTTCTACCGCGACGTCTTCGGCCGGCTCGTCCGGGAAAGTGATGCGCGATTCCTCCTCCAGGGCACGATCCTGACCGACGTCGATGAGACGGTCGCCGGCATCAAGCGCCAGCACAACGTGTTCGAGCAATTGGGCATCGACCCCGAGAAAGCGTTCGGCTACCGGATCATCGAACCGCTGGCCCAGATCCGAAAGGACGGTGTCCGCCGGGTCGCCGAAGCGCTTGGGCTACCCAAGTCGATCTACAACCGCATGCCCTTCCCCGGGCCCGCACTCGCCGCGCGGGTGATCGGCGAGGCCACGCCCGAGCGCATCGAGACGGTACGGATCGCCAACGCGATCACAGAGGAAGAACTCGCCGACGTGGACGCCTTTCTGAAGCTCGCGATCCTGCACGAGGACAGGGTCACCGGTATGCGCGAGGGAAAGCGCGACTTCGGCCTGCAGATCGAGGTGCGTTGCTGGGACAGCGTGGATGCCCGCGAAGGCGCACCTACTGCACTTCCCTGGGAGACCCTGCGCCGGCTGGCGGACCGGCTGGTCGCCGAGGTGCCCGGCGTCGTGAGCGTGACCTACAACCTGGCGACCAAGCCGCCCTTGACCATGGAGGCGGTCTAGGGCGCGCGCCGGCCACAGGCAACACTTGCAGTCCCTGCGCCGTCCAATAGGCAGATCGCGGGCGGCTTTCGCCATCTCGGCGCGCGTGACACGGTATCGCTCTCCGGTGCACTCTTTCGCGAGGTGAAAACGATGAGACGAGTTCTGACCACTGCCCTTGCCATCGCCTCGGCTCCTGCTGTCTTCCAGTCGCATCACGCACTCGCCCAGACCGAGGTAGCCAAGCTGCGACTGAAAGATCGCATCGAACGCGAGCTCTCGGCGGGCGAGACTCACGTGTTCCGCATCGACCTGCGCGACGACCAGTTTCTGTTCGCGACTGTTGGACAACCCGGCATCGATGTCGTCGTGCGGCTTCTCGACCCGGAAGGAGAACTTCTGCAGGAGATCGATGGCTTTTGGGTCGGTGGCACGGAGTACGTGACGTTCTTTCCGCAGGAGTCGGGCGAATATCGCATAGAGATCGTCCCGTTCCTGGACGATGCCCAGCCGGGGCTCTACGCGATCGCGATCGAAAGGCTCGAGCCGGCCGCGCCAACCGAGTCCGGTCGCGTTGACCAGCTCTTCACTCCCTGGGATCGAAACGGGTCGCCGGGGGCCGCAATCGCGGTAATCCAGAACGGCGAGATCATTCATGAGCACGGCTACGGTCTCGCCCAGCTCGAGTACAGTATCCCGATCACACCGTCCACGGTGTTCCACGTCGCCTCGGTCTCCAAGCAGTTCACCGCCTACGCCGTGGCGATGCTCGCCCAGGAAGGGAAGCTGTCGCTGGATGACGACATCCGCGTACACCTCCCCGACCT
>CP070823.1:1507773-1525659 GCA_020344375.1 Gemmatimonadota bacterium | reverse complement strand
GGGCTTCTGAGCTCGATCCACGCTCTACCCACAAGGCACTTGAGGTCGCTATAACGCACGCCCCAATGCGCAACTACGCGGAGGCGGAGCGCTACTGTGACCGGGCGATCTCGCTCGCGCCCGATCTGCCGGACGCGTACCTCATCAAGATGTGGCTGTACGTGGTCTGGCAAGGCAGCGCGGAGAATGCGCGCGCCGTGTACCGAGATGCGTTGGAGAGGGTCGGGCCGGGAGAACTGGCTTCAGGGTCCTTCCCACCTGGCATGGGAGGGGTCGCTGTTAGGATCATCGGGGACGAGTATGCGGAGAACTTCCTCCGGCTTCCTGCAGGATCGGTCGGCGATAGCGCAGGCCACTTCCTCCTAAGGGCCGAGGTGCATGGTCGACGAGGTGAGCGCGAGCTGGAGTACGCCTACTACGATTCCGCCCGGGTCATCTCGGAAGCCGCAGTGGAGGAACGGCGGGCGGGTTATCTCGTCCACATGCAACTCGGACGCGCCTATGCGGGCCTCGGCCGGAAGGAAGAAGCGATCCGGGCAGGGCAAAGAGCGGTGGACGCGCTGCCCGTTTCCAGGGACGCGTTCTGGGGTCCCCTCACGATCGCCAACCTAGCCATGATTTACGTCGTGGTCGGCGAGCACGACGCCGCGCTGGACCGACTCGAGTATCTGCTATCGATTCCCTCAGACATGTCAATTCCCTTGCTTCAAACGGATCCGATCTGGGCGCCTCTGCGCGACCACCCGCGTTTTCAGAGGCTTGTAGAGGGAAACAGGTAGGGCAAGAAAGGCTCTGGCCAGGCCCTGTACAGCCCCGCCCGCTGCGTGGACGCCCGCGCGGCCTCTGCCTAGATTAGCGACGCCCCACTGAAGCACTGTAGCCAAAACATCCGGAAGGAGTCGAGCGATGTACGCCACACGTCGTCTACCGGACGTTTTCGTCGGCCTCACACTCATGCTGACCCTTGCTACAACCTGGCCCAGCGCCAGCGCGGCGCAGCAGCAAGGCCGAGACGACTCGAAGGGCGAGTGGACCATCGACGATGTCCTGCTCGCCGAGTCGGCCGGCCAGTACCAGATCGCGCCGGATGGCAGGTGGGTGGTCTGGGTGAAGACCCAGATGGACAAGGAGGAAGGGCGGAGCGTCTCGAACCTCTTCCTTTCCAGCCTCAGCGAGGAGCGCGAGATCCAGCTTACGCGCGGCAGGCACCGGCACTCGCAGCCGCGCTGGTCGCCGGACGGGAAGCTGATCGCGTTCATGAGCACGCGGCCGTTGCCAGAGAAGAAGGAGAACGAGGCATCATCGCAGCTCTGGTTGATGGATCCGGCGGGCGGCGAGCCGTGGCCGCTGACGCGCTTCGAGCGCGGCATCCGGTCCTACGAGTGGGCGGACGCCGACACGATCATCTTCAGCGCCCAGGAGGATCCGAGCCTGTATGAACGGGATGTGAAGAGGGACAAGGACACCTCGCGCGTGGTGGAGGACGCCGAGCACGAGCCGCCTGTGCGGCTGTTCGCCTTCTCGGTCAAGGACAAGAAGGTCACGCGTCTGACGGACAACGACGACTGGATCCGGGGCTTCACCCTGTCTCCGGACGGCGGCCGCGTGGTGGCGGTGCACCAGCGCAGCCTGTCCTACCGATACGACCAGCGGATTCCGCCGGTCACGTATCTCTGGGACCTGGCGAGCGGGGAAGGTCGTGAGATCTTCGACGGCTCGCGGATCATCCCGTCCAATGTCGAGTGGGTGAAGGACGGGAGTGGGTTCTATCTGGTCAACGACTCCACCACGCACCCGCACTACCGCGAGGCCACGATCAACATGGTCATGTACTACGACCTGGCGCGTGGTGAGGCGACGCTGGTGGATCTGGGTTGGGATCGCGGTCTGGGCTCTGAGTACGCCGTCACCTCCGATGGGTTCGTCGCACTGCTCGCCGACGGTGTGCGCTTCAAGGCAGCTCGCTACACGAAGCGGGGCGATACGTGGCGGCGCTCGTGGATCGAGGGCACACACGCCACGAACATCTTCGGGTTCGAGCTCGGAGAGGACGGCCGCACCTTGGTCTACACGCATTCGACGGCGAACACGCCGACCCAGCTTTACCGCGCACAGCTCCGCGGATCGCGTATTCGGGACGAGGTGCAGCTCACGAACCTCAACCCGGGCTTCGCGAACAAGCCCAGGGCCAGGGTCGAGATCGTTCGCTGGATCGGCGCGCGTGACGAGGAGGTCGAGGGCCTACTCTACTACCCCTTCGACTACGAGGAAGGGAAGCGCTACCCGCTCATCCTGGTGATCCACGGTGGCCCGGCCGGCGCGGACAGGGATTCCTGGAACATGAGCTACGGGCGCCCCATGGTGCTGCTCAACCAGAAGGGCGCCTTCGTGCTCCGAGCGAACTATCACGGCAGCTCGTCGTACGGGCTCGATTGGGTCGAGTCGATCTGCTGCGGCAACTACTACAGCCTCGAGATCCCTGATTTGGAGAGCGGCGTCGACTACCTGATCGAGCACGGCCTGGTCGATCCCGAGAAGCTGGGCACGATGGGCTGGAGCAACGGTGCGATCCTCTCGATTGAGCTGACAACGCGGAACCCGCGCTACAAGGCAGCCTCCAGCGGCGCCGGTGATGTGGAGTGGATCAGCGACTGGGCGAACGTCGACTTCGGCATGGCGTTCGACGACTACTACTTTGGCGCGGTGCCCTATGAGGATCCACAGCGTTACATCGAGCTGTCGCCGTTCTTCCGCATGAAGGACGTCAGGACGCCGACGATCATCTACTTCGGGACCGAGGACCGTAACGTCCCCACCGACCAGGGTTGGTCCCATTTCCGGGCGCTGCAGCAGATCGGCGAGGTTCCCGTCAAGTTCATTCTCTTCCCCGGCGAAGCCCACGGCATCCGCAGGCTGGCCCACCAGCGGCGCAAGCTTGAGGAGGATCTCGCCTGGTTCGACCGGTACCTGTTCGGCACCTACGAGCCCGAGAACGAGGCGCTCAAGGACGACTCACCGTTGGCCGAGGCGTTCAAGCGGATCGAGGTCGCGAGGGGTAACGGACATTATGGACGCACGGTGCAGGGCGTGCTGGTTCCCGAGGTGGTGGAGTACAAGGGGATCGAGATCGGTCGGTTCGAAGTCACGCGGCGTCAGTTCGCCGCGTTCGATGCGAGCTACACCTACGAGCCCGGCACATGTGACTACCCGGTCCATGGCGTGAGCTTCGAGCAGGCCCAGGCCTACGTGGAATGGCTCTCGCAACTCACCGGAGAGACGTACCGACTGGGCAGCGCCGAGGAGATGAGATCTGTCTACGCCTCGGCGCGCGGCAAAGAGAACACGCTCGATTACTGGGCAGGCTACGCGCCGAACCCGGACGACACCGAGCGGCTGGCTGCGAAGATCGCCGAGCTGCCGGGCGACGCGCCGCTGCTCAAGCCGGTGGGCAGCTTCGCCGGGCGCGGCGATGACGATCTCGTCTTCGACCTGGGCGGCAACGTCGCCGAGTGGGCTGTGGGTGAGGAGGGGCGGGGTGTGCTGCTGGGCGGCAGTGCCGACCTAGCCGCGGACGCGAAGACGCGAGGCGCCGAAGCGGCGGTGCCCTACCGCGGGTTCCGGGTCGTGCGGGGACAGGAGAAGTAGGTGACGCCCATCGATGTCTCGGCCGCCCGCCAGGCCATCGCTGGGATCGCCGTCGAGACGCCGGTGCTGGCCTCGGAGGCTCTGGGCCAGCAGGTCGGAGCCGAGGTCGTACTCAAGCTCGAGAGCCTGCAGGTCACGGGCTCCTTCAAGGTCCGTGGCGCCGCCAACCGGATGCTGGCCCTCTCCGCCGAGGAGCGGGCGCGCGGCGTCGTCGCCTGCTCCAGCGGCAACCACGGCCGTGCCGTGGCCTACGTGGCCGAACTGTTGGGGATTCCGGCTACGGTCTGTGTGCCCGAGTGGGTGGATCGCAGCAAGCTGGCGGCGATCCGCCGTCACGGCGCTGAGACGGTCCTCTATGGCCGTACCTACGATGAGGCGGAGGCACGCTCGCTGAAGATCCAGCGGGAGCGGGGGCTCACCTACGTCCACCCTTTCGACGATCCTTATGTCATCGCGGGACAGGGCACCATCGGACTCGAGCTGCTGGAGCAGTTCCCCTCGCTGGATACGGTCGTCGTGCCGCTGTCGGGCGGCGGCCTGATCTCGGGTATCGCGCAGGCTCTGAAATCCCGCGACCGCGGTATTCGCGTGGTTGCTGTTTCCGCAGCCAATGCGCGCGTCATGTACGAGAGCCTGAAGGCCGGTCAGCCGATCGCTTTTCCGGAAGAGGAGACGATCGCCAACGCGCTATCGGGCGGCATCGGGCTCGACAACCGCTTCAGCTTCCGAATGGTGCGCGACCTGGTGGACGAGCACGTACTCGTCTCCGAGGAAGAAATCCGCGAGGCCATGATCTTCGCCTTGGTGGAGCACAAGCTGGTGGTGGAAGGCGGAGGAGCGGTGGGGATAGCAGCATTGTTGAGCGGCCAGGTCCGCGGTGTCGGTAAGCGAGTTGCCGTAGTCGTGAGCGGGGGCAACGTGGATGCGCAGGTGTTGATGCGCGTGATTTCAGAAACGGCACAGTGAGTGTGGAGCCGTTCGAGCGCATCAAGCAGGAGCCGTGGCCTGAGCGGTGACCGACGGCGGGTCGGCAGGGCGTGGCGCTGGCGGCGGCTCGCCGACTCCCGTACACGGCTCGACATCCCGGAAGACGTGCCGGGGTGGAACCGATTTCGCAGGGAAGAGTACCGGTCGCCCGCCACGCAGCAGCGCGGTGATCGCTGCGCTGCGGTGCCGTAGCGCCACCCAGAGCGGCACAGGCTCGCCACCGAACCTGGCCTTGGCGATCTCGGTGCTCTGCCCGAGGGAGAGGTTGCGAGCGCCCCGCTCGATCGTCAGTCGTACGACCTCCGCCAGTTGATTGAAGTAGAGGGCGGTTCGCTCGTTCTCGGCGTAGTCGATACCGTGAAAGAGATCGTACGCCATCTCTCCGGCAAGTAGCATCGCCACCCAACCGATCACGTTTCCATCACAGCGGAAGCGGATGAGCGGCGTCGTGTCCGGGTACGCCTGGCCCAGGGCGACGAAGAACTCGGGGGTCAGGTGCTCCAGCTGCACCGCTGCGCGCTCGACGACGGCCTCGTAGAGGGCGTGGAGGTTCGAGTCATAGGACTCGGCGAGCGGCACGACGTCCACGATGACGCCCTCCTGCGCCAGGCGACGTGCTGCCGAGCGGACCTTGTAGCGGTAGTGGCTGCGCAGATCGGTCAGGTACTCGTCATAGCTCTGCCAGCGGATACGGATGCGGCTGTTGGGCTCGCTGGGCGCCAAGATCCATCCGGCGCCCTGGCCCAGCAGGGCAGTCCGGGCCGCCCTCAGATGGCTGGCCGAGAACTCTTTGAACGCGAGCCAGGGCGCGCGCTCTGTCTCGCCGAGTTCCCTGAGCAAGCCGGCGAGCTCTCTCAGCACCGCTACGGCGTCGGCGTTGCGGGCGAGGCGCAGCGGCGGGTTAGCAACGGAAAGTGGAGTGCCGCAGGCCATGAGCGCCGTGCGCAGGAATCCTGGGTACCATTTGCGCACAGTGCGAATGAGAAAGCGGAAAGCTCCGTGGGTGAGCCGACCTCCGTCCACCGCGATGCGGCAGATGGGCGCAGCGGCGAGCAGGCGTCCGTTGTGATCTTCGATGGTCGCGTACCAGATGCGCACGCCAGGCAGCGCGGCTCGTTCGAGCGCCGCCAGAACGGCGTGGGTACTGAGCGGGTCCGAGCCGGCCGAGTCCCAGCGCGCGGCGTCGATCGTTTCGATGCTGTCCTGGACCGTCAACTTGAGCATGGCGCTCCCTCCTTCAACGCCTCGAGCGGAGCGTCACGCGATACGAGCCAGCGCTCGATAACTGCGGCCGGCATCCCGGCGAACGGGAATGGCGGCGTCACGGCGAATGCCAGCCGGTGATAGAACGACAGCAGGGGGCGGTTGCTCGCATCCACGAGACCTGTGATCAACAGCTTGCCCCGGGCACGCACTGCCTCGATCGAGTCGCGTGCCAAGCGGGAACCGAGTCCCGCGCTCGCGGCATCAGGCCTGACGAACAGCCAGAGCCCGCACGCTTCGAGTTGCCGTTCAGGCGCTGGCCGGCGCATCACTCGCTCGTAGGCCCTGACGAATCGCAGATAGCGCAGCCAGGCTCGGAACCCGAGGCGGCGGAGGAGCGTGAGTAGGTAACGTGCGCCGCGACTGGCGCGGGGAAACCCGTCGAACGCGACGGCCGCTGCGGCCTCGAGCCGGCCGTTCTGTTCCAGTCCGTAGACCGCTGCGGCCGAGTCCCTCAGCGCGAGGTGGAAGAACGCATCCCAGTAGAGCGCGAATCTCCGGGCGTCGAGACCGAGTGCG
Organism: Gemmatimonadota bacterium; assembly: GCA_020344375.1. Taxonomy (GTDB): domain Bacteria; phylum Gemmatimonadota; class Gemmatimonadetes; order Palauibacterales; family KS3-K002. The sequence continues at coordinate 1,519,245 of CP070823.1, read as the reverse complement.
TTCTGATAGAACCGATTGCCGTCAAACGCTGCGGCGGCCAGACCTGCAATCGCAGTGCGGTCGCTCGGCCCCAGCTGCCTGAAGCGTATCAATGCATTTCCGTCACGGTTCATCTCCATCGCTCCAACCGATGTCACGGCTGACCATGTCATCGAACGTTTCGCGCCGCCGGAGCAACGTCGCCTTCCCATCGCGGACCGCGACGATCGGCGGCCGTGGGAAGCCGAAGTTCGATTCCTGCACCGTGAAGTAGGCGCCGGCGTCGCAGATGGCGAGCACATCGCCTGGTACGATCGGCGGCATGCGCTTGTTGCGGTAGATCCAGTCGGCGCTGAAACACACGGGCCCCACCAGACTGTAGCGTTCACTGCGCGGCGCGTGCACAGCGGCGCAGAGGAAGACCTCGTGGTACTCGTAGTAGAGCGGAAAGGCGACCGTGCCGGCGGCGCCATCGGTGATCACCCAAGTACCGACGCCCGGCCGCTGCTTGACGGCGCCTACGCCCAACAGCAGGACGCCGGCACCGCTGACGATGGCACGACCGGGCTCGACGACCAGGCGCGGCAGAGCTAGACCGTAGCGCTCGCAGTCCCGCTGTATCGCCTCCGACACCAGTGCCGCGAAGTCCTCGATGGAGGGGAATTCTCTTGGGTCCGGAGGCTTGGGCAGGCGGCCGATCCCCTGATAGAGCAGGAACTCTAGGGTATCGAGTTCGCGGCTGGTGGGCACGCCGAAACCACCCCCCACGTTGATGACCTCGACCGTCATGCCGTAGCGAGTGGCCTCTGCGGCGCAGGCCACAAGGATCTCCAACGGCCGTTGGTAGTCGCGCGTCCGTCTGACTCCCGTGCCCACGTGGCAGTGAAGCCCGGCAAAATGCAGGGAGGGTGACCCTGCGATCCGCTTGAGCGCATCCGACACCTCGCCCGAGACCAGATCGAACCCGAAGACGCTCGCCTTGCGTGACCCGGTTGCGGAAGCTCGGTTCATGCCCTTGGGCACCGAGTTCGGGTTGACGCGCAGGAGAATGCGGGCGCGGCGCGCCGTGCTTCGGCAGAGCGCCTCCACATCGTCCAACTCCTGGGGCCCGTCCACGACGATGAGGCCGGCACCCTCCAGAACCGCGGTGCGGAGAAGCTCGCCTTTGTTCGGACCGTTGATCATGATCTGGCCCGGTTCAGTGCCGAGGCGCCGCGCCAGACACCACTCGTATGGCGTACCCACCTCGGGCTGGAGCCCCTCGTCCAGGGTCATGCGCACGATACCCGGGGTGTTGTTGCACTTCAGCGCGTAGTAGGCGGTTACCTGGCCAGCATAAGCCGACTCGAATGCGTTGCGCAGACGAGACGCACGACGCCTCAGGCCCGACTCGTCCACGACGTGGAGCGGTGTACCGAACTCGCGGGCGAGTGCCTCAGCGCGGACGCCTCCGATCACGAGCGCACCGCCTTGGCTCACCTCGAACCCCCAGTCCTCGACTCTGAGACTCATGCGACCGCCTCCTTCGCGTGCGCCGCGACGATCCGGCCGTCGACGAGTTGCATGACCTGATCGGCGTAGCGCGCGAGTCGTGGGTCATGGCTGACGACGACGACGGTGGCGCCGCGCTCCCCGGCCACCACGCGCAGGAGTTCGACCACCTGCTCGCCCGTCGCCCAGTCGAGATTAGCGGTGGGCTCGTCTGCTAAGACGAGAGCCGGCTCGGTTACCAATGCCCGCGCGATCGCCACGCGCTGTTTCTCGCCGCCGGAGAGTGTGGCGGGGCGTGCCGACGTTCGACCCGCCAGGCCAAGGCGCGCCAGCAGCTCGAGGCTCTTGGCCCGTGCGACGCTGCGCCGTTGACCGCGGATCTGGAGGGCGATCGCCACGTTCTCCAACGCCGTGAGCACATCGATCAGCTTGAAGTCCTGGAAGACAAAGCCCACCTCGGCTCGACGGAAGGCCGCCAGTCGACGCTCTCCCAGTGCGGTGAGCTCGACGCCGACGGCCTGTACGCGCCCCGCGGTCGGCCGTTCCAGGCCGCCGGCCAGCGCCAACAGCGTCGTCTTACCGCTGCCGCTCGGGCCCTCGATGACGGCGAACGCGCCGGACTCGACGTTCAGCGACACGCCGGAGAGGGCGTGGACCGGGACAGCGCCCTGATAGACCTTGTGCACTGCCTCGAAGCGTAGCGCGCTCGTCATCTTCATCGCCTCAACGCCTCCAGCGGGGGTAGCCGGGTGGCCAAGCGTGCAGGGAAGAGGGCGCCGAGCGCCGCCATCGCCAGCGAGCCGGCCAGGGCCGCCGCAGCGATCCAGAGTTCGAGCCGGAACTCGATCTCCGGCACGACGGTCGGAAGCAGCCGCTGGAGCGCCACGAGCAGTGCCAGACCGGCGAGTGCTCCAGCGAGGGCTGCGAGCAACGCTTGTTGCATGACGACCAGGAACCGGACGCCGGTGCCGGCGCCGATCGCGGCGAGGGTCGCGAAGTCGCCGCGCTTCTCCAAGACAGCCGCGTAGGTCATGAGCGCCACGACGCTGCCGCCTACCGCGAGCCCGAACATCGCGATGGCCCAGAGGACGGGCAGGAAGCCGGCCTCGATCTCCTCGCGATTGTTGGCGAGGAAGGTGGCGCGATCGTAGGCGGCGACTTGAGGGATCGCGCGCTCGATGCGGCCCGCGATCTCCGTGGCGGGTTCTGGATCGGTGCGGACGAGCAGGAAGGTGGCCTGATCCACGAGGCCAAGCATCTCGAGTAGTTCGCCGCGCCGCACGAACGCGTACTGCGTGACCAGCAGGTTCGTCTCGCGACTGAGTCCCGTGACTCGCAGGCGCCGACCCGCCAGCTCCAAGTCTTCCTCCAGGGCGAGGCCAACGCGTCGGGCGAAAGCGCGATCGATGACGATCTCTCCCGGGCCGGGCAGGCCGGTCCCCTGCTCGACGAGCCGGGGGCGGCCGGCAGCTGCCGACTCATCGATGCCGATCACCAGCAGGGTTCGGCGCTCGCCGTTGACCTCGGCTGGCAGCAGCGCGCTGAGAATCGGCTCGGCCGACTGCACGCCTTCGATGGCGAGCACTTGCTCTCGTGCGGCACCGCTAAGCAGGGCGCTGGCGCGCATCAGGTTCCACGAGCCGCTGCGGCCGACCCATACGTCGGCATCGGCGTGCTCGATATAGCTGAGCGAGCCGTGTACGGCACCGCGATAGACGCCGGCGAGGAACACGGTGAGCACGACGGCGCAGGCCAGGCCGCTCGCCGTCAGTGCGAAACGGGTGCGCTCACGTAGCGCATAGCGGAACCCGACACTTATCATCGTGCCTCCCCGCTGTACACGGGCTCTCGGGATGCCTCGGTCGGGCGGCCGAACGCGGCGTGAGCCGAGGTGAAGGTGTCGGCGGCTAGGGCGGCCACGAGCGAGAGCTCGCCGGCGAGCACGGCGGCGCCTGCGATCTCGGCGAGCCTGCGGGCGTGTCCGGAGCCTGCGCAGCCGAGGATGTTCAGGCACTCGTGCTGGCTGGGCAGGCGCGTACCGCCGCCCACGCTGCCGACGATCAGGTTGGGGATCGTCGTACTGGCGTAGAGGTCGCCGCTCGGGGTCGCCTCGATGATGGTAAGCCCGGAGCCGCTCTCGACGACCGAGGCGACGTCCTGTCCGGTGGCCAGGAAGAGTGCCGCGAGCACGTTGGCGAACTGAGCCTGCGCGCCGACGGCGCCGGAGATCGCGCAGGCGTAGACACCCTCGCGGGCGACCCGCGCCATATCCTCGGGCGCGGCGCGCAGGATGCGGAGCACCTCGGCACGTGGGATCGTCACCTCGGCCTCCACGCGGCGACCGCGGCGCCAGGCGACGCTGATGGTGGCGAGCTTCTTGTCGTGCGACAGGTTCGACTCGATCGTGTAGAACTCCACATCAGCGAACGGCGGTTGCCGGCGCAGCCAGCGGCAAGCGGCGTGCGTAGCCAACGTCACCAGGTTCTGGCCGGCCGCGTCGCCGGTTGAATAGACGAAGCGTAAGACGAGCCGGCGCCCGAAGAGGACGGGCTCGATGGAGAGCAGGTGCCCGTGCCGGGTTGTGGACTCGGCCTCGGGCCGGATGGACTCGATGTGCTCCGACACCCAGTGCGCCGCTGCGCGTGCGCGGTTGCCGTCCGCGAACACGAAGAGCGGAGCGCGAACGACCTCGGGATCAGACGCGTGCACGATGGCGCCGCCAGCAGCGGTAATCGCCTCGGCACCGCGGCTCACGCTGAGGACGAGCGTACCCTCGGTGGTAGCCAGCGGCACGTAGAAAGCACCGTCCGCTGCCGTGCCGCGTACCGCGAGCGGGCCAGCGATCCCGACGGGCACACGCACGACACCCACGTAGTTCTCGATCCGGCCGTGGAGAGATTCCGGCTGCTCCAGTGGCAGCGCGAGGTTCGCCAGCGCGAGTCCGGTGTGGCGACGGAGGATTCTGAGTCGCTGAGTCCGCGCCTCCTCCGACCAGTGCTGCAGGGATTCCTGACGACCGTTCATGCTGACCATCGCGAACCTCCGTTAGTAGACGCGCCGTAGGCCCGGCTGGATCACGCCCAGCGCGAGCAGGATCGGCGAGCCCAACAGGTGAAACAGCATCAGCACCAGGATGGGCCAGAAGAACAGGGCGGGCGCATGTTGGAGCCAGATAAGCGCCGGTATCATCGCGGCGAACGACAGGTAGTTGATCATGCTCGCGAAGCCGAACTTCCAATGCGTGGTCATCAGGCTGGTGATCGGGTAACGGAGCGGTGACCAGCACAGGGCGATCAAGGCGACGGCATAGACCGTGGCCCAGACCGGCGGCAGCTCGAGGAACCAGAACAGCAAGATCGAGAAGAAGGCAGGCGGCGCACCACGGCTCGCACCTTCCTCCAGCAGGCGCATCTTCATCGAATACTTGAGGCTGCAGGTCGCTGCCGCCGCAACGGCCAGCGGCGCCCCCCAACTGGGCAAGAAGACGCCCGCCTGCCAGTAGAAGAGCATCGGCACGAAGGTGAGACCGATGACGTCGGTGATGATGTCGATGGTCTCACCCGAGACCTCGGGGACTCGCTGCCGCACGTTGAACTTGCGTGCCAAGGTGCCATCGGTGTGATCGACGAAGAGCACGAGCAGCAGCCAGCGCGCGGCGGCTTCGATGTTCCCTTCCAGCAGCTGTTGCGCCGCCAGCATCGCGAACCCCAGACCGGCCAGCGTCCACAGGTGAATCAGGAAAGTCGGTCGCAGGTACATGTTCATGATTCACGCTCGTGCGCCGGCTTCTTGACCGACGCGACCTCGAAATTGGAGTAGACGAACGAGCGATCGTGATAGAGCAACCGGGCCGCCAACTTGTCGTGTGGCGTGAACAGGTGATCGAGCGACGGGAGATGCTCGCGCCGGACCAGCAAGTTGCGGTAGCAGAGCCGCGCGCCGGGCCGGGCGACGCGGTGTGTCTCCCGCAGCATCGCCTCGAACGTTTCAGGCGGCACCCACTCGAACACGTTCGAGAAGTTGAACGCGTCCACGCTGTTGGAGGGGAGACTCTTGAGGACGGCGCCGAGCTCGTCGGTCACGATCTCGATGCGGTCCACCATCTGGCGCAGCGTCTCGAAGTTCTCGGCCAGCAGGTAAGGCGGCATGGCGCGCTCGTCGAGGTAGCGTCCGAGGGCGATCTGGGCAACGAAGTAGTTATCAGGGACCGGCAGGTCGACCAGCGCATGGCGCGTCAGCCTGCGGAAGTGCTGGCCGAAGCTGTCCATGCCGTTCACATACGTGAAGAACCGGGGATCGAGACCCCCTAGCCCGAGCACCGTGCGGGAGAAGAAGACGCGGAAGAAGAGCCTCCAGAGAAACGAGTCCCACGTCTCCTCGTAGAAGCGGTGTTGCTCGTCCAGCGATTGGCAGGCCAATAGCCGTTTGATGTTACTACGCCCCTCGATCAGGTGCAGCAGCCTGCGAAACGCGGCCAGATAGCGTTCATACCGCCCAGCACCGAGCAGGCCCGACTCGATCGCTGAACGCTGAGTGTCCCAATAGGCGCGGGCATCGGACGTGAGCTCATCACGGACGGCGTGATAGAGCTCCCAGCGCGAGCGCGAGTCGCGCACACCCAGCAGCTCGAGGTACTCGCCGTGGGTGAGCCTGCGTATGCCGGCGATCTTGAGCTCCAACAGCCAGCTCTGCGTCGGGTTGAGATCGACCGCGATCACCCGCGCCGGAGCCAGCGCTGCCAGCGAGAGTGTGTTGCACCCGCCCGAGGTCACCGACAGCAGCGTGTGATGGGGCTGGACCTGGAGTGCCTCGTAGTCCATGCGCGGGTCCTCCCAGCACTGAGTGAAGAGCAAGCGTGCGAACACGGGCCGCTCGAGGATCTCCGGCTTAGCCGCTGACGAGAACGCCGTCGCGCTGGATATTGTTGGAGCCGTAGCCGTAGACATCGCGATCAACCTCCTACCAGCCAGTAGAACGGTGCGGCAGCGAAGATCAGGCTGTCGAAGCGGTCGAGCACGCCGCCGTGGCCGGGTAGTGCGGCGCTGAAATCCTTGATGCCAAGTGCCCGTTTCATGCTCGAGGCGATGAGATCGCCCAGGCTTCCGGTCAGCGCCAGCACGAGCCCATAGGCCAGCGCCTTTTCGCTGGGCCAGATCGCCAGCGCTGAGCCCAGGACGACGGCGATAGCGACGGCCGCCACCACGCCTCCCAGCAGACCGGCTGCCGTCTTGCCGGGACTCGCCGGCAGGATGCCGCGGCCGATCGGCCAGCCGCGGCCGACCAACTCGGCGAAGGCGTCGGAGCCGCAGACGACCAAGAACAGGAAGGCGAAGAGAGCGAACCGCTGGCCGTGGGCAGCGATCAGCAACAAGTGAGCGCCTGGGGTCGCCACCGCGATCAGACCGAGCACACCCCAGTGGGCGGCTCTGGCGGCGGAGCGGGGTTCCCCTCCCAGCGCGCCGACGGCCAAAATGGCCAGGGCGGCCGCCACTGCGGCCGGGTACAGGGCCGGAGCGCCGCCGATCAGGGCGGCGGCGGCGACGAGGGTTCCGACCGAGACGAGCGCGATGCGGGCCCCAAGTGGCAGTCCGACCGCGCGGTAGAATTCGGCCAGGGCCGCGGCCAGCAACAGGAAGACGGCTATGGCGAAGGGTGTGCGGCCGGCTTCGGCGATCACGAGGACGGCCGTGACGAACAGCAAGTAGGTGACGTACTTGAACCACGCGGTCGGCGCGCTGCGCCGTGCCCCGCGGCGCTGCGCCACCATGAGCAGCGCCCCGACGGCGAAGCACGTTACCACGATGGCCAGCACGCGCAGCAGCATCAGTTCGCCTCCTGCAGGACAGGTGTCCATCTGTAGGCGGCAGCGAACGTCGGTGGCACGATCACCCTGAGCGCCGCCCGTTCGAGCTCGACTCGCGTCCGCTGATAGAACCCCAGCCATTCACCATCCCCAAATGCTCCGACTGGATGGCTCGACTGGATATCGAGGTGCGTCAGACCGCTGTAGCTGCGGAGGTGTCGACCTGCGGTGTAACCGGAGCGCAGGCGATGGAGCGCGGCTAGGAGCGAGCGACGTGTGGTGGCCGAGATAACCACAGCGCTGAACGTCCCTGACGGGATGTGTCCCCCGGGCACGAGCTGTAGGCTGCTGCCGAATCGGCTCGCCACGCCGACCAGGATGGCCGAAGCACGGAGCGCGTGCGGCCGGCTGGTGTTGGCCTGCAACGCCAACCTTAAGGGCCGCGGCCGCCGGGCGATGATCGTGGCCGCTGCAGCAGCCGGGTAGATGATGTTACCCAGCGGGGCCAGGAGCTGGCGCAGTGGCGGGTGCGCGCGTATCCGGTTCGAGAACGCCACGATGTCCGCGGCAAGGCCGAAGCCGCCGACGGTGGCGACACGGCGCTCACCGATCCTTAGCAGATCCACGGTAGCCGTGCGTGGAGCGGCGAGCAGCGCGCACGCAATGTCCAGATCGAGGGGGATCGTGAGCCGCCTGGCCAGGTCGTTGGCCGTGCCAAGCGGGATCAAGCCCAGCGCCGTTTCCGTGCCCGCGACCTCCTGCACGACCTCGTGCAATGTCCCATCACCGCCCGCGACGAGCAGGTATGGCAGCCTGGCGCGGACCGCCTCGGCCGCCAGAGCGCGGGCGCTACCGTCGGGGCCGATCTCGCGAATCGCTCTCCCTGCGAGCCCGAGGCGCTCTGCGATGCGCCCGATCGACGCTCGCCCAACGCTCCGCGCCCGGGGGTTAGCCAGGAGCACGTAGGGCCCCGGATGGTTAGCTGGCACACCAGTTCCACTATCGCCGTCCGACAGCTGGCCGGGTGTCCGTGTTCTCGATTCCCAATCCGCAGAAGCCACGTCTCGCATGCAGTCCTCCGTCGATCCTCTGGCGGTAGTATGCCCAGGGCTAGTCAAGTCGGGGTCAAGCGGTGGAGCCTGATGAGGGCACCGTCCAGGAGGGTCGAGTTCCTGAGGGGTTTGGCGCGGGCCACAGACGGGCGCGCTACGGAGCTGGTGATTGCCGCTCGGGGGCAGGAGGGACAAGTTACTGTCTGCCACTCCTTTGCGTTGTGCCATCATGGTCTTGGCATCGCTGACGCGGTGCGCCGGAACGGCGGGGAGGTCATCATGTCGTGGATCGTGCGTGCGAGTGTGCTTTCTCTGTTGGCTGCTCTAGTGGTTACAGCCGGCTGCGAACGAGCAGGTCAGGAGGCGGACGTCATACTCACGGGCGGCAGGATCTGGTACGGGCCCGAGGCACCTGTGACCGGTGCGGAAGCGCCAACAGCAATTGCTGTTGCGGACGGCAAGGTGCTGGCGGTGGGAAGCGATGCGGAGATCGAGGCGCTGGCCGGTCCGTCAACCGAGCGTATCGCTCTTGCGGGGCGCCGTGTCGTCCCCGGCTTCATCGACAGTCACACCCACTTCGTCGCCGGCGGGTTCGAGCTCGCCGGGGTACAGCTCCGCGACGCAGCGACGCCGGACGAGTTCGCCCGGCGAATCGGCGAGTTCGCGACCGCGCATCCGGGTGACTGGGTGACCGGCGGTCAGTGGGACCATGAGCTGTGGGGCGGCGAGCTGCCGCGGCGCGATTGGATCGACCCGCTCACGCCGGAGAGCCCCGTGTTCGTCAGCCGCCTGGACGGCCACATGGGCCTGGCCAACAGTCGCGCGTTGGAGCTGGCCGGTGTCACGGCGGAGACCCCTGATCCTCCGGGTGGCACGATCGTGCGGTACGCCGACGGCCGTCCGACCGGGATCCTCAAGGACGCCGCGCAGTCTCTGGTATCTCGAGTGATGCCGCCGCCAAGTGAGGAAGCGCGGGACCGCGCGCTGCAGGCTGCCGTCGAGCATGCTGCAGCGCGGGGCGTGACCATGATCACGGACATGGGCACGTGGGCGAATCTGGAGGCGTATCGCCGTGCGCGTGCTCGCGGCGAGCTGGCCATCCGCGTGTACAGCGTGGTGCCGATCGCTACGTGGGAGCGCCTGGTGGAGTTCGTGGCTAGCGAGGGTCGCGGCGATCACCGCCTCTTCTGGGGCGGGCTGAAGGGATTCGTAGACGGCTCGCTGGGCTCGACCACGGCCTGGTTCTACGACACGTATGAGGACGAGCCGGGCACAGCGGGGTTGGTGGTCACCGATACGTTGGATCTCGAGCGCGGCATCATCGTCGGTGACTCCGTCGGCCTGCAGGTCATCATCCATGCCATCGGTGACCGCGCCATAGACTGGCTGCTGGATGCCTATCAGAGGGCTCGCGCTGCGAACGGCTCGCGCGATCGACGTTTCCGGATCGAGCACACACAGCACTTGAGCCGCGAGGCGATTCCGCGAATCGCTCGGGACGCTGTCGTCGCGTCGATGCAGCCGTATCACGCGATCGACGACGGACGCTGGGCGGAGAAACGGATCGGGCCCGAGCGGATCAAGACGACCTACGCGTTCCGCAGCCTCTTGGATGCGGGTGCCAAGGTCGCTTTTGGGAGTGACTGGACCGTCGCGCCCATCGATCCGCTGCTGGGGATCTACGGCGCGGTCACGCGCCGCACGATCGATGACGCGAATCCGGACGGTTGGGTGCCAGAGCAGAAGATCGGCGTGGCCGAAGCGGTCACCGGCTACACCCTCGATGCGGCCTATGCGTGCTTCATGGAGGACGTGCTCGGTGAGCTGAAGCCGGGCAAGTACGCCGACCTCGTCGTGCTCTCGGATGACATCTTCACGATTGATCCGATTCAAATCGAGAACGCGAAGGTCGATCTGACGATGGTCGAGGGCGCGGTCGTGTATCAGCGGACGAACTGAGCGAAACGACCGCGAGGATCGGCCTCAGCCGCGCGTCGCCGGACCTCAGGCCGACATCACGCGCTTGCGCAGCCGCGCGGGCAGCTTCTCGCACGCGTAGCGAACGGTGGTGCGGGAGAGCCGCTCGATGTTATCGAGCAGGTAGTCGGCCACGGCCTGCGGCTGTGTCCGCGAGACCTCCTTCAGCAGCCAGCCGATCGCCTTTTCGACCATGTCGTCGCGGTCCTCGGCCAGCCGATCGCAGATGTCGAAGGCCGCCTCGTGCTGCTCGCCGTGCCGGGCTAGCGGCACCAGGGCGGCTGCGGCGGCGCGGCGACGCCAGCGGTGGGGGCTGCGCGTCCAGGCACGTAGTCGTTTGACGAGCGCGGGGCGCTGCTTGAGGAGCGGGGCGAGCAGTCCCAGGCATAGCCCATCGGTCTCTGCCCAGTTGGACAGCGAGTCCACCCACTTATCGAAATGGCCCCAGTGGCGGGGCTCGAGATGACGCTGGAACCTGCTCAGGATGTCGATCGCCAGGCCGCGCTCCTCGAGGGCGCCGCGCCGCCAGATGCGCTCGGCGATCTCGAGGATGTCATCGAAGCTGAGCCCGGAACGGCGGTACTCCTTCGCGGCCGCCATCGCCAGCTTCCGCAGCTCCGGGGTGCGCACGCCGAGGGTGCGAAGGGGCTCCTTAGAGAAGCGCTGCTGTGACTCGCGGAACTCGGGGTCGGCGAGCTCTCGCAGGCGGCGCTTGAGATACGGGGCTGTATGCTCGATCTTGCTGACCATGTGCGGTGCCGATGTTACAGAGAAGCAAACGCTAGTGATCATGTTGTGCGGCATCCCGGGTTCCGGCAAGAGCACCGTGGCAGCTGAACTGGTCCGCCGGCTGGGGGACGTCGAGGTGATCGCTACTGATGTGATCGGCGGCCGTGTAGGCCGCTATGCCAAGCTCAGGAAGCAGCTCGACCAGTTGGCCGGTCGGCGCCGCTTCGTGGTGCTGGACGGGACCTTCTTCAGCAGGGACGTGCGTGACGAGGTACGGAAGATGGGATTTCCCGTGCTGCTGGCTTACTTGCAGTGCCCGCTGGAGGTGTGCTTGGAGCGCAACGAGGCCCGCCGCGCGGCCATCCCGGTCAAGGGAGTGATCGGCATGCAGCGGCGCTTCGAGCCGCCGGGGGATGACGAGGCGGCGGTGATTGTCCGTAC
>CP070823.1:1498968-1507673 GCA_020344375.1 Gemmatimonadota bacterium | reverse complement strand
TCTACGACACACCGCAGAGCTACTCGACCGACAACATCGGCCTGGCACATCGGCCTGAAGGTCTGCAGCTCGTTCGTATCGGCAGGCCGAAGCGTCGCGAGTTCGCCGCCTGGCGTTACGGGCGCGAGTTCTGGCAGCGCCGGGTGCGCAGCGCAATCAATGCGGCAGTGCAGGTGGCCTTCGGCGTGGTCAGTGCGATCGCCGGGGCCAACATTCTGCCGGCGATCATAGCCATCAGACAGAACCGAGTGGTGGCGCGCGTTCGCGACGACAGGGGCCGCCGGCTGTTCATCACGCCGAGCGAGGCGAAGCGGGCGAAGCTCTACCGCGACGGTTCCTCTGACAGGTGGTCCGTGGAGGCCTCCTATCGCCCCTCCGAGCGCACGTTCCTGGCCTGGAAGCAGGGCAAAGGCAAGAGGCAGACGGTCGTGCTCTCCGGCCCCACGGCGATCCGCGTCGCTGGTCACATCCTGCCGCACGTGAACGAGTGGGGCGCCAGCGACGCCCAGGTGCGTAACGCTGTCGAGTTGATCGAGGACGCTCGCAGCCCGGAGCGCCTGTTCGCGCAGAGTGCTCCCGACCCGGGCGCGATCCGCACCCGGGGGATCTTCGAGGTCGACGCCACCAAGCTCACGAGGATGGAGTCGAACGTGCGCCTGGCTCTGGAGATGGTCGCCCACGAGGACAGTGAGCGGCGCGCCCTGGAGGGCGAGCTGGCGCTACTGGAGCAGGCTTGGCGCGACGCCGAGGAGATCGCTGCCATCGCTGATCGGCTGGCGATCCCGGAGCCGGTCGAGGATCTGCTGGACAAGCTGAAGCAGGAGCTGAGGCTCTGAGAGAGGAAGAGCCTGCGTCAGTACCAGATCCCCATGCGCAAGCCCCGCGAGTCCATCTGCAGCTCTTCGGGTATGTAGCGCGCCTTGCCGCGCGCGATGCGCCACGCGCTCCAGGCGGCCGCGTAGGCGTCGATCACATCCTCTTCGACCGCTGGCTCGGATCTCACCCAGTCAAGCGCATCAGCCAGCCGCTGGAAGTGGCGCTCCAGCAGCGCCAGCCGCTCCGCCTTGCCCGCCGCCGTCCGCTTGGAATGCAACAGCGGTCGCTCGTCGTTCATCGTCATGAAGCTGAGCTCGGGATGCACCTCGCGGATGCGCCCCTGCAACATGGGCGTCATGGCGTCGTGCACCTCGCGCAGCTTGGGCACGAGGTTGTACACCTGGCGGCTCAGCCCGATGGCGTGGCGGGAGCTCGCCCGGTTGAGCGCCAACGCCTTCGTGTAGCTGTCGGCGGAGAGCACCGCGCGTACCGGCGGCGCGAAGACGCTGGAGGCCCGCTTGCGGCCCAACCGCTGGCGCGCCGCGCGGTCACAGGCGCGGCCGCCTGGCACCGCCACGTTGGGCAGTCCGATCGGGATGTCCACGCCCAGGAAACGCGGTTCCTCGGGCAGCCTGAACACGTGCAGGAAGCAGGGGACGATCCGCCACGACTCGCCAGTGAGCTTCCCGGCCGGGTCGAGTTCCAGCAAGACGACCACCCAGCCGCCCCTGCAGCCGTCGACACCTCCTACGAACCTCCGACCATCGTGCATGCCGGTCCAGCCTCTGCGTCTGCCCGAACGTCGTCGGTACTCGTTGTCGCTGATGATGGGCTTCCCCTGGCGGCCGGCGTCTCTGCAACGAGAACAGGGTGGTTGGCGGGGGACCTCCTGCCGGCCGACAGCGCGGTGCCTCCGCGAAGAAGCCGTTTCGGCGGGATCGCTTCCTGCCGCAGGCGACCGCAGACGACAATCTAGCACATCTCCGACGCGCCTGCCCACTGTGGTGCAGAGGCGTCTATGCGGAATCCTGACGGCCGGCGTTCGAAAAGCTGAGTCCTCGACGCCCGGCAGCGGCGGGCCGCGCTGTGGCAGTTCAGCTAACTCGTTGCATGTATATGAGTTAGGCCGGCCGCCCGTGGACGCCGCTCCGGGGCACGTCCCTTGCCACTCGCGTCGGCTGAGGGATAGTGATGTGACCTTACGCCATCGACTCGCCGTAGCTTTCGTGCTCTTCGCAGCCGGTGCCCTCAGCATCGGCGGCTGGGTCCTCTATGGCTCAACCCGCGCCCTCCTGGAGCGCGAGCTCGACGAGAAGCTCGAGGCCGTCGCCCTCGCGGCGGCCTCGGGTCTCGATGGTGGTTTGGTGAGTCAACTACGCCCGGGCGACGAGGGCACACGCCTCTATCAGGCCTACGGTCTGCGGTTGAAATCGCTGGCACCCTTGTCGTCCCGGGCGTTCATCTTCGATTCCGCCGGTCGCCTGCTCGTCCCCTCGTGGAGCGGTCAGGGGATCGGCGACGCGGTGCACAGCCTGGCTCTCTATCCCGCGGAGGTCGAGAGAGCGCGGGCGACCGGTAGCGCGACGACAACGCTGTTCCGTGGCGAGCGGGGGCGCTGGTACAAGCTGGGCTTTGCGCGCCTTGCCGGTGGCGCGGCCGTGCTGGCGGTGGAGATGCCTGCGAGCTTCCTCGAGCCGCTCGAGAGACTGCGGAACCAGGTGATCACCTTCGGAGTGGTGGCGCTGGCCGCCGTGGCGCTGGCGGCAGCGATCCTGAGCCGCCGGCTGACGAGTGCACTGGAGCGGTTGGCGCACTCGGCGCGCAGGATCGGCGAGGGCGATTGGACGCAGCCGGTGACCAGCGGGGCGGGCGGCGAGGTTGGCCAGCTGGCGCGGGCGATGGAGGAGATGCGGATCGCGATCATCCGGCGCGAGGAGGAACTGCGTCTCATGCTCGCGCAGGTCGCGCACGAGATCCGCAACCCGCTCGGTGGGATCGAGCTCTTCGCTGGGGCGGCGGCAGACGGTCTTGCGGACGACGACGAGCGTCGTGGTCATCTGGAGAGGATTCGTGCCGAGGCCCGGGAGCTCGACCGTGTGATCGGCGATTTCCTGGCCTTTGCGCGGCCCCAGGCGCCTGCGGCGCGGCAGATCGATCTGCGCGGGCCGCTGATGGAGGCGGTGCAGATCGTTGAGGCTGTGGCCGGCGCGAAGCAGATCGAGCTGACCCTGCCGGCCGAACCGATTCAACTGGTGGCCGATCCCGATCAGCTGAAGCGAATCGTGGTGAACCTGCTGCGGAACGCGGTCGAGGCGGCGGCGCGGCGCGTGCAGCTGACGGCCGCCGCGGAGAACAGCCGGGTCAGCTTCAGGGTCACGGACGATGGTGCCGGGATCCCGGAGGAGATCTGTGAGCGGATCTTCGAGCCCTTCTTCACGACTCGGGCCGACGGCGCGGGTCTGGGCCTGGCGATCGTGCGTCAGCTGGCCGAGGCGAATGGGGGGGTTGTGAGCTACGAGACTCGGAGTGGAGAGACGAGCTTCGCGGTGAGCTTTGAGACGTAGCGGCCGCCGTTGGCCTGCCGCAGCGGGGGAGAATGGCTTGGTGATATGGCTCGGCAGGCCGCGGCGGCTGCAAGTACGAAAGGAACCAGCACGGCCCGGCGGGATGCCCAGGCGCCAGACGCTGGCGGCAGACCCGGTGGTAGGGATTGCGCGCCTGGGCCGCCGGGCCGAGAGTAAATGGCATGGCGACGGTCCTCATCATCGACGATCACGACGCGATGCGCGAGGGGCTCGAGCTCCTGCTGCGCCGCCGCGGTCACCGCACGCTCGGGGCCCGTAACGGCGCTGAGGGGCTCGAGCTGCTGGCCGAGCACGACGAGGTGGAGCTCGTGGTTGCCGACCTGAAGATGGAGCCCGTGGACGGGATGCAGGTGCTGCGCGAGGTGACCGCCCGCTCGCCGGGCACCGACGTCCTGATCATCACCGCCTACGGTTCGGTGGAGATTGCCGTGGAGGCGATGAAGTCGGGGGCCGTCGACTTCATCGAGAAACCGTTCCGCAGCGAAGCGTTCGCTGCACGTGTCGAGAGCCTGCTCAAGGCGCGGGCCGAGCGCGAGCGACTCCGCGCGGAGTGTCGCTACCTGCGGCAGGAGCTGGACCGCGAGTACGGCGAGATCGTAGGACGCTCCCCGGCGATGCGAGCGGTCTACGACTGGATCACCCGAGTGGCGCCCTCCGATTCCACGCTGATGATCTACGGCGAGTCGGGGACCGGTAAGGAGTTGGTGGCCCGCGCGATCCACGCGGCTTCGCCGCGTGCGCAGGCGCCCTTCATCCGAGTAAACTGCGGCGCGCTGCCGGAGGGGATTCTCGACTCCGAGCTCTTCGGCCACGAGCGTGGCGCCTTCACGGGCGCCGAGCGCCGCCGGCGCGGCCGCTTCGAGCTGGCCCAGGGCGGCAGTTTGTTTCTCGACGAGATCGGCACGATCCGCCCTGAGACGCAGGTCCGCCTGCTGCGCGTCCTCCAGGAGCGCGAGATCGAGCGCGTCGGCGGCGAAGAGACGATACCGGTGGATGTGAGGATCATCGTCGCCACCAACCTGACGCCGGAGGCGCTGAGGGCGAGCTCCGAGTTCCGCGAGGACCTTTACTACAGGTTGCACGTCGTGCCGGTCGTGCTGCCTCCGCTGAGGGAACGGCGTGGCGACATCCCGCTGCTCGCCAGCCATTTCATCGAGCAGCTCAAGTCACGCACGCGCAGCCAGGTCACCGGGATCTCCGATGAAGCCATGGCCGCCCTCGAGGTGTACGATTGGCCAGGCAACGTACGCGAGCTGGAGAACGTGATCGAGCGGGCCCTCGTGCTCGCCCAGGGCACGGTGATCACCCCGGCCGACTTGCCAGCCCTGGCGCCTGCCGAGCCGCGATCGCTTCCTGAGGGCGCGTCGCCGGGGACGCTGCAGGAGTCGCTGGAGGCGTACGAGCGTGAGCTGATCCGGCGCTCGCTGGTTCAGGCGCGCGGCGTGAAGGCGGAGGCCGCCCGGCTGTTGGGCGTTCCGCCGGCCACGCTCCACTACAAGTTGCAGAAATACGGGATGAAGGTGCCGTGAGGGTCGTGAGGCTTGGACTCGGGACGCTGGGCGCGCTGCTGCTTGCTGCAGGGGAAGCGGCGGGGCAGGAAGCGCAGCTCGACTCGCTCCGCGCGGCGCACGACGCGGCGGCGCTCCGTGTGGCGGAGGTCGCCGCGGCACGGCAGGACGCCGGCGCCTGGGCGGACGAGGGTTATCGGCGGATCGCCCCGGCGCGAGCCGAGGGCGACACGCAGCTACGCGAGGCGCTGCGTGCCGCCCAGAACGCCGCCGACAGCCTGGACGCTCTCGACGCGCGACTGGCCGAGGCGCTGGCCGCCGAGCACGAGGCGCGCGTCGCTCTCAGGGAGGCTCTGGAGTCGGAGCTCGAGCGTACGCTCCGGCGGGCCGAGTTTGCCCCGCCGTCCGAGAAGGCCGCGCTCAGCGAGCGGGCTCGGGCGCTCGCCTTTGAGTTCGCGGGGCTGCGGGAGCCTGTGCTGCTGCCGGTCGCTGAGGTCCCTGATCTGGCCATCGAGCCGGGGGATGGCCCCCAGGAGATCGCCCTCAAGGCCGACTTCCTCGCCGACCGCGCGGTCCAGCTGCGCGGTGCGGCCGACGTGGTCTCCACTGAGATGGCGCGGGTGCAGAGACGTCTCCAGCTGCAGGAGGAGATGGCACACCTGCTCGCCGAGGTCCGGCTGTTCGACGATGCCGGCGTCCCGCCGACGGCGGCAGACCAGACTGATGCGGTTTTTGGCCCGGGCATAGAGCGTACGCTGTGCTGTGACCTCGTGTTAGACCCCAACGAGACAGGACCGGCGGACGCGGCCGTTGCAGGCGCCGGCGGGCTCAACCTGCCGATGCTGGGCGAGGAGGGCGGCGTGGCGCCAGCGGTCCAGCCGGAGGGCTTCGTCGATCAGCTGGCGCGCCTGCGTGAGAACCTGCTCCGTCGTGCGGAGGTGTTGGAGCGGCGGTCGGAGGAGTTCCGGAGCCTGCTTCAGTACCGACCGTGAGCCATCCCGCCCTGGCCGCCGCCAGCCTGGCGGCGCTCTTCTTCGCCGCTCCCCTCGCCGCACAATCACTTCGCTACGACCTGCGGGCCGGGCCGGAGGTGATCCTCTTCCAGAGCGGGGGGCTCAGCGAACATGCGATGGCCGCGCGGGCGAGCGGCGGCCTCGTGCTGGCGGCCCGGCCGAGCGAGCGGCTGACACTAACCGTCCAGCCACGCGCCGGCCTGCGCGTCTTCGCGTTCGACACGCTCACCTCCACCGAGGTGGTTGCGGATGTAGCGACCTCGCTCGGCTCCGCCGCCCGCGGTCGTCTGCGCTGGCAGGTCTACGTGCAGGGGAAACTGCGCGATCTCTCGGATGCACCGGCGCTGCCCGCCTATCTCGAGCCGGGCCGCGCGGAGGGCTGGGCCGGAGCCGTCGTCAGCGCGGCGGTCGGCGGGGGTTGGGTGCTGGAGGCCAGGGGCTCCGCCGGCCTCGTTCGCTACACGCCTGCTGAGTGGGAGGTCCTGGATCGGAACGTCACTCTCGGAGCCCTGGGCCTGGTACACGCCATCGGGCCCGGGACCGCCAGGCTCACCCTAGCGGCGGGCGGGGAGGGCTACAGCGAAGCGGTCGAGCCTGCGGGCCTGGAGCGGGACGACACACGCTGGGGTCTGCGGGTGGAGTGGGGGATGCGGGGAGCGATCGTCCTGCAGCTCGAGAGCGGCTTCGCCTGGAGCAGCTCGAACCGCGTCGGCTTCGACTACCGCTCGCGCCGCTTCGGCCTTCTGCTTTCGACCTCGCTGGGCCGCGGCTCAGCGCAGCTCTACGCGGCCTACGCCGCCAAGACCTACACCGAGCTCGGACCGCCCGATGCCCGGGTGTCGCCCTCGGACCGCGACACCGGGTCGTTCGTGGTCGTGCAAACGACCCATCCCCTGGGCGAGTCGATCAGCGTGCACGTGCGCGGCGAGTGGTCGCGCAGCGAGACGGGCTTCCGCGACCAGTACTTCCAGCGCCTGGGGCTCAGCGCGCTCCTCAGCGTCCGCTAGGGCCCGGCGTGGTTAGTCGACGATGAAGACCTGGGCTCCTTCGTCGCTGTACGCCAGGTGAGGATTTGACTCGTCGTCGCCCACCTGGAAGCTGATACCAGGGGTCAGCTCGAATTTCCGCCCGTCTTTCAGCTCGATGACGAGCACCCCGTCCAGAACCAGCAGGACATGGCCGCGCGGGCACCAGTGGTCGGCGCGGAAATCGGGAGAGTACTCGACCATGCGCACCCGGACGTTGCCCTCCTCGAAGGTTCTCCAGTACGAGATGCCCGTCTCACCCTTGTGTTCGACCCGCGTGATCTCGGACCAGTCGGTTCTACTGAATGGTACGTCGCCGATATCCACGAGACTCACCTCTGCCTACGGTTCGCGGACCTTGAGATACCTGTGCACACAGAGCACTAGCAGAATGGGCAGTTCGGTTCCGGCGCAGAACAACGAACCGCGGACTCCCGGCATTCCACTCAGACTAGCGGTAGCGAGTCCCGCGATGGTGGATCCAGCCGCCGGGCCGCAGTCCCCTGGGATCACGGTGCGTCCAGTGGATGACACCGCCCTGCTCGTTCCAGATGTACCGGCCACGAAACTGTACCGTGTCGCCGATCGCAACTGGTACTCGGGGCGCCAGATCGATGTTGTGACTCATCAGGAGTGTGTGGCCGGACCCGAGCCGCAGGATGAAGCGCTGATGGCGATCGCCCTGCGTGTCCTCGGCGAGGATGCGGTCCACGGTGCCGGCGGACTCCACCACGAAGCCCGAGCGCCGCTCCCGGAACCCATTGAGGATCGTCGCTTCGCCGGCCGCGACCTCCTCGGGTGATGCGACCTCTCCGGCGGGCGGCTCTCCCAGGAACTGTCTCGGCAGCTTGTTGATCGCGTAGATGAGGACGAGCGCCAGGACGAGGAGTACCAGGCGTGAGGTGCCGGAACCGCGCCTCAAGAATCTCACGAGCTCGATGCCTCCCAGAGGCGATCGGCCAGCGACACGATTTCTCGCGGGTCCGGGAGTCGTTCCACCCAGCGCTCCGGGATGGCCGAGGCGCCGAAGCGGGCACCGAGCACCGCGCCGGCCACCGCGCCGTTCGTGTCGGTATCGCCGCCCGCGTGGATGACCTCGAGCAGCGTCGTCTCACAGTCCCTGGCGTTGAGGTGCGCCCAGAGGCCGGCCGTCATCGTGCGCACCGTGTAGCCCATGGAGAAGGGCTCGTCCAGCTCGAGCTCCGCCAGCTCCGAGGTGGCGGACCGGCGCACCGCCTCGCCCACCTCATCCGGCGCGCCCACACGGTCCAGTCCGTCGGCCAGCTCGTGTAGCGTCCAGTGAGAGTCGGCCAGGGCGTGTGCGATGACCGCGCAGATCGCGGCCGTCGTCCAAACGCAGCGCGGATCGTAGTGCGTCACCCGGGCGCTATGGCCGGCGTCCTCGATCAGGCGGACCGGGTCGCGGCGCCAGCGGAGTGCGACCGGCGCGCAGCGCATGACCGCGCCGTTGCCCGCCGCCCAGCGGCCAGACTCCTCCCACACCGCCATCGCTGCCGCGGTCCCGCGTGCGCCTCGTTTCGCGCGCACCAGCACCTCGTAGGTCTGGCGGCCCATGCCGCGGCCGCTTTCCTCAGCCCAGCGGACCAGCCGTCTCAGGTAGGCGTCGATGTCGAGCGGTCCTTCTAGCAGGCAGTGCGCGAGCTCGATTGCCTGGGCCACGTCGTCGTCCCACGGCGCCTCCGACTCGGTGGCCGGAATCTCCTTGATGCCCTCGGGCAGGTGGGCTCGGATGCGCTC
>CP070823.1:1489894-1498868 GCA_020344375.1 Gemmatimonadota bacterium | reverse complement strand
GGCAGGCCACCGCGTAGACACCGCCCATCTCGTACCACACGAGCATGCTGGTGGAGAAGTACGGTGTCTGCGTGCTGTTGAACCCGCCGTACCCGTAGAGGTAGGTGGGGTTCGAGCCATCGAGCTGGATCCCCTTCTTATGGGTGATGAACATCGGGATGCGGGTCCCGTCCCTCGACCTGTAGAAGACCTGCACCGTCTCGTAACGACTGGGGTCGAAGTCCACCTGCGGCGCCTTGAAGACCTCGGACTTCCCGGTCTCGAAGTCATAGCGGAAGATGGTTGTCGGGTACAGATACGAGGTGAAGGAGTAGAACGCCTCCGTGTCTTCCCGCTCACCCCTGAACCTTCGCACGGATCCAATAGACGGTAGCTCGACCTCCCTGTCGAACGTGCCGTCCATGTCGTAGATAAGGATCTGCGTGTGGGCATCGTGCAGGTATCGCGCAACGAACTGGTCGTTCACGATGTCCACGTCGCGGAGCACAGCGTCCCTCTCGGGGATGACGGTCCGCCAGTTCTCGCGCGCCGGCCTTCTCGTGTCGATGGCGATCAGCCGGTAGCGCGGCGCATCCAGGTTGGTGAGGAAATAGAAGACCTGGCCGTCGTTACCGACGAAACCGTAGCTGGCATCGAAGTCATCCAGCAGCTTCACGATCTCCCCATCCAGGCGCGGATGGAGTGGGTCACCCAGATCCACGTAGTAGATACGATTACGCTCATCCGTCCCTTGCGAGACGTACATGATCGCGTAGCGACCGTCATCGTTCACGAAAGCGCCGAGACCCCAATCCGGCTGGTCCGCGCGCTCGTAGATCAGCTGGTCCTCCGACTGAGGCGTGCCGACACGGTGGTAGTAGACCTTCTGGTTGCGGTTCATCTCCTCGTACACATCACCTTCGGTCGGCTCCGGGTAACGGCTGTAATAGAAGCCGACGCCGTCATGAGTCCATGAGGCACCCGAGAACTTGATCCACTCAAGGTGGTCGCCCACGTCGCGCTTCGTCTCCACGTCACGCACGTAGAACTCGCTCCAGTCCGAGCCGCTGGCCGAGACGCTGTAGACCATGTACTTCCCGTCCTCAGTGAAGTCGACCGCTCTGGCGGAGACGGTTCCATCCTCCGACATCGTGTTGGGATCGAGTAGCACCTCGGGCTCCGCGTCGAGGCTCGACTGCATATAAAGCACGTCCTGGTTCTGCAGCCCGTCGTTCCTCCAGTACAGGTAGTAATGCCCCTCCTTCCACGGCGTCTCGTAGCGCTCATAGTCCCAGAGCTCCGTCAGCCGCTCACGGATACGCTCGCGCTCGGGGATCACCTCCAGGTAGGCGAAGGTCACAGCGTTCTGCGCCTCGACCCAGGCCTTCGTCTGCTCGGCGTCCACATCCTCGAGCCAGCGATACGGATCGAAGACCTCGGTCCCGTGGTAGTCCTCGACGACGTCGACCTTCCTCGCCTTCGGGTACTCGATCTGGGCCAGCGCCGACGCGGGCGCGAAGGCAACGAGCGCCAGCACAGCCGCTAAGAAATCGACTTTGGCTGATCTGCATAGACTCATGGCAACACCTGTCCGCTGACCGCGGTCCCAAAGGTTCTCGATAGTGCTTCAAGCTGTCGCTCGCACGGGGAATGCGTCATGCTACCGACTCTGCTGCGCCGGGTCAACGGCCGCCCAGGCAACGGCGAGCGGCTATACCGTGCGAGTGTGGCGAATGTTACCGCTGGAAGAACTCGATCCAGACCCCGCGGGCCAAATCGGCCGGGATGAGGATGCTCTGCCCGTAGGGCCCTTCATAGGGGACGAGCTCCAGATCCGTGTTGAACTCCACGATCATCAGTGCCCTCTCGAGGTCTCGCACCTCGATGCTCACGCCCATGACACCCTCGCCGCGCTCCGCCAGGAACGACGCGACCGTGCCACCTTCATCGCTCGGCTGAAGCAACAGTATGGCTCCCTTCCCGGCTCTGATCTCGTGCGCCTCAGCTCCCAGGCTAGGCACGTCAAGCCGCCTGCCCATCGGCAGTCCCACCGACTCGTAGGCACGTGTCGCCGCTCTCAGATCCTCGACCGCCATCCAGACCGCCTCGAGACCGAGAGCGCCATTGGCATGTTCGGCGGACCGCAGGGGACTCAGATCGGGGTACTCCGCGCTCAACTGCTCGAGAACGGCCTGCTCGTATTCGATAAAGAAGATCGCGTTTGCCGCGACCACGGGCTCGCGGAAGACCACGTACCGCCACATCACCGGCGGAACCTCTTCCAGGCCCTCGACCGCCGCCGTGCCTCCCGTCGGCCCGGTGACCTGAAAGCCCCGCGACGCCAGGAACTCAGCGGCCGTATCCGCTGAAGAGACCGCCAGCCCCACGTACATCGCACCCTCACCCCGATCGAGGAAGCCAGGCAACTCGGGCATCAGATTCATCGCCTGCTCGCGATCACGGACCGTGACCAGCTCCAGGTAGGTTGTATCCGCGAACCAGATCGTACGGTTCTCCAGGCCGCTGAATTGTGCGCGCTGGCCGGCGGTGAAGCACAGCGTGTCGAAGAAGAATCGTTCGCTGGTCGCGAGATCCCTCACCGCCACGACGACGTGGTCGACTCCACGGCCAACCCCCAGTATCGGCTCGCCTGCACGGCCAAGGGACTCCGCTTCCGTCCTCTCCTCGCACCCTGCGGCAGCAAGGCTGGCCACGAGGACAAGGACGTTTGCTGACGTCTTCATTGTCTGACTTCCTCACTGAAGGCCATCGCACGTGCCAGCGTCCGCCGGCCAGCGGCCGCTCCCGCGAAACCCGAGGACTAGCGAGAACGTACGGGCCACAGGCGAACGACGCCACCCGGTGCAACCATCCCGCGGTCAAACCTGTCTAAGTCCGCGGAGGGGCACACCGCTACACGCGAGGCTCAGTCGCATGTTCCAGGACGCCACCGGCGCGCTCGGGCGCGCCGCCGTACTGTTCATCCCCGTTGCCCTTCTCGTGACCGCGGCCCATGCCCAGGAGAGCTTGGTGCACCCGACGCCGCCACCGGAGGTCCGGGCGGCCCGGCGTGTTGGCCCGATAGAGCTCGACGGGCGACTCGACGAGTCCGCCTGGCAGGCCGCGCAGCCGGCCACCGACCTCATCCAATCGCAGCCCAACGAGGAGCAGCCGGCGACTCAGCGAACCGAGGTGCGGTTCCTGTTCGACGACGACGCGATCTACATCGGCGCGCGGATGTACGACGATCTGGGCCGGGAAGGCGTGCAGACGCGGCTGGTCCGGCGCGACCGCAGCGCTGACAGCGACGAGCTCACGATCGTCTTCGATACCTTCCACGACCACCTGGGCCGGACGATGTTCAGCATCAACCCGTCCGGCGTGAAGGGCGACGCGTTCGGGCCCGGCGGCGCCTCAGCGGATGACTCGTGGGACCCGGTGTGGGAGGTGGAGACCCGGATCGATTCGCTCGGCTGGACCGCCGAGATTCGGATCCCGTTCTCGCAGCTCCGCTTCCCACGTGACTCGCTGCAGACCTGGGGGCTGCAGATCGTGCGGCTGGTGAACCGGCTCAACGAGCGGTCGCACTGGGCGTTCTGGCGGCTGAACGAGACGGGCGGCCCCAGCCGTTACGGGCATCTTCACGGCCTCGAGATCCGGGCGGCGCCGGGACGTGCCGAGCTGCTGCCGTACGTCGTGGGTCGCTCGATGAACGTCCGACCCGACAACCCGGACGACCCGTTCCGACAGCCGCACGAGCTCGACTATCGCCTGGGCCTCGACCTGAAGTACCTGTTGACATCGAACCTGACGCTGACCGCGACGGTCAACCCCGATTTCGGCCAGGTCGAGGTCGACCCCGCCGTCGTGAACCTGTCGGCCTTCGAGACCTATTTCCCTGAGAAGCGGCCGTTCTTTGTGGAGGGGCGTGGACTCATCCGATTCGGCGGCCTGTGGTGCTTTTTCTGCAGCAACGTTCAGAGCCTCGACCTGTTCTACTCGCGACGGATCGGACGAGTCCCGCAGGGCAACGGCATCGCCTCCGATGCCGGCGAGTACGCCGACATCCCGGAGAACACGACCATCCTGGGCGCGGCCAAGATCACCGGCCGGACCGCAGGCGGCTGGTCCGTCGGGGTTCTCGACGCGGTCACGCGCCGCGAGCACGCCACGGTGATGGGATTGGACAGCTCTCGATCCAGCGTCGAGGTCGAGCCCTTCAGCAACTACTTCGTGGGACGCCTGGCGAAGGACCTGCGCGAAGGCAATCTCCAGGTAGGTGGCATGTTCACGTCGGTCGTGCGCGACCTGAACGACCCGGCGCTCAGGAGCCGCCTCAACAGCCACGCGGAGGCTCTGGGCCTGGAGTCCGAGCTCTGGTGGGGCCAGCGCACCTACCGCCTGGCGACGAGCCTCGCCGTCTCGCAGATCGCGGGTGACTCGAGCGCGATCCTCCGTGCGCAGCAGTCGAGCGCGCGCTACTTCCAGCGGCCGGACCGCCAGCACGGCGGCAACGGGCTGTTCACAGATGCGTACGATCCCTCCCTCACCGTGATGCGCGGCTTCGCCGCCTACGCGCGGCTGTCCAAGGAATCCGGCGACTGGCTGGGTGAGATCTCCACCAACATCCGCAGTCCCGGGTTCGAGGTGAACGATCTGTCTTTCCTCACACGCGCCGACTACGTCTGGATGAGCGCGAACGTTCTCCGGCAATTCACGGAGCCGAGGGGCATCTATCGCTCGATGGCTTTCATCGCAGGTGGCCAGCAGCAGTTCAACTTCGATGGCGACCTCACGGATCGACAGGTTCAGGGATTCTTCGAGATCGGGTTCCCCAACTATTGGCGCATCGCCACCTTCTGGATCCACCGCTTCGCAGTGTTCGACGACCGGCTGACGCGCGGCGGTCCCGTGGTCCGGCGTCCGGGCCTGGACTACTGGTTCCTCCAGGCATCCACCGACTCGCGAAAGAACCTGGTGCTGAGCACGGGTCCCAGCTACGGATGCAGCACTGAAGGTGCGTGTGACTATTCCGTCAACCTGGACATCACCTATCGGCCCGTCTCGAACGTATCGATCAGCCTCGGCCCGATGTTCGACCACTCCGAGTCGTCAGCGCAGTACGTGACCGCGGTGGACGACCCGACGGCGGCCGCCTTCTTCGGCCGGCGCCATGTGTTCGCCGACCTCAAGCAGAGCACCATCTCGATGAACACGCGGCTCAACGTGACGTTTACGCCGACGCTCACACTCGAAGTCTGCGCCCAGCCACTGATCACGAGCGTACGCTACACGAACTTCAAGGAGTTCGACGCGCCGCGCCGGCTGGCGAAGAGCGTCTACGGTGAGGACATCGGGACCATCACTCGGGAGGGAAGCTCGTACACCGTCGATCCGGACGCCGGCGGTCCGGCCGAGCCGTTCACGTTCGACGATCCCGACTTCAACTTCCGGTCGCTGCGAGGCAACGCCGTGCTCCGTTGGGAATTCCGTCCCGGCTCTACGCTCTACCTGGTCTGGACCCAGTCGCGCAGCGATACCGCGCCGGTCGGCGACATGGACTTCGATCGCGACGTCCGAGCGCTCTTCGACACACACGCGGACAACATCTTCCTGCTGAAGGTGAACTACTGGATGGGATTGTAGGAGCGAGCCGCTAAGACTCGGTCTCCGACCCAGCCCCGCTGCGACTGCCGCGGCGCCACCGGATCCAGCGCCTCGACCAGACCAGCACGACCGCCAGGATCGCCAAGGGGGCGAGGTAGCCGAGTCCGCTGATCCCCCAAGCGATCATGCTCATGAAGTTGTCGCCAGCACGCACAAAGGCCCGCCCGATTCGCCCCCGCGCCCGAGGCGACGGCCGTGCGACCACCACGGGATACGGTTCGTGGAAGACGATCTGCAGCAGCGACCAGGCTGCCTCACTCTCCAGGTCCTGTAGCTGGCTCTCATACCGTTCCACCTGCTCCCGCACACGTGCCAGCTCGCGCTCGACGCCCAGCAGTTCCTGCAGTGTCCCCGCTCGCTCGTCCAGCATGCGAAGGAGCCGCTCCTCCAGCCGCCGCACATTCCGCAGCCGGGCGTCCAAGCCTTCCGCCTGCTCGCCCGCCTGGCGCTCAGCGACGCTGAGACGCTCCAGCACACCCAGCGCCAGTACGCGCTCCAGAGCCGCGTTCCAGCGCGATTCTGGAACCCGCAGGCTCATGCTGGTCCGCCGCGTTTGCCGCGCTCCCGCCGTATGCGTGAAGCGTTCGACGCGGCCGCCCAAGTCGGCAGCGACCTCACGGATCCGTGCGGCCGTGCTGTCCACGTCCTCAACCTCGAGGGTGACCTCGGCCCGGCGGACCAGCATGGGATCACGCAACGGGCGTGCCGCACGAAGGCCTATGCCCGGCTCCTCGAATGTGGTGATTGGCGTGAAGGTCTCCTCCACGGCGGCCACTGCCTCCGGCACCAGTTCGAAATCCACCTGCCTGGCGCCAGGTTCCTGCAGAACCACACCGCTGTGGCGAGTCGTGCGGTAACCCTCGGCCTCGGCCACGATGTCGTAGCGTCCGGGCGGAACCGCCTGGATACCGTAGCGGCCCTCCTCATCCGTCAACGTTCCGCGGCCGATGCCCTCCACGTAGACCCGAACGCCGACCACTGGCCAGCCTGTGCCCGCCTCGGTGACCCGGCCCATCACGCCGGGCCGGGCGTCGCCGCGGCAGGCCACGAGCACGGCAAGCAGAACGGGTGCAATGCGTGCGGTTGGACTCATACCGGGGCTCCCTTGGCGTCGAAACCCGGCCTCGCTGCTCCGTACACTCGGGATCCGTCGGACAGCGCGGCCGAGAACTGGGAAAAGCTGCCTATTTTATATAATAGGCGGTTGAGGTCGCTGACGCACCGAGCACCCTAAGGCGCCGTGCCCCCCAGCTCAGCCAGGGCCGCAAACGCGCCGAACCGTGCCGTACCTTGTGAACCAGCGTTGCCAGGCTCCACCGTTACAGCGAGGCGTTGACGGGTGCCAGGCACCCTGCTATACATCGGGCCGCGAGCGCCACGCTGGGCGCTCGTTTTTTCCAGTATCAACCATACCTCGGGAGGCCCAATGAGATTGTCGCGCAAGTACTTGCTGGCCACGCTGTTCATTGCCCTGGCCTTGCCCAGTTCGTCCTGGGCCCAGGGCTTCGAGGGCACCATCACCACCCGGCAGATCACGGTGAGCGAGGCGGCCCTGTTCGAGCTCCTCTACGGTGAGGAGGAGATGGATGAGGAGCCGAGCATCGATCCTGACAAGGTGTTCGCCATCCCCCTGGAGCGTATCCTGAGCCTCGCCGGCTCGATGGGCGACGAACTCGAAGTCGACCAGCTCACGTTCTCGATCAAGGGCACGAGAATGCGCATGGACGGGGACATCGGCGAGGAGATGCCCGGCTATGCGCTGCTCGATTTCGGCGCGGGCAGCTTCCAGCTCGTCCAACCATCTGAGAAGATCTACATCGAGTGGACAAACGAGGACTTCGAAGAACTCCAGGCGATGATGCCGGAGATGGAGGAAGAAGAGACCGGCTCAGACGCGCACGTGCGCGCGCTCGGCCAGACGAAAGAGATCAACGGCATGCGCTGCAGCGCCTACGAGATCAAGCTGGAGGACGCGACCACGGTCGCCTGGGTCACGGAGGAGCTCAAGGATTTGGTCGCTGCGTTCCGCGAGTTCGAGACGCGCATGAAGGGGATGGGGATGTTCGACGAGGAAGATGAGGGCAGCCAAACGTTTTTCCTTGTGGCGGAACACGGCTTCCCCGTGATGGAGCAGACGCTGACCACGTACAGCATGTTCGGCGGCGCTTTGTACGACGTTCAGGAAGTCGTGGCAGTGGAGCGCAAGTCGCTGTCGGCGAACGTGTTCACGGTCCCCTCCGGCTACGAGCGTAAGAGCTTCATGGACATGATGCGGACGTTTATGCCGGAGCGGTAGCGACACGCATCGTCCGCTGTCAGCGCTAACCTCGCAGCAACCGCCGGGGGTGGCCATCGCGACCGCCCCCGGCTTCTTTGTCGGCTGAGGCTGTAGCTGTAGTTGTTACGCCCAGCGGTTGCCTGACCACGTCCTCCGTGGCATACTGGCGGACAGCCCAATCACCAAACAACCGGAGGTCACACCATGAAGGCGCGATCCGTGCTGCTCGCCGCACTGTCACTGGCACTTGTCAGTCTGTCCTGCCAGCCGCCGGCGGCTGAAATGGCCCAGCTGTCCGACGAGGATAAGGCAGCGATCCAAAACCTCCTCGATGAGCTCGTTCAGGCCGAGTTGGCCAGCGACTGGGAAGCGGTGTTCGCCATGTACACCGAAAACGTCGTGGCGATGCCGGCAAATCAGCCCGCGCTGGAGGGGCTGGCCGCGGTCCGTGAGTGGTTTGAATCGCAGAGCTTCACCGTCTCGGACCTGGCGGTGACTGTAGGGGAAATCGATGGCCGCGGCGATCTGGCGTACCTGCGGGGTACCTACACCGAGACGTTCGCGATGGGGGAGGAAGAGCCAACGGAGGCCCAGGGGAAGTTCGTCTGGATCCTGAGGAAGCAGGCGGACGGTTCCTGGCGCATCGCGATCAGCATCTCGAACTCGGATCTGCCGGCTGCGGAGTAGGATTCGACGCTCGAGGCGCTATGTGAGCGGGGCGGCCCCATCGGAGCCGCCCCGCCGCATGGCTGATGCCTTGTCTCAACCTGCCGCTTCCTGCTAATCGTCCGCCCAACCCGGATCCAGATACGTGGACCCGCGTCTCTTGCGCCCGGCCGCGATGACAGCGATATCACCTTGTCTGTGGCAACGATCTGAGTACAGCAGGCCTTTGTGCGTGCGCACTGAAATCGGCATGTCAGTTCTCAAGCGGCGGCTCATCGACCTTCATCGGCGCCCGATGCGGCAGGTGCTGGCCATCTACCTGCTGGCCGTAGCGGTCATCTGGGGAGTCGCTGCCGCCGCCTGGCTCCTGTACAAAGGAATCGC
>CP070823.1:1486605-1489794 GCA_020344375.1 Gemmatimonadota bacterium | reverse complement strand
AGCCACCGTGCCGGTAAAGCTCCAGATCGCCATCGTGCTCGGTCTCGTGGCAGGCCTCCTGTTGGGCCTCGCTGCCGCTATCACGCAGGCCCCGCTGCTCGTCGGGTTTGCCGAGGGCGTCGATCCGATCGGCGTGGCCTTCGTCGACCTGCTCAAGATGGTCGTCATCCCCTTGGTGGCGGCCGTCATCTTCGTCGGGGTGGCCTCGCTGGGCGACCTGCGCCGACTGGGCAGGATGGGTGGGGCAGCGATGGGGTTCTTCGCGGTGACGAGCGTCGTCGGTGTTCTTCTGGGCATGGGTGTGATGCGCACTCTCCTGCCGCTGGCGAGCGACGCGGCTGCGCAGGCGATAACGCCCGAAACGGTGCAAGCTCCTACGCTTCCGGGCCCCATCGAGTTCCTGCTGAGTCTTATACCCAGCAACCCCTTCCAGGCCGCCGCCGAGGGCGCACTGCTGCCACTCATCGTCTTCGTCGTGCTGTTCGCAGCCGCTACCGGTGCGCTGCCCGAGAAGGAGCGGGAGGGTCTGATGGGGTTGGCTCGTGCGATCGCCGCCGCGCTCATCAAGTTGACCCATTGGATTCTCTGGATTGCCCCGGTCGGCGTGTTCGCGCTGGCCGCGCCGGTGACCGCGCGTGCCGGCTGGGCGATGCTGCAGAGCCTGATCGCCTTCGTCATCGCGGTGCTCGTGGCGCTACTGGCGTTCGTCGCCTTGGTGTACGTGCCGGCCGTTCGGACCCTTGGTGGAATGCGTGTGCGCAGGTTCCTCAAGGGGTGCGTGAGCCCGCAGGTCATCGCGGCGGCGACGGTCTCGTCACCTGCCACGGTGCCGGCGATGCTCGAGGCAGCCGATAGCGAGCTGCGCGTATCGCGCACAGTCTCGGGCTTCGTCATCCCGCTGGGGGCTGGACTGGGTCGCGCCGGCAGTGCCGTATTTCAGGGCGCCGGCCTGATGTTCCTCGCCTGGCTCTACGGGGTGCCCCTGGCGGTCTCCGGCATCGGCGGCGCCGTCCTGGCGACGTTCATCGTCTCCTTCACAGTCCCGAGCATACCGGGCGGCAGCGTACTGAGCCTCGCCCCGGCGCTCGGGACGGTGGGCATCCCGTTGGATGGGCTCGCCGTATTGCTCGGCGTGGACCGGATCCCCGACATGGCTCGTACCGCGACGAATGTGACCGGCACGCTCACCGCGACCGTGCTCGTGGATCGGCTCGAGGAGCGAGCGACGGCGGAAAGGCAGGCGGTGTAGTCGACGCGCCGGGCACTGTCACGACGAGCCAAACGCAGCCATTCCTCGCATCACCGGCTCGCATGGCCCGGTGGATAACGGATCGAACTCCAACAAAGTTGCTCTTCTGAGAAATATCTTCCCGGTCAAGATGTCCGTGCGTGTGCTAAGTCGTGTGGCGGCGTCCCATTCGAAAGCGGCACGGAAGTGGCAGACTGGCACGAACGCCGTTGCTCGCCGGCCAAGACATCGGCGATGACGTGGTGCGCCGATGATGTCGCCGGTGATGTCTTCACGGGTGAGATCTGCTCGACCATGTCGGTCGTGGAAGTACGTGAAAAGGGCCGACGGCGCTTCACCGATGTAACTGACGAGCTCACGACGATCCAGCTCGAGGAGGGGAGCGAGGCCGCCCTAGCCTGCGGTGACACCCGCGTGAGCCTGTTTGCCGGGTGTTTGGAGGGTTATTTCTGGGCCTACGACAACAACGGCCTGCGTCTCCTCCAGGTGCGCTTCTACTACGAGCAGCCTTAGGCTGCGAATGCGAAGTCGTTGACAGCCCCGGGGCGGCGAACTAGCCTGGGAATGCCATAGCCACAGGCTCTGGCAAAGTCGTCGTTCCCGCCGGGAGTCCCAATCACACTTGCAGGAGGGAGTCCCATGTTTTCATCGCTCTCACGTCGACCTGCAATCCTGCTGGCCGTACTGGCGTTCGCTGCCGGCGTGACCTGGCTCGGGTGCGGCCGGGACGCCGGCGACGTCTTGGGGCCGCCGGACGCGGTGCTCAGGCAGCGGCAGGCGATCCAGACGGCCATCGCCGTGCAGGACCGCCACACGCCGCAACTCCTGAAGATCCCCGGCGTCGCGGGGACCGCAACGGCGCTGGGCGCGGATGGGCAGCCGGTGGTGCGGATCTTCACCGAGTGGCCCGGCGTCGCCGATCTCCCCGCCCGGCTGGAAGGCCTGCCGGTGGAGGTGCACGTGACCGGGCTCGTCATGGCGCTGGAGGACCCGACGACGCGCTTCGCGCGGCCGGTGCCGACGGGCGTGTCCACTGGTCATCCGAACATCACGGCGGGTACGATCGGTGCGCGCGTACGCGATGCGCTGGGCAACGTCTACGCCCTGAGCAACAACCACGTCTACGCCGACCAGAACCGGGCGGATTTCGGTGACCCGGTACTGCAGCCGGGCGCCCTCGACGGCGGCCAGTATCCGGCCGACTCGATCGGCGGGCTGGAAGACTTCATGTGGATAGACTTCACGTTTAGCGGCCACAACACGATGGATGCCGCTATCGCCCGCTCCTCGGAAGCCGAGTTGGGCAACTCGACGCCGGCCGACGGGTACGGCACGCCCAGCTCGACCATCTACGGGGACGCGGACGGCGATGGCTACTTCGATAGCACCAGCGACCTGCTGGGTCTGTCGGTGCAGAAGTACGGACGCACCACCAGGCTCACCCAGGGTACCGTCACCGAGGTGAACGTCTTCATCGAGGTCTGCTACGAGGCGATCTTCGGTTTCTGCATCAAGTCCGCCTACTTCTACGATCAGATCGGAATCAGCCCCGGCACGTTCAGCGGCGCTGGCGACTCGGGCTCGCTGATCGTCACCGACGTCGGGCAGAAGAACCCGGTGGGCCTGCTCTTCGCCGGCAGCGCCGAGCGCACTTTCGCCAACCGCATCGACCTGGTCCTGAAATACTTCGGGGTGACCGTCGACGGAACGGCCGCGACGGCGCTGACCGACGTGGCGGTGACGAGCGTCGATGCGCCGAGCCCGGTGGTACGGGGCGATGTGCCTAACGTCGATGTCACAGTGTGGAACGTGGGCACCGAGGCGGTGGGCGAGTTTGATGTGACGCTGCGGGATCTAAAAGACAACCAGGACATCGGGACGCAGCAGGTGAGCGGCCTGGCGTCCGGCGAATCGACGACGCTGACCTATCTGTGGGACAC
>CP070823.1:1471597-1486505 GCA_020344375.1 Gemmatimonadota bacterium | reverse complement strand
CGAGCCACCAGGCCCGATCCGCCCCCGCTCGGGTCGCTCGCCTGACTGTGCTCTTTCTGCGGCCTGGAGGCAAGACCTCTCTCACTTGACCATGCCAGGACTCGCGTCAGGTGCAGGGGCTCGTCAGGCACCGATCCAGAAGCCCGCGGCGTCACCGTGACTTCGAGAGGACAACGCGGACGACTACGCCGCCGAAGGTCTCCTCTCCGGTCAGCTGCGGACCTGCAACGCTGAAGGTGATGTCCCGCAGGAACGTCGCAGCGGCGTGATGGAGCCTGAGCGTCGTTCCGATCAGCTCCCAGGTGCCAGCCAGGTCCTCATCGAAATCCGAACCGCCCTCTCCGCCGCCGGGGACAAACAAGCGCCCACCTGTGGTCCCATCGCTGGCGAGGGTGAGAGTGATCGAGGCGCCGCGCGCCAGCCAATCAGTCGTGACCCCGGTTTCCTCCATGGTGAAGGTCGTCGCCTGGTATGTCCCAGCTACAGCCGCCCTGTCCGCTGAAGCCGCGGTTCCGGGCCGCAGCACCTGGAACACGGCCTCGTGATCCGTCAGTAGACCCATCTCGTACCGGGCGTCGTTCAGCAAGTAGAAGAACAGCTTGGGATTCCTCTGAGGCTCCACAAGCACCCATCGAGCGTCGAAGTCGCCGACGAGGGAGGCGTACGTGTCGACGGCGTTCCCTTCGCTGCAGGGGTATGCGTCACACGTCCACTCCGTGGCCAGATCCGTCGACAGGTACGCGTACTTCCAGTAGAGCCCGCGGTCGTGGGCGTACTGGAAGACAGGATCCATGCCTCCCAGGTAGTGGTTCACGCGGTTCCGGGCGAACAGTGGTCCGAAGTTGTCCCAGTGGGCATGGAAGACCACGTCCCCGGGCTCGCTGTGGTCTGCGAGCCAGGTCGCCACCTCTTGGAGATGGTTCGACGCGACCGCGTTGAGGCGCACGTTCACGCGATGCTCATACAGAATCCACGGGGTGACCAGCAGCGTGGCCAGGGTCAGGGCCGTCACGATCCTTCGCCGCGACACCTGCTCGCCCAGAAGGTAGGTCGCGACGACGGGCACGGTGACGAGGCCGAACGCCGCCCACTCTACCAGGGCACGGCCCGCGGCAAGCAAGGTCAGGCAGAGGAACCCCACCGAGAGGATGAGACTGGCCCAGAGCAGGGTTCGCTCGGGAGCCGGCATCGTGTGGAGGACGCTGCGCTTCCTGGCGAGGCACCACACAAGGACCACAAGGGCCCCGCCCCAGAGGAGCAGCAGATACCACGAGGTCCAGCCGAACGCCGCGATCGGGAGCGGCCGGAGCTCCTGGGCGAACGCCAGGGGAAGATCCGCTGCCCTCTCCCGGAAGAGTTGGAAGATCTGAATGTCCGCCAGCCTCGCGGCGGCGAAGGGGTGCGGACGGAGAAGCCAACCCACGACCGAGCCTGCCACGACGCTGCCAACGGCGAGGCCCGCTGGAAGGGACGCATCGTCATCGCCGGACCCTGGCGCGGCGACGAACCGGCGATCCAGGCCGCGCCCGACCAGATAGGCCACGACCACCGTCGGTGCCAACCAGAAGAGACCAAGGTGGAACCAGGAGAGTGCGGCCGAGGCCAGGAGCACCGGCCACCAGCGACCGCGGGCCAGGAACGAGAGCAGGAGCAGTGCGGCGAGGAGCGAGACCACGTGGGGTCGGACCATCACGTATCGGTACAGCACGCTGGGTACCGCCACGAAGAAGAGGATGGGCCAGAGCCAGGGCGCGATGAAGCGGTGTCGCTGGGAGATCCAGAGGACGCCACTCAGGAGCACGGCGCTAAGGACGACGCCAGCCACGCGAATCCCGTCCGCCAGCTCGGCAAAGGCGGTGAACGGAAGGAGGAGCAGGTGGAAACCCCACCAGAGATCGGCGCCCAGATCCCGGATCGCCGAGAACCGCGCCCAGGGGAA
Source organism: Gemmatimonadota bacterium (assembly GCA_020344375.1). Lineage (GTDB taxonomy): Bacteria > Gemmatimonadota > Gemmatimonadetes > Palauibacterales > KS3-K002. The sequence continues at coordinate 1,484,566 of CP070823.1, read as the reverse complement.
CGCGCTGTCGAAGGGAGAGGTGGCGGCGTACTGCGCGGCGTGCCCCAGGTGATAGAAGCTGTCGAGATCAGCGATGTAGGGCGCCAGCAAGAGATGGGCGGCGAGGACGACGATAAGGACTCCGGCAAGGGCTGCGACGGAAGCGCGCCCGCGGTGTCTCGATCGCTTCTCGCCAGTCATGGTCTCCGTACGGCGGGGCTCATTCGACCTCGATCATCTCGCGGCAGCCCCACGGGCACGTATACAGTGACGCCCCTAGGCGCTGGGGTAGAGCTTGGTCAGCACGAACTCTCGATGCCCCAGGGCCTCGGCGCACGTAAGCCTGCCGTTGACGGTGCGGCCGGTGACCTCCATGAGACGATCGCCGGCCTCGCTGAGAGTCATCTCACGCCGCAACAGACCACTGACGTCGAGGTCGATGTGCTCGCTCATAGTCTTTGCGGTGATGGGGTTGCCGGTCAGCTTGATGACCGCTTCGATGGGATGGCCGACGATGTTGCCCTGTCCGGTGGGGAACAGGTGGATGACTGCGCCGGCAGCGGCCATCAGAGTGATGCACTCGGCGGCGGCCGAGGAGGTATCCATGAAGTTGAGTCCCGGTACCCTGGGAGCTTCCGCTGGACCGAGCACATCCACCACGGGTTTGGTGCCAGTCTTCGCGATGTTGCCAAGCGCCTTCTCCTCGATCGTGCTCAGGCCCCCGCGGATGTTGCCCTGTGTCGGTTGTGAACCGAACGGATCGACGCCCTTCGAGACGATCATCGACACATAAGCGTCGTACGTCTTCTGGAATCTGGTCCGGAGCTCGTCACTCTCGCAGCGCTCGGCGATGAGGTGCTCCCCACCGGTCAGCTCGGAGGTCTCGCCGAAGAGCACCGTCCCGCCGGCATCGACCACCTGATCGACCACCCGGGCCACCGTGGGACAGGAAGCCAACCCGGTGGTCGTATCCGACTCGCCGCACTTGATGCTCAGCCAGATGTCACCCAGCTCGATCGGCTCGCGCTTCAGCTCCGAGGCGTCCTGAACGAAACGCTGTGCGACCCGAGCGGCCGTTCGAATGGTCTCCAGGTCGCCGAAGCGCTCGATCGAGAAGCCCTCGACCGGCTTGCCCGAAGCGCGGATGCCCTCGACCATGCGCTCGGTCCAGTTGGGCTCGATGCCGATGATGATGGCGGAGGCAACGTTGGGGTTGGCACCGGTGCCGATCAAGGTGCGGAAGTGCAGCTCGAGGTCTTCGCCGAACTGCAAGCGGCCGTAGGGATGGGGGATCGCGAGAGCGCCGGGGATCAGCCGTGCCACACCTTCGGCGGCAGCGTTCGAGATATCGTCCACTGGCAGAACGACGACGTGATTGCGAATGCCTACCCGGCCGTTCTCGCGCCGATAGCCTGTCAGCTGCATGGTTGCCGTGTCCTCCACCTCAGGTGTCGAACGACCAGCGGGCCGAGCGGATGTTGTGAACGTGCACGAAGTCCCCGGCCGCGATCGCTTGTTTGGCCAAGCCGATCCTCACCCCGTACTCGGTTACCTCCCCGCCCGCGGGAATGTCGTTTACGGCGATTTTGTGGGCGAGTCGGATGTCGCCGCGGGCCACTAGGGTGATGATCTCTTCGGTGTCCATGTACACACCCGTCACCTCTTCCCCGCGCCGGATGTCCTCACTGGCGACACCCACATCGTCGCCGTTGTTGTGTACTAGGAACTTGTGCATAGCCATCTCCGTGTCCCCGGCGATCGTTGGTCCAGACTGGATAAGTTTGGCTCAAGCATCGCGCAAGCGAAAGGCTCTGGCCTCGAGTGCGGACTCAAAGGGGGGATGTGTCACAAGTACCCCTCTGCGACCTATGTACGGGTGCAGCTTGGGTGCGGTCAGGCCTACTCGTACTTATTCAGCAGGGCTTGGAAGCGCGGGTGCGAGCGAAGGGGATCCCACTCAGGGCTGCGACGGAGCTGAGCGATCGACATAAATCCGGGCACCGACAACAAGAACTCGAGCCGATCGATGGCGGCGTCGTGTTGACCGGTCATCGTGAGTATTCGAGCCAGTTCACCGATCCGAGCAAATCCCCCCATGGCTTCCACACAGCGTCCGGGCGATGGTCGGGGCTGGGTCGATTCCCCACCCGACGAATCACTCGGAGCGGAGGGTGACCACCGGGTCGATGCGCCAGGCGCGCCACGCCGGGATCAGACAGGCCAGCAGCGCGACGAGGACGAAGAAGAGGCTGATGGAGAGCAAGGTGATCGGGTCGGTTGCCTCGACCTGGAAGAGCAAGCTGCGGATCAGCCTACCGGCTGCGATCGCGGCGCCAATGCCGACGACCAGACCGAGCCCCACGAGAGCGAAGCCCCGACTCAGCACCATCTTGAACACGTCACGCCCCGTGGCGCCCATCGCCATGCGGATCCCGATCTCGCGGTTGCGCTGCGCGACGTAGAAGGCGAGAACCCCGTAGAGCCCCAGGGCGGCGAGGAACAGCGCGATGCCGGCGAATAACCCGAGTGCGCCCATGACCGTGCGCGTGAACGACAGCGAGCGGGACAACACCTCGTCCATTGTCGCCACACCGGCCAGGGGGATATCGGGATCCAACTCCCGCAGGGTCGCGCGCAGGGCCCCCACGATAGATCGCGGGTCGCCGGCCGTACGGGCCGCGAGGCGCATGGTCGCCTCCGGCCACTGGGCGTACGGGATGTACATGACCATTGAGATATCGGCGGACAGGCTGGATACCTGCACGTCGCCGACCACGCCTACCACTTCGAATAGCGCGGGCTCGTCGCCCGTGTCGATCGCCACCTGCCGGCCCAGCGGGCTCTGGTCCGGGAAGATCGTCCGCGCCATGGATTCGCTGATGACCATGACGGCAGGCCCGCCCCCGGCATCGCTTGCCTGGACATCGCGGCCCGCCCGTATCGGGATGCGCATGGCCTCGAAGTAGCCGGGCATCACCATGCGCGCGTAGGCCAACCGCCACTCCGACGCGTCGGCCGGCGGATTCGCCGGATCCCAAACGGCGATGTTGCCACCCGGGTCCCGGATGGGAAGCCGGCTGATGAAGCCAACGCTGAGCACACCGGGAGTGGCACGCACGCGCTCCTGCAGTTCGCTGAAGAAGCGAAGACGGCTCTCTTCGTCCTGGTACTTGGCACGCGGCAGACCGATGTCGGCGGTGAGGACGTTCTCGCTCTGGAATCCGGGATCGACGCCGCGAAGCCGGACGAAGCTGCGCAGCAGCAGCCCGGCGCCGACCAACAAGACGACGGACAATGCCACCTGCGCCGCGACCAGACCGCTGCGGAAGCGCGTGCGGCCGCCGGCCGCCAGCGAACGAGCGCCCGCCTTCAGGTCCTCCACCGGGTCTACCCGACCCACGGACAACGCCGGGACCAGGCCGAATACCAGCACGGTCGCCACAGACAGAGCGACAGCGAAGAGCAGTACCTCCGGCTGGAGACCCACCGCTTTCAGACCCATGCGCGTGAGCGGCGTGGTGGCCACCAGCGATCGCTGCAGCGATAGCGCCACGACCGTGCCCAGCACGCCCGCTGCCAGTCCGAGGACAGCGCTCTCCGTCAGAAGCTGCCGCACGAGGCGCCCACCGCCCGCGCCCAACGCCGATCGCATCGCCATCTCGGTTCGCCGGCCGGACCCCCGCGCCAGCAGAAGGCTCGCGACGTTCGCGCACGCGATCAGCAGCACCAGTACAATGGCACCCATGAGCATCAGCAGGGTCGTCCGAAAGAACTCGGCGAACGCCTCCTGCATCTCCGTCAGCACGAGCCCCTTGTCGCGGTTCGATTCCGGATAGGCCTCGGCCAGTCGGCGCATGATGACGTCCACCTCGGACTGGGCCTCCGCCGGCGTCACCCCGGTACGCAGCCGCCCCACCAGAAGCCAGTTGTGGAACTGTCGCGCGGTCGAGAATGCCTCGCCCCTCACCATCGGCGCCCAAGCGTCGACGTTGACGACGAACTCGAATTCGGCCGGCATGACGCCCACCACCGTCTGCGGGGCGCCATCAACCGTTAGAGCCGAGCCGATGACGCCGCGATCTCCGCCGAAGCGCCTCTGCCAGAAGTCGTGGCTCAGGATCACGACCCGCTCGCCGCCGGGTTCGCCTTCCTCGTCGCGGAACTCTCGGCCTACCAGCGGCGCGACGCCGAGCGTGCGGAAAAGGCCCGGTGAAATCCACGCCCCGGAGATGCGTTCCGGCTCGCCGCCGCCGGTGACCGTGAAGTCACGCGTGAACGGCGTGATCGCCTCCAGTGACTCGAACGATGTCGACTGCTCGAGCACGTCGTAGTAGTCCGGGGCAGAGACCGTCCAGCCGATCCCTCTGCCGGGCCATTGCGTTCGACCCAGCACCAACCGGTCCGATTCGGCGAACGGGAGAGCGCGAAATAGGGCCAGGTTGACGACGCTGAACATCGCCACGTTCGCGCCGATGCCCAGCGCCAGCGTCAGTAGCGCCGCAGTCACGAAGCCCGGCTGCCGCTTGAGGGCACGCAAGGCGAAGCGTGCGTCCTGAGCGAAGTCGCGAAGCAGGGGCGCTGTTGTGGAGGACCGAACCTCCTGATCCGATTCGGCCCCTGCGTGCCTATTCCCGAGACGATCCTCTAACCGAGCGCTCCGCGGTACCATGTCTGCCTCTCGATTCGTAGAAGTCCTGCTCACCCGCGACCGGCTGTCAGCCCCCGGGCCAATCCGCCGGAGTCCCTGCATTCCCTTCTAGTCGAAAAGCCCGAAGGCCTCCTCGACGGCACCGGCTCGCTCCGACTTCAATACGGAAGCCAGGTCCAGGTTCGCGATCCGAGGATCGAGCGCGCGCGGGCGCCTCAGAACCCGACGACAGTGATCTGGCCGTTTCCTACGGACAACAGGATCTCGCCCTGGCCTGCGCCCAAGGTACCGCTGAGTGAGGTGGCGGTACTTGACGAATTCTGGAGCACGAGATTCGACGTGCTTATGGTACCATTCGCGACGCCAGCGGAGAATTCCGCCGAGGTGTTCGAGGGGATCCAGAGCCCGATGGTGCCGTTAGCGACCGAGATGTTGATTGTCCCATCGAGCGGCAACGTCACACGCAACGCAACATTGCCGTTGGCCAGGCCCACGAAAGCGCTGCCAGAGATATGGTCCAGCGTGATGTCTCCGTTCGCGTTAGCAACCGAAACGGTGTTTTCGATGGACTCGATCGTGATGGTACCGTTGGCACTGGAAACCAAGACTTCAAGGCGCGCCGGGATGACGAGCTCGTAGTTGACGACGTAGGTACGGTCGCTCGTCCCCGTCGGTTGGATCGTCCTTACGACAACCGACTCGGCCACAGCCTCGACCTCCACCTGTAGGTCATCGAGATGCGCCCCCGCATCCTCGAGCGTCTGGGCCCAGACCTGGCGCACGCCGTCAATGAAGAGGGAATCGGTCCCCGAAGCTCCACAGATCGTGATCGTGCCGTTGATGCCTTCCAGCACCAGTCGCGACTGGTCTGCCGCATACAAGTCGAAGGAGAAAGGTTCCTCGGCCACCTCTTCGGCGGGCCCGGAGACATCATCGCAGCTAGTCAGTCCCAGCATAGTCGCCAGGAGTAAGGGAAGCACGCCAAGTCCCACAGGTTTCGGCTGGACCCTGCTCATGGTGAACCTCCGGCGCCGGGGGCGGCCATCTGAGTGAACGGGTGTGCGGCTACCTGCAGCCGGCCACAGTCTGAAGAGAACTGTCGTTGCGTGGGCGGAACTGGCCCCGGGAAGCCCTACGACGGCGGCGGGCCTGAGGTGTCAGCACGCCCACCGGCTGACTGAGGGGCAAGACGAGGTCGCCGCGCTCGGCCAGCTAGGCCAGACGTGCGATCGCTTCGATCTCCACCCGGGCGCCTCTGGGAAGCGCGGCCGCCTGCACTGCCGAGCGCGCCGGAAAGGGCTCGTCGAAGTAGCGAGCGTAGACTTCGTTGACAGCGGCGAACTCGCCCATGTCCACCAGGAAGACCGTGCACTTCACGACCTTCTTCATGTTGGAACCGGCAGCCTCCAGAACCGCAGCCAGGCTCTGGAGCGCGCGCTCCGCCTGAGCGGGCGCGTCCTCGCCGACCATCTCGCCCGACGCAGGATCCAGGGCGATCTGGCCTGCCGTGAAGATGAAGCCGCCGCTCACGATCGCCTGCGAGTAAGGCCCGATCGCCGCCGGCGCCCTGTCGGTGTGCACTCGTTCTCGATCCGCCATCAGAACAGACCCTCGATCTTGCCGTCCTCGTTGAGCCGCATGTTCACCGCGGCCGGCTTCTTGCCCAGGCCGGGCATCGTCATGACGTCGCCCGTATAAACGACCACGAAGCCAGCGCCAGCGGAGACTCTGGCCTCGCGAACGGTGATGCGGAAGCCCCGCGGCCGACCCCGCTTGGCCACGTCGTCGCTCAATGAGTACTGCGTCTTCGCCACGCAGATCGGTAGGTCGGCGAAGCCCAGCCGCTCCAGCTCGGCGATCTGCTTCCGCGCTGCCGGCAGCCAGTCCACGCCGTCCGCACCGTAGACGCTCGTCGCTATCGTCTCGACCTTCTCGGCGAGCGATAGGTCGAGCGGATAGAGTGGCTGGAAGCTCGCTGTGCCCTTGTCGAGCGTGGCGCGCACCACGTCAGCCAGCGCCAGGCCGCCTTCCCCGCCCTTCGCCCAAACCTCGCAGGGGACACACGGTACCCCGAGATCGGCGCAGCGGTCGGCGATCAGCTTGTGTTCCTTATCGCTGTCGCCGTCGAAGCGGTTGACTGCGACGACGGGCGGCACGCCGTGCTGCTGAATGTTGTTGATGTGCTGCTCCAGGTTGGGCAGGCCGCGCTTCACGGCCTCCGGGTCGGAAACAGCGAGACTCTCCTTCGCCGCGCCTCCGTGATGGCGAAACGCCCGCGCCGTGGTGACGATGACCGCGGCCTGGGGCTCGAGCCCCGCCGCGCGGCACTTGATGTTGAAGAACTTCTCCGCGCCCAGGTCAGAGCCGAACCCGGCCTCGGTGACCACGATGTCGCCGAGCCCCATCGCCGTCTTTGTCGCGATGAGCGAGTTGCAGCCGTGTGCGATGTTGCCGAAGGGACCGCCGTGCACGAAGGCGGGGCCGCCCTCGAGCGTCTGCACCAGGTTCGGCGCCAGGGCATCGCGCAGCAGCACGGTCATGGCACCTTCCGCCTTGAGAGCCGATGCCCGCACGGGATCACCGGCCGAGGTGTAGCCGACGACGATGCTGCCGAGACGTAGGGCCAGATCTTCGAGGTCACGGGCGAGGCAGAAGATGGCCATGACCTCGCTAGCGGCGGTGATCACAAAGCCGTCCTGGCGCGGCACGCCGTGGGCCGGACCGCCGAGTCCGATCGTGATGTTGCGCAGTGCCCGGTCGTTCATGTCGAGGGCGCGGGCCCAGGTGACGCGGCGCACATCGATCGCGCTCCTGTTGCCGTGATGGATGTGGGCGTCCAGCATCGCGGAGAGTAGCATGTGCGCGCTGGTAATCGCATGGATGTCGCCAGTGAAGTGGAGGTTGATGTCCTCCATCGGCACGACCTGGGCGTAGCCGCCGCCGGCCGCGCCGCCTTTGATCCCGAAGACCGGGCCCAGTGATGGCTCGCGCAGACAGAGCACGTTGTTCACGCCCTGTCGGCTCAGCGCCTGGGCGAGGCCGACGGAGACGGTGCTCTTCCCCTCGCCGGCGGGTGTAGGGGTGATCGCCGTGACCAGCACCAGCTTCGCCCTGAGCGGGCGCCTCGAGAGCGCCAGCGAGACTTTGGCCTTGTCGCGGCCGTATGGCTCGTAGTCATCCGGGCCCAGGCCCAGCCCTTCGGCGACTTCCTGGATGGACTTCAGTTTGGCTGCCTGTGCGATCTCGATGTCCTGAGGTATGGAGCGTGTCATCATCGGATCCCGTGGATTCGTACCCCTATTCCGTGCCAACCGGACCACCCGCGCCGCAGCGCATCTCCAGCCCTCAGGCTGATCCGGCCCTAAGCGTTGGAATCCTACTCCGCAACATCACCAGCGGCCGCAGCCTGGTTCAAACTCCGTGCCATCGGCGGCAGCGGGGCCGGGCATGACCCTGGGCTCAGGCGGCAATGCGCGGCCGGCGGCTGGGGCTTTCCTTGCGCGACGTGGCGCGCGAAGATAAAACATGGCGAACGCAGGGTCAAAGGCAGCGCCGCACCGGCGCGGCCAAGAGGGAGCGCGACGGTGGAAGTTTGGGTGGCAGTCGATGGTTACGTGAAGCGATCGGTGCTGGGCGTCCAGGAGTACACGGTCCTGACGGCCAAGGCGCTTCGCTCGATCTTCACCCGGCCCTTCTACTGGCGGGACACTCTGCAGCAAATGGACGCCATCGGGGTCGGCTCGCTGGGGATCGTCGTGCTCACCGGCCTGTTCACCGGGATGGTGCTGGCCCTGCAGAGCTCGATCGAGATGCGGCAGTTCGGGGCGACCATCTATATCGGGCGGCTGGTGGGCGCGAGCGCGGTCCGCGAACTGGGCCCGGTGCTCACCGCCCTGATGGTCGCCGGGCGGGTGGGCGCCGGCATCGCCGCCCAGCTCGGCTCGATGAAGGTGACCGAGCAGATCGATGCGCTGAACGTCCTCGGGACCGACCCGATCAAGAAGCTGGTGACGCCCAGGCTGGTCGCCGCGCTGCTCATGCTGCCGGTGCTGACGGTGATCACCGATCTGGTCGCGATCCTGGGCGGCCTACTGATCGCGGTGGTCAAGCTCGACCTCACCGCCGACCTGTACATGCGCACGGTGTACCAGACGCTGGCCGAGTCCGGCTTCATACTCCGCTTCGTGCCCAAGGACGTGCTGGCCGGCCTGACCAAGCCGTTCTTCTTCGGCGGGATCATCGCGATGACGGGCTGCTACTTCGGTCTGCAGACGCGGGGCGGCACAGAGGGTGTCGGTGTGAGCACCACCCGCGCGGTGGTGACCGCCTCGATCCTGATCCTGGCCACAGACTACTTCCTGACGCAGCTGTTGATTTCTATCCTTTTCGAGTGATGGACGACGATCGCCAGTTCCCGCCCGAGGCACAGCCAGGCGCAGCGATACGGACCGCGGCGGCGCGGGATCTCGACCCGCCGGTCGTCATCGAGGTGCGGGACCTGAGCCTCGCCTTCGACGCCAACCCGGTCCTGAACGAGATCTCCTTCCGGGTGCGTGAGGGCGAGGCACTGGGCATCCTGGGCGCCTCGGGTGTCGGCAAGTCGACCATCCTGAAGCTCATCCTGCGGTTGCTGGTGCCGGACGGCGGCCAGATCCTGATCGATGGTGAGGACATCAACCAGCTCTCGTTCGAGGAGGTGTTGAAGGTCCGGCAGAAGATGGGCATGGTGTTTCAGGCGTCAGCTCTGTTCGATTCGCTGAGCGTGTACGAGAACGTGGCCTTTCCCCTGCGCGAGCATATGCGCCTCCGTGAAGAGGAGATCACGCAGGCGGTGCGCCAGGCGCTCACGATGGTGGACCTCTCGATGGGCGAGCTGGGCGCGCGGCTGCCGGCCGAGCTGTCAGGGGGTCAGAAGAAGCGTGTCGGCATCGCGCGGGCCATCGTGCACGAACCCAAGATCCTGCTCTTCGACGAGCCGACGACCGGGCTCGACCCGGTCACGGCGCGGATGATCGTGGAGCTGATGAATCGATTGGAGGACGAACTGGACGTGACCGCGGTGGTTGTGAGCCACGACGTGCGCGCGGTGCTCGAGGTCTCGACCGAGATCGCCATGCTCAAGGACGGCCAGATCATCTTCTACGGCACGCCCGAGGAGATCCTGGCGACGACTAACCGTTACGTACGGGAATTCGTAGATTGAGAGCGAGGAGGTCGCCGAGCGCATGAACGGCAGGTCGAGGATCAGCTGGCGTCAGGTCCGCGTGGGGCTCGCGGTCACGGTCGCTCTCGTCGTGCTCGCCCTGACGATCTTCTTCGTCGGCGAGACCGGGGCCGTCTTCGGCGAGCGGTACCGCCTGATTACACTGATGCCGAGCGCGAACGGGTTGATCCAGGGCGCGAATGTGCGACTGGCCGGTCAGGATGTCGGCAAGGTCGAGCGCATCGAGTTCGTGCCCGTCGCCGAACGCTCGCACCCGGACCACGTCTTGAAGATCACCGTCGCGGTCAACCGGGCGGTGAGGGAGCAGATCCGTGCCGACTCCGAGGCCCGGATCCGCACGCTGGGGCTGCTCGGCGACAAGATCATCGACCTAACGCCGGGTACCGCCGACGCCCCGGTGCTGGAAGAGGGCGACACGGTCGCAAGCGCTGTCGCCCTGGACTACGAGCAGATGCTCGGCAGCGCCTTCGAGCTGGTCGATGACGTGGCGGTGATGCTGGGCAACCTCCGTTCCATCGCCGACAGCCTGCTAGCCGGCCATGGCACGGCCGGCCGGCTGCTGATGGACACCACGCTCTACGCGGAGATGTTGCGCACATCGCGCTCGATGAACCGCTTTCTCAACACGGTGGGTAGCGGCGAAGGTGTGTTGGCCCAGCTGGCCGAAGACGATCAGCTCTACGAGGACCTGCGCTCAGTGATCGCCGACCTCGACACGCTCACCGCTGTCCTGGTCAGCGGGGAGGGCACGCTGTCGCGGCTGCTGACGGACGAGACGCTGTACTGGCAGCTGGCGGGCGCCTCGGCGCGCGCCGATTCCCTGTTGGCCGCACTCGAAGCGGGCGAGGGTACCCTGGGTCAGCTGATGACGGACCAGGAGCTATACGAGAGTGTGCTCAAGCTGCTGGTCGATATGCAGACGGTCGTGACGGAACTGCGAGAGAATCCTCGGAAGTACGTCCCGCCGATCAGAGTGTTCTAGGTCGCCGGCAGGCCTGCCGATTCCACATAACCTCTCAGCGCACGCACACCGCCCTTGTAGCTGTAGGCCTCGAAGCCGGCCCGCTGCATCTTCTCGGCCAGCTGTGCGGACTTGAGTCCCAGTTCGCAGTAGAGCACGTAGGAGCGGTCGCGCTCGAGTGATCCGAGATCTTGGTAGAGGTCCCAGAAGTCATAGTGCACGGCGCCGGGGTAGTACCAGAGCTCGTAGCGTGCGCGGGGGCGCGTGTCGATGACCACGGCACCGGACGGGATCTCGGCCGTGTACAGGTAGGGCATCACCAGCTCGCTGGCATCCAGTTCGCGCAGATCAAGCACGCGCCGGCTCGACAGCGCTTCATCGAGGACAGTCAGATCGAGCCTGGCTTCCTCGGCCGCCGCCTCGTCCGGCGTCGCGTCGGTGACGGGCTTGGCCTCTGTGAGGGCGCAGTACTCGCGCACCTTCTCGGAGAGCGCGTACGTCCCGATCTCGCGGCTGCGCTGGATGATCTCCGGCTTGTCGAAGCCCAGCAACGGGCGCAGCACCGGCAGCTGCACGCTCCCGGTGATGGCGCAAAGGTTCGCGAGGGTCTGGGACGAGACCTGGCCGACCGACTCGCCTGTAACGATGGCGTGGGCCTCGATCTCGCGGGCGATCTCTCCGGCCGCTCGGTACATGAGGCGTTTGAGGATGACCTGCCAGAAGCTCTCCTTCGCGCGCTGCTTCAGCTCGAGCACCGGTCCCTCGAAATCGACGACGTGGATACGGGGCCGCAGCCCGTAGCCCCACTCGTCGGCCAGCAGCTTGGCCACACCTAGCACGGCGCGCTCGTATGCACCGCCTCCCAGATTGCAGAAGACATAATGCAGGGCGACGCCACGCTTCAGCATCAACCAAGCGGCGACGGCGGAGTCGTAGCCGCCGGAGATCAGGGCGACGGCGACGCCTTCGACACCGGCCGGCAGACCGCCGGCACCCGGGATCCGGCGGCTGAAGAAGTAGGCCGCTTCCTCACGGGCCTCGACCCCGACGGTCACCTCGGGTTCATCCAGGTCCACGCGGGCATGACGGTTGAGCGCGGCGCCGAGACCGTAGTTGATGTCGCGCGACGTGAACGGGAGGCACGCGCTCCGGCGCGCCCGTACGGCGAAGCTGCGACCGCGGACTCGCTCGGCGTAGAGCTGCTCCCCTATCGCGATGATTGACTCGAGTTGAGGCTCGGCGGTCGCCTCGATCTCCGACAGGGAAGCGATGCCGAAGACCCGAGGGATGACTTCGAGGGCAGCAGAGCTGGAAGCCTCAACGAAGATTCGCCCCCACTCGTCGTGCACGCGGAAGGAGACACCTGAGGTACGCAGCGCGTCCTCGAGGCTCTCGATCAGGCGCCGCTGGAACCGGCGGCGGGTGCGCCGCGACTTGGTGGACAGCTCACCCGACGGGCGTATCAGGATTCGGTGCGCGTAATCGCTGCGATCCATCGCTCAGACAGCCCCTAGACCACCCGACAAGTCGGCCCAGGCCGCGACGCTGCCGCGCCCGCATGCCAAGTGCCATCGATCGAATGTCCGGCGGAAGTCGCCACTTGGTCCGCGTACGCGGGAGCGGCAAGCGGTGGCAACGTGGGGTCGGGGAACGCGTTGATGGAGGCGGCGGGAATCGAACCCGCGTCCGAGAATAGATCCGGCAGAGCCGCTACGTGCGTAGCCTAACGTATTATTTGTCACCCCGGGTCGGCCGATAGGCAACCTTCCCGAGGCCAGCCGCTGTCAGATCTCGCCAGCTACGCCGCGGCCACGCGGACCGGCCAGCCCGATTTAGCGACACCTCAAGACCGGCCTCGGGCCGGGTCGATCAGGAGGTGGACTGCCTGAGTTTAGGCAGCCAGTGCCAAGTTGTGATTGGCAGTTGTGTTTGTGCCCAGTTGATTAGCGAGGGGCCAGGCGCCCTCGGCACGCTACTCCGCGTTCGCTAGACCCGTCGAAGCCAGTTCGCCCCCACGAGCTCGTGTGCATCTAAAGTTAAGGCCTCAGCGCCGAAATGGAAGTCGAGCGCCCGCTCGCTAAAGCCGTACGTCGGCCAAAGCGACGGCGTTTCGCCCGCTGCGCTTGGCCTTGTAGAGGGCCGCGTCGGCCGACGCCA
>CP070823.1:1462816-1471497 GCA_020344375.1 Gemmatimonadota bacterium | reverse complement strand
GAGAGTCAGAGATCATCCCTCTGGACGATCCTGATCAAGGCGCAGGAGGCGGTGGACCTTCTGTCGGGGACCGGTTACGACCCTGTATCCGGAACCGGACCCTGCACACCGGGCCGTCTGGACGGCGTCCGCATCGCAGCGGACCTCAAGTACGACATGGAGCCCGCGTCCTCCGCGCCCAACGTCGTCGCTCTCCTGCCCGGGACCGACCCGGTCCTGAAGGACGAGTACATCGTGGTGACCGCCCACCTCGACCACCTGGGGATACGGGACGGACAGATCTTCAACGGGGCCGACGACAACGCCAGCGGGAGCGCGGCGGTGCTGGAGGTGGCGGAGGCTGCGGCTATGGCACCGGTGAAGCGCTCGATCATCTTCGTCCTGTTCACCGCAGAGGAGGAGGGGCTGCTCGGCTCTATGTACTTCGCCGACAACCCGCCCGTCCCGATCGAGAACATCGTCCTCAGCATCAACCTGGACATGGTGGGGAGGAACTCGCGCGGCTGGCCCGAGTCACTGCTCGCCATGGGCTCGGAGAACCGGCGGCCCGAGCTGCTCGAGCTCATCAGCGACGTCAACTCGCGGGTGGGAGCTGACCTGGATTGGCGGCTCAGCGAGGGAAAGGACCCTTACGTCCACGTCCAGAGGAGCGATCTGCTGGCGTTCATACAGAAGGGCATCCCGGCCATCCTGATCACCCGGGGGTTCATGGGACCGGACTACCACCGGCCGTCCGACGACCCCGAGACCATCAACTACCCGAAGGTACTACAGGCGGCCAGGCTCGCGTACGCGCTGGCGGTAGAGGTCGGGAACGCGGAGGTCCTGTACGAGAGGGATTAGTCGCTAACGTCTACAGAGCGACAACCGGGATCCCGAGCCGTCCGGCGGCGTTCAACTGCCGCTCATGATTGGTCGCGAGGCTTGATCACCGCGCCTAGGCGTCCAATACTGACTAGCCGAGACTCGCAAACGCAAAGCGCTGAAGAGGCGGCGATGCACTCGGCTCGCCCTTCAGATCCTTTTGTTGGTCATTTGAGGAGGAGACAGAAAGATGCATCAGATACGGACGGCCGCTTCAGTCATCGCTCTCGCCGCGTTCCTTGCCGTGGCTCCGGACAACTCGAGCGCTCAACTACCCGAGGGAGATCTGAACCCGCTCTCTACTCAAGTGAAGACTAGAAACTACCTGCCTCACATGACGTGGGCGGAGGTCGAGGAGGCGCTGACACGGACAGATATGGTGATCATACCGGTTGGCTCCATCGAGCAGCATGGGAAGCACCTGCCCTTGGGCTCGGACATCATCGCGGCGCTAGAAGTATCCAAGCTCATCGCCCAGGAGGCCGACGTTCTTGTTGCGCCAGCCGTCCTCGCCGGCATATCGGGCCATCACATGGGTTTTTCCGGCACAATCACCTTGTCGCCGGAAACGTTCGAGACGGTTGTTTACGAAACGGCCGCGAGTTTGATCAGCCATGGATTCAGGAAGATCGCTTTCTACAACGGCCACGGCGGGAATAGCACGTCGTTGGCGAACGTGATAGAGAGGATCAATCAGACAACGCCGGCCACAGCGGTAGACCTGGCGGGTATCAGCACCGCCACGCGAGAATCACCCTATCCCTCGGTGAGGATAGACTGGCACGCAGGCGTCGGGGAGACTTCCAAGATGATGTACCTCGCCGGAGATCTCGTTCAGATGGAGCGCGCAGAGAACCCAGTGCTGACCTTTCCTCCGGATGTCGAAAAGGTCCTGAGCGGCATGGAAGGGAGCAATCTCAGCCTGTTGCGGGATGCCTACCTTTTCCTCCCGGAAGGCACCGGAAAGCGGACAAGCTCCCGCGAGATGTCCAGTAACGGCTGTTTCACTACGGGAGACGTAAAGACCTCGTCCGCCGCTAGAGGGAAATGGGAGCTGTGGGCGTTCGTCGAATCTGCGATCGCCTTCCTCAACAGTTGGAAAGAGATCAACTGAGTAGCGGACGCGCGGCCTGCCGCTGTTCCGTCCGAAGCTAGCGCTGCCGGACTCTCTCTATCGAGTCCCTGAAGCGGGACATCGGCTGGCTATCGTAGAACACCTCATCACCGGTGAACTCGCCCTTCTTGTTGAACACGAAGGTCGGCGTGCCCGGCACGCCCGCGTCCTTTGCCAGCCGGATGTCAGAGATGATGAGCGGTGCCATAGCGTCCCGCGCCAGGCAGCTGCTGAACTCCTGCATGGGCAGCTCCATGTTCGCGGCGTACGCCTCGAATATCGAGGTTGGATCGAGCAGGTGCCGCCACGCCTCCTGGTGCCGGTTGAGCTGATCCAGCATTCCTAGGAACCCGGCTCGGCCCGCGAGCGCGCCCGCGCAAAACGCCGCCTCCGCCGCCTGGAAGCCGCGCAGCAGGCGCGGGATCGGGTAGACGCGAATGGCGAACTGCAGATCTTCGGCCTCGACGAGAGCAGCCAGGGAATCCGCACGCTGAAGGTGAAAGGCGCTACAGTGCGGGCAGGCAAGGTCGATGAACTCGTCCAGCGTGACCTCGGCCGATTCCGATACGACCATGCGGGCCGCGTCCGCCCGTTGGATGAGCTCGATGTCCGTCCTCGCCATGCGTGTGATCTCCGCGACCACCGGTTCCTGGGCCGCAGCTCGCGAAGCGAGGAAGAGCGCGGGAATGAGGAGCGTGATCCATGTCTTTCGCATGCTGGTCCTCCTTGAGCGGCTAACTGTGGTCTTTCGACCGTCGGTTCCAGGCCGGCTATGGTAGGAACTCTACAACACTCACAGCCGCGATTTCAAGCTGACAGCGCGTTCTTGACACTCTCTGCCCGACACACTCAGTATTGGGTTCTGCGTGTGAATCTGGATGCCCGGAACCGCCGTGCTATGGCTGCTATCACGGGGAATATGCATGGATGCGCCACGGCATTGGGCTCCGGGGTCACATACTGCGGAGGTGGCATCATGCGACGCCTCTACTGCTCACTCCTCGCCGCTGTCGTCTGTGTAGGTTCCCTTGTTTGGCCGGTCAGCCTGATGGGTCAATCGATCTGGATGGAGCCCCTAAACGACCGAGCCGTGTTTCTCGAGCTGCTGAAACCGGACTTCGCGACTGCAGGCGACTGGTCGTTTGCGACATCGGCCGGGTTCCTGTCTGCCCGTTGGTCACTCGGATCGAACATAGTGCTTGTTGCCGATCTGCCTTTTGCCTACGGGGATTTCGAGGGCGAAGTCGTCTCTGAAGAGCCGGTCGACACCGTCCGTTTCGACGAATCCGGCGCCACCATAGGGAATCCCTATATCGGGGTCGAGCTACGCTTTCAGGACTTCCCGGTCTTCGGAGAGATCGGCTTGCGGGCCCCGTTGACTCAAGGTGAGTCGTTCTTAGACGAGGTTGCGGCCGTTGCCGGGGGCTATGCCGATTTCGTCGACCGCTTGGAAGCTTTTCTACCGGATGTGTTGGTCCTGATGGCGGCGGCCAATTACACCCACCAGTTCCCTGGGGGCACGTCCTTGCGTTTCCGCCTGGCGCCGGTCTTCTGGGTCGACACTGCCGAGGCCTTCGAGGATGACTCGGAGATGTTTCTGCTCTACAGCGCCCAGGGTTGGTATGAGTGGGAATCCGTCATCATCGGGGTTGGCTTCAGTGGCCGCTGGCAGTGGACTGTAGGCCAGCTGGACTTTGACGAACGCACGGTACACCAGCTCGTGATTTCTGCCAGCTGGCTCTCCAACAGCCGGTTCCGGCCGGGTGTGCAGTTCCGACTGCCGCTCGATGATGACCTTAAGAACAATTACTTCAGCTGGGTCTTCGGTCTCAATCTGCAGGTGGCCCTCGACTGACCGCGCAGAATTGGCCGGCTAGGCGGTAGGTCTCGATGGCGTCGGCGCCTCGGACACGGGGTTTGACTGTGGAGCCGACCCCGATACTTTTGGCGAATGCCCGATCGCGACCATGACTTCATCCGGGCCTGCCGCCGCGAGCCTGTAGGCCGCGTGCCCGTCTGGCTGATGCGCCAGGCGGGACGCTACATGCCCGAGTACAGGGCGCTCCGGGAGAAGCACTCGATCCTCGAGCTCTGCCGCACGCCAGAGCTCGCCGCGCAGGTCACACTCCAGCCAATCCAGCGCTTCGACCTGGACGCGGCCATCATCTTCGCCGACATCCTGCTGCCACTCGAGGGGCTCGGGGTCGGCCTCCATTTCGCTGTGGGCGAGGGGCCGGTGATCGAGAACCCGGTGCGGGCTCCCGAGGACGTTGCTGGCCTCACGTCGTTCGATCCTGTCGTCGACCTGGGCTACGTGCTCGAGGCGATACGCATCGTGCGCCGGGAACTGGAGGGCCGGGTCCCGCTCATCGGCTTCGCCGCGGCACCGTTCACGCTGGCCAGCTACATGATCGAGGGTGGCTCGTCGCGTCAGTACCTGCTCGTGAAGTCGTTCATGTACCAGCATCCGCAGGTCTGGGATCGGCTGATGCGGCTGGTGCGCGAGGTGACGCGCGACTACCTGGCGGCGCAGATCGAGGCGGGCGCCCAGGCGATCCAGATGTTCGACAGCTGGGTCGGTTGCCTGTCGCCGGACGACTATCGCGCTTACGTCTTGCCCCATTCGCGCTGGGTGCTCGAGGGTCTGGCCGAATACAGCGTGCCCAGGATCCACTTCGGCACCGTCACGGCCACCCTGCTGGAAGACATGAAACAGGCCGGCGGCGAGGTGATCGGGGTGGATTGGCGGATTCCGATCGGCCGCGCGCGAGGGATCATTGGCCCTGATTTTGCACTGCAGGGAAACCTCGATCCCGCAATGCTACTGGCACCGAGGGAGCTGCTGGTCCGGCAAGTGAGGGAGATCCTCGAGGAGGCCGGCGCGGCGAAAGGCTACATCTTCAATCTCGGGCACGGGGTGCTGCCGCCGACGCCGATGGAGAACGTGGACGCCGTCGTCGAGACCGTCCATAGCTTCCTCGGCTGAGGGGAGCCGAGCTGGAGAGGAATAGACTTAGAGAGATGCCGTCGAACAACCTGAAAGGCTTGCTGGTGATGGCGTACGGTACGCCCGAGACGCTGGACGACGTGCGCCCCTACCTCACGCACATCCGTCACGGGCATGGGCCGTCGGCTGAGGCGGTGGAAGACCTGAAGGAACGATATCGGCGGATCGGCGGACCGTCGCCGCTCTACCGGACGACGGTGGACCAGATGAAGGCGCTGGAGGAGCGGGTCAACTGGTCGAACGGCGGCTATCACGCCTATCTCGGGATGAAGCACTGGCACCCGTTCATCGCTGACACGGTACGGGAGATGGCTCGGGACGGTATCCAGAACGCCGTAGCCGTTGCGCTGGCGCCACATTACTCCACGATGAGCATTGCTCAGTATCTCCACTATGTCCGTGAAGGGCTCGACGGTCTCGAGCGTCCACTGGAGATCCTCTGCGTCAAGTCGTATCACGACGAACCGCTCTTCATCGACGCGCTGGAAGAGAAACTCTGCGAGGCCATGGGCCGGGTGCCTGAGGGCGATAGGGCGGACATCCCGGTCATCTTCACCGCTCACAGTCTGCCGGAGAAGATCCTCCAGGAGGACGATCCTTATCGCGAGCAGCTCTTCGAGACCAGCCGGCTGGTGGCAGAGCGCTTCGATGGTCTCCGCTGGCGGTTCGCGTTCACCAGCCAGGGGCGCACCAGGGACAAATGGCTGGGACCGACTCTGGCAGAGGCGTTGGATGAGATCGCGGCGGAAGGTCATAGAGCAGTGATGTGCTGCAGCGTCGGCTTCGTCGCCGAGCACCTGGAGACGCTGTACGACTTCGATATCGAGGGGAGGAAGGACGCGGAGGCGCGCGGCCTAGCCTTTTATCGGGCGCCTGCCCTGGGTACGAGTGCGACGTTCATCCAGGCGCTGGCCGAAGTCGTGCGCAAGGCGGAGGCGAACGAGCTGCAGGATGTCGTGAAGCTCCCCACCCAGGATCTGCAAGCCCCCACCTACCCGGCCTATGCCTGACTTCGCGGGGGGCGCGAAGCGTTGATACAGACTGAAGGAACCCGCCGCATCGCCGTGATCGGCGGGGGCATCGCCGGACTCAGTGCGGCCTACGAATTGACCATACAGGCGCGTGAGCGGCACCTGCCGTTGGCGGTAGATCTCTTCGAGTCATCGCAGCGGCTGGGTGGCGCCATCCTCACCGAGCGTGAGGGCGAGTATGTGCTGGATGCCGGGCCTGATGCGATCCTCACCTTGAAGCCGTGGGGGCTCGAGCTCTGCCGGGAGCTCGGCCTCGAGGACGAGATCATCCCCACGCGGGACGAGCACCGCGGCGTCGCGCTCTACTCGCGCGGCAGGCTCAGGCCGCTACCCTACGGCACGGGTAGCAGCTGGACGCGGAAGATCGCCGCATACATCAGCAGTGGAGTGGTCTCCTGGTCTTCCAAGCTGCGCATGTCGGCGGACCTGGTTCTCCCTAGGGGCGGAGTCCGTGAGGACGAATCGATGGCGGACTTCTTCGGCCGCCGCCTGGGCCGCGAGGCCGTACAGCGGATCATCGATCCCCTGATCGCGGGCATCTACTCCGGCGATCCGTACAAGCTCAGCATCTACTCGACGTTCCCGCGTTTCCCCCAGATGGTCGCTAAACGGCGCAGCATCCTCCTCTCGCTGCTGCGAGCACCGCAGAGCACACGCTCAGGAAGCCGCACGCTGCCCATCTTCTGCTCGCTGCGCGACGGCCTGGGCCGGCTGGTCGAGCGGATCAGCGAGCGTCTCGATGGGGCGGAGATCCACCCGGCCGTTACCGTGAATGGCCTTCGCAGATCAGGTGGCGGCTACGCACTCGAGACGTCAGCGGGGCGGCGCGAGGGCTATGCCGCCGTCATCCTGGCGGCGCCCGCCTGGGTAGCGGCGCATCTGCTCGAACCGCTGGCCCCGGCGTCAGCGGCGAAGATGAAGTCGATCCGGTACGTCAGTTCCGCGACCGTGTTCTTCGCCTACCGGCGGCGCGACCTGGGCACGCGTCCCCGGGGCTACGGGTTCCTCGTGCCGACCTGCGAGGGGCGTCGCATCAACGGGGCGACCTGGATCACCAACAAGTTCACGCACCGCTCGCCGGAGGATGGGTTCTTGGCCCGCTGTTTCGTCGGCGGCGACCGAACCGGCGAGGAGACGCAGGCCGACGACGGGCGCCTGGTGCAGATCTGCCGGGAAGAGCTGCGTGAGATCGCCGGGATCAACGCCGAGCCCCTGTTCACGCGCGTCTTCCGCTGGAGGGATTCCGGCCCGCAGTACGACGTGGGGCACGCCAGACTGATCCAGGAGATCGATGCCGCCCTCGCCCAGCACCCGGGGCTCTACGTCACCGGAGCCGGCTATCGCGGGATTGGCATCCCGGATTGCGTGCAGGACGGCCGCGAGACAGCCCGGCGTCTGTTGCAGAGCGTCGTCGCGTAGGCAAGACCTTACAGTATCGGGGTGGCAGCTCCGGTGCCCGGTCGCGTCGCTTATCTCAAGCAATTATCGCTTGCCGCCGCGCTCTTGACTTCTGCTTGACTGCATCGCGTCTGCTTCGTCACGAGCGTTCCCCCAACAACACGAGGTCGGAACCCCACGCAGTGGCTCCGACGCTACAGACGGAGGTGCATCATGCGACGCTCGCTGTTGACCCTGCTCAGCGTCGCCTGGCTGGCGTGCGTGATATTGCCAGCCAGCGCGGCAGCCCAGTCTCGCTGGCTCGTGCCCCGCAGCGATCGAGCCGTCCACCTGGAGATCCTGAAGCCGAGTTTCGACGATGGAGAGTACACCTTCACCACCTTCGCCCTCTTTCTCTCCGGACGATTCGCGGTGCGTGACAACTTCGTTCTTGTGGGTGAGTTACCCTTCGCGACCGTCGGTGTGGATTTTGATGATTTCGACGAGTCGGAGAGTGTGACGGGGAACATCTACTTGGGAGCGGAGTTCGGAGGTACGGACTCGCCGATCTTTGGTGAATTCGGAGTTCGCCTCCCGCTGACGAAGGAGGCGGACTAATTCGGGGGCGAGTTCTGGTTGATGGATTTTGTGGACCGCTGGGAGGCGTTCTGGCACGAGATCCTGTCGCTACACAGTGCGTTCAACTATCGGTACAGCGGTCCGACCGGTCTTGTGCTCGGTTTCCGCCTCGCTCCCGTGCTCTGGATGGACACTGGTGACGCCCTCAGGGACGACGTAGAACTGTTCGCACTGTACGGCGCGCACGCCGGGTATGAGGTAGCGAACTTCGCCGTGCGCGGCGGGTTCAGCGGCCGTGCTCATATCACCGAAGAGGATTATGATAACCTCGGCGAACGCACGTGGCATCAGTTCGTTTTGGCCGCCAGCTACGGTCTGGGTCGTTGGTGGCCCGGCGTGCAGATCCGCGTGCCGCTGGACGAGGACCTGAGTGACGCGATCGACCTGGTCTTCGGCCTCAGCCTCGCGGTGCAGTTGCCGTAGGGAGGCGCGGGGTCAGACGAACGACGGCGACTCGCCCCAGTGACGGCTGAACGCGAGTTCGCCTAGCGGCCTGCGCTGCCGGGGGGCACGCTCGCGCTCGGCGAGGTCCTCCGGCAGCTTCTCTATGTCGCCCGGATAGCCGATCACGGTCATCGTGCCGGGCTCGAAGCCTTCGGGGATGAGGTCCCGGTTCAAGCGGTCACGGTCGAAGCCCCCCATCTGGTGC
>CP070823.1:1453301-1462716 GCA_020344375.1 Gemmatimonadota bacterium | reverse complement strand
CATGGGCGACCAGGCCAGCTACCTGGAACGGGGAGTGCCCGTGCTCGTCTTCAACAGCGGAATGCATCCGGAGCTGCATACGCCGGATGATGAGATCGAGCTGGCGGACGTGGACAAGCTGGCCAGGGCCGCCCGGCTCGTTTTCCTGGTTGCTCATGCCGTGGCGGACGATCCTCAAGATCCTGTGTTCACCGCTGCCGGCCGTGCCCGGGCCGAAGGGATGGAGAGGATGCGGTTGCGGTAGATGGTGCTGGGGGGAGACAGGAGGGGGTCTTTTCCTCGACCCCCCTCCTCTTCTCTCTCCGCCTGCCGGGCTATGCAGATGGAAAGGCCGCCGGTCTCACCAGCCTCTCGCGAACTCGGTCCAGAAGAAGTCGCCCAGCTCCCACCACTTCTGCATGGTTGCGCGGGCGAAACCGTCGGTGTACCGGGTGAGGAACTCCCTGTAGGCCATCGGGTCGTCGCCGCCCTCGCTGCGCATGAGCTCCAGCGCCTTCTGCTCGATCAGCGGCAGCTCATCGAAGGCGCGTTGCTCGTATTCCTGCACGGCGCCCTCGATGTACTCCCGCGCCCATCCCCACTTGATCATCGCCAGCCGGTTGGCCCGGCGGTACCACCAGCAGGCGGAATCGGTCCGGTATCTGTGCTGGCAGTCGACCTTGAAGCTCTCCGGCAACGCGAGGACCCCGGCGAAGATGGGGATCCGCGGGCTCTCAGCCGGATTGTCGAAAGCGAACCAAGCGACCGTGCCGATTTCCGGCGGCAGCCAGTCACGGGCCTGGATGATCTGCGAGTACGAGCAGCGGGCGATGGCGATGGTACGCTGGCGTTCCACGGTGCCCGGCCTCAGGGTGTTCAACAGCTGCATCATGTCGCTGCGGATAGACCAGTTGTTGACCACCGGGCTCTTGATCATCTCCGCCTGCTCCTCGTCGCCTTGCGTCCTGAGCGTCGTGTCGGGCACCATGAGGTTACGGGTCATGTCGAACTCGGTACCCTCGTAGGTCTCCCGGTAGTAGCGCATGACGTCCCGGACCGAGACCTTCTGGTCGGGTTTGACCGAGAAGGGCAGCTCCTCCATGTCCATGGAGAGGTTCAGGGAAGGAGCAAGGGTGCTCAGGATGTAGAACTCCCGCGTTGAATAGGGCGGAAGCAGGTTCCCCTCCCGATCGGTTTTGCCGTACGCCTTCCACCACTTGAACGGCTCACCGCTGTCCGGATCCCAATACCCCATCTCCTCGGCCAGCGAGAAGACGTTCTCGCTGGCCATGTAGTGGTCCGGGTCGTCCAGGTCCAGCTCGCTGATGCGCGGGATGTTGGCCGAGACCCCTACGTGGCCATCGGGAATCCGTACCGCTGCCCAGACGGCACCGACCTCGAAGGGCCCCGCACCCATGATCTCGAAGTGCCAAACCTCCTTCGCATCGGCGAAGGTCAGGCATTCTCCCGCATCACCATAGCCATACTCCTTCACCAGCTCGCCGATGAGCTGGATCGCCTCGCGGGCGGTCGCGGTCCGCTCAAGTGCTATGGCCTGGAGGTTCTCGATCAGGAAGAGTCCCTCGTCGTTCCGCAGCTCAGGCCTACCGCCGATCGTGCTCTCGATCGTGGTCTCTCCGATGGCCAGGCCCTTCTCGTTCATGGCGGGGTAGGCGACGTTGAAGTAGGCGTAGGTCTGCTCCACCTCGGGGATATAGCCTTTGAGCGTCACCCCCCGCATGTCGTCAGGGGTCTCGGTGTACAGCCGGCCCCAGTAGATCGGCCTCCGGGCACCCGGCGGATTCTGTCTGCGCGGTTCGATCTGCAGCCAGGTCCGGTAGTTGCCGTCACAACTGTGCGCCGTCATCACCGAACCGTCGGTGGACGCCTGCCTTCCCACCATGATGCTGGTACAGCCGCAATCCGAATACTCAGGATCACAACCGCAACCCGGATCGTCCGGTGATACAGCGCACTGGGACCCTGTGGGCAGCGCTTGCGAGAATTGCGCCGAGGCTCTTTCCACCCCGGCGGTGGCGGCCACGACCATCGCCAGCATCCACCAGCCCATCACGCCGACGCGAACGAGACATTTCACGGGATCACTCCTTCCTTCCAGTGCCGGGATCGGCACGATCTGGAGCGCGGCCTCACGATGCCGGCCCGCTCGAAGTTCATCGTTCGGAAAGTGCCTCCCCGAACGCTCCAATGCTGGTTACTCGGTCACCACCCGCCCAGGCGCGGCCTTCGAGGGGTCGTGCAGCCAGTGCCCGAGGCCTCTCTCGATCACCTCGGCGTACCGCGGCACGCCCCGACAGCTCAGCGGCCGGTCAGGATTGAGGATCGTCCAGCTCTCCATGGTCTGTAGCACGGTGGAGGTATGGCGCCCCACCCGGACGTCGATCGGCCAGCCGCCCTCATCAATCCGCTCGAACAAGAGGCCGTGCTCGCCCGCCTTCATCACGAACTCGTCCACCCCGGTCAGCAGCTGTTCCCGGGTCGTCTTGCCCCGGGTCGCATCCAGGAAGGGCTCGGGCGCCTCGAAGAGCAGGGAGATCGCGTCGGAGTAATCGCCGACTTCCCGGTGCGAGAGTCCGTGCAGGTTCTGCGGTGAATACTCCATGCCGATGTTGAACTCCTCGTCGCTCAACATCATCGAGACGAAGGTGGCCAGCTCTTCTCCCCGGTCGTGGGCGACGATCGTGCTGATCACGGGGTACTGCAGCTCCGCCTCGTGCAGATCGATGAAGATGTCCACATCCTCCTGCCGGATGAGCTCCATGAACGCATAGGTCGTCCGTTCGGTGAGCGTGCCGTCGGGCCGCCCAGGCCAGGTCCGGTTCAGATTGCGGATATCGACATAGGCCAGGTACTGCCCGCTGGGGTAGTGGATGTAGACTTCGGGATCGGGCCACTGATCCAGGGGATTCGACCAGCGGTCACCCATGCGGAAGGTCTGCTGTCCCCAGTCGGTCGGGATCGTGAAATTCGCGGGGTAGGCCCCTCCCAGGCGGGTCACCGTGGTGCCGCTGCGGTTGCTGCTCAGCACCACGATCAGCCGCCCGTGCTCCATCACGGCGTTCTCAGCGAACAGCCAGGCGGCCAGGCGCGCCGCCGGCTCTTCGGGATGGGTGCCGCCCATGACCAGGACGGTGGCTCCCGGTTCCTCGCCTTCGAAGAAGTAGAGGTTGCAGTCGTTGATGGTGCCCCGGATGCCGTCGAAGTACTCGCTCAGCTTCTTCACCTCGGCCACGCCGGGGCTCAGGACCACCGCCTCTTGGAGGTGCCGGTGCCGGTAGAAGCTCGCGCCCGAGGTGACCAAGAGCAGCAGCCCCAGGCCGCCGAGCACGAGCTTGCGCACCAACAGCGCGCGGCCGCCGCGATTTCCAGAACCAGCCCGCATGACCGTCACCTCACTTCAGCCTGAACAGACGCAGCAGGAAGGGGATCAGCACGATGATGTAGAGCACCTCCTGTTCCCACTTCCGCGTCTTGCTGAGATTCCAGATCAGGATCGCGGCCACATACGCAATCAAGATGTAATAGATGACCGTGATGATCGTCTGCAGGATGGCCATGATTCTCCTCTCTTACAGGCCGGTCAGGAACGAGAGCTCGCTCGAGAAGATCACCATGAGCGTACCGATGACCATGATGATCACGGCCGGGACGACACAGCTTCTCAGGAACTTCGCGTAGGCGTCCCGGTACCCCACCACCTCCACGCTGAGCCGACCGATGATCGCCGTCGGCGGCAGCGCGTCGCCCAGCGGCCAGATGACACTCATGCCCGCCAAGGCTACGATCGGGTTGAGACCCATCGTGTTGAAGAGCAGTACGAGGGGGACGCCGAGCACCGGTGCGGCCCCCCACATCAAGACGGCTTCGGAAACCGGGAGCACGACGAAGAGGGTGGCGAACACCAGGGCCACCGGCAGGGTGACGGCGGTCACCGCCAGCAGGCCCCGCACGCCGGTGAGTGTCATGATCTGTACCAGCACCCCCACGCAGGTGAGCGTGCCGATCAAGGGCAGCAGCTGTTCGATCGTTTCACGCGAGATCCGCAGGAAATCCAGCCGGATCGGGGAGAGAACGTAGGAGGTCGCCGCCGCGCACAGGAACATGAGCGGCAGCCCGATCACGGGGGTGTCATGCGGCCACCGTCGGCCGATCAGGATCAGCAGCACGAACACGACGAAGGGGAGTATGACCCGCAGCCAGCTCATTCCCCCCGGCGGCCGGGGCAGCTGCTGAAGCGCCTGCTCGAGATCGATCTCTCCACCTCGCCAGCCGAGGATGAAGATCGTGACAAGGGAAGCCACCACACAGGGCACCAGCAGCGGCATAAAGAACCCGATGTACGGCATGTTGACCCCGGCCGCGGTGATCATCGCCCAGAGGCTCACCGGCGGGGCCGCGGCGCTGAGCCCCGCGATGATGAACACGATGGCGGTGGTCCGCGCTTTCGAGATCCCCATAGTACCCAGCACGATCGCCACCATGCCGCCGGTGATCAGCACGGTCACGCTGCCGGCGCCGGTGAGCGCGCCCGGCAGGAGCAGCAGCACAGTCAGCAGCACCATCAGCAGGGACCGGCTGCGGTGAAACCGGGAGAGGATCCCGCGCACGGCGAACGCGATCCCACCGGAGTCTTTGAGGATGTTCATGAAGAGAGTGGCGGTGATGAAGATGAGGTTAATGTCCAGGTAGGTCATCGCCCCTTCAGCGATGTGCTGCGCCGGCAAGCCGAAGCCGCCGGCGAGCGCCCCGCCGAGGGCGGCCGCCAGCATGGACAATTCCGTGGAGAGCTTGAAGGACTTCGCCGCGATGTAGACGATGACCATCACGCCGAGAACGATCCCGGCGTATGTGAACATGCTCACCGCTCAGAGTCCTCTCTGGAGAGTCCTATCTGTTGAACACGCGCCTCAGGACGTCACCCAGCTCCATGTTCTTCTCGAACAGGATGAGGGGGATATCACTGTTCTCCGAGATGATGCTGAACCGCCGGTCCTCGTTCCCGTCCTGCCGGACGACCAGAAGGTCCGAGTAGGGACAGACCGCATCGATCGACAACTCGTCGGAGTTGTCGCCGGGTGCCGCACCCTGGGCACGCCGTGCCATGCCCTCGACGTGGGCGCCGATGATCGTGATGCCCTGCCGCTTGGCCTCCGCGATGAGAGCCTCGGTCCGGGCGAGCTCGTCCCGGATGGAGACGCCGGCCGCTCCCATTCCTTTCAGGCTCGCGCCGGTCACGATGATGATCGATTTGAACGGGTCCCCGGCGTCCCGACGGTCGATGAGATCCTGGGCGGTGGCTTGCTCCAGGAACTCGTGCTCCAGCTCGAGCCTCCTCAGGAAGAAACGTACGCGCTCGGGACCGGGGCTCTGACCGCAAGAGGTGAGCAGTGCCGGCAGCTCGGCCGTCAGCGGCGACTCCTGGGCGCGAAGCGCCCCAGCGCTGGCCAACAGCGTGCCCGCGAGAGCGACTGTCCCGAGGTTCAACCTGCTATAGCGCTTCATGGTCCGTGCCTCCGCGAGAATTCCAGCTGTTGGGGCTACGCCGCGAATCTTAGTCGACGCACCGAAGGCCTGCAATCAATCCGGCCGGCCCCTCCACCCGACTGCGATCAGACCGAGGCTCGAGAAATAGGCAGCTGTGATCAGCCAGAAACGCCAATCACGCGCTCCCGCATCATCCCGCAACCGGGTCGTACCGGGCTCGGGTAGCGGCACGGGATCCCAGGGTAGACCGTAGCGCAGCGCGAGACCCCGGATGTGGAGCAGGTGAATCACCGGGACGCCTCGTGCGGCCATCTCGAACAGCACCCCACGCTGCGCTGGCGGGGGGAGCACCAGGTCCGTGTTCAGACCGGGTTCCACCTCCAGCACCAGCGGGCTCGAACCGAGGTTCGCGTCGCTGCCGCCGATGTTCACGAACGCCGCCACGCGCCCCTCGGCAGCGCCGAGATAAGTCGCCATGCGTCGGGCCACGTTCCCGCGCAGATCGGCGTCCTCCACCAGGGGAATCCCGCTCATCCGGGTTCGCTGCAGCAGACGTTCCCGGAAGGCGGGATCGAAGTCCGCGCCGACATCTCCCTCCCCACCCAGGGAGACCGCCGCAGGGGCCGTGGAGAGGATGCCCTCGCTGATCAGCAGCTCATGGATGTCCAGTAGGTTGAACCCCGGCCGGGTGGCTCCGTAAGCGGAGGCCCCCAGAGAGAGAATCGTCACCGGGTGGACGCCCATCACCTCGGCGGCGGTCAGGGTAGCGATCATCAGAGCGGGAAAGGACGCGGAACACCCCACCGCAATGGTATCTCCGGCGGACACACCCGCCCGCCGCAAGAGATACACGAGCAGTCCGGCCATGTCGGGATTGGTGGTGGTCCGCTTCGCTTCCAGCTGGCCGAGCGTCGTGAACAGAGGTGTGTACTCCGGTCCGATCAGACCGGTACGGTTGGGATCGAGCGACTCATCGATCGGAATGCCCGCGGTCTCGGTGTTGCGCGCGACGGCGCTGATCGCTCGCTCCATGCGCTGGGCTGCCTCACGCATCTCCTCCGACCAGGAGATCGGTGGCGGAGGGGAGACCGTCTGCAACAGCAGCCAGGCGAGCAGGCTCACGATCCCCGCCGCGAGGATGCGGTGCTTCAGTCGGCGATCGACGGGCAGGACGGCTTTCACGGCGACCTCACACCAGGTTCATCATCAGCCCAACCCAGGCGGTCAGCACCGTGACCGTGACCAGCGCTGCCGTCGTGACCACGATACCCTGGCGCTCGAGATGACTCGCGATCAGTCCGGGGATCACCCAGCCGATCACCCTGAATTCGAGCGAGACGGGAAAGATGGCGGGGAGGAGCTGACGCCAGAGGAACGCCCACATGCCGCCCACCAGGATCAGGAAGACGAATCGGCGCCGTCCAAACAGGATGAGCCAGCCGCTCGAGACTCGGTAGACGGCCATCGTCAGAAAGGCAGCGATTAGGGTACCGGCGATCCGTGCCGGCTCCTGGATGAAGAGCACGAGGTAGCTGGGTACGATGATCCCGCCGGGGTAGAGACCGGTGAGCGCGGTGAAGGCCAGCGAAATCAGCAGCCCGATGAAGGGGACTTCGAATCCCATCGACTCTCGATCTCCCAGGGTTCGCCCGCCCTGCCCCAGTGCATCACCAGCGCCTCACCCGCCCCGCCGATATTCCCGAACCCGAACACGATCCCGCCGACGTCCCGGATGCCCGACAGCACCGTCTGCATGATCTCCGCCGGCCGGGTCTGGCGGAGTACCTCGATCCGCACCACGCCGTCGAACCGCTTGGTTCGCCGCTTGAGGGCCGGCGCGTGCAGCCCTAACACATAGAGGCGGCTGAATCGATTCAGGAATCCTCCCTCCAGCGCTCCCACCCACTGGAGGGTCCGGTCACCCCGGTCGGGCCGCAGGTTCATCAGACCGACGCAGCGTTCCGGGTCCGCACCCAGGGCGGCCCTGACTCGGTCGTGGACGAGCATGGTGGATTCGGGATCGTTGGCGGCGAACGCGTTCACCAGAAAGCAGGGGGTCTGGGAGCCGGCCGGCCGATACCGCCAGATCCCGAGCGCCCCGAGGTCACCGCGGGTCCGCTGGATGCCCTCCCGGATGGTCCGATCAGCGATACCGAGCGACCGGGCCGCCGCACAGACGAGATCGAGGTTCTCGCCGAATTTCCAGACCCGCGGCCCGGAATTGCTTCCCAGCAGCGGCGATGCCGTCGCCGGCGGTACCTCGGTCAGCTCTCCCCCCCTCTCTTCCAACGTAGCCCGGAACGTTGGCAGGCACTCCTGCTGCGGCACGAAGGCACGGGCGCCCTGCGGGATGTCCAGACCGAGCACCGACGCGACCGCTTCCCGCGTCTCACCCATCGCTGCGGTATGGTCGACCCGGAGATTGGTCACCAGGACTATGTCAGGCTTCAGCAGGTGGCGAGTTTCCACCAGATGGTTCTCGGGGTGGATGCTCATCATCTCGATGACCGCGGCATCCACACCCAGATCAGCAGCCAGGCGGATGACGTGTTTCTGCTCGATGATGGAAGGGCGACCGCGCCTGCGGATCTCCCGCTCCGAGCCGTCCGGCAGGATGAGGACCGCCTGCGATCCCGTCGTCTTGGCCAGAACCCGTCGTCCACTCTCCCGCAGCACCGACGCGAGCATCCGCGTCACGCTCGACTTCCCTCGGGTTCCGGTGACCGCGATCAACAGGGGAACGGCTTCCCGATGGCGGTCCAGGCGGGCTCGCTCAAGTATGAGACAGGCGAACCCAATCGCCATCAACGCGAGCAGGAGAATCAGCGACATGGTCACACACCGGGGAGCGAGCCGAGCCGACCAGAAACGAAACGACCGGGAATTCGGTGCAGGTTACCATGGGCTCCCCTGGGCTGCAAGCCGAGGCAGCGGCTCTTAGGGCTCGAGTGGGACCAGGCCTCAAGTGTGCTCGGCGGTAAGCGCGATGTCTGCGCCGGCCGAAGCGAACTGCGAGTCCGTCGCGGCGTTCAGATCACGGGGATGATGTTGCGACTGATCAGCTTCCAGTGCCCACCGACGCTTGCAGCTACCCGACGCTCTAGGTACCGCCGACGCGCGGCGACTCGTCCGTGGTGCCGTTGTCGTAGTGGCCCACCAGCTTGACCGGCTGCCCCGACTCGTCGAGGACGACCTCGATCCGGAAGTAGTCGATCTCGTCAAAACGGAAAAGCGTCTCAGTCATCGGGATAGCCCGCATGCGAGGGTTGGGCGCGCGCTGGTACCACAGTTCGCCGTTCTCGAATGTCAACCTACGCGGCCCGTAGTGCCCGACATACGACCTGAGAACGGCTTCGCCTACGCTCACCGGATTGAGCTTGGCCTCCAGCCCTGAGATCACGAAGTCGAGGCTCGCGATACGCCGCTCGTCCGTCGTGTTCTCTTTGAGCTTGCGTACCGCCAGCAGATACGCATGGTCGAGGGCGTCCTCCGAGGGCACGGCCACGTCCGGAATCACGCCGACGCCTTCCCAATTGGTTCCGCTGATCGGGTTGACCGCTTGGCCGAACGGCAGCGCCATACTGACGTAGAGGTTCTCGAACAGGCGCTGGTTCACGGGGTGCGCGCCACCACCGGTCGTATCTCCGACCAGTATCCCCCGCTCCAGGTTCTTCATGTTGTAGGAGAACTCCTCCGCGCCCGAGAACGTCCGCCGGCTGGTCAACACGTAGAGGTCGAGATCGCTCATCCGCGGGCCCTCGACGTGCGCCTGCGTCCAGAACTGCTCCCACTCGTCGGTCTCTCGGACATAGAAGCTGTTCAGGTGAGTTGGCTCATCAAAGAAGTAGCTGTAGATAAGCTGGATTAAACTTGGCGAGCCGCCGCCGTTGTAGCGTAGGTCGATGATGAGCGCGTCCGTGTTGGCCAAGAA
>CP070823.1:1448789-1453201 GCA_020344375.1 Gemmatimonadota bacterium | reverse complement strand
TTAGCCTGCGAGCTTGTCGAAGGGCAGGTTTCTCACACGCGCCTTGGTCACCGGGAAGTCGCTGACACCACCGTCAGAGCCGCGGGTGAACTCGATTCCCCTGGCAGCGGTTGACGGGACGCGGGTGTGTCCGCCACCATGAGGGCACACACGGATATTCGATGCGTGCCCCAGCCCAGACGGTCGTCCAGGGAAGGAGGGACCCCATGTCCTGGTTCACACGCCGCGACTTCCTCAAGCTCTCGGGCGCCGGGGTGGCCGGCGCGACGGTGATCGGGCCGCGGGAGGTCTGGCCCGACGAGGCGGCCATGGCCCGGGCGGAGGCCCGGGGCGACAGCTTCGTCCTGTTGCGGGAGGAGCAGCGGAGACGCAAGGCGGAGCTACCGGAGCCCGCCGACTTCCACCGGCTGCCGCCGGAGTGGTACGTCAACAAGGCGCGCGCCCTCAAAGAAGAGGCACGGCGGCGCGGCGTCGACGGCGGCCTCCTTCTCACCCACCGCTGGAACATCGTCTACGCCGCTGGCTACTTCCACAGCACGACGGAGCGGCCCTATGGCTGCTTCCTGCCGATGGACCGGGACGCGGTGGTCTGGCTCTACCCTTACCTGGACGAGACGTTGGTGCAGGGCTGGGGCGAGGCGGAGGCCTACTACTTCGACTGGCATCACGCCGCCGGCGGCTTCCCCAACCGGGAAGAGGTGGTGCAGGGCCCGACGGTGAACGTCTATCGCTGGTGGGGCGAGACGCTGGCGCGGCTCGGCTACGGCGACAAGACGATCGGGATCGACAGCGGTTCGCTGGCCGAGATCGGCATCCTGCCCGGCCAGGAGAACGCCGAGCGGCTCAACATGTTCGGCGAGATCGAGGTGCCGCAGCCGAAGCGGCCGGAGGGCGGACCGTTCGGCATAATGGCGCAGGCGATGCCGCAGGCGCAGTTCGTCGACATCTACGACATCCTCATCCGCCACCGAATCGTCAAGGACGAGTGGGAGACCAGCCTCGCCCAGCGCGCCATGGACTACTTCTCGGAGATCCACGCCTTCGCGCGCAACTACCTGCTGGAGCGCGGCCTGGGCACCACAGACTTCGAGGTCGCCAACGCGGCGGTCCTCTGGGGGATGCACCGGCTGATGCAGGACATCCCGCAGCGCGGGGAACCGCACGACGCGGTCGGGATCTCGGTGGGGATCGGCTGCCGTACCGGGCGGCCCACGGCCTACCCGCACCCGAACCAGCAGTACTGGACGAAGATCGAGCCGGGCCACGCGCTGCAGATCGCCGGCGTTGTTCGCATCGGCGGCTACGGCGGGGAACTGTACCGCTCATTCCTGGTCGCGCCCTGGACCGACTGGCAGGAGCACGTTTGGGAGGTGCAGAACCGGGCCTACGAGATCCAGGCGGAGCAGTGCTACGCTGGTAACACCTGCTCGAACGTGGCGAAGGCCGTGCACGACTATCAGGTCGCGAACCGCTGCGCGCACCTCATCTACCACCGGCCGGGCCACGGCGAGGGGATGGAAGGTCACCAGCCGCCGTACCACGCGCTAGGTGACTACACGGTGATGCGTGCGGGGATGCACTTCTCTAACGAGCCGGGGCTCTACGACCCGGAGAACGGGTTCGGGTTCAACCACTCGAACAACATCCTGGTCGCGGAGCGTAAGGGGCTGCAGATGGGGACGGCCCCGGCGAGCAGGGAGTGGTGCCTGCTGGAGCTGTGATGGGCTCGGATATAAAAGCGTCCGAGGTCCGGCCGTAGGAGGTAAGCCCTCATGATCTCGGTGACCGTGTACGGCGGCGCGGCCGGCGACGAGGCCACATCGATGGTTGTAGGTGCTGGAGAGCACCGGCGAGGAGGTCGCGTTCGAGGTTGACGCGGATGGTGACGTTATCCGCGTCTGGCGGTAGGGGGCCGTCTCATGCCACGCCGACGAGCGCCACCATCATCGCCAGGGCGGCGATGAAGATCTCCAGCGCTGTGATCGACTTGTGGTGCCAGAGACCCGGGAACATGACTCTCCACCTCCTTTTCCACCCGGCCGAGCTCGAACTGCCGTAGAATGGCTTCTGCACGTGCTACCAGCACGAGGCGTGCCAGCGCGGCGCGCCCCGGGGATCCCTCTTGCTGCAAAGCTTTCTGCCGGGTTCGCCGCTGGGCCTGGGGGCGTGAGAGTGTTCGGTTTCGACACACGGCCGTCCGCAATTGGAACGGTTCAGTCGTTCGAAACCTGTAGGGGGAACCCTCAGTGGCGCTGGAGACAGGCTTGGGAGGAGAGCGTGGGCAGGCGCGGAAAGCTCGGGTTGCCCTCACGGTGATCGTCGCGCAGACTTGCTGAGTGCGCCCATCACAAACCGCTATGTGCTCGCGAGAAGGTAAAGGCTGATGGAGTTTCTGGGCTGGACTTATCTGGGTAACACGGTGCAGACGTGGATCGTGGCCGTGGCAGTGGCGCTCGTCGTTCTCATCGCCCTGAGGCTGTTTCAGGGCATCGTCGCGCGCGGGCTGAGCGCGCGCGCCGAGCGCACCAGGATCGACCTCGACGATCTAGCAGCGGAGCTGGTTCGCAAGACCCGCTTCTTCTTCCCGCTCATCGTCGCACTCTACGCCGGAGCGCAACCTCTAGCGCTGCCGCCCACCGGGGACGGGGTGTTCCGGGCGGTGGTGGTCATCGGCCTGCTGGTGCAGGCGGCGCTATGGGGGAACACGGTGATCTCCTTCTGGATCACGCGCTACATGCAGAAGCGGATGGAAGAAGACGCGGCGGCAGCGACGAGCATCGGCGCGTTGCGCTTCGTCGGCAAGCTGCTCCTCTGGACCGTCATTCTTCTCCTCGCTCTGGACAACCTCGGCGTGGACATAACAGCGCTAGTGACCGGGCTGGGCATTGGCGGTCTAGCCGTGGCGTTGGCGCTTCAGAACGTGCTGAGCGATCTCTTCGCGTCGCTCTCGATCGTGCTCGACAAACCGTTCGTGATCGGCGACTTCATCATCGTGGGCGAGTTTCTCGGCACCGTGGAGCACATCGGGCTCAAGACCACACGGATGCGGAGTCTTTCAGGCGAGCAGCTCGTCCTCTCCAACTCGGATCTCTTGAACAGCCGCATTCGGAACTACAAGCGGATGGCGCAGCGGCGCATCGTCTTCTCGTTCGGCGTCGTCTATGAGACGCCGGCCGACAAACTGGCGGCCGTCCCCAGGATGGTGCAGGAGATCATCGAGTCGCTGGAGAACACGCAGTTCGATCGGGCCCACTTCAAGGCATACGGTGACTTCTCGCTGAACTTCGAGGTCGTCTACTACGTGCTGGTGCCCGAGTACGACACATACATGGACATCCAGCAGGCCATCAACCTCGAGCTCTACCGCCGGTTCGAGCAGGAGGGGATCGAGTTTGCCTACCCGACGCAGACCCTCTTCGTGCGGAAGGAGGGAGACCAGTCGGTCGCGTCGTGAACCACTCGGTGCGTTCACACAGAGAGCTTGACAAGAGGGTGGGGGTATGCTACGCTGGTAGCATGATGCTACTCAGTTAGCATACGGGCCTTGGATGCGATCCAGGCATGCTGCAGGGTCTGAAACCACCGCAGGCAGCGCGGGCGTAGTGTGAGCTGGTGCCCCAACCCTCCGCTGTCCCTTTGGGAGACTTGATGGTGGGCGGCTTGTGGCAGGATATCCGCTTTGCGGGCCGGTCGCTGGCAAAGGCGCCGGGCTTCGCGCTTGTCGTTGTCCTCATCCTCGGGATCGGGATCGGGGCCAACGTGGCGATGTTCAGCATCATCGACTCGACCATGATTCGCCCGCTCCCGTACCCGGAGCCGGGCCGGCTGGTGCTGGGCCGTGCCACGTTCGACGGCAGAGTCAACCCGGTCGCTTCCGCCTACGACTACTGGGACTACCGGGACTTCAGCACCTCGTTCGAGCAGCTCGCCGCGTTTTGGGGGTTCACGCGGAACTTCACGGTCACCGGCGCTGACGAGCCGGAGCGCGTTTCCGGCGTCATTGTGAGTATCGACCTCTTTCCGGCGCTTGGGGTCAGCGCGCAGCTGGGACGGGGCTTCAGCGCCGAGGAGGCGCTGGAAACTGGGCCGAACGTCGTGATCATCAGCCATGGCTACTGGCAACGGCGGTTCGGCGGCGCGCCGGACGTGATCGGCCGTACGCTGATCCTCGATGACCTCGCTTACGAGGTCATCGGCGTGATGCCTGCCGGTTTCCGCTTCTATCACGACGTCGAGGTGTGGCGCCCGATGCGGCCGAACAGCCCGTTCGTCGGCGCGCGGCGCTTCCACAACTGGATCATGCTGGGCCGGCTGAAGCCGGGTGTGACGATCGAGCAGGCGCAGAGCGAGGTGGACGTGATCTCGGCGCAGCTCGAGGCGGAGTATCCCGACTCGAATCGGGGGAAGGCGCT
>CP070823.1:1445546-1448689 GCA_020344375.1 Gemmatimonadota bacterium | reverse complement strand
GCCATGCGGGACTACTGGCGGGGACTCCTGGCGCTGCGCATGTCCGAGTACGGCCAGGTCTTCCGCGTCGCCGAGGTGCCGGACGGGCACTACCGCTGGATCACTCCGGGTGAAGGCACTCTCCTGGGGTACGTGGTCGGCGAGCGGGTCCTGGTCCTGGCCAACAGCGGCACGCACGAGGGCGTGTTCCGGTTCGATCTGCCCGACGGCGCCTGGCGACAAGTCGGCGACCGGGAGCGCGTGGACCTCGACGGCGTCGAGGGCGATTTCGCGCGCCTCGGCGGAGGGACGCAAGAGGTGCGGGTGCCCGGGGGAGCGTTCTTGATTTGGGTGTCGGCACGATGACCTCTCGTCCCGTTCTAGCGAATCGTCTGTCAAACCCCTTTGGAGGATAGGTGAGAATGCAGATGCGCATCGTTCGCTGGACTTTTCGGGTGGCACCGGCACTCGCGCTCGCCATGGCGGCCGTGTGCGCGGCGGCCGTCGGCGCCCAGGCCCAGGAGCCGGTCCAGGTCGCCTCTCCCGACGGTCGCAACGTTTTGACGGTCGATACCCTCCGGAGGGTCGTTGAGGAAGGGGAGGTCAAATGGCAGAGCGGTCTGTTCTACAGTGTCGAGCGCGACGGCCAAAAGGTCGTTCTCCCCTCGCGACTGGGCTTCGAGTTCCGCAACGCCGCGCCCCTGCGTGACGGTCTCACCATCACTGGAACGGCACGAAACTCGGTGGACGAGACGTGGGAGCAGCCCTGGGGCGAAGTAGCTCGCGTTCGGGATCATCACAACGAGCTGCGCGTGTCGGTGGTTGAGCGGGCGGAGTCGGGCCGCCGCTTCGAGGTGGTCTTCAGGGTCTTCGATGACGGCCTCGGCTTCCGATATGAGTTCCCCGAGCAGCCGGGCCTGGCCTCCTTCGCGATCGTGGATGAGCTGACCGATTTCTACATGGCCGACAACGCCCGTGCCTGGTGGATCCCGGCCGACGGTGACAACCGCTACGAGTACCTGTACTCGTCGTCGCGCATCAGCGTGCTGCCTTTGGTCCACACACCGCTCACGATGGAGACGAACGACGGGCTGCACGTGGTGATCCACGAGGCGAACCTCGTCGACTACGCGGCGATGAACCTGGTCGGCTCCTACGATCGCCGGCTGAAGGTGTCGCTCGCGGCGTGGGCCGACGGGGTGAAGGTGCGGGGCCAGACGCCCTTCGTGACGCCATGGAGGACGATCCAGATGGCCGACCGCGCGTCTGACCTGCACCCAGCGGTCCTCGCGTTGAACCTCAACCCGCCCAGCGTGCTGGACGATACGAGCTGGATCGAGCCGATGAAGTACGTCGGTATCTGGTGGGGCATGCACATCGGCAAGTACACCTGGGGCTCGGGGCCGAAACACGGTGCGACCACCGCGAACACGCGGCGCTACATCGACTTCGCGGCGGAGAACGGCTTCGGCGGTGTGCTGGTCGAGGGGTGGAACGTGGGGTGGGACGGCGACTGGATCGCCAACGCGGAGCGTTTCTCCTTCACCGAGCCCTATCCGGACTACGACTTGGAGGGCGTCGCCGCGTATGCCAAGGAACGCGGCGTCGAACTCATCGGTCACAACGAGACGTCGATGGGGGTCGAGAATTACGAGCGGCAACTGGAAGACGCGTTCGCGCTCTACGAGCGGCTGGGCATCAGAGCGGTGAAGACCGGCTACGTCGGTGACCTCACGGCCGAGGGCCACGCGCACCACGGCCAGTACATGGTCCGGCACTGGCGGAAGGTGATCGAGACGGCGGCGCGGCATCGCATCATGCTGAACGTCCACGAGCCCATCAAGGACACGGGCGAGCGGCGTACATACCCCAACATGATGACCCGGGAGGGCGCGCGCGGGCAGGAGTACAACGCCTGGGGAGGGGAAGGGGACGGCGGCAATCCACCCGAGCACGAGGTGATTCTCTTCTTCACCCGCATGATCTCAGGGCCGATGGACTTCACGCCGGGCGTGTTCGACATCCTGATCGCGTCGAGCGACGGTGGACCACGCCCGCCCGAGAGTCAGCGTGTACGCACCACGCTGGCCAAGCAGCTCGCGCTCTACGTGGTGCTGTACTCGCCGCTGCAGATGGCGGCGGACTTGCCTGAGAACTACGAGGGCCAGCCCGCCTTCCAGTTCATCCTCGACGTCCCGGTCGATTGGGAGCGCACCGAGGTGCTCGACGGCAGGATCGGCGACTACGTGGTGGTCGCCCGCCAGGAACGGGGCGGCACCGACTGGTACGTCGGCGCCATCACGGACGAGGAGGCGCGGACGCTGGAGATCTCGCTGTCGTTCCTGCCCGAGGGCGAGAGCTACGTCGCTGAGGTCTACGCCGACGGACAGGGCGCGCACTGGCTGCACAACCCTTTCCCCGTCGCGATCTCTAAGCAGTCTGTCAATGCCGAGTCGACGCTCACGCTCGAGCTGGCTCCCGGCGGCGGCCAGGCCATTCGGATCCGACCCGCACGATGAGCGTCAATCTCGAATCCACACCACCGCTGTCCTGGGCGGCAGTTCGGCGGTCAGGGACCCGTCCGTCACGTTAACGACATCGCCTCTGGGGAAGATGGCGCGATAGGCACCGTCCTCGGCTTCGACGGCAAGGGCCTGCGGTTGGTCCGAGATGTTAAAGGCGACTACGGCCCGTTCGTCACCGAGGACGCGCTCGAAGGCAAGGAGGCCACGTGCATCGTCGGTGAGGAGGTAGTTCAGGGCGCCGTCGACGAAGAGACGGAGGTGCTGCGTTCGCAGGGCGATGAGGTCCTTGTAGATCCGGAGGAGTGCCGTATCGGGCGCGACCGGGTCACGGCGCCGGGATCGGCCGAAGGGATGGGTGGTCTCGTCTTCATACGCGAGATCCGCCCAGACCAAGGGCTTCCGCGGATCCGGATCGTCGGCGCCCCACATGCCCACCTCGTCACCGTTCCAGATGTGCGGCGCACCGATGTAAGTGAACTGCTGCACCAGGATCATCCTTTGGATCTGTCGCGTGCGCTCATCCGGTCGGTCGATCTTGTACTCGGGGTTCTCACGAGGATTGACGTGGTACTTGTAGCGACCCGGGTTGTAGATCGACGTGGCGAAGCGGGGTGAGTCGTGGCTGGCCGTCAGGTTCAT
>CP070823.1:1443285-1445446 GCA_020344375.1 Gemmatimonadota bacterium | reverse complement strand
CTCGCTGAGCGCGTCCGACCAGTCGGTAAGCAGGGCGAAATGGAGATGGCCTTCGGGATTCGCCAGGTAGTGCACCTCGAGCCGCTCGAGCTGTTCTTCGATATCGGCCCGTTTCGTGGCCAGCGTGGGGACGACGACCACGGTTCGAAGCTCTGCAGGCACACCCTGGGCGAGCTCGAGCTTGGGCAGCACCGTCGGAGGAACGAGAATCGGAACCAGGCGATTAACGAGGGAGACCGCGACATCGGAGGCGGGCACGAGCCCGAGGATTCCCAGGAGAACCAGGCTCCAGAAGCCTGCCCCGGCGCTCCAGGTCAAGAACAGAGGGACGGAGAGCAGGAGGGCGGTGAGGACGGCGATTCCTCCCAGGTAGCCGGCGGTCGCGAGGGCGCGGATCGTGCGGCGGAGCCGGATTCGCAAAGGAACGCGAAAACCCACGAGCCTCTCGAAAGCCCTCCTGCCGGAGGAAACGAGGTAGTACCCCACGTCTTCCTCGGCACGCTCGGGAACACCGGTGAGCCCCGCCTTGCCCTCCAGAACCTCGGTCTCATCCTTCTTCGGATTTCCGTTTTCCCGGGCCGCCTTCTGGGCGAGGGCCATGGCTTCCCGTGCCACCTCGATCTCCGATCGCCTCGAACGGCGCGAGAGCAGCTCGATCTGGGTCCGGTACTCGTTCCGCGTCGCGAAATCCATAGCTGCGAACCCGGGAGCGGCGCGCAGGACTTCGTCCACCAGACTGACGCTCTCGAAGAAATCGAGCCAGTCGATCGACGACATCCACCGCATGCTCGTGATGATGTTGCGGACGGTGACGTTCACCGCGCCCTGGGCGTGATGCTCCTGAGCGACCACTTCGTTGGCCGACGTACCCTGGACGCTCAGCTTCTCGTTGAGCCAGGCCAGGGCCGGCATGATCGAGGTGTCCTGGTCACGCAGCCGCTGGATGAGCTGCACCGCGAAGGCGCTGGCCAGCGGGGCGTCGTCCAGACGGCCCAGAACGTCATCCGCATGCTCCGCCGGCTGACCGCTCAGGCCCAGCAGGCGGTCCGCCAGCTCGTCGGCCCCGGCCCGCGCCTGGCGGTTGCGGATGATCTGCTCCGACAGCCGCCGCACGTTCTCCACGAGGGCCACGCGGAGGTGGATGGCTACAGCCCAGATCTCCCCGATCGTGAGCGGCTGGATGCGCTGGTAGGCGCGGACGAATGGCTGAAGCGTCTTCAAGTCGAACCGGCTGTCGGTATGGGCCACGTAGGCCCAGGCCAGCCCATAGACGCGCGGGTATCCAGCGAGGTGGCCCTCGGCGATCTTCGGCAGCAGGCGGTAGTAGCCACCCGGGAGGTGGTCGCGGATCTCCCGGAGCTGTTCGTCCACGACGAAGAAGTTGTCGAGGAGCCACTCCTCGGCCGGCGTAATCTCGCGCTTCTCCCGCACGGCCTCGACGGTGTTCCGGTACGCGGCCAGCAGCACGCGTCCGTTCTCGCGGACCCTGGGGAGGAGCTTGCGTCCTTTGGTAGGCCTCTCGGTAGTGCGCTGGGCCGCGGCCAGGCTCTCGGCGTGTTGCTCCAGGCGCTCGATGCCGAAGAGCTCGGCGCGGATCGGTTCATCCACCTGAGAAGGAGCGGCGATGACGGCGTCAGTGGCGCTCACATCGAGTTACTCCCAGCAGGGTGCGCCGTGCGCAGCCCGTTATAGCTTGCCCGGCGACACCCACGTCGCGTTGCCCTTCATGTCCGCCCATATGATCGGCGTTTTGAAGAAGCGGGGTCAAGTGGACGGCGGTGGCGCGGCCATCGCCGACATCCGACACCACGACATTGTGCTGCGGAAGCCGCGTACGTAGGGTCAGAAAGCTGTCAGAGTGCCAGCGGAAGAGTATACGGCTGTGATGTGTCGCCGCCCTCGCGGTGACGACGGTGGTGCCAGCGCCCACAAGCGCTGGCTGGCGCCTAGACGTGCACTTCTAGTCCGCAGGTCGTGGGTGGCTTCGCGCCGCACGGCGGCGCTCAGTGTGAAGGCGCCCGGTTCGGGCGCCATAAGCGCGAGCGTCGCTGTCGTATGAGTCTATGATGTCCGAGCGCGGCTTACCAGGATCGCCGCCCACCACCTCGGCCTCCTCCGCCTCGACCTCCACTACCACGGCCTCCTCCGCCTCGACCTCCAC
>CP070823.1:1434528-1443185 GCA_020344375.1 Gemmatimonadota bacterium | reverse complement strand
ATGGGCACTTTTCGCTACCGTGGCAGCGTCCCCTGTCCCACCCCAGCATCCCCCCATCCCGGCACCGCGGGACCCGCCACCGTGGGGGGAGGACTAGCCGTGCCAGACTACAGGATCACCAGCGGTCGAGGCGCAGCCGAAAGACCGGGCGAGAGAATCTCGATCGTGGAGGCTTTGATACACCGGGCCGAAGAGATCGCCCGTCGCTACCGGCTCGTCTCGTCGAACTTGCCCTACCGCAGCCTCGGCCAGCAGCTACTCGACGAAGACATATCGGCACTCGCAGCGCAGCTGGCAGCGGCGACCTGGAAGCGCATGCGCGATGAAGTCCCCAGCTATGCGTTCGCCGAGAAGATCGGTCGTCGCTATCGGGAAGCGGGCGTGCCGGTGGGATCACTGCTCCTACACTGGCAGATCGTACGGCGAGCGATTCACCTGGTGCTGGCCGAGCGACGGATTCGGACAGGTGAGGGAGATCAGGACCTGCTGCGCCAATCGACGTTGATGAACTACACGATCGATTGGGCGATCGAAGCGTCGTTGGTAACGTACGTGATAGCTCAGCCGTTCGGCGGAACTCCGGCGAACGCCGCAGTCTGAGCCTGCCCGGAGGCTGGCCCCACCTATCGCTTCACTTTACGACTGCCAAGCCCGCTGAACTTCCAGCCGACTGGAGAGCGGTACGCGGGCACCGCTGCTTCCCGCTTCATGCTGCCGCCCTGCACAACCCTGTACAGAGGTCCACCTCGAACCTCTCTCGCCGCCGCACCCGCGACCGGAGCTGGAGCCAGTTGGGTCGCGCTCAACACGTAGGACCCCGACTCACCCGCCTCGAACGAGTTGGCGATCACCAGCACTGTGGCCGCTACATCGAACACCAAGGTGAGGGCCGCGTCCGTGCCGCCGGGCCCGCCGCCGCTGTCGTCGTCTCGTCCCAACTCCTGCTCATCAACATCAGTGATCAGCAAATACGCATCGAAGCTGGTGGAGCTGAGCGCGATCTCGAGTGAATCACCGGCGGACCCGGTCAGCGCGAAGACGTCGAAGTAGCTGGCGTCGTCCAGCTGGCAATCACCCGGCGCCAAGCTGCCGCCGATAGAGCCGTCCACGGTCAGAGTGCCTTCCACCGCGCAGCCCCAAAACTTCAAGACGCTAGGCCCGTAAAGCCTGAGGCTGGCATCCACGGTGGCGAACCCGAAGCCTGAGCCGGTGTTATCCTCGACAACGAACCGCCAACTCCCCATCAGTGAGTCGAACACGAGACCCGTCTGCCAGGCCAAAATGGTCGTAGTCACATCCTCATCGATCCCGCCAATCACGCCGTCGAGCCAGAGCACTCCGTCCTCGTTTACCACACCTTCCACTTCACCGAGGAACTCGCCCTGTGCGATCGCACCGAACACATCCGGACCACTCTGCTCGAGATCCAGCTCGAGGATCAGAGACTCGCCGACCGAGAACACATCCGTACAGAAGAAGCGGTCACCCCCTCCGAGCGTACAGGCGGTCACGGCGTACTGACCCGACCAGAACCCGGACACGTCCGGAAAATCATCAGGCCCGATGAGTTCCTTGTCATCGTCACAGCCCGCGGCCGCTGCAACGAGCGCGGCGAGCAAGAAGATGAAAGCGGAAGATCGGCGTGGCGTAAGCATGATCGACCCACCTGGAAGATGGCTGCGGTACAAGAACGATGGAGTCTCTCTCCCCTCCACCCTACGTGCTAGCGAAGAGCTTTGTTTCCACCTTACGAGACCGAGAACCCTCTGTCAAACCTCGACTTCTGCCCGCAGCGCCACCAGGGCGCAGCAGCACATCCACGTCCCGGTCGCCCCGTACCGTTTCACCCGTTGAACGTGCCGGCCCGATGAGTTAGTCTGGGGGCAGCCCCGATCTCGTCACCCAGCAAGGAGATCGCCATGAAGCGCGTGCTATTGACCGTGGCCGCGGCGCTCGTCGTCACTCCCTGCGCCGCGGCAGCCCAGGATGTGGCGGCGGATCGGCTAACCCTCGACCTCTACCTCGAGATGGAGAGCGTCTCCGGTCCTCAGATCTCGCCCGACGGCAGGCAGATCATCTATACCCGAAGGTGGACCGACAAGGTCAACGACCGCCGCGAGTCGGCGCTCTGGATCATGAACGCCGACGGCAGCAAGAACCGCTACCTGGTGGACGGATCGTCGGCTAGCTGGTCTCCCGACGGCACCCGCATCGCCTACCTGGCGCGGGGTGAGCCGAACGGGACGCAGATCTTCGTCCGCTGGATGGACGCCGAGGGCGCGATCACGCAGATCACCCGGGTCGAAGAGACGCCAAGCAGTATCCGCTGGTCGCCCGACGGGAGGTCGATCGCCTTCACCATGCTCGTCCCCGAGCGCGACAGGTGGACGGTGAAATTGCCCGGCCGGCCCGAGGGCGCAAGGTGGACCGAAGGCCCTCGGATCATTGATCGGCTCAACTACCGCCGTGACCGCGTGGGTTTCCTCAAGGACGGATACCGCCAGATATTCGTCGTCCCCGGAGACGGCGGCACGCCCCGCCAGCTCACCAGCGGCGACTACAACCACGGCGGTGGCCGGTACGGCGGCGGCATCGACTGGACGCCGGACGGCCAGGCGATCGTCTTCAGCGGCCTGCGCGAGGAGGACGCCGAATACATCTGGCTCGAGTCGGAGATCTACGAGGTGAGCGTGGCGGACGGCGCGATAAGGCAGCTCACCCAGCGTCGCGGCCCGGACGACAGCCCGGCCGTCTCGCCGAACGGCAGGCTGATCGCCTACACCGGCTATGACTTCACGGACGACACCTACATCGACTCCAAGCTGTACGTGATGAACCGCGACGGTAGTGACCCGCGCCTGCTGATGGCTGAACTCGATCGCACGCCGCGCAACCTGATGTGGTCCAGCGACAGCCGCGCCATCTACTTCAACATCGACAGTGAGGGCACACGGAACCTATACGCGGCCTCGCTGGACGGTAGAGTGCGGAAGCTCACCGACGGCGCTCACATGCTCAGCGTCGGCGACATCGACCGCAGCGGCCGGGCGGTTGGTGTCCTCACCAGCTACCATGAGCCGGGCGATGTGGTCAGCTTCAACGTCAGGCGGCCCAACCAGATCACTCAGCTCACCTTCGTCAACGACGACATCTTGAACCACATCGAGCTTGGTGAGGTCGAAGAGATCTGGTACACCTCGGTCGACGACTTCCGTATCCAGGGTTGGATCATCAAGCCGCCGGACTTCGATTCCAGCAAGAAATACCCGCTCATTTTGCAGATCCACGGCGGGCCCCACGCGATGTACAACGTCGGCTTCAGCTTCAACCGTCAGGAGCATGCGGCCAACGGTTACGTCGTTCTCTACACCAACCCGCGGGGCAGCTCGGGCTACGGCTCGGCGTTCGGCAACGCCATTAAGCGAGCGTATCCCGGGAGGGACTTCGATGATCTCATGAGAGGCGTGGACGAGGTGATCGCCCGTGGCTACATCGACGAGCGCAACCTCTTCGTGTATGGCGGCAGCGGCGGCGGCGTCCTGACCGCGTGGATCGTCGGCCATACGGACCGCTTCGCCGCAGCGTCCTCCAACTACCCGGTGATCGACTGGCTTTCCTTCGTGGGCACCACCGACGGCGCCAGTTGGTACCGGAACTTCGATCAGTTCCCCTGGGAGGACCCAAGCGAGCACCTGCGCCGCTCGCCGCTCATGTACGCCGAGAGCGTGAAGACCCCGACCATGCTGATGACCGGGGTGAACGACCTGCGTACGCCGATCTCGCAGACCGAAGAGTTCTACATGGCGCTCAAGGTGCAGAAGGTGCCCACGGTGATGCTGCGCTTCAACGACGAGTGGCACGGCACGAGCTCGCGGCCTTCCAACTTCATGCGCTCGCAGCTCTACATGCGCAGCTGGTTCGAGAAGTACACGACGAAGGATGAGGGGACGGTCGCGGAAACCGGCGAAACAGAGCAGTAGGCGCCCTCACATACGGCGTTTCGGGCCGGCCCGGGCGGCAGCCGCTGTCCCGGGCCGCTCGCGGCCCAATAACGCGTATTCAATGTATCCCCGCGTACGCGATACTCGATGCTGAGTGGCGGCGCGCCGGTTACCGGTGGCTCATCTAATGGGAACGCCCGAGGTAGATCCGCAGTTGTGGGGGCACGGGCCAGCGCGTCAACGCGGCCTTCACCTCATGTTCGT
The DNA here is from genome assembly GCA_020344375.1 of Gemmatimonadota bacterium. GTDB lineage: Bacteria > Gemmatimonadota > Gemmatimonadetes > Palauibacterales > KS3-K002. The sequence goes on along the minus strand of CP070823.1, from coordinate 1,438,980 downwards.
CGGCACCCTCGATCGGTGCAAAGAGCTGCACCTTCCCCGACTCCTGGGCGGCGACCGGCACGCCGTCCCGGTACAGCACCCGGTTGCCGGCCAGGGCGGTGACGCGAAGACCCGGCGTCACGATGCCCGCCAGGTTGAGCGGGTCAGCAGCGCTCACGGCGAGCAGCCTGCCGCTTTTCGGCTGGCGACGCACGGCTCGCAACCGCCCGACCGCCTCCGGCAGCGCGAACTGTTCGCCGGAGAAGCCTGCGACGAAGCGGCCACCGCGGATCACGCCGCGCGCTTCGAGCCGCCGGTAGACGCGGGTGAGCTCACGCCAGGGAGCCAGGTTGGTCTCCCGATCGAGCAGGCGCCGAAAGACCACGCCGTAGCGGCGGAGAAGCGCCCAGGCCTGCGCCTCTACCGCCTCAGGATCCGGATCACTCCAGGCAGTTGAGGTCAGCGAGAGGCGGTGGCCACGGCGCTCCCATCGGCTCCCGTCGCCATCTGCCGAGCTGAGGCGCCGGAAGATGGCCCAACGTCCCGCCGACTCGACGCCGAATGGCGCCACGCGCCCGCGGCCGCGCCGGCGCACCCCATCCAACGGCTTCCGCTTACTGGATGGGATGAGCAGCGCCCGCAGACCCGCGAAGCTGTCGGCGTTCACCAAGCCCACGGCCACCAGTTCGCCGAGCGCGGCTTCAACCCGCGTCTGCAGCAGTCCCGACTCGTGCACCAGTTCGGCGAAGAACAAGGCTCCGCGCCGCTCCAGCGCCTCGAGCACCTGTCGGGCATCTGTTGACAGCTCGACGGCATCGGCCGCCGGGGCCAGCGCCAGCCACGCCTCGATGTGCTCGCGCAGGAACAGGGCGATGGGACTCGAGCGCAGCGGCCCGGAGCTGAACGTGCGCCCGCTAGCCGAGGCCGGCGGCGAGAGTCGACCCCAGGACGCCCGGCCGGAGAGGCAAAGCCCGTCCAGCCAGAGTGGATCGTACTCCTCCATCCGCGCCGCCAGCACGTCCGCCTCCCAGGCAGCCGCCGGCAGCTCGTAGCCGTCCAACAACTCCAGCACGGCGGCCAGGCCTTGCGGACCGGCGGCGCGCTCCTCTCGCTCGACGCGGCTCCAGACGATGAGGAACCGCAGGAAGTCGGCGGCGCTCACCGGCTCGATCTCGGCCCGCAGCCGGCTGAGCGTGTAGCGGTGAATCCGCGCCAACAGCCGCCGCTCGCACCACTCGACCACCTCGGTCCCCGGCGTGAAACGGCCCCGCAGCACGAAACCTTCCGCCTCCAGCGCCAACAGGGCCAGCTCGATCTCGCTCTCTGCCACCCCTAGCGTCGCGGCGAGCTCCGCAGCGGTTGTCGGTCCCAGGGCCTCCAGGCGACCACGCACCAGCTCGCGGATGGCTGATCCGCGCTCCCACGCGACGGCGCGGCGTCGCTCGGGGGCCTCGAGCGCCGGTTCCGTCACGGCGTCCGGGAAGATCGCCTGGAACTCCGGCAGGCGCTCAGCGGCGATCCAGACTCTCAAGGAGTCATCGAAGCCCAACGGCCGCACGCGCGCCGCCCGCCCTTCACGCGCCAGCGTCTCGAGGAAGGGCACCCAACACATTCCCTCGCGCCCTGCCACTCCCTCCTTCTCCGTCAGCAAGCCGTAGGTGAGGAGCGCGTCGTGCAGCTCGTCCGCATCGCGCACCTGCGGCCACGCCTCGTCCCTCACGCGGGCGATGGCCGCCGCATCCAGGGCCCCCAGGTCGTCGGCCGACGGTGACTCGAGCGAGCGGCGCGTGTAGACGGCATTCATCCGTCGTTCTTGCAGTGGCACGTCGTCGAGGAACGCGTACGGCCTCGCGTTCAACACCTCATGGGCCAGCGGGGATGGCTCCGTCGTGTCGCGAGCCAGGCAGCGGATCGAACCGTCGGCTATCCCCTCGAGGATGCGGGTGAGGCCGTCAATGTTCATCGCCTCGACCAAACAGTCCTCGACCGTCTGGTTGACCAACGGGTGGTCAGGGACTTCCCGGTCACCCACGATGTTTTCCAGACACGCCACCTGGTCGGGGAACACCGAAGCCAGGAGGTCATCCGACTCGATCCGTTGCAGCGGCGGCGGTACTTTGCGCCCGCCACGCCGGCGCAGCACGGCCAGCGCCCGCGTCGCGTTCCAGCGCCAACGCGTCAGGAACACGGGCGAATCGAGCAGGGCCTGCACGAGGATGGTTCGCGCCGTTTCCGGCTTCAGATATCCGACGACTTCCTCCAGTGGAAACGAATGTGAGGCGCTGAGCGAGAGGACGATGGCGTCCTCGGTGGCCGCCGCCTCAAGCTCGAAGTTGAAGCTGCGGCAGAACCGTTTGCGCAGCGCCAGACCCCAGGCGCGGTTGACGCGGCTGCCGAACGGCGCGTGCACGACCAGCTGCATGCCACCGGCCTCGTCGAAGAACCGCTCCAGCACCACCGTCTCTTGGGTCGGCATGACGCCCAGGGCCCGCCTAGCCGCCGCCAGATAGTCCACCAGCTGGCGCGCCGCCGGACGAGACAGTCCGACCTCATCCACCAGCCACGCGATCGCCGCCTCCGAGTCGTCGAGCCGGCGGTCCAATTCACCCCGCAGCTCCGAGACTGCCGCCGAAAGCTCCGGACTGCGCTCCGGCGCCTCACCCAGCCAGAAGGGGATGTTGGGCGGCTGACCCCGAGCGTCCTCGACGCGCAAGCGACCGGACTCGATGCGAACGATCCGCCAGGACAGGTTACCCAGCTGGAAGATGTCGCCCGGCATGCTCTCGATAGCGAAGTCCTCGTTAACGCTCCCGATGAACGTCCCCTCCGGCTCGATCAGGACGGCGTAGTCGGTCACGTCGGGGATGGCGCCTCCCGAGGTCAACGCGGCGAGCCGGGCTCCACGACGGCCACGGATACGGCCGTTTACCTCGTCGTAGTGGATATGGGCGCCGCGACGTCCCCGCTTGGTCGTGAACCCCTCAGCCAGCATGCGCACGACCTCGTCGAACGCTCGACGCGAAAGGTTCCGGTAGGGGTAAGCCCGACGCACCAGCCCAAACAGATCATCCTTCGAGCACTCTCGTACCGACACTTCCGCCACGATCTGCTGCGCCAGCACGTCCAGCGGCTTCTCCGGGATCACGAGTCGATCCAGCTCGCCGCGCGCCACAGCGCGCAGCAGCGCTGCGCAATCCATCAGCCCATCACGGCTCAACGGGAAGATCCGGCCTTTCGGCACGGCACCCAGCGTGTGCCCAGATCGTCCCACGCGCTGCAGCAAAGTCGCGATGGTGCGGGGCGAACCGATCTGGATGACCAGATCAACGGAGCCGATATCGATACCCAGCTCCAGCGACGCCGTGGCCACCAGCGTCTTGAGCTTCCCCTGCTTCAAGCGCCGCTCGGCATCCAGGCGAAGCTCCTTGGAGAGGCTGCCGTGATGCGCCGCCACGCGATCCTCACCGAGCCGCTCGCTCAGGTCATGCGTGACCCGCTCCGCCAGCCGGCGCGTGTTGACGAAGATCAGCGTGGTCCGGTGCTCAGCGACGAGCTCGACGATGCGGTCGTAGACCTCGTTCCAGACCTCTCTCGACATCACCGCCTCCAGCGCTGAGCCTGGCAACTCGACCCCCAGGTCCAGCTCACGCCGGTGGCCCTCGTCGATGATCACGCAGCAGGGGTCGCCGTTCTCATCCAGGCCAGCCCGCCCGACCAGGAACCGAGCCACAGCTTCAATCGGCCTCTGTGTCGCCGAGAGCCCGATCCGGGTCAGTTGCCCGCTCACCAGATGCGCGAGCCGCTCTATGCTCAGCGCCAGGTGCGAGCCGCGACGATCGTCCGCCACTGCGTGGATCTCATCTACAATCAGCGTGCGGGTCGTGCCCAGCAGCCCGCGGCCGCCCTCCGAGGTCAGCAGCAGGTACAGCGACTCCGGCGTGGTGACGAGGATGTGCGGTGGCCGCCGCAGCATCGCCTGACGCTCTGACTGCGACGTGTCGCCTGTCCGTACAGCTGCCCGGATCTCGATTTGCGGTAGACCCAGTCGCCTGAGTTGCGCGCGGATCCCGCGCCGCGGCTCGGCCAGATTCTTGTGGATATCGTTGGAGAGTGCCCGCAGCGGCGAAACGTAGACGATCTGCGTCTCATCACCGAGCGTGCCCGCCAGACCCTGGCGCAGCAGGTCATCGAGACTGGCGAGGAACGCGGCCAACGTCTTGCCGGAGCCGGTGGGAGCCGCGATCAGCGTGTCGTGACCCGAGCGGATCGCGGCCCAGCCGCGAAGCTGTGCCGCAGTCGGCGCCGCGAATTGCGACGAGAACCACGCCGCGACGGCGGGATGAAAAGCGGAGAGACCTTCGGGTCTCCCCTTCACGTCTACCCCCTGAGGCATGCCACAGAATGGCTAAGGGACCCGGCGGAGGTCGCCCCGCCGAGTCCCGGCCCGTCAGCTGGTCGACCGAGGCCCGCTGA
>CP070823.1:1425135-1434428 GCA_020344375.1 Gemmatimonadota bacterium | reverse complement strand
GGGAATGATGATGAAGAAGAGCAGACCTAGACGGTCACAACCGGCACCGCTGGTACCGACGAGCGTAACTGGCGAACGACAATGGGAGGCGGCAGGAGTCCACCAAGCATGAGTATCTTCTTCGCGGCCATACAGCTCTCCTAGCTGAAGAACTCGATTACATCCCTCAGCCCTTCACAGAGGGCATCCACATCGTCTCGACCGTTGTAGAGATAGAAAGAAGCGCGCGTCGTCGCGGTGACACCTAGCCGCCTCATCAGCGGCTGGTTGCAGTGATGTCCGGCACGCACCGCCACCCCCCGATCGTTGAGTATCTGACCCACATCATGCGGATGGAGATCGCCGAGCTCGAAGGAGAGCACGCCTGAATGATCGCGCTCCGGACCGAACGCCCGGAACCCGGGGATCTCGTGCGTGCGTTCCAGCGCGTAGGCGAGCAGGTCGCGCTCGTGCGCCTGGATCCGCTCACGCCCGATCCGCTCCAGGTAGTCCATCGCCGCCGCCAAGCCCACCGCGTCGGCGATGTTCGGCGTGCCCGCCTCGAACTTGTGTGGCGGTCTCTTGTACGTCGCCCGCTCCAGCTCGACGATCTCGATCATCTCGCCGCCGCCCTGGTACGGCGCCATCTCTTCCAGCAGCTCACGCCGCCCCCACAGCACGCCGATCCCCGTGGGCCCGCACATCTTGTGGCCGCTGAAGACATAGAAATCACAACCCAGCGCCTCAACGTCCAGCGGCAGGTGTGGCGCCGCCTGCGCACCGTCCACCAGAACCCGGGCGCCCACCCGCTTCGCGGCTGCCACGATCTCCTCGACCGGATTGATCGTCCCGATCCCGTTCGAGACGTGCGTCACTCCGACCAAACGGGTGCGTTCCGTCAGCAGCTCATCCAGTTGCTCGAGTCGCAATCGCCCCTGCTCGTCGATGTCGATGTACTTCAGCCGCGCGCCCACGCGCCGGGCCAGCAACTGCCACGGCACGATGTTGGAATGGTGCTCCAAAACCGTCAGCAGAATCTCGTCACCCTCCCGGACGTTCTCGTAGCCCCAGGCGGTGGCCACCAGGTTGATTCCCTCCGTCGTGCCCCGTACGAACACGACCTCGCTCGGATCCGCAGCGCCTATGAAGCGCGCCGAAGCCTCACGCGCGCCCTCGTACGCCCGTGTCGCCCGCGTCGAAAGCTCGTGGATCCCGCGGTGCACGTTCGCATGATCGCGCTCGTAGTAGCGCTCCAGCGCCTCGATCACCACGCGCGGCCGCTGCGATGAGGCCGCGTTGTCCAGATACACGAGCCGATGGCCGTTGACCTCCTGCCCGAGGATCGGGAAGTCCCGTTTTATCGCCGTGACGTCCAGTGACATGTTCGCACGCATCTCGCCCACCGCGCCCCTACTCCGTCGAGACCGGCTTGCCCGTGCCCTCCAGCGCCGCGTGCAACGTGTGCCACGCCAGCGTCGCGCACTTCACCCGCACGGGGAACTCCCGTACACCTGAGAACACAGCAAGCTTGCCAAGAGCCTCCTCATCAACCTCCGCGTCATGCTTGCCCGTCACCATCTCGCGGAATCGCTTGAAGAGATCCTCCGCTTCAGCCCTCGTCTTTCCTTTCACCGCCGCTGTCATCAGCGAAGCCGACGCCTTCGAGATCGCGCAGCCCATACCCTTGAAGGCGATGTCCTTCACGCGATCGCCATCCAGCACGACATAGACGGTAATCTGGTCGCCGCAAAGGGGGTTGTAGCCCTCGGCGCTATGACTCGCCCCCTCCAGCTCCCTGAAGTTGCGGGGGTTGCGGCTGTGCTCGATGATGACCTGCTGGTAGAGCTCGCGAAGGTCGGACATTGGGAGCGCCTCCCGGTAGGCCGGCTGAAGTAGCGCGCCCTCCGGATCTCTGGAAGGCGCGACCTCGGTCCTAGCTCAGATTCTTCAAGATCTCGCCGTGCGGCAACCTGTCCGTGATCAGGCCCTCCACATAGCGGCGGATCGGCTCCTGCCTCATGCGCTCCAGATTCTCAGCCGCGAAGCCGAAAAGCAACAGCGTCCGTGCCCTCTCCAGCGGGATGCCGCGCGCCCGCAGGTAGAAGATCGCGTCATCGTCCATCTTGCCGATCGTTGCGCCGTGCGTGCACTTCACGTCGTCGGCGTAGATCTCCAGCTGCGGCTTGCTGTCCATCTGAGCCTCGTCCGAGAGCAGCAGATTGCGGTTCGTCTGCTTGGCATCCGTCTTCTGGGCGTCCTTGTGGACGATGATCCGCCCGCTGAAGACGCCTGTCGCCTTGTCGTCGAGGATGCCGTTGTAGAACTGCCGGCTGCCGCAGTGCGGGCTCGCATGCTCCACCCACATGAAGTTGTCCATGTGCTGCCGGCCGCGTGGCATGAACACGCCGTTAAGCACGCACTCGGCGCCCTCGCCCGCCAACACCGGATGCACGTTGTTCCGCACCAGCACGCCACCCAAGAGCACACCGTGGCAAGCGACGTTGCTGCTCCGCCCTTGCTGCACGCGCACCGTGCCGATGTTATACGCCCGCGTGCTCTCACGCTCGACCCGGTAGTGCTCCACCACCGCGCCCTCGCCAGCCACGAGCTCCGACACCGCGTTCGTGAAGTACTCGTCGCCGCCCATCGACACGTACTCCTCCACGACCGCGGCCTCCGTCGCCTCGCCCACGATGATCAGGTTGCGCGGATGCGTGACCACAGGGCTCGACATCTTCGTCGTAGCGTAGATCAGGTGGATCGGTTTCTGCAGCACCGTCCGCGGGGGCACGTAGACGAAGCCGCCGTCTTCCATGAACGCCGTGTTGAGGGCCGCGAAGAAATCCCTGTCGTAATCGACGTGCTTCGCGAGGTGCTGTTCCACCAGCTCCCTGTGGAACCCCAGCGACTGAGCCAGGCTGCAGGCGATCACGCCGCCCGGCTGGGCGCACGAGTCGGACAGCTCTTCCACGTAGCGCCCGTTGACGAACACAAGGCGCGCGGACTCCTGGCCCTGAAAGACGAACGGCGCCAGATCGTCCAGCGTGATCTTCGCGCCACCTGGTGCCGGACGGAACGTCTTCTTCGTCAGCGGCGCCAGGTTGGTGAACTTCCAGTCCTCGTCCCGTGTCGTCGGGAGACCGAGCTCCACGCACCGCTGGATCGCCGCCCGCCTGACGTCACGCAACCAGGATGGCCTGCCCGCACCGTTCTGGAACCGCTTGAAGCTCTCGAGGTAACCCTCGAGGCCTACCTTGCCCTTCACCGCGGCGCTCACCGTCCGGGGCCCCTCACAACCTCGCAGCGGCGACACCCGCCGGATCGCGCTCGCCGGCCCAGGAGTAGCCGTGCTCCTCGAGGCGCAACGCCAGCTCCATGCCACCCGACCTCACGATCCGGCCATCTACCAGCACGTGCACGTAGTCCGGCACGACGTAGTTGAGCAGACGCTGATAGTGCGTGATCACCAGCATCGCCCGCTCCGGGCCGCGCAGCGCATTCACACCGTCCGCCACGATACGAAGCGCGTCGATGTCCAGGCCCGAGTCGGTCTCGTCCAGGACCGCCAGGCTCGGCTCCAACACCGCCATCTGGAAGATCTCGTTCTTCTTCTTCTCACCGCCGGAGAAGCCCTCGTTCACCGAGCGGTGAAGCATCTCGTCGCTCATCTGCAGCTGCTTCAGCTTGTCCTTGAACAGCTTGAGCGCCTCAAACGCGTCGAACTCCTCCTCGCCGCGGTGTTTGCGGATCGCGTTGAGCGCCGCCGTCAGGAACTGGATGCTGCCGACTCCGGGGATCTCCACCGGGTACTGGAACGCCATGAACACACCCTCGCAGGCGCGCTCCTCGGGATCCATCTCGAAAAGGTCCCGACCCCTGTAGAGGATCTGGCCCTCGGTCACCTCATAGCCGTCCCGGCCGGCCAGCACCGACGCCAGCGTGCTCTTGCCCGAGCCGTTGGGACCCATGATCGAATGGACCTCGCCGGCGTCGACCTTGAGGTTGAATCCCTTGAGGATCTTCTTGCCCTCAACGCTCACATGCAGATTCTTGATCTCCAGCATCTATCTTCCCAGCTCCCTGCCCGAATCGTCGACCCACCTGCCCGCTGAATCGACCGACTCCGTGGCTCGCTCTCGGATAGTCCGACCTTGGTTATTCGATCTTCGCGTGTGACTTCGAAACTCGGCGTTCGCTGTTCGTCGCTCGGCGAGCCGCTACCTCACCCCACGCTGCCCTCCAAACTCACACTCAAGAGCTTCTGCGCCTCGACCGCGAACTCCATCGGCAGCTCCCGGAAGACTTCCTTGCAGAAGCCCGATACGATCAGTGAGATCGCGTCCTCCATGCCGATCCCACGCTGACGGCAGTAGAACATCTGGTCCTCGCCGATCTTCGACGTCGAAGCCTCGTGTTCCATGCGCGCCGTCCGGTTCTTCACCTCGATGTAGGGAAACGTGTGCGCGCCGCACTTGTCACCGATCAGCAATGAATCGCACTGCGTGTAGTTCCGCGCGTTCTCGGCGCTCTTCATGATCTTTACCATGCCGCGATACGTGTTCTGACCGCGGCCCGCCGAGATGCCCTTGCTCACGATCGTGCTCTTCGTGTTCTTGCCGATATGGATCATCTTCGTGCCCGTATCGGCCTGCTGCTTCAGGTTCGTCAGCGCCACCGAGTAGAATTCGCCGACCGAATTCTCGCCCTGCAGGATGCAGCTCGGATACTTCCAGGTGATCGCCGAGCCCGTCTCCACCTGCGTCCACGAGATGTGCGAGTTGCGACCCAGACACTTGCCCCGCTTCGTGACGAAGTTGTAGATGCCGCCCCGGCCCTCCTCGTCACCCGGATACCAGTTCTGGATCGTCGAGTACTTGATCGTCGCATCGTCGAGGGCGATCAGCTCCACCACAGCGGCATGTAGCTGGTTCTCATCCCGCATCGGAGCCGTGCAGCCCTCCATGTAGCTCACATAGCTGCCCTCGTCCGCGATGATCAGCGTGCGCTCGAACTGACCCGTCTGCGCCGCGTTGATCCGGAAGTACGTGGATAGCTCCATCGGACAGCGCACACCCTTCGGCACGTAGACGAACGACCCGTCACTGAAGACCGCCGAGTTCAGCGCCGCAAAGAAGTTGTCGCTGTGTGGGACAACGGAGCCCAGGTACTTCTGCACCAGCTCGGGATGCTTCTGCACCGCCTCCGAGAACGAGCAGAAGATGACCCCGTGCTTCTCGAGCTCCTTCTGGAATGTCGTCGCCACCGAGACGCTGTCGAACACCGCGTCCACGGCCACGCCCGCCAGCCACTTCTGCTCCTCCAGCGGGATCCCCAGCCTCTCGTATGTGCGTAACAGCTCCGGGTCCACCTCGTCCAGGCTCTGCGGCCGCTGCTTCGGAGCCGCGAAGTAGCTGATCGCCTGGTAATCGATGGGCCCGTAGCCGTAAGGGAGGAAGGCCCACTTTGGCTCCAACCCGCGCTCGTAAAGCTTCTTCCAGTGGCGGTAGGCTTTCAGCCGCCACTCCAGCAGCCAGTCAGGCTCGTTCTTCTTCGCCGAGATGAACCGGATGATATCCTCGTTCAACCCCGGCGGCGCGAACTCCTGCTCGATGTCGGTGACGAACCCGTACTTGTATTCGCGCTGCGCTAAGGCCTCTATGCTGTCCGTAGTCGTACTCATCAGCCTTGTCGATCTCTCACCCGGCGTGGACGTCAGACCGCCACCGGGCTATTCGGTCGGAGGGCAAGCACGCGCCGGTCTCAGAACGTTGTCTGCCTTACACTCGGACGCCCGCAATCCCGCTTCTCTCCTCCCCGGCAGCAGGGCCAATATAAGCCAGTTGAGACTGAATTTCAACCTCTACTCCCAGCCTTGCCACCCACCAGAACCCTGCCCTATATGTCCCGGCCCCGGCCGCGTCGCCTGCCTTGCACCGGATCCCAGCTGGCAGGCCCCGACACAAGGAGGCACCCCGTGATTCACCTTGAGGATCGTGGACAGGTCGCCGTGCTCCAGCTTGACCATGGCAAGGTCAGCGCGATTGACATCGAGCTTCTGGGGCTGCTGATGGATCGGCTCGACGCCGTCGACGCGTCACCCGCCCGGGCCCTCGTGCTCACCGGCACCGGCTCCAGCTTCTCCGCCGGCGTCGATCTCTGGCGCATCCTCAAGGGCGGCGACGCCTACCTGCAGGAGTTCTTGCCCGCGTTCCGGCGGACCGTGGCCCGGCTCTTCAACTTCGACCGGCCCGTCGTTGCAGCGGTCAACGGGCACGCCATCGCCGGTGGCTGCCTGCTCGCCCTCTGCTGTGACTACCGGGTCATGGCCCGTGGCGACGGGAGAATCGGCTTGCCGCTGCTGCGCGTGGGGGTGCCTTTCCCCGGAATCTCCATCGAGATCCTCAGGTTCGTGGCCGGCCCGCGCGCGCACCAGCTCACCTACTTCGGCGAGACGTATCCGCCCGAGCAAGCGCGCCAGCTGGGGCTGGTCGATGAGCTCGCCGACCCGGAGGTGCTCCTCGCCCGTGCTCTGGAGGTGGCCGGCCAACTCGCCGCGATCCCGGCCAAGACGTTCCGACTTAGCAAGCGGCAGCTCCGCCAGCCCGTCCTCGCGCGTACCGGGCAACAGGAACGTGAGAACGAGGATGCCGTGACCGAGCTCTGGAACGATCCCGAGGTCCACGCCTTCATTCGCGCCTATATGGAGCGTACCATCGGCAAGAGCGACCGAACCTGACGAGGTCCGCTGGCCCAACGACAGCGTGATCGACGCCGCGCGTCTACGTTCTTGACCCGCGCTCGCCGAGGCCATAAGTAGACTGTGCCTCCCGCAGCTCCTAGCCCCGACAACGGAACAGGAGGGCGACCGTGAAGACCTTCGCTCGCTCGATCACCGTCACCGTATTGGCGCTGTTGCTGGCCACCGCTGTCTCAACGGCCCAGGAGCCCTACCGGACACCGCCGCCCGATGTCGTGGCCATCGTCGAGGCGGCCGACACGCCTGTCGTGCGGGTGAGCCCCGACGGCGAATGGATGGCGCTGACCGAGCGGCGGGCCTACCCGACCATCGCCCAGCTCGCCGAGCCGGCCCTCGGACTCGCCGGGATCCGCTTCAATCCAAGGACGAACGGCGACGACCAGCCTCCGCTTGGGACTGCAATCAGGTTGATCCGCCTCGAGGACGGCCGGGAGTGGAGTATCGAGCTTCCTGAAGATGTTCAGCTCACCTATCCCTTCTGGTCGCCCGACAGCCGTCACATCGCGTTCACCAACACCACCGACTCCGGCGTCGAGCTCTGGGTCGCTTCCGCCGACACGAGGCGGGCTCGGCGGCTCACCGGGCCCGAGCTGATGGCGGCCACCGGTCGGCGCGGTGGTCGGCCTTGCCAATGGATGCCCGGCTCGGACGCGCTCCTCTGCCGGCTCATCCCGGCCGACCGCGGCCCCGCCCCGGAGCCGCCCCGTGTCCCGGTGGGGCCGACGATCCAGGAGGCGGCCGGCGAGCAGGCACCCGTGTGGACCTTCCAGAACCTCCTGACGTCGCCCTTCGACGAGCTTCTCTTCGAGCACTACTTCACTGCCCAGCTCGCGCTCATCCCCCTCGACGGCGAGCGCGAGCTGATCGGCGCGCCGGCGATCTTCAACGAGGTCGACCCCGCCCCGGACGGAGAGCACATACTCGTGAGCCGGGTGCAGCGCCCCTATTCCTACTTGGTCCCCGTCCGGAGCTTCCCCCAGGAGATCGAAGTCTGGGGCGAAGGCGGCCAGCACGTCCATAAGATCGCCTCGATCCCACTCGCTGAGAACGTGCCCTACGGTGGCGTCCGCGAGGGCCCACGCGACATCTCCTGGCAGCCAGGCGACTCCCACACGCTCGTCTGGATCGAGGCGCTGGACGGCGGTGACCCGAAGGCCCAGGTGGAGCATCGCGACCGGCTGGTCATCAAGCTGCCGCCCTTTGACCGCGACCCCATCGAAGTCGCACGCAGCGAGCTACGCATCGACCGGCTGCGCTGGAGCGAGCGCGGCAGCCTCGCCCTCGCCTATGCCGAAGACCGGCCCACCCGGAAGACCAAGACGGTCGTGATCGACGCGGCCTACCCGTTCACGGAGACTCGTGTCATCTGGGACCGCAGCAGCGAGGACGCCTATGCTGACCCCGGGGACCCGGTGATGCACGTGACCGAGAACGGCGAGTCCGTTCTCATCCAGTCTCGCGACGGGCGCTCCATCTACCTCAGGGGCGATGGCGCCTCACCCCAAGGCGACCACCCCTTCCTCGACCGCTACGACCTGATGACCGGGCAGACCGAGCGGCTCTGGCGTTGCGAGGATCCCTACTACGAAGAGGTCGTCGCGCTGCTCGACAGCGAGGCGCGTCGAATCGTCACGCGTCGGGAGTCGAAGACCGAGCCGCCCACGTTCTTCGTCCGCGACCTGCAAGGCGGACAGATGACGCCGCTAACCCATATTGAGGATCCAGCACCCCACCTCACCGGCCTCGAGAAGCAGCGTATCAACTACACGCGCGCTGACGGCGTCGAGCTCAGTGGCATCCTCTACCTGCCGCCCAACTACCAGGAGGGAACTCGCCTCCCCACTGTGGTCTGGGCTTATCCCCGTGAGTACAAGTCGGCGGATGCCGCCGGTCAGGTCCGCCGCTCGGAGTACCGGTTCACCTTCTACCGCGGATACTCGCACCTCTTCTTCCTGACCCAGGGCTACGCCGTCCTCGACGGCGCCAGCATGCCCGTCGTCGGCGAGGGAGATGAGGAGCCCAACGACTCGTTCGTACGACAGCTGGTGATGAACGCCCAGGCCGCGGTGGACAGGCTGGTGGAGATGGGTGTGACCGACCCCAACCGCGTCGGCGTCGGCGGCCACTCGTACGGCGCTTTCATGACCGCGAACCTGCTGGCCCACTCCGAGATCTTCCGGGCCGGGATCGCGCGCAGTGGCGCCTACAACCGTACGCTCACGCCGTTCGGGTTCCAGAACGAGGGGCGCACTTTCTGGGAGGCGCCCGAGGTCTACTCCGCCATGTCGCCGTTCATGCACGCCGACTCGATCAACGAGCCGATACTGCTGCTACACGGCGAGGCGGACACCAACTCGGGAACGTTCCCCGTGCAGTCGCGACGGCTGTACCACGCCGTCAAAGGTCTCGCTGGTACCATCAAGCTCGTGATGTATCCCCACGAGCAGCATGGCTACCGGAGCCGCGAGACAATACTCGACGCGCTCTACCAGCAGTTCGAGTGGTTCGATCGCTACGTGAAGAACGCGCCGCCGCGGGAGTAGCCGACGACGCAGGG
>CP070823.1:1413662-1425035 GCA_020344375.1 Gemmatimonadota bacterium | reverse complement strand
AGCCTGATCCGCCGACCCAGGGCATCTCCCTGCGGCCACAGCTCACGCGCCATGGTCTCGTTCACGACGGCGACGAGCGGGTGCCCGCTGTCGTCGCTTGACGTAAGACTGCGTCCTCGCAGGAGACGGATCCCCATCGTCCTGAAGTAGTCGGGGCCCACCATATGTGCGGGGATCCAAGGCGGCTCGCCTTCCTGCGGTCCTTCGAGTACGACGGGAGGCGCCCACATCACGTAGCCGATGGGAGGATCGACTATGGTACTGACCGATATCACCCCAGGGATCGCCCTCACCCGATCCGTCAGCTCACGGAAGAAGGCGGCCCGCTGTTCGTCAGACGAGTAGGAGCGGCTGAGGCCGATCTCCATCATCGATACGTCGTCCGGATCAAAACCCAGCTCGACGCTCTGCAATCGCAAGTAACTGTTGATCAGTAGACCGGCGCCAGCAAGGACGACGAGGGCCAGAGCGGTCTCAGCGCTGACGAGGGCGCTGCGCAGGCGTGTTCGACCCTCCGCTGCGCTCGATCTGCCGGTTCCCTCCCTCAGGGCCTCGCTCACCTCGCTCCTCGAACTGACTACGCCAGGCGCGAGACCGAAGAGCATCCCCGTGATCAGAGCAAGGCCGAGTGCGAAGGCGAGAGCGGGCAAATCCACGGAGACCTCGCCTAACCTCGGGAAATCCCCCGGCCCGACCACCCGAAACGCTTGCACAGCGGCGAAGGCGATGACGATGCCGCCGACACCGCCGGCCACCCCGAGACACGTGCTCTCGGTCAGCAGTTGTCTGAGAACCCGGCCGCGTCGGGCGCCGAGCGCCGAGCGGACGGCGATCTCTTTGGCGCGGCCGGTCGCGCGCGCGAGGAGAAGATTAGCGACGTTGGCGCAGCCGATGACGAGCAAGAGCGCGGAAGCGCCGAGCAAGATCAGGAGCTCGTCGCCAGCACTGCCAACGGTCCTCCCCAGGAGAGAGGCAACTCCGATACCGAGGGTAGCCTCTCTGCCCGTGTAGGCTCCCACGTGCTGGGCGGCCAGCGCAACCGCCAGAGTGCCGGCCTCCCGCTGTGCTGCCTCCAAGCTTACACCGGGCTTCAGGCGCCCGATGACGCGCAGACTTCTACTCGTCCTGCTCCTGGCGTACGCGCGGTCATCGACGGGAAGCGCCATGTAGATCTCCGCACCACCCGGTAGCACTACCTGCGGAGCTTGGAAGTCGGCCGGCGTCACACCGACTACACGGAACGATACGCGCCCAGCGCGTGACTCCTCAGCGCTGAAGGTCGTTCCGATGACGTTCGGGTCACCTGCCCACCGACGTTGCCAGATGCTGTGGCTGAGCAGCACGACAGGTTCGGCGCCGGTTCGGTATTCCTCAGCCCAGAACGCCCGGCCCAGCTGGGGCCCCACTCCCAGCGTGGAGAGGAAGTCCGGGCTGATCCGGGCGGCGCTCACCCGCTCCGGTGTGCCTTCGCCGACGATGGCGAACCCCGCCACCTGCGCGGCCGCGAGGCCTTCCACCGTCGTCAAACTCTGCTTCCAATCGATGAAGTCGGGAACGGAACTATAGCTCGGGTACCGGCTGCCCTCCGTTGTACCGACGAAGACCAGCCGCGATGGGTCGTCGTAAGGCAGGGGCCGTAACAGCACGCTGTTCACCGCGCTGAAGATGGCCGTACTGGCCCCGATACCCAGCGCCAGCGTCAGAATCACCAGCCCGGTCGAGCCGGGACTCCTGCGCAGGGTGCGGAGGGCATAGCGCAGATCTCGCAGCAGACCGTCCATTGCTCACCTTCCGTTCATCATTCACAGTTACTGGTTTCGTACGCGCGTCAGCACGGCTTCATCAGCTTGGACAGTCCTGCGCTCGGGAAGGTTGACTGTGACCCTCTTGCAGAGACGGGACCCCGATCACCAAACTCGGTGTTGCCCGTGCCACTCACCCGGAGGTTGCCTTGCCATACGTGAAACGGCCGGGCGAGCTGGGTTGACCCGGTCAGCGCCCTGAGATCGGAATAGGTACCTTGTTGTCGGCAACTAAGAGTAGATCTTGCCGAGCGAGGCAATCGCGACCCATGCCGCTGTTGAAACCTTTCGCGCCCTTCAACAGTCTATACATATATAGAGTCGGCCAGATCAACGTACAGCTCGAAGTGGCAGCATCTGCCCTAATCACCTACTTCACTGACAAGGCGGTGAGAGTATGAGCATGCGAGCTTTTGGAACCACTGGCCTGGTGATGGTGCTCGGCCTGGCAGCCTGTGCTCCGCAGGAGCGCCAGGAGGAGCAAGCTGAGACCATCGCAGCCGCCGCGGTGTCCGGGATCCCCGCCACGACTTCCATGGAATCGGCGCTGGCTCACTTCAGGGAGGGTCAGCAGCTGGCCGACAATGGCCGAGGCCTGGAGGCGAAAGCGGCGTTCCTCAGGGCCGTGGAGGCGGACCCGGACTTCGCACGCGGCTACCTGGAGGTCGCCAATAACGCGAACTCCGCAGCCGAGTTCAAGGAGTACATGGACCTGGCCCGGGCCCACTCGGCGAACGCAAGCGAGGGTGAACGGATCTTGATCGAGATCAACATGGCCTTCTTCGAGAACAACGTGGACAGCGCCCTCGCGTTAGCCGAAGAACTGGTAGCTGAGTATCCGTCAGCCCCGCGGGCCTGGCTGACCTTGGCTGGAGTGTACACCGGACTCGACCGCATCGCGGAAGCCCGCGAGCAGATGAACAAGGCCCTCGAGCTGGACCCGGAGCTCCCGATCGCGCACACGACCCTCGGGTTCTCCTATCTGTTCAACGATCCCAAGGACTTCGGCGCGGCGGTCCGCCACTTACAGCAGGTCGTTGATCTGCGGCCCGAGGAGCCACAGGCGCATGTGAACCTCGGAGACGCTTACAGGGGCGGCCAGGATCTGGAGGCCGCGCGGCAGGCCTACGGGCGTGCCGCGGAGCTCGATCCGAACAACGAGATGGCGGTCTTCTCCATCGCGCTTCTGAAGAGGGGCCATGTGAACTCGTTCCTCGGCCGCTACGATGAGGCGCGGGGCGACTACGATCGGGCACTGGAGGTCGCGAAACCGCAGCAGAAGAGCACCTACGCCAACTACAGAGCATTCACCTGGGTGCATGCGGGGGAACCGCAGGCCGCCGTGGACGAACTGGGAAGGATCGTAGAGACCGCTGCTGATGTCACGCCCGCCGACCAGGTGAACGGCGTCAAGATCTTTACGCTCACCAACATCGCTCAGATCGCCATGCATCACGGCATGAACGACATCGCCGAGCACGCCGTTCAGCACCGCAACGAGCTGGCGCTGGCGGAGGCGCAGAAGACGGGTGACGAGGATTTCGTCAGGGCGCAACAGGCTGGAAACGCCTACTGGGAGGCGCTGGCGGCGGCCCGCAGAGGCGACTTCAGCAGCGCCAGGATGAAGGCGGAAGAGAACGCTCGCCTACTCGAGCCCGATGCCAACCCGCGCAAGCTGGAGCCCTATCACGACGTGCTCGGCCTGGTCGCGCTACTGCAGGGCGATTTCCAGGGGGCGATCGATCACTACAACCAGGCAAACCCGAACAACATCTACACGAGGTACCACCTCGGCCTGGCCCATGAGGGCGCCGGTAACCTGACCGAAGCACGAGAGATCTTCAGGTACGTATTCGAGAATAACTTCAACAGTGTCGGCTTCGCGCTGGTCCGGAAGGACGCCGAGGAGAGAATGATGTAGCGCGTTGTCCCAATCCTCCGAGCAGAGCCACCTCTTGCCGGTCGCGGTGCCCGGGCGCCAGCTGGACTCAGTTGCTGGCGCCCGGGTGTACGGGCCCGTCGCGAGTCACTGCCAGTCCCGCCAGGCCACTGCCTCGCGCCACCCTTCCACCTCATCAACGAAGCGCTGGGCAAGCTCCGCGAGATCTACCGGCAGCAGATCTGGATCCTCTTCCAGTCCCGCGACCCGCACGAGACTGACCTCGGCCTTCTCGTACGTGTCGTCGATGGCCAGGACAGCCCTGAACGCGTCCTCCGCCGCCCGGTAGTGGCCGGTCCGCTCCAGCGCCACGCCCAGGTTGTTGTGGAAGATCGGGATGTCCGGCGAAAGCCCCACGGCTCGCGCCAGCGGCCGCAGCGCCTCATCGAACCGCTCCTGCTCGATGTAGATGAGGCCCATGTTGTTCATCGACCACGCGTCCTCATCATCGATCAGGATCGCTTGACGATAGGAGTCGATCGCCTCCTCCAGCAGCCCGAGCTGGTGATAGGCGCGAGCCTCCAGCCTCAAGGCCACGTTCGACTCCTGCTCGAGGGCCAGCGCCTCGTCGATCATCTCCAGCGCTTCGTCGGCGCGCTCCTCATCCAGCAACACACGCGCCAGATTCAGCCAGCTCTTCACGTGCGTGGAATCCAGCTCCAGCGCGCGCCGGAATGCCTCCTCCGCCAGCCAGTTGTCGCCCGACTTCCAGGCCGAGAGCCCCAGCATGTAGTGGCCCCACGGATTCTCAGCGCGACGCTCCGCGTAGAGCATGAAGAGATCGACGGCCTCAGCGTAGCGCCGCTCGAGGAACGTCGACTCGGCCTCCTCGTAGCTGACCTCGCGCGGCTCGACGACCGCCAACTCCTCTTCGGTCGCAACCTCCGGCGTGTCCGACGCCAGCGTGGTCTCGACCGGCGGCAACGGCGGCGGTAGCGTCGCCTGGCCGCCGACGTCGCCCTGGGAGGTCTCATCTCCGCCGCACCCGACGCCGGCCAGCGACAGCAGCACGAACAGCGCCAGCGCGGCAGTGCTCCAGACGACCTCCGGCCGAAACTTCAGTCCCCTCTGCATGATGTGCCTCCTTTCGGTTGCGCGCCCCGCAGGGCGCCGGTCCCCGCATCAGCGATCGACCACCGTAAGGGCACGCCCGGGGCCAGCCCTCGCGCCGTGAGCTGGGTTCCGACAAGTTGTTGGAATAAAAGCAGTTATACGATCAGACCGCTCGAAGGGAGCGCTCTGAGGAAGGCAGGTTGTGTCCGGCCGGACACGTGCTGGAGGGGCCTCTGTGTCCGGCCGGACACCGAAGCTCAGTCCCGCTTCAGCCCGTGGCGGCGCATGATCTTGAGCAGGCTCGCGTGGTCGGCGAGCCCGAGCTCTCTGGCGGTGTTGCTGATGTGCCAGTCGTTGCGCTCGAGGGCGGCGACGATGATCTGGCGCTCGGCCTCCGCTTTGAGCTGCTGGAAGGTTCGTGGCTGCGGGCCGCGCTTCGCCGGCTCAGCGGCGCCACGGATCTCCGCCGGAACGTGAGCGGCAGTAACGGTATCGTCCTCGCAGGCGATGATCATGCGCTCGATGATGTTGCGGAGTTCGCGCACGTTGTTCTGCCTCCACTCGCAGGACATGAGCAGCTCCAACGCCCCGGAGTCGAGCTTCTTCGGGCGCACGCCAAAGCGAGTACAGGTAGCGGCGATGAGATGCTCCGCGAGCTCCGGGAGGTCGGAGAGATGATCGCGGAGCGGCGGCACGTGGAGCACGTGGACGTTGAGCCGATAGAAGAGGTCCTGCCGGAAGTCTCCGGCTTCGATTCCTTTCTCCAGGTCCCGGTTGGTGGCTGCGACGACCCTCGCATCGACCTTGATGGTGCGCTCTCCACCCACGCGGGTCACCTGCTGCTCTTCGAGCACGCGCAGCAGCTTCGCCTGGGCGGGCAGCGGCAGCTCACCGATCTCATCGAGGAAGAGTGTGCCGCCGGCTGCGGTCTCGAAGGCACCCTTGCGAGTGCGGCTGGCGCCGGTGAAGGCGCCGCGCTCGTGACCGAAGAGCTCGCTCTCCACCAAGTTCTCGGGCAAGGCAGCGCTATTGATCGCGACGAAGGGCTTCTGTGGAACCGGGCCGAGACGATGAAGCTCCCTGGCCACCAGCTCTTTCCCCGAGCCGCTCTCGCCGACGATGAGCACGGGGCTGGGTATAGCCGCGACACGGGCGATGGCATCCTTGAGCTGTCGCATGGCGGGGCTCGACCCGACGATCGGGGACTCCGTGCCGAGATCCCGCTTGAGCACCTCGACCTCGGCAAGCAATCGCACGCGCTCGAGCGCGTTCTCCACCTCCTGGACGACGCGCTCCATCGACTCGGCCTTGTCGATGAAGTTGTAAGCGCCGAGCTTGATCGCCTGAACGCAACGGTCGTAGTTGCCGGTCCCGGTGTAGACGATGACCGGAGTCAGGTCGCGGCGCTCCTTCATCGTGCGCAGCACCTCGAACCCGTCGACCCCGGGCATCTCGAGATCGAGGATGACGCAGTCGATCGCCTCGGAGCGCAGCAGACCGAGCGCCTCGGCGCCGCCCAGCGCGATGAGAGTCTCATAGCCGCCCACGCGATTCAGGTCGTAGGCGTACTGTTCCGCCATGGCGGGGACGTCATCGACCACGAGCACCAGAGTCACTCGCCCTGTCCTCCCTCTTGCTGGCCCTGCTCGCCTGCTGCAGACGGCGTACGCTCACCAGGAAGCTCGACGGTGAAGCAGCTTCCCTGCCCTACCGCACTCTCCACGCGAATCGTCCCGTTCAAGTCGAGCACCAAGCGGCGGACGATCGACAGTCCCAGACCGGTCCCGCCTTCCTTGGTGGTGTAGAAATCGTCGAAGATCCTCGCCTTCTGCTCCGCGCTCATCCCGCAGCCCGTGTCGGTGACACTGACGCGAATCATCCGAGCATCGCTCTCTCCGCTCACGATCTCGGTCGAGACGGTGACCGTTCCGGAATCCGACTCGAGGCTGTCGATGGCGTTGTCCACCAGATTCTCGACGATGCGGCGGAGCGCCACCGGATCACCAGTGACGACGGTGGGTCCATCTGCGAGTACCACGCGAAGCTCCACGCCACCCGCAGCCCGTGCGTTCGTCACCACCTGACTCACGATCGCGTTCAGCTCGCAGGGCCGGCGATCCAATCGAGGATACAGTCGCGCGTAGTTAGAGGCGAGGTTTTCTAGATATGTAATGCTGGAGTCGATTGTCCCCTGCCGTTCGTCGAACACACGAGGTAGCTCACTAATGTCCTCGCGGGCCACCTGCACCAAATGGCGGAATACGTTGCGGATCGGCGTGAGACCGTTCTTGATGTCGTGGTTCACCTGGCGTGCCAGCTCGCCGATCGTAGCGCGGCGCTCCGCTTCCTTGAGGCGACTGGCGCCAGTGCGGAGACGCTCGGTCATCGCGCCGAGCAGCCGCGACAGCGCCCCTACTTCGTCTCTGCGCGTGCTCCTGAAATCGATATCGAGGCGATTGAGATCGATCCTGGAGGTCTTGTTCGCTAGCTCGACGAGCGGTCGGCTAATCCGGGAAGAGAGCCAGCTCGCCAGCAGGAAGGCGATGAGAACGGTGACGGCGACGGCCGCGAGGAACCAGTTGTCGATGTTGCGGTGCAGCGCCTGCAACTCATCCAGCGGGTGGGTGACGACGATACGCGAGTCGACCGCCGCGCCGCGGCTCGCATCGACGAACGGAATAACGAGCTCCGCGACCACACGCTCCGCCGCGGCCGTGTCGGCGCTCGCGCCCTCGGTACCCGCTGCACCGGCTTCCACCTCTCCTGCGTGAACATCACCGACCGAGGTCAGGACGCCGCCTGGATAGACGAGCGAGATCGCGAGATCGCTCTCGCGCGCCAGCCCGGCGAGGAAGCTTCGCTGCACCGATGTGCCGCCGACCAGCGTGAAGCGCCTACCACCCATGCGAAACGAATCGACCCGGGCGAGGGCCAGGAACGGCGCTTCTGGCGAGCGTGCCTGAACGAGCGCGGATCCGCCCGGCGTCGCCGCCAGCAGCTCCGGCAGTCGCGGCTCCAGCCGGTCGTACTCGTTCCTGAAGTGTCCGGAGCTGATGATGCGACCCGCCTCGTCCTGGATCTGCAACATCGAGAGGCCAGCCAGCTGCAACGCGGTACCCGCGTAGTCCAGGAGGTAGGCACGGCGCGCTGCGTCGCCGCCCACGGCGGCCAGCCGCAAGCGGTTGTCCTCGGCTGCGGAGCGCGCGAGCGTGGCCAGCTGGCGAGCGGTCTCCTCGCTCTCCAACGTCAGGTCATCCTCGATGATCGCGACGAGCGCATCGACACGTCGCTGGTATTGCGCCGTCAAGCGGTCGCTCATCGTCTTCCGTACGGCGAGCGCGAAGGCGATCACCGGGATCAGGACGACCGCGACGAAGGCCAGACGTAGACGGCTGCGGAAGCTCACGGCACGCTGCCTCCGCCCGGGTCAGCGCCACCTATGAGGAGCGTGCCGTCCCAGTTCAGTGAGACCGCGGCAGCGCCTTTGCGAGCGATGAGGTGCCGCCGCGTATCCACCAGCGGCACGATCGTCGCAGACGGCGCCAGTCTGCCTACGGCCAGCCAGGGAACGCGGTTCGCGAGGTTGAGCAACTGGTGGCAGTGGTCGAGGGCGACCGTGGGAAGCGCGAGGACAATCAGGAACTCGCTGCCGCGCACCAAGGCCAGCTCGAACTCGTAGGCGCCCAGTTCGACGACGGTGGTTGGATCCTCAGCCCCGAGAAGTCCCGGGATCGCCAGGCCCAGTGCGGCTGCCTGCTCGGGCGACGTCGGTCGGGTTGCCAAGGCCACAATGCGCTCGGCCAGGCCGCGGGCGATGTCGTCGCCGCGCGCGTAAGCGACGCGGCGCGGACCGCGCACGCGGTAGGGGGCGATGGGTATCGCAGGCGGGAGGTCCTTCAAGCTGTCTATCACCGACTCGCAGGAGCCAGCATCCTCCCACCAGGCGAGGGCCCGGTGCCCGCGCGCCGCGCCGCGCACCGCATCGCGGGCGAAGGCATCGAGGATCTCAGGCGGGAGCCGCAACGTATCGCCAACGAACTCTCCGTGGTGCAGCGCTCTGACGCGCGACGGCGCGACGAGTACGTAGGTGCGGTCCCATGTCAGGGACACGGACACGAACTCCGGGCGCATGGCGACATACTCGAGCACCTCCGGGTCTCCCGTGATCAGCACATCGATGCCCCCGTCGAGGAGGTCGCGCACATCAGCCCCCGCTGCCAGGTGAAAATCGATGCGGGGCCGAGATTCGTCGAACACCGGCGCCGCACGCATGATGACGTGCGCGCGATCACTGCTGGCGATCGGCCTCTCGATGCGATAGGGCCCCGTCCCCAGCGGCCAGCGCGGGCCGGGTCGTGAGAGCATCACGGCATGCTTCAGATCCGCTAAAAGCCGAGGAACCTCGGGATAGGCCCGTTCGAAGTGAACGGTCAGAGTCCGGCGATCCTCGACGCCAACGGAGTCGAAGGCCTGAGCGCCCAGCCGCTGCTCGTCACCCTGCCAGCTCCACACCACGTCGTTCGCGGTGACTGGGCTCCCGTCCCAGAAGCGCGCATCAGCACGCAACACGAACCGCCAGCTGTGGCCGCGGTCAGCCGTGCTCCAGGACGCGGCCAGGCCCGGGTAGACGCGACCCTGACAGTCCACCCGAATCAGCGTCTCGTAGAGGTGCCGAAACAGCAGGCGTTCCGCATCGTTGCGCGGTCGGGGAGCGTGGGCCGGGCTGACCTCGTCCAGCAGCGCCACGTTGACGGCGTCGGCGCCGCCATCCGTCAGCGAGACGACCTCGCACTCGCGGGCAAGTGGAGCGGCCCCCTCAGGGACCGGCTCGGGCTCGGGCGGCCTGGCGCAGGCCCCGGTGATGACGACGAGCGCGATCGCGCTGAGCGCCGTAGGGCGAATGCCATTCATGATGTCAGAGGTGTTAACGGCGACCTTCGCTATGTCATGCTTCGTCTTCATGATACTGCTCACCATCCTGACCGGCCAAGCCCGCGACGCGCGCCGTCGGACTACCCGCCCTGTACATGATGTTGTAGTCGACGTTGACCTCGCACAGGTCAGGCGCCGTCTGATCCGAGTCGTACTGCTTTCCCGTGGGATACGACCAGCCGCCGAACGGCCCCTCGTACCAGACCGCGGGATGGTGCCAATCCTCGAAGTTAGGCTGCCCGTTGTAGTACGCGTACCAGAGGGGCAGATGGGAGAATGCCTGGCTGTCGCCGGTGCTATCCAGCCACCACGCCTTGCGCGTATAGATGCCGCACGCGAACCCCCCACACGCGTCGACGCCCTCCTGGATCTTGCCGACCAGCTGAGCCGCCGACCAGACGCCCGCCGGTCGTTCCGCATCGAGCCACAGACGCTGCACCGGATAGGGCGTGATCGCGGAGAGCGCAGCCCCAACCAGCTGCGCGATCTCGTCGTCCCACTCGAGTACGACATACGCGTCAACGGTCATACCGCCGTCGACGGCCATCCCTAGCTGTTGTACCGTGATGCTCGGATCCCGAGTGCCGGTCACCACGTGACGGACGCCCATCTCCCACCAGCAGGCCACCTGGCCCGCGCTCAGATATCCCGACCAGTGTGAGACATCGACCGCGAACACCGGGGCGGTGCCGGGAGGTTCACTGAAGATATGGACCTCGAGCCTGGCGTTGCCGGAAGTCGGTCCCGCGGTAGCCGTGATCGTTGCGATACCGGGCCCGCGAGCTGTAGCGAGGCCCGTCGCGGAGTCTACGCTCGCGACGGCGATATCGCTGCTGCTCCACTTCACGGGCACGCCCGGCATCAGGTTGCCGCTCTCATCCTGAACGTGCGCCGTGAACTGCTCCGTGGCGCTGATCTCGTCCAGGATGACGAAGTAGGGGAAGACGATGACGCGCGCCGGAACCCGCGGCCCACCGTCGTCGTCACAGCCGAGCCAGGTGAACCCGGCGACGGCGGCGAGTCCGACCGCAACCAGTTTGCAGATGGAAGTGGAGCCGGGAACTCGATTCACATTCACCGCTCTCTGCAAAGGAAGGTAAGGGCCGAAGAGCCGACGCCGCCGTCATGATACTGCTCGCCATCGTGAACGGCCACACTCCCGAGTCAGCGGAACAGCGAGGCGCCGAAGCTCCAGAGCGCGTCGCCAGCGATGAGGCCACCCGCGAACACCGTCGACGGCGCGCCCTCCACCGCCGTATCGCCCCGGGCCCAGGCGATCCGGACAGCCAGTCCGAGCAGGACGGCCCAACCGGCGAGCGGATTCACGATAAGGAGCCCGGTGGCGAAGAGGATGCCGAGCTGGCGGTCCGGGCCGCCCAGGAGCTGGAGGAACGCCCCGAGGACTGCCCACACCAGGAGCTTCGTGCCCGCCCCGGGCTCGATACCCGCGCCGATCGCCGCGGCGTAAACGCGAACGACAGGCGGGAAGAGGTCGGCCTCGAAATACGCCCGGTGGAAGAGCGCCACCATGGCGAGCGCGGTGAGCAGGCCGATGAGCGCGGCGAAGAGCTGTTGCCGGCGGCCCTCCAGCTCGAACGCCGCGTCCCGACCGAACCCACGGATGTACCATCCCGTCTTGAAGTCGTA
>CP070823.1:1408891-1413562 GCA_020344375.1 Gemmatimonadota bacterium | reverse complement strand
AGCCGTCAAAGGTAATGTTGGCGCTCCCCTCAAAGGCGGTCCCTGTGACTGTGTAGTCGAGCACCGTGCCGACACCGGTGAGGAAGACCTCCAGCGAAACGTCGATCACCCACGGCTGAACCCCGAAATTGCTCCCGTCGATGAAGTCGAGGTAGCCGATCTCGTTCAGGTCGCTGGGGTTGTCATAGAGGATGAAACGCACGCCGTTGGCCGGGGCACCCATCCTCTCCGAGGGGACGTAGGCACTCTGCCCCGGGTCGTAGACGAAGGTCACGCCCAAGAGATCGGGCGGGATAGTCGCCCTGGGCGCACGCAGCTCGTCGAGGCTTGCGCGGACACCTTTCGTCAGACCGGCGATGGTGTTCGACTCGGGGGCGAGAGCCGGGCCGACCGGCCCGACGGGTGCCAGCACGTCGGTGATAGAGGCCGCAAAGAGCTCCAGGCTCGCGAGCCCCTCATTCTGCGTCAAGAACTGGTTGATGACCGAGCTCACATTCGCGCCGGTGTCAGACAGGCTTGGGCCCGTCTCGTCGTCGTCGCAAGCGACGAACACCGATAGCGCCAGGGCGAGCACAGCGACGCGGGCGGGCCAGAACGGTTTCGCTCTTCTCACACTTACCTCCTGGTTTGGTGACACGTTCCCACGGCAGCTGTTGAACGAAACAGCTGACTAGACACAACGATTGCCGAGCATGGACAGGGAGTAAAACAGTGGAAGGGACTGCGGTGGGGGCGACTTAGGTAGCAACAAAGCTATTACATCCGGCGGAGTAG
Organism: Gemmatimonadota bacterium; assembly: GCA_020344375.1. GTDB lineage: Bacteria > Gemmatimonadota > Gemmatimonadetes > Palauibacterales > KS3-K002. The sequence continues at coordinate 1,412,788 of CP070823.1, read as the reverse complement.
TTCAACCCTCGCTCGAAGGCTACTAGCGAGGCAGCTAGGCAGCGCTGGAGCACGGCGTAGGACTCAGTTCCCTGTTCGACAGGCGTGACAGGTTAGCTGGGAGGCTTGGTGGCGGAAATCCGGAAGCTGAGATAGATGGCAAGCGCCACGGCCAAAAGGTCGAGCGGTCGATAGTAGGTCCGCACCGCCGCTAGCGCCGTGTCCGGGCTGGAAAGCACCGAGAGGAGGCCGGAAAGCCCGACGGGATGGTCCGCTAGTATCTCTTCCACACCGGCGCCCGTGACGGTGAGGGCGGCCGCGGCGAGTACGGCACCGAGCAGGCAGCCGATGAGCGTGGTGATGACCCCGACCAGCCGGAAGGGTAGCGTGTGTCCGTTACCCTGCAGCCGCACGCTAATGCTCACCATGACTGCCACCGCCAGCGCTAGCGGGCTGGCGCCCTGTCCGGCCGGCACGGCCAGCAGGCCCCAGATGACAGCCCCGCCGATGGCGGCGGCGATGCCTGCGCCTATGGCGCGCGCCAGGCTGGGCCGAACCTCGGCGACCGCGGGCTCGATTCCACCCTCCGGCATCTCAGCCACCTCCAACCGAATCCGCTTCCCGGAGCTGGTCTCGATCACGGGGGCCTCGGCCGGCGCTTCAAAGATGGCCTCGACTTCGTCCATGTCGGGCATCGCGCGCCCGAACTCCTCCTCGGGAAAGAACGATGGATGTCTGGGTTTCGTGCCTGTAGGTGGCTGTGGTTCGACAGGTGCCTCCTCGCGCGCCTCGATTCCGAGGAACTCCAGCTCCTTCTCCTCGCCCTCGATCAAGCGCTCCAGCTCGCTGATCTCCTGGTTGGGCTCCTGCGACTCCGCGCCCAGCCACTCCCTGGGCATCGCCGGCTCCAACTCCAGCGGCTCGTCGGGGACAGCTGACGGCTCGAAGCCCTCGATTGGCGACGGCTCGACTAGGGGCTGCTCCACCGGGGTCGGCCGTACTGGTGGCGCTGGCCGTGGAGGCTCGACTGGCGGCCTCTCTTCCACCGGAGGCGGCGGCTGCGGCGTGCCAATTGGTGCCTGCGGCTGAGCTGGAGGCGCGGCCGGCGGAAAGGTTGCCTCGGTGCTGGGGGTCAGGGGGACAGGGATCCCTTCCGCACCCACTTGGTGCTCGAACACCACTCCGTGCTTGCCCAGCTCGTAGCAGACCCTCTGGAAGAACCGAAGCGATCCCTCACCTGGAGGATGGGCGCAGATCAGGCGGACGATGGTGCCTTGTGGCTTGCGACCGTGATCGACTGTGAACTGCGGGCTGCGTATGTAGCGGACGTAGTGCTTGACCTTAGCGGTGAGCTGCCGGTGCATGAGGTCGGTCTCGTGCCACGCGCGGTTCTCCTCGATCAGGAGGACGAGCCTACCCGTCAACTCATCGACGGTGGTTCGATCGACCGTGGTTGGGTCGGACATCATCCTCCCACGTCTCCTGCTTCGCGTCGGCGCAATGGCATTCCGGCGACTACACCACGGCGGGGTCGATGGAGGTACTTGGGACTGCTCTCGTGCCGCCGCAACTCGCGATAGATCCGGCCATCTGGGTCACTCGCCATTCCCCCATATGGGCTGTCTACTCGGCGTTGATGGCGCCCACGAGCGTGGCCAGTCTTGGACACTGATTGCGAGTGCAACTTGGTGGCTATAAATGGCTGCCCGCTTCCGCGACGGGTGACTCGATTCGGTAGACGATACTACCCGACTCGCCCGGCTCCACCGCCGCTCGCCCCTCCGACACGAGCGACATCAGAGCGTGCTCGACCTCCATCTCTGGGAGACCTGCGTGTGTGGCGGCCTCCGCCGCCGTGATCCGCCCACCCTGAGCTAGGGCCCGCCAGACGATCTGGTCCTTGATGCCGGCGAGCCGCTCGACCTCCGGGTCCTGCTGTCGGCTCGAACTCCGGTAGCTGGCCCAAAGCAGAGCCACGCCCACCACAGCAGGCACGATGCCGAGCAGGAAGTTGGCGACTATGTCGACGCCGCCCGGCAGGTCCACGACGAGCGTGAACAGCCCCAGCATCACGAGGCCTAGAACCAGGAGCAGCCCGCCTGAATGGGATCTTGACACGGTAACAACCTAATAGTTACGGGGACTGCAGGCCAGCCAAGTCATTCGGCGGTAAGCGAACCTACCCTGCCGTCGTACTACCCGAGCGAGCCCGCTAGGCTCCATAACCCCTTGGGCTTGAGGGTGGCATAGAGCGCGAAGGCGAGGGCGTAGGCGATCACGAACCAGGCAAGCCGGGCCGCAGACACAATGGGCCGGCCGGCCTCCTGACGGCGCCAGATCTCTGCGAAGGCCACGGCGAGCTGCAGCGCGATGACGATGATCGTGCCCGGGCGCAGGTAGTCCGCCCACGGGTAACCCAGCAGCAGGCCGGCCGCCAGGAAGCCCAGGTCCTCGCCGACGATGAGGTTCACCGTGAGCTCGAAGCCCCGATCGCGGCGCATGAGCCAGGCGCTGACGGCATAGCCACCGCCGAGCAGCACCGAGATGGCGACAGCCGGCAGCAGTATCGGCATCGTGCGCAGATCGGCCAGCAGGACGTAGGACAGGTGGGCAGCAGAGATGAGGACGAGTATGATGGGTGTGCTCAGGGGACGGAGTGTGTCTTCTTCCGGACGGTCCATGGGATCTCGAAACCACTGTGCAGTGTTGTTACTGCACTCGATGGTAGGTGCACGATGAGGTCGACACAAGGACGTCAGCGCGATGCTGGCTTACCGGGCGAGCGCTCGATACTTTGGCGGACCGTGAGTGCAGCCACGTGCACGTCCAGGCGTCGCTCCAGGCGAACTTGGGCCGTCCGCCGGCTCTGGCGACCCTCCCTCGGTCTCTGCGCGCTACTCTGGCTCCCGGCGGCTACGATGGCGCAGGAGGTCGTGGATCCCGAGCATGGTATCGTTGCGGTAGAACGGCTGTTGCGGGGTCTGGGGAGCGTGAAGCGGGTGCTGGTGATCGGAGCGCACCCGGATGACGAGGACACAGCGCTCCTCACCTGGCTCGAGCGCGGCTTGGGAGCTGATGCGGCGTACCTCTCCCTTACTAGAGGCGAGGGCGGGCAGAACCTGATCGGCCCCGAGCTGGGTGTGGGCCTGGGCTTGTTGCGTACCGGGGAGCTGCTGGCGGCCCGGCGTCTGGACGGAGCGGACCAGTTCTTCGCCCGGGCGTATGACTTTGGCTACTCGAAATCAGCTGAGGAGACGTTCCGGTTCTGGCCGAGGGATTCGCTGCTCGCCGATGTGGTGGCCGTCGTTCGCCAGTTCCGGCCCCAGATCATTGTCTCGATCTTCACGGGCACGCCGCGCGATCGGCACGGTCAGCACCAGGCGGCCGGAATACTGGCGCGCGAAGCCTTCTTCGCTGCCGGAGATCCACAGCGCTTCCCTGGCCAGCTGGCGGACGGGCTGCGACCGTGGTCGCCACTGAAGTTGTACGGCTCGACTCGCTTCGATGAAGACGCGGCGACGCTCACGATCGAGACCGGCAGCCTCGACCCGCTCTACGGCCGCTCGTATTACCAGATTGCCATGGCCAGCCGCAGTCGGCACCGCTCGCAGGACATGGGTCGGATCGAGTCGCTGGGCCCGCGGCGGACCTCGGTGCAGCTGCTCGAGAGCCGATTGGATACAGGTGAGCCGGAGCGAGAGCGCTCCCTCTTCGGTGGGATCGATACGACGCTGGTGGGCATGTTGCCAGCGACGGGTGATAGCGCGACCCGCGAGAGGATGGGTGGTGCGCTCAAGGAGTATCAGGAGCGTGTGGGCGGTGCGCGTGAGATGTTGGGCGGGCGGCGTTGGTCCGGCGAACTCGTATCGCGCCTATCCTCGGCACTGTCCAGTCTGCGGCGGTCCATCAGACTGGCCG
>CP070823.1:1406020-1408791 GCA_020344375.1 Gemmatimonadota bacterium | reverse complement strand
GGTGCAGCGCGACTACCTGATCGAGAAGGTTCGGACCTTGCTCGCCGGCAGAGAGACACTCGACAACTTCTTGTATGTGATCGCCGAGGATAGCGACTTCCCCGAGGCACTCGAGTACATGCCGCGGCTCGAGGAGGTTGTGTCCGCCGAAGCGCCGGCCGAATTCGAGTGGAAGGTGGAGGTCGTCGAGGAGAACGGCGACTTCCTCGCACCGTCGGGTCTGCGCGAGGGACTGACGCTTCTGTTCAGCGCGTACGAATTCCCGGTCGACGTCGGGGTCGCCTCGCTGGCCGACATCGAGGCGTACTACGCCGAGCTGTCGGAACGCTATGGGTATGAGGTCGCGATCCCCGACATGGTGCTGGCGATGGGTTCGGACAACATGGCGCAGAATGGCAGGGTGGATGAAGCGATCGAGATGCTCGAGCGCCTGGTCGCGCTCTACCCGCACTCGTTGAACGGCTGGTGGCGTCTCGCAGGTATCTACCGGGAGCGCGGCGAGATCGAGCGTGCGCTTTACTACTACAGGAAGTGCCTGGAAGTTGACCCTGACATGGTTTATGCCCGGCAAATGATCGAGCAACTGGAACGGGAGAGACCCTAGCCGGAGGTAGGCCTGCCAGCCGGTCCTTGGCTGCCGCTCACGAGCGTTGATGCCACGGCAACGATCACCTCGTCTCCAACATCTAAACGGTTGGCCCGCGACGCAGAGCAAGTCGAGTGCGGACGCGACTATGAGTAGGTCGAAGCGGCTGACCCGAGTACCGATTCTGGCCCTCCTGGCGGTCCTGCCGCTCCTTGCCACTTCCTGCGACTCCGAGGGCCCGGCGGCACCGGGGCCCGGCAGCGATGACTGCCCACCGGGCCAGTGGGAGGCCGATTCGTACGGCTACCGAACCTGGCGTCACGATTGTGAACCGTACGTCAGTGACCATTTCACGGTGTACAGCGACGGGAGCAGCACGGCGGCGAAGGACACCCTGGCCCGGCTAGCCGAGGGTGTCTTTTCGGAGCTGGCAGCCGAGTTCCTAATCGCTTCGGAGGCGGAGTTGGGGTTCACGCCGGGATACACCTACTACATCTACGCTCAGAAGAACATGACGCCCACGGTGGCCGAAGGCTATCGACACGGCTTATTGATCGCGGCGATCGATTCGCGCGAGCGACCGACCCAGCGATACCCCATCTGGTACCGCTACCTGATGAGGCACGAACTGATGCACGTCTTTCAGTTCAGCCTCATCGATTGCCCCGGCAATGGTGAATGGCCCCACTGGCTCGACATCTGGTTCTCCGAGGGGCAAGCCGTAGTCGTGGGAGGGAGGTACACGAGACCGACGCTGCAGCAGTTTCGCACCTGGTTCTCGGATTCGACGCACATCATTCCGGTCCGAATACAGCGCCGTCCCGACTTCCCGGATGTCGACCGAATGGGCGAGTACTACCAGATGTTCGCGCTCACCTACGCCTACCTGGTCGATACGACACACGGTCACGGGGCGAGCGTGGCGGACTTGCGCAACCTGTTTCAGTACATGAAGGATGGTGACACGTTCCACGACGCCTTCCAGCGGGCGCTGGGGATCAGCGTCTCGTCTCTCGAAGCAAACTACCTAAACATCATGGAGGAGTACCTGGCCACGCAGAACGGCGCGAAACTCACAACACCGGCGCCAGCCACCCGGGCACTCCCATCACGCTTACCGACGGCCACGCTGGAACTCAAGCTTGAGACGCGCGGCGCGAGTCTCCACCCGCGACCTCTTGAGCCCCATTCAGGCGCCACTCACGTCACTCGCGCCTCAGCGCCTCCACTGGATCCACCTTCGTAGCCCGGCGAGCGGGAACGTAACTTGCCGCCAAGGCTGCGCTCGTGAGCAACAGCGCCACCGCTATCAATGTCGCCGGGTCGGTTGGACTGATCTCGAACAGAAACCTCTCAAGCGCCCGGACCGTTGCCAGTGTAACAACCAGCCCGATCGCGAGGCCCGTTGCCAACAGCGCCAGGCCTCGTTTCAGCACGCCACGTACGACATCATTCCTCGCCGCACCCAAGGCCATACGAATCCCGATCTCGTTGGTGCGCTGCGCTACAGCATACGCAAGCACACCGAAGACCCCGACGACTGCCAATACTGTGGCCAGCGTGGCGAGGGAGCCGATGAGGATCGTCCGGAAGCGTGGGTCCGCGACCGATCGGCTGATCAGGCGGTCGAGCGTGCTCAACTCAACGATGGGCAGATCGGGGTCGATGGCACGCACGACTTCTTGAGCCACAGTCATCACCCCAGATGGGTCAATCGAAGTCTTGAGCACGACAGTCTGATTTGAACTCACGGCCTGTCCATCACTATTCATCTGCCAGGTCATTCCTTGGCGGAACGGCAGATACATCTTGGCACGTGGCTCCACATCGAGTCCTTGGTGGCGCACGTCGCCTGCCACGCCGACCACGGTGAGCCACGGCCAATCGCCGTCGATGCCGCCCTCTTTGATCCTCCGACCGACGGCCTCCTCACCGGGCCAATAAGCACGAGCCATCGCCTGGCTCACGATGGCCACTGGTGTGTCGCTGTCCTTGTCCCAGGGTGTGAACGGACGACCGGCAACCAGTGGAATGCTCATCACCCGAAAGTACGAAGCGGTGACGTTAGCGCGTTCGACGTTGGTCTCCACCAACCCTGCCCGTGTCTCCACGGTCGTGGTGTTGCGTGTTGTTCCTCCTGAGAACGGCATCTGTGTCGCAGCGGCGACAGCCTGCACACCAGGGA
>CP070823.1:1363568-1405920 GCA_020344375.1 Gemmatimonadota bacterium | reverse complement strand
CCCCGTCCCCTCCTGCTCGATCCCGGTGTCCAGCGCCGCCGACCGACAGGTCACCACCATCGAGGGCCTCAACGGCGACCTCGGCCGGGTGCTGAAGGACGCCTGGATCGCCGAGCAGGTGCCCCAGTGCGGCTATTGCCAGCCGGGTCAGATCATGGGAGCGGCGGCGCTGCTCGCGCGGACGCCGAGCCCGACCGACGCCGACATCGACGAGGCGATGTCCCCGCACCTCTGCCGCTGCGGGACCTACCAGCGGATCCGCCGTGCCATCCACCGCGCCGCGCAGGAGGTGTGACATGACAACGATCACGAAGGTCAGCCGGCGCGAGTTCCTGAAGGTCACCGGTGTCGCCGGGACCGGCCTGGTCCTCGGCTTCCACCTCCCCCTCGCGGGCTGCGCGCACAACGAGGTGAGCGCATCTACCGACGGGTTCATGCCCAACGCATGGCTGCACATTGACCCCGACGGGGAGGTCACCCTCTGGGTTCACCGGCCCGATATGGGGCAGGGGCCCCGTACTTCGCTCCCAATGATTCTCGCCGACGAGCTCGAGGTCGAGTGGCCGAAGTTCAAGCGCCAGCAGGCAGACGCCTCCACGCTATACGGGTCGCAGACGTCCGGCGGCAGCTCTTCGGTGCGCACGTCCTGGGCGCCGCTGCGCGCGGCCGGCGCGACGGCCCGGGCCATGCTCATCGCCGCCGCAGCCTCTGAGTGGGGTGTTGACCCCGGCACGTGCCGCGCGTCTCAGAGCAAGGTCGTTCACGAGCCCAGCGGGCGTACGCTCGGATACGGTGAACTGGCGGAGAAAGCGGCGGCCCTGTCGGTGCCCGACGATCCGCACCTCAAGGATCCCGAGGACTTCTGCTACATCGGAAAGCCCCTGCCACAGCTCGACCACCCCGCCCGCGTCGAGGGCAAGGCCACCGTCGGCTTGGACGTGAAGGTGCCGGGCATGCTCTACGCCTGTGTGGCCCGCTGCCCGGTCTACGGCGGCAGCGTCGAGAGCTACGACGAGGCTGCGGCGAAGGCCGTGGACGGCGTACGTGACGTCGTCGAGGTTGAGACCGGCGTCGCCGTCGTCGCCGACAGCACCTGGGCCGCCATGAAGGGCCGGCAGGCGTTGAACTGCCAGTTCGACCCCGGCCCGAACGCTGATCTCAGCTCTGCCAGCATCGTGAGGCTGTTCGATGAGCGCCAGCGTCAGCGGGGCATCGCGACCCGCGATGACGGCGATCCCGACGCCGCCCTGGCGTCCGCGGCGCGCAGACTCGAGGCGGTCTACGAGGTTCCCTACCTCTCTCACGCGCCCCTGGAGCCGATGAACTGCACGGCCGATGTGCGCGAGGATCGCTGCGAGATCTGGGCGCCGACCCAGGCACCGCAGTGGGCTCATCGGGCCGTGGCTGAGACCCTCGGCCTGCCGCTGGAGAGCATCGCGCTGCACGTCACCTTCAGTGGCGGCGGCTTCGGGCGACGGCTGATGCCCGACTTCGTGGTCGAAGCCGTACATGTCTCGAAGGCCGTGGGCGCACCGGTCAAGGTCGTCTGGACCCGTGAGGACGACATGCACCACGACTGGTATCGCCCCGCCAGCCGCCACCTGATGAGCGGCGGCCTCGATGCGTCCGGGCGGGTGGTGGCCTGGAAGCACCGGGTCGTGGCCCCTTCAATCGCCGCGGTGCTGAGCGGCGCCAACGAGCAGCAGGCAGCAGGCGAGGCGACGACCGGTGCGGCCAATCTGCCCTACGTCATCCCCAACATCCGCGTCGACTACTGCATGGCCAGCACCGCCGTGCCGGTCGGCTATTGGCGATCGGTCTACAACTCGCAGACCCCGTTCCCCAACGAGTGCTTCCTGGACGAGCTGGCCCACGCCGCCGGGAAGGATCCCTACGAGTTCCGCACGGAGCTCTTGCAGGACCAGCCGCGGCACAGAGGCGTGCTCGAGCTGGCCGCGCAGAAGGCGGGTTGGGGCGAGCCGCTGCCAGCGAGCCGCTATCGCGGCCTCGCCGTCCACTACTGTTTCCGAAGCTACGTGGCCGAGGTAGCCGAAGTCTCGGTGAACGACGACGGCACCGTCAAGGTGCACCGTGTCGTCGCCGCGGTGGACTGCGGGATCGTGGTCAACCCGGACAACCTGGCCGCGCAGGTCGAGGGTGGCATCGTCCTCGGTCTCACCGCCGCGCTCAAGGGCGCCATCACCATCGAGGGCGGCCGCGTGGTGCAGAGCAACTTCCACGACTACCCGCTGCTCACCATCGACGAGATGCCGAAGGTGGAAGTCCACATCGTGCCAAGCAGCGAGGCTCCCACCGGTATCGGCGAGCCCGGCCTGCCGCCCATCGCACCGGCTGTGGCTAACGCCATCTTCGCCGCCACCGGTACACGGATCCGGCGCCTGCCGATCAGGCCCGAGGATCTAAGGAGAGCTTAGAATTCGACCCGCCGAGCCAGGCCGCGCCGCACAGGCCGGCCTGGCTTCGGCGCCTGTAGTGCAGATCAGCGCCGCCGCGTCACCCGGTAGCAGACCACCGCCGCCTGGCCCGACACCTCCCGCATCACTCCGCAGGCACGGTCACCACGCACATCCTCGAGCTCCACCGGCTGCGGCAAGTACAGCGGGCCCAGGAAACGCCCCTGCTCGTCGAAGATGTCGCGGCGCGTTCGCTCGCCCACGTAGACGTCCGCCCACAGGCGGCCCTCTCCGTCCAGCAGAATATCGTCGATAGCCGGGACCACCGGCGCGAACGGCACCATCTCCAACGCCTCCCGCGGCAATCCGGTCGGGCCCTCCGCGAGCTCTGCCAGCACGCTGTCGCGGATGGCCGGCGTCACCGCCACGTTCTCATAGCGGCGTGCCACACGCCGGATCAGCGATCCGTCAGGCTCGCGAATCTCGATCAGGTAGGTGGACCCCAGACAGACCGCGATGGCCCCGGCCGAAGCGGATACCTTGGGCACCGGCATCAGGCGCGGCTTCACGTACGAGGCTCCGCCCTCAGGTCGCTCGATCCGGGTCCACTGCGACGGCGGGAACGTGACGACGGTGTCGACGATGGCACCGTTCCGGTTCATGCGGTAAAGCACCGCCTCGCCCGTATCCCGCGCCGTCTCCAAGAACGCGACCGGCTCCGCGGCCACGTAGATCTCGTCCGCCGCCCCGACCGCGAAGATGGGCGTGGTCCCCGCCAGGCCCGCCAGATCGACCTCGAAGCGAGACAGAAAGATCCCCGCCGTGTCGAACCCCGTGACCCGGTTTAGCCCCGAATCCAGAGTGTAGATCCGGTCGCCTGCCACCTCCAGGAAGAGCGGCCTCTCGAATTGCCCCGGCCCCTCTCCCGCTCCACCAAACCAGCCCAGATACTCGCCGTGTGGGCCGAAGCGCAGCACACGCTGGTTCCCGGAATCCAGCACCACCACGTTGCCGTTCGGCAGGATGCCCACGTCGAGGGCGAACGTCGCCGGCTTGCGATCGTAGAGCTGATCGCCGGCCACCAGCAGATACTGCTCAAGCTCCCACGGCACTGTGTCGCCCAGCAGCCCCCGGTCCGGGCTCATCACCGAGGGCACGCCGCCGATCGTGTCCACGACGATCCCACCGCGTCCCCCCTCCCCTCGACAGCCGGACACAGCCGTCACGGCCAGAGCGAGAAGAGCACATGCCGTCCTGTTCACACGTCCTCCAAGCTCTTATGTACAGTCATGGCGCTGAGCCTGTCGCGCACCCCCCTCCTGCCCATCTTCCTCTGCTCCCAGACACACGCTATTGTCTGGCCATTAGGCACCGCCGTCAATCCACGCCGGGACAACGGGAGCCATCCCATGCACGCCGACGTCCTCTCCGAAGGCTCGCTGCTGCAACTGCTGCAGGAGCTGATCCGCATCCCCTCGGTCAACCCCACGCTCGCGCCCGACGAGTCGGACGGCGAGGCCGCACTCGCCGAGTACGCCCGCGAGTGGCTCACGAGCCACGGCGTCAATGCCTGGCTGGAAGAAGCCGCACCCCGCCGGCCCAACGTCGTGGCCGAGACCGGAAGCGGCAAGGGGCCAACACTGGTCCTCTGCGCCCACATCGATACGGTGAGCGCCGCCGGAATGTCGATCCCACCCTTCCAGCCCCGGCTCGAAGGGAAGCGCGTCTATGGTCGTGGTAGTTACGACATGAAGGGGGGCGTCGCCGCTGTCATGGCGGCCTTAGCCGCGCTCAACCACGAAGACCTCACTGGGCGCGTGCTCGTCGCGCTGGTCGTCGACGAGGAGCACTCGAGCATCGGCGCCGACGATTTCGTCGCCCGGCACAAGGCCGACGCCTGCATCATCACCGAACCCACCGAGGGCCGATTGATCCTCACCCACAAAGGCTTCGTCTGGAGCGAGCTCATCACGCACGGCGTTGCCGCACACGGTAGCCGCTGGGACCTGGGCGTGAGCGCCATCGGCAAGATGGGCCGCATCGTCGCTGCGCTGGAACGCTTCGACCAAGAACAGCTACGCGAGCGCACCCATCCCGTGCTCGGCCCCGCCTCGCTGCACTGCGCCACCATCGCAGGCGGCGTCGGCCTCAGCACCTACGCGCCCGAATGCCGCCTACAGGTGGAGCGCCGCATACTCCCCGGCGAAACGCTGGAACAGGTGAGAGAGGAGCTAGAGGAAGTCGTCCGCGAAGCCGGTGAGGAGGCCACCGTCACATCCTTCTTCCACCGCACCCCGCTCGTCTGCGACCCCGAATCGTCCATCGCCCGCTGCGTGCGTGAGGCCGCCCACACGGTCACCGGCTCCCCGCCCGAGGAGACCGGCGTCGCCTACTGGACCGACGCCGCCATCTTCGACGCCGCCGGCATCCCCACCCTCAACTACGGTCCCGGCGGCGCTGGCGCTCACGGCGCGGTGGAGTGGGTGGACCTGGACTCCGTGATTAGCTGCGCGCACCTGCTGGCCGAGGTGGCCCGTCGCTTCCTCGCATAGAGGAACGGTCGCCGCCGCGCCCATCAGCCACATTGAGGGCCCGCCCCTCAGTCCCGGACGACTCTAAGCGTCGCCTCATAGTCGCCGGGCACCTGCGGTGCGCTTTCCGGTGCCAGCGAGATGAGCCTCAGCTCGTAGCACCCGACTCTCACCGCCGACGGTCCAATCGACGTATTGGTGTTGAGGCTCACCGGCCCGCCACCCAGCTTGATCCCTGGGCGCCAGTCGCGGACGGCCAGCCACCCCGACACCTCCAGCTCGATCCGCGCGTTGCCCGCCCAGAAACAGTACCACACCGGCGGGCAGCGCGAGTCCTCGGGCACACCTGCAAACCTAATGCTGAGGCCCGTACCACTGACCGTGACCGTCTCTCCCAGCGCCAGGTTGAACTCGGAGTCCAGCGGGACCTCGGCGCCGGCCGGTGCAGTGGCGTCCTCACACGACAGGAACAACAGACAGACCGCAAGGCACAACCGCCGAGCCATCGTCGACCTCCTCGTTAAGCCCTCTAGCCGACCTGAGCGGCACGTCGAACCCCTGTCACTTGAACGGGGATCCGGCCAGGGTTGCTGACGGCCAGAGTAGCAACGCCTGTGCCCGAGGGATGAGCCAGAGGCCCCAATGCTGTAACTCGTTGATGTGCAAAGGATTAGGCCTGAAAAACCGACCGCGCCGACGCCCCCGACAACCCACACGCCGTCAGCTTCCCGAAGCGGCGCATTCAGGATTTCGGACCCCAGCGCTCCCCTTGCCGCTCGCCGGCGGTCAAGCTAGATTACTTTTTTTAGGTTAGCCTAAACAAAAGCATTAGGTGACACTAAAATGGAACCGTCCCTCGCGATTAGCCTCGCTGCCGCCGCCGCACTCGCACTCCTGACCCTCTGGCCACGCCGCGGGCTCCTGGCACGCTGGCGCCGGGCCCGCCGGCTGGCGGAACGCGTGATCGTCGAGGACGCCCTCAAGCACATACACGCCCGAGAGCTCCGCGGCACCCTCGCCACCCCCGAGTCCCTCGCCGGAAAGCTGGACGTCGGTGTGAGGCGGGCGCTGCAGCTCATCTCCGACATACAAGGTCGAGGACTCATCCAGTCCACCGGGCCGGGGCTGCGGCTGTCGCCCGAGGGTCGCAAGCTCGCGCTGAGGGTGATCCGCGCGCACCGCCTACTCGAGCGCTACCTCGTCGACGAGCTGCGCATGCCGCTCGAGGCGATCCACGCGACCGCGGACCGCCGCGAGCACACGATGACGGTCGAGGAGGTAGACGCGCTCGAAGCCCAGCTCGGCTATCCGCAGCAGGATCCTCACGGCGATCCGATTCCCACCAGCGCGGGGACGCTGGAGACGGTCGAAGCGACGGCGCTCAGCGACTGGCCGATCGGCATGCCCGCCAAGATCGTCCATCTGGAGGACGAGCCGCCGGAGGTCATGACCCTGATCGTCGGGGCAGGCCTCGCCCTGGGCATGCAGATCGAGGTGCGCGAGAGCGATGAGCAGCGATTAGCGCTGTGGGACGGTGAGAGCGAGAGAGAGCTGGCGCGGCTGGCCGCGAGCAACGTTTTCGTCAGCGAGCTGCCGCATCCTGTGCAGCCGCCTGCGAGACTCTCCTCCCTGAAGCCAGGTGAAGCCGGCCGTATCATTGCGCTGCGCTGCGAGGGACTCAACCGACGCCGTCTGCTCGACTTGGGTCTCACGCCCGGGACGCTGGTGGAATGCGCGTTCCCCGGCCCCGCAGGTGAGCCGAGGGCCTACCGAGTACGCGGCGCGTTGATCGCGCTCCGCCGCGAGCAGGGCGATGAGATCGAGATCGAGCCGTTCACGGTCAGCGTGGAGGGCTCGCAGTGACCAGCAAACGGCCAAAATCGATCCGTGAACGCAAGCTGCCGGTCGTCGAGCCGGTTCCGCCGTTTCGGGAAGGGCTCCGCCAGCTCGGCATCGACACGACCGACTGGGACTATGTGGTCGCGCTGGCGGGCAATCCGAACACCGGCAAGAGCACGGTGTTCAACGCCCTCACCGGGCTCAGGCAACACGTGGGCAACTGGCCGGGCAAGACGGTGGCCCGCGCCGAGGGCGGTTTCGCGTACGAGGGTAAGAAGTACAAGCTGGTCGATCTACCTGGCACCTACTCGCTGCTCAGCGCCTCGACCGATGAGGAGATCGCCCGGAACTTCATCCTCTTCGGGCGACCAGACTGCACGATCATCGTAATGGACGCCACGGTGCTCGAACGCAACCTGAACCTGGCGCTGCAGATCCTCGAGATCACCGACCGGGCCGTCGTCTGCCTCAACCTGATGGACGAGGCCCGGCGCAAGGGAATTCGAGTCAATCACAAGACGCTGGAGCGTGAGCTGGGCGTGCCCGTCGTACCGACGGTGGCGCGGACCGCCCATGGGATGAATGAGCTGGTCGCGGCGGTGGCCGGCGTTGCCAGCGCACGAATCCGTACCCGGCCGCACCGCATCACGGCCACCGGCGACACGGCGCGCTCCGTCGATGAGCTGGTCGCACTCATCGAAGCCGCCTACCCCGGCCTGCCCAACGCCCGCTGGCTCGCGATGCGCCTGCTGGAGGGCGACAAGCGCGTGGAAGACGCCCTGCGGCTGGGCGAGCTGTCGCAGCTTGCGGTGTCGCGAGAGCTTGAGCCCGCCGAGGTCGCCACGTCAGGTGCCGCAGCACGATGACGACGACCACCGCGACCCCTTCACCCCCCGAGATCCTCGAGCGCGCCGAACGCCTGCGCCGCGGACTCGACCTGTCGTTCCGCGACCAGATCGTCGAGGCCATCTATAGCGACGCACAGAGAATCGCCTCGCACGCCGTACGAGCCAAGAGGCCTGCTGGCCCCACCTGGGACGAGAAGCTCGACCGCATCCTCACCTCGAAGCTCTGGGGCTTCCCCATCATGCTCGCGGGTTTGGCGCTGGTCTTCTGGATCACCATCATTGGGGCTAATTACCCGTCCCAGGCCATCGCCTTCGCCCTGTTCAAAATCGAAGACTGGGCCTCGGCTCTGTTCAACAGCTTGGGTGCGCCATGGTGGCTGACAGGGTTCCTCTGGCATGGCATCTATCGCGGCCTCGCCTGGGTGGTGTCGGTGATGCTGCCGCCCATGGCCATCTTCTTCCCGCTCTTCACGATACTGGAGAACCTCGGCTACCTGCCCCGGGTCGCCTTCAATATGGACTGGCTGTTCAAGAAGGTCGGTGCGCACGGCAAGCAGGCCCTCACCATGAGTATGGGGTTCGGCTGCAACGCCGCCGGCGTGATCGCGTGCCGCGTGATCGATTCGCCGCGCGAGCGCCTGATCGCCATCCTCACCAACAACTTCGTGCCGTGCAACGGGCGCTTCCCTACGCTCATCATGCTGGGCATCGTGTTCGTGGCCGCAGCGTTCCCGCCGGCCGTCGCCTCCATCGCCGCCGCTGGCTCGGTAGTCGGCGTGGTACTGATCGGCGTGTTCTTCACCCTGCTCGTCTCCTGGACACTCTCCCGCACCGTGCTCAAGGGTGAAGCATCCAGTTTCACGCTCGAACTGCCACCCTACCGGCGCCCCAACATCGGGCAGATCCTCTACACCTCGATCGTCGACCGCACACTCTTCGTGCTCTGGCGCGCCGTGCTGATGGCCGCGCCGGCGGGCGGCGTCATCTGGCTGCTGAGCAACATCTCGCTGGGTGGAGATTCGCTGACGGGCTGGATATCCGGATTTCTCGGACCTCTGGGTCACGCCATCGGTCTCGACGGCGTCATCCTGCTCGCCTACATCATCGCGATCCCGGCGAACGAGATCGTGGTGCCGACGATTCTGATGGCGTATACGGGTGCGGGGATGATGATCGAGATCGATAGCCTCCGCGAGCTTCAGCAGCTGCTCGTCGGCCAGGAGGGCTGGACCCTCCTGACCGCCGTCTGTCTCATGCTCTTCTCGCTGCTGCACAACCCCTGTTCCACCACTATCTGGACTATCTACAAGGAGACGGGCAGTGCCAGGTGGACGACCATCGGTGCGCTCATGCCACTGGCCATCGCCTTCGTCGTCTGCTTCATCGTGGCGCAGGCCGCGCGGCTCCTCATCTAGGGCGTGACAAGTTCCGCCCGAACCGCGAGGATCAGGGCGCCACGGTCAGCTTGCGGCTGAGCCGACCCCAGGACGAGTAACTGGCCGACGCGCGCGTTTACCGACGTTTGAAACGCCTGTCCGAACTCCTCGGCCAAGAGCTCCACCTCCAGCTGGACGGTGCCCCCATCCTCGGCAACTCGTACCTCACCGATCCTGCCTCTGACCACGTACGTGCCACCGACACCGGCAACGACCTGCGAGATCTGGGTCCACTCAGTCCCCACCATCACGGCCTCGGCTACCTGCCGGTAGTTCTGGAACCGGAAGACGTCTTTGGGAAGTGCGGCCTCGATATCCTCCAACGCCGGGTCCGGCGCCCTGGAGCCACCGTTCGCCTCGACAATCCTGAAGTGCAGCTGCACGCTCGGCTCGGGCTGATCGTACTGCTCCAGCACCTGCTCGATCCGCGACAACATCTCCGGCGTCTCGCGGACGGTGATCGTCCGCGTCTGATCATCAACGCTGATCATCCCGCCACGATCTGCGAACACGTAGGGAGCGATGATCTGATGCGCGGCCCCCGGCGCCATGTACTCGAGCTGGAAGGTACGGACATCGAGATCGCTGTACCCCCCGCTCTGACAGCCGGCCACCAGCACGCCGCTGGCGATGAGCGCCAGCTCCGCCCCCACGGCAGCCCAACTCAACAGCTTCGTTCCCGCTTTCATCGCATGCTCCTCCACTAGTAGAACCAAATAACCTTCGCTGATCGATCTCGCGTCTCGAACACCATGACGTTCTGAGCCAGCGGGGCTTCCACCGCCGGCTCGATACGTGGCGCCGGAAGCAGAACCATCTCCCCGGGCATCCGCCCGTCCGGCAGCCGCGCCAGGAACAGCGCCGCCACCGCCGCTGCCGCCGCCAGCGGTGCCGCCACACGCCAGCCGCGTCGCTGCCAGCCGATCCTGCGACGCCGTGCCCGCGCGACGCTCAGTGCCTCTTCGACATCCGTGCGCGGGCCCAGCTCCCCCAGCGCGCCCGCTAGCTCACCCTGGCCCGCAAGCAGTCTCGCGGCCACGGCACCGCACCGCTTGCACTCACGGATATGGGCCGCCAGCTCCGAATCGCCTTGGCCCGCCAGCTCCGTTGGCTCGGCCGCCAGCAGTAGCTCCAACGCGGTCTTGCACTCAATCGCCATAGCCTTCCACCAATTCCGGACAGCTCTCCAATATCCTCCTGCGTATCGTCTTGCGGGCTCGGAACAGGTGCGAGCGCACCGTCACCGGCTCCATTCCCAGCATCCCGCTCACCTCCACCGGCCCGAACCCCTGCAGATCGACTAGATCGAACACCTCACGCTGCCGGTCCGACAGCTCCTCCAGAAACGCTCGGACCAGATCCGAGGCCCGCCGTTCGTCCGTCGCCGACTCCTCCTGCCGGGGATCGTGCGTCTCCGGCCGCGCCTCCCGCACCAGCTTCAGGGTCAACCGCTCACGCCGCGCCCGCTTGCGGAAGAGGTCCGCCGCCGCGCTCCGCGTCACCTGGTACAGCCAGGTGCTGAATGCCGAGCGGCCATCGAAGCTCGCTAGGTGGCGATGCAGTCTCACCAGCACCTCCTGGGTGACGTCATCCGCGTCGTCCCGGTCGCCGGTCCGCGCCAGCGCCCACCGGTGGATCTGCTCGTAGTACCGGCGGACCAGCCGCTCGAAGGCCGCTTCATCTCCAGCCTGCGCGCCCCTGACCAGGGCGGATATCCCTTCATCGATCCGCGTCGGCTCGCTCAACAGATCTCCCGGTAGCCATCTCGACCTTGAGACGTGACCAGCGCGCCCGCCGTTTACACGGGCGCCCGGGCCTTCCGTCTCAACCTGCCAAGCCTGAACCGGGATCGCCAGATCGCCCCCTCCCGTGGCGACGCCACCTTTGCGGCGCGGAATGCGTCTAACACATTGAAGGCACGGACATCCCGCGCTTGGCGCCGGCCGCAGCTATCACGTGATCGCAACGATCCGGGAGATCAGGTTGCCCGATTACGCTCGCGCACCGCTATTCCCGCTCTGTGTGATCTTGGCCCCGCTCGCACTTTCGGCTTGCGACAGGGGCTCTATGCCCGCCTCGGGCCCCACACTACGCGATAGCGCGGGGGTCCAGATAGTGGAGAACGCGGGACCGCGCTGGCCGGAAGCGTCCGGCTGGCGCCTCTCGCAGGCTCCGGTCATCGACATCGGCGTGTTGGAGGGCGATGCGAACTACCAACTCTACCGCGTGACCGATGCCCGCAGGCTGAGCGATGGCCGCATCGCCGTCGCCAACTCGGGCACCAACGAGCTCCGCTTCTACGACAGCGCCGGCGCGTACCTCTCCACAGCCGGACGCGAGGGAGGCGGCCCAGGCGAATTCCAGGGGCTCTCGGACCTGTGGACGCTCGCCGAGGACTCGCTGCTGACCTACGACTTCAGGAACCGCCGAGTCTCGGTCTTCAACGCTAACGGCGACTTCGTCCGCTCCTTCGACCTGCACACGCTGATCGGAGCCGGCGTCCTCCCGTATGTCGTCGCAACCTTCGCAGATGGCTCCCTCCTTATTGTCGGTAGCCAGTTCGGAAGTATTGAGATCAGGGGCGGCCTGCAGCGCGAGCCTAACCTCTACCTTCGCTGCGACCCCGAAGGCGCACACGTGGACTCCCTCGGCCGGTTCCCGGGAGACGAGTGGTACGTCAAGACCGAGGAGAACCGGATGATGGCGAGCACCAGAGCGTTCGGCCGTCGTCCCGTCGCCGCCGCATACGGGGACGTCTTCTACTTCGGGCACACCGATTCCTACGAGCTTGCTCAGTACGATCAGCACGGTAGGCTGGTGCGGCTGATCCGCAAGGCGCAGCCCAACCTACCCGTCACAGCCGAGGACACCGAGCGACTCATCGAAGATGAAATGGCAGATGCCGAGGATGAGAGCCAACGCGCTTTCATCCGGCAGATGTACGCGGAAATGCCGTTCCCGGAGACCATGCCGGCCTACAGTAGCCTCGTGGTGGACACAGAAGGCAACCTCTGGGTCGAGGAATACCGGCGACCCGGCGACGAGCAGCCGCGCTGGACGGTGTTTGATCCCGACGGCGTGATGCTCGGAGTACTAGAGACGCCGCAGCGGTTCACAGTGTACCAGATCGGCTCTGACTTCGTGCTCGGCCGCTGGCGTGACGATCTCGACGTCGAGCACGTACAGCTCTACCACCTCCTCAAAGACTTGGGCCGCGCTAAACGACCGCTGAACAGCGGCAACGAACCGATATCATGACTAACGAGCGACAGATCCCTCTCCCCACCCCTCACCTCTGCATCGCTCTCGCCATCTCTCTGGCAGCGTGCAGCGGCGGAGGCCCCGACTCCGGCGCCGCGGTGCGCGACAGCGCGGGCATCCGTATCGTCGAGAACCAGGAGCCATTGTGGACGGAAAACCGGCGCTGGCGACTGTCAGACCAGCCCTTGCTTGACATCGGTGTACTGGAGGGAGCTGCGGATTACCAGCTCTTCCAAGTCGCCGGCGCGGTAAGGCTGACCGATGGCCGCATCGTAATCGCCAATGCCGGGACGGGCGAGCTCCGGTTCTACGATCCGGCGGGCAGATACCTCTCGTCTGCCGGGCGCAGAGGCCGTGGACCCGGCGAGTTCGAGTTTCTGCGCTGGCTCGGAACGTTGAGAGGCGACTCGCTCGTGGCCTACGACTGGCGCAACCGACGAGTCTCCATCTTCGATGCCGACGGCAAGTTTGAAAGAGCGTTCACCCTACGGACCCTCGCGCAAGCGCCACCATCCCACATACATCTCGGCCTCTTCGCCGATGGCTCAGTCCTCATCGGTGCACAGCGCCTGTTCGCCTCGGGCGAGATCAGGACCGGTGTGTACCACGACTCCATCTTCTGTCTCCGCTTCGACCAGCAGGGCGTCTTGACCGATACGATCGGCCGTCAACTGGGAGCCGAGGTGTACATTCTCGCGCACGATCAGGGAATCGAGCTCGTACCGCTGCCGTTCGCACCTTCCCCCCACCTGAGTGCTTACACAGACGGCTTCTACTTCGGAAGAGGCGACTCCTACGAGATCGCCTACTACTCGACAGAAGGTAGGCTCGTACGCTCGATTCGCAGGATTCAACCTCGCACACGCGTCTCGGCAGCGGACATCGAGCGCTACATGCAGCGCCAACTCGCGGGAATTGAGGACGAGGATGAGCGTCGCGAGATCGAGCACCTGTACGCCGGCTTACCCTTCCCTGAGACGATGCCCGCGTACAGCGACGTCTCGGTGGACGTGGACGGGAACCTGTGGGTCGAGGACTACCAGCGACCAGGGGAGGACCAGCCGCGCCGGACGGTGTTCAATCCCGACGGCGTGATGCTCGGAGTAGTAGAGATGCCGCCGCGGTTCACAGTGTACCAGATCGGCTCCGACTTCGTGCTCGGCCGCTGGCGTGACGATCTCGACGTCGAGCACATACACCTCTACGCGCTATTGAAAGACTGAGAGCCGCCTCAAGTAGGAACCGGCTCCTGGCCAGCCCGAGAAGCTCGAGCGGTACTAGTCGCCCTTCTCGCGCGGCACGACCAGGGTCGCCCGATGCCCGTGTCGTAACACGTAGACCGACGTGCTACCCAACAGCAGCCGATTGAAGAAGCCGAATCCGTGTGAACCCATCACCACGAGATCGGCATCCCAATCCTGAGCCTCGTGCAGAATCTCGTGCCCGGCGTGACCCTCTTTGATGGTGCGACTGACCATCAGCTCCGACGGCAGGGCGACCTGCGCGAGCGTCCGCGCGAACTGGCTGCGCGCGTGATGACGCGACTCCCTCTCGTCGAACAGCGCCGCCTCCAGCAGCGTCGGGGTGAGCCGGTCCTGTACGTAGAGCGTCCGCAACTCTGCCCCGTCCGACTGCGACAGTGCCGCCGCCATCTCCAGCACCCGGAAAGACTGACGTGAGAGATCGATGGCGGTCAGGATACGCTGAAAAGGCTCAAGCCGCGCCTCCGTTGCCACAAGCACCGGGCAGTGCGCCAACCGCATCACCCGCTCCGCCGTGGAGCCCACAAGGAAGCGGGCGACCGCCGGCCGGGGATGCGCACCCACCACGATCAGACACAACTCCAGTTCGTCCGCTAGATCCGTGATCAGCGGCGCCGCCAGGCCGCTGCGCACGTGGACCGGCGCGTCGCTGGCGTCTGCCGCCCCGGCCTGAGTCGCGACCTTCCGGCGCAACTCCTCGCCATAGGCGTCGTGATAGTCAGCTGACTCGACGCCGAACGGGAACGCGAGCGTCTCAACGACGGTGACGATGTCCAGCGGAACGCCGAGTCGACGAGCGCAGGCGGCGCCCGTCACCACAGCGCTCAGACCGTGCTCGGTTCCGTCCGTCGCCGCCAGCACGCGCCTCAGCTCAAACATGTCGTCCCCCACGCTTACCGCTACTAGTCACGCCCCTGCACGCAGGGGACCACCAGCGTCGCCAACTGCCCGTGCCGCAGCACATAGAGCGATGTGCTGCCTAGCAGCAGCCGATCGAAGAAATTGAAGCCGTGCGTGCCCAACACGACGAGATCGGCGTTCCACTGTTGCGCTTCCTCCAGGATCTCTCGACCCGCATGCCCCTGTCGCATGTGCGCGCCGACAGCCTCCTCTCCGACCAAGTCCGCGGCCTCGAGCACCCACGCCATCTGCTCACGGCCATGGCGACGGCGCTCCTCTTCCTTATCCCCCGCGACCCTCGCCAGCATCATCGGAAGCGGCTCGAGGACATAGAGCGCCCTCAGCTCCGCGCCATCGGCTCGGGCGATGGCCCAGGCGTTCCTCACAACGCCCCGTGAGACCTCGGAGAGATCGACCGCCGCGAGGACGCGCCGGAACGGCTCACGCCGCGCCTCGCTCGCCACGAGGACCGGACGGCTGGCAAGGTACAGCACGCGCCTCCCGGTCGTGCCCACCAGGCTCCGGGCCAACGCAGGGTGCGGGTTGGCGCCCACGACGATGAGGTCCGCACCCGCCTCCTCAGCGACTCTGTTGATGAGCTGCGGTGCGAAGCCGGCGCGCACGTGCAGCTGCGCAGCGGCCGCCGCCGCCTCCCGCGCCTGCGCCTCCGCCCTCTCGCGCGCCTCCCGGATGAAATCCGGCTCGTAACGCGCGGCGTCTACGCCCGGCGGGATATAGGCAGGCGGTATCAGCACGACCTCGACCACCGTGGTGATATGGAAGTCGGCGCCCGCTCGCTCCGCCAGCGCAGCGCCCGTCACTACGGCGCCCAAACCGTGCTCGCTACCATCCGTCGCGGCCAGTATGCTCCTCAGTCCCGTCATTGGCTATCCCTTCAGCACGCCCAGCGGCCTGAGCTGCGCCACCATCTTGCCGATCCCTGCGTGGTGCACTACCTCCACCACGTTCTTCACGTCCTTGTAGGCCTCCGAGATCTCCTCGTCCACCGTCGCCCGCGAGGCCGCCCGGATCAGGATTCCCCGGTCCTCAAGCTCCCGCACGATTGCACGCCCCTGCGCTGTCCGCTTCGCCTGCTTGCGGCTCATCATCCGTCCCGCGCCGTGGCAGGTCGAACCGAACGTCTCGTTGTAGGCACCCTCGGTGCCGACAAGCACGTAGCTGTAGCGACCCATGTCGCCGGGGATGAAGATCGGCTGCCCGACCTGGCGGTAGGCCTCCGGCACCTCTGGGTGCCCGGGCGGGAAGGCGCGCGTCGCACCCTTGCGGTGCACGCAGACCCTCTTCTCGCTGCCGTTCACCCGGTGCGTCTCGATCTTGGCAATGTTGTGGGCCACATCGTAGACCAGCCGCAGGCCCAACCGCTCGGCGCTCTGCCGCAACACCCCGGAGAACGTCTCCCGCACCCAGTGCGCCATCATCTGACGGTTGCAGAACGCATAGTTCGCCGCACCCCGCATCGCACCCAGATAGCGTCGCGCTTCATCCGACGGCAGCGGTGCCGCACAGAGCTGACGGTCCTGCAACACGATCCCGTATTTCTCCGACGCCCGCAGCATCGTCTTCAGGTAGTCGTCGCACACCTGATAGCCCAGGCCGCGCGAGCCCGAATGGATGAAGGCCGTCACCGTCCCCTCCTCCAGGCCCAGCGCTGCCGCCGCCACCTCATCGTAGACCTCACGGACGTAGCCGACCTCGATGAAGTGGTTGCCCGAGCCCAACGTGCCCACCTGCTGGCGCCCGCGCTCCAGCGCCCGCTGCGAGACGTAGTCCGGATCCGCCCCCTCGATCGTACCGCCCGCCTCGATCCGCTCCAGGTCCTCCGGCCAGCCGTAGCCCTGCTTCACCGCCCAGGCCGCGCCCTTGAGCAGCACCTCCGTGACCTGCTTCACCCCGAGCCTGATATCGGAGCGCGAGGACCCGACACCCGACGGCACGTTCCGATAGAGCGTGTCCATCAGCTTGCCGAACTGCGGCCGCAGGTCCTGCACCGTGAGATCCGACCGCAGCAGGCGCACACCGCAGTTGATGTCGTAACCCACACCGCCCGGCGAGATGACCCCCTCATCGAGGTCGAAGGCCGCAACCCCACCGATCGGGAAGCCGTAGCCCCAGTGGATGTCAGGCATGGCGATGGAGGGGCCCTGGATGCCGGGCAGACAGGCGACGTTGGCCACCTGCTGCAGGCTCTTGTCCTGCTCGATGTGCGGAATCAAATCCTGGTCGGCGAACACGAGCCCCTCGGTCAGCATCGGGCCGATCCGCGGGACGCGCCAGCGATAGTCGTCGATCTTCTCTAGCCTGTATCCTTCGACTGCCATGGCAACCTCTACAGCTTGGCTGCTGAAGTCCCTCTCCCTATATGTCGAACACGATCCGCGCGTACCAGCTATTCCCGCGCCAGCTCACCTCGAGATCATGGTAGGTGACGGCCTTGAGCTCGCGCTCCACACCCTTTCCGGGGGGCGGCGGCGCGAACCCAGCCCGTGCTACCAGCCTCGTCTCGGCGAGCTCCCCGATCTCGGCCTCAGCCAGGAGCAGGTCCTCCGACATCTGGATGTAAAGCAACTCGCGCAGCCAGTCCACGAGAAGGACTTCCCGGTCCGGCCCTTCAAGAGCCAGTTCCCGCCAGACCGTCGCCTTCGGCCGCTCCGGCTTCTCCGGCCCGGCCTCTTCCCCCAACAGCACTCCAACCAGGCCGTGGGCGCCGGCCAGGAACAATTGTCCTAGCGACGGCGCCTCGACCTCGATGGCCAAGTCGCCGGTGTGCTCTATGGTCCGCCAACGCCACGCGGCCTCGCCCATCTACCCTCCCGCTGCGCCTCGAGACCCTATCCTACAAGCTAACCGCCCACGTCGCCCCCGTCACCGATCGGCCGCCGGGTCCCGGCCCGGATTTCCCTCCCGCTGAGACAAAACCCGTGTTAGTTTAGCCCCCGAAGAGCACTTACACCCCAACCGGAGTGAGCCGTTCTCAAACGCCTTGAGGAGGGCCAGCAATGCCGCTCTACGAGTACCAGTGCAAGGAATGTGGCGAAGTCTTCAGCCTCCGGCTGCATATCGAGGAGCATGAGAAGAAGCGCCCGAAATGCCCCAAGTGCGGCAGCCGGAAGCTGGAACAGAAGTTCAGTTCGTTCTTCGCAAAGACGGCCAAGAAGAGTTGAACTCGTGAAGGGCTTCCACATCGCCACACCAGAGCAGATCAAGGCCGGCGCGGTCACCGACGTCTACTTCCAGCGTACGGCCGCGATCCTCGACGCCAAGGGGGTCGATGCCCACGTACGGGCCGAGTTCATCGCCAAGTCGTTCTACGACGGCTGGGAGTGGGCCGTCTTCGCGGGACTCGCCGAGGTGAACCACCTGCTCGACGGCATCGATGTGAACGTGCGGGCGATGGAGGAGGGTGAAATCTTCAGGCCCCTCGAGCCGGTGATCGAAATCGAGGGCAGCTACCGTGAGTTCGGCGTCTACGAGACCGCCGTGCTAGGACTCATCTGCCAGGCCTCCGGTATCGCCACCCGCGCCGCCCGCTGCCGCCTGGCGGCGGGCTCCGAGCGCAAGCTCATCAGCTTCGGCGCCCGGCGCATGCACCCGGCGATCGCGCCCATGATCGAGCGCGCCGCTTACCTCGGCGGCTGCGACGGCGTGGCCGTTGTCGCCAGCGCCGAACTCCTCGGCACCGAGCCGGTGGGCACCATCCCCCACACCCTCGTCCTGCTCATGGGCGACACGATCCGTGCCACCCAGGCCTTCGACGAGGTGATCGACAAGAAGATCCCCCGCATCTCGCTCATCGATACGTTCAACGACGAGAAGTTCGCGGCCCTCGAGGTCGCCAAGGCGCTCGGTTCCCGGCTCACCGCCTTGCGGCTCGACACGCCAAGCAGCCGGCGCGGCGACTTCTTCGAGATTCTCAGCGAGGTGCGCTGGGAGCTCGACCTGCGCGGCTACTCCGATATCGGCCTGTTCGTGAGCGGCGGCATCGACGAGGAGACGATCCGCCAGCTCAACCCCGTAGTCAGCGGCTACGGCGTCGGCACCTGGATCAGCGCCGCACCTATCGTCGATTTCAGCATGGACATCGTCGAGATCGACGGCGAGCCGCTGGCCAAGCGCGGCAAGCGGTCGGGCGCCAAGCAGGTGCTGCGCTGCAGTGGCTGCCACGAGGACGACATCGTGCCGCTGCAGAAAACAGAGGAGTGGCCCGAGCGCTGCCCCGACTGTGGGTCCGCCGTCCGGCCGCTCATCGCTCCACAGATGCAGGGCGGACAGCCGGTCGGCCCGCAGCCCCAGCCCTCGGAGATCCGGGCGCGCACCCTGCAGCGGCTCGTAGGCTTCGCGATCGATTGGGAGGGCGAGCTGCCGTGACCCAGGCCGCCACACCGCAAGAGATCATCGACTTCTTCCTCGACGCACGCAGCTATCAGCACGAGGTCGACCGCGTCGAGCACCGCCAGACTCATATCTCGCACCTCTTCTTCGCCGGCGACTACGTCTACAAGCTGAAGAAGCCGGTGAACCTCGGCTTCCTCGACTTCTCTACGCTCGAGAAACGCCGAACCGCGGCGATCGCCGAGCTCGAACTCAATCGCCGCATCGCCCCTGACGTCTACCTGGACGTCGCTGCCGTGCACCGCGATGAGGAAGGCCGCTTGAGCTTCAACGTGCCCGCCATCGTCGAGGAGGTCGCGGTCGTGATGCTCCGACTGCCCGAGGAGGGGCGCCTGTCCAAGCTCATCGAAGCGGGCACCGTGCCGCGCGAACTGATGCACGAACTCGGCCGCCTTGTCGCCCACTTCCACCAGCGGGCCGAGACGTCGCCGGAGATCGCAACATACGGGTCGCTGGAGACCGTCAAGCAGAACTGGGATGAGAACTTCGAGCAGACCGAGCCGTTCATCGGCCGCACACTGACCTACAAGACGTGGCAGACCTGCCGCGCCGAGATCGAGCGCTACGTGCGTGCCTACGCTGACCTCTTCGAGCAGCGCATCAGCGAGGGCCGGGTCCGTGACTGCCACGGCGATCTGCAGACGGACGACATATTCATCGACCGCGAGACGGGTGCCGCGTACATCCTGGACTGCATCGAGTTCAACAAGCGGTTCCGATACTCCGACACCCTGGCGGACACCGCCTTCCTGTCCATGGACCTGCGAAATCGCGGCGCTCACCAACTCGCCGAAGCGTTCCTCGAAGCGTACTACCAGCACTCTGATGACGAGCGCTTGCCATCCCTGCTCCGTTTCTACGAGTCGTACCGCGCCTACGTACGCGGCAAGGTCCGCTCCTTCGTGATCGATCAGCCGGGGCTGAGCGCCGGGGAGAAGGCCACGGCAACGGAAGAGGCGCGACGCTTCTTCGACCAATCGCTGACCGACGCGCTACGTCTACAACCGCGCCTGGTTCTCGTCACTGGACTGATGGGAAGTGGAAAGACCCGGCACGCGGATGAGCTGGGCCGCCGTGCCGACGCCCGCGTGCTGCATAGCGACGTCGTCCGCAAGCAGCTCGCCGGACTCGCTCCGGAAAAGGAGCAGCGCGTGCCCTTCGGAACCGGGATCTACGCGAACGATTGGACCGAGCGGGCCTACCGCGCGCTGGTCGATGAGGCCCGCAGCGAGCTCGCCCTGGGGAACTCTGTTGTGCTGGACGCCTCATGGTCGAAGGCGTGCCACCGCGCCTGGGCGTGGGAAGCCGCGGCGGAGCGGGAAGCCATGTTCGCGATCGTTGAGTGCAACGCGCCCGAAGAGGTGCTCAAAGCGCGGCTCTCCAGCCCGAACCGGCCGATCACCGATGGGCGGATCGAGCTGCTGGACGACCAGCGCGCAGCTTATGAGGCGCCGAGCCCCGACGAGGCGGAGCACCTGATCTCCGTCGACACGTCGGGTGACTTCCAGGGTGTGGCGACCCGGGTCTACGAGGCCCTATTCGCCTGAATCACCGTAACTGGAGCTGCCGTAGGGGAAGATGCGACAACGCCGGCTACCTTTCGCGACCCGGCTCTTCTTTATGCTCTTTCTGTTGTCGGCCGTCCCGTCAGTCGCGCTGCTCGGGCTGGCGACCTGGGGACTGCGCAACTACGTGGAACTCGCTGGCGGCGCCGGCGCCTGGAGAGGAGTCAGCGATACAGGCCGCGATCTCCTCGAGGCCGTGGAAGGTGCGGGCGCCGACTCGCTCGTGCGGGCGGCGGCTGCCGAGCACGAGGAAGAGCTGTCCCGCTCCGTTCGTCTCGCCCGCCGCTGGGATCTGATCGCTGGGCGCTTGGCCCGCGCCTTGCCCTGGGTGGCTCTGGTTCTGGGGCTGTCCCTGGCCGCCGTCGCGGCCCTGGCGGCACGTCAGCTCGCCCGAGGGTTGGGCCGGCCGGTGAGTGAGGTCGTCGATTGGGCCGGGCGTGTGGCCCGCGCCGAGCCGCTGCCCCGGCCGCGGGCAGCCGACGCGCAGGGGCCGCCGGAGTTCGCCGTGCTGCGAGACGCCTTTCGTCACATGGCAGAGCGTCTCGCCGAGGGGCGGCGCCAGGCGCTCGAGGCGGAACGCCTGCGCGGCCTGACCGAGATGGCCCGGCGCGTCGCCCACGAGATCAAGAACCCACTTACGCCGCTGATGCTGGCGCTCAGGCAAGCTCGGCATCTCGCAGGGCGGGGCCAGGTCGAAGAGCTCGACGAGCCCTTGCGCGTCATAGCGGCGGAAGCGGAACGACTCGACGAGATGGCGCGGAGCTTCTCCCAGCTGGGTCGGCTGCCGGAGGGTCCGACCAGTGAGATCGATCTGGAGGAGATGCTAGGCGAGCTGATGGCAAGCGACCTGCCCGATTCGGTCACCGGCACACTCACCGCCGATGCGGCGCTGCCGCGAGTGGAAGGGCACCTGGCAGCCCTGAGCCGTGCCTTCCGAAATCTGCTGGGCAACGCGGTGGACGCACTGGGTGATCGGCCTGACGCACGCATTGATGTGACGATCACCTCGAGCGACGCCACTGTGGAGGTCGCCATCGCCGACAACGGACCTGGCGTTCCAGCCGAGCACCGTGAGCGTATCTGGGATCCCGACTTCACGACCAGGAAGAAGGGCACTGGCCTTGGGCTGGCGCTGGTCCGGCAGACGGTCCGAGCCCACGGCGGCGAGATCGAGCTGAGAAGCAGCGATGAGGGGGCATGCTTCGTAGTGCGCTTGCCCGTGAGACCGCGAAGTTCCGGTTGAGGCGCGGCTTCGCCCTCCTGCTGGGCGTCCTGTCGCTCGCCTCGTGCCGGGAACCTGCGAGCCGCGACACCCGACGCGAGAGCCCGGGCGCCGCCCCCGACCAACCTGTTGCGGCCCGCCCAACGCAAGAACCTGCGCGTGCCCCGATCGACGTCGTCCCCGAGTATCGCCTGCGCATCGATCCGGCTACACACAGCGTTGAAGCTCGCCTGGAGATCGACCTGCCCGCACCGGACTCGATCCACCTCCTCTTCCGCGGCGAGTGGGACGGCTACCCCGGACTGGAATCTCGGCTCCGCAGGCTGGAGGCTTGGGGGCCAAGCGGCGCTCTGCCCGTCGCCATGGGCGCCGGTCAGCTGGGCCCCGCGCACCACATCGTCGAGGCCACACACGCGGAGCGTGTCACCGTCGCCTTCACGACGGTCCTCACGCCGCCCCAGGAGTCGCACTTCTACCACCGAGCCTCCCAGCTCGACGCCGACGGCGGCCACCTGCTCGGCGCCGACCTGCTACCGCGCGTCTGGGTCGGTGCTCCGCGTCACGGTCCGCAACGTGCACGCCTCTGGTTCAGCGGCATGCCTGGCAGCTGGCGCGTCGCCACCATTGAACGCCGCGCCGGCACCGGCTACGAGACCGAGGATATCATGGACGCCGTCTTCGTCGTCGGTCGGCTCCGCACCCACCGGCAAAGCTTGGGGCCGAGGTCGTTGACCACCGCCATCCACGGCCGCTGGCCCGTCCCCGACGAGCGGGTGGTGAACGCCGTGAACCAGATCGCCGGCGCGCTGCACCGCATCGCCAGCGACGGCTGGGCCGGCGGTGACCACCTCCTGGGAGCCGGCCGCGTGCCCCCGAGGATCCCCGGCCTGAGCACCGGCGGCCAGGTGATCGGCAAGTCCGCGATCGTCTACGTGGGAGGATCCGGTCCCGGCGAGCTCGAATTCCAGCGCTGGATGTACACCACGGCGCACGAGCTCTTGCACTGGTACATCCCCACAGCCTTCCGCTTCCGGGGTACCCAACCCTCGTGGTTCGCCGAAGGCTTCACCGACTACGTGGCTTTGAAAACATTGCTGGTCGGCGAACTGATCGCGCCGCAGAACTTCCTGGACGAGATCGCTGCGCGCCTGACGCGCTATCGCGAGAGCCCTCTCTACGGCGAACGGTCGATCGCCGAGGCCCAGGCGGACTTCTGGGAGGACGACGTCTACCGCTACATCTACGATGGCGGCGCCGCAGCGGCCTTCCTGCTTGACCTAGGCTTCCAGGACCGCGGCGGTTCCCTGGAGCGCGCGCTGAAGGAGGCGCGCCGCGGCACACATGTCAGCCAAGAGAGTCTGACAGCGGCACTCGGCACAGTGCCTGAGAACGAATGGATACAGGACTGGCTCACCAACGGGGCCAACCCCGACTGGGACGAACGGCTCGAGCGTTACCGGCTCGTATGGCGCAACGGCAGGCTGGTGAGCCTGGACGGTTGGGCAACCGATGTTCTCAGCTCGATACGACCGTAACGCGTACGTTCGCTCAGCGCGACGCGTAGGGACCCGACTGGCACGCGGCGCGGGCGCAGTGCTGATCCTGCTTCACCTACCGCTCACGCAGACGCGCGGCCAGGACATCGTCGAGCTGGCCCGCCGGCGCCACAGCCACCCGGACACTGCGCTCATCGACTACCGCTCCCGCCTCAACACGCTGGTCAGCGCCGGGCTGATCGTGGATCGCCTGGCGCCGCCCCAACTCCTGGTCGCCAGCGAGCTCGCCTCCGCCGTAAGCTGGCAGCGGGAGCGTGGCCTGCAGATCCGCATGCTGGGCCAGCGCTATGTGACCTCTTTCGGCAGAGACGCTGAAGCAGGCCTCGATTTCAGCCAACCGTGGTTCGTGGCCACCGCACCGGGCGACAGCTTGCGGGTGCTCGGCAGCATCGAGCTGCCAACCCGTGCGGCCGTTCACCCTTTCGCCCAAGGCGCCGATCGCTACTACCGCTACGAACTCGGAGACACCGTAACGCTCCTCACCCCCACTGGACAGGTCGAGCTCGTGGAGGTAAAGGCCGTACCGATCCGAGGTGACGAAGCGCTCGTGGTCGGTTCGCTCTGGGTAGCGGCGGAAACCGGCGACGTCGGCGCCATGCAGATCCGCTTCGTCGGGAAACCGCTCTGGGCTGACGAGGATGATCCAGAGGGCTCGACCTGGGCCAACCGTATCCTCGCCGTCTCCGCCACGCTGGAGCATGGGCTCTGGGAGTCGCGCTTCTGGCTGCCGCACCACCAGGAGCTCGAGCTCATGGTGCACATCCCCTTCATCAGCGAGGTTGCCGTCCCCATCGTGTTCCGCAACGAGTTCGGCCGCTACGACGTGAACACGGGTGAACCCATCGCCTGGCTCTCACCTGACTCGGCACGCACGCCGCGCCCGGCAGGCGGGGAGGAGCATACAGAGCGCGAACCCGACGCGAGGCTGACGATAACGATCGGGTCAGAGGACGAGCCGGAGGACAGCGCTCGCGCACGCACGACGGTCACGGCCGGGCCCTGGGAAGGGGGGTGGGAGATCATCCGCCCGCCCGACGACTCGCTGCTCGCTTACGACGAATGGGACCAGCCGCTGGAGACGCCCGCGTCCCGTATCACGCTCCCATCGGCGGCAGAGCTGGAGCGGCGCGCTCGGCAGCTGGCGCCCGAGATTGCCGGTCGCAAGACCTTCGCCATCCAGTACGATCGCCTACCCGAACTGATCCGCTACAATCGTGTCGAGGCGCTCGGCCTCGGTCTGTCGGCGCGCTGGGATATCCCGCGGCGCGCCTTCTGGTCGGTGGGTGGCAGCGTGGGATTCGGACTGGCGGATCTGGAGCCCAAGGGCAGGCTGGGCTTGCGCTACGATCCCCCGGGTGCCCGCATCGATCTCAGCGCTTACAGTGAACTCCACCTGGCGAGCTCAACCCTGACCGACGAGAGACGCGCTTATGGCAACGCCCTACGCGCCCTGTTCCTCGGGCGTGACGATGCGGACTACTACCGCGCAAGCGGCGCGGCGTTGACCCTGGGCAAGCGCTGGGGCAGACTACGTGGTCGGGTCGGTGTGGGCTACGAGGACCACCGTTCGGTCGACCGTAACACCCAGGTCGCACTCCCCAGAATCTGGGAGGATTCGATCTTCCGACCCAACCCGCAGGCGGTTGAGGGCGGTTTTTGGCGCGGCGATGTAGGGGGTACCCTTTACCTCGGTGAGTGGACGCGCCCCACCGACCGTGCGGAGTTGACGCTGGGTTTCGAGGTCGGTGCGGGGCCCGGCTCCATCGAGTACGTTCAGCCCCGAGCCGCGTTGCGGGGCCGCGTCGACCTCGGCGGACTCATCTCGATCGCGCTGGCCGCAGACGCCGGCTGGACCGGCGGCGAAGTACCGCCGCAGCGAGAGTGGCGAATCGGCGGCCTCCAGACCCTGCGGGGATACGAATACGCAGTTGGCCAGGGCGATTCCTTCTGGGCAGGGCGCATCGAGGCAGCCTACAAGCGCGGAGCGATCGCGCCCGTCGTCTTCGCCGACTTCGCCTGGGCCGGCGATACCGAAGAGTGGCCGGGGGACGATCCGACCTGGTCCGTGGGCGCCGGCGTGAGTCTTCTTTGGGGCGCCCTGCGAGCCGACCTTGCGTTCCCCGAGTCGGGTGACCCTATGTTCGAGCTGTACCTCGCAGGTATGCTATAGCGCACGATGACTCGCATCCTGATCGTCGACGACGAAGGCAACATCCGCCGGCTGCTGGCCAGCCTGCTCGAAGCCGAGGGCTACACCACGGCGGAGGCCGAATCCGGTGAAGAGGCGCTCCGCAAGATGGCCGCGGACGAACACGACGCGGTGCTCCTCGATCTGGCGCTGCCTGGCAGCAGCGGGCTCGAGGTGCTGGAACGCATCGCCGAGGGCTGGCCCGAGGTGCCGGTGGTCATGATGAGCGGGCAGGCGACCCTGAGCGATGCGGTCGAGGCGACGCGGCTCGGCGCCTTCCAGTTCCTCGAGAAGCCGCTTACGCCGGAGGCGGTCCTCATCACCCTGAAGTCGGCGCTGGAGCTGCGGCGCCAGCGCGACCTCAACCGTGCGCTCCGGCAAGAGCTCGAGCCGGGCCAGGAGCTGGTGGGAAAGAGCGCGGCCATGGAAGAGGTGAAGGCACTGATCCGCCGGGTCGCCTCCACCGACTCGCGCGTGCTCATCACCGGCGAGAGCGGCACCGGCAAGGAACTGGTGGCCGTCGCTATTCACGGTATCTCAGCGCGCGGCCGCGGGCCCTTCGTGCGCATCAACTGCGCGGCCATCCCCCGGGACCTCATCGAGAGCGAGATGTTCGGGCATGAGAAGGGCTCCTTCACCGGCGCGACCGGCCAGCGGCGCGGCAAGTTCGAGCTGGCCCACGGCGGCACGCTGTTCCTCGACGAGGTCGGCGACCTGAGCGCCGAGGCCCAGGCCAAGGTGCTGCGCGCGATCGAGGCAGGCGAGATCGAGCGGGTCGGCGGCAGCGAGGTCATCCCCGTGGACGTGCGGATCATCGCCGCCACCAACCACGACATCGAGTCGGAGGTCCAGGAAGGCCGCTTCCGTGAGGACCTCTTCTTCCGGTTGCACGTCATGCCAGTCCACATCCCACCGCTGCGCGACCGCAAGGAGGATGTCCCCTTGCTGGTCGCCCATTTCGTCGAGCGCTTCCGGACACGGCACGGGCTGAAACCCCCGGTCTTTAGCGACGCCGCCATGAGCGCGCTCGTGACCTACGACTGGCCGGGCAACGTCCGGGAACTCGGCAACGCCGTCGAACGGCTCATGATCCTCTACCCGGAACAGACGATCGGAGCCGCCGAGATCGACTCGGTGCTACCGCGCGGCCGCACCGCAGGGCCCGAGCCGTCCGCAGAGGAGGGCGGCTCGCTCTCCGAGATGCTGGAGATCTACGAGCGCGCCCTCATCCGGCAGACACTGACCGCCGCCGGTGGCAACATCGCCGAGGCTGCGCGCCGCCTGAGTACCGACCGGCCCAACCTCTACCGGCGGATGAAGCGTCTGGGGATCGAGCGAGACGAGTCCAGCCAGAGCTGACGGCCTGTGCGTCTCGAGCACGCCGGACGTTTCCAAATGACACGACCCCCAACCGCCGTTACCCCACCAGGCGCGTAGCGACTGGCCTCCCGAGGCAGCGGTACCGGCACCGGGTTTGCTCCAAACGCGCGTATGTAGCAGTTTGCTTATCCGGAGGAGTCCCATGAAAGCGGTGCACAGGATCCTAGTCGCGTCCACCCTGCTCCTCGCCGGGCCGGGAGCCCTCGCGGCCCAGGACACGGTCAGAGTGGGCGTGCGCGCGCAAGCACCCCGTCAGGAGCTGCCCAGACGCGTCGCCCGGACGGTGGTCGAGTTCTATAACCGCCCCAGCACCATCCGCTTCACCGGTCGGACCCGCATACCAGCCGACCGTACCATCATCGGTGATGTCGCCATCCTCGGTGGACCGGTCGAGCTGGCCGGTCGCATCGAAGGCGACGTGATCGTGCTGAACGGCGACGTCGGACTTCTAGACGGCTCCCGCATCGAGGGCGACCTGACCATCGTTGGCGGCGTGGTCAGCGGCCTCGACGAAGGCTACGTAGCCGGCGTTGTCACCACGTACATGGCCGTCTTCCGCTACCGCTGGACCGACGGCGAGATCGAATACCTGGGCTCGGAACGTGAACCTCACGTGTGGCGCGGTCCCAGGCGCCTCCGACTGCCGCGCTGGACCATGGGCGACAGTGAGATCTACGTCTCGGCCCGTGCGTACAACCGGATCGAAGCGCTGCCCATTGCGATGGGACCCCGTATCACCACCGGCGGCCGCAACCCACTGCGTATCGAGGCGCTGCTCATCTACCGCACACAAGCCGGCTTCGACCCCAGGGAGGAAGACATCGGCTACCAGGTGCGGGCCCGGCAGTGGCTCGGCGGCCATCGCGACATCTGGCTAGAAGGCGGCTTGCAGTCGATTATCGACCCCATCGAGAGATGGCGGCTCACCAACCTCGAGAACTCGCTGTCGCTGTTCCTCTTCCGCCGCGATTACCGCGACTACTACGAGCGCGAAGGCTGGTACGGAGAGCTCGGCTGGCGTTTCCGTAGCCTCTCCGGCTCCGTCGAGTACCGTGACGAGAGGCAGCGCAGCGTCACGACACAGAACGTCTGGACGGTCTTCTTCAACACAGACGACGACTATCAGCCAAACGCGGCGATCGACGCGGGCGACCTGCAGAGTGTCGCGCTGACGATAGGACTCGATACCCGCAACGACCCGGATGACCCCTGGGCGGGCTGGTACAACCGGGCTCGCATCGAGCGGGCTGTGGGCGGCCAGCTGAGCCGCGCCGACGCCGAGTTTACCCATTTCTTCCTCGACTTCAGACGCTACACACGCGTCAGCCGCAACTCGATGGTCGCTCTACGAGCCGTCGGCGGCGGCCGGATCGGTAGTGATCTCCTTCCGGCACAGCGCCAGCACGTCATCGGCGGTGTGGGGAGCCTGCCCGCGTACGATCAGCTACGGGACGACTGCGGCGCCCGTACTGACCCCGACTTCGCGAACCAGCCCGCCTACGGCTGCCAGCGCTTCTTCCTCTTCCAGGCTGAGTACCGTAGCGGTCTGGACTTCCGCTTCCATTGGGACCACGAGCAGTTCCCAGACTTCGACCCTGACATCTTCAGCGTCGAATTCGAGCCCACGATCGTCCTCTTCTATGACGCGGGTGCCGCCTGGGACACGGATGAAGACTTCTTCGAGTATCTCGGTCACAGCAACAACTGGGTAGCGGACGTGGGCGCCGGACTCGACTTCGGCGGCCTCGGTGTGTACCTCGCCTATCCTTTCACAGGATCGGGAGGATTCAACTTCTTCGTCAGGCTCACCGGCAGATTCTGATCGCGGCCACACTCGCCGCGGTCCCGGCCGCCGTGCTCCCGGCGGCGGCCCAGGAGCCACATCTGTCCCTCTCACCCGGCACACCTGAGAACGGCTGGCGCGCCGCTGTCCGACCGGTCGACCTGCTCTCCGACTCCGCGCTCATCCGCCCACTCCTCTCAGGTCTGCCGCTCCGCTTCCACTTCCAGCTCGAGCTCTGGAGCGACCGCTTCCTCACCGACGGGCTCGTGGATCGCGCCGCCTGGTCGCTGATCCTCTATCAAGAACCGCTCTCCAGCGACTACAACCTCACCCGCTCCTGGGACCCCGATGCCGATGAGTGGTTCGCCACCTTCGAGGCGGCTGCCCAGGCCGTCGAACGCTGGTACGTCTCACCCATCGCCGGGCCCAATCCCCGCACCGGCACCTACTACTATGAGGCACGCCTCGAAGTCGAGATCCTGTCGCTGGGAGACCTCGACGAGCTCGAGCACTGGTTGCGCGGCGAGGTTTCCGAGGAGAGTGACTTCGGCGGCGCCGTCGGTCGCGGGCTCAAGCGGTTGTTCATCCGCCTGATCGGGCTCTCCACCCGCAAGTACCGGGCGCGCACGGAGCTGTTCCGTCCACAGTGACGGGGCTCGGCGCGCTGGGCTGGACATTGGCCGCCGACCCGGATAAGTTATTTATTGACAAATAGTTCAGCCCTTCGAGCTCCACCAGGAGCCGAGGAGGAGCCAGTTGCTTACGCGGGGTTGCCGGGAGACTCGCTTTCAGCCGGAGCCCCGTTTTCACTGGAAAGGAGGGACCTGACGACGCCAGGCAGAGGAGGTGAGCCACTACATGGTCAGTGTCGTCCTCTCGGAGAACGATAGTGTCGAGCGGGCGCTCAAGAAGCTGCGTCGCAAGATGATCCGTGCCGGGCTGTATCGCGAGATGCGGCGGAGGCGGTACTATGAGAAGCCGAGCGAGACCCGGAGGCGGAAAGTCAAAGCCGCTGAGCGTCGCCGCCGGCGCACCCAGCGGTCGAGCCGCGACTGAACCCCTGCCGACGGTGAAACGAGACGACTCGGCCGGCGCGTCACTCTGCGCGCCTAATACTTCAGGCCGCTGTCACACAGGATGGTCGCCACCCTCGGACTGTGGCCCAGGCGGCCGCTCTCGATCAACTTCACCGCGGCACACACGTTGGCGGCCGCCGAGTAGCCCACGTGCAGACCCTCCTTCTTCGCGAGCAGCCGGCGAAAACTCATAGCCTCCTCATCTGAGACCGCGATGAAGTCGTCGGCCAGGCTCGCGTCCCACTGAGGAGGCACGAACCCGTAACCCGTGCCCTGGAGCAAGTGCTCCGGCCTCCTCAGCTCCTTTCCCGCTAGCACCTCCGCCCCTTCAGGCTCGGCGGCGACACACCATATGTCCGGCCTCTTCCCCTTCAGGAACCGGCTCACGCCGACGAACGTCCCGCCCGTGCCCACTGCCGCCACGAACGCATCGAGCTCACCGCCGAGCGCGTCCCAGATCTCGGGGGCGGTGCTCTCCTCGTGGGCACGCACGCATGAGGGATTGTTGAACTGGTCGACATAGAAGGCGCCTCTCTCCTGCGCGATCTCGATCGCACGCTCCGTCGCCGCCCGGATGTCAGCGCCTGTCACCCGGCCAGGCGTGCCCTCCACCTGTGGGACGAGCACGACCTCCGCGCCCAGCGCCTCCAGCATACGCGCCCGCGCCGGGCTGTTACCCTCCGACATGGTGGCGATGAGCGGGTGTCCCAACACGTTGCAGACCACCGCCAGACCCGCTCCCATGTTGCCGCTCGTCATCTCGACTACGGATCGCCCTGACACGAGCCGTCCGCTGGCGTGGGCATCGCGGATAATCCAGAGCGCTGCGCGGTCCTTGACGCTACCGCCCGGCTGCACGAACTCCGCCTTGGCAAACACGCCGCCCGCTCCAGCATGGATGCGATCGAGCCTGACCAGCGGCGTGCTGCCAATCAGGCCCAGCACACTATCCTCAACCAAGGCCATACGCCCCTATTACCCGGCTCCTGTGCCTATCGCAAGTCTCGCCGCGAACAACTACGTTCTTGTCACCCCACGCCCACAGTCGTCCACACGAGAGGAGGCCGCCGATGCGTAGCGCCGTAGCCATCGTATCCCTCGCGCTGTTCGCCGCCAGCATGACCGCAGCGAGCGCGCAAGCACAAGAAGAGCCGGGCTACTCCATCAAGGACTTCCTCAGCGTCACCGCCTTCAGCCAGGTCACGGTATCGCCCGACGGCCGAT
The DNA here is from genome assembly GCA_020344375.1 of Gemmatimonadota bacterium. Lineage (GTDB taxonomy): Bacteria > Gemmatimonadota > Gemmatimonadetes > Palauibacterales > KS3-K002. The sequence goes on along the minus strand of CP070823.1, from coordinate 1,375,025 downwards.
ACGTGGCGCTCGTTAGCCAGGCCGACAACTTCGAGCGCAACCGGCGCGAATCGGCGATCTGGCGGATCGACCTGGATCGGCGCGTGCGCGTGACCGAGAGGGTGCGGCTCGCCGCCTCGGCGCGCTCCTACTCGCAGCTCCGCTGGTCACCTGACAGCCGCTATCTCGCGTTCCTCTCCAGCAAACAGGAGGGGGACACTAGACAGCTCTACGTTCTCGACATGCGGGGCGGCGAGCCCTGGCGGCTCGCCGACCCAGAACGCTTCAGCGACGGGATCTCGACCTATGACTGGGCGCCAGGCGGCACAGAGATCATCTTCGCGGCATCCCTCCCACAGACGCCGGAGGAGAAACACGCCCATGAAACGTTCTACGGTGACGTGATGCGCTTCGCTGAGCGGCGGGAGCGTTCGACAGTCGAGCGTGTGAGGGTCGCCCTGGCGGCTGAACCTGCCCAGCGGATCGCCACCGTCGACTTTCCCGTCGCGACTCTGCGGACCTCACCGGACGGCAGCTGGATCGCCCTGGTCTCGGACGCACTTTCGAAACCGCAGCGATTCTACAACGACTTCGCTGAGAACGAGCTGTATCTCGTTCGCGCCAACGGTGAGAGCGACGTTCGCCAGCTCACCCACAACTTCGTGCAGGAGAACCTCATCCAGTGGCGCCGCAGAGGCGAGGGCCTGTACGCGACCGGGCTCGGCTACGTGGACGCCACGCGGGGACGTTGGACCCAGGGGCGGATCTTCCGCATCGCCATGGACGGGCGCGTCGAGAACGTGGCCCCGGGCTTCCCAGGCGAGCTGGGTCCACCTTACGCTGACGGACCCTTCACGCAATTGCCCGACGGCTCGCTGCTGACCAGCGCGGTGGTCTCCACCCGCACGAACATCTACCGGGTCGATCCTGACGCGGGGCGTGTCGAGCCGCTGACGGATTTCCGCGGCGCCGTCTCCAACCTGTCGGTTTCCCCCGACGGCAAGGTGATCGCCTTCGCGCTCGTGACCGACCAGTCCGCTCCAGAGGTCTACGTGGCGAGCGGCGTGAGCGACCTGAGGAACGCCCGTCGCGTCACAGACTTCAATACCGAGTTCAACTCGCTGCCGAGGCCCGAGATCGAGGCGACCCGCTGGCCGAACGGTGAGGGTGACGAGATCGAAGGCGTGCTCTACTGGCCGCCGGGCCAACGCGGTGACGCAAACCTGCCGCTGATCGTGGACATCCACGGCGGCCCCTGGTCGGTCAGGACCGAGAACCTGGGACCGTTCGGCTTCGCCTACTATCCGGCGCTGCTGGCCTCCCGCGGCTACCTGGTCCTCGAGCCCAACTACCGTGGCGGCACCGGCCGCGGCGACGCCTTCCTCCACGCCATCGAGGGCTATTCCTGCTCACGCCCCGCCATTGACGTCCTCACCGGCGTCGACTACCTCGTCCAGCAGGGCTGGGCCGACCCCGACCGCATGGGCGTCATGGGCTACAGCTACGGCGGCCTGATGACCAACTGCCTGATCACCAAGACCGATCGCTTCCGTGCCGCTGCCTCCGGAGCCGGCCTCTGGAACGACATCTCCTACTTCGGTACCGCCGACAACTTCATCCAGAATGATGTCCGCAACCTAGGGCTGGCGCCCTGGGAGAACCTGCAGAACTACTGGGAGGAGTCAGCGATCAGCGGTGCCGGCAACATTATCACGCCGACTTTGATCGTCATCGGCGGCGCCGATCGCCGGGTGCCCACGACCCAGGGTTACGAGCTCTACCGGGCGCTGGTCCGGCTCGGCGTGCCCGCGGAGCTGCTGATCTTCCCCGGCGAGGATCACGGCTTCGTGCAGCCTGTCCACAAGCTGACCAAGGTGCAGGCTGAGATCCGTTGGCTCGACCACTACATTCTGGGCGAGGAGGGAGCACGCGACTGAGGCGAGGCCCTAGCGAAACCGAATCCTTTCCCTTTACGTAGGAGATGGGAGCAAGGGGGACGACTACTATGCTGAGGCTGTTGAGACCGATTCTTCGCTTGATCGTTAAGGTCCTGGAGTGGCTGGAGCGGAAGATCTGAACCGCCGGCCAACACACCGGCGCCACCTTCCCTCCAACCTCGTGTTGCTTAAGCTGAGCCCCTCCAGGCGCCGCCCTACCTGAGCGCGAACCGCTCGAGCTTCATCACCAGGGCCTGTAGACCCTCGGCCAGCGCCGGGTGCACCATCTGTGCGTCCACCATGGCGCGGGCCGACACGCCCGCCTGCATCAGCATGAGGAACGAATGGAGTAGCTCGCCTGCCTCATGGCCGACAAGGGCGGCGCCGAGGATCCTTTCCGTCTTCGGATCGATCAGCACTTTCATGACCCCCACCGTCTCATCCATCTCAATCGCCCTTGCGATGTATCCGAAAGGCATCGTCGCCACCTCACACTCGATGCCCAGAGCCTTCGCCTCACGCTCCGATAGCCCAGCACGCGCTGCCTGCGGATCCGTGAACACCGTGCTCGGTACGATGCGACCGTCACGGCCGCCCTCGCGGCGGCCCATCAGGATGTCGTAAAGGATGCGATGGTCGTCCCAGGACGTGTGCGTGAACTGTGGTCCGCCGTTGCAGTCGCCGACCGCGTAGACGCCCGCCGCGCTGCTGCGGTAGCTGTCGTCCACCTTGATGAAGCCCTGATCGTCGAGCTCGATCCCGGCGGTCGCGCAGCCCAGCTCGTCCGTGTTGGGGATGCGCCCCACAGCAACCAGGAGGTGGGAGCCCTGGGTCTCCTGGCCGCCGGCGCAACGCACGGCCACCTCTCCGCCGCGCCTCTCGACCTCCACGACCTCAGCGTTCAGAACCACCTCGATCCCCTCGGAGCGAAACGCTTCCTCAATGGCCTGGGAGATCTCTGTGTCCTCCCGCGCCAGCAGGTGCTCACCTTTCTGCATGATCGTCACCTGCGAGCCGAAGCGGCGGAACATCTGGCCGAACTCACAGGCGATGTAGCCGCCACCCATGATCACCAGGTGATCGGGACGCTGGCGCAGTTCCATTATACTGGAACTACTGAGCCAATCGACCCGGTCGAGGCCTCTGACCGGCGGTCTTCTCGGGCGCGCTCCCACGTTCACGATTACCGTCTCGGCCGCATGGCGCTCGCCGTTGACCTCGATCTCGCGCTCACCCACGAACCGTGCCCGGCCCTCGATCAGCTTGAGTCGCTCGCCGGCGCGCTCCAGACGCCGACGTACACCATTGCGAAACTGCTGCACGATCGCGTCCTTGCGATCGACGACGGCGGCAAGGTCAACCTTCACTTCGCCAGTCCGCACACCGAGTCGGGCCGCTCCCCGCGCCACATGCGCCGCCCGGGCGCTCGCCACCATCGTCTTCGTGGGCGTGCAGCCGACGTTCACACAGGACCCACCCAGGTGGTTAGCCTCGACGATGATCACGTCTCTTCCCGACCCGGCGAGGCGAGCCGCCAGCGGGACACCCGCCTGACCGCTACCGATCACGATCACGTCGACCTTCATCCAATCCTCCGTCTATCGCTTGCCTGGAGAGTGTCCCTCACGCGGGGTTCGATCCCGCTTCCTCGCCATTCGGACCTGCTCAAACCCTGTGTTCTCCCGAGTGGTTACGTGCGATCGGCAGAGCCGGCTCAAGATGGACTGGAGTATCTGTCATCACCCCACCCCGATCAACCCCGCTTCCCACGGCTTGGCCAGCGGCGCCTACTGAGGCTAGCTTGAATGGCGTGGCACCCAGCCTCCCATAGCTCGAGGGAGATCAGAAGCGGAACGAGAGAGCCTCTGGAGAGCCGGCCGCGCCAGCCAGGAGCCTGGAGTCGTGAACGAAACTCGCGCACCGGTCGTTCAGTTCCTCGACGTGGCCCTCCGACTCGCCGACGGCCGACCCATCGTCTCAGGTATCAGTTTCGACGTGCGGCCCGGCGAAATCCTTGTCCTCCTGGGGCGGAGCGGCTCCGGCAAGACAACCACCCTGAAGCTGATCAATCGACTGCTCCTTCCCAGTGAGGGCAAGGTGACTGTCGAAGGCAGATCGACGGTGGAATGGGATCCCACAAAGCTGCGCCGCCGCATCGGCTACGTCATCCAGGACATCGGTCTCTTCCCACACTTCACGGTTGCCCGGAACGTGGCCGTTGTGCCCACCCTCGAAGGTTGGGACGAGCGGCGAAAGCGCGAACGAGTCCGCGAGCTGCTCGATCTGGTCGCCCTCGATCCTGCCAGCTTCGCCGACCGCTACCCTTCGCAACTCTCCGGCGGTCAGAAGCAGCGCGTCGGCGTCGCCCGCGCCCTCGCCGCCGACCCTCCGCTACTCTTGCTCGATGAGCCCTTTGGTGCCCTCGATCCCCTGACACGCCTCGAGCTGCAGCGCGAACTCAAAGCACTCCAGGCTCGTCTGCACAAGACGCTGGTCTTCGTGACGCACGACGTCCGTGAGGGGCTGTTCCTCGCATCGCGCATCGCCTTGTTCCGAGAGGGCGCGCTGGCATTTCTGGGCTCACCGCACGAGTTCCTCCGCTCCGAGAATCCGGAGGCCCGCGCTTTCGTTAAAGCGCTGAAGGACACCGACACAACTGCGAATGAATGACGAACGAAATCGGCAGTCTTCGCCCGTGCGCGCCGCTCGCCGTTCGCCAGCCGGCGAACCTGACAACGCACCATCTACAGTAGAGCCCGAATGAACCTCATCGACTTCCTCTTAAGGAACCGCGCGGAGTTCATCACGCTGACGCTGCAGCACCTCTTCCTGGTAGGCGTCTCGACCGGAATCGCGCTCGTCGTCGGCGTGCCGCTGGGGATCCTTTTGACCCGCAGGCCACGCTTTAGCCCATCCGTGCTGGGGCTCGCCAACATCTTCCAGACGATTCCCAGCCTGGCGCTCTTCGGGTTCCTCATCCCACTCCCGTTCATCGGCGGCGTCGGTGCCCGCACCGCGATCGTCGCCCTGGTGCTCTATGCGCTGTTACCGATCATCCGCAACACCTACGCGGGTATTCAGGGAATCGATCCGGCCGTGCGCGAGGCGGGACGCGGCATGGGAATGACAGACCGACAGCTCCTGCTCATGGTGGAGATCCCTCTCGCCTTCGGAGTCATCCTGGCCGGGATACGCGTCGCGACCGTGATCGGCGTCGGCGTCGCCACTATCGCCGCCGCCATCGGTGCGGGCGGCCTCGGGGTCTTCATCTTCCGGGGCGTCGCCATGGTGAACAACACGCTGATCCTGGCCGGTGCCGTGCCCGCGGCCCTCATCGCCCTGGTCGCCGACTTCCTGCTCGGCCGCCTCGAGCGCCATTTCGCGCCCGCGCGCGGCCAGCTGGCCGAGGTGCGGGCGGTATGAGATCCGCAGTGCGGGCAACGCTCCTCGCAACAGGAATCACAACCGTTGTGACTCTTTCGAGCCTGGGCTGCGGCGCCTGGGGCGAGGAGCACATCGTCGTCGCCTCCAAGAACTTCACCGAGCAGACCATCTTGGCCGAGCTCGTGGCCCAGCAGCTTGAGCGGCGTACCGGACTGACGGTCGACCGGCGCTTCTACCTCGGCGGCACCTTTGTCTGCCACCGCGCCATCCTGTCGGGCGAGGTCGATATCTACGTGGAGTATACGGGCACGGCCCTCACCGCGATCCTGGGGCAGCCACCCCTGCACGACCGCGAGGCCGTCTACCGGGCCGTCAAACAGGAGTACGCCGACCGCTTCGAGCTGGTCTGGGGCAGACCCCTCGGCTTTAACAACACCTTCGCCATCCTCATCCGTGGCAGCGACGCGCGGCGCTTCGGACTCGAGACCATCTCTCAGGTCGCTGCCTACACGCCGAACTGGCGCGCCGGCTTTGGCTACGAGTTCGCGGAGCGTCAGGACGGGTTACCCGGCCTGGCGGCCACCTACGGTTTGGCCTTCGCCGCACCTCCCCGGACCATGGACCTCGGCCTCACCTATCGCGCCCTGGCTGATGGCCAGGTGGATCTCATCGCTGGTAATTCCACCGATGGGTTGATCGAGGCGCTCGATCTGAAGCAGTTGGAAGACGACAAGTCCTATTTCCCGCCTTACGAGGCCGCGCCCATCATCCGGGCCGACGTGCTCGATCGCCACCCCGAGGTGGGTGCCGCGCTGGACGAACTCGGCGGTCGGATCTCCGACGAGGAGATGCGGAGGCTGAACCGCCTCGTGGACGTCGAGCATCGTGACATGCCGCTCGTGGTGAGGGAGTGGCTAGCCGTCCATGTCCCGGACACGGATGCCGCCTCGGGATCGAACGGGCCTCACGAGCCTCGACCGCGACTTGCAGCAAAAGGACGGACTGTTCTGCAGCTCAAGCGGTGAGTATAATGCTGTTCAGTCTCTTCAGCTCAGTCCCACGCAGCGAAAGCGACCGAGTGAGGTCGCCAGGCTAATCATGTAGGCATCAGCTGTTCGTTGGCCTCACCGAAGGAGCTCGTCTCATGCGGCGGGTAACAGCACAAATCCCAGTACTCATCGCCATACTGACTATCAGTTGGCCCGGCCTTGGTGTGGCTCAGGACACCCCGTCAGACTCCATCTTCGTGGTCGAGCGCGGGGCTCCTGGCGTCGATGCCTGGGATGTCGCGGAATTCCCGTTCAAGATCGCCACGGCACCGCTCTACCTGCTGGCGCTTGGGCTCGGGCGGGCGGCAGGCGCCGCGGACGACATCCATCTCATCGAGTGGGTCACCTACTACAACCAGCGGCTCAACGCCAACTACCTGTATCCCGGGGCCGGAAGCCTGGGCTCCGGGTCGGGATTTGGCGCCGCCCTGCTGCTAGGCGTACCGGACGATGACCGCCTGGTATGGGGCTATGTCCGCGGAGATGTGACCTACAAGCAGTACTGGGGTGTCGTGGCCCGGATCGGCTACGGAATGGAGGAGTTCGTACCGGGTGACCCGCGCCGCTTCGGGATTCACGCCTTCGGCTCGATCATCCACCGCGACCGCGACGAGTTCTTCGGAATCGGGAAAGAGAGCCGCGAGCAGGATAAGTCGGACTTCGAACTGGACCGCCAGGCCGTGGGTGTCGAGCTCGGCCTGGCGCCCATTCGAACCATCGCCATCAGAGTCGGCCTCGATTGGTCAACCGTCGAGAGCGGGCCTGGAAACAACCCTCGGCTTCCCGACCTCGATTCCATCTTCGACCCCGCCGCGGTCTCGCGTTTCGGTGACGAGGATCGCTACTTGGGGATCGGCGTCGCAGGCGAATGGCGAAGTGGCTACGACCGACCCCTACTGGGCGCGGGGCGGTGGCTGCGCGTCGGTTTCCGCTGGAACGACAGCCGCAGCACCGGGGCCGCCGATTTCACAGAGCTTGAGGCCAGCGCGGGCGTCGATCTGCCTTTCGACTACGACCGCCGCAGCCTGGCCCTCGGTGTCCTGTTCAGGAGCGTCCGCGCCAGCGGCGATGGCGAACTCCCCTTCTATCGGTTGCCAGCGCTCGGCGGCTCCTCAACGGCACCGGCCTATCTCACGAGCCGGTTCCGCGATCGCGACCTGATTCTCGGCCGCTCCGAGTATTTCTACCGCTTGTGGGCCCTCTCCGACGAAGGCATGGCATTGATCGCTTCCGTCTTCCTAGACGGCGGTATGGTCGCCTGGGACCTAATAGATGACTTCGCGTTCAAGCACTTGAAGCCGAGCTACGGCATCGCCCTGAGCGCGCTCGCCGGCGCGTACGGAGGCGGCCGTATCGAACTGGCGGGCGGCGATGAAGGCTTCCGGGTCAACCTTGGCTTCGCAATGGGGCAATGATGATGTGTAAAGTGCACATTTTCCTGGCTACTCTCGCCCTCGGCGCGCTCCTGGGCGCATGCTCCAAGAACCGTCTCACGGTCACTCAGGCGCCCCGCCCGGCCCCGGAGGCGCCAGCGCTGAGCGAGGCTCCGGTCGAGCGCGACCCGAACGTGATCGTGGACTTCCTAGAATACAGCGTCCGCAGACCGTTGAGTCACGTCTTCATTCCGCCGCGCGCCCTGCGCAGCTGGCTGGGCAGCAAGGTCGAGGCGTACAACCCGACTGCCGAGGACGATGTGGTGAACTCCAGCTGGTTCACCCACAGGAACGGCAAGCGGCGGATGACGCGCGACGAGGTCGCACGCGGACCGGGTGACGGCACGGGGCCAGACACCAGTGGGACATGGACCGTGTTCAGGGCCAATAAGGAAGGCGTGACTCCAGGGTTCATGCTCCAGGACGCGGCAGGAGTCGGTTATCTGGTCAAATTCGATCCGCCGGACTACGCTGAGCTGGCGTCCTCCGCTGAGGTGATCACCAGCCGGCTGTTGCACGCCAGCGGTTACTTCGTGCCGGAATGCGCCGTCACGTACATCGATCCATCCAACGTCCGAGCTGCGGAAGGTTTGACCTTCGAGGATCCGCTCGGGCGCGAGAGCCCGGTCGGCGACGATTTCGTCCAAGAGCTATTGCGACCCGTCCCGAGACGTGCCGACGGTAAGGTTCGAGCAGCAGCCTGTAAGCTGTTATCCGGGACGCTCGGGCCCTTCGACTATGAGGGCATGCGAGACGAGGACCCGGCTGACAGTATCCCGCATGAGCATCGCCGTGAACTGAGAGGACTGTATGTCTTGGCGGCATGGCTTAACCACCTCGACACCAAACAGCACAACTCACTGGATATCCTCGTCGATGAGGGCGGTCAGAAACGTGTCGTCCACTACTTGATCGACTTCGGCTCCAGCCTGGGCAGCGCGGCCCTCCGACCCAACGCACCGCGTGATGGCGTCGAGCACGACGTTGATCTCGCTGCGATCGGCGCCCGCTGGGTCACTGCCGGGTTCTATAGCAAGAGCTGGGAGCGGTATCGCCAGCCGCCGACCCACCCTGCGGTCGGTTTCTATTCAGCGGACCTCTTCGATCCTGGGAACTGGAAGAACAACTACCCTAACCCCGCCTTTCAGAACCATACTGTGCGGGACGGGTACTGGGGCGCCAAGCTGGTGGCCAGCTTCGACGAGGAGCAAATTCGGGCCGCTGTCGCAGCAGGCCAGCTGAGTGATCCGGGGGCGGCAGACGCGCTGACCCGCGCGATCATCGCTCGCCGAGATCTCACCGTCGCCTACTGGTACCTCAGGGTAACGCCCCTTGAAGAGCTGAGCATAGAAGGATCCGCCCAGGCTCCTATCCTCGGCTTCCGAGACCTGGCGGTGTCCGAGGGCGTTGTGCCTGCTGACGGACGCCGCTACGAGATGCGCTTCGACTTCCCGGCAGCTCGCATCCGTACCGAGCACGTGAGAGAGCCGCGGATCTCCGCTGGCGGGGAGGGTCAGCTGGAGCTTCCCGGACCCCCGAGCGACGCCGCGTTCTGGCAGGAGTTGCGTAGCCAGGCAATAGCGAAACAGCTGGCCATGCTCGAGCTTAGAGCGATCGCGGCAGACGACGCGCCGCGACCGCGCTCGGTACGCATCTACCTCCTGCCGGTCGAGGAAGCGGGTTACCGGATCGTCGGGCGCGCCTACTGAGTCCGGACAGTTGAACCGACTCCATCCACGCGTCACGATCGCCTGGCGGCTCGGAGGAGTCCTCGCCGCCCTCGTGCTGACCGCGCTGGTCGGCGCTTTTGAGGCAGTGGCCCTCAACCCGGAGGGTGCCGTGCTCCTAACGCCAGGGCTCCTCACCGGATTGATCGCTGCCTCGACCCTGTCATTAGCGATCGTCTGGCCCACCCTGCGCTATCGATACTGGCGCTGGCAGATCGAACCCGACCGCGTGCTGATTCAGAAGGGCGTCGTCTGGCGCTCGCGCTCGCTCATCCCCAGGGTCCGTGTCCAGCATGTAGACACGCGTTCCTCCCCGCTACAGCGCTGGCTCGGCCTCAGCTCACTGATCATCTACACCGCCGGTACTCGCGGCGCCGACGCTGAGATCCCCGGTCTCGCCGCCGAGGACGCCGAACGCCTACGCGATGAGCTTGCCCGACTCGAAGAGTTGGATGAACGTACCTGAGGGCGGGGAAGGCTGGCAGCGGCTGCATCCTGCCACACCGTTCCTGCGCTCGGTACAACTTCTCTACGCCTTCGCCTTCGGCGCCATCGCCGCGTCGACGGGCGTCGGTGCGGTGCTCGTTGTTCTGCTGGCCGCCGGACTCGCGATCGCGGCCTGGATCACCCTCGCCTACCTGCGCTTTCGCTATCGGCTGACCGAAGAGAGCCTGATCATCACACATGGCGTCCTCTTCCGTCAGCGACGCGTCATTCCGCGCTCACGCATCCAGAACGTTGACCTGCGTGCAGGCGTCCTGCAGCAGATGCTGGGCGTCACGACCGCGCGAATCGAGACCGCCGGCGGCCGCGGGACGGAGGCCACTCTGCACGTCGTGAGCCGGGCCGAGGGTATTCACCTGAGAGCGGCGCTGGTAGCTCGAGCTAGACCCCAGGCGCCAGCCGCGGTGGCGGAGACCGTCACCCGACCGGCTGGTGAGCTAGCGGCGGCGCCCATCGTGCAACCTCTCGAGCACGAGACGCTTATGCGCCGCGTCACGCCCCTCGACCTGATGATCGCAGGCGCCACCGCCAACCGTGCCGGCCTGTTGGTGGGACTCTTGCTCGGCGGCGACTACCTGTTCGACTTCGTACCCACGGACTGGCTCCTGCAACGCCTTCTGCCGCCTGAGCTGGTCGAACCGGGCACCGCCGTGAACAGCCTTGTCCAGGCGGCACAGCATGATCTCCGGGCCTTTCTGACGGGACTAATCGTGTTGATGCTGTTCTTCGCCCTGGCCGGCTGGGCGATCTCGGTCGTGCTCAGCGTCATCCGCTACTTCGACTTCACTCTGAGGCAGAGCGGCGGCCAGCTGCAGGTCAGTTACGGCCTGTTCACGCGCCGCGAGAAGGGTTTCCGCCGCAGCCGCGTGCAGAACGTTCAGATCGAGGAGTCGATCCTGCGCCGCTGGTTGGGGCTGGCCTCGCTGCGCGTACAGACTGCCGGATATGGGCCGCAGATGAAATCCGAAGAGCGGATGGAGACGCTTACCCCGATCACTCAGGCGCGAGAGATCCCGAGCTACCTGACCGCCGTCTATCCCAGTTTCCACTGGGAGAGCGTGGACTGGCGCCCGTCGCATCCACGGGCTCAGCGCCGACTGTTCATCCGCAGGGCGTTAGCGGTCATCCTGGCTAGCGGGCTGCTGGCGGTCTGGCAGGGTCAACTGGCTCTCGTGCTGCTGATTGCACTGGTTCCAGCGTGGTTTCTCGCCGCCGCGCATTACCGGCACCTGGGCCACGCGCGTGCCGGGGAGTATATACTGGTGCGTGAGGGCCTGTGGAACAGACGAACCTACATCGTGCCCATCCGCAGGGTCCAGGCGCTACATCTCCGACAGTCGCCCTTCCAGCGTCGGCTTGGCCTCGGCACCCTCCACATCGAGACCGCCGGCAACCCCTACGACTGGCATGCGCCACGCGCCATCGATCTGGGTACGCCGTACGC
>CP070823.1:1355829-1363468 GCA_020344375.1 Gemmatimonadota bacterium | reverse complement strand
GGACCACTCTGTGATCGAAGCAAAAGTGGACAGGAGGACAGATATGAGGTGGGCAAGCTTGGTGCTGGCCGGTGCACTGCTGGTTGGCGTGGTGGTGGTGCAGCCTGCCCGGGCCCAGGAGGAGAAGGAGGAGTGTGTGTGTCCATCCCGCTGGGGACGTGTGATGGTGTGGCCGCAGGGGGAGTGGACATCGGTGATTTGGGCAGGCGGACGGGCGCGGCTGGGGATCTGGGTGCACACCGAGGCTAATCCCGAGACCGACAGCACCGGTGCGCTGGTCGATCGTGTGGCCGAAGGTGGCCCGGCGGAGGTGGCAGGTATCAGGGAAGGGGACATCATCACGAGGCTGGATGGTCAGAGCCTGTTGCAGGGTACCGAGGAGTACGACGAGGACGAATCTGCCCCCGGTATGCGGCTCGTCAAGCGAGCTCGCGAACTTGAGGTTGGTGACACCGTGGAGGTCGAGCTCCGCCGCGGCGGCGAAACGAGGACCGTCCAGCTGGTGGTTGGCGAGTTCGAGGGTCCTTGGAGCATCAGTATCCGAGGCCCTCTAGAAGAGCAGTCGCGGCGGCTGCGGGCGCTGACGGAGCGTTACCGAGAGCTTCCAGGACTGCAATACATCGGCCCGGAGTCGTTCGCTCTGCGCCTGGGAGCGCGATTGCCCGGCCTCGAGCTGGTCTCGTTGAACCCGGACCTCGGCGAGTACTTCGGGGTCGATGAGGGAGTACTTGTCGTAAGCGTTCCGGAGGACAGCGAGCTCGGCCTGAGGGCAGGTGACGTGATCCTCGCGATCGATGGCCGCGAGGTCAAGAGCCCGAGCCACGCGATGCGGATCCTGCGCTCGTACAATGCCGAGGAGGAGGTCTCGTTCCGCATCATGCGGCAGAAGAGCGAGAGGACGGTCGAGGGTAAGGTACCGGAGGCGCTGGATTTCAGGTCTCGGGTGCTCAGGATCGAGCGGCGGTAGAGCTTTGTAGCTCGACGCCAGCGGCGTCGAGGCCAGGTCGCGGCGCGTGGCCCGATTCGAGGGGGTGCCACGCGCCGCGTCCTCTCGGGGGAGAGCGAGCCGTCCGGCTCCGCTGCTCGAAGCCTACTTCGTGACCCCCACCACGTCGTCGTCGGCCAGCCGTTGCACCTCGTCGGCCGAGTAGCCCAGCAGACCCTCGAGGATCTCCCGCGTGTGCTGTCCGAGGGCGGGGGATGGCTCGCTCATGATCTCGGGTGCCGCCGATAGGTGGGGCGTCGAGCGGGCAAAGGTGTACGTGCCGACCTCGGGATCCTCGATGTCGACGAGCATGCGGCGCGTGCGGAAGTGCGGATCGGCGAATACGTCCCTGGCCGTGTACACCGGGCCCGCCGGCATGCCCGCCTCGTTCAGCGTGTCCACCACCTCCTGCCGCGTCTTGTCAGCCATCCAGCCCTCGATGATCGGCTGTAGGAAGTCGGGGTTGGCTGCGCGGCTGGTTCCGTCGGCGCTGCGCGCGTCGTCCACCAGGTCGGGTCGGCCCACCGCGGTGGCGAGCCGGCTCCACACGATGTCGTCTGGCACATTCAGTGCCACGTAGCCGTCCTTGCACCGGAACGCGCCGCGCGGCCAGAGGTGCTCCAACTTGCCGCGTTGCGGCTCCTTGCCGGTCACGGAGTAGAGGGCCACCATCCCCTCGTTGAGCGCCAGCATGTTGTCGGTTAACGAGACGTCCACGAGCTGTCCTTCGCCGGTGCGCTCGCGCATGAACAGGGCCTGCACGATCCCGTACGCCGCGATCATGCCGGAGTAGACATCGGCCAGCCCGTAGAGCGTGAAGGTGGGTGGCTTGTCCTCGAAGCCGATGAGGTCCATCACCCCGCTCATGGCCTCGGCCACGATGTCGAACGCCGGACGGTCGGCGTAGGCGCTGCGGTACCCGTCCATGCGGCCGAAACCCGAGATCATGGCGTAGATGATGCGGGGATTGATCGCGCGGAGTCCCTCGTAGTCCAGACCGATTTTTGCCATCGAGCCGGGCCGTAGGTTCTCGACCACCACATCGGACACGCGAGCCAGCTGCCGCACGATCTCCTGGCCCGCGGCGGCCCGCACGTTCAGGGCCAGGCTCTTCTTGTTGCGGTTGTAGGCCATGTAGCCGAAGGCCTTCTTCGCGTCGCCTTTCCGCGCGAAGGGAGGGATGGCGCGGCGGGGATCCCCTTTGCCGGGGCGCTCGATCTTGATGACCTCGGCCCCCGCGTCGGCCAAGAGCATGGTGCAGTAGGGCCCGCTCATGTACTGCTCCAGGCCGATGACGCGGATCCTCGAGAGTGGTCGTTGTAGGTCGGTTGTCACCTCTGCTTCCCCCGTGTCAATCCTGGCCAGGCGGTGCCGTGTGGCGGTTCGCTCGCTACTCCCCCAGCCACTCGACCAAGGTGGTGACGCCCATGCCCACCCCGACACACAGCGTTGCCAGTCCGTGGTACGGGTGTGGCTCCCGCGGCGCCCGCCGCCGCATCTCGTGCAGCAGCGTGACCAGGATCCTGGCGCCGGAGCAGCCGGTCGGATGTCCGAGAGCGATGGCGCCCCCGTTCACGTTGGTGATCTCGTGCCGCAGGTTGAGCTTGCGCATGACTCCGAGCGCCTGCGCGGCGAACGCCTCGTTCAGCTCAATCAGGCCCACCTGCTCGAGCGAGATACCCACCCGCTTCAGCAGCTTCTCGGTCGCGGGCACCGGACCGTAGCCCATGACCCCAGGGTCCACGCCCGCGACGGCCGAGCCGATCCAGCGGGCCATCGGCGTGAGCCCCAGCTCTCGCGCCTTCTCCCCGCTCGTGAGCAGCAGCGCCGCCGCCCCGTCGTTGATCCCGCTCGAGTTGCCGGCGGTGACCGTGCCATCCTTGCGGAAGGCGGGCTTGAGCCGTTTGAGCTGCTCGATGTCCGTATCAAGCACGAAGGTCTCGCCCTCGATCCGGTAGCGCGGATGCTCGTCGGTGTCCACTCGCACCGGATCGCCCTTGCGCTGGGGCACGAGGATGGGGACGATCTCGTCCTTGAACTTGCCCGCGTTCAGCGCCTCCACCGCGCGGCGCTGACTCTCTAGCGCGAAGGCGTCCTGCTCCTCCCGGGAGATTCCCATCTCCACGGCAATGTTCTCCGCCGTCTCGCCCAGGCTCACGATCGGGTAGAGCGCGTCCATGCGGGGATTGTCGAAGCGCCAGCCCACGGTCGTATCCCACATGGTCCAGTGCCCTACGGGCTGCCCGCGCTCGGGCTTGGGGATGGCCCACGGGGCGCGGCTCATGGACTCCACGCCCGCACCGATGAAGACGTCCCCCTCCCCAACCAAGATCGCCTTGGCCGCCTGATTCACGGCCTCCAGCGCCGACGAACAGTTCCGATTCACCGTGACACCGGGTACCTCCGCCGGCCATCCCGCGAGCAGCACGGCCATGCGGGCGACATCGCGGTTGTCCTCCCCCGCCTGGTTGCCGCAGCCCGCGAACACGTCCTCGATGAGCGCCGGGTCGATCCCCACCCGCTCCACGAGGCCCTTCAGCACCTCGGCCAGTAGGTCGTCGGGGCGAACGCCGGAGAGTGCCCCGTTGTGCCGGCCGATCGGGGACCGGACGGCGTCCACGATGACGACTTCTCTCATCTAGACGATCGCCAGCTCGGGGCGGTGGTCGGCGTACGGCACATCTTGCTCCAGGTCCGCGATGAACTCACCGAACCGCTCGGCCACCTTCTGCAGGCGGGGATGGTGGTCCACGATGAATCGGTCCGGGTCGGGGTCCTCCTGGAACGCGGCGAGGAGGGCCTGGGCGCGCTCGTCGGTGGCCGCGTCGATGTAGCTAGAGGAGATCCTGAGGCACAGGTCCTGAGCCGAATGGAATGCCGAGCCCGGAAGTGTGGCGATCTCGTAACTCTCCAGCAGATAGAGCGCCAGGTCCTGGTCGTTGCGGACGCCCCGGGCCGCCAGCGGCTCGCGCCACTTCTCGAAGCAGGGGAAGACGTAGAAGGCGCCGGCCGGCTCGGCGCACGGGATGCCGAGGCGTACCATGGTCTGGTAGAGGAAGCGAGTCCTGATCGTGTGCATGCGCCGGCAGACCTCGATGTACTCCTCGATGTCGGGGTCACCGCTGTACGCCACCAGCGCCGCGTACTGCACGGGAGCCGTGACGCAGGTCCAGATGTTGGACGCGATGTTCGAGATCGCGTGCGCCAGCGCCGGGCCCCCGTTCCCGGGGGGCAGGATCGCCGTACCGAAGCGCCACCCCCCGAGGGGGAGGCTCTTGCTCAGCCCGCCGAAGACCACGGTGCCCTCGGGATAGAAGCGCGATATCGACACGTGCGGGATGCTGTTGAACACCGTGAGTGCGTAGATCTCGTCGCTCAGCACCATCAGCTCGTGTTCCCGCGCGAACCCCGCCAAGGCCTCCACCGTCTCCGGGCGCATCACGGTGCCGGTGGGATTCTTGGGGCTGTTCACCACGAAGACCTCGGGGTTCCCCCAGTTGTGGCGCGACTCGTGGATCCGAGCCTCCAGCACGTCCAGCTCCAGCTCGTAGTTCATCTCCGGCCGGGTCGGCACGAACGTGACCGGCTTACCCAGGATGTGCGCCTGCGGCGCGTAGGAGACCCACGAGGGCTGCGGCAGGATGACCTCTTCGCCCAGTGCCATCAGGCAGGAGTAGATCAGCGACTTGCTGCCCGGCCCCACGACCACTTGCTCCGGGGTCACGTCCATCTCGAAGCGCCGTTGGTAGTACTCGGCGATGGCGCGGCGCAGCTCCGGGATCCCCAGGGGGTGCGTGTAGCTGCGCTTGTGAGCACTGGCGCCGAGTGCCTCGGCGATCCGCGGATGGACCGGGAAGCGGGACTCGCCGAACGCCAGATGGTACACGTTTTGGCCGGCGGCCCACATCTCGTGGACTCGGTCGTTAATGGCGACGGTGGCTGCAGCTTTCAGTCCCCGGATGCCGGCCCGGGAGAAGCGAAGCGGCTTGAAGCGCTCGACCACAGCAGTGCCTCCAGCACGGTTGGCCCGATTGCGGCCCGCGGTTTCGCGCGGGGCTTGGATTGTGGGGCACGATACTGTCTCCTGATCAGTTGAGCAAGCCCGGCAATCGCCGGCCGTGCGGCAGGTCACGTCCGGGGCCTGGCGAGAGGCCCACACGGGAGGTGCCCCGCAGCCGGTGGATCGAAGATCAGCGACGTTGATATTTTGGGGGAATCCACGCGCCGCGTCCTCTTTGTCCCAGTCGGCGTATGGTCTAGAACGAGAAGGCAAGGATCTCCTGGCGCCACGAGGCGACCGGAACACCGTCGCGCACCGCCGGCCTGAATCTCAGGCGCTCAGCGATCTTCTGTATCCTGTTGGTTGTGAAGCGGTCCGGTGCTAGCAGCACCTTCGTCTCGCAGACCCGCCCCTGCTCATCGATCAGGTACCACAAGCGATGCTCGTAGCGCCTTCCCTCCTGCTGGAAGGCGATCGGCCAGGTCTCGGAGATGATGCGGGCACGTTCCCAGGTCGGCGTGGCGAGCTCTGCGGGTTCATCGACGCCTGTGAACTGCGGTTGCCCCTTCAGGCTGCGGCCCCCCACGCACGAATCCGGAGACACCGATGGGATGAGCCCGAGCTGTTGATCGAAGACAAACCACGCTGACATTGTGGCGGAATCGGGCCTCCTGCGCCTGATCGCCGGTCGAAACTGGAATTCCTCAATTGCCTCGACGATGGTCCTCTCCAGCTGCGAGTCCTGCTGGCCCTCTGGGCGTCTCTCCCGAATCTCCACGCTCCGCACACGACCATCGTCTTCAATTGTGATTTCCGCGAGCAGCCCGAGCGGCTCTGAAGCGTCTGAGTCGAGAAAGAGCCGTGTGAGCTGCTGCTCTGCGAACTCGGGACGGATGAGCTCTGGGAACCGGTCTTTCGAGCTCTTCAAGACGGCGTCGGCCACCGGGTAGCGACGCGGGCCCAGGGTGAACTCCCTGATCGGGGTGGGTTGATACCTCGCGCCGTGCTTCGCGCTGAAGGTGATGGGGACAGCGACCCAAGCCGGGCAAGGTTCACCTCGGCTGTACGCCGGTGTGAAGTTGAATGCCCAGGCGGCGCGCTCGGCGGCTTCGTCGAGCTCGCGGCGCCCGCTGCTTTCCTTGACCTGAGCATTCCCGACTACACCGAGTTCATCAATAAACACCCAGACCATCACCGTCCCGCCGATCCCCGCCTGGCGGAGATGCGGCGGGTAGTAGCGCTCTACAATGCGAAGTGCCCCTTGAGGGTCAGCATACCCTGGCCTCCGTGTGAACGGCGTGAACGTCGGCGCCGTCGGCTCAGGTCTGGGGCGCTCTGCGCGAATGGGAAGCATCAAGCGGCTCCAACCGGACTGGGGCTCGGCCGGCACGAACCGCAACCCGGCCGCCTTCCTCTCCACCTCACTCCGGGCGTCCTCGTCCAGGCCAAGCGAGGTATCGGCCTGCGCTTCCTCTACTCGCCCCCATTGATCCACCACAATCCAGACGGACACCTCGTCTGGCAGGTCGACTCCGCGGATCGCCACCGTCGGCAGTCGCGTCCAGGCAGTGTCGAGTGGAGGCAGCGGCACCGTGTCGGCAGAGGGCGCCTGAGCGGCGGTTAGTGCGACCAGGAGCGGCAGACTGAACATTCTTCTCCTGCCCCTGAAGTGAAAAGCTCAAGACCCCCGGTGCGTGGGGCCAGGGCCCTTTTCTGCGGCAACCTGTCTAAGAACCTAGAGCCTCGCGCGGGGCGAGAGCAACTGCCCACAAGCGGCCTGATTCAGTTGGTGGGACGGCTGCGGGTTCCGTTGACCTGCGGTGTCGGGCCAGGGACGCGAAGAGGCACCCTGCTATTAGGTAATTGTTCTCTGAGAAGGCAAGGGGGAAACATGGCGCCCGGGTTGTCAGGCTAGATCCGACGCCATAGAAATGCGGCTCTCTCCATGCGCTGCCTGATCTCGTCCACGTACCTCAAGTAGCTTGGGCTCTCGCTGCCTGGGTGCCAGCGCGACGGTCGCGGTAGAGCGGCTGCGAGTTGCGCCGCCTCTTGCTCACCGAGCTCTGCCGCCGGCTTTCCGAAGTAGTGTCGGGCCGCCGCCTCGGCGCCGTAGATCCCCGGCCCGAACTCCACGACGTTGAGGTACAGCTCCAATATCCGCTTCTTGGGCAGCCGCCTCTCCAGCTGGTAAGTCAGTATGGCCTCTTTGACTTTGCGCAGCGGGTTACGCGATGGCGAGAGCCAGAGGTTCTTCGCCAGCTGTTGGGTGATGGTAGAGGCGCCGCGCAGGTCGCGCTCACCACTGATAGCGTCGCGCAGCGTCTCCCTGATCTCGGCGAACGAGAACCCGCGGTGCGAGAAGAATTCTAAATCCTCCGCTGCTACTACGGCGCGCTTCAGGTGCGGGGAGATGCTGTCGTAGGGAACCGAGCGCCACTGCAGGTAGACGGGCTGGCCGTGTCTCGCTCCCCGCTCCCTGTAGCGTGCGATAAACGCCGTGGTCTCGGGGTTATTGCCTCTCAGTCTGCCGACGTCCGGCCAGGTGATGAGTTCGTGGACGCCGCAGGTAAGCGTGCCGAGCACGACGGCGCCCACGCATGCCAGGACCAATCGCCGTTTCGGAGAGCGCGTGCCGACTTCCTTTACCGGCTGCG
>CP070823.1:1348038-1355729 GCA_020344375.1 Gemmatimonadota bacterium | reverse complement strand
CGTGTGGGCGCTGACGTTACCGCTCTCGTGGTCCGAATGCAGGATGAAGTAGAGCCGGGCGACGTCGTCGTACGGCTTGTCGATCCCCATCATGTGGGCGAAGTTACCGCCGAAGTCGAGCTTGGGATCCGGCTTGATCTGCTTGTCACCCTTGTACTTCAAGCGGTAGATGAATGCGCCGAGCTGCGGCAGCTTGGCCCACAGCCTCAGGGCATCCTCGAGCGTCGGCTTCCAGTAGTCGTACCTGTCGATGCCCTTCTGGTACTGCTCCACGAACGCGGACTCGCGCTGCAACGCTAGAATCGCCGCAGAGAACATCGTCATCGGGTGCGTGTCGGGCGACATGGCGCGCAGCATGTCGAACACGTACTTGGGCACCTCGCTGCGCTTCCTGAACTCGGCAGCCAGCTCCTCGACCTCCTTCTTGGTCGGGACCTCGCCGGTGAGCAGCAGCCAGGTGTGGCCCTCGACGTAGGGCATCTCGGCGCCGGGGACCTTGGGTAGCTTCTCGAGCGTTTCCGGGATCGTGTAACCGCGGAAACGGATGCCCTCGTTGGGGTCCAGGTAGGAGATGTCCGTGACCAAGCACTTCACGCCACGCATGCCACCGATCGCCTGGGCGATCGTGACATCGCCGACCTTGACGTCACCGTGCTCCTTGAGGAGCTTGGTGGTCCTCGGGCGCCAAGCCTCGATCTTCTCCGCGAGTTTGTCCTGTAGCGACATCTTTGCCTCCTTTAGCGGGCTCCGCAGACGAGCCGCCCTCCGGGGGGTCCGGAAGGGCGTTACAGCGACCCAACGGTCGCCACTTGCGCGATGGGCGTAGTATGAGTCAACTGGATAATAGCACAACTCGTACCCGCTGGCCCCGGCATCCGGACCGCCCTCTAACTCTATTAGCTGTGGCAAGATACCGGGGCCGCGCCGCTGGCGCCCGGCGGCGCGCTCCCGGGGACGGGACCATCTGCCACGGCGTGTGGCACTCAGGGAGACAGAGCCGGTTGGTCGCTAGCGATACGCACTATCGATTCGAGCACCCCCGCCGCCGCCCAGGCGCGCTGACGGGCTGGCTATGGGCGTGATCGCGCGCGCCGTCACCCAGGCGTCGGTCTGGGCGGCCGGTGTCTTCTACCGCGTCGAGCGCATCGGACCCGAACTGCCGGGGGGACCGCTGCTCATCCTGGGCAACCACCCCAACATGCTCATGGATCCGCTGCTCGTCCTGGGGGCGGCAAGGCGGCGGGCCCAGGCGCTCGCAAAGGCCCCGCTGTTCAAGATGCCGATCTTCGGGCCCGTGTTGCGGTCCCTGGACACGCTCCCCGTCTACCGAGTTCAGGATGACCCGGAACAGCTGCATCGGAACCGGGAGGTGTTCGACGAAGCGGTGGCGGCGCTCCGGCGCGGCGCGGCACTGATGTTGTTCCCGGAGGGGAAATGCCACTCCGGGCCGGCGCTCGCGCCGTTGAGGACGGGGACGGCGCGCATGGCGCTGACTGCCGAGGAGGAGTCGGGCTGGCGGCTGGGTGTGAAGGTCGTCCCAATCGGTCTCACCTACCAGCGCAGGCAGCGCTTCCGCAGCCGTGTCGTCGTGGGCGTGGGTGTGCCGCTAGTGGTGAGCGAGTGGCGGGAGGCGTATGAGGCGGATCGCCCCACAGCCGCCCGGTCGCTCACCGGCGCGATCACCCAGGGGCTGGAGCGGCACACGCTGAACCTCGCGGCCGAGTCGGATCGCGAGCTGGTGGAGACCGCAGAGGTTCTTCAGGCTCGGGTACGGGGGCTGGCAGGCTGGCGGGATCGTGACGCCCTGCAGGTGCGGCTTCCCCGTTTGCAGCGGTTTGCAGAACAGTTCGCCTGGCTGCGGGCGGCCGATCCGCGGCGGTTCGAGCGAACTGCGCGCTCGCTGCGCCGCTACCGCCGGCGGCTGGAGCGGCTGCGGGGCGGCGAGGCGGATGTGCCGCCGCGCCATGAGGCCGGGCGTGTGATTCGCGACGTACTACGGTGGGGCGCGCTACTCGTGCTGATGCTCCCGGTGGCGGCGCTGGCCGCCGCGGCCTGGTGTCTTCCCTACCTCTTCTCGGGGCTCGCTGCTCGACTGCTAAAGCCGCCCAGCGAGACGGTGTCGACCGTGAAGCTTCTGGCCGGCCTGGTGTCCTTCCCTGTCACGTACGTGGGCTGGATCGCGCTGGCCGCTTGGCTCGGGGGGCCGCTGCCCGCTATGCTGGCGGCGCTGGTGCTCCCGCTGTTCGGCTTCGCGGCGCTGGGCTGGGGGCAGCGACGTGTGGAGGTATGGGAAGACATGAAGCTCTTATTCCAGATCTTTCGTCGCCCCAAGCTGTGTGACCGAGCGGCCGTGCATCGGCAGGCGCTGGCGGCCGAGCTCGACGCCATAGAGGCTGACTGGCAGGCGGAGGCGGCCGGGCGAGCTGCGGCGCGGGGAGCGTTGTGAGCAGCAGCTTCGCTCCGGTGCGGCGGCGCGAGATCACGTCGTGGTGTCTCTACGACTTCGCGAACTCCGCGTTCACCACGCTGATCGTCACGTTCATCTTCAGCGAGTTCTTCGCCCGGGTGATCGTCGGCGATATGGTGCAGGGCACGGTCCTCTGGACGCGCGCGGTCAACATCTCGGCGATTATTGTCGCGCTGTCGATGCCGGTGCTGGGCGCGATCGCCGACTCGTCAGGTCGCAAGAAGACCTTCCTGGCCGTGACGACAGTACAGGCGCTCGTCTTCACGGCAACCCTCTTCTTCATGGGGCCGGGTATGGCGACGCTCGCTGCCGTGCTGTTCGTGGTGGCGAACACCGGTTACGAAGGCACCCAGGCCTTCTACAACGCCTTCTTGCCCGAGATCGCCACGCGAAAGAACATCGGGCGCATCTCCGGTTACGGCTGGGCGGCCGGATATGTGGGCGGCGGCCTTCTGGCCCTGCTGATCGCGCTCGCCATGATCGAGTTGCTGCCCAAGGATGGAGACTTCAACGTGCGGGCGACGAGCCTGCTGGTCGTGGCATGGTACGGCATCTTCTCGATACCCCTCTTCCTCTTCCTGCGCGAGCGCGCCCGGCCCACGTCGCTGCCGGGCACGTCATACGTCAGGCAGGGATTTCGCCGCGTCGCCGAGACGTTCCAGCATCTGAAGAGCTATCGCGAAGTCGCCAAGCTGCTCCTGGCGCGGCTGGTCTATAATGACGGACTGGTCACCCTCTTCTTGATGAGTTCCATCTACGCTAGCGCCGTCTTGGGCATGGAGACGGCGGACCTGGTCAAGCTGGGGATCACGGCCAACATCTGCGCCGCGATCGGCGCCTTCGCCCTCGGCTTTGTCAACGACTGGATCGGTGGTAAGTGGACGATCGCCATCACGCTGGTGGTTCTGTCCATCGCCGCCATCATCGGCGCCACCGCGGAGACGCGCACCGGCTTCTGGATCGCCGTCGTGGGTATCGGGTTGATGGTGGGCCCGAACCAGGCGGCGAGCCGCAGCCTGCTGGGTGTCATGGTCCCGGAGGAAAAGGAAGGGGAGTTCTTCGGCTTCTTCGCCTTCTCGGGCAAGCTGTCGTCCGTCGCCGGCCCCTTCACCTTCGGCGTCATCGTCGCCGCCACCGGCAGCCACCGGACGGCGATGGCCTCGATCATCGCGTTTTTCGTCATCGGGTTCGTGCTCCTCATGCTCGTCGACGAGAAGGCAGGAATCGCGGCGGCCCGCGCGGAAACGGAAGATCTCGGCGAGCGAGCTTTCCCAAACGCCTAACCACAGGGAACACGGAGCGCACGGCACCCCGCCACCGTTACAGGGTACGGAACGATGGCATGAGGGGGGGGCGGGTGGTACGGTAGCTGACTCTTTTTGGGGGTGGCCGGTGATCCTTCCCAACCTGCGCGCCTCGTTCGGATCCGCCGAGATCGACCTCCTGTTGCGCATCCTGGAGGAGCGGACGCGCCGCAGCCGGCAGCGCTGGGAGCGGCAGCTGGTCGAGGAGGGCCTCGACTCGCTGCTGGATCACCCGCAGACGTTCTCCGCGGTGATGCGGGCCGGCCGGGTGAGCACGATCTCCCCCAACCTCGTCTTCTACGTGATGGTCCGGCGCACGTTGCTCGAGGGTGGGTTGGAGGATGCGAGCGTCGCCGACTACGTGGCCGCGCTTCTGGTTGAGTTTGCGGGCGCCGGTCGGGCCTACAGGATCGCCCCTCACGACGACAAGATGTACTACTACCTCGTCGATCTTGTCACCGACATCGAGGAGGAGAGTTCCGAGCGCCGGCAGTTCTTGCTGCGCGCGCACCTCGGCAATTACTCACTCTGGCTCTCGGGCCTCTTTCCCGACTATGTAGTCGCCCGTGTGCACCGCAGGGGTGCGCCCGGCCTCGACTACTACGAGGATCTCGGTGCGACGGGCTACCGGATGGCGAGTGAATGTGAGCTTGCCGGCCAGTACGATCTCGTGCGTATCTATCGAGAGGTTGCCGGTGGCTTTCGCGCGGTGCGCCGTGCTTTGAACACGGTGTCCGACCGCTACTTCTTTCCAGTACCTCGCTCCCCAGTCGACCGCTTGCTTCGTCGTGTGGTCGACGATCTGGAAATGACCGGCCGGTCGTCATGAGCTACGGGAGCGAGCACACCACTCAGGAGAGCGGCGCGGACTGACCTCCCCGGGACTTGTAGGTGGGAGACGGGTGGATTAGCTTTTTCGCCACCTGTGGAGCGGAGCGCGGGTACCTGGATGTCTTGAGGGAGGAGTTACGTGGTCGAGGACAAGCAGACGACGCTGGTGAGCAAGATGGGCGCCCACAACACGGCCCAGTTGAAGGAGTTTTTCGACGGCTCCGAGATCAAAGGCGACTGGCAGCTCATCTTTGCGGCGAGCTACAATGGATGCATCATCTCGCTCCCGGCCAAAGGTGGCGGCCAGATGCGCCTGCGCATCGCTGCCAAATACCGCGACGACTACCCCTACCTGGAGCTACGGGCGCAGCGGGTCGGCAGCGCCGAGGAAGAGGACTAACCCGGTATCGATTCAGTAGCGGAGCCGCTCCCCAGCGATGCCCCCCGCAGACCGCTTCAAGCTGGCCCTCGCCCTCATATTCGCCCTCGTCTCCTGCTCCACGGGCACACACGAGATCGTACTCGCCTCCACCACATCCAGCGAGGACTCCGGCCTCTTCGAGGCCTTGCTGCCGGCGTTCCAGCGCGCTCACCCGGACTACCGCGTGCGGGTGATCGCTGTGGGCTCCGGTGAGGCGCTTCGTCTGGCGGAGCGCGGCGACGCCGACGTGGTGCTCGCTCACTCACCGCGCGCCGAGGAGAAGTTCATGGCGGCTGGGCACGGCGAGTCGCAGCGTCCCGTGATGTTCAACGACTTCGTGATTGTGGGACCGGAAGCCGACGGCGCAGCGATCCGCGGGCTCCGGGATGCGGCGTCCGCTCTGGCCCGCATCGCCAGTTCCAGCGCGCCCTTCGTCTCGCGGGGCGACGACTCGGGTACCCACGCCAGGGAGCGCGAGGTCTGGGCGGCTGCTGGCGTTCGGCCGACGGGCTCCTGGTACGTGGAGGCAGGCCAGGGGATGGGAGCGGTACTGATGATGGCCAGTGAGAAGCAGGCGTACACCCTCACCGATCGCGGCACGTACCTGAGCCTGCGCGATCAGCTCCTCCTCACGGTTCTGGTGGAGGGCGACCCGGCGCTTA
The DNA here is from genome assembly GCA_020344375.1 of Gemmatimonadota bacterium. Lineage (GTDB taxonomy): Bacteria > Gemmatimonadota > Gemmatimonadetes > Palauibacterales > KS3-K002. The sequence goes on along the minus strand of CP070823.1, from coordinate 1,350,044 downwards.
GAAACCAGTACTCGGTCATCGTCGTACGAGGGGCGGTGAACCTCGAGGGAGCGCGGGCGTTCACGAGATGGATCACCGCGCCGCCAGCGCAGAAGCTTATCGGCGAGTTCGGGCTCGAACGCTTCGGCCGCCAGCTCTTCACTCCCAACGCCGGGCGAAGCTGAGACTTGGATGCGGGCATCAGCCTGCCGCAGGTGTGTCCGACCACGAGGGCTGCTCCTATTATAGAAATCCGTTATGGACGTCTTGCTTGAGGGGCTTCGCGAGGCCCTTGGCCTGCTGCTGAGCGGCGACCCATACTTGTGGCAGATCATCGCCCGTTCCCTGCAGGTATCGGGTGGGGCCGTGATTCTGGGACTGCTCGTCGGTATCCCGCTGGGTACCTGGCTGGGGCTGGCCCGGTTCCCCGGTCGAGGGCTCGCGGTGGCGCTGGTCAACACCGGCCTCGCCTTGCCGCCCGTTGTCGTGGGTCTCTTCGTCTATGTCCTGCTGTCGCGTCAGGGACCACTCGGTGGGCTGGGCTGGCTCTACACGCCGAGCGCGATGATCGCCGCTCAGTTTGTACTCGCCGCACCCTATGTCGCCGCGATCACGCTCGCCGCCGTGGGTTCGGTGCCGCCGGAGCTGAGGCTGCAGGCCCGCGCACTCGGCGCCAGCCGCTGGCAGGCGCTGCTGTTGCATCTGCGCGAGGCGCGGCTATCGCTGATGGCGGCGGTGGCCGCGGGCTTCGGCGCGGTGATCTCCGAGGTCGGCGCGGTAATGATGGTGGGCGGGAACGTTCGAGGTGAGACCCGTGTGATCACCACGGCGATCATACTGGAGACGCGGCGCGGCCGCTTTGCCACCGCGATGGCCCTGGGCCTGATCCTGCTGGCCATCGCCTTCGCGGCCAACGCCTTCATCACCCGCGTGCAGCAGGCGCAGCCGCGTCGACGTCGGCCGCTGACGAGCTGATGGAAAACGCGAAGCATGTGTCCGGCGTCCCGCTCCTTGAGGGCGTGAAGCTCATCCGGTCCTATGACGGCCGGCGCGTCGTCGATGTGAAGTCGATCGAGGTACGTGCCGGCGAAGTGCTGGCGCTCCTCGGACCGAACGGCGCTGGCAAGTCGACGCTCGTGCGATTGCTCGCCGCGCTCGAGGCGCCGGACGCAGGCCGCGTGCTATATAAAGGACGGGATGTGGCGCATGACGACCCGGCGCTCCGGCGCGCGGCGGCCGCGCTGCTGCAGCGGCCCTACCTGTGGCGCGGTAGCGTGGCCCAGAACGTCGAGTTCGGATTGAAGACGCGCCGGCTGCCAGCGGCGGAGCGGCGCGCTCGTGTGCGGGCGGCGCTCGAGGCGGTGGGCGTCGCGCACCTGGAGGACGCGCCGGTCGGTACGCTCTCCGGCGGTGAAGCGCAGCGTGTGGCACTGGCGCGAGCGCTCGCGCTCGAGCCGGAGATCCTGTTCCTGGACGAGCCGACTTCCGATCTGGACGTGACGGTGCGCCGCCAGCTCATCGCTGACCTCGAACACATCGTACGGCACACCGCTCCCGCCATCGTGCTTATCACGCACGACCCGGGCGAGGCGTTCGCGCTGGCCGACCGTGTGGCGGTGATGGAGGAGGGGCAAATCGTCCAGACGGGGACGCCCGCCGATATCTTCGAGGCGCCGGCCACCGAGTTCGTCGCGTCCTTCACCGGCGCCGAGTTCATGTTGAGCGGCAGGCTGGAGAACGCCGAGGAAGACACGGTCATCGTGCGTCTGGACTCCGGCCAGACCTTGGAATGCGCCGGGTGCGGCGAAGCGGGCCGGCGTGTGCGTGTGGCGTACCGGCCTGAGGACGTGGTGATCGCGCTACCGGGGTCACCGGCGACCAGCGCGCGGAACCGCTTCCCGGCTCGGCTGGCCCGGCTGCACCCGCAGGGCGGCCTCGTGCGCTTGCGCCTCGAGTCGGATGGGCTGAGCCTAGAGGCGGTGATCACCCGACACGCGCTCGAGGATCTGGGTCTCGTCGTGGGGACC
>CP070823.1:1345347-1347938 GCA_020344375.1 Gemmatimonadota bacterium | reverse complement strand
GCAGAGTCGTTAGACGGCGCTGACGCGAATTGAAGCAGGCTATGAACCCACTCGCGATGCTTCTCGCTCTGCTTGGCAGCTTTGCGCTGCTGGCATGTATCGCGGCTGTATATGTCTTCGTCGCCTGGCGGATGGCTCGCCGAATGGGAGAGCGCTCCCTGTTGGGGACTTGGATCCTGGGGTCCGTCTTCCTCGCCGTGCTCTACGTCCTCATTTGGAGTTTGAGGCGCGAAGCCTTGGGCGTGACCCCTAGTGTCGCCTACAGGGTCAAGGAGTTCGGGGCGTTTTTCGGAGTGAGTGCGCTGGCATTTGGCCTGGCCACCCTGTCCGTGCGACGCCGCCTACGTCGGAGCAACGACAGCCTCAAGACGCGAGGTATCTTGGCTGGCGTGGGGGCTTTCTTTGGAGGGCTCGGTCTCGTCTTTCTGGCGGTTCTCCTCTCTGATCTGTTTCGCTTTTTCTAGAGAGACGCGATGAAGCAGGACGCGCCGCCTAACAAGCGTTTGCACCTGACGCGGGCACCTTTCGATGTGGGGCTTTAGATTCTTTACAGGGGTGTTCCGCAGCCGGGCCGCTCCCACAGACGGGCGCGATCGTAGCCGCGCAGGTGAAACGCATATCCGTTCGGCAGCTTAGAAAGCAGGAGGATAAGATGAAGTTACTTGTTTTTGGTTCAACCGGTGGCACGGGACGAGAGCTGCTGATTCAGGCTCTCGACCAGGACCATAGGGTTACGGCATATGCCCGTGATCCGGCTAAGATCGAGGACATACAGCATTCGCGCTTAACCGTTGTTCGTGGCGATGTGCTAGATGCGGCTACTGTAAAGAGCGCTGTAGCAGGACACGAAGGCATACTCGTGACCATTGGCGCAGGCCCTATACGCACAACTCTTCGAGAGGAGGGAACACGAAATATTGTTGAGGCTATGCAGAGCACTGGCGTGAAACGTCTAATCTGTCAATCTTCGCTTGGCGTAGGAGATAGTCGAACCAACCTACCATTGTTTACCAAGTACATCATTGTGGGCATATTCCTTCGACATGCTTTCGCAGATCACGAACTTCAGGAAGCTGTCGTAAGAAAAAGCTCGTTGGATTGGACAATTGTTCGCCCCCCTCACTTGAAGGACGGCCCGCGAACGGGAGTTTATCGGCACGGATTTTCCACAACGGATAAGCGAATCAAAGGTTGGATATCACGTGCCGATGTGGCCGACTTCATGTTAAAGCAACTTGTTGACGACACGTACCTTCATCAGGCACCTGGTGTGTCATACTAGATTAGGTGCAAGGCCGCCGAACAGGGCGATGAAGCTGACGAGACGCCCTGTCCCGCCCCTTGCAGGTGGGCCTGTCATTTGATCCTCGCTCCTTACTGGCAAGGGGTCGGTCTAGGAAGCCTCGCAGCTTATCGCCAGGTCGTCCGTTATACCGCGCCAGTTGTCTGAGGTGTAAGTGCCTAGGCAAGCGAGCTACGGTCCAGTTGCTGCGTTCTATGACACGTATGTTCAAGCAGACTTCGACGTGGAGTTCTTCTGCAGCCGTGTCAGTTGCTGCACCGGCTCTGTGCTTGAGCTTATGGCGGGTACGGGACGCCTGTCGCGCACGTTGTTTGAATGCAATCCAGATCTCACGTGCGTCGACGTCTCGCAAGAGATGTTGCGCGTGCTATCTGGCAAGTTCGTAGGGCATAGGCGTGCACCGGCTCTTGTGTGTGCCGATGTGCGCACGCTGCCACTGAGAGGTGGGTACGAACTGGCAATCATTCCCTTCAATTCCTTTGCTGAGCTGACGTCTGTTGAAGAACAGCGTCAGAGCTTGATGGAACTGAATCGTGTTGTGGTGGGAGGTGGTCGTGTGATCTGCACGTTGCACAATCCGGAGGTGCGACGGGGTTCGTTGGACGGGCAGGAGCGTTTGTTGGGGCGGTATCCACTTGGGCAGGGTCGGGAGTTGGAGCTGCTGGTGACGGGCAGTCTTGATCCTGATGCGGGTTTGGCACGCTCACGACAGGTTTTCCGGGTATATGATTCGGAGGGCGAATTGGTGGACGAGCACCTTCAGGAGCTCAGGTTTGTACTGATCCTTGAGGAATCCTTTGCGGAGCTTGCCGCACATACGGGCTTTGAGGTTGTGGAGCTGCTGGGGGACTACAATGGAGCGCCATATGCGCGCGAGACTAGCCCATTCATGATATGGACCCTTGAGAAGGTGCGCGGTATAACAGGCGGATGAACCTGACAGTCGGCGGTAGGAGGAGTTGGTTGTAAGCATGGCAAGATCAGTGAATCCCGAGAGGATCTTATTGCTGGTCAGGGATCGCCTGCAGGTTATCCGTGGGAACGTTATCTGTGAGGAGCAGAAGGATGGCTGAGAAAGAACAGCTTGCGCCATATGATCTCGTGAAGCCCGGATGGGAGGGAATCTATACCGGCGAGCAGTCTGAAATGCCTGACGATTCGACGGATGACAAGGGTAACGTCATAGACCGGTGGTCAACGTGGCCCTTCGCAGATTGTGGCGCGGACTGGGCCCAATGGGGCGATGAGATCCAGCATATCAACCGCATGCAGGAAGCTCTTGGCACCC
>CP070823.1:1312990-1345247 GCA_020344375.1 Gemmatimonadota bacterium | reverse complement strand
TCCTGGAAAACGCGGGCATCTTCGAGTTCGGCGCGCCGCACTTCCACGGACCGCCACCCCTCCTGCTCTTCTTCTCCCGCCGCATCGGGCTACAGGAGGCTCAGACGGTACCGATCATCGCGGGCGCGCGCCTCACGGGCCGCGCCGGCGCCCAGACGATCGGTCTCCTCAACGTCACGACCGCCGAAGAGGAGAGCGTGGGTGCCCCGCTGACGAACTTCGCCGTGACGCGCCTGAAACGAGACGTGGGCCGCCGGTCGTACGTCGGCGCGATGGCCACTCACCGCCTGGAGGAGGGCGGAGCGAGTAACGTGGCAGGCGGCGTGGATTGGAACCTTTGGCTCTCCGCGTCGCTGGCCCTGGAGGGCTTCTACGCACGGACGTGGGACTCGGGCCCAGGCGGTGAAGATCACGCCTGGCACCTCAACCTCGACTACACCGGCGACTGGATCGGCTGGCGGGCCGATCATCTGGAGATCGGAGAGAAGCTGGAGCCAGGGATGGGGTTCGTGCTGCGCCGCGACTTCGCCCGCAGCTCCGCGAGCCTGAGGCTCACCCCGCGACCGCCGATACCCGGCCTGCGCAAGATCGACATCCGCAACAGCCTCGAGTACGTAGTCGACGCCCAGTCACGCCAGATGCTCGACCGCAGCTGGGAGATCAGCGTCACCCCCGAACTCGATTCAGGAGACGAGGCCGACTTCGAGCTGGGCTACCAGTTCCAGCGCCTCGATGAGGCATTCGAGCTCACGCAGGGCGACACCGCACCTATCATCGTACCTGAGGGAGATTACGAGGATTGGAGATTCGAGGGGCGTGTCAACACCAGCGGTAGCAGGCCGCTGGCCGCTGAGGTCTCCGGGGGCGTGCAGGGATTCTGGGGTGGGGACCGCTGGGAGCTTGGCGGTGAGATCAGCTTCAACAGCCCCCACATCGGGCTCGAGCTGGAGTACAGCCACAACGATATCGATGTCCCGGGCGGCGCCTTCACCACCGACCTGGTGCAGGCCCGCCTGAAGCTGGCGGTCAACACGCGGCTCTTCGGCAACGCCTTGCTCCAGTACAACAGCCAGAGCGGCGCCTTCTCCGCCAACCTGCGGGTCGATTTCATCCATCGACCGGGCAGCGATCTATTCATCGTGTTCAACGAGCGGCGTGACGTAGAAGATGGCCGCTGGAATCCGGAGAGTCGCGCCTTCATCGTAAAGCTGACCTACCTGCGCTGGTTCTGAGGTGTCCGACTCGCCGCACGCCAGCGAAGTAGCGCTGGCACTCGAAACGGCGATCACTCGTATGGTACAGATGGAAACGGTTCACTCCTCAATAGGAGGTGAAGCTAGGCATGGAATATCCACTGGCGGGAAAGGACAGTCTCGCAGCGCTCACCGCCGGGGGCGGGCTGGCTGCCGGGGCGTGGGGGCTGGCTCGCGCCGCGGCCAAGCGCGCCCTGGGCCCACTCGCGATGCCCATGCTGGTGGGCGGCAGCCTGATGTGGCTCGGACGCAGCCTGGGTGACTCGTTCGCTGAGATCGGGGAGAAGAGTCTGCGCATCAAGCTCGGCATGATCTTCGACGAGACGATTCCGCTCTCCGAGATCTCGCGGATCGAGATGACGGAATGGAAGATCATCGGCGGGCTGGGCGTGCGCACGAACCTGAGGGACATGGTGGCGGTCGTCACGACCGCGGGCCCCGTGGCCGACGTCTGGTTCTGGACACCACGGCGGCTTCCGGTCATTCCGCGCATCTACTACGTGCAGGCCCAGCATCTGCTGGTGAGTCCAGAGAACCTGGACGGCTTTGTCGCGGATCTGCAGGCGCGCTTAGGGTCGTAGAGGCCAACGCTACTGCTCGAGCCTATCCGGCTGCGGCACCTCGGCCTCACCCACGCTTTCGAGCCGCTGCTCCACGCGCAGCAACGCGCCGTCCACGTCACCGAGGTTGGCCAGTGAGTGGCGAGCTTGCCTGAGCGCCGTATCGAGCTTCGAGCGCAGCTCCTCTACATCCGCCTGCAGATGCGTGAGAGAGCCGAGGACCTCGCGCGCGCTCTCCTGTAGCTGGAAGCCGCGTAAGCCCATACGCACCACCGCCAGATAGGCGTGGAGCATGTTGGGCGACACCGGGACGACCCGCCTTCTGAGCGCGTACTCGGCGAGTGAGAGACTCTCATCGTCGAGTCGGCAGAGCGCGACCTCGTGGAAGACCGATTCCGAGGGGATGTACATGAAGACCACATCCAGCGCACCATCGTCAGGCGACAGGTACTTGCCGCAAACATCGTCCACGTGACGCCTCACGTCACGTGCGAAGGCGCGCAGCGCGGCCTCCACGTCCGGGCTGCCCGAGCCACGCAGATCGAGGTAGCGCCGGAAGTTGTCGAGTGGGAACTTCGAGTCGATCGGCAGCAGCCGCTTCTCTCCCACGAAGACTACCGCGTCCACCCGCACACCGCTCGTCGGGTAGGTGTACTGCACACAGTAGCGCTCCCGGGGTAGCGTGTCCGCGAGCAGATCCTCCAGCATACGCTCGCCGAACGCGCCGCGTAGCTGTGATGGCTGGAGGATCTTCTGTAGCTCCGCCAGGCCCTCCCCAAGCTGCTCCACGTTCTGCGTCGCCTTCTGGAGCTGGCCGATGCGTTGACTCAGCTCGTGTGTCTGCTGGAGGTGCTCACGCAGCCGCTCGTCCACCCCGGACCTCACGGCCTGGACCTCGCGCTGCAGGAGCTGCAGGGAGGCTGGAGGCGCCTCGGCCAACCGTTTCAGCTCGCCCCCCAGCCGGACGATGCGCCAGCCGAGCCAGAGGATCAGGGACAGGAGGAGCACAAGGGCGGCAAGCGACAGCGTCATGACATCCATCTCCACCTCCCAGACGTCCTTACGACTGGTATGCTACTTGAACCCAGCCACTGCGGCCCGTAGCTTGAGGTCCAACCCGCCAGCTCTGGTCCAACTGGTGCAATGTGATGGGACGGCGTCGAATCTGCAGCGAATGTGGGCTCCCCACAGGGTTCCCCTATCTCCAGCTCGTGGTGAACGGGCGGCGGAGGCTGGCCAATTTCTGCCTCCGTTGCGCCAAGCGTCGGAAGCTCGTCAAGGTCGAGTCGATCGGAACGCACGATGCCGCGACGGGTTGGGATCCGGGGATCTCGGATTTCGTGAAGCACCGCCTGGTGTTCCTCCGCGACCGCCGACGACGGCCAGCCCGGCGGTCAGGCAGACGCGGCGGCGGCCGAGCGCGATCGCCGTAGCTGCATGTGAAATAGGGGGATACGCGGCGGGAGCACCCGGAAGAGAGTACGAGCGCCGCCGGGAGACCGCAAGCACTCGCGGCAGAGCGGGCATCCGAATAGATTGTTGTAGCTGCATGAGACGCCAGGGTTCAGCCGGGGAGTCGCACATGGCCTCCGACGAGTATTCATTCAAGGCTTTCAGCGAGCACGCGTTCTACCGCGAGGTCAACGAGGCGTTGTTGGACCGCGCGGACCTCAGGCGCGGCTGGACGGTAGTGGACGTGGCCTGCGGCAGTGGCGCCGCAACCGCGCTCATCCTCGAGAAGATCCGTGGTGCCCGAGACACCGTGGTGATCGGGATCGACATGTCGGCCACGGCCCTGCGGGATGCGCGACAGAAGGTGGCGGGCGTGTACGACGCCGTCGTCGAGTTCGTCCAGGCCCGTGCTGAGGAGCTGTCGAAGGCGGTGCGGCGGGCGGCCGATGCGGTCGTCTTCTGCAACGGCATCCACTACATCGAGGACAAGGTCGGTCTTGTCAAGGAAGTCTACGGGACGCTGCGGCCCGGCGGGATCTTCGCGTTCAACACCGGCTTCTTCGAGGGCGCCATGCCGCCCGAGACGCAGAAGTACTACCGCCGCTGGATGTTGAAGGCGTTGCGCAAGCTGAAGACGGAGTACAACCTCAGTCCGGAGCACACGAAGGTCGAGGCACGCAAGCAGCTTTCGCCGGAGCAATACCTCGAGCTTCTGGAGTACCAGGGCTTCGTGATCAAGTCGCAGGAGATCGTCCGCACTGCCGTGCCCGAGCAGGGCTATGTCGACATCAGCCGGTTCTCCGACTTCGTCGCTGGAGCGTTGCCGGGCGTCCCCATCAAGACGGCGAGCGACGTCCTGGTCGAATCGGTCAAGGAGACGTTCGCCGAGGTTGGGGGTATGACGGCCTGGCCCCGCAACTGGCTGAGCGTCGTCGCCACCCGACCGTAGTTGTACCGGTCGATCGCCTTCAGCGCTTCTCCCCACTCTTCTTGAGGTTTGAGCCCCTTGTTATGCGGCATTTTCAGGGCGCGCCAAGCGGTGAGCGCGTGCGCGTGCTGATCCTGTCTAGGCCGGGATCAGCCGCGTCAGCTTGGCCAGCAGGTGCGGATCGTCCAGCGTCAGTATCGTTCGCGTCCCGCGATCCAGCACGCTGAGCACGGCCTGACCCGGACGCCCTACAATCATATGAGGAACCGCGTCACCGCCTTTGAGGAAGAAGGCGACGGCCGTCAGCGCATCGACGATGGCATGCAGCCGGAAAGCCTGGGTCTCGCCGCCGAACTCGGGATAGGAAGGCGCTTGGCAGCGCTCCACCTTCAGGTGCCGGTAGAGGCTCACGCTCAGGGGATCGAAGTGAGTGCCGCCGGACCCAGTGAGTTCGTGCTCAGCGGCTTCGAGCACGTAGCAGACGCGGTCCACGACCTTCTCGAAGACCAGCGTGGTGACCATCTCGAAGAGCACGCCGTTGAACTCGGCCTCGCCTAATTCATAGGCATTGCCGTTGATCTCCAGATTGTAGCGCGGCTGGGGCGTTCCGCTGTCCATTGGGGGGCCTCTCGCTTGGGACAATGCCTTCGACTCCATCATAGGAAGCGGACTCGGGGCCGGCAACGGCTGCGATGTTGCCAGCTGCGTAACAGCGCGACAGCTTAGAGGGCGTAGCGACAACAACACCGAGCGAGATCGTCATGCCCGCAAACCTGCCTCCCGTCTATCACGCAGCCGAGAAGCGCTACCGGCAGGCCAATACGCCTGAGGAGAAGATCGAGGCGCTGCGCGAGATGTACGCCGTCATGCCCAAGCACAAGGGCACGGACAAGCTCCAGGCGGACATCAAGCGGCGGATCGCGCAGCTCAAGGAGCAGGCCAAGAAGGCGCCGGTGGCCCGGCAAGTGCCCCAGTGGGTGATCGAGAAGGTCGGAGCTGGCCAGGTCCCGGTGATCGGCCCACCCAACGCCGGGAAGTCGGCGCTCATCGCCAGGGTGACGCATGCGGATGTCCGAGTCGCCGAGTACCCGTTCACAACCCAGACACCGGTGCCGGCGATGATGCCATTCGAGAACATCCAGATCCAGCTGATCGACACGCCGGCCTGGTCACAGGAGTTCGACGTCGGCTGGATTCCGGAGCTCGCCCGTCGCTCCGACGCCTGTGTGCTGCTCGCCGACCTCTCCGACACGGGCAGCCCGGAGGGGATCGCCTACATCGTGGACAGCATGGAGGCCCGCGACGTGGTGCTCATCGGCCGGGTGCCCGACGAGCGCGAGGGCTTCGAGGTCTGCATCCCGACGCTGCTGGTCGGGAACAAGTCGGAGTCATCCGGGGCCGGCGCGGTGCTGAAGGCGCTGCAGGACCGCTTCGCCGATCGCTTCCCCATTAGCGCCGTCTCCATCGAGACGGGCACCGGCCTCGAGGAGTTCAAGCGGGCGCTCTTCAACGTCATGCAGATCACCCGCGTGTTCACTAAGCAGCCCGGCAAGGAGGCTGACCTGGGCGAGCCGTTCGTCCTGTCCAGCGGCAGCACCGTCCGCGACTTGGCCGGCAAGATCCACAAGGAGATTCTGGCCAACCTGCGCTACGCGCGCCTCTGGGGCGTTTCGGGAAGGTTTCAGGGCCAGCGGGTGGGCGAGGACCACGTGCTGGCGGACGGCGACATCGTGGAGCTGCACACCCGTTAGGGCCTGTGTGCTAACGCGATTGCGGGCCGGAGTAGCGCACAGACTACTCCGCCCGCAACCCTTTCGAGGTTGGCGAACGCCCGGAGACGCACGAGAGGCGTGGCTAACCTATCTCCCTGCTGACTCCGCGCTGGCTGCGAACGCTGTGAGGCGGCCCGCAAGCCCCTTGCTCGCGAGCCGCCTCACTCCGGCGCTATCGGAGATGTGAGGACAGCGCCTCAGGATATGCTCTTGCTGTGCTCGATGGAGTGGAGCGCGAGGTACTGGTCACCAAGCTTGTCGAAGTTCTCCATCTCGATCGAGAACTGATCGAAGTGTCGCTCCTCATCCGCGACGAGCTCCTCGAATATGCGCCTGGATGCGGAATCCGAGTTCGCCGCACACTCGTTCGCCCACTCGTTGTATTCGTGCGCGCTCTGCTCCTCCATCTTGGCGGCCCGCTCGAGCATCTGGCGCACGTCGTGTATCTTCTGTACCCCCTCCGACGGCTTCATCTCCACCTCTCCCTTCAGGAAGAGGATTCGCTCCGCCGCCTTCTCGACATGACGCATCTCGTCGATCGCCGTCTTCTCGAACAGATTGGCCAGGAGATGATACCCCCGATCGTGACAATGGAAATGGAAGTACATGTACTGATGAATGGCGGAGAGCTCATCTGCAATCGCCTTGTTTAGCAGCTCGATGCTCTTCTCGTGCATGTCCAAATCCCCCTAAGTTAACTATATACCCTACAAGCACTTAGACTCACAGCAGCTCCGGCCGCCCACCGGTCGGTCCACCACCACTCGCCGCGAACTGCTATTGATTACCGCCACAAACTGGGCGACCGGGCCCCGAAGATCAAGCGAGGTGGCGGCCTGGCGTGACAGGCCCCGGCTACCGGCGCTTCCTCGTCGGCTCTTGACCGCGCCGCGCCGACCGCGAGCTTCGCCTGGCTGGCGCCTGACTGCGGCGTCCCGGTGCGCGGCCACGCTGGGGGTAGCACCCGCGGTCACCGACGCCTCCCTCCGGGAAGCAACCAGGAACGCGTGGCCGCGGATAGCACTCGGGCACCAGTATTCGAAGCAACTTGGGAAGCATATTCCGACGTCAGTCTACAAGTAGTAGTCGATCTTGCATCCTTCAGCTGTCACAGACTGGTACGAATCTATCCGACGAGCGGCGCGATCGCCACTTCAACAGCTCATACAGCACTATCGGGTCAACACCGGGCCTATCGGTCATCCGTCCGAGCGATTAACGTCCCCGAAATCAAGGGACCTGAGGCCCGCCGGCAAGGCAGTGCAGAGGCGGCGCGAGACCGACGTGCAGGATGATTGAGACCGAGCGAGACGCACGCTTACGAGTCATCGTAGAGCCTGGCCAAATCAATAGCAGCAAGCTCGACCAGGAATTCCGCGGTCTTCTGCGTCACAGCCTCGTAGTAGCAGTGCCCTTTCTCAGCCGAGGCGAGTGACGGTTCTCCGACACCCGTGTCGGAGGTGATTTGGGTCCAATGCCTCGGGGTCCAGGCCCAGCCCTCTCGAAATGCTCTGATGCGGAAGTTCTTCGCCCGACCTGCCCCTGCCTCGGACAGCGGCAAGACCCAATTGGGCGCCAGGTGCAGCATCAGGCTCGTCTCCAGCTCACCGGCATGGTCGCCGGCCTTCTCGAAGAACTCCTCGGCAGGGACTACCGTGTACCAGTTCAGCGTGCAGAGGAAGATCCGCACTTTTGGCTGGAGTTCACGGATTATCTGGCGGAAATCGTTCCCGCCATGCCCGTTCAGGATCACCAGCTTGGGAATGCCTTGGCCGTCCAAACTGCGGACCAGATCCTCCAACACACCGGCTTGTGTGCTCGGGTTGAGGTTGAGGGTGAGCGTGATATCGAGCTGCTGGGTGTTGACGCCGAAGGGCACGGTCGGCAGCACAACGATCTTGGCTCCGCTTTCCCATGCCAGCCGAGCCGATTCAATCGCTATCTGCTCTGACTCGATGATGTCGGCGCCGTACGGCAGATGGTAGTTGTGGGCCTCGGTGGCACCCCAGGGCAGGACAGCGACCTCGTAGTCGGTCTCGCGGACGGCTTTCCAGGTCGTCTCCGCCAGCACGTACGGACGGCCAGCCATCTCTACACTCACTCCCTCGATGTTGTCGCCGTGGTGTCTAAGACGACGTCGGGCCCTGAGACGACAGCGGCGGACTCACTCTGAGGCGATGGGCACACTGCTGTTCCAGATATCCCGATGCAGCCTCCACCCGTCCTCGGTTCTCTTCCAGATCACGACGTACTTGCCCTCGTCAATCATGTTGCCGTCTGAGTCGTAGAGACTGTAGCCCCCGACCTCGAACGCGGTTCCGTCGAAGCCCTCCGCTTCCTCGGTCGTCAGTTGCGCCTGAGCGACACCTGCTTCCATCACCATCTGCCAGAACCCCTGGATCGCGGCCGTGCCAGCCACGACATCGCTGTTTGGCGGTAGCAGCTTTCCATCCTGCGTGTACAGAGCCGTTAGCGCTTCCGCGTCACTGCTCGCAAATGCCGCCACGAATTGCTCATTCGCCGCCTGGATCTCCTCGGTTACGTCGAGCGGCTGACGAGTCTCGGGCGCAGCACACGCAAACTGAAGGCACCCGGCAAGAATTGCGACCTGCCAGACGATGCCGGTGCGGTACCGCATGAGTCATCTCCTTTCTGAATCGACCAACTGCTCCGTCTTGGCGCGCTACTCCTCGCACGCACAGGACCCGACGTCGACACTAACTAGATGTTCGGCCGTTCTCTCACGCCAGAGTACGCCAGCCAGGCCAGACCGACCGTGCCTGATTAGGGACCTTGGCTGTGATCTAGGCGGTTTGACCTCAGAGAGACCACCTTTTGTAGATGTATCTCGTAGCCTCGCTCTGCCCGGCGTGCCTGTTCGTCAACCCAGGCCTGCAGCCCCAGCTCCCGGTATCTCTGGTACCGATCCATCGTGTCTGGATCTGCCACCTCGTCCAGCTTTGCGCACGGGAAGTCATCACACTCGAAACACAACAACAGATCCTTCTCAACACAGCACCCTCTAACTTGACACCAGGCCGGCCCACCGCCTTCCCGACAGCCCGGACACGTGGCGTGGGCGACGAACCAGTCCAACCCCTTGAGGAACTCGGCGAAGTCGAACGCCCCTCGGGCCCGGAACTCGAACCCGTACAGGTCCGCCAGTGCTCTCATGTGCCGGGCGATCGTGACCGCCAAGCCGCTGTACTGGGCGCAGCCTCCACAGTAGTCGCCGCAGGGCGCAACTAGATCGTGCCTTTTCACAGCGCGACTCCGTCTTCCCCTCGTTGCCACGACACGCCCCTGTGGCAGCTCCCCAACGGATCGGCGCTTCAGCTGCGCGACATCGAACTTGCGGGTAATGGGCGCTCAGGCCGGATCAGAGGTGCCAGTCGCGCCAACTGCCAGCGCGTGTCAGGCGAAGTGCCGCCCACTCAGAAGCGGCGTCGGCCGCCGCCTCGTCTCCCTCCACCGCCTCGACGCTTCTCGGAGCGGGGACGAGCCTCATTAACGGTGAGCGTTCGTCCCTTCATCTCTTTGCCGTTCAGTTCATCGATCGCGGACTGAGCTTCAGCCTGGACGGGCATTTCGACGAAGCCGAAGCCTCTTGATTCCCCGCTGAACTTGTCGGTTATGACACTTACGGATGCGACCTGGCCGAACGCTTCGAAAGCTTGTCGCAGGTCGTCTTCAGTGACGTCGCGAGACAAGTTCCCCACGTAGATGTTCATTTCGGGCCCCTTCTTGGTGAAACCGATAACTGGAGGTTCGCCTTACTGTTCTTGTCTCGCGCAGGGCTCGCCACTGGGACTCCCTAGCGCGGACTCCGTCGTAGAGTGAGAAAGCATGGGTGCTACCCGCTACGGCCCCGTATTCGTGACGTCCCTAATAAGATAGAGGAAGCGGCGCGCGTCAGCTAGCAGCCCCCCTCGTGCAGGAATGCTGCCAAGCCTGCAGCCTGGTCCTGGCACTCGTCCCCCAGAACCTGCTGTTGCAGGGCGCAGCGCAACGAACGCCGCCCCGCCGTGAGGCTGACTGGGCCCTGTCTCCGGGCCGACGAGGTGGGCCAGCTGAGACTCCGCAGGATCCTGCCCCGTTAACCCGACGCTTTCTCTTGCTCGCACTTCGGGGCGGCGCCCGCTGATAGTCGTTCTAGTTCTTACCCTCGTCTTGTTGCCGTCGTCTGCCCTCGGCCAAGTGTCGGGCCAGGACCGGAGCCGGGCGACTGGACCGGCAGACGTTTCCGAACGTCCGCTACATCCTGTGCGAACCTAGCCGACGCGCGTGTGAGCCTGGTCAGCCCCACGCACCGCTTCGCTCACGACCCGTCGCGAAGCAGCAGGTCGTGCTGATCGGCTGACGGCTCAGGGTAGACGAGCCGGCCACCCTCAAGCACCCGAGCGTGCGGGTTTAGGGCGTGGGGCTGGATCTTACGGGGACCCACGACATGAATCACCTCGAGACCACGGGCGACCAGCGCGTCAGCGATGAGCTGGCGGTGGCAGCGGCGGTGTGTGATCTCGGCGCACATGATCGCCGTCGGCGCCCGGCCGGCCCGCTCGATCACTCGCTCCAGTGCCGCCTGAAACTCCGGGGTCTCCATGTGGTCGGCGTAACCGCGGAAGCCGGCAACACGCCAGGCCGTGTTGGCTGAGTCAGGGCGCGGCTTGCGGTAGCCGCCCATATCGGGTTCGTGGACGTAGGCGATTTGGGCCGCCTCCAGCGACGCTACCAGGGCGTCCTTCGCGAAGTGCGGGTACCGCTTCGACGTGGGAAAGCGCCGCACGTCCACGAGGCAGGCGACGCGGTGCTCACGCAGCAGCGCCAGCAACTCGTCGACGCTCCGCGTGGAGTGGCCGACGGTGTAGATGCGTGCCATCAGCCTCAGGTCGCGATGGTGCGGCGGAATCTGAACACGGCGAGGCGGAGAACAGCCGCCGACATCACGACGAGCGCCAGGAACTGCGGCCAGAGGATGTCCAGGCCACCGCCCTTCAGGAAGACCGAGCGCACGATCTCCAGGAAATGTCGCACAGGATTGAACAGCGTGAGCCACTGGAAGAACCGGGGCATGCTGCTGATGGGATAGAAGAAGCCGGAGAGGATGATGGCCGGCAGCAGGAAGAGGAACATCGTCATGATAGCCTCCTGCTGTGTCCGGGAGAGCGTGGAGATGAGAAGCCCGACGGAGATCCCGGCCGTGATATAGAGGAGCGATGCCAGCAAGAGGACCAGAAACGAGCCGCGCATAGGGATCCCGAACCAGAGGATGGCCACGGCGGTGATGAGGCAGAGATCCATGAGCGCGATAAGCACCACCGGCAGCGTCTTCCCAAGCATGAGCTCCGATGCGGATAGCGGGCTCACGGCGAGCTGGTCGAGGGTCCCCATCTCGCGCTCGCGGACGACGGCGAGGGCGGTGAGCAGCAGCGACAGGAGCAGAACCAGCAGGCCGATGACAGCCGGGACGTTATAGACGCGGCTCTTCAGCTCGGGATTGTACCAAGCGCGCATGCGGAGGTCGACACCGCCGCTGGGCAGGCTGCCCTGTGCCGCGGCACGCTCCAAAGCGTAGCGCTGCGCGATCAGGCTAGTGTAGCCCTGAGCCACGGTGGCAGAGTTGGAGCTCGTTCCATCGAGTATCACCTGGATGCGGGCGCCGTCCCGGGTCGGCAGCGTACGGGCGAAGTCCACGGGAATCTCGATGCCGACGGCTGCGTCGCCGCCGTCCAGCGCGTTCACCAGGTCGGCGGCGCGCTGGGAGCGGGCGACGACGCGGAAGTAGCCGGTGGACGTGAAAGCGTCGATCAGCTCCCGGGAGTCCCGGCTCCCGTCATGGTCCACAACGAAGGTGGCGGTGTTCTTGATGTCCGTGTTGACCGCGTAGCCGAAGGCGATGAGCTGGATGAGCGGCGGGATGAAGATGACCCGCTTCAGGCGGGGATCGCGGAAGATCTGCCGCAGCTCTTTCTTGAGCATCTCGCGGACGCGCAGCGGGGAGACGCTCATCACTCCAGCTCCTTACGGAAGGCGCGTGCCGCCAGCGAGAGCCCCGCCGTCGCGAAGATGATCATCGCCAGCGCCTCGATCCACAGGACGTCGGGGCCCACCCCTTTGAGGAAGATCCCCTTGGTGACAGTGACGTAATAGCGTGCTGGCACGATGTAGGTTATCGCCTGAATCGGGATCGGCATCGTCTCGATGGCGAAGATGAAGCCCGAGAGGAGTATCGCCGGCAGAAAAGTGGCGATGATGGCGAACTGCGTCGCCAACAACTGGGCCCTGGCGGCCGCCGAGATGAACATTCCGAGGCTGAGGGCACCCACCAGGAAGAGGAGCGTGAGCCCAGAGAGCAGGAGCACGCTGCCGCGGAACGGAACCTGAAAGATGAAGAGTCCGGCCAGGACGGCGAGTGACACATCGAAGAGGCCGATCACGACGTAGGGCAAGAGCTTGCCCAGCACTACCTCGAACCGGTGCACGGGCGTTGCCGCGAGCTGCTCCATCGTACCGCGCTCCCACTCGCGGGCGATGGTGAGGGCAGTGAGCAGCGCTGCGATGATCGACATGATCACCGCCACCAGGCCGGGCACGATCATGTTCTGACTCTCGAGCGTCTCGTTGTACCAGACTCGGGTCTCCGCCTCGACAGGGAGCCGGAGCTCCCGCCCCCCGAGGACGACCTCCGTCGAGTAACGGGCGACGATGGCTGTGGCGTAGTTCCGGGCGATGGTGGCCGTGTTGGCGTCGGCGCCATCGAGGAGGATCTGGACCGGCGCGCCGCGACCGGCGCCCAGGTCCCGGCTGAAGTCGGGCGGGATGACCAGTACTAGCCGAACCACCCCGGCGTCGAGGAGCATCTGGACATCCTGGTAGCGGGCCGGATACTCGTGGATTCGGAAGTACCCGGAGCTCACGAATGACTCGACGAGCGCGCGGCTTTCCTCGCTATTGCTCTCGTCAAGCACCGCCATCTCGATGTTCTTGACATCGTAGGTGATGGCGTAGCCAAAGAAGACGATCAGGAAGAGCGGCAACAAGAACGCCAGCAACAGGCTTCGCGGGTCGCGCCGAAGCTGAATGGCTTCCTTGCGGCTCACGGCCAGAAGCCGCGCCAGGCTCATCATCCGGCCACCGTCCCACCGCTGCGTCTGACGAAGGAGACGAACACGTCCTCGAGGGATGGCTCGATGGGCTGTATCGAGCCCGCTCGTTGACCGGCGGCCTCGAGGATCTCGAGTATATGGCGCTCTCCTGCTGCCTGGTCCTCGACCATGACGTGGATCGCGCGGCCGAACATCGTCACCTCGATGATGCCCGGGCCGCCCTGGAGCGCCTCCACCGCCTGCGGCGGGTCCTCGCTGATCACCTCGAGGATGGGCTCACGGATCTTGGCCTTCAGCGCGGACGGTCGGTCCAGCGCGACAATCGCCCCGCGATTCATGACCGCCAGCCGATGGGAGTACTCCGCCTCCTCCATGTAGTGCGTACTCACGAAGACGGTGGTTCCCACATCGGCGAACCCGTAGATCAGGTCCCAGAAGTTGCGCCGCGAGATCGGGTCTACCCCGGAAGTGGGCTCGTCGAGGAAGAGGATGGAGGGCTCGTGCAGCACGGCGCAGCCCAGGGCCAGACGCTGCTTGAAGCCCAGCGACAACTGCCCGGTGAGGCGATCCTTGTAGTCACCCAGGCCTGCCATCTCAAGCACCCAATCACGGCGCTCGGCGAAGCGCCGGCCACTCACCCCGTAGAGCCCGGCGAAGAGCTGGATGTTCTCCAGTACGGTGAGGTCCGGGTAGAGCGAGAAGAGCTGGGACATGTAACCGATGTTGAGCTTAACCTGCTCCACTTCCACCACGACATCGTAGCCTCCTACCTGCGCCGATCCTGAGGTGGGGCGCAACAGCCCGGTCATCATCTTGATCGTAGTGGTCTTCCCCGCTCCGTTGGGCCCCAGAAATCCGAAGATCTCGCCCTCCTCCACGGCAAAGCTCACCCGATCGACGGCGGTGAAGTCGTCGAACTTGCGGGTGAGCTCGAACACCTCGACTGCCTTACTCACCCTCCACCTCCGGTCGCCGGGTCAGGTCGATGAACACATCCTCCAGCGACGCTTCGACGGTCCCTTCGCCGAGCACCTCGACACCCGCCGCCTGCAGATCGGCGCGAACGGCCGGCCAGTCCTGCACGCCCTCACGCAGCGTTACGTGAAGGATCTCGCCGAACAGCACAGCCTGCCGAACAGCCGGGTGTCCACGCAGGCGGTCCCGCGACTCTCGGGGCCGGTCGGTTCGCACGGCCAGGACCTTCTCACGGAGACGCTGTTGCAACGCGTCGGGCGTGTCGAGGGCGACCGCGCGACCCAGGTGCAGCACGACCACGCGATCGCAGCGTTCCGCTTCATCGAGGTAAGCGGTCGAAACGATGACCGTGACGCCCCGGGCCACCATCTCGTGGACGATGAGCCAGAGGTCGCGGCGCGAGATGGGATCCACACCGAAGGTAGGCTCGTCCAAGAGCATGACCTCCGGCTCGTGGATGAGCGCGCAGGAGAGGCCAAGCTTCTGCTTCATGCCGCCGGAAAGCTGGCCGGCGCGGCGGTCCTGGAAGGGGCCGAGCCCGGAGAAGGCGTAGAGCCGATCCAGCCGCGCCGGCCGCTCCGACCGAGGCACCTGATAAAGGTCGGCGTAGAACTCCAAGTTCTCTCCGACGGTGAGGTCCGTGTAGAGGCCGAAGCGCTGAGACATGTAGGCGATATGGCGCTTCACGCCCTCCGGGTCCCGGGCAACGCTCACGCCCGCCAACGTCGCGTCCCCCGAACTGGGGCGCAGAACACCGGCGAGCATACGAAGCGTCGTCGTCTTGCCGGCGCCGTCCGGGCCAATGATGCCGAACAGTTCGCCGTGAGCCACGTCGAAGCTGAGGTTGTCCACGGCGCGCAGATCAGCGAAGTCGCGAGTCAGCCCCCGGAGCGAGACGGCGGGTTCCATCTTCACTCAGCGCTCCTGCGCGACGATCCGCACGTCGGCGGCGAGCCCGGGCTTGAGCTCGAACCCGGGGTCACCAGTGACCTGGACTTTCACCCTGTAGACCAGCTTCACGCGCTCCTCGGTCGTCTGCACGTTACGAGGGGTGAACTCGGCCTGGCTGGCAATGAAGACGACGCGCCCCTCGTACTCGCGGTCGGGATCGGCATCGCCAGTGATCATCGCCGGCTGCCCGAGGCCGACGCGGCCTACCTCATCCTCGCGCACGTAGATGCGGACCCAGCGATCGTCCGGATTCATCAGTGTCAGGACCGGCGCGCCGGCCGGCACTGTCTCGCCCGGCTCCCGGTGGCGCACCGTGATGAGACCGCCGAAGGGCGCCCAGATCACTGCGAAGTCGAGAGCCGCGTCGATCTGTGCCACGCTGGCCTCGGCCTGCTCCAGAGCAGCCCGCTGGGCCGTGATGCGTTCCTGGCGCGGCCCGGTCTCCAGGATCTGGAGCTGCTCCAGCGCGCTCTCATAATCCGCCTTCGCCAGCTCGTAGGCCGTCTCGTGCTTGTCGAGGAGTTCCCTGCTCACCGCGCCGCCGTCGTACAGTCGGCGGCTACGCTCGACGTCGCGAAGCGCATCGTTCATCCGCTGCTGGGCTGCGCGCACGGCAGCGCGCCCCTGAGCGACCTCCTCGGAGCGGAAGCCGCGCTCTAGCTCGGCCAGCATCGCCTGAGCGGCCTCGGCCTGGGCTTGAGCGGCACGGCGACGCGCTTGAAGCTCAGCGCGATCGAGCCAGGCGAGCTCCTGACCCTGCTCGACCGGGTCACCCTCCCGGACGGCGATACGCTCGATGCGTCCCGCCAGCTGGAAGCCCAGGTCCGCTTCCGTCGCTTCCACGGTGCCCGCAGCGACGATGGCGCCGTTATAACCCGACCTGAAGACGGAGAGCCAGAGTATCAGGGTGGCCGCGATCAGGACCACCATCGGGATCGCCACCCGCAGTCTCTTGTTCATCATGGATTCTCCAGATTCTGCGCGAGCCACCCAGGCGTGAGCTCGCCCACGACTCTTGCAAGCTCCACGCGGGCCGCGATCTCCGCATGTCGCGCCTCGACCAACAGGGCACGCGCGCGGGCCACATCGGCCTCCGCCCGCAGGTAGTCCGTCTGAGTACCCGCGCCAGCCTCCAGCGAGAGCTGCTCGATTCGCACGACCTCCGTCTGGTGGCGCACGGCGCGAGTCAGCGCGTCGACCAGGGCCTGAGTCTCGAGTGCAGCGTTGAGTGCGCGGTCTACAGCTTCTTCGGTCCGCAGTACGGCCAGGCGCGACTCCTCACGCGCCGCACGCGCCTCGGCGGTTGCACGGCTGACGGCGCTAGCACGAGCACCGCCGGTGAACAACGGATAGGCGAGGGCGATGCCCACGTTCCACTCCGTGGTAGTATTCCCAGCTTCGCTGCTGAAACCCAACAGGCCGCCTGTGAGGTTGAGGCTGGGGATCCAGGCCGCCTTGGCTACCCGGCGGTTCGCCTCCGCCGTCTCCAGCGCGCGGCGCGCACGCTCCAGCTCGGGGTTGTCCGCCTTGGCCCGTTCAACCAGATCGGCGCGCTCGTCCAGTTCTGAGCCAAGGGCCAGCCGTACGGGACGCAGGTTGTCCACCCGCGCCTCGGCAGGGCTGACACCCAGCAAGCGCGCCAACTCGCGCTCCGCGAGATCGAGCCTGGTGAGCGTCGCGACCCGCTGTGCCTCCGCTTCAGCCAGTGCGGCGTCCACGCGCAGCAGCTGCACGCGCGCGGCCCGGCCCTCGCCCAGCAGCTGTTCAACGCGTTGACGCTCGGCACTCAGAGCCTCGATCCGCCGCTCCTGTGCATCGAGAACGCCACGGGCGCTGAGGGCCTGCAGGTAGGCGCCAGCGACGCGAGCCGTGAGCGCCATCTCGGCAGCCGTGCGGCCCGCGACTGCTCCGGCGGCGCCGGCACGTGCACCGCGAATCCTGTTGACACGAGCGCCACCGTCGAAGATGGTCCAGCCCAGGGAAACGTTGCCCTGAAAGAGTGTTTTCTCGAGTTCGATCCGCTCGAACTGCTGGGGACTGAAGCCGTGTATCGGCGCCACGAGCATCGGTTCCTCGTAGCTTACTGCCGTGGCCTGCGTGCTGAGCTGAGGCCACCACGCCGCCCGCGCCTGACCCAAGCTGGCGGCCGCAGCGTCCTCACCCGCTCGGGCGACTGCGACGCTCGGATAGGTCTCCTGGGCCAAGGCAACGGCCTGAGCCAGAGTCAGCGAATCGCGCTCGGCGGTTTCCTGGGGAGCTGCCGACGTCGCCACGCCTGAGAGAATCAGGCCGGCGTGCACGGCTGCGCGAACGACGGATCTGTGAGCCGGGCGTCTCATTCTGATTTCTCCCGATGTGCTGCGAGACCAGCGCGCACGAAGCTGAGGACACTCTCCACCAGCTGAGCGCGTGTCAAGGGATCGGTCTGGTCGATCGCCACCGCCTCCTCCAAGGCGCGCCGGGCCAGCGCCAGGAAGAGCGGCTGGGCGACGATGCCGAGCGCCAGCAAGCTCGGGTCGCCGGCGCGGACCGAGCCGTCCCGCTGTCCCTCGCCGATCAGCGAAGACACGGTATCGACGTTGGCTGCGATGGTGCGCGCAACGACGTCGGGTAACGGCCTCGAACTCAGCATAACGCCCATCATCAGTGGGATAGCGTCAGGGTTTTCGTCCAGGTAACTGAAGAAGGCCCGGACCACGACTTCCAGGCGATCGAGGGGCGTACCCGGCCCCGCCGCCGCCTCGACGATGCGCTCGCGCCCCGGGCCCATGACGCTGGCGATGACGGCGTCGTGGAGAGCCTGCTTTGAGCCGAAGTGATAGGTGATGGCGCCTAGGTTGGCGCCAGCGCGGGCGGTGATGGCGCGGACGGAGGTGCCGTCGTAGCCGTGGGCAGCGAAGAGCTCGCGGGCCGCGCGGACGAGAGCGGCGTCAGTGGTGGGGGCGGTTTGATTCATACGTATGACCTCCTTCATACGTTCGTATCATGCCCCCGGACTTCACCCTAGTCAAGGGCCACCGGCCCCTTACTCCGTCCTTCTGCCACTTCCTGGCCGGATGAGCACGAAGTCCTACGGCAGCTGCCCTAGCTCCCTCGCTCGCGCAGCCAGTCTTTGAACTTCCGGGTCTCAGGGTCTTCCCGAGCTTCGTCGTCCCGGGCCCCGGAGCCCCGCCCCATCAGGAAGCAGAGCCAGACCCCGAAGGCGATGGAGAGGAAGAGGATCACAGTGCCGGAGCTCCGCACGAGGCCGGCGATCTGCGTGTCGTAGCGCAACCAACCCAAGCGGCTCAGCAGGTAGAACCAGTCGTGCTCCGCCTCGGGCCCGAGGCTCACGAGAGGTAACTCGAGGATCCGGGCGTCACCGATGTAGCGGGCCAGGTCCAGAGCGCTGAACCCGAGCCAGGCGCCACCTACGGCGAACCCGAAGTAGTCCCCTTGCCGCAGCAGCAGGTACAGGGCAACGACGATCGGAATAGCGAGCTGGGTGATGCTCCCGCCGGCGATCATCAGCACGTCTCCGAACGGTGAGAAGAGGATGTGCCCCATCTCGTGAAACACGAGGGTAATCCCGGAGAACATGCTCACGTAGTCAGCGTCTGCCAGGGAGCGTGAGGCGGCATAGACCAGGTAGGCCAGTACGAGGGCCCGCCAGTGCCATGAGCGGCTCACAGCCCACCGGCGCGCCGACTCGAGGAACCGCGAGAGGAAGGCCATCACATCGGCAACGTTGCGATCGCAGCTAAGAGGGGCCGGCCGCTGATCGCGGCCGACCCCTGAGCAGCGCTAGAGCTCCATGTGCGTCTCGAGGTCCAGCGGCGAGATGTAGAGGCGGAACCTCTCCGAGTCGGCGAGCTTCGTCTCCAGGATCTTGTTCAACACGTCCTCGCCCAGGGTCTTGGTCAGCAGCTCGCTGTCCTCTGCCTCCAGAATCGCCGCGTAAAGGTCGTGCGGCAGCGAGCGGATCCCCTTCCGTTCGCGCTCCACCGGCGTCAGCTCGTAGAGATCCAGGGTCATCGGCTCCGGGAGCGGCAGGTTGCGATCGAGCCCGTCCAGACCCGCGGCCAGCATCACAGCGAAGGCCAGGTACGGGTTGCACGCCGCGTCGGGGAAGCGGAGCTCGATGCGTGTGGCCAGTTCCTTGCCCAGCTTGTAGACCGGCACCCGGACCAGCGCCGACCGGTTGCGCTCCGCCCAGGCGATGTAGACCGGGGCTTCGAAGCCGACGACCAGTCGCTTGTAGGAGTTGTACCACTGGTTGGTGATGAGCGCCATCTCGCTGGCGTGGTCGAGCACGCCAGCCAGGAAGTGCTTGGCGGTCTCCGACAGGTGATAGCTCTCGTCCTTTGAGTAGAAGGCGTTGGTCTTCTCGTCCTTGAAGATCGAGACGTGGGTGTGCATGCCGCTCCCGTTCTCGCCGAACAGCGGCTTGGGCATGAAGGTGGCGTGCACACCGTTGCGCCGAGCGATCTCCTTGACGAGCCACTTGTGAGTCTGGAGCCCGTCGGCCATGCGCTGCGCTTCCTGGTACTTCAGGTCGATCTCGTGCTGGCTGGGCGCGACCTCATGGTGCATGTACTCGACGGGAATGCCCATCGATTCGAGGGCGAAGACCGTGGTCTCGCGCAGGTCGTCGCCCAGGTCCACCGGCACGATGTCGAAGTACCCGGCGCGATCGATGATCTCCGGCGCCCGATCGGTCTTGAAGTAGTAGTATTCGGCCTCAGGGCCGATGTTCATGTGCGAGAACCCGTAGTCCTCGAGGCGCGCCAGGTTCCGCCTCAACACCTCGCGCGGGTCGCTGGCGTAGGAGCTGCCGTCGGGATTGCGGATCTCCGCGATCATCCGGATAGCGCGGGACCCGCCCATCCTGAACGGGATCACCTGGGCCGTGGAGGCGATGGGGAACGCCACCATGTCGCTCTCCTGGATCCGCTGATAGCCCTCGATCGAGGACCCATCGAAGCCCATTCCCTCGTCGAAGGCGCCCTGCAGTTCGGCGGGCGTCATTGCGAAGGACTTCAGGTACCCGAGGATATCCGTGAACCAGAGGCGGATGGAGGTTACGCCGTGCTCGGAGCAGTACTTGACCACGTCGGCGGTACTGGAGAGATCGAGCCCGTCCCGGCAGCTCATCTCGGCGACGTAGCGCTCCATGTTCTCGCGGAAGGCCTCCACCCGGGCGAGGAAGTCGTTCATTTGCATAGAGTTGCGCCTCCGTTGGCTGGGCGTGACACCGGTGACCCGGGGGAAAACGGCGGCCGGTCGGCGCGCACGGCACCGAATCTACAAGAGCCGGGCCCGGATGTAAGGCCCGCAGGTGGCGGGGGACGGCGCCGGGTGGTTCATCCGCTAGCGCGGCGCGAGCAGCGTCGTGATCGACTGGACCGTGAAGCCGACGCGTAGGATCGTCAGGTACTGCTTGTACCAGATGTTGTAGTAGTCCTGGCCGGCATAGAAGTTGACGAAGAAGCCGAGGGGCACGTCGGCGGGGATCACCGAGATCCAGGTGAGCGAGAAGCCCAGCCGATCCCGGCTGAAGAAGGGCTCTCCCTGGAAGTGCCTGTCGAGGATGTAGAAGTACTCGGCCCGCGCGAGGAACGGCAACCTTAACCATGGAAAGATCGGTACGATTCCCCTCCTCTGCCCTCCCAGCAGCAATCGGTAGCGCCCGTACTCATCGTCACCTTCCGAATCGCGGAGTTCTCTGTCCTCGTTGAAGGGGATGTGGATGCGCAAGCCGTATCTGAGCCAGGTTGCCTGAAGCGCGGGCGCCGCGCCATAGGCGCGGTGATACATCACCTCGATGAAGTTGGTCGAGAACGAGCCGTCGATCGTATTGGGCTCGGTGGTGTCGGAAAAGTGAAAAGGCCCGGATTGGCCGTTGGAGTGGTGGCTGTACCGCACGGAGACGAGATCCACGCGGTCGGGATCGGCCGAGGATCTGAATCCCCAGTAGTACCAGGTGAGGCGCGGCATGAAGCTGGGCGTTCGGATGGGTGCGGAGCGTGTCGAGTCGTTGAACATCCGGAACAGCACCTTCGCGGTTGCCACGAAACCGTGTGTGCGCCAGGCCAACGCGAAATGTGGCGCGATATCTGCCTCGAACAGAAGCGGCTGGATGTTACCCGCACCGCCGAGGATCGTGATGTAGCTCGGCTCGAGCTGGGCTTTAACCACCTCGTACCGGCGGGCGCCGACAGCCGCCTCCGGCGCGGGGTTCGTCTCGGCTGTGTGGTCATGCTGGGCCTGTGCCGCTGAACTCCGACCCTGGATGGCAAGCACGAACAGGCACACCAGTAGTTTCCGCATCACTCCGCCCTCCGACCTCGTCAGTCCCTAGCCTTTACCTTGCCACTCATACCTGGCGCCAGGGTGATTGTCGCTCTCTCAAGGTTTCGCAGGCAGCATGCACGGCGGTCCCGTAAGGACCGAGGGCTTGTACCGCCCTTAGGCGCGGCGAAGCCCCAGCAGGTGCCGGTTCCCTATTCGGACGTTCTCAAGTCCGGCCATCCTGGCCGCGCTCTCCGCGTCCCGTGCGTGGCGCGCCGACGTAAAGGGCAAGTCGCCCATGCAGAAGTTGGGTGCGAAGGCAAGGAGCGAGTAAGGGATCTCAGGATCGATCGAGGCGATGAAATTCGCGATCTTGCCCACCTGGTCGGCCTCCACGTAGCCCGGCACCAGCAGTGTGCTCGCAATCACCAGCGGCGGATCCGGCCGCTCCCGGCAACGCTCGGCTGCACGCTTGAAGTTCTCAAGCGTGCGCCGATTGGAGATTCCGGTCAGCGCCAGGTGCACTGCCTCGTCGAAGGCTTTCAGATCGAACTTGATGCACCCGCCGGTGTCGAGCGAGTAGTTTATTGCCGCGTCGAGCAGCTTGGGGTGCATCGTGCCGGTGGTCTCCCAGCAGACACGGACACCGCGAGCTCCCAGCCGCTTGGAGACCGCCAGCGCGTGGGGCATCTGCGACGCTGGATCGCCGCCGAAGAAGCAGACGCAGAACGTGCGCTCGTTGGCCGCTGAGGCGAGCTCCTCCGCGCTGGTCGTTTCGCCGCGCAACGGCGATGACATGCGGAAATGCCAGTTCTGGCAGAAGAGACAGTCCGCGGTACAGCTCTCGTAGAAGACCGCCAGGTTGTGAAAACCGCGATGTCGGCTGCCGTCACACACCCAGTCCGCGACGCAGTTAGTCGGCAGGGGGTCACGGTACCAGCTCAGCAGGCCACGCCCCGGCGTCCCCGCCAGGTGTACGAGCTTGCCGGCGCGCACCGTGCGCAGCCCACAGAAGCCGCGCTCCCCCTCTCCGATGATGCAGTGATTCACGCAGAGAGGGCAGCGCACACCGGGGTCGTGGCGCGGCGCCTTGGCAGGTAGGTCGAACGCGGCACGCGCCTCTGCGTGCGCCGACTCGACGTAGGGCCGGGCGGCAGGGAAGTTCGTGCGCACGCACTCAACACAGACGCCCAGCGCGCTGGCCGTGTGAGCGCTGCCGCGCTCGCAGATGCGGCAACCTCCAGATCCGGGCATTGCTAGGACTGCTCTTCCCTGGTGAGCGCTGCCAGCTCGCGATCTAGCGTCGCCTCGAGATCGCGCATCCGCTGCCGTTGTGTCTGCGTCGGCGGATACAGGCTCCCCTGCCTCACGCCGGAGCCGTTCAGCTCCTCGGCCAGCCGGTAGATGGTGCGGCGGAGATCTCTCAGTCGGCGGGCCAGCGCCGAGACAGAATCAACGTGCTCGATCTGTTCCGCCAGGACCTCGCCTTCGGCGGCCAGGGAATCGCGCTCCGCCACCAGCTCACGTCTGAGCTGATCGGCCCGCTGATCCGCCTCCCAGGCCCGGCGCTGCAGCTCGAGCAGCGCGAGCAGGAAGGCCTCGCGCTCCTGCCATTCCGCCGGGTTCAGCGCGAGGAGCGGATCGCCTCCCACGACGACCGTCTGCGAGGAGCGGGCGCGGCCAGCCCGCAGGGTCACGGTGTAGGTGCCCGGTGACACGAAAGGTCCGCGCGGCGTCACCGGTCGTGGCAGGCGCGGCAGCGCCTCGGTGCGGGCGGTCTCGGGCTCGAAGGGAGGCGGCTCGTGCCGCAGGTCCCAGTTCACCCGATGGATCACGCCAGCGGACCCAGGGACGCCGAAACGGCGGATCACGCGTCCCGTCTCGTCTGAGATGGAGATGCTGGCGGCATCGGCTGGACGCCTCAGGTAGTAGCTGAGAATCGCGCCCTCGACGGGATTCTCGCCGGCGTAGGCCGCCTGCCCGCGATAGGATGTGTCTTTCCAATACTGGAAGATCGTGGCTGGTCGGATCAAGAAGAGATGAGCCGCTAACGACGCCACCTCCGCCGACCACTCCACCAGCGGGGTGAGATCATCGAGGATCCAGAGGCTGCGACCGTGGGTCGCGACGATCAGGTCGTCATCATGTGGGT
This sequence comes from Gemmatimonadota bacterium, assembly GCA_020344375.1. Classification (GTDB taxonomy): domain Bacteria; phylum Gemmatimonadota; class Gemmatimonadetes; order Palauibacterales; family KS3-K002. Next base: position 1,321,828 of record CP070823.1, on the reverse strand, counting down.
GGATGACCAGGTCATCATAGAGCGTCGTCGGGAGGTTGGACTTGAAGTGCGTCCAGTTTCGGCCCGCGTTCATGGACACGAAAAGGGCGTGCTCGGTGCCCAGGAAGAGCAGGTTCGGGTTCCGTGGATGCTCGCGGATCACATTGACCGACCCCTCGGGCGGCAAGTCGCTCATCAAGGCTGTCCAGCCATCCCCAAAGTCTTCCGTCCTGAAGACGTAGGGAGCGAAGTCGCCGTCACGATGCGCGTCGAAGGTCACGTACGCGACGCCGGGCGCGATGGCGGAGGCGATCACGCGGCTCACGTACGTCCCGTCGGGCACATCCTCGACGTTACGCGAGACCTCGGTCCAGGTGTAGCCGCCGTCGCGGGAGACTTGCAGGTTGCCGTCGTCTGTTCCCACCCAGAGGATCTTCGGGTCGAGCGGGGACTCAGCGATGCTGGTGATTTCGCCGAACGACTCGGTCCCATCATTCTTCGAGAGCATCGAGTCGGACCCCAACACACCCATCAGCCGCAGCGTGTCCCGATCGATCTGGCGTGTGAGATCTACGGTGCCGTCCCAGCTCACACCGCGGTCCCGCGAGATGAAGAGGTGGTTTCCGCCGAAGTAGACGACGCGCGGATCATGCTGTGACAGGAGGCTCGGCGTGACCCAATCGAATCGGTAAGGCGGCTCGCCCTCGCGCGGATGCGGCTGGATATCCACTCGATCGCCGGTCTCCGGATCGAGCAGGGTGAGCTCACCGTTCTCCGAGTTGCCGTAGACATAGCGGTAGTTGGTCGGATCCGGTTGGTGGTACATCCCGTCGCCGAAACCGATCTGGCGCCACTCGTCGTTGATGATGCCGGTCCAGCTCCGGGTACGACTGGGGCCCATCCACGAGTGGTTGTCCTGCATGCCGCCGTAGATGTAATACGGGTCGCGCATGTCCACGCCGATGGCGTAGAACTGACCAATGGGCAGGTTGTTGATCCGGATGTACGTGGCGCCGCGGTCCCAGCTCTCGTAGAGGCCGGCATCGCCTACCAGATAGAAGTGTCTCGAATCATTGGGATCGATCCAGAGCGCGTGGAAGTCGCTGTGCACGCCGACGTCGTAGGTGGGTCGGGTCGGCATGGTGCGGAACGTGCGACCACCGTCTTCGCTCATGTAGAACGAAGTAGCCAGAACGTAGATCCGGTATTCGTTGGTCGGGTCGATATAGATGTGGCTGTAGTACATCGGCCGCCGGTTCAGGCGGTTGACCCTCTCCCAGCTCTCGCCGCCGTCCTCGCTCCGATACACGCCCGACTCCATCAGCGTGTCGGCGTGTTGAATGATCGCGTTGAGGACGCGCGAGTTCGTCGCCGCTATCGCCAGGCCAATCCGGCCCTTGTCGCCTGCGGGAATCCCGTTCTCCAGCTTCCGCCAGCTACGGCCACCGTCCGTGGTCTTGTAGATGCCGCTGCCCGGGCCACCGCCGTTGAACCCCCAGGTTCGGCGCAGCCGCTGGTAGGCGGCGGCGTAGAGCGTGGTCGGGTTGGATGGATCCATCACCAGGTCGACGACACCGGTCAGCGTGTCAACGAAGAGGACTTGGCTCCAGGTGGCACCGCCGTCGCTGGTCTTGTAGACGCCTCGCTCCCGGCTGGGCGCCCAGAGGTTGCCGAGCGCTGCCACATAGGCGATCTCCGGGTCACTCGGGTGCACCAGCACCCGCCCGATGTGGCGGGTCTCATCGAGGCCGAGATGCGTCCAGGTCTGGCCGCCGTCGTTGGAGCGGTAGACCCCGTTACCCCACGATGTACTCTGTCGGTTGTTCTGCTCGCCCGTGCCCGCCCAGATGACCAGCGGGTTGGCCGGCGCGATGGCTACGTCGCCGAATGTACTGACTGGCTGGTTATCGAAGATCGGCGTCCAGGTCGTGCCTTTATTGATGGACTTCCAGAGCCCGCCCGACGCCGTAGCCAGGTAGATGGTCGACGGGTCGTCGGGCAACGCTTCCACGTCGTGGATGCGGCCGCCGGTCACCGCCGGCCCGATCGAGCGAAAGCGCAGTCCACTCAGCAGTTCGGTCGACACCGAAGCCGTTTGACCCAGGGTTGCGGCCGGCAAGAGCAGCGCTGCGATTATCGAGGCAAAAGCGACAGAGAAGCGGGAGCGAGAGGACATGTGTCTTGCCTCCTCCATAGCTGTTGTGGGCGCCGCCTGCGCGCAAGAGGGCTAGGCGAGCGCCTGCGGATTCAGTTGGTGAACAGATCGAAGATGTTGCCGAGCGCGCTGGTCTCGGCTTTGTAAATCTCGGTGTACTTACAGCGATCGCAGGTAACTGTCGTGAACTTCTTGTGCTGGACGTCAAAGATCTTGCTCCAGAAGCCGCCCGTTGTGCGAATCTCACCTGTCTCACAGGTCGTGTTCCCGCACTTCGGGCAGCGGAAGTTGAAGCGACTGGGCCGATAGGCGGTCATGCTGGGCCTCCTGATAACTCGCCCGCTGGGCTGAGAATGCGGCTGTCGGGTCGGCCCTACAAGATAGCCCTACGTGGCGGGCGCTGGTAGCGCGCCAGCCGCGCGTCGACTTGAGCAGTCCTGTGTTGCGTTCTGGACAGGTCGATCCGATAATTGGGCGGGCGATCGGTCAGCTACCTAGCCAGTTCCCCTGCCAGAAAGCCCCAGGACACGCGGGATTCGCGGCCCATCGGCTAGCCCAGACTCCCGAACTTGAGACCAGGAGCGACGTACATGGTCGAGCCGCAGGCCAGAACCGATCGACTTTGTCGGCTGCTGGCTCTGACTGTGGCAACTGCGGCGTTCGGCCTACGGTTCAAGGGTGTCTGGTTCGGCTACCCGCTGGCCGTGCGCATCGGCCGCGAGCACTACACTCCGCCGGTCGACCAGCTAACCGACGACTACGAGGTCCTGTACCTAGGCTACTACGGCCTGACCCGCTCACCAGCCGTAATCCAGACCACTGATTACGTGATCCTCAGCAGCACGGATTACGATCGCTTCGTCGCCAATCCGGAACGTTACCCGAGGGAAGCCGAGCTCTATCTGACCTTCTTCGCGGAGAATCAGCTCGTTAAGGAATTCGTGCCGGACAGCGTAACCCTCGGTGGACCGACGATCCGCATCTACAGGGTTGGCCACTGACCGGATGATCGGGCGTCAACTGTTGAGCCCGGTCGCCAGCGCCCGTATGTGGTCGGGTGTCGTGCCGCAACAGCCGCCGATCACTCGGGCCCCCATCTCGCGCCAGCGCCGCGCCTCCTCCAACAGCCTGGGCGGCGGGTACTCGTCGGTGAAGAACCATTCCGGCGGGTCGAAGCGACCGATATGCGGGTACACACCACACGGCCCACTCCGCACGGCGAGCAGTTCGCGCAAACCGGTGGTGGCATCATCCGGCGGTACGCAATTGACGAGAACGGCGTCGGGCTCCAGCGGCGCGAGCGCCTTCTCGGCATCCGCCATGGTCTCGCCGGTGAAGAGCGCACCTCGCTCGTCGCAGACGAAACCCACCCAGCAGCGCAGGCCAGCCTGGCGGGCTGCCTCGAGCCCGACCGTAGCCTCGGTGACGCTGTTCACGGTTTCGAGCAATATGAGATCGACACCAGCCTCGGCCATCACGTCCATGATCTCCCGGTACTCGCTGCGCATCTCGTGAGCCGGTGGCGCGAGGTCCGGGCGGAAGCACCACTCGAGCGTGGTCACGGCGCCAGCGATGGCGACGGAGCGACCGGCGGCCACATTGGCACGTGCCTCCTTCGCCAGTTCGACCGAGGCGGCAAGCATCTCTGCTGCGCGCGCACCCAGCTCCGCGGCGCCGACTTGCCGCATATGAGCTTCGTCGCGGAAGTGGCTGAGGAAGCTTCGACGTGCGAGCTGAAACGAGTTCGTGGTTATGACGTCGGCGCCCGCCCGAATGTAGTCCTCGTGGAGCCCGCGGATGGCGTCAGGCGAGCCGGTGACCTGATGGTCGGCCCAGGAGAGGTTGCGCCTGAGAATCTCAGTGCCGATCCCGCCATCCAAGATGATCAGCTCGCCAGCCTCGAGGCGTTCGCGGATCACGTCATAGTTGCTCACAGAGCCTCCCGCAGCGCCCGGATATGGTCCGGACCTGTCCCGCAGCAGCCGCCGATCACGCGAGTACCAGCCTCTAGCCAGCTTCGGGCGATGTCGGCGTAGCGATCGGGTGGCCACGCCTCGGTACCGGTGAACTGCGGGTGAAACTCGAACTTCCAGGAAGGCGGATCGAAGGAACCGATGTGGGCAAAAGCACCGATCGGCCGGTCGGTTGCCGCACGCAGCTTCGACAGCGCCAGCGTGATGTCCTCGGGCGGCGCGCAGTTGACCAGGATCACGTCAATGCCCCGCTCGTGCATCGCTTTCGCCCCCGCCACCAGCGACTCGCCGCTCAGGATCTCACCCTCGGGTCCCGGCACGAAGCTCACCCAGACCGGGAGCCCCGTATCGAGAGCCGCCTCGACCGCCGCCTGCGCCTCGGCAATCGTGTTCATCGATTCCAAGAGCAGAAGGTCGACGCCGCCCTCAGCGAGCAAGCTGGCGATCTCAGCATGCTCAGCACGAGCCTGCGCCGCTTTCGGGGCCAGGTCCGGCCGGAAGCAATGCTCAAGCGGGGACATCACGCCAGCGATGGCCGCGTCGCGGCCGGACGCGTCGCGGGCAGCCCGCGCGACCTCTACGGCCTTGCGGCTGAGTTCCTCGGCCCGAGTCTCGACGCCAGGTGCACCGATATGGCGCATGTGCTCGGGATTGCGGAAGACGTTCAGATAGACGCGCCGGTTGAGCTGAAACGTGTTAGTGCGGATCAGATCAGCACCAGCGGCGAGGTACTCTTCGTGCAGAACCTGGACTTTCTGGGGATCGGTGCGCAGCCCATGCCAGCGCCAGCGCAGGCCACGCCGCACGAGCTCACTACCTACGGAGCCGTCGAGCAGCACCGCTGCCCCGCGGTCCAAAAGCGCGCGTACTCGTTCGTAGGCGGGCACGTTATCTCGCTGTTCTTTCTGGAATCGGGCAAACCTAGCACAAGTATGTAGCCGGGTAGGGCTGACGAGCAAGGGCAACCGTTCGAGTCTCTGGGGCCGCCGTCATTGCGGCTCCACCGGGCCGGGTTAGTTTTTCTCCGGCCCTAGCCTTCTCGGCCCTAACCCCAGAGCAAGCCGCGTCCTCGTACAAGGAGGCGGACCGGGGCCGTGGCGCCGTGATCCGAGCCCGGCCATGGCCCTATCGCGTCGCACGGCAAGGCACGTCGCGGCCTGAGTCGGAGGATCTCCCATGCTGAGAGGTACACCGTTCCATGCGAGGACCGCCCCCCTCTGCCAGGCGCAGAACTGGCGGCGCTGGGCAGGCTACCTGGCGGCAAGCTCCTACGAACTCACGCACGAACGCGAGTACTACGCCGTCCGCACCTCGGCAGCCCTGTTCGACGTCTCCCCGCTCCACAAGTACTTGATACGCGGCTCCGACGCCGAGCGGCTTCTCAACCGAGTCGTGACCCGCGACGTGACGAAGTGTGCGGTCCGCCAGGTCATGTACACCACCTGGTGTGACGAGGCTGGGAAGGCGATGGATGACGGCACGCTTCAGCGCCTGGATGAAGACGTCTTCCGGCTGACGACCAACCTGCCGAACCTCCGTTGGCTCAGCGACAGCTCTGCGGGACTGAGAGTGACCGTGGACGACGTGTCCGACTCGACGGCCGCCCTGGCTCTCCAGGGACCCAACTCACGAGAGATCCTCAAGAACATCTCGGACGCCGAGCTGGATGAGTTGAAGTTCTTTCGCCTGACCTACGCCCGAGTGGGCGACATCCCCGTGACAATCTCGCGCACGGGCTACACGGGCGATCTCGGCTACGAGATATGGGTGGACTCCCAGCACGCTGTGCGACTCTGGGATGTTCTGCTGGACAGCGGAGAGCGGTATGGGATAACACCTGCGGGGATACTCGCCCTGGATGTCGCCCGGATCGAGGCCGGCCTGCTGCTGCCCGGGGTGGACTACATCCCGGCGCACAGGGCGATCATCGATTCCCGCAAGTCCTCTCCCTTCGAACTCGGACTTGGATGGACGGTCAAGCTGGAGAAGGGCCCGTTCGTCGGCCGTGCGGCCTTGCTGGACGAGTGGCGCCGTGGCCCGGCCTGGCAACTCAAGGGTCTGGAGATCCAGTGGGGCTCGCTTGAGGCGGTCTACCGGGAGTTCGGTTTGCCTCCCGAGCTTCCAAGCTTCGCCTGGCGAACCAGCGTACCGGTTTATGTCCATCGTAGACAGATCGGTTATGCCACCAGCGGCTGCTGGTCGCCGACGCTGAAGAAGTACATCGCGCTGGCGCACCTGCGCTCGGCGTACGCGGCGCAAGGTGGCGAGGTGGCGATGGAGGTCACCGTGGAGCACGAGCGGAAGCGGGCGCTGGCGCGCGTTGTGGATACTCCCTTCTTCGAGCCCGAAAGGAAGCGAGCCTGACCATGGGTGCGGCCAAGCGGTACGACGCGGTGATTATCGGCGGCGGGCACAACGGGCTCGTCAACGCGGCTTACCTGGCGCGGGCAGGCAAGCGGGTTCTGGTGCTGGAGCGGCGCCACGTGTTGGGAGGCTCCACCGTGACCGAGGAGATCTACCCTGGCTTCAAGTACTCGGTCTTGTCGTACGTGGTGAGCCTTTTGCGTCCAGAGATCATCCGCGAGCTGGAGCTACCGAAGCACGGCCTGGAGATCCTACCCCTGGAGAGCACGCTCACGCCCCTGCCGGACGGCGACTACCTGGTGCGCTGGGCCGACCATGATCAGACCCGGCGCGAGCTGTACCGCCACTCTCCGAGGGATGCGGACACGTACGACGACTTCGGAAAGTTGATGTACCAGCTCGCGTTCGCGGTCAAGCCGATCCTGGGCATCGTGCCGCCGGATCCGACCTCGCTCAGCCCGAGAGATCTGCTCTCTCTTGCGAGAATCGGGAAACATTTCCAGAACCTGGGTGCAGAGCAGTTCTACGCTCTCTGCAAGCTGCTGACGATGAGCTCGGCCGATTTTCTGGATGAGTGGTTCGAGTACGAGCCACTGAAGGCGACGATGTCGGCCAGTGGGATCATCGGCACTTTCTTGGGTCCCCGCTCGCCGGGTACTGCCTACGTGCTGCTTCATCATTACATGGGTGAGATCGACGGTGTGTTCCGGGCGTGGGGCTTCCCCAGGGGCGGGGCGGGTGCGGTCGCCGACGCCATCGCGGCGGCGGCCGGGCGGCTGGGAGCGGAGATCCGAACGGAGGCCGCAGTCCAGCAGGTCATCGTGAAGAACGGGCGAGCCGTCGGGGTGGCACTGGATAGCGGCGAGGAGATCCGAGCGCGTAAGGTCGTATCCGCGGTCGATCCAAAGCTCACGTTCCTCAAGCTGGTCGAGCCGAGGGAGTTGCCCAGCGACTTCGTCGATGCCATCCGCCGCTACAAGATCCGCGGCTCGTCGGGCAAGGTGAACCTGGCTCTGGACGACTTACCGAACCTCACCTGCCTGCCGGGACGCGGTCCGCATCTGCGGGGTGCGATTTCGATCAGTCCCAGTATTGGGTATCTGGAGCGCGCCTACGACGACGCCAAGTACGGGAATTTCTCCCGACGCCCCTACATGGACATCATCATCCCTTCGATGATCGACCCTGGCATGGCACCGCCGGGCAAACACGTGATGTCGATCTTCGTGCAATATGCGCCGTTCGCACTGGAGGGCGGCTGGAACGACGAGCGACGCGAAGCGTTTGGTGACGTGGTGATCGACACGCTGTCCGAGTACGCGCCGAATCTCAAAGATCTAATCCTCCATCGCTGGGTCGTCACGCCGTGGGACATGCAGGAGGAGTACGGACTCACCGAGGGCAACATCTTCCACGGCGAGCTGGCACTGCATCAGCTGCTGTTCATGCGACCGGCGCCGCGGTGGGCCGACTATCGCACACCGCTCAAGAACCTCTACCAGTGCGGCTCGGGCACTCACCCGGGTGGTGGCATCTCGGGCACCTCTGGCCGCCTGGCCGCCCTGGAAATGCTGAGGGACTCATAGCCATGAGTGAAGCATACGATGCCATCGTCATCGGTGCCGGGCACAACGGCTTGGTCGCGGCGACATACCTGGCCAAGGCCGGGCTGCGGGTCCTGGTGCTGGAACGCCGAGAACTCTTGGGCGGTGCTGTAGTCAGTGAAGAGGTCTTTCCGGGTTTCAAGTTTGACACGGGGGCTCACCATATCAGCTGGCTTCACCGCCCCGTGATGAGAGACTTGCGACTCGCGGCGCGAGGGCTCGAACTCATGCCCTGCGACCCAACGGTGTTCGCACCGAGCCCGGATGGGGGCCATCTCCTGCTGTGGCGGCGGCCTAAGGACTCGATCGAGGCAATACGCCAGCACTCGAAAGCGGATGCCGACAGGTGGGAGGCGTTCGCCGGGTTGGTGGCCCAGGCGGCCGGCTTTCTCGAATCGCTGTACGACGCACCACCACCGAACGTGCTGTCTCGCAAGTTCAGCGATCTGTGGAACCTAGTGCGAGTGCGCCGTCGCCTGCGGAGCTTGGGCCGGCGGGAGATGACTGACGTGTTACGGCTGCTTCCCATGACGGTCAGGGAGCTGCTCGACGAATGGTTCGAGACCGACCTATTGAAAGGGGCGCTGGGCGCAGCAGGCGTCAGCGGGATCTTTCAAGGGCCGATGGCGGCCGGCACGGCCTACCTCTTTCTACACCATCATGTAGGCATGCGCGATGGCGCCCTGCGGGGCACAACCCGCTTGCGCGGGGGCATCGGTAGCCTCGCCAAGGCCCTCGAGGCGGCGGCTCGGGAAAACGGTGT
>CP070823.1:1310845-1312890 GCA_020344375.1 Gemmatimonadota bacterium | reverse complement strand
TCACTCGCGTCGCAAGGCGACCATGGCATCGAGGCGGGCGGCGCGCACCGCGGGCACAAGCGTCGCCAGGAAGGCCACGCCGATAAGCAGCAGCGTCACCCCGAGAAACGTGGCCGGGTCCGACACATCGACGTCGTAGAGGAAGCTGCCCAGCGGGCGCGCGGCGGCGAAGCCCATAGCGAGCCCGATAGCGGCCCCCACGCCAACCAGGATCATACCCTGCGCGGTGATCAGGCGCACCACATCGCGCGGGCGGGCGCCAAGAGCGACGCGTATGCCGACCTCACGCGTGCGCTGCGCTGCCGCGTAGGACACCACCCCGTAGAGCCCAATCGTCGCGAGTAAGATGGCCAGGCCGCCGAATACGCCCAGCAGTATCCCGCCCATTCTCGGCGCGAAGAGCATGATGCCCAGGTGCTGCTCCATCGTCTTCGACTCCATGATAGGCAAGCTCTCATCGAGCAGCAGCGCCTCGCGTTGCAGTACCGGAACCAGCCCCTGCGGATCGCCGCTTGTCCGCACGATCAGTGACATGATGGAGCGGTAGTTCTGACTGAACGGCCGATAAAGGTAGGGGCGAGGCTCTTCACCCAGCGTCCGCACCTTGGTGTCCTGCGCGACGGCGATGATCTCGCGAAGCTCCCCATCGGGGGCACCGAGCCGCAGTCGTTTGCCGATGGGATTCTCGCCGGGCCAGAACCGTCTTGCTGCAGCCTCGCTCACGATGACGACGGACGGCGCTGAGTCGTCATCCTGGTCGCGGAAGTCGCGCCCCTGAAGCAGCGGGATGCCCATCGTCTCGAAGTAGCCCGCACTGACGACGGTTACGTCGATCGAGGGCGCGTCATCCGGCGGTGTATCGGCGCCTTCTACATAAAGAGCGTTGATGTTGACCGACACGCCGAGTGGCAGGCGACTGGCAAGCGCGACGTTCTCGACGCCGGGGATGATCCGGAGACGTTCGCGCAGGTCGGAGTACAAGTTTTCCGCTCGAGCTGGTTCGTAGCCGGCCAGCTCAGGGGCGACCATCATGATGGCCGCCCGCTCGCGCTCGAAGCCGGGATCGATAGCCTGCGCTCCGATCAGGCTGCGCAGGAACAACCCGGCGCCGACGAGCAGCACCAGCGAGACGGCGACCTGGACTATGACCAGGGAGCCGCGCAGGCCGAACCGGCGGAATCGCTGCGCGACGGTGTCCAACTCGTCCTTCAGCGCCGGTACGAGCTGCGGCCGAGTGGCCTGCAGGGCCGGAGCGAGGCCAAAGAGCACCCCAGCGAGCAGAGAGACGAAGAACGTGAACGCCAGGACCCGGCCATCGATCCCGAGATCGAGGGAGAGCTTGAAGAGTACAGGCGGCTGGAAGCTGACCAAGAGCTTCGCCGTCCACCAGGCGACGGCCAGGCCGAGTACTCCGCCCAATACACCAAGCAGCACGCTCTCGGTCAGGAGTTGCCGGATGAGGCGCCCGCGTCCGGCGCCGATGGCCAAGCGGATCGCGATCTCTTTGCGCCGGGCGAGTGCCCGGGCGAGGAGCAGGTTCGCCAGGTTCGTACAGACGATCAGCAGGAGCAGGCCGACAACGGTCATCAGAAGCGCCGCGACGGGAACCAGCGCGCGATCGATCATCGGATGCAGCCTGACATCGTTGGTCGGGATGACCGGGAAGCGCCGACCCTCGTTGCTCTCCGGATAGGCCTCGGCCAACTGCCGGGCCAGCACGTCGAGTCCCGCCTGCGCCTGCTCGACCGTCACACCGGGTCGCAGCCGCCCCTTGATCAACAAATAGCGCGACCCGCGGTCATCGCGGAGATCGCCGGCCGCGGCGAACGACGCGTTTGCGTTGAGCGGAATCCAGAGCTCCGCAGAAAACCCCATCAGGAGTCCCTTGAACTCCGGCGGCAACACGCCGACGATCTCGAAGGGCCGGCCCCTTACCCGCAAGGTCTGACCCAACACGCCGGGATCGGAGGCAAATCGGCGCTTCCAGAGGCCGTGGCTGATAACAACTACCGGCGGCGCACCGAGCGCATCGTCTTCACCGGAGA
>CP070823.1:1305963-1310745 GCA_020344375.1 Gemmatimonadota bacterium | reverse complement strand
AACGTTGTGGGCAGCAGCCCCGGCCAGGCCGCCAGAGCTCCTCTGGCGCTTCGACACCGGAGGGTGAATCGCGCACACGCCCGCGGTCGCGGGTGATCTCCTCTTCGTCGGCTCGTGTAGCGGCATGTTCTTCGCGTTCGACACTGCGACGGGCGCCGTACGCTGGAGCTACGATATTCGCCAGGACGGAGATCAAGCGTACTTCCACGGTGAGTTCTTGTTCGCGGAAGACCTGGTGATCGTGGCGACGGACGGCGAGGCGGTCGGCCATGTGTACGCGTTCGAGCGGACGACGGGCGCCGTGCGTTGGAAGTACTCCGCCGGTGAGAACGTTCCTTCTGATGTTGTGCGCAGCGGGTCCCTCGTGTTCGCTCTGACCCAGGGGGACGAACTTCTCGCCCTGGATCTGGCCACGGGCGCGTTGCGCCGGAGATTTAGCAGCTCGGGCGAGCGGCCGGGCCGCCCCAAGTTCGTGTCGTCGCCGCTGGTCGTGGATTCCCACGTTTACTTCAGTGGGCGTGACGGGGTGCTCTACGCGCTGGACGCCGAGGCGGGTGAAGTGATCTGGAAGCATGACCTCGGTGCTCCGCTCACTACCTCACCCGTCGGGCGTGGAAACGCGCTATATGTGGGGACCCAGGATGGCCACCTGGTGCGGCTGAACGCCGCGGACGGTGAGACTGAAAAGCAGTTCAACACCGCTGATCAGATTGCCGTTGGCTATTCGTTGACCGTGACCGACGAGGGTCTGCTGGTCCCGCTGGGAGGAAGGGCGTCAAGTCGGGACGCCTGGGTCCTGGTCGACCCGGAGTTGGAGGCCGTTCGCTGGCGCCGCGACAATCAGGAACGCTGGACCACCATCAGACCGCATCTGCGGGATGACGTGGTCGTCATCGGTGACGGTACGGGCCGAGTGTTCGTGCTCGGGCTTGGCGACGGCGTCGAGCGGCAAACGCTGAAGGTTGAGGGTGCGGTAAGAAGTGTTGGCAGCGCCGGCGACGTCCTGTACGTGGGCACGCTGGAGGGCCTCCTCTACGCCTATCGGTTGCGGGGGGAGCCTCGGCGCTGATCAAGGGCCGCGTCCCTATTTGGGGAACCTACGAGTCGGCTCCCCTCCCGACGGAGGCTGAGCGGGGTCTGTGGCCGATGAATCCGCCGACGAACAGACGGTACAGGTGCTCGGCGAGCCTCTCTGCGGGCACCGTGCCGGCCTGGTACCCGGCGTGGATCGAATTCATCATGCCGAACAGCGCGGAGGTCGCCACGTTGAGTGGTGCCACATCGCCGGCACCGGTCGAGCGGCGTACGTCGCGCAGTATCTCGGTGCAGAGGTTCGAGTACTCGAGGCGCAGGTCGCGGATCTTATCGCGATATCCACCCTCCAGCGCGTCGTATTCGTGGGTCAGCACCCTCATGGCTGCCATCTTCTGGGCGAAGAAACCGACGTGGTTGTGGATGAGGATCCGCAGCTTCTCCTCGGGACGATCGACGCCTGCCAGCTTGCGCTTCAGCTCCGACAATACCGTGCGCAGGCTGCGGTCTTGGATCATGAACAGCAGCTCTTCCTTGCTGCTGAAGTAGTAGTAGATCCCCGAGAGGCTGACCCCGGCGCGGCGCGACAGGTCACGGATCGACGCGTGATGGTATCCCTTCTCGGCGAAGATCTCGGCGGCCGTGGCGAGCAGGCGCTCGAGCTTTTCCTCCTGGTTTGCTGACAGGGATGGGGCGTGTTCGGCCATGATCGCAAGCGCTGCGCTGGCGTTGAGTACGCGCTGTGATGTGTGGGTGGGTCGAACGCTCGATCGGTCAAGCTATCGAGCCCCGCTCGCGGCTGTCAAGCTCGCGTTGCCGCTCACCGCGCCGGGCTGTATTTTTGCTTGTCATCCTTAGGCTTACGAGGAGTGCCGGGTCTCCCGTCCCACTAAGCTGGGGCCCGTCCAGGGGTTACGGCCATGGATATTCAGGGACGTATTCTGCGGGTCGCCTCTGTCGCTGCGCTGGTGCTCTGCCTTTTCCCGCCGAGCCCGCTCTCGGCGCAGTCGGTGTTTCGCGTCCCGATCGAGGGGACGATCGACAAGGGGCTGGGCCCGTTCGTGAAACGGAGTCTGGAGGCGGCCTGGGAGGCAGGCGCGCGGGTCGCGATCCTCGACATCAACACGCCGGGCGGTCGCATCGACGCGGCCTGGCAGATCGTCGATGCGGTGCAGGAGTCGCAGGTGCCGGTTTACGCGTACGTCGACCGCGCTCTGTCCGCCGGGGCGATGATCGCGCTCGCCACCGAGGCGATCTACGTGCGGCCGGGCGCGACCCTGGGCGCTGCGACGCCGGTGACCGGCGAGGGGCAGAAGGCCAGCGAAAAGATGGTAAGCGCCATGCGCTCGGAGTTTCGGGCGCTGGCGGAGGCCCACGGTCTCGATCCCCGCATCGCCGAGGCGATGGTAGACGAGGAGATCGCGATCCCTGGTGTTGTCGAGGCGGGCAAGCTGCTCACACTCACAGCCGACGAGGCGTTGGCGCTCGGCTTCGCGAAGGGCGAATATGCCACGCTGGAGAGTCTGCTGGCGGGACTGGGTGTTCCGGGTGCTGGCGTGCTCACGACGAGCCCGAACTGGGCGGAGGTGATCGTCCGCTTCCTGACCAACCCGATCGTGGCACCGCTGCTCCTCACGCTGGGCTTCCTCGGCCTGTTGTTCGAGGTGAAGACGCCGGGGTTCGGGTTTGGCGGGCTCGCGGGGCTGACCGGGCTCGCGCTCTTCTTCGGGGCGCACCTGATCGTGGGGCTGGCGGGCTGGGAGGAGCTGTTGCTGATTGCCGCCGGCCTGGTGCTCGTCGGGCTCGAGGTATTCGTCATCCCGGGCTTCGGCATCGCCGGCACGCTCGGCATCATCGCGCTAGGTGCCGGCGTCGTCATGTCGATGCTGGGCCGGTTCCCGACGATGGCGGACTTGGGCATCGCCTTCACGGTGGTGGTCGTGGCGATGGCCCTCACCGGGACGTTCGCTTACACGTTCCTGCGGCATCTGCGCTGGAGCCGCCGGCTCAGTGGCATCTTCCTGCGTGAAGCCATGACAAGGGAGGCCGGCTATGTCTCCGGCGATGTACGGCCTGAGCTGGTTGGCCGGATCGGCAGGGCGGCGACCGCGCTGCGCCCCTCAGGCGTGGGCGTCTTCGGAGATGAGCGGATCGACGTGGTGAGCGAGGGGCCTTGGATCGAGGCGGGCAGCAGCATAGAGATCCTCCGATCGGAGGGCTATCGCACGGTCGTGCGCGAGGTGACCACGGAGCAGTCTGGCTGATGTGCTCCCCGCGGTCCCCGCGCAGGCCGCCCGGAAGCTTGGACAGTACGGCTTGATCGCCTACGAGAAGGGACGACGAAATGGACGAGTTGATTTTCGGTATCCCGCTGCTTCTCCTGATCGCGGGTTTCGTGGTGATCGTTTTCATCCTTTGGATGGTGCCAATACGCCTGTGGATCACGGCCTGGGCGTCAGGCGCCTACGTGCCGATCACCACGCTGATCGGAATGCGACTCCGGAAGGTGAGTCCGGCGACCATTATCTGGCCGCTCATCGCCGCCACCAAGGCCGGGCTGCGGCTCAACATCAGGGACCTTGAGGGTCACTACCTGGCGGGCGGCAACGTGAACAACGTGGTGAAGGCGCTGATCAGCGCAGACAAGGCGGCGATCGATCTGAGCTTCCAAAAAGCCACGGCTATCGATCTGGCAGGGCGTGATGTACTCGAGGCCGTACATGTGTCGGTGAACCCGAAGGTGATCCAGACGCCGAAGGTGGCCGCGATGGCCAAGGACGGGATCCAGCTGATCGCTCTGGCACGTGTGACTGTGCGCGCCAACCTGCCGCGTCTGGTGGGTGGCGCCGGCGAGGAGACGATCCTCGCGCGGGTGGGCGAGGGGATCGTGTCCACGATCGGCTCTGCGGACTCCCACAAGGCCGTGCTGGAGAACCCTGATTCCATCTCTCGGACTGTTCTCGAGAAAGGACTGGATTCCGGGACGGCGTACGACATCCTCTCGATCGACATCGCGGACGTAGACGTGGGCAAGAACATCGGCGCTGAGCTGCAGGCGGACCAGGCCGAGGCGGATAAGCGGGTTGCCCAGGCCCGGGCCGAGCAGCGGCGCGCCATGGCGGTGGCGGCGGAGCAGGAGAAGCGGGCACTAGTCGAGGAGATGCGCGCGCGGGTGGTGGAGTCGGAGGCGCAGGTGCCGCTGGCCATCGCCGAGGCCTTCAAGACCGGAAACCTGGGCGTCATGGAGTACGCCCGCTACCGGAACATCGTGAGCGACACGTCGATGCGCGAGTCGATCGCGGAAGGCAGCCGCGAGCCCAAGCAGGGACGAGGCGGCGACCGCTCCAACGAGTAGGAGGCGAGCGAGAGGCAAGAACCGTGGACGAGTTCATCACGCTGATTATCCTGTTCATCCTCATCGGCCTTGTGGACAAGTTCCTCAAGGCCGCGCGGAAGGCGAAGGCTCCACCGCCGGAGGTCGAGCCGGAAGCGGAGGAGGGGGCGGCGATCGAGGGGCTGCCCCGTAGCCTTCAGGACCTCATCGCCGAGGAGCTGGGGGTGAGCCTCGAGCGTCGGCCGAAGGTCAAGGCGCCGCCTGAGCCTGCGGCAGTGGCCGACGCCGCCCGGGCCCCTCTGCCGGCCCCGCCGCGCCGGCCACGCGAGGCCCAGGTCGACCGGGCGCGCGAGTCGAGGCCACCGACCGTCGTCTATCCAGGCAAGCGCGAAGCGGCACGGGAACGGCGGCGGCAG
>CP070823.1:1300200-1305863 GCA_020344375.1 Gemmatimonadota bacterium | reverse complement strand
AAGGGATCAGCACGAAGCCAGCTATCACGGAGCCAAAGACCCCTCCAATGGTATTCACGGAATAGACATCACCTAACGCGCTACCTACCAGCTTGACGTTTCGTGTGTATATCTTGCTCACTAAGGGGAAAGTCATCCCCATAAGGACAGTGGGCACCAGCATTACTGCCAGGCTGTTGACGAACCTCATCCCTGTCCACTTCCAGTGAAGCATCGAGTCAAGAGACGAGCCAGCCATGCTTTGAAATACAGGCGTTAGGTTGTTGAGTATGGGAATCGCTAAGATGGCCGATAGCCCAATAAGCACCTCCATTACTCCCAACCAAGCGAACAGCTTCTTTCTGGTGTCAATGAACCTCGCTACGATGAGGCTCCCCAGAGCTATGCCCAATAGGAAGGCCGTCAGAATTGTAGTGAAAGCATGGGTAGAATTGTCTAAGAAGAAGACGAGCGCCCTTGTCCAGAACACCTCTAGAGCTAAAGCACAAAAGCCTGATAGACCAATAGCCCACAGTGCCAGCAGGGCTAACTTCGAAGAGAATACCTCTTCTCCACTCTCTTCTGGCTCCTTCTTGCTCTCTTTCGCGTTAGTGTCGGCAACCGGGCGAATCCCGAAACGCCAGGCGAGGGCCAGGACAGTGCCTGCGATAAGAAGGTTCACCACCCCGGCGAGATAAGCGGACTCTCTGACACCCAACATCAGGATGAGAAAGAATCCTGCAGAAAGGGTACCCACGACTGCCCCGAAGGTGTTCATGGAATACAAGTGACCGACATTCCACGCGAGTCTCTCTCGTCTCCTGGCGAAGAATTTGACAATAACGGGGAGAGTTCCGCCCATCAGGGTGGCCGGAACAAGCATCACTGAGAAAGCTAGGGCGAACCTCAGCAGACTGATCTGGTAATAACTGATGGCAAAACGCTGAGATACACCGACATAGATCTGAGTCAGGCCGGAGAAGAGCACGGGCATCAAGAAAGCGGAGATGCCAATCCCGGCTTCCAGCAGTGCATAGACGAGAAGAGGGTTTCTGCCCCTATCAATCACTCTGCCAAAGTAGAAGCTACCGAGAGCCAGCCCAGCGAAAAACGATGCCAGAATTGTGCTTGTAGCAAAGGCAGTCGCGCCAAATACCAGGGTGAGCATGCGCATCCAGACTACTTCGTAGACGAGTCCGCAAGCTCCTGAGAGGAAGAACAACACCAGGATAGTCAGTCGGACCCTGCCCTCGTTTGAGCGACTAATAGTGACCTCCTCTGATTGCCTGTCGTGTTTGCCTATCGGCATCTGATTAGTATCCGGTGAGACTGTTGAAAAAGCTACCTTTGCCTAAAGCTATATGGACCGGCAGCAACCCCGGGCGCAAGAGCGGGTCTTTAGAACATGGCGAATCTAGCATCGATGCGGCTGGGGACTTTGACTCGATCAACTTCGCGATCATCCGGCAACCAAGTCTTGTAGCCTATCTGCACGAGCAGACTGCTCTCGACAACGAAATGGAGCACATAATCGCGTCGATCTCTATCGACCTCCAACCATTCGGACAACGGCAGGGGTGACGCTATCGTAATCGCTTAGCACAGTGACTTGGTCCATGCCTTCGGGAAGAAGGATGTCGATAAAGGCGGGGTTTCGTCCGTCGGGGCTATTTCCACCAGAGATGTAGACAGGATGGTCCCGGTACACGGGAGCAGGACCGCCATACAGGAAGTTCATGGTGCGATCCGTCGCGAGGCCCACGCCGACGAAGTACTCCCATTCTTCGGTTGGCACTCCTAAGAAAGCAATAGGCAGGGAGAAGGAGATCGTCTTGGCGCGTGTATCCGCCATTTCGTGCCACACTTGCCCGCTAGTGAAGTGTACTCTTCCACGACTGTCTGACACGGACACCGCCGTTCCGACACTCAACTTCACGTCGTATCCGGACCCCGCCTGGAATCGCACTCCGTGGGCGTGCTGCTGCAGGTGTCGGCCGCCGGGCGGGCCCCTGTTGATCGCGATCGCCACGCCGGGTACGAAACGCTCGGTACTCGAGCTGTAGGTCACCGGCCGCTGCAATTCGCGGAACGTCAACCTGAAGTAAGCGCGTGCGCTGTCTTTGAGTACCTCGAATTCCGTCAGATCAAACGTTCCTGGTGCAAAGCGCTCATTGGGATAGGAGTAGTCACCGTCACCGACATCGTCACCCCGAGGATCGGTCATCGAAAAGACTTCTATCGCCTGGTCTGGGATCGAATGTTCCACCGCTGGAAGGGCCAAGGCTGCGAGGTAGTCCTTCCACCCGATCTCCATCTCTTCGAGCGCCAAGCCATACACGCGAGCAACTGTGCTCGGTAACTCCGCTGGTGAGGTTGTCGCGTTGGCTAGCTGTTTCAGGGAGTCGATGCCAAATCTGTCTATCAAGAACCTGACGAAGGCACCCGCCTCGAGATAGGTGATGTAGTTCTGACGAATGAACTCTGTGTCACTCATGGCCAGCAGTTGGCGCAACGGAATGAACTCGGGTCCGTGCATCAAGTGGCGCGTCTCCGCTAACGCCAACGCCGGGGAGAACACCGGTCCACCCCCAAACGCAACGGCGAACCCCTCGCTGAACGCCGCATTGATGCCCGGTATCCCCGCCAACACCTGCAAGACGTGCATCACCTCGTGCGGGTGGAAGAATGATGTGGAAGTCACCAGCGGCAATCCGCCCGGTCCGTCCATTCGGTAGGGAGACGTCGTTGCCGCGTACCCGTTTGCAGGAGGCTGATCCAGTAGCGCGCCGCACTCCGTGCGCGTCCTCGTTACATAGAAGTCGATCTTCGATCCTAAGTCGATGGCGAGAGCTTCTGCGGCAAGCGCACATTCGTGATCCATCAACGCCATGTCAGTAAGGTATCCGTCCTTGGCCAACTCCCTCGGATAGTGGAATACGAAACATTCAGTCTCGTGGTTTAACCATCCTTCCGTTAGGACATCGATGGGATAGGCCAGAACCCAGCGGTCCGTCTCACGCACAACGTAATAGCGCATTGGCCGGCGCTCTGCTGGTGGGCGGTCGCCGGACGCGCTTCTGGGAACCCACTCGATATCGACGGCAGCGTAGTGATCACCGTGCTCGATGCCGGCTATCTGGAAGGTGAATGCCTCTAGAAATTGAGGCCAGTCAGACACGTGCATGCGAGTTCCCGTCCACGAGGGCATATACCAGAACCCATCCCTTGTGTAGGATCGCTCGCTCCAAAGCCGCTTAATCTGAAGTGTATCGCCCGTCGCCAGGGCCTCGGTCTGTGCCGAAAGGAGGCTCGAAGCGTCGCCGATCGTGAATAGGTATGCAGCACGGTCACATGCCGCGGTCGCAACGCAGGCGAGAACGACGCAAAGCGCAGCACCACCGCAGCTGGCAGCCATTGAGACGACTGGCCTGGCTTTGAGCACTCCTGCTACCACCTCTTGGCGAGATCCCATCAAACCGCGACAAGGTATTCTAGTCGAGCGCCCCCTCATCGATCTTGAGGATGCTGTGCAAGAGGACGTTGGCACCGTTCGCCATATCCCCCGGCCGGGTGTACTCCTCCGGTGAATGACTGATGCCGCCGACGCTGGGGACGAAGATCATGCCGGTCGGGGTGATGCGGGCCATGTCTTGAGCGTCATGGCCGGCCCCACTGGGCATGAGCTGGAAAGTCAGGCCGAGTCCCTCGGCGGCTGCGGCGATAATCTGGCGCATACGCGGATCCGTGGGCGCGGGAACGGAGGTGGCGTGTATCGGGGTGAACGAGACCCGTGTTCCAGACTCCCCGGCGATTCGCTCCGCTTCGCTCTCGATGGTCGCGAAGAGCGACTGGATCTTCTCTGCGGATAGGTCGCGAAGCTCGAGGCTCATCACGACGCGACCGGGGATGACGTTGGGGGCGCCGGGCTCGGCCCGTATGCGGCCGACGGTGCCGACCTGCCGGCCTGGAACTTCAGTGACGACCCGGTTCACCGCAATGATCATGTGGGCGGCGGCGAGCAGCGCATCCTTGCGCTGGTCCATGGGAGTTGTACCCGCATGGTTGGCATCACCTTCGATGGTGACGTCCCACCAGTTGATGCCGACAATGCCCTCGACGACCCCAATGTCGGTTCCTCGCGAGTTCAGGATGGCGCCCTGCTCGATGTGGAGCTCGATGAAGGCCTTGATATCATCTGGTCGCCGTCTGGCGTCTTCCAGCCGATCCGGGTCGCCGCCGATGAAGCGGATGCCGTCGCGAACGCTCTTGCCGCTGTGGCTGACGACGTCGAGCGCTTCGGGTGTCAGTGTGCCAATGATGGCGCGGCTGCCCACCAGACCGCCCTCCTCGTCGGAGAATACGATGACCTCGAGAGGGTGTCGGGTGGCGACCTCGTGCTCGTGCAGGACCTGGGCGCATTCGATGGCGGCGATCACCCCCAGGGCGCCATCGTACTTGCCCCCGTGGGGCACGGCGTCGATATGCGAGCCGAAGAGGATGCTGGGCCGGTCCGCACCCCGACCTTCGCGCCGGCCGATGATGTTGCCAGCCGCATCGATGCGGACCGCGAGGCCCGCTTCACGCATGAGAGATATGATGTACTCTCTCGCCTGGACGTCGGCGTCGCTGAACGCCACCCGGTCTACCCCGCCGTTCGAGGTTCCGCCAAACTGGGACAACTCTTGGATTCGCAGCTCGATCCTCTCCGGGTTGACACGCAGGTCCTCTAGCGCGCCCTGCGCGCAGAGAGTCTGCGGAGCGGGCCCGAGACTCAGAGCGAGCAGGACGAAGATCCACATTGTGCGGTCGTTCATGGTATGACCCCCGGTTTCTGACGTTTAGACAGTCCAACAATTGTACCCTGTGGCCGGGATGCGGGCAAAACGCTCTGGCCCGTGCTCCGCGGCCGAGGCCCCTCAGCCGGTCAGGGTCCCCCCGGACCCGACGAGTGGCAGCGGGAGGCCGTGCTCGATAGCTTGTCGTCGGATCTGCACTTCCCCCTTGGAGGTAGGTGATCATGAGAACGCGCGCATTCTGCAAATCGCTCGTCGCGACCACCCTGCTTCTCCTTGCCGGGAGCGGGGCCTGCGGGCAGGCCAGCTTCGAGGAGGACGTCATCTCGACCGCTGCGGGTGACCTCACCATCACCTTCATCGGCCACGGCACCCTGATGTTCCGCTTCGACGGGAAGGTGATTCACGTGGATCCCGTCGGACGCGAAGCGGACTACAGCACGATGCCCAAGGCGGACCTCATCCTGGTCACCCACGAGCACGGCGATCACCTCGATCCCGACGCGATCGAGGCGATCAGGACGGAGCGAACGGTCGTGATCTACTCGCGGTCCTGCGCGGGCAGGGTGGACGGCGCGCACGTGATGGAGAACGGCGAGACGCGGACGGAGGCCGGGCTTGGCATCGAAGCCGTCCCCGCCTACAACCTCGTGCACATGCGGCAGAGCGGGCAGCCCTATCACCCGAAGGGCAACGGGAACGGATACGTCATCACGTTCGGGGATAAGCGCGTCTATGTCGCTGGCGATACCGAGAACACGCCGGAGATGAAGGCGCTCGAGGACATCGACATCGCCTTCCTACCGATGAACGTGCCGTACACCATGACACCGGAGATGGTGGCTGATGCGGCGCAGGCGTTCCGCCCAAGGGTCCTTTACCCCTACCACT
>CP070823.1:1286189-1300100 GCA_020344375.1 Gemmatimonadota bacterium | reverse complement strand
AAGTTGTCGAGGTTGTAGGGATAGCGGTCCACCAGCTGCTCAGCGACCGTCACCAGCGTGTCGAAGCGCTCGGCCGCATAGAGTGAATGCGCCAGCAGCTCCAGCGACTGCGGCCGGTAGGGCTCCAGCTCCAGAGCTTTCCGGAAGGCGATAGCGGCGTCCACCAAGCGGTCGAGCTGATAGAGGCCGATCCCCATCTGGTGGTACTCGTCTGCCCCGAGGCCGGCCTCCTCCATGGCGAGCAGCTCGCTGTAGTGGCTCGACACCCTCGCGCTGAGCGAGTCGATTCGGGCGAGGAGGGCCGCCTGTTCCGCAGAATCCTGGACTTCCTGCAGGCTGTTCTGAAGCTCACCGATCCGCATGGCGAGCAGGATCGCGAGCCTCGATCGGGCCTCGGCGCTGCCTGGGTGGTCTTCCAGGAACCGCTCGTATACCTCCGCCGCATCCAGCAGTCGGTCCTGAAAGGCCAGAACCTGGGACAGGTTCGCGGTCGCGCTCCAGATGAAATCCTCGCGCTCCTCCTCGTTCAGCGTATCGGATCTGCGGGCTGCGGCCAGAGATTCCCGGAAGCACCAGACCGCGTCCTCCAGGTAGACCTGCTGCAGCGAATCGCTCTCGGCGACCTGCGCCTGCGCCACGTCGTACGCGGCGACCTGAAAGATCGGGTACGGTTCGATATCGTAGATCGTGTACGCGTTCCGGTACGCCTGCATCGCCGCCGCCGAGTCACCGCTCGACAGCAACTCCTGCGCCCGGGTGAAGGCGTTCCTCCAGGCGACGAGCCGCAGCCCCTCGATCCTCTGGGCATAGGGCTGCCACAGGCACACAGCCCGATCGAACATGCTGTCTGCCGCCGCGTAAGCGTCGATCTCGAGACACACCTCGCCCGCCGTGAGGTAGTAAAGCGGGTTTTCCGGCTCCTCCCCGATGCCTTGCCTCAGGAGACCCAGGGCGAAATCGAAGTACCCGCGCCGGTCCTGCGGGGTCTCCTGGTCCCGCCCCCGCTCGATGTACTCGTTGGCCCGCCTGGAATAGCGTCCCTCCTCGGGCTCCCGCTGGGGACACGCCGTCTCCTGGGCCGCGCCGGTGCCTGCAAACAAAACGAGACCCGCGAGCGCAGCGAGCACCGGATACCGCCTCGGCAAGTATCGTGTCTTCATCCTTCCTCCGACTTTGCACTGACTCACACGCCCGTACCCGGGGATCCAGTGAGACACCCGCTCTCCTGGCCCCGGTGCCGCAAGACATTCCTAGCCTGCGTCACGCTCGACAGCAAGCGCACCTCCGCATGACCTCTCAGGCTGGGTCGCTGGCGCCACTTCCTCATGGGGCCGGCATCAAGCTACAGGGGTGTGCCGTCTCCGGGGCACACAGAAGCGACGCGCGCCCGAGATTCCGGGACGCGCGTCGTAATCTATAGACAGGTTGAGCCAGAGACAGGTCAAGCCAGCGGCTCGCGGCGACTACTCCTGTCGCTCCGGTCGATCGAGATAACCGCGCACTTCCTCCACATTGATCTCCCGCCCCCGCTCCGGGCCCTCGGTTAGCAGCCAGAAGAGGAGCCGGTCACGGTCGGCGCGCGGCAGTCGCCGCAGCCAATCATCCTCGGCCGCAGGAGGCCACTGCAGCCAGACGCCCAGCACCCAGGCGAGAATCGCTGCGAAGGCGAACAGCTGCGTCAGGGGCCGGCTCGGCACATAGACCGCCACCAGCCCTTTGAGCCCCTCGCCTAACGCCTGTAGATCGATGAGCGGCGTCTCCGGCAGCCGGGTGCGTGCCCAGATGAACGGCAACACCGAGTACTTGAGCGCCGCGAGCGCGAGCGCCACCAGCCCCAGCGTCATCACGACGCGGGTGCGGTGGGCGGCGAAGCTCGCGTTCCAGGCAAAGTACACGATGACGCCCAGCACCACCCACTCCAACACACCCGGCGGCGGCAGCAGGAGTCCCACCAGCTGCGCCGTCGCGCCCGCCGCGTAGATCAGCACGAGCGCACCCCAGATGTCTCGCGGCCAGGACAGCGCCTGCGTGTTGAGCAAGACGTACAGAATCAGGATCGCCGCCAGGCCGTCCACCAGCCCGAAGGCGTGATATTCCACGCCGCTTGCACCTACCCAAAGCCCGCCGAAGAAAAAGGCGAGGGTGAACAGAGCGGCGACGCCGGCGGCGGCACCTGGAGTCCAGATTCGCGAGCTGCGCGCGCTCACCTCGGGCACCTCCCTGCCGGCGGGCGGTCGAGCACGTCCTCCAGCGCCTGGACGAATGCGTTGATCTCCGAGCGACGTCGGGTCGGCGCCACCCCGACGACGCAGGCGGCCACGTGCTCGGCGGCCTCGAGCGCATCGCGGCGCCTGCCGATGCCGAACCTGCCGCCACGGCCGCGCTCCAGATACCTCCAGCCCAGGGCCAGATAGGTGTCGGCGAGATCATCGTTCGCCGCCATCTCCTCCCTGGGTCCAGGGGCGGACACGCCAGCACGCTCTAACGTCCGCGCCGCCTCCCAACGCAGGGCCACCGCCAGGCTGTCCTCCCCGGCCGCTTCAGCGCGCTCCGCCCGTAGCCGCGTTCGCTCTCCATGCCGTAGCAGCGGGCCAAATGCCTCTCGATCCGCCAGAAGCGTGAGGCGATCGAAAAGGTCACTCGGGCTCTGCGGCTGGACCGCGTAGATCACGGCGACCGAAACCGTGAGTAAGACCAGCACCGCCACAGCGACCAGGCTGCGCCAGGTTCCCGGGTCGCGCAGACGAGCCAGTACTCGCCGCAGGTCTTCTGTCCGCTCTTGCGTTCTCGTCATACGGGGGGCGTCGGGCCAGTTATCGGCAGGCACCGCGCCGCCAGAGCCCGTTTAGCTGGGCGGCCTGCCGTGCTCACTCGCGGCAGTCATATCATAGGTCACATCATGCGGATCTGTCACGTGCCGGGTGGCCAGGTGCTCGCCTCGCGTGGCTGAGCGGCCGTTCGGGGGACCGGCAAGGCCCCGCCAGGCCTGGGCCCCGGAACCGGCACAAAAAAAAAACCCCGGGAGGCCGTGTGCCAGGCTGGCGCCGACTCCCGCCAAGTCAGACGCTTCACTGAGCTCAGTCACACAAGCCTACCCCGGGGCTCTATCTTGAGCCGGGGTCATTCGATCACAGCGCCCGCTGACCTCCCCCCTATGTCCTTGCCTATGTTGTTCTCAACAAAAGCGGACTGACCTGCGATCGAACGACCACCGGCATCACCTGTCATACTTCCGTCAGACCCACACCCAACGCCGATTTTCAAAGCCGGGCACCCAACCCCGTACAGGCCCACACCGCCCGGCCGAGGGCCTCATGGGCAAGCGGTGTGCCGATCCCGGTTCCCCCGGATAACTAGTTGTAGGACGGCAGCTTAGAGACGAGACCGGCGGTTGCCTCTAAAGCGGAAAGACCCTCCGATTCGGTCAGCTTGACTTGAATCCCGAGGACATTTTGACCGAAGAAGGCGCTTTGCCCCTTGTCAGCGTCTAATCAGCGCCCTAAGTTACGGTTACCCCTCGCTGCTCCCCCCCTTGCCACGAATCACATGGAGCGTCGTTCACCCATAGGGACTGACTCTGGCACCGCGGAGTTGTTGCGCCGAATCGGTGATCTGGTACTTGGGCCGGCGGAATGTGATCTAGGCCACGCCCTGGCCGCCGTCGGCACGGAGCTCAAGCTCCGCTCGGCCCTCTGGCTGCGATCGAACGGCGAGACCAGACTCCTGGCCGCGTATCCCGACGGCCTCGACGCCGACGCGCTGAGCCAGCAGGTGGCGGAGTGGGGCGACTCACTGCCCGGACCGCTGGTGCGGGAAGGCGGCCTGGCAGGCGTGGCCCGTCTCTCCCCTGCGAGCCGCTCTCAACTGGTATGGCCACTGGCCGCCGAGGGATCCGCGCGGGCGGTCTGGGTGGTGGAGTCCGACGAGGACATTCTGCCCGATGTGGCGTCGGTGGCGCAGCTGTTGCGCGTCGCCGTGACGTTGCTGCGCGCCCGCCAGCGGCAGCAGGACCACGAGGTACAGTTGCGGGATCTGAAGTCGGCGCAGGAGCTCATGGGGCACATCGTCGATGCGCTGCCGGTGGGGCTCTACGTGGTCGACAAGGATTTCCGGATTGTGGCGTGGAACCGGAAGCGCGAGACCGGCACGCAGGGCGTGGCTCGTGAGGATGCCATCGGGAAGACGGTGTTCGAGGTGCTGTACCGACAGCCTGAAGAGCGACTGCGGGCGGAACTGGAGGAGGTCTTCGCGACCGACGAGATCCGGTTCTACGAGGTGGAGTCGACGGCTTCCGGCGAGCGTCGCTACTACCGCCTGACCAAGGTACCGATGCACGTCTCCGGTACCGATGAGGTGACGCATGTCATCACGATCGGCGAGGACGTCACCGAGCAGAAGCGAATCGCCGAGCGGATCTCGCACGCCGAGAAGCTGGTGGCGCTCGGCCAGATGGCCGCGGGCGTCATGCATGAGATCAACAACCCGCTGGCAACAATCACTGCCAGTGTGGAGGCGGTGCGCGACGCGGTCGACGAGTACTCGGAAGAGGCCGAGCTCCTCTCCATGGTCGAGACTGAGGTCGAGCGCTGCAAACGGATCGCGCGCGACCTGCTGGCGTTCAGCCGTCCGCCCCCCAGCGAGAAGGGGGCTGTGGACCTTCAGGAGACGGTCGAGGAGACGCTCAAGCTTCTTCAGCATCACGACCGCTTCAAGAAGATTCGGGTCCAGCGTGAGTACGTGTACGATCTCCCGTTGGTCTGGGCGAACACGGAGCGCCTGGTGCAGGTTTTCGTGGCGCTGGCACTCAACTCGCTGGACGCGATGGAGGACGACGGTGAGCTGCGGGTGCGCACCGAGGTGCTCCACGCGGACGAGAGCGAGGTGGGCATCTCCTTCATCGACACGGGCTGCGGCATTCCGCAAACCGAGCTCCCCAAGATCTTCGAACCCTTCTACACCTCGAAGCTACCCGGCAAGGGGACGGGTCTCGGGCTTTCGATATGCTACGGGATCATTCAGGAACACGGTGGCCGAATCGAGGTGGATTCGGCGATTGGAGTCGGCAGCAACTTTCGCGTGGTGCTTCCGGTCTACCGCGGCGAGGAGCCGAAGGACGACGGCACATCCGACGCGACCGAACAGGGGTGATGACGCGTGGCTGAAGTAGATATCAAGATCCTGTTGGCTGAGGACGAGCGGAACCTCGCGCGGATCCTCGAGACGCAGCTCCGCAAGCGGGGCTTCGACGTGGTGGTGGCTCACGACGGTCGCGCTGCCATCGATGCCCTGAAGGCCGAGGATTTCGACGTGGCGCTGGTGGACCTCGTCATGCCGGAGGTGGACGGGATCGGCGTGCTCCGCCAGGCCGTAGAGCTCGACGCGCCACCCGAGGTCGTCATCGTCACCGGCAACGGCACCGTGGAGACCGCCATCGCGGCGATGAAACTGGGTGCCTACGACTACGTCACCAAGCCGTGCCGGGTGGCCGAGCTGGAAATGCTGGTCCGGCGCGCGTTCGAAAAGCGCCAGCTCGCCCAGGAAAACGTACGGCTGCAGACGCGGCTCTCGCGTCGCGAGGAGTTCCCGGAGATCATCACGGCCAGTCGGGCGATGGAAGAGGTGCTCGACCTCGCCGGCAAGGTCGCTGGCTCGGAGCACCCTGTGCTGATCTCCGGCGAGAGCGGGACCGGGAAGGAGCTGGTGGCGCGGGCCATCCACCGCCTCTCGCCTCGCGCTGATGGACCGCTCACCGACATCAACTGCGCCGCGATTCAGGAGAACTTGCTGGAGTCGGAGCTGTTCGGCCATGAGCGCGGTGCCTTCACCGGCGCGATGACGCGCAAGCTCGGCCTGTTCGAGCTAGCCGACGGCGGCACGCTGTTCATGGACGAGATCGCCGAGCTGGCGCCGCGACTCCAGTCGAAGCTGCTGAGGGCGCTGGAGATGGGCGAGTTCTTCCGCGTTGGCGGCACCCAGAAGGTGAGCACCAACATCCGGCTACTGGCGGCGACCAACCGGCAGATCGAGAGCGAGGTGGCGGAAGGCAACTTCCGCGATGACCTCTACTACCGGATCAACACGCTGCACATCCACATCCCGCCCCTGCGAGATCGTCCCGAGGACATCCCCGTCCTGGCACGCTACTTCCTCAAGCAGCATGCGGACGCGAACCCTCCCGAGCTCACGGACGAGGCGCTCGAGGCGTTGCTGGGCTACCAGTGGCCGGGCAACGTGCGTGAGCTGAAGAACGTGATGGAGAGGCTGGCGCTCCTGCGTGCTGGCGAGGAGATCCGAGCTGAGGAACTGCCGCGAGATCTCAGCCACGCCCGCCGCTCGGAGGGCGTCGCCGCCCTGGTCGGGCAAAGCATCTCACTCGAGGAGGTGGAGCGGGCGCACATCGAGGCCGTGCTCCGGCGCGAGGACTGGCACCAGGGGCGCACAGCGGAAACCCTGGGAATCTCGCCCAAGACCCTCTACCGGAAGATCCGCAGCTACGGGCTCGGGCGTCCCCGGCAGGCCAGCTGAACAGACCAGCGCTCAGGCCTCCTCGGCTCGCTCACTGACCACCGCCACTTCGTTGTCGGCGATTTGCACGAAGCCGCCTGACACCCGGAAGCGCCGCGTGCCCGCCGTCGTCTCGACCCGCAGCGCGCCGCTCCCCAAGAGCGCCATGAGCGGGGCGTGGCCGTAGAGGATGCCCAGTTCACCATCGAAGGCAGGCACGACAACGAACTTCGCCTCCCCCTCGAAGAGCTTGCGCTCCGGCGAAATCACCGAGAGAGTGAAGGGCCGACCGCTGCCTGGAACCGCCATTGCCGACGCTACAGCTCCTTCGCCTTGTCGACGACCTCGCCTACGTCGCCGACCATGTAGAACGCCTGCTCCGGAAGCTCGTCGAACTCGCCGTTGACCACGCGTTCGAAGGACTCGATCGTGTCCTCGAGCTTCACATAGCGACCTTCCGTGCCCGTAAACTGCTCGGCCACGAAGAACGGCTGTGACAGGAAGCGCTCGATCCGCCGCGCCCGATTGACGATGATCTTGTCTTCCTCGGAAAGCTCGTCCATGCCGAGGATCGCGATGATGTCCTGGAGGTCCTTATAGCGCTGCAGGATCTCCTGGACTCGTGTCGCGACCTCGTAGTGGCGCTCGCCCACGTACTGCGGGTCCAGAATCCGGCTCGTGGAATCGAGCGGGTCGACAGCCGGATAGATGCCCAGCTCGACGATCCGCCGCGAGAGCACGGTGGTCGCGTCGAGGTGGGCGAACGTCGTGGCCGGACCCGGGTCGGTGAGATCGTCGGCAGGCACATAGATCGCCTGTACCGACGTGATCGACCCGTCGCGAGTGGATGTGATCCGCTCCTCCAGCTCTCCCACGTCGGTACCCAGCGTCGGCTGATAGCCTACGGCGGACGGCATGCGCCCCAGCAACGCTGACACCTCGTTGCCTGCCTGCACGAACCGGTAGATGTTGTCGATGAAGACCAGCACGTCCTGCTTCTCGACGTCGCGGAAGTACTCGGCGACAGTCAGCCCGGTGAGGCCTACCCGGAAGCGCGCACCCGGCGGCTCGTTCATCTGACCGTAGATCAGAGCGGCGCTGCTCTTCTCCGGATCGCCCGGCGTGATGACACCTGCCTCAGTCATCTCGAGCCAGAGATCGTTACCCTCGCGAGTCCGCTCGCCCACCCCGCAGAAGACCGATCGCCCGCCGTGCTCGGTGGCGATGTTGTGGATCAGCTCCATGATGATGACGGTCTTCCCGACGCCGGCGCCGCCGAACAGGCCGGTCTTGCCGCCCTTGACGTACGGTGCGATCAGATCGACGACCTTGATCCCGGTCTCGAATATCTCGGTGGTCGGCGCCAGATCCTCCAGCGGCACGGGCCTCCTGTGGATCGGCCAGCGCTCCTCAGCCACGACGGGGCCCTGCTCGTCCACCGGCTCACCCAGAACGTTGAGGATCCGGCCCAGCGGTGCGTGACCGACGGGCGTCGTGATCGGCCCCTTGGTGTCGATCGCCATCATGCCGCGGACAACGCCGTCCGTCGAGTCCATGGCCACGGTGCGCACCTGGCTGCGCCCGATGTGCTGTTGGACTTCACACACGACGTCCACAGGCATCTCATGCTCCGCGCCACTCCTAATGCGGACTGCCGTATAGATCTCGGGTAACCGTTCAGGATCGAACTCGATGTCGACAACGGGTCCGATGACCTGCACTACCTTGCCGATGTTGTCTGCCATTGTCTCTTGTTCAGTGCTAGCCTCTCAGCGCTTCCGAGCCACCGGTGATCTCTGTCAACTCCCGGGTGATCTGTGCCTGACGAGCCTTGTTGTACTGGAGCGTCAGCGTCCTGATCAGCTCATCGGCGTTGTCAGTCGCGTTCTTCATCGCCGTGCGCCGAGCCCCCTGCTCCGCTGCCGCCGTCTCCACGAGAACCCGATAGGCCGCATTGCGAACGTAGAGGGGCAGCACGAAAGTCAGGATCTCTTCCGACGAGGGCTCGAAGATATAGTCGAGCGGCCGCGCGGCCTCGGGCCCCCGGCTCGGCTCGACCGGGAGGATCCTCATCCGGGCGGGTGGAGTGGAGATCGCGCTCTTGAACTGGGCATACACGACATCGACTGCATCCAGTTCGCCCGACTCGAAGCGCGCGAGCAGGGGATCGATGATCGAGCGCGCGTCCTCCATAGTCGGACGATCGCTGATATCCTGCCGCTCCGTCGCCATCGGTTCGCGCCTGTACCGGAAGAACCTGATTCCTTTTTTCCCGATGACGTGGAACTCGACTTCCACACCTGCCTCACGAAGCTCGTCCAGAGTGAAACGGGCATGTCGGATCAGGTTGACGTTGAAGCCGCCGGCCAGACCCCGGTTGCTCGTGAGCAGGACCAGAGCGGAGTTGCGAATCTCCTCCGGCTGCCGCAGGATCGCGTGCCTCTCAGCCAGATCAGGCACAAAGAGGCGCGCGATGACCTCAGACAGCTTCGCCGCGTACGGCCGCGCACCCTGCACCCGCGCCTGGGCACGGCGCAGCTTCGACGCCGCCACCATCTCCATGGTGCGGGTGATCTGGCGAGTGTTCTGAACGGAGCGGATCCGCCGCCTGATGTCTTGGGCCTTCATCATGTGCTAGTCGGCAACCGTCGCCGCCTCGCTCTCCGCCCCCGCCACGGCCCTCCCGGGCGCAGCGCCAGCCCTCGCCCGCCGGCCGGCGGAGAAGTACTGCTTGAACTCCTCGATCGCCTTCTTCAGCCGGTCCTCGATCTCCCTTGTCAGCTCCTTCTGCTCGCGGATATCTCTTCCGATATCCGGATGATTGGCCCTCATGAACGCGTGGAAGTCAGCCTCCCACGCCCGGATATCCTCGACCTCCAGGTCATCGAGGTAACCCCGGACACCCGCGAAGATGATCATCACCTGCTGCTCGACCCCCAGCGGCTGGTACTGACCCTGCTTCAGCACCTCCACCATCCGCTCACCGCGCGCGAGCTGCCGCTGCGTCGCCGTGTCGAGCTCCGCAGCGAACTGGGCGAACGCCTCCAGCTCCCGATACTGGGCCAGATCCAGGCGCAGACGACCAGCAACCTGTCTCATCGCCTTCAGCTGTGCCGAGCCACCTACGCGTGATACCGAGATCCCCACGTTCATCGCCGGTCGCACGCCCGCGTAGAACAGGTCGCTCTCCAGGTAGATCTGCCCATCCGTGATCGAGATCACGTTGGTCGGGATGTAGGCGGTGACATCGCCCGCCTGAGTCTCGACCAGCGGCAGCGCGGTCAGCGAGCCGCCCGTCTTCTCGATCTCCGGGTGTCCCTTCAGGAGCTCTTGATCCTCCGTGACCTTGACCGCTCGCTCGAGCAGCCTGGCATGCAGGTAGAAGATGTCACCGGGATAGGCCTCACGACCCGGCGGCCGTCGCAGCACCAGCGACAGTTGGCGGTAGGCTTGCGCCTGCTTGGAGAGGTCATCGTATATGCACGCCGTGTGGCGGCCCTCCTTGTAGACGAAATACTCCGCCATCGCGCAGCCGCAGTACGGGGCGATGTACTGGAGCGTTGCGGGATCGCTGGCGTTGGCCGCCACGACGATCGTGTGCTCCATGGCACCTTCCTGCTCCAGCCGGTCCACGATCAGCGCTATGGTCGAGGCCCTCTGGCCGATACCGACGTAGACACAGATCACATCACCGCCGCGCTGGTTGACGATGGTGTCGATCGCGATGGCGGTCTTGCCGGTTCGGCGGTCACCGATGATCAGCTCGCGCTGGCCACGACCGATGGGCGTCATCGAGTCGATCGCCTTGAGCCCGGTCTGCAGCGGCTCCTTCACCGGCAGCCGGCAGACGATCCCGGGCGCCTTCCGCTCGACCTTCATCCGGCGCGTGGTCTCGATCGGGCCCTTGCCGTCCAGCGGGACCCCAAGCGGATCCACTACGCGACCCAGCAGCTCCGGCCCCACGGGGACCGACAGGACCTGGCCGGTCCGGCGTACGGGGTCCCCTTCCTTGAGCACGAGGAAATCGCCGAGCACGACCGCGCCGATGTTGTCCTCCTCGAGGTTGAGGGCCAGCGCTACGACCGTTTCGCCGGTCTCACTCGATTCGATCTCGAGCATCTCGTTGGACATGGCGGAACCGAGGCCCCAGATGCGGGCCACGCCGTCGCTGACCTCGAGGACCTCGCCGATCTCCTCGGCGCGCAGCTCCTCCTCGTACCGCTCGATCTGCTGAACCAGCGCCTTCTTGATCTCGCTAGCGGAAAGTTGTCTTCCTGTCCTTGCCATATACTCGAAATCTGGTTCTAGCGCGCTTCTCGCTCCGGTCGCCGCGAGCAGCTCGCCTCGCAGGGCCCCCTCACTCGACCTCCGCCTTCATGAGGCTGCGCCTGAGCATCTGCAATCGATGGCGGATCGAACCGTCCAGTATGCGATCCCCCACTCTCACGATGACTCCGCCGATGATGCGCGGATTGACTCGGTAGCGCGGGAGAACCTCCCGCTTGAACATCTGGCCGAGCCGTTGCCTCAGTTCCACTTGCAGCGCTTCGTCCGGCTCCGCCGCCGTCGTGACCTCGACCCGCACGCGGCCGCTGTGCTCGTCAACGAGATCGCTGAACTCCGCCGCGACCGAGGGTAATAACCTTTGCCGGCGCTTATCGATGACGACCAGTAGAAATCTCAGAAGCCGATCCGGAATCACCCCGGCGAATACCTTCCGGATCACCCGCTTCTTCTCATCAGGCTCGACGCGAGGCGTCTCGAGGAACGACCGAAAGTCGCGCTCCGTCTCCAACAGCCCGACGAACTGCCGGAACAACTCGGCATAGAGATCAGGATCCCCGTCGGCGATTGCGAGGTCGAGCAGAGCCTCCGCGTAGCTGCGCGAGACAGTTGTCTCTTGCATCAGCCTGTCTCGTCCCTTCGACTCTCGACGGCCAGCCGCTCCAGATATTCCTCGACCAGCCGGCGGTTGTCCTCCGCGTCCAGGTTCCTCTCCAAGACCCGGCCCGCGGCTGCTATGGACAGGTCCACCGCTTCGCGATGCAACGCTTCGAGCGCCTGATCCCGCTCACGCTCGATCTCACCCTTGGCGCGCCCGACGATCTGGTCCTTTTGTGACCGGGCTTCTTCGAGCAGCTCCCAGCGCAGCCGCTCGGCGGCCTTTCGCCCGTCGGCCAGGATCTGTTGCGCCTGCTCCCGCGACGTATCGAGCAGCTGACGCTGCTCCTCGAGCAAGCGACCGGCTTCCTCCCGCTCTCGCGCTGCGCCCTCCAGCGCCTGCTGTATCCGCTTCTCCCGGGCCTCCAGCGCGCCGAGGATCGGACCCCAGGCCCACTTGCGCAGCACGAACAGCAGCAGCAGGAAGATCACCCACGTCCAGATCATCAGACCCGGGTTGATAGAGAACAGGCCACCGCCACCTGCCCCCTCTTCTGCGAAGAGAGGACTCGTGGTCAGAGGCAGAAGCGCGGCGAACGTCCCCACCGCCGTCAAGCGCCGAAACGGCGGTCGTGAGAGGCGCCGAGCCATCGATCCCTGCGACATCACGTAGCGCCCCCTACCCTAGGGTCCTAGCCAAACCTGACCAGTAGTGCGATCACCAGAGCGAACAGTGCGACACCTTCGATCAGCGCCGCCGTGATGATCATGGCCGTCTGAATGCTGCCGGCCGCCTCGGGCTGCCTCGCGATGCTTTCCGTCGCCGCCTTGCCGATGCGACCGATCCCCATGGCCGCACCGATCACGGCGAGGCCGGCTCCGATCGTCGCGCCGAGCAGGCTGTAGAGGTTTCGCGCCGCTTCTGCTTCCATCCCCGGCGTCACCGCCTGAATCGCTCCAAGAAGTGTAGCGAGCATGTTTTTCCTCCCACGAGGACTTACAGTTTCCAATCAAAATGACGAACACTAGTGCGCATGTCTCACCAACCCGATGAACACAGACGTCAGCATGGTGAAGATGTAGGCCTGCAACAGCGCAACCAAGATCTCCAACAACATGATACCCACCGCCATCAACACCGGCCCGACCCAGACCACCCACTTGATGGCGCTGGCGCTCGCTCCCGCCAAGAAGATGAGCCCCAGGAGTGCCAGGATGACGAAGTGCCCTGCGGTCATATTGGCGAACAGACGGACGGCCAGCGCGAAGATGCGTGCGAGCTTCGCGATGGCCTCAACCGGCGTCATGATGACCGCCATGGGGATCTGCATATACCATCGCAAACCCTCGGGCACGTAAACGATCGTTCTCAGATAGGGGACAGGCCCGAGATGCAGCAGGCCACCGACCTCGATCACGATCAGCGACAACAGCGCCAACGCGGCGGTGACCGAGATGTTCCCGGTCGCGGTGGCACCGAACGGCACGAGGCCGAGGAGATTCACGATCAGAATGAAGAAGAACACCGTCAGGACGAACGGCACATACCGCTCGCCGCCCTTGCCGATGTTCCGCATCGCGACCTCGTCCCGCAGGTAGATCACGAACGCCTCGATCACGTTCGCCAACCCCTTCGGCGCCCGCTCCGAGCCGCGACCGTGGGTACGCCGAGCCACCCAGATCATCGCCAGTCCGCAGAGCGTCGCCGCGATCAGCAGCCAGATGACGTGCTTTGTCGGTGAAAGATCGACTGTCAGCGATCCTATGTGCAGCGGCGGCCACTCGGGCAGCTGGATCTCCGTGCCCAGGAACGGAACCGGAAAGTGATGGGCGTCCGAGACCTCCTCGAGCATGTGAGCGTTCCAGGCGGCACCCACATCCTGCTCGGCCGCGCCGCCCTGAGCCGCCTGCGCCAGCAGACCCCAGAACCAGCCAACTGTTCCGGTCATCGCGCTCCGAGGCGGTGCCGGAAGACGACGGGCTCCAGCAACAGAAGCGCGAACAGGCCGAACGCCAGGGCGAGCATGGTGGCCTCAGCAGGCAGCCCCAACGTCCCTCCCAAGCTCAGCCAGGCGAGTAGCCCCAGGATCACCAGCCGGAGGACGGTCCCCGCGGTCCAGCCCGCGAGAACCAGCTTAGCCCGCCGGCTGGCGGCAGCGACCAGAATCGCGAACGCTACCAGCTGCACCAGCCAGGCCGAGCCGAGGCCGGCCCAGATGCCCAGCCGTACCCGAGTGTCGAACAAAAAACCGACAACCAAGGCGGAGAAACCCACGAGAAGCGCGGAGATCCCCGCGTAGAGGGTCCAACGTCTCACTGTCCGTCCGGAGCCTTCGCAGGTGGCTCCTCGCTCTGGTTCTTTGCCTGTTCCTTATCCACGTCACCCCTCTGGATGGCCATGGCGTGGCGATACAGGCTGTAGAAGCCAGCAGCGCCGCCTACAAATGCCCCCAGAAGGGTGAACACCGGCGTCGCCCCGATATGTCGATCGAGGAGATAACCTAGGCCAGCGAAAGCAAGGGTGCT
>CP070823.1:1282688-1286089 GCA_020344375.1 Gemmatimonadota bacterium | reverse complement strand
TCGCCGGCTTGACCTCCAGCGCTCGGCGCGCCGCCGCAGCGTAGCGCTGGCGGACCGCCTCACGTATCTCGTCGCTTTCGCTCATGTCTTCCTCTCAGAAGATGATCGCCACCTGATGTAGTTGTCAGTACCAACTATATTGGCTCCAGCGCCGCCCGTCAAGACCCACCCCCCTCTCCCCGCGCCCCCACGCTTGACGGGTCGCCACGCAACCCGCCATCTTCCTGCCAGTCCGCATTCCGTCTGCCCCACCCCCTGCCGCAGCTGTTACCATCTAGCAACGTGGCGTCACAGACTACTCACCTCAGCGGCGGGTCTGCGTGGTGAGCAGCCAGCGCACCTCAACGCAGGAGGCTTCCATGAGAAGGTTGCTAGTCGCCGTCTGTCTCGCGGCCCTCGTCGCCGTCCCGAGCACGGCCCATGCCCAGGTCGACCTGGGCGGCCAGCTGAGTTGGGGCGACGATGCCGACTTCGGTATCGGCGGCCGCGTCGTACTCGGGCTACCGTTCGAGCAGGTCCCGCTCGAGGTCATCGGTACGTTCGACTACTTCTTCCCCGACGAAGGGCCGGGAGGTGCCGACGTCACCTACTGGGAGTTGAACGCGAACATTGTCTACCGAATTCCGGTGCGGGTCCCGATGCTCACGCCCTACGCCGGTACCGGGATCAACATCGCGCACGTGTCAGTCGACACTGATGGCGTGGACGCGTCTGACACCGAAGTTGGCATCAACCTGCTCGGTGGCGCCAAGTACGACGCGGGCCCGGTCACCCCGTTCGCCGAGCTGCGGTTCGAGTTGGACGGCGGCGAACAGTTCGTGCTGAGCCTCGGCGTGCTGTTCAACGTCGGGCCGGGCCTCTGACGAAGAGCGGAGCCAGTCAATCCCCAGAACGCTAGCCAACACAAAGCGAAGGGCGTCGTCGCTGCGGCGCCCTTCGCTCGTTGGCTAAGTACCAGTCTGATTCAGGCCTGCGGCTAGCGCTCCGGCATCTGCAGAGGCTCCTGTGGCCCGAGGAACTCGATCCCTGCCGCCTCGACCTTGTTCCGGAACTCGGCTACGTCCTCGGTGAACACACGGTTGAACTCGGCAAGGACCTCTTCGAGCCGCACCTCCGCCTGACGCATGTAGGTCTGCTGCGCCGGCGTCGGCGCATCCCACGAAGAGCTCAGGGCGCGCAAGACGTACCCGATGCGCGAGTAGACCGCGGTCTCGGCGACAATGCCTTTGGTGCCGGGCGGAACCCAGAGCCGCTCCTCCACCCCCTTGAGCTTCTTCTTCAACTCGCGGGCCGCCTCAGCCAGCTCGTTGTTCGCACTTTCTTCCTCGGAGCGCGCAGCCGATTCCTCCGCGCCCTCCTCAGCCTGCTTGGCCTTGTCGAGCACGACATCGATGTCGGCGCGGGTGTCCTGGATACGGTCGATCGCCTCGGCCGCCACCTCCCGGAGCGCGCCGGCGTGCATGATCCCGGCGAACTTCGCTTGCCGATCGGCGCCCGGGATGTCGTAACGCGGATCGGGCAGCACGGTGACCGAACCCATCGCCTCATGCTCGTTGTACTTGATGCGTACACCGAAGGTGCCGGGTAGCACCTCCGCGCCGCCGCGCTCGAAGAAGGACATCTCCTCGTCGCCGCGCGGCCGCTTGAAGCTGTCGCGGCGCAGGTCCCAGGCGACACGGTTGACCCCCAGTTTCGCCGGGCCCTTGAAGCTGCGAATCACCTCGCCCTCGGTGTCGGTAATCTGGATGGTGACCTGGGGACCGCGGTCGGGCGGGCCCTCGCGCTCGGCCGCCGCGGTCTCCCCGGCGGCTTCCTCCTCGGGCACCCCGGCCTCGCGTTGGGCCGCCTTCCGCTGCCGCTCGATCTCCTCGTCGGGATGCGGCAGCCCCTCGACGTTGAGCGAATAGGTGATCAGCGCCCCGTACGGTCGGTTCGCGCCGCGGAACTCAGCATGGCCGGGGAAGCGCGAGGCACCGGTCTGCTTCACCATGTACTGCTGCGCGTCGGGGATGTCGAACAGGTGGATCGGCTCCGACAGTGTCTCCACCGTGAGCGAACGTAACGGCCGGATGTCGTCTAGGATGTACGCCGCGCGCCCGTGCGTCCCGATCACCAGATCGTGCTCCCGCGGGTGGATGATCAGCGCCATCGCCGAGGCGGTCGGAACGCCATGCGTCCATTTCAGCCACTCCCTCCCGCCGTCCACGCTCACGTACAGCCCGAACTCCGTGCCCAGGAACAGCAGGTCCGCATTCACCGGGTCCTGCTCGATCACCAGCGCGTAGCCCCAGAGATCACCCGTCGCCAGGCTCCGCCACCTGCGCCCGTAGTCGTGGGTCACATAGACGTAGGGCGTCCAGTCCGAGCGTCGATGATTGTCGAACACCGCGAACGCCGTCGCCGCATCGAACTTGGACGGCTCGATGTGCGGCACCCACGTGTTGGCCGGCACACCTCGGATGTTCCGCTCCACACTCTCCCAGGTCGCGCCCCCGTCGCGGGTCACCTGCACACGGCCATCGTCCGTGCCCGCCCAGATCACAGCGTGCTCCACCGGGCTGGGTGCAATCGTCATCATCGTGGTGAAGTTCTCGGCGCCCGTCACATCCAGGGTCAGGCCGCCGCTCTCCGCCTGCCTCTGCCACTCGGGATTATTGGTCGTGAGGTCCGGGCTGATGATCTCCCAGCTGTCGCCCCGGTCGGTGGACTTGTGCACGAACTGGCTGCCGTAGTAGACGGTGCTGGGCTCGAAGGGGTCGATGGCGATGGCCGCGTTCCAGTTGAAGCGCAGCTCGATCCCCTCGGGATGCGCCGGCCGGATGTCCTTGCGCTCGCCCGTGCGCAGGTCCCAGCGCATCAGGAAGCCTTCCTGGCTCATCGCGTAGCCGATCATCGGGTCACTGGGATCGGCCAGCGTCGCGAATCCGTCGCCGAAGCCCACCTCCTCCCAGTGATGGTTGCGGATCCCGCCGTTCTCCCAGACCACGCTGGGGCCGCGCCAGGAGCCGTTGTCCTGCAGACCGCCAAGCACGTTGTAGGGGGTCTCCATGTCCACGTTGATGTGGTAGAACTGGGCGAACGGCAGGTTGCTCACGAAGCGCCATGTCTCACCGCAGTCGCGGCTCACATAGACGCCGCCGTCATTGCCCTCGTAGATCAGCGTCGGATCGTTCGGACTGATCCACATGGCATGGTGATCGGGATGCGCCGCATCCCACGTCATCAAGACCTCGAAGCTCTCGCCGCCGTCGTTCGAGACGCTGACCAGCGACCAGAGGCTGTAGACCCGGTTAGGATCCTGAGGATCGACTCGCAGATCGAAGTAGTAGAACGGCCGGCTCCCGACGTTGTCTCGCGCTTCCGTCCTCCGCCAGGTGTAACCGCCGTCCTCCGACTTGTAG
>CP070823.1:1277577-1282588 GCA_020344375.1 Gemmatimonadota bacterium | reverse complement strand
CAGTCGATTGAACGGGCAGTTGAACTCGAGCCCGACAACGTGATATATCGTTTCTTCGCAGGCCGCCTTGCCTTCTTCCAAGCCTATATATCTCTGCACATGAACCGACCCAGCGCCAAAGACGATGTAGCGAAGGTGTGCAACACCTATGAGTCCGTACTGGAGCTACAGCCCGATTACCGTGAAGCATCGCTATACGTCGTCGAACTCTACGCTACGGTTCCTGAAGACATGGGTGGTGACGTTACGAAAGCCGAAAGGTACGCGGCGCAGCTGGAAGGGATGGACGAGATCTTTGGAGCGAAAGCCCGCTCACTACTCCTGCCGGATGAAGCCGACAGAGTCGATTACTGGCAACGCGTATTGGATGCTCACCCAGGGAATGCCGATGTGCTCGTAGAGCTGGGAAGGGCATCCCTTTTCAGAGGTGAAGGTGAAGATGGCGCCAGGTACTTCGAGGAGGCGGTCAGCGTAGATCCCGAGAAGAGCATACTGTTCTTAGACCTGGCGAGATATCATGCAATGACTGGGATGAGAGATGAGGGACTGAAGGAGACAGCTTTGCCAGCGGCTGAACAGGCGATCACGAGGTACCTGGACTCCGATCCGATCCTGCCACTGCGAGCTTTCGCGTTGGGTCTGCTGGCCAATATCAAGAGTGGTATGGGCGACGTTGAACGAGCCGCCCAGCTGGTCGAAGAAGCGAACACAGCAGACCCATTCTTCTCAAAAGCCTTCGGGGTTCCAACTCCAGATCTGTTTGTACCTCCGGGAGAGGTGTCTCACAACCATCGATATCTCTTAAGGCCGTTCTGATGCAGCGCGGCGGCAAACTGAGACTCGCCGTTCAAAAGAGAGGGCAGCACGAAAGCTGCCCTCTCTGATAACCCAGGGACTATTCACCTGCAGCTAGCGCCCGCCGCCCGGAACGGCCGTCAGCTGCTTCAGTTTCGTCAACTGTTCGTCGCTCAGTTGCTCCGCGAACATGAACTGGGTCGCGTCTTGTCCGCGCGCGAGGAGTGACCACGCCTCTGTATCCGAGTCGTAGGCGAGGAAGTCTAAGACGAGCGCCGTCTCGAAGTTGAACGGCACGGGGACGAAGCCCTCCGCCGTGTTCACATCGCCCACACCGTCAAACCCGGCCACGACCAGCACGCTGTCGTCGTCCAGGTCCACAACGTGCGCGTTCCCATGGCAGTCGCTACACCCGGAGACCGCGTTCCTGGCGATCGTATGCCCATAACCCGGTGCGATAATCAGGAGCTTGTTGTCCTCATAGATCAGCGAGTGAATGTTCGCCGGGTGCACCTTCCCGCTCCGGTTCACCAGGAAGACCCAGTCCGTCACCTGCTTCAGCAGTTGTGACTCTCCCTCAGGAAGCGCCGACTGATAGTGGCAGTTGTAACAGGTGATCATGCCCTGCATGTGGCACGTGCTGCAGTCCACGCTGCTGCCATGCACATCGTGATACTGGTTGCTCGCCAGGATCGTGTGGCAGTCCTCGCACTCGACATGGATAGCGCCGTCCTCGAGCAACGAGCTGTAGCTGCGGCCGTCACCCATGACGTCTTCCAGGGTGTGGCAGCCCATGCAGGTCATACCCTGATCACGGTGCACGTCGCTGAGGCCAACGGCGACTTCGCTCGCCTGCCGGCCGTGACACCCGGCGCAGGCCTGGCCCTCGGCTACTCCGTCATCGACCTCGGCGCCGAGGCCGGGGTCCGGTGTACCGTGGCAACTCGCGCAACCACCTGTGAGGCTCGGCTCGTGACAGTTCTTGCACGCCAACTCCGAATAGGGAACGTTCGCGAACTGTTCGAGCCCGTTGTTGCTCGCGCTGTAGAACGTCTGCAGTCCCTGGCCCGTGGCGTGCAGGCTCGTCGGGTACCACTCGTCCCATGGGAAGCCATTCGCCGTCAAGCTCGGCGAGTTATTGCTGCGCGTCTCGCCGGCGCTGTTGACGGCGTAGACCGTGGCGACGTAGCTGGCGCCTTCTTCGACGCCGTCACCACTCGTAAGGACGGCCATCGTGGCGTCACCGGCCACCCACCGTGTCAACGTTTGGCCCGCCGTGAGCTCAGCGCGGAACGAGTCGACGTTCGTCTGCCGCGACCAGACGAGCTTGACGCTGTCAGGGAACGTGGCTGCCATAATCGAGAAAGGTGCGGGCGGCTCTCCAGCGCAGGCACCGAGCATGCTCACCACGCATACTAGGGCCAACGCTGAGATGCCTGTCGGGTAGCCAGGAAAACGACTCGCTGGGGACATGAGCTCACCTCCGATGCCGAAGGATCTGTTGCCGCGGGCCTTCGACCACAGTGCGCGCCTTCGTGGGTAACCTCCCGGCTAGTGGGTTCTTGGGCAGAAGAAAGGTAACGCCCCTCGGGACCTCGAGCTACGCCATCCGGCTGAGAAAGCGCAGGTGTCAGGGCGGTGGCTTCGTCGACCAACGGCACAGCACCGGCGTGATCGGCTGCGAGCACGAACGCGGGCCAGCGACTCGGAATTTCGAATCCCGGCTTCGAAAACCTGCACGTGCTTGAAGCTCTACCAGGCACTCATCGCTCCTTTGCCAGCGGTAACTCGAGCTACCTCAAACTGTTGCACACAGAGCTACGACCCGGCTGCCAATGGCACGCGGATTGCCCGGACACAGTGCGTAAGGGAAGATCTCAGGCTGCGAGTCAGCACCTTCGACTCAACAGCGGGTGAGTCATCACGATCGCAAGGGGCTGCCGGTCCAGCTTCACGGTCCTCGCCGCCGTGGTGCTGGTCTGCGGCGGAGATCGCGTGGGGGCCATGCTGATGGTGATCCGCGCGTCTTCACATATGCGTCGTAGCGTGGGCAACAGGGCGGCAGCAGTAACAGAAAGGAAGCTCGAGATGAAGCCGCTTCGTGAGTGCGCTGAGCAGTTAGGGCGTGCGTTGGTCATCGTGCTACTGGTGCCCGCGGTCGCGCCAGCACAGGTGATCTCGCTGAAGACCGTGCCCATCGCGAGCGCGGATCAGTTCCTGATCTTCCCCTCGCGGAACCTGGGCATGGGCGGCGTCTCCATCGCCCTCGACGATCCACTCCTCGACCCGTTCGTCAATCCGGCCAAGGGGAGCATGATCCAGGGAGCGCAGCTCTTCGCGACGCCGTCGTTCTACAACGT
This sequence comes from Gemmatimonadota bacterium, assembly GCA_020344375.1. Lineage (GTDB taxonomy): Bacteria > Gemmatimonadota > Gemmatimonadetes > Palauibacterales > KS3-K002. The sequence goes on along the minus strand of CP070823.1, from coordinate 1,279,433 downwards.
TTCCGGTGACGGCGGAGCCGGGCGCGCACTGCCGGCCGGGGTCTTGCTGAGCAGTAGGGGTTGGTTCGGTGGAGCGCTGCTCTCGCTCCAGCAGATCGAGATGGCCCGGCAGCTCGTGCAGCCGATCTTTTTCCGCCCCCAAGGGGCCGAGCTGCTGAGCGAGAAGTCTTCCAATAACATCTACGCGTTCGGGATGCTGGGGACGCGGCTGCCCGGCATGAACGCGTCCCTGGGCGGCAGCGTCTTCTGGGCCGGCCTCGACGCGGTGCAGGGCGTCGATCTCCTGTACGCCGGCAGCCAGTCGATCGATCAGTCGGGTCACATGCTCGACCTGCGGATCGGGCTCTACGGCAAGCTGGGCGAGGAGCGGGCCTACGAGCTGCTGGTGCTCCACAACCGCCTGGACATGACGCACGACGTCACCTACGTGGAGTGGGTATTCCCGGATCCGGTCCCGCCGGACACGTTGGGCCCGATCGAGCCGGTCCTGGACACGCGGGTCGAGACGAACCTCGACCGCACGAACACCTGGGGCCTGCACCTGAGCTACGTTCAGGCCTTGAGCGCCCCGGGCTGGCAGATCGGCGGGATCTTCACCGGCAACTGGAAGACGCATCCCAAGATCCCGAACTACGAGATCATGAACATCCCGCGCGACCCCGGCGATTCGTTTGGGCTGAACTTCGGGCTCGGCGTGTCGCGCTCGCTGGATGAAACGACGTTCGGGATCGATCTCATCTTCGAGCCCATCTGGGCGGACACCTGGGCTGAGGCGGCCGAGCCCGACACCTCGGTCAGCGGCCGGGTCATACCGGCGGGCGCGAGGACGGTGGAGAACGACTTCAGCTTCACCAACGCGCTCATCCGCACGGGCGTCGGTTACCGACTCGATATCATCGGCTTCCAGCTCGGCTTGCAGGTGCGCTCGATCGACTATGATCTCGAGCAGATCGATCACATCCAGGAGTCGAAGCGCCGACAGAACGAGAGCTGGATCGAGTGGACGCCGACCTGGGGGGTCAGCCTGACGTTCTCGGAGATCGAGCTTCGCTATCAGGGTCGCGTGACCACCGGGACGGGCCAGCCGGGCACGGCCTGGACGCCCGTCGGCACGGAGCGCTTGCTGGCGGCGGATGCGGCGGGCTTGACGGATTTCATCGTGGCGCCGTCCGGCCCGTTGACGCTTCAAGACGCGAACGTGGGGGCGCACCAGTTCTCGGTGAGCATCCCGATTCAATGAGGGCACACCGCCCGCGTCGTGGATCGCGAGGCCGGGCTTCAACTCCTGGCGGCAGCCTCCAGTAGCCCCTCGACGAGCCGCTCCAGGTGCTCGAAGGCCGACAGTATCTCGCCCGGCATGACACGGACAGGCGGCGGACACCGGAACAGCCGGTTCCGGTACGCCGCAAGCAGGAGCAGCTGGTCCTGGTCGTCGGCCGACAGCGTGACGCCGATGGCTTCCTGAGCGGCGGCTCGTGACCGGCCGCACGCGAAGCGTCGATCCTCCCAGCCCCGGTGCATTCCGGGGCTCACGCACTCCAGCTCCTCGGCGCTCAACAGATCGATGACATCGGTGAAACCCAGCACCTTCGGGACCTGGATGCCATCTCGATGTGGGTCCACCTCCGGCGTCGGCATGTTCAGCTGCAGCCCGATGGTCGCCGGGAAGCGGTCCTTGATCGGCTGCAGCAGCTGAATCACCAGTATCTCGGCGGCGTGCAGCCCGAGATCGAGGGACTCAAGCAGCGCCACCAGGTCGTCGGCGGCAGTCCGACGGGCCTCGACCGCGGCGCTCCACAGGCGCCGCGCTTCCTCTTCAGGCCCGAGCTCGATGACGTCGGCCAGCTTCGTCATGT
>CP070823.1:1274655-1277477 GCA_020344375.1 Gemmatimonadota bacterium | reverse complement strand
GAGAAGTGGCCTCCGTGCGGCCCGCGGCTGCGCAGCGGATGATGTGCCAGCACGACGACCTGACGGCCGTCGCCCGCCGCGTTCTCCTGCAATGCGCCGCGTAACGCGGCGAGCGCCTGCTCGAGCGACGCGTTGGCGCAGCCCTCCACCGGAGCCTGGTCGCGCAGCCAGAGATCGGTCTCGAGCATCACGAGCAGCACCGAGGCTCCGAGCGGCAGCAGAGCCGGCCCGGGGCACCCGGCGGCTGGCATGAACACCACATCGACACCGTCCTTTGCCGCTGCCGTCAGGTAGGCGCCCTGACGCTGGATCTGCGCCAGCCCACGCTCCCCGCTGTAACCCCAGTCGTGGTTTCCCGGGATGAAGATCCCTTTCGCTCTCGTGGCTCTCAGCACATCGATCTGTGCTTCCAGGTGCTCCACGTCTGCTTGATGGCTCGGGTGCGTCGGCTCGTGCAGGCCGCTGCTGTAGACGTTGTCCCCGAGGAACGCGACGACGACCTCCGTATCCTGGGAACGCTGCGCGACCTCGCGCTTCAACTGGACGATGACCGGGCTCTCCCGTGTTACCGCACCCGCGTCGCCGATCAAGTACAAGACGGCGCTGACCTCGGGTAGCTGGGTCGGCGCGGGCGGCGGGTCAGCGAACTGCCTGGCAGCGCACCCGGCCGCCAGCAGTGCCAAAAGGATGAGAGCCGGGGCGCCGCTTCGGGAGCGCGGTAGCACCGCTTTCCAGGATTGTTGGCGATACACCGTTATCGCTCTCTTCCGTCTTCCTTCGGCCGATAGCGGCCGTCGCTTGTCGTCGGCACCCGCTGAACGTTCGGGCACGTCCTACCGTTCCCGCAACCGGGGCACTTCCGTCTGGTCTACGGGACGGCTGTTGCCGATATCAGACTCCCTCGCTCCATAAAGGTTAGATAGCGAGCCGATCGACTTGGTTCAAGCCGCGTCGCCACAGCGGGGCGCGATTCGGCTATGCTCACCACGGTTCCGTGCTCAGCGGACCAACTTGTCCCAGCCGAGAAACACGAACAGGAAGCCGATCGTGTCGTAGATGCCGTGCGTCAGGATCGGCGCCCAGAGGTTGCGACCGCTGATCAGGTAGACGAGGCCGAAACCGACGGCCATGACGCCGGTCAGGATCATGCCGGTCACACCCTGGTACGCGTGCAGCAGTCCCGAAGCGATGGAGGTGAGCACGAGCGCCAAAGCCCAGGGGAAGCGGTCGTTCAGTGCATGGCTCGGCACCAGCTCGCGCAGGTAGTTCATCAGCATACCGCGGAGCAGCATCTCCTCGCCGAACGCAGCGGTCGTCCAGACCACGAGCAGACCGCCAATCAGGACCACGGCGTTGCCGCGCAGCACATCGAAGCGTTCCAAGTCGGGCGGCTCACCCGTCAGAGCCTCGACCGGCGCGCGCAGCGCGTAGCCCAGCACCAGCAGCGCCAGTGTCGCAACCGCCGCGAGCGTGAAGGTCCGGGCCCAGCTCTTCGGTCGGCGTAGCCCCAGCGCCGGCCAGCCGCTGCCGCCCAAGTAGAGGATGCCGGTTGCCAGCAGCCAGCCGACGACAATGCCAGCCACCGCCGCGGCACCCAGTCGCTCGACCAGAGCCACGGCCAGATAGACCGGCAGAAAGACTACAACCAGCGAAGCGAGATGAACGAGCCGCTGCCGCCAGCTGGAGCCGGCGGAGCCCTCGAGTTGTACTTCGTTCTCTGCGGTCATCCCTCAACCTGTGGCGGTGGAAGAGTGCCACTGAGCCGCGTGCGCCCTTCGAATACGCGAGTCCGCTGCGCTCGGCAAGAGTCGAGGTGAGTAGGAGGGACTCCGGCCTGTTACGATACCGTAACGAACCTGAAAAAAGTAGCGGTTCTTTTGGGCTTCACTCGAAGAGCTGGCCGTAGTGGATCTCCTTTACGGGCAGGCGATTGGCGTCTCGGCCCTGTCTGCGGTATGTGACTTGCTCCAACAGATGTTTGCGTAGGTCCCCCCACGTTATCCCGCCGAGGTTCTTGCCAGAGATCCCGTCAGAGCAGTCGTCGATTGAGTTGTAGTTCATGGGGTAACGCTGTGATTGAAGGCCTGAGACTCGATGGTCGCCGTTCCGGCTTGCGCTCTGAGCGCCGCGCCGTGCTGCCGCGTCTTGCGGACAAGGCAGGGGTGACGCTCATCGAGGTGCTCATGGTCGCCATCCTCATCGGGCTGCTCGCCGCGATCGCGCTCGCGTCCATGGGGCACAAGCGCAACGTCTACCTGGCCGTGATGCAGGCTGATCTGAGGAACGTGATCACGGCCCAGGAGATCTACCACGCGGATCACGGTCACTACGCGAACTCGACTCCCGAGCTCGGTTTCGTGCCCAGCGAGAACGTTCACCTCCTGGTCGTTGGTGACTCGGTGAGTTGGGCTGCCCGGACGCAGCACCGGATCCGCAACGACTATCGCTGTGCGATCTTCATGGGGACCGCCGACCCGATCTTCCCTCCGGCCAAGGTGGAGGGAATGATCGAGTGCCTGCCGAAGAAGAAGACCGGCCTGACCCGGTGATAGATCAGGCGGAACAGTAGGTTCACCGGGCGACGGGCTAGCGTGCTCGTCGCCCGGTTTCTTGTGTCCTGCCGGCTGTGGGGCTCTGCGGCTAGGTCCGCTTGATCACGACGCTACCGTTGGTCGTGAAGGCGCGGATCGTCTGTCCGCCGCCACCTAGCTCCGCCGTGATGCGCCGGTCGATGCGGCCCTGCACCGTGATCGGGAAGTCGATACGGAACGATCCATTCACGGTGCCGGACTCGAGACGCGCGGAGTAGCCCTCGGGGACGG
>CP070823.1:1266272-1274555 GCA_020344375.1 Gemmatimonadota bacterium | reverse complement strand
GCATGCAGCGGTTCGGCACGCATCTCCGCCGCCTGCATCTCGTACAGCAGGCGCTGTGGCGCGTCCTCCGGCGTGAGAGCCGCGAGCTCGTCGTAGATCCTCGCGGCAGCGGCGCGATCGCCGCTCGCGGCCCTCAGACGGGCTGCCCCTTCGAGGCCCAGACTTCTCTCGCTCCGGTGTTTGACACGAGCACCCACCTGTTCGTAGACGCTGATAGCCAGCGCCGTGTCCCCGACCTCCTCGTAGGCTGCCGCCAACAGGAAGGCTGCGCGGGTCGAGAGCGGATCGTCGCCAAGCTCGTCCACGGCTTGCCTCGCAGGTTCGATGGCCTCGCTTGCCCGATTCCCGAGGAGTAGCGAATGAGCCAGCAGCACCTGGGCCTCGCGCGCGTACGGCGTGCCGCTGAATCGCACCAGGTAGCCGCGCAGCTGCTCGACTACCTGACTTGCGTCCCCGCTCTGGAGCTGGAAGCGGATGGACCGGATCTCGGTTGCCGAGGCTTCGCGCACTCGCCTCTGGTAGTCCAGGTAGTACCTCACGCCGAAGACGACGATAGCCACAGCACCCAGGCCGAGAATCAGCGCGCGTGTATTGCTCTGCGCCCAGGACAGCAACTTGAGCGTGGCTGCGACGAAACGATCTTCACCGCTCGGCAGAGGCTCGGCCATGTGTCAGCTCTCCTCTCTACGCTTTGCCGCCAGATAGCCGGCCGCGAAGGCGCGTGCCACGGCGATATCAGCTCCGTGCCTGCCCAGATCCGCAATCAGGGCCCGTATGCGCTCCCCCTCCTCGCCTTGCAGCAGCCGTTCGGCCTCTGCGGCCAAACGCTCAAGCGATTCTCCCAGCACGGCAGCCTGCTCGGGCTCCTGGATCGGGATTTCGGGTCCGCCACCGTCAGGCCCGAAGAGGAAGTCAGGAATACCGGGCTCAGCTTCCGCGGCCGCCGGCTCCTGAGCCTCTGGCGGGGGCCCCCCGGGTGGCGCTGCCTCCGCCACTCCTTCCTCGCTCAGGACAAGCTCCTCGAGCTCGGCTGGTGCCTCCTCGGTGAAGATGGCCTCCGCCTCGGCATCAACCCACTGTACGGGCACTTCGATTTCGGGCGCTTCCGGCTCGAGGGCTTCCACTTCGACCGGCGGCGGCGCCTCAGCAGCGCCTGCCTCCGCCTGAGTGGGCTCGAGCGCCTCCTCGGGGCTCTCCATTCCCAGGTCAGGCGGCGTGACTCCCTCAGCCGGTGACTCGTCTGCTCCCGCGACATAAGGCGGCGCGAACTTGTCTCTGGTCGACGGATCCTGCCTAGGGCTTTCAGTTCCGCCGATGAACGGGGTCGGATTTGTCGACACTGCCTGCCTTTACCTCCTTCCCAGATCTGTGGTCAGGCCAAAAAATCTACACGGCCGCGCGGACGGGTCAAACCGCGACGCACGGCCTCAGTGTACGTATCTGAGCAGCAGGAATCCCGTAATCAGGGCCACCACGAAGATCACCGTGAGTAGGTTGAAGTAGCGGTCGATGAAGCCGCGTATCTGCGGACCCAACGAACGGATGAGCCCTGCGACCAAGAAGAAGCGTGCTGCCCGGCTCGCTGCAGATATAACCACGAAGGGGACGAAGGGCACCGCAAAGGCACCAGCGGCTATCGTGAATACCTTGTAGGGGATCGGTGTAAAGCCAGCAGTCCCCAGCGCCAGGACGAGGTTTGCCCGATAGAGGTCGCCCACACGCTGAAAGGCCTCGGTGGCGTCGTAGAACTCGATGATCGAGCGGCCAATGAACTCGTAGAGCTGATAGCCGATGAGGTAGCCGCCGATCCCACCCAAGACAGACCCGACGGTACACAATCCGGCGAAATAGAGACTGCGGCGCGGCCGCCCCACGCAAAGGGCGATCAGTAGGACGTCCGGCGGAACAAAGAAGACGGAAGCTTCTACCACCGCCAAAACGAAGAGCGCCGCAGCACCGTACGGCGAGTCCGCCCAGCTCAGGACCCAATCGTAGAGGGCTCGGACCCAGCCCTTCCGTTTGGCCGCCCGGCTCGCCGCCGGCCCTGGAGAGCCGTCGCTTACCACTTCGACACCTGCTCGTCCTGGACTTCCAGCCCTCCGAGCCCGTGAAGCGCCACGAACCTCACCCGGGCGATGACTTCGTCTTCCATCGTCTCTTCGCCGCTGCGCACGATCCTGTGGAGTTCCTGCGACTGACGGTCCCCTATCGGGATCAGTAACTGGCCGCCGACTCGCAACTGTCTTAGCAACGGGCTCGGTACCTCCTTAGCTCCGGCGGTGACCAGTATGCCGTCATACGGCGAGTATCGGCGCCAGCCGTGGCTGCCATCGCCTGCGCGGATGACGACGTTCGTGAATCCCAGCGCCTCGATGCGAGCCCGGGCGCGCGCGGCCAGCTCCGGCACCCGCTCGATGGAGAACACCTGCCGGCACAGGGTCGCCAGGAGCGCGGTCTGAAAACCCGACCCGGTCCCGATCTCCAACAGCCGCTCGTCACCCTCGAGCCTCAACGCTTGCAGATAGAGGGCATGTGTGCTGGGCCGCGATATCGTTTGCCCGTGTCCCAGCGGCAGTGCCTCGTCGAGATAGGCACGCGCCTCGAACGCCTCCGGCACGAAAAGATGGCGCGGCACCCTGTCGAAGGCATGCAGCACGGTCAGATCGCGGATCCCCGACGCTCGGAGCTGCTCGATCAACTGGCGGCGGCGCTCCTGGTGCACGTTCAGGTCTCGAGGCTCGATGCCCACGCCCTCCTCTCCTCAAGTAAGTTGTAGATGATAAGGTCTAAGGCTAGGCAGGCCAGTGAGATACAGCGCCGCGCTGCCGGATTCCGCTCGTCGTTTGTCCTTGGCTTCACCCATCACCCTCCCCACCACCGTCCCGCGCGCCGCCAGATATGCGGCGAATCCGAGTCAATCTTGAGCAGGTTCCTGGAGAATCTCAAGGAGCTGCCTAACGCCATCCTGCAGTCGTCGCAGCGCCTGGCGATCGAGTGCTCGACCAGCGACCTCCTCCAGCTGGCCTTCCTCACGCAGTTTCTCGAGCTTCCGCCGGGCACCATCGATGGTGAACTTCTCCTCGTACAGCAGATGCTTGACGAGCTCGATGAGCTTGATCTCGCGGGCGCGGTAGACGCGATTGCCGGCGCGGTTCTTGCTCGGGCTCAGCTCCTTGAACTGGGTTTCCCAGTAGCGTAGCACATGTGGCTTGAGACCGGCCATCTCGCAGACTTCTCCAATGGAGAAGTACTCCCGACGTGCGATGCGTTCACGTCGCATCGGTGCCCCCCCATAACTCGGGTTTAGGCGATCGCAGCATGAGGTCGGCTGTCGCACGTTTGGGCGACTTGCCCTCGAAGAGGATATGATGGACCTCCTCTACGATGGGCATCTCCACGTTGTAGGCCCGGGCCAGCTGGCGAGCGGCCTTTGTAGTACGGACCCCTTCCGCGACCATCCTCATGCTCGCAAGAATCTCCTCCAACGTCTCTCCCCTACCCAACCGCACGCCAACAGTCCGATTGCGGCTAAGGTCGGAGCTACAGGTCAGAACGAGATCACCGAGACCGGCAAGCCCGGCGAAAGTCGAGGCCCGCGCACCCATAGCGAGGCCCAACCGCGTGATCTCGGCCAGTCCCCGGGTAATCAGAGCAGCGCGGCTATTGCTGCGGTACCCTAGACCGTCCGCGATGCCGGCGGCAAGAGCGATCACGTTCTTCAGCGCTCCAGCCAGCTCAACGCCCAGAACGTCCTCGTTCGTGTAGACGCGGAAGCGCTCGGTGTTGAGGAAGTGTTGGGCCTGCCGAGCTACATCTGAATCTCGCGACGCTACGGCTATCGCCGTCGGATCTCCTTCCGCCACCTCACGGGCGAAAGTCGGCCCTGACAGGACAGCCGGGGGTGCCTGATCAGGCGACAGCTTCGCCAGTATCTCGCTCGGCCGGTTCAGCGTGTCCACCTCGATACCTTTGGTCGCCGACACCATGATCGCGTCGCGCGGCACGAGAGGTGCCGCCGCCTGCATAACCTCTCGAAAGGCGTGCGACGGCACGACGGCGATCACGATCTCCGCTCCCTCCAGGGCGTCGGCGTGCTCCGTGAACACCTCGACACTTGCGGGCACCTCGATCCCGGGAAGATAGATCTCGTTCACGCGCCGCTCGCGAATCTGCTCCGCGACCGAGGCTTCGTAGCTCCAAATACGGACAGCATGGCCTTTCTCGCTGAGCAGCTTGGCCAGTGCCGTGCCCCAACTACCTGCCCCGATGACCGCCGCTTGACCCATGCTCATGCCTTGTTCGATGGGCCGGCTGAGTCCGGCTCGGGTTCGAGGGGCGGAGCCCCCGAGCCGCGAGCCGCTCGCAGCTCCTTTCCAGCCAGCAGGCGCCGGACGTTCGCCCGATGAGTCCACCACACGAGTCCCACCAGCGGCAGACTGGCCCAAAAGACATAGTCGAAGCGATGCCCGGTAAGCCAAACCAGACCGGGTAGCAGCGTCGCCGCCGACAGCGATGCCACGGACGCCACGCGCGTCGCCAAAACAACGGCGACCCAGACCACGAATCCCAGGCCGGCAGCGGCCGGTGCCAACGCCACATAGACACCGCCGCCGGTAGCCACACCTTTTCCACCGCGGAAGCGGACCCAGACCGAAAAGACGTGGCCGAGTATCGCCGCGACGCCGTAGGCGAGGGCGAGCTGCGGAAGCTCAACGCCGTCCAGTCGCGGGAATAACCTAGTAGGCACGAATCCCTTGCCGACATCCACCACCATGCAGAGAACGGCGTAGACCGGCCCAGCAACCCGGTACAGGTTCGTGGCACCAAGGTTACCACTTCCCCACTCCCGGAGATCGATTCCCTTGCCATAACGGGCGAGTAGCAGGCTCGTCGGGATCGACCCAAGCAAGTAGGCGGTGACTACCAGGGCGAGTAAGATCAATCGTGCTCCTTCCTACGGGCCCGCAGCCTGATTCGGATCGGGGTGCCCCGGAACCCCCAAGCCTCCCGGAATCCCTTGATCAGATAACGGACGTAGCTGTCCGGTACGTCCCTCGGATAGTTCGTCCACAACGCGAACAGGGGTGGACCGGTTCGCACCTGCGTCGCGTAAACGAACTTGATGGGCCTTCCACGCTTCTGCGGGGGTTGCACGGCCTCCGTCAAGACGCGCAATCGATCGTTGAGTTCGTGGGTCGGCACGCGCTTCGCCCGTTCCTCTCCGACTTGCCAGGCGAGATCCAGCGCTCGCTGAACCCGCTGGCCGGTGAGAGCCGAGATGAAAACGATCGGCACCGCCGATAGAAAGGGCACGCGCTTGCACAGTGCCTTCTCCATCTGAGAGGCAGTGTGGGTTTCCTTTTCGACTAGGTCCCACTTGTTCACGGCAAACACGAGTCCGCAGCCACGATCCCACGCCAGCCTGGCGATTCGGAAGTCCTGAACCCCTACGCCCTGGTCGGCGTCCGTGATCAGCACGCAGACGTCGGCTCGATCGATCGCGCGAAGTGTGCGCACGGTCGCGTAGTACTCGAGCCCCGTCTCCACACGGCTCTTCCTCCTCAGGCCGGCTGTATCAATAAAGACAATCCGGCGCCCGTTCCGCTCCAAGAGCGTGTCGATGGCATCGCGCGTAGTGCCCGCGTCCTCAGAGACTACCAGCCGATCGGTACCCAGGACTCTGTTAATGAAGCTCGACTTGCCGACATTCGGGCGCCCGATCACCGCCAAACGCAGCCCCTCGTCAACCGCATCCTCCGCCACCTCTGGCAAACGCTCGACGATGCGATCCAGCAGATCGCCACTGCCCTTCCCGCTAGCCGCGGAGAGCGGCCAAGGCTCCCCCAGACCCAGCGCGTAGAACTCCAGGTGCTCGGTTGCCTCGGGAAGGTTATCGACCTTGTTCACCACCAGCAGCGTCTTCGCCTGTTGCCTGCGCAAGAGCTCGGCGATATGCGCGTCCAGCGGGTGTACCCCCTCCCGGCCGTCCACCAGGAACACGATCACTTCTGCACTCGCCGCCGCGGCGAGAGCTTGGCGTCGTACCGCATCTTCAAGCTGATCGGCGCTGCCTTCAACGATTCCACCCGTATCCACAACATAGAAGCGTCGCCCCGCCCACTCCGCTTCTGCGAAGTGCACGTCGCGCGTCACGCCCGGTTCGCTGTCCACGATGGCCGGGCGCCCGCCGACGATCCGATTGAAGAACGTCGACTTGCCGACGTTCGGCCGGCCGACGATCGCGACCGTAGGAAGGCTCACTGGGAGCCCACCCTTGTCAGCGGTTGCACGCTCTCGCCGCTGCGGCGCGAGCAACGGTGGGGAGGCCGGGGCACACATACGGTCGTGTAGCGCAAGTCGACGCTTACCGGGCTGACAAGCTCCATCGTATGAGCCAGGTTAACCACCAATCTAGGCACAACTTACCGCTTGTCAACTACAGCTTTACTGGAGATAAGGGAGGCGGTTCAGGGCGATGGCGCGCGCCGCCTGGCTCGGCAAGAGTCTGGGAGACCCGAGCGGAACGGGGACGGGGCGCACGAAAGCGTGGCGCCCTGTCCCCGTTGCCAACGAGCTTCAGTCCGGAGTTGGGTCGTTGGGTGTTGGCTAGGTTCCAGCAGGCTTGTAGGTGAAGCCCGAGATGGCAACGGCCGACTCGACAGAGACGCTGAAGGAAGTCGAGGCGCCTTGCTCGGGAGCAACGACGCTTACGGGCGCGCTCGCGACCAGCTCACCAGCATCGTCGTAGAAGTCGAACAGAAGCTCCACAGAGCTGCCGGGCTCAACGTTGATGTTGCGGAGCGAGCCGTTCATCGCGAACGTGCCGTCGGCCGCCTCAAGTTCCAGCTGTTGGTCTGGAAGGTCGACCGTCAGCTCGCTACGTCTCTCCAGGATCTCGAGAGCATTCTGCGTATCGTTTAGATCGCGATAGGCGCTCGCAAGCAGATTGAGGTTATTCTCACTGAGCGGATAACGCTCCACCAGCTTCTGCGCCACCCTGACCAGAGTGTCATACTGCTGACCGTAGAAGAGCGCCAATCCTAGGTTTTCAAGTGAGTTCGCACGGTAGGGCTGAAGCTCCAGCGCCTTGTTGAAAGCCTCAGCGGCCTGTGTGTGCAGTCCGATCTGGCTGAGGCCGATCCCCACGTTGTGATAGTCGTCCGCCGCCAAGTCCTCGCGGGCGAGCAGCTGGTCGTAGTACTGACTTGCGACGGATTCCAGGGAGTCGGATTTCGTCAGCAGCGCCTCCTTCTCCGTGCCTTCCTCCAGCATGTCAGCCTGCGAAGCGAGCTGCCTGGCCGCTCGCGTGAGGACGACGGCGACGTTCGTGATGGCGGCGACGTTGTCAGGCTCCTCGGCCAGGAACCTCTCGTAGGCTGCGGCCGCCTCCTCGTACCTTCCCTGGAGTGCCAGCACCTGGGCTAGGTTGAAGGCCCCTGAGCGCGCTGCCTGTTGACGGTCCTCGGGACTCAATCGCTCGGATCGGTCCAACGCGGCGAGTGCGGTCTGGAACGACTCGATCGCCTTCCCCTGGAGCTCGGAACGAGTGTCTAAATCTACGCCAGGCTCCGCCGCTTGCCGCGCGTAGATGCCCCCGATCTGGAGCATGGGCTGAGGCATTCTGTCGTAGACCGTCCACGCGGCCTGGTACAAGGTTAAAGCTCTCTCGATCTCGCCTTGCCTGAAGTAGCCGATGGCGCTATTGAACACCCGGGTCCAGGCTGTGTGGCGAAGCGTGTCGACGAGGGCGTGGTAGCATGACCACATCTCCTCCGCCTTCCGCCAGACGCTGTCCGCGCCAACGTAGTCACCCAGCCCTTCGTACGCCCGACCTGCCAGTACGTAGTTCCGTGGATTGTCGGGCTGCTCCACGAACCCCTCGACGAGTACGTCCAGCGCCTGTTGGTAGAGATTCCGCTTCTCGTCCAGTCTGGGGTTTCTCCGGGCCCGGTCCAGATACAACTCGCCGCTGGAGACCCACCTTCCCCCTCTCGGCCTCTCGCCTGTACAGCGCTGCCGCTGAGCCAGCGCGTCGGCGGGCAGGATGTACAGGGCGAGCACCGCGACACTGCCTGTCACAAGTGCCATACGAGATAAAGTCATCTGCCGTCCTCCCTCGGAATGACCTGTGCCCGCGTTGGGGCCGATAATGTAACCTAGTTAACCTGGAGCTTCCTGCGCTAGCTGGCGCTCGATTTCTTCACGCACTTGCAGGGGCGGCAATCCCGCCGCCCGCGATGCCTCAAGTACATCATCGTACTCCGGTTTGCAGCGAACGTGCCC
>CP070823.1:1258887-1266172 GCA_020344375.1 Gemmatimonadota bacterium | reverse complement strand
ACGAGTCCGGTGATACCACCGAGCAGGGCGTAGCGACGTACCGGGCTGGCAGGCTTACCCAGCGCCTCCTCCAGCTCGGTCTCCATGATCGGCCCGATGACCGTCACGTCCTCGCAACCCTCCTCGCGTATCGAACGGACGACGCCCACCAGGGTGTGGATATCCTCGTACGTCGCGGTTACGGCCTGGCGCGCTTCCATCTCACGCCTCTTCCTTCTTGTCACCGGGGCTCCATACACCCTCGGCGATCGATTCCTTGACCTCGGTGATCGAGATCGCGGGCAGCAACTTGGCGAACAACATGAACCAAAGCAGGAACCAGGCGAAGCTACCGACCGTGATCGAGAGCTCCACCCACGTCGGTTTGTAGAGACCCCAGGCGCCGGGAGCGTATTCATGGGCCAGCGACGTGACGATGATGACGAAGCGCTCGTACCACATCCCCACGTTCACGAAGACGGAGATCACGAATACTGCCTTGATGTTGCGCCGGATCCGTCGCGAGAAGCAGAGCAACGGGATCAGCACGTTGCAGGTGACCATGATGAAGAACGGCCCGCTGTAGGCGCCCACCGCCCGCCAGCGGAAACTCTCCCACTCGATCGGATCGCCCGAGTACCAGGCCATGAAGTACTCGGCGACGTACGCGTACCCCACGATCAGCGAAGTCAACAGCAACAGCTTCGCCATGTTGTCGTAGTGGTACTCGGTGATGTAGTCCTCGAGGCCCAGCGCCCAGCGGAAAGGAACGGAGAGCGTGATGACCATGGCGATCCCCGAGAAGATCGCGCCGGCGACGAAATAGGGCGCGAAGATCGTCGAGTGCCAGCCGGGCGTGATCGCCATGGCGAAGTCCCACGACACCACGCTGTGCACCGAGAGCACCAGCGGCGTGGCGATGGCCGCCATGTACAGGTAAGCGCGGCGGTAGTTCTTCCACTGGCTGTCGGTGCCCTGCCAGCCCAGCGACAGCGCGCCGTAAATCGTCTCCTTGATCCGCGCCATCCGGCCTCTCAGGCCCTTCATTCGATCGCGCACCGACGCCAGATCGGGGATCAGCCCCGAGTACCAGAAGAGCAGGCTGATCGTGAAGTAGGTGCTGATCGCGAAGAAGTCCCAGATCAGCGGCGAGCGGAAGTTCGGCCAGAGCATCCGCTGGTTCGGGTATGGTGCCAGGAAGTAGAAGTACCAGACCCGACCCAGGTGGATCAGCGGAAACAGACCGGCCGTCATCACCGCGAAGATGGTCATCGCCTCGGCGGCCCGGTTGATTGTCGTCCGCCAGCCGGAGCGCAGCAGGTAGAGGATCGCTGAGATCAGGGTTCCCGAGTGGGCGATGCCGACCCAGAACACGAAGTTCGTGATGTAGACGCCCCACATCACCGGGTGGGTGATGCCAGCCGTCCCCATCCCCGTCTTGATCTGGTAGATCCAGGCGAAGCCCGCCCAGCCCAGCACGGCGAGCAGGGCGAGGATGAGGATCCGGTACCGCCAGTCGGGCTCCCAGAGCGCGCCGATGATGTCGCGGTTGACCTTTGCGAACGGGGTTTCGACCGGCGGCGCGACCGTCGCCATCTAGATCTCCTCCGTCACGCGAGCCACCTCTCTCAAATAGGTGACCGCAGGTCGCGTGTTCAGCTCGCCCAGCACGTGATAGGCCCGGCCACTCCGCGCCAGCCGTGAGACCCGGCTGTGCGGGTCGCGCAGGTTGCCGAACACGATCGCCTCGGCCGGGCAGGTCTGTGCGCAGGCCGGCGTGACCTCGCCGTCGGCGACATCGCGGCCCTCGGCGTTCGCATCGTTGCGGGCCTTCACGATGCGCTGCACGCAGAAGGTGCACTTCTCCATCACGCCCTTCTCGCGCACCGTGACATCCGGGTTCAGCTGTAGGTTCAGCGGGAACGGGTGCTCGTAGTCGAACCACTCGAAGCGGCGCGCCTTGTAGGGGCAGTTGTTGGAGCAGTAGCGGGTCCCCACGCAGCGGTTGTAGACCTGCACGTTCAGGCCTTCGGGGTTGTGATAGGTGGCATAGACCGGGCAGACCGGCTCGCAGGGCGCGTTGCCGCAGTGCTGGCACATCATCGGGATGTGCACCACGTGCAAGCCCTCCCACTCCCCGTGCTCGGCCTGGACGCCGCCCTGGCCGGCCTCTACGACAACGTGCTCGTAGTAGCGCTCGACGCGGAGCCAGGCCATCTCGCGGCCCTGCGCGCACCTCTCCTCACCGACCACCGGGACGTTGTTTTCCGCGTAGCAGGCGGCCACGCAGGCTGAGCAGCCGATGCAGCTCGAGAGGTCGATGGCCATGCCCCAGCGGTAGGGGCTCTTGGGATCGGCGTCCTCGACGGCCTCGACCCGTGCCTCGGGATGGCGCTCGATCTCTTCCCGCGCGTGGCGCTCCGCCTCGATCGCTGCCGTGAGGCTGATGACCTCGGCGATCTCGCGGCCACGATCCTCGTCCGAGCCCTGCACCTCGACCAGGCGAACGCGCTGTCCCGTCTTCGCGAGAGCGACCTGCGTCGAGAGCCAGGCGAAGCTGCCCGAAGACTCATCGGCGGCGGCGGGCAAGAGCGCGAGCGGGTTCACGCCGCGGTCGCGAGCCCAGCGGCCGTAGTGGGCGTGGCACTGGCCCCTGGGGATGGCCACGCAGTCCGCGCGTATGCCCTGGTAGACGTAGGCCGGAGCTTCCAGCCGGCCTTGAGGACTGCTCACCGCCAGCACGTCACCCGTCCGGACATCGAGCTGCTGCGCGACCTCGGGATGGATCTCGATCCAGCAGCTCCAGACGAGCTTGGTGACCGGATCGGGTAGCTCCTGGAGCCAGGACCGATTGGCGCCGCGTCCGTCATAGAGGGTCGGGGATGGGTAGGCGATCAAGGCGAAGCGGGCCGCCGCGTCGCCCTCCAGCGCCGGCTCGTCGAACTCGACGCCCGCCACCGCGCGGTTGAGCGTGACCGGCTGCGTGCCCACGTCGCGCCACACGCCACCGCGGGAGACAGCTGCGTGCCAGAAGTCATCGAAGCTCTCACGCGACGCGAACTCGCGCTGAACGGGACGCCAAGCATCGCGAAGGTAGCCGCGGTAGTCGGGCCACAGGAATTGGGCTCCCATGTTGCCGCCGATGCGCGCCGCCAGCGAGAACAACAGCTCGCCTGTGTGCTTGCTGTCGAAGAGCGGGTTGCTGGTCGGCTGCATCAACGTGTGCACACCGACCTCGGGCACATGGTCACCCCAGCTCTCCAGCGGCGTGTGATCCGGAAGGATCAGATCGGCGCGAGCTGCCGTCTCGTTCACGTAGCTGGCGAAGCTCACCAGCAGACCTACGTCCTCCAGTGCGGCGGCGAAGCCGAGGTTCGGGGGCAACGTGTGCACGGGGTCGCTGCCGTGCACCAGCAGCATGTCCACAGCGCCCGAGCGCATCGCCTCGACGACGTCCGTCCAGCGGGCCAGGTCCGCGGACCGGCGCCTTACGACATTGGGTCCGAACCGCACCGTGCGACCGATGTTGCCGGCTGCGTAGTTGAGCAGGTTGACGGCGACGTGCGTGGCGGTCGCGTTGCGGTCCGTCATCTCGACGCCGGGAGGTAGCGCCAGGCTGGCGGGCGCGTCGGCGAACTCGCGGGCGAGTCGCTCGATCCGCTCCGGCTCGACCCCGGTCGCCTCGGCCACGCGCTCCGGCGTGAACGGCTCGACCAGCGGTCGGAGCACCGCCGCCCGGCCCCCGGCGCGTCCCTCGGCGACCAGCACGCGGGTCAGCGCCAGGGCGAGCAGCATGGCGCTCGCCGGGCGTGCCGGTACCCACTCGTCGGCGTTGGAGCCGGTGAGCGAGAGACGCGGGCTCATGTGAACGAAGCGACCCTTGCGCCCGTCCCGGAAGCTCTGCGATCGGGCGAACAGCCGCGTGTACTGGACCGGCGAGATCCAGGTCTCGAGGAAGCCGGCGCCGAACGAGAGGATCAGCTCGGCGCGATCGAGATCGTAGCGGGGGATCTCCGCCTGTCCGAAGGTCAACCGGTTGGCCTCGCGCAGCGGCTCGACATCGAGGCTCTCATGGATGACGCGGTTCTGTGACCCGACGGCGTCCATCCAGTCGTCGAACAAAGCGTCGAGGGAGCTGACGGCCCCGTCGCTGATGAGGTACAGCCGCTCCGCCTGGCCGGTCTGGCGCAGGCCGCGAATCCGGGCCGCCAGCAGGGCCTCGGCCTCCTCCCAGGTCGTGGGCTCGAACTCTCCCGTTCCCTCGACGCGGCGCAATGGCCCGCTGATGCGGTCGGGGTCGTAGAGACCCTGAAGCGCCGCCTGGCCGCGGGCACAAAGCCGACCCGCGTTCAGCGGATGGTCAGGGTTTCCCTCCACCTTGATCGGCCGACCCTCGCGCACCTTGACGTGCACGCCGCAGCCGGCGGGACACTCGCGACAGACGCTGGCGTACCAGTTGGGGATGCCGGGGATGACCTCCTCCGGCTGCACCAGGTAGGGGATCAGCTTCTTCGCCGGTTCCTGAGCGCAGCCCACCAGGCCGGTGCTCGCACCGGTCAACCCGAGGACCTTCAGGAAATCGCGACGCTTGATCCCAGACACCCAGTGAAGCTCCCCTGCCGGCCTAGTAGTGGCAGGTCACGCAGTCGATCGGGCCGTTCAAGACCCCGTACTTCGAGTCGATCGCTCGCGGGTACAGCCCGTGCGATTCGCGCCCGGCGGCGCCGAACTCGGCGGCCAGGCGCTCCGCCTTCGCCAGCTTCGCTTCGTCCTCCTGCGGCTTCTTGTGGCACTCCAGGCACCAGCCCATCGTCAGCGGCGACCAACGCCAGAGCACATCGTGCTCCTCGACCTTGCCGTGGCATTCCTCGCACTCCACCTCGGCCCGCACATGCCGCCCGTGATTGAACTGAACGAAATCGGCCAGCTCGTAGATGCGCTCCCAGGGGATCGGCTCACCGCGCTCCCGATAGCCACGCAGCTTCGCGATCTCCGAGCTGGCGGCCTTCACCACCCGGTGGCAACCCAGGCAGAGCTCTACCGGCGGCACAAGCGCCCACGTCGATAAGTCGCTGTTCGAATGGCAGTACAGACAGTCGATCTCGTAGACACCGGCGTGACGGCGGTGGCTGAAGAAGATCGGCTGGAACGGTCCCCTGCCCCAGCCGACGAGTGTATCCGGGTCGAGGGAGAACTGAGCGCTCTGAACGGCCGCCGCGACCGCGGGCACCGTGGGCCCCGTCCGCGGGCTTTGGGCTTGAAAGACGATCGTGATCAGTGCCAGACCGGCGAGTCCTGAAAGGCCAAGCGTGAACGCTCTCCGACGGGTGCGCATCGTCCTCCCGGCCCTGGCGGTGAGAATGCCCAGTGAGATCGCGGCTGAGACTAAGGATCAGGGTAGGCGGGAGTCAAGTGTTTCTCGCCGCAGGAAACCTACCTTCCGCCAGGCCTTAGCTCGTCCAGAGCCCGCTCGAGAGCCTGCACCGCGATCCAGGTCTGGGCCGCGAGGTGGCGACGCCCCCAGGCGCCGTACTTGTGCTGGGTCTCCAGAAGTCGCGGGATCAACCGCTGGCGCATTCGCTGGGCGAGTGGGTGGTTCACCTCCAGCAGCGTCTCCAGCACGAAGAAGAACTCGACGTTGGGCCAGACCCCATCTTTGTCCTGTGCTGTCGCCAGCGTCTCGAGACCGGCTTTCAGCTCGCTCGTGTGCCCGCCCTGGAACCAGGCCAACGCCTGCAGCGCGCCGACCAGAACCGGAGGCGTGAACGTCCCTCCGTACTCGAGATAAAGCGGAAGACCCCTGAGGCCGGATATCGACGCGTTCGCCCGAGGATCGAGAGGGCTGGCTCGCAGGGCAGAGCGCAGTCCCCGCACCGAGGCCAAGAGCCGCGCGCTGATGTCCGACGTCACAGCCTGCCCGTTGCTCAGGGTGATCTCCTGCGGCTCGTCGGACGGGCCGGGGCTGAAGAAGCCGCTGATGAAGTGCTCGCAGGTCCGCTGCTCGTGGCGTGCCGGCGTGCAACCCGATCCATAGGCACCCTCGGCGTCGCGGCGCGCGTAGAGCCAGTCGAGGGCACGCGATACCGCCAGAGAGTCGGATCCCAGCCCCAGGTCCAGCAGACGCCAGAGCGCTTCAGCGGACGCCGCCAGATCGCCATCGTTCCAGCTCCCGTCCGGCCCCTGCTTCGCTATCAGGTCGCCGCGCAGGTGCCGGGACAGCTCCGGAGCGCCCCGGGTCGCGTCGCGCCGCGCTAGATAGCCGAAGTAGTCGCGCCGCTCGCCTAGCCATTCCCGAGCAGCGTCGATCGCGTTCTGCATCCGCCTCGGCGTGGGCGGCTCGGCCGCCTCTGTGGGCCTGGCTCGCTTCGCTGCGGGCGTTCGCGCCTTCGCGGCGGCCGCCTTCCCGGACCTGGTCGGCTTGGCCTTCTTCGCCTTGGCTCTTGTGGCTGACTTCCCCTTGGCTTTTGTAGCCTTCTTCACCTTCGCCTTGGCCGCTCTCTTCTTCACCGCCTTCCCTCGGGCGGCCGGCTTCCGTTTAGCCAACTGGGTTCCTCCTCCTGGTCGTCAAGACGTCTGGAACGCGGTAGATTATCACATCATCGCAGTCCGCGCGAGTGATCACGGCGGATTCACCCTAATCTTGGTAAGGTATGTTACGTACAGAGCTGGTCTCGACGGGCTTCTACGTGCCCGAACGTGTGATAACCAACCAAGATCTGAGCCGCTGGATGGACACCAGCGACGAATGGATCCGCCAGCGCTCCGGGATCGTGGAGCGGCGCTGGGTCGAGGGCAGCGTGCCCGCCTCCGATCTGGCCAAGCTGGCGGCAGACCAGGCGCTGGAGCGGGCGGGACTGCAGGCGTCCGATCTGGACTGCATCGTCCTGGCGACACTCAGTCCCGATGTCTATTTCCCGGGCGCAGGCGTGTTCCTGCAGCGGAAGCTGGGGATCACCGGCATCCCGTGTCTCGACGTGCGGAATCAGTGCACGGGGTTCCTCTACGGCCTATCGGTCGCGGATGCCTGGATCAGGACGGGCACGTACAAGCGGGTGCTGCTGGTCGGGACCGAGGTGCAGTCCACGGGCCTGGTAATGTCCACGGCCGGGCGTGACACGGCGGTCTTGTTCGGCGACGGCGCGGGGGCCGTGATCCTGGCGCCGACCGAGGACTCGGACCGCGGCGTGCTCTCCGTGCATCTGTATGCGGACGGGAACTACGCCGAGAAGCTGTGGATGGAGGCACCAGGCTCGCGCTTCAACCCGTGGCTGGACACGTGGCAGATCGAGCAGGGGCTCACACGGGC
>CP070823.1:1252920-1258787 GCA_020344375.1 Gemmatimonadota bacterium | reverse complement strand
CTTGGCCCTATGCGAGGGCGGCGGCAGAGAAGGCTGTGACGATAGATGAGGGACTGGCGGAGGCCCACACCGCTCTGGCACTCGAGGCGATGTCGCATCGCTACGATTGGCATGCGGCGCGGGAAGGGTTCGAGCGAGCCCTCGAGCGCAACCCGAGTTCGGTTGACGCCCTGGTGTGGTACGCGGTGCTGGAGAGCGGGATATGGGGAGAGGCCGATCGCGCGATGCAGCTCATGGCGCGTGCCGAGCGGCTGGACCCGCGCTCCCGGGAGGTCAGGTTCAACAAGGGGTTCCTGCCGCTCAATGCTGGGCGGCCGGCCGAGGCCGTGCGAGCGTTTGAGAGTCTAGTGGCGTCGGAGCCGGAGTACTACGGGGGCTACGAGGGCCTCGCAATTGCTCTCGCGGCACAGGGCAGGTACGAGGACGCGCTCGCCGCGGCGCAGACCACGATCGCCGTGGCCGACCCCAATTATGATCTGCCGATCGGTTACCTCGGGTACCTCTACGGCCGGTTGGGGCAGAGAGCCGATGCCTTGAAGCAGCTCGAGCAACTCGACGAACTCGCCGCGCGTGGGAGATACGTATCACCAGTAACCAGGGCGTACGTCTACGCTGGGCTCGACGAGGTTGACGAAGCGATCGCATGGCTGGAGAAGGGCTTCGAGGAGCGAACGCACTGGCTGATCTGGGTAGGAAGGGAGCCGTTCCATTGGGGGAACCTGGCGTCCGATCCCCGCTTCCAAGATCTGGTCCGCCGTATGAACTACCCGACACCAACCGCCGAGGCGAGATGAGAGAGCGATGAACGATCCGCCGTCTCGTCTGCGCGCCTTCGTCGGCGGACTGAAACGCCGCCGCGTCTACCGCGTCGCGGTCGTGTATGCTGCCGTCGCCTTCGTCATCTGGCAGGCGGCGGAGATCGCCTTCCCGGCGCTGAACCTTCCCGACTGGGCCCTTACGCTAGTTGTTGCCCTCACGCTGGTCGGCTTTCCCATCGCGGTCGTGCTCGCCTGGGCGTTTGACATCACGCCGGAGGGTGTCCGCCGCGCGGCTCCCGCGATTGGTGAGCCCGAGGACGTGGTGCGGCCAGTGCATCGCCCTTTCCGACTCGCGGCGGCAGCTCTTCTGATCGTAGCTGTGGTCGTCGCCGCCTGGTGGATGTGGGCGCGTCGGCCTTCGCCGGTGTCAGATCTGTCGGCCAATCGGATCGCCGTCTTCCCCTTCGCGGTTCGGGGTGGGGAAGACCTGCTGTATCTGCACGAGGGCATGGTCCACCTGCTGAGCAGCGCGCTGGACGGCGCCGGTGAGCTGCGCACGGTTGACCCGCACGCGCTCCTGAGCGGTCTTTCGTTGGACGAGGGGGACGCGCCCGATCCAGAGACGGCGGGCGCCGTCGCCGCTCGCTACGGTGCGGGTCTCTACGTGTTAGGAAGCGTGGTCGGCTCCGCACAGCGGATGGAGATGACGGCGTCGCTCTACGATGCGACCAGAGGCGACAGGACCACCGCCGAGACCGTGCCCGGGCGTGAAACGGATATCCATGATCTGGTGGACCAGCTTGCCCGCGGCCTGGTTGCGGACCTGGCAGGTCGGCCGGGCGATCGGCTCGTGGATCTCGCCGCACGCACGACCCGGTCTGTCCCCGCCCTTAAAGCCTACTTGGAGGGTCAGGTCGCTCTGGGGCACGTTGACCTGAACGGAGCGATCGCGGCATTCCGCGGCGCTGTCGAATTAGACAGCGGTTTCGTTCTGGCCCGCTACAAACTGGCCGTGGTGACCGCCTGGGAAGGTAGCGGTCAGCAGGGGCGCATGCTGGCCGTTCGCGCCCTGCGCGACAGCGCAATGCTTCCTCCTCGCGAGCGCCGCCTGCTTTTGGGCCTGCACGCTTTTCTGACGGGTGACATACAGACTGCAGAGGAAGCGTACGGCGCCGTCTTGGGGGAGTACCCCGATGAAGTGGAAGCCAACTACATGTTGGGAGAAACCCTCTTTCACCTGAGCCCCTATAGCGGACGCTCGATGCAACGTGCTCGAGGTCCGTTAGAGCGTGCTCTGGTTGTGAATCCCGACGATGTCATCACTCTTCATCATCTGGCGGCACTCGCCATCAAGCGAGGCGATCTGGTCGCGGCCGAATCACTGGTGCGCCACGCAATGGCAGCTGAGCCGGCCCCCTGGTTCGGCACCTCTCTACACGTGATGCGGGCCCTAACGAGCGGCGATCACACCTTACGCGTCGCGGCGGAAGGCGAGCTGGTATCAGTGGAGACGCTTGGGTTGTACGGGTCTGCAATGGTGGCCACTTCAGTCTTCCATCAACCGCGCGAGGGTCGCTGGGTCGTCGAGGCGCTGACAGCGTCGCACCGGCCCAGTCAGGTCCGGGCCGCAGGCCATGCCATGCTTGCCTACCTCGACGTGGCCAGTGGTCGTTGGAGCCAGGCCGAGCAGGAGCTGCTTGAGGTGGATCGCCTGTACCCCATCGGCCCGAGCTACCGGGCCTACCTCGGCCTGCTCCCGCTGACCCCGTACGACCAGGCTGAGCTGGAACGACGACTCGCTGAGGTGGCGGACTGGGATGCGGCGGGTACACCGCCCAGTTCGTTCGCCCAGTTGCTGCCGCCACACGAGGTGCAGCCGGCCATCCGTCTTTATCTACTGGGGATGTTGAATGCGCGGCTCGCTCGTGACTCGGCTGCGCTTGCTCACGCTGACCGCCTGCAGCAGGTGGAGTGGACGGTCGGCGGCAATATTTCGGCGACGCTGGCACCGGGGATTCGCGCAGCCCTCGCGGCCGCTCACGGAGAAGTGGAACAGGCACTGCAATTACTGGAAGCGGCGCCGTTCGAGGGGAATTATGAAGAGCTCGTATCGTCGCCCGTGCTCGCGATGGCCGCGGAGCGCTACTTGATGGCCGAGCTGCTCGTGGCCGTGGGTCGCAGCCGCGACGCGCTCGGCTGGTTCGCGTCGCTGGGTGGCTTGCAGCCCTACGAGATCGCCTACGTCGCCCCGGCGCATCTACGTCGCGCACAGATCCACGAGCGCCTCGGCGAGCCCGAGCAGGCGGCGGAGCACTACGCCCGCTTCCTCGAGCTCTGGCGGGACTGCGACCCTGAACTGCGGCCACTTGTCGAGGAAGCCGAGCGCCGGCTGGAGGCGCTGGCCGAGTCGCTCGCTAGCCCCTAGTTTGGATCTTCCCAACCACAGTTCCTGATTCTCAACGCTGGAGGGACACCATGCTCCGCCGCCTGATCTCCGGAGCTGCGGCCCTGCTGCTCTCCGCTGCCCTGGCCGCGCCGCTCCACGCACAGATCGATCCTGAGCTGCTCGCCGGCATGAGAGCCCGCTCCATCGGGCCCGCCGGGATGAGTGGCCGGATCGCCAGTGTCGATGCCGTCGTCTCGAACCCCAACATCGTCTACGTGGGCACCGCCACCGGCGGCGTCTGGAAGTCGGTGAACGGGGGCGTGAGCTTCGAACCGATCTTCGACGACCAGCCGGTCCATGCCATTGGCGCCGTCCGGGTATTCCAGGCGAGTTCGGACATCGTTTGGGTGGGTACAGGCGAGGGTAACCCGCGGAACAGTGTGTCGGGCACGGGCTACGGCGTCTTCAAGTCGATGGACGCCGGTCGCACCTGGACGCACCTGGGTCTCGAGAACACCGAGCGCGTCCACCGGATCGCCCTGCATCCTAGCAATCCGGACGTCGCCTACGTGGGTGCGATGGGCTCGATGTGGAAGGCGAACCCGGAGCGCGGTGTGTTCAAGACCGAGGACGGTGGTCGGACCTGGCAGAAGATCCTCTATGTGGATGAGAACACGGGCGTCGGTGACATGGAGATGGACCCGACGAACCCGAACAAGCTGATTGTCGCCGTGTGGGATTACCGGCGCTGGCCGTGGTTCTTCCGGTCGGGCGGCCCCGGTTCCGGCCTCTACCTGACGGTGGACGGTGGGCGGAACTGGAAGAAGCTGACTTCCGGGGATGGCTTGCCCGAGGGCGAGCTCGGCCGCATCGGGCTGGCGATCGCGCCTTCGAACCCGAACATCGTCTATGCGCTGACCGAGGCGAGCGAGAACGCACTCTACAAGTCAGAGGACGGTGGGTACACCTGGAGGAAGATCGATTCAGAGGGTACGATCGGGAACCGTCCCTTCTACTACTTCGATCTGCGAGTCGATCCCCAGGACCCGAACCGGATCTACAGTCTCTATTCGCGAGTGGGCTTGTCGACGGATGGGGGCAGGAGCTTCCAGGTACTCGTCCGGTGGGGTGTCCATTCCGACCATCACGCGATGTGGATCAACCCGAACGATCCCTCACACATCATCGATGGTAACGACGGTGGCGTGTATGTCAGCCGCGATCACGGTGAGACTTGGCGTTTCGTCGCCAACCTGCCGCTGGCGCAATACTACCACATCAACGTGGACATGGAGACGCCGTACAACGTGCTCGGCGGTCTGCAGGACAACGGCTCGTGGCGTGGGCCGAGCAGCGTCTGGGAGAACGGCGGCATCCGCAACCTCCACTGGCAGCGGGTTGGCGGCGGCGATGGGTTCGCCACGCTGGCGGTCCCTAGCGACCCGAAGCTCGGCTACTCGATGAGCCAGGGAGGGAACCTCAGGCGCTGGAACGTTTACAGCGGCGAGGACAAGGACATCCGACCCGCGCACCCGGATGGCGTCGAGTTGCGCTTCAACTGGAACGCGGCCATCGCGATCGATCCGTTCGACGCGAACACCGTCTACTACGGCAGTCAGTTCGTCCATAAGTCGACCGATCTTGGTGACAGCTGGGAGATCATCAGCCCCGACC
This sequence comes from Gemmatimonadota bacterium, assembly GCA_020344375.1. Lineage (GTDB taxonomy): Bacteria > Gemmatimonadota > Gemmatimonadetes > Palauibacterales > KS3-K002. The sequence goes on along the minus strand of CP070823.1, from coordinate 1,253,969 downwards.
TGACCACCAACAATCCCGAGTGGCAGAAGCAGCGGGAGAGCGGTGGCCTGACCTACGACGTCACCGGCGCGGAGAACTTCACGACGATCATGACGATCGCGCCGAGCGCGGTGGAGCAGGGCGTCATCTGGGTCGGCACCGACGACGGCCGTGTGCAGGTGACCCGGGACGGCGGCGCGACGTGGACCAGCGTGGAGGGGAACGTGCGCGGCGTGCCGGCGAACACCTGGGTGCCGCACATCGAGCCGTCGAAGTTCGACGCGGCGACGGCCTACGTCGTCTTCGACAACCATCGGCGCGGTGACTTCGCGCCCTACGTGTACGTGACCCGGGACTACGGCCGGCGCTGGCGGAGCCTGGTGACGGGCGACATCCGGGGCTATGCGCTGGTGGTCGAGCAGGACCCGGTGAAGCCGGACCTGCTGTTTCTGGGCACTGAGTTCGGGCTCTACTTCACGCTGGACGGTGGCGCGAAGTGGATGAAGTGGACGCATGGATTTCCGACGGCATCGGCGATGGCGCTGATCGTGCACCCTCGTGAGCACGATCTCGTGATCGGCACGCACGGGCGTTCGCTGTACATCATCGACGACATCCGGCCGTTGCGCACGATCTCGGCCGCGACGATGGCTGAGCCGATCCACCTGTTCGAGATCCCGGATGCCATCCAGTACCAGGAGAACCAGTCTGCAGGCGAGGGTTCTCCAGGGCACGGCGAGTTCCGCGGCGAGAACCGGCCGTACGGCGCGCTGATTACGTTCTCGCTGAACATCGAGGGCCTGCCGCGCGGCAGCGCGCAGCAGCCTCAGCCGGGAGGGTTCGGGCAAGGGAGGCCGCAAGGGTTGGGGCAAGCGCGGCGCGGGCCGCAGGTGACGGTCGAGATCAGCGACTCGGACGGCGAGCTGATCCGCACCTTGCGGGCGCCGGCGCGGCTTGGTGTGAACCGGATTGCCTGGAACCTGCGGCGCGACGAGTTCAAGCGCCCGAGGGCCGCCGAAGAGCAGCAGGAGTTCTTCCGCTTCGGGCGCGGTGGGCCGGACGTGCTGCCC
>CP070823.1:1215568-1252820 GCA_020344375.1 Gemmatimonadota bacterium | reverse complement strand
GGTGACGGACATCAGGCAGCCCCTGCGACCGTCCACCGTACCTTGCTTCCAGGAGCTGGATGGCGGCGCGATCGTGGCCGGTAAGCGCAAGCTGGCGGGCAGCGCACAGCTCCGGGAAGGCGGTGTGATCCTCCAGCACGGCTCGCTGCTCTTGACGGGCGACCAGTCGCCAACGGTCGAGCTGCTGCGCATCAAGTGGAAGTACGATGCCGCAGAACGGCCGGCGGCACTCGACGAGCTGTTGCCAAGGATACCGACCTGGGCCGAGCTGGTGGACGGCCTAGCCAGCGGCTTCGAGCGGCTGCTGGGGATCCAGCTGATCGAGTCAACGCTTACGCCGGAGGAGAAGGCGCGGGTGCCTTACTACAGCCGCCGCTTCTCCGACCCGGAGTGGACATGGCGACTGTGAGCGCACGGGCGGCACGGCGAGAAAGGGGCAGTTGATGTTATGCGCAGAGCACTGATCGGCTCGATGGGCGTGGCCCTGCTGTCAGCAGGGTGTGGAGAAGGGGGCGAGCGAGCGCAGGTTGCCGACGTCGTCCCGGACTCGCTGCGCTATGGTGGCACCGTGGTGGTCGCCTACATGGCGGAGCCCAGCTCGATGAACCAGTTCGCCAGCGTCGATGAGAACGCTCGTGAGCTGCAGAACTTCGTCCTGTTTACCACGCTGATCCAATACGACGAGAACCTCCAGCCGGCACCCTACCTGGCGGAACGTTGGGACACCGCGGCGACGATCGAAGGGTTGGCGCTGACTTTTCACCTGCGCGACGGCGTGCGCTGGCACGACGGTGCACCGACAACCGCACACGATTTCAAGTTCACCTTCGACCGCATAAAGGATCCACGTACAGGGTTTCCCAGCGCCTCGCTACTCGCGCTCTACGACAGCGCCGTCGTCCGTGATTCCTTCACGATCATTTTCTACCTGAAGCGGCATCCCGGCTTCCTCGACCCCTGGCGCAGGATATCGCCAGTGCCCGAGCACATCCTCGGCGACGTGCCTCCCGCTAGGCTCCAGCAACATCCTTTCGGCACTGAAAGTCCGGTTGGCAACGGACCTTTCAGATTCGTGGAGCACCGCTCCGGCGACCGCTGGGTATTCGAGGCAAATCCCGACTTCCCCGAGTCGTTGGGCGGACGGCCATACCTTGATCGGCTGGTCTACCGGGTGATCGAGGAGCCAACGACGCGCCTCAGCGAGCTGCTTGCGGGCGAGGTCGACGTGTACCTGTCGATCGAGCCGCCGCAGCAGGTGTCGGAGATCGAAGCGAATCCGGCAGTTCAGGTCGTATCGCTCCCGACGCTCAGGTACACGTTCATCAACTGGAATGGCCGGCGACCACTGTTCCAGGACGCACGGGTCCGCCGCGCCCTGACCCTCGCGATCAACCGTGAACAGATCGTGCAGACGGTCCGGAACGGGCTGGGTGTGGTGGCCAAAGGCCCCGTGCCGCCTTTCCATTGGGCTTACCACAGAGAGCTGGAGCCGCTGCCCTACAACCCGGACAGCGCGCGAGCGCTTCTCGAAGCGGCTGGCTGGGTGGATCGAGATGGCGACGGGATCCGCGAACGCGACGTCTACCGGGCCTCGTTCGAGCTGCGAACCAACCCCAATCCGACCCGCGAAGACATCATGACACTCGTGCAGGCCGACCTGAGGAAGGTCGGCTTCGAGGTGCGACTGCGTGTGCAGGAAGCCCAGAGCCTGCGCCGGGACATCACGAGCAGGGAGCGGCCTTTCGACGCCTTTGTGCTGGGATGGGGCACCGATTTCCGCCTCGACGATAGGATCCTGTTCGCCTGCTCGCAGTTCGACGGCCCGTTCCAGTGGGCCTCGTACTGCAACCCGCGGGTCGACGAGCTGCTGGACCAAGTGACGCGCTTAGAGGATCGCTCGCAGGCCCTCCCCCTGTGGCAGGAATATCAGGAGATCCTGCAGTGGGAGCAGCCCTACACCTTCCTTTACTACGACGTGCGGCCGAACGGCCTACGTACGCGACTGCGCGATGTGCAGATGGACATTCGAGGCGCGCTACAGAACGTCAAAGACTGGTGGGTCGAGCCGACGGCTCGTCGCTTCACTCCCTGATGACTGCATACATCGTTCGCCGTCTGATACAGGCGATCCCGCTGCTGCTCGGGATCGTCACGCTGGTCTTCGTCATCGTGCACGCCGCGCCGGGCGACCCGACGGCCATGTACGTGCACCCCAGCGTGTCACCGGAGGTTATCGAGCAGATGCGGGAGAACTGGGGGCTGGACCGTCCCATCCACATCCAGTACCTGCGGTGGTTGAGAAGCTTTCTGACGGGCGACCTGGGTGTCAGCCTCACGCAGAACCGGCCAATCGTCTCGATCTTGGCTGAACGCATCCCCAACACATTGATCCTCAGCGGGACGTCTCTGGTGCTCATCTTCGCGATCGGCATTGCGATCGGCATCGTGCAGGCTGTCCGCCAGCACTCGACGCTAGATCACACTCTGACCCTCAGCGCGCTGTTCATCTACTCTATGCCCAGCTTCTGGCTCGGGCTGATGCTGATCCTGGTCTTCGCCCACAAGGCCCACCTTCTCGATTGGTGGCCGGCGGCGCTCACGTTTCCCGCTTCCGGCATGACCAGTGTGGACTACGATCTGATGAGCGGCTGGGGGAAGCTGGGCGATCGACTACACCACCTCGTGCTGCCATCCATCGCTCTCGGCGTAGCGTCGGCGGCCAGCGTGGCTCGCTACATGCGCAGCTCGATGCTCGAGGTGATACGTCAGGATTACATCCGTACGGCTCGCGCGAAGGGCCTTCCGGAGCGAACCGTCATCTTGAAGCACGCGCTGAAGAACGCGTTGCTCCCCATCATCACACTGCTCGGGCTCTACCTACCGTTCCTATTCAGCGGCGCGGTGCTCGTGGAGTACGTGTTTGCCTGGCCAGGGATGGGGCGAACGATCGTCGATGCCATCAGTCAGCGTGACTACCCGCTGGTGATGGCCACGAGTTTCATCTTCGCGGTCATGGTGGTCATCGCCAATCTGATCGCGGACATTCTGTACGCCGTAGTCGACCCGCGTATCCGCTATGAATGAGGCAAGCGGCCGCGCCGAGGACAGGGCAGACGGGGGACGCGCTCTCACGGCGGCAGCGTTCATCCCAGGGCTCGCCCATCTGCGGCGTGGGCGACGCAGGGCCGGCTTGTCGCTGCTGGGGTTGGCGCTGGCCATGCTGGCGGTGCTCGCGTTCTCCTTCGACCGCGTGGCAAGCACCTTCACGGCCGGCCGGGTCGATTACTGGGTCGCAATGCTCACCTTGGCCGGCACTCTGGCGGCTGCCTGGGGCGTAAGCCTGCGCGCTGAGTGGGGCCGCCCCCGCCAGCGCGCCGAGGGGACATCTCAGTGGGCGATCGCTTGGCGCGAGTTCAACAGGAACCGCGTGGCGGTATTGGGCCTCTTCCTGATGTGCGGCCTCTACCTGGCGACGCTGCTGGCGCCCTACCTGACGTCCTACGAGCCCAACGCGATCGGCGACATCGCCGCCACACGTCACCTGCCGCCGTCGCTCGATCACCTCATGGGGACCGATAAGTTCGGTCGCGATGTGTTCACCCGCGTGCTCTACGGAGCCCGCATCAGCCTGTCGATCGGCTTCGTCGCCGTGAGCATATCGGTAACCCTGGGGACGGTTGTCGGCGCGGTGAGCGGCTACTTCGGCGGAGCAGTGGACACCGTGCTGATGCGCTTCGTCGACATGCTGATCTCGTTCCCGCGCCTGGTGCTGCTGATCACCGTGATCGCGCTGTTCGAACCCTCCATCTTCACGGTCATCGTTGTGCTCGGGCTGACCCTATGGCCGGCGACGGCGCGCATCGTACGGGGCGAGGTTCTATCGCTGCGTGAGCGCGAGTTCGTGGAAGCGGCCCGTGCACTGGGGCTGGCCAGTCCCCGGATCATCTTTCGGCACATCGTCCCTAATGTGCTCGGGCCAGTGATCGTGGCTGCGACGTTGGGGCTCGGCAACATCATCCTGATCGAGGCCGGGCTGTCGTTCCTTGGCCTGAGCGTGCAGCCGCCAACGCCCTCGTGGGGTAACATCATTGACGGAGGACGTGAGTATCTGGTCCAGGCCTGGTGGGTATCCACGTTCCCCGGACTCGCGATCGTGGTCACCGTCGTCGCCTTCAACCTGATCGGCGACGGTCTACGCGACGCCCTCGACCCGCGGCTGAGGATCTAGACCGTGAGCGCCCCCCTGCTGAGGGTCGAGAACCTCCGCACGTACTTCCATACCGCCGAGGGCGTTGTGCGCGCCGTGGACGGCGTGAGCTTCACCCTCGGGCCGGGCGAGACGCTGGGCATCGTCGGCGAATCTGGCTGCGGCAAGACCGTCGCCTGCCTGTCTATCCTTCGGCTCATCGATCCACCGGGCCGCATCGAGCCGGACTCACGTATCTCACTTCGCGATCGCGACTTGACGGCGGCCTCCGAAGGGGAGATGCGGAGTGTGCGCGGGAACGAGATCTCCATGATCTTCCAGGAGCCCATGACCAGCCTGAACCCGGTCTGGACGATCGGCGACCAGATCGCCGAGGCCCTGCGCACACACAGGAGTGCCCGGCCCGCTGAGGCTCGCCGGCGTGCCGCTGAGATGCTCCGCCTCGTGGGGATCCCCAACCCGGAGCAGCGGCTGGACGAGTACCCGCACCAGTTCTCCGGTGGGATGCGCCAGCGCGCCATGATCGCGATGGCGCTCGCTTGTGATCCCAGCGTCCTGATCGCTGACGAGCCCACCACCGCCCTCGACGTCACCATTCAGGCGGAGATCCTCGACCTGCTGGCCAGGCTGCAGGAGCAGCTGGGGATGGGGCTGATCTTCGTGAGCCACGACCTCGGCATCATCGCGCAGATCGCCGATCGGGTGATCGTCATGTACGCGGGGCAGGTGGTGGAGAGCGGCACGGCGGACGAGCTTTTCGGCCGACCGCGCCACCCTTACAGTGAGGGCTTGCTGCGCGCCACCCCCCGGGTGGGGCGCAGGATGCGGCGCCTGTCCGTGATACCTGGCAGCGTGGCCAGCCCGAAGCGCTGGCCGCCGGGCTGCCGATTCCACCCGCGCTGCCCTTATGCCTGGAGCCGTTGCCGAGAGGACGTGCCGCCGCTCCCGGGTGAGGCACGCGCCAGTCGCTGCTGGCTGGAGGAGGAACCGGCCCGCCGGACCGGCGGCTGGGATGAACTGGCGTTGGCGGAGGATCACTGATGGCATCCGACATCGACCGCCGGGCCAGCGCCGAGCGCTCTGCCGCCGGGACGACACATGGTCCGCTGGTCCTCGTCGAGGGCCTGGTCAAGCACTTCCCGATCCGCACCGGCCTGCTTGGCCGAGAAGCAGGCCGTGTCCACGCGGTCGATGGCGTGTCGTTCGAGATCCAGCGCGGCGAGACGCTGGCGCTGGTCGGCGAGTCGGGCTGCGGCAAGACGACGACGGGCCGGCTACTCCTCTGGCTCCTGGAACCCACGGCCGGCCGCGTGGTCTTCGACGGCCAGGACGTGTCGAGCTTTGACCGTCTCGGCCTGCGTGCCTTCCGTCGCCGGGCGCAGATCATCTTCCAGGACCCCTTCGGCTCGCTCAACCCGCGCATGACGGTAGGGTCGGTGCTACGCGAGGTGCTCCAGGTCCACGGGATCGCCCGGAGAGGGACGGCTGAGCGTCAGATCAGTGAGCTACTGGACGCCGTGGGCCTGCACGCAGACGACGCCTCCAAGTACCCCCACGAGTTCTCCGGCGGCCAGCGCCAGCGGATCGGCATCGCCCGAGCGCTGGCCGTGCAGCCGGAGTTCGTCGTCGCCGACGAGCCGGTCTCGGCGCTGGATGTCTCGGTACAGGCCCAGGTTCTGAACCTGCTGGTCGATCTGCAGCGGCGCTTCAGCCTGACCTACCTCTTCATCACCCACGACCTGTCGGTCGTGCGCCAGATCGCCGACCGGGTGGCGGTGATGTATCTCGGCCGGGTGGTCGAGCTACGCGACTGCGAAGCGCTCTTCCAGGGTCCGCTGCATCCCTACACGCAGGCGTTGCTCTCGGCCGTGCCGGATCCGGAAGCGGGTACAGACCGCCAGCGCATCGCCCTTTCAGGTGAGGTGGCGAGCCCCGCGAACCCGCCCCCGGGTTGCCCCTTCCACCCACGCTGCCCGCATCCCGGGAAGGACGAGACGTGCTCCTGCGTGGTCCCGCCGTTGCGGGCGCTCAATGGGGGGGCCCAGGCGGCCTGCCACAAGATCTGAGCACCAGTCGGGGTCCCGGCTGCAGGCTTGACAAGCCTGTTACCGGCTCTCTAGGTTACGCTCCGCATTTCTCCGACCTCAGATCGATCTATTCAGTGGCGTGCGAGAGGCCGCTGTAAGCTTAGGAGGTTCAAGTTGGGCGGGATCACACTATCCGCGCTCTTAGCGGTCCAGGCGCTCGGACAGGGCGAGAGGCTCGACCTGGTGCAGACGTTCAGGGATGGCGGCTTCATGATGTATCCGCTGGCGTTCTTCGCGATCGCTGGCGCCATCATCATCGTCTGGAAGTTGATCGACCTGCAGATCAAGGGCGGACGGACCCGGAAGCTGCTGTCGGAGACCGACCAGCTGCTTGCTGAGCACCGCATTCAGGACGCGATTAGGCGGTGCCAGGAGTCCAAGGCCCCCGCTGCGGCGATCCTGCTCGCCGGATTGCGCCGGCACCAGGAGGGCACCGAGCGGGTCATGAAGGCGATCGAGAATGCAGGCCTGATCGAGCTAGCCGGGCTGGAGCGCGGCCTTGTCTGGCTGGCCACGCTGGCGAACGTCGCGCCGCTCACCGGCTTCCTCGGGACGGTGATCGGCATGATTCAGGCGTTCCAGGCGATCGAGCTGGCCGGGGAGGTGGAGGCGACGACAGTGGCCGGCGGCATCAAGGTCGCTTTGATCACGACGGCCAGTGGGCTGACGATCGCCATCCCGATCAACATCGCTCACAACTACTTCGTCACGCAGATCGATCGCCAGGTGATCGAGATGGAGGAGAGCGCGCAGAAGATGATCGACGCGCTCCACGAGATCGAAGCGAAGACGAAGACCGTGTGACCCCACTCGAGGCACGGAGTTCTTGCCGGAAAGGCCACCCGTGCGGTGGCCTTTTTGTCGCCTGCCTGGCACTGGCGGCCTGCGGGCCCAGCGCCTCGGTACACCCCGACATCAGTGCGAGCCCTGTGCCGGAGAGCGACCGGTTGCCTAACCCGTTGGGCGTCTACGAGCAGCTGGGCCACCTGGTCGGCGACCGGCGCTTCGCCGCCGTCGGCAAGTTCGCCTACCTCCCCGGGCCTGCTGATAGCACCTACGCCGTACTCGCGCTCTCACTGCCGAACAGCGCCCTGCGTTTCCGCCGTGAGCCGCCCGACTTCCTGGCCCGCTACCGGGTCGCGGTCGTGGTGGGCGACAGCGCAGCGCCGGCCGCGCAGCTCAGTGAACTCGAGGAGGTCCGTGTCCGCACCTTCCGCGAGACGTCGCGCCGGGACGAGAGCGTGGTGTTTCAGGCGCTGCTCACGCTCGTGCCCGGCGAGTACCCGGCAGAGATCGATGTGCGCGACCTGGGTTCGTCGGCCGGGTTCAGCGGCGCGACGGACCTGCGAGTGCCCCGCTTCGGCCCCGCCTCGATCAGCGCCCCGATCGTCGTCTATCGAGCGCGGGCGCGACCCACCCGCGAATCGCCGCCCTCGCTCATCCTCAATCCCAGAGCCACCATCGAGCTGAGCGGCGCCGAATCTAGAGTCCACCTGGAGACCCTGTCGGACAGCGACAGCCTGGCCATTCTCGAAGCTCGGCAAGACGGACAGGTCCTCTGGACCGATACGCTGGCGCTTCGGCCAGGCGAAGGCCGCCTGCGGACGGCGGCCACGCCACTCGACCCAGAGCGATTACCGCCGGGTGCTGTCAGCCTGCACGCCCGACTGGCGGGCAAAATGACCGGTGACTCGACGACGGTCGTCGTCGCGCTGTTGCCAGACTGGCCCTTTGTCAGCTACGCAGAGGCTATGAGCCACCTGCGTTATGCGGGTACCCCAGATGAGATCGAGGCGTTGAGCAACGTCCCGCCGGAGGAACGGGCACAGCAGTTGCACGCTTTCTGGAAGCGGAAGGACCCGGTTCCGGAGACCAGCGAGAACGAGTTCTTCGAGGAGTACTTCCGGCGGCTTCAGGAGGCGAACGACCGATTCAGCGACGGTGTGAATGCAGGATGGCTCACAGACCGAGGCGCGGTGTATGTTACCTTGGGCCCGCCTGACGGGGTGCGAGGCAGCCTCGATGCCCGGCAGGGTCAGGAGCGGAGCCAGATCTGGCTGTACCACAAGTCGCTCGGCTTCGAGCTGCGCCTCGTGTTCGTCGACCAAGGCGGACTCGGCGTCCTGGTGCTGACGGCCGAATCGCGCCAGGCCTTCCACGAGGCCGCCCGGACCATCCGCTCCTGAACCGCCTCGCGTCGTCTCGTTGCGACACCCGCCACCAAAGCCATCGGAGCGCATGCGCCGTTCAGGAGCTTACGTCGCGAGCTTGCTGATCCTCCTGGCACCGACCCATGCCGGGCCGGAGGGCGTAGTCCGGGACGATCCCCTCGAACAAGTAGTCCGGGCACTGGACCAGGGCCGACACTGGTACGCCACACGCCTGCTGCGGAACCTGGATGGCCGCGACCGTCGCAGTCCTGAGGCGTTTCTCCTGGCGGCCCGTGCCGAAGCCGGGCGCGGCGCCTGGGAGGCCGTGGAGAATCGACTCGAGGGAGTGGCCTGGCTCGACTCGATCGGCTACGGCGAGGGGCGTGCGCTACTGGCGCGAGCCTGGCTCGAGACCGGCGAGTACGAGCGTGCGGCCGAGAGCTACCAGATCTTCCTCAGGTACTCGATCGAGCGCGTACCGCGGACCCTGGCCGAGATCGGCCTTGCCCGCGCGCTCGAGAACCTCGGCCAGGCGGCGGAGGCGGCAGCGGCGTGGGCCCGTGCGGCCGAGTACGCCCCGGAACTGAAACCCTGGTCGGCGATCCGCGCCGCCGAGGCCCTGGCCCCGCAGGGCGATACCGCCGCGGTGCGCCGACTGCTGGATCCGGCCACCGACGTGCCCCTCTATCGCCGCACACTGGCCAGCGTGACGGCATACGAAGCGATCGGGGACCGCCAGGCTGCTCTACAAGTCCTGCTTGATGCCGCCGTCGCGCCGGAGATCGGAAACGGCGCAGCCGACCTGCGGGTACGGGCCGCGCGCCTTCAGCTGGAGGAGACGGACACCGCAGGCGCGCGGCAGACTCTACGGGCAGCGGTTCGCCTCACGCCGCGCTCAGCCCTTGCGGCAGCGGAGCTGCTGTCGCAGCTGCCGGGCCTGGGGCCCGACGATCACCTCAGGCTGGCTGAGAGCTTCGAGAGGTCAGGGGGGCCGTCGCGGGCGGCACAGGAGTACCAACTCTACCTGCAGTCGGTCACGGTTCCGAAGAGCGAGCGAGAGAATCTGCAGCTCAAGATCGGCGAGCTACTCTACAGTGGCGGTTCCTACTTCGCCGCGATTGACGAGCTTGAGCGTCTCCTTGCTGCTCGGCCGTCGCCGTCCATCGAAGCTCAGGCCGAATACCTGATCGCGCGGGCGACGCACCGCCGCGGCTGGCGGCGGGAGGGTCGGGCGCGCTTGCGAGAGATCGCCGATCGCTATCCGGGCACGTCGTCGGCTCTGAGAGCCCTCTCGCTCCTGGGCGACCTGTACGAGAGTGCGGGGAACGTGGCTCAAGCCCAAGCGATCTACGAGGAGCTCACCAGCCGCTACGCCGGGTCGCAGGCCGCAGGCAGCGCAGGCTTCCGGCTGGGCATTCTCGACTTTATGGCCGGCGACCACGCTGCTGCCCGCGTTCACTTCGACCGGTTGCGTCGGAGCGAGCGGCGCGGGGAGCGCCAGGCCAGAGCTGCGTACTGGGCGGCGCGGGCACGTGTAGCCGAGGGTGGCCCGCAGCGAGCGGCGGAGGCAGAGCGGCTGTTCCAGGACGCGCACGGCCACGATCCCTTCGGCTATTATGGCCTCCTCGCCGCAGAGCGGGCCGGGATCGACGCCTGGGCCACCCTACCGGCTGGACCGCAGCCACAGCCCATCGATGCCGAGACCGCCCGCAGGTTCGATCTCATCAACCTGTTGCGGCGGGCCGGGTTGGCTGAGGAGGCCGCGACGATCCTGGAGAGCATCCTCACATCACGCCCGCGCCGTCCCGAGGAGCTGCTCGGCCTCTCAATGGCCTTGGCCGAGCGCGGGTTCGGCGAGCAGGCAGTTCGCCTCGGGTGGAGCGCCCATGCTGAGCTGGACGGCCGTTGGAGCGCCAGCGTTCTGCGGGCCATCTACCCGCTCGCTTATCGCGAGATCATCGTCGCCGAGTCACAAGCCCGGCGGCTCGACCCCAGCCTCATGGCAGCGATCGTCCGCCAGGAATCCCTGTTCGCAGCCGACGCGACCTCGCGTGCCGGGGCCCGCGGCCTGCTCCAGCTCATGCCCGAGACCGGCCGCTGGTGGGCGGGGCGCCTAGGTGTCAGGGACTACAGCCTGGAGCTCCTCTATCACCCGGAGATCAACATCCATCTGGGCACCGCTTACTTCGCCGACCTACGGCGACGGTACGGCGAACTCCAACTCGCCCTGATCGCGTATAACGCCGGCCCGACTCGAGCGCGGCGCTGGCAGCGGCGGCCCGAGTACAAGATCGACCCTGAGCTGTTCGCCGAGCGCATACCTTTCGCCGAGACGCGTGGCTACGTGAGGGGGGTGCAGACGCAGCTTCGCATCTACCGGCAGCTCTACGACGAGATCTGGCCAGGCGAGCTGGCAGAGTGAGGGTCCGTAGGGTAGCCGACGAGCTGCTGTTGACAGTGAACCAGCTCTCAAGTATCATGGGCCCGTCTTAACCGCATCATTACTCATGCAGGAGGTAGGTTGATGGCCAGAGGGCGCGTGAAGTGGTTCAATGACGCCAAGGGTTACGGCTTCATTGAGCAACCTGATGGTGGCGAGGACGTGTTCGTCCACTTTTCGGCAATCACTATGGAGGGGTTTAAAACGCTCTCTGAAGGCCAGGAAGTGGAGTTCGAGATTCGCCAGGGTGACAAGGGCTTGCAGGCTGCGAACGTGACCCGCGTCTAGTTCGAGTTCCACATAACGACCGGGGCCGATCGCTCGCCCGGACTCTTGAGTCCGGGCGAGCGTTTTTTGGGCCTCGCTGACGGCCCGGCCAAAGGCGCCCGCCACTAGGCGCACCCCTCTTGAGGCCGCATATTCCCCAAACATGGCCAAGGGCAGAACTGAGACGGTCTTTCTGGTTGACGGGCACGCCCTCGTCTACCGGGCGTTCTACGCCATGATCAGCCGGCCGCTGCGAACCTCCAGAGGCGAGAACACCTCGGCGCCCTGGGGGATCACACAGTTCATCCGCAAGATCCTAGCTGAGCACAAGCCCGACTACCTCGGCTTCGTGTTCGACGCTGGCGGTGAAGAGACCTTTCGGCACGAGATCTACGAGGACTACAAGGCCACCCGCGAGAAGCTCGACGAGACTCTGCAACAGGACTTCGACACCGCCATGCGGCGGATCCGTGAGATCCTGGCGGGCTTCAACATCCCGATGCTGGAGCTCGAAGGCTGCGAAGCCGACGACGTCATCGGCACCCTGGCCCGACAGGTAAGCGACTCCGGTATGCAGGCGATCATCGTCTCGGGCGACAAGGATTTCTACCAACTGATCGGCCCAGGCATCGCACTCCTGAACCCGGGCCGCGGCGGGCCCGCGGCTGTGGAGGCGGAGCTCGTCGACGGTGAGAACGCGGCCGCGAGGCTCGGCGTGCCACCGGAGCGCGTCACCGACTACCTGGCTCTGGTCGGCGACTCGTCCGACAACATCCCAGGTGTCCACGGCATCGGGCCCAAGACAGCGATCCAGCTCATCCAACGGTTCGGGCCGATCGAAGACATCCTCGCCCACGCGGATGATGTGGCACAGAAGCGCGCGCGAGAGGCGCTCAAGCGGCACGCTGACGATGCTCGCCTGTCCAAAGAGCTCGTCTCCATCCGCACCGATCTACCCATCACGCTGGACCTCGAGCAGCTGAAGGCCGGCGAGCCGGACCGTGAGCGGCTCCGCACTCTCTTTCTGGAACTCGAGTTCCACTCCCTGGTCCGCGATTTCGCCGCACCGGAGCGGCCAGCACCCGCGGTCCAGCGCACGTCTCGCTACGAGCTCGTCACGGACGTGGAGCGCGTGCGCGCGGTCGTGGAAGAGGTGCGGCGCCACGGCGTGATGGCCCTCGAGGTACGCCCCGAAGGCACCGGGCCAACCCCCGAAGCTCTCGTGGGGCTCGCGATCGCCAGCGAGCCGGGCCGTGCTTTCTACTTCCCCCTGGCACACGTCGCACCCAGCGAGCCCGGTGAGCTGCCGCTGGAGTCTGGGCCGGAAACCTCAGGGCGCGCTCCGCCGGCCGTGACCTCGGAGGCGATGCAGCCCCTCACAGCTCTGCTGGCCGACCCGCACGTCGCGGTGATCGGCCATGACCTGAAACGCGCCCAGCTGGTCCTCGATCGGGCGGGTCTCAGCTTAGAGGGGGCGCTGCGCGACGTGATGATTGCCTCCTACTGCCTCGACCCCGGCCGCCGGCAACACGACCTCGAGACACTTGTGCTGGAGGAGTTCGGGCACAAGCTGACCGAGTACGCGGAACTGTGCGGGAAAGGCAAAGCGGAGATCCGCTTCTCAAGACTCGATCCCGAGGTAGCAGGCCGCTATGCCGCGGAACGTGCCGAACTAATGGTGCGCATCTATCAGCGGCTCAGCCGCCAGCTCGATGACTACGATCTGAGAAGACTATTCGATGAGATCGAGATGCCGCTGATGCCGGTCCTGGCCGACATGGAACGGGTGGGCGTCGCCATCGATCTGGATTTCTTCGCCAGGATGAGCGAGCGGCTCCAAGAGGAACTGAACCTGGTCGAGGAGGAGATCTACAAGGTCGCGGGCCGAGAACTGAACATCAATTCGCCGCTACAGCTGCGCGAGGTGCTCTTCGATCAGCTCGGGCTTCCGGTGAAGAAACGGACGAAGACAGGCCCCTCCACCGATGCCGAAGTGCTCGAAGAGCTAGCCGCCGAGGGTCACCAGCTACCGCGGCTCATCATCGAGTTCCGCGAGCTAACAAAGCTCAAGTCGACATACGTGGACGCGCTGCCGGCCCTGGTGAACCCCGAAACGCAGCGGATCCACACGTCCTTCAACCAGACCGTTACCTCGACCGGACGTCTCTCCAGCTCCGACCCCAACCTGCAGAACATCCCGATCCGCACACCGCTCGGTGCCGAGATCCGCAAGGGCTTCGTGCCAGCGGACGATATGATGTTCCTGGGCGCTGACTACTCCCAAATCGAGCTGCGCATCCTCGCCCATCTCTCCGGCGACCCCGCGTTCGTCGAGGCTTTCCAGAGAGGGCGCGACATACATCGCGAGACGGCGGCTCTCATCTTCGCTGTGGCTCCAGAGGCCGTCTCGGCCGGCATGCGGGCTCAGGCGAAGACTGTGAACTTCGCGACGATCTACGGCCAGGGACCCATGGCGCTCGCGCGGCAGCTCGGCATCAGCGTGGCGGATGCCCGCCGCTTCATCGACAACTACTTCAAGCGATTCCCAGCCATCCGCGAGTACCTCGACCGTCAGATCGCGCTCGCCCGCGAGCAGGGCTACGCCGAGACGCTGTTCGGGCGCCGACGCTACATCCCCGAGCTCAACTCGAAGAACCCCAACATCCGGGGCTTCGGCGAGCGGGTCGCGACCAACTCACCGATCCAGGGCACAGCGGCGGACCTCATCAAGCTGGCGATGATCAACATCCATCGTGCCTTGATAGAGCAGCGCAGCGGCGCTCGGATGATCTTGCAGGTGCACGACGAGCTCCTCTTCGAAGTTCCACCGGCCGAACTCGATGACGTGCGTGCCCTCGTGAGATCGAAGATGGAAGGAGCTCTCGAACTGGACGTCCCCATCGACGTCGATATGGGTGTGGGATCCAACTGGTATCAGACGAAGGCCGGGTGAGGCTTCACAGCCAGTCCCAGAAATCCGGCCTCACCCGCACCACCAGTTCCCAGATCCCCCCCTGTCGCAGCCCGCGCGCCAGTTCCACCCGCAAGATATCAAAGACAAGGCCCACACCGGCACCGACCCCGATCAGCGGTCCGTGCGTCGCTCTGGCTGCGTCGCCCGCCCGATTCCACACGTCCAAGGCGCGCTCGGCGCTGCTACCCTGGCTGCCGACCCCCCCGACATCCGCGAATAGGGAGAGGGACACCCACGGGTGGCGGATCTTGCGGCTCAGCTCGATCCCCCCTGAACCGTAGAGGTTGCCCGCGTAGCGGTGGAACCCGTAGCCCCGGACGCTGCCACGGCCGCCGGCAGGAAAGAGACGCTGGGCCGGGATCCGACCGCCGCCCACAGCGCCGGCCGCTGCCGAGAGACGGAGATCTAGCCCGAGCGCCACGGCCGGCCAGAACTGCTCCGCCCGCAACGTCACCCGCACGTACTCGAAGTCGCCGACCAGCAAACGGCTTACAGCCTCGAGCCGCCCCTCCCAGGACAGGCCGCCGACCGCCTCGACAGCGACCAGCGGCGGCCGCTTCAGCTCGACCGCGAGCCAGGCGACCTCGCCATCATCGACCGCGCGAACGCCGCGATAGCTGCGATCGATGAGATCGTCCGCGCCCAAGGTCGCCGGCTCCCAACTTTCCCAAGCCAGGGAGACGCGCGCACGCGCCGCGCCCCAGGGACGCACCAGTGCCAGCCCGGCGCCGCTCGCCCAAAACGGCGCGCGGTAGTCTTCCCCGTCGAGCAGCGCGGCGAGCGTTGCGATCGCGCCCGAGCTGGCGGCCCACGGCGTGACATCCGCCGCAAGGTTCCAGTAGCCCTCCAGCTCGAGATCGAGCGACCCAACCAGGGGCACCTGCAACCTACCCTCCAGGCCCCAGCGATCTGCCCCGAACGCGTAGCCGGCCAAAAGGATGCCCCTCGCGCTGCCTGGGAAGCCGCGGCTCAAGCCGGGACCGACGTAGAGCCCTTCCGAGCGGCGAAAGCGAAGGACCGACGAGACGCCGGGTACCGCGAGTCGCAGCCCCTCGAGCCGCTGCAGGTAAGACTCGGTGACGATTTGGGTCGCCGACTCGCGAATCTCCTCCAGCGAGGGCGGTGCAACGGCCACGTCCGGATCGAGGGCGGCGTAGAGTCCCTCGTCGAACTCGAACGCCTCACGCACGGATGCTGCGAGCGCGGTGACCTGCGGCCCGCGGAAGAAGCTCTCCGGGGTGCCTGTGTTGAACTGGTAGTCGCTGATCCTGAATTCGGCGCGGATGATCCCGCCAGCGGGAAACTTCAGCGCCTTGATATCGCGGCGGAGCTCGATCCCCTGACGGTGCGGCAGCCAGTAACGCCCCTCCCAGAGAGCGTTCTCGAGACGGATGCTGAAGTAGTCCAGAGTATCATCGAGATAGGAAGCGGCAGTGAAGGTGAACTCCATCTGCACGATATCCGCCGATAGCCGGTCCAGATAGATCGCGCCAACCAGGCCAGCGCCGTTCGGATCTTGGGGGCGCACATCGACCTTATAGACCCGCACCTCGCGGTCCGGCATCACCAGGGTCAGCGAGTCAGTCAGACGATATTCGTAGAACTCCAGTGCCTGCGGCGCCGCCGGGTGCAGCGCATCCCTGACCTCCGAGCCCTCGCCCAGGCTCACGCGGTCGCCCAGGTTGTCCATCACGACGGTCAGGTGATCCAGGTGATATCGGATGTTGGTCGGCAGGACCTTCCTCTCACGCCGCCCCACGATCAGCTGGCGGGTCCGGCCGGGGGCTCGCCAATACAGATCGAGCGCCATCTGATCGGCCTTGACCAGGTGACGCTCAGTTCCCCGCCCGAGATCGTAGAGAAAGTAGATGTGGCCACGCGCGTGCGCTCGATAGTCCTGCAGCACCTCCTCACCCGCCCAGGTCGCGCGCCGCACGATGGCTCGACCGACGAGTTCCCGCACGCGAGGCGCATTCCAGGCACCCTCCACCCGCTGCAGCGAGTCTGCCTGGGTGTCATTCTGCAGCTGAATCGCGGCGCGGGCGCTGGCAGCGGAGGCCAGCGTGATGGAAACAGCCAAGCCGACCAGTCCGACCGCCGCGCGCCCGTTCACTGACCGGCAGCGGCAATCGCCTGATCGTTCAGAGTCCAATCGAAGCTCAGGAATCGAACCTGATACTCTCCGCGCTCCAGAAACTCGACGACACGATCCAGAAGGTAGCGGGACACGAAACTGAGCACGCCGTTGACTCGCTCGTCGCCTTGATAGCCCGATTCGCGGGCGAACTGTAGGAAATCTTCTCCGCACCAATCGAAGATCTTCGATAGGTACACCTGTGCGCGCTCGATCTCGAAGCGGTTCAACCGCGGATCGCTCAGGAACCTCCTGCCCTGATCGTCCAGCTGCGCGTCGAGACGATCCCCGCGATACGCCTCCTCGCGCAGCGGTGGGCAACTGACCGCTGCGCAGGCAAGGGCGAAGTGGACGCGCGGCTCCGTGTACCTGGCCCGCAGAGTCTCGTGCTCGATGCCGTCCAACGTGGTCTCCTGTCCAGCCACCTTGTGCAGGATACCGTCGAAGGCGCCGTGCACGTGACGAATCGAGGCCGCCGGCAGCGCGAACCGCCCGGGGGCGGTCAGCTTCTTCAAGAGGCTGCTGCCTCTTATCGGGTAGCGGTCGATGACCGTCTCGAGTACGTAGGCGTTGTAAGCGTTGAGCAAGTAGGCGATCTGCTCCTGCGACGGCCAGCTCGCGAACGCCTCAGCCGTCACCGCGGCCACTCGATCCAGATAACTGTCCAGAGAAGCTCGACCCAGCTTGAGAGCAGCGTAGTCGACCCGGCCGTCCTGGACATAGCGGGCCAGCAGGGAGTCGAAGCCGGCGTGATCGAAGCTCTGGGCCGCCGACGGCGCGGCCGTCGCAGCCAGGCCGAGCAGCGTCCAGGTCAACAGGCCTGCGGAGTACCTCATAATACGCATCCTTGATCGGAAGGGTATGCGGCGCCCGATGGCCGCCTGCACCCACTAGGAAGCTTGGCCACCGGCGCCGGTTCCCGCAATCACCGACCTGCTCGTTGTGTTGTCTTGGAGAGCCTGGCTTGCCGGCTTACTTGAAGTTGGTGGCAGCAGAACCGAGGGCGAAGTCGCGGCTGCGAACCAGCTGGCGGTCGATGGGATCCCTCTCCAGCCGCAACACGCGTTCGATGCGAAACGAGATGACGACATCCCCCAGATCCGTGCGGCCATCGATCGGTGCAGCCACGTCGAGTCGGTAGGTCATCCGCGCGCCGGCCGGCATGGCCAGCCGGACACTGGCGCCGACCGAGCCACGGATGCCCGAGTTGACCCCGTAGAGCGTCTCGTTGGCCCACATGCCCTCGCTGGCCCACATGCGCCCAGCATCGACGAACAGCGCCGTGCCCAGGTCGAAGAGCCTGCCCACCGTCGCCAACAGGTAGCGATCCTCCAGGCGGACTACGACACGGGCACCACCGGGGTAGCGGTGCGCTGCAAAGCCCGCCAGCCCCCAGGGAGCGCCCAAGGTGAGCTGGAACGGAATCGTCGCCCTCCACCCCCCACCCCCCTCGGCCGTCAGCAAGACCGAGTGCCGCCGACTGAGTCGCCAATAGTTGGTCCACTGAAACGCGGCGAACACGTCCTGCCAGCGACGCGCCTTGTAGTCGCGCCGCGCTTCCACGTTCGCCCGAACCAGGGAGAACCAGTCGCCCCGGACCCGGGAGCCCCCGTAGAGGTCAAGCGCCGCAAGCACGTGCCTGTCACGGGAGCCGAAGGCGCGAGCCGCCAGTCCCAGGATAAGGTCGGCCGCCATACCAAGCGCGATGTCCTCCTTACCGCGCAACGTGCTCAGACCAACCCGCTGGACGAACTCAAGCCCTCGCACGCCGACCACCAGGTTCAACCGCAGGCTCTCTCGCTCGCGCAGCGCCGGCGAGGTAAGCGTGTCCGCTTCCCCACCAGAAAGGCTGCAGCCGTTCACCTCTGACCCATCCTCACAGAAGCTGTCGCCGTAGGTGAGCCGCTCGTAGGACACGGTCAAGCCGTACGTGCCCAACTTGGTGGCCTCACCGCGCGGTGCCGCCAGCAACCGCACCGCTCCTCCCAACTGCAGAGCCCACTGCCTGTAGGGCAGGATCAGTGCACTGAGCGACTCGGCATCCCCGACGACATAGCGGAACCACTGCTCGCCGTAGAGGGCATCCTGAAAGGCCGCCCGTCGCCCGACCAGACCCAGGAACGGGTAGGCAATCGTCCCACGAAGCAGCCAGCCGGGCTCGGTGCGGGCCCCACTCAGCAGCAGGTCCCAGCGTGTACCGAGAAACCTCGGATCGAAGTACGCGGCGCCCACCTCGTCACGACCAGGCCGGTCCACGTACTGCAGCTCGATTCCCCGCCCCGTACCCCAGAGATTCCGCTCAGCCAGGCCGATCCCAGTCACATCGAAGCCGCCGCCGAACTGGAACTGCGGCTCCAGTCGCAGCGACCAGTCGTCATGGGTGACCACGGCCACATCCCAGTCGCCGTCCCGCCGCTGCCGTCCCTCCACGCTCGCTGACTGCAGGAAAACGAACTCTCGCAGCAAGCGCTCACTCTCGCTCATCCGCAGCGGGTCAAAACAGTCACCCGTGCGAAACAGCAGCTCCTGCCGGATCACACGTTCCCGCGTCTCGATGTGTAGCCAGTTCGCCACGGCGTAGAGCTTGGAGAGCATCGCGCCCGCGCTGTCCCCGAACACCGGCTGGCCCTCAATAGCGATCCGGGCGACCCGACCGTTCTCGCAACGACCCTGGCCCTGGGCTGTGAGATCAGGCGCGAGAACAAGCAGGGCGAAGAACGCCGCAGCAAGGACGGACTTGCTGGTGGATGCGAAGAGCAACCGGTGCAACGAGATCACCTGTCGATGCGCTGGCTCGCAACCCGGCCAGCGAATCCGCTTGGAGGTCAGGGTCGATGACGATTGACTGGCGCTGGTCGGCAGGCCAACCTCACAGCTAGCCCGTCGACCCGAAGAGGTCCTCCTGGCCGGGGCGGCCCTCCGCCGGGCCGGCGAGAGCCCGAAGGCGGTCCTCCCAACGACGCACATCCAAGCTGCCCTCATTGAGCAGCATGCGCTTGAGGACGGGGGAGAGAGCGGACAGATCCTCAAGCAGATCGGCGACAGCGGCCCGCAGCTCCCCGACCTGGAACTCCTCGTCGGTCGCCGCTGCCATCTCGCGCCGAATCGCATCCTCGGATCGGGAAGCGACGATCGGCTGAGAGAGCGTAGCCACATGGACATGGGTGCGGCGGCCAGGGCCGCGCTCGTCTTCAATCGGAACAAGACCGACGATCTGATCCGATCGCCAGTACTTCCCATACCCCAGATACACGAGCCGGTTCGGCTTGATTTCCACGGTCGCCTCCGTCTCCAACAAGCGGTTGGGGCCAGCTGAAACTTCGATCCGGGGCGGCCGGTCAAGCAAGGGGGCAGCCGAGCAGCGGCTCGGGGCAGGTGCAGTTGGGGGTTGACATGGGGTGTGTAGAATATATATATTAATATATATGTATGCAAACACGGCCCGGAGGACAATCGCTGTGAGCCCTGAACGCCCCAAGTTAGCTGCTCAGGCCATCGAGACGGCCGCAACCATGCTCAAGTGCATCGGCCACCCGGTGCGCCTCCAGATCATCGAGCTGCTCGACCGTGAGGGCGAGCAGAACGTCACAGCGATCTACGAGGCGTTGGGGATCGAGCAGGCGGTCGCCTCCCAGCATCTCAACCTCATGCGCGACAAGGGAATCCTCGCCGGTCGCCGGGACGGCGTGAACGTCTACTATCGGATCAACGACCCCCGCGTCACGCGCGTCATCGACTGCATTCACCACTGTGAGCTCTAGGGATAGTGAAGGTCCTGGCAGTGAGAATGACGGGGACACATAGAGACATATGGATAACCTGATTAAAACCACCGCCTTCGTCGCGCTCCTGGCCATCGCCTGGCCTGGCCCCGGCTTCTCCCAGCCGGGCGCCCCTGCCCTGCCCGGCCCGGTCCTTCGCCGAACGTCCCTCGAGGAGGCCATTGAGGCGGCCCTGGCCGGCAACGCCTCCCTGGCCGTCGCAGAGGCCCGGCGCGATATCGCGGCGAGCCAGGGCCGGAGGGCTTCCGCACCTCTTTGGCCACAGCTGGCCGCCGAGGCCGGATACACGCGCTCGGTAGATCCGGTCTTCGCCTTCGGCACCAAGCTTCGCCAGGGCCGGTTCGGCTCCCGGGACTTCGACATCGCGGCCCTGAACAGCCCGGACCCGATCGGCGACTGGTCAGCCAGCGTCGGTCTGCGCTGGAGTGTGCTCGACCCGACAGCGTGGGCGGGGCGCTCAGCCGCTCGAAGGCAGGCGGAGGCCGCAGCCTGGTCAGCGCTTCGCACGCGTGAGGCGACGATTCTGGTCACGCGCGTGCTGTACTACCAGGCGCTGGCGGCGGTGGCCCGACTGGAAGCGGCGGCCGCCGCAGATGAGGCGGCAGAGGCCACCGTGGAATCGTTCCGCCGGCGGCGCGAGCGAGGCCTGCTCACCGAGGCAGACCTGCTTCAGGCCGAGGCGGAGCTGGCAGCGGCGCTGGCCCATCGGGCTGAGGCAGAGCGTGCCCGGCTGGACGCGTTGCATGAGCTGGGGCGAGAGCTGGGCTGGAGTCCGGACACGCTGCCGGAGCCGACGGACTCGCTCGCGCTGCCGTCGCCGGTGCCGGAGCAGGAGTTCGAGCCTGAGGCCCGAGCCGACCTGCGGGCCCTGGCCGCTGCAGCGGAGGCTGCAGGCGCCGCGAAGCGGCGTGCGTCCCTCAGCTATCTCCCGGCGCTCGACGCGTTCGCCCTGTACGCGACGCACAGCAGCGACGCCTTCGGCTTCGACGAGGACGACTGGACAGTGGGTGTCACTTTGCGCTGGACCCTGTTCGCGGGGTTGGCACGCTCCGCGGACCTACAGCGGACCGAGCTGGGACGGCGGATTGCCCGCATCGAGTACGATCAGGCACTTCGCGACGCTCGGAACGAACTCGATCAGGCGGAGCGCGCCGTGAGCAGCGGTCGCCAGCAGGTTGAGGCAACGCGAGCGGCGTCGGCGGCTGCAGAGTCAGGGCGCCAGCTGATGCGTCGGCGCTTCGACGAGGGGCTGGCGACGGCGGCCGACCTGCTGCAGGCCGAGGCGCGTGCGACGGCGATGCGGGAGCATACCATCACAGCCTTGGCGAACTATCACATGGCGGTCGCGCGACTCGATTTCGTGCGATCACAGTCCAACCTTGAGAGTAAGCGATAGAGAGTCAGCGATGAAGTCGAGTAGGGTAGTCCTAGCCTGGAGTCTGGCTGCTGCCGCCGCGGCGTGCGGTGGCGAGCCCGGCGAGCTGCCCATCAGCTCGGAACCGGTTAACGTAGAGGTTTCAACGGCGGCCGCATCCTACAGCATGATCACGCTGCCTGGGACGATCGTCGCGACGGAAGAAGCGGAGCTCGCGACGCGTATCAGCGGCACGATTCGCCAGGTCCTGGTCGACATCGGTGCACGCGTGTCCGCGGGCGCACCGCTAGTCACCCTCGATAGTAAAGAGATCGACGCGCGCATCAGGAGTGCGGAGGCGGCTGCACTACTGGCGCGTCAGTGGCACCAGCGGATCGCTGCGCTCGCCGCTGATGGTGCAGCGACGGCGCAGGAGCTGGATGACGCGAACGCGCGCCTGCAAATGGCAGAGGCGGCGCTGCGCGATGTTCGGGCCCAGCGCGACTACGTTGTGCTGCGCGCTCCTTTCGACGGCGTGATCACGGCTCGCATGGCGGACCCCGGCGACCTGGCCGTGCCGGGTGTGCCGATCCTCACGATGATCGGAACCACTTCTACAAAGATCGAGGCCGATCTGCCCGCCGAGATGGCAGGGCGTTTGGCCGTCGGCCACCCGGTCATGGTGCATCGACCGGAAACGGCGCGGCGCTATCCCGCGACGGTGACACGTGTCGTCCCGGCGCTCAAGCGGGCGAGTCGGCGTTTCCGCGTCGAGGCCCGCTTTCAGCCAGACTCGACTGGGTTGCCCGGCATTCCGCCCGGCGCGTTCGTCCGGATCGAGCTCGGCCAGCCGACGACCATGACCCGCTGGATTCCCGCCGATGTGGTGGTGACTCGCGGGCAGCTGGAAGGCGTGTTCGTGGTGGAGGGCGACGAGCTGCGGCTGCGCTGGGTGCGCTTGGGCCAGCGACTTGGTGAGACCGTAGAATTGCTCGCCGGGCCCGGGACCGACGCGCTCTTGGTGCGGGCACCCGCCGCGCAGCTCGTTGACGGGCAGCCCATCGCTGGCCTGCGCCAGCTCGATTGGCTGCCGCCCTTTGTCGCCCAGCAGACCGCGGGTGTGGAGGGAATTCGATGAGGAGTGAGTTTGCGGGCAAGCTGGCCGACGCGTTCATCAACTCCAAGCTGACGCCCCTGCTGCTGGCGGGCGCACTGGCCCTCGGAGTCTACACCGTCATCACGCTGCCCAGCGAAGAGGAACCACAGATCGTCGTCCCGCTGGCCGACATCCACCTGCCGATGCCGGGGGCGGAACCCACGGAGATCGAGAACCGGCTGCTCATCCCGTTGGAGAACGTGCTCTCCGGGATCGAGGGCGTCGAGTATGTCTACAGCCACGCTCGGACGGGTTATGGTTTGGTCACGGTGCGCTATGAGGTCGGGCGAGACATGGAAGAGAGTCTGGTGAGGCTCTACTCCACGCTGCTGAAGCATGCCGACCGTATGCCCCCGGGCTTCAGCATGCCCTTGATCAAGACCGTGACGATCGACGACGTGCCGTTCTTCAACCTGACGCTTGCCGGTGAGAATTACGGCCACGCCGCGCTACGGGCCATGGCAGACGAGCTGCGGGTAGAGCTAGAGGCCGTCCCCGAGGTCCGTGATGTCTCGGTGATCGGCGGCTATCCGAGAGAGATTCGCGTCGAGCTCTCACCCGACCGGATGGCCGCCTACGGTGTTGACCCACCGATGATCGCCGAGCGTCTGCGCGCGGCCAACCTGAACGTCGATGCCGGCGAGTACACCAAAGGGGGCGAGGTCGTGCGGGTCACCGCCGGGCCGTTTCTCAGCTCGGCCCGGGACGTGGGCGCCGTAGTGCTCGACGTGCGTGACGGTGCCCTGGTGCAGTTATCGGACGTCGCGGACGTCATCGATGGGCCCGAGGAGGTCTCCACCTACACCTTCCATGGTGTGCCGGGCGAGCCCCTCGATCCCATGGTGACCATTGCGGTCTCCAAGCGAGCGGGCGCCGACGCCACAGAGCTTGGCCGGGTTCTGGAGGCGAAGATCGAGCTGCTGCAGGGCCGTCTGCTGCCTGACGACCTGGAGACGCACATCACGCGCAACTACGGCGAGACGGCTCGGGAGAAGACCAACACGCTGAAGGCGCATCTGCTGCTGGCGATCGTCGCGGTAGGCGTGGTGGTGGCCCTGGCGATGGGCTGGCGAAGCGCGGTGATCGTCATGCTCTCGGTGCCGATCACCTTCGCGCTCACCCTCTTCGTCTACCAGTTCTTCGGTTACACGCTGAACCGGGTGACGCTGTTCGCGCTGATCTTCGTCACCGGTATCGTGATCGACGACTCGATCATCGTGGCTGAGAACATGGAACGGCACTTCGCAATGCGGGACCGGCCACTGCGTGCCGCTGCGCGCGCCGCCGTGGACGAGGTTGGCAACCCGACCATCTTGGCCACGCTCACGGTGATCGCTGCCGTGCTGCCGATGCTGTTCGTATCCGGGCTGATGGGCCCGTACATGAGCCCGATGCCGATCGGCGCGACGGTGGCCATGCTCTTCTCGCTGGCGGTGGCACTCATCGGTACACCGTGGCTGGCCTCTCGGTTGCTCCGCCGCGCGCATGCCGAGCAGGAAGAACCCGCCTATGTGCTGGAGAAGACCCGCACCTACCAGCTCTACCGACGCATCATGAGTCCCCTGCTGCGGCAGCCGAAGTGGATGTGGGCGATGCTGGCCTCAGTGGTGATCCTGCTGCTTGCCGCTACCACGATGTTCTTCACCCGCGGCGTCGCGGTGAAGATGCTGCCGTTCGACGACAAGAACGAGATGCAGGTCATCGTCGATCTGCCGGAGCGCACGCCACTAGAGGTGACCGCCGCCTTGGCAGAGGATATTGGCCGGGCGCTGGCCGAGGTGCCGGAGGTATCCGACATCCAACTATACGTCGGGACGGCGGCCCCCTTCAACTTCAACGGCATGATCCGCCACTACTACCTGCGGCGCGGTCCCCACGTCGCCGATATTCAGGTGAACCTGATCGACAAGTCCGAGCGCGGCGATCAGAGCCATGCCATCGCCAAGCGGATCCGCCCGCTCGTGGAGCGCGCGGCCCGCGAGTCTGGAAGCGGTGCGCGTGTCAAGGTTGCGGAGGTACCACCGGGCCCACCGGTGCTATCGACCCTGGTCGCCGAGGTCTACGGCCCCGATCCCGAGAGACAGACGGAGGTCGCGCGTCAGGTTCGTAGCCTCTTCGAGGGACACCCGAGTGTCGTTGACGTGGACTGGTCACTCACTGAGCCCCAGCGTGAGGTCCGCCTTCAGGTCGACGAGGAGAAAGCCGCCCTCAGCGGCGTGGCCAAAGCCTCGGTCGTTCACGCTCTGCGTATTGCCCTTGGGGGGGCAGTCGTTACCCACCTCTCTCAGCCGCAAGCGCGCACGCCGGTGCCGGTGAGGATGCGGGTCGGCGAGGGTGCGCGTTCCGGGATTGATCGCCTCGGCGCCATTCATGTAGCGTCGCTCACAGGGCGCATGGTGCCGTTGAGCGAGCTGGTGCGGCCCGAGGTGGCGGCGACGCCGCAGGTCCTCGATCGCAAGAACGGCCAGCGGGTCGTCTACGTGACCGCCGAGGTGGCAGGCGAGGCGGAGAGCCCCGTCTACGCCATCCTTGACCTGAAGCGCCAGATCAGCGAGATCGAGCTGCCCTCAGGCACCCGGCTGGGACAGCTGTACACGCGGCAGCCGGGCTTGGTCGAGCAGCCGGTCATGAAGTGGGACGGCGAATGGCAGGTCACCTACGAAGTCTTCCGTGACCTGGGGATCGCCTTCGCCGGAGCGCTCTTGCTGATCTACGCGCTGATCGTCGCCTGGTTCGGCTCGCTCGTTGCCCCCTTAGTCATGATGACGGCGATCCCGCTGACGCTGATCGGCATCGCGCCCGGGCACTGGCTATTCGGAGCGTTCTTCACGGCGACATCGATGATCGGCATGATCGCGCTTGCCGGCATCATGGTCCGCAACGGCATCCTGCTGATCGACTACCTCGAGGCGCGCCGTTCGGCCGGCGTCGTCCTCGAGCAGGCGGTGATCGAGGCCGGAGCAGTCCGCACCCGTCCCATCGCGTTAACGGCAGGCACCGTCGTGATCGGCGCGATCGTCATCCTCTTCGACCCCATCTTCGAAGGGCTGGCCGTCTCGCTGATCACCGGCGCACTGGCGTCGACGCTCCTCACCCTGATCGTCGTGCCGAGCATCTACTATCTGGTACACCAACCGCGTGGACCACGCCGGTCGGAGGCCGCTCCACCACCCGAGCCGGAGACGACGTAGCATGAAACTCGTGTTGATGATGTACCTCAAAGACGACGAGAAGTGTGTCGCGCGACTGCTCAGGCAGCAGGGGATCCAGAGCTACAGCCGGCTGCCCCTCGAAGGGCATGGGCCGGGCAGCGCGTCGGGCTGGTCCGGCGAGATCCGACCCTACGAGTCACAGCTCATCATGAGCATCCTGCCGGACGAGCAGGCCGCGGCCCTGGTCGACGCCGTTGCGCAGTGTACCGGCGTGGAAGACCCGCGTCATCCCATCCGCGCGGCCCTTGTTGATGTGGAGCAGTTCACCTGCTGTGAGATCGGACAACCGTAACCTTGTGAGGCAAAATGACACTGGAGAACAAGATTCGACTGATCGCTGGCACCTTCATCTTGGCGAGCCTCGCCCTGGGCTGGTGGGTCAGCCCGTACTGGTTCCTCTTCACTGCCTTCGTCGGCGTGAACTTGATCCAGTCCTCCTTCACCCGTTGGTGTCTGATGGAGGACATTTTGAGATAGACCGGTATCCACAAGGAGCCGAAGCCGTCCGCCACCTGTTAGCCACCGCACGCTGGTCGGCCACCGCACCCGCGGTGGTCGGCCGGTGACCCCGCGGTCGAGCCTTGAGATATGGCCCCAGTTTTGCACATTGATCTCCTTTAGCCCCACACTCAGGAGATACGAACAATGGCTATTCGACGCGAAGACGCTCTGGCCTACCACGCCGAGGGTCGGCCCGGAAAGATCGCCACGCTCGTCACCAAGCCGTGCAATACCCAGCGTGACCTGTCGCTGGCGTATACGCCCGGGGTCGCGGAGCCCTGCCGAGAGATCCACAGGGACGAGGATGAGGTCTTCAAGTACACAGGACGGGGCAACCTAGTCGCGGTCGTCTCCAACGGGACCGCGGTGCTCGGCCTGGGACGGATCGGCGCCCTGGCGTCCAAGCCCGTCATGGAAGGCAAGGGCGTGCTCTTCAAGCGCTTCGCCGACGTCGACGTCTTCGACCTCGAGGTCAGCAGCACGGACCCGGAGGACACGATCCGCTTCTGCGAGCTCCTCGAGCCGACGGTGGGCGGGATCAACCTGGAAGACATCGCCGCGCCCGACTGTTTCTACATCGAGGAAACGTTGATCGAGCGGCTGAGCATCCCGGTCTTCCACGATGACCAGCACGGCACCGCGATCATCAGCGGCGCTGGCCTGGTCAACGCCCTCGAGATCGCCGAGAAGGACATCGGCGAGGTCAAGATCGTGATCAGCGGGGCGGGCGCGGCAGGGATCGCCTGCGGCAAGCACTACATCTCGCTGGGGGCAAGGCGCGAAAACATCTTCATGGTGGACAGCAAGGGCGTCATCCACTCCGAGCGCGACAACCTCAACCCGTACAAGGCCCGCTTCGCCCACAAGACGCCGTACCGCACGCTGTCCGACGCGTTGAAGGACGCTGATGTCTTCATCGGCCTCTCGCAGCCGGGCGTGATCACCGGGGAAGACCTCAAGAAGATGGCGGACAACCCCATCGTGTTCGCCATGGCCAACCCCGATCCGGAGATCCTGCCGGAAGAGGCCTTCAAGGCCCGCACGGACCTGATCATGGCCACGGGTCGCTCCGACTACCCCAACCAGGTCAACAACGTCCTCGGCTTCCCCTTCATCTTCCGCGGCGCCCTGGACGTGCGCGCCACGGCCACCAACGAGGCGATGAAGATGGCCGCGACTCACGCGCTGGCTGCTTTGGCTAAGGAGCCGGTGCCCGAGGATGTGGCCCGCGCCTACGGCGTACAGATGCTCGGTTTCGGGCGTGACTACGTCATCCCGAAGCCCATCGACGCCCGCGTCCTCCTCTGGGAGGCGCCGGCCGTCGCCAAGGCGGCGATGGAGTCCGGAGTCGCCCGGATCCAGATCGACCTCGAGGAATACCGCAACCAGCTGGAGTCCAGGCTGGGCCGGGCCCGGGCGGTGACCCGCGACATCGTCACCAAGGCGCAGCACGCGCCGAGGCTCCAGCGGATCGTCTTCCCGGAGGCGACAGACGACCGGATCCTCCACGCGGCGCGGACCTGCCTGGAAGAGCGCATCGCCCAGCCCATCCTCGTGGGTAACCCGAAACGCATCACCGCGGCCGTCGAACAGAACCACATCGAACTCGACCTCAGCCAGCTCGAGATCGTCGACCCGTTGGAGCACGCGCGCCGGGAGGAGTACGTCAACTACATGTTCGAGTCGCGCAAGCGGAAGGGGATCACCCGGGCCGAGGCCGCGGAGCGCCTCGAGAAGCCGATCTATTACGCCGCGATGATGTTGCACATGGGTGACGCGGATGGCCTGATCGCCGGTGAAGAGATGCACTATCCCGAGGCCCTGCGGCCCTGCCTCGAGATCGTCGGCGTAGGCCCGACCGCTCATCGCATCGCCGGCCTCTACATGATCGTCCTCGAGAAGGACATCATGTTCTTCGCCGACACGACGGTGAACATCACGACCGACGCAGAGACACTGGCGGAGACCGCCATCCTCGCCGCACGCTTCGCCCAGCGGCTGGGCATCGAGCCGCGTGTCGCCATGATCTCATTCTCCAACTTCGGTTCGGCGCGTCATCCCGAGTCGCTCAAAGTCGCGCGGGCAGTCGAGATGGTGAAGACGCGCTGCCCCGACCTGGTCGTCGACGGCGAGATGCAGGCGGACACAGCGGTCGTGCCTGAGATCCTGCGAAGCCGCTATCCCTTCAGCCGGCTGCAGGACCGGGCCAACGTGCTGGTCTTCCCGGACCTCGATGCCGCCAACGCCGCCTACAAGCTCATGGCCCGCATCGGCGGCGCCACGGCGATCGGACCCATCCTGCTTGGCATGCCGAAGCCCGTGCACATCCTGCAGCGAGGCGCCGACGTGCGGGAGATCGTCAACCTGACGGCGATTGCCGTGGTAGACGCACTGGAGCGGCAGGCGGAGGAGGCGCCGCTGCTGGCGTAGACCGCAGCGCCTGACCGCGACGACCGGCCCAACCCGCCGCGCCGGGGTCGACTCGCCTCAGTCCATCAACCCTGAGTGGGATGATTTGTCCCTGCCCGGTCAGACGACCAGGCAGCGGACCGGCCAAAAGCGACGCGTAGAGTACCTTGGGTGACAGTGGATGAGGCGTGGTGTGCGGACCACGGCACCATTTTCGCAGCTGGCCGCGCGAGTCAAGAACGCGAGTCTCCCGTGCTCGAGCGGAGGTCGAGAGCCATGGCAATGATGATCAACAACGATTGCATCGATTGCGGGGCGTGCGTGACGGTCTGCCCGAACGACGCGATCAACGAAGGCGCGGCCACTGATGTGCCCGTCTACTGGATCGACGCGGAGCGCTGCACGGAGTGCGTGGGCGCGCACGAGGAGCGGCAGTGCATAGAAGTCTGCCCCGTGGACTGCATTGTGCCGAATCCCGACTGCCAGGAGACGCAGGAGGAACTCCTCGCCAAGTACCAGCGGCTGCACGAGTAAGCGCTGAGGCTGACGGGCTCTCCCCCCGCTTCGATTGACCCACGGCCGCCCTCCGGCAGCGCCACGCCTGCGGGAAGCGGCCGTCCGCTGTTGCGGCCTCCACCGCTCGCGCTT
The DNA here is from genome assembly GCA_020344375.1 of Gemmatimonadota bacterium. GTDB lineage: Bacteria > Gemmatimonadota > Gemmatimonadetes > Palauibacterales > KS3-K002. The sequence goes on along the minus strand of CP070823.1, from coordinate 1,223,499 downwards.
GCGGAGCACACCCTGGCGCTCAGCTTAGAGGGTGGGGAACACGCAGGGTCCGCCAGGGAGCACCGCCCGCACTGGAGGCTTGCCCGATCATGACCGTCATTCGCGACGCCATCTGGCAGAACATCTGGATAGAGCCGACCGCGCTGCGGCTCATCGACACGGCGCCGTTCCAGCGGCTGCGCCGAGTCAAACAGCTCGGCCTGGCCTACCTCGTCTATCCAGGTGCCGTCCACACCCGTTTTGACCATGCGCTGGGCGTCTACCACCTGGCCGGCCGTGCCCTGCGCCTGCTGGAGCGATCAGGTGAGCTGGCCGCCAGAGGAGAACGTGAGCGGGCGATCCTGTCCCTGGCCGGGCTGCTCCACGATATCGGCCATTATCCTTTCAGCCACACCTTGGAGGAGCTGGAGACCGGGTTGGTACCCAGCGACCACGAGCAACTCGCCGGGCAGTTCCTGGCGGACCCGGAAGTCGCGGCGGCACTGGAGCCGCTGGGGCCGGGGGCAGCACGGGAGATCCACGATCTCATCCTCGGGCGATCCAAGAGCGCCTTACAGGGCCTGGTCTCAGGGTCCCTCGATCTGGATAAGATCGAGTATCTGAAGCGAGATGCTGTGTACTGCGGTGTCCCCTACGGGGAGATCGATGTGGATCGGCTGCTCGACTCCCTGCGGTTGCTCCAAGATCCGGAGAGCGGACACCTCCAGGTCGGAGTCGCCGTGCAAGGGATCGCCGCCCTCGAATCGCTGCTCTTCGCCAAGTACCAGATGTTCCGGAACGTCTACTGGCATCACGCCGTTCGCGCAGCCTCCGTGACCTTCCAGAGGCTCATCCGCGAGGCGCTCACGGGAGGTTGGGCGGCACGGGAGCACATCGTGGGAAGCGGAGACGAGGAGCTGCTCAGCGCGCTGGAGGCACTGGCTGCCAGCAGCGAGTCGGAGAGCGCCCGCCGGGCACGCGGATGGCTGATTCCGGCGCTCAGGCATCGCCGGCTGCCGAAACGTGCCGCAGAGTGGCGGGGCGACGCGCTCACCGATGCCCTGACTCGACTGCAGCGCGAGGTCGCGCCCTGGTTCCATGCGCGCCCGGAACTGCGCGCGGCCCTGGAGGATCGCCTGGCCCGTGAACTCGACCTCGAGCCGAGCCACCTGCTGCTTGACTACCCAGCCAAGCCCGGTATGCTGGAGCTCGACATCCTGATGCTCGGGCGCGACGGCTCGGTCCAGCGGCTCACGGGCGCCGGGCGTGCCGGCCTCATCGACCTGCCGCGCCTCGGCCGCGACCTCTACCACGCCGCACGCGTGCTGCGGGTCTTCACGTGGCCGCGGGTCGAGCTCAGGCAGCCAGAGCGGATCCTGGAACTGGTGACCGCGCCCGAGTCCGAGATCGTCGAGCTTGTCGGTCAGCCCGCGTAGACTGCTGCGTACTGCATTCTCGCCGCGCGCTTCAGTAACGCCGGGGGCCAGAGTGTTGCTTGAAGTAACGGAGTGAAAGGGGCTTTGCCTACGGCAGGACCTTCACCACGAGCGCGGTGACGTTGTCCAGGCCGCCTGCCTCATTGGCGGCATCGATCAAGCTATCAGCGACCTCTTGAAGATCGTCGCTCGCGGAGGAGAGGATTCTCATGATCTCCTCATCTGGTAACATACCGCTGAGCCCGTCGGAGCACAGCAGGAAAATGTCACCCGCCTTCACGTCATCAGTGTAACTGTCTGTCTCCACGTTGAACTCGGTGCCCAGCGCCCGCGTTAGTATGTGTGACAGCGGGTGATCACGCGCCTGCTCGGGCGAGAGTGCGCCCCGGTCCACCTGCTGCTGCACGACCGTATGATCCCGTGTGATCTGGGTGAGCGCGCCATCCCGCAATAGGTAGCCGCGGCTATCACCAACCTGCTGGCAGAGATAGCGGCGGCCCGGGATCAGGGCGAGCAGCGTGACGGTCGTTCCCATACCGCGCTTCTCGGGCTCGTTGTCCGCCCGCTCCATGATCGCGCGGTTCGCATCCTCGATCAGCTTGAGGGCCTCTTGCTCAAGTTCCTCGCCGCTGAAACCCTCTTCGACAGCGCGACTCACACCCGGACCCACCATCTCGGTGACGATCTGGCTGGCGACCTCGCCGGCGACGTGACCTCCCATGCCGTCGGCCACGATGAACACGCCCCGCGCTTCATCAGCGAAGAGCGCGTCCTCGTTGCCTTGCCGGACCTTGCCGACGTCACTCCTACCCGCGTATTGCCACTTCATCGAGCCTCCCCGTATTCACGCCGGGGGTCACAAAGTAGTCACAAAGGCGCCAGATTGTCCATGCGATGGGTCCAGCGAGGGCCCGCCTCACCGCCGCCCTGGGCCAGCGATCCGCACGAGGACGATCGGGGCGACCAACAGCCGATCGCAGCCCCGCGTAAGGTCGGCTGCATACGGCCGCGAGGCAAGATCCTCTAGTGGTCGACCCGCATGGATGACCCCACAACGATAGTGGCCAGCTGGCCGGCACAAAGAGCGATCGGTTGCGGACACCACCCCTCGACTGTAGTCTCCGGACCATCGTTGCTCGAAGCCTGTGCAGATGCCGGCCGTCCACGGCTGCGTGCCCGCCTGATCCGCGGCCGGTCAAGTTCCATAGGAGCGACTATGGCCACCAGATTCGGAATTTTGCTTGCGGCCCTCATCTTCGCCCTGGGCTGCTCCTCCCGTTCCGAAACCGATCGGCAAACGGCCGAAACATCAACACCCAGAACGGAGGCCGGCAGGATGAGCGAGATGGCCGGACCACCGCCGGTCAGCGGTGATACCATCACCACGGCCAGCGGACTCAAGTACATCGTCACTCAGTCAGGCAGCGGCCCAACGCCAGAGCGGGGCCGCCAGGTACAGGTCCACTACACGGGTTGGCTGACCGACGGGACGAAATTCGACAGCTCGGTTGACCGCGGTCAGCCGTTCAGCTTCCCGCTCGGGCAGGGGCGAGTGATCCGCGGTTGGGACGAGGGCGTGGCAGGAATGCAGGTGGGCGAGAAGCGACGGCTGATCATCCCGCCGGAGCTTGGCTACGGCCCGGGCGGGTTCCCGGGCGCTGTCCCGCCCAACGCCACGCTCATCTTTGACGTCGAGCTTCTGGGCATCGACGGGTAGCCGCCAGAGCGCAGAGACCCGCCGACCCGACAGCGCGGTGCCGCAGGTCAGCAAAAGGTGGACGTCGAGATCGCGCTCCGTTGCCAGGGGCTGAAGAAGCGCTACGGCGACGTCGTGGCCGTAGACGGCTTGGATCTCGAAGTGCACGTCGGCGAGTGCTTCGGATTGCTGGGCCCAAACGGGGCTGGCAAGACGACGACCGTAGAGATTTTGGAGGGTCTGCTAGAGGCCGACGCCGGCGACGTAGAGATCCTGGGAGGGCGCTGGGGGAAGGACGACCGTGTCCTCAGGCAAAGACTCGGCGTCCAGCTCCAGGAGACGCAGCTGGCCGAGAAGCTGACAGTCGAGGAAACGCTCGGTCTGTTCCGCAGCTTCTTCGACCGCGGCCGCAGTGTGGACGAAGTCCTGCAGCTTGTCCAGCTCCAGGAGAAGCGGAAGGCGTGGGTCTCACGGCTGTCCGGCGGCCAGCAACAACGGCTGGCGGTGGCCTGCGCCTTGGTCAGCCATCCCGATCTCCTCTTCCTGGATGAGCCCACCACCGGTCTCGACCCTCAGTCGCGCCGCCAGCTCTGGGACCTTGTGCTCGATTTCAAGGCCTCGGGCCGCACCGTCCTGTTGACAACTCACTACATGGAAGAGGCCCAACGTCTCTGTGACCGGGTAGCGATCGTGGATCACGGAAAGATCATCGCGCTAGGCACACCCGCTGAGCTCATCGCCAGCTTGGGCGCCGAGCACGTGGTCGAATTCGCCCTGGAGCACGGCGACTCGGCGCCTGACGAGTGGTTGCGCCAGGTCCCCGGCGTCCGAGACGTCCGGCGCGAGCGAGACGGCATCTTCCTCACCGTCGGCGAGGTTCACCGGTCGGTCCCCGCGCTGCTCGCCGCCCTGAAGGATCGCGGGCTGGCGCTCTCCCGGCTGACCACCCACCACGCCACGCTCGAGGATGTGTTCGTCGCGCTCACGGGTAGGCACCTCAGGGATGGATAGAGCGTCTCATCCCCTCTTGGAGCTGACGCGCGCCCGGCTGATGGAGTTCATCCGTGAGCCTGAGGCGATATTCTGGGTGTTCGTCTTTCCGGTGCTGCTGGCTCTCGGCCTGGGCATCGCCTTCCGCAGCCGTCCGGCTCAGCCACTGCGCATCGCCGTGCAGCAGGGATCCGGTGCTGCAGTACTGGCCGAGGCTCTGGACCGCACGCCCGAGCTCACGGCCAGGCTCCTGGCGCCCGAGACGGCCCGTAACGACCTCCGGACGGGCAAACTGGCTCTGGTCGTGATACCCGGTGACTCCGTTACCTACATCTACGACCCCACCCGAAACGACAGCCGCCTGGCCCGTCGGCTCGTCGACGACGCCGTCCAGCGCGCTGCTGGGCGGGCGGACCCTCTGGCCGTCGGCGAGCGCCACCTCACCGAACCAGGCTCCCGCTACATCGATTTCCTGATCCCCGGCTTGCTGGGGCTGAACCTCATGGGGAGCGGGATGTGGGGGATCGGCTTCAACATCGTGCAGGCCCGACGCAAGCGCCTGCTCAAGCGGTTGCTCGCCACACCCATGCGCAGGAGCCATTACCTGCTCTCCTTCATCCTCTCTCGCTTCGTCTTCATGATCCTCGAGGTCGCGGCTTTGGTTGGATTCGGCTGGCTCGTGTTCGACGTCCGCGTGCACGGCTCGATCGCCGACCTGCTGATTGTCGCGATCGTCGGAGCCCTGGCCTTCGCGGGCCTCGGACTGCTCGCCGCCAGCCGCGCGCAGACGATCGAGGGCGTCTCCGGGATCATGAACCTGGTGATGCTGCCCATGTGGATCTTCTCCGGCGTCTTCTTCTCGTACGCGAACTTCCCTGATGCCCTGCAGCCCTTCATCCAGGCTCTGCCGCTCACACCCCTGAACGACGCGCTGCGCGCGGTGATGATCGACGGGGCCCCGCTGACAGGGAACCTGGCCCGCTTGGCCGTGATCGGGGGCTGGGGGATAGTAAGCTTTGCTACAGCTCTGAGGATCTTCCGCTGGCAGTAGATCGGGTGAGCGGGCTAGCGGCGCGGCGGCGCCAGCGGTGGAAGTGCGGTCTTGACAACGAAATAGGGGCGCCATACCTTACATGGCTCTTCCGTAGCCCGGGTCCCCTGAAACTTTTTGGCCGAAACGGTGTCTTAACCTCCCGCCGAGGCCAGGCCGGCGCAGGGGATGTGTGTGCTCGGGGGTGGTGACTTCAACCGACGAGATGCCATTTTGGAAGGAGTGACGATAGAGCAGAGATGATAATGGATCGGGACTTGGCGAAGGCGAAGCGTTTGGCCAGCCAGGCTCTGAAGAGCCGGGTGCCGGGGGAGGATTCTGCCCTCGATCAGTACCTGCAGGACGTCAGTCAGCACGGGCTGATCACTCCAGAGGAGGAGATCCGGCTGGCGCGGCGCGCGCAGAAGGGTGAGGTCGGGGCGATCCAGGCCCTCTGCAAGGCCAACCTGCGCTTCGTGATCTCCGTGGCCAAGAAGTACCAGGGCCGCGGGCTGCCGCTGGCTGACCTGATCCAGCAGGGCAACCTCGGGCTGGTGACCGCCGCCATCAAGTTCGACCCGGACCAGGGCGTCAAGTTCATCAGCTACGCCGTCTGGTGGATCCGCCAGGCCATCCTCTCGGCGCTGGCCCACCACGGCCGCTCGGTCCGTGTGCCGCTGAATCGTGCGGCAGAGCTATCCAAGATCCTGAAGGCGCGCCAGACGCTGAAGATGGCGCTGGATCGCGAGCCGACCAGCGAGGAGATCGCCCGGCATCTCGAAATGAACCCGGCGACGGTGGAGATGCTGGAGGCCCTGAACGCCGGCGAGGTGCGGCTAGACGCGCCCATCGGCGACAGCGAGGACTCGAGCCTGGTCGAGCGCTTCGTGGCCGAGGAGGCGACCACGGCGGTCACGGAGGTGGAGGACCGCCTGTTGCAGGAACAGATCGAGGAAGCGCTCAAGACACTCAGGGAGCGCGATGCCCTGGTGCTGAGGCTGTACTACGGCCTCGGTGACGGGCGCGAGCACACCCTGGAGGAGATCGGTCAGAAGCTCGGCATCACCCGGGAGCGGGTGCGCCAGCTCCGGGATCGAGCCCTCAAGGAGCTGCGTGAAGGCGAGAAGGGTGCAGCTCTAGCCAGCTTCGCGGTCGCCTGAGCGACACCCCCATCACCGACCGGCTCAGACAGGCAAGACAGGCACGATTGGAGGGGCGCCGAGTGGCGCCCCTCTTTTCTTGGACTTCGGCATTCAGCAACCTTGTCAGCTGCAGCTGCAACCAACGGATGTCAGACCTCAGGATGGCACACCGACCGATTCCGACAGGCCGGGAGCCCGCCACGTGGCCAGCCCGGTGTTGAAGGAGATCACCATGACCCCAGGTAAGCTCCCACGTCTACTGCTGCTCTCGGTAGCCCCGATCTTCGTCGCGGCGTACGTGGCTGCCGCCGTCCAACAGGCCCGGCCAGTCGTCAGCTACACCGTGACGGTCTCGCAGCCTCACACCCACGTGTTCGAGGTGCAGATGAAGATCGCCGGCGTGGAGCAACCGGAGCTGGAGGTATCGATGCCGGTGTGGACCCCGGGATCGTATCTCGTGCGCGAGTACGAGCGGCACGTCATCAGCTTCGCCCCAAAGGACGAGTCGGGCAGGACGCTGGCCTGGCATAAGGTCGACAAGAACACGTGGCGCATAGAGACGAGCGGCACAGAGCAGGTCTTGGTGGATTACCGTGTCTACGCTCGCGAGCCGGGGATTCGCTGGTCGTTCGTCAACGATCAAGGAGGCCACGTCCTCGGACCGAGCCTGTTCATGTACGTCGTCGGCGCCGCCGACGCCCCGGTATCCGCTGCCTTTCGTTTGCCGGACGGCTGGGACCTGAACGGCGCCATCGCGCCGACGGGCGACAACCCGTACCTGATCTCGGCTGAGTCGTATCACGAGCTGATCGATGCGCCGATGCTGATCGGGGAGTTCACGGAGATCGAGTTCGAGGTGGAGGGGGTCCCCCACCTCATCGCCATCCTCGGGCCACACAACGCTGATCTGGCGCGCCTGCGTGCAGATTTCACGAAGATCGTCGAGACCTGCTCGAAGCTGTTTGGCGGCTTGCCGTACGAGAGGTACGCCTTCGTGTTCACCACGATCACCGCTGACGGGGGCATCGAGCACGCCAACGGCACGACGATCGGCCTGAGCGGCCTCGATTTCCAGAGTCAGCAGGGCCACAGGGACGTACTGGGTGTTACAGCCCACGAGTTCTTCCACGCCTGGAACGTGAAGAGAATCCAGCCCCCCGCCTTCAGACCTTACGACTATGAGCAAGAGAACTACACCGACGCGCTCTGGTTCTACGAGGGTTTCACCTCGTACTACGGCGAACGAATCCTGCAGCGCGCCGGCCTGATCGGACAACTTGGAGATCCAGACAGCCTCGCGGCCGAGTACCGGTCGATCCCAGGCCACACTAACCAGAGCGCTGCCGATGCGAGCTTCAACGCCTGGATCCACCACTACCGCAGCGATGAGAGCTTCGACAACTACCACACCGACTACTACTTCAAGGGCAGGGTCATCGCCAACCTGCTCGAGTTGGAGATCGCACACCGAACACGTGGCGCGAAGGGCATCGACGATGTCCTGCGCCTAATGTGGCAGGGGACCCAGGATGAGGGCGCGGCCTTCGACTCGGAGGGGATCCGTGCTGTTTGCGAAGAGGTAGCCGGAGGCTCGTTCCGTGAGTTCTTCGACAAGTACGTCTACGGCACCGACGACATCCCGTTCGAGGACTTCTTCA
>CP070823.1:1212413-1215468 GCA_020344375.1 Gemmatimonadota bacterium | reverse complement strand
TCGCTGCGGCGCGGACCGCGGCCTTCTTGGGAATCCCCGCCATCGCGGTTTCCGGTATCGACGACGACGATCCGGAGGCCGTGGCAGCCGTGGTGGACTGGGTTGTGCGTCTTGCAAGGAGCCCAATCATGCAACGTGTCCAGCCGCCGAGCTACCTGACCATCAGCCTCCCCGTCGGACCGCCGTCGCAGATCACTGGCATCGAAGTTGTGGACCGAGCACGTGGACTCTTGGGAGGCGTGGCCTGGCTGGATGAGGCGGCCAGTCAGGCAGCCGGCAAGGAGGTATGGTCGATCGAGATCGAGGCACAGGGCCAGCCAGACGCCGAGTCGGACGTGGCCGCCGTCGCGCGCCGCCGCATCGCGCTCGTGCCAATGCGCGTCGGCGACGCCGACCTTGAGACGCTGGATTGGTTGCGCACGAACGAGGGCCTTCTGCCCCCGTGGCGTCAGCTACCACCCGAACGGTGAACTGGCCTCAACGCGGCCCAACAAGGCGGCGCGGGAGATTCGTCGTGCTACCACTCTCGAGCCCACGCTGGGCGGAACTCAGTCACGCGTACGGCGCCGCGGCGGATATCCCCCGGTTGCTCGAGCGTGCGCCCTTTGAGTCCCGAGCGGGACACGAACCAGCCAGCGTCTGGTTCGATCTGTGGAGCGCGTTGTGTCACCAGGGGGACGCCTACACGGCGAGTTACGCAGCGGTCCCACATCTCGTTGGCATCGCCAAGTTGCCGAGTTTCCAGCGCAGCTACGATCCGATCTTGTTGGCGGGTTGTATTGAGCTCGCGCGACTTGAGGGAACGGGCCCCGATGTGCCGAGCGATCTGACCGCTGCATACTTCCAGGCCATCGAGGAGGCGAGGATTTTGGCTGAGGATGGGCTGGCACGCGCCTGGGACGATGATTCGCGCGAGGCGTTTTCAGGCAGTCTTGCGGCGCTGAAGGGACGTTGATGGTGCTCGTGCGATCTTCGACGCCGACCTTGATGAGGACTCAGAGGCTGACATCCGGTGACGCTCCGCTCTTTCAGAGGAGCGTTTGCACCTGGCGCGGGCGCCGCACGGAGACATGGCCTTAGATTATCTTTAGGCATGTTCCGCGGTGAGGCCGCTTCCCCAATCGGGCGCGGTCGGCACAGCGCTGGCCGAAGGCGGGCCGGCGGTCGCGGTGGATGCATGGATGCAGGCGCCGTTCTTCGCCAACACGATACGTGACTCAGCGGCGGGTGCGCAGTTCAGACGCATTGCGACCGACTATTCGTGGTGGGCCCTTTCCCACTCAAGCCCTCAGTGCTTTCTAGAGCCGAGCGCGGCGGGACGCATCGCTGAGATCCACGTGCCAACTTTGATCCTGACGGCCGTGTATGACATACCGGCGTGTCTCGAGATTGCTGATCTGCTCGACGAATCTGTGCCAGATTCCCGAAAGGTGGTTATGACCGACACCGGCCATCTGATGCACATGGAAAAGCCCGACGAGTTCAATCAACATCTCGTTGACTTTATCAGGAATGTTGGCGATGGATAATCCTCTGGCCGTAGCCATGCGGCTGCTCCGTGTGGCCATCGGTGCTGCCCGGTCACGCCGCAGCTGATGGGCAGATCCGTTGGGCGTCGCTAGCCGATGGAGGTCACTCTGCGAATCTCGGTCATATGGAGGCGCAGCGTAGTCCAGGCGTGGGCCATTACCCTGACCGCCTGCGTACTCTCGATCGATCCCATCGTTCTGGAAACCGACGCAACACTCGACCAGCGGCTGCTCGGCACGTGGGAGGAGGTGTCGGATTCGGATCGCGCCGTCATCTCACGGGCGTCGGAGAGTACGTACGCGATCGAGTACACGAGCGACGGCAAGGTGATGAGACTCGAGGCACGATTGGGCTCGCTGGGCGGTCGCTCGGTCCTGGACGTGTGGCCGACACCCCGCGACGGCGATCTGCCGGAACTCTACGCGGGTCTGATGGTAGCTGGACATCTGCTCCTGGTCATCGATATCGGCTCGGAAGAAATCCGAGTGGCGGCACTCGAGCCCGATTCGCTGCTTGCCGGACTTCGCACCGAGCAGCCGCAGCTGGCCTACCGGCGCTCCGAGGATCAGCTCGTCCTGTATGGCACGACGGAGGAATTGCGCGCAGCCCTCGGCCCGTATCTCACGAAGCCCGGCGCGCTGGGCGAACCAGGCGTCTGGCGGCGGTCAAGGAAGGCAAGCTCCACCGGTCCAGTCGCGGTTCCGTGCTTCGAAGCCTCGTCATGGCGGGAGGCGGATCAGCTTTTCCACCGCGATCCGCATTGGGTAGGTGGCGATGGTGCATCGTCCGTGGATCTGGGTGACGGGCGGATCCTCTGGCTCTTTGGCGACTCCTGGATCGATCCGTCCGGACGGGGAACGCGGCAGGGTGCGCGCATGGTGAGCAACAGCGTCGCCATCCAGGTGGGAACAGATCCCGTTGCGGCGTCCATTCGGTTCTATTGGAGCCGCGCGGTCGATGGTAGCCCGGCGGCGTTCGTTGCGGACGACGGTGACGAACGGCACTGGTTCGGAAACGGGGTGCGGGTGGGTGACCGGCTGGTCCTCTTCCTCAACCGAGTTACGAGCAGCAACAGCGGGCTCGGCTTCGAATCGGTGGGGTGGACCGCGTGGATGGTGGAGAACCCCGATCTGGAGCCTTCAGCGTGGCGAATGAGTCCGATCGCGACACCGGCGAACCCGCTGGGGGTCCTCGTGGGGTTTGCGGCGGTCTTGCGGCTTGGGGAGTACGTGTACGCGTTCGGATCCGAGGACCCGGTCAAGTCGCATCCGATCTACGCGGTGCGGTGGCCGGCGGAGCAGGTCCGCCACGGCAACCTGTTCGATCCAGAGTGGTGGGCCGGCGACCGGCTCGGGTGGGTACCCGACTCATCGAGCGCGCCACGCTGGCCGCTCTTCGAGGATGGGCAGTCCGAGCTGACGATTCATGCGGATGTGGCCACAGAGAGGTTCCTGGTCGTGCAGACGCAGGGGTTCGGCCCGGCTGACGTGATGATGCGCGCGGCGCCGATGCTCACCGGGCCATG
>CP070823.1:1209108-1212313 GCA_020344375.1 Gemmatimonadota bacterium | reverse complement strand
GCCCGGGCAGCACGACCTACCAGCGGATCGTCTCGGGTCCCGGAGGTGTGGACCCCTACGCCGCCGCGGTCTCGGATGTATATCAGGACCTCTTCGAGGAAGGGTCGTTCACGGGCAAAGGGATCTACGACGTCGATGCGTTCGAGGCGGCGCTGGAGGGGAAGGTCCCGGAGAACACGCTGCTCAGCCACGACCTTTTCGAGGGCACCTTCGCGCGCGCCGGGCTCATGACCGACGTGGATCTCTTCGAGGAGTTCCCCGCCAACTACGAGGTGGCCGCCCGCCGCAACCATCGCTGGGTGCGAGGCGACTGGCAGCTCTTACCCTGGATCCTGGGCCATGCGCGCGACGCCGCGGGGCGGAGACAGAGGGCTCGCATCCCCGCCCACGGCCGCTGGAAGATGGTGGACAATCTGCGCCGCAGCCTGGCGGCGCCCTGGTCGTTCTCGATGGCGGTGGCCGCCTGGATCCTGCCCGCCGTTCCTCCCCTCCTCTGGACCGGCCTGTTCGTCGGATCCGTTGCGGTGCCAGCCTTCATCCCGGTTCTCGACGGCCTCATCCCCAGGCGATGGGGTATCTCGAAGCGCAGCCACTTCCGCGCCGTTTCCCACGACATCTACGTGGCCCTGACGCAGACGCTCCTGGCCATCACCATGCTAGCACACCAGGCCTGGCTGATGGTGGACGCGGTGGTGCGCACGCTCGGGCGCCTTTACGTGACGAAACGGAACCTCCTCGAGTGGGTCGCGGCGGCGCAGGCGGGGTACGGGGTCGACCTGAGGCTGCGGAGCTTCTGCCAGCACCTTCGCTGGGGCGTGGTTCTCGCCGTCGCGGCCGGCACGCTCTTCGTTGTGCTCAAGCCGGGGGCCTGGCCCGTGGCCACGCCGCTGGTGCTCCTCTGGGTGCTGTCGCCCGTCTTCGCCTGGTGGATGAGCATCCCGTTGAAGGACCCGCAGGAACAGATCCTCTCGCCCGACGAAACGCGCCCCCTGCGGCTCGTCGCGCGCCGCACCTGGCGCTTCTTCGAGACGTTCGTGGACGATGAGGGTAACGCCCTTCCGCCGGACAACTTCCAGGAAGACCCCGAGTCCGTCGAAGCCCACCGCACGTCGCCGACGAATCTGGGTCTCTACCTCCTGAGCACCACGGTCGCCCACGACTTCGGCTGGATCGGGATTCTCGACGCGGCGGAACGGCTCGAGGCCACGCTGGAGACGATGACGAACCTGCGCCGCGTCCGCGGCCACTTCTTCAACTGGTACGACACCCGGGATCTCCGGCCGTTGGATCCCATGTACGTGTCGACCGTGGACAGCGGCAACCTGGCGGGGCACCTGATCGCACTCGCCCAGGCGTGCCGCGGCCTCATGCATCGCCCACTTCTGCGCCCGGAGATCCTGGACGGTATCCGCGACGCTCTCGCGCTGCTTCTCGAGTCGTTGGAGAAGGCCGAGCATCCTCAACGTACGCAGACGGTCACGGCGGAGCAGTTGATAGAGGCCGCCGAGTCGCTGTCGGACCTGCTGGAGGATCCACCGACGTCGCTTCCCGGATGGGTCCACCGCTTCGAGGAGCTGGAGGTCCAGGCGGAGAACCTCCTGGACATCGCCCGCACGCTCGCGAGCGACGTCAAGGACGAATCGCAATCAGAGGTTCTTATCTGGGCGACGGCCGTTCGGAACGCGGTCCAGAGCCACGCCCGCGACCTCGGTACGACCATGCCCTGGTGCGTGCGGCTCTACTCCGAGGGATCGGCGGTGGGAGCAGCCCGGGAGGACGAGGACCGCGCGACCCGGCTCGCGGGGTCGGCGTCGTTTCTGGAGCCCCTGGTCGCCAGGAGCCCCACACCGGCCGGGCTCTCGGACCTCCTGCGTGCGGTCCACGAGGTGATCGAAACACGCTCCGACGTTCTGGAGCGCGAGGACAGAGACCCGATTCTCGACGATCTGGACGCGTCGTGGACGGCGGCCGCTGCCCTCAGGCACCGCTTCTCCGCCCTCGCGCTGCTCGCCGAGCAGATGGTTGAGACCATGGACTTCGAATTCCTCTTCGACTCCTCACGCAAGCTGTTCTCTATCGGCTACCGCGTGGCCGAAGGCACCCTCGATCCCAGCAGCTACGACCTACTGGCCTCCGAGGCTAGGCTGGCAAGCTTCGTGGCCGTCGCCAAGGGCGACGTAGCGCCCCGGCACTGGTTCCTCCTCGGCCGGTCCCTCACGCCGGTGGGGGGTGGTGCGGCCCTCGTCTCCTGGTCGGGGTCGATGTTCGAGTACTTGATGCCGCTGCTCGTGATGGAGCAGCCCGCCCGGAGCCTTCTGGATCTCACCAGTCGCCTCGTGGTGGGGCGCCAGATCCGCTACGGTGCAGAGCGGGGGGTTCCATGGGGGGTCTCGGAATCGGGCTATAACGTTCGCGACGTGAAGCTCACGTATCAGTACTCGGATTTCGGAGTGCCCGGCTTGGGGCTCAAGCGAGGGCTGTTCGAGGACGTGGTGGTGGCTCCCTACGCCACCGCGCTCGCGGCCATGGTGGATCCCAGGGCCGCCCTGAACAACTTCGCCCGCCTAGAGGGGGCCGGAGCCCGAGGCGCCTATGGGTTCTATGAAGCACTCGACTACACCCCCTCGAGGCTGCCGGAACAGGCCCGGGTGGCCGTGGTCCGGGCATACATGACCCATCACCAGGGGATGACCCTCGTTTCCCTGGGGAACGTGGTTCACGACGGCCTGACCCGGCGGCGCTTTCACTCCCATCCCATGGTCCAGGCGGCGGAGCTCCTGCTCCAAGAACGGACGCCGCGTTCGGTGAGTGTGACCCGGCCCCGGGGCGAGGAGGTTCGGGAAGCCGCGCTCGTCCGCGACCTCGTCCTCCCCACCCTGCGGCGATTCGAATCGCCGCACGACATCACGCCCCGCACCCATCTCCTCTCAAACGGCCGCTACACGGTCATGGTCACGGCGGCGGGCTCCGGGTTCAGCCGCTGGGGCAACCTGGCCGTTACCCGCTGGCGGGAGGACACGACGCGTGACTGCTGGGGCACGTTCGTCTTCTTGCGGGATGCGGAAACCGGCGACGTCTGGTCCGCCGGCTTCCAGCCGAGCGGAACCGAAGCGGACCACTACGAGGTCGTCTATTCCGAGGACCGGGCCAAGATCATGCAGCGGCACCGGTCCCTGACAATCACCCTCGAGATCGTGGTTTCCCC
>CP070823.1:1205898-1209008 GCA_020344375.1 Gemmatimonadota bacterium | reverse complement strand
GGACCGCCGAGGACGCGGTCTACCACTGCGTGATGCTCGAGGAGCTGGCCCGCACCGCCTGGCTCACGGTCGCGCTCGACCCCGGTGCCGGACCCTTGGAGCCGTGGCTCGTGCGCAAGCACTTCGAGCGCAAGCACGGCCGCGATGCCTACTACGGACAGGAGAAGCGACGCCATGGCGGGTGAGATGAAGAACGTCCCCCAGGTGCACCCCGGCATTGTGGCCACGAGCCGCGACTGCTTCCCCATCGATCTCTCGCGCCGGCGGCGCCGGGCGGTCGTGGAGGCCTGCCGCGCCGACGACCTGGAGATCGCCGAGATCGAGACCATCGTGGAGAACGAGCGCGACGTCGTGAGAGCGCTCGAGGAACTCGACCGCGCCGGCGTGGACGCGCTGGTCATCTACCTGGGCAACTTCGGGCCCGAGGGCCCCACGACCCTGCTCGCCCAGCGCTTCCCCGGCCCCGTCATGCTCGCCGCCGCCGCCGAGGAGAGCGGCGACGACCTGGTGGACGGCCGAGGAGACGCGTACTGCGGGCTGTTGAGCGCCTCCTACAACCTGGGGCTGCGCTCGCTGCGGCCGCACGTGCCGGAGTACCCGGTCGGGCTGGCCGGCGAAGTGGCCGCCATGATCGGGGAGTTCCTCCCCGTCGCCCGCGTCCTGCTGGGGCTGAAGCACTTGAAGATCTTCAGCTTCGGGCCGCGCCCCTGGGACTTCTTCGCCTGCAACGCCCCCATCAAGCCGCTGTTCGACCTAAGGATCGAGATCGTGGAGAACAGCGAGCTCGACCTGCTCGACGTGTTCCGCTCGGCCGAAGGGCTTCCCGACGTCGCGAAGGTCGCCGCCGACATGGCGCAGGAACTGGGCGAGGGCAACCGCTTCCCCGACCTGCTCAGCAAGCTGGCGCAGTACGAAGTGGGACTGCTTCGCTTCATGGAGGAGAACCTCGGGGCGAGCCGTTACGCCGCCTTCGCCAACAAGTGCTGGCCCGCGTTCGAGCCGAACTTCGGGTTCGTGCCCTGCTACATCAACTCGCGCCTCGCCGCGCGCGGTATACCCGTCGCCTGCGAGGCCGACATCTACGGCGCACTGAGCGAGTACCTGGGCGCCTGCGCCACCCTGATGCCGGTCACCCTGCTGGACATCAATAACACCGTGCCGGCCGACCTCGCCGCGGAGGCGGCGGCACAGACGTCAGGCTACCGCCCGACCGACCTGTTCATGGGCTTCCACTGCGGCAACACCCCCAGCGGCTGCCTCGTGGACCGCGAGATGCGCTACCAGCTGATCATGCACCGGCTCATGGAACCGGGTAAGGAGCCGGACATCACCCGCGGCACGCTCGAAGGGCGGATCCGGCCCGGCCCGGCCACGCTCTACCGGCTGCAGGCCACGGCCGAGGGGGAGCTGAAGGCCTACATCGCCGAGGGTGAGGTGCTGGACATGCCGACCCGCACCTTCGGGGGGACCGGGGTGCTGGCGGTCCGGGAGATGGCCCGCTTCTATCGGCACGTGCTGATCGAGAAGCGCTTCCCGCACCACACGGCCATGGCCTTCCGGCACGTCGGCCGCACCTTGTTCGCGGCCCTGCGCGTGCTCGGGGTGGCGGACATCTCCTACAACCGACCGCAGGAGATGGCCTACCCCACCGAGAACCCGTTCTGAGTCGATGACGGCCCCGGCGGCGATACCGGTGGCGGACGGGGTGCGCGGTCTGATCTTCGACTGCGACGGCACCCTGGCCGACACCATGCCCTACCACCTGGAGGGGTGGCGGCACGCATTCGCCGGCACCGGGGTGACGGTGCCCGAGGAGTGGCTGGACTCGCTGAAAGGCACGCCGGAGAAGCGCGTCGTGACGCTGGCCAACGAACGCTTCGGACTCGCCCTCGACCCGGCCGCCACAGTCGCGGCCAAGCACCGCGTCTACGGGCGGCTGCTCGAGGGGGTGCGCCCGATCGAGCCGGTCGTGGCGGTGGTGCGCGCCTACCAGGGGCTGCTTCCCATGGCGATCGCTTCGGGTGGCACCCGCGAGCACGTGAACATCATCCTGGAGCGGCTCGGGCTAACGGAGGCATTCGGGGTCGTGCTCACGGCCGACGATGACGACATCGAGCACAAACCATCGCCGCAGATCTTCCTCGAGGCGGCCCGCCGGATGGGCGTCGAGCCAGCCGCCTGCCAGGTCTTCGAGGACGGCGATATCGGATTGGACGCCGCGCGCCGGGCCGGCATGCTGGCCACCGACGTGCGGCCGTACATCCTCAAGGAGCGACCGAGATGAGCCGAGCTTCCTTGATCACGTGCCTTCTCCTGGCGGCCGTTGCCACGGCCTGCGAGCAGGCCCAGCCGCCCGACTATCCCGTGCAGCCCGTCCCCTTCACCCAGGTCCGGTTCGAGGACGACTTCTGGGCTGCGCGCCTCGAGACCAACCGGACCGTGACGATTCCTCACGTGTTCGCGAAGTGCGAGGAGACGGGTCGGATCGACAACTTCGCGATCGCCGGGGGGCTGATGGAGGGCGAGCAGCGGGGCGCCTATCCCTTCGACGACACCGACGTCTACAAGACCATCGAGGGAGCCTCCTACTCCCTGATGCTGCGGCGCGATCCGGTACTGGAGGCCTACCTGGACAGCGTGATCGCGCTCATCGCCGCGGCCCAGGAACCGGATGGTTACCTCTACACCGCTCGCACCAACAACGCTGGGCGGCTGCGCCGCTGGTTCGGGGACGAGCGCTGGGAACGGCTCGAGCACAGCCACGAACTCTACAACGCCGGGCATCTCTACGAGGCGGCCGCCGCCCACCACCTGGCCACCGGCAAGCGCAACTTGCTGGAGATCGCCCTGAAGAACGCCGACCTTATCGACCGCACCTTCGGTCCCGGGAAGCTGCGGGCACCACCGGGACACGAGGTGATCGAGATGGGGCTCGTGCGGCTCTACCGGGTCACCGGCGAGCGGCGCTACCTCGACCTGGCCAAGTTCTTCATCGACGTCCGCGGCCGGCCGCTCGACGGCCGCACCTTGGGCGGGGAGTACAACCAGGACCATAAGCCGGTCGTCGAGCAGACCGAGGCGGTGGGCCACGCCGTGCGGGCCGGCTACCT
>CP070823.1:1197300-1205798 GCA_020344375.1 Gemmatimonadota bacterium | reverse complement strand
TCGCTCCACAGTACCTTGCGGAGGAACGCGAGGAACGGCTCGGCAACCGGCTTCCCGCTTCCCACGCAGGCGCACGACAACTCAGGCGTGATCTCGGTCACGGAGCATTCGGGATCGAACTCGAATAGCCGCAGCGCACCCTGGAAGGGAACGGCCAGTAGCGATTGGGCGACCACATACCCGTTCGACGTCATGTCGAACCCCGGCAGCCCCTGAAGCGTGCGGTGAATGGCCACCGTCCGCTGCACGGGCGCGGCCAGTGACTCCCGGATCCTGGAACGCAGCACATCCTCGGCCGACTCGCGCTGGTCCGGCTGCGATAGGCAGCGCTCCAGCGACAGGGCCATCTCCTGAGCCAGCCCGTCGTGTCCAGCCACGCCGAGCACGGCCTGCCCGGCAACGACGCGCAGCTTCCTGGCGAGCTGTCGTGCCGCCGGGAGCCCGTCCTGGGAAGCCATGATCGCCGGGCCGCTGGCGGCCAAAACCACGCCCTCGGCGCATCGGATACCTACAATCAGCGACACGCTCTACTCCTAGAAACGGCTCTTGGGGGAGGGCCTCCAAGTTACGAAATCGCGCCGCCACTCACAAGCGGGACAACTAGATACGCCCCCCGACGCCCTCTCCCGCATCTCAGCAAGCCGCGGGCCAGCTCGCCCTTGCCTGAAAAGCCCGATTCCCTAACATTGCGGTATCCCGCCGGCTGTCCCGCCCCAAACACAAGCGCTCATGCAGGATCTGGAGAACCTTCGAGACCGGTTAGCCCAGGAACAGGCCACGCTCGCGACCACACACGAGCAGATCGAGGCCGCCCACCGCCAGATAGAGGCACTGCACGGCCAGATCGCGGCCATCCAGCAGCAGATCGCGACGACTGAGCAGCAGATCGCCGAACTTCACCGCCACGCCGAGGCGATCGAGAAACGCATCGCGCTGCTCCGTGAGTATATGACCATGGTCGAGAGCGCCGAAGAACCCGCCACGCCGGCAGCCCAATCCCCCGAAGCAGCCGCCCCCGCAAGGCCAGCCGCCGAGCCGCTCGCCCAGGCCCTGCCGTCTCTGGAAGAGGCGGAAGCGGCGGACGAGCTCGGGGATCTGTCGTTCGCGGAGACGCCCACCACATCCAGCGGGCCGACTGTTCCAGCGACCGAGACGCCTCTCTCACTCGACGACCTCGACGAGGAGTACCTCACCAGCGAGTTGCTGCCTCGCACCCAAACCTTCGAGGAGGAGCTGATCCTGGTGATGGCTCACCACAGGAAGGCCATCCCTCCCAAGGACGTCGCGCGCATCTTTCGCCGCCTGGACTACGCACCCAAGGTCGCCGCCACCGAGAAGAGCGTCAAAGCGCAGGTGGAGTCCGACCATCGCTTCTTCGAGTACGCCGCCAGAGGTCGAATCGCGCTGACGCGGGAGGGGCGCGCCGAAGCGCAGCGCTTGCTGGAACAGCTCCGCTAACCCAAAACGGCCGAGACGCGCCCGGAGCCTCGCCATCGCTGACCCCTGGCGACACCGCGGTCCCTATCCCAGATTCTCGACGAAAGCCCAACCCATTGGACCACCCCGCACAGGAGGAGCGCCATGCCCGACAGCGTCTACAAGGTGATCGAGCTGGTCGGAACTAGCACGAAGGGCTGGGAGGATGCCGCGACAAACGCCGTCCACAAGGCCGGCGAGAGCCTCAAGAATCTGCGCATCGCCGAGATCAGCAAACTCGACCTTTCCGTGGAGGACGGAGACGTCGTCCGCTACCGAGCCCGGGTCGCCCTCTCGTTCAAGGTCGGGGGTTGAGCCAACCGCCCGACGTTACGCCGGCGGCTCGACGCTGTAAGTGAAAAGGGGGCGGCCCGCGTCGGGCGCCCCCTCCCGCATCTCCCGGCGAGCGTCGGCCTAGCTACCAGACCGTCGGTAGCGCTCCAGCCACTGCAGGCCCAGCTCGTCCGTACGGACGGCGTAGACCGTGCCACGACCGAACCCGACGACCTCCCGGCCCGCTGGCATGACGACCTTCCCCTTCAGTGCGGCGTTCGCGCCAAAGACGTCAAACTCCATCGCCTCGCCGGCGCTTACGTGACGCTGGACCCACATATCACCTTGCGGTGTGACCCAGACGCCGTCGTTAGCGAAGGCAGGCTTGGTCTCCGGCCAATCGAAGCTGTCGATGTCCGGCTCCTCGCTTGGACTGCCCCCGCGGCCCATCGACACACGGCGCCGGCCGTTCTCGACCATGATGCCGATACGCACGCCGCTACCCAGGTTCTCGATCCACTCCAGCTTGTCGGCACGTCGTATCCTGACCGGCTCGAAATCGATGGGCCCGCTGCGAACGACGGTCCCGTCCGTGTGAATCCACTCCACGTGGTAAGGGTCCGCGCGTGCGACGGCCACACGACCGTCCCAGCTCACCGCCCATTCATCCAGCGGGCTCAGCGGTACCGGCATGATCGTCACGGCCTGTTGTCCGAGTCCGCCGGACCTCGACTGCTTCATCTCCGGCAGCTTGACCATCGCGACGGTGTCCATAGCTCCGCTACCCCGGTCCAAACGCATGACGGCCGCCGAATCCGGTAGCTGCGGACCTCGCGCTCCACCAAACGGCTGGAAGTAGATCCTGCCCCGCGAGTCGACACCCTGGGGAAGCACGATCAGCAGCCCAGGGCCGGGCCCTGGCGCGTCCTGGGCGATCGGCATCGTGGCTCCAAAGCTGCCGTCCGGCGCGATTACGGTGAGCCGGGTGTTGCCGAGATCCACGAGCAGCGTCGAGTCACCCGGCAAGGCGAACACGCCGTCCGGCTGCCGGTATTCCTCCGGCCCCTGCCCCACGCTGCCCAGCGTGTCCACGACACCCCTATCCAGGTCGGCGATCACCAGCGCCTGCCCGAGCGGGTCGGCGATCATCACGCGCCCGTCAGGCAGCTCCACCAGTCCCTGAACCAGACTGAACGCTTCCGGGAAACTCGCATCAGGCTCGCTCAACCGTTGGACAGCGACCTGGGCGTGCAGCGGGCCCGAATCCGTGGTCGCGACCAGGCCCAGGGCTGCGACCACGACTGTGCTTAGCCTTCGAATCATCGTTCCAGATCCCTTGTTGAATGTCTCGAGATATCCTTGTCTAGTGGATGCACGAGATGGCCTGAGGGTCGCAGCGCCGGCCGTCCCGACTGTCACCGAACACTGCGCAGCAGCAACGGGGGTAACTAGGTCGCACTCGACTCACTCCCAGCGAAACGATCCGGCCGGAACGGCTTCCAATCGAACTCCGACCTACCGGAGACCGCCAGGTCGGCAACGACCGCGCCCACCAGCGGGGCCACCAGTATCCCGCTTCGCCCGTGGCCCGTGGTGTAGATCAGCCCGTCCAGCTCGGGGTCCGGACCTATGATCGGCGACGAGTCAGCGCTGAGCGGCCGCAGGCCGGCCCAGCGCTCCAGAGCCTTGAGGCCTGCGAGCGCCGGCACGAGCTGCGAGACCCCGTCGTGGATCAGGCGAAGGCCATCTTCGCTGATCGACTGATCGAACCCCGCGTCCTCCATCGTGCTTCCGGCCAGGACTGTGCCATCCGCCTTCGGCACCAGATAGCGACCCGCATGGCTAGCGACGATGTGTTCGAGAGCGAGCGTGGCGCCAGGAAGACGCAGCATCTGGCCGCGCACCGGGCGTACCGGCAGCACGCGTGGCAACCCCCGCAGCGTACCGCTCCAGGCACCGGCCGCCAGCACGACGCGCTCCGCGGCCAGCGTACGGCCATCCGCCATGGCCACCCCGGTCACCGACCCGTTGCGCGACAGCACCTCCACCACGCTGTTACCCCTGATGAGCCGGATCTCCGTGCGTGCAAGCGCGGCACTTAGCGCCACCGCCAGTGCCTGGCTGTCCAGCTGTCCCTCTTCCGGAAGCCAGATGTACGAGACCGCCTCCGAGCCAAGCCCGGGTTGGAGCTCTGCCGCCTGGCCCGGGTCGAGCAGCTCCGCCTGCAGGCCTTCCTCCTGCTGCCAGCGGACCGCCACGCCGGCGTCCTCGTGCTCCTCCTGCGAGAGATTCGCCACCAGTATCCCATCCCAGCGGAGATGAAGCGCCTGCCCGGAGAGCTCCTCCAGCTTCGCCACGAACTCCGGATAGCGGGCCCGGCACTCCACGCCCAGCCGGAACTTCACGCTCGGCTCCGCTTCATACTGCGCTGCCACCATCCCCGCCGAGGCGCCGGTCGCCTCACCGCCGGGCCGGCCAGCCTCGACCACGCTGACCGCGGCGCCCCGCTCCCACAACGCGAGAGCGGCGGCGAAGCCCGCGATACCGGCGCCGATGACAACGATCTCCAGCATGAGCGGCTGGCCCTCTCGAAGCCTCATGAGACGTGGACGTGTGCCCAGACGATAATGTCGTCCACAGCGCATGCCGGCAATCCAGCAGCTGCGATTCCATCACCGGCACAGCGGCAAACGGTGTGATGGAGCCGACCGTTGCCAACTGCCAGCCGCGATCTTAGACTGTACCCGCCGGACAACCTCAACAAGAACAGAGCAGCACGTGGTCAGATCGACCTGTGCATCCCGGTTGCGCTAACCACACCGCGACGGCAGGGAGAGCTTATGCGCTGCCACAATCCATGTCGCCAGTTGACGATCTTGGCGCTGACATCCCTCCTGTTCGCCACGATCGGATGCCATTACGTGAAGATCGACTCGGGATTTGATCCGAGTCCGCAGGTCTATCACGAGGAATGGAACATGGCATATGCGTACGCCATCTTCCCGGCCCAGGTCGACGCCAGCGAGTACTGTGGCGGGCGATGGGCGCGGGTGGAGACCAGGCAGAGCTTCTTGAATTGGGTGGTCGGCGCTATCACCTGGGGTATCATAGCGCCAATGGAGACCAAGGTCGTGTGCGCTGCAACGGGCGATGGGGAAGGTGACAGCACCGACGGGCCCGCAGCGACACCGAACAGCAAGGACAACCCAGCTCGGAGCCCGGGCAGCAACTAGGGAGGCTATATGCGCCGCCAAAGTCCTAGGTGGATTCTGACGAGCCTGGCCCTGGCATCCGCTTTCACACTCTCGACCGCCTGCTACCACAGCATCATCGAGACCGGTCTGGAGCCGGGCCCCACGGGCTATCACGAGAAGTGGGAAACCGCTTGGCTCGTCGGACTTATTCCAGCCGAGGTCGATGCCAGAGGGATCTGCGGCGGTCCGTGGGCACGCGTCGAGACGCAGCAGAGCTTCCTTAACGGGCTGGTCACAGCCCTGACGCTCGGGATCTACGCGCCCCACGAAGTCGAAGTCGTTTGCGCGGCCAGCCAGTCCGGCGCGACACAGCCACCGGACGATGATCCAAATGGCCGAGACCCTCTCCCTGCGTCTCACAGGGAGTCCTACTTGAGACGGCGGAAGTAGGCTAGCCCGAAGAGCACGATTGCTCCAGGCCAGATGAGGTCTGCAGGGCGAAGCGGGAGCGCGCCCACGCTCCCAACCGCTACACGCGCCAACGTACCGAGCAGAATCAGCCATAGTCCCCAGCGCCGCATAACCCAGTAGCCAACAAGGCTCGTTGCTGGTATGGCGAGCGCCAAGGGGGCACCTATGACGTGAGCCGCAGGCAGCTGGCTGAAAACCTCCCACTGGGTGGCAATGCGTCCTGCCGACACGGCGATGGCCAACCAGCCCACCAAACACAACACGGTAAGCGCCAAGGGGCGCGGCATCCTGCTCTCGGTGTCCAGGAGTGAGTTCCCCACGTGCCAGCGAGGCGTCTTGCCGACGTACGGCGTTAACTTCACTATGGCTACACGATCCTGACGGAAACGTACCAACTGCCAACCGGGCAGCCAAGCGCGGGGATATCCTTCAGCTCATGAGTACAGCGCGATCGGCACCGTCCCGCCCCCGAGCAGCATTGTTCGTCACCTGCATGGTCGACGCGCTCTATCCCCGTGTCGGCCTGGCCGCAGTCGATCTCCTCGAACGTCACGGCGCGGAAGTCGTCTTCCCGCACGAGCAGACCTGCTGCGGGCAACCCGCCTTCAATGCCGGATACCGGAACGACGCCCGAAAGATGGCCCGGCATTTTCTCGACGTCTTCTGGCCGCTTATCGACCAGGGACACGTCGAGGCGATCGTCGCGCCCAGCGGCAGCTGTGCGGCGATGGTCAAGCGGTTCTATGGGATCCTGTTTGACGATGCCGCAAACGACGAACACCGTCGACGCGCGCTTCAGGTAGGCGCCGTTGCCTACGAGCTCACTGAGTACCTCGTCGACGTACTGGGCGTCGAAGAGATCGCTGCTCAGGTCCAGGGCAAGCTCACCTATCATCCCTGCTGCCATCTGCTACGCGAGCTAGGGGTAGACGCACAGCCACGCCAGCTGCTGGCCGGCTTGCGAGACGCGGAGATCGTCGAGCTACCCGGGGCGGACGAATGCTGCGGCTTCGGCGGGCTCTTCGCGCTCAAGAACGCCGCGATCAGCACCGCCATGGGCCGACGGAAAGCACGCAACCTGGCGGCCTGCGGTGCCGACCTCGTCGTCATGAACGACGTGAGCTGTATCACCCACCTGAACGGCATCCTCAAGCGGGAAGGCTACCGTTGCCGGGCCGTGCATATCGCCGAGGTGTTGAACCGGTTCGACGACCGCAGATGCGCCGAGACGGGGGCCGACGGATGAGCGTTGACGTTCGCGCGCCCTACAAGACTCGGGTGAGACAGGCCCTCAAGGATGAGGCGCTGCGCACCGCCCTCGATCGGGCCACCGACCAGCTGAGCGGGCGGCGCGCCGAGGCCATGGCCGCAGTCGATGCGCCGCGCCTGCGTGACGAAGCCCGACGGATCCGAGAGTACGCTATTGATCATCTGCCCGAACTCCTCGAGCAGCTCGAGCGCAACCTGACAGCGAACGGCTGCCAGGTTCACTGGGCGCGGGACGCGGAGGAGGCCCGGCTAACGGTCCTGGAGATCGCCCGTCGACATCGGGTCCGGCACGCCGTCAAGTCCAAGTCGATGGTGACGGAGGAGATCGGCCTCAACGAAGCGCTCGAGAGGGCCGGGATCAAAGTCGTCGAAACCGATCTGGGCGAGTACATCATCCAGCTCGCCGGTGAGCCGCCGAGTCACATCATCACGCCGGTCATCCACAAGCGCGTCGAGGATGTGAGCGAGCTGTTCCAGCGACATCTCGGTATGCCGGCCACGAATGACCCGGCGGACATCTGCGCCACCGCCCGTCGTGAGTTGCGACGCGAGTTCCTGCGCGCGGAGATGGGCATCAGCGGCTGCAACTTCGCGATCGCCGAGACCGGCACGGTCTGCATCATCACCAATGAGGGCAACGGCCGGATGGTGACCAGTATGCCCCGGGTCTACGTGGCAGTGGCAGGGATCGAGAAGGTCGTGCCACGCATCGAGGACGCCGTTTTGTTGTGGCAGACCGCATCGCGCAGCGCGACCGGGCAGGAGATGTCGGTCTATTTTTCACTGTCCAGCGGGCCACGTCGGCCAGGACACGCCGACGGTCCGGACGAGATGCACGTCATCTTGCTCGACAACGGTCGCTCGCGGATCCTTGAGCGCGGATATCGCGACGCGCTCCTCTGCATCCGCTGTGGGGCTTGCATCAACGTGTGCCCCGTGTACCGGGAGATCGGCGGGCACGCCTACGGGGCCACACCCTACAGCGGCCCGATCGGCGCCGTGATCACGCCGCTGCTCGCCGCGGATGTGACCGCCGCCAAAGAGCTCCCCTTTGCCAGCTCGCTCTGCGGTGCCTGTCGCGATGCCTGCCCGGTCAAGATCGATCTCCCGCGACTGCTGCTCGATCTGCGCGACGAGGTGATACAGCGGAGAGCCTCCCCCGCGCTGGAGCGCGCTGCCGTCCGAGCCTACTCCGAGACTATGCGACGGCCGGTGCGCTATGGGCTTGCGTTACGGCTGGCTCACTGGATCACGCGCCTCGTCGCCGGAGGGAAGGACGGTGACGTCTCCAGGCTGCCGCCACCACTGAACGCGTGGACGCGAACCCGTGTGTTCCCGAGCTTCGCCGCCCGAAGCTTTCACGAGCTGTGCCGGCGCCGAGAACAGCGTAGCACGAGGCCGCCGACCGAATGAACCGTCCGTCAGCGAACGCCCGCGTTGAGACGCTGGAGCGCTTGCGGCGCTCCCTGGCAACACCCGACGCCCAGTTTGGCGCGGGACGCGATTACGCGGTCGAACCGCCCGTGCCGATGGCGGTGACCGAGGCCGAGGGTGACCAGCGGACGTTGGCAGCGCAGTTTGGGGCGAAGCTCGAACAGCTTTCCGGTAGCTACGAGATCGTGGACCGGGGGGTGGAAGTGCCAGCGCGTCTCGTGCGACGGATTGTGGAATCGAGCGCCGAGCAGGGAGGTTCAGGCACGAAGTCGGCCGAGTCCGACGCCCTCGAGGTGTTGGGCTGGTCACTTGACGACCTGCCGATACCGGGTCTCGAACAGTTGCTCGAAAGATTCGGTATCTCTCTCGTTGTGCCCCACG
>CP070823.1:1195321-1197200 GCA_020344375.1 Gemmatimonadota bacterium | reverse complement strand
TGACTGGTGCTGGCTCCGGCATCGGGGCGGCGACGGCTCAGCTCCTTGCCGCCCACGGCGCAGTGGTATACTGCACTGACCTGCGGGTGACCGAGGTCCCGGACATCGAGCGTGCCCGTTCGGCGGATTGCCAGCTGACCAGCCTTCGACTCGACGTGCGGGAGGAAGCGGACTGGGAAGGTGCGGTCGCGACCGTGCTCAAGGAACGGGGACGCCTCGACATCCTTGTGCACGCCGCAGGGATATCCGCGGCCGTTCCGCTCACCGAGACCACCCTTGCTGAGTGGCGCCGTGTATTGGCCACGAATCTCGACGGCACTTTCCTAGCGATCAAGCACGGCGTCCGGGCCATGCGCGACGCGGGGGGCACGATCGTCGTGGTCGGCTCCGCCTCCGGGATCCGGCCCGCCGCCGGCGCGACGGCGTATTCCACCAGCAAGGCGGCCGTGAGCATGTTGGCTCGCGCGGCTGCCAAGGAATGTCGCGAGGGCAAGCTCCCCATCCGGATCAATGTGGTCAGCCCGGCAGGGGTCAAGACCCCGATGTGGCGGGCCATGCCGTTCTTCCAGGAACTGATCCGGCAGCATGGCTCGGAGGACGCCGCGTTTGCGGCTTTGGAGGCGGACAGTAGCGGCCGGTTTGCCGAGCCCGAGGAGATCGCGCAGAGCGTGCTATTCGTCGTCTCGGACGCCGCCTGCCACGTAACCGGCGTGGAGCTGCCGGTCGATGGCGGCTACATCCTCTAGGTCGTGCGCCAGCGCCGCCTAACAAGTGTTTACAGCTGGCGCTGCAACCCTTTTGATGACTACCTTTGTCCCGTGGCTGGTGCGAGCACCTCGTGCATGACTTGCATCGAACTCAGCGGCAGTGCTCCGCCAAACATGCGAACTCTTCACGGTGCAGCTGAAACGCTGATCCGTTGAGTAGCCGCACGGTGATTCCAAAGTCATTGACCGCAATCGGTCGGCTTCGACTCACACCGCAAAGAGCGATTGGGGCTGAGTACTGACGAATGACGCTTTTTGAGTATCTAGGCGTGCTGATATCAGTGGTGATGGGTCTCGGGATCACCCATCTCCTCATTGGCACCAGTAAGGTGATTCAGCACCGTGAATCAATTCGGCTCTACTGGGTCCATGCAGTTTGGACGGTCAACATTCTAATCTACATCCTGGTGATCTGGTGGGGCATGTTCTGGTGGAGTTCACTTGAGGAATGGACGTTTTACAATTTCTTGTTCGTCACTCTTTACGCTATCGTGCTATTCCTCTTGGCTGCGATGCTTCACCCATGGGATGTGCCAACGGACTTTGACTATGAGGAACATTTCTTCAAGAATCGAGCTTGGTTCTTCAGCCTTTTTATCGTGGCTTGGTGCATCGACGTGCCAGAAACGACGTTAAAAGCAGGAATGGGCCTTAGGGAGCTCCCGCAGGCATATCTACTCTTCGTTACTACGATGCTTACACTCAGCCTGGTGGGCGCACTCACTCGCAACAGGTTGTATCATGCATTCTTTGCGGTATTCTGGTTCTTCTTGGTACTTGGTTACCTCGGCCTCACCACGCTCGCCAAGATCGCAGCGTAGGAGTGGTACACAGGTCGGAGCTAACGAGTCGTATCGATGAGGCGTAGACCACAACTAGCGTTCTCTGTCCTTGTGCCTTTCCCTTGCGTCAACACAGGAGGTGAGCCGTGCCTGAGGACTTCATGAAAGAGGGCGAGGATCTGACGACGGGCGGACGGGATGATCTGGCGGGCAAGCTGGGTGCGGCGGGATGGGGGCTATTCATCATCTGGATTGGGGTTGTATTCCTGGCCAGCATAGAGGCCTGGGTGGCTCTGCTGGGTGTCGGAGTAATCACGCTGGGTATGCAGG
>CP070823.1:1183419-1195221 GCA_020344375.1 Gemmatimonadota bacterium | reverse complement strand
CACGAACTCGAGGCCGGCCTGCTCGGCCAGCCGACGCACCGTCGCCCTGGACTGGTAATGAGGATCCGGAAGCACCTCGGTCACCGAAAGTAAACCGCCCGGCTTCAGCGCGTCGAAAGCTTCCCGCAAAGCCCTCGGACGGTCCGGTATCTCGCCCAGCACGGTGACCAGAAGCACACGATCGAACGCACCATGCTCTACCTTCCCATCCCCGGCACCGGCGAGCACGGTTCGTGCGTTCGTGACACCGCGTTCGGCTATCCGCGCTTCCAGCACCTGTAGCATATTCGGCTGGATATCCAGCGCCACGACCTCCCCCTCAGGCCCTACCCGTACCGCCGCCGGCAGGCTGAGCCGACCCGGCCCGCAGCCGACGTCGAGGATGCGCATCCCGGGGCCCACACATGCACGATCCAAGAGGGTCGTGCTGCCCGCCCGCTTCTCCATCCAGCGATTCTCGAGAAGCACGATCAGAGACGAAGGGCACGGAGAGGGGTGGCGACGCACCGCGTAGCTCAAGCCCACAACAGTCGCGATGGCGCCCGCAACAAGTGCGATTGCTAGCCCGGAAACCGCACCCATCAGCGTGTGGCAGCCCGTTTACTTGCCGATGTAGAAATCGATCATGCGCTCGATCGCCCGACGGCAGACCCGGCAGAAGCCGACCCGGTTGCGCGAGAACATGATGCAGTCGATCTCGGGCCGGTAGAGACCTACGGACTCATACATCGCGCCCTCGAACGCACCAACCTCTCCTGCATGCTCGTTCGCTGCAAGCATGCGGGTCTCACTCTCACGCTGCTCCTGGAACAGCCCGTCGAACTCCGCCTCCGTGGCGCCCCGCTCGATCAACTCCTGGCGCTGCCTGCGGATCTCGCGGCCATGCTCCTCGAAGGCTTCCTTGTCCCATGGGGTCGGGATCGGCGTACCCGACTGCACTAGATCTCGCCATTTCAACCTCTCGGGATCGTGCAGCGCCGTGACGTTCAGCTCCCAGGGCTCCGGATGTACCTCACCGCCCGTCTCGTAGGCGACATCCGAGGTGTAATACTCGTCGGCCAGGCCCGCGAAGTGGTGTCCGAACTCATGCACAAAGACGTAATCCGAGAAATCAGAGTCGACCGCCGCAGTCATGTGGAAATTGTAGATCCCGCCACCGCCGTACTGCTTCTCGTTGACGAGGATCGCGACGAAGTCGTATGGCGCCGCCGCCAGAACATCACGCAGCGTGCGATTGTCATACGTCAGCACGTAGCGCTCAGAGTCGAAGATGCTGTACTGCGTCCCAACAGGATTCCTGCGATACTTGCCGGCGTGTGGTCGGCTGATGCCCGACTCGGCAGCCGGAACATCGATCGCTCGCACGTTGAAGTCGGACCTGCGACTCTTGAACGGCTCGACCGAGAACAACTCGTCGGTGAGCCGCCTCGCGTCGGCGTGAAACTTCGGCAGCTCCTCCTCGGTGTACCCTTCGCCCAGCAGCACGATGTCCACCTTCTCACTGGGTGGGCCACTCTCGAACAGCGTCCAGACTTTGCCTCGCAGCGGCGGGTCGGCAGAGTTGACCCAGCGCGCGCCTGGGTCGAGGTCGTACGACCAGATCTCCTGAAACGCGTTCCCTTCGCCGCGCTTCTGAAGCACGATCCGAACCGGCTTCTTCGGCCAAGGGAAGCGGAGCGATTCGTGGAAGGTCCGGTGCATCGTGCGCGCCTCGCCGGTCGTCTCCCACTCGCCGTAGATCGAGCAGAAACCGCGGGAATAGACCACCTGACCGCTCTCGGCGTCGGTGACCTCGAAGAAGTACTTGCCGAGCTGGAGATCATCGATCAGCCGCGTGCGACTGCCCGCCCAGGCACCGTCGGACACGGCTCGCTCCAGGCTGATGATCTCCTGCGTCGCGCTACCTGTGTGGTAGTAGTCCACGCGCATCGTCCTGGCTTCGAAGAAGCGGTCGAACGGCGACTGCTCTTGAGCGGCTGCAACCGGCAGCTTGAGCGTCGGCAGCGTTACCAGGAGCAGCAGGATCGCTCTCCGCCAACCCACCTGTCTGTTCATTGACCGACCTCCCCAACGTGAATTCCCGTACGTGTGTGCCGATACCATCCCCAATCCCTCGGCCTCAGAGAGACCTGCCCGTCAGGCCAGGGGATTCCGCCGCCACAGCTCGGCGTTCAGTAACAGCGCGAACGCCACCCAGGCCAGATAAGGGAACAGCAGCGCCCCGGCCAGGGGGCGGATCCGCCAGAAGGCGATCAGCGTCGCGAAAATCGCGAGCCACAGCAGGCAGATCTCGAACAGGGCGAGCCCTGGCCGCTGCAGCCCGAAGAACAGCCAGGTCCACGCAGCGTTGAGGGCCAACTGGACAAGGAAGAGTACAAGCGCCCACGTCCAGCCCTTGTCGCTCCACACCAGCCAGGCGGCGATACCCATCAGCAGATACAGGACGGTCCAGACCGGCGCGAACACCCAGTCCGGCGGATTCCAGGGCGGCTTGTTCAGCGTCCCATACCACTCGCCCGGCGCGAAGAACGCTCCCGGCAGCGAGGCCGCGAAACTCAAGGCCACCCAGACCAGCAACCACAGAGCAGGACGAGTACCCACGCCAGGGACCTCTTCGCCGATGTCAGAGATTCCTTACCCAGACGATCAGCCCAGCGAGAATCAGGCACGCCGCGACGACGATCAGCACGACCCCAACCGGTTGCAACATCACTCTGCCCTGACGACCAAGCTGATGACGCCGAGCGTCACCAGCGCGAGCACGGCGCTTCCGTAGTAAGCCCCAGACAGACCCCAGATCTGGAGCATCGCCCCGGCTACAAGCGGTCCCAGCGTCTGGCCGAGCCGCAGGATCATGGCGTTCACGGACATGAAGACCGCCCGGTACTCGTCCGGCGCCAGCCCACTCAAGATGGTGAGGATGCTCGGGATGTTCACCCCGTTTGCCACGCCGAACAGCAGGGTCGGCGCCAGCATTACCCAGAGGGTCGGAGCGAGGGCCAACCCGACGAGCGCCAGCGAGTAGAAGGCGAATCCCAACCTCATCAAGTTCCGCGACGAGAACCTCCGCGCCAGTCGGCCCAAGCGGAACGATGTTATCGCCGTCGCCACCGACGTGGCGGAAAACAGCAGGCCGATGAGCAGCGACGAGGCCCCGAACGAGCGGCGCAGCAAGAACGGCAGATAGGTGAGAAATGCCCCGTAGAGAATCACGAAGCTGATGAGACTCGCGAAAAACAGCGCCAGCGCCTGCGGGCTCCTGATGCTCACAAGCGTGTTGCGCAGGTAGGTGCCGATATGCACATCGCTCTTCGGCTCCGGATTGCGAAGCCGCAGCATCACCAGCAGCGCCACCGGAAAAGCCACTACCGGTAAGAAGAACGGGAAATACCATCCGAGCAGGGCCAGCGATCCTCCGATAGCAGGGTAGAATGCCGTACCCGTGCTCAGCACGCTCGCGTTATAGCCCATCACCGTAGCGCGCCGCCAACCTCGGTAGAGGTCGCCGATGATGGTGACGTTGAGGGCCCCCAACGCTGCCGCGCCCACACCCTGCAACAGCCGCAGCGTTAGCAACAGCTGGAAGTCCCGAGCAAGTCCGCACGCCGTCCCTGCCGTGGCGAACAGCAACAGCGAGGGTACAAGGATTCGCTTGCGGCCCAACCGGTCACCGAGCACGCCCAGGATCGGTGTCAGAACGGCCCCGGGCAGCGTGAATACGGCCACAAGCAACCCCACCGCACCCGGAGTGAGGTTCAGCGCTCTGGCGATCTGCGGAAAGGCCGGTGTGATGCTGGAGACGCCCAGCACCGCCATCAGCGTGACGCCGAAGATGACGTGAAGGTTGGGATCAAGAAAAAGACGCGCCTCGCTCCCCTCGGGCGTCTGGCTCTCGTGTGCCGGCATTTCCCCGACCGGTGGACGGCTCGAGCGCCGCTACTGAATCACCACACCGGCGTAGGCAACCACACTCGAGTCGTCGCCCGTCACCCAGCCGCTGTGCCGGTAATCCACGACCTCCGCCTGGGTGGCGCCGAGCTGCCGAGCCGCCTCGACAACGGCAGCCGCCGGGGCGCGACCGCACATCGTGATGTGCTCACGCACACAGGCTCGCAGCAACTCCTCGCCATCGAGCCGCTCGACCGCCGCTAAAGCGATGCGATCCTTCTCAGCCGCGCGCTCTGCCGGCTCGAAGTGCGTCATGTCCGACGACGCAACGAGCAGCACCGGCTCAGGCCACTCGGCGACAACAGGAGCCAGGGCATCGGCTAGCTGCTTGCAGCGCTCCCAGTCCTCCCAGGCGAGCACGACAGGAACGATGGCGCTCTGGGGGGAAAGCTTGAGGAGGAAAGGCAGCTCGACCTCGACAGCGTGCTCGTGCCAATGTGCGCTCGGGTCGTGCGCGACAAGGGCGCAACGCCGCTCAAGCTGTTCAGCGAACTCCGTCGCGATCGGGATCGTGCCGAGCGGCGTCTCGAACCCGCCGCGACTCCAGACGCTCGCACCGCCCGGCGCGCCCACACGTCCCGTGTGGTTAGGCGCCAGGATCACGACGATAGGAGGAATCTGCACACGTCCGAAGACGTGCGCGGCGCAGGCGCCCGAGTAAACCAAGCCTGCATGCGGTGCGATCACCGCGCGCACGGCCCTAGGTTCCGCCTGAACCTCAGCGAAGAAACCGTCCACAAGCTCACCGAGCGCACGGGAACTCGCTGGATAGAAACTGCCAGCTACTGCCGCCGGCCGCAGATCTGGTCCTTTCATGGCACTATCGAGTAAAGACGTCCCTGATCAATGATTTGCGCGGCGTCCTCGGGTCCACCATCACGGTGATCCTCTGGCCGGGCGCGAACGATCCACCCTTGGGATAGCCGCCCCTGTGCTCTACCCCCTCATATTGATAGACGTACTCGACCCTGGTTCGCGAGCCCGCCCCAGTTCCGACCCTGTAGACCTTCTCGACCGTTCCCTCGACCGCCGTGCCGTACAGCAGCAATGACCTCACCTTGCTGGCCCTCACGACCAAGGCGATCGGCTCCAGGACGAGCAGAATCAAGAGAAGATGTGGTTGTATCTCGAGCGGAGGCCTAAAAGCCAGGAGCCCGATGTAGACAAGAAGCGTGATGATCAGGAACGTGGTGAAATAGGAAGCGAAGTAGTCTTTGCGAGCCATGGTCGAGAGAGATGGCGCTGGCGATCTCATATGTGCTCCCAGGAAGCCGCCGCAAGCTCCCGACACCGCCGTCGAGTGCGGGCAGACAGGCTAGGGCCGTGAGTGAGAGGCCTGTTCGAGGCTCACAGCACGATACACGTCCCCGGCGACCAGTACAAGTGAGGTAGTCCGCGCCCGCAACGCTGGCTGGCGACCGGCTAGGGACGCCCGCGACTCTGGCCCCGCGCGATGCCGCCAGCGATCAGGTGAGCCGTGCGCAGCGGCTCCGGGATATTGGCGTTCACCGCCAGCCGCCGGATCACCCGCTCCGCCTCCTCCCGCGTCAACCCTACCCGTTGCACATACACGCCCGCCACCGGCTCCATCGGGCCCAGCTTCTCGATCAGCGCCCACTTGCGCACCCCGCCCGGGACCCGCGTCAGCAACGCCCTGCGGATCCTGTCCAGCCGAGGCTGCCGGCGCGCAACCACCATGACCGGCAGCCCGAGGCTCTCGTGCAGCCCATGCAGGTCGATCACGTTGAACCCGCCGAGCGCGATCCCCTGCAGCAGCACCAGCTGGAGCTGGGCCGCGAACTTGGAGGACGCGACCATCTCGGTCAGCACGCGGGTGGCGTTCGCACCGTCCGTGCGCACCCGGCCACACAGCACACCCTCGAGCCGCAGACCTGAGAAAACCGCGCCCACCACCGGGACGGTGGCCTGCCCGTACTTGTCGAAGGATCCGTCGTCGAAGCCGACGACGTGTGAGAACTTCCTACGGGCCATCTCTCACCCGCGACTCAATGGGTGCTCGCCGACATCGTCCGGCGTTAGAGCTCTTCATAGGCCGTGAACCGGATTCGATCCGGATCCCGGTCGAGGAACGGCGCCAAGACCTCGTCCTCCCAGATCTTCCAGTTCTCAGGATAGTCTTGCTTCGGCCGGGGACAATCGACCGGACCCCAGAGTCTCTCCCATGCTGCCCGGCTCTCGTACACCCAGACCGCAGCGTACTCGCCACCCCGCGTGCCCCGAATGCCTCTGAGGAAGTGGTGCTCCACCAACCCAGGGAGCTCGAGCAGGCGCCGTTGGCAAGCCTCACGAATAGCCCGCTCGAACTGTTCTGCCTCGGCACCTGGCCTCAGATGATACTCGTGAATGCTGGTGATCCTCGCCATATGATGAGTTGCTTTACAGGTTGAGTGCGGGCGCAATCCACGGCCAGCCGACGAGCGACCAGCGCGCCGGCGACATCCCGGCACCACATGAGACGGACCGTCTTCACCGGTATCTCAGCTTTCGCTCGCCGCGAAAGCGCGCTGTCCGGCAGCCGCTGGACTCCAGCGACTACCGGACAACGACGTGACGACGCCCCCCTCTCCGTCAGCTCTCTGGGATCGTGGCGTCCCGCTAGTCACCCTGCATCCCGACGATCCGCAGGCGCAGCACGTACTGGACGTCCAGCTCGTCACGCCACACGCCGTAGATCCGGTCGCCCCGGATCATGCGCGGTGAGAAGCGAGTCGGCATGGTGACGATGCCGAGGTACCGCCCCGTACCATCGAAGACGTCCCATTCGGGGGCCCCGGTGTCCTCGAGCGGGTTGTAGTTCTCGAGCTGCTCCTCGCTGAGCTCGGTCGGCGCCTGGCCATGCTGGACCCAGACGGTCCCTTCCGGGCCAGCGGTTACCGTGGCGAACGCTGGGAAGAACTCGCCGAAACTCACCCTGGACTCGAGCTGAGCGATCGCCTCCGGTGGAACCCCGAGGTTCGACCACGTACGCTTGAGGAACGTCATCAGCGCTTCCTTGTCCCGCTCGCCCACGAGCGAACGCTCGAACGGCATCTTGATCACGCGTTCCAGCTCTCCCTCGGCGGAGTAGAGGCCGATCCGGTACTCGTCGTTGACGGCGAAGACCAGTCCCAACTCGTCGCTATAGTCCCAGGACGGCTCCGGCGAAAAGAACTTGAACTCCGGCGCGCCACCCGATAAGCGGAACGTCTCGCCGGATGGGAACGTACGCAGCGTGTCCAATACCGTGCCGTCGACCGCGAAGGTGACGATGGCGTCGTGTGGGTCCTCGATTTCCGGCTGGCCGGGAAAGGCGAACTGCCGCACCTGCCTGACCAGCACGCCCGAAGGCGTCCCCTGGAAGACCATGGGAATCCCCTGCTGCAGATCCAGGGGCGAGCTTCCCGGGCTGGAGCCGTCGGGCGCGTAACGGTTGATCCGCAAGTTCTGAAGGTCCGGCACGAGGAGTGTGTCACCCGGCCCCATCAGCACGAACGTCGCCCCCAGCAGCTCGCCCGGTCCGCTGCCACGAGCTCCAATCGTCTGCTCATAGACACCGTCGGCGGAGTAGACCTTGATCTGCTGGGCCTGCGCGTCGAGGACGAAGATCCGGCCATTCGAGTCGACGGTGAGAAAGCCGATCTGCCCGAACATGTAGTCCGGGTCACCTTCGAGCGTGCCGATCTTCAGCTCCTCCTCAACGGTCCAGGCGTCCGCCTCCGTCCACATGCCTTCAGCGGGGTTGGAAACGATCGCCACGCCCGCGCTGTCGCTGATGGTGCCTGCCCATTCCATACCGCCCCCAGCACATGCCGTGGCGATCACCGCACTCAGCGCGACAGCGCACATCTGCTGTAGTCTCATCGTATCAATGCTCCCTTCTGGTTACCTGATCCCGGCACCGGCGAGCCGTCGTCAACCCCCTGCCCTCCGGGATGGATGTGCTCCCACTCGCACAAAGGTGTGAACCCTCAAGTTAGCGAGAGGCACAACGCCTCTCAATCGTCGCTGATCCTCAGCACGCCAGCCTGCCTTCGAATCTCGCACTCGGAAGGCTCGTCGCCCGTCCCCCCTCGTCTTAACCGCGGAGCGCCCAGCGGACGATGTTGCCAAACTTGGGCGGCGTCCCTTGCGTGAGAATCGCGACGCGAAAAACGCGGCCCCCTCCCCAGACACAGAAGGCG
This sequence comes from Gemmatimonadota bacterium, assembly GCA_020344375.1. Lineage (GTDB taxonomy): Bacteria > Gemmatimonadota > Gemmatimonadetes > Palauibacterales > KS3-K002. The sequence goes on along the minus strand of CP070823.1, from coordinate 1,187,092 downwards.
GCGAAGAGGATCATCCCCGCAATACCCAGCCACGGTTGCCACACGGGGATGCTGTCCTGCACGGTCTGCCTGATCAACATCAACATCGGCGTGAAAAACGGGACGAATGAGAGTCCAGTCGCAAACGCGCTCGTCGGCTCCCTGAGCACGGGCACAAGCACGAACATCGGAATCATCACCGGCAGCATCCCCGGCAGCATCAGCGACTGGGCCTCCGACGGATCGTTGCAGACCGAGCCGAACGCGGCATAAGTCGCGCCGAGCATGATGATCGCCAGCAAAGTGTAAGCGAAGAACCACGGTAGAACTTGATACGGGATGTAGTCCGCCCAGCCCATATGTCTGACAGCGAACACACCGCCCACCACGTACACAGTCGCCGCCGTCAACGAGACTCCCACACCGCCCAGGACCTTGCCCGACATGAACTCGAATGGCTTGACGGACCCGAGCACCACCTCGGCGATGCGCTGAGACTTCTCCTCCATCACCGCGTTGAGCAACGGTACTGCGCCCAGCATGATCATGAGGAACATCAACATCGGCATGACCAGCGGCGCCAGGATGGCCTCCAGCTCGGTGCTCCGCTTCGCCTCGACGATCGCGCCGGTTTCCGGATCCACGCTGACCAGCCCCATCGGTGCCGCGCCCACCCAGTCGAACATGTCCTCGGCAGCCGCGGGATCGACGCCCGCCTCGGCCAGCCGCAACCGGCGTAACTGGCCGTTGATCGGCCGCTCGATCCAGCTGCGCAGGTCGTCCACGGCGGAGCTCTTCGAGTAGTAGCCGATTCGCGCGGCCGCCTCCTCCTCACGTGGGTGGAGCGCCCCGGCACCGATCTCCACGAAGGCATGCAGTTCCCCGCGCCTCACCCGGTTCGACAACTCCAGTCGCTGGCGGTCCGGGTCCACGTCCTCCGGCGGCACGAGTTCGATCACGTAGGGCGCCCGGATCTTCTCGCCTGTCAGCGTGTCGTAGACCACCGCTGAGTTACGCGACTCCGCTGCCGCGATGACAGCCTCGGCGACCAGGCCCGACCGATCAATGACGGCAATCACCTTGTCTCGCGTATCGACCTGGTTCCGGAACAGCAACATCGCCAGGGCGCTTCCGGCGAACAGAACCGGGGCGAGCACGAGACCGAGGATGAAGCCCTTGGTGCGAACCGTTGCCAGATACTCCCGCTTGGCGATTCGCAGAACTTTACGCATCGTTCACCTCCCGCGCCTCCGGGCCCGCGATGCGCACGAAGATGTCATGCAAGGACGGCTTGGCGAGCTCGAAGCTGCGAACGCGCGTGCGGGCCATGATGGCGGACAGGATCTCTTGCGGGTCACGGTCAGGCGCCACTCGCAACTCCTGCACCTGTCCGAAGTCGCTGATCTTCTCCACACCGGCCAGGCCCTGAAGGGCGGCACTGCCGTCTTCCGCCCTGATGCGGATGGTGTCGCTGCCGTACTGGTCCTGGATCGCGGCCAGGGTGCCGTCCAGTACCTTTCCGCCCTTGAAGATCATGAAGATGAAGTCGCACATCTTCTCGGCGACGTTCATGTCGTGGGTGCTGAAGATCACCGTCGCGCCCGCGGCTTGAAGGTCGAGCACCGCTTCCCGTAGCGCGTCGGTGTTCACAGGATCCAGCCCGGTGAAGGGCTCGTCGAGGATGACCAGCTCGGGCCGGGCAACGACCGTAGCGATGAACTGGACCTTCTGAGCCATACCCTTACTGAGGGTCTCCACTTTCCTGCTCGCCCAGTCGGTCAGGTCGAGTCGCTCCAGCCAGCGGTCCACCTCTTTCCGGACGTCCTTGCCGTTCTTCAGCTCTCCGTAGAAGCGCAGGACGTCGCGCACCTTCATCCGCTTGTAGAGCCCACGCTCCTCCGGCATGTAGCCGATGCGGTCGGTGCAGGCCCCGTGCAGCTGCTCGCCAAAGACCTGAATGGAGCCGCTGTCCGGATAGTAGATGTTCATCATCATGCGCAGAGTCGTCGTCTTCCCGGACCCGTTGGGGCCGATGAAGCCATACACGCTGCCCTGCGGGACATCCAGCGATAGACCGTCCACGGCGGTGACTTTGCCGAAGGTCTTCGTGACGTTGCGTATCTCGACGGCGTTCATGGCCAGCGACATATCGGCAATATCAATGGGTTAGAATGATCGGAGCCGTGCTAATCACCCATTTCATACTACACGCACGGCTCCGCGTTATTCGGGCCTGTGCGGAGGAATACACAGACACCGTCGGTGCACCGCTGGCAGGACCGGCAGAAGACGCGATGGCTGAAGACGTTCGCAGCATTGACCCGCAGCGCGAAGACCGTCCTCAGCCATCCCGAGCGCGCATGCTAGCGCGCCGGCGCTGTCAAGGCAATACCAGGTAGGAATCTCGAAGACTGATGAGGCGCGTCACTCGTTAGACGCCACCACGCTCTCACGCAGCGGCGGAAGTGTGGCCTCGATGCGCGCCTCCGCAGCCCGCGCACAACCGCACCCCGCCGCCCACGGGGCCCCTTGCCTCGGCAGCGAACGGCTCCTATAATATGCCGTCAACTATAGTGGAAACCACTATATTCGCCCTGGCACTCTGGCCGCTAACCCAGAAACCTCAACCGCTCGACTGAGAGCCAACACATGAACGACAGCCGCAGCGACCCCGCTGACTTCCTGCCGCTGACCGATCTGTGCTTTCATATCCTGCTGGCGCTCGGCGCCGGCGCCTCGCACGGCTACGCCATCGGCAAGGACATCGAGCGCCGCTCTAGCGGCAGGCTCAACCCAGCCACCGGGAGCCTCTATCAGGCGCTGCGGCGGCTGCATAGAGACGGGCTCATCGAAGAGGTCCAGCAGCCGCGGCGTATCACGGTCGACGACGCACGCCGCCAGTACTTTCGGCTGACGCCGTTCGGGCGCCGCGTCTTCGCGCTGGAGGCGCAGCGCCTGGAGACGCTCCTGTTGTCGGCCCGCGAGCTGAAGCTCGTCCCGAGCTGATTCCCGTCTGCCACGGAGGTTTCGTTCATGGCTGAGGTAGCCGGATCCGAGAAGGCGGCATTCTCCCTGGCTCGAACTTACCGGCGCTGGCTTCGCTGGTATCCGCCGGAGTTCCGAGAAGCCTACGGCCCCGGCATGGAGGAGATGTTCGCTGAGCGACTGCGGGACGTAAGGGACGGGAGCGGCCGGGCGAGCCTGGCTCTGTACATCGCTAGCGAGTTCTGGAGCGTCATCGTGACCGGCCTCGGTCAGAGGGCGGGCACGATCGTGCAGGACGCCCGTTATACTTTGCGCTCGCTCCGCAAGAGCCCAGGCTTCGCGACCGTCGCGATCCTCACGTTGGCGCTGGGCATTGGAGCCAACACGGCGATCTTCAGCGTCGTCAACGGTGTGCTGTTACGGCCGCTACCGTACAGAGATCCCGGTCGCCTTGTCCGGATCTTCGAGATCGAGCCGCGGGGCGGTTGGTGGTTCACCTTCTCTCCACCCAACTTCATGAGCCTCCGAGAGGAGGCGACGCTGCTCGAGGATGTCGCTGCCTACAGGGAAACCTCGGTGACGCTCACTGGCCACGCAGATCCCGAGCGACTGGCGGCGATAAGAGTGTCCACCGGATTCTTCGAGCTTCTCGGGACGCCACTGCAACTCGGCCGATCGTTTCTTCCCGAGGAGGAAGTGGCCGGCGCCG
>CP070823.1:1181470-1183319 GCA_020344375.1 Gemmatimonadota bacterium | reverse complement strand
GGATCCCGCACGAGACGTGGCGTGAGCCGGCGGACGTCCACTCGCGGGCCATGCCCATGGCCTTCGACCAGTCGGGCTCGGCCGGCGTGCCCACCCACGTCACGTCGAACTCGACCGCCCAGTCCCCGACCACGGGGGCGTCCAGATGGACGTACGTGAAGCCGTCCGACAGGTCCCAGATGTCCGCCCCACCGCCCGTGATCGTGAGGCAGCCCGCGGCCGTGGACACCGCCCCGTCCATACAGCCGGAGCCGATCGTCTCCCACGACTCCCCGCCGCCCAGCGAGATCGGCCACCCGGTCACCGGCAGCCGCTGACCCCGGATCGCCCAGGCCACCGAGTTCGTGAACAGCGTCTTGCCATCGTCGTTCAGGTTTTGGAACGTGCCGTCGCTGATGAACAGCGACACGTGCCGGGCCAGGAACGGCGACCCGTCGTCGTAACGCGACGCCGGCGCCCCCGGCGGATTGTCGGCGTCCACCGCCATGATCGTGGCCACGTACTCGATGTTCGGGCTCTCGGCCAGCACCTCCACCCCCTGGCTCAGGGGCAGGCCGGACCGGTAATCCGCCTCATTGATCAGGCTCTCGTCGCCCAGGTCGAAGACCATGAGCGTGGCGCCCGCGGTCGCCGTGACCCCCTCAAAGATCGGATGGCCGATGGCTGCCGCCATCACCCAGATGTTGTTCTGGAGGTCTTCGGTCAGCCACGCGCTGGTCATCGCCTCGCGGCACGGCTCGTTGAGGTCCGCCTCGCAGTAGACCTTCGGAATGTTCGTGTGCCGGTAGTCGCCGTCCACCCGGTCGTTCGCCCGGTAGGCCTCGTGGTACACGCCTGCGGAGATGATCAGCAGGTCGTACGAGTCGGCGACCTCGGACGGATCGTCCGTGTTGTCGTCGATCGCATCGACGCGGATCGGCCGGCCCGCCGGGGGAGCCACCAGCTCAAACCGGTTCGGCCCCACCGCGTCCCCGGACTGCGGGACACCGACGGCATTGAAGCTCTCAAGGTACTGCCGCATGGCCACATCGCCCGTCGGGTCCACCGTGTTCGTCCAGTCCTGGTTCGAATCGCCGACGAGGAAGGCGATCTTGACCAGCCCCTCGATCACCGTCACGACCGCCTGGCCCTGCACCGGGATCGTGCCGGCGTAGCTGGCCGTGATCGTGGCCTGGGCGGTGCCTGTGACGGCCCCGGCCGTCACCACCCCGTTGGCGTCCACGTCGGCCACGCTCGGGTTGCTCGACGCAAACGTCACGAGGCTCGTCATGTCGCGCGTCCCGACCCCGCCGCCGAAATCGCCGAGCACCGTGACCTGCTGCACCTCGCCGGGCTCCACAACGGCATGCTCCAACTGGACGATCAGCGAGATGGGCCCGATGACCTGGAGCATCCGCGCCGGCCCGTTGCTGAAGCCCAGCGTGTTGCCCAGGACGAGCTGCGTGGTGCCCTCGCCGAGGACATCGACGAGCGCCACGCCGCAGAGATCGGGATCGAAGGGGGCGAACGGGATCAGATCGTCGGCCGCCACGGCATCGTTCGTGCTGTTGATGGTCACTTCCCCGACGACGCCCGGCACCGACGGGATGACCACCTTGACCTTCACCGTCGTGGGCACGTCCACCACGGGGACCACGATCGTCGTGGACTCGTAGTGCTCGACCTGCGTTACATCGGCCGCATCGCACGGCTCCAGCCAGGCGCGCAGCGACTGCGTGTTATTGGGGTCGTTGATCGCGACCGGTGTGACACCGCCGACAAGCTCCGAGAACTCGACTTCGGCGCCGCCGCCGCGCTCCCAATAGTAGACCTCCACGGGCACATACCCGGGGCCCGTCGCCGTATACGT
>CP070823.1:1174252-1181370 GCA_020344375.1 Gemmatimonadota bacterium | reverse complement strand
CCGCGCTCGAGCGCGTAGGCGTAGGGGAAAGCCACGTCGATGTCGTAGACCGCCGAGATCCGTGCGCGGCCGACGAGCCTGAGCTCCGCCTCGCGCTCCTGACCAGTGCCCGGTTGAACCGTGGAGAGTCCCACAGGCATCGCCAGGGCAAGCAACGCGATGAGGACAGTCCGCCGAGACATCATTCACGTACCTCCTCGCTGCGTGCCCGGTGGACGCCGTCGCAAGCCGGAGAAGCGACTGAAGTCACAGTCGGTGGCGGAGACCAGCTCGCTTCTCCGGCGGACAGGGCGCGACCAGGCCGCCACGGCGCTCAGAAGGACTGCCGCACCCGCAGCAGCAGCAACCGTCCGAGCCCGGGCGCGCCCACCATCTCCCGGTGCCGGCCGTTGAAGATGCTCACCCTCTCGCCCTCCGCGTCCTCTGCGAAGGTGAGCAGGTTGAGCGCACTCAACGTGATCTCCGTCGAGCGTGAGATCGGCAGCGCATACGACACCTGCGCATCGACCAGCGTGTAGCTCTTCACCCGACCCACGTAGACGCCGGAAGCCACCGGGAAGCCCTCCACCCAGCGGCTGCGTAGCTCGGCGGTCAGCCCGCGCCGCTCGTTGTTGTAGCGCGCGCTCAGGCTCGCCTTGTTCCTCGGCGAGTTCAGCGCCAGATCCGAGATGCCGCCGAGCTCGTCGGCGCCGAAGAAGTTCTCGCTCACGAACGAGTAGCTACCCGAGAAGCTCAGACTGCTGCCGAGCAGGAACGTCGCGCCGAGGTCGGCACCCCAGATGTCGAAGCTGGGGAAGTTGCGATACGAGAGCAGGATGTCCGCAGCATCGCTCTCGCCCACTTGCTCCGGTGTCACCGTGGCCACCGGGATGCCGCTCATCACCGACGCCAGGACGACGGCCTCCGCCTGGTCGAGCGGCAGGCCCAGCCTCGCGGCTTCGGCGAGCAGGTAGTCTCGCAGCGAGTTCCGATCCATGAAGACGTTCGGCGTCTCCATGAGTAGCGGCCCCATGAAGTCCTCTATACTCGAGTAGTAGACGTCTACGCCCAGCAACAGCCGCTCGCCGATCAGACCCTTGTAGCCCACCTCGATGCTGTTGGTGATCGACGACTTCATTCGCTCAATGTCGGCGACGTCGGTGACCGGATCGAACCTCTCAGTCGTCGGGTTGAGTAGTGCCATCTGCGTACCCACCTGGCTGGCGTCCGGCGGCGCCATCTGGGCGAGCAGTGCGCCCATCTCCGGGTCCTCGGTCGCGATGATCCCGACCAGGGCGCCCCACATGAGCGTGGCGTCCAGGGGCAGCGACGTCATTATCGGCTGTCCCAGCACGTCCGGAGTGAACGGCGAGCGCATGCAAAGCCCCTCCTGGCCAAGCGAGTTGACGCAGTCACGCTTGAAGGTGAAGCCCCCTTCCGGTGCGCCGCGCGCCCGCACGGGAAACGGCAGGCCATCCAGGTCGGTCAGCGACAGCCTGTCCAGCGACAGCATGTTGGTCTCCGGCTGACTGAACGCCCGGTTGTAAGTCAGTCGGAAGTTGTGTTCCGGCGTCGGCTTGAAGACGATGGCAGCACGCGGCGACAGAAGCAGATCTTCGATGCCGCTGTGGTAATCCAGCCGGCCAGCCAGCACTAGGTCGAAGCGCGGCGAGAGCACCGTCTCCGATTGCACGTGGCCGCCGATCTCTGTCACATCGTCATCCTCCTCGTTTCGCCCCATGATCTCGCCCTCGGTCCGCGGCACCGTGCGGATGAGATCCGCGCCGTAGATGAACCGCTGCCGTTCGCCCAGGCTCAGGGCGTGCTGGATCTGGCCGGCATAGAGGAGCGAGTTGTCGGTGATCCTATCGCCGTCCCTCAACGTGTACGTGTCGCCCGCGTCACTCAGGTTGATGTACGCTTGCGCGAACAGGCTGCCGCGCCGGAAGCGACCCTGCAGGTAGGAATACATCCAGCCGTCCGCCTGTGCCGCGCCGATCTGAGTCATCTCGATCGAGCTGGCCAACCTGGAGGCACCGCCGTTGAAGATGAGCGTGCTCTGATCGTCAAGCCGGATGTCGAAGCGCACGTCCCCCTGGAAGCGCTCCTGATCGAAGTCACGAGCGATGATCTCCGCCTCATCGTCGTAAATCCAGTCAGCCCCCCGGAAATAGAGGCCCGACAGCTTGTAGCCCACGTTCTCGCCGAGCAGACCCGCGTGGCGGAAAGAGCCCTGAAAGATCTCCCGCTCACCTCCCGTCACGCTCACCGCCGTCTCCTGATGGTCGAGCGGCGAGCGCGTGATGATGTGCAGCACGCCCTTGTCGACATTGGGGCCGTAGAGTGCGGAGCCGGGGCCGAGCACGAACTCGACACGATCGATGTCCTCGTTGGTGGCCGGGATCAGGTTGTACGCGTTGACCCTCAACGAGGGCACCGATGCCCAGCGGTTGTCGGTCAACACGAACAGGGCGGCGTTGAACACGTTGTTGAAGCCGCGGGCCGCGACGTTGTGCTGCGCGAGCCCGGAGGTGAAGACATCCGCGCCGGGCAGCCCGAGCACGTGATCGACCGAGGTCGTGGATGGCCGCTCCTCGATCGCCTCGCGGTCGACGGTATAGACGGAGGCCGGCGACTCCAGTGCCTTCTCCTGCTGGCGCGAGACCGTGACCACGACCGGATTCAAGCGAAACGCGATCGAGACAAGCTCGACGTTGCCCACCGAGACGGCCACTTCGCCAACGCCGATCCCGTCCAGCCGCTTGGTCTCGTACCCCAGGCTGGAGAACAGCAGCGAGTAGCGCCCCTGCCCGAGGTTGGCAAACCGGAACTCCCCGTTATCGCCCGTGGTCGCGGACGCGACCGTGCGCCCGCCGCCCGTGACCAGATCGACCACGATGCCGGGAAGCGGCTCACCGACCTCGGCGTTGATCACCCGACCGCTGAGGGTCCCCTCCTGAGCGAGCGCCGGGCTCTGCGCTCCGAGGAGGAGCGGCGCGCCCAAAGCCAGAAGAGCGAGCCCGAGCCGCACGCCGCTGCGCGCGGCCGTGACAGTTAGGGGGAATGCGCGATTCATGGCTTCCCTCCTCGCAGATGCCCCGACTCAATTGTGAGGTTGACAATCCGACAAACTACACCTGTCCGCGCCGACGGCTAGGCTCCTTCTGCAGACCCCTCAGCGCGGCTGTGCAGCCTCGTCAGAACTCCTCGCGGTCAAAGCGCCAGAGGGCGAACAGCACGAACAGCAGGCTCCAGAGGAGGGTGACGAGGATCGGCTGCCACGCGCCCTCCGGCAACGGCTGCCCGGTTGCCACAATCGACGCGATAGAAGGCAGCGCAAACGGGCCCAACATGCCCAGCCAGGGGAAGGGGCCCACCAAGATGAGCCCGCCGATCGCGAGCCCGATCGCCGTCCCCGATACCGCTCCCCGCGTGCGCAGGAAGGTTCCCAGGGCCAAGGTGAGCGCCAGGTAGAAGAGCAGATACTCCACATGCAGGACCAGGCCCAGCAGGAACGGTCCCAGGCTCGGCTGCAGGTACGCGTGCAGCAGGGTCTGCGAGAAAAACACGATGCTCGGGACAACGACCGCCAGCACGACGAACGTAGCCCCGTTGACGAGGAGCTTGGAGAGGACGAACACCTCGCGCGTCACCGGCTTGGAGAGGACCCATTCCGCCGTACCGAGCTGGCGCTCACCCAGCAGGGAGCTCTGGGTGGCGAGGATGATGCCGATGTTGGCCCACAGCCCGCCCACCTGGAAGAAGACCTCGATCAGTTCGTTGAGGGCAGCGTAAGGACCGCGTCGACCCTCATCCAGACCGACGAGGACCAGGAAACCGTTGATCACGAGCAGCCAGAGGAACAGGTGCACGAGCGCGCGTCGGGTCCGCCACCAGGACCCGTACTCCTTGTCCACCATGTTGCCGAAGCCGGTGAGCCAGCCGCGCCCCCTGGCTGGCTCGAGCGGAACGCTAACCGTCGCCATCGCCGTTCTCCTCGACCAGGCTCAGGAACACCTCCTCCAGCTCGTACGTCTTGCGTCGGAACTCGGTGACCGCGATCTGCTCGTCGGCTAGCATCAGCCGCAGCAGCTGCGACTCGGCGGCAGCAGCATCGCTGACGCGCACGTGCCAAGTCACGCTCTGCCCTTCGGAGGTCACCCGTACGTCCGCGACCCACGGCTGGCTCCGCACGCGCCTCTCCGCCTCGAGCCCCTCGCCCCTGACCTGCATCGTGTAGACGATCCCGTCGCGTCCGGCCAGCAGCTCCTCGATAGGCGCCGTGGCGATCAGCTCTCCGCGATTAAGGATGGCGACTGTGTCGCTCACCCGCTGCACGTCGTCCAGGATGTGCGTCGAGTAGAAGACCGTGGCTCGCTCGCGCAGCCGCTCCATGATCGCCAGCACGTCGCGCCGGCCCATGGGATCGAGGGAAGCGGCCGGCTCGTCGAGGATGAGCAGGTCCGGGTCGTTCACCTGCGCCTGGCCGATACCCAGCCGCTGGCGCTCGCCCGCCGAGAAACCCTTCACCGGACGGTCGGCTTTGCCGGCCAGGCCGACCAGCTCGAGGGTCGCGCCGACGCGCTCCTCAACGGCGAGGTGCGAGCCCTGGTAGAAGAACCGCGCCGTGAACCGCAGGATCTCGCGGGCCGTCATGTGCTCGTAGTACCGCGGCTCCTGCGGCAGGTACCCGATCCGCCGCCGCACGTCGATCGTGTCGCCGACGATGTCGTGCCCGAACACCTCGGCCGACCCGGCGCTGGGCCGCACCAGCCCGAGCAGCAGCTTGATCGTGGTCGTCTTGCCCGCGCCATTGGGACCCAGGAAGCCGAAGATCGAGTTGCGAGGCACTTCGAGGTCGAGTGATTTCAGGGCCTGCACGCTCTTGAACGACTTGCTGAGCCCGCGTGTCCGGATCACCGGTTCGCTGGACACTCTCAGCTCCTCTCCACAGCCGAAACCGACGGGAGCCCCTGCCCATCAAGCCTACGTGTCCCCGGTGATACGAGTTTCGCTTGGCAGAACGTCGAGCGGCCGGTTCTTCGGGCCGGCCGGCTTCAGCTCTCGAACTTCAGATACTCGGCTGCGACGCCGTCCTCACCTGGATTGCCTTGGTGCTCCGTACCCTCTTCGGCAGGCGCGCCGCCTTTCCCAGCGGGTCCAATCACAAAGGTGTTGCCGGTTTCGGTCGAGCTGCTGGCCGCGTCCTCGAGAACACCGATGGATGGGCCGCCTCCTCCTCCACCGCCGTGCCCGCCCTGGCCGCCAGCACCGCCGCGGCCGCCGTCGCCGCCGGCTCCGATCTCGTCATCGCAGTAGTGATTGCCAGCGCCGCCGAAGCCACCGGGTCCCCCTAGACCGCCCCGTCCTCCTCTCCCACCGTCACCACCGCCCGTTGTCTCGATCACGTTGTCCGCGATAACGGCACCCGTTGTTGCGATGAGCAAGATTCCGAGCGATCCACCACCACCCTCACCTCCATCACCGCCGTAGCCGCCCGAGCCGCCGCCGCCTCCTCCTCCACCGCCGTTCCCCGCACCACCACACGCACCCGATCCACAGCAACGGTAGTCTTCCCCGCCACCGCCGCCGCCACCACCACCACCGCCGCCGGGTCCCCCGCGCCCACCGGAAACGCCCCTCGCTGGTAGATACCCGAACAGCGTATGCAGGACGCCGAAGGATGCTCCGGCCGCGCCCGGAGTGCCGCGCGGACCCTCCAACCCACCCCCCCCGTTCGCTCCGGGACCACCGTCCTCACCTGACATGCACCCGTAACACCCTCCCCCTCCACCGCCACCACCCAGGGATCCGCCCTCACCGTTCAAGCCCGGACGGCCGGCTGAGCCCTGATCGGAGACGTCGTCGCAGCCGTCGCCATCACCCCCGTAGCCTCCGTCGCCGCCGGCCCACGGCTGGCCGCTCCCACCAGGTCCTCCGCCGCCCGGGCTATCGGACCCGCAGTTCCCATTGCGGCCCGGCTCCCCGGCCATGCCGTCAAGTCCCGGCCAACCCATGAGGCCTTCCTCTCCATTGGCGCCTGCCCCGGCGACGATCCGATTGCCGACGATGCTGACGTTGCGGCTGTGGTGCAGCAGGATGGCCACAGAGCTACGGTGTTCCTCAAAGCCCCCGCTCTTGCCGTCCTCGCCCGCTATCACCAGACCTTCGAGGGTGAGATCCGTCACGCTGTCGCCCACGATCGCCCGTGTCCCGCCGACGATGCGAGCTCTGAACGCCGACGGGTCCCGCTGCCAGGTTCCCGCCCGGAAGCCGCCATAAAGGCTCACACCGTCTCCGAGCCGCAGGCTCTCCTCGTACTCGCCCTCGGACACGTAGACGTCGGCCTCCTCGCCCTCGCTTACCGCCCGGTCAATCGCCGCCTGCACGCTACGCAGCGGCTCATCCGCTGTCCCGGGGTTCGCGTTGTTGCCGGTGGCGCTCACGAAGAAGGCGTGGGACTTGTCCTCCAGTACGAACACGGTCACCGTATCAACGGCAACTTCCTTCCCACCATCATCGACCTCCAGCTCGAACCCCAGCGTGCACACCTCGCCCGGCACGGCGAACGACACCGTGTCTCCTGTAAGTCTGCCGCTCCCGGCCGTCACATCGGGCCCGAATAGCTGCCGCCACGTGTAGGTCAGAGCGCGACCTTCGGGGTCGATGCTGGAACTCGCGTCCAACATCACGGTACCGCCCATATCAACCAGAAGATCGGGCCCAGCGTCCGCCAAGGGGGGCTCCCCGGGCCCGGTCCCGTCACCATCGCACGACAGCAGCATAAGGAACAGCGACAACACAACCACGATCGAGACAAGAAGAAGGCGTTTCATCTCTCCCTCCAATCCAGTCGGCGAGGTCGCCGCGAGGGCCTACCGGCCGCCGACGGCGCAATGGACGGCCGAGCCAGTCGTGTACTCAGAACTTGTACCTTCTCATCATGTCGTCTTCGAGAAAGCGACGTTGTTCGTCGTCAAGCGCGATACCGTAGGCTATCAACTCCGCGATCGCCACGGACGCGTCCGGTATCCTCAGCACGTTTCCGATACGTGCACCGAGGAAATCCGCCAGCGGCTCGGTCTTGAACGGATCCCAGACCGCCTCGTGGCCGTCGACATAGATCGACATGCCACGCG
>CP070823.1:1169311-1174152 GCA_020344375.1 Gemmatimonadota bacterium | reverse complement strand
CGCGCAGGTAGTACAGCTTGGCGCGCCGGACTTTCCCTCGACGGATGATCTTCAGCTCCGCGATCGACGGGGAGTGCAGCGGGAAGATCCGCTCAACGCCCACGCCGCCCGACACCTTACGGATCGTGACCGTCTCACGGAGGCCGCCGCCCCTACGGGCGATGCAGACGCCCTCGAACGGCTGGATCCGTTCCTTATCGCCTTCCCTCACGCGGACCAGCACGCGCACCGTATCGCCGGGGCTGACGTCGGGGATGTCGCTCCTCAGCTGCTGCTTCTCGATCTCGTGTAGAACGTCCATGGCCATACGACTCCCGCACCGGCGATCAGCGATCCTCTTCTATTCGACAGCGATTCTTCTGAGACGCATCAAGATAATCAGCGCCCCCTCAAGCTCCAAGGGCGCCGCCCGGCTCAGCGGCCCTGCCGCTGCCACAGATCCGGGCGCAGCTTCCGCGTCAGCCGCTCCGCCTCGCGCTGGCGCCACTCCGCGACCGCCGCGTGGTCGCCGGAGCGCAGGGCCTCGGGCACCTCCATCCCGCGATACTCCGCCGGACGCGTATAGGCCGGCGGCGCCAGGATCGGCTCGTCGTAGAACGAGTCGCTGGCCGCCGACTCGTGGTCGCCCAGCGCGCCGGGCAGCAGGCGCACCACCGCATCCACCACGCAGATGGCCGCCGGCTCACCACCGGAGAGCACGAAGTCGCCGACCGAGAAGATCTCGGTCGCCAAGCCCTCGGCCACTCGCCAATCCACGTCCTTGTAGTGGCCGCAGAGCAGCGTCAGCTCGGGCTCCAGCGACAGGCGGACCGCGTCCTCATGCCGGAACAGCCGGCCGCGCGCGTCCAGGAGCACGATCGGCCCCTCGGGCTTCAGCGCGTCCACCGCCTCGAAGAACGGCTCCGGCTTCATCACCATCCCCGCGCCGCCCCCGTAGGGCTCGTCATCCACCGTGCGGTGACGGTCGTGGGTGTAGTCACGCAGGTCCACCACCCGGTAGCCGACCAACCCGGCCCCCGCGGCCCGGCCGGGGATCCCCAGCGCGAGCGCCTGCTCGAAGAAGCCGGGGAAGATCGTCAGAACGTTGATCCGCATCTAGTTATCCCGCAGACCGCCGACCTGCGCCGGCCGTGCACAGGCAACACACAGGGGAGGTATCACAGTTCAAGCAGACCGGGGATGGCTTCGATGATGATCCGCCCAGCCTCCAGATCCACCTTCCGCACGATCCGGCCCGCGAACGGGATCAGGTGCTCGCGCTCGCCGTCATCGACGTTCAGGAAGTGGCCCGCTCCGCCTTCATAGACCGCGGCGACTCGGCCGACTCGCTCTCCCTCCGCGGACCACACCTCCAGACCGACCAGATCGTGGAGGAAGTACTCGCCGCTCTCGAGGGGTCGGGCCTCCTCCCGCCGAATCAACAACGTCCGCCCCCGCAACGCCTCGGCGCTATCGCGATCACGGACGCCCTCGAAGCGAACGATCAGGCCGCCCTTGAACTCGCGGGCCGCCTGCACCGTCAGGCTGAGCTCGAGCCCCTCGGGCCGACCGCCCGCATCACCGACTCGCAGCCCCCGGCCCTGAGCGTAGACGCCCGCGACGTCGTCCGTCGCGGGCACCACGAAGCACTCACCTTTGATCCCGTGGGCTTTCCTGATCTCGCCGACAATCAGGAACTCGCCCCGGGTGCCTGTCGGATCCTGAACTACGATTCCTCTTCCTGCTTCTCTGTCTCCGCCTCAAGCTCAGCGGCCGGGGCCTCTGGCGCGGACTCCGGCGCCTCAGCCTCCGGCTCCGAAACCTCGGCCTTGACCTCGGCCGCCTCCGCCTCCACCTTCTCGGCCTTCGCCTTCACGGCCTTCGCCTTGGCCGCCTTCGGCTTGGCGGGCTTCTCCTTCACCTCCTCCTTCTCCGCCGGCGCTTCGACTTTCACGACCGGCCGGCCGGGGAGGATCGTCTGTCCGTCGGGGTCGCCGATGACCACTCTCTCCTCGCCCTCGGCACCGTCAGCGAGCTTCCTCAAGACCCCGGCCTTGCGGAAGAGGGCGCTGACCGATGGGCTCATCTCGGCGCCCTCGCGCAGCCAGTAGAGCGCTCGCTTCTCGTCGATCTCGATATATGATGGGTCAGTGCGCGGGTTGTACTTACCGATCGTCTCCGTGACACGCCCCTCACGCGCGTGGACGCTCCCGGCCACGACGATGCGGAACGACGCCTGCCGTTTCCGGCCAACCCTGCGCAGTCTAATCCTGGTCGCCATACAACTCCTTTGCTTGTCGAAGGCCGCCTAACTTAGGCGAACCCCCGGGCCGCATCAAGCCCCGGCCGGCCTGCCGCAGCGCGGCACCGGATCAGCCGGCGCCGGATCCCTCCACATCGATGATCTCGCGCCTGCGAGTCCCGACCGAGATGTAACGGATGGGCAGCCCGGTGAGCCCGCCGATGCGATCCAGATAAGCCCGGGCTCCGCTGGGGAGATCCTCCAGCCGCCGGGCGTCCGAGGTCGTACTCTGCCATCCCGGCACGGTCTCGTAGATCGGCTCGATCTCGGCGAGCATCGCCAGGTCCGCCGGGAATTCCTCGAGCCGCTCGCCGCGCAGCCCATAACCCACGCACAGCTTCAGCTCGGGCAGCGGATCCAGAACGTCCAGCTTGCTCACCGCCAGCGCCGTGATCCCGTTGAGCCGGGCCGCGTAGCGGACGACCACGGCGTCGAACCAGCCGGTCCGCCGCGGGCGGCCGGTGGTGGCGCCGTATTCGGCGCCCAGCTCCCGCAGGTGCGCCGCCTGCTCCGGCGGCAACTCCGTGGGCAGCGGCCCGCTGCCGACCCGTGTCGTATAGGCCTTCACCACGCCCAGCACGGCGTCGATTGCCGTTGGACCGAGGCCGAGACCGACGGCGGCCGCGCCGGCGGTGGTGTTGGAGGACGTGACGTACGGGTAGGTCCCGTGATCCACGTCGAGCATTGCACCCTGCGCTCCCTCGAGCAGCAGCTTCTCGCCCCGGTCGAGCGCCTTCCTCAGCGCGAGACCCACATCGCACGCCATCGGCAGCAGGCGCGGGGCGAGGCCGCAGAGCTCATCGTATATCTGGCCCGCAGCGACCGCGGTGTCGGAGGCCAAGGCCCGCAGCTTTCCCTGGGCCCGTGCCGTGCCCGCCTCGACCAGCTCGCGCAGGCGCTCCGGCGCCGCCAGGTCGGCGACGCGAATCCCGACCCGAGCCACCTTGTCCTCGTAGGCGTTGCCGATCCCCCGACCCGTCGTCCCGATCGCTCCCTTGCCACGGCTCGCCTCCTGGGCCCGGTCGAGGAGCTTGTGATACGAGAGGACCAGCTGCACGCGTGAGCTGACCAGGACGCGGCCATCCACCTTGTGGCCGCGTCGCTCGAGCTCGTGGATCTCCTCGAAGAACGTCACCGGGTCCAGCACCACGCCGTTGCCCAGCGCGCAACGCTTACCGGGATGGAGTATGCCGGAAGGGATCTGATGCAGGATGAACTGGTCATCGCCGATGCGAACGGTGTGGCCCGCGTTGGCGCCGCCCTGATAGCGGGCGACCCAGTCAGCATCCTTCGCCAAGACGTCGACGATCTTGCCTTTACCCTCGTCGCCCCACTGCGAACCCACCACATCGAGGCAACGGACATCACCTTTGAGCATGATGACCTCAAACGAAAGGCCCCCATCAGGGGGGCCAGCAAAAAGCCCCCTCTCGGGGGCCGCGTTTTCGTTTATCCTCGGTAAGAAGCTAGATCGCCGCCCAGCACGTGTCAACTACAGCGCTGCAAAGACACCGATTATGGCGATGGCCAGGCCGACGGCGATCTTGACGGCAGCGCCCGCGGCCCGGCCCAGCACGGCGCCCCAGCCGGCGCCCAGCGTTACACGTACGTCCGTGTCCGGGCCACGCGCCAGCACGACCGCGCCCAGGAAGGAGCCGAGGAAGGCACCGATCACGTTACCGATGATGGGGATCGGCGTGCCGACCAGCGTGCCCGCCAGGCCGCCAGCGAGCGCGCCCCAACGGGCGCGGCTGGAGGTGCCGAAGCGCCGCGCGAAGCGGAACCCGAGCCACGCCTCCGCCATCTCGGCGACCAGCGCCAGGATCACCACGGCGGCGATCGAGGTCCAGCCGACCTGCTCGAAGCCCACGAGAGCGGCGTAGCCGACCAGCGCCAGCACCATGAGCCAGAGTCCCGGTAGGCCGAAGGGGATCAGGGCCAGACCGACAACGAAAGCGACGATCAGCAAGACGAACGCGGCCGACTCAGCCATGGTCCTCACCCGCCAGTAGTCCGGCCCGTGCCAGCTCGTCCCGTACCTGGGCCCGCGCCCTGTCGTCCAGCGGGCGCAGCGGCGGCCGCGGCTCACCGCCGACGTAGCCCAGCACGTCGAGCGCGTACTTGACGCCCGCCACTCCGAGCTCGCGCACGATCTTCTTGTCCAGCGGCGTGATCTTCCGCTGCACGCCGCCAGCCTTGCCGACCGCGCCGGCCCGGAAGTGCTCGTAGACCTCCACCGACTGCCGGGGCGCGATGCAGCCCATCGCCACTATGCCACCGGCGGCGCCGGTCTCCAGCGCCGCGTAGAGCAGCGCGCCCCAGCCGACGAGGACTCGGCAGTCCGCGCGCGCCGCATCGAGGAACGCGCCCAGCAGCTTGAGGTCCCCACTGGTATCCTTGACGCCCGCGATGTTGGGGTGGGTCCCCAGCTCGGCCAGCAGCCCGGGCGCGATCTCTACCGGCACGAACTGCGGGATGTTGTACACGATGATCGGGAGCGGGCTCGCATCGGCCAGCGACTCGAAGTGCCGTCGGAGTGCCTCGGCGTCCATCCGCGCTC
>CP070823.1:1156209-1169211 GCA_020344375.1 Gemmatimonadota bacterium | reverse complement strand
ATTAGATACCGGTGCGTGATGGGTCACGGGTCAAGTCGGCGAGGCAGGACCCGAGTGGCCGGCCCGTTCGCAAACGCAGGAGGCTGCCGAGGTGCAATGCTGAAGCTCCCACGAGAACGCTACGAGAGGGCCTGCAGGTTCAACGACTTCAGTAGATCAGTGTCAGAGCACCAGGCACTGTGGAGCGGCGTCTACGAGCATCTCGAACTGCCCGCCGATGCGGTGGCGCGGCTCAATGAGTTGCCCGGTCGGCGCCATGTGCTGGTGCTGGCGGAAGACTGGTGCGGCGACGCCGCCTCGCTGGTGCCCATACTCGCCAAGCTCGCCGACGCCGCGCCGGCGGTGGTCGATCTCCGCGTGCTCGAGCGAGATGAGAACCTGGACATCATGGACCAGCACCTCACGGGCGGCGGGCGCTCGATACCAGTGGCCATCGTGTTCGATGAGCAGATGCGGGAGTTGGGCTGGTGGGGGCCGCGACCCGCGCCAGCGCAAGCGATGTTCCGGGAGCGGATCCGCGAGTTCCAGGCCGGCCGTCTGACCGATAAGAACGAAGACGTCTACAAACCGCTGCTCAAGTGGTACCGCGAGGATCGCGGTCGCCACACCATCGACGAGTTTCTTCTTGTACTGGAACGGGGTGGGGCGGCGAGATCCTGAGGTCTGAGATAATCAGGGCGCTGCGGACGCCGGACGCCGCGCCACCGCCTCCGCCTCCGCGAGCACTCGCAGGGCGTTCTCCCCAAGGATCTTGCGGATATCCTCCATCGAGTAACCGCGGTTCACCAACTCCGCAGTGATCGCCGGGAACTTCGAGACATCCTCGAGGCCCTCTGGAACGGCGGAGCAGCCGTCGAAATCGGAGCCGAGGCCGACGTGGTCGATGCCCGCCACGCGAACGATATGGTCGATGTGATCGACTAGGTCGCTAACGCTGCCCCGCGGGACCGGATGCTCGGACGACCAATCCTGCCAGGCCTCTTCCACGGCGACGTCATCATCGCCGTGCCGCGCCCTCAGCTCACGGTAATGGGCCAACATCTCCCGAGCGACGTCCGCGGCCCGCGGTACCACGAACCCCGAGAAGAAGTTGACCATCACCACACCGCCGTTCTCCGGCAGCCGCTCCAGTATCACGTCCGGCACATTGCGTGGGTGGTCGTTGATCGCGCGCGCACCGCTGTGCGACGCAATGATCGGCGCCTCGCTCACACGAAGCACAGCGGCCATGGCCGCGGCCGAGACGTGCGAGACATCGACGAGCATGCCGAGTCGGTTCATCTCGCGTATGACCTCCTCTCCGAACTCGCTCAGCCCGCCGTGGCGCGGCTCGTCCGTCGCCGCGTCCGCCCACTCGGTCGCATCGTTGTGAGTCAACGTCAGGTAGCGGGCGCCGAGCTCGTAGAAGCTGCGCAGGACGGCTAAAGAACCCTCGATGGTGTGGCCGCCCTCGACCCCCACGAGCGCCGCGATTCTGCCGGACTCCACAACACGCGTGACATCCCGGGCCGAGCGCGCCAACTCCAGCTCGGGGTAGCGGGCCACCATTCGCTTGATGAGGTCGATCTGCTCGAGGGCTAGACGGGCCGCGCCGTGCCCCTCGCATTCCGACGGCACGTAGGCCGCGAAGAACAGGGCGTCCACGCCGCCCTCGCGTAGCCTGGGGATGTCGGTGTGGCCGTCCTCATGGCGCACCGCCAGGTCGAAGCGCTCGATGTCGGAGGCAAACAGCGTACGCAGCCGCCAGGGCAGATCGTTGTGCCCGTCTACCACGAGTACCCTCCGGTGTATCTCCTCGTGCCCCGTCACCGACCCTCCAGCGTACGGGTTCCGTGCCCCGTCGGTGGCCTGAGGATAGCAGTCTCCCGGCTACCCGACCTGCTCCCGGCGCACCAGCGCGCCGCGCAGCAGCTCGTCCAGTTCCTCCGGCTCATCTAGCGCCAGCTCGTAGGTGACCCGTACCAGTGGGCGTTTGATTCGAATCAGCCGCGCCAGGTCCACCGGCGTGCCCACCGCGATCACCTCGGCGTCGGAGCGGTGGATCGTCTCCTCCAGCTCCTCGATCTGCTCCTCGCCGTAGCCCATCGCCGGCAGCACCGGGCCGGTGCTGCGGTACTTCTCGAACGTCCCGATGATCGAGCCCACGGCGAAGGGCCGTGGGTCGACGAGCTCCGCCGCGCCCTGCTCCTGCGCCGCCAGGCTCGCCGCGCCGAAGCGCAACTCACCGTGGGTCAGACTCGGGCCGTCTTCCACCGCCAGCACGCGCCGACCCTTGAGCAGCTCCGGATGATCCACGGTCAGCGGCGAACGGCCCCTGAACACACGGGCCCTTGGGTTGACGGCGGCGATGTTGCGCCGCACGGTCTCGAACCCTTCGGGTGTCGCCGAATTGCTCTTGTTGATGACGACGGCGTCGGCCATCCGCAGGTTGGCTTCCCCTGGATGATAGGTGAGCTCGTGGCCGGGCCGGTGCGGGTCGGCGACCACAATGTGCAGGTCCGGCCGCAAGAAAGGCAGGTCGTTATTGCCGCCGTCCCAGAGAACCACATCGCCGTCAACCTCCGCCCGCCGCAGGATCTCCTCGTAGTCGACCCCCGCGAACACGATCGTGCCCTCGCCCAGGTGCGGCTCATACTCCTCCCGCTCCTCGATCGTCACCTCGTGACGGTCGAGGTCATCGTAGGTCTCGAACCGCTGCACCCGCTGCTTGCGGAGGTCGCCGTAGGGCATCGGGTGACGGACGACCACCGGCTTGCGGCCGAACTTCCGGAGCCGATCGACTACGTAGCGGGTCGTCTGGCTCTTGCCGGATCCCGTGCGCACCGCGCACACGGCAATCACCGGTCGCCTGGACTCGAGCATCGTGTGCCGCGGCCCCAGGAGCATGAAGCTGGCGCCCGCGGCTAGGCTGCGGCTGGCCAGATGCATCACGTACTCGTGCGCGACATCGGAATAGGAGAACACGCACGTGTCGATCTTCTCGCCCTGGATGATCGACTCGAGCTCTTCCTCCGGGAGGATCGGTATCCCCTGCGGGTAACCTGGGCCAGCGATCTCGCCGGGGTAAATGCGATCGCTGATATTGGGTATCTGTGTGGCGGTAAACGCGACGACCCGATAGCTCCCGTTTCCCCGGAAATACACGTTGAAGTCATGAAAATCGCGCCCGGCAGCGCCAAGGATCACCACGCGCTCTTCTTGGTTCTTCCGTGCCATAGATCCTCGTCTCAGCAGTCCAGGATTTCTTGCGAAACCAGCAGAGAGAGCAGGGCCGGCTCGGATGTCATACGCTCAACCAGTCAGCTAGACTTGTCAGGTCGGTGACCTCGTGCAGCGGCTGCGGCCCATCCTCCGGCTGTTCAGCCTTGCGATTGACCCAGACCGCGGACAGCCCAAGCTCGCAGGCAGGCTGGATGTCGTGGAAGTAGCTCTGCGCAGCGTGGAGCAAGCGCTCACGCCGTCCATCCACCCTTCTGATCGCCTCACGGAAATGCCCGGGGGCCGGTTTGTAGCTTCTGGTCTGTTCCGCCGTGACCGTCCAGTCGAGCTCGACGCCGATGCGCTGGATCGTCGCGGCCAGCAGATCGTCGTCGACGTTGGACAGGATGGCGATCGCGAAGCGTGACCTGATGCGCTCGAGCGCCGGACGCGTATCGGGGAAGACCGGCCAGTCGGGCAACGACTCTGCCAGGAACCCGGCGCGGCCGGGCGTCAGCCGCCAGCCCAACCGTTCGGCTACTCGCAGGGCCGTCTCCGCCAGCACATTCCGGTACCGGCGATAAGTGCCGGCCTGGATTCTGGGCTCGACGGCATGGTAGGCCGAGACAACCTCGGCGCTGTCCAAGCTGAGCCCGTCGGCTGCGGCCGACTCCAGAAAGGCCTGCGTGATTCCGGTCTCCCAGTCGACCAGCGTGCCGTAACAGTCGAACGTCACCGTCTCCCACGTCATCGACGATCTGGACGCTAGGCACCGAACTTGGCCATGCGACCGGCGTGGGCCAGCGCCAGCGGCATAAGGTCCTCGGAGCGGCAGAGACCAGCCCCTCCCTCGAGACACCACCTCTCGCCGAAGCGCTTCACCCCGTCGGGCCGGCAGGTGGTCGACCAGAGCAGGAACGGCACCGGATGCCAGCTATGGCCGCGCAGCGCAGCCGGCGTCGAGTGGTCGCCGGTTACGATCACGACGTCGGGCTTCAGCGCCATGAGCCGCGGGACGTATCGATCAGCCTCCTCAATGACGCGCACCTTCCGGTCAAAGGCACCGTCCTCGCCTGCCTTGTCCGTCTCCTTGACATGCACAAAGGCGAAGTCGTAACGCGACCAAACCTGCTCCAGGGTCGAGAGAAGATCATCCAGCGACGCGCCCACCTCCGCCGTGTCCATCCCCATCAGCTTTGCCACACCCCGGTACATGGGGTACTGGGCCACGGCCACCGACTTGAGCCCGAACACCTCGGGGAACTTCGGCCAGTCCGGCAGGCGAGCGAAACCCCGCAACAGGACCATGTTGGCCGGTTCGTGCCCTGCCAGCCGGTCGCGCGCCCCGGCGACGAAGCGGCGCACCAGCTCAGCCGCTTTCTCCGCCTCCGGCCGCTCGGCGGTTACTTCCAGCGGCGGCGCGCCCGCGTGCTCGGGATCGGTGTCCGCCACGCCCTCCTCCAACCCCTTGCCGCGAAGCACCAACAGGAAACGGTGCTCACGCACCGGTTCCACGAACATCTTCACGCCAGGCAGCTCGATCTTCCGCAGCTCGGCACACAGCGCGCGGCATCGCTCGGTAGGAATACGGCCGGCACGGCGGTCCGTGATCTTTCCCGCCGCGTCCATCGTGCAGAAATTGCCGCGGGCTGCCAGGTCGTTCGGCCTGAGATCGAAGCCGACGCCCAGCGCCTCCAGCACGCCGCGCCCGATCTGGTAGCGGATCGCGTCGTAGCCGAACAGGCCGATATGTCCCGGGCCGCTGCCTGGTGTGATCCCTGGGCTCACGGGCTGGTGCAGTCCCACCATGCCGTCTGACGCCAGCCGGTCGAGATTCGGCGTATCAGCCGCCTCCAGCTCCGTCGGCCCACCCGGCGTGACCGGCAGACCGCCCAGACCGTCGAGCACGAACAGCAGGATCTTGGTGTCGGCCGGCGTCAGCAGGTCGTGTATCAGTTCCAGGTCCACCATGGCTCGATTCGCCTCCCGTTCAACCTATCAGCATGGCCGAGGCGAAGATCTCGATCCCAGACCACAGGTGCCCTAGCCGAAGGTTCTCGTTGGGGCTGTGCTGGTTGTTGTCGTGGTTGACGATCGGTATGCCCACGGTGGGCACGCGCAGGATGTCCGTGAAGTTATACAGCGGTATGGAGCCGCCCAGCGTCGGTAGCTTGACCGCCGACTCACCGGTGTGACTCTCCACGGCCTCGATCAGCGCCCGGGCGACGGGTAGGTCCATCGACGTCCGGAACGCTGGGTAACCGTCGGACGTCACGACGCGGGCCAACCTCGGATAGCGGCGGCGGATCTCGCGATCCGGCTCCTCGCTGACGACGTGTTAGCCCTGCCTCTCGATGTGGGCGATCAGTCTCGCGGCTTGCTCCCCGGGATCGATACCTCTCACCAGTCTCAGGTCGATGTTGGCGATCCCCCGGTCGGGCACGATCGTGCGCGCCTCAGCACCCACCCAACCACTCCTCAGCCCCCGCACGTTCAGAGAAGGCTGGTTGAGCAAGAGCAGGCGGCTGCCCTCCGACTCTGGCGCCGCGATAGCGAACGTCCGCATCTGTTCGGCGTCGTCGTTGGGCGCCTCCGCGATCGCCTGCAGCTCGAACTCGGTCAGCGGCACGACATCATCGTAGAAGCCGTCAACAAGTACCCGGCCCGTCTCGGGGTCCTTCATAGTCGCGAGCAGCTGGGCCAAACGCATGGCCGGGTTCGGCGCCCAGTTCCCGTAGTGCCCGCTGTGCAGCGGCCTGAGCGGCCCGTATACGGTGATCTCGGCGCTGACGATCCCGCGGGACCCGAAGTAGAGCGTCGGCAGACCTGACGGATCGCTCGGACCGTCAGCCGCGATCACCAGATCGGCTGAGAGCAGCTCTCGGTACTGACGTACGATCTCGCCCAGATTCGGTGAACCTGCTTCCTCATCTCCCTCAAACAGGAACTTGAGGTTAGCCGTGGGCTCCAGTAAGTTGGCGCGAAGCGCGTCGAGCGCCACCAGCATGGCGACGATGGGCGATTTGTCGTCCGCGGCGGACCGGGCGAAGAGACGGCAGTCCGGATCGTACCTCCCATAGGTCAGGAACCCGATAATCCGTCCACCTGCCTCCAGCGGCCCGTCGCGCACCACGGGCGTGAAGGGATCATGCCCGGCCCAGCGGCTCGGGTCCACCGGCTGGCCGTCGTAGTGGGCGTAGAACAGGACCGTACGGCCCGCTCCGGGCACCTTCAGCTCGCCGTAAACGTAGGGCGGGCCGTCAGTCTCCAAGAGGCGCGCTTCGACCCCGCGCCGCGCCATCATCTCGAGCAGCGCCTCAGCGTTCCGTCGCATCGCCGGGCCATCGGCTGCGACGTTCGGCAGTTTCAGGAATTCGACCAGCTCGTCGACGATCCCTGCTTCGTGCGAAGCCCTGTAGCTTCGCACCGCGTGGATCGCCTGCGATTGGCCGAAGGCGTAGCCGTTGATGAGCAGAACGAGGGCGCCACTGCACAAGCCACTTGCGAACAGCAGCCTCATGAGTCCTCCTGTTCGTCGGCTGCCTGACGGACAGGCAGCGCTCTGATGCGGTCGCCGACCCTGACCTGACCTCCCCGCTTGACCCAGGCAAGGACGCCGCGCCGCCCCTGCAACTCCGCCTGCAGACCGGAACGAATCTCATCCAGCAAGGCGCAGGGCTGACACGGCCCCGTGATCCAAAGCTCCACGTCGTCGCCGACGATGAGACGAGTGTCAACGGGCAGCGGGCTCAAATCGATGCCGCGGGTCGTAACGTTCTCCCGCACCTGCCCGGGCTCAAGCCCCAGCCGATCCAGCGTCTCCTCCTCGATCAGCAACACCTGGCGACGGCTCCCTGCTCGGGCGTGCCGGCAGCCTTGTAGACCAAGATCCGCGGTGAACACCGCGGGGTCCACCGGCTGCATCGGGACGCCATGACCCGGACAGATCTGCAGCGACGTGACGACCCCGGATGCACTCTCCATATCATGCTCCAGCGACCAAGCGTCCAACGACTGGACTGTGCGGCGGTAAACTAGCGAGCAGGTGCTGAAAGAAAAGGCCGCGCAAGTGCGGTGGTGGTCTGGAAAGCCGAAGGGCGCCGAACGCGGCGCCCTTCAGCAGCCGGACAACGGTCGGGGGATCAACCGCACTCCGAGTAGCCGCAGGCGACGCACATCAGGCAGCCTTCGGCGAACTGCAGGGACGTGCCGCAGTCCGGACACGTCTCGATGAAGGCCTTGATGTCGCGGCCGAAGTGCTTGGCCGGTTCATCGAACAGGCTGCCCCGGAACTCGGGGCGCGCAGCACTCTGGGTACCTCCGTTGCCCTTTGAGCCTGTCTCGGGATCCTTGAGCGGCAGCACCTGCTGCTCGCCTTCCTTCTCGGCCAGGTACTCCTCGATAGCCAAGGCAACAGCGTCGGGCATCGAGAGGATCTTCTTCGCGCCGAAACCCACAGCGCGGTCGCACGAGATGCCCCGGACTTGCCGGCAGATGGTCCGCAGCGGGATCCCGCTGCGCAGCCCCAGCGAGATGAGCCGGCTGATCGCCTCTGCGTCGGCCATCGCAGCGCCACCTGCCTTCCCCAGCGTGGTGAAGACCTCGAAGGGACGTCCCTTCTCGTCTTCGTTGATGGTGACGTAGAGCGTGCCGAGCGGCGACAGCATCTTGCGCGTGATGCCGCGCAAGGTGTCGGGCCGCTCGCGCACGAACGGCCGCCCCATGAGCTCACCCTGCTTGGCCGAGAGCTCGCGCTTGAGGCGCTCGTTCTCCTTCGTTAGCATTTCAAGTTCGGCGCGTAGCTCCTTGAGCCCATTCACGAGTTCCGCGCTGGCGAGCTCGGCCTCGGAGGCGACTCCAGCATCCCCTGCCACGTCTTCGCCCTTCCGCCCTACCTCCGAGACCGAGCTCTCTCCGTTTGAGGTCGCACGTGACTGCACGAGTGCCTCCGCCGTCTTCCCTGTGGACAGCACCTGATTCTCCCGGGACCCGTCCCGATACACCGTCACGCCTTTACAACCGAGCTGGAAGGCGAGTTGGTAGATCCTGCGGACGTAGTCGGGACTCGCGTCGGCCGGAAAGTTGCACGTCTTCGAGATGGCGCTGTCCACGTACCCCTGGAACGCGGCCTGCATCCTGACATGCTGCTCCGGAGTGACATCGTGCGCGGTCACGAACACCCGCTGCACCGCCTCCGGAACCTCGTCGAAATGAATGTGGCCCTCGCACGCGATCCGCTCCGTGAGTTTTTCCGAGTACCACCCCTGCCGACGTGCGAGGGCCACAAAGTCCTCATTCACATCGGGCATCAACGTGCCCGCCTGATTTCGCATGAACGCCACGGCGAAGAGGGGTTCGATCCCGCCCGCGCAATCGGCGATGATCGAGATCGTCCCCGTCGGCGCCACCGTGGTGAGATTGCAGTTGCGCAGCCGGCGCAGCGGCCGGATCCGGTTGCCGTCCCTGTCGCGCGCGCAGGTCTCATCGGGACCCCAGATCGAGCGCTCCCACTCCGGGAACACGCCTCGCTGCACCGCGAGCTGCTCCGACTTGACCTTCGCCTCCTCGTCCACGAACCCCATCACCCGCTCGGCCAGCTGCAGCGACTCCTCAGATCCGTAGGAGACGCCGAGCCGCACGAGCATGTCGGCCCAACCCATCACGCCCAGCCCAATGCGCCGGATCCGCTGGGCCAGGTCCGTGATCTCCGGCAGCGGGTAGCGGTTCGCATCGATCACGTTGTCCAGATAGTGTGCAGACAGATGGACCGCGGCACGTAGTCCGTCCCAATCGATCATGCCGTCTTTCGCGAAGGCGCCCAGGTTCACTGAGCCCAGGTTGCACACATCGAAAGGCAAGAGCGGCTGCTCGCCGCACGGATTGGTGGCTTCATAGGAGCCAAGGTGCGGGACCGGGTTATAGTAATTCGCCCGATCGACGAAGAAGACCCCTGGCTCCCCGTTCCGCCAGGCGCCCTCGACGATCTCGTCGAATACTTCCCCGGCCCGCAACCGCTCCACGACCTGGCCCGTACGTGGATTGACCAGATCGTACTCGTCGTCCCCTTCCACCGCCCGCATAAACGCGTCGGTCACCGCCACCGAGATGTTGAAATTCGTGACCCGGCTGGCATCTCGCTTGCAATGGATGAACTTCAGGATGTCCGGGTGGTCTACCCGCAGGATCCCCATGTTCGCCCCGCGCCGTGTACCACCCTGCTTCACCGCCTCCGTCGAGGCGTCGTATACCTCCATGAAGGAGACTGGACCGGAGGCGACACCCATCGTCGACCGCACCACATCCCCGCTGGGCCGGAGCCGCGAAAACCCGAACCCCGTGCCGCCTCCGGACTGATGAATGAGCGCCATGTTGCGCAGCGTCGTGTAGATCCCCTCCAGGGAATCCCCTACCGGCAACACGAAGCAAGCCGACAGCTGGCCCAGCGGGCGACCCGCATTCATCAACGTCGGCGAGTTCGGCTCGAAGAGTCCGCTGGCCATCAGGTGGTAGAACCGCTCCGCTAACTGCGTCGCTTCCGCTCCGCTCGCTCCGTACTGCAACTCCACCGCCGCGATCGCCCGCGCCACCCGCCAGAACAGCTCGCGCGGCGTCTCCACCGGACGCATGTCGTCGTCCTTCACCAGATAGCGCCGCTCAAGCACGGTGACGGCGTTCTCACTGAGATCCGGATCGGGCAGCGCCGCCGGCGCGACGACCGGAATCTCTACGTGTCTCTCGTGCAAGGCGATCGTCTTCATCAATCGGCGGCTCTCTCGGTTAACGAATCCCCGGGGAATAAGAGCCCTGCGCGCATCCCTCCCTGCGCGAACGAACCCTTCCTGGAGCTGTTGGTTTGAACCTGATCCCCGGTCCCGGCCTCCGGACAGGTGGCGGGGGAGGAGGCCTCTATCTTCGGTACGGCACCTGCCCACAACATGTAGTACCTCAATCAGCCGGCGACCCCAAATATAGCGGTTGACCCCAGCTTGTCAAGCACTTTCGCCTGCGTTCCGGGTCCCAGGAGCCGCACCACACGGCTCTAGAAAGCCACACCCGTGCTCACGTACCCGCTCCACCGTTCCCTCCCCCCAACGGGTACCGCCAGCTGCCGGGCGAGGCCGAAGCGGAAGCGATAGCTGAGGTGGTAGCCGAGGCCGACGTCGCTGGAAAGCTCACCGCCCGCCGAGGCGAGGACACGCATGGCCTCGCCATTCCACCAGGCGGATCCGGCGTCGAGGAAGACGCTGACGGAAATCCGATCCAGCACAACAGGCCAGAGCCCATAGCCTCTGCCGATCAAAGCTAGAGGAAAGCGATACTCCAGGCTGGCGGCGGCGATCCGATCGCCGATCTGAATCCCCTCGGCGAAGCCGCGCAGATGATAGCGGCTGCCGCCGCCCAGCGTCAGCCCCATCCCGAGGTCGAGGGCGCGGCCCGGCACGCCTCCCAACTCCAAGATTTCGGCGCCCCGTCGGTGACCCTTGCTGGCGCCAACGGCCAGGCACGCGGCCAGCACGTGATTAGCGTATCCGAACGCCGGAAACGAGGCGTAGGCTCGCATCTCCGCCTCAGCGCTGACCCGCCAGCGCTTGAGATCTTCACGGCTGTCGGCCAGCCTCGCGTGCGAGAGATCGAGCCAGGCGAGCAGTCCGTGCTCGGCGCTCACCGATCTGGGATGGCGACGCGCCGTGGAGAACCCGAACCGCAGTGAGGCTTCGAGGTCGGTGAGCGTAGGATCCGCGGGCCTGTAGCCCGGGTCGGTCGTGAAATAGCGGAACCGCTCCACGCTGAGCGCCGGCGTCAGGCTAAGCACGCTCCGCACCCGAGGACGAGCGAAAGTCGCGGCCAAGCGCACTTCCCGCTCCCGCTCGACGAGCCCCACGACTGTGCCATCCTCTGTCCGTGCCCATCCCGAAGACCAGTCCTGCGAGACGCCGAACTGGATGATGGGATTACCCAGCCCGCTATAGACGTACACCCCCAGCGCCTCGACATCACTGACACTTGTCCTCCAGCCGGCCAAGATCGCGTACGCGTGTCGCCTCACATCGTCCGTGCCGAAGACCGTCGCACCGATGAATGTGCCGACCTCCTCGCTGCCGCTGGTGATGAACGGCAGCCAGGACTGCGGCCAGAGTGACGGAAAGGGCGAGTAGGGGCGCACGGGCGCGTCGACGGCAGCCGCGCCGCCGGAGAGCGGCTCAAGCGCTCGGCGCAGCCTGCGCCGGGACGGCCCGGCTGGTTGCCAGCGGTCCGGATCGAATGGGATCCGTTCGACGCGAAAGCCCTCAGGATGCTGAGCTACGTAGGCCAACCAGCGGCCGTCGGGCGAGACATCAGGATCCGTCGCGCCGCCGAGCGTCCTGGTGACCCGCCAGACGCGCGGAGTCGTGTCGCTGCTCTCAGGCGTCGCCTCGGACCACTTCACGGCATAGATCTCGTAGGCACCCTCGCGGTCCGCTGCCCAAAGGAGGTACCGGCCGTCCGGCGACCAGGCGGGCGCCACGTCCACCGCCGCGTCCCTGGTGACTTGCGAGACCACCTCGCCTGCTCGGTCCAGCACCACGATGTCGAGGATGCGCCCTTCCAGCCAGCGCTCGGCGGCGATAAGAGCACCGTCCGGCGACCAGCGGGGTCGACCCCAGTTCACACCCCCTGCATACTCGGTCAGCTGGCTCAGCTCTCCAGTCTCCGGGTCAAGGAGCACGAGGCGATTGGAACCCTCTCCTACCTGGACCGCCACCAGCGTCCGCCCGGTCGGCCCCAGATTCGCCTGGGTGATCCGCCCTCTCACTGTAAGTCGGCGCTCGCGCCCGCTCGGGACCTCCAGCGCGTACACCTCGCTGAAGGTTCGGTAGCGATCGGCGAACTCGAGCTGCTGGGTGTAGAGCGTTGACCCGTCCCTGGCCCAGCTGTTGCCGCCAGCCGAGTTCCTGCGCACGCGGCGCACGACCTTGCCGCTCACGGCATCCAGGACCACGGTGGCCGGGTCGTCGCGCGGGCTGACAAAGTCGAAAGCGAGGTAGCGGCCGTCCGGCGAGTAGCGTGGTGTAGGGATGTTCCAGGCGAAGCCGGACAGCGGCTCACCGACAGTGGCACCGAGGGCACGAAGCGAGTCGGCGCGGGCTTGGGCCGCTGCCTCAAAGGCCAGGTGCCAGGCGTCCCAGCCGGCCGACAGGGTGTTGCCGAAGTGTGGCCGTGACGCCCAGTTCAGCGTGTAGGGCAGCCGAGCCGCGCCCCGGCGGGCGAAGGCGGCGATGGCACTGTCGCCATGAGATTCCGCCAGCGACCGGAGGTAGAGGCCGCCGTACGCATAGGGTGCCTCACCCGCCGGCCATTTCGGGACCAACCCATCGGCCTGGTCTACGGCAAGAAACTCACCTTCCACCGCCGCGCTCGAGAGCAGCATGTCGAAGTAGCTGCCGTACGCACGGCCGGCACCGGTGAGTCGCGACTCGTAGTAGGTCGCCAGCCCCTCGATCACCCAGTGCGGCTGGTAGAAGGCAGGGAAGAAGATGGGAGAACGTCCGAAAAGCGCCCGGCCGACGCTCCATATTCCCGCCGCCCGGTCCAGATGAAAGATGTGGGTGAGTTCGTGCACCAGGGTGAGAGCGAGCCAGTCCGTGTAGTAGTCCAGCTGGCGTTCCCCGATTCCGGGCGTTGCGATCAACGTCACGCGGTTCGACGGGATAGGCGTAGCAGAGGCATTCAGCCAATCGGCGTTGTCGCTGATGACCAAGGCGATTCGCCCCTGCGGCGGCTCGATGAAATGCTCCGATAGCGCGTCGTAGGCCCGCTCGGCGC
>CP070823.1:1144127-1156109 GCA_020344375.1 Gemmatimonadota bacterium | reverse complement strand
AGCTGGCCGTTGCAGAGCGGAAAGCCCTGGCAGAGACGCGCGGCACCCGTGTTGGCTACCAGCCCCCCGAAGAGGAGGGCGACGAACCCCAGAGCAGCGGCGGTGAGTGCCCAGCGGGGGTGGGTCCTGCTGGTGTCCCGGGCGGTGGGAGACTCGGTAAGCGCGCGCAACCCGGCGATGAGCAGCGTGGCCAGGAGTGCCGAGGCGACGGCGAGGTGCAGCACGACGGTGCTCGCGGGCAGCTCCAGCCTCACGGTGATCGCGCCCACTAGAACCTGCACGACC
This sequence comes from Gemmatimonadota bacterium, assembly GCA_020344375.1. Taxonomy (GTDB): domain Bacteria; phylum Gemmatimonadota; class Gemmatimonadetes; order Palauibacterales; family KS3-K002. Next base: position 1,155,824 of record CP070823.1, on the reverse strand, counting down.
AGCAGCGCCGCTGAGGCGATGGCCAGCCCGAGGATCCCGCGTCCAGCGAACCCCGGCTCGCGGCGGTGGCGCAGCGCGTAGACGGTCACCGCGAGGACGAGGAAGCCGACAAGGGCTGCGGCTAGCCGGTGCCCGTACTCGATCAGCGTCTCGAAGTCCATGGGCGGGACGAGCTGGCCGTTGCAGAGCGGCCAGTCGTCCCCGCAGCCCATCCCGGATCCGGTGATGCGTACGATTCCACCGAATACGATGAGCGCGTAGGTGAAACCCGCGGTGATGAATGCCAGGACGGCGAACCGGCGGGCTGTCTGTCGCATTGCCGAATCGAGACGCTGAAGTTCGGGCATGTTCGCTTCCGTGCTGGAGTCTTCGAGGATGTACGGTTGAGGTAGTGCAATATGGGGGCCTCTCGGTCGGGAAGCGACGGACTGTCGTGCGGGCCCGGGCCAGCGGTACGGCTGATGCCCTCGGGACCTCGAGGACATCTCAGGCCAAGACAGTGGGCGCGGACCGAGATACATTTGTCTCCCATGGCCGAGAGTCAGAAGCGGACGAAGGTGCGCATACCGCCGATACAGGTGCCACTCTTTGTCTTCCGGCGCCTGTGGCCGCGGCTCTACCCGCACCGCTGGGCACTGGCCGGTGCGACGCTGTTTCTCATCCTGAGTGGCGGCATCGGCCTGGCCTTCCCGGTGGTGGTCCGCCATCTGATGGACGCTGCCTTCGTCGAGCTGGACCGGGGGCTGTTGAACCGGATCGCGCTTCTGCTTCTGGGGCTCTTCGCGGTTCAGGCCCTGTTCAACTTCTTCCAGGTCTACCTGCTGGGGGCAACGGGCGAGCGGGTGATTGCTGGCATACGCAAGGACCTCTTCACCCATCTTCTCACGTTGTCGCCTGACTTCTTCACTGAGCGTACAACCGGGGAGCTGACGAGCCGGCTCACCTCTGACGTGGTGAGGCTACAAGGCGTGCTGAGCTATCAGATCTCGGAGCTGCTGCGCCAGCTCCTCTATCTGGTGGGTGCCTTGGTGCTGCTCACTCTCATGCACGGACAGCTCACCATCACCACCTTGACGGTCGCCCCGGCGGTCGTATTGCTGGGTGGGCTGTTCGGGCGGCGGCTGCGCCGCGTCAGCACGTGGGTGCAGGACAAGATTGCGGAAGCGAACACGGTGGCGGAGGAATCGATCGTGCAGATCCGCACCGTTCAGAGCTTCGTGCGCGAGCCCACGGAGGCCAAGCGCTACTCGCAGGGCATCGACTCGGCGCTGCGGGCGGCGATCAAGCGGGCGATCACCCGGGGCGTGTTCTTCGGTGTGATCACGCTGGTCGTCTTCAGCGGAATCGCCGTGGTTCTCTGGCAGGGCGGCCGCATGGTGCTGGCGGGTGAGATCACCGGTGGCCAGCTCGTCTCCTTCCTATTGTACGCGGTGATGGTGGCGGCGGCCATCACGTCGCTCGCCTCGCTTTGGGGCGGGTATCAGGAGGCGCAGGGCTCGGCCGAACGTGTGTTCGAGCTGCTGGCGCAGAAGCCGACGGTGGCGGATCCACCGCACCCGCAGCGTCTGGAACCGGGCCGCGGCTGGACGCTCCGCTTCCGGGACGTGTGGTTCCGTTACGACTCCTCGCTGCCTTGGGCGCTCAGGGAGATCGATCTGGAGATCCCACCAGGCGAAGTGGTGGCGCTGGTCGGTCCCAGCGGTGCGGGCAAATCGACGCTTGCCGGGTTGGCTTCCCGTTTCTGGGATCCCACGCGCGGCAAGATCACCCTGGATAGCATCGACCTGCGTGAGCTGAAGCTCGCCGACCTCAGGTCGGCTGTCGGGATCGTGCCGCAGGAGCCGATGCTGTTCGGGACGACGATCTACGAGAACATCGCCTACGGTCGCGACGGTGCGACGCGTGAGGAAATCGAGGCGGTGACCGGGGCGGCTCACGCGACGGAGTTCGTCGAGCGGCTGCCCGAGGGCTATGAGTCGCGGGTAGGTGAGCGAGGTGTGAAGCTGTCCGTGGGACAGCGGCAGCGCATCGCCATCGCCCGGGTGCTGCTCAAGAATCCGCAGATCCTGATTCTCGATGAGGCGACGAGCAGTCTGGACACCGAGAGCGAGCGGCTGGTCGAGGAGGCGTTTGAGCAGCTGATGCAGGGGCGTACGACGCTGATCATCGCGCATCGTCTCAGCACCGTGCAGCGGGCCGACCGCGTGCTGGTGCTTGACCGCGGGCGTGTTCAGGAGGTGGGGACACATGCTGAGCTGCTGGCCCAGGGGGGTCTGTACGCGCGTCTCTACGCCCGGCAGTTTAGAGATGATCTTCTGCCCACGGAGCCGCTGATCGGCTAGCCGGAGCTTCGGAGTGTGGCGGCGGGTGGGGCGCGAGGTCACCTGTACGACCGCGGCCTAGTTGGCGAGATTAGGAACATGGTCGAGAACTCGAACGAACGGCAAGGAAGAGGCAAGGAACCGCAGGGGAAAGAGCCCGGACGGGCCGGACCCGGAGGGCCGTTGGGGAGGCGCCCCTTCCTGCCATTCGTCTACGTCATCATGGCGGTGTTGTTGCTGTTCGGCCTGAACTACCTGCTCTCCGACCAGACCAGTGGGGAGGAGATCAGTTACAGCGAGCTCAAGGCGAAGATCGCGGCCGGTCAGGTACAGAAGTTGACGATCGGCGAGAACCGAATCGACGCGGAGCCAACGGAGGCCGCGAAGGCGCAGGGCGCGCCGGAGGCCTGGACGGCCGTCAAGGTGGATGACCCGGGCCTGATCGAGCTGGCGGAGGAGCATGGGGTCGAGTACAAGGGCGCCCTCTCCAACGGGCTGGGCTGGCTGTTCAACCTCATCATCCCCTTCGGCCTGCTCTTGGTGGTCTGGATATTCCTGCTGCGGCGGATGGGCGGCCCAGCCCAGGGCGTGATGACCTTCGGTAAGTCGCAGGCCAGACTGCAGGCCGAGGGTCACACCGGCGTCACGTTCACTGATGCGGCGGGCGTGGATGAGGCGAAGGAGGAGCTTCAGGAAGTCGTCGAGTTCCTCAAGACGCCTGAGAAGTTCGCCCGGCTGGGAGCGAAGATCCCGAAAGGTGTTCTTCTCGTCGGTCCGCCGGGGACGGGCAAGACGCTGCTGGCGCGGGCGGTCGCGGGTGAGGCCGGGGTCCCCTTCTTCAGCCTGTCCGGGTCCGAGTTCGTGGAGATGTTCGTGGGCGTCGGGGCAGCGCGCGTCCGTGATCTGTTCGCCCAGGCGAAGCAGAAGGCGCCCTGCATCATCTTCATCGACGAGCTGGACGCGTTGGCGAAAGCACGGGGGATCGGCGGGCCTGTCGGCGGCCACGACGAGCGGGAGCAGACGCTCAACCAGCTGCTGGTGGAGATGGACGGATTCGACCCGCGGGTCGGCGTAATCATCATGGCGGCCACTAACCGGCCGGAGCTCCTCGATCCCGCCCTGCTGCGGCCGGGCAGGTTCGATCGCCATGTGCTGGTGGACCGGCCAGACATGAAAGGGCGTGAGGCGATCCTCAGGGTGCATGCCCGCGGCATCCGCCTGGATGCTGGCGTGGACCTGGAGGTGGTGGCACGTCGCACGCCCGGCTTCGTCGGTGCCGACCTCGCCAACCTGCTAAACGAGGCTGCGCTGCTGGCCGCACGTCGCGGTGGTAATAGCGTCACAATGGACAACATCGACGCGGCGACCGACCGCATCGTCGCGGGGCTCGAAAAGAAGAATCGGCTCATCAACGAGGACGAGAAGCGGATCGTCGCCTTCCATGAGGCCGGCCACGCGCTGGTCGCTCAGTGCGTCGAGCACGCGGATCCCGTACACAAGATCTCCATCATCCCCCGTGGGATCGGAGCGCTGGGCTACACTCAGCAGCTCCCGACCGAAGATCGCTACCTGCTCACGCGCGCCGAGCTCATCGACCGTATCGCCGTGCTGCTGGGTGGCCGTGTGGCTGAAGAGATTGTCTTCGGCGAGATCTCCACCGGCGCCCAGAACGACCTGAGCCGCGTAACCGATATCGCGCGCAGCATGGTCATTGAGTACGGGATGAGCGAAGCGCTGGGTCCGCTCACGTACGAGAACCGCACACGTGACATGCTCGGTTTCCGTCAGCCGGTCGACTTCGAGCAGGCCCAGCACAGCGATGGGACGCGCCAGGAGATTGACCGGGAGGTGCGTCGCATCGTTGATCACGCGCATGATCGCGTGCGAGACCTGTTAACGAAGGAGCGCAAGGCCCTCGATGCCGTGGCGGAGCGCCTGCTGGAGAAGGAGGTGATCGAGGGCGAGGAGCTCGTTGAGATCCTGGAAGAACACGCGCCGAAGAAGGGGCGCAAGCGGCGCTGCGCGAAGGCTGCCACACGGCGGTCGTGAGGCAGCGAATCCCCCTCGACGGAGCACGTTCGCACTGGCGCGGGATCCTGTCTGACTGTCCTCTCAGTCACCGGCCCTCGCACAGGCGCCGGGGCGAGCCGAGCGTAGGATCGACATAGGTAGCATGCAGATCACGGAGATCTTCTTCTCCATACAGGGCGAGTCGAGCCGGGCAGGGATGCCCTGCGTGTTCGTTCGCACGACCGGCTGCCACCTGCGCTGTGTCTGGTGCGATACGGACTATGCGTTCTACGGCGGTAGAGATATGCCGGTCGAGGAGATCGTGCGTGAGGTCGAGCGCATCGGCCGGGGGTGCAAGCTGGTAGAGATCACCGGTGGCGAACCGCTGCTTCAGAGGGATGTAGGACGTCTGGCGGAGCTGCTGCTCTCCGAGGGATACACGATCCTTTGTGAGACGAGCGGCAGCCTCGACGTTGGGATGCTCCCGACCGAGGTGGTGAAGATCATTGACGTCAAGTGCCCGGGCTCCGGCGAGGGAGACCGCAATCTGTGGAGCAACCTGGACAAGCTGGGCCCGGCAGACGAGATCAAGTTCGTGATCCGGGACCGTGCCGACTACGAGTGGGCGCTGAGCGTGATTGCCGAGCGCCGGCTGGCCGGACGGACGCTGCTCTTCGCGCCCGTTTGGGGAGAGCTCGAATTGAAAACGCTGGCGGAATGGATGTTGGAGGACAACGCGCCCGCGCGGCTGCAGACGCAGCTTCACAAGCACGTCTGGGGTCCTTACACTCCCGGAGTCTGAGATGCCGGTTGAGCTGTGCTGCAAGTATCACTTCGCTGCTGCCCATTATCTTCCCAGGGCACCGGAGGGGCACAAGTGTCGGCGCCTTCACGGTCACTCCTACGAGATCGAGATCGCGGTGCGCGGCGAGGTGGATCCAGAGACGGGTTGGCTGATCGACTACGGCGAGATCGATAGGCGCGTCCGCCCGGTCGTGGCAGAACTCGACCACCGTACCCTAAACGACGTCCCTGGACTGGAGAACGCTACCAGTGAGGTTCTCTGTGGCTGGCTCTGGGAGCGGCTTAGGGACAGGCTGCCAGGCTTGTGCCGGGTCTCGGTGGCGGAGACCTGCGCTGCCGCCTGCCACTACTTCGGAGAGTGAACGGAGGGTGGAACACCGTCCACCCTAAGTCCGTAGAGGAGGCATGAGCATCGCCGACCCTGTACTCATCGCCAAACTCGCTGGCGCGGTGCTGGCGTTCGCCCTCGGCATCTGGATCGGCCTGGGGACGCCCGGTATGCGGCGTTCCTCTCAGTCGCGACCGTGGCACCCGAGCGACCGGCTACGCGCCACCTGGATCAACCGGCTGTTCTTCCGCACGGATCGCCCGCAGCGGCGCTTTGGCTCGGGTCGGCTGGTCGCACCCAGTGACAAGTCTCCAGCGCCGACGGATGAGGGTGGCGAGGAGGAAGCGGAGGACACAAGGGGTGTCGTGCGGCTTCGGCGCACGGGTGAGCGCTGACTCGCCACTGCGGAGCGCCTACCGGCTCTCGGATCTCTCCGGTGCCTGCACGCGTAGCGTTCGCAGCCTGCCCAGCGCGGCGGCCAGTTCGTAGATGCGAAACTGCGCGTAGTCGCCCGCCTGGCGTGAGTCGATCGAATCCAGACCTTCACGACGTATCTCTTCCACAAGGCCCACCAGCGCTTCCCGCACGGTGCGCCTGCCATCGAGCCAGCGCCCCGTGGCGTGGACCATCGCTTGAGTGATGGCGCGGACCTGGGCCTCCTCGACGATCTGCTCGAGCGCGCTCAGCTCGAGCTCGTGAGTTCCAAAGAGGACGCGGGTCGGGGTCTGGAGCTTGATCGAGACCGACTTCCTGCCCTTCTGCGGGTCGATGCTTGCCGGGTCTGGAACACGTTGCTGGAGCGGCGACCACGGTCCGCCCTCGTGGGCGCGCTCGCTACGTTGGCGGGCCGCGATCTCTTTGGCCCCGGCGGTGAGATCGGCCGGCAGGTATCGGCGCATACCGATAACCGTGTCGGCGACATCGAAGTAGTCGCCAGCGCCGCCGACCACCAGAACCGTGGAGACGCGCAGCTCCGCGTGGAGTTGGCGCGCACGGTCGATGTAGGGTGTGATCGGCTCGTCTGCTTCATCGACCAGTGCCTGCATGCGTGCGTCGCGGATCATGAAGTTGGTGGCGCTGGTGTCCTCGTCGATCAACAGGCTGGTGGCGCCGACCTCCAGCGCTTCGGCGATCGCCGCCGCCTGGCTGGTGGAGCCGCTGGCGTTCGCGGTGGTGAAGTGCGCCGTGTCCTCGGCGCGGGGCAGGTCGGTGATGAAGTTGGAGATGTCCACCGAGGCGATGGAGCGCCCGTCCTCCGCGCGAATCTTGACGGCGCCCGGCACGGTGACGGCGAACTCGCGGCCGTCGCCCTCGATGTGGTCGTAGATGCCCTTCTCAATGGCGCGGAGCAGCGTGGACTTGCCATGGTAACCGCCGCCGACGATCAACGTGACCCCCTGCGGGATCCCCATGCCGACTACCGCTCCCCGATTCGGCGCGTTGAGGGTCAGCCTGAGTCCTTCGGGCGCCTGGAACCTCACCGCCTCTGAGGCGGCAAGGGGACGATCATCGACGCCGCTGCGGCGCGGTAGGATGGCACCGTCGGGAATGAACGCGACGAGCCCACGGTCACTGAGCTGCCGGCGCAGTGCCGCGGAGTCCTCGGCCAGTCGGACGTGCCGCCGAAGACGCTCGAGGTCGCGGGTCGCGGGCGCGAGGACGCGGCGCAGGGCACTGGGGACAGCCTTGAGCAGCATCTCGATCGCTTGGCCGCCCAGGACGCGGCGGCCGCTGGCGGGCAGGCCAGCGGTGAAGCGGACGACGATCTGACCCTGCAAATCGATCTGCAGGCTGGTGCGCTCGAGAATCTGCTGGCCCGGCTTGAGAATGCGGACCATGCCGCTCTTGCCGCTGCCGCGCGGGCGACTGATGGGGCCCAGCTCGCGCGCGAGCTGGCGGTTGAGGAAGTCGGCGGTCGCGGTACGGCGTATCTCCGGAAACAGCAGTTCCTCGGGGAGCTGAGCCACGCGCGCAGCGAAGAGGGCCCGCAGCCGACTGGGCGAGGCGAAGGGGTCGCCCTGAACGTAGTCGATGTGGAGGGTGAAGTCGGCGAAGTCGTAGCTGCCGGCGATTTGCTTGTAGGCTCCGTAGCTCCTGCGGTCGATCGTTTCGAGGACGCCTCGCAGCCGCTCCGCTGTCTTCATCGCTCTTCTGGCCAGTCCCCTCGCTTGCGAAGTGATTCAGAGTGTCTGCATATTGGCGCGCGGAATCACCGGGCTGACGCGTGCCAAATCAAGGAGGGCCAAGGCCACTCGATGGAACAGATCCTGGCGGGGCCGATCGGCCCTGTCCTTATCTTCCTTCTGCGCATCTGCGACGTCTCTATCGCCACTCTGCGCTTGCTGAACGCGGTGCGCGGGCGCAAGCTCCCCGCCGCCGCGCTTGGCTTCGTTGAAATTCTCATCTGGATAGTGGTCGTCGGCACGGTCGTGCGCAATCTGAATTCGCCGCTGCTGGTGATCAGCTATGCGGCGGGATTCGCCGCAGGCACGTACGTGGGAATGACGATCGAGGAGAAATTGGCGCTGGGGCTGGCAGAGGTTCGGGTGATCTCGCGCGCGGGCGGCGTCGAGATCGCCGAGGCTCTGCGCAACATGGGGTTCGGCGCCACCGAGATTCTCGGCCAAGGCCGGGAAGGTCGGGTCGAGATCGTGACGACGATCGTTCCGCGGCGAGCGCTCCCGGAGATCTATCGGGAGATCGAGCACTGGGATGCACAGGCCTTCGTGAGCGTGGACGAGCCACGCTCGATCCAGCGGGGCTGGCTACTCAGCCGCCGGCGTAAGTGATGGGTTGGTTGAAGAGGATCGGCGCGGTCCGGGTAGCCGGAAGCAGGAGGCCGCGCGAGTGGGACGACGCAGCCCGCCAGCGCAGGGTGCGGCGCATTCTTTTTTGGATTCTCCTGGCCAACCTGCTTCTTGTCGGCGTCAAGATCGGGGTTGGGTGGCTGATTGGCTCCCTGGCGGTGCTCGGCGATGCAGCCCACTCAGGGGTCGATGCCCTCAACAACATGATCGCGCTCGCGGCGATCCATCTCGCCGCTGCTCCGCCTGATGAGGAGCATCCCTACGGGCACGGTAAGTTCGAGACGCTCGGCGCGCTCATCATCGCCGGCTTCTTGTCCGTCACCTGCTTCGAGCTGCTCAGGGTCGCCACCAGCCGACTGCTTCAAGGGGCCCCGCCTCCCCGGCCCGGTCTAACCGCGTTCGCGCTGTTGGCTGGCGCAATGGTTGTGAACGTCGGGATTGCCTACTACGAGCGCCGCCGTGGTGAGGAGCTGGGCAGCGAACTGTTGACCGCCGATGCCCGGCACACGCAGGCGGACGTGTGGGTCACATTCTCCGTGCTACTGGGGCTTGGGCTCGTGCACCTGGGACTGGGAATGGCGGACGCAGTCCTCGCCATCCTGGTGGCGGCGGTGGTGGCACGCAGCGGATTTCAGATCCTTCGGAGCACGGTGCCCGTGCTGGTCGATCGCCGCGCTGTGGATCCCGAGCGCATCACACGAGTGGCATCCTCGGTGGAAGGCGTGGTGAGCGTGTCCGAGATCCGTTCACGGGGCCGGCCCGGCGACAGCTTCGCTGAGCTCACCGTGCGCGTCCATCCCTCGATCGAGGTGCGCCGAGCCCACATGATCGCCGACGAGGTGGAGAGGCGGGTGGCAAGCGAGCTGCATCTGAGAAATGTGGTGGTCCACGTCGAACCGAGCGAGTTGCACTAGGCGCGCTCCTCGGCACTAATCGTTGAGTGCTCCGCCAAGCTCGGCCGCCGATCCGTCCTCCGATATACCCCACTGAACTCGCCACACACAGCGCGGATCCCCGCGTCCCTGGCACTCGGGATGAACGACGGTCGTGGGTCCCGCGCCGCTCAGCTCGAGAAGACTAGCGGCCAGCGAGGCGTACAACTGGCAGGCAGCTCCATCGGTGCCCGCCCGTACTGAGAGGGCGTCGGTGGCGCGGATCTCCAGTGGCTCAGGCTTCACCGAAAGGTCAGTGGCAACGAGAAACGCCCCCTGAGCGGTGCGCAACGCCCGTACGGCGGCACGACGGCGAAGTGGCATCGGCAGCCGCCGCACGACGCCGCGCAGCACGCCCATGAAGCCGGAGAAGTGCAGGCTGGCCAGCCCGCGACCCGCAGCGGCGAAGACGTCGCCAGCATCGGGGCGTCGCGCGACCAGCGCCAGTAGCGCCTCTACCTGCGTCTCGTCGACCCCACGCCGCAGGCGGGCGAGCCGCCGGAACTGACGGATCTGCTCTTCAATCACGCCGCTGAGGCCGAGGCGATGAGGGAAGAACGAGCGAGGATGCTCGTCGGGAAGCAGTTCGGGCGGTGTGTCCTGCTGCTGTACAGCACACAGCAAGGCCAGGGGGAGCCTGGGATCAACGGATCGCGGGGATGGGTCCATGCGCGTTTCGACCTATGCCTCGCTGGGTCAGCGGAAGACCGTCGATACCGCGACCGTGACCACCATGATTGCCATCAGGTTCAGGAAGAAGCCGGCACGACTCATTTCGCCGGGCATGATGTATCCGGTCCCGAACACGATGGCGTTGGGCGGTGTAGCGACCGGCAGCATGAAGGCCATCGAGGAGCCCATGGCGGCAGCCGTCATGAGTGCTAGCGGCTCGACCCCGACCGACGGGCCGAGGGCGGCCATGACAGGCAAGCCCAACGTGGCGGTGGCTGTGTTTGAGGTGATCTCGGTGACGAATACGAAGGTGGCCGCGACCGCGGCGATGATGAGCAGGTCCGGAAACCCGGCGAGCACGGTCAGCTCTCCACCCAACCACTTCGTCAACCCCGAGGACTCGAACGCGGAAGCGAGAGACAGCCCTCCTCCGAACAGCACGAGGATATCCCACGGTATAGAGCGGGCGTGGGTCCAGTCAAGCACCCTGGTACGGACCCCTTGCTGGTCACGTGCGGGCCAGAGGAAGAGCACGAGCGCGGCGGCGATGGCGATGGTCGCGTCTCCCACTTGAGGCAAGAGTGTCTGAATGCCCGGGATCGTGACATCACCGATCTGCTTCGGCGCCCTGAAGATCCAGGCGAAGGCAGCGCAGGCGAAGACGAGGGCGGTGACCCGCTCGGCGGGGTGCCAGCTGCCCAGCTTGGCGCGTTCCGCCTCGATGACCCGCGCTGCCGCGGTGAGTGGCGCGGCAGGCAGGCGAAACAGGACGAGAGAGAGAAGCATCCAGCAGACGACCAGCATCACGGCCGAGACGGGCAGGCCGATCGCCAACCAGCGCGCGAACGACACCTCTTGCTGGAGGAGTTGGTCCGTCATCGCCGCCAGCACGGCATTGGGTGGCGTACCGATAAGGGTAGCGACGCCGCCGATCGAGCCTGCGTAGGCGATGCCGAGCATGAGGGCCACCCCGAGGCCGGCTGCTTCGCCGCTGCGTCCCTCGCCCGAGGCGGAGGTTTCGCCTGCCGGTGCAGAGATCAGACTCAGAACGGCGATGCCGATGGGCATCATCATGAGCGTCGCCGCCGTGTTCGACATCCACATGCTCAACAGAGCACAAGCCAGCATGAACCCTGCGACGAGCCGCCGGGGAGATGTGCCTGTTCGGGCCACGATGGCTAAGGCGAGTCGCCGGTGGAGGGACCAGCGCTGCATGGTCGCCGCTATGAAGAAGCCGCCCATGAACAGGAAGATGACCGGATTAGCGTAGGGGGCGGCTGCGGCGGTGGGGGAGGCGATGCTGAGAGCGGGGAGCAGCACGAGTGGCAGGAGCGCTGTGACGGCCAGTGGCACGGCAACGGTCAGCCACCAGCCCGCCATCCAGCCGGCCATCGCCAGGGTCGCCTGAGCCTCCGGGGTCATGCCCTCGGGCCTAGGCATGAGCAGGAGCACCACGAAGAGGAAGGGCCCGACCAGGATCCAGCGGCCCCGCCCTGCAGGGTGGCTCGCGTCGTTGCGTGGCTCATGCATCGGTCCGAGAATAAGGCCGCTTTGCGTCGTCGCAAGGTGGCGGGGGGCCGTGCGCGTTTCGGGGGTGCCAAAATCTCGAAAACGACATGGTCAACTGGCTGGCCAAGCGGGCGGGCGCGGCGGCGGGTTTGGTGCTGATGGGTGTCGTGCAGGGACCTTTGGTCGGGTTGACCGGTAATAACGATTGATGTTGATTTACAGGCCTGTAGCAAGTGGCCTTCCGTGTGCTAACCCGCCGAACTGGAATCGATCGAGTCAACAACCGGAGGCTTGATGTCACGGTCGCCTAAAAG
>CP070823.1:1138883-1144027 GCA_020344375.1 Gemmatimonadota bacterium | reverse complement strand
CCCCACCCTGAAACCAGCCACGCCCGCACCCCGTAGATACCAGATGAAGGCCCTGCCACGCCGCGGGGGGCACCGGTCAGGGCCCCAAGGAGGGTCCTGAGGAAGTCAACCGGCAGGTTCGCCGCCGACGCTACCGGATGGCGTGGAACCCTACGGGCCGGTCGTGTGTTAGTAGAGCAGGACGTAACCTGATCAGAGAGACGACCAGAAACCCGGCCCACTGGCCCGCTTGGAGGGAGGTCCGTGGCAACCTTTGGGTGGATCTGAGCGTCTAAGTATTAAGGTCAGGTAGGAGAAACCACAAAAAACACAAGTGTGGGGGCGCCTGCAATTGGGCAGCAGGTAGGAACAGTCCCTCCATCCGGCTCGGCCGCCTACTCCCGGTGCCGGGTCAGCCCCCACACACCTATAGAGTAGAGCAGGATCTAGATCGCTCCGGGCCCCGGCTCACCGGGGCTCGGCTGCTTTCAAGCCTTTGTAGGAACGCTCTTACGCCCGCTGTATTCCCCCCACATACTCCCATCCCGCGGCTGCGGCGTCAAGACCCCATGCGCCGGCCCGGTTCTGACCGCCTCTCCCGGGCCCTGGATCACCGCCAGGCGATGATGAGATCCTCGGCGATCCGGCCGAGGCTCGCTTCCAGCTCGAAGAAGTCTCCCCGGTTCTGATTGGTGAATACCGCCACGACCGTGGGGCCGCCCTCATAGTAGAGAATCCCCACGTCGTTGCCCGCGTACGGCGGCCAGTCGCCCGTCTTGTGCGCCACGGCGGCCCGGAAGCGGATCCGCTGCGGGAGCCGCGAGCTGTAGAACTGCCGCCGCAGGATGCGGATCATCTCCTGGCTCGACTCCGGCGTCGCCAGCTCGGCACGGTGGATCCCCTCCAGGAGGCGCGCGATCTCTCGGGCCGTCGTCCGTCCCAGCCACTGGGTCGAGTCGCCCTCCAGGGCGAAGTGCCGATCCGGCGCACCCGGGTCGCCCGGAAAGCCGCGCTCGAACACCTCCCGGTCGCTGAGCGCCGCGTGGGCAGGATCCAGCAGCTCCCAGGTCCTGCGGAACAGCTGGCCGGTGGTGGTCCGCAGCCTGGTCTCCTCGTAGCCCAGGTCCGTCAGCAGCTCGTTCACCCGCTCCAGGCCCAGCCGCCTGATCATGATGTCGGTGGCCGTGTTGTCGCTGGTGATGATCATCTGGGTGACCAGATCGCGGTACGTGGGCTCGAGGCCAGAGGCGAACGTCTGCAGCAGTCCGCTCCCGCGCCGCAGGTCCTCGGGCTCGATCCGGTAACGCTCGTCCAGGTCGAGGCGCCCGGCCTCCGCGTCCCGGTAGGCGAGCACCATGATCGGGATCTTGATCACGCTGAGCGCGTTCATCGGCTGATCCGCCCGAACCGCGATCTCGCGACCCGATGGCAGGTGCTTGGCATAGAGAGAGGTTCGCGCATCGAGGGAGTCGAGGCGAGCACGGACCCGCGCCTCCAGGCTCGACTCCGCTACATCCGATTCCTGCCCGGTAGGTCTGCAGCCGATTATAGCGGCAACGGCGACAAGAACGACAACCAGGCAAATCGGGTCCCTCTTCAACCTAGGCATCATGAGCCACCTCGTCGCTTCGAAATCAGTCCTTGACTCGCTCGAACCGCAGGTTCCTCACCCGGCCAGCGTCCAGCAGGAAACCGCTGGCGCGCTCGGGCGGCTCCCGCGTGAAGCGGAAGGTCAGGACACGGGCACGGAAGACATCCGGCTCCGACGGCGTCAGTGGGGAGTCGAGCCAGTTGCCAACGAAGAGCCGCAGCGTGTCACCCTCCAGGCGCAGCCGATAGGTGACATCGAGCTCCTCGCTGTAGTAGTCGCCGGCGTATACAGCCAACTGCTCCGCACTCAACTCGAGCGGCTGCTCCTCCTCCGGCTCCTCCCGCACCTCTTCCGGCTCTTCCTCGACGGGCGCGAGCCGATCCTCCAGGAAGATATCCGTCACACGCTCCGCCAGCCGCGACGGCGAGGCCGTGCTCAGGTTACAGAGGCAGATGACCGTGAACCGTTCCGACGGGCACCGCATCATGTCGGCCCGAAAGCCGACGAACGCGCCACCGTGCCGCACGACGTCCAGTCCGCGATAGACGGCGTGCCCGAGCCCGAGCGCGTAGTCGAGCGTATCTCCGTTGCTGAGCACCCCGCGAGTGAGAAGCTGGTCGAGAAAGCTCTGCCCGCCGACCCGGGGACGATAGAAGTTCTGGTCCCAGTGGTAGAGGTCCTCGACCGTCGTGAACACACCGCCGTCACCCACCATGTCCAGTGTGGTCATGCTGATGCGGAACCCGCCGTCTTCCGCCTGCGCATAGCCGCTGGCCCGGTTGGGAACGATCTCGGCATGATCGTCGTGGAAGTGCGTGTGCTCCATGCCCAAGGGTCCGAAGATACGATCGGCCGCGTATTCCCGCAGCGACATACCGCTCGCGCGCTTCACGATCTGCGAGAGCAGGAAATAGCCGGAGTTGCTGTAGAGAAACTGCTCACCCGGCTCGAAATTCAGCTCTCGCTGCCGTGCGACGATCGAGACGACCTCGTCGTCGGTGTACCAGTCATACCCGCGCTTCCCCCTCAGCGTCATGAGCATGAGATAATCGCGGACGCCACTGGTGTGATGCAGGAGATGGCGGATCGTCACCGGCGTACCGTAATCCCGCATCTCCGGCAGGAATCGTCGGATGTCGTCGTCCAGAGAGAGCTTGCCATCCGCCGCCAACAGCACCAAGGCCGCCGCGGTGAACTGCTTCGAGGTCGAGCCGATGCGAAAGACGGTGGTCGGCGAGTTGGGGATACCGTGCTCCAGATTGGCCATCCCGTACCCGCGCTTGAGTACGAACTTCCCATCACGGATGACACCCAGCGCGCAGCCGGGCGAGCGGGTATTGTCGTACTCCGCGAAGACGCTGTCCACGCGTGCCTCGAGCTCCTTCTCCTGACCGTAGCCGTTCACAGCAGACACGGCCACGACCAGCAGCGCCCCAAACGCCCACCGCACCATTGACAATCCGTTCGCTGTTCGCTTCATGCCCACCCCCTCCGATCTGGCGTGTACACCTTGCGCCGACACGGGCTCAGCGCGCGGCGCTCCGGGCGATCGCCTTACCCGGACGCGAGCCCGTGGGCGCCCCGTCCGCGAAGACCTCGACCCCGTTCACCCACACCCGCTCGATGCCCTCCGAGACGGCCTGAGGCTCGTCAGGAGTCGCACGATCGCTGATGCGTGCCGGGTCGAAGAGCACCAGATCGGCGTAGGCGCCCGGCCGGATCATCCCTCGGTGCTCCAGGCCCATGTGCCGCGCCGCCAGAGCGGTCATCTTGTGGATGGCCACCTCCAACGTCAGAGCCGAATCCTCATGCACGTAGCGCCGTAGAGCGCGCGGGAACGAGCCGAACCCGCGGGGATGCCGTCCCGCCAGTTCGCCGTCCGTGCAGATGTTGGAGTGCGGCCAGAGGATGAGGCGCGCCACATCGGCAGGATCCATGCTGGTCCCGATCACGCTCTCCACTGACTCACCGGTCTCCTGCCACAGCGCCTGCGACTCGGCGATGAGGTCCATATAGGTGGTGACGGGATCCGTCCCGCGTAGTTCTGCGACCTCGGCCACCGTCTTCCCCACGTAGGAGGTGTCGGGATCGAACCGCGCCAGCAGCAGACCCTCCGGCGGCGCCAGTTCGAGGAGCGCGAACGCGGCGCTCTCTCGGTTGTCGAAGTCACGGTTCGGGAAGAGCACCGTCATCGTAGACTGCCAGTACTCGTAGGGATACACGTCGGCCGTGATCTCGACACCGGCGGCCCGTGCCTCATCCAGCCGCTGGAGCAGGCGGTCCGCTTGACCCCACAGGCTTCGCATGGCGAGCTTCATGTGCGAGACCTGGACCGGAATCGCCGCCTCCTGGCCGATGCGGATGATCTCCTCGATGGCCTCCCACAGGCGGCGATCCTCGCTGCGGATGTGGCTGACGTAGCGGCCGCCGACCTGCGCGGCCTCCTGCGCCAGCGCGATGACCTCCTCCGTCTCCGAGTAGATGCCCGGGTCATACTCGAGACCCGTTGAGAGACCGAGAGCCCCGGCCTCGAGCTCCTGTCGGAGGAGCACGCGCATCTCATCGATCTCCGCCGGTGTGGCAGGCCGGCGGAAATCCTCCCCGAGCACCCGGTTGCGCAAGGTGCCGTGCCCCACGAACGAAGCCACGTTGATCGCAGGTGGATCCTTCGCCAGCCGGCCGAAATACTCGGCGAGGGGGAGGTACGACTCGCCGTCCTGGCCGACAACGACCGTGGTGATCCCCTGGCTCACCGCGGCCAGCACTTCCGGTCGCTCGCTCAACCCCCGGTCATGGTGGCTGTGCGTGTCAATGAAGCCGGGTGCGAGTGCCAGGCCGGTGGCGTCGACAACGGTCTCATCCGGGCCCGCCTGTAGCTCGCCTACCTCAACGATGCGCTCACCGCGTATCCGTACCGACGCCGTACGAGCCGGCCCACCCGTGCCGTCCACCACGACGGCATTGCTGATGAGCGTCGTGCGGGCGGCTTCCGGGCGCTCGGCGCACCCGGCGAGTGCGATACCGCCCGCCAGAGCGGCCGAGACTGCAAAGATCAATGGCCGACGCAACGCGAGTCCCATGAGTTCGAGCCTCCTGTGTGTGGGAGGTGAAGTAGGCCCTCCGGGCACAACTCGCCAGCGACAACGGGAGGCGGCAGGAGTCCGCCGAGCGTAACTCGCGAGCGGGCTCGATGGCGCCTCAATGCTCCGAGCCTGCCCGCGAGCGGTGAAGCGAGTGGACTCCTGCCGCCGACCCGCGCGCTAGGGAGCGAGAGGGCCCGCGTCACCAACCCTGGGTACCCTGCTCCTCCGCCTTCGCCTCCTCCACGATGCGAGCCACGTCAGACAGCAGCCGCCTGGCGTCGTAGATGATCCCGTCCTTGATCGTGTAGCTCACACCACCGACCTCCTCCACCTCGCCGGTCTCGTCATTGAGGCGAACCGTGCCCGTGCCGTACAGCACCTTGAGATCCTCGACCGGGCTCCGCTCCACCACCACCAGGTCGGCCAGCATACCCGGCCGGATGATCCCGAACTCGATCGGCCTGCCCTCGGGCTCAAAGAGCGTCTGTGCG
>CP070823.1:1080898-1138783 GCA_020344375.1 Gemmatimonadota bacterium | reverse complement strand
CGGCCTCTGCTGCTCGCGGAGCTGTCCTGGCCCGAGGTCGCTGAGTACCTGGAACGCGACCGGCGACTGATCATCCCAATCGGAACCTGCGAGCAGCACGGCCGGCATCTCCCGTTGGGCACCGACTCCGTGATCGCTGAGCGGCTGGCCCACGACCTGTCGGCGGAGTTCGGAGTGCTTGTCGCCCCGACGGTGGCCTACGGGGTGAACGTCGCTACTGAACAGGCGTACGCCGGCACCGCCTCGATCAGGCGCAAGACGCTCCACCGCGCGCTGAACGACCTGCTGGCCGCGTGGGAAGGCCACGGCTTCGACGAGTTCGTCCTGATCACGGCGCACTTTCACGATCCGCACCTCGATGCGGTGACCACCGTCGTCACCGAGCACGCCCGGGCACGCGTTATCGACATCCAGAGTGTCAAGATCTCCCAGTTCCTGGAGAAGCAGACACAGGCGGAGCACGCGGGAGAAGCCGAGACCTCACTGATGCTCTTCCTCGCGCCCGACCTCGTCCGTAACGACGATATCCACGACTACCTACTCGACGCGAAGCAGCTTCGGCGCTACCTTCGCGGCCGGATGCCACGGCCGCCCGCCGGGTGTGAGGGCGCGATCGGGCATCCGTCAGCTGCCACGGCAGAGAAGGGTGAAAAGATCTATCAACACATCCTCGACAAGATCCGAGTCAAGATCTTCCTGGAGGACGGGGAGTAGGGTCTTGGGGCCTTGTGCCGCCCTCCTGGCGCTGCTGTTCGCGCTGGCGGCGGCGCCGCGTCCCACGGCGCCCGTCCAGCAACAGGTATTCGACAGCGGGACATTCACGCTCTTCCTGAATGACGCGCGGATCGGCGAGGAGCGTTTCGTGATCCGCGAGGAACGTGCGGGCACCGCGGGCCCCATCTACCGGGCGGGCGCCGAGCTCAACCTGAAGCTCGATGGCCGGACGATGCGAGTCAGCGCGGCGCTGGAGACGGTCGGAGCGCGCTGCCGGCCGCGGCGGTACGAGCTGCAGGTCAACGGCCCCGAGGTCACCTCGATCACCGGCAGGCTCGTCCGTGAGCGGATGCGGTTGGACATCCGCTCCCCGCGCGGCGACGAGATGAAGGAATTCCTCGTACGCGGCCAGGCGGCCATCCTGGAGAGGCACATCGCCCACCTTTACTTCTTCGCGTCGAAGGTCCTTGGGAACGCCGCATCCAGCGAGCTCGTCCTCATCGTGCCCCAGCACAGGTTGCAGCAGCAGGCCACGATGGAGAACCGCGGGATGGAAATCGTCCGGATCGGCGAACGCGAGCTCCAGCTGCGTCACCTGGCGATCACTAGCGACACCAGGACAGTACACCACATCTGGCTGGACGGCGACCGGGTGATGAGGGTCGAAGTGCCCGAGGAAGGGTTCCTCGCGGTCCGGTCAGACATCACGGATCAAGCGGTGAGATAGGCCAAGGGAGGATCTCATGAACAATGAAAGCGTTGCCCCTGAAAGCGTGAGCGCCGGAGCGGCGCCCAACCTTCTGCAGCGGGTGATCATGGTCTTCACAGCACCGGGCAAGCTGGGTGAGGCTCTAAGACAGACCTCACCCTGGTTCTGGACGCTGGCCATTGCGGCGATCGTCGCCACGATCGTGTTCTTCTTCCTCCCGCCGGAACTCATGCGGCAGGCGATGGAAGCGCAGGCGGCGCAACGCCCTCAGGGTCAACAGGCCCCTGATCCAGAGGCGATGTTGAGGATCGCCCGCATCGGCGGCACGGTGAGCGTGCTGGTCGTGCAGTTCATCGGCGCGCTGATCATCGCCGGGGCGCTGTACCTCACCTTCAACGTGTTCATGGGTCAGGAGAACACCTACAAGCAGTATCTGAGCGGGGCCGCTCACATCGCCTGGATCAACCTGCTGGGCTTCCTGGTCGTTATCCCGATCTGGATCTCGAAGGGCGACATGAGGATCAGCCTGGGACTGGGGCTGTTGCTCGCAGATGTACCTTCATCTTTCGGAGGACACCTACTGAACAGCATCACGATCTTCGGGATCTGGTCCGCCATCGCCCTGGGCACCATCGAGTCGGGGCTCTCGGGGGGCCGCGTCTCGGCGGGGAAAGGCGTCGGAACCGTCCTGGCGCTGTATGCGATCTGGGTGCTGTTCTCGGCGGCGCGCGCCAGCATCTTCGGCGCCTGAGCGCGCCAGCCACTTCGCCCAGGAACCAAGGGCGGGGCCTGGAAACACCGCTGTGCAGCAGCTGCCGGGGCCGCTGGTTCCGGCAGCTGCCTGCATCTTGCGACTACCGTGCAACGATAACTCGCCCTCCGCGCGGGTCCGGAGGTGAGGCCGCCCAGGGGGCTGCTCAGCGGCCCCGAAGACGGCCTGATCCTCGCGGCCGCCGCGAAACTCTTGGCCAACGCGCCTCGTACGGCTGGGCAAAAGCACCGCAGCCCAGGCCGGGTGCCGCCGCGAGCCCGGGACGCTGGAACACGGCGTTCGAGGGGATGGCCCGGCTTATACCTCAGCGATCTTGTGAATAAAGGTGTTATCGATGTGTATTTCTGGTTGCGGACAATGCCAACACTGAGCTCGGAGTTCGGCCAATGAACTGGAGGCTAGCCCGTCGCACGGTCCTGCTGTGCCTGTTCGGCGCAGCGACCACGCTCAGCGCCCAGCAGAGGGCACCCCTCACCCTCGAGGACGCGATCGATCTCGCCAGCAAGAACAACCCGTTGTTCCTGCAGACGCGCAACGACCTCGGGCCGGCCGCCTGGGGGGTGCGCGCCGCCAACGCCAGCCTCCTCCTACCAGACGCCAACTTGTCGTTCGGCGTGGGCTGGCAGGACCAGGGGCAGGAGCGCCTGGGCGCCGCCACTTTCGCACAGCCGTCGGTCCTGCTCTCACAGTACAACTTCTCTCTGTCCTACACGCTCAACGGCACGACCCTCTTCCAGCCGGGGCAGCGCCGGGCCGAGCGCCGTGCGGTCGAGCGCCGATTGGACAACGCCGAGCTGGTGCTCCACAACCAGGTCACCGCCGTGTACCTCGAGGTCCTGAGGCTGGAGGCTCGGGCGGAGCAGGCGGAGCGTGAGCTGCGGCGGACGGAGGAGTACCTGCGCCTGGCCCAGGCGCGTGAGCAGGTGGGTGCTGGGACTCGCCTGGAGACCATGCAGGCCGACTTGGCCCGGGGCCAGGCGGAGGTTGCACTGGTTCAGGCCCGCAACGCCGCGCGAGTGGCGAAGCTTCGCCTGATCCAGGCGCTGGGCGTGCAGCTGCCGGCCGAACAGGTCGAGCTGGTGAGCGAGTTCCAGGTCTTCGAGCCGCGCCTCGACCTGGAGAGCCTGGTAAACGAGGCGATGGCCCGGCATCCGAGCCTGGTGGCCGTGCGTGCCGACCGGGACGCGGCGAACTCCAGCGTGAAGGTCGCCAAGGCCGCCTATCTCCCCACCCTCTCGCTGCGGGCGGGCTGGAGCGGCTTCACGCGCGAGGAGACTGATCTCCAATCGTCCATAGTGCAGACTCGGAGCAGTAGAGCGGCCACAGTAGAGCTTTGCAATACTTTCGCCGAGCTCTATGATCGGACCGGCGATGTGCCGCCGGAATGGGGCAACTGCTCGGCATTGGCCTTCACGCCGGAAGACTCGATAAGCATTGTGAAGGGGAACGACGTTTTCCCGTTCGACTTCGCGAATCAGCCGCTGACCCTGACCGCTGGCTTCTCGCTCCCGATCTTCAACGGCTTCAACCGGCAGCTCCAGGTCGAGCAGGCCATCGCGCTCAGAAATGACATGGACCATCAGGTCCGGGCGTACGAGCTGCAAATTCGCGCCGACGTGACCGAGGCAGTCAATAACCTGGAGACAGCCTATCAGACCGTGCAGCTGCAGGAGGAGAACACGCAAACGGCGGGCGAAGAGCTGCGGCTGGCCCAGGAACGCTACCAGCTGGGCGCTGGCACGTTCCTGGAACTGCTGGATTCCCAGACGCTAGCCGCCCAGGCCGAAGTCGATCAGATTGAGGCAGTCTTCGGATTTCACCAGTCGCTGGCCGCCCTGGAGGCGGCGTTGGGCCGCTCGCTGGAACCCCAGGGCGGAAACTAGACAGAAACGTGACTTGGGAGTTGGAGAGTGAATAGACGAAAGATCCTTATCGCAACGGTTGTCGTCATCGTCATCCTCGTCTTCGTCACGCTGGCGCTGCGTCAGGGTCGGCGCGGAGGGACCGAGGTGCGCACCGAGGAGGTGCAGAGACGAGACCTCGTGTCGCTCGTGACCGCCAGCGGCCGTATCCGGCCGCATCTCAGCGTGGACATCCAGGCCGACGTCTCGGGCCGCATCGTCGATCTGCGAGTCGAAGAAGGCGAGCAGGTGAGGATGAACGACACGCTGCTGATCATCGATCCGACGACCTTCCAGGCGGCAGAGCAGCGGGCCGAGGCGGCGTTGAGCTCGACTCAGGCGACCGCAGCGCAGGCACGGGCGAACCGGGACCAGGCGCGCAGAGCTCTGGATCGCACGCGCCGCATCCGCGAACAGAGCCCAGAGCTGATCTCGGACGAGGAGATGGAGGCCGCCGAGACCAACTTCGACGTGCAGGAGGCGCTGTACCAGGCGGCCGAGTACTCCGTTGCGCAGGCGCGAGCGAACCTCAGAGAGGCGCGTGACCGGTTGGCCAAGACCGTCATCAGCGCACCGATGACGGGTCGCGTGACGCGGCTGAACGTCGAGCAGGGCGAGACCGCCATCGTCGGCACCATGAACAACCCGGGGACGGTGCTGCTGACCATCGCGGATCTGGCGGAGATGGAAGCGGTGGTCGAGGTGGACGAGACCGACATCCCCTTGATCGAACTGGGCGACAGCGCGGACGTGGAAATCGACGCCTACCCGGATACGATGTTCACCGGGCGCGTCACCGAGATCGCACACAGCTCGATCCAGGGAGGGACGTTGGGGTTCAGCGGTACGACCTCCGACCAATCAGTCGATTTCGAGGTGGTCATCCGCCTGCACAGCCCTCCGGGCAACCTACGAACCGATCTCTCGGCGACCGCCGATATCGTGGCCGAGACGCGAGACAGCGTGCTGAGCATCCCGATCATCGCCCTGGCCCTCCGTACACCGAAACAGGAAGAGGAGCAGGCCTCCGGTGACACGGGAAGCGAGTCGATCGAGCTGCTCGAGGAGGAGGAGCCCCAGGAACAGGAAGGCGTGTTCGTGGTCAATGAGGACAACACGGTCACCTTCCGGCCGGTGAAGGTAGGGATCGCAGGGCGTGAGCACTTCGAGGTGCTCGAAGGCCTGGAGGAGGGCGAGGTCATCGTGGCCGGTAGCTATCAGGCCATCCGGCAGCTCGAGGACGGTAACCTGGTCAGGCCAAGGCGGGAAGAGGGCACCCAGAGGCAGACAAGCCAGACGCAGGAGAACGAGAATACATGATGATGCCACCCGACGACGCTGTCATCCTCACGCAGGATCTGAAGAAGGACTACGAGCTCGGCGCCGAGACGATCCACGCCCTGCGCGGGATCGATATGCAGATCAACAAGAACGAGTTCGTGGCCATCATGGGCCCGTCGGGCTCGGGCAAGTCGACACTGCTGAACTTGATCGGCTGCCTGGATACACCGAGCTCAGGGAAGTACTGGCTGGGCGGCCACGAGGTTTCCCAGCTCGACGACAACGAGCTGGCCCGAATCCGCAATCGTCAGGTCGGCTTCGTGTTCCAGACGTTCAACCTGCTGCCGCGGACGACGGCGCTGCACAACGTCGAGCTACCGCTGATCTATGCCGGCATGCCGGCACGTGAGCGTCATGAGCGAGCAAAGGCAGCCCTGGACGCGGTGGGGCTGGCCGACCGGATGACGCACCACCCGAGCGAGCTGTCGGGCGGCGAGCGCCAACGGGTCGCCATGGCCAGGGCATTGGTCAACCAGCCTTCGCTGCTGCTGGCGGACGAGCCGACCGGTAACCTGGACTCCGTGACCTCCGAGGAGATCATGGAGATCCTGGTGCAACTGCATGAGCGGGGTGAGACGATCCTGCTCGTCACGCACGAGCGGCACATCGCAGCTTACTCGAACCGGCTGATCACCCTGAAGGACGGCATGATCGAGACCGACGAGCGCCATATGATCGGCGCGCCGGTACTGTGAACGTTTTCGACGCCGTTATCCTGGCCCTGCGACAGGTCTGGGCCCAGAAGCTGAAGTCCTTCTTCACGCTTCTCGGCGTGATCGTCGGTGTCATGTTCCTGATCTCGGTCATCGCCGTGGTCGAGGGGATGAACCGCTACGTCGAAGAAGATTTCGCCAGCTCCATCTTCGGAATCAACACGATCACGATCGAACGCGTGTACTCCCGTCGGGGCGGGCGCGAGGACGCCCGCACGCGCCGACAGCGGTCGCGCAACCCGTGGATCAAGACCCCCGACGCGGGACTGCTGCAGGAGAGCGTACCCAACATCTGGTACATGGCTTACAACGTCGACCGCTTCATGCCGGAGGTCCGCAGCGGGGGTAACAAGCGCAAGAACGTGCGGCTGATCGGCGTAACCGACCAGTACCTCGCGCTTCAGGGCTGGGATGTGATCGAAGGCCGTGGGCTTACGCGCATCGACGATACGCGCGCGATCCGGGTGGCGGTGATCGGCGACGCCATCGCCAAGAAGCTCTACCCGGACGACTCCCCGCTGGAACAGGATATCCGTCTTGGACCGTTCCGTTATCGCGTGGTCGGCGTGCTCGAGCGTCAGGGCGGCTTGATCGGCAATATCCGGGACGCGTCGGTCGTCATCCCCTGGGGCGCGTACCAGGCCGACTTCTCGCGCCGCCGCGATGTAGTCGACCAGATCCAGATCAGGTTCAGGACGAGCGAGGCGATGGTCGCAGGCCAGGAGGCGACTGAGGAGATCTTGCGAGCTCGGCATCGGTTGCGCCCGGGCGAGGAAAACGACTTCTCCATCGAGACGGCAAGTGAAGTACTTGACGCTTGGAACGCCGTGAAGAACGTGCTGCTCGCAGCCGGGCCAGGCCTCGTCGCGGTCGCGCTCGTCGTCGGCGGCATCGTGATCATGAACATCATGCTGATGTCGGTTCTGGAGCGAACGCGCGAGATTGGCGTGCGCAAGGCGCTGGGGGCAAGACGCATCGACATCACCCGACAGTTCCTGGCCGAATCGGCCACCCTCTCCAGTGTCGGCGCCGGCGTCGGCATGCTCATAGGGATCGTGTTGGCCAAGCTGGTCGATGTGGCGACGCCGCTACCCGCCTCGGTACCGCTGTGGTCGATCGTAGTGGGTGTAACCCTCGGGATGTTCGTAGGGCTCGTGTTCGGCGTCTACCCAGCCGTCCGCGCCTCACGACTCGATCCGATCGTGGCCCTGAGATACGAGTAACCGCGAGGCAGCCATGACCGTCAGGGCATTACAGGAAGGCGTAACCATCGCGCTGCAGGCGCTCAGGCAAAGCAAAGTCCGCACGGGACTCACCATTCTCGGCGTCGGGATCGGCGTGCTGGTGGTCGTGCTCATGGCGGCGGTGATCCAGGGCGTCAACCGCAGCTTCGACGTACAGGTCGAGGCGTCCGGGGCGAATACCTTCTACGTCGTTCGCTCGTATGGCGTCGAGATGAGCACCGGGCTGGAGGAGGAGGACCCGACCTGGCGGCGGCGCCCACCGATTCCGGCACGTTTCGCTCGTTCGCTGGAGGCCCTCTCCGCTATCGAGAACGCCTACGCATCGGCCGACCTGTCCTGGTTGACGAGCCGGCTCAGCACCAGCGGCAACGAGACGGAGGCCAGCATACTGGCCGTGCCCTCCGATTACATGCAGACCGACGCCGGCGACATCGTGGCCGGACGCTTCTACACGAAACCGGAAGAGGAAGCCGGCCGGCCGGTCGCGGTGATTGACAGCGCCACGGCGCTCGACCTCTTCGCGCCGCTCGACGCCGTAGGAAGGCATTTCCGGATCGGCGACCAGAGCTTCCTGGTCGTCGGCGTCTACAAGCACCCGCCCAACCTGTTCGCTAGCCTCGGCGGCAACCGGATCTTTGTGCCGTTCAACACAGCCCAGAAGTACCTGCTGAAGAATATCCGCTGGATCAGTTTCGACGACCTCGTCTGGCTGACCGTCGTCGCCAAGCCGGTGATCCGGCTGTCCAGCGCCATCGATCAGGCTACCGGGCGCCTGCGCGCTCTGCGGGGACTCGCTCCAGGCGACGAGAACAATTTCGATGTCGTCACGCAGGACGAGATGATGGACCTGTGGAACCAGCTGACGGCGGCCCTCTTCGCTGTGATGTTCGCTCTCTCCAGCGTCGGTCTCATGGTGGGGGGCATCGGGGTGATCGCCGTGATGGTGGTCTCGGTGACCGAGCGTACCCGCGAGATCGGTGTCCGCAAGGCGCTTGGCGCCACACGGCGCGACATCATGTGGCAGTTCCTGGTGGAGGCAGCTACGCTGACGACTGTGGGCGGTGTCTGCGGGCTCGCCGCCGGTGCGCTGATCGCGTGGGCGCTCGCGAGGTACACGCCTGTGCCGGCCGTCATCCCCGTATGGTCGATCGTCGTCGCTATCGCTGCCGCTGCGTTCACCGGGATCGTCTTCGGCCTCTTCCCCGCGATCCGCGCGGCGCGCCTCGACCCGGTTGCCTCGCTGCGCTACGAGTAACCGCCTGCCGGACGGCCCGGACCGCAGGGCAGCGATCCGGGCCGGGCCACCGTTTGGATCCAATCTTAAGCCTCATACTCGTCCTGGCGCCCGACAGTGCTAGTTTCTAGACTACGTGCCTCAATGTCCGTCAGGCGCCCACGGCGCGAGGCCGTAGGCGAGAGCGGAGTGAAAACGGCACCATGGTCGATTTGCTTGCCATCGTACCCCACCCGGACGATGCCGAGCTCCTGTGCGGCGGCACCCTCATCCGCGCCGCCGACCTCGGACACCGGACCGGCATCCTGGAACTGACCGCCGGCGAACTGGGATCGCGAGGCACGCCCCGGCGACGCGAGATCGAGTCGCAGCGAGCAACCGAGATCCTCGGACTGGCAGCGCGGCGCAACCTCGGCCTGCCCGACGCACGGATCCAGAACGATGAGGAGAGCCGCGCCTGCCTGGTGGAGGCGATCCGTGAACTCCGCCCGCGCACGGTTATCCTCCCTTACTTGGAGGGACGACATCCCGACCACCGGGTCGCCTCGCAGCTGGCGTACGATGCCTGCTACCTCGCCGGCCTGAAGCACCATCCAGCGTCTGGTGAGCCTCACCGGCCGGTGAAAGTCCTCTACGCACTCGCCTATCGGGAACATACCGTGAAGCCTACTTTCGTCGTGGACATCAGCGATGTCTTCGAGCGCAAGCTCGAAGCGATCCGCTGCTACGGCTCGCAGTTCGACGGCGTCAAGGCGCTGGGCGAGCTCTATCCGGCGGATGTCAGCCTGTACGAGCTCGTCCGAATCCAGAATGCCCACTACGGATCTCTGATACGCACGGCCTACGGAGAGCCTTTCTACACGCGCGAGACGATGCAGGTCGATGACGTGGTGAGCCTGCCAGTGAGCACCTTCTAGTCGTTGTGAAGCCCGCGGTTGGACGCCTGCCTTTCACCCTGTGACTCCCCTTGCTAAACCACGGCTTCCCAGGACGACCTCCGCGCATAGTTTTCGTGCGTTGACCTCAATCCTCGACTGCTCCGCTCAGAAACGCGGAACCAGCTGATCAGTGTGCGCTGATGAGTAAGAGCATCTATCTCGACTACGCCGCGACGACTCCCATGCGCCCGCAGGTGCGTGAAGCGATGGCGCCATACCTCGGCGCTGAATTCGGCAACCCATCGAGCATCCACTCCCACGGCCGTGCTGCGCACGTGGCTGTGGAGACCGCACGTCGCCGTGTGCTGGAAGCACTGAGCGCAAGCACGGGCCGGTTGATCTTCACCGGCTCCGGCAGTGAGGCGGACAATCTGGCCATACTCGGCTTTGCGCGGCGGCACCCCGACGGCTGTGTGGTGCGGTCAAGCATCGAGCACAAGGCAGTGACGGAGGCAACCCGCGCATTGGGCGCGGGCGGTTACGACGTTCGCGTGGCGCCCGTGGACAGCCGCGGCGTGCTGGATGCAGAGGCCCTGCCCGGGCTTCTGCCCGGGGACGACCGGCCGACTCTGGTATCGGTGATGTGGGCGAACAACGAGACCGGCGTAATCCAGCCCGTGGGCAAGGTAGCGGCGCTCTGCCGGCAGCACCGAGCGGTCTTCCATTCCGACGCGATCCAGGTTCTCGGCAAACTGCCATTCCAGTTGGACGAGGTGCAGATCGGTCTCCTATCCCTGTCCGCCCACAAGCTCGGCGGCCCCAAAGGTGTCGGTGCGCTGCTCGTGCGGGGGGATATCGAGCTCGAGCCGCTTATCTACGGCGGAGGCCAGGAGGGAGGGCTCCGCGCTGGTACGGAGAACGTGGCGGGCATCGTCGGCTTCGCCGAGGCGGCGACTATCGCTGCGGCCGAGCTGGACGAAGAGGCAGCAGCATGGCGCTCGCTCCGCGATCGGCTGCAGGCAGGACTGTGTGCTGCGCTTCCCGAGATCGCCGTCAATGGAGGGGACGCGCCGGAGAGGTTGCCCAACGTGCTCAACATCTCAGTCCCTGATGTCGACATCGAGGGACTCCTCACCTCCCTGGACCTGGAAGGCATCTGTGTGTCCTCAGGCTCCGCCTGCACGACCGGCAGTGTGGAGCCCTCGCACGTGATCAAGGCCATGGGTCGGGAGGGTGACTTGGCCCGGAACACGATCCGTCTGAGCATCGGTTGGGGAACAAAGGCTGCCGACATCGAGTACGTGCTGGAGAAGTTTCCCAGGCTGGTGCAACGCGTGCGGGAGTTCAGGGCGCCGTCCTGATCGGGATCCTACTGCGGGCTGACCGGTGTCATCGAAGGTACCAAACGGGGTTCCGATGAGGGTTCTCGTCGCGATGAGCGGAGGCGTGGACTCGTCGCTGGCCGCAGCGCTCCTCAGTGCGCGCGGTTTCGATGTCGTGGGCGCTACCGTGAAGACTTTGTGCTACGGGGAGTCTCCTGGCACCTCGAAGACCTGCTGCGGGCTGGAAGGGATCGTCGACGCCCGCGCCGTGGCGCAGCAGCTCGGTATCCCCCACTACGTCTTCGACCTCGAGGAAGAATTCGCCCGCGACGTGATCGATGACTTCGTGGCTGAGTACGCCCAGGGGCGCACACCGAACCCCTGCGTGCGCTGTAACTCCTACACCAAGTTCCGGGACCTCCTGCGCCGTGCCCGCATGTTGGGCTGCGATCGCATCGCCACCGGTCACTATGCGCAGATAGAGCGCTCCGACGGACGTACGCGGCTGCGGCGCGCCGCCGACCGCTCGAAGGACCAAACCTACTTCCTTTGGGCCATCGACCGTGAAGTGCTGGATCGCCTTGAACTCCCCCTGGGCAAGCTGACGAAGCAGCAGGTTCGGAAGCGGGCCCGGGAGCTGGGGCTGGAGACAGCGGACAAGCCGGAGAGTTTCGATATCTGCTTCGTGCCCGGAGGAGACTACGCGGGTTTCCTCGCCACACGTTTGAACCAAGAGCACGCCGCCTTCCAGCCCGGTCCGATCCTCACCCTGGACAGCCGGCGCGTCGGCAGCCATGAGGGCTACTGCCGCTACACGGTCGGCCAGCGCAAGCGACTACCGGGAGGCTTTCCCGAGCCCATCTACGTGGTGAAGATCCAGCCTGAGACACGCACGGTGGTCATTGGGCCGGCCAGCGCTCTGGAGTCCCGCCTCGTGAGCGTCGGCGAGTTGAACTGGCTCGGGGAGCCGCCTGACGTGGGGGTCGAGGTGAGCCTACAGATTCGCCATCGCGCGCCCGAGGTCGCCGGCCGGATTACAGCGCTCACAGCGGAGCGTGTCGCCATCCACCTGTCCCAAGCGCAGCGCGCCGTCACGCCGGGCCAGTCGGCGGCGATCTATGAGGACGATGTACTGCTAGGTGGTGGTCGAATTGTCGGCGGGAGTTCGTGCCCGTAGGTCAGTACTTGATGCCTTCCGACTCGGCAAGCTCTTTGATCAGCTCCTTACTGCGCTCGTCCAGCTTCTCCGGGACGACGATCTTCACCTCGACATACTGATCACCAATCCGACCATCCTTCTTGACGCCCATCTTGGGCACCCTGAACTTCGTCCCGCTATGAGTCCCAGGCGGGATGCGCAGGACAACGTGCTTTCCTTCCACCGTGCGCACTCGGAGCTTGGAGCCGAGAGTCGCCTGCGCGATGTTGATGGGAACCGTGCAGTAGATGTCCAGTCCCCGCCGGCGGAAGAAGCGGTCCGGCTTGACCTCGAAGCGAACGATCAGGTCGCCCGGCGGCCCGCCGCCCGGGCCACGTTCCCCAAGCCCGGACATACGGACCCGCGAACCGGTCTCCACGCCGGATGGCACGCGCAGATTCACGCGCCGCTGCGTGGTGACCTGACCGTTGCCTCGGCAGCTCGGACACGGATCGGTCGCGATTTCGCCCCGCCCATAGCAGGCCGGACACGGCCGATTGATGGCGAAACCGCCCTGGCCGAAGCTCTTCTGGCCGCTGCCCCCGCACTCCGGACAGCGCGTGGTCGCTGTGCCCGGCCGCGCCCCACTGCCCTCGCAGGTCGCGCACTCCTCGGTGACAGGCACGCTAGCCGTCACGTGGCCGCCCCGCGCTGCCGTCTGGAAAGACACCTCCACAGTGTGCTCGACGTCACGGCCTCGCTGCGGCGCTGGGCGCTTGCGGCCGCGGCCGAAGTCGAGAATCGAGCTGAAGATGTCGCCCAGACCGCCGAGGTCGTCGAAGGAGAAGCCGCGTGCGCGTTCCGTGTCGCCCGCAGCGCCCGCAAACTCCTCGAACGGTGTGAA
Organism: Gemmatimonadota bacterium; assembly: GCA_020344375.1. GTDB lineage: Bacteria > Gemmatimonadota > Gemmatimonadetes > Palauibacterales > KS3-K002. The sequence goes on along the minus strand of CP070823.1, from coordinate 1,125,913 downwards.
CCTCCTCATGCGATCGTACTGCTTGCGCTTCTCGGGATCGGACAGCACGGAGTACGCCTGTGAGACCTCCTTGAAGCGCTCGGCCGCCGCCGGGTTGTCAGGGTTGGCGTCGGGGTGGTACTCCTTGGCCAGCTTGCGGTAGGCCTTCTTGATCGTCTCGGAGGACGCGTCCTCCGAGACGCCTAGAATCTGGTAATAGTCTTTGGTCGTCGCCCGCGCCATACGTCAGGACCCGCCCTCGGTCTACTCCTTATCCACGCACTATTCCTGATCGGCGCCCTCGCCCTCCTCAGGCGCCTTGTACTTCTTCACCCCGACCAGCGAAGGCCTCAGCAGACTGTCCCTGAACAGGTATCCTCGCCCCATCTCCTGCGAGACCAGGTCATCCTCTTCCGGGTTCTCGGTAGGAACGGTCAATAGCGCCTCATGCACCTCCGGGTCGAACCGCTGCCCGACGGCCTCGATGCGCCTGAGCCCGAAAACCTCCAAAGCACGCAGAAGCTTGCGCTCGACGAGCTGCACACCCTCGAGTATGGCTGCCGCATCATGGTCGGTCGAGCCGTGCTCGGAGACACGGGCCAGATCGTCCAGCGACTCCAGCAGCTGCTTAACCAACTCCGCCTGCGCTCGCTGAGTGTCCTGAGCCCGCTCCCGAATGGTGCGCTTGCGGAAGTTGTCAAACTCGGCCACCAGCCTCAGGTGACGGTCCTCGAGTTCGGCAAACGCCTCGCTCAACGCCTCGATGATCTCTTCAGGGGTCAGGGTTTCGGCCTCCGGGGCGTCCTCAGCCACTCGCTCGATTGCCTCCAGGGTCTCAAGGGCATCCTCTGACTCCAGCTCGCTGAGCTCCCCGGCTTCTGCCAACTCCTCCGCGGCGTCTGGCTCCACAGCCTCCGCTGACCGCTGGTTCACGGTATCGTCTTCTTGCTTTTTCACCTTCTTCCGAGAAACCATGTCGCTCTGCGCGTTTAGGTCACCTGCGTGTCAGACTCAGACTCACCGCTTTCGCGCCGGCAGTCAAGCCCTACGGTTGCCCTACTCTGCCGGTTTCGCGTCACTTCGCGCTGGAGAATACACTGTGATCTGCCGCTCGATCCATCCGAGTACGCCAGCAACCACACTCGACCGGGTCGTCTCATTCAACGCCTCGTGATAAAGGCCGGCCAGCGTGTCGACCCGCACGCGCGGCCGATGCCCCGCGGCCGCTGCATAGCGTTGCACGAGGTCCGGACGCACCAGCTTGTCTTCGCTGGGCACCAGGAAGAGCAGCGGCAAACGCAGCAGGGATGCCTTGCGGTGGGCACGTTCAATCTCCCGGAGGACCTCGCCGTACAGACGGGGGGTGATTCGGTCATGGACCAGAGGGTCGCGCTTGTAAGCTGCCACTACTTGCAGGTCGTGACTCAGGTACTCAGGCGGCAAACCGGTGCTCAGCGGAAGCGCCGGCACGACATAATAGAGGAGCCGCGCCAGTTGCTCCTGCCAGCGCGGGATATCCATCGCCACGCCCAGCAAAGGTGACGAAAGGACAGCGCCGCGCGCAGCGACACCCCGGTACTCCTGGAGATAGCGGATGAGGATCAGGCCACCCAACGATTGACCGAGGAAGATGAGCGGTAACTCCAACCCCACAGAACCACACACGCGCCGCCGGAACTTCTCCAGGTCGTGAACGTAGCGGATGAACCGCCGCACATGCCCCCTGCGCCCGTCCGACCGCCCGTGCCCGCGGTGATCCAGCGCATACGTGCTCAGACCGGCCCTGGCAAAATCCTGGGCCAGCGCTTCATAGCGGCCCGAATGCTCTCCCAGCCCGTGACAGACGATGACAACCGCCCGGGGGGACGTCACGTCCCAGCAGCGATAGTGCAGCCGGATCCCGCCCGATCCAGCGAAGTAGGCGTGAGCTCCTCTCACAGTCCTGCCTGCAACAGCGTTCGCCGCAGCAAGTCCAGGCCACCCTGGGCAGCTCGTGCACGCACCATGTCACGTGTGCCAGGGTAGTACCGTCGCTTCGCCACGGTCTCGTCGTTGAGTCTCACGGCCAGCCACACTGTGCCGACCGGCTTCTCTTCCGTTCCGCCTGCCGGTCCAGCGATGCCGCTCACCGCTATCGCGGCAGCGCTGCCGGAGCGGCGGCAGGCACCTTCAGCCATCTCCCGCGCCGTCTCCTCCGACACAGCGCCGTATCGCCGAAGCGTCTCCTCGGCTACGCCGAGCAGCTCGACCTTCGCTCGATCGTCGTAGACGATCATACCGCCCCAGAAGTAGTCGGACGAGCCTGCGAACTCGGTTAGACGTCGGGCGATGAGACCAGCAGTGCAGCTCTCCGCGACCGTCACCGTCAGGCCCCGCTGCCGCAGCAGATCTCCCACGACCTGCGCCAGGTCCGCCGGCCCCTCAGTGTAGATGTGCAACCCGAGGGTCTCACGCAGGCGCCTTACCGCCTCGTGTAACCGCTCGGTGACCTCCACCTCGTCCCTTGCCCAGCCGGTCAGCCGGATATCGACGCCGTCCACCTCAGGCAGGTAGGCAACGTCCAGCAACAAGTCGTCGAGGCGACCGCCAACCCGTTCTGCTATCGCCGACTCGGCCACGCCAGTCGTCCGCAGCTGACATCGATAGGGCCGCTTCACGTCACCGCTCACCCGCTGTGCCAGGAACGCGACGATCGCGTCCTGCACGAGGCTCTCCACCTCTGCGGGCGGACCGGGCAGCAGAACACATAGGCCCAAGCGCTCGTCCTCCACGGCAAGGCCCGGCGCCGTACCACGTGGATTGGGGAAGACCTCAGCCCCGGCCGGCACCTCGGCTTGCCGGCGGTTCGTCTCCGGGATTCTCCCGCGGCGGGCCCAGCGCTCCTTGAGCCGCGCCCAGACCTCCTCCCGGAACTCCAGTGGGCGGCCAAGAACGCCTGCAACGGCCGCCTTGGTGATATCGTCGTCCGTCGGGCCCAGCCCGCCCGTGGTGATGACGGCACCGGTTCGCGCCAGTGCCGAAGCCACAGCGTCAGCGATGCCGCCCGCCTCGTCGCCAACCGTAGTCCTGCGGACCACCCGCAGGCCGAGCGGCTCGAGTGCCTGGGCGATCGTAGCCGCATTCGAGTCGAGCGTGGCTCCGCTGAGCAGCTCCTCTCCAATCGTGACGATCTCGATGGCCGTCAGCTCGCGCTTCATGCCCTACGACATACGAGCCACCAGCGCGCGGTACTTCCACACGTAGGCGACCAGCGAATAGGCCGTCAGCAGCACGGCGACCGTGAGGGTAATGGCCACGAAAGAGCCGTGGAACACCTCCCAGAACGACCAGAACGGACTATCCCAGCCGCGCTCCAGCGCACGGGCGCGCAAGGCCAACCAGAATATCTCGCCGCCGATGAAGAGGTTCTGAAACAATGCCTTGTACTTGCCCTCTTTCCCAGCCGGGATCACGACACCCTGCCGCTTGGCGAAGCCTCGGAACAGGGTGACCAGGAACTCGCGACCCAACACAACGATCAACACCCAGAGCGGCAGGATACCCCAGTAGGGCACCACCCGAACGCTGCTGGTCCCGACGCTCAGCGAGACGATGTAGAACGGGATGAAGGTACCGAGAACCAGGAGTTTGTCGGCTATCGGGTCAGCCAGTTTCCCGAAGTCGGTGATCTGGCCACGACGACGCGCCAGGTAGCCATCCCAAATATCCGATATCGCCGCTCCTAGGAAGAGAACGAAAGCCAGCAGGAGTTGACCGAACCCTCCGCTCAGGATGAGCGCGAAGATCACGGGCGCCGCAACGAAGCGCGCGACCGTTATGCCGTTTGGCAGGTTCACGGGATGGATCCCCGCTCAGCCGAGCGACTTGATCACCAGCTTCGCAACGGCCTTGAGCGTGTCAAACACGCCGACCCCCTTGGTCGCGACGCCCTCGTAGGCCGGGACCCGATCAGGGTTTAGGTGGCGTTCCAGCTCCTCTACATTCGACACGTTCGGGAGGTCGCGCTTGTTGTACTGGATCACGAACGGGATCTGCCGCAAGTCGTAGCCATATTCGGCGAGATTCTCGTACAGATTGTGCATCGACTCGATATTCGCGTCGAGCCGCTCGATCTGGCTGTCGGCGACAAACACGACCCCGTCCACGCCCTTCAGAATGAGCTTCCGGCTGGCGTTGTAGTAGACCTGTCCGGGGACCGTGTACAGATGGAAACGAGTCTTGAAGCCTCGAATCGTACCCAGGTCAACTGGCAAGAAGTCGAAGAAGAGCGTGCGCTCCGTCTCCGTGGCTAGGCTGATCAGCTTACCGCGGGTGCTGGGCGCCACCTTGTTGTATATGTACTCCAGGTTCGTCGTCTTGCCGCCGAGCCCGGGCCCGTAGTACACTATCTTGCAGTTGATCTCCCGGGAAGCATAGTTGATCATCGACATCGTCGAGATCCCCTATTCCCGGAACAGTCGGTCAATTTCGTCCTCCGCTTCGTCTACGAAGCCCCGCTCAAGAGCCGGGCTCTCCTCTCCCTCAGCCCTTCCGAATACCTCCTCGAACGCTCTGTTGAGGCCCTCCACGGCGTCCTTGATCTTTATCCGCACAAGGCCCAGGGTCGTTTGCTGGTTGAACAGCACGACCAGGATCAGGCGTTTGCCCACGTCGGCCAGATACATGGACTCCCTGCGCCCCTGATGGAAGAGTGAGTTGAATTCCTCCTCTCCTATGAGCGCAGCGAGCTGGTCGTTGGCGGAGAAGTCAGCTGCCGTCAGGCTGGCGAAGGCGGCCGAGTCGAATTCGGGCTGCTCGCCAACTGTCGTCACGAGCTGGCCGGTGCGATCGACGAGCAACGCACAGCGGGCGTTGGATTCGTAGAGGAGATTGTTCAGGATCTCCTCGATTCGCTCCGAGTCGCTCGCCCCGAACGACCAGCTGGGTGCTCCGCCAGGCTTCATTCCTTCACTAGTCCGTTGCCGGTAGCGCCGCCCCTCCATCGGAACCGGCCGCCAGAGCCCGTTCCATGCGCTCCAGAATCGAGGCCGCCCTCCGCCTCAGCATCGGCTCCGTCTCCCAGCCCAGAAAATCACGCAGCAGATGCGCGTTCTCGATGTGCGGGTGACGTCCGATATACGTCAGGGCTGCCAAGCGACGCAACGGCCGTGGGCTAAACAGATCGCGACGGTGCCGGTTCACCTGGTCACGGATTAGCAGCACGCCCAGCGCACTGACGGCAACCGCACCAGCGAGCGCCAGACCGGCCGTCCGTAGCAGTCTGGTTGTGACGATTGACCCCTTACTCCTCTTCAGACGCATCTACATCCCCCTGCGCCCAGCCAGCGCCTGCGCGATGGTAACACCGTCAGCGTACTCCAGATCGCCACCCACCGGCAGCCCCCGGGCCAGGCGGGTCACCTTAACCCCTCGCGGTGCCACCACCTTGTGCAGGTAAGTGGCAGTCGCCTCGCCCTCCACGCTGGGGTTCGTCGCGACGATCACCTCACGTATCTCGCTGTTCAAACGGGCGAGCAACGAATCCACGTTCAGCTCTTCAGGCCCGATACCGTCCAGGGGTGAGAGACAACCCCCGAGAACGTGGTAGAGACCTCGATAACCGCCAGAACCGTCGATCGCCGCGATATCCGAAGCCTCCTCGACCACGCAGATTGTCGCCTGATCCCGGTTCGGATTCGTACAGTACTCGCAGGGATCAGACTCGCTCAAGTTGTGACAGGTCGAGCAGTGCCTCACCCGCTCGGCCATCGCCTCGATGGCCCGCGCTAGTCGGCACGCCTCCTCCGGCGGGATCTTCAACAAGTAATGTGTGAGCCGATAGGCGGTCTTGCGACCGATTCCAGGGAGACGCGAAAACTCGCTGGCCAGATCGTCGATGACCGACATGCCTGGGCCCTACGAGCCTCCGAAGAGATTGCCCAGGTTGAACGGGGCCAGCCCACCGGCCATACGATTGATCTCCTCCTCGTACAGCTGGCGGGCGCGAGCCTGGGCATCGGACACAGCCGCCTGCACCAGGTCCTCCAGCATCTCAACGTCGGTGGGATTAACCACGGACGGATCGATCTTGATCTCGCGGATGCGGCCCTGGCCATCCGCCACCACCTTTACCAACCCCCCACCACTGCTGGCCGTGACCGTCTTCGCTGCCAGTTGCGTCTGAATTTCGGTCAGTCGAGCCTGGCCCTGCTGGACCAGCTGGAACAACTGGTGAAGATTGTTCATCCTGGCGACTCCCGCTCACCCATCGACACCGCTCAAAGTTGACTCATACCCAAAAGTGACGCAAGGCCAGCCTTTTTCGGCTAATCCGGGGCTGTGCCGCCGTCCGACCACCTCACTCAATCAGCTCGAGGTCGAGCTTGTCCACGAGGCTCTGGAGGCCCTGGTCACCCTCAACCAGCCGGGCCAGCCGCTGCGCCCGAGCGCTCTCCGGGCTGATCCGCGGAGGCAGCGGCCCTTCCTCTCCCGTGCCTGCCAGGCGTATGGCGCGCCCGAGACGCTTCGAAAGTTCTTCCTCGATCCGTCGCCGTGCGACGGGATCCCCCAGGACCTCAGCGCTCGGCGTTCCCCTAGGGACTGCCACTCGCAGCCCGCCATCAGGTCGCAACTCAAGGAGCTGAGCGGCCCGAAGGGCGATCCCCTGACCCGGACGGAGAACACGACCCTCTGCAATCATCTCCTGCCAAGCCGCGCGCGCCGCCTCCAGCGGGCCTCCAGCCCCGCTGCGCGGCCCACCAGGATCGTTCTGGGACCGCTCCTCGACCTGACTCCGGGCACTGCGCGCCTTTGCCTCGCGTCCGCCACCCGTACTCTCTGCCGACTGTGCACCTTCGCTGCGGCCCGGACTGGCCGGTGAGCTCGGGCTGCCCCCAACCGCCTCCATGAGCTCCTCCAGTTCGACCGTGCGATCCAGCATGGCGAACTTGAGCAGCAACACCTCGATGAGAATCCGCTGCTGCTCGCTCTTGCGGAAACGGCCATCCGTGTCGAGCTCGGCGAGGGCCGACAGCATCCGGAGTAGGTCACCGGGAGCGAAGCGTCCGGCGATCTCGACGTAGCGCTCCGCGGTCTCAAGGGTCGCCGACAGTCCTGAATCCGCACCCTCGAGGCGAATCCTCAACAGGAGACGCAGCGCATCGCCAAGACCTTTGTAGAACTCCTCCAGATCGTACCCGCCGTCGATGAGCTTCTCGACGTACCCGAAGACGTCCGCGGCGCGACCTTCGTAGAGAATCTCGAACAGTCCGAAATAGAGATCCTCCTCCACGAGCCCCAGAACCTGGCGGACGTCGGCGGCCGTGATCCGCTCGCCGCTGAAAGCAAGGACCTGATCGAGCGCCGACAACGCGTCGCGCAAGGCGCCGTCGGCCTTGCGGACGATCGGGATGAGGGCCAGCTCTTCCGCCTCGACCTTCTCCGCCTGCAGGACCTCGCGCAGACGCTTGCGGATCAGCTCGGTCGAGATGCGGTGGAAGTCGAACCGCTGGCAGCGTGACAGGATCGGCGGGGCCGTCTGGAAGATCTTTCCTGGCTCCGTCGTGGCGAGGACGAAGATGACCCGCGGCGGCGGCTCCTCCAGGATCTTGAGGAATGCGTTCCACGCCTCCCGCGTGAGCATGTGGGCCTCATCGATAATGTAGACCTTATAGCGAGACGCCTCCGACGGCGCGTACATCGCCCGCTCACGCAAGTCGCGGGCATCATCCACACCGCGGTTGGAAGCCGCGTCGATCTCCACTACATCCAGCGATGTGCGCCCCGACCAGATTCGCTCGCAGCTCTCGCACACCCCGCACGGCTCCCCGTTCTCCCGGTTATCGCAGTTGAGTGCCATCGCGAGAACCCGGGCAGCCGTCGTCTTCCCGATGCCGCGCGGTCCACAGAAGAGGTAGGCGTGCGCGATCCGGCCCCGCTCCACGCCGGTTCGCAGCGTGGCCGACACGTGGTCCTGGCCGACTATCTCGGAGAAGCGGCGCGGACGATAAAGCCGTGCGAGTGCGGGACGATGCATCCTAGTGGGTTGATGAGGTCAGACGTCTGTTTGCAGGGATGAGCCCCCTCCCACCTGCCGCCCCGAAGCCAACACTCGGGGGCCGCGTTCCGCAATCTAGCTGGGCAGCGGCAGGTGAGCAACGGAGGCCCCAGTTGAGTTCCGACCGGCCGACTAACCTTCCGCTTCCTCAACTCGTAGGCTGTACTCGCCCGTTTCCCCTGAACCGGCCGAACTCACGATCACCCGGTAGGTCCCGTCCTCGGGGAGCGTGATCCTGATCCTCGAGTCCAGATCGCCGCCGCTGTCGTCGTCCACGAGCGGCTCTCCGAAACCTGGCCCCACGACCATGAGGTAGCAGTCAAACTCCGAGGACTCGAGATCGATAGTGTAGATCTGCCCGGCGCGGCCCATCAGCGCCCACGCCTCCCCGCGCCGCCCCTCACCGATGATCGGGTCGGCCGAACTCAGCCAGCCCGTCATCGTCCCACCGACCTCGATGATCCGCTCGGCCGTGGGCAGCTCGTTGATGTCCAGCGGCTCCGTGACCCGGAGCGTATACGGCCCGACAGCGCTCTCAGCTACGCTGCTCGCCACCACCAGGTATGTCCCGTCGGCCGGGAAGGTCAACGTGATCTGGGAATTCAGATCGCCGGCCCCATCGTCGTCCGTGAGTACGTCACTCAGACCCGGTCCGCTGACAAGGAGGTAGGCGTCGAAGGCATCTGACTCCAGCACTACCGTCACCGACTCCCCGGCGCGGCCTTCCAGCCCCCAAGCCTCGGCTCCCGCCCCACCGCTGGGCCTCGAACTGCTTGCCGTCAGTGCACCCGACGCCACCTCTCCCACGCGCAGAGTGCGGCCATCGATCGGCAGGTCGCTGAGCAAGGCCGGGTTGATCCCGCCGCACGAATACGCCGCGGTCGGTCCTGGCTTATCCGACACGCGTAGGCTGTAGATCCCCGTCTGCCGGGGCCCTGTCGAGCTCGCCACCACCCGGAAGGTCCCGTCCTCCAGGAAGGTGAACGTGATACGCGCGTGGCAGGCTCCCCCCGAGTCATCGTCCGAGAGCGTTTGATACATCCCGGGCCCCACGACGTAGAGGTAGGCGTCGAAGTCGTCCGAGATCAGGTCGACCGTCACCGACTCGCCGGCCTGTCCCTCGAGGGCCCAGGCCTCCATGTAGGCGTCGCGGGCTGACCGGTGATCGGAACTGGAAAGCGCACCCCGCACCTCCCCGCCCACGCTGAGCTGCCCTCTTGCCTCCAGCAGGCTCAGGATCGACGCTCCCGCCTGGGCCTCAAGGTATCGCGTGGAACCGAGCAGGAGAGCGCACAGCACAACGGACACGACTACGTTCGGCCGGTTAACGCTGAGCACGGTCATCACCTCGACGGGTTGCAGGCCGGCACCGGGGAGACGAACGACCCGTCGCAATCTAGGCCACCCTGCCACCGCCAACAACGCTGTCGCTCTCAACCGGGTGCTGGCGTATGCCTTTTCTCACTCACCGAGCAGCCAAGCGTTGGGGATGTGCTCGATAAGCGGCTCGGCACCGCGTTGCAAGGCGACACCCACGGCGTCGAAGCGGTAACGGAAACCGGTGCGACCATGGCGCTGGAGCCAGTGGCGCGCGACACGTTCCACCTCGCGACGCTTGAGCGCCGTGATCGCCTCCAGAGGATGACCGTACCCGTGTCCCGCCCGAGTCTTCACCTCCACAAACGCCACGAGGTCGCCGCGACGCACGATGAGATCGATCTCACGGTGGCCGAAACGGAAGTTGCGCTTGAGGATCACGTAGCCGCGTTCTTCGAGGTGACGGGCGGCCAGTCGCTCCCCGAGCACACCCAGATCGTGCGCTGTGACCAGCTGATCCTCCCTAGCAATGGTGCACGCGGCTAGGAGTAGACTCCCTCCGTCAAGGAAACGTCAAACGGATGCGCGCTCAGATCTGGAGTTCGAGGCCATCCCGCGCCATGACGATCTCGCCGTCGTACCCGGCGGCGCGGAGCAAAGCCGGGACGTCGAGACGCCGCAGCTGTGGATAGACGTGGCTGACGGCCAGCCGGCGGACGCCGGCCTCCCTGGCCAGGCGGGCCAGACCGGCGGGCGATAGGTGATCCTTCCCCACGAGCTCGTCGGGCAGCGAGCACTCGGCCAGAAGCAGATCGACTCCCTGGAAGAACTCGCCGAGCGCCTCACTGGGGCCGGTGTCCCCTGTGTAGCCCAGCGCGGATCCACCTGCCTCCAGCCGCAATCCCAGGCTCTCTTCCGTGTGCGGGGTCTGCGTGACGCTCAGCAGCAGTTCGCCAATCTGACCCTGGGCACCGGGCAGCAGCTCGTGCATGGAGATCCCGAAGCCGGGCTCGATCACCCAGGGGCCGTAGGCGGTGGCCCAGGCCGCGAAGAGCCGCTGCGTGCCCTCCGGACCCCACACCGCCAGCGGCACGGTTCGGGAGACTTCCAGCCCGTGCCGCAACGCGAAGATCAGTGAGGGGATCTCGCCGATATGATCGGCGTGGAAGTGGCTGATGACGAGGTGGTCAAGCTCTCCCCAGGGTAAGGCCGCCCGCGCCAGACCTTGAAGCGCGCCGGCACCGCAATCGATGACGATCCGCGTGTTGCCGTGCTCGACCCAGTAGCACGACGAAGCACGTTCGGGGTCGGGCACCACGGTGCCCGTCCCCACTGTGACCAGCCGCATCGCTGCTCAGGCCACGGCCCCGCGGGCGTACTCGCTGAACTCGACACCCACGATCTTGTACACGCCTGGTTCCTCCATCGTGACGCCGTAGATCCAGTCGGCGGCCTCGATCGTCACGGGGTTGTGCGTGATCACGACGAACTGGACACCCTCCTTGAACCCCTCGAGCATCGCGACGAATCGCCGGATGTTGGTCTCATCGAGTGGGGCGTCAACCTCATCGAGCACACAGAACGGGCTGGGCTTGACCAGGTAGATCGCGAAGAGCAGCGCGAGTGCGGTGAGCGCCCGCTCCCCGCCGGACAACATGTGAATGCGCTGCGTGCGCTTGCCGCCTGGGCTCGCTGATATCTCGACGGGGGAGTCGAGGGGATCCTCGGGGTCGTCCAGCCAGACGTCGCAAACCCCGCCTTCGAACAACGTCGCGAACGTGCGCCTGAAGTTGGCCCTGATCTGCTCCAGCGTCTCGAGGAACGCCGCCGATGCGGTGTCGTTGATCTGCCGGATCGTGTCACGCAGATCGTCACGTGCCTTGGCAAGGTCGGCTCGTTGCGCCTCCAGAAACTCGAGACGCTCTCTCTCCTCCTGGTACTCCTGCTCCGCGAGCATGTTGACCAGGCCGATCCCGCCCAGACGCTCGGAGAGCTCCGTGAGCTGCTCACGCAGCTCGGCGTACTCACCGGCGGCCGGTTCGACCTCCTGGGACAGCTTCTCGAATGGCCGGCCCCATTCGTCCTCAAGACGCTCACTCGTGCGCTTGAGATCGGCATCGATCTGTGTCCGTTCCAGCTCCAGCTCGTGCCGCCGCTCGGCGTGGCTCCGCTCTTCCTGCTGCACCCGGCGAAGCAGCGCCTCCAGATCCGCGACCTTCCGCCGCAGCTCCTCGGCACGCTCATCCAGCTCCGTCGACCCACGCTCCAGACGCTCCTGCTCCTCGAAGAGGCCCTCCAGGTCACCCGCGGCGTCCTCCGATTCCGCTTCGACACGCGCACGACCGACCTCAAGCTCGTTCGCCTCGTGAGCAAGACGCTCCGTCCGCTCCCGCGCGCTGGTCTCCGCCTGCTGCTGCGCCTTGAGCTCACGTTCTGCACGGTCGAGCGCTGCCGCCGCCCTCGCTTCGTCCAGCTGCATCTCCGTCAGCCGATCGCGCAGCGCCTCCCACTTCGCCCGCACGACCGCGAGCTCGTCGGGGTCCGGGGCCGTTTCTGCCCCCACCGGTCGCAACGTCCGCAGTGCCTCCGTGTCGGCAGCTTCGCGCTGCTGCGCCGCCGCCCGCTCCTCCTCAAGCCTGGCCACGGCGTCGCGCACGATCACCAGCTCTTCACGCCCCCCCTCAAGGCGCTCCGCTGCCGCCTCTGCCCGTGCCGCCAGGCGCCCTGCTTCCTCTTCTGCCCCCCGACGCGCCGTTTCCAGCCGCTCGACCTGCGCCGACTGACCCGCGACCCGCGCCTCGCTGGCCCGCACCGACTCGGCCAGGCGGTCAGCTTCCGCCGCCAGCTCGGTTTCCAGGCCACGCAAGCGCTCCAGCTCGGCCCTGCGCGCCAGGGTTCCGCCTCCGGCGTACGGTCGGCCGAAGCGGTACACACCCTGTGTGTCCAGGCTCTCGCGCCGGCCGATCCACGCCGGGCCGGTTCCCGGTTCCTCGCCTCCGAACTCGACCTCCTTGAGCAGGCGCCTCACCCAGGGCGCCCCCGGCCCGCTGACGCGAACCGCACCAGGCAGGGGCGCTTGCTTGTCTTCGTCCCTGCTCACCCGATCGAGCGGCAGAACGACAAGGCCACCGGGACCGTCGTATTCTTCGAGGAACCAGCGGCGGACACGCATGACAGCGGCAGCATCGTCCACCACCAAACCCTCCAAGTAGGCTCCGAGGTACGCTTCGACGCCGTCCGCGAAGGCCTCAGGCACATCGATGCTTCGCGCCAGGATGCCCCGGATACCTAGTCCATCGGCTCGCGCCAACGCCGCCTGTACCGCCGGATTGAAGCCCTCTTCCCCAGAGGTCAACGGCATGAGAGCCTCGATACGCGCGGCGATCGCCTGCAGCCGCTCACCCAACGCCGCCTGCCGACCACGCAGTTCATCGTGTCCCGCCTGGAACTCAGTCAACCGAGCACGCTCAGCGCGCAGTTCCCCGCTGACCTGTCGCCAGCGGTCCTCTGCCAGCTCCGCCTCCCGGCGTGCCTGCTCTTCAGCCCGAGCCGCCTCCTCAATGGCTGCGGAGATCGCGGCCTGCCTGCTCTCCGCATCTCCCACACGCCGCGCCAGCTCGGCCGCCTCGGCTAGCGCCGCCTGGCTGCGCGCCTGAAGCCGCGCCCGCTCCTCGCGATAGGCCCGCCGTTCTGACTCAACGGCCGACTCCGCTGCCTCCAGCGCCTGTCGCCGCTCAGCGACTTCTGTCAGCTCGACCTGCTGTCTATGGAGGCCCTCCCGAAGCTCGCCCAGAGCAGATCGCCGCTCCACCACCAGCTCATGCAGACGCCCGATCTCCTCGCTCAGCCTGTGCCTGTGCTCCTCCAGCTCGCGACGCTCCGCCGCCAGCTGCTCCAGCCTGGCGCTTGCGTGCCGCGCGCGCTCCTCAGCCAGCAACCTCTGCCGCTCTCGCTCCCCCAACCGGTCGCGGACGGCCATCAACTTCCTGGCGTTGTCGGCACGCTCTCGCTCCAGGTCAGCCAGGCGCGTCCGCACCGCCTCGTACTCTGCCTCACCCGCTCGCAGCTGCGCGGCATCGTGCACGCGAGCCTCTTCCAGCGAGCGCAGCTCCCTATCGATCTCACGGTGTCGCGCGTCCAGCCGCGCCAGCTCCTTCTGCGCCAGGGCCAGCTCGACGGCGAGCTTGCGCTCCCGCAACTCGAGGTAGCGGCGCGCACGACCGCGCTGGCGTACGAGGCTACGCACTTTCGTCTGGACCTCGGAGATCAGGTCGTCGACCCGAGCGAGATCGGCATCGGCCTCATCAAGCCGGCGTGCGGCGACCCGGCGCCGGTCTTTGTAGCGGCCGATCCCCGCCGCTTCCTCGAACATGGCGCGGCGCTCTTCCGCCCGATCGCTGAGAATCGCGTCGACCATGCGACCCTCGATAATCGCGTAGGCGTTCGCGCCGAGACCGGTGTCCCGACAGAGATCCTGGATGTCTCGCAGGCGGCAGAGAGACCCGTTAAGCCGGTACTCGCTCTCGCCACCCGTGTAGACCGTTCGACTGATCTCCACCTCGGTGTAGGGGACGGGCAGCAGATGGTCCTCGTTGGAGAGCCGGAGCGTGGCCTCAGCCCTGTGAATCGGCTTGCGTCGTTCGGTGCCCTGGAAGATCGCTTCTTCCATGCGCGAGCCGCGGATGGCGGTCGGCCGCTGCTCGCCTAGCACCCAGCGCAAGCCATCCGAGATGTTCGATTTGCCGCAGCCGTTGGGACCGACGATGGCCGTGATCCCGTCGTGGAAGCGGATCTGGGACGAATCAGCGAAAGACTTGAAGCCGTGGAACTCGATGCCGACAAGCTTCATTGCAACACCAACCCCACCCTTTCCACAAGTTCGACATCCAATCCGGCGCGCGCGATCTGCTCCTCGAGCGGTCGCGCGTCCTCCGGCCTCTCATAGCCGCCTGCGTAGACATGATAAGCGATCTCGCCGTCGGCGGCTGCCGGCACGATGTACGCGGGCACTCCCTGACCGAACAGCGTCTCGAGAGTGGCGCGGGCCTCCCGAGAGCTGGAGTACACACCAAAGCTGAACGCGAGGCGGGCCGGTCTCACATCCCAATCTCTAGCAGTGTCCTTGATCCTCTGGCGCACCAGCTGGGTCATCAGTTCCTCAGCACGCTCGCGCCCAGCCAACATGCCGGCGAAGACGCGATAGTAAACGACGCCCCGGACCGGGGTCGGCGCAACGTAGAACGGGAGATCCGCTCGCGTCCACTCCCGCTGGCGTGCCAGGGCATCCTCATACGAACTGAACGACGCGATGAGGACCGAATATGGCAGGCTGACTTCCTGCAGTCGAGCCCTCTCCCCTTCCCGCTCTTCGGCTGTGCCCGCGCTCGGTATCGCCTGCCCAGTCTCGGCGGCCGCTTCCAGGTATCCAGGATCCTCCGGAACCTGCCGGCTGCCAATGGTCACATAGAACGTGAGAAACAGGGCCGTCGCTGCAGCAAAAGCGGCCACCGGCATGATGCCACGGCGCACCCGGCCTTTGCCGCGGCCGCGACCAGCTGGCACTCCAGCGTTCCGGCCGGACCTAGGTCCAGCTAAGATCGGCGGCCCCGCGCCGCGTCTTCCCACCGCCGCCGGCACTGCACCCTCCGCACCAGGCTTGGCCGGCGAGACCGGTCTCGCTTGCGAATCGCGCGCCGGTCGCGGCGTCGAACCCGACATCGGCTGTGTCTCCGGCTCGGCCGCGGCGTACCAGGGCAGCTCGAGCCCGCTCGTTTGCTCTTCCCGGATCTCGGGCGGCGCCAGGAACTCCGCCAGCCGTCGCGCCTTGTCCGGCAGCTCCACTTCCAGGCCGACAGCGTTCAGTACAATGCAGGCCTCGAATCCCGCGATCGGCCCTGCCTCCAACCAGTCTTGGGCCGACACGCAAAGCAAGAGATGGGCGTCGGTCTGCGCGAGTCGCGTCGCGATCTTGCTCCAACGGGGGTGCTGGTAGAGCACCTGGAGAGGTGGAGGAGCCTCACCGATCGGAAGAAAGTAGAAGGTCTCCGCTTCCGGCCTGCGCACCACCACGGAGAAAGTCGCGGCACGGAAGAGCACGTCGACCATCCCGGGCGCCTCACTCATTCCGAGGACCGCGGCTAGCGATGAGGGGGTGCGCGTCTGCAGGTCGGCGAGCACCACTTTCGGCCGCTGCAACGCCAACTTGCGGACGATCTCTATCGTCGTAGCGACTGCCCAGCGCCGCTGCCGAGTGCTCTCAGCGGCCAGGACGAGAGTCGCGGCATTCGGCCAGGCTACATCAGTCCTGGGCGCCGACACGTCCACTTACCCCACCTCCCGCACTCCTCACCTCAGACCCCTCCAGGCCTCGCCGGCTCACGCGCCGGCCGCCGGAGGTTCTCCGCCAGCGCCGGCCGAGTCCGCCGGGTTGCGCTGTTCCCTTCCGGTATCTTCGATCGACAGGATCCACGGCTTGTAGCCGTAGCGGGCGTTAAGCGAGCGGGCTGCCGCTTCCGCCAGCGGGCGTCGTGCGTACGGCCCCACCATCGCCCGGAACCAGAGCACACCCATAGGGTCCTCATGGGGATCGACGGTCGCAGGATAGCCGAGGCCCTGCAGCCAGGTCACGAGGTCGTCCACCCCAGGGCGCGCGCGTGCAGCGAGCACAACAGCGTAATACCCCGGCGCCGGGCCTTCTTCGCCGACCGCAGATTCCGCCTCCTCCTCGGACCCCTCCTCACCAGGCACCGCCCTCGCCCGACCGCCTGGCTCTGTCCGGCGTGCGCTCCGTTGGGTCAGCTCAGTGCGTGGTCGCGGCGGTTGCCACTCGACGGTCAACCACACCCGCTGATCGCCGACTTGGACACGTGCGATCTCCCCCAAACGGAGCAGGTCGTAGAGCACGAGATCCGTACCCTGCGCAGCGACGAGTCGGCCGCCTGGTAATGCCATCGGCAGATTCTCGTCCCACCCGCATTGGATAACGCCGAGCACCGAGTCTACGCCGACCCGAAGAACCGCCACCTCACCGACGCCCTCCAGGCGAGCCAGCAGGTTCGCACCGTTGGGACTGAAGCGCAGCGCTGACGCCGGTGCCGGCAGCGCCATCTCACGCATCAGCTCGCCGCGGAGGCGATCAAAGACGTAGAGGCTCCGGCCTGCTGCAATGTAGAGACGGTGGCTCGACGGTGTCGCCGCCACGGCGCGGCCGGGTTGCGGGAGTGCGACTTCCTCCACGACCTCAAGACTCGGCAGGCTGAGTCCGTGCAGAGCCAGGTCCCCCGAGTCCGCCGCGAGATAGTACAGCCTCTCACCCCAAGCGGTGACGGTGAAATCGCGCACACCCGTCACGCTGCGTCGACCGAGTGGTTCCTCTTCAGGCGGCTGCAGGACCAGAAACTCACCCTCCGAGTCGCCGCCGCCCGCGACGGCGACGACCTGTCCCTCTCCCACGCCTACCAGCCGCAGCAGCTGGCCCTCGAGTTCGAAGCGCCACGGCTCAGACTCGGAAACGAGCTCCAGCGCCCGTCCGCCCGGGGCGATCACCAGTGCCGCTTGACCCGGCAGGGCGACCGCAGTCTCCGTCGCGGCGTATCCCTCATAACTGAGCAAGTGGCCGGTCGCATAGTCGTAGAGCCCGATGCGTGAGTCGTCGAACTGGACCCAGATCGCACCGTCACCCGGCCACACTTTGGTCAATCCCCCGAACTCCGGTGGCGCCCAGGTCGGCGACTCCAGGTTCTCAGCTCTGCGATATGTCAGCGGACCACCGGCCAGCGGCAGCCCCAGCAGGCCCCAGCCTTCGGAGCTGCCGAGCCACGCGACCCGCTCGAGGCGGCCACCCCTTGCCCGGGCTGACTCCTGCCCGGAGTCACAGGAGCTCAGCGCTGGCCAGAGCAGCACTGCGCCGACGAGGATGATCGTTCGCTTCGACAGGTGCAGCTTCAGATCGGTTTCTGTGGTCCTCGGACCGGTCATCGGGAAAGGCTGGAGTTCGTGGGCTTACAAGAAGATAGCTGGGCTGGATGCGCCAACGCAAGGCAGGACAGGAGAATACGGGATCGGAGCTAGAAAGTCGGTCCGAACGACAGAGACCAGACCCCGGACTTGTGGTCGGGACGGTCCAGCGGCACAGCGTAGTCGACCCGTAACACGTTCTGAAGAAGGTTCACCCTGAGACCTGCCCCGAAGGCAGCTATCGGCGTACGCACATCGACGGGGTCGACGCCTGGCCCCCGTGACCAGGCCAGCTGATCTAATGAGTTGAAGGCCACGCCCACGTCGAAGAAGAACGCGCCGTCGACCGGAGGCAGGCCCAGCGGCACGAAACCGAGATCGAGGAAGTTGAAGACCGGGAAGCGGAATTCGGCGCTTGCCAGCGCGACGCTGCTGCCGATGAGCTGGTCTCGCACCGGGCACAGGGTGGTGAGCAGATCGCGGACTCTCTTACCCGACTCCGCACACTCCGCAGCGTTGAAGGAGCTTCCATCGTAGCCGCGGATGAAGTACGGGCCGCCCCAGTAGATGCGGAACTCCTGCTCGCCGGGTCCAGACCGCGAGAAGCTCGTTATTCGAGTCGCCAGCACGAACTGCCCACCCAGGTTCCAGTAGTTACGGATATCCAGCGTCAGATCAGTGATCCCGACGTCGCCGAAGTAGCGCCCCAGCCCGATCCGATAGCGGCGGCCTGCGATCGGACCAGTGAACCCGTAGAGCGCATTGTCCCACACCAGGGCGACTGAGGGACCCACGAACACCAGGTTCTCCAGCCGCAGGGTCTCCCGATCGCTGCCGCCCGGGATACCCACACCAACCCTGTCCACCACGCTGTCGCGGCTGATGAAGAAGCCGACGCCCGAGAGCTCTAGCCGCTGGAACGCGTTGAAGGGATAGTGGAGTTCCGTGCTGAGCATCCTGTAGACGTCGCGCAGGAACCGATCCTCAAGCACTTGCTGGCCCGTCGGGTCCACCGAGGGCACCGTCCCCCGGAAGCGATAGAGTGGGAACTGCTGGTAGGCCATCGACACGTTGGCGCGCTCACGCAGGTACGTGTACTGGGTCAGGATATAGGCATCGTCGAACGAACCCGCGATCTGGCCCCACAGCAGAACGTTGTGGTCCCCCAACACGTCCGACAGGAGGACGTAGGAGCCTCCGTAGATGCCGTTGCCGAAGAAGCCACCGACCTGAGCGCCGATGACCGGCTGCCCTACGACGTCAGGCGTGAGCTTTGGCCTGTACTCTCGCTGCTGGAAAGCCGACGTATCGGGCAGGCCCAAGTGCGCGTCCTCGAGCAGACTCGCCACCGTCAACTCCCGCCCCACGACGACCTCGCCCTCGGCCGGCCTCGCGGCTGAAGGTCGGAAGCCACCCAGCACTCTGTAGTATGACTGGCCGACGAGCCCGCGGTCGGCAAGCGCCGGGCCTCCTTCCGCACCGCCCAGGCTGTCATCGTGGCTCTCCTCGACCTCGGCCACGAGAACCGGCGCACGAGAGTCACTGACCGGCCACGCCAAACCCCTGGGATCGTCTATGACGTACACGTTGTAGCCCGCGCCCTCGAAGTAGGTCACGGCCAAGCGGTCCGCCTGCGCGGCCCACGAGATCGCCGGGCTCAGCGGTGTGATGCCGGTGATACCCGACAGCAGGTCCGTCACCTGGTAGAGTCGACTCTCCACCAGCGACCAGATGAATACGTTGTTCACCCCCGTGCGGTCCGACACGAAGGCGATCGCGTCACCATCAGGCGACCACACCGGGTTGACGTTCTTGCCCTCTTCCTGCCGCGGCAGCACCTCCAGATCGCCTTGGCCCACGCTGTAAAGGGCGATGCGGTAGTTGCCGAAGACGAGTTCCCCGAAATCGGTGTCCTCCCCGCGATCCGTGGCAATCGCTATGTAGCGGCCATCCGGAGACCAACACGGATGGAGGTCGGCGTACTTGTCGTCCGTCAGCTGCCGAACGTGCTGGCCGTTCACGTCCACGACGTACAGATCGCTGATCCCACCGCGCAGCCCTGTGAAGGCAACGCGCATGCCGTCCGGCGAAAACGTCGGGTTCTGCGCGCCATCGAGATCGAGTTCGATCTTGTGCGCCACTCTGCGCTTGCGGACATCATAGATGTAGAGCGCATCACGCCCACCGACCTGGGCAACGAACGCGAGATGACGACCATCCGCGGACCAGGCAGCCGAGGAATTCAGAAACCGCAGTGACTCGAAATCAGGGCTCCGCGCCGCCTTGATCAGACGGCTGACTGGCCTGCCGTCCTCTGCTGAGGCCAACCAGAGATCGTAGAAGGCGTACAGCCTGTTACCGCGATCCGAGAGATAGACGATCTCGTGCCCATCCGGCGCGAGTGCCGGTGACAGGTAAGAGGCGAACTTCCCCGAGCCCGGCCTGAACGCGTGGCCCGTCAGCCGCTCGCCGATCTCGCCGGCAGCTCCGAACCTGGCAGTCTCCGGTAGGTAGGTCGTTCGGACAGATTCAATCCACTCCTCAGACAGCTGTTGCAGAGAGATGCCCAGCGTAATCTCGAACGCCGTCTCGACTCCAAGCCGCATCGCCCGCTGCAGTAGCAAGCCGATCGTCTCGTCACCGAACTTCGCGCCAACGAAGCCCATCACTGACTGGCCGAAACGATACGACAGATAGTCGCTGTACAGTGACATCTCCGGAATGGTCCGCAGGTAGCCCGAGAGCACCGCGTCCCTGAGCCAGGCGTGCGTGTGGGTGTCCACCTCGCCGATCGCCAGATACTCGGCCATGCCCTCCAAGAACCAGAGCGGTAGTTGGAAGCCGAGTGGATCCAACTGGCTGGCCAATCCGCGCGCGATGATGTCGTATTGAAAGGCATGCACCAGCTCGTGCGTCAGCACGTGCTCGAAACCGGCGTACGAGCCAGTGAACGGTAGGATCACTCGGCGCTTCGCAAACTCCGTGACGCCGCCCGTGCCCTCTGAGATAAAACCCCGCAAGGCGTTCGTCTGTTGGAATTGGCTGTGGGAGGCGTAGAGGACAATCGGTTTGCGCTCGTCAAACTCGTGTCCGAGGATCCGGCTCAGCCTGTTGTAGGAACGCTCCGCCATCCGCGCAGCGTCTATGGCTGCCTCATGCTCTTGCGGATAGTAGTAAACGTCGAAGTGGGCTGTTTGGATGACCTGGAAATCGAAGACCCGGTGCTGGAGCTTGTTGCGACCGAACTGGCCGTGTGCTGGTTCGCTGATCGAGGCGAGCATCACGGTGGCGCACCAGGCAAGCCGTGACAGCGCTCGCCCGGCCGGCAGCCTCAGTCTAATCCGTCGAATCACGTATCCGGTTCCTCCACCAGCAACGTCGGCGCGTCACCCCACAGCCGCTCCAGTTGGTAGAACTCGCGCACGGTTGGGTGGAACACGTGCACGACAAGATCTATGTAGTCTACGAGCACCCAGCGCCCGGCTCGCTCGCCCTCGATCCCAGCTGGTCGTATGCCGGTGCCAGCAAGCCCTTCCACCGTGTGCTCGAATATAGCACGCACGTGTACCTCCGAGTCACCGGAGCCGATGAGAAAGAAATCGGTCGCGTCCGACAGGCCGCGCAAGTCGAGGACCATAAGCTGTCGGGCCTTGCGGTCCTGGCAGAGTTCGACAGCTCGCCGGACCTGCGAAGGAAGGTCGCTGAACCTGACTGGCCCCGAAGTAACTACCGCGGGTTCCCGCCTGGATGTGTGAGATCGCTCCGACCTCGCTCGAACCATCTCTCGACTGAACTAGGGAAGCCTCAGCCTGCCAGGCCGCGACCGACGTCTACTCCGCCTGATAGAACACCGCCCAGGCACCCGGCCCGGTATGGGCGGACAGCGTCGCAGCGGCCGGACGGACCAGAAGCCCGTCCGGCATGAACTCCGTCTGTAGCAGACTCGCAAGCAGATCAGCGACGTCAAGGCAATCAACGTGCACCACTCCCATCCGCAGCCGCGCTCGCTCCCTGGGCACTTGCCGTCTCAACAGCTCCAGCACACGCTGGACAAGCACCTCACGGCCCCGAACCCGGTCCACTGGAACAACCGCACCTTCCGAATCCACGCTGAGTATCGGTTTAAGATCGAGAAGGCTGCCGACGAAGGCCCGCGCTTTTCCCAACCGCCCCGAGCGCTGCAGGTACTGCAGGTCATCAACTGTGAGGTACAAGCCAGAACGTTCGCGCGTCCGCTCTAGCTCGCCGACGATCTTCTCCAACTCCCAGCCCTCCCGAGCCAGTTCCGCTGCCCGGATCACCTGCAGTCCGAGCCCGAGAGACGACGAGCGTGAGTCAAACACACGCACACTCGCGCCCGTGAAGCGTGCTGCAGCCGCTTGCGCCTGGCCGAGGGTCCCGGAGAGGGCCCCCGACAGCAATATGGCCAGCACGTTATCGGCCTGTTCAGCGGCACGTCGGAACGACTCCTCAAAGTGCGCCGGGGAAGGCTGAGAGGTCGTTGGCAGGGGCTGCGTAGGATCGACCAGCCGTCGCAAGAACTCCTCGTGTGTGATCTCCACGTGATCCAGAAAGGCATCGTCGCCGAACATGACCGTGAGCGGCACGACCGTGATATCGTGCTCGAGTACTAACTCCGGGGGCAGATCGCATGTGCTGTCCGTTACCACGGCGACACGGCGTGCCGTCTTCTGGCGTCGACGGCGGTGCTGAGCCCGCATGTCCTCGGCCTTCACGCACTCCACGTCACTGCCCAACGCAGTCAACGCCTGCTTGACCCTATCCGGCTCGTCCGTGTGGAGGTGGATCTTGGCCACGGAGGATGCACGCGTGACGACCAACGAGCCCCCCAGTTCCCGAACGGCCTGGACCATCGCCTCCCGTCCCGGCAGCGGGTTTCCCCGGACAACGAATTCGGAGCAGTACTGGAACGCGCGATCTGGGTCATCCGGGAATTTGGCGAGGGCGGCAGCGTCGGGTGTCTCCAGCACGGTTGCCGACGGTGCCGTGGCTCTGGCACGACCCTCGACCAGGCCGACCACTCCCTCCAGGAAACGCACGAACCCCTTGGCCCCCGCATCGACGACATTCGCCTCGCGCAGAGCAGGCAACAGCTTCGGCGTGCGCTCCAGCGAAGCGCGCGCCGCCCGGAGCAGCCGCCAGGCGAGTGCCGCGAGGTCAGGCACCTGACGCACGAAGTGATCAATCTCCTCGGTGGATTCGCGGATGACGGTGAGTATAGTGCCCTCGACGGGGCGATCGACCGACTGATAGATGGACTCAGAAGCCCGGCCCATGGCGAACGCGAGATCCTCCGGCCCGGCTCGCTTCCGGCCGTCGAGTCCTTCGGCGAAACCCAGGAAGTAGTGCGACAGCATCATCCCCGAGTTTCCCCGCGCCCCCAAGACGCCGGCCTCCGCGAGCCGCGACGCCACGTCTGCGACGGAGCAGTCCCTAACACCCTTCAAGGCGTCAGCCATCGCCCGAAGCGTTAGGGCCAGGTTCGTGCCGGTGTCGCCGTCAGGTATCGGAAATACGTTGATGCGATCGAGTTCGGCTCGGTGGGTGAAGACGTGCTCTGTCCCCGCCAGAAACAACCGCTTGAGCCGATGCCCGTCGCAGTACGCGATTCCCAGGTCCTACTCCTCCTCTCGCTTGACCACCCAGACCTTGATCGAGGCCTCCACCTCTGGGTACAGCCGGATCGGCACCGAATAGACTCCGAGAGCCTTGATCGGTTCCTTCATGACGACGTGCCGTCCATGCACGTCGAAGCCCTGTTCGCTCAGCTGGGCCGCGATGTCCCGCGGCCCCACCGAACCGTAGAGCTTACCTTCCTCGCCTGCCAACATCGAGAAGGTGATCGATGCGCCTTCTAGTCGCTCGGCGAGCACGCGAGCGTTGCTCAGGTCTCGTTCCTCAGCCAATAGGGCAGCCGCCCGTTCCTGCTCAAGGCGCCGGCGGTTCTGCTCGGTCGCGGCGTAGGCGAGTCCCTGAGGCAAGAGATAGTTGCGCGCGTAGCCTGGCCTCACGCTCACAACGTCGCCCACATCACCAAGATCCTCGACCTTTCTTCTCAGTATGACCTCTAGGTGCTTAGCCACGTTCACGCTCCGATTCTGACTTCCTACAGATATTCAGCCCGACAGCCCGCCTCCGCCACTGCGTGCCTTGATGCGGCCACGCACGTTCAACCACGTGTCACTCAGGCCGACGATCAGCGCTATGCCCAGAAACAGGGCGAGAATGGGATAGATGATCAGCGCCACCGCTGCCCCCACCACTCCCGTCATCACCGAGATCCCACCGACCAGACTCAGGAGCACAGCCGCACCCCTCACAACGTACAGCACCCCCATGAACAACACCACGTTGCCGCCGACGCGCTCCGCCATCCCGCCGACCGGTGCCACGATCAGGGCCAGGCCAAGCAGCCAGAGCCAGACGAGGTGGTCGTTGAAGCTGAACCCTCGCAAACCTCCAACCTCACGACCCACGTCACCCGCCAGCCTCTTGCGCGCGATCACGGCCACGCCGAGCGCAGCGAGCGAGCTCACCCCGAGCAAAGCGGGGAAGAGTGCCGTCTGCAGGCTGGCGACTCGAGCCACCAGCGCCCGCACCGAACCATCAGCCCGCCCGCCCAGCAACTCCGTCGCGGCGGCCGCTGCCTGGCTGGCCCGCACAGTCATCGAGCCGTCGAGCTCGCG
Source organism: Gemmatimonadota bacterium (assembly GCA_020344375.1). GTDB lineage: Bacteria > Gemmatimonadota > Gemmatimonadetes > Palauibacterales > KS3-K002. The sequence continues at coordinate 1,101,919 of CP070823.1, read as the reverse complement.
CCATACCCCAGGGCTCGCCAGTAAGCTCAACGAGACTGCCGTCACGCCGATGCCGAGCGCGGCCAGAGCTCGTGCTGAGAAACTCCAGGTCGGGCGCCAAGCCGAGGTCAACACGTAAGTCCCGGCCAAGAGCAGCGGCCAGCCGCGCTCGAACCACCAAAGACCTGAGTGCTCACCCAGGGCCGCCATGGCCACGACCGCGCCGACTATGATAGCCGACCACACGCTGCGCGGCCCGTATGCCACCAACAGAACCGCCAGGGGAATACCGATCAGGACCAGCGGCTGGGTCACCGCGAGGGCCAGGGCCACCGCCCCGAAGCCGACCATCCGGCCCAGCTCGCCGCGTGGTGACCTCACGTCCCTTCTATCGCCGGTAGTCTTCCACGTAGGGAAGCAACGCCAGATAGCGGCCCCGCTTGATGGCTCGCGTCAACTGCCGCTGGTGCGGGGAACAGGTCCCCGTTATGCGGCTCGGCACGATCTTCCCACGCTCCGTGATGAAGCGCGAGAGCAGCTGCTCGTCCTTGTAATCGACCACCGTGATCTTGTTCTCACAAAGGTAGCACGGCTTTCGTCTTCTTCTCCGCATGGTCTACCGCCCTGTTCTCTCAGAGTCGTTCCCTCCAGCCACCAGCCAGGGTAGCGTTCCGCTGGCCTCAGTCTTCTCCGTTCTCATCCAGCTCGTCTTCGTCGTCATCCCGCGACCTGAACTTCGGTCTTGTGTCAACCGCCGACTGCGGCGTGGGAAGCTCACCTTCAGAGAGTACAACCAAGTATCGCAGAACGGCCTCGTCCAGCTTGATAGCCCTCTCGAACTCCGGAAGGTTCTCCGGGTCAGTCCGGAGCTGGACGACCACGTAGTAACCGTTCTCGTGCTTGTGGATGGGATAGGCGAGCTGTCGCTTTCCCCAATGCTCCAGGGCCACGATCTCGCCCTTGCCGTCCCCAGCGATTAGCTGGTTGAACCGCTCCAGCTTCTCATCGATGACCGAGCGATCGAGGGCGGAATCGAAGATGTAGACGATCTCGTAGTCGCGCATTCGTCACCTCCCTTTGGCCTGAGCTCGCAGGTCCGAACTCGTTAGGCCCCGTCCAGTGACCGGGACGGAGCAGGTACGTTGTCACGGCAGGCTAGTTCCTGAACGCGCCAATATTACCCGAAGTTGGACCCAATCTCAAGCTCCCCGGCAGAGCTCCTCAGGTATGAGCCCGGAACAGCAGGATATCACCGTCCTCCACGACGTGGCCCCGTCCCTCAGCACGGACGAGCCCCTGGTCGCGGGCGGCTTTCAGCGATCCCACTTGCTCGAAATCGGCGTAGCTCACCGTCTCTGCGCGAATGAAGCCCTTCTCGAAGTCGGAATGCACGACCCCGGCCGCCTGGGGCGCAAGCGTCCCTCGCGGGATCGTCCAGGCGCGCACTTCCTTCTCGTTGAAGGTGAAGAACGTGATCAGGCCCAACAGTCTGTAGGTGGCCTGAATCAGCCGCTCGACGCCCGGTCGCTCGAGGCCCACGGCCTCGAGGTACTCGCGCCGCTCCTCAGGCTCCAAGTCCAGAAGCTCTGCCTCTAGCCGGCAGCAGAGGACCAGAGCCTGGTCGGCTCCGACAGCGCTGGCGAGTGCCGCTGCCGGCTCGTCCCCGCCGGAGATGCTGGACTCGGCAACGTTGGCCACGTAGAGGATGGGTTTCCTCGTCAGCAGAAACAGCGAGTTGATGATCTCATCCTCCCCCTCCCCGCACTCGACGTCGCGAGCCGGGCGGCCCGCATTCAGCCATTCTCGCACGCGGTTCAGGCTCTCGACCTCGCGTTGCGCATCGCGATCACCACTCCGTGCCGTCCGTTGCACCCGGTCGAGTCGCTTGTCCACGGTCTCGAGGTCAGCCAGCAGCAGCTCGGTCTCCACCGTGCCGACGTCACGCACAGGATCTACAGAGCCCGCCGGGTGAGCGATGTTCGGGTCGTCGAAGCAGCGGACTACGTGGATCAGCGCTTCCACCTCGCGGATGTGAGCGAGAAAGCGATTGCCGAGACCCTCGCCGCGGTGCGCACCCTCCACGAGGCCGGCGATGTCGACGAACTCGACGACCGCGGGCACCTTTCGAGGCGGCTGAACGATCTCGAACAGGCGATCCAGCCTGGGATCCGGCACCTCGACCACACCAAGGTTGGGATCGATTGTCGTGAAAGGATAGACTTCGGCGGGAACACCCGCCGCGGTGAGTGCGTTGAACAGCGTCGACTTGCCCGCGTTGGGCAATCCCACAATGCCGGCTTTCAGTACGCGACTCATCGGAAACGCACCCTGCTGGGGCCTCGCTACGGTGAAGCTCCGGAGGCGCCGGTGCCCCCCGGAGCTTCATCAATCTAGGTGCGCCGGAACCGATCAGGCCAGCCGGGCGAAGAAGGGCGCGAGCACAAGGCTGACCACGCTCATCAGCTTGATGAGGATGTTCATGGAGGGTCCCGACGTGTCCTTGAACGGATCGCCAACCGTGTCGCCAACCACTGCGGCCTTGTGCGGCTCTGAGCCCTTGCCACCGTACGCGCCAGCCTCGATGTACTTCTTCGCGTTGTCCCAGGCACCGCCGGCGTTCGCCATATAGAGGGCCAGAAGCACACCTGTCAGGGTGGCCCCCGCCAGCAACCCACCCAGCGCCTCCACGCCCAACAGCGTGCCCACCAGGACTGGTGCGATCACTGCCAGCGTGCCGGGCAAAATCATCTCGCGCAGCGCCGCCCGCGTCGAGATATCGACGCAGCGCGCGCTGTCGGGCTTCGCCTTGCCCTCCATCAGGCCAGCGATCTCCTTGAACTGCCGCCGCACCTCGTTCACCATGCCCGATGCCGCCCGCCCGACGGCAGTCATCGTCAACGCCGCGATCACGAAGGGCAGCGTGCCACCGATCAGGACCCCGATCACAACCATCGGGCTGACCAGATTGAGCCCTGTCTCCTGAAGTCCGACAGCGGACGAGTAGGCGCTGAAGAGGGCCAGCGCGGTCAGTGCGGCTGAGCCGATGGCGAAGCCCTTGCCGATGGCGGCGGTCGTGTTGCCTATGGCGTCCAGGCTGTCGGTGATGCTGCGGACGCCTGGGCCCAGGCCGCTCATCTCACTGATACCGCCGGCATTGTCAGCGACCGGTCCGTAAGCGTCCACGGACATGGTCACACCCACCGTCGCTAGCATCCCCACGGCCGCGATACCGATGCCGTAGAGGCCCGAGAACTTGTGGGCAAGCCAGATGGCTGCGCAGATGAGCAGAACCGGAAGCGCCGTGGAGATCATCCCCACTGCCTGACCGGCGATGATGTTCGTCGCCGCACCGGTCTGCGATGCCTCCGCGATTCTCCGTATTGGCCGCGCCGCCGTGAAGTATTCGGTCGAGAGACCGATGAAGATGCCCACCAGCGACCCGCCGAACATCGCCCAGAAGGGCCCGAGCGCGCTATAGCTGCCATTACCCTCGAAGACGTCGAGCCGCAACGTCACCCAACCGGCGACGGCCCAGAACAAGACAGCGGCGATGTACGTGCTGTTACGCAGTGCCGCAGCCGGATTCGCACGCTCCATCAGCTTCATCGAGAAGATCCCGGCGAAGCTGGCCAGCAGGCCGATCATCACGTAGAGGATCGGCAGGGTCACCGCCTCCATGCGCTGCGTCGTAAGGATCTGTGCCGACGTCGCGCCGATGGCGATGGTGGCGACCACAGATCCTACGTATGACTCGAAGATGTCGGCGCCCATCCCAGCCACGTCACCAACGTTGTCGCCCACATTGTCGGCGATCGTCGCTGGGTTGCGCGGGTCGTCTTCAGGGATGCCGGCCTCGACCTTGCCAACCAGATCCGCACCGACGTCCGCCGCTTTCGTGTAGATCCCGCCACCGACACGTGCGAACAGCGCGATCGAGCTAGCGCCCATCGCGAAGCCGGCTATGATCTCGCTGAACGTCTTGAAGGCCGAATCGTCGCCGAGGCCGCCCGCATAGATCGCGAACACGACTCCGATGCCAAGCAGGCCGAGACTGGCCACGGACAGGCCCATCACAGCGCCCCCGTTGAACGCGATACGGAGCGCTTTCGCTTGTCCAGTCTCGCGCGCCGCCTCGGACGTCCGCACGTTGGCGATAGTCGCCGCGTTCATACCGAAGAACCCAGCCGCCAGCGAACAGAGCGCCCCGCCAACGTAGGCCAGTGAAGTCGGCAGCGAGCGCAGTGCCAGATACAACAGGCACGCCACGACGATGATGAAGGGTACGAGCACCGAGTACTCGCGCTTCAGAAACGCCCTGGACCCCTCCTGGATCTGCTGTGCCAGACCGGCCATCAGCTCCGTGCCGGCCGGCTGCCGCCTCAAGTACAGATAGACAAGCAGCGCGACCACCAGGCCCAGCAAGCCTGTGGGCGCCGCATAGGTCACCGCAATGCCCGTCACCGACCCTCCTTGGTCTGCAACGTCATTCCTCGCGATCCAATGGAACGTTGTAGCGATTCATCGCCATCTCGATGCCTTCCCGCGCCCACACCGCGACGCCGTCCGCGAGACGCGGGAGCACGTCTAGTACGGCATCCTCATCCGCCGGATCGTCGAACTCCGACAGAACCCAATCGGCCAGATCGACGCCCGGCGGGGCAGTGCCAACACCGATGCGAAGCCGAGGGTAATCACGAGTGCCGAGAGTGTACTCAACCGACTGAAGACCGTTGTGACTACCCGCCGAGCCGCGTGCCCGGAAACGCGGACGACCGGGATCAAGTGCCACGTCATCCACCACGATCAGCAGATCGCGCTGCACATCCAGCGAGGTGGAATCCACCAGGGCCCGTACCGCTATCCCAGAGTGATTCATGTAGACCAGCGGCTTGATCAGCCAGAGCTCGCCCACCCCGGACAGCTCGGCTGTGGAGCGGAGCCAGAGATCCTCTTCTTGGAACGGAGTTGCGGACCAGCGTCGCTTGAGCAGATCGAGAAGCCACCAGCCGACGTTGTGGCGCGTGGCCTCGTACCGGGCCCCCGGGTTGCCCAGTCCGATTACGGCTTTCAGGGCTACTGCTCCTGTTCCTCGGCCTCCTCCTCGGCAGGCTTGCCGCGACCGATGACCTCGGGCTCGGCTTCCTCCTCGACGGCCTCTACCTCCTCAACAACCTCCTCGACCTTGAGCGCCGCAGGCGGGACGATGGCCGCGATCGCCACCGAGGAATCGCTGAGGATCTCCACGCCCGCGGGCGTTGACAGATCGACGACCGTCACGCTGTCCCCGATGCCGAGTTCCGAGATGTCGAGCTCCAATGCTTCCGGGATCTGATCAGGATCGCAGCGAATCTCGACTTCGTGCCGCAGGTGCTCCAGGATGCCGCCCTCCTTCACTCCGCGGGCAACACCATCCAAGCGGACCGGGACTTCGAGCCTGACCTTCTCGCCCCTGTGCACGGCCAGGAAATCGACGTGCAGGACCTCGGATCTGTAGGGGTGAACCTGAACCTCGCGGATCAACACGCGTGGCGTGTCACCGTTGTCGAGCTTCAGCTCTATCAGCGTGCTCTCGTACGAACCCGACGTCAGCAGTCGCTCGAGCTCCTTCGTGTTGACCTTGCAGGCACGTGTCTCCTCGCCATGCCCGTAGATGACGCCAGGCACGTACCCTTGGCGCCGCAGCGAACGCGCCGCGCCCTTCCCCGTCTCCGTTCTCAGCTGAGCCTCAAGTATTACTCGCGTCGTCATTACATCACATCCCCTGCAATGTCGGCCAGATGCTCCCCAGCCGCGCAGCTCGTTATTCGAATAGGCTGCTCACGCTCTCGTTCTCGTGGATATAGCGGATGGCACGGGCCAGAAGGTTCGCCACCGGCAGAATCTGCAGCCCTGCAAAGCGCTTCTCCTCCGGCACGCAAATCGTATCGGTGACCGCGACCTCCGTAACTGGCAACTCCGACAAGCGCGCCACCGCCGGCCCACTCAGCAGTGCGTGTGTGGCACACACGAAGATCCTCTTCGCACCGCGCTGCTGAAGCGCCCGAACCGCTTCAGCCACCGTCCCGCCGGTGTCAATCATGTCGTCCGGGATGAGGCAGGTCTTCCCCTTGACATCACCAACCACATTGACCGCCTCAGCCACGTTGTGAGCCGGGCGACTCTTGTCGATCATCGCGATCTCGCCGCCCAGGCGTCGGGCGAATCCGCGCGCCATCTTGGCCGCACCCACATCGCTCGCCACCACCACCAGCGGCTCCAGATCCCGGCGCTTGAAGTGCTCGGCAAAGACCGGGAGTGCGTACAGGTGATCGACGGGAATATCGAAGAACGCCTGCAGCTGGTGCTGGTGAAGGTCGATCGCGACGACCCGGTCCGCGCCGGCTGTGCTGATCAGGTTCGCCAGCAGCTTCGCGCCGATCGCCACACGCGGCTGATCCTTCCGGTCCTGGCGCGCGTATCCATAGTAGGGAATTACCGCCGTCACGCGCGCCGCCGATGCACGACTCGCCGCATCGAGGAGCAGCAGCAGCTCCATGATGTTCTCGGCGGGCGGAGCCGTGGGTTGAATGATGAAGACGTCGCGGCCCCGTACGTTCTCGTCGATACGGACGAAGATCTCGCCGTCGGCGAAGCGCTTGATCGTCACATCGCAGAGCGTCCTGCCCAACTCCTTGGCGATCCGCTCTGCAAGCGGCCGATTGGCGGACCCCGAGAGCAGCATCATCTCGTGGCTCTTGGGATCGACGTCTGATGTATCGGTCACGGTTTAAGCCCCTGGAATCGAAAGCTTCGCAAGTTATCCAGCGCCTGACCAGGCGTCAACTCAGCTGCACGTCTTCGGTTCCACCGCCCGGCTTGTCCCGGAGGCCCTTGCGTTCCACATTTCCCAGCCAATGACAACGCCACTCGTCATCTTCGTCCTAGGCCTCGTGGCGCTCTACGTGGGCGCCGACCTGATGATCCGGGGAGCCTCGCGACTGGCCCGCAAGCTCGGCGTCAGCGCCCTCGTCATCGGCCTCACGGTCGTAGCCATGGGTACTTCCATGCCCGAGCTGCTGGTCGGCGTGGTGGCCGCCGTCCGCCACAGCGGCGACATCGCCATCGGCAACGTCGTCGGTTCCAACGTCGCCAATGTCGCCCTGATCCTCGGGTTCGCCGCCCTCATCCGCCCTATCCGCGTCCAGATGCGGCTCCTGACGCGGGAAGTCCCCATCATGATCTTCGCCTCCGTCGCCTTCTACGTCTTCGCCTTGGACAGGGACCTGAACCGCTGGGACGGGATCACCTTGTTCGTTGGGTTCATCGCCTACACGTTGTACCTCCTCGAGGGAGCGCGGCGCGAGTCCCCGGCCATCGAGGTCGAGTACCAGAAGTTCGTGCCAGCCGGGGGGACTGTGCTCGGCCACCTACTTCTCACCGTCATCGGGCTCGGCACGCTCCTCGCCGGTGCCCACCTGGTCGTGAACGGCGCCGCCACAGTGGCCCGCCTCCTGGGAATCTCCGAGCTCGCCGTCGGCCTCACGGTCGTAGCCCTCGGAACTTCCCTCCCGGAACTCGCCACCTCGGTCGCCGCCTCGATTCAGGACGAGGGCGACATCCTGGTGGGGAACGTGGTTGGCTCCAACGTCTTCAACCTGCTGGCGGTGCTCGGCTGCGCTACCCTCGCACGCCCCCTCGGCGTTCCCGTGTCAGTCATCCGCGTCGAAGCGCCCGTGATGCTCGCCGTGAGCATCCTCGTGCTCCCGTTCGTCTGGACAACGCTCCGACTGACCCGCCTGGAGGGCGGCATACTGGTGACCGCGTACTTCGCGTTCGTGATCCTGCTGGCTCTGCCTTCCTGACAGCGCAGAGGCGCACCCCGCGGCAACACTCCAGCGGCGCACGAGCGCCAGAAGCGTTCGCCAAGCTCGAACCTAGCGGCCCCCGCGCCTCGGCCGTGTCCAGTCGCTGGCCACTCGTTCCGATCCACGTCACCGTCCCGGTTACCATACGGTAGCATCCGCGCCCGCGCCCGCTCAGTGCAGCGACCCGGTGGGAATGTCGTAGGTCTAAATAGCACAAAGAGTTAGAGCCGCCGACAGACCCAGGCACGGTCCCTGCTCCCTAGGGTCCACGGACAGTTCGAGAGGAGGGAGTCACATGCGCACACCCGGCCCCAGCGCGAACGCACACCAGCAGCCGATCCAAGCTCGCCTGGAGCTTCAGACGGAAACCGAGAGTGAACTCAGCTATCAAGAGCGACTGGATTGGCTTGCTCGCGAACAGCTGCTCACCAGGCTGGGCTCAAGAGGGCATGCTGTGGATTGGCCCGGGTGGAGTCGAACCACCATTTCTGGATCCAAAGTCCAGCGTCCTGCCTTTAGACGACGGGCCAACGAGAGCGGTTTGGCAAGACTACTGCGCAATCTCATCGGCAGGACCGGCCAGATCAAGACCTGGACGTAGGCAACGTGAAACGCATCTGCTGGCTGCTGATCTGCTTAACGGCCCTGAGCACGGGCCAGCCTGCGAGCTTCGGCCCGCGGGCGTCAGCCAGCATGGACGGATTTCAGAACGTGGTGCTCTCCCCTGCAGTCGCCGATAACCTCGCCCTGATGTTCGGCAATTTCGACACGGAACTCGTGCTCTGTCTGGAGGGGGAGCGTCGCGGGGCAGACCTCTACATCACCGACTTCCGAATGCCCCATATCTTGACCTCCGAGACAGGGCGCGTGCAGGCCGCAAGCTGCAAGCCGAATCGCCGCACCGTGGGCACCTGGCACAATCACCCTCCGTCAGGTCTCAGCCTCGCCAACGCGAGCCCCGAGGCGCACGCCCGCAACTGCTATCTGTCGCGCACCGACATCAGCGACTTCCAGCGTCGGCATGGCGCTCTCGTGAGCATCGTCTCCTGCGCCCCGCGCACTTATGCGTACTGGAAGCACAGCGATGTTGATTCCATCGCGAGCGACATCGCCCTGCTGCTGCCACCGCCCGGACAGCTGGTGCAGACCCAACTCTGGGAGGATCCGCGCGCCACTGCGCTCACACAGGCCCGCGAGCGCTGACTAGCCTCACGCCCTTCAACTCAGCAGCCAGTTGCGACGCCGCCGCATCGCGCTCCTGCTCGCTCTCGTAGACGGCGAACAGGGCCGCGCCACTCCCGGAGAGCAAGGAGAACAACGGCTGCGTCTCAGCGAGCTTCGCCCGGAGCGAACCCAGCGCCGGGTACTCGCGGAAGATGACGGGCTCGAAGTCGTTCACGGCCCCAGCGCGGATGCCCTGCCACGTAGAGAGCGAAGGCCAGTGTGTCAGCGTCGGCTCAACCGAAGAGGCTTCCCCCGTGTCCTCACGTGCTCTGTCCCAGAGCGCGAACGCCACCGTCGTCGAGACGGCTGATTCAGGCAGGATGAGCAACACGGGTCGCACCGGGACGGCCGGATAAGCGAGGAGGCGATCCCCGCGGCCCCAGGCGAAAGCCAGGGGATGATCAGCCACGAAGAACGGCACGTCGGCGCCGAGCTCCGCCGCCACGTGCAGCAGCTCATCCAGGCCGGGCGGTGACTCGACGCTGCGAGAGAGCAATCGGAGTACCGCCGCTGCATCGCTCGAGCCGCCGCCGAGACCCGAGCGGGGCGGCACACGCTTCTCGAGCTCGATCTCCACGCCGCCGGCAAGCCCGGCGCGCTCCAGAAAGAGTGCTGCCGCCCGCGCTGCCAAGTTCTCCGGCCCTCCCGGCGCTCGCTCCGGGCCACTGACACCCAGCTTCACACCGGGTTCGTGCCGGCGGCGCAATCGCAGCCGATCAGCCAGATCGATCCGGCAGAAGACCGTCTCAATGGGATGGAAACCATCCGGACCACGCGGGTGGATGCGCAGCCGAAGATTGACTTTGGCCTGAGCCACCGTCTCCAGCCAGCCGCTAGCCACAGCACTCGATCCCCGGCGCGCAGGCGCCTGTCGCTCGCGACTCAAGTGCTTCCCTCCACAATATCTTCGCTGTGCCCGACCTCGCCCCACGACAGGCCGAGCCGGCCCAGGTAGTAGATCCCGATAAACGTGACGGGGGCGAACGATCCGACGTGGAACGCCGCCGCGTAGCTAACGGCCTGGCTGGCTGGTACACCGAACGGCAAGAGGGCAAGCTTGACGCTCGCTTCGAATGGCCCAAAGAAGCCGGGTGACGAGGGAATCGAGACGCCGAACGCGTTCACGGCTTGCACAAAGACCGCGCCGAGATAGCCCGGCCCAGTGATGCCAAACGCGAGCATCCCCACGTAGAGGGCCAGCGCGCCCCAGAACCAATGCAGGAAGGACCAGGCAAACCCGGCCATCACCAGCCCTGGGCTGCGCATCGCACCCAGCCCCGCGATGAACGACTTCATGATCTCGGCGATCTTGTCAGCCGCCCGTCTGGGGAGCAGGCGGCCCAGTGTCGCGCGAAAGACGCGGCCCGCCAGGTCGGGCCGCCAGATCAATACAAGCAATGCCACGCCGGCGCCGCCGAAGATCACCAGCACGCCAATCACCCGACCGATCAGTTCGTCTCCCAGTCCCGGCGCCACGCGAAAGCCCGGAAGAAAGAGGGGCGCAGCCAGGAAAGCAGCGAGGGTCAGTCCGTCGAACAGCCGCTCCACGACCAGCGAGCCGAAAGACGCGCTCACACTGATCGGCTGGCTGCGGCTGAGAGCGTAGGCTCGCGCAAACTCCCCGACGCGCGCGGGCAGCAGGTTGTTGGCCATGAAGCCAATGCAGGTGCTTGCGAAGCGGGCATGGTAACTCGGGTCGGCCAAAGCAGGCTTCAGAAAAACCTTCCAGCGGGCGGCGCGGATGAGGAAGCCTGCCGTCTGTATCGTGATGGAAAGCGCCAGCAACCACAGGTTCGCGGTCCGCATGTGGTGCCAGAGCTCGGCCAGCGACACATCGTGGAGAGCCCAATAGAGCAACAGCAGGCTGACGGTGATTCCGACGACCGTCTGCCAGCGGCCGGTCATTGCTGCGTACCGGTCTGAACCAGGGCGTGCTCCAGCAGACCGAGCGCCTCTTCCAGCAGAACGTGCGCGCGGCTGACGTCAGGCTGTGCTACTTGCAGAATCCCCCCGATCTCGTCGGTCAGCGACCTGGCGCGCGCCACTGCGTCATCGGCGCTGTAGGTCAGGGATTCGATGGGTACCGGGGGCTCACGATCAGGTTGTGTCGCCGCGTCCAACGAATCTTCGGCCCGTCTCACCGCACCGATGCGATCCTCTTTCGCGGTCGTCTCAAGGTAAGAGCGGAGCTCCGCAACCGTCGGGGCGAGATCCACGACGATGGACTGCAATCGCCACGGCGGCCCGTCGAGCGCAGCGCGGAGCGCCGCTCCCGCCCGTCGCGCCACCCTCCCGAGGTCCGCGTGACCGAAGGTGACGGCGCGCTCCCGCAGCTGCCTGAACGCGAACGTCAGCCGCTCACCGGCCTTGCGCGCCTCCGGATCGCGGGCGATCTCCTCGCGCAGGCGATCGATGGTGTCGAGGCTGGCCGTCGCCTCCAGAGCGAAAAAGGCGTCCCAAGAGCCGGCGCCACGTTCCGCCATCGGGCACGCCTCGATGTGCGGTCCCACCTCATCGAGGAATAACTCGCTGATCCAGGTGATCTCGCGCTGGGCTGCGGTGTCGAGAATCTGTTCCTTGAGATCCTCGATCTCCAAGCCGCGCGCCACCATGGCGCTCGGTGCCTCACCGCGAATGAACTCGGTGGCGACGTCGTCGAGAGACTGTCGCGCGCGCCGGAAGAGGGCCAGGTGTCCGGGCCCGACCGTAGCGCTGGTGTCAGCGATCTTCAGGATCACCTCTTCCACCGCAGCCAGCGCCGGACCTACGGCGGGAATCTCATCGACGCCTTCGATGCCTCGCAGCGGCCGAATACGCCTCAGCAACTTCTTCAGCGGTTCCCGGTTCCGGGGATCACGCTCCAGCACGCCCAGCGACTCGCCGATATCCGTGGCGAGGCCGCGCAGCTCCGTGCCCAAGTAGCGGCGGAACCTCTCATCATCTTTCGGTGGCGGCGTCGGCGGCGCCATCGGCTCTCCCAGCCGGCGCGCCAGCGCTTCCGCACGCGCTGCGAGGTCAGCCGGCGGCTCCTTCACCGAATTCACCATCACCCTCATCTCGGCCAGCGACGTCTCGAGGCTCTCACGGAGCCCTCTGCTCCAATGGCGACCACCCGCTGTCAGCTCGGTCGCCAGAGCCTGCACCGCGCCCGCTACTCGGGCGATGGCTTCCTGATCCGCCATACGGGCGCTTCCACGTAGCGCGCGTGCGCAGCGTCTCAATTCGTCCGCGTCCGGCGTGCCCGCTTCACCGAGCGTCTGCTGCAGTTTATCCAGATACTCGGTCGCCTCGTCGACGAAGAACTCCAGCAATGTCCGGGGCATACGCCTAACCCCCCAACCGGCCTCGCGCCGCCTGAACGAGCTCCAGCATCTCCCGCACGGCTCGTTCCATTCCCACAAATATCGCCCGACTCACAACGGAGTGCCCGATGTTGAGCTCCTCGATCTCGGGGATCGCCGCCACTGGGGTCACGTTCTCGTAGGTCAGACCGTGCCCGGCATGTACCGCCAGTCCGATCTCGCGACCCAGCGACGCGGCACGCCGCAGGCGCACCAACTGCCCCTCGCGAGCGTCCCTTGCCGCGTTGGCGTACTCACCGGTGTGCAGCTCGATTGCCTCGGCCCCCAGTTCCTTCGCCACCCGAATCGTCGGCTCCACGGGATCGATGAACAGGGACGTCCGGATACCTGCCTGGCGCAACCGACCCACCGCGTCGGCCACTCGCCGCTGCCGCTTCGCCTCCCCGAGATCCAATCCGCCCTCGGTCGTGATCTCCTCACGCCGCTCCGGCACGAGCGTCGCCTGCACAGGACGGTGCTCGAGCGCAAACTCAAGCACCTCTTCCTCGACCGCCAGCTCGAGGTTCACACCCGTCCGGACCGTCTTCAGCAAGAGCAGCACATCTCGCTCATTGATATGCCGGCGGTCCTCACGGAGATGCACGGTGATCGCTTGGGCACCGCCCAGCTCGGCCAGCACGGCCGCGCGCACGGGATCGGGTTCATCGGTCTTGCGCGCCTCGCGAACCGTCGCGACATGATCGAGATTGATGTACAACCTCATCGCCGCACTCTCCCGTCTTCAGGCACGGAGCTCCGCCTCGATCGCATCAGCGACCGCGGCGTCGAGTCCCAACTGCCGGCTCAGATCCAGAGCCCGCAGCGCCAGTTGCCGGTACAGCTCACGCGTGTCAGCGTCAAGCACTGCCAGGTGACCTCGTAGCGTCTCGACATCCCCACGAGCCACGGGACCCGTCAAGGCCCGTGTGATCCCCAGCTGATCCAGGTTCTGGACCGCCCCACGCCACAGCGGCTGGAGGGCCCGAGCCGCCTCTTCCTGACTGATACTCACCGCCTCCGCCAGCAGGCGCGTCGCCACGGCGGCACACGCAACAACATAATTGGAAGCGAACACACACGCTGCATGATAGCGAGGTTTGTCCGCCGCATGAAGCTCCAGCAGACGCCCCTCCGCCGCCTCGACGATCTCCGCCGCTGCGCCCCGGGCCTCCGAATCGCCTTCGAAAGTGAAGAACGCATCGCGGAGCCGCTCCGCACCGCTCTGAGGATCGGCAACCGTCTGCAACGGGTGAAGAGATCCGATGGCGTAGCCGCGCTCCGCCAGCGGCGCCAGTATTCCGGCTGGCTGTGCACCACTGAGGTGCAGCGCCACACAGCGTTCACCCGGCGCGCCCAATGCGGCAACGCCAGCCGCGACCTCGGTGATCGCACCGTCCGGGACCGCCAGCAGCACTCGGGTCCCCCGGGCCGGGGGACCTGGGAATCCGTGAGTGTAACGGGCTACCGGCTGCCGCAGCACCGAGTGCTCAGGCGCTCGCTCACGCCGGCCGACCAACAGCACCTCGCTTGTGCCCTCCGACGTGGCAAGTACCGAGCCGAGCGATAGCCCCATCCGGCCCGACCCGACGATCCAATATGCCCGCGACATATCAGGCCGCCGGTGGCGCCTCGAAGATCGCCACGTCCTGCCGTGACCTCAGGCGACCCAGCACGTCCATCGGCAGCCTGGCCGTCATCTGGATGGAAACGCCGCGCTCCTCACGCCTGAGGACCTCGCCCTCCCGGTACACCTCGGCCAGAAGGCTACCGGCGCTCGCCGGGATGCTCAGCATCACGGTACGCCAACCCTCGCGGATCGCCTGTCTCAGCATGGCGCGGAGCGTGTCCAACCCAGCCGGTTCCACAGTCGAGCTGAAGACGTGCGATCCCAGGAGCGCTTCCGCTCGCTCCTTGATCGCAGCCTGTTCCACGTGAGTCAGCCGGTCGACTTTGTTGAACACGACAAGTTTGCGTTTCACATTGAACTGCAGATCGGCCACCACACCCTCCGCCACCTCGTACTGGTCCTCCCAACGCGGGTGCGCCACGTCCACCACGTGGCACAGCAAGTCGACCCCATTCGCCTCCTCCAGCGTCGCCCGGAAAGATGCCACGAGATGGTGGGGCAGCTTGCGAATGAATCCGACCGTATCGGTGACCAAAGCCTGGAAGCCCTCGCCGAGATCGACGGCCCGTGTCGCGGAGTCGAGTGTGGCGAACAACCGGTCTTCTATGAACAGCTCTGACCCCGAGAGCGCTGCCAGTATCGACGACTTGCCCGCGTTCGTATATCCGACTAGCGCGACCCGGAACTCGCCTGCACGGCCTTTACGCTCCGTGGCACGCTGCTGCGCTACCTTCCACAACCGCCTCTTGAGCTCCCGGATCCTGCGCCTGATCATCCGCCGGTCCGTCTCCAGCTGCATCTCGCCCGGGCCGCGCAGTCCGATACCCCCGCGGATCCGCGACAGGTGGCTCCACATCCGCCGGAGCCGCGGCATGAGATACTCAAGCTGCGCGAGCTCGACCTGCATCTTCGCCTCAGCGCTCCGGGCGCGGAGCGCGAAGATGTCGATGATCAGCTCAGTCCGGTCCATCACCCGCACGCCCAGCATCTCCTCCAACTTCTGGCCCTGCATGGGCGTGAGATCTTCGTCGAAGATGACCAGGCTGCCCGCCCTGTCACTGACGACTGCGCGTAGTTCCTCGACCTTGCCGGTACCGATGTAGTAGGCAGGATGAGGAGCCTGGAGTGACTGCTGAACCGTGGCCACGACGGTCGCCCCCGCCGTATCCGCCAGGGACGTCAGCTCGGTGAGATGATCACGGGCCTCCTGCCTGCTGACGCCCCGGCCTGGCGCGCTCAGCAGGATCGCCCGCTCCTGCGGTGCCTCTATCTCGATGAGCGTGTTAGCGATCTCTTACCTTGACCCCTTCCAGTTAAACTGGTTGACCTAACGGTGCAATTGCGATAGCCGTCCCGTCAAGATATACACCCTGCCGGCGCGAACGATTCTCCGGCCACAGCTCTGCGAGCGGTGACGTCCGCCAGTTCGGCACCGAATACGTGTCCGCGTGTCTCTCGCCCGAGATCACACCATGCCGAGCAGGATCCTGATTGACATGGGCGAATCTATGAGTGTATGGCAGATAATGGGGCTCAGGCTGTTCTTGGTCTTGACGTAGCTCAGTGATTCGGGGACACCGGCTAAGAAGGTCAGGATCATCATCAAGCTTCCCGTTAGAAGCCCGCTCGCCAGGTAGTCATAGTGCCAGAGGGCGAACGCGAGGTTGCTCACCAGGATCGCCGCCAGCCAGCCCCAGCGTCTGGCCAAACGGTCGAGCAAGAAGCCGATGAAGATCAGAGCCTCGACAATCCCTTCGTACACGATGTACAGGTACTCGACCAGCCGGTCAGCGAAGGGGCGCGCGGCTTCGTGCGAGATCCCGGCCGAGGCGGTCACGAAGCCCTCGGTCAGTGGCCTGACGACGAAGAACTGATACGGCATGAGGATCAGGCCCGCCACGAGGAAGAACACGACGGCCCAGAGGATGTTCTTCGGTATCTGCTGAAAGCTCAGGTTGAACCCGGAGCAGAACGGCCTCTTCTCGATAGCGCGGATGTACGCGAAGGTCACCAGCACCAGCAGCGTCATCCGAATGGCTGCCAGCAGCCAGGTATGATACCTCCCCAGTCCAACCAGGCGGTTCAGATAGGGAGCGAGTTCCCCGACGACGATCCAGGCCGCGTAGACCGAGAACAGGGACACCGGTTCCGAAACCTTTCGCTCCTTCATGGCTTATATCTCCAGGGATGCGAGATGGTGGCGGGAGGCGGTCCGCGCCAGGTCAGGAACAACGCACGGGACGATCGGATGGAGGAGCACCCCGTCAACGTATACGCGGCCGTGCGTGGTGTGGTTTCAGGATCCGCGGTGCTCTCTCTCCCGCGCCGCCCGCCGCTTCGCCGCCCAGACCTCGAGCCGCTTCGCGATCTCCGCCTCGAACCCTCGACCGGACGGCTCGTAGAAGCGCCGGCCCGTGAGCGAGTCCGGCAAGTACTCCTGCGGCGCGTAGGCGTCGGGCTCGCGGTGATCGTAGCGATAGTGCGCGCCGTAGCCGAGTTCCTTCATCAGTCGCGTGGGCGCGTTCCGCACGTGGAGGGGTGTCGGCTCGGCGGGCGTTTCACGCGCCAGCTCCTTGGCTCGGCCGAACGCTTCGTACACCCGGTTCGACTTCGGCGCCGTGGCCAGATAGACGGCCGCCTCGGCCAGCGCCAGCTCGCCCTCTGGCGAACCGAGGAAGTGGTAGGCGTCCTTGGCAGCCACAGCAACGGACAGCGCCCGCGGGTCGGCGAGCCCGATGTCCTCAGTGGCCATACGGATGAGCCGCCGCGCGATGTAGAGGGGGTCTTCCCCACCATCGAGCATGCGCGCCAGCCAGTAGAGGGCCGCATCCGGGTCGGAGCCCCGAACCGCTTTGTGCAGCGCCGAGATCAAGTTGTAGTGCTCTTCCCCCGACTTGTCGTAGCGAGCATAGCGCCGCGGTATCGCCTCGGTCGCGACCGCCCGGGTGATGTGCCCACCGGCGCCGATCATCGACGCCGCGACTTCCAGCGCTGCCAGCGCGCCTCGCGCATCACCGTCGGCCGCGTACGCCAGCAGTTCCAGCGCGTCGTCGTCCACCACGAGCCCCAGCCCGCCCAGACCGCGTGCCCCGTCCGCCAGCGCCCGCTCGCAGATCGTCCGCAGGTCGGCCTCATCAAGCTGATCGAGCACGAGGACCCGCGATCGACTCAGCAGGGCGCTGTTCACCTCGAAGCTGGGGTTCTCGGTGGTAGCGCCGATCAGGATGACCGTCCCTGCCTCGACATGGGGCAAGAAGGCATCCTGCTGCGCACGGTTGAAGCGGTGGATCTCGTCGCAGAACAGGATGGTGCGGCGACCCGTCTTATGTAGTCGCTCGTCCGCCTCGGCGATGATCTGCCGAACACGTGGCACTCCCTCGGTCACGGCGCTGAACGGCACGAAAGCGGCGTTGGTCCGCTCGGCGATGATCCGGGCGAGCGTCGTCTTGCCGCTACCGGGCGGCCCCCAGAAGATCAGCGACTGCAGCTCGTCGCGCTCGATCATCTCGCGAAGCACACGGCCCGGCCCGACCAGGTGGACCTGTCCCACGAACTCGTCCAGTGAACGGGGGCGCATCCGTGTCGCCAGCGGCGCCGCCGGTGAGGATTCATCGGCTATCCCGCGACGCGTCGGCCGCACCGAGTCAGCGCCGGGGAAGAGGTCCAGCTCTTCGTTCATGCTTCAACGCGGACGATTGGGCGTGTCATTCCTGCACCGCTATCGGCAGAGCTCTTCACGTACATAGTCGAGCAGCGTCTCGCGCTGGTTGAGCTCGGGTCGCCCGATGGCGACCTCCAGGCAGCGTTCCAGGATGCGGCGGAACTCGGGGCCCGGCTGCAGTCCGAGCGCCTTGAGATCGTGCCCATCGATCGCCAGATCCTCGACCGTGACCGGGTCGCCCCGCCGCAGCACCTGGAGCACGAGCCGTGCACGCGAGGCAAGGTCGCGTCGTTCCGTGGGCCCAGCACCGCGCGCACGTGCGCGGGCGAAATGGAGCCGCAGTGTATCATGGGCCCGCTCGGGTCCCACATCCCGCAGCCAACGGCGCGCGCCGACAACATCGCCAGCGACGTCGACCGGCACGGCCAGGGCAGCCCGCAACTCCAGAGTGTCACGCATCTCAGCGTTCGAGAACCTGAGCCGCATCATCAGATCCTCGATCCTCGAGCGAGCCGGCGCCAGCAGTGCGACCAGCCTAAGATGTCCACGATGTGCCGGTAGTCCGTCGATCGCGTAGAGGATCTCCTCCCACTCGCCGTCACCCAGATCGGCGAGCTCGGGCACGACGACCGCCAGCGCACCGGACGTCCGGTAGAGCGCCAGGCCAGACGAGGCGCCAGGCGCCGCCAGCAACTTCAGGATCTCCTCCCGGATCCGCTCCGCCGAGAGTCGTGGGAGATTTGGCATCGCTGCGGTCAGTGCCTCCCATGTCGCCGGCTCGATCTCCAGCCCATAGCGGCCGGCAAACCGGAGGCCGCGCAGCACGCGCAGATAGTCTTCGGCGAAGCGCTGTGCCGGCTCGCCTACGCACCGGAGCACTCTGCGTTCGAGATCCTCCCTCCCGGCGAAGGGATCGAGGAAAGTGTGATGCAGCGGGTGGTAGGCGACGGCGTTGACCGTGAAGTCACGGCGCGCCAGGTCCTCCTCGATCGTGGCGGCATACTCGACCACTGCATGGCGACCATCCGTCTCGATGTCGCGACGGAACGTGGTCACCTCGTACACTCGACCGTCGCTTCCCCTCACGCCGACGGTGCCGAATTGAATGCCGATAGGGTAGGACGGGCGAAACAGCTTGCGCACGGTGCCGGGCCGAGCGGCGGTCGCCAGATCCCAGTCGGACCGGTAGCCGCCGAGCAATGCGTCGCGCACCGCGCCCCCGACGGCCCAAGTCTCGTAGCCGCTGTCTTCCAGCCGCTTCGCGATCTCGCAGACAGCGTCGGGGACGTCGAGTCTCTTGCGTGTACCTTCCACCTCTAGCCGCAGAGGACGCTGCCGCCGTTCACGTTGAGCACCTCTCCCGTCACGTGGCGTGCGAGCTTCGAGCAGAGGAATAGGATCGGACCTGCGATGTCCTCGGGGCTCGCCAGGCGCCTGAGCGGAATTGTTGCCAGCACCTTCTCTCGCTCTTCGCCCTCGAGTGCTGGCGCCGCCATATCAGTCTCCACCCAGCCTGGGGCTACCGAGTTGACCTGTACGTCCCGCGCGGCCAGCTCTACAGCCAGCGACTTCACGAACGAGATGATCGCGCCCTTCGTGGCAGCATAGTCGCTATGGCCTGCCTCGCCTCGCTGGCCGGCCGTCGAACTCACAATGACAATCTTGCCGCCATCCGCCATTCGGCGCGCCGCCTCGCGGGCAGTGAGGAAGACAGAGGTCAGGTTTGCCTTGATCACCTCGCCCCACTGCTCGTCCGGCATCTCGACAAGCGCGACGTACTCGGGCGGCCAGATCCCTGCATTCGCGACGAAGATGTCCAGCCAGCCGAACTCGCCGTCGCACCGCTCGAAGAGCTTGGCCACGCCTTCCGGCTCACCCAGATCAGCGGCGACGGACCACGCACTGCTGCCGAGCCGCCGCAACTCGGCTACCGTGTCAGTGGCCTGATCGTCACGCGCCCGGTACGCGATCCCCACGTGGGCGCCGGCACGGGCGAGCAGGATCGCTGTGGCCCGGCCGATGCCGCGTGATCCACCTGTTACGATCGCTTTCTTTCCTTTCAGATCGACAAGCCGTTCGGTCATCATCAGCGGCCACCTCTCAGCGCGCGGGCAACGCGTTTGAACACGCCGCCCGCAGCTTCAACAGGGCCCACCGTCACCGGCATCTCGTCTCCCAAGATGCGCTGCGGGTTCGTCTCGAGCAGGAGCCCGGCCTCCCGCGCGAGACCCCGACGCACCAGATAGTCCCAGGCCGGCCGCAGCGAGGGAGAGCGGTTCGGCCGCGCGTGGTTGTCAGATGCGAGGACATCAATCCACCCCTCACTCAGAAAGCGCTGAGCTACCATCCTGATGTGCTCACCGTATTCTCCCAACAGGCTACCGCTGTTCACCTGTAACAACGCACCTGCAGCTCGCCATTCGGGTACTACGCTGTGGGACCGGTCATAACCCCAGTAGCGTTCCGGGTGCGCGATGATCGGCACATAGCTTCCCTCTCCGATTCGCGCTAGCGCGTCAGCCGACCGCTCGGGCACCGTGAACGCCTGAAACTCCACCAGCACGAACCGGCTGCCGGCCAGGCGCAGGCCGGCATCGCTCAGATCGAACTCCGGGACGTCGAGCTGGATCTCGTAGCCGCGGTAGAGCTCGAGTCCTGGCAAGCTGGCTTTCGCGACCTCGACGAGCCGCTGCCAACCCGCCTCGGCGCGCGCGCGCCGGGTACCATTCAGGTCCGAAGCGTTCAGGTGGGGCGTCGCGGCAACGGCCCTCACGCCGTCAGCCAAGAGCGTACGAAGCGCAGCGAGCGCGCTCTCCAGATCAGGCGCGCCGTCATCCACACCGGGGATGACGTGAGTGTGGAGGTCCGTCAGTTCCGGTGGCTCTGCTTGCCTACGGTGCGATCTCGCGATGTCCGTCAGCTCCTCCCCACCCAGCGCTCAGCGAGGCGTCCGAACTCGCCGCCCGGGCCCATGGCCTGGCAGCGTCGCGCCAGCCCCTCCGGATCGTCAAACGCCGCAGCCTCGCAGGCGAGGGTCAGCAAGCCATCGGCGGTCAGCAGGTCAAACGCCGCCTCGCGCCGGTCCAGACGGCCGCGTGTCGACTCCAGCAGCTGGCAGGCAGCTGCAAACAAGGCCGTGCAGAGTTCGGCTTCGCCATCAAGCTGGCCGACAGCCGTCTCAAGGCGACCCCGCAACGGCTCCGGTGACTGCGCCAGCTTGTCCCCCAGCCACTCGGCCGCCATCACGCTCTGGCCTGCTCTAGCATCGGACGCACGATCTCGGTCACCTTCTTGAGCGCCTCAGCGGTCCGCTCTGGTTCAGCCGTGCTGGCCTGTGCCATGTGC
>CP070823.1:1074176-1080798 GCA_020344375.1 Gemmatimonadota bacterium | reverse complement strand
ACCAGCGTCCAGCCCGTGGCGTGCGCGCCCTTGGCTTGCGCGAGCCGACTGATGTCCTCCTCGCTGAGATAGACGTCATGGTGGGCGTCGAGGACGAACCGTTCGCCGCCGATGCGGCCCAGTGGGCTCATACGTCCCGTCCTGAGCAGCTCGCCGAGGGCGTCTATCAGCCCCGAGCCACAGATGCCCTGAGCCTCACCGCCGCCGATGACCTGGCAGAATGGGACTTCGGCTCCGTTGAGGCGCACGGCTTCGATCGCGCCGGGGAACGCCGGCATCCCGCAGTCGATCCCGCCGCCCTCGAACGCGGGCCCGGCCGGGCAGGACGCAACCATCATCCGGCCGCGATTTCCGATCAAGAGCTCGGTGTTGGTGCCGATGTCCATCAATGCGATCAGCCGGTCCTCGTGCGCGGCATCGATCGTCAGCAGGCAGGCCGCGGCGTCGGCGCCCACGTGGCTGCTAATGAGCGGAAGACCGTAGGTGCGTGCCGCCGCGTGCGTGAGCAGGCCGAGTTGCCGAGCCGGAGCTGACACGCTCGTGGTCGTCCGACGTCCAGCGACCAGCTCGTGCTCGGTCAGCGACCGGTACGGGGCCTGTCCGAGGGAACCGACACCGAGGCCGAAGAACAGGTCCCGCATGGTGGGGTTTCCCGCCACTACGACCTCGTAGATGCTCTCGGGGTCGCAGGAGAACGCCGCGATCGCGTGGTTCAGGTAGGCGACGAGCGTTCCGCGAAGCCGGCTCTCGCCGTCTGTCCCGGCATAGGCGATCCGTGCCATGACGTCGGAGCCGGCGAAGCACTGTGGGTTCTCGAACGAGTGCGTGGCCCGGACATCCCCGGTCTCGAGGTCGACCAGGCGCACGACGACCGTCATGGTACCGATGTCCAGGGCGAGGCCGTGCAGGGGCCCACCAGTCTGCGCGATCGGCACGCCGTCGAGCAGGACGGTGTCCCGATCACGCGTCAGAGCGGGGTCGAACGGCGCCTCCCGGCGAAGCGCTGGCAGCTCGTCGCCAGCCTCTAGGATCAGCAGGTCGCCGCGCCGCAGGCGGCGGAACCTGAGGGCACCTCGCTCGGCGCGGATGCGAGCGCGGCAGGCCAGCCGAAAGCGCCCTGTCAGGTGGTGCTCCTCCTCCGTCGGCGGCGCGAGGAGCTCGGAGCCTTCAGTAACCTCGACCAGACACTCGCGGCAGGTTCCTTGTTGCCCGCACGAGTTGGTGATGAACAGGCCCGCGCGCTCGGCACAGTCGAAGAGGGAAAGGCCGGACTCGGCCTTGCACTCGCGCGACTCAATGCGCACGTGGATCGCCAAGGTCGTCCCTCACTCCTGCGTGACCGCGCCGCGCAGCCGAAGGAACATGTCGACGGCCCTCGCAGCGTCCGGAGCGTAGCCGTCGGCGCCGATCTCTTCCGCGAAGCTGTCGCTCACCGGGGCGCCGCCCACGCACAGCTTGACCTGATCGATGCCCTCCGCTGCGAAACCGTCGATGACCACTTTCATGTACGGCATCGTCGTCGTCAGCAGCGCGCTCATGCCGACGATATCGGCGTCGTGCTGGCGCGCCGCCTCGAGGAACCGCTCGACCGGCTGATCGACGCCCAGATCGATTACGCGGAATCCCGCGCCCTCGGCCATCATGCTGACCAGGTTCTTGCCGATGTCGTGCAGGTCGCCCTTCACGGTGCCCATGACGATGGTGCCGACGGGCTTGCTGAGCTCGGAGCTGGCGAGCAGGGGCTGCAGAACCGCCATCCCTGCCTTCATCGCGCGGGCGGCGACCAGCACGTGCGGAACGAAGATGCGGTTGCGCTTGAAGTCCTCGCCGACGACCCGCATGCCTGCGATCAGCCCCTGTTGGAGAATCTCGTCGACGGGGTGGTCCTCGGCGAGCGCCTGCTCGACCATCGCCTTCACCTCGTCGGCCTTCCCGTCATACAGGAGGCGATTCATCTGCTGGAAGTCGACCATGACAGAACCTCATATTAAGTATAAGAGAGGATTGGACACCAGAAGTCACGAATGACCGGTAGGCGGCTGCCGGATCCGTACGGAGGGGGCATGAACAGCAGGGAACGGGTCAGGATCGCCATGGACCTAGGCGAGGCCGATCGGGTGCCGCTGTTCTGCCAGCTGGCGATCGGCCACTACTTCCTGAACGCCGACCAATCCCCGATCGACATCTGGTACCGCTCTGAGGCGTTCGCTGACGCACTCGTGCAGCTGCAGCGGCGCTATCGCTTCGACGGGATCCTCGTCAACCTGCCGGGCCGTGATCCGGACTTCGAGAAACACATCGACCGGCTCGAGGAGGGCGTTACCGAAACGACGATTTGTTGGAAGAACGGCGGTTTTACGCGAGTACCGCGCGATGACAATCCTCACTACTTCATGTCGGACGGTTCCCGCTACTTCGCGAGCTTCGATGAGGTGAGGCCGGAGGATCTCTGGTACGTCGAGCCCTGGGACCTCACAGACATCACTTATCCGTACACTTGGGGATTCGAGGCCGAGCCGCGGCCATTCGATGACTTCTTTCCGCCCTACCATCTGGATGCCATCAAAGCGGTCAAGCGCCGCGTCAGGAATGAAGTGTCCGTACACTCCGAGATCTTCAGCCCCTTCTCACAATTCCTGGACCTACTGAACTACGAGAGCGCGTTGATGGCGCTGCTGGATGATCCGGGTAAGACTCACGCCTGTCTGGAGCGGCTGACGCTGGGCGCCATCGACCTCGCCGGTCGGCAGGCGGGGGAGGGTGTCGATGCGATCCTGATCTCGTCCGCGTTTGCAGGAGCCGGCTTGATCTCGCGAGAGCAGTACGCGGAGTTCGTGTTGCCCTATGAGCGCAGGATCATAGAGGAAGTGCACGCTCGGCACGAAAACGTGAGGATCTATACCCACACGTGTGGTGCGATCGGCGACCGCCTGGACCTTATGCTGGATACGGGCACAGATGGAATCGATACGCTCGATCCGCCTCCCATCGGCACTGTGGCACTGGAAGAGGCTCTGCCGCAGCTCAAGGGTAGGGCGTTCATCAAGGGCAACATCGACCCGGTCAACACGCTCCTGTACGGTGACGAGGAGAAGGTGCGGGACGCGGTCCTCCACCGCCTCAGCGTGGCGAAAGAAGGCGGTGGGTACATCCTGAGCACGGCCTGCTCGGTTCCTCCTGCCGTCAGGCCGGAGTTACTCGAGTACATGAGTGAGGTCGCGATCGAGCACGGCGGTTATGGCTAGCCGGTCACCTGGCCCCACCCTACGCGCCTCATCAGCAGCATCACCCCAGCGGCGCAGGCGGCCGCACCCGCGAGGGACCACACAGATCTGGCGTAGTTGCCGAAGATGAGCAGGCCTATGCCGGGGAGCGTGAAGTAGACGATCCCGGCGGCGAAGACCGCGGCCAGGAGCAGCAGTCCGAGGTGGCGGTCGGGCTCGACGTCCGGCGCGGCGCGAGCGAGCGGGCGCCAGCCGGGCCCTCCCGGGCGAACCTTACGATAGAACGCCTCGAGCGTTTCACGCCGCTCAGGCGAAGTCAGGAACGTCGCGGTGACCCATGCGACGATGGTCAATCCTGCCACCAGCGCCAGGCGGTACTCGTTCCCCTCCACGAATTGGCTCACCACGATGAAGAAGGCCAGCGAGGCGACCATCGCCACGATCTCCGACCAGGCGTTGATCCGCCACCAGTACCAGCGGAGCATGAACACCGCGCCGGTGCCCGCGCCTAGGGCGGCGAGGATCTTCCACGCCTCATCCACCGAGATATCGCGCATCAGCCAGGCGGCGAGGCTCCCGACGATCAGGATCAGCAGAGAGGTGAGTCGCGAGGCGCGGGTCAGGTGCCGCTGATCCGCGTCGGCTCGCAGGAATCGCCGGTAGAAGTCGCTCACCAGATAGGAGGCGCCCCAGTTGACCTGCGTGCTGATCGTGGACATGAAGGCAGCGAAGAACGCCACGAGCAGCAGCCCTCGCAAACCGATCGGTGCCAGGTCGCGCATCACCATCGGGAAGCCCGCGTCGGGGTTGGCGACGTCCCGAAGATCGGGATACATGGCGAGGGCGGCGAAGGCGACGAGCAGCCAGGGCCAGGGTCGTACGCAGTAGTGTGCGATCTGGAACCACAGCGTGGCGAGAACCGAGTGCGTCTCGTCTTTGGCGGAGGCCATTCGCTGCACGACGTATCCACCACCGCCCGGCTCGGCGCCGGGGTACCAGGACGCCCACCACTGGATGAAGAGCATGATCAAGAAAACGCTTACCGGCATCCACGGGTCCGCCGCGCCAAAGTCTGGCAGAAAGCGGAAGGCCTGCTCGCCCTGGCCGAAGTTCTCGGCTACGCGCAGCCGCAGTGCATCGACGCCGCCTATATGCCCGACCGCCACCACCGCCAGGGCAATCGACCCTACCATGGCGATCAGGAACTGGAAGAGGTCGGTGACCACCACGCCCCACAGTCCCGCCAGGGTGCTGTACACGCCGACGATGGCGAGCAGCACGACGATCATGAGCCACTCGTCGCCGGCCGCTGCCCCGGTGCCCGCGAACACGGTGTATTGCAAAACCGTGACCATGGCACCGGTCACCCAGCCGATGATGATCGAGTTGACCAGTAGCGCGATGTAGACGGCGCGGAAGCCGCGAAGGAATGCGGCCGGCTTGCCACCATAGCGCAGCTCGACCAGCTCCACGTCCGTCAGCACGTTCGCGCGGCGCCAGAGCCGGGCGTAAACGAAAACCGTAATCATGCCGCCGAGAGCGAACGACCACCAGAACCAGTTGCCTGCGAGCCCGTGCCTGGCCACGAGACCCGTGACGGCCAGGGGCGTGTCAGCGGCGAACGTGGTGGCCACCATCGAGGTGCCAGCCAGCCACCAGGGCAGGGAGCGGCCGGAGACGAAGTACTCGGTGAGGCTCCGGCCCGCGCGGCCCCTGAACAGGAGTCCGATTCCGAGCGCGAAGGCCAGATATGTGATGATTACAGCCCAGTCCAGGCTGGCTAGCTCCACGTCGCCCTCTTTCCGTCTTCCGTGTCAGACTCGGGACACCCGGATAAGCGCGTAGCGGATCGACAATACTGCTGGAGAGCGGCGAAGTGCTAGATGCCGCTCGGGCAGGAGGGCCTGCTTGCCAGGATCAGGTCAAGAGCCGGCTTCGTCAGCTCTAGGGAGCCGCCTCGAAAACCGCGATCCCCCAGAACCCATCGTCAGGCGGAAAGGCCTGCCAGTCCCCGAATGCGTGCCCTCGATCCGACTGGTAGCGTAACCTGTACGTTCCGGCTGGTAGAGTGATGACTAGATCAGCTCGTCTATTGGAGACGGCGCCGCCGGCGTGCTCCGTGTTTTCCTCTGTCATCTGCCAGATGGTCTCCCCGGTCCCCACATCCTCGATCCAGCCGGAGTCGTGTACGCGACCGGGCACAATCTCACCGACGGCGTAGACGTGGACCTCGGTGTCTTCGCTCAAGCTGAACTCTTCGCTGAGGTCCTCGCTGTTCCCGACCTCCTCGATCCTGACGAGCTCACGCAGGCCCGACAGCTGGCGGATGCCAGCCTCGGCGAAACTCCGGGAATACACGCCGAAAAGCCTGTCCTTCGTTTCGGCATCGCCCCGCACGTTGTAGATCGACCACTCAGCCATCAGCTCTTTCTTGAGGAGTTGCAACAGCTGACGGTCTTCGATCTCGTCGAGCTGTTCGACGAGTGCGTCCTCGTGCGCGGACCAGTCGATCTCTGGTATCGGACGCGTGAACCTGTCCGTGAGCACGAAGGCCTTGAGAAAAGCAATCGCCACAGGTGAGGTGAGCACATCCCCAGTTCCCAGACTGAAGCCGTGACTCAACGCGTTCGTGTTGGTGAGGATGATGAAGGACAGGTTCTGCTCGGGGACCTTCACGATCAAGGATGAGTTGCAAACCCAGTAGCCGTAGTGCCAGATGAGTCGGACGCCCATGTATTCCTGCGTGAACCAGCCTAGACCGTACGGCAGAGTGTCGCCGGCCGTGGAGACGGCGGGCGTGAAGGCCAACTGCTGGACCTCGGGGCTGAGGAAGACGTTGTGATCAATCGCCGTGTAGTACTTGGCCAGGTCAGCGGCTGACGATACGAGACCGGCTGAGGTGCCGAAGTAGGTCGGATACTCGCCCAATTCGACATCGCCTGATCGGTCGACCTCGTACGGCATTGCCAGGCGTGAGAGCACGCGATCGTAGTTCTCGGCGTAGTCGCTGGGCGAGGTATCGGTCAGCTCGAGACGCTTGACGATTCTCTCCTCCAGCAGATCTCCGAAGGGCTCACCCGTGGTGGCGCGGATGATCCAGTCGAGCCGGCCAAAACGCGCGCCGTTGTAACGGTAGTAGCGACCGGGAGGGTCCTCGGAGGTATGGGAGAGCAGATGTCGGACTCTGATGATTCCCTCGCTGGGGATCTGGAGTCCGTACTCGGTAATCGGGTCTTCCAGGTTGATGAGCCCGTCCTCCACGAGCTGCATGACGATCGTGGAGGCGAACGTCTTGGTCAGCGAGGCCAGATGGTAAGGCGTATTGGGGGTCGCCTCGATTTGGTTCTCGAGGTCCGCGTAGCCGAGCCCTTTCGCCCAGGCGAGTTCCCCGTCCTTCA
>CP070823.1:1057469-1074076 GCA_020344375.1 Gemmatimonadota bacterium | reverse complement strand
CTCTGGACAGCGCTCAGCTGGAGGCTCGACGCGAGCGCGCTGCTCTTCGTCGTGGCCGCGCTGGTCGGTGGCCTCAACTTTTTCTCCAAGGGCCTGCGAGCCGCACGCATCGTGCGGCTCGACATGAACTTCCTGATGACGGTCGCCATCTTCGGCGCGCTAGGCATCGGCGAGTTCGTCGAGGCCGGCAGCATCGCCCTCCTATTTGGCATCGCCGAGCTGCTCGAGCGCTACTCAGTTGAGCAGGCGCGTCGCTCGATCGAGCAGCTGCTCGAACTCGCCCCAGCGACAGCACGAGTGCACCGCAATGGCGAGATCGTGAGCGTTGCAGTTGAGGAGGTCGAGCCGGGTGAGATCGTCCAGGTGATGCCGGGCGAAAAGATACCGGTCGATGGCTGGGTGAGGGAGGGCACGTCGGCCGTCGACCAGAGTCCGATCACCGGTGAGTCGTTGCCGGTGACCAAGTCGCCGTCGGATTACGTGTACGCCGGCTCGATGAATCGCGAAGGCTACCTTGAGATCGAGACCGCGAAGCGCGCGGGCGACACCACGTTGGCGCATATTATCCACCTGGTCGAGGAAGCCGAGGCGGCGCGCTCGCCAAGCGACCGCTTCGTCGAGAGATTCGCCCGCTACTACACACCTGCCGTCACGCTGCTCGCGGTCACAGTCATGGCCTTACCGCCCCTGACACTTGGCGCTCCCTTCGGAACCTGGTTCGTGCGAGGGCTCACCCTGTTGGTGATCTCTTGCCCGTGCGCGCTTGTGATATCGACGCCGGTGGCGGTCGTGAGCGGAATCACCAGCGCCGCACGCAACGGCGTGCTGATCAAAGGCGGCGTGCACCTCGAGGCTCTAGCCGGTATTCCGGCCGTGGCATTTGACAAGACCGGCACGCTAACGGCCGGCGAGCTGAGCGTAGTCGAGGCCATCACCGCACCGAACTCCGGCTTGGCAACCGCACAGTTACTCGGTATCGCCGCATCGCTCGAGGCGCGCTCCGAGCATCCGATCGCCGAAGCGGTACGCCGGGCCGCCAGCGAGTCGAAGGTATCGATCGAAGCCCAAATCACGGAATTCGAGGCGTTGGCTGGCCGTGGGGCACGGGCACGGCTGAACGGTGCGCTCCATCAGATCGGCCGACCCGAGCTTTTTGGCGATGCTGTGAGGCCCTGGCAGCGGGAGCTCGATCGGCTGACCGTTGCCGGTCACACCCCGGTGTGCGTGGGGACCGAGGAGAAGGTGCTCGGCGTGCTGGCCGTGGCTGACCGGGAGCGCGAGGGAGCACGTGAGGTGATCACCGCGCTTCGACGGTTGGGCATACGGCGGATCGTGATGCTGACCGGTGACCATGACGCTACAGCACGCACCGTCGCGCAGCGGTTGGTTATCACCGAATACTTCGCCGGTCTCCTCCCCGCGGAGAAAGTGGAGAAGGTGCGAGAGATTGAGGCCGCCGTCGGCGGCGTCGCCATGGTCGGCGATGGCGTGAACGACGCGCCCGCGCTCGCCGCTGCGAGCGTGGGGATCGCCATGGGGGCAGCGGGGAGCGATGTCGCGCTCGAAACTGCCGATGTCGCGCTCATGGCAGACGACCTGGGCTGCTTGCCGTACCTGTTCCGTCTGTCGCGCCGGAGCAAGGCCGTCATCCGAGAGAACATTGCGACCTCCATTGCCATCAAGTTCTCACTGGCGGGAGGCGTTTTGCCCGGCTGGGTGAACCTGATCACTGCGGTGTTGGTAGGCGACATGGGGGCCTCGCTCGCAGTGATCGGGAATGCTCTTCGCCTCGCACGCTTGCGCCGCTAGGTTGACTGGGGGTTGCGGTCGCGGGGCGAGCCCAGAGGACGGGCACACGTCTTGCAAACTAGAACGCGAAAACTAATTATTGTTGGAAAGGGTCTAATCCCAGACGTGAAGCGAACTTAGCCTCGACGAAACGCTGATCGGGCCTCGACACGAGCGGCAGGTTGACCCGCTCAGCGCTGTGCAGACAAGGGGGGAACAGGTTGAGCGCTGGACGTGGCCAGTGGCGGGATGTCCTTAAGAAGTCGCCGATGGGACCTCTTGCACACCCGGACAGGGCGGCAACGCTCAGGAAGGGTTGTGGCCGAGCCCACGTCTCCGGGTCCGTGTTAGTGGCGCTGGCCCTGCTGATCGGCGCGACTCCCGCCGTCGCACAGAACAACGATCTCTGCCTGATGTGTCACGAGAACGCATCCCTCTTCGCCGGCAAGGAGGATCCCTCCCACTACGTAGTCACCCGGCAGATGCACGACGCTTCGTTGCACGGCCAGGCCGAGCTGCTCTGTACCGACTGCCACCGTGGCCTGGCCTTCCCGCACCCTGAGGAGGTGCCGCAGGCGGACTGCTCGGTCTGCCACGACGACCAGTCGGTTCAGCACGCGGGTTCGCTGCACGGGCAGGCGGCAGCCCGAGGCGACCCGCTGGCGCCGACCTGCAGCACCTGCCACGGCACGCACGATATCCGCTCGCACCTCGACCCGCGCTCGCGGACCTACGTATTCAACATCCCGCTGCTCTGCGGGGAGTGCCACCACGAAGGGACACCCGTCTCGCTGACCCGCGACATTCCTCAGCACCTGATACTCGAGAACTACTCCCAGTCCATCCACGGAGAGGGCCTGTTCCGTCAGGGCCTGGCCGTCACAGCGGTGTGCACCTCGTGCCACACATCCCACTTCATCCTACCGCACACCGACCGGCGCTCCAGCATCCACGAGGACAACGTGGCGCGAACCTGCAGGCAGTGCCACGCGCTGATCGAGGAAGTGCACCAGCAGGTGATCGAAGGCAGGCTGTGGGAGACTGAGCCTCACAAGATACCCGTCTGCGTGGACTGTCACTCGCCGCACAGAATCCGCAGGGTCTTCTACGACGCAGGAGCGGCCAACGCAGACTGTCTGAGGTGCCACTCCGATCCGAGCCTCGCGATGGAGCGAGACGGCGAGACCATCTCGCTCCATGTGGACGAGGCGGCTTACAACACGTCAACCCACAGGGGAACGGGCTGCGCCCAGTGCCACACCGATGTCACCCCGTCGCTGCTGTTCCGTCCCTGCACCACGTCCGTAGCCCCGAGCGTGGACTGCGCGATCTGCCACCCGGAGGAGGTCGAGCAACACTCGACAGGCATACACGGCACACTCGTAGCCGAGGGCAACCCGGACGCACCTCGCTGCCTGGACTGCCACAGCGCGCACGCAACTCAGGATCACCTGTGGCCTACCTCCCCCACATTCGCGCGGAACGTTCCCGACCTCTGTGCCCGCTGTCACCGCGAAGGGGAGGTGGCAGCGCGCCGTATTGAGCAGGAAGGCTACCAGGGCCCTCCCATCGTGAACAGCTACGTCATGAGCATTCATGGGAAGGGGCTGATCGAGAGCGGGCTCGTCGTGACCGCCACCTGTCCTGACTGCCACACCGCGCACCGCGAACTCTCGCCGCGTGACCCGCGGTCCTCGGTCAACCGGGACAACATCGCTGCAACCTGTGGGACCTGCCACCACGGCATCGAGGAGGAGTACACAGCCAGCATTCACTGGGAGGGCAGGGATGATTTCGACCCTGAGGACGGGCGCGAACTGCCCACCTGCGACGACTGTCATACCTCCCACACCATCAGCCGGACCGACCGCAGCGATTTCCGGCTGATGATGATGGACCAGTGCGGCCGCTGCCACACCGATGAGTCGGAGACCTTCTTCGACACATTCCACGGCAAGGTCTCACGGCTGGGCGATGCCGCGGCGGCAAAGTGCTACGATTGCCACGGGACGCACAACGTCCACCCGATAGATGAGCCCCAGTCGACTCTGAGCCGTAGGAACATCATCGGAACGTGCTCCCAGTGTCATCCGGGTGCGAACCGCCGTTTCACCGGCTACCTCACCCACGCGACCCACCATGACCCGAAGAAGTATCCATTCCTCTTCTGGTCCTTCTGGGGGATGACGGCACTGCTGGTCGGTACCCTAGGCTTCGCCAGCGCCCACACGCTGGCCTGGCTGTGGCGGCTATGGCGCTCGCCCGAGGACTGGAAGCTGGCCGAGGCGGCAGAGCACGAGGCCAAGATGGTGAAACGGTTTACCACCTTCGAACGTAGCTTGCACCTGGTGATGCTGCTGAGCTTCTTCACCCTGGCCCTGACGG
The DNA here is from genome assembly GCA_020344375.1 of Gemmatimonadota bacterium. GTDB lineage: Bacteria > Gemmatimonadota > Gemmatimonadetes > Palauibacterales > KS3-K002. The sequence continues at coordinate 1,069,903 of CP070823.1, read as the reverse complement.
GCATGGCACTCAAGTTCTCTTATATGCCCTGGGCCCAGCAGTTCGCGGGGTTCCTCGGCGGCTTCTCCACCACCGGCGTGCTACACCGATTGGGCGCCGTTGCCCTGATCACCGTCTTCCTCATTCACCTGCGCGACGCGTTCCGCCGCAAGCGCGCCTCCGGGCAGAGCTGGCGCGAGTTCATCTCCTCGTCAGGATCACTCGTTTTCACCAGGAAAGACCTCCAGGAATTCGTCGCCTCGGTCAAGTGGTTCCTCGGATTCGGTTCACGTCCGCGCTATGGGCGCTACACCTACTGGGAGAAGTTCGACTACTTCGCCGTCTTCTGGGGCATGTTCATCATCGGTTCCACCGGGCTCATCCTCTGGTTCCCCGAGTTCTTCACGCTGATCTTGCCCGGCTGGACGGTGAACGTCGCCACCATACTCCACAGCGACGAGGCGTTGCTGGCAGTGGGCTTCATCTTCACGGTCCACTTCTTCAACACGCACTTCCGGCTCGACAAGTTCCCCATGGACCCGGTCATCTTCACCGGACGCGTTCCCCTGGAGGAGCTGAAGCGCGACAAGCCCCGGGAGTACGAAGAACTGGTCCAGAGCGGCAAGCTGGAGGACTACTTGGTCGAGCCCTACCCGAAGAAGGTGGAGCGTGCCTTCCGCATCTTCGGGTTCGCAGCCCTGGCGGTGGGCCTGATCCTGATTGCCCTGATCGTCTACACCATGGTGTTCGGCTACCGCTAGAGCCGGTCGCCCCGTGGCCGACGGCGACTCATCCAGCCGGGGTCCGCGAGCGGTAAGCGCCAAGCTGTGGCAGAATGCCCCGGGCGACCCACCCGCCGGCACGCCGAGTCGAGCGGTGGCTGGCCTGAGTAGCCACCCCACGCGTAGTTTTCATGGAGCCCTGGCACGGTTCAAGCATCTGAGCCCCTGAGGTGTGGGGTCTCAACATCCGGAGTGCCGCCCCGCGATCCGTGGGGGGCGAGGAGGAGAGTGATGTGCCTAGGTGTACCGGGCCGAGTGCTGAGAGTCGAAGGGCTCATAGCGACGGTAGACTTCTGGGGCCTCAAACGACAGGTGCGCCTGGATGTCGTTGATGAGCCGGTGCAGCCAGGGGACTACGTGCTGAACCACGTCGGCTTCGCGATCCGCAGGATCCCGGCTGAGGAGATCCAAGAAACCCTCAGCCTCTATGAGGAGCTGCTTCGCGCGGGCGAAAGCGACATGATGGCAGCGGACGTGCGCGGCGAGATCGAGGCGAGCCCCGAGTCGGCTGACAGCGGAGAGCCCGATGCCTGACGAGAGCGTGAGAACCTCGGCTAACGAACTCAAGTTCCGTGACCCGTCACAAGCACGGGCGCTGGCCGACAGGCTCTCGGGCCTATGTGAGGAGATCGCCCGTGAGCCTATCTCGGTAATGCATGTGTGCGGAACACATGAGCAGGCGATCGCCAAGTACGGTCTGCGGACAATACTCCCCAAGTCGTTGGATCTGATCATGGGCCCCGGGTGCCCGGTTTGCGTGACCGACATGCCGGAGGTGGACGAAGCTGTGGTGTTGGCCGAGGACGGGGCACTGATCGCCACCTACGGCGATATGCTCAGAGTCCCTGGTACGGCGAAGTCACTGGCGGATGCACAGGCCGAGGGCGCTCGCGTCGAGGTCGTCTATAGCGCTGCACAGGCCGTGGAGCTGGCGCGCTCCATGCAACAGGAGGTCGTGTTCTTCGCCAGCGGGTTCGAGACTACGGCAGTGGCCACTGCAGCGATCGCTCTGCAGGACGACTTACCACCGAACTTATCGATCCTATCTGCACACAAGTACGTTCCGCCGGCGATGGAGATCGTCGCGCAGATTCCCGCCACTCAGGTCGAAGGCTTCCTGGCAGCGGGCCACGCTGCGACGATTACGGGCTGGGGGATCTTCGAGCCCCTCGCGGAGCGGTACAAGATCCCGGTGGTCGTGGCTGGTTTCGAGCCGCTTGACATCCTCGCCGGTCTCGTGCGGCTGGTCGAGCTTGTCAAGGATGGGACGCCCGCAGTGGACAACATGTATCCGCGCTGCGTGACGCGTGAGGGTAACCGCGTGGCCCAGGAGCAGATGTGGAGGGTCTTTCGCACGGTCGGCGGGCGTTGGCGTGGCATAGCTGATGTACCCGATGGAAACCTGCGACTGCGTCCGGAGTACGCGCACCTGGACGCACGCGTGAGGTTCGAGATCGATATCAGACGGTTGTGGCAGCTCGCGCCGTCCGCTCTCGCCGAGAAATGCATCTGTGGTGCAATCATGTCCGGACTCGCGTCGCCGAGCGACTGCGAGTTGTTCGGCAAGGAGTGCGATCCCGAGAACCCCGTGGGCGCCTGCATGGTCAGCAGCGAGGGGACCTGCAAGATCTGGTATCAGTACGGAGGGCGGCCGGACCTATGATGGTCAGACCCGGGATTGGGCCTCAGCCGCGCGATGAACGCGTCACGCTCAAGCATGGCGCTGGTGGGCGCGCGATGCGGATGCTGATCGAGGAGACGCTGGCAGCGGGTTTTCTGGACGGAAGCACTGATGAGATCGGTCTGGCTGCCCTGGACGACGGTGCAGCGCTACTGATCGGGGACCGCTGGCTCGTCGTGACCACGGACTCGCACGTCATTCATCCCATATTCTTCCCGGGCGGTGACATCGGCCGGCTGGCGATCGCCGGTACGGTCAACGACCTGGCAGTGATGGGCGCCACAGAGGTACTCGGCCTGACCTCCGCGATGGTTATCGAGGAAGGATTCCTTCACTCCGATCTCGAGCGCATCCAGCACTCTATGCAGGAGGCCTGTCGCGAGGCCGGCGCGAAGATCGTGACGGGCGACACGAAGGTGATGGGCCGCGGGGAGTTGGACGGCATCATCATCAACACGACGGGCGTCGCGCTCGCGGACGCCGTCGTGTCTGACGCAGGACTGTCCTCCGGCGATCGCATCCTCCTCACGGGCCCGATCGGCGATCACGGTATCGCGCTCATGGCCGCGCGACGCGGCCTCGGCCTGGAAGGAGACCTGCGATCCGACGTCGCCCCGCTGAACGGCCTGATCCGTCGGGCACTTGACACGGCGAAAGGCGCGATCACCGCCATGAAGGATCCGACGCGCGGCGGCCTTGCAAGCGCTCTCACAGAGATGGCGGAGAAGAGTCAGGTCGGGATCGTGATCGAGGACGCTGCGGTGCCAGTCACACCCGTCGTCCGCTCGGCCGCAGAGATACTGGGACTCGACCCTTTCCATATCGCCAACGAGGGGGTGGCCGTCATCGGGGTGCGTCCTGACGCAGCGGACGCAGTGCTTGCCGCCGTGAGAGCGCACTCCCTCGGCCAGAGTTGCGCCATCATCGGGACCTGCACGGACGAACACCCTAAGCGCCTGATCCTGGATACCGGCATCGGCCGCCGACTGGTCACGGAGCCGGAAGGGGAACCGCTGCCGCGGATTTGCTGATTTCTGGAGCGGCTTCCACCCTTGATCACCGCGCTGGCTAGGACAGACCCAAGACGCTCAGTCCCCGGCCGTGAGCGCGTGCGCCACGACCGCCTGCCCCAGGGACAGCCCACCGTCATTGGGCGGAACAAGCCGGTGGGTGACGACTTCAAACTCTGCTGCCACTAGGCCCTCCAGCAGGCGCTGGGTGAGCAGCGCATTCTGGAAGCAGCCACCGCTCAGGACCACACGATTGAGGCTGTGCTCGTCCCGGACCGCGCGGCAAACGGCGAGCGTGAATGCTGCCACCGTATTGTGGAAAGCTGCCGCGACCCTCGAGATCGACCGTCCGGCGCGGAAATCACACCACAGAGCCCTCAGCGTCGCGGCCGGATCGACAACCCAGCCATCCCCATCGCGAAGGAGGTCGAACGGGTACATGTCGTCGACCTGCGGGTCGGCAAGCGCCTCGAGCTCCACCGCCGGCTGCCCCTCGTACAGCGCCTCTCTACACACGCCCAGCAGGGCTGCTGCTGCGTCGAAGAGGCGTCCGCATGACGATGTAAGTGGCGTGTTGAGTTGCGTCTCGAGCTGGCGGCGCAAGATGATACGCTCACCCACGGGCACCGTCGCGATGAAGGCCTCGAACTCGGCCTCACTGGCAGCGCACAACGACCAGACATAGCCCGCGGCCATACGGTAGGGCTTACGAATCGCTGCCTCCCCACCCGGCATGGGCGCGTAGCGCAAGTGACCGACGCGCTTGAAGGAACTCCAGTCGGCAACCAATATCTCTCCGCCCCACACGGCACCGTCCGTACCGTAGCCGGTTCCGTCATACGCCACTCCGATGACGGGCTCCGCGATGCCATGCTCCGCCATCGCGCTCACCACGTGCGCGTGATGATGCTGCACGACAACGCGCATCACCGATGGATCCGGATAGTCATGTGCAAAGCGGGTTGACAGATAGTCAGGATGCATGTCGTGCGCGATGATCCGCGGGTCGACCCTGAAGAGCTGTCTAAAGGCCTGCAGCGAACTCTCGAAGTGTGATAGCGTCTCCAGGTTCTCCAGCTCCCCGATATGTTGGCTTAGGAAGGCCTTTGATTCCTTCACCAGGCAGAACGTGTTCTTCTGCTGCGCGCCGCAGGCCAGGATGTCGCGCCTGGCCGTGAAGGGAAGATGGATGGGAGCGGGGGCGTAGCTGCGCGCCCTGCGGATCGGCACTATCGCGCCCCCCAGAGCACGTACCACCGAATCATCGTAGCGTGCATAGATGTCGCGGTCATGAAACAGGAACGCGTCCGCGACATCGCTCAAGCGCTCGACCGCCTCGCGGTTGCCAATGGCGATCGGTTCCTCGCTCAGGTTACCGCTGGTCATAACGAGAGGGCCGGCGAAGCCACGCATAAGCAGGTGGTGCAACGGCGTGTAGGGTAGCATGAGCCCGAGCGTATCGATACCGGGGGCCACGTCCTGAGCGACCGACGTGCCGGGCCGCTGCTTGAGCAGCACGATGGGCCGCTCGCGACTCAGCAGCGCGTTGATCTCGGCTGCCGTAGTCTCGCACAACTGCTTTGCCCCCTCGAGATCCGGGACCATCAGCGCGAACGGCTTTCCCCAGCGCCGCTTGCGCGCCCTGAGCCTTGCAACCGCCTCTGGGTTGGTCGCGTCGCAGGCAAGTTGATAGCCGCCCAGTCCTTTGATCGCGACGATGCTACCGCCCTTCAGCAACGCGGCGCACGCCTCGATGGGATCGCCTTGCGCCAATCCGCCGTCCGCCATCTGAAGCCAGAGCTTCGGGCCACAGGCCGGGCAAGCGATCGGCTGCGCGTGGAAGCGACGGTCCCGCGGGTCCTCGTACTCGCGGCGGCAATCCCCACACATAGGGAAGCAGCTCATCGTCGTGCGATCCCGATCGTAGGGCAACGAGTCGATGATCGTGAAGCGGGGACCGCAATGCGTGCAATTCGTGAAAGGATACCCGTAGCGACGCTCGCCAGGATCACGCAGCTCACTCAGGCATGCTTCACAGGTGGCCGCGTCTGGTGGTATCGACTGCCAGCCGGCGTCAAGCTGGCTCTCGATGATCTCGAAGCATGTGAAGCCTGAAGCGGGCCGCCGCTCGGACTCGACAGCATCGATCCGCGCCAGCGGAGGTGTGCAGTCAAGCAAGTCGTGCAGAAAGCCCTTTAGCCCTTCCTCGCTGCCATCGACCTCGATCTCGACCTGGGTGTTAGTGTTTCGTACCCAACCGGTCAGTCCGTAGCGTTCCGCCAGTTGGTAGACGAACGGGCGAAAGCCTACGCCCTGAACGATACCGCGGACCCTTACACTAAGGCCCTGCACTCTCCCCGCTCCCCTTGTTCCTCTTCAGCACCGCCACCTGGCCGGCAAGCCAGCCCGTCCACTCCGCCAAGCCCTCACCTGTGTACGACGATGTCGAGAACACGGTCAGATCAGGATTCACGGCACGGGCATTCTCGATCGCGTGGTCCGGCGAGAACTGCAAGTGCGGCACCAGATCGGTCTTCGTCAACACCAGCACCCTCGCCCGCTTGAACGCCGCCGGGTACTTGAGCGGCTTGTCCTCGCCCTCCGTCACGCTCATCAAGACGACCTTCATCGACTCGCCCAGATCAAAAGACGAGGGGCAGACAAGATTCCCAACGTTCTCGATGAAGAGGAGATCCGTCTTGGACAAGTCGAGCCCTTCCAGCGACTTCGAGACCTGGCGCGCATCGAGATGACAACCACCGCCGGTCTCAATGGCCTCGACGGGAATCTCGTGCCGAAGCAGACGGTCCGCGTCGTTTCGCGTCTGCACATCGCCGGCCACCACACCCAAGCGCAGTGACTCTTTCATCAGATCCACCGTGCGCTCCAGCAGTGTCGTCTTGCCCGACCCCGGAGATGAGATGAGGTTGACCGCGAACACGCCGTTCGCTTCCAGTCGCGCGCGGATCTCTGCTGCCAACTGATCGCTCGCGCTCAGAACCTTCTCTCGGACATCTACACGCTCCGCGCTCATCACTCGCACTCCACCTCGATGTAGCTCACATGCAGACTGTCACCCCCAGACACGCCGCGCGCCAGCGCTCCGCATCTCGGACACTCGAACGGCGCCTGCGTAACCTGAAACTCAAGACCGCAGCTCAAACACGCCGCTGTGCCCGGCTGTCGGACTACCTCACAGCGAAACCCGTCGAAGCCCTCGGACATCACCACCTCCAGGCAGAACTGCAGGGTCTCGACCTCCACCCCGGAGAAGGCCCCCACCTCGACGCCCAGCGCCGTGAGTCGGCTCTCCGGCAGCTTCGCCAGCTCACGCTCGCAGATCGCTTTGATCTCAAGCGCGAGCGACATCTCGTGCATAGCCTCACCCCCAGGCTCTAAGCACTCGCAAACCCTAGGCCGAGAGCACGCGAGTATGCCCCTCCCTCAAGTTATTGAACTAGATAGAGCTACGCACGGCGGGCAGGACGAAGGGTGCGAAGGCAGTCCGGCCGGGACCACCGAGTCGGGGCATTCTGCCACAAAAGGGCTAGCCCCACTGAAACCACTGGAACCCGATCATGGCCATCATCATGGCGCCGCCGGCAAACTCCTGTAGCTGCCGCCCTGAGGAGCGCCGACGCCTTCACACCACGGAATCAGAGTCGCTTGAGGCGTATGGTGGGGGATCTGGGCGCGCCAACCGGGGGACCGGGGGCGCGCCCGCTAGCGGTTGCGGCTAGGAAGCTGGCTTATGGCAGAGCGTGCAGTACTTGTTGTCCCTGCCCTCGTGATCCGCCGGCGCATCCGGGACCGGCTCCATAGCCCCTGGCTTATGGCACATCCAGCAGTTGTCACGACCCTCGGTGGGATGCGAGATAGCCGATGGCGCAGTGGTCTGAACAGCCGCATCCGTGGCGTGGCACATCAGGCAGATTTCGCTGGGCCATTCAGCGTGACTCGCCGGCGCGTCCGGTACAGCCTCCATCACACCTGCCTTGTGACACATTATGCAATTGTCACGGCCCTCAAGCGCGTGCTGGACCGCCGGTGGGGTCTTCCAACCCTCTTGCTGCCAGGCGAACGCGCCGAGCCCGATGAACAGAAACGCCGAGGCTACGATGGATCGTCGATGGACCATATGTCATCCCCCTTCAGGTTGGGGCCACGCCGCGGACCTAGCTGTGTCTGGCGTGACGATTCCTACTCTGACAACTGCGCTGCAGCTGCACCTTAGGCAAGGCAAGTGCCCCGGGCAAGGGGGGCGTGCGACTGCACGGTGTCTGGGCCGTCCCATCCCTGCTTCGGCGGCTTGAGAACGGGTGGCAAGCGCCTGCGACGGGTTCGGGGAGCTGACGCGACTCAGCGCTCCGGCGCCGCAGCCTGCAGGAACGCCGTGATGTCGGCCATCTCCTCGGGAGACAGCCTGGGCCAAGCCGTCTCTTCGCCGCCCTTCATCAGCAGCGCGTGGTTCCACATCGATGCGATGACGGCCGCCGGCGAGTCCAGGCCGCGCAGCAGGGACAAATCGCTGGCTGTCGATCCCCCCTCGCCTCTGAGCGCGTGGCAGTAAAGACAGTCCTTTTCCGCGAGCCGCTGCTCACCGACCTCGGTGTCGCCTGGCTCGGCGAAATACTCTATGCTGTAAAGGTAAGCGACCAAGTCGGCCATCTCGACGCCGCCGATCTGAGGCATCGACATCTCTCGCTCCGCCAGCAGAGCCGACATCGCCGGCTCCTTGTTCCACATCGCCGCAGCAAACTCGGTGAGTCCCCACTGGCGCCCCCACTCCGCCAGGTCCGGGGCGAGACGACCGCCCACGCCCTGCACGGAATGACACTCGTTGCAGCGCTTCTCCAGGAAGATGACGCGCCCCCCCTCAGCACGCCCAGGGAGCACGTACACCGGGCCCTCGAGCGATTGCGGCGCCACAGACTGCAGGTAGGCGATGAGATCGACCAGCTCTCCTGGTTGGAAAAGGGCGCGCTTGATTCCTCGCGCTTTAATGGAATCGGCCATGGGAGCGCCGTGGTTCCACATGGCTGCCGCCACCAGGACCGGAGAGCCGTACTGGCCGACGAAGTCGAGGTTCGGGCCGATCTCCCCGCCGAAGACATCGACACGGTGGCAGACGAAGCAGTCCTTCTCGCTGAACAGGTGCTTCCCTAGGTCGACATCGCCCGGCGCGTCGAAGTAGTCGAGCGTGAACAGGAAACCGATCAGGTCTGCCGCCTCACGCGCGTCCATCTCCGGGCGCGCGATTCCCTGCTCCCGCATGAAGTCGCCCATCAGGGGGATGTGGTTCCACAGCGTCGCCGCAAGCTCATGGAAGGAGCGGCGCCTGGGAATGCGGCCCAGATCCGGACCGACCGTCCCACCTAAGCCGTTCACGGCGTGGCACTCGCTGCAGCCCTTGGCCTGGAACACCTCCGAGCCGGCGAGCGGATTCTGAGTGGGCTCCAGCTCCTCCTGCGCGGAAGCGGTTCCGGAGCACGCGAGCACCACGGCGATGCACCCCGCCATCACGAGCGCTGCCCTGCTGCATGTTGCGGGTCTGGGAGTCAGCTTGCCGGTCATCATCGCCCCCTGGGTCACAAGAACGTGAGTCAGGCCTGCGTGGCAAGCCTATCGTCGGGCTGTCAATGTGAGGAGTAACATGAAATTACCCTTTGGCGCGACCGGGGGCCAGCCAATCCGAATTGGCGTAGCACGAGGCCCAGGTCTCCAGCCGCTGCCGGGCCGCCTGTCACATGCATGAGCGGCACGTGATTCCACAGCGCCGCCGCGAGCTCTTCAAACGATCTACCCCGTCCAAAAGCTGAGCCTTGGGCCACAGCCGAACTACTGCTTGATTGACCAGAGAGCCCGTCCTAGAAGCAACGACGCCCGGCGCGGCCAGCGCGCCCGGCGTCGTCGTTTTCCGCAATCCGCGACCGTCTCACACGTCAGGGCCCGCCCGGGACCGAGAAGTGACAGAAAAGGCACAGCCCCTCGTTCTTCGAACGCAGCTTCTCAGCGTCGAAGCCCGGGCCGTGCGGGTTGACTCTGCGGCCGGCCCTCGCCGAGTGGCACTGCAGACAGTCTTGCTGCGCATGGCACGAAGCGCAGAGCTCCAGCCCCTGCCTGGCCGCCTGGCCGTGCCCGAACAAGAAGTTGGAGGTCTTATTGTGGAATCCCGTGTTGGTCCTGCCATCCCTGCTGGCAAAACCCAGCGTCGTGTGGCAACTGCGGCAGAAGACCTCCGGATTGTGGCAGCTAGCGCATTCGTTCTCTTGATTCCACGCCGAAGCCGAGTGTCGCTGGATGAAGTCCAGCGGGTGATAGCTGTCAACGTCGGTCACGCCGCGCCGCTCGAGCGTTTCTGAGCCCGAGTGGCAGGAGTTGCACTGCTGCTCTACTACGTGGCAGGTCGTGCAGGTCCCCGTGGTGCTCGCCGCACCGGCCCTGTGATCTTCCACGTAGAAGGGCGTGTGACTCGGCGGAGCCGGCCATTCCTGGCCCGCCAGGTAGTCGGCCACACCTGGGTCCGAACGCAGCGCTTGAATCTCAGCAACTTCAGACGCGTTGACGTGACAGCGGCTGCAGTACTCCCGGGCATGGCACGCGGCGCAGAACGTGACGTCCCGTCTTGCGCTCTGCCCATGCGTCAGCCAGAAATCGGCGGTCTGATGATTATCCGGCATGGGCATCTGCCCCGTCTGAGCGACGCCGTACTCCGCGTCACCGACGAGCATAGCGACGGCCAACAGCGCCCCTATAGTTGCACGGTAAGACTTCACGGTGCCCTCCCCGGTTCCGAACCCACGTAATACGACAATCCGAGCGCTGCCCGCCACTGGCTCCAATCCGGCTGGGTCGGATCGTCCGAGATGTCATCGTTGATGCGTCGGCTGTGATCGTACCGGTCCACCGAGAACCAGACCGTACCGGCCGGGATCCGCCAGCGAGCATCTCCGCCGAGGCCCCAGACCCGCCCTTCACCGACGCGGAATTCACCGAGTTGCTGGAAGGCGGTGAATCGTACGCCCAGCGACAGCTCGTCGCGCGGGCGCAGGCCGACCCGAAGGTCACCCGAGCTGGTGGCCGAACCGAAGCCCCAGTTGAGCCAGTAGCCGGCGTCGACGTCCCATGGCATACCCATCGCCTGCGGTCGCCAGCCCACGGTGCCGCCCACTCGCCAGTCGCGATCGGTGGTGGCGGCGAACCCGACCTCCGCCTCCGTGTCGGAGTAGTTGCGTCGCTCACCCCAGAGCCTCAACGAGAGGTCGGACCGCGGCTGCAGCCCCAGCGACAGATTCCAGCCGGTGTAGGGCACCGGGCTGAATACCACCCAGATCGTCTGCAGGCTGAAGACCGGCCGATAGCGGAACAACCTCCCCTGGACATACACCTTCTCATGAGCCTGCCACCCGACATTCAACCCCGCCTTGCCCCATAGGCCTGCGGCCAGGTCGTAATCCATGTTGGCCTGAAGCGACAGCTCGCGCCTCGGATACCACGAAGCGTCGAAGCCCAAACGCTCGCTGGTTATGCCGGCGCGGTCTGTCGGGATCTCCCGCTGGTAGATCGCCGTGATCGCTGAGGTCGGCGTCGGGCGCGCCGAGCCGCGGAAGCCGAACAGGTAGTCTCGCTCGGGTGGCTGGAACTCGCCCAGCGAGCCGAATTCGTCCGCCGTGATGGGCCTGGGGACGCCACGAGCCAGGCCCCACCCACCGTACGCCTCAAGCTCGACTCGCCAGGGCCGGAACCGGTAGATGAACGAACCGCCGTCATAACCGTAGTACCCGAGGCCGCTCACCTGGTAGTCACGGCCCACGCGAGCTCGATATGATGCCCTGTTGAGCTCTACGTAGCCCACAAGCAGATCGAAGTGCTCGTCCCCGCGGGGCCAAAACTCATCGTTCCCAAATGTCCCGTCGGAGAAGTCGTTTCTGAAGCGGGTGCTCACGTACGCCCTCAGCCCCTGGATCCCGAAGCCAAAGACGTTCAGGTCCACGTCCAGGACTGCCGGGGAACTGTTCGCGACTTCCCCGGCGCGGTAGAAGTAGCAGTACTCATCGCCTGTGGTGCAGGCAACAACCGTATCGCCGACCGTCCGTCGAGTGCCGGACCCAACCGTCAGCGCCTCCCGCACGCTGTCACGCACCAGCGCACGGCCCTCGACGTACTGGACGCGCGTGGAAACCCGAGCTCGCCATTGCTGCGCGAAAAGCGCGGTTGCGCCCCAGCCACTCCAGGCAAGCGCGACACCGAGGAACGCGACCCCGATGCGCCAGACCTGGAGTCGGGCCCCGACTCGCAGCAGAGATAGGCCTGAGACCCTCACTTTTTTCCTCCCGAATCCCGGTATTTTTGGTGGGCACGAGGAATGGCGAGCCCGACGCCGCGCAGGCCAGAGCCATCCCGCCTGCACTGACTCAGTGACGCGAGCCGTAGATCTTTCCCCTCGGCGCCAAGGCACGGCCGTTCAATTCGGCGTCTGACCTAACCGGCAGAGCCGGCAGGCCGCGAGCTCGGTTCGCGCTGTACGCGCGAACCGAGTTCCGTCGTCAATCAAGCCTACGGGATCAGATCATAGTAGTCGATCAATGCCTCGATCGACGCCTCGAGCAACTGCTTCAAGAAGTCCGGGTTGTGGACCCCGTCGCCGCTCGCCTCGTGCGTATCCCATTCGATGCCGTCCGGGGTGCCGTCCGGCGGCTCATCTTCGTCCTCACCGGCAAGCCCCACATAGAATAGCGCGCCGGCGAAATACTCGCGTTCCGAGGTGTGGGCGATCTGCGCGTTCCAGAAGACGCCCTCGGCAACGGTTACCCTCTGGTCCCTCGGATCAAGTTCCGTGGTGTCCGCCGGGTTCAGAGCCAGAACCTGAGGCAGCAGGCCGCTGTCCGTCACATCCATGGCACCGTTAGCATCATCATCGACCCACAGCTGATCCAACAGCACGTTGATCGAGTCCCGGTTCTCCACGAACAGATTGCGTGC
>CP070823.1:974587-1057369 GCA_020344375.1 Gemmatimonadota bacterium | reverse complement strand
GGGCGCTGGTCAAGTACGCGGCTGCGGCCAAGCTGAGGGAAGAGGCCGAGGAGGAGGGTGGCGAGACGGCCGTAGATGTTGTCGGTGTTCTGGCGAACCTGGTGAACGTCGTCACGGAGCGAGCCGACACCCGAGCCTGGCTCGGTCTGCCGCACCGGATCTGGATGGCGCGGCTGAGGGTGCCGCCGGGCCGCCATGAAGTGCGACTTCTCTTCGACGGTGGGGAAGAGGTGTCGCTGGGTCACCACGAGCTGCTGCCGGGAGATCGGCACTTCCTGAGCTATCGCGTGTTCTGAGAGCAGGTGAGCACACGGTGATCGCCGCCTTCTCACGCTTCGTGCTGAGAGCCGCCAGCTGGTCCCTGGACCACTTCTACGAGGTCGGCCGGGTGGGCCGCCCCCTGCCGGAAGGACCGCTGCTCGTCGCCGCCAATCATCCCAACAGCCTGATGGACGGCCTGGTCGTTCTGAAGGTCGCGGGTCGTCGCGTGCGACCGCTGGCCCGGGCTCCGCTGTTCGAGCAGCCGCTGATCGGGCATGTGCTGAGAGGGCTGGCGGCGCTGCCGGTCTTCCGGCCGCAGGACTATCCCGGCGAGACGTGGCGAAACGAGACCACCTTCGATGCGGCGGTGCAGGCGCTCCTCCGCCACGAGGCGGTGTTGATCTTTCCCGAGGGCCTCAGCCATTCCGAGGCGCGGCTCGCCCGCATCAAAACGGGCGCCGCCCGCATCGCCTTCGAGGCGGAGGAGGCAGCGGATTGGCGGCTGGGGCTGCGCGTCGTGCCTGTCGGGCTGACTTACCATCGCAAGCACGCCTTCCGCGGCCGCGTCGCGGCCGCGGTGGGGCGCACTTTCGAGGTCGCCGGTTGGCGCGAGATGCGTCAGCGCGATGCCTGGGGCGCCGTCGAGTCGCTGAGCACGGCCGTGCGCGAGGCTCTGGAGGAAGTCACCCTGAACCTGCCGAAACGGGAGGATCGGCAGCTGATCGAGGCGGCTGACGCGCTCTATGCGGCGGAGAAGCGACTGACAGGACCGCGGACACGTGAAGGGCTGGCGCCGCGCCTGCCGCGGCTACAGCGCTTCGCCCAGGCGCTGGCCTGGCTCTACGTCGCCGATCATGATGGCTACGAGCGCCTCTCCCAGGCCGTCCGCACGTACCGCCAGCAGCTCGTGCTGCTGGGGGTGAGGGAGGCGGAGTTGCCCAAGCGGTTCCCGCTGAGCAGCGTGCTTCGCTACGCGCTGGTTCAGAGCGTCGTACTGTTAGTCGGCTTGCCGCTGGCGGTCATCGGCACCGTGGCCTGGTACCTGCCTTACCTCGCGCCGCGCCTGAGCCTGAAGCTGTACCGGCCAGCCTACGAAGTCGTGGCGACGGTCAAGCTCGCGACGTCGCTGCTCGTCTTCCCCATCACCTACGCGCTCTGGCTGGCCGCCGCCTGGCTGCTGACCGGGCTGGTCGGCCTGGTGGCGATGGCAGTGGTTCTGCCGGTCACCGGGCTTGTCGCGTTGCGCTGGCGCGACCGCTGGCGGATCGTGCGGGAAGACACGCGCGTCTTCTGGCGCGCCGTCCGCAGAAGGGCGCTACGGGAGGAGCTGGTGCGTCGGCGCCAGGCGCTCGTTGCTGAGTTTGATCTGGTGGCCAGGCGGTGGCAGCAGGAGCAAGGGGTCCGTCGGGGTTTGCCGACGCGTTAGCAGGTGTGCCGCGGTGCTCAGCGGCCCAGGGACGAGCGCCATCGGTCACAATTACCGGTGAGGCGTCCGAGCATGGCCGTTGTGTCCAGGCCTCCGCATGTAGCCCAGGCTTCTAGGACCTTCAACTGTCTGCCGTGGTGCGGGTTACGGTGTCAGACGCTCCGCGCTGCGTCTGGCAGACTTCCTGCGCTCGGCGGCGGTCGGCCCACCGGCGGTACGGGAGCGCGACGGTTGGGGCATTGAGGAGGAGCTGCGAGATCATGGCGAACCGGGTGAACGTGGCGTGGATGAGGCAGCGCTGGGCGTGCCGTGAAACGGATCCGGGTCGCGGGGCCCGGCAAGCGTCGCCGCCCGAGTCCGACTCGGGTGGCGGGCAGGTGGTCGCCGCCGCGATCAAGCAGGAGTTCTTGAGGCGGCCGGTCGTTATCGATTGCCCTCGGCCTGGATGTATCGGCATGTTGCTGCCGGATCGGCGCGAGATCACCCGGCCGGGCGGTGGGCGTGTGCGGATCGTGCTGCGTTGCACGCGCGAGCCTCAGGATCACGATTTCGTGATCACGATGGATCCCTACGCGGCCGACGAGGCGGAGCAGCTGAATACGAAGCTACGGAGGGGTGAGCAGCCGGTCTGCCCGCGCTGTAGCGCGGCTCTGGAGTTCGGCTCGCTCAGAGAGGATGATGGTTGGGGCAATCTGGTCGAGATCGGGGAGTCCCACTATTGTCCCTGGTGTGGTGTGAGATGGTCGCCGCCTGACGAGCTGAAGGGGAACGCGCCTGAAGGAACGCCACACACCAATCAGTGATCCCAACAGGGAGCCCAGCGGCATGAAAGCGGAGAAAGCGGCGGCGCAAGATCTGCGCGCTATTGCGGCCAACACCGCGCGCGATCTTGCCCTGAGCTTGCGTCTGGCCTCACTGCGGATGGAGAACTTCGAGCCGGGGCAGGGCAAGAATGCGGCTCGCGAGCTGGCTGAACAGCTCTCGGCTTCGGCGCGGCGCGCGGTGGAGTTGTACTACCTCGAGTCGCTGACTCAGGCGGTGGCCGCCAGCGAGGGCCCGCTCAGGCTACGCCGCGAGAGTCAGCTGGGTTGGCTCAGGCAAGACGAGTCGCTCGAGATTCAGAAGCTGAGGAGCGACGTCCCGGGTTGCTACAACAAGCTGGGCTTTGCCCTGCTGCTCGAGTGTGAGCTGGAGCGGGCGCGCCGCCGCAGGCTGCCGCTTTCGCTGGCGCTGTTCAAGCTGGAGCCGCCCGATGAAGAGCTCATTCTGGAGGTCGCGAAGCAGGGCCGCGACTGCTGTCGCCTGCTCGACGTCTTGGGGACATTCGACGGTAGCGGCGTTGGGATGTTGTTGCCTGACACCGGGCCGGAGGGCACGCAGGTCGCCGTACAGCGAGTCGTCTCGTCGTTCCTCTCGGCTCGGGAGGTCGCAGGGAGGTGCAGCCCTGAGCGACTCAGGGTCGGTGTCGCCAGCCATCCCGGGGACGGGACGGAACCCGGCGCGCTGTTGCGGCGCGCGGACGAGCGGGCTGGCGGCTACTCGCTACTGGAAGGGGTGGACACCGGGGGCTAGAGCAGGTCAGTCGAGACCACCAGGCCTGCTACGTCTTCGTCCGGGCCAGCAAGACCAATCCGACCGCCAGGAAGAGCAGGTTCGGGAGCCAGGCCGACAGCGTGGCTGGCAGGATCCCGCCGGCGCCCATCCCCTGGGAGATCCGCACGCTGAGCAGGTAGATGAGCACCGTGGCGAGGGCGATTCCCACGCCCATCGCTGGCCCCCTGCGGCCCGTGGTCATGCCGAGGGCCGAGCCGAAGAGGACGACGATCAGGCAGGCCGCCGGGAACGCGATCCTCAGCGCCCGCTCGACCTCTAGCTTACGCGCGTCGCCACCCGATCTCTCGATCGACTCGATGAAGCGCCCCAACTCGCGGTAGTCCATCTCTTCGGGATCCGTCGGTTCCGCCAGGAGGTCCTGGGGCGTCTCGGAGAAATCGTTGTGCAGGAGCGTGTCGAAGGCGAAGGTCACGGCGCGGTCCTCGCTGGGGAAGTAGCTGAGGTTACCGCTCAGCATCAGCCAGCGCCCATCCTTCCACTCTGCCGTCGGCGCGTAGATGCGATAGGTCGGATACTCAGGCCCGGTTCCCTCACGGTCGATCAGGATGTCGTTGACCCGGCCGTCAACGGCTGCAAGTCGCCTGATCGTGTAGGCCCGCCCGCCATCGGCGCCGTAGACGAACTGGGTGCGTATGCTGCGGCGCGAGCCGACGCGCTCACCGAGGCTCTCGGCGCGCAGACGGTTCGTCACGGGCACCAGCTCGCCGAGGCCGAGCCCGCCGATGATGAGAAGGCCGCCCAGCAGTACCATTGGCGCGATGATCCGGTAGAAGCTCACCCCGCTCGCCTTGGCGGCGGTGATCTCGAAATGACGGCTCATCAGCGCGACCGTGAAGACGGCTCCGAACAGGCTGGCGACGGGAAGCGAGAGGGCCATCTGGTATGGGAAGTCGTAGAGGTACGCCAGCAACAGCTGCTGCACGCTGAGCCCCCGGCCCAAGTACTTGTCCAGGTCGTCGGTCAGCTTGATGACGATGAACAGGACAGGGGCGCCGAACACGCAGATGAGCCAGACCTTGAGGTAAAGGCCGGCCACGTAGCGGTCGAGCGTCCTCACGCCACGCTCCTCCGCGCACCAGGTTCAGTCGACTCGGCCCGCCCTGATCGCCGGACGAGCTGACTCGGCACCCGCAGACGGCCGTACGGGCGTCGCGTACCTCCCCGCCCGACGAAGTAGAGGATGATGCAGCCGGCGGCCGTGAAGATCACGTTGGGGGCCCACATCGCCCAGAACGGCGACAGATGTCCTCTATCCGCGACGTCCTCGCCGCCGATCAGAAACACGTAGTACACGCAGAAGACCGTCAGGCTGACCCCGATCACCATGCCGATTCCACCGCGTGGGAAGCGGACGCCGATGGGGGCTCCGATGATAACGAACACGAGGGCGGCGATTGGGATCGCGTACTTCTTGTGGATCTCCACAGAGTAGCGGTTGATCTCGCGGCGCTGGAGGTTCATCCGCGAGGCGGCACGCTGTAACTCGCTGCGTACGAAAGCGGCGAAGCCCACCGCGGGTCTCCCCGGCGGCCATCGTTCACGTCGCGACGTGGGCATCAGCTCTCTGAGGTTACGCGCCTGCTTTGCCGCCATCGTCGAGGCGCGATCGCTGGGTTCCTCTTCCGCGGGGACTGCCGTGGCACGCCGAGGCCTGCGCTGCAGCCGCAGGGCTTGTGCACGCTCGTCCACGCGTACGCGCTCCTCATCGTCGAACGCGGCCCCGGGGGTGTCCTCGATCTGCTCTGGCGCGTCGTCGAGCTCGTCCGGATCGACGTGCTGCACGCGAATCGGTGATAGCGCGGCGATGATCGTGGCGAGGCTGTCGTGCAGCTCGGACAGACGGTCGCGTCGCCTGGCGACCTCCTCCTGCATCATGGCGACGCTCATCTCACGATCGCCGCGCCACTCAGCGGTCTGGCCGCGTTGCAACTCGTTGCTGACGCCCGGGACCCGTATGACCTGGTTGGCATAGTACGTCCGCTGGTCCATCCTCGGGGCGCTGAGATCGAGCTCGTGCATCGAGCCGTCGTAGAGCGTGAGATAGAGGTCCGTCTGGGCCTCGTTGAAGGCCATGTGGCCGGAGTCCGCGTAGATCGTGCGCTGCACGTTCGTCCGGCCGAGATCAAAGATGACCATATCCTCCAGCACGCTCCGCGCCCGGTCGATCCGTGCCGCCTGCAGGAAGAGCTTCCCGGGCACTACCTCGTTGACCACCCGCTCGCGCAACTCGAATGTTGGCTGCTTTCGACCGATGTCTGAGAGCAACTGGCGCAGCGCATGATTGGATTCGGGCAGGATGACGTCGTTGAACCATACCATTCCGGTCGCGATTCCCGCGGAGGCGATCAAGACGGGGAACATGAAGCGCAGTAGGCTGACTCCTCCAGCCTTGATGGCGGTGACCTCGTTGTCACCGCTCAGCTGGCTGAACGTGTAGAGGACCGCGACGAGCACGGCCATCGGCATGGTCATGGCGATGATGAACGGCACCGAGAGGCCGAAGACCTCGGCGATCAAGTACCAGGGCAGGCCTTTGCCGACCAGGTCGCCGAAGCGCTTGGCGAGCTGATTGAGGAGCATGAGGCCGGTGAGGACGCCAAGCGCCGCCACGAAGGGGCCGATGTGCTCGCGTAGTACGTACCGTTGGAGTATTTTCATGACTACCTGTAACTTACCAGGTCTGCCGCTAGTTAGTTACCCCCGTATCGGCCAAAGGTGCGCCTGAGGCTCACTTTCGTCGGCGGCACCGCCGCCATTCTGGCTCTGAGCTGGATCCCCCAGCAGGCGTGGGGCGCTCGCGGCCCCGTGGGAGGCGTACGCTTAACCGGCGGGCCCTTGCCGCCACCTGCGGCCCCTCACCTGCTCGCCCTTCCGCAGGACACCACGGCGCCGGGTATCCGCCCCGTCCCCCAGGACACAGGGGTCGTGGGGGCCGAACCTGCCGGCGGCGACACGAGCGCGGTTGCGGACACGACGGAGGTGAGCCCCGGTCCGGGTCCGGACAGCCTGCGCATCGGGCTCAAGTCACTGCCTCCGCCGTTCCCGGTCGATCTCGCGTCGCGCCTGCTGGAACCCGCCAACCAGCTCCCCGAGCTGCGTTCGCGCGCCCGCAACTGGGGCGAGATCTGGGATGAGACGGTGGCCGCGCAGGTCGCCGCGTGGACGGCGGCGGCGTGGCGGGAGAGCCGACCTCTGGCGGTGCAAGCGGCGCGCCGCGCGGTCGCCGAGTCGGAGAGGCGGGAGCTGGCGGCTCAGCCAGCGGAGCCGGAGCGCGCGGATACGGCGGTGGCTGAACTCGGCCCGGCCCGGCCGCCGGCACCGGCGGAGGCGCGGCCGGAGCTGTTGCCCGATGTGTTCGGCGAGTACGCCGATCTCGGCATGGCCGTGCAAGGGCGAGTCGAGGTGGGCGGCGGGTGGAACCGCTTTCGCCCTTGCGATGTGACGATCCAGTTCAACTGCAATCCGAGTCTGTTGCCGACCCTCAAGCCGGACATCCAGTTCGGGGCGCGCGTGGGCGGCACGGTCTCGGACCGCATCCATGTGAGCGTTGACTACGACAACCGCCGTGAGTTCGACGCGGCCAACAACATCAACGTCTACTATCAGGGTCTCGAAGACGAGATCCTCCAGCGCGTCGAGGTCGGTGACGTCAGCCTATCGCTGCCGCGGAGCCGCTATCTGACCCAGGGCATCCCGGCGGGCAACTTCGGGTTCCGGACCACCGGCCAGATGGGGCCGATCGATTTCCAGGCCGTGTGGGCCCAGCAAAAGGGCGATCTGGGGACACGTGAGCTGCAGGTGGGTGGAGGCGGTCAGGGTTTCGAGCAGAGCGCGACAACGATCCTGGACGATGCCGACTACGAGCGTGGGCGATTCCTGTTCCTCTTCAGTCCGCGTCATCTGAGCGACTATCCTCATATCGACATTCAGCGGCTCTTAGCCTCGGACGCGCCTTCCAATGTGCGACCGGCCTCGGTGGTCAAGGTCTACCGCTACGAGACCGTCGGCTTCGGCGTCGGCGGCCAGGTTCCGGAGGGCTTCATCAAGGCGGTCGCCGTGGCCGTCGATACGGTCCTGAACCAGGCCGGCGCGGACACCGTGGTCACCGACACGCTGACCGGTCTGTTTCGCTCCCTCATCGACGGGGAGGATTACATCCTGCACCAGAGCGGCCTGTGGCTTCATCTGCGCAACACGCTGGCCGCTCAGGAGGGGCTGGCGATCACCTACGTGGCCGCGGATGGCACGGAGGTCGGGACGTTCAACGCCGAGGAGGTCTCCGACGCCCACATCGCCGATCCCGAGAACGTGGACCCGCCGGTCCTCGAGTTGATCAAGGGTGTGAACCATCGACCGGGTACCGCCACCTGGCGGCGCGAGATGCACCACGTGTATCGCGTCTCGGCGAGCCCCGGTGTGGTTACGACCAGCCTGGAGGTGATCATCTCGCAGGGGGCTCCCGAGCTCGGGAATACGTTCCGTGCGCTACCCAACGGCCAGCAGCTGGAATTCCTGAAGATCTTCGGATTCGATGACGATCCGACCGACAATCGCATCGATGCGTCCCGGATCTACGAGCCGCCGGAGTTGGGCGCGGGCGCGACCGCAGGGCTGAGCGGCACCTATCTGATCCCACCGACGCTGGAGCCGTTCCGCGCGCCTCCGTTTCTGAGGGACGTGCTCGGCTTCTCGGGACAGCCTTTTCCCCTGGATCCGGGCGACGAGAACCCGGTGATCTATGACGAGCCCAACGACCAGATCCGTCGCGGCGCCAGCCTCTACCTGCTGACGCTCTCCTACCGCCAGCGCTTCGAGGGTTTCCTCTCCACGATCTCGCTCGGTGCCGGCGGGGTGCGCGAGGCGAGCGAGAAGGTCGTGATCGACGATCTGGAACTGGTCCGCGGCGAGGACTACACCATCGACTACGACATCGGCCAGATCGAGCTTCGCGACCCGGAGCGCTGGTTCCAGAACAACCCGAATGCGCGGATTCGCGTGGCCTTCGAGCAAAAGCCGCTGTTCCAGTTGGCACCGACGACCGTGTTCGGATTCCAGGCGCGCTACGGCCTCGGCGAGCGTGGCGAACTGAACTTTGTGGGACTTTCACAGCGAGAGAAGACACTGCAGACGCGGCCGGAGCTGGGGTTGGAGCCGAGCGCGGTCCAGCTCGGCGGCTTGTCCGGCCGGCTCAATTTCCGCCCCAACTGGCTCACGAAGCTGGTGAGCGCCCTGCCGGGACTCGAGACGGAGGCCCCGTCCACGATCTCGCTCGACGGCGAGGTTGCTGTGTCGATGCCAAACAGCAATACCCAGGGAGTGACGTTCGTCGAGGATTTCGAGGGCGGCTCCGGCTTCTCGCTGTTCCTGACCTCGCGGGCCTGGCGCCTGGGGTCGGCGCCTCCGACCGCGGCGGGTGCTGAGGCTGTGGCACCGATCTCCTTCACGGAGGAGAACGCGGCGGAGCTGGTCTGGCAGGACCAGTACGTCGTACAGACCTCTGAGGGTGCGGTGACGGTGGGCGGCTTGCTGCCACAGGAGATCGACGACGAGCTCCGCATCCAAGGCCAGCAGCGACCGGAGCCAGTCCTCACCATCAACGCGAAGCTGCCGGAGAACCGCTCGATTGCGCCGAACCCGAACCCCCCGCCCGGTCCGGCCTGGAGGTCGATGACAACCGTGATCTCACAGACCGGCCAGGACTTCACGACCATCGAGTACCTGGAGTTCTACGTCGCCGTACCGGAAGTTCTGCGCGACTCCACCAGCCTGATCATCGACATGGGCACGGTCAGCGAGGACGGGTTCGGCATCGACTCGCTGGGGCAGGCCTCTGGGCTCGGAAGCCTCGATCGGGAGGTTGATCCGCCCAACATCTGGAGCAACGCCGATGACGTCGGGCTCTGGGACAGCGGCTGCGAGGCTCAGCCGCGCGTGCGCGCTTATGGCCTCGGCGATGTCGCAGCGAACTGCACCCGCAACAACGGGCTCGAGGACACCGAGGACCTGAACCAGAACAGCGTGCTCGATGCCGATGAGCGCTTCTTCCGCTACACGGTACGCGTCGGCGATCCGTCGAGCCCGTACTTCGTGCGAGATGCCAGGGACTTCGGCGCTCTTCGCTTCCGTCTCTTCCGCATCCCGCTGCGTAGGCCTGACCATCGCGAGCGCGTGACCGATGCGGAGTTCCAGAACGTGCGGCACCTGCGGTTCACGCTGGTCACCGAATCAGACAACGTGCTGATTCTGGCGCGCGTCCGCTTCCTCGGTTCCCGCTGGCTGAAGCGGGGCCGCGCCGGCGTGGTCGCGGGGCTGGCGGACACGATGTCCGCTCTCCTGCCCGAGGCCCTGGTCGAGGTCGGCCCGATCAGCACGCTCGATGCCCGCTACATCTCGCCGCCGGGGATCACGGACCAGGTGGCGAACGAGGCGGAGCAGTTCGGCGTCGGCGGCACGACGATCAACGAGCAGTCGCTGAGCATCCGCTTCAGCGAGGTCGGCCCCGGCGAGCGCGCCGAGGTGTTCCTGCAGTACCCGCAGACGCCGCGTGATCTCCTGGGCTACCGCAGCCTCAGGGTCTGGGCCCTGGGTGTCGATGGCCCCTGGGGCACGGGAGGTGAGCCGCTTCGCCTGTTGGTCAAGCTGGGCGAGAACGCGACAAACTTCTACATGTTCCAGACTCCGCTCAAAGCGGTGCCTCCCGATGCGCAGGGTGGGGAGCTGAGGCAGGCCTGGCTGCCCGAGATCGAGATCGACTTCGACCGCTTCGTCACGCTACGCGCCGCGGCTGAGGAGATCATGCTGCGCCAGGGCGGCCTGCCCGTTGACAGTGTGCTGGAGCTCTGGGACGCCGATGTGTTTGAGGACGGCGACAGCAGCTACGCGATCGTTATCAGCCAGCGATCGCGCGCACCCAACCTGGCGGCCGTCCGCCAGATCTCGCTCGGTGCCTATCACTCGGGATCGGACACTCCCGTCTCGGGCGAACTGTGGGTGGATGACTTGCGGCTGGGTTCGCCCGTCGACAACGCCGGCGTCGTTAGCCGGCTCAACGTGGACATACGGGCGGCTGATTTCCTGGGTTTGAACCTGTTTTACTCGCGCGAGAACCCCTACTTCCGTCAGCTGGCACAGAGCCCCAGCTTCCGTTCGAGCAAGCAGTACCGCATCGGCGGCCAGCTTCGGCTCGGGCAGATGTTGCCGGACTCGTGGGGGTTAGACCTACCGCTCAACCTGGGCTACTCCAGCTCGTCCTCCGAGCCCACCCTGTTGCCACGCACCGACATACAGGCGGAGCAGCTGGAGGGCCTGCGCAAGCCGAGCAACCGCAGCCTCAGTCTGAGTGTCGCCATCAACAGACGGTCGCCGGGGGGCATACCGTGGGTGGGCTGGTTCATCGACAACTCGGCCCTGCGCTTGTCGTATGACCAGCGTACGAACCAGAACTCCCGGTCGACGAGCGAGTCCGATGTTTTCCGCGCAGGCTACACGTTCCGAGATGATGTGGCGGATGTGTCGCTGCCGCTCTTCCCGGGTCCGCTCGCCAAGCTCTTCTTCTTCCTGCCGGCAGCGGTGAGAGAGTCGCGACTGCGCCTTACGCCGCAGTCCGTACAGCTGAACGCCAACTATGTGAACTCCGAGACCGAGACCCGACGGTTCGATCAGATCATCGAGCTGCCCGGGGACACAGCGGCTGTGCCGATCCGCATGCTGGATCAGCAGCTCCAGACGAACACGACCGTGAACTTGGAGCCTCTGAGCGCGCTCACGGGGCGGGTGACCTTGAACCAGACCAGGGAGCTGGTTCCCACCGCGGAGTTGGTGCAGGGAAAGGCCGCGCGGCGGGTGATCGACGCGGAGCGCTCGAAGCTGACGGGGCTGGATCTGGGCTGGGAGACCGCGCGCCAGCTGAACGTCAACTGGACGTACCGGCCGAACTTGGCGGCGTGGCTGACACCGCAGGCGTCATTTGACACGCGGTTCCGGTTCAACCGAGGTCCCTCCTTCGTCACCGAGCAGGATGGCGACACGGTGCTGACCCGCGATTTCAACGGCTCGCGGACGCTTCGCCTCTCCGCCACCCTGAGCCCGCTGGCGCTGCTGCGTGACGTCTTCGGCCCGAACCCGTCCGGCCTCGTGGGCACGATGTCGGCGCTGGTGGGCCGCCTGGATCTGATAACCGGGACCTGGACTGGCTCGCTGGGCTCCCTCTATCAGCGTCGGACGGCGAGCCCGGACCTAACGTATCACCTCGGGCTCGGTAGCTTCAGCGCCTTTCGGGTGCAGGACGGTGATACCGCGAGCCGCGTGATGGACAACCAAGGGATCTCGTTCTCCTCGGGCGTGCAGTTCCCGCTGGGCTCCAATCTCAACGTGGACTTCTCGCAGAACGACGTCTTCACCTGGACGCCGATCAGCCGATCGAAGAATCGCAACACCTCGTGGCCGCGCTTGACCTTCAACTGGGCTCGGCTGCCGCTGCCGGGTTTCCTGGATCGATGGGTGAGGAGTCTGGGGATCCGTACGGGTTACAGCTTACGTACGACGCGGAACGTGGTTCTCGACGCCGACCAGATTCGGGAGAGTGAAACCAAGTCGATCCCCTTGAGCGTCGACCTATCGCTGACGACGGACTGGTCGCTCAACTTCAACCTCACGATGAACGACGGGGTGAGACGCGATCCGACCGGTACGAGCGTCAGTGACCAGGCGAACCACTCCATCCAGCTGTCGGGTCGGATCCCGGCGTTCGCCCAGAGCGGGATTTTCAGCAACCCCCTGCGCGCCGTGCTGCGATTCACTCAGGATAACCGTAAGGAGTGCCGCAAACTGGGAGGTGCGGTGGAGCCGCCGCCGGGGGAAGAGAGCCTCGTGTCCGAGTGCGAGCCCTTCACCGATCTGCGGATCCGGCGAATCGACGTCACGATCGGGGCTGACATGCGGCCATTCGTCCTCGGGCTGCAGGGGTTCTGGCGTGACACGCAGAGCGAGCTCGGGCAGCGCCCGGGCTCGACGCAGCTCGAGATCTCCATCTTCGGGCAGTTCTTGCTAGAGACGGGGGAGATACGTTGAGCGAGAGACGGGCATCTCGGGTTTGGGCAGGGCGGGTCGTGGCGACAGCAGCGGCCATCGTCGCGACCGCCTGCGGTGGCGCTGACGGCGAAGGAGGCCGTGGTCCAGCCGCATCGGCGGCGACCAGTGAGCCGCGCTTTGATGGAGCGGCGGCCTTCGAGTTGGTGGTCCAGCAGGTGGCCTTCGGTCCGCGGGTTCCCGGCAGCGCCGGTCACCGGGCCATGGCCGAGTGGTTGGAGGAGTACCTGTCGGCGCGAGCCGACACGCTGATCGTGCAACGCTTCAGCCACGTGGCGCTTGACGGGAGGACGCTGCCGCTTGTGAACTTCCTGGCGCGCTTTCGACCCTCGGCGTCACCGCCTGTCCTGCTGCTGGCCCACTGGGACACGAGGCCCGTCTCCGACCAGGCGCTGGAGCCCGAGGATCGCGGGAAGCCCGTTCCCGGTGCGAACGATGGGGCCTCGGGCACGGCTGTGCTGCTGCAGCTGGCCGACATGCTGCACCGAGTGCCGCCGCCCCGCGGCGTCGACGTTCTGCTGGTGGACGGCGAGGACTACGGTGACTTCACGCCCGGTGACGATGTGTTTCTCGGTTCCCGCTATTTCGCAAGTCATTTGCCCCAGGATTACGCGGCGGAATACGGCGTCCTGCTGGATATGGTCGGTGATCGGGATCTGGACATCTATGTGGAGGGGAACTCCAACCAGCTCGCCCCCGAGGTCGTGGATCGCGTCTGGGGCGTCGCCCAACGGCTCGGGTTCTCCGACGTCTTTCACCGACGGGTGCGCCACACGATCAACGATGACCACATACCGTTGAACGAGGCGGGAATCCCCACCATCAACGTGATCGACTTCGACTTCCCCTACTGGCACACGCCGGAGGACACGCCCGACAAGGTCTCGGCCTCCAGCCTCGGCGTCGTCGGCGCGGTCGTGACCCGGCTGGTCTATCGCGGACGCTAGAGCGGCGAGACGGCTTGACGATCTGTTGAGTCGTCCCGCGATGTTTGGAAGCGCGCCCCTCTGACGTACAGCGGGAGGAGGTTGGGCGGGCTTCCTTGAGGTTGACCGAAGGCGAAACGCGCGCCCTGTTGGCGAGCTCGCTCCTGGTGTTGCTGGCGGCGCTCGGCCGGGTTCTGCTGCAGCCGCCAGCGCCGAGCGTAGATGCCTCCGGGCTGGGCGAGGCCGGGGATGTGGATTCGGCCCTGGCGGTGGCGGAGTCGGCGTACGCGGCGGAGCGGCGCCGGAGTAGAGCCCTGGCCCGCGGCGAGCGCATCGACCCGAATACGGCCGACGCGGGGGAGCTGGATCGACTGCCTGGAGTGGGGCCCGCACTGGCGCGAGCGATCGTGGACAGCCGTCGGGAGGAGGGACCTTTCCGGAGCCTGCGGGATCTGGAACGGGTGCCGGGCCTGGGGAGTATTAGGGTCAAGCGCCTGGCGCCCTACCTGGCCCTGCCGGGACCGGCGGCCGAGGGGGTGCCAGGCCTGGGGGACGGCGGGTTTGGCCGGCCTGGCCCGGGGCCGGGGCGACTGAACCTGAACCGTGCCAGCCTGGAGGAGCTGGAGGCTCTGCCCGGGATTGGCCCGGCGCGAGCGCGGGCGATCGCCCGCTGGCGACGTGAGCACGGCTCGTTCGGGACGTTAGAGGATCTGTTGGAGGTGCCGGGGATCGGGCCGGCGACGCTGGAGCGGCTGAAGCCCCTGGTCGGCGTCGGACCTTGACACTTCCCGTAACTTCCAACAGCTTTAAAAATTGCTGTACTCCCCCCGCCAACCGGGTTTCAGCTTCGACATCTTACTCCGATCGGAATGGCGACGGCCCGAACGAAATCCAGCGATCTAATCGGCGACCTCCTCGTCCGGGAAGGTTTGATCACGGAGGAGCAGCTGAAGGCGGCGCTGAACGAGCAGCGCGCTAACGGCCATCGTCTCGGCTACACGCTGGTGGCGATGGGTATGGTTTCCGAGACGGATCTGACGCGAGTGCTTGCCCGCAAGTACCGGGTGAAGGCCGTAGATCTGTCGCGGATCGACCATATCGACGGCCGCGTCATCAAGATGGTGAAGCCGGAGATCGCGACGCGGCACCTGGTGCTGCCGCTGCGCCGCGTGGGCCGGACGCTGACCGTGGCCATGGCGAACCCCACCAACCTGGATGCCATCGACGAGCTCAGGTTCTCCACGGGCTATGACATCGAGCCGGTGGTCGCCGGCGAGTACTCGCTGCGTAAGGCGGTGGAGAAGCATTACGAGATCCTGGAGGACGGGCTGCAGGACATTCTGAAGCAGCTCGATGACGAAGATATCGAGGTCGTGGAGGAAGGTGATGTAGAAGATGAAATGTCCGTCACCGCCCTCCAGGCTCAGGTCGAGGAAGCGCCGGTCGTCAAGCTGATCAATGGAATATTGACTAGTGCCGTGCAGAAGGGCGCCAGCGACATCCACATCGAGCCGTACGAGAGGGAGGTCCGGGTTCGCTTCCGCGTCGACGGTGCGTTGCGCGAGATCATGCGGCCACCGTTGAAGATGAAGGCCGCCCTAACCAGCCGCGTCAAGATTCTCGCCGACCTCAATATCGCGGAGCGCCGCATACCGCAGGACGGCCGCATCATTATGCGGATGGGCAAGCGGGTGATCGACTTCCGTGTGTCGACGCTGCCCGGACTGTTCGGTGAGAAGATCGTCTTGCGTATCCTGGACAAGTCGAACCTCATGCTCGATCTGGAGAAATTCGGCATGGAGCCGATGGCGGAGCAGGAGTTCGTGGGCGCGATACGCAACCCGTACGGGATGGTGTTGGTCACGGGGCCGACGGGGTCGGGTAAGACGACCACGCTCTACGCGGCACTGATGAAGATCAACACCGAGGACGTCAACATCATGACCGCGGAGGACCCGGTGGAGTACAACCTCCGCGGCGTCAACCAGACCCAGGTCCGGCCGGAGATCGGATTGACGTTCGCGTCTTGTCTGCGCGCGTTCCTGCGCCAGGACCCGAACATCATCCTAGTGGGCGAGGTCCGTGACCTGGAGACCGCTGGCATCGCCATCAAGGCGGCGCTCACAGGGCACCTCGTGCTCTCTACGCTGCACACGAACGACGCCGCATCCACTATCACCCGACTGATGGATATCGGCGTGGAGCCGTTCAACGTGGCGTCGGCAGTCAACCTGGTGACAGCGCAGCGCCTGGTGCGCAGGATCTGCGGCAATTGCAAGGTCGAGACCACCTACGATCCGGATGTGCTGGACGCGGCCATGATTCCGCGCGAGAAGGCCGCGCAGATCAAGTTCTACAAGGGTGAGGGTTGCGAGCAGTGTGACGCGACGGGGTATCGCGGGCGGCAGGGCCTCTACGAGGTGATGCCTGTCACCGCCCAGATTCGCCGGATGATCGTGCACGGCGAAACCGCCGACGTCATGAAGGAGCAGGCTGTTGCGGACGGTATGCTCACCCTGCGCGACGATGGCCTGGTCAAGGTGAATCGCGGCGTCACGACGCTCGAAGAGGTGCTGAAGGAGACGGCGGCCTAGATTACACGGACAAACCCGGCGGGTCTCGACAAACTCGCGCCGTGCCGCCGTTCCGGCACATTCTCCCCTGCCGTGAGTATCATAGCCTCTGGGCACGAGCCGGGCGCCAGCGCGCAAGACCGCGGCTGGCCCGACGACATGAAGCTTCGAAGCACTCAAGAATCAGGAAGCCTCTGCGCGAGGCAATCGGAGCGGGCACGAGTGTAATGGCCATACTGAGCGTACGAGCGCTGCTAGAGGAGATGATCGAGCGGCAAGCGTCCGACCTTCACCTCACGGCGGGCGAGCGCCCCAAGCTGCGGGTCGACGGCGAGCTGGCCAATGCGAACATTGACCAGGTGCTCATGCCCAAGGATACGCTGCAGCTGACCTACTCCATCCTGACCGAGAGCCAGAAGAAGCGGTTCGAGCAGGAGGACGAGCTCGACTTCTCCTTTGGGATACAGAACCTGGCACGGTTCCGAGGAAACGCCTATCGGCAGCGCGGCTGTGTAGCGCTGGCGATCCGTCTCATCCCGTTCAACATCATGGGGTTCGAGGAGCTGGGACTACCTCCGATCCTGAAGAGACTGTCGGAGCGCCCGCGCGGGCTGGTGCTGGTTACCGGGCCCACCGGCTCGGGTAAGTCGACGACGCTCGCCGCGATGGTGGACCACATCAACAAGACCCGCAGAGGTCACATCATCACCATCGAGGAGCCGATCGAGTTCATCCACCGGCACCAGGGCTGCATGATCAATCAGCGGGAGGTGGGCAGCGACACGCAGAGCTTCGCCAACGCGCTGAAGTACGCGTTACGCCAGGATCCGGACGTTTTGCTGATCGGCGAGATGCGAGATCTGGAGACCGTCGCGATGACACTGACCGCGGCCGAGACCGGCCACCTGTGCCTGGCAACGCTCCACACGAACTCGGCCGCTGAAAGCATCAACCGGATCATAGACGTCTTCCCGTCGCACCAGCAGTCGCAGGTCCGGGCGCAGCTGTCGTTCGTACTGGAGGGTGTCATTACACAGACCCTGCTTCCGAAGTCGAGAGGGCGCGGCCGCGTTGTGGCGTGCGAGATAATGATCGCGACCCCGGCGATTCGATCCGTGATTCGTGACAATAAGGTCCAGCAGATCTATGGGCTGATGCAGGCCGGAAAGAAACACGGGATGCAGACGCTCAACGACGCCCTCTATCAGTTGTATCTCACCGGAGAGATCAAGCTAGAGGAGGCCTTGAAACGCTCATCCGACCCGAACGAGCTCCTGCGCTTGGCAGGCGAGCCCGTCCCGGCGTAGCTTAAGGATAGTTGGCGGGGGACCGCCGGGTTCCGGTGGCCGCCCGATACCACAGTAACCAGGCAGGGAACGAGAGATGCCGATCTTCATCTATAGCGCTAAGACAGTAACTGGGGACATACAGACCGGTAACGTCGATCTGCCGAACCGTGAAGCCGTCATCGGCTACTTGCGCCGGCAGCGGCTGATCCCGGTGACGGTCAGGGAGAAGCCGAAGGACATTACGATCAGCTTCGGCCGTCGCGTGAAGATGAAGGAGACCGTGCACTTCACGCGGCAGTTCGCGACGATGGTCAACTCGGGTCTGCCCCTGGTTCAGTGCCTCGACATCCTCGCTCAGCAGACGGACAACAAGTTTCTGGCGACGACGATCAAGGAGGTCCAGGCGGACGTGGAGTCCGGCGCGACGCTCGCCGACGCGCTGCGCAACCACCCCAAGGTGTTCAGTGACCTGTACGTGAACATGGTCGCGGCGGGTGAGGCCGGCGGTATTCTGGACACCGTACTACTGCGTCTCTCGGTGTTCCTCGAGAAGAACGAGGCGCTGGTCCGCAAGGTGAAGGGCGCGATGATCTACCCGGCAGTGATTCTGGCTGTCGCGGTCGTCGCCGTTACCGTGCTGCTCGTGTTCGTGATCCCCACGTTCGAGAGCATGTTCTCCAGCGTCGACCTGGCGCTTCCTGCACCGACGCGATTCGTCATCTGGCTGTCCGAGATGCTGCAGACCTACTGGTGGCTGATGTTGGGTCTGATCGCCGCAGGTGTCTGGAGCATCCGCATGTACTACAAGACATCCGCGGGGCGACTCGCGCTGGACAAGCTGCTTTTGCGTGTCCCGATCATCGGAGACCTGCTGCGCAAGAGCGCGGTCGCCAGGTTCACGCGGACGCTGGGCACGCTGCTCTCCTCGGGCGTCTCGATCCTGGATGGCTTGGAGATCACGGCCCGGACCGCGGGCAATCGCGTGATCCATGACGCGGTGATGCGGAGCCGCTCGTCGATTGCCGGCGGTGAGACGATCGCCGAGCCGCTGAAGCAATCGGGTGTCTTCCCGCCGATGGTCACCCAGATGATCAACGTGGGCGAGCAGACGGGTACGATCGACGAGATGCTCGATAAGATCGCCGATTTCTACGACGACGAGGTCGATACCGCGGTTGAAGCGCTGCTTGCGGCTATGGAGCCCATGCTGATCGTGTTCCTGGGTGTGGTCGTGGGCGGCATGATCGTCTCGATGTACTTGCCGATCTTCGACATGATCAACGTGGTCGGCCAGTGATCTGAGCGCCGACACCTGCGTTGTAGAGGCCGGCCCGCTTCGCGCGGGCCGGCTTCTTTTTTTGCTGCAGGCTGCCTGCTCGGCAGAGCGGCGGGCTTGCCTGGCCAGGCGGTGAATGAGGAGAGGCGCGCTAGCGGCTCTGGAAGACGAGGAAGGCCGGGTCCTGAAAGACCGGCTCGCCCAGGCACCTGTCGGCGAAGTCCGTGAAAGCCTGCCACTGGAACAGCCGGGGATCAACTCCGCGCCGTAGGTAGTAGCTGACGGCTCCGTAGTTCACGAGCAAGTGGCTGATGCCGGCCTGCTCCAGGCACCGGTCACGAGGCAGACGATGGGCGAGCAGTGGCCAGTTCGTGACCCAGGTGTCCTCGATCACCGGCCTTCGGAAGTAGAAGCCCCGGGCCTCATAGAGCATCAAGATGCGACTGCCCTCGGGCAGGCGCTGATTCACGAACCTCACGACCGGGACGAGAGTACGGACGCCGGGATCAAGGTGCGTGGCCATGTACTCTTCGCCTGAGGTCGCGCCGATCAGATAGGGGAGCGCCTCGGTGTGACGGAGCCACACGTACGCGGTCCGGGCCGACGGCACTAGGGCAATAGCCGCCAGCGCGACGAGAAGGAGCCGGCCCATCGCGATTGACAGATGGCGCTCGCTCGTCCGCACGAGCATGTGCACTGCGGCCAACGTCAGAGGCACGCTCGCCGGGATCAGGTAACGGAGGTTGGTCGTCCCGAAAGGTAAGATCAGCACGAGCAGGTACCCGATGGCGGGGATGATCAACCAGTTGATCGTCCTCTTCCGCAGGAAGAACAGCCAGAGCGGCAGCAGCAGCAGGACAGGGTTGGCGTAGTGAAAGGCCCCCTCGAATTCGATCGTCAACCGACCGGGCGAGAAGAAAGCAGCTGGAAGGTTAAAGGGCAATCGGGCGGCATCGAGCAGATGATAGATCTCGGGGCTGACCGAGGAGGGGAGCGTGGCGGTGCCGTAGAACGTCACGAGCCACGGCTCTAACCTGTTGTCGGCCAGGAGCGGATAGAGCGGCGCGCCGAGGAGAACCCAGTTCTTCAGCAGCCAGGGAACCGCGGCTGAGAGGAGGATCAGACTGAAGAGGGACAGGGCGCGAGCGGACGCGGCTCGCCGCTCCCAACCAGATACCGAAAGCCAGAGAATCAAGGGCGTCAGGCCCACGATGTAGGGGACGGCGTGGTACTTGGATGCAAAGGCGAATCCGAGTAGAAGCGCTGCCAGGTAGAAATAGTCGCGTTGAGAGGGAGAGGATGCGGCGAGCAGCAGAGCGTAATGGGCGAGTAGAAGATAGAGAGCGAGCGTGACGTCGATCCGCGGAGTGATCGCTACCAGCAGCAAGGTCGTCGTTCCCCACACCAGGCCGAGGGCAAGGCTCGCGGTTCGGCCGTCGAGCAAGCGGGCTGCGAGCGAGAAGGCCGTGAGGCCCAGCAGTAGGGCCATGACCGCGCTGAAGAGTGCCGGTCCCGAGGTACTGCCCAGCGCCAGCAAAGGCAGATACAGCATGTGGACGAGCCCGACGTAGGCCGTGTGCAGGTTGTCGTCCGGCAGATAGATGCGGCCCTCCGCTAGAAAATGAGCCGGTACCTGTAGGTGGTACGTGAGGGCGTCCCAGTCGACAGGCGGTGCAAGGGCCATGATCAGGATGAAGGCCGTCGCCGCTGCGACGACCAGGATACCGATGAGGAGCAGTGCCCGATCGCCAGCGCTTGCGATCAGCTCGCTGCGAGCCTGCCGCAGGATTCGCGGCAGCTCGCCGAGCTCCCGCCGAGCCAACAACGCCCAGAGGCCAAGGGCGGCCGCCAGGATCGGTGCGTGCAATCCGGAGAGGAAGCCGAGGACGAGGAAGGACGTCGAGATGAGGCCAACACCAACGGCGGCGCCGAAGGCAAGGGCCTCGATGGGGTGTACAAGATCAAGGCCGACCTTTGACAGTGCGTAGTTGCCGACGGCGATGGCTATGGCGATCAGGGCCGTCACGGCCAGCAGATCGAACAGATGGTCGAGTATGAGGAGCGGGCCCGCGTAGGCCAAGCCGCGGGGGTAGACGTAGAGATGGGCGGCGACCACGGCGCAAAGCGACGGCGCCGCGAGCAGGCCGCCGAGGATTGGTCTGTGTCGAGAGATCTTGGCGGATTTCAGCGTCTTTCTCGGGCGGGCCGCGGACTCTTTCATGGCCCGGTCCCATCGACGCCAGCCGGATCATGCTCGAGAAACAGCTCATGCCAGAGTTCCACCCCGATCATCTGCCACAGCATGAAGTAGTGCCAGCGCAGACGCGGATGTGGGCGCGAGCTGAGAAGGCTGGTCACGAAACGTGGGTTGAAGATCCCGGTACGGCGCAGTCGGTCGGGCGTCAGCAGTTCTGCGGCCATAGCCCGCAGGTCCTTCTTGTACTGCTCGACCGGGTCGACCGTGAAGCCCCACTTCTTCTTCGCCAGCGTCTCGTCCGGGACGATTCCCTTGAACGCTCTCTTGAGCAGCCATTTCAATCCGCCTCGAAAGCGGAGCTCATCCGGGATATGGGCAGCGAAGCGGACCAGCTCCAGATCCAGCAGTGGCACTCTCGATTCAACGGAGTGCGCCATCGACATCGTGTCTTCGTTATGCAGCAGGTCGTTGACCAGCTTGGTCCGGAATTCGGCGCGTAAGGCCTCACTTTCCACGGCGCGTTCGGCTGGGAAGAAGCCGTCAAAGCCGTCGCGGCAGCGAACCTCGAGCCGGTCGAGAAAATCTCGCGTATAGACTCGCTGAAGCAGGACAGGATTGAAGTCCCAGGCGTTACGTAGAAGCAAGTAGTGGCGCGCCCCATCGTGCAGGCAGCCGACCCACTCCAGCCCGCGCACGTAGAGGTCCAGCGAGGGTCGGTCGAGTCGTGCCGTCATCCGCGCCAAGCGGTCGAGAGCTGGCCCCAGCACGCGGCGCGAGAACCCTCGTGGCAGGACCTCTCGCAGCCAGCGCAGACGACCGAGGTACGTGTAGAAGTCGTAGCCGCCAAAGAGTTCGTCTCCCCCGAGGCCCGACAGAGCCACCTTGACGTGCTCGCTGACGAACCGGTGGAGGAGAAACAGCTGAAGACAGTTTACCTTGGGCTCTTCAGTGAAGTAGATCGCCTCTTTCAGGTAGCCCATCGCCGGCTCGTGCAGAACGATCTCGTGGTGCTCCGTTCCGAATCGCTCGGCGACGAAGCGGGCATCTTCGTTCTCATCCCATGGTTCGTTGAACCCGAGCGTGAAGGTCTTCAGCGGCCCGGAGTAGCGTTTGCGGATCATCGCGACCAGACCGCTGGAGTCGATGCCACCGGATAGTGAAACGCCCAGGGGCACGTCTGAGAGGAGCTGGCGGTGGACTGCCTGCTCGACATGCGCCCGGATCGCCTCGATCCAGTCTCCAAGCGAGCGCGTCCGGGGACTCCAATCGATCGTTCCGTACTCGCGGCTGCGCAGGCCGGCCCGGTCCACCTCGAGAATAGTGCCCGGCGGGAGCCGCCGGATACCGCGAAAGAGCGTTCGTTCCCCGGGGATATAGCGCAGGTTCATGGTCAGGTGCAGGCTGACCTCGTCCAGTTCGGCGGCGACCAGGCGGCTGGCCAGCACAGCCTTCGCTTCCGAGCCGAAGGCGAGTCTGTCGCCAACCTGCGCGAAGACCAGCGGTTTGACTCCCAGCGGGTCGCGCACCAGGAAGAGCTTGTTCAGGTCGCGATCCCACAAGGCAAAGGCGAAGATCCCATTGAGCCGCTGGACGAAATCGATCCCCTCTTCTTCGTAGAGGTGAGGAAGTAGCTCCGTATCACAACGTGTCTTGAGTGTGTGGCCGCTGGAGAGAAGGTGCTGCCTCAGTTCGGGATAGTTGTAGATCTCGCCGTTGTAGATCACCGCGACCGACCCGGACTCGTTGAACATGGGCTGCGCCCCATGCTCCGGGTCCAGGATCGCCAGGCGTCGGTTCCCGAGGTGCACCGGCCCGTCCCCATACAGGTACTCGCCGTCGGGACCGCGGTGCGCGATAGACTGGGTCATCGCGCGGAGCAGCCCCACGTCGCCGAAGTTGAAGGTGCCCGTGATCCCGCACACGGGAGGTCAGGTTCCTCCGAACTGGCTCTCGAAGTAGCGCACCATCCAGTCGGTCACGTCGATCTTCTCGTCGAGCAGTCGCAGGCGAGCTTGGGCTCCGAAGCTGCGAGGTGATTCACCCGCAAACAGCTGCTCGATGGTGCGCGCGGCGTCGTCGTACTCGTCCTCTGTGAAGTGCCGCACCAGGCCGTACCGCGCTTCCTGGTCATCGGTATAGCCGCGGCCGGTGGTCGCGATGACGATGGCCAGTACGCCGAGTACGGCCGCCTCCGAAGACATCGTGGCTGACTCTCCCACGATCACCTGGGCGTAGGCGAGCAAATGGTGTATGTCTTCGACCGGTCCCTGCACGCGCCGAGCTGCGAGCTCGTCGGGTATTGGGCCCTCCGAGGATATCAGAACACGACCGTGCCGCTCGAGGAGATCAACGATCTGCAGCTTCTGCTGCAGGGAGAGGCCACGCTGGCTGCGGTCATGAACGGCCTGCAAGAAGACGAAACGGACAAGGGAATAAGGCTCGTCCTCGCTCAGCCCGAACGAGGCCAGCTTTGCCGGATCCGGGTTGAAGCGCTTGGGGTGGAGGTAGGCCAGTTCGTGATAGCCAGCGTAGGTGCGATGCGTGCCGCGGACCACCCCCTGGTAGCAATCGGGGGTGCACACGCTGTGAGCCAGAGGGTAAGCGAACCAGTTCGTCTGAGTGGCGAATTCGGTGTCGTAGAAGATGACCGCGGGGACCCGGTACAGCGCACCTGCGAGCGCGATGCTCGGTCCCATGATGCCGGTCATCACGTCCGGCTGGAATTCTCGCATAACACGAGTGAGACGGTACGTCCTTCGAAGCATCTCGGTGGCGAGCCCGAGCGTGCCCGTCCGCTGTTCCGAGATCAGGCGGTAAGGAAGCCCGTAGCGTTCCAGCAGATCGATCGAGCACTCCTTAGCACGGGCAGTGATACGAAGATCGTGGCCACGCCCCTTCATCTCGGCGTAGAAGTTCTTGAAGAAGTGTACATGAGCCGGGTGAAGGATGTCGATGAGGATCTTCACCGCTCTACCTCGCTGATGGGCACACTAGCCCTCCGTCAGGTAGAGGGCGCGGGTCGCGAGGTACGCCTCGTTGAGGACGCGCTCCCACCACGTCTGATGCGAGAGATACCACTCGACCGTCTCCGCCAGTCCCTTGTCCAGCGTATGTGCGGGCTGCCAGCTCAACTCGCTACGCATCTTCGTGATGTCCATGGCGTAGCGTCGGTCGTGTCCCCGGCGATCATCGACATAGCGGATCAGCGACTCGGGCTTCTCGAGCAATCGTAGGATGCTCCTGACGATTTCGATGTTCTGGAGCTCACACTCGCCGCCGATGTTGTAGATCTCGCCGACCCGGCCGTGGGCGAGCACCGTCCAGAGACCCTTCGCGTGATCCTCCACGTGCAGCCAGTCCCGAACGTTCAGCCCGTCGCCATAGAGGGGCAGTGGTTCATCGCGGAGCGCGCGTGTGATCATGAGCGGGATCAGCTTCTCAGGGAACTGGTAGGGACCGTAGTTATTCGAGCAACGGGTGGTGATTGCCGGCAGCTCGAACGTTTCGACGTAGGCCCGTACCAGCAAGTCGGCCCCCGCTTTGCTGGCCGAGTACGGGCTGTTCGGGGCAAGCCGTGTCGTCTCGGTGAAAGCGGGATCGTCCAGGTCGAGGCTGCCGTATACTTCGTCGGTGCCGACGTGCAGGAAGCGGAAAGGTCGCGGTCTTCGGTCCAGCTCTGCTGTGCACGCTTCGAGCAGGGTCAAGGTGCCTTTCACGTTCGTGTCCACGAAGATCGCTGGCCCCATGATTGAGCGGTCCACGTGCGACTCGGCGGCCATGTGGATGATGGCGTCTATGGGTGGGGGCGTGCGGGCTTCTTGCGCCTGGGGGACGGTTTCACTGGCTTCACCACGGAGTAGGCGCGCGATGGTCTCGAAGTCGCGGATGTCGCCGTGGACGAAGTAGTACCTTCCGTCTCCCGCCGGGCCGTGCCGTACGTCGACGTCCTCCAGGCTCTCGAGGTTTCCGGCGTAGGTCAGGAGGTCGAGGTTCACCACGGACAGATCGGGGTGTTCCTCGAGTACCCAGCGGATGAAGTTGGAGCCGATAAACCCGGCTCCACCGCTGACCAGCAGGCACGAGGGTGTGAATGACTCGGCTTCCGTCATCGGCTACCCTGGAAAGCTCCGTGCTCGCCGAACCCGACGCCCTGGCAGGCGCTGCGAAGAACGCCTGGACCGGCTAGCGCACAGGCTCGAAGGGGCGGCGATCGTGTAGGATTCCCAGCAGGTACTTCGCGTAATCGGTTCCTTTCAGCGAATCCGCCAAGCGCTCAACCTGTGCGGCGTCGATATAACCCATGCGATAGGCGACCTCTTCCACCGCGCCGATCTTGAGTCCCTGGCGCTGCTCGAGCGCGGCGACGAAGTTGGCGGCCTGCAGCAGAGCGTCCGGCGTTCCCGTGTCGAGCCAGGCTATGCCGCGGCTGAGGAACGTGACACGCAGGGTTCCCTCTTTGAGATAAATGAGGTTGACATCCGTGATCTCGAGCTCGCCACGTGGCGACGGCTTCAAGCCGGCGGCGATATCGAGCACCCGGTTGTCGTAGAAGTAGAGGCCGGTGACGGCGAAGTGCGACTTGGGTTTCTGGGGCTTCTCCTCGATACCGACTGGCTGGCCGGCGTTGTCGAACTCCACCACCCCGTAGCGTTCCGGGTCCGAGACGTAGTACGCGAAGATCGTGGCTCCCGGCCTGAAGTCCGCCGAGGCGTTTCTGAGCGGCTCCATCAGACCGCCGCCGTAGAAGACGTTGTCCCCGAGAACGAGCGCGACGTGGTCTCGACCGACGAACTCTCGACCGATGATGAACGCGTGGGCGAGGCCCTCAGGCCGCGCCTGTTCGGCGTACGAGATCGTGAGTCCCAGGTGCGAGCCGTCAGCGAGAAGCTGCTGATAGGAGGGAAGCGCCTCCGGTGTCGCTATGACCAAGATCTCCCGAATCCCCGCCAGCATGAGCGCCGACAGGGGGTAGTAGACCATCGGCTTGTCGTAGACCGGGAGGAGTTGCTTGCTGGTGACGATGGTCAGTGGGAACAGCCTGCTGCCCGCTCCGCCCGCCAAGATA
The DNA here is from genome assembly GCA_020344375.1 of Gemmatimonadota bacterium. Classification (GTDB taxonomy): domain Bacteria; phylum Gemmatimonadota; class Gemmatimonadetes; order Palauibacterales; family KS3-K002. The sequence continues at coordinate 1,031,655 of CP070823.1, read as the reverse complement.
ATTCCCTTCCGCATACGCACCCTAAGATCGCAGTTGGCATCGAATGTATCAAGCCCGTTGTGGGCTAGATACCAGTCAAATGTGCAGACTCGAGAACAGCCGCAACCGTACGTGCCTGTCGCAGTGCGCGCCTCCGATGTTCTTCGCGGGCCGCGTCAGCCTCCAGAACGCCGGCGAATGTCGCGAACATGTGCACGAATTGGTTGGCTGGCGGTATATCGCTATCTACAACAGTGCCATCTTGCCGCCTCAAGACGGTTCTGGGACTGAGGTCGGGCGGTTTCGAAAACGCACGCTCGGCGATGATCGTTCCGTCCTCTCCCCAAACCTCCAATTCGTTTCGATAGGCACGGCCGAAGCCCCATTCCAGGAGGGCGCTGATCCCGGACGGGAATCGCAACAGCGCCGAGCCAGCGGTGTCCACCGCGTAGCCTTCATCCCGGCCGAGCACGGCATGAACGCCGTCCGGCTCCTCGCCGGCGATCGCGAGCGCCGCCGAGAGGGGATAGCAGCCGACATCCAGCAGGGCGCCGCCGCCCAGCTCGCGAACGTAACGTATGTCGTCCGGCCCCAGGTGGGGGAACCCGAAGCGGCTACTGATGCTGCGGATCTGGCCAATCTGCCCGTCCACGATCCATTGAAGAACCTGCCGGAACTGTGGGTGATGCTGGTACATGAAAGCCTCGCAGAGAGCGACGTCCAGCTCCGTGGAAACCTCGACCAGTTCCTGAGACGTGTCGAGCGAGGCGGTCAGCGATTTCTCACACCACAGGTGCCGACCGGCCTGTAACGCGAGTAGCCCGTGCTCGTGATGCAGGCCTACGGGAGTGGCGAGGTACACGACTTCGACCTCCGGGTCCTGAAGCATGTCCCGCGGAGTCTTCCAGGCCTTGCAGTTCCACTTTCGCGCCTGCTCCTCGCGCACCTTCTCGCTTCGTGTGGTCAGACCGACCAGCCGTACGGCCGGGCATTCGGACAGCGCCGGCAGCGTGCTACGCTGCGCGTGGTTCCCCACGCCCCAGACCCCGACGCCGGGCGCGAGCTTCTCGTGTTGTGCCAGCGGATTCATCTCACAAGTGAGCGATGATTCCTCGAACGTGTGGATTAACCCACGCGTTCTCGCCGAGGCACGCCTTGATCTGCCACAGGCTCAACCAGATGAAGGTCGCAGGCAGATCGACCTGGATCTCCTCAGGCACCTCGACCAGCATGCCGAGATTGCGTTTGCGGTGTAACCTGCCCCCATCCTCGGACAGCCACTGCCGGTAGAGCACAGTCGCGCCGTTCGCCTCCGGTTGCTCGAAAAACTCCGCGAAAATCGGCTTGCGACCGCCATGCGCGCGCCTGAGGTTGCTGAAGGTCGCTTGGACGGTAGGGCTCAGCTGAACCCGCTCGTAGTTGCCCGGTTCCGCTTTCGCCTCGATGAGGTAGTGAGGTACACCGTCGAATCGCTTGCGCAGGATCCCGAGTATTCCACCATCATAGCCGACCTGTGTGAGAATCGGCTGGTCCCAGCCCTTCTCGCCGATCTCTCGTGTCTCTGTCTGTCGTACGCGCAGACCCTGGACGAAGAAGAACTCGCCGCTCTCATGCCGAAGCCAGCCACTCTCTGAGTCGAAGTACCATCCCCGGCATTCCGCGAGCGGTATGTCCTCCAGCGTCATCTTGCACAGTCTGCGCTGTTCCAGAAACCAGGCTTTCACTTCCTCGAGGCTGTGCAGCTGAGACCAGTCGCGCAGACACTCGAACTGGATCTCCAGACGCAGCTCGTCGGTGTCTCGGCCTGCTGCTGTGTCGCGGACGGCGGCGCAGTAGGCGGCCAGTCCGTCGCGATATTCCTGGGAAGTTGGCCCGGCTCCGCTCATGGTCACCCCTCGAAGTACTCCCTGACTGCGTCGCAGACGCGTCGCACGTCGGCCGTGCTGAGCTCGTTGTGCAGCGGCAGTCGCAGTACGCGCGGCGCGTGTTCCTCGGTTATCGGGAGATCGTCGGGCTGGTAACCCAGTCGCCGCCCCACAGGCGATGAGTGGAGCGGAACGTATCCAATGTACGCCCAGATGTCCTTCGACTTCAGGTGCTCGCGCACGGCATCGCAATCGGCGGCGCTGTTGAAGATCACATAGCACGCGTGGTAGTTGAGCTGTCGGCCCGGGTCGACACGCGGTAAGCGCAAATGGCCAGCGTTTGCCAACGGGGCCAGGCCTTGCTGATAAGCGTCGTAGAGCGCTCGACGCTCAGCAAGATTCGTCTGGATCGACTCCAGCTGCGCGGCGAGGAAAGCAGCCTGCAATTCCGAGGGGTAGAAGCTCGAGCCGACCTCGACCCAGGTGTACTTATCGATCAGACCCCTGAGCACCTTCTGGCGGTCCGTGCCGCGCTCCCAGATGGCCTCCGCGCGTTCGGCGTAGGAGAGGTCATTGAGGAAGAGCGCTCCGGCGAGTCCGGCGTGCAGGTTCTTCGTCTCGTGGAAGGATAGGCAGCCGAGCGGTGCGATCGTGCCCAGCCATCTGCCGTTCAGGCTGGCTTCGAGGCCCTGGGCGGCGTCCTCGACCACCGTCAGCTCGTGCTTCTTCGCCAGCGACATGATGGCGTCCATGTCGCAGGCTATGCCTCCGTAGTGGACCGGGACGATGGCCCGCGTAGCCAAGGTGACCCGACGGGCAGCGTCGGCGGGATCGATCATCATCGTCGCGGGATCGATCTCGCAGAAGACGACCTTCGCCCCCACTCGCACGAAGGCGGCCGCCGTGCTTGGAAAGGTGTAGGAGGGTACGATGACTTCGTCGTTGGGGCCGAGATCGAGCAAGAGAGCCGCCATTTCGAGTGCGGCGGTGCAACCGTGAGTCAGCAGCACACGCGGCACGTCATAACGCTCTTCGAGCTTCCTTGAGACCTCGGCCGTGAACGGTCCGTTGCCGGCGAACGTCCGGTTGTCGATCACGCGCTGGAGATATTCCAGTTCGCGCCCGGTGAGATATGGCACGTTGAATCTGATGCTCATGGCCGATCAACCTCAGGGTCCGAAAGGATCGTGCCTACTTCGGCGGATTGAACTTGTGGTACACGTCCACCGGATTCCTGAACTTGAACCCCAGCGCCCGATAGAGATTCAGGACTGGCATGTTCGCGACCGAGATACACGAAGAGACTTCCCGGTGTCCTGCGTTGAAAAGCTCTCTGTATCCAGCTGTCCAGAGGTACTTAGCCAAACCTTTGCCTTGTAGCTTTCGGTCAATGGCGTGAAGAAGGACCTTGCTATTCTCGCATGCAAAGTACGCAGCCAGAGCGTTCTTGTAGGCAAGCCCGATAACCCGACCGGTTTGATGCAATTGCCCCAACCACGAGTCGTATCTGAGGTCGGCAAGCTCATTGCGTATGTTGAAGTCGCGATGGAACCGGCCGTGAGAGTAGGCTCCTTGTGATAGCTTCACCAGCTCTTCGATGTCGATGTCATGGAGAACCGAAACGCTGTCGCTGTTGTATGCGACGAAGTCTTCTTCTAGACAGAACGGATCTATCTGCGTGTCACAGTAATAGAAGTCGTAGCGGTGCAGCAGTTCAGTAGAGAGCAGAGGGTCCACTTTGATCGTGAAGTGGCCATGCAGCGATGAGATGCTTTGCAAAGTCGCCTCATCGAGGGAGAGTATCTCGTACGTGTCCATGCCGAAGATCTTGGCGTCCCAAGGCGTTGGGACAACGCTTTCCGGATGCTTCATGGCTCTAAGACGCTGCCTGCGTGCTCCCGTATCTTATCAAGGTACTCCCGTTCAATTCGATCGGCGTTGAGTTGCCAGTCAAATCGCTCTTCGGCCATCTGGGTCAGGCTTGCCCGAAGTGCTTGACAATCTACGTGAGAGGCGAGGAGGCCCTTCGCTTTCTGGGCAAGGTCGGTCGGATTGCCAGGCTCCCACAAGAGAAGGCGTTGTTGTTCCTCGGAGAAGATATCTGATAGTCCTGCGCGGCGTGTGACCAAAGGTATGCAGCCGCTAGCGAGGCCTAACATAAGTGTTATGGAGTAGCCGATTCCATCCATGCTGCAGCGCATTCGGTGCCCCCACCACGTCCTCCCGACAGGCAAGCGAAAGTTGATGGGATCGACGTAGAAGTCAGCGGCCAGTGTGTAGGCGGGCAACGTGTCGTAGGGCACGTAGCCGACGAACGTCACATAGTCGCGGATATCCAGCTCCTCCGCCAGCTTCGTTAGCTTGTCGCGTTCCGGACCGTCTCCGATAACCGCGTATGCGGTATCTGGGTATGCGTATACGATGTCAGGAATGGCACGTAGGAAGGTAGCGATATCATACTCGGGCATGAATGCCCGTATACAGGCGAAGAGCTTCTTGCCCGAAGCACCTAGGTGCTCTTGCACCTCAGCTACCCCAGCTTCTGCGTGAAGCTGTTTGAGGTCCACGCCCCATGGGTTGATGAAGATCTTGTCCGCAGGCGCGCCGAGCTGTCTCAGCCGAGCCGCGCCTGCACTATCGCCCGTGTGCAGCATGTCCGAGAACCGCAGCATCGCCTTGACAAGCAAGCGCATGACCAGAGAGGTCTCGCTCATCACGGACAGCGCCTTGTTGCCGAGATGGTACAGCGCGGTAGGGTGATGACCCGCGATCATGGCGAGTATGCCGTTCGTCTCCAACGTCATCGCCATGACGATGTCGGGCGAAAGTCGCCGCACGGTCCTGCGAACCGTCAGTGCGAGCAGAATGTAGCTGAGGTAGACAGCGAAGTTCGGCGCGCGGTTCTGGTCGTAGATCTCACGGCGCCTCAGGAAGTCCTCGAACGGCAGCTTGGGCGCATAGACCTGGATGCCCGGCAGCTCGTGCGGTCTGGCGGAGACGATGGTGACCTCGTGGCCACGCGAGCTGAAGAACTCTGCCCAGCGTATCACGTGGGAGTTCTGCGCGTTACCCAAGATGCAGAGTCTCAATCCAGCCCCCGCCTAGTAGCTGTCTTCGGATCGATGACTCACGTCGTCAGAGTCCTCACGCTCGTGGCCGATTCGCTCGGCGATGAGCGGGACCGTTGTCGTCATATATATGACCGCGATCACTGGGATGAAAAGGATCCGCGCGATCAGACCCATAGATAACGCCAGTGCTCCTGGTAGCCCGTTCACCGTGAACAGTAGGACGAGCGATCCCTCAGCTACGCCGAGACCTTGAGGGGCCAGCGGCACGGCGGTCACCAGCTGAATGAGGACCGACATACAGGTCGCCGTGAAGACGTTCAGGGACAGGCCGACATTGGCAGCCAGAAGACTTATCGAGATTCCCGCCAACAGGATCTTCAGTGCCGTGAGGGAGAAGTTGACCAGCAGACGCGCCCGCGATGTGTGCAACAAAGACTCCGTGTGTTTGCCGAAGCCCTCCAAGAGACGCGGCGCGAAGCGCAGGAGCGAGCGATTGACCAGCTCACGAAACTTGCGGTTGGCCAGGAGAAACGGTGTGGAGCCGACGACCAGCAGGCCGGCGATCACGGCGAAGTTCATTGCGGTTGGCGAGGCTGAGGGCCAGACGAAGCGTACGGCGACGGGTGTCAGGAGCAGCAGCAGGAAGAGGGTAATCAGTCGGTCAAGCACGATGGAGCTGGCCAGCGCACCGGTCCGATGGTGCCTCATGAGGAGCGGAACGGCGGCGAAGTCGGTCAGACGACCGGGAGCGAACTGGGCGAGCGGTTGGAGGGCCAGGAAGATCTTTGTTTGAGTCAAGCGAGACAGATGCCCATGCTCCGGCGGGCCGAGCAGCACGACGGGGGTCATGGCATTGAGTACCTGGATGGCGGCTTGGATGACGGCCACGGCCACCAACAGGTGGATCTTGCTCTGAAGGATGGGAGGAAGTACAGCCGCCGGGTCGTAGCGTAGCAGCAGTACTAGGATGAGCAGAAGCCCGAGAACCGTTCCCAGCCAGAAGACCAAGCGTCTTCGACTGCGCTTCACTCGCACGGCAACTCCCCACAGCACTCGACGTGACAGCCGATGGCCCAGGCCATCCACGCCTGGCACCAACGCAGGAGACGGATGGGGGTACGGAAGAAATGTCGCCTCTGATAGTAGAACCAGCCTGTGCGCGAATCGTACATGTTTCGGAGTGCCCAGCCCAGCACGCGCCGCGAGAAGTCGCAGCCCTCGCCTAGAGCCTGCTGCGCTTTGGCGAACGTGATGATCCCCTGGGCTGCCCCGTGGATGTCCAGCGGGTACTTTCGATCGTGCATGAAGCGGGGCGCCCCGTCGGACTCGAATAGGCGTTCCCGGTAGAACCGCAGCCCTCGGCGATAGGCAGCCTCGAACTCGTCGCTCTCGGCCCAGCGGCCGTATTCGAGGAGGGCGTCGAGGATGAAACCTGTGTGGTAGTTGTCGTGCGTGATGTGACTGGCAGAGGGCGGGTCTGCGTAGTACCACGCGGCGTAGTCGGTCTGCTTGGAGACGACGTAGCGTAGAAGTCGGCCCGCTTCACGCATGAGCTCCGTGTCCTGCCGAATCGCTGCGAGTCGGGCCGCCACCGCGCCGGTCAGAGCTGGGACGTCCAGGACGATCCAGTCGACGGTATCGCTTGGCACGTAGCTGACGCAGCGGTGCCGATCGTCCTCGTAGAGGGTCCTGGGCGCCTGCAACAGGAAGTCCACCATCTCACGGGCGACATCGAGGAGCTTCTTCTCGCCGAGCACATCGTAGCCGTCCAGCAGGGCCTGAACCACGAAGGAGGTGACCACGCGGTTCGGGAAATCGCGGGGCGCGAAGAAGCCCACGTCCTGCCACGGATACGGATACCCCCACGCCGGCCAGGGGAATTCTGAGGCGGGAGGATCGGCGAGCCAGGCCAGGAGGCGCCGCGCAGCCTCGGCGCTGCCCTGCTGGCCATAGACTCGATACCGCGCCAGCAGGGCCCGCGCGAAAAGCGAAATCCCCTTGGCGTTGCGTGCCGTGCGCACGCCGAGCAGCGGCCGGACGTGCAGCGGAGAACGCATGACCGCCTGAGTGATCGCGAGCCGCAACCACTTGGATTCGCCTGCCGCGGCTGCCAGCCAGGGAGAGTTCAGCGCATCGTGCTTCGAGTACCCCTCGTAGTCGCTGCTCTCGGCCACAGCGAGGAGCCTTCCCTGGACGGCGGCCAGCCGGCCGGGCTCTCGCGCTACGTTCTGCGTGGGGCTCATGGCCGGAGCCGTAGGGTCGGAAGCGCTGCCTGACCGCGACCGGCCTGTCGTGTCGAAGGCCGGTTCATTGTGCCTCATCGCGCGACCTCGATTCCGTCATCACCGTGCTCTGATCGCTCATGCGCTCCTCGATCTTCTGCATGCGCCAGTCCAGGATCTCGAGGAGCTGACGGTTGACCGAGATCAGGTCTACGACGAGGCCAATCACAGCCAGGAAGAACCCCGCGCCCATCAGCAGGGCTGACAGGATGAGAGACTGAACGTGCCCGGCTCCGTTGCCGGTGAAGTAGAAGTACAGGAAGCGAACGCTGATCAACAGGCCGGCGAGAAACACGAGTACACCGGCGGTGGCAAAGAACCTGAAGGGCTTGTACGTGACGAAGATCCGCATCATGGTCAGCAGCTGCCGGTACAGGTAGCTGGGCAAGTTCTTCACCAGCCGGGAGGGACGCAGGTCTTCGTTGATCCGGATCGGGACGGATGTGATGGCCATCCCCTTCTGCCCGGCCTGGATGACGGTCTCGATCGTGTACGTGTACTCGTTGAATACGTGCAGCTTCATGGCGGCCTCGCGGCTGAACGCGCGGAAGCCGCTCGGCGCATCCTGTACATCGGCCTGGCTAATCAGCCGCGTGACCCCGCTCCCGGCCCGCTGCAGCAACTTCTTGATCGGCGAGAAATGCTTGATCTCATTGATGGGCCGCGCGCCCACCACGATCTCGGCCTCGCCGCGCAGGATGGGCTCGATCAGCTTGGGGATGTCGTCCGCGCAGTACTGGTTGTCGGCGTCGGTGTTCACGATGATATCGGCGCCCGCCCGCAGCGACGCCTCCAGACCCGCCACGAACGCCCGTGCCAGCCCTTGGTGGCGTGGCAGGCGCACGACGTGATCAACCCCCGCCTGCCTGGCGACCTCGGCCGTGGCGTCGCCGCTCCCGTCATCGATGACGAGCCATTCCACTCGATCCGCACCCGACACGTCCCGCGGCAGGGCCGCGAGGGCCACCGGCAGCGTCTTTTCCTCGTTGTAACAAGGAATCTGGATGATCAGCTTGGTCATCTCAGGTCGAGGTACGCGGTGATGGGAGGGAGCCGTAGGGCAGGGGAGCTCACCCCCCCAAAGATGCAGCGAGTCGGGGTCGGACTCAATGGGCGGAGGTCCCGGGCGGCGCGAGGGTGCCCGGCCCCCGGGGTCTTGCATTTTGCAAGAGTCGAGATTATCGTTGCGGAGTCTGGGTCGCAGCATGCCGGCGGCCGGAAGGAGTGCCTTTCGACGAATCCTCCCCCGTTTCACCCTCACTGGCTTCGATTCTTTGGCGGTCCGGGTGCTCGCGACTGGAACCGAGGTCTTGCGGTCTAGGAGGACGGACGATTAACAGCGTGAACGGCAGCACGGCTGCTCCGCTGAAGACGGCTAACGACACCGCGGTGAACGGGGCGAGGGAGGGGGTAGTCCCGGAGGTGGGTGAGCGTGCGTTCCCGCATCGCGATATCCTCCGCTGGGTCTATCTCGTCAGAATCGGGCTCGCCGGGGGCCTGTTCGCGGGCGCGGCCATTGCCTGGTCAGCGGCTTCGCCGGGCCAGACCCTGGCCGCATCGCTGGCCCTGGTCCTGACTCTGATCCTCACACCGATCTCCTACTGGTTCACCCATGTCCGCCAACAGCTGGCCGGGTCGAGCTTCGTGTATGCCCAGGCGATCTTCGATGTGCTGCTGATAACCCTGGTCGTCCACCTGACTGGTGGGCGTGAGAGCGTGATCGCGCCGTTCTATATCCTGCTGATCAGCGCCTATACGCTGATATTTCCGCTCCGCGGCGGGTTACTCGTCACCGGGTTGGCGTGCATCGCGTATATCGCTGAGGTCGTGTGGGGTCAGGGCACATCGGTGGATACCGTCGTAGCGCTGCAGCTGGGGATCTTCGTCGGAGTTGCATTGGTCGTCGGCCTGGTCAGCCACAAGCTTCTGGAGACCGGTACGGTGCTGACATCGGTGGAGCATGCCCTCGAGCAGCTGCGCCTCGACACCGGCGACATCCTCAGCAACATCCCAACCGCCGTGCTCACGGTCGACGGTGATGGTTGCCTGGCCTACGCGAACCCGGCCGCGGAGCGCCTGCTGGGGATCGAAGCCGGTGTTTGGATGGAACGGCCCGTTCTCGATAAGCTCGCGAGCCGCTCGGTCGGTCTGCATAGGGCGCTGGAGCGTACTCGCGATTTTCGCATGCCTGTCGCCAGTGCGGAGATCGAGGTGAGGCGTGACGGCGAGGTCATCCCCGTCGGCATCAGCACAGCCGTGCTCGAGCGTAGAGAAGGCCCGCCGTCGGTAACGGCAATCATGCGAGACATCTCAGACGTCAAGCGAGTGGAACAACTGCGCCAGCGGACGGAGCGCTTGGAGGCAGTGGCCGAGCTGTCCGCCTCGCTGGCCCATGAGATCAAGAACCCCTTGGCCTCCATCAGCAGCTCTGTCCAACAGCTGAAGCTGAAGGAAGATGTTGACGATGACGATCGACTGCTGTCGCGCCTCATCTTGAAGGAGTCCGATCGCTTGTCGCGTTTGCTCAGCGACTTCATCGAGTTCGCTCGCGTGCGAATCGGGCGGCGGAAGCAACTCGACCTGCGTGAGGTCGCGATGCACGCGCTGAATGTCGTGCGCCAGCACCCTGCCTGCAGCGGAGATGTCAAGCTGGAGACGAAGCTTGACACGGATCCGGTATTGTTCGAGGGGGACGAGGATCTGATGCACCGTGTGGTCACGAACCTCGTCCTCAATGCTGTGCAGGCCGCGGTCCCGGGAAGGACGACGAAGGTGGAGGTCGAGATATTCAGCGGCAAGATGGAGAGCCTGCCCGAGCAGTTCGACATAGCAGACCCGGTGTTCATGCGCGTCTCAGACAACGGTTCGGGAATTCCCGAACGTGACCTCACGCGCGTCTTCGATCCGTTCTTCAGCACGCGTCCAGGCGGTTCCGGCTTGGGCCTGGCGATTGTGCACCGGGCCGTGCGGGAACATCGGGGAGCTGTCCTGGTCACGTCCGACGAGCGAACCGGCACCCGGTTCACAGTCTGCCTACCGGGCAAACCCCCGCCGGCAAGTACAGCGGTAGGGGAGGAACGTTGTGGAAAAGGTTGAGCCGAGAATCCTGATCGTCGATGACGAGGAGAGTCTCGTCGAGACATTGACGGTTCTGCTGAAGCGCGAGGGATTCGCTGTGATCTCCGCGCTGTCAGGCCGTGAAGCTATCGAGAGACTGGACGACACTCCCGACGTCGTTCTTGCCGACATACGGATGCCCAAGGTGACAGGGATCGACGTTCTGTCCGAGACGCGAAATCGCCTTCCCGACGTGCCTGTCGTGCTGATGACGGCGCAGGCATCACTGCAGTCGGCCATCCAGGCGGTGAACCAGGGCGCCTTCTACTACGTACAGAAGCCCTTCACCAACGAGGAGCTACTCGCCATTCTCTGGAAGGCTGTCGATTACGGGCGCGTCACCTCCGAGAACAGGACGCTGAAACGCGAGATCCGCAGGCGCGATCAATCCGCCAGGTCGAAGCCTATTGGCAAGTGCCGCAATTTCCTGGAAGCGCTCAACGTCGCCGAGACCGTAGCGCCCACCGAATCAACGGTCCTGATACAGGGCGAGAGCGGTACGGGCAAAGAGGTGCTGGCGCGCTACATCCACGAGCTGTCCGACCGCAACGACAATTCATTCCTCAGCATCAATTGCGGCGCGCTACCTGAGAGTCTTCTCGAGTCCGAGCTGTTCGGCCACGTGAAGGGGAGCTTCACCGGCGCGGTACGGGACAAGCAAGGGCTGTTCGTAGCAGCGAACGCAGGGACCCTGTTCCTGGACGAGGTGGGCGAGATGGTCCCCGCCACTCAGGTGAGGCTGCTGCACGTCCTGCAACAGCATGAGGTGATCCCGGTCGGTGCCACGGAGCCTGTGCAGGTCGACGTACGGATCGTGGCCGCGACCAATGCGGATCTGGAGGAGAAGATTCGCCATGGATCCTTCCGGACCGACCTGTTCTACAGGCTCAATGTCATCGCCATACACCTGCCCACGCTGCGGGAACGCCGTGATGACATTCCGCTCCTTGCCGAGAACTTCCTGAACGAGTTTGCCAAGCGGCGGAACGCTGAGCCCAAGGGGCTGTCCGAGGACGCCTTGCAGGCGCTGTGTGAATACGACTGGCCCGGCAACGTTCGCGAATTGGAGAACGCCCTGGAGCGTGCCGTGGCGATGACCCAGGGCGCGGCCATCACCGCGGACGTTCTCCCGAGCCGGGTCACGGAGCGACAGCCGGTGCCTCTGGTAAGTGGCCAGCGGCCGGCTAACCCTCCGCTGGAGATCGTCGAGCGAGCATATATCGAATGGGTGCTCAGGGCGGAAGGCGGCAACAAGACCCGAGCCGCCGAGGTGCTGGGGATCGACCCGTCGACCCTCTACCGTAAACTTGCTCGCTTCGAATCTGAAGACTAGAGCTGCGGGCCCGCTTGGCGCGCGAGAAGGCGGAGTTGCGTGACGACGATTCGGAGTCTCGTGATCCTGATCATCCGCGCGTCGGGGAAGGCAGGGCCTCAACCTCCGGTCCGGCCCGCAGTTCCAGAATCCTGAAGCCACGCCCCTGATAGAACGGCGCGAGGCATTGTGTGGCAAAGACGGGGAAGAGATCCGAACCGAGAACCTGCGGGTCGGTTCCGCGGCGCACGTAGTAGCGTACGGCAAGGTCGCTGACGAGGATGTGGGTGATTCCCGTCGAGCTCAGACAGTCTTCACTACCGATGGCCTTGGGAGCGAGAAGTGGCCAGTTCGTCAGCATGTTGTCCTGGATCACTGCCGGCTCGAAGTAGTAGCCGCGCGCCTCAAAGAGCAGGAGGACCTTGGCGTCACCGGGGACCCGCTGGTTCACCGCCTCGGTCAGCTGGCTGTAGTAAGAGTAGCCGGTATCCAAGTACTCTCGCTCCGACGTCACGCCGGCGAAGTGACCGAGCACTTTGCTCTTGCCTAGCCAGAAATGCATCGCCCTCGCGGAGGGATAGAGCGCCAGAGCGGCGAGAGAGATGACGAGGAGCCTGGCCGCTCCTGCTGACAGTAGACGATGGGACAGCTGAACGATGACGTAGGCGGTGACGACGGTCAGCGGCGCAACGGCCGGTATCAGGTAGCGGAGGTTCGTCAGCGGGAACGGAGCCACGATCAGCAGCAGATAGGTGGCGGGCGGAATCAGCAGCCAGTTGAGCCGTCTGTTGCGCAGATACAGTACCCACAGCGGGAGGAGCAGGAATAGGAAATTCATGTGGTAGTAACGGCCTTCTTGCTCCACCGTCAATCGGCCGGGGGCCGTGAAGAGATCGACGAGGTTGAATCGGAAACGGGCCTCCGCGAGCGCCCTGAAGATCTCCGGGTCAACGGTCGATGGGACAGTCGAGCTTCCGTACAGGGAAGCGAGCCAGGGTTCGAGCAGCGTTTCGCTGAAGAAGGGATACAGGGGTGCTTTGAGGAGGAGCCCATTCTTGATCAGCCAGGGCGCGGCAGCCGCCGAAAGAAGCAGCCCGAAGAGAGCGAGCGGCCGCAGCGAGCCCGTCAACGTGTTGCCCCTCCTTTGCGCAACCCAGGCGATGAGCGGCGCCAGGGCCAGCGCGTAAGCGAGCGCGTGGTACTTGATCCCGACGGCGAACCCTAGGAGCACGGCCGCGAGATAGAGATGGGCTGTGCGCCCGGTATCGGAGAGCGCGATCAGCAGTGCGTAGTGCGCGAGAAGGAGGTACAACGCAAGTGCGATGTCAACCCTCGGGGTTATTGCCACCAGCAGGATGCTCGTGGTGGCCCAGAGGATCGAGAGACTGAAGCTCGCCGTCGCATCGTTGAGGAACCTGGCGGCCAGCGAGAACGTCGCGAGACCGAGGAGCAGCGCGAAGAGGACGCTGAGAACCGCTGCCGCAGCGGGGCTTTGCAGCGCGAGAGCCGGCACGTACAGCATGTGCACGAGCCCCACGAAGGCGACATGGAGGTTGTCCTCGGGAACCAGAATGCGCCCCGCGTCGAGAAACTGCCGCGGTATGTGGAGATGGTACATCAAGCTGTCCCAGTCGGTCGGTGGGGCAACGGCCTGGACGAGCAGGACCGCGGCCACGAGCCCGAGGACCAAGCTGCCCGCGACGCCCAATGCGATGTGGCCTCTGTGCTTTTTCAGGTACGCGATGCTTTCCGAGCAGAGGCGGGGCAAGTCGGTGAGTTCACTGCGGGCGACGAGGCCCGCGAGTAGCAGCAGGAGTACGATGATCGGTGTCTTCAGCAACGAGAAGAACCCGATAAGCAAGATGCCGATCGACACGATCGCGGCCCCGCTGACGATAGAGAACAACAGCGATTCCAGAGGATGCTCGAACTCTAGCTGCAGGCGACTGAGCGTGAAGCGCCCGAGGCTTGCAGAGACGACCACGATCGCGGCGGCGAGGGCGATGGCAAAGAGATGGTCCGCTATGAGCAGTGGCCCGTGGTAAGAGGCAGGCTGTGAGACCACATGTATGTGCGCGAGCGTCACCCCGAGAAGCAGAACGGTCCCGGCCAACCAGCGGAAGAGACGGCCGAATCTTGTGCGGTCGACTCTGGGCACGGGAACCTCCGCTCGATCGTGAGGCAAGCTCTCGTGAGGCACCTGTTCGCGCACTGCGTTGGCACCGTGAGGTTTCGGCAGAGCGGATGAGCGGCGGGGACGGAATCCACAAGATAGGGGTCCAGTGAGAATAGGCAATGCCCGGACCAGCCGCTGACGAGGTCGATAGCCCGTTTCGGGATTGGGGAGCGCGAGGCTTCGCAGCGCTGACCGTCTTTCTGATCCTCATCGTCTTCCTGCCGTGGGCGGCCTGGTTGGGTACGGCGCGGGCCGATGAGGTGACGGCCTATGCGGATACCGCGCGGGACTGGGCTTGGTGGCTGGCTATCGCCGTGCCAGTAGCTGTGCTGGTGGCGCTGGTCCGGGGCGCGACCGTGGATGCGTTTCTCGAGAGATCTCGCTGCCAGATAGCCGATCTGCCGAGTCGAGTCTTTGTGCTCGGCTTGGCCTTGCTCCTCGCCGGCGTGACGATGGTGCTCTCCGGTGTACTCTTCTCACATAACCCTCATCTCGTCGACTCGATCGCGCAGCTGTTCCAGGCACGCATCATCGGGAAGGGCGGCTTGACGGCTCCTGCACCTCACGAGAGGGAGTTCTTTGGCGCCAGTCATCTCGTTGAGCACAACGGTCGCTGGTTCTCTCAGTATCCGCCGGGACATCCTGCGCTGCTGACGTTGGGTTTGCTCGTCGGCGCCCCCTGGATAGTGAACCCGCTGTTCTCAGCGGGCACCCTTGTGCTGGTCTACGCCATCGCGCGTCGGCTGCTGGGGGAAGGGAGTGCCAAACTCGCAGCGCTGTTGTATCTGTTCTCGCCGTTCGTGCTGTTCATGAGCGCCAGCTACATGAACCACGTGACGACAGGCTTCTTCCTGGGGCTGGCTATGTACGCGGCCCTGCGCGTGGACGGCGCCGGGGGTGTTGGCTGGCCGGTGACGCTTGGCCTGGCGCTGGGCGCTGCGGCCACGATACGGCCGCTGGAGTCCGCGGCGTGGGCCGGGGCTTTGGGCCTTTGGATACTGGTGCGCCGGGGTTGGCGAGCCGCATTCATAGCCGGTGGTGCGTGCCTGATCAGCGTGGCGGTGCTGTTCATCTACAACGATCTCACGACCGGCCATCCGCTGCGCTTCGGGTACACCTTGCTCTGGGGGCCGGGTCACGGACTGGGTTTTCACAGCGATCCTTGGGGCGAGCCCTTCACACCGGTCAAGTCGTTTGCCAACACGGCCCTCGATCTGCAGAGACTGAACGTGTTTCTGTTCGGTTGGCCGTTTCCGTCGCTCATCTTTCTGTTTGCCGCGCTGGCCCTTGCAGCCGCAGACCGCCGCGTACGATCGACCAGCGGCTTGCTGGCCGCGCTGCTGGTTGCTGCTCCTGTGGCCTACTTCTTCTACTGGCACCGGGACAACTACCTCGGTCCCCGGTTCCTTTATCCTTCGCTGATCCCGGCACTGCTACTCACGGTGGGCGGTATCGCCGGGCTGGACGCGCGCGTGGGCCGCTGGCGGAGCGCGTTCCGGCTCACGCTCTTGGCTGGCCTCGCGGCCGGCGTCGCCTTGAACCTGCCGCGGAGCGCGGGCGTTGTAGCGGGGCGGATGCCAGGCATGAAGTTGCACCCCGAGGTCGAGGCGCAGCGTCTGGGAATGAGTGAGGCGCTCGTGTTCGTCAAGGTGGGATGGGGCAACCGGTTGGTGGCCCGCATGTGGGGCTGGGGGGTCTCGGCTTCTGAGGCTGAGCGGACTTACCGTGTGGTCGACGGTTGCCGTCTGCAGCGCGCGCTCGACGAGACCGACTCCCTTGTTGCTGCGGGCCGGGATTCGGCTGAGGCGCAGCGCCTCTTGCGCATACGACTGCGAACATGGCGGGACATGCAGCTGCCCGTAGTACAGGGATTGCTGCCAGATCCGACGGTTCGCGTGGATACGGCCAGCGCGATCGCGGACTGTTGCTATCAAGAGACCGTATGGGACGGGACCGGCTTCACCCTGTACGGAACGCTTGTCTGGCGAAACGATCCGTGGTTGCGAGGAGGGATCGTTTACGCGCGGGCTGTCGGGCCCGTCCGCAACCGCCGATTGATGGCGCGCTATCCGGATTGTCAGTACTACGTTTACGCTCCTCTCTCGGCAGCTGCCGGAGCGCCTCCTGTACTCCGGCGCATTGAGTACGGAGCGGTGAGGTCTCCCGTGCCGCGGGGATCGGGTGCGCCCAACGCTGAAGACGAAGGATGAGCAGGGTACGGCTATCGGAGCGGACTGTCAGGTTCGCCGTGGCGGCGGCTGTGGGTGCCGTCATCGCCGTTCTCGGCGTGTGGGCCCAGAACGCGGCTCTCGTCGGGGTGAATTACGACGACGGCATTTACGCGCTCCTGGCAAGAGCTTTGGCCGAGGGCGAGGGCTACCGGCTGACCTTCTTGCCGACCAGTCTGCCCGCGATCAAGTATCCACCGGTCTATCCACTCAGCCTCGTGCCCTTTTGGGTGCTCGCGAGTTCGCCAGAGGCGGCTCTCTTCGGAATGAAGCTGGCCAACGGCGTCCACATTGGGCTGGCTGCTGGGCTCTTCGTCTTCTTGCTGTCCGATCTGCGCATCCTGCCAATTGTCCTGGCGGCTGCATTGGCGATTGTCGGTTTCGCGTCCGGCTCGATGATGCTGGTGACGGCCAGCGTACTCTCAGAGCCGCTCTATCTCGCCCTCCTCTTCGCGGCTTTGTGGACTGCCGACTCGGTATCGGTGCGTCCCTCCGTACGAAGGCTTCTGATCGCCGGCGTCCTCGTTGGCTTGGTGGTGCTGACCCGCGCGGTGGGAATCGTGCTGTTCGCGGCCGTGACGATCGGGCTGTGGTCGCGCTGCGGGCGCCGGCCGGCGCTGATAGCCGCGCTGGGCGCAGCCGTCCTCCTGGTGCCGTGGCTGTTGTTCACACTGGTGAACGCAAGGGTCATCCCGGACGTCCTGGTACCGCGTTACGGCTCTTACGTTCAACTCTACTTGGCCAACATCAAAGACTCGCCGTGGGCGGCTTTCGATATTTTCGCCACCAACGTGGGGGCGATTCTCCAGACCCTGGGCACGAAGCTGAGCCCGCAGTTCGGGCCGCTGGCCGCCTCGTTGGTGGGAATGCTGTTCATCGCGCTCGCCCTGTTGGGATCCGTCCGCATCTTCCGACTCGCGCCCGCGACGGCTGTGTACCCCTGGGCGTATCTTGCCCTGACATCCGTGTGGTCCTTCCCGCCTTTCCGCTTCGTCTTCATCCTGGTCCCGCTGCTGCTGGCGCTGGCAGCGGTAGGCACCCTCGGGCTCGCCCAACGAGTCGCAGTTGGCTTTGGGCGCGGGGCCCCGGCGCGGGCGCGGGGCTCCCTGGTACGGTATGCTATCGTCGGTGTCGGGCTGGTGGTGTTCGCGAACCTGGCGTACAGCGAGCTGCGAGCGGTCAGCCGTCGCGTTTGGGACGGCGCGGAGCTACAGAAGTCGGCCGTGGGCGCTGAGGTGATCGCTTGGGTGCGTGAGAACACTGATCAGCGGGCTGTCGTCGCCTATGAGTTCGATCCGCTGATCGCCCTGCATGCCGGCCGGCACGCCGTCCCCAACAACTACCAGCCGGTCCATGTCTGGTACCGTAGGGGCACGCCGGCGGTCGAGCATCTTGCGGAGTTGTTGCACGACATGGGTGTGCAGTACCTCGCAGTGCGTCGGGACATCCCAATGGCAGCAGCTCCAATCGATGCGCTGATCGCACGGTTCCCGGGAAGCCTCGAGCTGATCTACGTCACCTCTGCGGGAGCTCTCATCTTCAGGGCAGATCTGGATGCACTGGAGCGCGAGCGACGAGTTGGAGAAGCCACGTCAGGGGGTGTGCTGCCGAGAGGCGGGGCGAACTAGGCGGTGAGGCGATGCACGCTGTGACGGATCGCAGACGCCTGCGGATCATCGTGGCCGGCGGCGTGGCGCTGTTGTCTGTCCTGGTCTACGCGAACTCGCTCGCCAACGGCTTCGCCTATGATGACGTTTCCGTTGTAGTGAGCCGTGATCTCGTGCACGGACTCGGTCGAATCCCCGAGCTGCTGACGGCCGAGTACTGGCCCGCGCGCTTTGGGAGCGGTCTGTACCGGCCGCTGACGATGCTCAGCTTCGCCCTGGACTGGAGCGCCTGGGGTGGCAGGCCTTTCGGCTTTCACCTGACAAACCTCTTGCTGCACGCGGCCGTCACAGCCCTGCTCGCCGTGCTGCTGTTGCGGTTCTTTCCCTGGTGGGCCGCTCTCGCGGGTGGCGTCGTGTTCGCGGTGCACCCGGTCCACACGGAAGCCGTGGCCAACGTCGTGGGGCGAGCGGAGCTTCTTGCAGCCGCCTTCGTGCTACTGGCGTGCCTGGCCTACGTGGACGCGGCTCGGCGCGGTCGCCTCTCGTGGGTGGCGCTGGTCATCATCAGCGCCAGCTATGCGCTTGCTGTGCTCTCCAAGGAAGTCGGTGTTGTTCTTCCCGCCTTGTTGCTGCTGCTGGATCTCCCGCTCGCCGCCAGCGGGCGTATCGGTGACGGCAAAGCCTATCTGCGGACGCGGCTACCTCTGTTCGCCAGCCTGGCCACCGTGCTTCTCGCGTATCTCGTGCTCCGCTGGGCGGTACTGGGTGAACCGGTCTCGAGTCTCGCAAAGGGCACCTTCGCACCTGACGCCGGCTTCTCGACCCGCCTTTTCACGATGGCGCGCGTCTGGCCACGCTACTACGAGCTGTTGCTGTTTCCTGCCGAACTGTCGGCTGACTACTCCCCTGCGGTCATCTTGCCGGCAAGCCAGCTTACCCTGCTGGGTGCGATGGGCTTTGCTCTGGTCTTAGCGACGGTGATCCTCGCCCTGGTTCTGTACCGGCGGGCGCCGGAGTTCAGCATGGCCGTCGGATGGGCTGCCGTGACGTTGCTGCCGGTGTCGAACCTGATCATCGCGGCGGAGATCGTGTTGGCGGAGCGCACACTCTACTTGCCTTCGCTGGCCGTCTCGGTTATCGGCGCCCTGCTGCTTGTGCGCGCCCGGCGCGCGCAGCGTCGCTGGGTGGCGCTCGGCCTTGCCGTTTGGGTCATCGGCTTCTCGGTGGTGACCGTTCGAAGGAACCCTGTGTGGCAGGATTCAGAAACGGTCTTCACCGAGCTGCAGCGCCAACATCCGGAGTCGTCACGCGTCCTCTGGTGGCTCGGCTACCGTCAGCTCGGTCGTGGAGACTGGGTAGGCGCCCGGGAATGGTTTCGAAGGTCGCTCGAGGTATGGCCATACAGCCCCGCCTACCTCTCGGCCTTCGCCGTGCTATTGAAGGATCATGGTGAGCTTGTGGAGGCGGAGGCAATGGCGGCCCGCGCCGTGGAGATCGGTCCCAATTATGCCGACCACCACAGCTTGCTGGCCGTCATCCGACTCCGACTGGGGGACAACGAGGGCGCGCTGCGAGTGCTGGCGCGGGGTCGGGACGCGGTGGGGGAACGCGCTGTCTTTTACGGCCTGGAGGCGGACGCCTACGCCAACCAGGGTGAGTTCGCACGAGCGGCCCGCGCCCAGCTTTCGCGTATACGCCTGGGGGGCACGGCGGCGACCTGGGAAGACTGGCTCGAGTTGGCGGAGTTACAGGTCGCGGCCAGCGACACTGCGGCAGCCTGGGCGGCGCTGGACTCGGCAGCGGCGGCGGGGGCTCCGGACGTGAAGGTGGATTCGCTGGAGCGGGGCTTGCGGGCCTATCGCAGGGCACAGCAATAGGTTACGGGGCTCGGTCGGCCGAGAAAAAGGGTGTGGGATGGTTGCGGGATGCCAGCGCCCTTGCAGAATGCAGGGGAAGCGGACCGCGCCTACGGGTAGGCGAGGTGGCGGTCTCTAGTGTAACTCTTTCTTCTGATTGAACTTAGGCGCCAAGGGGCCAGGTTGGCCCCAAGCTTGCCACATTGGCTAGCCGGACCTTTGCGGGATCACCGCGGTGAATACGACGGAAGGAGGTTAGAGCATGAACCGGAAGGGCTTCACGTTGATCGAGCTTCTGATCGTGGTCGTGATCATCGGCATTCTGGCCGCGATCGCGATTCCGAAGTTCGCCAACACCAAGGAGAAGGCGTACGTGTCGGCCATGAAGTCCGACCTGCGCAACCTCGCGGCGGCGGAGGAGGCGTACTTCGCCGACTACCTGACGTACGCGACCACGACGGCCAACCTCGACTTCAACCAGAGCCAGGGCGTGACGGTGACTGTCGGGACGGCCAGCGGGACCGGCTGGAGGGCGAGCGCCGTTCACACGGGTACCGACACCGACTGTGAGATCTACTACGGTGAGGTCTCCGGAATGTCGACGGCGACGACCGAAGGTGTGGTTGCCTGCGCCGGCTAACGTTGCCGTCCAAGCGGCGTTAGGCTGAAAGGGTAGCGCGGAGGGTATCCTCCGCGCTATTCTTTTAGGGGTACCCCCGCCTTCGAGGACGATTCCGGCTGTAAGGTTCCCCCAACAGACCACGCGATTCGGGTCCCTGGTTACGGTGAGAGCGGTTGCGTCGCTGCGTCGTGAACTGAACCTCGCGCTGGCCCTGCTGCTTGTCGCTGCGCTGGGCCTCGCGGCTGTGGCGGTGTTACTGTGGCTACCCGTCGGCAGGTCGTTCGGCGGCCTCGTGGTGTTCTTGCTGGTGGTGATCGCCCTGGACGCGGTGGTGTTCCTTCTCTTCGGCGATTACCTGCTGCGCCAGATGGTGCTCAGGCCGGTGAAGAACGTTGTTCAGGGGGCCGAGGCGATAGCTCGGGAGGACTATTCGCGCCGCATCCGCGTCGATGGTGCCCACGAGTTGCAGCGGCTGGCTGCCAGTGTGAACGAGTTGGCGGACAAGCTGATTCAGAACCAGAGGCGGCTGAGCGACAACATCCAGTCGCTCAACGAGGTAAACCGGGCGCTCACCGAGGCGCGTGACGAGCTGGTCCGTGCTGAGAAGCTGGCGTCGGCGGGACAGCTGGCAACGGGCATCGCTCACGAGATCGGCAACCCGCTCGGTGCGGTACTCGGCTACCTGGAGGTCGCGGAACGGCGGCCCGAGATCGGGCGGGATCTTGTGGACGACATGCGCCGCGAGGCGCGGCGCATAGACCGAATCGTCAAGGGCCTGCTCGACTACGCCCGGCCGCGGCAGCCTGCTCCACGTCCGATCGAGGTCAACAGGGTCGTGACGGGCGCGTTCGAGTTGGTCGAGGCCCAGGGTCACTTTAAGGAGATCGAGGTCAAACTGGACCTGGGTGACGAGATGCCCACGGTGCACGCGGATCCTCACCAGCTCGAGCAGATCATGGTAAACCTGTTGCTGAACGCTGCGCAGGCCGTCGACGGTGGGGAGGGTCGCTGGATCAGGGTGTGCACCGAAGCGGCCGCCTACGAGGCCAGTATTCCACCGAGCCGACGCCGCGACGACCCGCCGGGCATTGACTACTCGCACCTGCGGCGCCTGCAAGCGCGGCGCGACGGTTTGACACCGCCGCCATTCACGATCGGGGAGCAGGTTGTGAGGATCAGCGTGGCTGATAACGGCGCAGGCATCCCGGCGGAGATCATGGATCGTGTGTTCGATCCGTTCTTCAGTACGAAGGAGACGGGTCAGGGTACGGGTCTGGGGCTGGCGGTCTCGGCCCGTCTGATCGAGGGTATGGGTGGTACGATTCGGGTCGATAGTCCCGAGGGCGGCGGAGCGTGCTTCTCGGTGCTTCTGCCAGCTGCACGGATCGAGGAAAGCGAGACCGAGGAAGAGTAAGTGAAAGTTCTGGTCATAGACGACGAAGCCGGGGTGCGCCGCACCCTGTCGATGATCCTGGAGGACGAAGGGTATCAGGTCATCAGCGCCTCGGACGGCAAGGAGGGGTTGGAGCGCGCCTTGAAGGAGGAGCCCGACCTCATCCTCTGCGATATCCGCATGCCGCGCCTGGACGGGCTGGAGTTCCTGGAGCAGTACCGCAAGAAGAACGGCCAGGCCCTGGTCATCACCATCACCGCCTACGGTAGCACCGAGCTGGCCGTGGAGGCGATGAAGAAAGGCGCCTACGACTACCTGCCCAAGCCGTTCACCACCGCCGAGGTGGTACTGACGCTGAAGAAAGCTGAAGAGCGCGAGAAGCTGCGGCGCGAGGTGACGCGGCTCCGCCAGCGGGTCAAGGCAGACCAGCGGTTTCCAGAGATCGTCGCCAAGAGCGCCGGGATGCGCGAGGCAGTCGAGCTGGCGACGAAAGTGGCGCAGCACCCCTCGACCGTGCTCATCACGGGAGAGAGCGGCACCGGCAAGGAACTGATCGCGCGGCTCATCCACACGAGCAGCCCGCGCGCTTCGCGGCCGTTCGTCCCCATCAACTGCGGCGCCATACCCGAGAACCTGCTCGAGTCCGAGCTGTTCGGGCACGCGAAAGGCGCATTCACGGGCGCGCATGCCGACCGGGCCGGGCTGTTCGAGGAGGCGGATGGGGGCACGCTGTTTCTGGACGAGATCGGCGAGCTGCCTTCCCAACTGCAGGTCAAGCTCCTCCGAGCTCTGCAGGAGGGCGAGATCCGCCGTGTCGGCGACAGCTCGTCGCGCAAGGTGGACGTCCGCATCATCACCGCGACGGCGCGTGACCTGGAGCAGGAGGTCAGGGAAGCGAATTTCCGCTCCGATCTCTACTACCGGATCAACGTGGTGCGCATCCACCTCCCACCCTTGCGGCAGCGGACCGAGGACGTCCCACCGCTTACCCGGTGTTTTCTGGAGCGTTTCTCGAAACAGCTGGGCATCAACGTCACGGGCTTCGAGCCCGCGGCGATGAAGCTCCTGCTTTCCCACCCCTGGTACGGCAATGTGCGTCAGCTGGAGAACGTCGTTGAGCGCGCGATGGTCCTCGCCGAAGAGCCGACCATCAGGCCGCAGGACCTGCCGGATTTCATCTGCCATCCGGCGGCCTCCGTCGAAGGGCCGCAGGAGACGTTGCCGGCCGATGAGCTCTCGATCAAGAAGCAGACCGCGGAACTCGAGCGCCGGCTGATCGGTCGGGCTCTGCAGGTCACCGACGGCAACCGCACCAAGGCCGCGGAGCTCCTGGACCTCAGTTACCGGGCCCTCCTCTACAAGATCCGCGACTACGGCCTGGACTGAACGGCGCAACCCGCGCCGGCGAGCGACGACCGGCGGACAGCCCGCGCCGGTTTTGACCATCCTTTGATACCCGTTCGCTAGGATCCCAGCACAGAGCGGTTCGGCTTTAGCCCTGGGTCCGATTCGCCAGCCGAGGCCTGCTCTACAGGGGCGACCGTGCAGTTGTGCTTCGCCGCCGGTCGCGGGGGCAAAGATCCACGGGAAATGACTTCTGGGGAGGGGGGTGCGTTCGCGGTTCAGGGGTACCGGCGGATTCTCGTTGGCTGAGGCTGCCTTGGTGATCGGGCTTCTCGGGGTCCTCGCTGCGATTGCCCTGCCGAGGCTGGCGAAGGCTCGTGCCAGGGTCAACGTGGCGGCAGCGCGCGACGCGTTCGCCGCGAGCCATTCGCTGGCCCGCCAAGTCGCCGCCCAGTACGGTCGTCTGTGCCGACTTCACCTCGATCCCGCAGGCAACCGCTTCTGGGTGACGGCTGACACGAGCTCGATCCCGGGGGTGGAGCGATTGGACACGATCCAGCCGCTGGTTCACGTCGGCGAGTGGTTCGGCGGTGTCACGGTCGAGGGGGGTTCCCGAACCTTCTGTTTCGATCCACGGGGACTGGCCACCGCCCGTGGTGACTGCGATCTGCCGAACGCCACGCTGGTCTTCAGACGGGGAGGCGTCGCCGACACGGTCACCATATCGAGACTCGGGCGTCTGCGTAAACGATGAGCAAGGGGCTGGGGTCCGGATTCACCCTGGTCGAGGTGATGGTGGCACTCGTGGTGCTGGCGGTCAGCGTTCTCGGGCTGAGCGCCGCGGTGAGTGTGGTCTCTTCCAATACGAAGATCTCACACCTGCGGACAAAGGTGAGTGTGCGGGCGCAGGCCGAGATGGAGCGACTCTTGGCCTCAGGGCCCGATCGGCTGGGATCAGGTGCGGTCGTGCAAGGAGATCTTCACGTGCAGTGGGAGGTGAGTGGAGTGAGCCCGAAGCAGATCCTCCTCGTCGCACGACAGCGTCTGGGCCGCTGGGAGGCCGCGGATACCCTGGTGACGTTCGTCGCTGCCCGATCAGCGGATCCGTGAGCAGGCGAGCGCCTTCGGAAGCGGATAGGCGTGCGAGAGCATCACTTCCCCCCGGGCACTCGTTCATCGAGGTGGTTCTCGCGCTCTCCGTTGCCACCGTCATTTTGGGTTCCCTCGCTGCTGTGCTCCTCCGCCAGCAGCGCTACTACGCGGCACACGCTCAGCTCGCCGCGACGCGTGATGCGGCCAGAATCGCAGCCGAGGTCCTCGGCGCAGAGCTTCGGGCGCTGAGCACGGCGGCCGGCGACCTCTATGCCATGTCAGGTGACAGCGTCGCGCTGAGGTCAACCACCGGCCTCGGCGTCACGTGTAGTGTCGCAGGGGATCACATCAGTTTGCGCCGTGTCACGGGCAGCTTCGGAGACACGGAGTCCGACAGTGTGCTCATCTTCCGCGACGGCGACCCCGGTACCGCGCGCGATGACCGCTGGGCGGCACTGGACACACGGAGGTTGCTGAGAGCTGGTGCGGGTCGGTGTCCAGACGGTAGAACGCCCGAGCTTGGACTGGCCGTAGGCGGCTCGCTGGTAGGCGTCACCGTTGGAGCCCCGGTGCGTGGCTTCCGGCCCTACGTGTACAAGCTGTACCTGGGAGGGGATGGGAGATGGTGGTTGGGCCAGCGGCTCCGCGGCGGGCGGGTGCAGCCTTTGGCCGGTCCGTTCGCGGCGCCGGACAGCGGTGGTCTGCGCCTCGAATACTTGAGTGCCGCCGGCGTGCCGACCCGGAACCCACGTGAGGTCGTTCAGGTCCACATCTCCATCAAGACGCAAAGCTCCCTGCCTATTCCGGGCACCCGCGGAGCTGATTTCCTCCACGAGTCTCTGTCGGTCAGCGTTCATCTGAGGAACTCGCGAGCCGAGGACATGAGTCGCGGCGAAGAGGCGTCCGCTGTGGAGTAGGTCGTGACCCGGATGACCCAGCCCAGCGTGACCATACACCGCGGCGGGTTTGCCCTCACTATGGCGATCCTCGCCGTCGTGATCATCGCGGCTCTGGCGAGCGGCGGTCTGTACGTCGCGATGCAGCAGTTGCGTGTCGGGGTCGCCGGGTCACGAGCGAGCGCCGCCTTCTACGCCGCCGAGGCCGGCCTCCGCGTCGCGCTGGCTAACTGGGATGTGGCTGCGGTGGATTCGCTGCCCCACGGCGCCACGGTGTTGATGGCGTCCGGGCAGCTGGTCTCCGGCGAGCGTTATGCGGTACGGGTCACGCGGCTGGATTCTGGGCAACACGCGGGCCAAGCCTACTATCTCGCTCTGTCGACGGGCCGAGCCCACGGTGCTTGGGGCGGCCGTCGCCAGGTTGCCTTGCTGTTGCGTGCAAGTCCCAGCGACGACCTCTGCTGTGACGCCGCGCTGACGACGCGGGGGGAGCTGCAGGTGACGGATGGAGGCGTGATCCGGGGCATCGATTTCGTACCGAGTTCCTGGGCGGCGGATTCGGTGATCTGCGCATCTGTTGCCCCTGGCGGGCGGACGGGTGTCGTGACCGACGATGCCCACCTGGTGCGGCTGGAACCGAGCGCGGTCGTCGACGGCAGGCCTCCCGTCGCCCAGCGACCGAGCCCGGAAGGAGGTGTCCGGACCGACTTGGATCGGCTATTCCGGGAACGGGCCGAACTGGCCGACATCGTGCACGCGGGGGATGCAAGGCTCAGGGAGATCCGGGCGCGCGTGCGCCCACCTGGTGACTGTGCCCGCTCGGCGATAGAGAACTGGGGCGCCCCGGGTCTACCGGGCCACCCGTGCTTCGACTACTTCCCGATTATCTACGCAGCGGGCGACCTGACGATCGAGTCCCCGGGCAGCGGGCAGGGTATCCTCCTGGTTGATGGAGACTTGACGCTCTCGGGTGGGTTCGAGTTCTACGGTGTGCTGATCGTGAAGGGAAGGCTCACGCTGATCGACCACGGTAGCCAGGTGTATGGGGCGGCGTGGGTTGACAACGAGGACCGCGAGTCCAACCTGGTCGGCGGAGGGGCGGGAATCAGCTACAGCCGCTGCGCGATTCGACGGGCCGTGCAGGGCTCGAAACTCCATGTCCCGCACCCCCTTGCGCAATTCGCCTGGCTGGAGATATTGGAGTAGGGCTGCCCCAGGGCGGGCCCGTGTTGTCTCCCCCGCCTATGGTTGACAAAGTGACCATGGGGGGCTATCATACAGAGCCCTACCCCTAGGTCCCACTACAGCTTAGTCACCTTCGCTTTCACCGTCACATGAGGTCGAGCGAGCTTTCACCCTAGGAACCTAGACCTTTCACAGCCATGGCTCTCTTCGGACTGGGCCGCAGCAAGCGGACCGTAGGACTCGACATCGGCAGCGGCTACATCAAGCTGGTCGTCATGCAGCACGGGAAGGGGCGGCCGCGCATCGTGAGTGCCGCTGCCGCGCCGTTGGTGGCCGATGCGATCGTGGAGGGCGAGGTGATGGACCCGACCTTGGTCGCCAGCACCATTCGCTCGCTGTTCGAGACGGGGGGAGTGAGGGAGAAGAAGGTGGTGACGGCGGTGGGCGGCCGCGACGTCATCATCAAGCGGATCCAGATGGATCGGATGAAGGAATCCGATGCCCGGGAAGTGATCCGCTGGGAAGCCGAGCAGCACGTTCCGTTCGACATGGAGAGCGTCGAACTCGATTTCCAGATTCTCGATCCGTTGGAAGAGGGTCTGCAAATGAGCGTGCTGCTCGTGGCGGCGAAGCGTGAGCTGATCGAGAACAAGGTGGCTTTGCTGCTCGATGCGGGGTTGGAGCCCGAGATCATCGATATCGACGCGTTCGCGCTGCACAACGCCTTCGAGTTGAACTATCCGGAGGCGATGACCGGCGTAGTCGGATTTGTGAACATCGGTCACGAGACGACGAACGTGAATCTGCTCGAAAATGGCGTGCCGGTGCTCACCCGGGATCTCGCCTTCGGAACCCGACGGCTGCGTGAGAGCCTGCAGAGGGAACGCGGCCTCACGGCCGAGACGGCGGAGGACGTGCTCGAGGGACGAAGCAGCGATCCGGAGCTCGAGGATTTCATCGGCCAGCGCGCCGAGGAGGTTGCCCTCGGCGTGGAGCGGGCTGCTGCATTTCTGCACGCGGGCAGCTCACACGCGGGCCTGTCTAGGATCTACGTCTGCGGCGGGGGTGCCCGCGTACTCCGTATGGCGGAAGCGTTGGCCGACCGTCTGCAGGTACCGGCTGAGATCGCCAACCCGGTGCAGCGGGTGGACGTGGACCCAGGTGCGTTCGACCTCATCTCGATCGCGGACATGGGTCCGATGTTGATGCTTCCGGTTGGGCTCGCGCTGCGACGTGCAGCCTGAGGCACGTTACCGGCTTCTGAACCTATGGTCGAACGGATCTTGCAATGCTGGCGCTGATTGAGATGAACCTGCTCCCCGGCGGAAAGCGGGGAGTGGCGCGGGCGAAGGGGCCGAGGAAACCGTCGGTACCGAAGTTCGAGGGCCTGCGCGAGATGATCAGGGGCGATCCGTGGGTGATCGGTGTGGTCGCCCTCGCGGTGTTGGCCGTCCTGCACATCGGCTTCACGTTCTTCACACAGGGCCTCTCGATCAGTCGGATTGACGGCGAGCTGACGATCCAGCGTCAGGACTCCATCCGCTACGCCGAAGCGATCGCGGCGGCTGACAGCCTCGAAGCGCGGCGCGACACGCTGGAGCAGAAGATGCGGATCATCCGCGAGATCGATTCGGATCGCTTCGTTTGGGCACACATCATGGACGATGTGAGTGCCGCGCTGCCGGACTTCACCTGGCTGATGGGGGTGCAGCAGACGTCAGGGAGTGGCAGCAGCATCGAGTTCCGGATCGACGGGATGACGGGCGCGACCTACGCGCTAACGCGTTTCATGCGCGACCTTGAGGACTCGCCGTTTATACGCGACGTTCGGCTGGTCTCGCAGGAGCAGATACAGCAGGGTCAGAGATTGGTGCACAATTTCGTTCTGATGGCTCGGTACCAGCCCCCGGATTCCTCGGCGATCGTCACCGAGCCCATCATCCTGGCAGGGGAGTAAGATCTGTGGCTGTGTTACCGGCTGATCCTAAAGGACGGAAACAGGCACTCATCCTGATATTGGCCCTCGTCGGGGCCGGTTGGTACGTCGCGAAGATGTACGTGCTCGACCCGAGGCAGGAGAACGTCAGCGCCATGGAGAGCCGGCTGGAGTTGCTTGAAAGCCAGAACCGGCGCTCGCGAGCGCTGGCCGCGCGACGAGATGACCTGAACGCACGAATGGAAATCCAGGAGCGTCAGCTCAGGATCTTCGAGGAGTTCATCCCGGACTCGGAGGAGGTTCCGGAACTGCTGGACGCGATCACGCGTGAGGCGCAGCTCACGGGTGTGGACGTGTCTCGGCTCCGGCCGCAGGCGAGCGAGGTTGGCGAGTACTACACGAGGCAGACGTGGGAGCTGTCTGTGCTCGGCGAGTACCACAACATCGGGCGGTATCTCGCCCGGATCGCCTCGCTTCCGCGGATCATCAAGCCCACTGGTGTGCAGATCAGCATCGCACCCCGCAGCCGTGCGACGCGGGACATGGAGGCTCCGCTGGAGGTGTCTTTCAGGATCGAGACCTTCGTTCTCGGCGTTGTCGGCCAGGCACAGGCGCCACAGGCTCAAGGAGCGTCTTCCCGTGGTTAATGCTGCTCTGATCTTGGTCACCGCGTGTGCCAGCCTGGGACTCGGCGCCGCGCCGGACCCGGTGGCCCTGCAAGACACCACACGGGCTACCGGGCAGGCTGGGCAAAGCGATGTCATATATCGGCGCGAGAAGTTCGTCTATCCCACAGATAACCGCCGTGATCCCTTTATCAGTCTGCTTACGCTCGAAGATGCCGGCCCTCAGTTCGAGAACCTGGATCTTGTCGGCATCATCTTCGGAGGGTCCCACGGCAGCGTGGCCACGCTGATCGACCGCGCCACGAACAAGCGGTTTCGCCTGCGCCGTGGTGACAGCGCCGGCAACGCACGGGTGGTAGAAATCCGGCCGGACGCAGTGGTCTTCCAAGTCAGCCAGTTCGGTGTGACGCGTAGTGAGACACTGCGCATTCGAAGAGAAGAGGAGGAGCAAGGATGATGCTCCATGCGCTGCTATTGATCTTTGTCTCGGCCGGGGGTGGCGACCCTGCAAGCGTGACCGAGCTGAGGGTGGAACCAGCGGCCGGGTATACCGAGGTCGTGGTTCGCACGAGCGGCGAGGTCAGCTACTCGGACTTCCTGCTCACTGACCCGCCCCGGCTGATCGTCGATCTCAAGAGCGCTCGTCACGCTCTGCCGAGTGACAACTTCGAGAACATCAATCGCGGCGGTGTCGTGCGGGTGAGGACCAGCCAGTTCCGTGACGACGTGGTTCGCATCGTCGTGGAGCTGGTTGCACCGACCAGCTACACGCTGACGCGCCAGGGAGGCGAGATCCGAGTCTCGTTCCCGAATCTGGCGGGCGAGACATTCGACTCGTGGGCCAGCGGGCGCGGTTCGCCAGAGCCTGCCGCTCCCGCACCGGTCGCGGCGCGGCCGCGCGAGACGCAGCAGAGGCAGGCGCCCGCGCAGGGCCAGCAGCCGGAGAGCCCCTTCCGCCAGCAGGCCACGCCGGTCAGCCAGATGCCGAGAATCACCGTCACTTTTGAGAACACGGACATTCGCGACGTCCTCAACACGTTTGCCGATTTCACGGGTAAGTCGTTCGTCCCGGGCGCCGGTGTTGAAGGCGCCATCACAGCCAACATCCGAAACCAGCCGTGGGACCTCGCCCTCAAAGCGATCCTCGAGGCGCAGGGTCTGACGGCGGTCGAGACGGCCACCGGCATCATTCGCGTCGACCAGTTGCAGAACCTTCAGGAGCGGCAGCAGCTGGTCCAGCTTCAGACACGCATCTTCAAGATCAACTACGCGCCGGTCCAAGACCTCGCCAACGCGCTACAACCGGCGATATCGGAGCGTGGCCAGGTGATCGCCAATGAGGCGACGAACTCGATCATCGTCACGGATCTCGAGGAGAACATCGAGGTCGCCGCGCAGTTGATCGAGGACCTCGACGTGAGGACCCCGCAGGTGACGATCTCCGCCAAGATCATCTTCGTCGACCGCAGCGATATCGAGGAGATGGGGATCGGCTGGGACCTGAAGGACGCCACGGGGAATCAGCTCAATGAGAGCTACCCGGGTCCGACGCTCGACCCGACAGAATGGGAGATCGTGGACTCTGACTTCGACGGCGTGCCCGACGTGATCGTCAAACCGCTGACGACCTCGACGCAGGTTTCGTTCAGGGGCGCATCGGTGGCGGCGTTGGCGAATGCCAGAGACCGAATCGCGGCCCCGGCGCTGCAGTTGCTCACCGCGGTCGCCGTCGGTGACTTCCGGCTGTTCAACTTCGTGGATGTGCTGGAGCGGATGGATCTGTCTGACATCGTTGCCGCACCGACGATACAGACCATGGACAACCAGCCGGCGAGCATTCTGGTTGGTGAGCGGACTCCGATCCGCGTGATCGACTACGCGGCCGGCGGTGCGCAGCAGGTCCAGGAAGGTGGCTTGCAGGCCCAGTTCCCGCAGTCAACCGTACGGTTCGAGGAAACGGGCATCAAGCTTGAGGTGACGCCGCACATCACGAACGACCGTCAGGTCGTCCTCGACCTGCACGCCGAGCGCTCTGGTGTGGCGCTGGCACCGGGCGACATCGGCTTCACCTTCCAGACCCAGGAAGGTGATACGCGACTGATATTGGGTGATGGCGAGACTGGTGTGATCGGCGGCCTCACCGTCACAGAGGTAACGAAGAGCGAGAGCGGTGTTCCGATCCTGATGGACCTCCCCCTCATCGGCGGACTCTTCAGGACCATCAGGTCCGACGACAACAAGCGTGACCTGCTGATCCTGGTGACGCCGCACATCGTGGACGAAGCCATAGCAGCGCGATAGGGGCTGTATGGCGCCAGTGACTTCGATAGCGCGTGGCGCCACTTTCCGCCTGGTAACAACGTGAGGGAGTAGTCTTATGCTAGGTGCAAGGGGATGGGCGCGACTGACGGCAGGCCTAGTGGCCGTGACGGTGTTGGGAATCGCGGCGTGCGAGGAGGATGACGCCGTCTACGGGCCCCTCGTGGATACGACCCCGCCAGTCATCTCGATCACTGACGTATCACAGTCGGGCGACACGCTGAAGACATCCGTGAAGGCGGAAGACTACATCAGTGTGTCGCTTGTGGTGACCGAGATTCGTCGAACTGATCAGTTGGAGACGATCATCACCGCAGAGGGTGACACGATCACACTCGGCAGGTTGCTGAGCTCCGATACGGCTCGCACGGCCGGTCGTGTGACCGAGTTCACCGTCAACACCACCTGGTTCCTCGGGTTCACGCAGCCTACCCGGGTCCAGATCCGTGCCATCGCGGAGGACTCCCAAGGAAACCGGTCCGAGAGTTCTGCGTTTGTCATAGTCGGCGGAGGCCCCGGCGGTGGGTTGGGTGGACCGAACGTATCGATCTATTCCCCTATGCCTGGCCAGACCGTTCGCGATAACACACTGATCCGCGTCGGCATCACAGCGACCGATCCCACCGGGCTGGCACAGCTCAACGTCCTGCTGTTCAATCCCGACGTGGATCCGCCGGCTATCCCGGCCGCCGACACGATTCGGTTCGCTGAATTCCGCACCAGCGTAGACACCCTGCTGGATTTTTTTATCCCAAGCGGTGCCTTGGGTGAGCTGACGATTACGGCTGAGGCGATCAACCTCAACAGCATCAGCGGGTTCGCCTCGATCACCGTGACCGTGGCCCAACAGGTCACCGATGACGCCAATCCGCCCGTCGTGAGCATGGTGGTAACCGGCGGCGTGCAGCGTCGTCAGGACGAACCGCTGCGCATGGAAGCCGACGACTCGCTGCTGGTCATGCTCGTGGCCTTTGATCGGGAGAATGCGATCACGCGCGTGGGCGTGACCGTCGTGGTCGGCAACCAGAGGACCGGCGGCTTGGTGACAGTTACGGTGTTCGATGACAACGTGTTCGCGACTCCGATCAGCGGCACGGTGCCCTTCGATTTCGCCTTCATGCCGGCGGATCCGCGCTTCGCTTCGGTGTTCACCGAGAACGATATCCCGGACACCCTGTTCTTCGAGCTGACGGCGTGGGCGTTCGATGCCGCGTCGCCCGCGAATTGCGGCGCCACGGTCGACACACAGGGCTCGGAGGGCAGCCTAGTGTGCACCGGCAGCGACCCGAGATTCGCGCAAGGCA
Organism: Gemmatimonadota bacterium; assembly: GCA_020344375.1. Lineage (GTDB taxonomy): Bacteria > Gemmatimonadota > Gemmatimonadetes > Palauibacterales > KS3-K002. Next base: position 999,445 of record CP070823.1, on the reverse strand, counting down.
TCTCAGGTGGCATGGAGGAACGCCTGATCGTTTCCGGGCGCACCGTCGGCTTCCCGCAGGGCGCGCTCATCGCGGATGCTGCCGTCGACACTTGGCGCGAGCTGCTGCTGCTCTCTGATTTCGAGTTCGGCGCGGTCCGGCCTTTCCACCTGCGCGAGGAGATGTTCCTGCCCAGCGTTCCCGTGGGCTCTGAGCCCTGGGGTCTGGAGATCGATCAGTCGGAGGACAACCTGCTGGTGTCGAACTCCGGCGGCACGAATATCTCCGTCGTAAGTCTGGGGCCGCGAGATCCCGTATCGCCGAATATCCAAGGCGAGGTGGATCGTTACCAGACGCAGGATCTCCAGGTGTACCTGGTTGTTGAGGATTGGGACGCTTTCGGAATCAGGGTCTTTCCCGTCAGGGCTTTCGATTACTCGGACCGCCCCCAGTTCATCGCGCAGGCCGCCAACGGGCTCGTACTCTACTCGACTCGGCCCGCGCTGGCGGACGAGCAGCCCGGGACGATCCGCGAATACGATCCGACCCAGCAAGAGCTCCGCTTCTTCATCGACTACGCGGAGCGAAGGGCGTCTACGACCCCGCAGATCCAGATCGTCAACGCCGACTCGGTCTTCGGGATGGATGGCAACCGCAGGTTCAAGATCTGCGATCATGACCGTGCCAACCGGGCCGATCGCCGCTGCATCATCGCCAATGATTCGGTGGGAGATGCCCGGGTCCAGGTCGACACGATGAACGATCCCGCCTATGGCGGCATCGGCCCGGGTCACGGCTGGGATGTGGCTGTGCTGACCGATCTCGTCATCCCGAGCATCGGCCTCCAGGACACGACCTTCGTGGCCCGCAGCGGCGACCGCGAGTATGTCGCCTTCGGCGAGGGCGATACGCCGGATCGGCCGGGTCGCATCATGATGTATCGGTCAGCGAGTCAGACGATCACCAACTCGCTGCAGGTCACAGACCTCACGGGCAACGCTGCCCAGCGCGTGTACGGTCTGGCGCTGAACCTGGACGGCAGCCTGGGCGTGGGGCGCGGCGAGGTCGCCTTCTACTTCGGCCCGGATGTACCTGGGGAACCCAACGTGCTGCGTTTGCTGGGGACGAACAACGACATCAACCCCGAGGGTGTGGGCGCCGCGCTGCACCCGGATCACGATAACGGCCTGATTCTGGGCCCAGATGAGGAGCGCCTGTCGTTCCTCGGCTCCGGGGACGCCCGCGTCGAGATCGTCGACACGTATTTCTTCGACTTCTCGAGGGGTGAGATCTTCATCCGCGATCCGATCGTCGGACCGTTGCGGATCACGGGACGGTTGCCAATGGATGCGGCAAACGTGGTGTTGAGGCTGTACGGGGTCACGGAAAACGGCGTGGTCGTGATCCCCGTGCGCGACACCGACGTCGAGCCGCTCCCGTGACGGGCGCGGGCTGGCGCCTTCACGTGCGCGGCCGCTAGGCGCACCCTACCCGGCGTAGGTTGCCCGACCTGGCGACCGCGCCGGTCTTTGGTCGAGAGTCGCTGAGCTGGCTTGGGCTACCAGTGGCCCCAGCTGAGGCCCGGGGCTCTCGTATCGCTTGACCCCAGGTCGAACCCCGCGTACGCACAGGCTGGGCTGAACGCGCTGGCGGCGTATCCGACCCGTCGCGCACCGTGCAGATGGCCAGTAGCGGCAGGGCTTTCTATCTCGCACTGTTGACAAGCGGTTGATTCCTGCTAGCCATCCTCAGCGCTGGAGCGTTCGGGGACCCGCAGAACCGGGTCAAGGGTAAGGGGTGGATTGGTGAGAGTACGATGACCACGCGGAGAGCGGAGAAAGCGAGAAGCACGCGGTCGAAGCGGTCGAAGACCGAGGTTGACGGCTCGAAGCTGCTGATCGTGGAGTCGCCGGCCAAGGCACGAACGCTGCACCGTTACCTGGGCGACGGTTACGTCGTCAAGGCATCGGTGGGCCACATCCGTGATCTGCCAAAGCGTGACCTGGGTGTCGATATCGAGAATGGATTCGAGCCCCATTACGTGACGATTCGCGGGAAGGGCAAAGTCATCCAGGAGCTGAAGCGAGCCGCGAGGGAAGCAGCTCAGATCCTTCTCGGAACTGACCCGGACCGCGAAGGTGAGGCGATCGCTTATCACGTGGCCGAGCAGCTCGGCTATCACAGCAAGCACGGCGAGCGCTTCAAGCGGGTCCTGTTCGAGGAGATCACACCGGAGGGAATCGCGCAGGGGCTCGAGAATCCAGGCCAGATCGATTTCAGGAAGGTCGATGCCCAGCAAGCACGGCGCATCCTCGACCGGCTGGTCGGCTACAAGGCCAGCCCCTTTCTCTGGAAGCCCATACGCCCGGGACTCTCCGCGGGGCGCGTGCAGACCGTTGCACTGCGCCTGATCTGGGAGCGCGAGGAGGAGATCAGGCACTTCCAGCCCCAGGAATACTGGAGAGTCGAGGCGCTGCTCGAGAAGAGCGGCGTTCGCTTCACCGCGAAGCTGCACCACCTGGACGGTCACAGGCCCGAGTTGCACGACGAGGCCGCGGCGTCGGCTGTCGTCGAGGCTGTCAGGGACGTCCCCTTCCAGATCACGCGGATTCGCCGTAAGGAGCGGCGCAAGAACCCGTCGGCACCGTTCACTACTTCTACGCTCCAGCAGGAGGCGGCGAAGCGGCTGCGGTTCCCGGCGAAGCGCACGATGCGGATCGCGCAGCAGCTCTATGAGGGCTTGGAGGTCGGCGGTAAGGCCATCGGTCTGATCACGTACATGCGGACCGACTCGACACGCGTGGCAGCATCTGCGGCCAATGCGGCCCGGTCCTACGTGGAGAGAGAATTCGGCGGCCGCTACCTTCCCAAGTCGGCCCGGCTGTACCTAGGCAAGCAGCAGAAGGGTGCACAGGAAGCGCACGAGGCGATTCGTCCCACATCGGTCCATCGGACGCCCGAGTCCCTGAAGCGCGAGTTGGAGCCCGATCAGCTGGCGCTGTACAGCTTGATCTGGCTGCGCTTCGTGGCCTCACAGATGTCGCCTGCGGTCTATGACACAACCACGGTGGATTTCGATCTGACTGGCGCTGACGGGCGAGACTACGTCTTCCGGGCCACCGGCTCGGTGCTGAAGTTCGATGGCTTCACGCGCTTGTACAGAGTCGAGCACGAAGAGGGAGAAGGTCGGACACTGGACGATCTGGAGCCACTGCCGGAGCTCGCGGAGGGCGAGCGCGTCAAGCTGCTCGAGCTTAGCAAGAGCCAGCACTTCACGGAACCGCCGCCCCGCTTCAGCGAGGCGAGCCTGGTGAAGGAGCTGGAGAAGCTGGGTATTGGCCGACCGTCGACCTACGCGCAGATCCTCTCCACGCTGCTCGAACGGACATACGTCGAGTTGGACCGGCGGCGTTTCGTGCCCACGCCTCTCGGGGAGACGGTGGTCCAGGTCCTCATCCGCGTCTTCCCCGACACCTTTGACGTGGACTTCACCAGCAACATGGAAGCGAACCTGGACCGGATCGAGGAAGGGGAGCTCGACTGGCGCCAAGAGCTCGGCAAGTTCTACACGCGGTTCGCACGACGGCTGGAGGAAGGAGAGGCGCGCAGTGACGAGATCATCCGCGAGATCGTGCAGGCCGAGGACGCCGTCTGCAATCTCTGCGGAGAGCCTATGGTGGTGCGGTGGAATCGCTACGGTCGGTTCCTCGGCTGCTCAGCCTATCCGGAGTGCAATAACACTCGATCCATCGACCAGCCGCCGGAGCTGGATCTCGGGGATGAGAAGTGCCCGCAATGCGGTGGCGAGCTGCTGGTGAAGAGCGGCCGTTATGGCCCATTCGTCGCGTGCTCCAACTACCCGGAGTGCCGGTTCACACGCGCGGTGGGCAAAGAGCAGGCCGGGGTGCCAAGCGACGCCAAGTGTCCCAAGTGCGGGAGCCCAATGGCGGTCAAGACGGGAAAGTACGGGCAGTTCCTCGCCTGCACGGCCTACCCGCGGTGCAAGCACACCCAGGCGATCACCCTGGGTCTGAAGTGTCCGACTTGCCGAGAGGGCGAGATCGTCAAGCGGCGGACACGTCGGGGTCGCTTCTTCTACGGTTGTACGCGCTACCCAAAGTGCGAGTGGTCGACTTGGGACACTCCAACCGCAGCCACCTGCCCTGAGTGCCGCTCCAGCGTGGCCCTTCAGAAGAGTTCCAAACGAAAGGGCGAGTACCTGAGGTGTGCCGCCTGCGCTCACGAGTTCGAGGCAACAACGCCAGAGACGGCGGATGTGACGTCTGTCTGAGTGCGACCCCTCACTGAGCCTCACTCTATGCCCGAGATAGCGGTAGTAGGTGGCGGCCTGGCGGGCGCGGAAGCGGCGTGGCAGCTGGCCGAAAGAGGCCACCTCGTTTCGCTGTATGAGATGCGGCCGGTGGTAACCACGCCGGCGCATCAGACCGACGGGCTGGCGGAGCTTGTCTGCAGCAACTCCTTCAAGTCGGACGAGCCGACAAACGCGCATGGCCTGCTGAAGGCGGAGCTGCGTGAGCTGGGCTCGCTCCTCCTGCGCGTCGCGGAGGAAACACGGGTCCCGGCGGGCGCGGCTCTTGCCGTTGATCGCCGGCTCTTCACTCAGCGGATCGGCGGGGCGATCGAGGCTCAGCCGACTATCGAGGTAAGGCGCGAGGAGGTGCGGGTGCTGCCGCAGCCCCCCGCGATCGTCGCTTCCGGTCCCCTGACATCCGACAGGCTGTTCGCTGCGACTCGCCGGCGGCTCGGCTCGGATAACCTCTATTTCTATGATGCGATTTCGCCGATTGTCGCAGCGGATTCGATCGATGAGACGCTGGCGTTCCGCGCTTCTCGCTATGGGAAAGGCCAGGATGAGGCCTACATCAACTGCCCGCTGAACCGGGACCAGTACGAGGCGTTCTACGCTGCGCTGATCGGCGGTGCGATCTACGAGACCCATGATTGGGATCGGGTACCTTACTTCGAGGGTTGCTTGCCTATCGAGGTGCTGGCTGCACGCGATCGGGATGCGCTCCGCTACGGCCCGTTGAAGCCCGTGGGGCTCCGGGATCCGCGTACAGGCAAGGTGCCCTATGCTGTTGTCCAGCTGCGGCAGGAGGATCGTGCGGGCCGGATGTGGAGCCTGGTAGGCTTCCAGACGCGGCTGCGCTATGCGGAGCAGCGACGGGCTCTACAGCTGATTCCGGCATTGCGTAATCTTGACATACTACGCTATGGCCAGATCCACCGGAACAGTTACATCAACTTCCCGGCGCTCCTCACGCCGCACGGTTCGCCGCCCGATGAGCCGGCGCTGGTCTTTGCCGGCCAGCTCACCGGAGTCGAGGGCTACATCGAGTCGGCGGCCACCGGTCTGCTGGCCGCGGTCAACATCGACCGTCTTGTTCGGGGCCTGGAGCCGGCGGTCCCGCCTCCGACCACGATGCTCGGCGGCCTGATGCGCTACCTTCGCGAGGCTGATCCAAGTAACTTCCAACCGATGAATGCGAATTTCGGACTCCTCGATCCACTGCCTCGGCAGGTGCGTGGCAAGCGGGAGAGGAGGCAGAAGCTGGCGCTGCGGGGGCTCCGGGATATGCGGGCATGGTTCGAGGGCTGCGAGCAGGCGGCGGCGAGGGCGGGACGGTAGCCGCACCGTCCAGCCGGGGTGATGTAGCGATGCCCGATTCGCAGGTTCAGGAGTACCTGAGACATCTGAATGACGAGCGCCAGCTGTCCGGTCACACCGTCGAAGCGTACGGGCGCGACCTTTCGGATCTCAGCGATTTCCTCGACGGCTACTACGGGTCGTCTAGGTGGTCCTGGGATGAGGTGGACCGGTTGGCGATCCGGGCTTTTCTGAGCCATCTGGCGATGGGCGCGCTGAAACGGAGGACCGTCGCGCGTAAGCTGTCTAGCGTGCGTAACTTCTTCCGCTTCCTTCACCGGGAGGGGTTGGTCGGTGCTAACCCGGCGCGGCATGTGCGGGCACCACGGCAGGGCCGTGCGCTGCCCGGATATCTCACGCAAGGAGAGATGTCGCGTCTCTTCGAGCTTGCAGGCCAGCACGCTGCCCAGGCCGGCTGGCGCGGGTTGCGGGATTGCGCCCTTCTCGAGCTTCTTTACGCGGCAGGACTCCGCCTCTCGGAGGCGCACGGCCTGAACACGGCGGATCTCGACCTCGTCGGGGCACGGGTCAAGGTTCGTGGAAAAGGCCGCAAGGAACGGATCGTCCCGGTTGGACGGCACGCCGTTTCGGCTCTTAGGGAGTATGGGCGCGAGCGCGAGCGACATTTCGGAGTAGCTGCGGCGAGCGATCCGCTCTTCGTGTCCGAACGCGGCAGCCGCCTGTCGCGCCGTCAAATCCAGCGCGTCGTCACGGACTTCATCGCGCTGGTAGCGGAGGAGAGCGATTTGAGCACACACTCGGTTCGTCACTCGTTCGCGACGCACCTACTTGATCAGGGAGCGGATCTGATGGCGATCAAAGAGCTGCTGGGCCACGCGTCGCTCTCGACGACCCAGATGTACGCCCACACCTCGCGGGAGCGACTGAAGCAGGTCTACAGGGTCGCGCATCCGAGAAGTTAGGGGAGGCTCACATCGGCCTATGAGGGACCTGAGAATGCGCGCAACTACGATCCTCGCCGTTCGGCACAAGGGGCGCGTCGCGCTCGGTGGCGACGGGCAGGTGACGGTCGGTGACACCGTGGTCAAGATGCAGGCACAGAAGGTGCGTGTGCTGAAAGATGGTTCGGTGCTCGCCGGCTTCGCCGGTACGGTGGCCGATGCCCTTACGTTGTTCGAGAAGTTCGAGGAGAAGTTAGATCGATTTCCAGGTAACCTGCCTCGCGCTGCCGTGGAGTTGGCGAAGGACTGGCGGAGTGACCGCGTGCTGCGCAGGCTGGAGGCGCTGCTAGCGGTTGTCGACGCTCGGCACTCGTACCTGCTGTCGGGCAGCGGCGAGGTGATAGAGCCCGATGATGGTATCATAGCGATCGGGAGCGGCGGTGCCATGGCACTGGCGGCGGCACGGGCGCTGTGCGCCCATTCGGACCTTGGCGTGGGAGAGATCGTGCGCCGCAGCCTTGAGATTGCGGGCGAGATCTCCATCTACTCGAACACAGAGATCACTGTATTGGAGCTGGAGCCAAGAGGCTCATGAACGATTCGTTGCCCTCACCTTCGTTCGACGCTTCGTCTGACGAGCGGCGGACTGGCCGATTTCCGCTTCAAGACGAGCTGACGCCGCGACAGATCGTTGCCGAGCTCGACAAGTACGTCGTTGGCCAGGAGGCAGCGAAGAGGGCGGTCGCGATTGCGCTGAGGAATCGCTGGCGGCGCCAGCAGGTTGGCGAGGATCTCCGGGACGAGATCGTGCCCAACAACATCATCATGATCGGTCCCACGGGAGTCGGAAAGACCGAAATCGCGCGACGCCTCGCTCGGCTCGCGGGCGCCCCGTTCATCAAGTTGGAGGCATCCAAATTCACCGAAGTAGGTTACGTCGGCCGCGACGTCGAGTCGATGGTGCGGGACCTCGTGGACATAGCTGTCAACATGGTCCGCTCCGAACGCGAAGACGACGTCCAGGAGATGGCTGAGGAGCGGGTGGAGGAGCGACTTCTTGACCTGCTGCTCCCTGCCGGCGAAGAGAGACGGACCTCCCCACCTGGCTTCGTCGTCTCATCACGCGGGGAAGCCGTCGATCAGCGTGCTCCGGAGGAGAAAGCCGGCGAAGAGCAGCGGGAAGAGCGCCGCAAGAGGACCCGCGAGAAGCTGCGTACGCTGCTGCGAGACGGCAAACTCGAAGGCAAGGAGATCGAGATCGAGGTCACCCAGACGACCTTCCCTGCCATCGAGCTCCCCGGCATGGAGGGCGTGGACTACAACCTGTCCGAAATGCTGCAGGACATGATGCCGAAGCGCACTAAGCGGCGTGTCGTGTCGGTGTCCGAGGCGCGGCGCATTCTCCTCACGGACGAGCTGGACAGACTCATTGACATGGATGATGTGGTCAACGAGGCCCTCGACCGCGTCGAGCAGATGGGCATCATCTTCTTGGATGAGCTCGACAAGATCGCGGCGGAGCGGGGACCCATCGGCGGCCCGGATGTCTCACGCGGCGGCGTTCAACGCGATCTGCTGCCCATCGTCGAGGGCTCAAGCGTGCAGACGAAATACGGAATGGTCCGGACCGACCACATCCTGTTCATCGCCGCCGGAGCTTTCCACGCCACCAAACCATCCGACCTCATCCCCGAGCTTCAGGGCCGTTTCCCGATCCGGGTCGAGCTCTCGCCGCTGAGCGAAGAGGATTTCGTCAGGATCCTCACTGAGCCGAAGAACGCCTTGCTCACCCAGTACCGCGCACTGATCGAGACGGAAGGGGCGGAGCTCGAATTCGACGAGAGCGGGGTCGCGGAGATCGCTCGGATCGCCGCCGACGTGAACCAGCGGATGGAGAACATCGGTGCCCGCCGCCTGCACACGGTGCTGACCACGCTGCTGGAAGAGATCATGTTCGATCTGCCCGAACTCGGCACTGGAAGGATCGCGGTGGACGCGGCCCGGGTAGGCGAGCGTCTAAGCCGAGTCGTCAAAGACGAGGATCTGCGCCGTTATATCCTCTAGTCTCGTAAGCTAGGATACAGTTCGCTGGCGTCCGTGCGGTTCCTAAGCCACCCGATTGGCGTGCCCCCCGGATCTCTGCTAAATTGGCAGTCAACGGACTTCAGGGTCAGGCTCGTTTAGAGAACAGGGGTGGCGCATGGCCGAGAATCTGAACAGAACGCCGCTGCACGCGGAGCACGTCAAGCTGGGCGCCAAGATGATCCCGTTCGCGGGGTTCGAGATGCCGGTTCAGTACGCGACAGGGATCTCGAGCGAGCACCGTTGGGTGCGGGAGCACGCCGGACTCTTCGATGTATCCCACATGGGGGAGTTCAAGGTGGCGGGCGACGGTGCCCTGGAGTTCGTCAACCATGTGGTGGCGAACGATGTCTCGCGACTGGAGCCGGGCCGGGCGCAGTACACCGTCATGTGTCAGGAGGATGGCGGGATCATCGACGATTTTCTGGTCTACCGGTTCCCGGACCGTTACCGGCTGGTGGTGAACGCGGCGAACATCGGGAAGGACTTCAAGTGGATTCAGCACTGCCTGGCCGAGTGGGGGCAGGCGGGTATCGAGCTCGTCGACGAGAGTGACGCGGTCGGGTTGCTGGCGCTACAGGGCCCGGAGAGCGAGGCGATCCTAGAGCCGCTAACCGATCTCGACGTATCGGCAATCAAGTACTACCGCTTCGCCGAGGGCCGGGTTGCGGGGGTAGCCTGCGTAGTCAGTCGCACCGGCTACACGGGTGAGGATGGATTCGAGCTGTATTGCACGGCGGCGGCGGCAGCGAAGCTCTGGCAAGCGTTGATGCAAGCGGGGGCCGAGCGGATCAAGCCCATCGTGTTGGGGGCCCGGGATACGCTCCGTCTGGAGGTGGGCCTGGCCCTGTACGGAAACGACATCGACGAGGACACGACGCCCCTGGAGGCCGGCCTGGGTTGGACGGTCAAGCTCGATAAGGGCGACTTCATCGGTCAGGCCGCCTTGCTGAAGCAGAAGGAGGAGGGGGTAGGGCGGAAGCTTTGCGGCTTCGTTCTGAAGCAGCGGGGCTTTCCACGTCCGGGTCACGAGATCCGTTGCCAGGGCAAGCCGGCGGGCGTAGTTCGCAGCGGCACGGTGGGCCCGAGCGTGGGGCAGGGAATAGGCACCGGCTACCTCCCCACGGAGTGGACCTCACCGGGCACGGAGATTGAGATCGTGATCAGGGACCGGGCGGTCCCGGCGGAGGTGGTCCGCATGCCGTTCTACAAGGGAGGCTCCGTCAGGCGGTGATCCGGGTCGCGATACTCACGGTCAGCGACCAGGCGGCCGCCGGGCAGCGACGCGACAGCTCGGGTGAGGCCGCTCGCGAGTGGGTGGAGCGGAACGGCTGGTCGCTGGTGGAGCATCTCGTGGTTCCCGACGAGACCGGGCCGATCAGCGCGCAACTCGCCCGCTGGGCGGACGGCGGCCAGGTGGACCTGATCGTTACGCTCGGTGGGACGGGTTTCGGCCCGCGCGATACTACGCCGGAAGCCACTTCAGCGATTCTCGAGCGGCACGCGCCGGGTCTGGCCGAGTCCTTACGAGCGAGCGGCATGCGGAGTACACCATTCGCGATGCTGGGCCGAGGCCTGGCCGGCATCCGGGGTCGCGCTCTCATCGTCAACCTGCCGGGCAGCGAGCAGGCGGTTGGGGATGGGTTGGAGATCCTGGCGCAGGTCGTATCGCATGCCGTTGAGCTGCTGCGCGGCCGAACCGAGCACTAGCGAGTCTAAGCCAGATCAGGCCTGCGCAGAGATCAGTCGCACTAACGACGCGACATGGCGACTATACTGATAAGCACCGCCGACCCGGGACGCGCCGGGAGACTGCAGCGCGCCTTTGAGCCGGACGATCAGGTTCGGTTTGTGACGAGCGCGCAGGACGTGCGTGAAGCGCTCGAGTCGGCTGTGGACGATGAAGCGGCTCTGATCTTGACCGGCGAGGTACGAGAGCGGCCCGCTGGGGAGCTCATCTCGGCCGTGTCCGATGACGGTCGGCACGTCGCGGTTGTCGCCCTCTTCGCTGGGGGGGAGATAGTACCTAGCGAGTTGGTGGCCGAGTTGCGGATCGACGAGGGGTTCGCCGAGCCGATCGACCCCGATGAGGTCGCGTTGGTCGTCAGGCGGCTTATCGATCGCAAGCGTCTCCAGGCCGAGATCGGCATCGTCGGCAAAACGGAAGCCCTCCAGGAGGTGGTTGAGCGGATCGCCCAGATCGCGGCTGTCGGCTCGACGGTACTCATCACCGGCGAGAGTGGGACGGGGAAGGAGCTGGTCGCCCGGGGGCTGCACAGGCTCTCGCCCCGGCGCGGCAGGCCGTTCATTGCAGTCAACATCGCGGCACTCCCGGAGACGCTGCTGGAGTCGGAGCTCTTCGGCCACGAGAAGGGCGCGTTCACTGGGGCCAGCTCGCTGCGCAAGGGGATGTTCGAGCTCGCGAACGGGGGCACGATCTTCCTGGACGAGGTCGCCGAGATGCCGCCCGGCTCCCAGACCCGGCTGCTGCGGGTTCTGGAGCAGCGGGAGTTCATGCGAGTGGGCGGCAGCGATTCGATAAGGGTCGACGTTCGAGTGATCGCGGCGACGAATCGTGACCTGCGCCAGGCCGTCGCGCTGAACGAGTTCCGGCGCGATCTCTACTATCGGCTCAACGTCCTGCACATCCACATGCCGCCGTTGCGCGAGCGACCCGAGGACATCCCGCTGCTGGTCCATGAGTTCATTCGCGAGCTCAGCCGTGAGCACCAGAGGGAGTTCAAAGGTATTGCGCCCGAGGCCATGGAGATCCTGGTCCAGTACGATTGGCCCGGCAACGTGCGCGAGCTGAGTAACCTCGTCGAGTCGATGGTGGTGCTCGCTCCGGGGTCGACCATTCGGCCGGTGGACATTCCTCCTGATGTGCGGCGCGGCACCGGGCGCGGCGCAGCGGGCCAGTTTCCCGCGCCCCCACTGGCCCTGCGGCGCGCGGACGTGGCCGGCCGGGAGGGATCGGCTCAGTTGCCGCAGATGGAGTTCGTCTTCCGCACACTGGTCGACCTGAAGTACGATATTGAGGACATACGGAGGGAGTTCGAGATGTACAAGCGCAGGCATCCCGAACTAACGGCCGCGCGCGAGGCCGGTGTGGTCGAGGTGCCACGCGCCAGGTTTGAGCCCACGCAGGTCGAGCAAGCGAAGGTAGTGACTGTCACGGAGGAAGCGCCAACCGCGACCACTGCCGAGGCGAGTGAGTCGGAGGAGGGAGTGATTCACTTCCGGCCCGGGATGACGATGGAGGAACTAGAGCGTGCGGCGATCATCGCGACGCTCGAATCGGTCGGAGGCAACCGTCGGCGCGCCTCGGAGCAGCTGGGGATCGGTGAGCGTACGCTCTACCGGAAGCTCAAGGAGTACAAGATCGACGCCTGAGGCCCGGCTACGGCTTTCCTCGGCTCAGGACCCTGCCTCGTTCCGCCTGCAGCACCCGGATGATCCGGGTCCAGTCCAGCGACCGCTGGCTGCTGTACTCCACCTGAAACGTCACATCCAGATCGATCGCCGGATCGAAGAGGTAGAGCGCTGACTGGGTCTCCTGCTGCCTCAGTTGCTGGCGCCCCCACTCCGGTGTGAGGGGCATGATGCCGATCGGTCGGTACAGCATCCCCTCGCTCAAGAGGCTGAGCTCGGTGGGCGCGAACTCGGCCTGGCGTGCGTAGGTGAAGAACGAGACCAGGAACACGCTCGGGTCGGCCCGCAGACCGGCATTGCGACCCATCTCGCGGATGCGCCCGATCCGTGAGGCCAGCAGCCCGTGGAGTCGCTGATAGGTGTCAGGAGCGGCCAGGCGAATCACCGCCTCGTCGAGCGGGGTGACCTTGACCTGCGTGTCACCGGACTGAAGTGGGACGGTGAAGTCGTCCTGTCGTAGCGTGCCGTAGCCCGGCGGCGGCAGGACGTCAGTGGTCCATCCCTCTTCAGGCTGAGCCTCTCCGGCAGCCTCGTCGGCTGGGGGCCCTCCGGCGCATGCACACACGAATGTCGCGACCAAGAGGCCGCACACGGCGCGAGCGGGATGTGCAATCATAGGGCAGATGTTGGTAGCCGGTGGTTACAAAGGTAGCCGCACTCCCGGCATCAGGCCTCTTTCCTCTGGCTCCCCGGCTCGAGGATGAGCATCGGGGGAGATTTCCCTTCGACGCACTCCTCGGTGATCACGACCTCGCGCACGTCTTCGCGAGACGGGAGTTCGAACATTATGTCCAGCATCAGGTCTTCGATGATAGCGCGCAGGCCCCTTGCGCCGCTGCCGCGCGCGATCGCCTTACGCGCGATGGCACGCAGGGCGTCGGGCTCGAACTTGAGCCTGATGTCGTCCAGCTCGACCATCTTCTGGTACTGCTTGACCAGCGCGTTCTTGGGCTCCTGCAATATGTCAACCAGCGCGCCCTCGTCCAGCTCGTCCAGGGCGACGACCACCGGGAGTCGGCCCACAAGCTCAGGGATCAGGCCGTAGCGAATCAGATCCTCGGGCTCGACGTAGTGGAACGCCTTGTACGACTCCCCTTCCAGCTTGAACCCGGCCTGCTCCAAGCTCTTGGGGCTATGGCCGAAGCCGATCTGCCGGGTGCCGATGCGTGACTCGATGATCTTCTCTAAGCCGGCGAAGGCGCCGCCACAGATGAACAGGATGTTCCGCGTGTCGATCTGTATGTACTCCTGCTGCGGATGCTTGCGACCGCCCTGTGGCGGAACATTGGCGATCGTGCCTTCCAGGATCTTGAGCAGTGCCTGCTGGACACCTTCGCCCGAGACGTCTCGAGTGATCGACGGGTTCTCGGACTTGCGCGCGATCTTGTCGAGCTCGTCGACATAGACGATGCCGCGCTCGGACTCGGCGATGTTGTAGTCGCCAGCCTGCAGCAGCTGGACGAGGATGTTCTCGACATCCTCGCCAACATAACCTGCCTCCGTCAGGGTCGTCGCGTCGGCGATTGTGAAGGGGACGTCAAGGAGGCGAGCCAGCGTTCTGGCCAGCAGTGTCTTGCCGACACCGGTGGGGCCGAGCAGCAGGATGTTCGATTTCTCGAGTTCGACATCCTCGACCTGGCCCTGGTTGTTGATCCGCTTGTAGTGGTTGTAGACGGCAACTGCCAGCGATTTCTTGGCCTTGTGCTGGCCGATGACGTATCGGTCCAGCGTTTCCTTGATTTCCTCGGGCCTAGGGACCTGCGCGATACTTTCCGCAGCCGACCGCTCCTCCTCCTCGGCGAGAATCTCGTTACAGAGGGCGATGCACTCGTTGCAGATGTACACGTTTGGGCCCGAGATGAACTTCTTGACACTCTCCTTCGACTTCCCGCAGAACGAGCAACGCAGGTGCCTATCGCCGGGCATCGTCATCTGAACCTCCGCGCCTACTCTTTCCCGTCGCCTTCCGTGACGTCGGTCTTGCTGGTGACGATCTGATCGATGATCCCGTACTCCACGGCCTCGTCGGGCGACATGAACCGGTCGCGGTCTGCATCCTCAGCCACCTTCTCGAGCGGCTGCTTGGTGTGGTGTGCGAGAATGCTGTTGATACGCTCCCGGGCGTACAGAATCTCCTTGGCCGCGATCTCGATGTCCGAGGCAGTGCCCTGAGAGCCACCGGTCGGCTGATGGATCATAATCCGCGAGTTGGGCAGGGCCGAACGCTTGCCCGGCGTACCGGCGGCCAGCAGCAGCGCACCCATCGACGCGGCCATGCCCATGCAGATGGTGGATATCGGTGCCGTCATGAACTGCATGGTGTCGTAGATGGCCAGGCCAGCGTAGACGGCGCCGCCCGGGCAGTTGATGTAGAGGTAGACGTCTTTCTCCGGGCTCTCGGCCTGCAGGAAGAGCAGCTGTGCGATCACGATGTTAGCGACGTCATCGGTGATCGGCGTGCCGAGAAACACGATCCGGTCCATCAGCAGGCGCGAGAAGATGTCGTAGACCTTCTCACCGCGACTAGACCGCTCGATCACGTACGGTGCGTAGTAGGGGGCCATGACTCTGCCTTCGCCTAGGGTGACTGGGCTAGTCTATCGAGCTACTAGGGTCCGCTGACCTCGATGTCGGACTGCTCTTTCAAGAACTTGAACACCTTCTCTTCGGTGATGCGGCGCTCCAGATCGCGGAGTTCACCACTCTTGGCCAGACGACCTCGGAGTTCCTGGACCGGTCGACCCAACCGTTTGGCCAGCGCTTGCAGACGCTCAGCGATCTCCTCTCTCGTCGACTCGAGACCCTGCTCCTCTGCGACCCGTTGCAGGATCAGCGTGCGTTTGATACCCCACTCGGCTGCCGGACGTGCCTGCTCCCGCGCCCTGGCCACCAGATCCGGGTCCGCTCCCTCCGGCGGCGCCCCGACCAGAGCGTCCACGTAGCGCTCTACCATCGAGTCGGGAACGTCGAACGGGTTAGCCGCGATAATCTGCTCGATGATCTGCTGGTCGAGCTGTAGCTCGACCTCTTGCTCCTTGTGCTGCCGGATATCGTCGGCCAGCGCTGTCCGTAGCTCCCCAAGGTCGGCGAACTCGCCGAGCGACGTGGCGAACTCGTCGTCCAGCGGCGGCAGCTCCTGTTCCAGGGCTTGCTTCAGTTCGATGCGGAGCCGCTGGGTCTTGCCCCGCTGTTCCTCGTCGGCGAAGTCGTCGGGGAAGCGGACACTGAACTCGTTCGAGTTCCCTGGATCGAGCGTCATGATCGCCGCCTCGACGTCAGGGATCGCCCGCCCTTCTCCGAGCACGAAGCGGTAGGCTCGACTCTCTTGCTCCTCCTCGCCCAGCGGAGTGATGTCGACCTCCACGCTGTCCCCAGCTGTCGCGCGCCGCTCCACGGGCCGCCAGAGCGCTTGCTGCTGCCGCAGCTCGGCCAGCCGCGCCTCGATCTCCTCGTCGCTGACCGACACTGCCGTGCGCTTCAGCCGGAAGTCCCCGATCCGGGCCAGCTTGATCTCGGGTCGGATGTCGAAGGCCACCTCGAAGGTGAGCTCGGAGTCGCGGTCGTAGCTCACGTTCGCCACCCGCGGCTCGCTGATCGGCTCGAGGCTCTTGACTCGTATGGCCTCACGGAAGGCAGCGTCGATGACCCGCTGCTGCGTCTGTCGGTCGATATCGCGGCCGAATTGGGCCTCGAGGCGTTCCGGCGGGACCTTGCCTTTCCGGAACCCGCGAATCCGCACGCGCTTGGACAAGCCGCGGGCGACCTTGCCCCGTTCCGACTTCACCTGCCCTGCCGGGACGGTGATGACGAGCTTGCGGCTCCAGGCCGCGGGCTCCTCAACGGAGATCTGGAGATTTGTGGTGGTCTGAGGGGTCGTTTCAGACACGAGAATTCGCCTTCTCCCGGTGCTTCAGCGCACGATGCGAAAGGGGGGACTCGAACCCCCACGGCCACAAGGCCACCAGCTCCTAAGGCTGGCGCGTCTACCGATTCCGCCACTTTCGCAGGAGCAGTCAGGCTGTCTTTACTTTACTTGAAAGGCCAAAACGGTCAAGGAAAAGGCGGGTGGGGGCGGGCCGGCGGCCCGGCCCGCCACCACCCGCGACGGTCACTCCTCGGGGATGGCCATGTTGAAGGTGTTGCGCATGAGCCGGCCTTCCCCTCGGGGGGAGACGGCCTGGATCGACACGATGTCTCCCGGCTCGATCTCGCTCAATGCGCGGTCGAACTCGGCAACGCTGCTGACCTTCTCCCCGTTCACCTGCTGGACCAGCCAGCCCGGCCGGAGGCCGGCGTTCGAGGCGGGTCCCCAGCGGGCCACCGCGGTGACGAGCACGCCTTCGAGCTCGGTTCTGGGATCGAATCCGGCCCGCCGGGCCAACTCCGGGGTCAAATCTGTGACCTGAACCCCGATCAGCATCGTCGCCGGGCGGCTGGCGACCTCCGCGGCCGCTGGCTCGGGCTGTGGCACGTTGGCTTCAGCGAGCCGCACCCTGAAGGTCAGCTCCTCGCCTCTGCGGATCACCGTGACGTTCACCCTGTCGCCAGGCTCGTAGGAGGCGACCATTCGCTGCAACTGGCCAACGCGTTCAACTGGCTTCCCGTCGATAGCGACGACCACGTCCTCGCGGCGGATGCCCGCCTTGTCGGCAGGGCTGTCGTCTGGAAAGTCCTGAATGACGACGCCCCTGGCTCCCGGTAGCCGGTAGGCTACGGCGTCCTCGGGGCTCACGTCTGACACGTAGACCCGAAGCGCGGCCCTACGGACGCGGCCGTACTCGATCAGGTCCTCCATGACCTCCTTCGCCAGGTCGATGGGGATGGCGAAGCCGTAGCCCTGGTAGTAGCCGGTGAGGCTTTGTATCGCGGTGTTGACCCCGATGACCTCACCGTGGTAGTTGACGAGCGGGCCGCCCGAGTTGCCGGGATTGATGACCGCGTCGGTCTGAATCAGGTCCTCGATGGCGTACTCGCTGCCTGCCGCTGCCTGGCGGATGATGCCGAGGGTGCGACCCTTGGCGCTGACGATCCCTGCCGTGACCGTGAAAGGCAGTGCAGAGGCGAACTCGGTCCCCGGGTTCCCAATGGCCAAGACGAACTCGCCAACGGCTAGCGCCTCGGAATCACCCAGCGTGACGGTGGGCAGGTCCTCACCTTCGATCTTGAGGACGGCCACGTCGGTGGTCGGGTCACGCCCCACGAGTTCAGCTGTGAAGCGCCGGGCGTCGGGGAGCTCGACCAGGATCCTCTCCGCGTTGGCGACCACGTGGTTGTTCGTGAGGACGTAGCCCTCCTCCGAGACGACGAAACCGGAGCCGCGGCCGAGCGGCACATCGAACGGAGCCTGCTCAGGCTGGTTGCGTTGAAGCGGCCCGAACAGCTCCTCGAAGCGCTCGGGCAGGCGCGGACGTTGTGGTGTGCCTCGCGTATCGATCGACACGACGGCAGGTGTCACGGTCTCAGCGATCGATACGAAGGCCCGGCTGACGTCCTGAAGTGTCTGGAAGCTGCCGGGGCTCGCGGTCGCCAAAGGATCTGGCTCCTCGAGGGTGGCGGCCGGCGAAGCCGGGGTCTGCGCAACGGCGAGTGTGGTGGCCTGGCCGCCCTGAACCCACTTGAAACCCGAGGCGAGTCCCAGGCTCAGTAATAGTGCGAGCGCGGTCAACAGGACGACTCTGAGCTTAGTGCGAAGCGGGTCACTCATTGCGAGCACCTTCCTCTGGCGTTACAGCCAACTGCCAAGCAAATGTTTGTACTCTGCTACACGCGGCCGGCTGACGCGTTCCCGCGCCACAGGCCGCCGGGGTTGCGAGCGGGGCCCCACGTGGGGCCCCGGCTGTATTAGACGCGCATCGGGGAGTGAAGAGTTGTCAGCTCGAGCTGTCCTTGTCCTCCTCCACGATCTCGTAATCGGCCTCCACCACCTCGGGCTCGGCCTCGGCCTCGGCACCGGTGGTATCGCTCTCGCCTGCCGCGCCGGCCGTGGCGGCCTGCGCCTCATAGAGCTTCTGGCCCGCCGCTGAGAAGGCCTGCATCAGCTCGTCATGAGCCCGATTGAGCTCCTTCAGGTCCTGGGTCTCTTTCAGGACCTTCTTGGCGCCCTCCACGGCCTCCTCGAGCCGCTTACGGGTCCCCTCGTCCAGCTTGTCGGCCCACTCGGCCGAGTCTTTCTCGACGCGATAGACCAAGGTATCGAGCTTGTTTCGGGTTTCAGCCAGCTCTCGAGCCGCCTTGTCCTCTTTGGCGTGTTCATCCGCGTCGCTCACCATCCGCTTGATCTCGTCGTCCGTCAACCCGGAGGTGGCCTCGATGCGGATCTTCTGCTCCTTGCTCGTGGCGCGGTCCTTGGCGGAGACGTGCAAGATACCGTTGGCGTCGATGTCAAAGGTGACCTCGATCTGCGGTATCCCGCGGGGTGCCGGCGGGATGCCGTGGAGTTGGAACCGCCCGATCGTCTTGTTCCCCACCGCCATCGGGCGCTCGCCCTGAAGGACGTGGATGTCCACCGTCGTCTGGGCATCCTCGGCGGTGGAGAAGACCTCCATCTTCTTGGTGGGGATCGTCGTGTTCCGCGGTATCAGCACGGTCGACACTCCGCCCAGTGTCTCAATCCCGAGGGAGAGCGGCTCCACGTCCAGCAGCAGGACCTCGCTGACCTCACCGGCGAGCACTCCGGCCTGGATCGCCGCGCCGATGCCCACGACCTCATCGGGGTTCACGCCCTTGTGGGGATCCTTGCCAAAGAAGGTGCGCACCACCTCCTGCACCTTCGGCATCCGCGTCGAGCCACCCACAAGGATGACCTCGTCGATGTCCTCTGGCTTCAGCTTGGCGTCCGCCAGAGCCTTCTCCATCGGCGGGCTCACCTTCTGAATCAGGTCATCGATGAGCTGCTCCAGCTTCGCCCGCGTCAGCCTCACATTCATGTGCTTTGGACCCGACTGATCGGCTGTCACGAAGGGAAGGTTGATGTCGGTTTCCGTCACTGTGGAGAGCTCGCACTTCGCCTTCTCGGCCGCCTCCTTCAGTCGCTGCAGCGCCATCGGGTCCTTAGACAGGTCGATTCCCTGGTCTTTCTTGAACTCAGCGACCAGCCACTCGATGACCCGCTCGTCGAAATCGTCACCGCCCAGGTGCGTGTCACCGTTGGTCGACTTGACCTCGAACACGCCTTCGCCCAGCTCGAGGATCGTGATGTCGTAGGTCCCACCGCCCAAGTCGAAGACGGCGATCGTCTCGTCCTTCTTCTTGTCCAGACCGTAAGCGAGCGACGCGGCCGTGGGCTCGTTGAGAATCCTCAGCACTTCGAGACCAGCGATCTTGCCGGCGTCCTTCGTGGCCTGGCGCTGCGAGTCATTGAAGTAGGCCGGCACCGTCACCACCGCCCTCGTCACCGGCTGACCCAGGTAGTCCTCGGCCGTCTGCTTCATCTTCTGCAGCACCATCGCCGAGATCTCCGGCGGCGAGTAGCGAGTGCCGTCGATGTCCACGAACGGCCGGTTCCTCTCATCACAGATGACCTCGAAGGGGTAGCGCCGGATCTCTATCTGGAGTTCGTCGCAGGTGCACCCCATGAAGCGCTTGATCGAGTAGACGGTCCTCTGCGGGTTGGTGATCGCCTGCCGCTTCGCGACCTGGCCCACGAGGCGCTCAGTGTCCTTTGTGAACCCAACCACGGAGGGCGTCGTCCGCGAACCCTCCTGGTTCGGGATCACCACGGGATCGCCGGCCTCCATGACGGCGACCACGGAGTTCGTCGTGCCGAGATCGATCCCGATGACTTTCCCGTTACTCTTGGCCATACTCTCTCTTGCCTGTTGAGATGGACTGAGGCGCCCCCGAGCAAACTGCCCCGCCTGGGGCCCGTTCACAAGGGCGCACGTACTATTCTGTTGCCGTCGGCGGAAGGTGCAACCCCCGTGCCACTTCCCCGCGCTGAAAGCGCGGTGAAATACCGACATTCTGGCGCGTTCATGCCCTGCCATGCCAAAGCGGCAGAGCCAAGGCCGGCCGGCAGGCTCTGTTGACGGGACTGGCGAGCCGGCCCTACGTTGCCGTTCGCATGATCCCCTACAAGGACGAGAATCCGACCGAGCTGACGCCGATCCTGACGGTGGGCCTGATCATCGCCAATGTGGCCGTCTGGATTCTGGTCCAGGGCATGGGCGTACCGGAGTATCTGCGTGCGTCGGTCTGCGAGTTTGGCTTGATCCCCGTCGAACTCACCGACCGTCGAGTCGTGGGGCCTTGGGTGTGCCCGCTGGGCGGCCTCACCTGGGGAGCCTTGTTCACCTCGATGTTCATGCACGGCAGTTGGATCCACCTCCTCACCAACATGATGTTCATGTGGGTCTTCGGGAACAACATCGAGGACTCGATGGGGCACGTCCGCTTTATCATCTTCTACCTGCTGGCTGGACTCGCGGCAGCGGGGGCGCATGTCGGGCTAAACAGCAGCTCGGGGGTTCCCACGGTGGGCGCTTCAGGGGCGATCAGCGGTATCTTGGGCGCTTACATTGTGTTGTATCCGCAGGCTCGCGTGCACGTCTTCTTCCCGCCGTTCTGGATATTCCCCATGCGGGCGTACGTCGTGCTCGGCTACTGGATCGTGATTCAGATACTGATGGGGCTGAGTCAGCTCGGCGCACGCTACGGCAGCGGAATCGCGGTGTGGGCACACATCGGCGGCTTCTTCGCGGGGCTGGTCCTGGTCAAGCTCTTCGAGCGGCCCCAGCTGGTGGGTGCGAAGCGAGAGGGCCGCCGTCTCGACCGGCGCGAAATCCGCGAGCGCCACTACTGGTGGTGATCAGCCTGCGACGCGCGTTAGCGCGCAGTTTCGACCCAGTGGTTCAGCGGTCCATGTCCGGCACCCAAGCCGGGCGCCGTCTCGATAGCGCGGCGAGTGAACGCCCGAGCGGCCTCGACCGCTGCGACCCGCGGCTGTCCCAGCGCGAGTCCGGCGCAGATTGCAGCTGAGAGCGTGCAGCCGGTGCCGTGTGTGTGCCGTGTATCGAGCCGTACGTCGCGCCACTCCCGCCACTCGTGCCCGTCGAAGTAGACATCCACAAGCACGTCGCCCGGCAGATGGCCACCTTTGATCAAGACCGACTCTACGCCTTTCCCCAGCAGAGTCTCCGCGGCGGCCTTCATGTCGTCCAAGGTCTCGACCTGGCGTTCTGCGAGGATGGCGGCCTCCGGCAGGTTCGGGGTCACAACCTCAGCGAGGGGGAGCAGCAAGCTGGCCAGAGCGCTCACGGCGTCCTCCTCGAGCAACGGTTGTCCGCTCTTCGCCACCATCACAGGATCGAGCACGTAATGCCCGAGGCCGCATTCCTGCATCGTGGCTGCGACGGTCTCGATGATCGGCGCGTCGGCGAGCATACCGCTCTTCACCGCAGCAGGCCGGAGATCCTCCGCGACCGCGCGGATCTGCTCCGCGACCACCGCCGGGTCGATCTTCTGGATCGCCCGGACGCCCAACGTGTTCTGTGCCGTGATGGCGGTGATCACCGAGGTGCCGAACGCACCGAACGCGTGGAAGGTCTTCAGGTCGGCCTGAATCCCGGCGCCCCCGCCGCTGTCACTCCCGGCGATCGTGAGGGCGACCTGCCGCACTGTCATGGTGCCTCCCTTCCGTCCCGGCCCCCGATGCGACAGCTTGTCGGTGCGCCGGCCCTCGGGACTCTCCGCTGATCGCACTATCGTGGCGCAACGGGCTCTTAGATGATCTCTCGTAGCCAGGCCAAGCTGATTCGCAGGTTGAGGTCGCGCAAGCGGCGCGACCAGGAAGATGCTTTCCTGCTGGAAGGTGTCCGGCTGGTCGAGGAGCTGCTCGTGAGCGGTTGGCCGGTCGAACTGGCTATCACGGCGCCCGCCCTCGCTGGGACACCTCGGGGCCGAGAGCTGCTCGAGGCGATCAAAGCCACCGGGTGGACGCAGGCTGAGGTCTCCGACGCCGAGCTCGAGCGCCTGGCGGACACGGCGACGCCGCAAGGGGTGTTGGCCGTGGCTCGGCGACGGCGCTGGCGATTGGCAGACTTCGAGCCTCAGGAAAGGGCTGCTTTGCTGGTGTTCGACCGGCTCGCCGATCCCGGTAACCTGGGGACGCTGGTGCGAGCGGCGCACGCGTTGAGGGTGGCCTGGGCGGTTGCCCTTCCCGGCACCGTGGACCCGTGGAACCCGAAAGCGGTGCGTGCCTCTGCTGGCTCGCTGTTCCACTTGCCGGTGTCGCAGGAGCCTTGGCCGGAAGTAGTGACCTGGCTACGTCAGCGAGGGTTCGCCATCTTGTGCGCCGACCCCGGCGGCGAGCCGCTGCCGCGCCGCGGCGTTCAGGAAGAGCGCTTCGCTCTGGTGTTGGGCAACGAGCCCTCCGGGCTCTCGGAGCAGGTTCGACGTGACAGTGATCGACGCGTCGCGGTGGAGCTGCCAGGAGACATGGACTCACTTAACGTGGCGATCGCTGGCGCCCTCCTCCTTGACCGCTTGCTCGCCGGCCCGGCTTGACCGGCCTGGCCGCAGCCTGTGACTCAACGCGAAGGCGTGGAATGCCCGAGCCGCTCATCCTGATCTACGTCGCGGTCTTCGGACTGGCGATCGGATCCTTCCTCAACGTCTGCATCGTCCGTCTCCCTGCGGGCCGGTCAATCTTCCGTCCGCGTTCGGCCTGCCCAGCGTGCGGGCGGCAGCTCCGCTGGTACGAGAACGTGCCGGTGCTCAGCTTCCTAGCGCTGCGTGGCCGCTGCCTGGGCTGCAAGGCAGCGATACCGGTTCGCTACCCGCTGGTCGAGCTGGTAACGGGTATGATCTGGGTAGGGTCGTACCTGCACTTCGATATCATCTGGCAGGCTCTGTCTGCCGCCATCTTCGCCACACTATTGCTGGGTATCGCGGTCACCGATGCCCGCGAGTACATCATTCCCGACGAGTTCAGCGTGGGCGGCCTGGTCCTGGGGCTGGCTCTGTCCTTGGCGCCCGGCCGGCCGACGCCACTCGTGTCTCTGGTGGGTGCGGCTCTGGCCTTCGCGCTCATGTATGGGGTGGCGGTGGTGGGCGAGTGGGCGTTCAAGAAGCCAGCTCTGGGCGGTGGCGACATCAAGATGCTGGCGATGATCGGAGCCTTCCTTGGGCCGCTCAACGCGGTGTTGACGATCTTCGTGGGCTCGGTGATCGGGGCGGTCATCTTCGGGCCGATCGCGTTGAAGACGGGCCGGCTCGTCCCGTTTGGTGTCTTCCTCGCCGTCGGTGCCGCGGTCGTCCTGGTCTGGGGTGACGCGATGGTGGGTTGGTACGTCACCCACATGCTCGGCTTGTAGCGGCCGCTACCGCGCCGGTCGTCGCTCGCGGGCGGGCGCACGCTCTTGCCGGACAGCCTGCCCCTGGACCTCCGCAGGCTCGTCCGGCGCCGCACCCCCCTCGCTCTCGGTGCCGCTCACGCTTGCTGCCTGCCGCGTGAGCCGTGCTCGGAGCATCTGCGTTTCCGTCGCCGCGGTCACCTCAATGACCACGCCCTCGCGCGTGATCTTCTCACCCGGCTGCGGTACTCGCCCCAACATGTCCAGCAGGTATCCGTTGAGCGAGCGGTATTCGAGTTGCGGGAAGGTTGTGTTGAAGAAGTGATTGATCTCGCGTAGGTCTGCGGTCCCGTCCACTAGGATCTCGGTGCGGCTCAGCCGGGTGATCGGTTCCTGCGCCACGTCGCTCTCGTCGATGATCTCGCCGACAAGCTCCTCCAGGATGTCCTCCAGCGCGATCAATCCGTCGACGCCTCCGTACTCGTCGATGACGATGCCTATCTGGATGCGCCGTGCCTGGAAGTCGACGAGTAGCTTGTCCAAAGTCACGGATCCTGGGACGAAGAACGGCTCGCGCGCCAGCGCCTTGAGCTGAACGTCGCGCTGGCCTGAGATGAGCGCTTGATAGGCGTCACGGACGTGGAGAACGCCAGTGATCTTATCGATGCTCCCGTTGTAGAGGGGTACTCGGCTGTAGCGGGCGGCGCGCAGCTCCGGCGCGATCTCGGCGAGCGTCTGTGTCTCCGGCCAGGCCAGGATATCCACTCGCGGGGTCATGACGTCGTACGCGGTAGTCTGATCGAGGAGAAGGGCTCGCTCGATCAACCGGCGCTCGTGCTCTTCGATCACCGGCTCGCTGCTGCCGTGATTCACGAGGTCGCGGATCTGGCGGTCCGAGATCCCGGGCATGATCTGAACAGACTTCGGCGCCAATAGCCGCACAATCAGCTCTGCCGGCCAGCTCAAGACAAGCAACGCCCGTGAGAGCATCCAGGTCGGGACTGACACCGCGAGGCTGAACGTTTCCGGGTCGTGCTGCGCCAGGGTCTTGCCTGCAAACTCGGCCAGCACGGCCAACAGGACGGCCAGGGCCACAGCGACGATGGCAGCCTCGGTTGCAGCGTCCGCGGCCAGACGCGCCACCCACCAGGCGCCGAGGGCTGCCAGGGCCACGCCCAACGTGCGGGCCGTCCAGAGGGTGGCCAGCAGGATCGCGGGTCGCGAACGGAGCGCCGCCAGAGCTCGGCCGGTACGCTTACCGGAGGTAGCGAGTTCCTGCACTCGGGCAAAGGCAAGCGCGAATACGGCGACCTCCACGGCGGAGGCCAACCCGACCAGCAGGATCGCCAGGGCCAGGAGTGCGGCGGCTAACATAGGCCGGGCTCCTGCAGCGAGCGGCCTTGAAGCGGTTGACTGAGGCTGCTACTCGGAGGGTCGTCTGCGGTCGTGCTGATGAGCATCAGCTATACCCACTCCTGACTCAGGTCCAGAAGCTGCTGGATGA
>CP070823.1:960086-974487 GCA_020344375.1 Gemmatimonadota bacterium | reverse complement strand
CGGATTCGACTGTCGGGCTGGACTGGGAGGCGTGAATTTAAGGCCCTCCCGAGAGACGCGCCACGTTGGGCTCTGCCCGGGAGGAGCGTTCTGGCGGTAGCTCAAGAACGAGCTGAGCCGATCCTGAACGCCGGTGACGCACGTCGAACCGGGTCCCGCCAGGGATCCTCGACCCCAATGGGTCGGTATGAGTCAAAGCGGGCAGGAACGCAGGGGCACACTCGCGGGGCAAACTAGAGTGCGAGGGTAGTGCGAACCAGGGAGCTCCAACATCATGCGTTCAGGGTACAGAGCCACTGACGCCGACGATCCGACTGGAGGGTGCCTTGCCGGAGGAGCCTGGCTGGCGCCGGGGCTGTTGCTCGTGTCGCTGGGGCTGTTGGCTGCCTGCGATTCGGATTTGCCTTCAGCGCCGGAGCCGCCGCCGTTTGAGGCCGTGCTGGTCGACACGGCCCTGCTCGACCACCTGAACTTCTTTGCTGCCGACAGCCTCTTCGGCCGACGGCTCGCGAGCGAGCACGAGCGCCGCGCTGCCGAATACGTTCGCGACCGATTCCAGGAGTACGGTCTGCAGCCTGGCGACACGAGCTACCTGCAGACGGTCCCCCTGCCCTTCCCGGTCGACGGTGATACCGGGCGCACCTCGCAGAACGTCCTCGGTGTCCTGCCCGGTGAAGGGAGCTTGGCGGGCCAGTGGTTGATCCTCGGTGCCCACTACGATCATGTGGGGTTCCTGCAGGTCTCCGAGGACTCGGTCGTCGTATACAACGGCGCCGATGACAACGCTTCGGGTACGGCGCTGATGTTGGAGATCGCCCGCTACCTCAGCGATCAGCTTTCCGGAGTTCGAGGCACTGATGGTCGCCGCTCAATCATGTTCCAGGCGTACGGCGCGGAAGAGCCCGGGATGGTGGGTTCCAACTACTTCTGCGAGCATCCTACCGTACCCATGGACAGCGTCGTGGCCATGTTGAACCTCGACATGGTGGGGCGACTGCGATACAACGTGCTGGTGCTGATCGGTACATCTTCGTCCGCCGGATGGATCGATCTGCTCGCCGCTGCCAACGGCACGTCGTTCCTGAGCTTCAGTCTGAGCGAGAGCCTGCTGGGACGCAGTGATCAAGCCTGTTTCTACCTGCGCCAGAGGCCCGTGCTCTTTCTCCACACCGGAATGCACGCCGAATATCACACGCCGTACGACGATGTCTGGTTCATCAACACCGAGGGAATGTTGAGGGTAGGCAATCTCGCGGTCGCGCTTCTGCAGGATCTAGCTGTGCGACCGGACCGCCTGGTTTTCGCGGACGTCGCTCTCAAGTCCGCGGGACAGTAGGTGTGGCAAGCAGAGAGACCCCGGATCGAGCCCGAGCAAGGAGCTCAGGTCGAGATCCGGGGTCGCCATGCAAATGACTAAGCTCGTCTCAGTCGACGTTCTTGAGAATCGCCAGCAGGTACTCCCAGAACTTCTCCACCGTATCGATGTAGATCTTCTCGTCTGGCGAATGCACGCCCTCCAGCGTCGGGCCGAACGAGATCATGTCCATACCGGGGTATTTCTCGCCGATGATGCCGCACTCCAGTCCGGCATGCACGGCTTTCACCTCGGGCTCCTTACCGTGAAGCTCCTGGTAGGTCGACTTCGCGATCTTCAGGATCGGCGAGTCCATGTCGGGCTTCCAGCCGGGGTAGCCGCCAGCGTGTCCCGCCTTGGCGCCGCCGAGCTCGAAGATCGTGCTGACGGTCTGCACGATCTCATCGATCTCTGACGCCACGGAACTCCTCTGACTGGTGTCCATGACTATGTTGTTCTTCACGGTGCGGATGACTGCCACGTTGGTCGAGGTCTCCACCAGCCCTGGGATGTCAGCGCTCATCTTGATCACACCATGCGGGAGTGCTGCGATCGTCTGGATGATCCGCTTCTGCTCGTCCTTCTTGATGACTTTGCGCTCCTCCACATCGGACGCGCGCTCCAGCGTGATCGAGATATCCGGCTCAACCGTGGCGAGCTCGGCCCTGATCATCGCGTCGTAGTCCTTCGTGATCGCCTGCGCCTTACGGACTTTGTCCTTAGGGACGAAGACCAGCGCTTCAGCCTCGCGCGGGATCGCGTTTCTTTTGTTGCCTCCCTCGATGTGTGAGAGGCGTACGCCGATCTCATCCAGCGCGTAGAGGACCCGGTTGAGCGTCTTGATCGAGTTGCCGCGCCCCTTGTCGATCTCCAGACCGGAATGCCCGCCCTTGAGGCCGGTGACCTTGAGCCGCATCGGCACGGCACCAGCGGGAGCGCGCATGAAGGTCACCTTCCAGGTCCCCGAAGTGTCCCTGCCGCCGGCGCAACCGACGTAGAGCGCACCCTCCTCCTCCGAGTCGAGGTTGAGCAGAGTTCTGCTCCGCACGAAGCCCGGCTTCAGGAAACCCGCACCCGTCAGACCGGTCTCCTCATCGACCGTGAACAGAAACTCGAGGGGGCCGTGTTGGAGCGACCTGTCTTCCATGATCGCCAGGTTCGTGGCGACCGCGATGCCGTTATCCGCACCCAGCGTCGTCCCGTCCGCCATCAGGACGTTCCCTTTGCGGACGATCTCGATGGGATCCTTCTCGAAATCGTGATCGACGTCCTTGTTCTTCTCGCAGACCATGTCGAGATGCCCCTGCAGGCAGACCGTCGGAACGCTCTCGCGGCCCGGAGAGGCGGGCTTTCTGACGACGACGTTAAGGTACTTGTCCTGCTCGGCCTCCAGACCGAGCCCTTTGGCCGTCGTCAGGACATAGTCTGATATCTGCTTCTCGTTCTTCGATCCTCGCGGTATCTTGCTGACCTCCGCGAAATACCTCCAGACAGCCTCCGGCTGTAATCCTGCGATCGCGCTAGACATATCGAATCCTCCCAGGATCGAATCCCCGTCCGTCCTCAGCCGACACTTCGATGTTCGTGTATCTTTTCGATGACGACGCACTCCTCACGTTCCAGCTTCCGCAGGAACTTGCCGATCCGGTCATAGACCGGCTCCGCCGCATCGCCGAACTCTTCCTCCAACCGCTCAACCATCTCGCGCACCGGCGTGCTCCCATCGCAGAGGCCCCAGATGAGGCTGCCACGGGCATCGAGCTTCACCCGCAGGTTCGGCTTGGCCAGGAGCGGTACCAGCCACCTCACCAGGAAGGGATGGCGAAACTTGGGTACCAGCAGGACCACCCGTCCATCCTCCGTCCTCTCCCAGTCCACGCTACGCAGCGGGCGGAGCTCCAGGAGATTGAGCGTCTTCGGCTTCCCACGCAGTCTCATAGTGCCGCACGAGGTGGGGCAGCGAGCCGGTGACGGGCGGAGCGCATCGCCAAGAGGCAACTCCGCCCGTCAGAGAACAGCAGTGTCAAACCGCTCAGTGCGCCGCGCTCGGCGGTGCCGGCTCGTCCGGGCGCCCGGCGTTGCGCAGCGGGATGATCGTGAGGATCAGCCCGATGATCAGGAACACGAACAAGCTGGTGATGAACGACGGCTGCGCGAAGATCGCCGGCACTTCCTTCTCGTAGAACGCCAGTCCGGCGAACACGAGCCCCACGAGAGCCTCACCGGCGATCAACCCCGCAGCTATCAATACGCCGTTGTTTTCGACCCGGCTTCTCTGCGCCTCGTTGAGCCTGCGGCGCTCGCCGACCTTGTCGACGATTCCCTTGATCAGCCCGCCGACGAAGATGGCGAACGTCGTCTCCAGCGGCAGGTACATACCGACGCAGACGAGCATCGGGCTCTTGACCCGCACCAGGATGAACCCGACGGCCATCAGCATCCCAACGATGACCAGCGGCCAGGCCATCTCTCCGCCGACGATCCCCTCGGAAACCAACGCCATCAGGCTTGCCTGCGGCGCCGGCAGCTCCCGGCCGCCCAGACCTTCACCGCCCAGGTTGATGTCGCCCTGGTGGAGAATCAGGATCGGGTACAGCATGACGACCGACGCCACGAAGACGCCGAACATGTCGCCGACCTGCATCTTCCACGGCGTGCCGCCCAGGATGTGGCCGACCTTCAAGTCCTGAAGCATCTCGCCAGCGACGGCGGCCGAGACGCAGATGATAGCCGCGACACCGAGCACGGCCGCAATGCCAGCGGTCCCCCTCTGGCCGAGCAGGACCATGAGCACGGCCGCCACGATCACCGTCGACAGCGTGAGCCCGCTGATCGGGTTGTTGCTCGAGCCGATCAGGCCGCACAGGTAGCCAGAGACGGCGGCGAAGAGAAACCCCGCGACGACCATGACGATCGTTGCCGTCAGCGCGGCACCGATATCCTGAGCGAAGTAGTTGTACACGAAGAAGATGAGAATCGAGATAACGATGATTCCCGGGAAGACCCACTTCAGGCTGAGGTCCTGTTCGATCCTGTTGATCTCACCGAGGCCGGCTGCCGCCTTCTTCACGTCACTCACAGAGCGCCTGATCCCGCCGAACAGACTCTGCCGCATGCGCCAGAGCGTGTACACCGCGCTCAACAACATGCCGCCGATCGCGATGGGGCGGACGATGTAGCTCCACACATCCGTCGCCTGAGCAAACAGCTCCTCCTGCGTACCGCTCACCAGACCCGCCTCGAGCTGCGGCCCGAGGAAATACATGAGCAACGGTACGAACAGCCCCCACGCCAAAAGACCGCCCGCGAAGGTGAGCGACGCCAGTATGGGCCCGATGATGTAGCCGACGCCGATGTACGCCGGGCTGACGCCCGGGGCTGAAAGAGCCATACCACCGCCGCCCGGGATGGTCTGTCCGCCCTCACCCAGCTCCACGCCACGCCTGACGAAGGGCACGAACCTCTCCCACCTCGCGGCGAACAGCGAAAGCTGCTTGAGCGACTGGATGATTGCACCGGCGAGACCAGCGGCAAACAGGTACATCGCGCCGGTGCCCCCGGCACGCCCGGCCTTGTGAATCTCGCCCGCGGCGCGCGACTCCGGGAACGGCAGCTCGACATCCTCGACCAGCACCCGGCGCAGCATGGTAACGAAGAGGATCCCGATGAAGCCGCCCAGAAGCATGATGATCGTCGCTTCCCAGTAGTGATCCTCGAGATTCTCCCACACACCCGCGATCACGAACGCCGGAATCGTGAAGATCGCGCCGGCCGCGATGGACTCGCCGATCGAGCCCACCGTTCGCGCGATGTTCTCCTCCAGGATGTTCCCGCCCAACAGCCGCAGCACCGCCATGCTGATCACGGCCGCTGGATAGGTCGCGGCGATCGTCATACCGGCCTTGAGGCCCAGGTAGGCGTTCGCCGCCCCCAGGATCACGCACAGGACCAGACCCAGGACCAGCGCCCGGATGGTAAACTCCACCAGGGTCTGATCGGCAGGGACGTACGGTTTGTATCCTAGCCCACCTCCTGGTGTGCTGTTAGCGGCCATGGTCGCTCCTCCTGGATCGGTTCACGTTGCCGCGTCCGACCCGCCCTCGAACCGCGGCGGGCTCGTGGTCTATGGAAGCCGAAGACCGGCTGGGGTCCGTTTGAAGCGGTGGACAAACTGACACGAGGCAGCCTGGAAAACAAGACTGGCGAGAGTGCCACGCGTCTAGGCTTCGAGGGTGGCGCCGGCGCCTTCGCCACCCGTCAGCTTCTGCGCCACCACCGCCGCGGTGAGAATGCCGGTCACGTTGGTGGCTGTGCGAGCCATGTCTGGGATGCGGTCTACGCCCAGGAGAATCCCCAGGCCGTCGAGAGGGACACCAATGGCGCCGAGGGCCGGCGCCAGGCTCACGACGCCACCCGCGGGAACGCCCGCCACGGTGAAGGAGACGATGAAGGTGGCGAGCACGGCGCCGCCGATCCCGGCGGCGGCGAGCGGCACGCCGAACAGCCAGGCGAGGAATACGATCCCGGCACCCTGAAACAGAGCCGTGCCCATACGGCCGATCCCGGTGCCCAGCGGGATCACGAAGCTCGTCGCGGTGCGACCGAGTCGCAGCTCCTTCTCGGCAGCCTCGAGCATCGCGGGGAAGGTAGCCGCGGTACTCGATGTGCTGGCCGCGATGAGGATCGGGTTCAGCGAGCCCTTGAGAAAGCTTTTCGCCGACATGCCGCCGAGAAACCTCACGGCGGGCACGTAGACCAGCGCCACGAACACGACGAGCCCGACGAGCACGGCGAGGATGAACGCGCCCAGGCTCTGGAGCATAGCCCAGCCCGCACGCGCCGTGACTGGGGCCGCCAGTGCAAACACGCCAACCGGCGCGAGCCAGAGGATCCAGTGGACGAGCTTGATGAGGGCCGCGGTCACTGCGTTCCCCAGGGAGAGCAGCCGGTCGCGGTCCGCCTCGGGAAGCGCGCCCGTAGCGGCAGCGAACAGGATCGTGAACACGATCAGCGGCAGCAGCGCACCCTCGGCCGCCGCCTGGAACGGGTTGCTGGGAATGAGCCCGAGCAAGAACTCTATCGGTCCCGGTAGAACCGGTGCCTCTGCCGATGCGGCGGTCACCGCCTCAGCGGCACTCTCGCTGGCAAGCGGAAGAAACAGCTGCATCACACCCATGCCCATCAGAACGCCGATCGCACTCGTCGCCGCGAAGAACAGCAGCGCGACCCCTCCCAGCTGACCCAGACGCCGCAGGTCACCCAGCCCGCCAACGCCGACGAAGATCACGGCGACCACCAGAGGGATGACGACCATCTTGAGCAGGTCCACGAATGCCTGGCCGATGGGCTCGATCCCCTCGGCAACAGCAATCAGTAGGGACGATCCGCTGATCGCGGCGACCAGTCCGAGCAGTAGACCTGCGATCAGGCCAACAGCCACGGCGACATAGAGTTTCATGGGACGCAACCCGTTAGGTTCTCTGTAGAGCCATCAGGCGCCGCCCAACAGGTGACGTACTGAGAAGTCTCCCGTCAAGCCCTGAGCGATGGCTCACCTCCCCTGCACGCCTGCCTGTTCGACGCCTTTCGAGCTGAGCGGCGAGGGCCACCGGACTCCCGTGCCGCGGTGCCGGCGTCGTCGCTGAACAGCTACTCGTATCAACTACAGCTAGCGTCCCGAAACCCGCCTGGTCCGTTCAGATCGTTGCCAGTCGACCTCTCCTCGTCCTTTCGGCAACGAAGAGTTCCGTCATTCTCGAGTGGAACCTGGTTGACTGAGTGTCGAGACTGTGCTCTTGTACTTGAACCCACCGTCCCAGAACCAGGAGGCTTCGAGATGACCAGGCACGAGCAGGTCGCGCTGGCGAAGAGCTTCGAAGGTTACTCCAGGCGGAACTTCATGAGGATGCTACTCGGAAGCTCTGCGCTGTCTCTTGTAGCTCTGAACCGGTTGAATGCCGCCGTCTACGAAGGATTAGCCTCTCTCAACCAGGACTACCTGCAGGATCCCTCGCCCGATGGAACGTACTGGGATGCCGTGAGGGAGCATTTCATGTTTGAGGACGGGCTGATCATGATGAACAACGGGACTATCGGCCCAATGCCGAGGCCCGTTTTTCACACCCTTGTCAAGTACTTCAGAATGCAGTGCACCAACCCCTACGACTGCTACAATTTCCTGCCATCCAAGCGAGAAGACGTCAGGACCAGACTCGCCAGCTTCATCAACGCTTCGCCGGACGAGGTCGTGCTGACGCGGAATACCACCGAGGGGATGAACTTCGTGGCCAACGGCCTGGATCTACAGTCAGGTGACGAAGTCCTGATGTCCAGTATGGAACACCCCGCGGGGATTCATCCCTGGAGGCTGAAGGCGGAGAGACACGGAATCACGGTCCGGGACATTCCAATTGGTCTGCCTCCGCAGAGCGTCGAGGAGATCACCGACGCTTTTGAGCAAGCCATCACACCGAGGACCAAGGTCATCAGCATCAGCCACACCGTTTACATTTCGGGCCTTATAGCTCCGATAAGGGAGTTGAGCAGGATCGCGCGCGAGAGAGGTATTCTTCTGCTCGCCGACAGCGCGCATGGGCTGGGGATGCTGGACCTCGACATGAAGGAGCTGGGGGCAGACTTCTTGAGCTCGAGCCCCTACAAGTGGCTTGGCGCCCCCACGGGCAGCGGCCTCCTCTATGTAAGGAAGGAGGCGCAGGATCGACTGTGGCCGACGATAGCGAGCTCGGGCTGGGACAGCCGTGAGAGCGCCAGGAGATTCGAGACCCTGGGTCAGAGAGCCGACCCGATCATCTTCGCACTGGGCGAGGCCATCGACTTCCAGAACATCATCGGCAGAGAGAGGATAGAGAGGCGGGTCAAGACCCTTGCAGGTTATCTGAAGACGGAACTGTCCGGGATTCGCGGAGTCCGTCTGCACACGAGCCCTGACCCGTACCTCAGCGCCGGGCTTACCGCATTTTCCGTGGAAGGTGTCGAGCCGACTCGTCTCGTCGATTACCTTAGGGAGAAATACAACATCGTGATCAGGACGATCGGTAATCGAGAGGCCGGAACCTACGGCGTAAGGGTGTCAACTCATTTCTATCTCTCGACGAAGCACATCGACATGCTTCTTGAGGGCGTCAAGTACCTCGCCGATCGCGCATGAGTTTTCAACGCCTCGCACGTGACAGCGCCCCGGTGACCACCAGCACCCGCGGCGCTGATCGTGCACTTCATCGTCTGCGGGCCGCTCACTCGTACCGGACAAGCCGCAGTCCCTGAATCAGTAGGCCACCTGCAGAATCCGGTTGATCGCCGCGGATACGAGCGGGTGACCGCCAGCAGACGACTACCCGCAGCAGGCTATTCCCGCCCTTCGCGCCAAACACCAAGCGCCAAGAGTGGCGGCACGATCACAGCGACTACGCTGAGCCACATGGGCACGACGATGCCGTCGGCCGTGACCTCAACGCGCAGCACGAGTCGCCCCAGGTGGGCAATTCCAACCAGCAACAGGAAAATCACGGCTAACAGCGTAGCGGGCTTCTTTTGCATGGGTCGACCTCCCTGTTTGGCATCACGTTCGTATCCTGTCGCCCGGCTCGCGATTCAACAACCGATGTCACGCACGGATCGCGCGACCGAGACATGCGATCTCGCCCAAGTCGCCGAATCGATTGCAGATTGCCACTTTGACCGTGTTCCCACTACGGTTGTAAGATAGGCCTCGGTCTACGGCCGCCGAGAGCGGGCCGTCTTGAAGATGTTCCAGCTGGTGCGCCGCGGGCTGGCCGTCACGGTGGGCGGAGGCTTTCGCGGACCCGAGATACAGACCCCGATGCCCGATCTCTCGCGGCGTGCGTGAGACCGCGGAGCGGTATCAGAGGGTGGGGTGGCTATGAACGGCGCTAAGGTCTATCCGGTCGACCGCTTGCTCGCCGGTTACAATCTCGTGCTGGCTGCCGTCTGGGCGTTCATGCTCGGCCGCGCGGCGTGCGCACCGCTCCTGTTGGTAGCACACATTGGCGCGGCCTTCATGCCGCGCCTGCTCGAACGCGCACCGGACTCCCAGTCGGGACTGAGCAGGAGCCTAAGAGACTTCTACCCGCTGCTCTGGGTGATCGCTTTCTGGACCGAACTGGATTTCCTGCGCACCTACCTGCACGATCTGGCGAACGACGGTCCGATCGTGGCACTCGAGCTCACCATCTTCGGGACCGACCTTAGCAGCGCGTGGATTGCCAGCATGCCGCATGTCTGGTTGAGCGAGCTGATGCATTTCCTCTATTTCGCCTACTATCCGCTGATCTTCATCCCGCCATTGGCGCTAGCGATTATGGGGCGCACCGCAGCGCTGCGCGATGTGATTCTGCGGCTGGTCGTCACTTATCTGGCTTGCTATCTGATCTACATTGCGTTTCCGGTAGACGGGCCCCACTTCCTGACGCCGGGATACGAGGGTGCACTCAGGGACGGCTTCTTCTACAAGCTCGTCCATATGCTTCAGGATTTCGGCGACTCGCGAGGCGCCGCCTTTCCCAGCTCGCACGTGACGGCAGCGGTGACCATCGCCTACATCGGGTGGCGCTGGTTCAACCGGCCGGTGGCGGTCCTGTTGACGATCGAGGCGTTCGCGGTCGCAGTGACGACCGTCTACACGCAGAACCATTACGCGCTCGACTCGGCGGCGGGCGTTATCTGGGCACTGACCCTGCAAAGTCTGGTGGTCCCGGCCCTCAGGCGCTGGCTGCAGGTGAGCGAGCGGCCACGCCAGCCCGTACTGGTTCTCCCCGCCTATCCGGAGGTGCTTCGCAGCACGGGCACGGGGGCGATGAACGGGCTGACACTGGTGACGGGTGCGACCGGATTCATCGGGAGCTATCTGGTCCGCAGACTGACAGAGGCGGGTGTGCCGGTGCGAGTGCTGGTGCGGTGCCCGGAGCGCCTGGACGCCCAGGTGGCGGGCATCGTTGATGTCGTGAAAGGTGACGTGCGGGATGCGGACGCCGTGGCGAAGGCCACGCAGGGCGTGAACACCGTGCTTCACCTTGCCGCATGCGCCCGCGCCTGGTCGCGGGATCCGCAGCAGTTCACGGACGTGAACGTCCGCGCTACGGAGCAGCTGTTGGAAGCGGCTCACAGAGCCGGCGTAGAGCGATTGGTGCACGGATCCACGGTATTGACCCTGCCGCCGCATCGACCCGCGCCAGTGAAACAGTCTTTGCGGCGGCCCACGCCTTATGAGGATACCAAGCTGGCCGCTGAACGACTGGTCGCATCCTATGCCGACGCGGGGGGTGACGTAGTCATCGTGCATCCCACGAGGGTGTACGGTCCGGGACCGTTGAACGACGCCAACGGCGTGACCCGCGTCGTAGCCCTGTACATCGCCGGTCGGTTCCGTGTGCGCATGGCTGACAATGGCGTTCTCTCGAACTACGTGCACGCAGCAGATGTAGCCGACGGCATCGTGCTCGCGGCACAACGTGGCCGATCCGGTGCCCATTACGTCCTCGGCGGCGAGGAGAACGTGTCGTTCCGGGGGCTGCTGGACCTAGTCGGCGACATCACGGGCCGCCGCCACCGGACCGTGGCGCTACCACCGGCGTTCGCGATGGCCGTCGCACGCACTGCTCAGCTCTGGGCCGGCTTGGGCGGCAGCACCTCGATCACTCCGGGCTGGATTCGGATCTTCCTGGAGGACCGCCGCGTGGACATCTCGGCCAGCCGTCAGGAGCTCGGCTACAGTCCACGCCCTCTCCGTGCCGGCCTCTCCGAGACCATCCACTGGCTGCGCAGTAACGGGAGATAACGGAGCATGTCCGGGGCCCGCGAAACTCTCATCAGGCTGAGGTCCGAGCTCCTCATCATCCTGGCCACGCTGGTCCTCCTCGTCTTCTATTACCTGCTACGGGTCGACGTCATCGCCACCTCGTCCGCCAGTCGCGGGTCGCTCGCCGTGACAGGCGAGCCGCTGCGACCGGTACAGCATTTCGTGGCGTCGGCCGTTGTGTTGGGCATCGTCCCCGTGCTGATCGCTCGCTGGGTCTTCGGGCTGCGACTAGCGGAGCTGGGACTCGGCCTGGGTCGCTGGCGTGTGGGGCTCGCCTGGCTGGCCGTAGGGATCCCTCTGGCGCTCATCGCCGGCAAGATCGGCTCGGGCAACGCAGGGATGCGGTTCATCTACCCCCTTGACGCGACGGTGCGTCCCGAGCCCTCCGGGTTCATCCTCTATGCGCTGCTGCAGTTCCTCTACTTCGGCGCCTGGGAGGTGCTGTTCCGCGGCGTACTGCTGTTCGGGCTCAAAGGCCGGATGGGAGCCGGGCCGGCGAATGCGCTGCAGACGGCGCTCTCAGTGATCGCTCACTTCGGCCGGCCGTTCACGGAGACGTTTTCCGCGATCCCAGCCGGCCTGATCTTCGGGGGGATCAGCCTGCATGTCAGGTCGATGTGGTATGTGGCCATAATCCATTGGCTCGTAGGGCTCAGCCTCGACTGGTTCATCTTGACAGCTTGAGCCGCAGCGATCTCGCCTGCGGGTTAGAGCGCTCCGAGGCCCGGATCGATCACTGGGATGCGTGAGTGGAGGTCACCCGGGCACAACTCGCGTCGCCTGGTATTCCTGCTCGGCTCGGCTTCGCAAGGACGTGAGCTCTAGCGTACAGTAGTTCCTAATCCAGTCGCGCATGTAGCTCCACAAACACGCCGCCGAAGTCCTCGCGTCGCCGCTTGATCTCGAAGCCCGCCTGCTCAATGAGCTTCTCAGTGGCACGGTTCAGGTGACAGCCGTCGCTGATAGTTTTCCACGCCGGCGTCAGCCAGTCCTGAAGTCGGGCCATGGTGGGCCGACGCTCCCAGCGGACGTGCTCGATCAGCCGGAGCTCGGCTTCCGGCTCGAGCACGCGCCGCAGCTCGGCAAGCCCTTTCCCAGGGTCGCCGACCGTGCAGAAGACCAGCGTGCCTGCCGCGGCCTGAAACGTGGCATCACGGAACGGAAGCGCCTCTGCCCGAGCACATACAAGGTACTGCCCACGACGCTGGCGACGTCTCGCGTACCGGATGTGCGACATCTTCGGATCGACGGCGATGACGGTGGGACCCGGGCCGTAGTGCGGGAGGTTCAGCCCGGTGCCGGCGCCGATCTCGAGCACGAGTCCGCGAAGGCCGTGCAGCAGATCGCGGCGCCGGCTCGCGAGCCCCAGGCGTTCTGCGGGCGCCATGAAGACGTCGTATAGCCAGCCGTCGAAGGAGCCGACGGTCATGTCTCAGCGCTGGCGCTGCAACTCGGCGATGTTCTGCCGCGAGGCTGCGAAGTTCGGATCGATCTCCAGCGCCTTCTGGTAGCTGGCGATCGCCTGCGCCGTGTCCCCCTTCGCCCGGTAGCCGTCGCCGAGGCTGTCCCACACGTTAGCGGACTCCGGGTACTGTTCCGTGTTGATGAGAAACACGTCGATCGCTCGGTCCACCTGGCCCGCCTGTAGCAAGCGATAGCCGAGGCTGTTCACCTCGCGCTCGTTGACGTAGTAGGCATCGGGGTCGCCGCGGAAGGCGCGGACCGCTGCCGCAAAGTCGGCGTCGGAGACGGCTCGCTCGAGCGCAGGCACGAGCACCTTCCTGCCGGCGACCACGGCCTCGGCGGTCTCGGCCGCCTCCCTCTCCCAGGGATAGCTCCGCCGGTTGCGGGCGAGCATGTCGGCGTACGCTGCACGGGCCTCCGCCGCAGCGCCCAGCCGCAAGTAGCGCTCACCCAGGAGCTGCCAGGGGCGGGGCGATGCGGAGAACTCCGCGGCGGCGAGCCGAACGACACGGATGGCCGCATCTGCACGATCCGCCGTGTAGAGGCGCTCCGCCAGGCCGAGGAACTCGTCCTCGTCTACGTAGTAGCCGTCCGGATCAGCCGCTCGCGCTTCCTGCGCCCGCGCGATCGCCGCTTCGACGGCGGCCGCCTCCCCTTCCCTACCCTCCAGTTCCCGCTCCAAGAGCCGGGCCCACGACTCGCGCAGGTCCGCGAGGCTGCCGGCCACATCCTTCGGTGCCGGCTCGCCGCGCCGGATGAAATCCAGGCCAAACTCCAGCACTCGGTCCCGACCGGCCGCGATGTCGTCGGGCGTGTTGACGATGCGGAGGTCAGGCGGCACGCCGATCCCTTCCCAGCAGAAGCCGGTGTAGTCGACGAACAGCTTGAAGGAGACCGAGAACTGCCAGCCATTGGGCAACCGATCCCCGTACACGTCGGCATAGACCCCCGACGTGAAGTCGCCGACGAGCGTCACGTGCGGCAGCACTCGCATGGCCAGGGCGAAGTTCTCCGCTGCGCTGATCGCCCAGCGGTTCATGAGCACGACCACCGGCCCGGTGAACTGGATCGGGCCGCCGGGCTCGACGTACCAGTACTTGGGTGGCGCGAAGTCGTCGTGCTCCGGGCCATTGCGCTCGTAGGTCTTCATGTACAGACGCTTCGTGTCGGCGAAGCGGTCGGCGACCGCCTTGCCAACCCGGTCATCCCCGCCGGGGGTCACGCGCAGGTCGACGACGATCGCCCGTGCCCCCTGGAAGACGCGCATGACGTGGTCGATCGCTTCGCTGCTCTGTGCCACGTTGCTGAAGCCGCGAATGCGGAGGTAGCCGATCGAGTCGGGCAGCCAGGCGTAGCGAAAGATCCCGCGTGCCTCCAGGTCACTGACGAGGTACTCTCGCTGCACGAGGCTGATCGAAAAATCCCGCATCTCCTGCTCGGCGTAGCCCTCACCACCCAGCTCCGAGAGGATGCCCGATCGGAACTGCCGCTCCCCGGTCACGAGTCGCACATGATTGTCGTTCAGGTGGCCGAGAAGATGGGACATGATCTCGAACAGTTCGTCATCCGTCGTCTCCGGCGTCACCTGCGGCCGGTAGACCCGATAGAGCGCGTCCCAGTCCACCCGCTTGGGGCCGAAGATCCCGTAGTTCCGGTCGAACGTCTGCCACAGCACCTCGAGTACAACTTCGAGGTGCTGTGGCCGAAGATCCCGTAGTTCCGGTCGAACGTCTGCCACAGCACCTCGA
>CP070823.1:948803-959986 GCA_020344375.1 Gemmatimonadota bacterium | reverse complement strand
CCGTGCGCCGGCACACGCAGCAACGTGTACGGCGACAGCCGGTAACAACAGGGACAGCAAGGCCGTGAGGCCGATCCTGTGCTGATGAGAAGCACTCATCGCTTGCACTCCACTAGCAACGTAGCAATCTCGTAGGGACGCATGGGCAAGATCAGCGTCTTGCCGCCCACCGCAAGTGTCTCACCGCCGTCCTCCAGCAGGTTCGCTCGCCTGACTCGCTCGACCGGACAGGCGAGCGCGATGACCGCCTCGCTGGAGACGCCGTGCCACTCGACGAGCCTCAGGACCCAGGCATCCAAGTCCTCAGCACGCTTGAGCCAGGCGATCTCCACGTTTGCGGGCCGAGCCGAAGCGAAGGAGACCAGCTTGCCGAGCGTGCCGGGGTGCGCCTCCTCGTACCCAGCCAGCAACGGTACATTGTATTCCGCTGCCCGCCTTACTGTCTCCGCCGCGCGCCAATCGCCGGCGTGCGGGTAGACCGCGAAGCGGAACTGATGCGTCCCACGGTCAGCGAGTGAATCGGGCCAGATCGGCGAGCGGAGGAGCGAGAGCCGCAAGACGTTCCCCTTGCAGTCCCAACCGTACTTGCTGTCGTTGAGGATGCTCACGCCGTAGCCGCTGGCGGAGACGTCGGCCCACCGCTGGCCCGGGACCTCGAACTTGGCGCGCTCCGCTTGCGTGCGCGGCCGGCCCGTGCGCCCGATGGTTCCGTAGGGGATCTCGTAGGTGGCGGAGTCGGCATCGACGTTCAACTCGAATGCGACCTTTAGCAGCTTACGGTGCTCCCGCCAATCGACCTCGTTCAACACGTCGAGATAGCGCGACGCGCGACCCAGCACGAGCGTCTGACTGAACCTGGAATTGCCCCAGCGCCGCTCTAGGTGAAACTCGGCCTGGCGCGCGTCGGCTCGGCCATACGCCCGCCGCACATCCTCGACATCCCAGCGGTCGCCCGTGATGACGATGTTCCAGGCGTCCCACTGGGCAGGCCGGTCGTCGAAGATCTGCAGGATGTTGGCGCGACCGCCTTCCGGAATGGCCTCGCGATCATTCGCCTTGTCGAACAGCCGAACGACATCGCCGGTCAGCGTGTCGATCTCAACGCGCAGATAAGCGTTCTCGATCCAATCCGCTCCAGCCGACGGCGCGGGAAGCTGCCGTTCGTCCTTCGACATCGTGTCGCGCGGCAACCAGATCACGCGTGCGCCTAAGGCAGGCACATCGCTCACCGATAGACGAACGCTATCTCCCGCTCTTCCGGGCAGCGAGAAACTCCCACCGCGTGACCAGCCGAGCGGGTTGAAGACGACGATCGGCTGGCGACTACCGCGGGTGTCCATGCGTGAGCGCAGGTCGCGAAAGCTCGCGACGGTGAGCGAATCGATGATCGCCCAGGCACTGTCGTAGAAGACCTCGGCGTCCTCATAGACTACCCGGATCCCCGAGCCCGGCAGGATATCGTGGAACTGGTTGAAGAGCACGAGCCGCCAGGCATGCTCGAGCTGATCCCGCGGGTACGCCGAGCTCGCCACAGTCGCCAGCGCCTCGGCGGTCTGCAGCATCGCCTCGCTGCGGCGGTTCCGCCACTTCGCGCGCGCCTGCGTCGTGTACGTGCCCCGGTGGTACTCGAGGTACAGCTCGTCCTGCCACACGGGATATCCAGGTGGCGACTCGCTGGATCGCACAGCCTCGAGCGCTGCCAGCGGCCTGTCGTACACCATCGCGGGGAACGTGGGCACGCGCCGCAGGTCCTCTGCACGCCGCAACATCTCGATCGTC
The DNA here is from genome assembly GCA_020344375.1 of Gemmatimonadota bacterium. GTDB lineage: Bacteria > Gemmatimonadota > Gemmatimonadetes > Palauibacterales > KS3-K002. Next base: position 958,207 of record CP070823.1, on the reverse strand, counting down.
GGGCCGCCGCCATGATCGCCGACGCCGTAGAGAACGAGCTGGTGGTTGACCCCGGTACGTTCCCGGTCCTCGAGCCGCTCGCTGATCAATCGGCCGGGATCGAGGTTGTGGACGTAGCCGTACGGATTGTACGTCAGGACCCGCGTGCCGTCCCGGCCTTCCCAGTAGAACGCGTTGTGGGGAAACTCGGTCGAGTCGTTCCAGCGGATCTTCTGCGTGACGAAGTAGTCGAGCCCGGCGCCATTGAGGATCTGCGGGATCGTCCAGGGATACCCGAAGCAGTCAGGCGTCCAGGCGACCCTGGCGCGGTGGCCGAACCGACGCTCGAAGTAACGCTGCCCGTAGAGCCCCTGACGCACCAGCGACTCGCCCGACGGGACGTTCAGATCCGACTCCACCCACCAGCCGCCCACCGGCACCCACTGGCCGTTCTCTATCGCCGCAACGAGCGAATCGGCTAGGGCGGGCTCCAGCCGGTCCAAGACGTCGTAGTACGCCGCCGAGCTACCCGTGAACATGTAGCCGGGAAAGAGTTCAGCCAGCTTGAGCGAGGTGCGCCACGTCTCCCGGATGACATCGATCGTCTCGCTCCAGGGCCAGAGCCAGGCGGCGTCGATGTGCGAATTGCCGATGAGGTGCAGCGTATCGCGGCGGATCTCCGCGGCGAGCGGCGCATAAGCCTCGTGATAGCGGCGTAGCAGGGCGCGATAGGCTTGCCCACGCGGCTCGCCCAACGCGCGCAGCCAGGCCACGGGATCCGGCCGCTCGATCTCCGGCGTCCGGCCGACGAGCGCTTGGGCGTAGTCATAACCATCGGCGTATTCCGGAAAGCCGATCTCGCGCACCCTGACCAGCGGCGCCATCCAGAGCGGTCTTCCCGGCTGGGGCACGATCTCGATGCGCAGCGAGTCAGCGGCCCGGCAGGGCGCGCACAGCTCCACAACCCCTTCGCGCCAGCCAAACTCGCGCCCGTTTACCACGTATCGGGCCCGTGGCCCGAGCCCCATCGCCAGGAGATCCACGCTCAGCCCATCGAAGACGGCCGGGACGGCGAGTGCGGCCGCCAGTCGCGCCACGGCGCCGCCGGCAGAATCGACCTCCAGCGAGCCGATTTCGATCCGGCCACCGGCCAGGCGCAGCAGTCGGTCGGCATCCACGAAGACCGGAACGCCCCGCGAGCCACCACGCCATTCCGCACGGGCCACGATCGGACTCTCAGCGATAGCCGCGCGGCGAAGTCGCGCGAACGGCAACTCGACCGTCACAGGCACCGGTTCGCCGGGCGGCAGGTTGCTGAACCCGTCCGTCGCCAGGGTCCGCCCATCCTGGGTGAGCTGTAGCATCACCTGCTGAAACGGCTCCGCGCCCCAGGCAACCACCGGTGCCCGGGCCGCGGCGAACAGGTCCCCGCCCCGCCAGCTGAGCGTCGCGCCCTGGAGGATCGGCCCCACGCTCACCGTCGGCTCGGGGTGGTTATGTGCCGTCACGCCCGGCGGCCGCTCAAGCGCTAGCCGCAGCCCCGTCACGCCCTCTCTCTCTGCCGGCACCAGGCGCCCGAGCAGGCCGAAGCCACCGCCACGGTTCAGCGGCTTGAGCAGCAGGCTGTTCCAGCCCTCAGCCAGCCGCACGGTCACCGTATCGCGGCCGCGGCCCAGGCCCCGGGCGACGACGTTCACCCAGACGCGCTGCCCGTTGACCCGGACCACCAGATCATCATCGCTGTCGGCCACTAACAGGACCGTGCGGTCCTGCGGCGAGTACACGTAAGCGTGTGCGTAGACGGCACTCCACTCGGTAGCTTCGCCGCGGAACACATCGTTCAAGTTCAGTCGGCCCCAGGCATCGGCCTCGGCCTCCCTCCAGCCTTCATCGCCGACGTTCGGCAGAGCAGTGTGCTCGCCGGACAAGTAGTCTCGCTGCACCCGACCGCTGTCGTCGGGCGCCGCGACCGGCCCAAACAGGAGCCAGCGCTGGATGACCAGGTCCTGGGCGAGACCGGGGGTCGCGAGCGCCAGAAGCGAACCCACGAGGAGCGCTGTGCTACGCATTACCTGTACCATTTCGTTTAGTCCAGACGTCGAAGAGAACGGCAAGCAGGATGATCGCGCCCTTCGAGATCTCCTGCCAGAACGACTGCACGCCGAGGAGATCGAGGGAGTTGTTCAGCACACCGATGAGCAGCGCGCCGATCAGCGCGCCCCAGGCGGTCCCCAGCCCGCCGAACAGCGAAGCGCCACCGATCACCGCTGCGGCGATCGCGTTCAACTCGTACAGCAGCCCGGCGTCGGGGCCGCCGGAGCGGAGCTGGCCGACCATGAGGACCGAGGCGATGCCGGCGCAGGCGCCGGAGATGACATAGACGCCGAGCTTGATGCGGCGCGTCGGCACGCCGGACAGACGCGCCGCCTCCTCGTTACCGCCGACCGCGTAGACGTGGCGCCCGAAGCGGGTGCGCGACAGGACGAAGACGCCGACGACGACGAGCAGGATCATGACCAGGGCCGGCACGGGGAACCCGCGGGGCAGGCCCGGCACCGGGATGCGGCCGCCGCCGATCAGGTGCAGTGCGTCCAGGCCCTCGACCTTGAGGTCGAAGTGCGGGTCTCCCCGCGCCGGGAAGCCGATGGGCACACCGCCGGTGAACAGTCGCGCCGCGCCACGTGCCATCGTCATCGCGGCCAGCGTGACCATGAAGGGCGCCACCCGCAGATACGCGATGACCGCGCCGTTGGCCAACCCAATCGCCGCGCCCGTGCCGATGCCCACCAGGACGGCCAGAACAGTCGCTCCTACGACCCCGAAGGTCGAGAGCACACCGGCGCTGGTGATCGTGCCAGCGACGAGCACACCGGCGAGCCCGAGCACCGAGCCCACCGACAGATCGATCCCCGCCGTCACGATGACGAACGTCATCCCCAGCGCCAGGACTGCGTTCACCGAGACATGCAGCAGCACGGTCGTGATGTTGCCGCGCGTGAAGAATCCCGGCACGCTCAGCGCGGCAATGACCACGATCACCGCCAGCGCCAGGCCGACGCCGTACTTGCCGGCCCAGTCCCGCCAGCCTGTCGGCAATTGAATCTTCACGTCGTCGATACCGCGAGCGTCATGAGACGCTCCGCCGTCACGCCAGCCCGATCCAGCTCGCCAGCCAGATGACCCTCACGCAGCACCACCACGCGGTCTGCCAGCGCGAGTATCTCGGGCAGCTCGGAGGAGATGACCAGCACTGCCTTGCCCTGGTCGGCAAGCGCACGGATCTGGCGGTGCAACTCGACCTTGGCGCCCACATCGACGCCGCGGGTCGGCTCATCGAACACCAGCACATCAGCGTGTGCCAGGAGCCCCTTCGCCAGCACCACCTTCTGCTGATTGCCGCCCGAGAGCGTGCGCACGCCGCGCTCGATCTCCGGCGGACGCAGATCCACGCCCTCCACCGCCTCCTGCGCCATCTCCCCCTCGGCATCGCGCCGCACAACACCCGCACGTGACACCTGCCGCAGCACGGGCAACGTCACGTTCTCGCGCACCAGCATGCCGAGGATGAGGCCGTCGCGCTTGCGGTCCTCGGGAAAGTAGACGACGCCGCGCGCGATAGCGTCCCGCGGTGCGCGCGGACGGTAGGGCTGTCCGCCCAGCCAGAGCTCGCCGGAATCCCAGCGATCGACGCCGCCCAGAGCACGCGCTACATCGGTGCGGCCCGCGCCCACCAGGCCGGCAAGACCGACAATCTCGCCACGCCGCAGCGTGAACGAGATGTCGTGGAAGCGTGGCGTGCGCGTCAGGTTGCGCACCTCGAGCAGCGGCCGCTCCTCGGGGGCACGCCCCGGTGGCTGGCGCTCGTATTCCACGGCGCGACCGACCATGGCGCGGATGAGGTCTGCATCGCTCTTCTCGGAAGCCCTTCCGGTCCAGACACGCTCGCCGTCCCTGAGCACGGTCACCGTGTCGGCGATGGACCGGACCTCATCCAGCCGGTGCGAGACAAAGATGATGCCGACACCCTGGCCCTTCAGGCGCTGGACTTGCTTGAAGAGATGATCCACCTCATGGGGCGTGAGCGTCGCCGTCGGCTCGTCCAGGGCGATGAGCCGCGCGTCGCGGACCAGCGCCCGGGCGAGCTCGACGAGCTGCTGCTGGGCGACGGATAGGCGAGCCGCCGGGGTGCTCGGGTCGATCGTCAGACCCAGAGACCGCAGTGCCTCGCCCGCCAGCCGCCACATCCCACGCCGGTCCAGGAGGCCGCCGTGCGCCGGCTCCATACCGAGGAAGATGTTGGCGTCGGCCCCGAGGTAGGGGACGAGGGCAAGCTCCTGATAGATGACGGTGATGCCGCGCCGCAACGCGTCACGCGGCGTCTTGATGCTGACCGGCGTACCCTCCGCCAGCAGCGATCCTTCGTCAGGCTGTGTAGCCCCGGCGATCACCTTGAGGAGCGTTGACTTACCGGCTCCGTTCTCGCCGATGAGCGCGTGGACGGCGCCGGCCTCGACGTCCAGGTCCACCGCGTCGAGAGCCGTGACGCCGGGATAGCGTTTAGTGATGCCGCGAAGTGACAGGAGGCTCACGGAGCAGCAATCTACCGCGCTAGCGCTGCCCGACAATCCCCGCACGCCCGCCGGGAGCGGCTGTTGCGGGCGACCCGCGGCTGACAGAGAATCATAGTTGTATGACCCAGTTGGAAGGCGAAGTCGCTCGAAACTACCGCCAGCGCTCTGAGCGCTTCGCGCAGCTGCGCGACGGGTGCGCGGCACGCTCACGCTGGCTGACCCACGCCCGGCTCGTGGCCTTTCTTGCCGCCACCATCTCCATTCTCTCGGCTATAGAAGCCGGCAGGCACGCTCGCTTCGTTTGGGCCGTCGCGGCTGTCTTCTTCATCTTTCTTTTCCTCGCCTTGATCGTCTACCACAACCAGGTGAATCAGCGCTGCCGCTGGTTCGATCACTTGTCGAAGCTCAACGACGAAGGCTGCAAGAGACTGGCGCGTGACTGGCAGGGTCTACCGCAGAATCACGCAGAGATCGGGGACTCCCATCACCCATCGGCGGAGGACCTGGACCTTTTCGGCCACGCCTCGCTCTTCAGCCTGCTGGGAACCGTTGGCACTCCGCCGGGGCGCGAGACGCTGAGGAGCTGGCTGCTCGAAGCGGCGTACCTGGAAACGGTACGCGAGCGACAGGCCGCGGTGGCGGAGCTCGCACCGCTGATCGACCTCAGGGAGGAGATCACCGTGCGCGGCCGCTTGATGCCGAATGCGACCGCCCAAGCCATCGAGCGGTTCCTGACCTGGGCCGAGGGCGAGCCCTGGCTGGCAGCCCGGCGCCGAGTGGTCTGGAGTGTCCGTCTCCTGCCGTTGCTGGCACTGGGGGCCATCGCGCTCAACGTGGTCGGGCTTGTGTCTTACCTGGCCTGGCTCAGCGTGCTGATGTTCAACCTGGTTTTCAGTTACACGATCGGAAGCAAGGTCCACCGGATTTTCGACCGCGCGTTCGCCCGCGAGAGCGCCTTCCAGCAGTACGCGGAGCTGCTCCGGCTGTTGGCAGTGAGGCCGTTCACCGCACCACTGCTGAAGCGACTGCAGTCGCAGCTGCAATGCGAGGGCGCGGCAGCGCACCGGCACATGCGGCGACTCCATCAGCTGCTGGTGCTGGCGGACGTCCGCTTCTCGATGCTCTACCTGCCGATCCAGGCGCTCACGCTCTGGGACTTCCACGTGCTGCTGTGGCTGGAGAACTGGCAGCGGCGCGCCGGCCGACGTGCGCGGGCCTGGCTACGGGCACTCGGCGAAGCCGACGCAACAGCGGCCCTGGCCACGTTGCGCCACGACCATCCCGGCTGGGCCTTCCCGGAGATCACGGACGCCGAGCCACCGGTGCTCGAGGCGAGGGGGCTGGGTCATCCCTTACTCGCGGAGCATGTGCGGGTCGATAACGACGTGAACGTCGGGCCGCCCGGCCGGTTCCTTTTCGTCACGGGCTCTAACATGTCAGGGAAGAGCACCCTGCTGAGGGCGATCGGGACCAACGTTGTGCTAGCGCGGGCTGGCGCCCCCGTGTGCGCCTCAGCAATGCGCCTGCCGCCGCTCCGGCTGGAAACCAGCATGCGCGTTCACGACTCGCTGCAGCAGGGCGTGTCACATTTCATGGCCGAGCTCGAGCGTCTCAAGGGTGTGATCGAGGCGGCACGCCGTGTCCCTCAGGACGGCGGTGCACCGCTGCTGTACCTGCTCGACGACATTCTACAGGGCACCAACACGGCCGAGCGGCGCATCGCGGGTCAGAAGGTGATCAGGCACTTGATGGCGCAGCGTGCCATCGGCGCGGTGACCTCCCATGACCTGGCTCTGGCCGACACAGAGGAACTGTCCTCGGCCTGTGATCCCGTCCACTTCAGCGAGCAGATCCAGGAGAGCGCCGATGGTTTCACCATCTCCTTCGACTACAAGTTGCGACCGGGAGTCGCCACATCGAAGAACGCCCTGAAGCTGCTTGAAATTGTCGGCCTCGACACGCTAGGCGACACGGCCGCGTGTTGAGCGTCGGTGCGAAAACACAGGGGCGAGGGATGAACGTCCAGCGAATTACGGCACTCCTCGCTTCCATGGCGTGCGCCACGTTCTCAGCGCTGCCAGCGGCCATCGCCCAAGAAGCCGGAGCCGCTTTCGACACGCTGAGCATCGGCGTGCGCGTCGTCGCCAACGTCAACCACAATACCTTCCATCGCTACTGGGACCCGCACGCAGGAGTCGAAGTCAACGTCGCGACGCCCTTCTACCTCGGACGAATCGAGGCCGGGCTCCACTACGCCAGCTTCAGCGCAACACGACCGGAGCAACCCGACTTCAGATCCTGGTTTCCCTATCTGGGCTGGGGGTACGACTGGCCAGTAGCTACGAGACTCAGCTGGTACAACGGGATCCGCGTAGGCGATTACCTCATGAGCTACGACATCCCTGGTGACAACAAGACCGAGCAGGAACTCGGAGTTTCGCTGAACTCAGACTTGGGCTTCGCGATCCTGCCCAGCTGGTCACTGGACGTCTCAGTCCGCTACCGCGTCGTATTCACGCACGAGCGACTGCGTCACATCTACATCGCCGCCGGGCTTCGCCGGTCGCTCAGGACGCCGCGCTGGCTACGGGAGTTTCTCGATTGAGGACCGCGCTGGCCTGCCTCTCGATCACCGCGCTGGCCGCCCAGCCGATCTGGAGCCAGGAAGGCGAGCTGCCGCCTCTCAGCCGACAGGTGATCACAGCGGAGGTGCTGCGCAGCGCCGGGGTCCGCCGGCTCAGCGATGTCCTTGCCCTGATCCACGGCTGGGACATCAGCACGATTACCGGCTTCACTTGGGAGGCGAGCCCGCGAGGTCTGTCGTCGTTTGGGCGGCCGACCTGGGCGGTGATGCTCGACGGTCAGCCGGTGGACCTCGACGTCTTCGGAGTGCGCAGCCTAGAGCGCCTGCCTGTAACGCTCGGGCAGATCGATTCCGTCGTGATCCTCGGCACGCCCACGGTCCAAAACGGCGAGTTCGTCGAGGGCGGCCTGATCCACATTCACTCCCGACAGCCGCAGCAGGGCTTCTCCGTCCAGGCGCACCTCGCGACGGCAAACGAGACCGGCGATCCCGGGCCTTACCAGTTCACCGATCTCGCGACATCCAACATCGACAGGATCGGCTCGGATGTCTCGGCCCAGGTGGCCTACGGCGGGACACGTGTCTACGCCGCGGCTGGCGCCCTCTGGCGAGAGCACTTCGTCACGGATCCCGCAATCCGGCGGCGCAACTCCGATATCTCTGTTGACGAGCATCCCATCATCAAACAGGCCGCCGCATCGATCCGGGCGGGTTGGGAGGTCGGCGGCGGACGGCACGAGCTCTATCTCGGGCATTCCTGGACCCGCGATTTCTTCTTCCTGAAATCGTTCGGTCGCGAGCTGCCGGTCGAGAGCCCGTTCACGCACATCGGCTTGAACGGCGCGCAGCCACTGTCAAGCGCGACCCATCTGCGCTACCGCCTCGCGTACTCGGCCAACGAGCTCGACAAGCACGCGAACTCACTCGACCTGGACTTCGATTGGCAGCTGAGCCGGTGGAAGGTCGAGATCGAGGCCATGCACCGACACGGTACCGGCCGGTTCATCCTCGGCGCTGGCCTCGCTCGCACGTCAGCGAAGACAGGATACACGCTGAGCGACGACGGCTTCACACAGGCCAGTCTATACGGCCAGCTGCAACACCAGCCGAGGCGGAAGATGAGCCAGACGCTGGCGTTCCACCTGATGTCCAATGGCACTGACCTGAGAGTGAAAGCGGCGGTCGCCCAGCGCCTGCGTATCGGCGAGCGACACCTTCTGGAGGCGGTTCTCTCTTACCTGGACCGCTTACCCGAGGAGGCTGACCGCATCTGGTACTGGGTCCAGCGCGGCTACGGCTTCCTCTCCGACAACGGCGTGGACGTCACGTACGCAGGCAGCCTCGGTAGAGCGCACACAGTGACCTTCGATGCTCGCTGGATGAACCGGATCAGTACAGGTCTGTCCCTACGGATAAGCACCTACTTTCGGTCGCTGTCGGGTCTTTCTCTCGAGGATCAGCGCTTCCAGTTCAACGCGCTTAGCCAATCGTTCTCGGGTCCCGTCCAGCTGGTGCCCAGTCGTCGCGGCAAGGTGGCGGGCGCGGAGATCGCAGCGAACTGGGAGGCGCTGCGTGCGCTCGAGCTCGTTCTGTTCTACAGGTACCAGGAGGCTGCCGGCGACGACAGGCTCTTCAAGCGCACCTGGCGAACCGTTCCCAGACACTGGCTGCGCATCACGGCACGTCATGAGCCCTGGGAGAGCGTGGGCCTCTGGGGTATGCTTCAATATAGAAGCTCCACCCGCTGGGCCGACTACCGAGAGGCCGATGCCCAAACGGACGGCACGTACAGTCACGTGGTGGACGACGCCCTGACCCTGGACCTGGCGGTGCAGAAGTGGCTCTGGGATCGGCGAATGCGCCTCCACCTGTTGTTCCGTAACGTCTTCGATGACGCCGTCCCCTACCATCCCATCGGCGCGGCCTACGGCCTGACGTTCATTGTGCAGGGCGAGGTATCGCTCGACTGAATCTGAAGCCCGCTCAATCCCGAATCGCAGCGCGGTCCGGCCGCCCAACGACGGAGGGTCGCTCCTGTCTTGACCCGGCCAGCGTCGGCTCATTACAATCGCTCGCACACTAAGCGAGGGCGGCCTCTTGACCGGGACAGAGTCGCCGCCCTCTTTCTTGCATTACTCGTGAAGCGGACAAGGACAGAATCATGGCTCTCGACCTGCGACACGGACGTCCCGCACCGACCGAGCTGGACTTATACCCGTTGATCAGCCATCGCTGGAGCCCCCGAGCCGTCTCCGACCGGCCAGTGGAGC
>CP070823.1:930938-948703 GCA_020344375.1 Gemmatimonadota bacterium | reverse complement strand
TCCGCGTTTTCATGATACGACTCCCAGCCAGGAGAGGATGCGTGCCAGCACACCACCTACCGTGAAGGCGACGAACCAGGTGCCCACCCAGATTCGCAGAGCGACACGGGCGCCGTGCTCCTTGGCCATCACCATCAAGCTGGCGACGCAGGGTACGAAGAGAGTGATCACGACCAGCGCGACCAGCGCCTGCGGCGGCGTCAGCCCCATCTCGTAGAGGCCGGCGGCGCCGAAGTCGCGTCGCACGAGCCCCATCACGATCGTGCGCGCTGCCTCGGCGGGCAGTTGCAGCCAGCTCACGGTCAGGGGACGCAGGGCTCGCTGCCACAACTCGAGCCCGCCGGTCACCTGCAGCGTCGCGACGACGAGCGCGCCGGCCGCGAACCAGGGCGTCGCCTCCCGCATGAACCAGTAGCCCTTGGTCAGCGTCTTGCGCAGCACGCCGGCCGGTCGCGGCCAGCGGAGCGGCGGCAGCTCGATCAACAGCGGCGTGGACTCGCCCGGCAGCATGCGGTCGAGCACCGTACCGACGGCGATCAGCATGACGAGGATGATCGCGGCGTAGGCGAACACCCAGCCGCCGCCGAGCCCGGCGAGCAGAGCCGCGATCACGGCGAGCTGGGCGGAGCAGGGGATCGCGAAATTGAGGAGTGCTGTGGCGATCGTCCTCTCCCGCTTCGTCGCCAAGAGCCGCGTCGTGATCGTCCCCATGGTCACGCAGCCGAAGCCCAGAATGATGGGAATCAGCGCCCGGCCATTGAGGCCGACGGCCGTCAGCACGCGATCGACCAGGGTGGCGATGCGGGGCAGGAAGCCCGAGTCCTCGAGCAGGGCGAGACAGAAGTAGAAGGCGGCGACCAGCGGTGCGAGCAGGAAGACGATGTAGGTCACCGTCATCGTCAGCAGCCCGAACTCGCCCGCCAGAATCTCCTGGATGGGGCCGCCGATCCCGATCCCTTCGATGATCGAGCGGGCCAGAGGCTCCCAGAACTCGTGGCCCAGCCGCACCTCGGTGAAGTTGATAAGGTGCTGGGCCACCACGACGCCCACCAGCAAATAGATCCCGGCCAGCGATAGCGCCAGCATGGGGATGCCCCAGTGAAGCGTCACAGAAGCTCGCCCGACCCAGTCGCAGATGCGGCGCTGCCGGCGCGTCTGCGGGACAAGTTGGGTGTAGAGCTCGTCGGCGGCCCGGCGCCGAGCCAGGTCGTCGTCCCCGTTCAGCGACCAGGTGCCGGGTCGCGCTCGCTCGATCGTGGTCGCCAGCTCGTCCAGCCCCTCACCCGTGACCGCCACGGTGGGCACGACAGGCACGCCGAGCTGTCGCGAGAGCTCCTCCGGGTCAGGTTCGGCGCCCGCCCGGCGCGCCTCGTCGATGAGGTTCAGGGCGACGACCATGGGGACGCCGCTCTCGGCGAGCTGCAGGGTGAGAAATAGGTCGCGATCGAGGTGGGCGGCATCCACGACGTTCACCACCACAGAGGCACGCTTGATTGCCTCCGTAGTGATCCGCTCTTCCGCGCTGTGCTCACCCAACCCGTACAGCCCCGGGCCGTCCAGCAGCGCCCGGCCCTTCCAGCGGCCCGACAGTGCCTCCACCGTGGTGCCGGGGAAGTTGGAGACCTCGGCGTACGTGCCGCTCAGATGCATGAAGATCGCCGACTTGCCGACGTTCGGATTGCCCACGAGCACGATCAGGCCCGCTTCACGGTCGACGGACGTTGTTGGACTCGTATTGGATTCGCCGGCGGAAGGCTTAGTGTCTACGCTGTGGACGCCCTTGGGATGCTGTGCCACGCCGCCCCCGCCCGCTGGCGGATCGTGGCAGCCGCTCACTGCGTCGTCACCTGCACCCGGCGCGCCAGCTCCCGGCCGATCGCAACCTGGCGGTGACGACGTTGCAGGACGATGGGGCCAAAGGGGATCCGACTGATCACCTCCACGTCAGCTCCCTCCTCGAAGCCGAGGCGCGTGAGCTCGCGCCGAGCGGCGGCATCCTCGATCGCCTCGATTCGAGCCCAGGAGCCAACAGGAACGCTATCAATCCCCATCGCGGAAGCCTCTGGTGCGGGGGTGAGAACGAATTTCAACGCCAATCTGCTTGCATGTCCCGTGCCCGTCAAGCCCGGAGTGGCCGGGAGCCGTAACCCGCTGGTAGCCAACGCTATAGACGAACAGGCCCAGCCCCGAGCATCCGGCGCGGGCGCTGGAAGTGGGGCATTGTGTCAGTGGCCCCGAGCGTTCTGCGAGGGCCAGAAACGTCAAGCCGGACCGTGCGCGTCGCTCGGGGCAGGGCCCACGCTCAGCGTCCGGCCAGAGAGCTCTGGTCGCGGCCGCCGGCCCAGGAAATGTTGCGTGAGCCCAGGCAGGTCGCTATGCTGGCCTTGACTGCGACCTCCCCCCGATGGTCATCTGGTCGGAGCGGGCGCCCGGGCGTCTACCTGAACGTGCCGCCGGTCAGGCGGCTTCGTTGTCTAGGACTCTCCGCAAGCATGATCGAGATCGACGGTTCCTACGGTGAAGGTGGCGGCGCGATTCTGCGGCAGGCGCTGGGGATGGCGGCGTACGCCGGGAAGAGCATCCGGGTGCGCAAGATCCGGGCGGGCCGCAGCAAACCGGGCATCGCTGCGCAGCACCTGAAGGCGGTTGAGGCGGCGGGCGCGGTCTGCGGGGCCAGGGCCCGCGGGGCCAACCTGGGCTCCACGGAGCTGACGTTTGATCCGGGGCCGGTGCGTCCGGGCAAGTTCCGCTTCGACATCGGGACGGCGGGGTCGACGACGCTGGTGCTGCAGACCGTGTTGTTGCCCTGCCTGTTCCTGACCGGCGAGTTCGAGTTCGAGCTCAGCGGGGGGACGGATGTCCTCTGGAGCCCGCCTGCGGACTACCTCAGGCAGGTGACCCTGCAGACGCTGCGACCCTTCGGGGTCGGGGAGCTCCGCGTCGGCCGGCGCGGCTATTACCCGAAGGGCGGCGGCCAGCTGCTCGCCCGGGTGGCCGGCGCTTCGGGCTTCGGCTTCCCCCTGACGTTCTTGGAGCCGGGCGAAGTGAAAGCGATCCGCGGTATCAGCCATGCGACGGTTCAGCTCCAGGAGCGACGTGTGGCGGAGCGGCAGGCCGACGCGGCGGACCACATGCTGAAACGGCTGGGCCTGCCGGTGACAATAGCGGTGGAGTACGCGGAGGCGGCTAACCTGGGGAGCGGGATCACCCTGTGGACGGAGTCGGAGAGCGGGCCGCCTCTAGGCTCCTCGGCGTTGGGCGCGAAGGGAAAGGCGGCGGACGAGGTTGGCCGCGACGCGGCGAAAGCATTACTCAGCGAGTTGGATTCCGGCGCGGCTGTCGACCGCCACCTGGCCGATCAACTGATCCCCTTCATGGCGGTCGCCGGCGGATCCGTGCTCACCTCAGCCATCACCTCGCACACGCGCTCCAACATCTACGTGGCGGAGCACATACTCGGAGTGCAGTTCGAGATCGAGGGCCTGACCATTACGGCCCGACGCTGAGGCTCAGCGACCGGGCGAGTCACTCGAGCTGGACAAGGTTGGCGCGCTGCCAATAATTGGGGCTCCCGGATCCCGAGGCCTGTCGAGGACTCGAGACGGGAGCCCCGCGTAGGTTCAAGTGCCCTCGCTCGCTACTGTGATCCCGAAGTCTCGGCGAGCAAACGGCCAGTCGGGACACCGCCCAATCGCCTCGCCTGCACCTCGCTCCTCACCTCGTCCGGTAGGAAGGGGGAGTCGAGCAACCGCATCAGACGTTCCAGCCGTCGATCCATGTCGATCTTGTGGCCGGCGATGCCATCGACCCATGCGGCGTCCGCTAGGGCCCAGACCTCCACTGCAAGGTCGCCATAGGTCGCGGCCTCCGTGGCAAGTCTGTCCAGCGTCTTCGCGGCGCTCTGGTAGCGCCCCTCGAAGTAGTAGGTGTCGGCGATCCGGCGCAGCGGCTCGACCGGTAGCGTCCCTTCGGCGCGCAGCAGCTCTGCCGCAGCCCTGTATGCCCTACGGGCTGCGCTATAGCGGCGCTCCGCCATCAGCTCGGCACCTTGGCTGAGATAGGCTTCGGCCTCAGGATTGGTGCTGCTGACTGCGATGATCGCCTCATAGGGCCGGTCTGGAAGGGTCGCTGCGCCGAGGTTGGAGGCTACGCCGGTAAGGAGGGTTGCGAGTGCGAGCAGCTGTGTAAGCTGCAGCCGCGTGTTCATGAGTGCCCCCTCTGAGCGACGCGAGAGCGTCACGTCGCGGTTCGCACTCCCGGTATTCATCACGACGCGGGAAGGGTTCGCTGGGTTTCAAGCGGCCGGATGCCAGCCCAGCGCGCTTATCTCACGCGCTCGGCCAGGGCGCGCAACGAGTCGGAGCTGACCGCCGCCTTCAAGATCAGCCAGTAGCCTTGCGGGTCGAGCCAGCGGTAGGCTCTGAGGCCGGATGGTTCGACGATGAGCGTGGGCTCGGTCTCGGCGCCCTCGATCCTGCGATCTCCGAGATACTGCTGGATCAGGATGATCTCGTGACCGGCGGCGTCCTCGTAGACGAGTTGCACCGCCGGTAGCCCGACCACGCCGCCCTCGACGGAGCTGCCGGGGCCCACGTCCACGCGCTTGAGCTGAAGGCCGGGAAGCTCGCGCAGCGGCGTACCGAGCCAGGCGCTGGCAACCTCCGGCTGCACGCTGAAGAAGCGCGCAGGCGCGGGCTCTGCGGCGGCCGTCGGCCTGAGACTGACAACGTCGGGCGCATAGGCGTGAGCCGTCTCGGCTTCCCGGCGAAGCTGCTCCACTAGGTCGGCCGGCTGGTCGCGCTCCCGTTGTCCGCGAGCGCGGGCTTCGAGTGCCCCGACGACGGCTGGCTCCTCGACGGGTACCTCGGGCGGCGCTGCCACATCCTGCACTGCAGCCTCCGCTGGGCGATCCTCCCGTTTCGACTCGGGGACGGCGGCGACGGGCTGGGCCAGCTCACGCCGCTCGGCGACCGGCTCCTGCGGTTCGCCTGCGACCCCGCGCCCCTGCACGGTGACCCCTGGCACGTCGGGCGTGCCTTCCTCTGCTTCGGCCACGGCGCCAGCCGGTTCAGCAATGGCCTCAGCGAACGACTCGGCGCGAGCCCTACGTGACTCCTCCTCCTCGGAGCGAGGCACATCAGGTGTCTCAAGCTCGCCCACGGTGCGCTCCCCGGCCGCGGCCGGCGCCTCCGCCTTGCGGGCGACATCGAGTGGGCCTGGCAGGCCTGACCAGTAGTCGCGGGAGAACCAGCCGACGGCGAAGGCGACCGCGATGGACGCCGCCCAGGCCAGGCTCGGTCGCACCCAGCTGCGCCGCGGTATCCGCGCACGGCGGGCTGCCGCACGCGCCTCGATCTCGCGCCAGGCGGGCACCTGTATGGGCCCCGGCTCTAGCTCGGCCATCAGCTCGGAGACTCGCTCACCGAGAGCCGTGGCCTGCTCCAGGCGCGCCTGACACTCGATGCAGGAGGACAGGTGCACCTCGACCTCGCGGCGCTGGCTCTCGCTCAGCACGCCGTCCAGGTAGGCGTGCAGGGTGCCCTCATCAACGTGCGACATCTTCATCACTTCCTTCGCGCTGCAGCTCTTCGTAGGCCGCGGCGAACCGGGTCCGTGCTCGGGCCAGCGTGGTGCCGATCGAGCCACGCGAAAGGCCGAGGGCCTCGGAGATCTCGTCGTAGTTGAACCCCTCTTCCCAGAGGAGCAGCGCCTCGCGGTCCCGCTCCGCCAGCCGGGCGAGAGCGGTCTGTACGCGGCGTACCACGTCGCGCCGCTCGAGCGCGACCTCCGGGCCCGGCTCCGGCGGCCGGGTCTCCACCTCGGCTTTGATCAGCGTCAGGTGGCGCCGCCTCACCGCCGCCCTCCGCCCTTCGTCCCGGGCCAGGTTGGCGGCGACGGTAAACAGCCAGGCCCGCGGCCGCGACGGCTGATGCTCCAGGGCCCGCACGAACGCCTCCTGAGCCAGATCCTCCGCGCGAGCCTGGTCGCCGATCCGCCGGTAGAGGAAGCGGACCAGCGACCGATAGTGCTCGCGGTAGACTTGAGAGAGATCCAAGCGCTCTCCCTCTGTTGCGTAGTGGCGAGCCGCCCAGGCTACAGGCTCCCTTCGAAGCCGCGCAGCACCGTCTGCAGCTCGCTCGTCTTCCAGGTCGTCACGCCCTCGGGCGACAGCTTCAGCGCCACACCCTCACCGGCGATGAGGACTTGCTCACCCATCGCCAGGTACGGCCTCAGGGCCGGCAGCCGTTGCACGAGCTCGAAGTAGGCGTCGCTGAACGGCGCGACCTCGATTACCTGCAAGCTGGGGTCGAAGCAGAGATCCGTCCAGGTTCCATCCTCAAGCATGAAGAGGCGCCGGCCGACCCGGCGGACGTTGGCGCCGCTAGCCGCGAGATCGCCGCGACCAGTGGCGGCCGCCACGATCTGCTCCGCCTCAGCCATCACGGTGACCTCGCGCAAGCGGCTCGACTGCTCCGCACGCTTGAATGCCACCGCGCCGACCTGCTCGGCCGGAGCAGCGGCGAGCGCGCGGGCATGATCCATCGCCGCCTCGGGCGCCCGCATCGCCAGCTGTGGCTCCTCGACCAGGTACGACGTGTACTCGGTGATGATCCCGTAGCGCAGGCCGAGCTGGCGGATCTCCTCGATGAGCTCCGGGTCGGGGCCGTGCAGCCGGACCTGTGCGGTGAGCGCGCCGGCTTTCCTCGCGGCCCAGAGCCGTGGGATGAACTCGTTGTCCGACTCGCGCCGCGGTAGCTCTACCCGGTAGGTGAAGCGTTGGGCCTGACCGGCGCGCCTGCCCTCGAGGACCAGCTCGCCGCTGCCGTCGCCGCGGTAGCGACCGAACAGCACCAGCTCCTCACCGTAGAAGAGATCGGGGAGTGGGTTCGGGTAGTAGTCCTCCAGCTGCGCCGGCGCCTGCACGATCCTCAGGTCGGCCAGCGCCGGAAACCCGATCTTTCGGGTCAACGACGAGACGGCCTCCTCCACGTCGTCGCCGGGCCGGACGTACGTCACGGTGCCGCGCCCGCCCTCGGCCATCCGGTCGAGCAAGTAGGTGTTCACGTCGTAGCCGACGCCGAAGGCGAAGATGCGCTCGTCGTCACGCAGCTGCTGTGCAGCCTCGGCGATCCGCTCCGGTGCCGTCTCACCCACCGTCGGCTTGCCGTCGGTGAGGAAGACGATCAGGGACAGGCGGCCCTCTTCCGCATCCGGGTCGAGCGCCTCGCGCAGCGCGTCCATCACGTTGGTGCTGCCCTCGGCGCGGACACCGGCCAGGTAGTCGCGGGCCTCACGCAGAATTGCGCGGTCGGCGGCCGCAAACTCGTCCCGAAACGAACGGACGACGCTGTTGAAAGTGATCAGCCGGAAACGATCCTCGGGCCTGAGGCCCGCCAGAATCTGGTCGAGCGCGTCGCGCGCCTGCTGGATCTTCTCGCCAGACATGGAGCCGGAGACGTCGAGCACCAGGGTCACGTCACGCGGGATCTGTGTCTCCTCACCTGCCGCGGGCGGGGAGATCAGCAGCATGAAGTAGCCGGGCTCGCCGCCGGGGGAATGGGCCACCAGGCTGGCGCCGACTAGCGCCTCGCGAAGTGGCAGGAACAACTCGAAGTCGCGGGCGGCGGCCTCGCCACGGTGCACGATCTCCATCTCGTCGCGCCCCCGCTCGCGCACCTCGATGACGTGCGTGGGCGAGTAGGGCGTGGCGAAGAGATGCGCGCCGCTGACCCGGATGGTCAGGGTGAACGGGTGCTGAGCCTGCGCCTGCGGATCCCGCGGCGAGCTCTCGCGCCGCTCGCTGCCGGGCAGGATCCCGACGATGCGCGGATAGCGGAGACGCAAGAGATCTCCGTCCTTACCGAGCACCTGCGTATAGCGCAGGATGACGCGCCGTGTGTCGCCCGGGTCTACCGGGAAGACGCGGGCGCGGAGCACGCCGTGGCCGACGAGCTCGATCAGCGCCGGGTCCTTCTTGCGCCTCACGATCTCCTCATAGATCCGTCGAGCCTCTTCTGCGGGCAGGACCTCGCCTCTGAGCTCCTGCTCGCCCATGAAGAGCGAGAAGTTCGTGAACACGGCTTCCGGTGGGATAGGGTAGAGGTAGTCGCCCTCCATCATCATGCGTGAGCGGTTGCGGAAGACCTCCTCCACCTCGATGTAGGCGACGCGCCGCTCCGCGTCGATGGTGACGCTAACGTCGCTGCGCACCCGCTCGACGTGGAACTGGCCGGGCCAGCGCTCGATGGGCTCGATCCAGCCCTGCGCCGACGCGGAACGCGCCGCCGCCAGGAGCAGGAGCCCGGCGAGGCCAGTGGCCGCTAGCTTCCTTGTGTCTATAAGCCTCATGTCACACCTCCCAGTGTCGGGCGGGACCGGTTGTTGCCTCTTCCACTCCCTTAGACGCATGGCCCCCAGATTCTTGCACACCCGGGGAGGCGGGCTGGCGGGCGGTTGCTCGCGGCGCGCCGTGGAGGCAGTTTGCGGGTTCGGGGCCCCCTGTCGCGCGCCGGGGACGCGGGTGCCCTGGGTGCCAGAGGGGCTGGCCGGGAGAGATGCCCCTGCGCATGGGTGAGATGCCTTGCTGGGCAAAGAGATGCGCCATCCGGCCTTTCTGACTAAGATTAGGCGCCTCTCCCCGACCGCCCGAGCCGCATCTGACGCTAGAACGGGAGAACAGGAGCGGATATGAGATTCCACAAGGCTTGGCTGTTGGTTGCCGGAGGCGGTGTGATCGCTCTGGTCGTCGTCAGCGTGGCGGTCCCGGAACCGATGTTCCGTGCGCTCCTGTCCGTACTGGCCATCGTGCCGCTGCTGTACGTCTCGATCCGGGTCGCCCTGGGCTCGGAGCGCCGGGTGGCGCAGGAGCGGCGAAAGTACAATAAGCTCCGCAATGTGACGGACGAATTCATCATGAGCGTCCGCAACCTCAACCGCCTGACCGTGATCGCGAAGGGCCCGGACGCGCCGCAGGACGCCGACGGCATGATCGAGGAGGTAGTGGAGCGCATGCACCAACTGGTCGAGCGGATGCGGGATGCCGCAGGCCAGGAGGATCAACCGACGGAGGGTACAGGCTGAGCCGACTGCTGGCCTCACGGCCCAGGAACCGGCTGGTCCACCGGCCCGCACCACTGCGCTGGCGCGGGCCGCCGTTTTTGCTGCCCTGTAGGTCTGAGAGGTGCTCGGTCACCGTGGTGTCTCCGGTGACCGTTGTTGTGCCGGAATCTAGATTAGATGGCTGGCTGAGCGTTTGAGCGATCGGAGGTCTACATGACGAACGTACCCATTCTCGTGACGATGCTCGTCGGCGGCGCGATACCGGCGGTCAGGACTGGCGAGGATGTGGTTCGCGCGATGTATGAGCGCTACGCCGGGGTGTGGTACGAGAACCTGGCTCTCGTGCAGACGGTCACGTACTACGACTCCCAGACCGGCGCCTTCGATTCGGCCCGGGTCTGGTACGAGTCGATTCAGTTGCCGGGTATCGTTCGTAGCGATGTCGCACCGCTCGATGCCGGCAACTCCGTCCTGTTCAAGAACGACTCATGGATCGAGTTCCGCGCGGACACCGTGTCGAGGGAGTTTCCCGGCCCGCACCCGGTGCTGCTTCTGGGCTTCGACATATACGTGCAGCCCGTGGAGGAGACGATCGCCAAGCTGCAAGGCTTCGGCTTCGATCTCTCGCAGATGCGCGAGGACGTGTGGCAGGGCCGTCCCACGTACGTTGTCGGCAACGAGTACCGTCAGTTCTGGATCGACAAGGAGGATCTGCTGTTCGTCCGACTCTACCTCGAGAACCCGAACACGGGGGCTGAGCGAGAGATCCTGTTCGAGGGCTACGAGCGGCTGGGCGGCGGCTGGATCGCGACCGAGATCAAGTTCATGCGGGACGGGCGCGTCGATATGTTCGAGCGTTACGACTACTGGACGATCGATGTGGCTTTCGAGCCGAGCCTGTTCGCCAGCGACGGGCGCAGTCGACCCGCGTGGGTGCGGAACTGAGAGAAGGCTCGGTGCAGGGTGCTGCTCTTGAGGGGTGGAGCGCAGTTGTCTGCACCGGAAGAAGAACCGAGGAGGTTTGATGTTCTCTGCGGGTGCGGGCCGAGTCAAACAGGGCGAGGTCACTTTAGAGACGCCGCCGGATGAGATGCGGCAGTTCGGTCATGCGGTGGTCGAGAGCCTCATCCGCCACTACAGCGGCCTACCGAATGAGCGGGTGGTGAACGTCGCCAACCGGGACGAGACGGAAGCGCTGTTGCGGGAGCCACCGCCCGAGGAGGGACAGGGCCTGGAGCAGCTACTGCGGGAGTTCGAGCAGAAGGTCGTGCCGCGCACCTCGCACGTAGATCACCCGCGGATGTTCGCCTTCATCCCCGGCTCCGGCACCTTCGTCGGCGCCATGGGTGACGCATTGGCCTCGGGCTACAACATCTACGCCGGCACGTGGATCGAGAGCTCGGCCGCCCACCAGATCGAACTGGTGGTGATCGACTGGTTCAAGAGTTGGCTGGGTCTGCCGGAGACCGCGGGCGGCACGCTGGTGAGCGGCGGTTCCGTCGCCAACCTCACCGGACTCATCCTTGCCCGGGAGCGGCGGCTCGGCGACATGCGCCAGGACGGTGTCATCTACACCAGCGAGCTCGCGCACTCCTGCATCGATCGCGGCGCCCGCATCCTCGGATTCCGCCCCGAGCAACTTTGCAAGCTGCAGATCGACGCTGCCTTTCGTCTGGACATCGCGGCGCTGGAGCGCGCGGTGACGGAAGACGTGGCGGCAGGGCGCCGTCCTTTTTGCGTGGTGGCCAACGCCGGGGCCACCAGCACCGGCTCCATCGATCCGCTCCCGGAGATCGCTGATCTCTGTGAGGAGCACGGGCTGTGGCTGCACGTGGACGCGGCCTACGGCGGCTTCGCCGTGCTGGACGAGCGGGGCCGGCAACTGCTCGAGGGCATCGAGCGGGCCGATTCGCTCGCGCTCGACGCGCACAAGTGGCTCTACACGCCGTTCGAGGCCGGCTGTGTGCTAGCGCGTGAGGTTCACCATCTCTATGACGCCTTCCATATCCTCCCCGAGTACCTCGTCGATGTGGCTGGCGGCCCGAGTCATCCGAACATGTGCGATCATGGCATCCAGCTCAGCCGCAGCTGCCGGGCGCTGAAGATCTGGTTGGCGATCAAGCACTTTGGGTTGGCCCGCTACCGGGCGGTGATCAGCCGGACGATGGATCTGGCGCACTACGGCCAGGAACTGCTGGAACGAACTCCGGGCATCGAGATCGTGAGTCCGGTCGCCCTGAGCGTCGTGACGTTTCGCTACGTGCCGCCGTCGCTGCGGGGCACGGGTGGCGAACTCGACGAGCATCGACTGGAGGAGATCAACGACGAGATCCGGCGGCGCATCTGGGACAGCGGCCGGGCCATGCTCTCATCGACCCGGGTACGGGGTCTTTATGTCCTGCGTCTCTGCGTGGTCAACCACAACACGCGCAGGGCCGACGTCGAGGAGCTGGTGAGGCTTGTCGGAGAGCACGGCGCCGCGGTTGCCGCGGAGCTCGGCTCGGGTTAAGGCGACGAGAGCGCTCAGACCAGCAGGTTGATCAGACGGTCGGACACGAAAACCGTCTTGCGGACCTCCACTCCGTCCAGGTGACGCTGCACCGCCTCGTTCGCTAGCGCGAGCGCCCTGACTTCCTCCTCTGAGGCACCGCGCGGCGCTTTGATGGTGGCGCGGAAGCGGCCATTCACCTGCACCGCGATGTCGACCTCCTCGCTCACGGCGAGCTGCGCGTCGTACTGTGGCCAGTTAGCGCCGCTGAAGACGGACGGCGTGTTGCCAAGACGCTCCCAGAGCTCCTCGGCAAGGTGGGGCGCGAAGGGGGCGATCATGGCGATGAGCGGTTCGACCTCGGAGTGGCGCGGCCTTCGGCCACCGGCGCGCACGGCGTTGAGGTACTCCATCAACGCCGCGATGGCGGTGTTGTACTGCAGTCCGGCGAGGTCTTCGGTCACCTTCTTGATGGTGGCGTGCAGCTTGTGGTTGAGCTCGTCGGTCTCCGGGGGTCCGTCCGCGAGTTCGCTGTTTGCCACGGTGTCCCAGACGCGATCGAAGAAGCGGGAGATCCCGGCGATACCCTGATCGCGGAAGTCGCCGCCCTCCTCGTAGGGGCCGAGGAACATGAGATAGGAGCGTAACGTGTCGGCCCCGTACCTCTCCACGTACTCGTCCGGGATCACCACGTTGCCCCGGGACTTCGACATCTTGGCGCCTTCCCGGATGATGAGCCCGTGCTTGCGGAACTTGTGGTACGGTTCCTCGAAGGGTAGGTGACCCAGGTCGTGCAGCGCCATGGTGATGAAGCGCGAGTACATGAGGTGGAGGACAGCATGCTCCTCACCACCGATGTACATGTCCACCGGTAGCCACTTCTTGGTGCGCACCGGCTCGAACGGCAGGTCGTGCCGGTCGGTGGACGGGTAGCGGATGAAGTACCAGGCCGAGTCGAGGAACGTGTCGGACACGTCGGTCTCGCGCTTGGCCACTCCACCACAGTTCGGGCAGTCGACGTTCAGGAACTCCTCCGAGCGGGCCAGCGGGCCCACACCGCTCTCGTCCGGCTTGAAGTTCTCCACGTAGGGGAGGACAACCGGCAGGTCGTCTTCGGGGACCGGGACGACGCCGCAGTTCTCGCAGTGGATGATCGGGATGGGCGGCCCCCAGTAGCGCTGCCGCGAGATGCACCAGTCGTGCACGCGGTAGTTCACGGCGAACGTCCCGCGGCCTTCCTTCTCGAGCCAGGCGGTGATGTCTTTGATCGCCTTGGCCGCGGGCACGCCGTCGAATTTTCCGGAGTTCACCAGCACCTCGTCCTCGGTGTGCTCGGTGAAGGCGGCCTCGAGCTCGGCATCGGGATCGAAGCTCTCGTACTGGTCCGCCGGGATCACCACGACGCGGATTGGAAGGCGGTAACCTTTGGCGAACTCGAAGTCGCGCTCGTCGTGGGCGGGGACCGCCATGATCGCGCCCCAGCCATACTCCATTAGCACGTAGTCGGCGACCCAGATAGGTATCTCCTCGCCGGTCGCGGGGTTGATCGCCACCGCGCCGGTGTCCACACCGGACTTCTGGCGCTCCTCGCCCGCCTTCTTCCGCTCCACCAGGTCCATGGCGAGGGCCCGCTGCACGTAGTCCTGCACTTCAGCGCGCCGCTCCCGTGTGGTGATCTCGTCCACGTACGGGTGCTCCGGCGCCAGCACCATGAAGGTGGCGCCGAACAACGTGTCCGGCCGGGTGGTGAAGACCCGTAGCTTCTTGTCAGGGTGACCGACGATCTCGAATTCGATGTCGGCTCCGTCCGAGCGGCCGATCCAGTTTCGCTGCAGCCGCTTGGTGGACTCGGACCAGTCGATCCACTCCAAGTTGTCCAGCAACTGCTGCGCGTAGTCGGTGATCTTGAAGAACCACTGGTGGAGGAAGCGCTGGGTCACCAGCGTGGAGCAGCGCTCGCAGTGCCCATCGATCACCTGCTCGTTCGCCAGGACCGTCTTGCAGGACGGGCACCAATTGACCGGGGCCTTACGGCGCTCGGCCAGGCCGCCCTTGAAGAGCTGCAGGAAGATCCACTGCGTCCACTTGTAGTACTCGGGCTGCGTGACGTCGACCATGCGGCCCCAGTCGTACATGAACCCCAGTTGCTTCAGTTGGCGCGTGAAGTTCGCGATGTTCTGGGGGATCAGCTCCATCGGGTGGGTGCCCTTCTCGAGCGCGAAGTTCTCCGAGTGGATGCCGAAGGCGTCGAAGCCGATGGGCTCGAACACGTCTAAGCCCTGCATCCGCTTGAAGCGCCCGTGGATGTCGGCGCCGGTGAACGCGTACACGTTCCCGACGTGCAGCCCTTCCGCCGACGGGTAGGGGTACATCATCAGGTTGTAGAAGGGACGCTCAGCGCCGTCGATGTCGACGCGATTGAGCCCGGCCTCCTCCCAGCGTCTCTGCCACTTCGACTCGACTGCACCGGGGTCGTAGCGCTCAGCCATGGTCCCGCAGGATTCGTGTAGTACTCAACAACCAAAAGGCGGGCATCTCCGCCCGCCGAGCGAGCTTGGAAGTCATAATAAATACTGGGACCACACCCAATGGCAATGCCGGCCGGCTGTGCGGGTTATCCGCGGAACGTCATAGCTGGAAGCCGGAGATCCCTCATGGTGCCGTCGCCTTCTCGATGAGCAGCTCTACGGCGCGCCACGGATCCTCCGCCTGGCGGACGGCAGCTGCTACCTCGCCGATCGCCTCTGTGAGACTTCCTGACTCCGCGTAAACGGCCTGGAAGAGCGGGAGCCGGTGGTAGTAGAGGTGCCGGGCGATGAGCGAGGCGTTGTTCAACCGGGTCGCGTCGAAGCGGGCGAACCCGGTCGTCCGCATGGTCGGCGCATAGTCGCGCTGAAAGTGGGCAGCGGCCTCGGCCAGCACAGCCTGGCGACGCGGTAACAACGAGTCGAGCGGCAGACCCTCGGCATAGAGCGCTTGCAGGTCCTTCCATAGCTCGTCCAGGAACGCGCTCAGCCGTTGCCTGTCATGCCAGCGTTTCTGCGCCAGCTCGCAGAGTGCTTCGTCCCGTGAGCGGCCGCAGAAGAACTCGATGGCGCCCAGCGAGCCCACAAAATTGGCGAAGCTCTCGTTGAACTTGACCTGCCCGCTCAGGAACAGCGTGTTGTGGGTCACCTCGTGGATCACTGTCTCCACTAGACCCACGCTGTCCTGTTCCAACACGGTGGACAGGAGCGGGTCAGGCAACCAGCCCAGGGTGCTGAACGCCGATGTGGGCCGCAGGTAGGTGTCGAAGTGCTTCTCCTCCAGCTTGCGGCGCTCTTTCTCCGCCGCTTCGAGGCTGAAGAACCCCTTGTAGGGGACGCGCCCGACGATAGGGAACCACCAGGTGTGCGCGGCCAACCGATCTACCGGGCTCGCGGAGAGCACCAGTGCCAGAGTGTCGCGCCTGACTTGGGAGAAGGAGGTGTAGCTGTCGCCGACGTCGAGCTTGAGGTCGCGGCCGGCGAAGCTCCTGGCTTGTACGACCAGCTCCAGCTTGGCACGCGTCTCGAGGTCCACGTTCGGGTCGTTGAGGATGTCGGCGATGGGTCGGCGGCGCGCCAGGATACGTGCCTCCTCCCAGGCGGCCCGGAGCACGTAGCCAGGCGAGCAGGCGAGGAACGCCGCGCCGACGGCGATGAGGATCGCGATCACGATGATGACGCTCCAGCGCTTCACGGGGCCTCCCATTGCGTCAGCCGTCTGAGGGCGTGCAGTCGCTCGCTGTGGCCGACGCGGGCCCGGCTCACCGCGTCGCGCAGCCACTCGATGGACCGATCGTAGCTCTCGCGATCGACGGGGTAGGGGTGGCCGTCCTTGCCGCCGTGGGCGAAGCTGAAGCGTGCCGGGTCTCGGTAGCTGGCCGGTTGGCCGTGCGCCAGCTCGGCGATGAGCGCCAGCGCCCGCAGCGTCTTGGCGCCCACGCCTTTGAGTGCTAGGAGTGCCTCGAAGTGCACGGGCTGCGCCTCGTAGGTGGTGAGCAGCACCCTGCCGAGGTTGCGCGGATTCACATCGCGCCGGATGTCCACGTGGTGCCGCGCCGGCAGCTCCAAGGTCAGGATCTTGCCGACTTCCCGCTGCACCCGTTCCGGCCTCTCCCGGGCAACGGCCGCAGCGGCGCTCCGTGCGCCGGCCGACTCCGCGGCCACTAGGTTGAGCACGCTCTGCTCGCGCCGCTCGCAACAGATCGCCATGTGCGGCTCGCAGACGAAATCGGATACGCGCTCACCCAGCCAGTGATAGCGGCGTGCCGAACGCGCCGCCTCGTGCATCCCCTGCTGAACCACCGCCCAGTCGCCCGCCGGGGTGAAGAAGAACGAGTGGTGATAGATTTGGTGGCCGTCCTGGACCGCGGCGCTGTCGACTTTCGCCGACATGCGGCTGGCGTAAACCAGGCGCGCGCCGTCGATCCCCAATCGTGCGGCACGCGCACGCAGCTCGTCGGGCGTTCTGCGTGATGTCGCCCCCTTGCCGCCCGCCACGTAGATGGACGTGTCGGCCTCCGTGCCCGCCAGTCCCGCCTTCAGCGCGCCACACACCGTCGTCGTGACACCGCTCGAGTGCCAGTCGAAGCCTAGCTCCCAGCAAAACGCCTGGTACCAGAAGGGATCAGTTAGTCGCTGCTGGAAGGCCGCTGGGCCGTGCTCGATCACAATTGTCTCGGTGAGCGAGCGGGCGAGCACGGTCATGCGCTGGAAGAGCCAGCGCGGTGCCCGGCCGCTGTGCAGCGGTAGCGTGGCGGTGCCCGTACGACGTGCCATGGCAGGTGCTCGGACCAGGAAGCCGAATGCGCTCGTTACAGGTGTTGCGCTACAGGTTATTATACGTTGACCGGTGGACCACGATCCAGCGGACGAACCGGCAGGGCACATTTTGCGTTTCAAGCGGACTAGCGGTGGTGGCCGGTTCCAGAAGAGCTGCATACGACGCTGAGCACGGGAGGGGCGAAGCGGATGGCCAGGAAGCGGGATCAGCTGGATCTAGAGCAGCTGCGGCAGAATCTGTTGAGGCTGGCGGAGCTGATCCGCAGGCTGGACGAGGATGACAAGCTGCTGGAGGCTTCCCCGCGGCTGATTCGCTACATGGGGAACCTGCGGGCACAGCTCTTCGAGTATGAGGTGCGCCACACAGGCCGACTCCTCCCAGCACCGCAGGATGCGCCGGAGGTGCTCGAGGCGCAGCGCATCATCGAGGAAGCCGCCCGCCGGATCGAGGAGGCAGAGCGCCGGCGGGGGTACCCCAGGAGACCGGAAGGCGACGAAGAGCAGGACGAGTAGGCCTGCCGGCTAGATCCGGATCCGCCCCTCCAGCATCGCGACCGCGCCACCCGCGATCTCCAGGTCGCTCACCGCCCCACGCTGCTGATAGACCCGCACCCGCACCCGTCCCGGTCGCCCGAGCAGGTCACCCTGTTCGCCCTTGAATTCGGACCAGCCCTGGTCGGTCTCGCCGCCAGTGAGTCCGAGGTAGATCACGCCCATCGGGCCCTGGGCGCTGCCGGTCACGATATCCTCGGGCACCCCGTGGAAGGGCGCGAAGAAACGCAGGTGCCAGTGGGAATCCGGCTCGACCGTGTCGCGGGTGAAGAAGGCGAAGGCGGCCTTCGGCCCTATAGCGGCCAACTTGTCGGTACGGAGCGTCAGCGCCCCCAGCGCTGCGCGGTCACGTACTGGCATGTACCAGTAAGACAGGGCCCGGTGCACCAGCCACTCACCGGCGAGGGCATCTTCGCCAACGCCCCAGAGGGCGGCGAACGCCCCCCGATCGATCTCCAGGGCGTCGAAGCTCGGCACCGGGATCTGCATAGCTACCTCCGGCACGCCGTCCCTCAGCCGGACGCGGATGCGCAGGATGCCTGAGAGCGTCTCCACCTGCAGGATGCGCTCCTCGTCAGCGGTCACCGGAAAGACACCACGCTCTGCCGCCGCGCTGAACGCGGCGATCGTGGCGTGCCCGCAGAGGGTGACCTCCTGGGCGGGCGTGAACCAACGCAGCCGCACGTCGGCGTCCGCCGTCGATGGCGGCAAGAGGAACGCCGTCTCGGCCAGGTTGAGCTGCCGGGCGATGCGTTGCATGGCAGTGTCCTCCAGGCCGGAGGCGTCGGTGACGACGCCGGCGGGGTGGCCGGCGAACGGCAGGTCGGTGAAGGCGTTGTACTGGAAGATTTCGACGCCCT
>CP070823.1:918695-930838 GCA_020344375.1 Gemmatimonadota bacterium | reverse complement strand
CGGTCGTGGAGGCGACGGAAGAAGCGGTTTACAACTCTCTATTCAAAGCGGTGACCGTGAGCGGACACCGCGGGACCGTCGAGGCACTACCTATCGAGGAGACGCTCGAGATTCTTCGAAGACACAGCGTGCTGCAAGAATAGGCAACACCCAGAGCGCTGCGGCGTTCCCCTCGCTAGCGCCCCGAGCATCCACCTCCTCCGGCCGACGAGCAAGCCATCACCCCCTCCTCGGTGGCGGGCGTATATGGGCTCACACCGGTGCCAAAGTACATGGCACACGCGTCGCCGGCTCGCGCCTCGTGCTCCGTCATGGCGGACCAGCCGTGTGTGCTGGTTCGCAGACTTACCTGGACCCTGGGGGTGGCCTGGAAGCCCAGGTCCTCGAGGGAGCTCGCGTAGACCTGGTGCCGAAAGAAGTAAGCTTCCTCGGCCGAAGCGAGGTTGCGCAGATCCGATCTCATCGCCGCCTGGTAAGCGGCAGCCTTGCTGGTCAGGGCCTTCGTGGCGATCGCCGCCAAGAGCGCCATGAGCATCATAGCCACCAGGAGCTCTACGAGCGTGAAACCGCGTTCTGTCATAGAGAAGGCCTCCGCCCCACCTGCAAGATGGGCGGGCAGGTGGGGGGCCGCTGAGGCAAGGACAGCGGGGGTACGGCTCTCAGCCCTGCAACAAACTAGTCATTAGCAGGCAAGCTGGCCAGTGACGCTGTCCGGGCCCCGCGGGGCCAGTCCGGCGGCTTTACCCGATCACCCTAGCGGAGCAGGTTGGGTGTCTTCTGCGCTCGAATCTCCGCCAGATTCAACGCCCCGCGAAACTCGCCGGACACCAGCGCATCCCGCACCGCCTCACAGATCTCGATCGCGACGCTCGTCTGGGCTTCGTGCGTCGCTGCGCCCAGATGCGGCACGGCGAGCACACCTTCAAGCTTCAGCAATTGGTGATCCGCGGGCACCGGCTCCTCCTCGAAAACATCGAGCGCCGCGCCCGCCAGCCTGCCTGCCCTGAGCGCCTCGGCGAGCGCCGTCTCGTCGACCACCCCGCCCCGTGCCGCGTTGATCAGGTAGGCGGTGGATTTCATCAGCGCCAGCTCGCGTGCACCGATCAGCCCGTGCGTTTCCTCAGTCAGCGGCGTGTGGACGGAAACCACATCGGCCTCGCCGAGTAGAGACGGCAGCGTCATGAGCTCGATACCCAGCTGCTCAGCACGCTCCGGGGGCAGGTAAGGATCGCAGGCGACCACCCGCATCCCGAAGGCCTGGGCGCGCTTCGCTACCTCAGAGCCCACGCGCCCGGCACCGACGAGACCGAGCGTCTTACCGTAGACCGCGGTCCCCCTGAAGCGACCGCGCTCCCACACCCCCCGCTTGAGAGACGCGTCTGCCTGCGCGATATGGCGGACGAGGGCCAGAACGAGGGCGAGCGTGTGCTCGGCCACCGAAACCACGTTGCCGCCCGTGGCATTGAGCACGACGACTCCCCGGTTGGAAGCGGCCGTGACATCGATGTTATCTACGCCGACGCCAGCCCGGCCCACCACCTTGAGCCGGCCTGCCGCCTCAAGCAGGTCCGCAGTGACCTTCGTGCGGCCACGCACGATCAAGGCGTCATAGTCGCCGATGATCGACTTCAGTTCCGATGCACTGATCCCCGCGCGCAGATCGACCTCCAGCGCGGCGCAGCCGCGGAGGATCTGCAAACCTTCAGGCACGACCTCGTCCGCCAGCAGAACGCGGAAGCGCGGGGGTGACTCCGGGCTCATCGCTTCTGCCCCATCGCGAGGATTATCGAGGTGAGGTTCTCGAGCAGGGCACCGAGCTCTTCCAGCGTGTGGTCACCCATGTGCCCGATGCGGAAGGTGCTCTCCTTCAGCCTGCCGTATCCCGGCGCGATGACGTAGCCCTGCTCCGCCACACGGCGAACGAGCTCGACCCCACTCACCTGAGCCGGAGTAGCTACGCACGTCACGGAGGGTGACCTGCGGCCCTCACGCGCCAGCAGTCTCAGCTCGAGGCCGTGATTCTCCCGCAACTCGTCCACCCAGCGCCAGGTGCGCTCAGCCATGGCCCGATGCCGCGCCCAGCGGGCCTCCAGACCCTCCGCTTCGATCCGCTCAAGCTGTGCATCCAGCGCGAAGAGCAGGGAGGCCGCCGGCGTGTTGGAAGTCTGAAGCTTCGCGACCGCGCTCTCGAAAGCCTCGAAGTCGAAATAGAGCCCACGACCAGGAGTCTCCCGCGACCTATCGAACGCGCGCTGTGAAGCGACCCCGAAGGCCAGGCCGGGGGGCAGAGCCATGCCTTTCTGCGACCCCGTTAGGGCGAAATCGAGCCCCCAAGCGTCCACGTCCACCGGCGTCGCGCCCAGCGAGGAGACACAGTCGACCAGGAGGAGCGTCTCCGGTGAGACCTCGCGCAATGTCGCGGCGATCTCGGCGAGCGGATTCAATACACCCGTAGACGTCTCCGAGTGTACGACTGTCACCGCGTCGTAGTCGGCACCGGCCAGCGCCTCAGCCAGCGAATCCGGTTCGTTCGCATCGCCCCACTCCACATCCAGCCGATCCGCCTCTCTACCACAGGCCTGCGCGATCTTGTAGAAGCGCTCACTGAAGGCGCCACACACCAGCGAGAGCACGCGACGGCGCACGCAGTTGCGCACGGCGGCCTCCATCAGGCCCGTGGCCGAGGAAGTCGAGACATAGACCGGGCGTCGCGTTCGGAAAAGGGCCTGGAGCCGCGGTGCGACCCGCTGCATGAGCGCCTCCATCTCCGGCCCGCGATGCCCGATGACAGGGCGCAACATCGCCTGGAGAATTTCCGGCCGCACCTCAGTGGGACCGGGTAGGAAGAACTTACCGAAACTCGACAATCTCGTGGAGTAAGCTCTGGATTCTCGCGGGTGACTGGCCGTCTTCACCCTTCCCCACCGCATCTGCCACCGGTAGATTATCGCCCGTCTTCAAACCGACGCAACCCGCTGGCCCATATCTGTTTGCGCCATGAGCAGGAAAGACAAGACATCATCTCAGAGCCGCCAGCGCTATTGTCCCGGTTGCGGCGCCGCGGTTGCTGCCAGCGACCGCTTCTGCCGTGAGTGCGGAGTCCCGCTGGCGGCCGACGTCAAGCCCCGCCCCCGGTTGCGGCTCACCGGGCTGCAGGCTCTTGGCCTCGCTGTCGTCGCGCTCGCGATCGTGTACGGGCTCTTGCTTCTCATCAGGGATCGGGGCCGCCAGCCGCCCATCCAGTCCATTCCGATCAGCGACGTGGGAGCTGGCGGGGCGCCGTCACAGCCGCTGACAGAGCGCGGAGCCGCGGATCAGCTGTTCAACCGGGCGATGACGGCGTATGAGACCGGTGACTCCGCGGCGGCTCGGCAGTTCGTGCCCGTGGCGATCACCGCCTATCAGGCGCTGGATAGCTTGGACCTCGACGCCCGCTATCACCTAGCTCTACTGGGCCTGGCGGCGAACCGGCCAAGGGACGCCCTGGCACAGACGGACACGATGCTGGCAGAAGACCCGAACCACCTGCTGGCGCTGTCGGCTGCCGCCCGCGCGCACGATGCACTCGGTCGCCCGGACCAAGCCGCCGAGTATTACCGGCGCTTTGTTGAAGCCTACACACCCGAGGTGGCCGCCTCACGACCCGAGTACCTTGACCACAGGCGCGCCCTGCCCGCACGCCTCGAGGAGGCCCGTCGCTACCTGCAGGAGCGCGGACTCGGCCCGGGAGACTCGTAGGGAGGTCAGACGAATGAAATCGCATACCCAATACCGGACATTCAGCACCAAACGTCGTCAGGAGATCATCCACATCACACCGTGGGTCGAGGAGGAGCTAGCCAAGAGCGGGGTGCAGGAGGGCTTCTGCCTCGTCAGCGCCATGCACATCACGGCCTCCGTATTTGTCAACGACAATGAATCCGGCCTGCACCAGGACATCCTCGACTGGTTGGAGGGCGATCTCGCTCCCTGGAAAGCGCACCCGGCACGGGGCGATGACTACCTCCACAACCGCACTGGCGAAGACAACGGCGCTGCGCACCTCCGCAACCTCACCGTCGGCCACGAAGTGATCATTCCGGTGACCAAGGGCCAGCTCGACCTGGGCCCTTGGCAGTGTGTCTTCTACGGGGAGTGGGACGGTCGCAGGTCCAAGCGAGTCGTGCTGAAGATCATCGGAGAGTAGCCGCTCGCAGGGACGGCGGCCTTTTGCGAACGCTCTGTCCGACTTACATTTGCAACGCGATGATCAGAGATCGCCTTAACAGGATGAACGGAGGTCGCGACAACCAGCGGGCCATCGCGATCGCGCTGCGGGACTGGCTGTATCCGGATGAGATCCACCCCGGCCAGCGCGTCCGCTGCCAGCTTCCAGGTTGCCACGCGCTGCTGGGCCACAGCGGCCACCACCTCCGCTTCCGGTCGCTGCTCCGCAGCGACACTGGCTTGCCACCTGAGTGGGTCGGCTGGCACTGCAGCCGTTGCGGACACCTGAACGTCTACTGCCCGATCGAGTAGCCCGACCTCAGGGTCCCGGCTGCAAGGTTCCATCGCTCCCCCGCGCACAGGCATCAGCCAAACCGGTTTCGCGCCTGTCCGGCTCTCAAGAGGGGATATGCATGTCGTTGATCGCCGCAGTTGCGCTACGGCCTCTGGTTCGAGTTAGCCTGGCGCCGCTGGCGCTGACAGCCGCGCTGGGCCTGGCGTCCGACGCGGTGGCCCAGGAGAAGCGCCCCATCCGGGCGACCGACCTCTACCGGATACGGACGGCCAGCGATGTGGCGGTATCCCTAGACGGTCAGCAGATCGCCTTCGTCGTAACCCAGATCGATTCGGCCGACAACGCCTACTACAGCCACATCTGGGTAACCGCTGCGGACGGCAGTGGGCCACAGCAGTACACGTATGGCAAGGTGCGCGATGCCAACCCCGTTTGGTCACCCGACGGCCGCAAGATCGCATTTGTCTCCAATCGCGGCGGCGACGAACCGCAGATCCACATCTTGCCGACCGATGGCGGCGAAGCCTGGCAGCTCACCGACTTGGAGCACGGTGCGTGGGACCCGGTCTGGTCGCCCGACGGCCAGGCGCTGCTTTTCACCTCCACGTTCACCAGCCATGAGCTTGAGGGAGAAGCAGCCGAGCGGGACACGGCAGCGGCGAGCGAGACGCGCGCCGCTGCCGACACGGCCATGTGGGGCTCACTCGCGGCGATCCGGAACTGGTTGGCGAGGAACGCGTCAGAAGAGGAGCCTGCTGTCATCACGCGGCTCGATTTCCAGGGCGAGCGGGAACTCACCCCCGTCGAGGCGTGGTCGCAGATCTACGTGGTCGACCTCGCGGAGAGGAAGCCGCAGCGTCTCACGGACGGGCCCTACGACTTCGAGGATCCCGACTTCGCGCCCGACGGACATCGCATAGCCTTCGTCGCCACCATCAGCGAGGGGATCCATCCCGACTACTCTCTAAAGAGCGACCTTTACATCGCTGACCTGTACGGCGGCAGCCAGCAGAAGGTGGACATCCCTGGCTACGCCATCTCCAACCCCGCCTGGTCCCCCGACGGTTCGCGTCTCGCATTCGCTGCCCGGGACACCGCCGAACGGTCATCGGCCAACACCGAGATTGGGGTGATCGAGCTTGCCGACGGGGAGCCCGCGGGAGAGGTCGATTGGCTCAGCCGGGCCCTGGACCGGAGCGTTCGCCAGTTCCGCTGGGCGTCCGATGGCCAGTCGATCTACTTCACAGGCCGCGTGCATGGCACCATCCCTATCTATCGTGTGCGCATCGAGAACCGAGAGATCCGCCAGATGGTCTCCGGAGAGCGCGGTGTGCTCAGCTTCGATCTCGGTGGTAGACGCCTCGCCTACGTGCTCACGGAGCCGGCAAACCCATCTGAGGTCTACGCGGTTGAGGCCGCAGGCAACAGCGAGCGTCGCCTCACGGCATTGAACAGCGGCTGGCTGTCAGGCGTCCAAGTACAACCGCACCGCAGTTTCTGGTTCAATAGCTTCGACGGACGACGCGTTCAGGGGTGGCTGATCGATCCGGTGAGGTATCGGAGCGGGCAGGATTATCCGCTCGTCCTCGAGATCCACGGCGGCCCGCATGCGATGTGGGGTCCAGGCGAGGCCACCATGTGGCACGAGTTCCAGTTGCTCGCCGCTAACGGCTACTTCGTCCTCTACACGAACCCGCGTGGCAGCGACGGCTACGGCTACCAGTTTAAACGCGCCATCCGGCGCGACTGGGGCGAGGGGCCGATGGGCGACGTGCTTGCGGCCGTGGACAGCGTCGTGGCGCGGGGCGGTGTGGACCCGGAACGGCTGGTGGTGACCGGCGGAAGCTACGCGGGCTACCTGACCGCCTACATCGTCGGCCACGACCACCGCTTCAAGGCAGCCGTCGCCCAGCGGGGCGTCTACGACCTGGCCGTTTTCTTCGGCGAAGGCAACGCCTGGCGCTTGGTGCCACACGAGTTCGACACCTACCCTTGGGAGGACCGTGAGCTGCTGCGAACCGAGTCGCCCATCACCTACGCACACCAAATCCGGACGCCGCTGCTCATCATGCACGCCGACCGCGACCTGCGCACCGGCATCTCACAGTCGGAGATGCTCTACCGTACCCTCAAGGTTCTCCAGAAGCCCGTGGAGTATGTCCGCTACCCGCGCGAGGGTCACGATCTGTCGCGTACCGGTGAGCCGCTGCTACGCGTCGACCGGCTCCTGCGCATCCTCGAATTCTTCGAGCGCCACGTGAGATAAGGAGCCTGAGTCGCGCAGGTCCCGCAGGATGCCCTGCGACAGGCGAAATCGAGCTTCCCACTTCTCGGGGAGCGGCAGCGGTTGGGCGGTAAGGGTCAAGCCGCGTCAGCAACACGGCCTAAGGGTCCAACTGCAGAGGCAACCCATGCTCAGCCAGGAAAACCTTCACCTCGCGGACCGTGCGCCGCCCGGAACGCACCAGCGATCCCACAACGACAGCGTCGGCGTTCCCGATCATCAGGGCGTCAAACAGATCCTCGATCTCCCGGGGATCCCCTGACGCTACAACCGGTCGGGCCACAGCAGCGCTGACCGCTGCCAGCAGCTCGAGGTCGAATGGCCCACCATGCCGACCGCCGCTCCGTGACTCGACAATGAGTTCGCCAGCACCCTGCGCCTCCGCCACACGAGCCCAGGTGACCGCGTCCCATTCACTCGCGTCGCCGTGGTGGCTCAGGAAGACTCGCCAGTCCTCGTCCTCGCCGCCCGCGGTCATCGCCACGGCAAGCGCCTCCGAACCGAACGTCCGCGTCAGGCTGGCAATGAGATTGGGGTCCCGGAGTGCGGCCGCCTGCACCGCCACCCGGGCGGCGCCCGCGTCGAACAGCTGGCTCGCCTCGACGACCGTCGCCGGCTCCACTTTGACCACGAGCGGAATAGAGACAGCGAGAGCGATACGCTTGGAGAGTGCTGCCAGAGCGTCAACGGACGTTCCCAGGCTGATGAGCAGCAGTTCGTCGGCGCCGCCGCCGGCCAGGGCGACAGCCGCTTCCAGTGGGTCATCAGGCTGTTCGAGTGGCCCGAATTCCGACCCCTCGACCAGCCTGCCCTCGGCGCCCGTGGCGAGACTCGCGACGATGCGCTTCCTACGCAGCGGCAGCTACTCCCCTTCCTCCGGTTCGACCTCGATGGGGACGTTCTTGCGGATGCGGTGGCTGAACAGGGTGAGCTCGGTGAAACCGGCCTGCCGAAGTATCAGATCTCCGACCTCCCAGCCCTGCTCGAAGCTAATGAGAACGTGACTGTCGGTACCGATGGTCACCGTGGCCACGCGGGCCTCCTTGGCAAGCTTGAGGATCTGAAGGCCTGGATAGGGCTCGGCAGGCGCCTGGACAACGCCCGAGGTGTTGACTTCGAGACCCAGGCCCTTGCTGGTCATCTTCTCGAGGAGGCCTCGGATCTGCGACTCGAACGGCTTCACATCAAGCGGCCCGTAGTGCTTGACGCCGAAGCGCTTCACGAGGTCCAGGTGCGCCACCACATCGAAGCCGCCCCAATCCAGCATCTCATCGACCGCCTCGAAGTAGCGGCCGTACGCTTCGGATACGTCACGGCCTTTGAAGTAGCTCCCTACAGATCCACTGCTGGAGATCTGCTGTCCATCGACAACGTGGACGGCGCCAATGATTAGATCGAAGTCGACCGAATCGACCAGCGCCTCCAGGGTTTCGACCCATTCCGGACGATACTCGAACTCGGCGCCCAGCAGGATACGGAGCTCAGGATACTCCGGTTGCAGTCGCTCGATCTCATGCTGGAGCTGCTCGAAGCGCTGGCGCGCCTCCACCAGGTCGACCACCCAGTCGCCGGTTTCCAGGCTCAACATCTCGGCGTGGTTGGTGAAACATATCTCGTCGAAGCCAAGCTCGATGGCGGTCTGGCAGAAGTCCTCCGTACTGCCGCGCCCATCGCTTGAGTACTCGTTGTGGACGTGATAATTGACGCGCACCATTGTGACCTAATCAGCGAGCGCGAACGCCACGCCGCCCCGAACCGGCACGAACCTCAAGGTAGTCTACCGATCCCGGGCCAGGCAGCAATCGCACCCCTGACCCCCAAGCACCTCCGGACCCTGCATCCTCCCCCGCACTCTCGCAGTCGCCAAAGATAGCAATTCCTGGCTCACGGCGAAGCTTGCCGGACCGTGCCCGCTACCGCGCCCCCCAAGAAGTCTTGCCAGATGCCACCGCCCGACCCGCCGCCCGCACCCAGACCCTGACCTTCGGCGGCGACGCCGCGCGGGGACGGTCTGTCATCCGCTGCAGCCGCTCGCTCAGCTGAGCCGAGTTCGTGGCGGCGAGATCAGCTACGGACCTGACCTCCGCTTCCCAGAGAAGCCGTGCGTTGTCCGTCCCGATCCCGCGCAGCGTCACCAGTTGTGCAGCCGCGATCCACTCCGCGGCCAGGGTAGGCGGCACACCAGCGGCTGTCGCGACCGCCTGTGGATCTGCGGCGGCGAGCTCGAACAGGTCGGCGTACGATGTCGCCGCCAGGCGCTCCCTGGCCTCGGCCCCTGCCACCCAGAACTCCTGCAGCTCCGGCCTGAGCGAGTCAGTGTTCCAACGATCCATGCCGAGCAACACCGCCAGCGAGAAGGCGACCGCCACCGCGGCCGACACGACCGTGCGCTTAACGTGTAGGCGCGGTGGTCCCCTTTCCGCGCTGCGCTCGGCGGCAACAGCCACACCAGCCAGCACGAGCGTCTGGTAGACGACGAAGCAGTCGAGCGCGAAGATGGGAAAGCCACCGAAGCCGAGCAAAGGCATCTCGAACAGCTTGAAGCTCTCGAACCCCGGCACCGTATACACCCACTTGCTCCGCGATTCGATGTTGTACAGCTCCCAGATGAACCCGATCGCCAAGCCGCCGAGGAGGAGGCGCATCAGCCGGGCCGGGCGGCCGGCGGCGAGATCGCCGAGCAGCGAGCGTCGCGGATCGCGCCGATAGTTCCACGGCTCGAACAAGAGCGTCAGTGCGCCCCAGATCAGCGGGAAGAAGAGCCGTGGCCAGGCCAGGCTCAAGACGGCGAAGGCCACACCAGCCAGGAAGATCCCATTCAGCCGCCGCCGCGTCACCCGGAGCGGGCGCCAGCGTATTCCCTCCAGCGCCCCCCGAGTCGCCAGGCACCGCTCCGCCAGCAAGATGGCCGGCAGTACGGTCGCGAAGGAGACGGTCGTCCCAATCCAGCGCGCCGGTCGGTCAGGAGGCAGAAACACGTAGTACCAGTTGGCCACCCGAAAGTTGATCAATTCGAACAAGAACCAGAGGACAGCGGACCAGCCGAGCAGCGAGATCGCGAAGCGCGGGCGCGCGAGCAAATGGTACCGGCCGGTACGGGCCGCTACAGCCGCATCGAGCAGCAGTAGCGTCGGATACCAGGCCGAGATGTAGTAGCAGTTCACGAACGGCTCGACGCGGCGCAGCATCAGCAGGGATGCCACCGCCAAGAAGAGGAAGGCAGGAAGCGCGACGAGCACGGGCCGCGGTCGGGGAGCGGCGCTCGGGATCCTAGGCGACTGGACGTCCAGCACCGTCTCCACGACTTCACTCATTGGGCGAGGGCTGCCTCATCGAGGCGCTCGTGCAGATCCGGGAGCTCAGACGACGCGTAGACAACGCGTCCGCCCACCAGGGTCGCCAGCACGCGTACGTCCTTGATCTCCGCCGGGTCGATCTCGAGCAGGTTGCGGTCCAAGATGGTGAAGTCGGCCAGCTTGCCGGCACGTATGCTTCCCTTCGAGTCCTCCTCGGCGGCGGCGAAGGCGTTGTTGACCGTGTACGCGCGGATCGCGGTCTCTACGTCGAGCCGCTGCTCAGGGAACCAGCCCTCCGGCGGCTGACCGTCCAGCGTTTGCCGGGTCACCGCCGCGTAGATTCCCAGCAGTGGCTTGGCCGGGTACCATGAGGCGTTGGTCCCAGGCCAGTCAGATCCGAAGGATAGCACCGCACCGTTCTCCAACAACGATCTGAACGCGTAGGCGCCACGACAGCGTTCGTGGCCGATGCGCTCCTCCATCCAGCGCATGTCGTCGATCGCGTGGTACGGCTGCACCTCCGCAACGATTCCCAACTCGCCGAAGCGAGCGAAATCGTCCTCCTCAACCACCTGCGCGTGAATCACTCGAAATCTGCGCTCACCGGGACCATTGCGCTCGACCGCCCACTCGAACCAATCGAGCAGCGTATCAACCGCCAGGTCACCGATGGCGTGAACCTGAGGGATGAGGCCCACCGAGTCCGCTGCACGGATCAGATCCGCCATGCCCGGCGGCTCCAACACCATGGTGCGCCAGATCCCCCGGTTGTCGGGCTGATGATCATACGGCTCTCGGAAACGGGCGCTGGAGTTTCCCATGATGCCGTCCACAAAGCCTTTGAGCCCCCCGATCTTCAAGTACTCGTCGCCGAAGCCGGAGCGGATGCCCAACGCCGCCTGGTGCCACCAGTTGCCGAGCGTCGGCCGCGCGTAAACCCGCACGGTCAGCTCCCCCCGGTCTCGCAAGTACTGGAAGACCTGCAGCTGCTCGGCGCGCGTGATGTCGTGGATGCCGGTGACGCCGTTCTCCGCGAGGCGCTGCAACGCTACCTTCGCCTCGAGCAGGCGTTGCTCGAAGGACCTGGGAGGGACGACACGGCGCACCAAGTCGACCGCTGCGCCCGTCAGAATCCCTGTCGTCTCACCGGTCTCGGGGTCGCGCTCGACGGTGCCGCCGGGCGGATCAGGGGTCGCCCGGGTGATGCCCGCCCGGGCCAGCGCAACTCCGTTGGCCAGGTACTCGCTCTGATCCCAGCGGCTGAGCAGCACTGGCGTCTCAGGCGTGAGCGAGTCGATCATCGCGCGGTGCGGCTTGAACCGCTCGGCTTGAGTGGCCGCCGCTTCGCGCCCCGTCGAGCCCATGGCCCACTCCTCGTAGGCGCCCCAATCGCCGCCCAGGATCCAGGCGTCGGGCGGCAACCGGTCACGTGCGCCGGCTACTCGCTCGGCCAAGCTCGCCGCATCCGCCACGTCGAGAAGGTTGACTCCCAGCAGCAGCTGGCCTGCATAGTCGAAGTGAGTGTGGCTGTCGATGAAGCCGGGCACAACGAAGGCCCCGCCCAGCTCCACCACCGCGGTCGACCGGCCACGTTGGCGCGCAACGGCCCGCTCGTCCCCGACGGCCACAATCCGCCCGTCGCGAACCGCGACGGCCTGGGCACGCGGCTGACCCGACTCGAGGGTGTAGATGTCGCCGCCTAGCAGTATCATGTCGGCCACTACATCGGGCGCGTCGCGCCGAGCGATCGTCTGCACGGCGACGACTAACGCGGCCACGGCGACGGCCATCAGCAACAGCGAGTTACGCATGGGTCGCGTCCTGCAAAGGGTTGTTGACCTGTGTGTCGGGAGATAATGTAGGCCGAAATCCGACTCTCAACAGGCCGGACATTATGAAACGACGCGAGTTTCTCAAGTTCGCGGGGGCGAGCGGCGCCGCCCTGGCCTTGCCACGCCTGGAGCGTGGTGGCCTGGCCCGGCCGTTGCTCGGGCCGGACTCCGGCGACCAGGGAATCGACCCGTTGCCGCCCTCCACCTTCCAGCGGCGGCTGGAGCGGGCG
>CP070823.1:917593-918595 GCA_020344375.1 Gemmatimonadota bacterium | reverse complement strand
CGAAACGTGCTCTTCACCTGCTCGACCGCTCAGAACGCGCAGCGTGCCGCGGAGCGGGCGATACCGTGCAGCAGCGACGAGTTCTTCGACCCGAGCAACGTGCACGCGGGCGACACGATCACCTATAACCACTTCAGGATGTGCCCGTACGGCAGCACGTGCGGGAGCGAGACCTATCTGGCCGGGTCCGACCGGCAGGATTTCGGTGCCATCGCGTCCAATGTGGAGGACATCCTGGCCGGGCGCGACATCGGCGACATGTCGGAAGGCTTCAAGTACAACACGTTCCGGAACCCCAACTTCCCGCAGCAGCCCACGCCCCACGCCTTCTGGGTGCCGGGAACGTGGGACTACACGGCGAACGGGGAGACGCCCGGTGGGGACACGCTTTTCGTCCAGACTTGCTACGGTCCGCCGGGGACAGGGCGGGAGGGCCGGTCCGACGCGTGCGTCGTCACGTGGGCGGATACCATGCCCGTCGGAGAACTGGGGAACCCGGCATACAACAACCAGGAGGGGAACTGTGCCTGGTTCTCAATCGGGCCGTTCCAGCTTGCCGCCGGCGATACGACAGCGCTGGTGATCGCGACGGCGGCCGGTCCGGATTCGGCGACGTTCGAGGCCGAGGTCAACAACATCATCGATCTCTACATGAACTTCTACCTCAGCCCTGAAGCGCCGCCCAAGGTCACGGTCGTAGGGACCGAGGTGACGGTCGAAGATCCGGCACTGGGGTCTGGCAGAGGTGAGGTCGCACTGTTCTGGGACGACGCGTCAGACGACTTCGTCGATCCGTTCCTGGAAGACTTCGCAGACAAGCTGGCGGCGGCGGCCGGCGGCGATCTCGCGAGGATTAAAGCGCTCAACCCGGATCTAGAGGACCGGATTCGGGAGCGCGCGCGCGACAACCTCGAGCAGATCCTGATCTTCAAGTCCTGCGACGGCGGGTCCACCTTCACCATCAACGACCAGCAGGAGGGGGTGCTGGATTGTGACGGCGAT
>CP070823.1:916490-917493 GCA_020344375.1 Gemmatimonadota bacterium | reverse complement strand
GATGTGCTGGGCAGCCACCGCTTCCCCCCCTCTCTCTTCAGGCGCGCGAAGGTCTTCTGGAATTCCTCGGGCACGCGGGAGTACACAACCGTCTGTGCTCCATCCAGCGACCACTTGCCGGTGGGGACCTCCATGATGTAGGGCAAGAGACGTTCCTTGCCGTCAACTGTGACCAGGGTGAATCCCACCTCGACGATGTCAAAGCTGTTGTGGCTTATGCGGTCTCGGAGCTTCACTCTCGGCAGAACTGCTTTGATTGACTTGAAGTCCTCTGCGAAGATCACATTGACTGTGTCGGTGATCGAGCTGATGAGCTCTCGAACGATAGCGACTTGCAGTACCTGTGCGCAAGCTAGCTCGGCTCCCCACTCATGTTGGGGGACGTCTTTGATCTCCTTGAGTTCTCGTCCGTCGTATCTGTAAACTTTGCACGGAAGCTTGGAGTAGAGAACATAGTTCGCCCACTTCTTCTCCTCCAGCCCATCGTATTCCAAAGCGACGAAAGACGCGCTTGTGATGATTGTTCTGGTCTCGGGAGAGTAGGTATCCTTGCGCACTGGACGCGTGTGCCGATCACGGTCGATGTATGTCTGCCAAGACGCCTCCGTGTTGACAACGACTTGTTTGCCATTTCCGACATCAGCATAGGTTTCGCCAAGCGTTTTCTCGACGAACGGGCCCGATCGTACATAGCGAATCGTCAGGCCGCCTTTCTGTGCATACTGGTGCAGTCGATTGCCGTTTGAGTCTTCAACTGTCACGCTTATGTGGCCCTCTTTGCCGCTGCCGACCCACGCGTATCTGTATACTCTGACTACGCGGGCCTCCGCGGCATCTGGCTCAGCCGGTTCTTCCGCTGCGGTCGGCTCGGCTGGCTCTTCCGCCTTGGGCGTCTTCCCGTTCGATAACGCGGTCCCGCACTTAGTGCAGAACTGGCTGTCAGGAGGGTTCTCGTGGCTGCAATCGGGGCAGAGAAGAGCCTTGGTGAGAGCGGCACCGCAGG
>CP070823.1:915374-916390 GCA_020344375.1 Gemmatimonadota bacterium | reverse complement strand
GCAACCATGCAGAAGTGGTGGGAGCTGGGCGACTTCTTCTGGACCGAGTTCGCGAGAGGCTGGTGAGACCGGCGGTGTTTCCATCTGTATAGCCCGGCAGCCGGAGAGAGAAGAGGAGGGGGGTCGAGGAAAAGACCCCCTCCTGTCTCCCCCGCCACCATCTACCGCAACCGCATCCTCTCCATCCCTTCGGCCCGGGCACGGCCGGCAGCGGTGAACACAGGATCTCGAGGGTCGTCCGCCACGGCATGAGCAACCAGGAAAACGAGCCGGGCCGCCCTGGCCAGCTTGTCTACATCAGCCAGCTCAATCTCATCATCCGGCGTGTGCAGCTCCGGATGCATTCCGCTGTTGAAGACGAGCACGGGCACTCCCCGTTCCAGGTAGCTGGCCTGGTCGCCCATGCGGATAAGGTCGAATCGGGGCATCTGAAGTCCCGGACGGACGTTCAGGCCGAGTTCCGGGTGGGCATCAAGAATCTCCCGAAAAAGGTCACCGAGGGAGCTGTAAGTCTGGCCGAAGACCAGGAGCGAATCGGGGGCGTTGCGGCTGAGCATGTCCATGTTCAGGTTCGCCGCCGTAGCCTCCGCCGAGGCCGGACCCACCTGGGCGAGATGGCGCGATCCCAGCAGGCCGATCTCCTCCCCGCTTACCGCCGCGAACACCACTGAGCGGGCGGGGGGTGTTGGAAGGGCTGCGAAGGCTCGGGCGACTTCCAGCAACCCTACCGTACCGGAGGCGTTGTCGTCAGCGCCGTTGTAGATGCTGTCGCCCTCGACGTTGGGTTGACCGGGAGGCTCGTGATCGAAGTGGGCTGTCAGGACCACGTCCTTGAGTTCATCCCGCCGCCGGCCCGGGAGGCGGGCCACGACGTTGGGGGCGGTGATGGTATGGGTCTTCAGGGGCATCGTGACCGAGATCTGGACCGGAGCACTTTCCGGCGTCGTCAGTGAAAAGACGTCTACCTCCTGTAGACCCCCGGCCTCCAGCAACTGATCTACGGCGGATGCCGTGAA
>CP070823.1:914253-915274 GCA_020344375.1 Gemmatimonadota bacterium | reverse complement strand
GCCTCTTCGTCGACGAACTCGAACTCGTCGAATGGAAGGTCGGAGCCGACGTACTGGGTGTCCGCCGCCTGCGAGAGCCCCGCGGCGAGGCGCTCGTGGTCAAAGGCAGGTTCCCGGGTAATCTCCGCCGCATCCACGAGAAGGAACTGCTTCCCATCAGGCAGTTCGCTTCGGTACCAGAAGCGGTCGCTCTCGTCGATCCAGTTCGGTGTGACCCGCTCGTTGAGCACGAGCCGGGTGACGTTTGGCCTGAGGAACTGCTCGGCCCTCTCGTAGTCTTCCCGAGTACCCTGGGCGTGGGCAGCGGTCCATCCCAGTAGGAAGAGGATGGCCAGGCAACGGGTGACACGGCCGGTGAAGATCGGGTCTCTCATCTCCCTGTGCCTCTTTCTGAGCAGTCGGTCAACCACGCAGGCCCGCAAGCCGACCCTTCAGAGCGCGCGGCGCTGGGCGTCATGGATCAGCCGCTTCTGACAGGACATGCGTGAAGCTCAGCGGCTGGCGGACAAGTCGGGGCTATGTCAAGGATGTGACAGTGAATCCTAAGATGGGAACCGTGGCGCGAACGGGCAATCACCCGACACGGGTGGCGGATACTCACAGGCGCCGAACCGCAGGAGGTCAAACGCGAAGTATCAGCTTCTCGTTGCCTGGCAGATGGACCGCGCCCCATCTTGATTTGGTCCCAATCCTGAGCCGACTCAACAGAAGGCGAAGGACACAAACGCCCACCCGCCCGGACACTATTGCCGTGCTGAGTTCTATGCTGTTCATCCAGGAGGCCGAACTCATGTCAAAGCTCGCGTCGATTCGACTAGCTCTGCTTGCCGGGCTGGCGTGGCTCGGCGTCGCCGTTGGGTGCAGCTCCCAACCGGAAACACGCGTCGCCGAGCTCGTCTTTCACAACGCGCGGATCCTGACGATGGCCGAGGAGAGCCCGGAGGCGAGCGCCCTGGCGATCAGGGGCGACAAGATCCTCGCTGTCGGATCACTGGAGGAGCTGGATCATCTCATCGATCGG
>CP070823.1:913127-914153 GCA_020344375.1 Gemmatimonadota bacterium | reverse complement strand
CGCCGGCGGCTCGATCGGTGCTCGACCCTCAACCTGCGCTTCAGCTTCCGCCTGCTCTTCGCCCTCGACCCGCGGCTCGTGGCAGGCATAAATCAGCGACACGAGCAAGGTTAGGGCTACGACGACCGAGTGATGTCTCATCCTTAGTGCCTCCGTGTCCATCAAGTCCGTCGCCAACCTGGCCGAGGGCCGCAGGTGGACAGGACGTTTGGTCGCCGGTTGAAATCGACTTTGTCAAAGAGGGGTCACACTTTCTCTACGAGAACTCACGGCGACCCGTTTCCCTCTGGCTGGCGCGGCTGTAGAATCCCCTAACCGTTCCACGTTCGTGCTTCGCCACCTGAGAGCCTTGCTTCCGGGGAACTCCGACGATGCCTCGCGTGACGACACGCATGATCTGGCTCGATCCGGCGCCAGAAGCGCGCTGGCGGCGCCCGGGCCTCCGCGCTCTCTTGCCGCGCCTGGCCGGGGACGCGCTGGCCGGCATCTTGCTCCTGGCGCTCGCGTCCCTGGCCGCGCCGCCTATACTGCGCGCCCAGACGGTCCGGAAGTTCGAGATCCAGGACAGCCCCATTCAGTTGGACGGCCTGGCGCGCCCTGGGGTTTACTTGGGTGGTGTCGGCCGGCAGGCGGCGTTTTTCGGGGAGGAGACCGGGAGCTTCGAGGCCTGGTCCTGGCCCGTCAAGCTGTTCCACGACTTCCAGCTCGCCTTCAAGATCC
Source organism: Gemmatimonadota bacterium (assembly GCA_020344375.1). Lineage (GTDB taxonomy): Bacteria > Gemmatimonadota > Gemmatimonadetes > Palauibacterales > KS3-K002. The sequence goes on along the minus strand of CP070823.1, from coordinate 913,433 downwards.
CGGACTACACGGAGCCCATCCCAGGGGCGAGCGTCGCCAGGCGTGTGATCGTGCGGCCCGAGCTCATGACCGTCATCTACTCCCACGCATCCTTCACCGTGCAGCAGCACTTCCTCGTCCCGCTCAACGAGCCCGGGGTGATCGTACTGCTGGATGCCAGCACGGTGAAGCCGCTGGAGATCGTCGCCTCGTTCAAGGCCGACCTGGACCTCATGTGGCCGGCGGGGATCGGCGGCCAGTACGCGTACTACGATGCGAGCAACCGGCGCTTCATCCTCTCGGAGAGCCGCCGCGAGTACAACGCCT
>CP070823.1:911986-913027 GCA_020344375.1 Gemmatimonadota bacterium | reverse complement strand
CGCGCGCCGCCCTGCTCCGCCTCGGCGATCCACGACATCACGCGCTCGGCGTGCTTCTCCTCGATCAGCGGCCCGACATCCGTGTCGTCATGCATCGGGTCGCCGACCTTTAGCTTGCCCGTCCGCTCGACCAGCTTCTCACAGAACTCGTCGTAGACGGAGCGGTGGATCAGCACGCGCTGTACGCTGATGCAGCTCTGCCCGGCGTAACCGTAGCCGCCGGCGACCGTCCGCTCCACCGCCCAGTCCACATCCGCGTCGGAGTGCACGATCGCGCCGGCGTTGCCGCCCAGCTCCAGCACGACGCGCTTCTTGCCGGAGATCGACTTCAGGTGCCAGCCGACGGCGGCGGAGCCGGTGAACGAGAGCAGCTTGAAGCGGTCATCCCGGACCATCGGCTCGGCGACCTCGACCGTGCTGTGTAGCACGCTGAACGCTTTGGGAGGCAGTCCTGCCTCGTAGCAGATCTCGGCTAGCTTCAGGGTCGTGATCGGAGACTGTTGCGGCGGCTTCATCACCATCGTGCAGCCGGCGGCGATGCACGGCGCCAGCTTGTGCGCCGCCAGGTTGAGCGGGAAGTTGAACGGTGTGATCCCCAGGATCGGGCCCACCGGGAAGCGGTAGTAGAGCGCGGTATAGCCCTCACCCCAGGGCACGATGTCGACCGGCACGATCTCGCCGCCCAGCCGCTTCGCCTCCTCGGCCGCGAGGATGAACGTCTGCACCGCCCGGCTCACCTCGACATGTGCGGCCTTCAGCGGCTTCCCGCACTCCAGCGCCAGCGTCTCCGCCAACTCGCGGCGCCGCCTCTCGATGCCGTCCGCCGCCGCGCGGCAGATCTCCACGCGCCGTAGGCGCGAGAAGCTACGCGTCTCCTGGAACGCCTCGACGGCTGCGGCGACCGCGGCCTCGCGCTGTTCCCCGCTGGCCAGCGGCACTTGGGCGACGACCTGCCCGTTGTACGGGTTGATCACGTCGTCGACCTGGCCCGACTCCACCATCACACCAGCGACAGGTAGCTTGTAGTCCGCGCTCACCTTC
>CP070823.1:910842-911886 GCA_020344375.1 Gemmatimonadota bacterium | reverse complement strand
GCCACAGACCGGCGCATTACGCACGGAGGTGCGTGGAGAACTCGAGGGTAAACGCACCCGCATCGTCTACTCAGCGGCCGGGCGCATAGCGATAGGCACCGGCGTGCCCGCGGCGATCGGAGCGCAGCTGCTGGCAATCGGGAAGGTTCGCAAGCCTGGCGTGTATCCGCCGGAGGCCTGCATCGATCCGGAGTGGTTTTTGGCCGCCGTAGCTGCGCGGCGTGTCGGCGAAGTTCGCGAAGAGGTAATCCCGGAGTGAGTGACAATGGTCCGCAAGGCGGGATCATCGGCCGTGAAAAGGGCCAAAGGGCCGGCTGATGTGATGGGGTCGCCTGACCCGCGGCATCTGCTCCGGCTACCGTGGACAGCATCCGACAACGCGATGACGTGGTTGGAGCCGACCCGGCGGTGCAACATCACCTGCGATGCGTGCTTCGTCGAGAATCGACCGGAAAGCGAAAAGACACTTGAACAGATTCGCTACGAACTGGATTTCGTGCTTCGACACCGGCGCTGCGATGCGATGTTGGTGGCGGGCGGCGAACCGCTAATCCATCCGCGGATCGTCGACATCGTGCGCATGGTGAAGTCTGCCGGCGTTAAGCCTGTTATCGTAACGAACGGCGTCACGTTGGACCGTGATCTGGTGAAAGAGTTGAAGAGTGCTGGAGCACATGGCTTCACGATCCACGTAGATAGCCACCAGGCCCGGCCGGGCTGGATGGGCAAGAACGAGAAAGAACTGAATGAGCTACGCGACTACTATGCTGAGATGCTCTATGGGGAGGGTGGCCTAACCTGTGCATTCAATACCACGATTTTCCCCGACACGCTCGAGTCGGTTCCCGATATCGTGGAGTGGGCGGTGGGCGTTCCGGAACGAGTCCACATCCTGACTCTCATCTGTGTGCGGACGGTTGACCCTGATGCGCCGTTCGACTACTACGTGGGTGCGAGAAAGGTGGACTTCACTTCCAGTCCCTACATGGCACCGCAGAGATACGAGAACCTGGTGACCGAGGATATCTATCGTCAGATCAAGAA
>CP070823.1:909693-910742 GCA_020344375.1 Gemmatimonadota bacterium | reverse complement strand
GGTGCTGCATACGAGCCAGCGGAGAGAAGAACATGATGGGGATGGAAGGGGCGGTCCTAATTCCCGTTCTGATCCTCGGGAGCGCGGCGATCCTCTACTACGGGCTCCTGGAGGTGCGAGCGCGCCAGCTCGAGAAGCGGCGCGGGGATGAGACTTCCGCCGGCTGATCCGATCTCAAGCTTAGCGTGAGAGGCTTTAATGCACGGGCTGTTCGATCGGCTGCGAGCCGAGATCCACGAAATGCAGGAGCAGGGGGTCTACAAGCAGCTGATCCACCTCGATTCGCCGCAGGACGCCGTGGTGAAGATCGAGGAGACCGGCGGTGAGGTGATCAACCTTTGCTCCAACAACTACCTGGGCCTCTGCAGCACTCCAGAGGTAGTCGAGGCGGGCCGTGCGGCATACGAGCGGTACGGTGCTGGGACCTCGTCGGTTCGATTCATCTGCGGCACTTTCACCCTGCACCGGAAGCTGGAGGAGAAGATCGCCGACTTCCTCGGCCTGGAGTCTGCGCTAACGTACGTCTCGTGCTGGAACGCCAACACCGGGCTCATGCCGACATTTCTCGAAGAAGAGGATGCCCTAATATCGGACGAGCTGAATCACGCCTCGATCATCGATGGCGTACGCATGACCCGCGCGAACCGGAGAATCTACAAGCACTCCGACATGAAGGAGCTGGAGCACGCGTTGAAGGAGAGCAAGGGTGCGAGGAATCGCTTCGTCATCACCGATGGCGTTTTCTCCATGGAAGGTGACATCTGCAGGCTGCCGGATATCCTGGAGCTGGCCGAGAAGTATGACGCCGTGGTGGCGATCGATGACTCACACGCGACGGGCGTCCTGGGCGCCACCGGGCGTGGTACGCCGGAACACTACGGGCTCCACGGCAGGGTCCCGGTCATCACCAGCACGCTCGGCAAGGCCCTGGGCGGCGCGGCCGGAGGTTTCACCGCTGGGCCCGCCGAGCTGACCGACTATCTGACGCAACGCTCACGACCGATGTTGTTCTCGAACGCGCTACCGCCGGCCACGACCGCGCATTCACT
>CP070823.1:908541-909593 GCA_020344375.1 Gemmatimonadota bacterium | reverse complement strand
GCTCGGGCCTGGCGCGAGGATCGGGAAACGCTGCGCCAGCGGGCGAGTGAGTTCGCCGAGCAGCTGCGCCAGCGCCGCAGCCTCGGGCCGCCGCTGGCCGTCGGCGAGGCAGAGCTGCGCTCGGCGCTCGAGGATTACAAACGAGACTTCGACCCCGAGTACGGCGGCTTCGGCTCCGCGCCCAAGTTTCCACCGGCCGTGGGGCTGCAGCTCCTGTTGCGGCTGCACCGGCGCTTCGGCGACCCACAGGCCCTGACGATGGTGCGGAAGACGCTGGAGGCCATGGCCCGGGGCGGCATGTACGACCACATCGGTGGCGGCTTCGCCCGCTACTCGACCGATCGCCGCTGGCTGGTTCCCCACTTCGAGAAGATGCTCTACGACAACGCGCTGCTGCCGAAAGCCTATCTCGAGGGATACCAGGTCACGCACGATCCGTTCTTCCGCCGCGTCGCGGTTCAGACGCTCGACTACACCCTGCGTGAGATGACATCGCCCGAAGGCGGCTTCTACTCCTCCACCGACGCTGACTCCGAGGGCGAAGAGGGCAAGTTCTTCGTCTGGACACCGGAACAGGTCGCCGAGCTGCTGGACGAAGAGGAGGCGCGCCGCTTCAACGCCTACTACGACATCACGCTGAGCGGCAACTGGGAAGGAAAGAGCATCCCCAACACGCCCCGCCCGCTGGCGTCCGTGGCGGAGCAGCTGGGCATCACGCCGGAGGAACTCGAACGCACGCTGGAGCACGCGCGCCGCGAAGTGTACTCGGCTCGAGAGCAGCGGGTGAAGGCCGGGCTCGACGACAAGATCCTGACGGCCTGGAACGGCCTGATGATCGGCGCACTGGCGGCGGGCTACCGCGTGCTGGGCGACGCTCGCTACCTGGCGGCGGCCGAACGTGCCGCCGGTTTCGTGCTGCGCGAGCTGACGCGCGAGGACGGCGGTCTGTTTCGCACCTATCGCGCGGGGAAGGCACACCTGAACGCCTATCTCGAGGACTACGCGTATCTGAGCGAGGGGCTCATCGATCTCTACGAGGCGAGCGGCACGGT
>CP070823.1:907388-908441 GCA_020344375.1 Gemmatimonadota bacterium | reverse complement strand
GCACCGCTGCCGAGGGCGACCATCGTGATGACCGCGGCAACCCCGATCACGATGCCGAGCATGGTCAAGAACGAGCGAAGCTTGTTTGCCCGGATCGCGCTCAGAGCCACCCTGATGATTTCGCCAAAGAGCATATGCCGCTCCCCTTGTCTGGACCCGAACTCGAAGCTTATCGCCGCTGGACGCCCGGGATTCCGCCGACCCGGTCCGCGATCCGCTCTTGGAACTCCCGCTGGCTCGCCAAGAGGCTCGCACTGGGTAGCACCAGCACGGTATCTCCCTCGGTCAGGCCCGAGACGACCTCGGAATAGTCCAAATCCGTAAGGCCCGTCCGGATTGGGACAGCGGTGGGCACCCCATCACGCAGCGCGAAGACGATGTACTCGCCACCCGCGAGCGCAGCGTCGGTGACGCTGAGTCCCTGGCCGGGACCGCCTGGGCCACCGAAACCGCCGCGCCCGCCGCCAGCGGCCTGCATCAGCTGCTGCATCAGCGCCCGCTCATCGGGTGTGAGCGACTGAAAGACGGCTCGTCTATCGCTCGCTCCCTCGAACTTGGCCTGCAGGGCCCGGACGGCTTCCGCGCTAACGCCCTCGGGAAGCTGGATCTCCTGTCCGCGCCAGGTGACGGTCTCTCTCCTCGAGTTGTCGCCAGCAGCCGATTCATCCGTCGACGGGCCCGGGCTGGTACCCCCCGCGGCGGCTGTTCGCGCCTGGGCGATCTGATCCCTGACCGCCTCAAGGTCCAGGCCAAGGACTTCAGCCGCCGAGTTCACGTCGCGGTCCGTCCTCAGCGCCGTGTTGGGGACAGCCAGCACTCCCTGTCTGGCCCCCACATGCACTTCGACCTCCGAGTTCATCCCTGGTTTGAGCAGCGCGTTGGTGTTGGGGATCCGTACAAGGACCGGAAACATTGTGACGTTCTGTGTCACGGTGGCCTGCGGCTCGATCTTCAGTACTCGACCGCTGAACGGGCGGTTCTGGTACGCGTCCACGGTGATGGTGACCTCCATGCCCGGCTGGATCTTGCCGATGTCGGTCTCATCTACGAGGG
>CP070823.1:906229-907288 GCA_020344375.1 Gemmatimonadota bacterium | reverse complement strand
ATCGCCGTCACAATCCAGCACCCCCTCCTGCTGGTCGTTGATGGTGAAGGTGGACCCGCCGTCGCAGGACTTGAAGATCAGGATCTGCTCGAGGTTGTCTCGCGCGCGCTCCCGAATCCTGCTCTCCAGATCCGGGTTGAGCGCTTTAATCCTCGCGAGATCGCCGGCGGCCGCCGCCGCCAGCTTGTCTGCGAAGTCTTCTAGGAACGGATCGACGAAGTCGTCTGACGCGTCGTCCCAGAACAGTGCGACCTCACCTCTGCCACGCCCCAGCGCCGGATCTTCGACCGTCACCTCGGTCCCTACGACCGTGACCTTGGGCGGCGCTTCAGGGCTGAGGTAGAAGTTCATGTAGAGATCGATGACGTTGTTGACCTCGGCCTCGAACGACGCCGAATCCGGACCGGCCACCGTCGCGATCACCAGCGCCGTCGTATCGCCGGCGGCAAGCTGGAACGGCCCGACTGAGAACCAGGCACAGTTCCCCTCCTGGTTGTTGTAGGCCGGGTTCCCCAGTTCTCCGACGGGCATGGTATCCGCCCACGTGACGACGCACGCGTCGGACCGGTTCTCACGCCCTGTCCCCGGCGGACCGTAGCAAGTCTGGACGAAAAGCGTGTCGGGCTCGCCAATCCCGTTCGCCGTGTAGTCCCACGTTCCCGGCACCCAGAAGGCGTGGGGCGTGGGCTGCTGGGGGAAGTTGGGGTTTCGGAAGATGTCGTACTGGAAGCGAGCCGTCTGGTCGCCGATGTCGCGCCCGTTCAGGATGTCATCCACAGTGGACGCGATGGCACCGAAATCCTGCCGGTCGGATCCGGCCAGATAGGTATTGCTCCCGCAGCCGCTGCCGTACGGGCACATCCTGAAGTGGTTATAGGTGATCGTGTCGCCCGCGTGCACGTTGCTCGGGTCGTAGAACTCATCGCTGCTGCACGGTATGGCCCGCTCCGCGGCACGCTGCGCGTTCTCGCCCGTCGAGCAGGTGAAGAGCACGTTTCGTAGATCACCAATGGGCGACTTGAGTACGACCGCCCCGGTCGCACCTCGGTCGAAGCCGAC
>CP070823.1:905062-906129 GCA_020344375.1 Gemmatimonadota bacterium | reverse complement strand
ACCTGATGGACGCGATGATCGCCGCGGCCGCAGGCCTGGCAGATTACTCGGACGATGAGCTCCGCGCCTACGATCTGGTCGTGAATATCGGAGACGCGCTCTCTCGGGAGAGGATCTACCAGGCCACCGCACAGCTCCGAGTCAACAGCGCGCTCTTTAACAAGGGCGTCGTACTCGCTCAGCTGGGCCGGGCCGACGAGGCGATCGCCGTCTATGACGAGCTGGTCAGCCGGGCCGGCGGGTCCCGCGAGCTGGGGCTGCGGGAGAACGCCGTGCGGGCCCTGTTCAACAAAGGCGCCAGGCTGGCCAGACTGGATCGATTGGAGGAGGCGATCGCGGTCTGGGACGAGCTGGTCAGCCGCTACGCGGACGATCCCGAGCCCAGCATGAGCGAGGCGGTGGGCAAAGCGATGGTCAACAAAGGGATCGCCCTGGCCGAGCTCAACCGGCAAGCCGAGGCGATCGCGGTCCTGGACGAGGTCGTGAGCCGGTGGGGGGAAGCAGGCGATCCGGTGCTACGGGTTCGGGCGGCCAGGGCTTTGCTCAACAAGGGATCGGCCCTGATCCAGATGGGCCACCGGGAACTCGCGCTAAGTACTTACGCCGATCTCATCAAGCGGTTCGGCAAGTACAAGGAGCCGGCCCTGCGCGAGCAGGTGGCGTCCGCGCGGGTCAGAAAGGAGGCTCTCGAGAAAGAGCTCAGTTAGCCAGGGCGCTGCTGTGGTCGTGGACGATCCTCCAACCCTCTGCCGTCTCCTCCAGCACCAGCGTGAACACGCCCTCAGAGGTGATCGAATCCCCCTGGAACAGCACGTAGCGCGCCGTCGCCAATCCAAGGCCCGGGCCTACAGGCCGCGTCTCCAGACCTTCGAAACGCAGCGAATCGCGTTCAGCGCCGGGCTCGAAGGTCGGCGCGTAACGGGCTCGAATCGCGTCCCAACCGTGAATCAGCCCACTCGAGCCGATGTAGGTGGTCTCCAGTCCGCTCTTGTACCAGTAGAGGAAACCGTCCAGGTCACCGGCGTTCCAGGCCTCGGCCGACTCGGTCAACAGGCCGTCCACCGCCG
>CP070823.1:903895-904962 GCA_020344375.1 Gemmatimonadota bacterium | reverse complement strand
GTACGGATGTCGTTCAGATAGCCATCGTTGGTCTCGCCGACGACCGGGTTGATGGAGCGGACCGACTCCATTCCTGGCTGACTCAGCAGGTAGTCGATCAGCGCGTCCGCTACCTTCCAGACGCAGAGCGTGCAGGTGAGCGCGATGGGCGTCTCGAGTTCACCCAGCTCCTGGACCTGGGTTACGCCGAGGAGCTTCCCGTAGCCGTTGATCACGTGGATGGCGGCGGGCACACGCTCGCGGTAGAGGCTGCCGGGGTGAGGAACGATGATGGTGACGCCCGTGCGGATCGAGTCGCCCTCCCACACCGTGGTCTGCCCGACCTGCACTCCTGTGACGTCAGTGATGGCGTTGTGCTGGCCTGGCTGAAAGATGCCCGGCGCGACACCCACATCCCGGGCGCGGGGACGATCGCTCTGAGCAATTGTCTCGGTAGCCATGAGCGTGATGATGATCGGGATTGCAAGCAGGCCGGCAGACCGGGCGCGGCCTAGCCGCCCGCATGATGTCGCTCGCGTAGTCATCCGAGATTCATCGGGTAACGGTATCAGGGAGACAGGCGCCGTGCGCGGTCAGCGACCCAGGCGCCGTGCGCCTGCTTGAACGGCAACATCTGCCTTGCTGGTCATGATGCCGTCGACGCCCCAGTCTAGCAACCTTTCCATGTCCGCCTTCCCATCCACAATCCGGGTGTGACACCGCGGGCACCTGCGCTAGTACTTCGGCATCGACGGGTCCACTTCATCCGACCAGGCCAAGATGCCGCCGGCCAGGTTGTAGGCTTTGCCGAAGCCTGCCTCCTGCAACAGCCGCACCGCATGGACGCTGCGCTCGCCGCTTCGACAGTAGACCACGATCTCCTCAGCGGCGTCCAGCTGGTTCAACCGGGCAGGGAGTGTGCCCAACGGGATCAGCTCGGCGCCCCCCAGGTTACAGATGTCCCACTCGCAGGGCTCGCGGACGTCAACGAGCCGTATAGGATGGCCGGCGTCCAGGCGCGCCTTGAGCGCGGTGGCGCCGATCTGCGGGATCCTCTCCTCCAGCCTGCGTTGCTCGAACTCGGCCTG
>CP070823.1:902728-903795 GCA_020344375.1 Gemmatimonadota bacterium | reverse complement strand
CGGTGCCCCTTGTACAGCGGTGACCCTTGCGCGTCCTTCGCCTCCAGCAGGTGCCGAAGGGTCCACAGCCACAGGTCCATAGCCGAGGCGAGCGTGCAGGCGCCGGACCCGGGCCGCTGTGAGGCGATCCGCCGCATCTCGCGGATCCACTCCTCGAACTGCGCGAGGAAGACAGGGTTGGCCATGGTCACACTTAGCTGCCGTCGCTGCACTGCCTCCGGCCCCTCGTAGGTCGCCTCGAGCTGCGCGTCCATCCACTTCTGCGGTAGGAAGCCCGGGCAATCCTCGGTGATGCCGTAGCCGCCCATCAGGCTCACGGCCTCGCGCATCATGTTGGCCCCGTGACCGGTATTCCAAAGCTTGATGGCCGGGCAGAGGACGTTGGCGAGGGCGTCCTTGACGAGGTACTGGACGAGCTCGTTCGACTCCAGCTCCTGGACGCGGGCCGTGTCGCGCTCCTCTTCGGGCCTCGCCGCGAGCCGCACGTACTCCACCGCCCGTTCGGTCCACTCCGCCAGAGCCCGCACCGTCTTACGGCCCTCGGGTATACCGTACTGCCCGAAGATCTCCTCGCGCCGATGGTCGAGGGGATCCAGCTCGTCGAACAGCCGGGCACCCGCGAAGCCCAGCGACGCACTCGCCTCGCCTGTGGCCCAGATGTCGACGAGCCGGTGTAGCGCGTCTTCTTTCTGCTGCAGTCCAAGATCGTGCCGCGGCGTGCCGGCCTGGTCCGTTGCACCGCCACGGAAGCGGCCGCGCTGGTAGCGGATGACCGGCTCCACCGCTGAGAGCAGTTTCGCCGCGGTCATGAGACCGACGGTCACTCGCGTGCGCCGGAACACCGCCTCGATGACCTCGCCGTGGTTGCAGTTCGGAATGATCACCCCGTCCTTCACACTGTAGCCGCCGATGATGCGGCTGGCGGGGACATCCAGGCTGAAGACGGGGTCGCTGGTCGCGGAGAGCTGGTGCGCCAGCTTCTTGGTCGGCGTACCGCGATCGTAGATCCCGGGATCCGTCTCCTCCAGCACGATCATGCAGCTTCCCTTGATGCGCTCGTCACCGGA
>CP070823.1:901556-902628 GCA_020344375.1 Gemmatimonadota bacterium | reverse complement strand
TGCTGTACTCGCCCACCGGGACCGTGTTCGGCGTGGGCTACACCGACGACCACGTCAATTTGCCGGGCCGGGCGCTGCTGACCGTGGTCGCCCTGGCCACCGCCGGGTTCGTGCTGGCCGGCGGCGTGTTCTCCAAGCGATATCGCTGGATCGTCGGGCCCGTGGCCATCTGGTTCGTCCTGCTGATTCTGGTCGGGAGCGCGGCACCCTGGCTGGTGCAGCGGCTGCGAGTCGAGCCGGCCGAGCTGGCGCTGGAGCGGGACTATCTGGCCAGCAATATCGAGTTCACGCGCAACGCCTTCGGACTGGAAGATCTGGAGTCGCGCGACCATCCGGCGCGCGGCGCCATCGAGGCTCAGACGGTCGCCGACAACCGCGGGACGCTCCGCAACGTGCGGCTCTGGGACGAGGGCCCACTGCTCCAGAGCTACAATCAGATCCAGTTCTTCCGCCTGTACTACGACTTCCTGGCGGTCCACACCGACCGCTACACGGTGGACGGCGAGCTGCGGCAGGTGATGCTCGCCACGCGCGAGCTGTCGGCCGAGAAGCTGCCGGCGGAGGCCCAGCGCTGGGTCAACCGGACTCTGCAGTTCACCCACGGCTACGGCGTGGCGATGAGCCCGGTCACCGAGGTCGAGGCCGGCGGCCGGCCCGCCTTCTTCATCCGTGACGTACCGCCGGTCGGCGTGATCCCGCTCGAGCAACCCGAAATCTACTACGGCCTCCAGAGCCTGGACCACGTGATCGCCCGTAGCGGGATGCAGGAGTTCAACTACCCGGGCCCGGAGGGGCCCGAGTACACCCGCTACGACGGGAAAGGCGGAGTCGAGCTGAGCTCGTTCTTCCGCCGTTTGATCTATGCCGGGCAGTTCGCCGACCTGAACATCCTGATCTCGGGCGAGATCAGTTCGGACAGCCGAATCCAGTATCGCCGAACGGTTGCCCAGCGCGTCGGCGCGATCACGCCGTTCCTTCTGCAGGATCGCCAGCCCTACGTCGTGGTGGCGGACGGCCGACTGTTCTGGATCCAGGACGCCTACACGGTCACGCACCGCTACCCGTACGCGAC
>CP070823.1:900381-901456 GCA_020344375.1 Gemmatimonadota bacterium | reverse complement strand
TTACGTCCAGTGTCCAGAACCGAAGCGGATTGAGAGGGATATTGTCGGTTATGCCCACGGCCTGGACGCCCGGAATCGTGGACACCTGCTCGATGATCCTCTGTAGCACCGCTCCTCCCTCCGCGGGAGTAGCATGATCACGGAGGTTGAAGTGGACGATAGCCGTGGGCTCGCGGCCGAACCCGGGGTCGGTACCCCGGCGTGCTTGGAGGCTCCGCAGGAAGAGACTGGCCGATATTAAGAGAACCAGGGATACGGCCACCTGGCCGACCACTAGGAGTCCCCTGAGGGGAATGCGCCGCGGCCGCCAACCCCCTGAACTCTCGTCCTTGAGGGTAGGGACCAGGTCTGGATTCGTGCTCTGAAGGGCTGGCGCTAAGCCGAGAAGGACCCCGGCGAGGACTGTCGCTCCGCCGGTCAGCCCGAGAACAGTCCCGTTCAACCCGAGATCCAGGCCTATCTTGAAGGGTAGGGGGAGTTCCAATGTGGGAATGGTGTTCACTATCCACTGCCCCAGCACCAGCCCAACTACTCCACCCATGAGGGAAAGGGTTACCGTCTCCGTGAGGAACTGTCGGATTAGGGTGCCCCGGCGAGCCCCCAGGGCGAGGCGGATAGCGATCTCCTTCCTCCGATCGATCGCCCGGGCCAGGAGGAAGCTGGCCAGATTCGCACAGGTGACGAGAAGCACCAATCCTACCACGGCCACACCTATGAACACGGCGGGAACAATGATCCCGTCAACGGATGGATTGACCAGGACGCTTTCCGTGGGCACCACCTTGAAAGTCTTTCTCTCGCCCCAGGCGTCCGGATGCGTTCGCCGTAGATCGTCTACGATTCCGGCCAGGGCTACATTGACCTGCTCCAGGCCGACGCCCGGCCTCAGTCGGCCCTTCGGGACGAGAACCTGGAGTTCCCGGTCGGCCAACTGGTCCGCGTCAGACCCCTGGATGACGTTTATCATCTGGAAGGGGACGAAGAAGTCTGATCGGAGGCCCCGCACGGAACCCAGGAAATCGGCGGGCGCCACGCCGATGATCTCGTACGAATCTCCGTTGATTCTGATTGTCCG
>CP070823.1:899205-900281 GCA_020344375.1 Gemmatimonadota bacterium | reverse complement strand
GTTGCTGGGAACGCATGAATCCGTGAGCTTGCCGCGGAAGCGGCAAAGGTGAGCACCGGCGGAGGCTGCTGACAGATCACGAAGGGAGAACCTCCAGCAGTGGGACTATGCTGCCCGGGTCCTCGAATGACACTCAGCGATTCCAATATCGGAACGCTACGGCGGGAGGGCAACAAGAAGCGTCACGCGGCCGGTGGCCTGAGCAGGCGACGCCGCGTGACGCCAGATCACGGGCTCGCGACGGGCTCGGCTGCTGACCCTTCTTCTCTTTTCGCTTCCTCACCAAGTCGTCCACCCGGCGCCCAGCAGCGCCTGGAAGCGCGGCGGGTCGCGGAGGGCGTCGTAGAAGGGACCGAGGCACAGCCAAGCAGCGTTCAGCTTAGACGGGCTGGAGAGCATGGCATTCATCAGTGATCTGTATACACTAGATGCTCAAGGGTTCGGCTTGTTGCAGCACCTCACTGCTGATTGCTTGTGTAGTGTCTAGTGTTGCGTGTTGTCTCCGGGGACCATGTGAGAACTCGCGCTACACGGCCCCCGGACACGGCAAAATCAGCCAAGGCTCATCAAATCGACTGATTCCGGTAGACGGGCCTCGATCTCAGCGATTTCACTCTCGCTCAGCCGAAAGTCCTTAGCACCGACAAACCCATCCACCTGCTCGGCGCGGCGTGCGCCAACGATCGCTCCCGTCACTGCCGGATGCCGAAGCGTCCATGCGATTGCCACTTCAGCCACTGATCGCCCGTGACGCTCGCCGATCTCTCGCAAGAACTCGACAAGCTCGAGGTTGCGGGACAGGTGAGGTTCGCGGAAGGCCGGGTTGAAGTTCACCCGCCAGTCTGTATTAGGAAGGGCAGCGACGCGCTCGCAGGTCATTCTGCCGCTGAGCAAGCCGTTGTGCATCGGCGAGTACGCGATCACGCCGATGTTGCGTTGCAGGCAGAAGGGGAGGATCTCGTCCTCGATCTGCCGCATGAGCATCGAGTAGGGTGGCTGCAGTGATGTGACTGGAGCGATCGTTTGAACTCGCTCTAGCTGGGATACGTTGAAGTTGGATACGCCGATATACCTGA
>CP070823.1:898029-899105 GCA_020344375.1 Gemmatimonadota bacterium | reverse complement strand
ATGCAGGAGTTCAACTACCCCGGCCCGGAGGGGCCCGCGTACACGAGTTACGACGGGGACGGCGGCGTCGAGCTGAGCTCGTTCTTCCGCCGCCTGATCTATGCCTGGCAGTTCGGCGACCTGAACATCCTGATCTCGGGCGAGATCAGCCGGGACAGCCGCATCCAGTATCGCCGGACGGTAGCGCAGCGCGTCGGCGCGATCGCGCCGTTCCTGCTACGGGATCGCCAGCCCTACGTCGTGGTCGCGGACGGCCGACTGTTCTGGATCCAGGACGCCTACACGGTCACGCACCGCTACCCGTACGCGACGCCCTGGACCGGCCGCTTCAACTACATCCGCAACAGCGTCAAGGCGGTCGTGGATGCGTACAACGGCAGCGTGGACTACTACGTCTTCGACCCGGACGATCCGCTGGTCCGCGCCTATCAGGCGATATTCCCGGGGCTGTTCAAGTCGCGTGAGGAGATGCCGGAGCACCTGCGCGAGCACGTCCGGGTCCCGCTGGACCTGTTCACCGTTCAGACGCAGATGCTACTGCAGTACCACATGCGAGACCCGGTGGTCTTCTACAACAAGGAGGACCAGTGGGACGTGCCGATTCAGACGTCGTTCGGCCGCTCCACTCCTTTGCGGCCCTACTACATCGTGGCCCGGCTGCCCGGCGAAGAGGAGGAAGAGTTCCTGCTGATCCAGCCGTTCACTCCCGATGATCGGCACAACCTGGTCGGATGGATGGCGGCGCGGAGCGACGGCGAGCACTACGGCCAGATGATCCTGTTCCGCTTCCCGACGGGCCGGCACGTGGACGGGCCCAACCAGGTCGAGGCGCGGATCGACAACGATGCGGTCATCTCCGAGCAGTTCACGCTCTGGGGTCAGGTCGGCTCGGAGGTGTCGCGGGGCATCCTGCTGGTTATTCCGCTGGGCGACGCCATCCTGTACGCCGAGCCGGTCTTCTTGAAACCGGAAACGCTGGAGTTCCCAGAGCTGCGGCGCATCATCCTGGTCGATTCGCGTCAGGTGGTCATGCACCAGACGCTCGACGCATCGGTCGCCGCGCTGGTCGGCGAGCT
>CP070823.1:896849-897929 GCA_020344375.1 Gemmatimonadota bacterium | reverse complement strand
TCTGCAACGCACTGATCGGATGCACGGCGTGTGCGCGGCGGATCGTCTGGGGACCCGCCTCGGAGAGCCCGATGTACCTCGCCTTCCCTGCCTCGACCAGCCGCGACATCGCGCCGACCGTATCCTCGATCGGCACCTCGGGGTCCACGCGATGCTGGTAGTAGAGATCGACATGGTCCACACCCAGGCGCTCCAGCGAATTGTCGCAAGCCTGGCGCACGTACTCCGGCTTGCCGCTGATCCCGAAGAAGCTGCCGTCGGTGCCACGCAGGATGCCGAACTTGGTGGCGATGATGGCCTCGTCACGCCGTCCCCTGATCGCGCGGCCGACGAGCCGCTCGTTGGTGAAGGGGCCGTACATGTCCGCGGTGTCGATGAAATTCATCCCGAACTCGAAAGCCCGGTGGATGGTGGCGATGGCCTCCCGCTCATCGGCAGGACCATAGAAGTCGCTCATCCCCATGCAGCCGAGGCCGAGCTGCGAGACTTCCAGTCCCCGACTTCCAAGTCTTCGTGTCTTCACAAGTATGCTCCCTCCGTCCTCGAGCATACAGCCAACGGCGGCACCTCACGGTGCCGCCGTTGGCCACTCCGGTTGTGGTTGGCAGCGCCGCGCTATTCTGCGCCGGCCATCATCGCATCGCGCTTCGCCTTGAACTCGGTGCCCTCGCGCCAGTTCGGGAACGTCGATTCGTTGGCCAGTCGGTAGCCGACGATGAACAGCACCTGCAGATCGTCGACCGCACCAGTCAAGTCCCAATCAGGGCTGTATTCATCCGACGGCTTGTGATAATTAGCCGCCCTCCACTCGTCCTTCTTCTGGCGCGTCCACTCCTCACCGTGCTCCACGTGATCGTTGCCCGTGCCCGTGTAGAGCGCCGGTACACCCTGCTTGGCGAGCGGGAAATGGTCGGAGCGATAGAAGAAGCCTTTCTCCGGCTCGGCATCAGGCTCTACGATACGGTCCTGGGTCGCGGCAGCAGCAACCAGATAGCCGTCCAGCTCGGAGTTGCCGTAGCCAATCACGAAGATGTCACGCATCGGCCCGTAGATGTTGAGCCCATCCATGTTGATCGCCGC
>CP070823.1:895668-896749 GCA_020344375.1 Gemmatimonadota bacterium | reverse complement strand
TGGGGATAGCGTATTCTACCAGTACGACGACGCCGGGAACGTCCCCCGCTCTCCGTCTCATCCCCCCGTATCACCTAATTCCTGGGATACGTTTCCCCGCCGTCGGCGAGTCGTGTCCCAGCCTCGATCCTTCAACGAGCCTTGTCGCGGCCCGTGTGAGGCAACCCACGGCGCGCCTCGCACGTCAAACCGTTTGGCCCCGGCCTGATGCGACGCGTTCCATCGGTGATTGGACTTAGCTGGAAGCAGCTATCTCGACCAGGGGTATTCCCCCTTCAGTTGGGTTCCACCGGTACGACGGCGACGTCACTTTGGCGCTGGATGATCGAACCCTCTTGTTCACATCCTGGCGACTGTCTAACGCGGCGAATGGGAAGACTCCGGTGACATCTCGAAGCGGTTTGCCAGGCGCTACCCAGATTTGGCGAAGACGTGATTTGGGGAGGGCAACGTCGATGAGAATTCCTAACAAGAAAATCGCCATGCATTGTGCCGTCGTCATCATCCTAAGCACGCTGATGGTGAGCTGTGACGATGACGACATCACTGGCAACGACGATCCTTTTCGCAGCGGTAGTACCGAGTCCTTCTACCTTGCCATGCCTGACGGCGTTCGGCTTGCGTTAGACGTCACAATTCCCCAGCCGCTCGGCGCCGGGGTCCAGGTGCCAACTATCGTAACGATGACGCGGTACTGGCGTGGCGACGAGGGCGGTGGTGGCATGAGTGACATCTTTGATTGGCGGAAGGAAGCTGCGGCGAGGCGGGGGTACGCCTTCGTGGTTATCGACGAGCGTGGCACTGGCGCGTCCTTCGGTGTGTGGCCGTACCCGTGGTCCGAAGCTTCACTCGAGGATTTCGCGGCAGTTGTGGACTGGGTCGTAGCACAGGAATGGTCCGATGGCCAGGTTGGCGCGTGGGGAATCTCGTATCTTGGTATGGCAGCGCAACACTTGGCGGCGCTCAATCACACTGCGGTCAAGGCAGCGGTGCCAACCTTCACTCAGTACGACCTATATACGGACTTGGTGTATCCAGGTGGGATCTTTCTCGATACGTACATGCGCGACTGGCATGAAGC
>CP070823.1:894480-895568 GCA_020344375.1 Gemmatimonadota bacterium | reverse complement strand
GGCGTGGCGCTCCTCCTCTTCACCATCGGGCTCGAGCTGCCGTGGCGCCGGTTACGAGCCCTCGGGCTCAGCGGCGCTCTCGGCGGCAGCCTCCAGATCCTTCTGACTGCTGCCGCGACGGTCCTGTGCGCCGCCGCCATCGGCATGGGGTTGGGCGAAGGCACGACACTCGGGATGATCGTGGCCCTCAGCAGCACCGCCGTCGTGTTCCGCATCCTGGCGGATCGGGCGCAGATCGACAGCGTACCCGGGCGCGTGTCGGTGGCGATACTTCTGGTGCAGGATGTTGCCGTGATCCCGCTGCTTCTCCTCCTGCCGGTGATCGCCGGTGCCGGTGTGGGACCCGACGCCTATCGCGGCCTGGGCGGCGCCGTGACCCGCGGCATTCTGCTCATCGCCGTGCTCTTCCTGCTGGCTCGCACGCTGCTGCCGCTCCTGTTCAACGCGGCAGCCACGGCGCGAAACCGAGAACTGTTCGTGATCCTCGCCCTCACGTTTTGTCTGGGTGCGACGTGGGCGGCGCACGCACTCGGTCTGTCGGAGGTGCTGGGCGCTTTCGTCGCCGGCGTGGCGCTGGCCGATACGAAGTTCGCCAGCCAGATGCGCGCCGAGATCGGGTCGCTGCGCGCCGGGTTCCTGGCGCTGTTCTTCGTCTCCATCGGGATGCTGGCCAACCCGGCGTGGGTAGCCCGGCACGCGCTCCTCGTCGTGGCCCTGGTGGCCGCCATCGTCGTCGGCAAAACCGCGATCGTTGCTCTTGTCGTCAAGCTGGTTGGCTATTCGACTCGCGTCGCTTTGGCCAGCGGGCTGGCGCTCGCGCATGTCGGTGAGCTCTCGTTCGTGGTCGCGGAGACGGGCCGCAGCCATCAGCTGCTCGACCCGGACGTCTTCCGACTCGTCGTGTCGGTGTCGGTGCTCACCCTGCTGCTCGCGCCCTACCTCATAGCGTCCGCCGACCGGCTGGTCTCACTCGCGCGCCGACGGCCGGCCCCGGCGCGGGAGGGCGAACCCACAGAGGAAGTCGAGGCGGCGCGACGGTCCGGTCACGTCATCGTCGTGGGCTGTGGCCCGACCGGCCTCCGCGTGGT
>CP070823.1:893289-894380 GCA_020344375.1 Gemmatimonadota bacterium | reverse complement strand
CGCCACCGCGACGCCGGTGGCTCGAGTCGCGTACGGATGCGTGCGGCAAGTCGCTGCGCGTCGAGTTGGAGCAACTGCCAGTCCGGATGGGCCTCGCTCGGTCGGTACAGATGGAACCGAGCACGGATATCGCCGCCGGCCGACCAGTGACGCTCCCTCAAAGCCGCGATCCTCGCCTGCGCAGTGGTGCGGCGGTGCCGCGATGATCCCGACACGGAGAGACCGTGCCCCACGAACGCGAGCACGGAGGACAGCGCATGCCGAGTCCTGACCGCTCGCCCACTGTCCACGGCCCCCCACTATGGTTGCGCGCCGCCAACTGGACGCTCTCAGCGGTCTCGCGTGCCCGCGCACGCGGCGGGGTTCTGGACGCCGAGCAACTAGAACGCATTGCGAGCCGCAAGACCGGCCTGCGTGACTTTGGTGATCCGATGTTCCGCACGGGGCTCCAAACGCTCGTCAGATCCTTGAATGACGACGTCAGCTTGACCCCCGTCGGGCGCATCGTGATGCGACAGACGTTGGCCGGGTACCTCGCCAATCGGCTCGAGGTCCGGGACGCCCTGCGTCGCCTCCCGTCCATCACCGGCTCACCGGTCACGCGACCGTTGTTCATCGTTGGCCTCAGTCGCACCGGCACCACGATGCTCCACAATCTCCTTGCCCTCGCTCCCGATACACGGGCGCCTCGTACGTGGGAGCTGCTCCAGCCTGCGCCGCCGTGCCCCCCGGGCGATCCCGGCACTCGTCGCCGCCGCACCAAGGCGCGGCGGCAGCTCCGGCTGCTTTACCTCGCCGCCCCCGACCTCCGCATCGTCCACCCGATCGACGTGGCGGACGCCGAGGAGTGCTACCCGCTCTTGAACCACACCTTTACCAGCCCGGCCTTCGGGATGCACTATGGGGTCCCCGGGTATTGGGATTGGGTCACCCACACCCCCCACGACGTTGCACGCTGGGCATATGAGGAATACCGATCGCAGCTGCAGGTCCTGCAGTGGGGACATCCGGAGCGCCGCTGGATTCTCAAGTCCGCGGTTCATCTCCTCAACCTTCCCGCGCTGCTTCAGGTGTTCCCCGACGCTTTGATC
>CP070823.1:892094-893189 GCA_020344375.1 Gemmatimonadota bacterium | reverse complement strand
CTCTACCTGTTCGGTGCGAGCCTCAACATCATGAGCCTGGGCGGCCTGGCGCTGGGCGTCGGGATGCTGGTGGACAACTCGATCGTGGTGCTGGAGAACGTCTTCCGGCACCGGGAGCGCGGGATGGCGGCGGCGGCGGCGGCGGGCCTGGGCGCCCGGGAGGTGCAGGCGGCGATCACGGCGTCGACGCTCACGACGATCGCGGTGTTCGGCCCGATCATCTACGTGAAGGGGGTGGCGGGCGAGCTGTTCAAGGACCTGTCGATCGCGGTGGCGGTGTCGCTGCTGGCGTCGCTGCTGGTGGCGCTCACGCTGTTGCCGATGATCGCGGCGCGCATCCGCGCGGTCAGGCCTGGCGAGGAAGAAGTCCGGCGCGAGGTCGTGTACCCGGCGGGCACGGGCGCCGGCGGCTGGGAACCGGGCCGCGTGTTTCCGCCCATCGGTCGCTTCGTGCGGGAGGAGCGGGCGCGCTACGGCGGCCGCGCCCGCTGGTGGCGCTGGCCGGCGATCCTGACGCGCTGGCTGGTCGCCCTGTTCGGCGCGATGGTGCGGGCGGCGGTCGCGTTCGTCATCGCGCTCGCGCGTTTCTGGGGCAGCCTCGTCGCGCGACCGCTGAGCGCTTTCGCCCGGCCGGTCTTCCGTGCCTTCGATCGCGGGTTCGCGCGCTTCGCGCAGCGCTACCATCAGCTGCTCGAATGGGCGCTCGACCATCGCGGCGCCACACTGGCCGCCGCGGCGGCCGCGTTCCTGCTGGCGCTGGGGCTCGGTTGGCAGCTCCCTCGGGACCTGTTGCCGCAGGTGGACGAGGGCGCTTACCGGGCGCGGGTCGATCTGCCGCTGGGCACGCCGCTGGAGACGACGGATGAGATCAGCACGCAGCTGGAGGCGGTGGCGCTGGGCGATGCGGCCACCGAGGCGGCTTTCACGCGAGTGGGCCGCGCCGAGGCGGCGGAGGTGACGGAGCGTGAGGCCACGGGTGTGAACACCGCGGCGCTGGACGTACGGCTGAAGGGAAGGGCGCGGACGCGCTCGGCGGTGGAGCGGCTGCGGGCCGGGATCGGGGATCTGCTGAGCGTCGAGGCACTGACGATCGAG
>CP070823.1:890898-891994 GCA_020344375.1 Gemmatimonadota bacterium | reverse complement strand
GCATAGAACAACGCCAGTCCCAGGTACGGCCGATCGAGCGGCGCCAGCGAGTCCATGCGGAATTCGTTGAGCACAGCTTCGAGCTTCAGGATTCCGGCGGCCGTGTCGGCCCGGAACCAGATGTCCAACAGTGCGAGATGGATCGCACTACCGAGATACGAATGTGTCGCGCCGCGCTCGTCATCGGCCGCCAAGGCATCGCCGAGATAGTGCTCAGCGTCGGCCAGCTTGCCGCGCAGCGCCCGCAGACTGGCCAGCCAATAGCTCGAGATCGCTCGACCGCCGAGTCGCAGGCTATGGCTTGCGCCTCCAGCTTCCCGCAGCCGAAGTAGATGTACCTCAGCGGCGTCGTAGTCGCCGCGGTTGGCGGCTAGATCGGCGGCCCACAGATCGCGCCACGGATCGTCCGGAAGCGTCTCAGCCCACCGTCGCAGGGTCAGCTCCGCCTCATCGAGCTTCCCTTGCGCGATCTGAGCTCGCAGGAGGTTGTAGTGCAAGGTGCTATTGAGGGAGTCTGCCTCAAGGCGGCGGCGGAAAAGTCTCTCTGCCCTCGCATGCTCTCGGATATGATTGTAGCAGATCCCGAGGTTATTCAGTCCCTGAGTGCTATCTGACATCTCGACCAGCGTGCGGTAGGCGTCGAAGGCCTTATTCATATCGCCGCTGACCAGGAGGTGGTACAGCCCCTCCGTTTGATACCGCTCCAGATCGGTTTGTCGGTCGCGGAGCTGAAAGGCCTTGCTCAACGCTTCGACCGCGCGACCGTGCTGACCGGCTCCCCAGCTTACGGCCCCCAGACTGGCGTAAGCGGCGGCAAAGGCAGTGTCAAAGGCGATGGCCTCCTCGAAGAGCGTGATGGCCCTCGGTATATCACCCTGCAGGTGAGCGGCGCGCAACGCCGCTGAGTATCTGCGTAGGGCCGGCAGGGATGACGTGGTCACCCTCTCGAGTGGTCTGCTGCGGCTGAGCGCGCCCAGCGACTCACCAAGACCCTCTCGAAGCCTGCTGGACAGACGGTCGATAGCCCTGATGAGTACCGTGGAGTCCTCAGCCGTCTCGCGATGGGCAACGATCACCTCGCCGCTTCGCGGGTCGA
>CP070823.1:889692-890798 GCA_020344375.1 Gemmatimonadota bacterium | reverse complement strand
ACCAGGTGTACAGCGGGTCGTAGCCCGAGTAGAACGTGTTGAAGTCGTCGACCGCGCTTTGCAGATGGCGCACTTGGTTCGCCGCGCGTGCCGCGGCCGCCGGCGTATAGTCTTGTCGTGAGGCCGGCCCGGCCTCGGCCTGCGCAGCGTCCGTTAGACCTCGGGTCAGCTGTTCCACCTCGGCCGCCACCCGGTCCATCGTCTCTGCCGTCTCCCGCGGGTCCGCCCGCACGCGGTCGAAGCGCGTCTCCTGGAGCTGACGGAGCGGCTCCGCGAAGGGGACCAGCGGCGCGATCTCCGCCCAGCGCTCCTCGTCTAGCCGCAGCATTTCCCGGTCGAAGCGGATCTGATTGCGCAGCAGGATGTAGTCGATCCTCCCCTCCTGGCTGAGCGCGTTGAAGTCGAGCTCGGTCAGCCGCGCCTGCCATCCGGAGTAGGACTCGTCCAGCCGCGCGTGGCGCGCCGGCGAGTAGTCGATCGGGTAGCGGCGATTCAAAGCGGCTAGGTCCAAGTTGTAGCGGTCCATCACCAGACGCAGCTCGCTCTCGTTCTGCGCGTGCCCGACGAGGGCGGACAGGACCGGGGGATCGGCGGCCCACCCATCGCCGATGGCGGGCACAGTCGGCGCCACATCCTGGGCTGTGGCATATCTGGGCCCGATGATCAGCAGCGCCGCCATCCAGGCTGCGAGCCGCATGGCAGGTGAGGTCAAAAGGCAATCCATAGAGGCGCCTCCTTAAAGATGAACTGGGGAACGCTGGTCACCGCTGCTTGCCCGGTGTAGATGGGGAGAGGCTAGTGATTGTTTCACCGTCGTGCAACGGCACGCAGAGCGGAAGCTGGCGAAGCAATCCGATTCGCTGAGTGGTCGGGGTGGCACACGAGAGAGAGAACACGTACGAAACCGGGGTACCCACCTATCCACTGAGTCATCACGTTTCAACGCACGGAGGGCTACACCTTAGTGGCAGGCAGCCGTCTTGAAAACCGCCGGGGGAAACCCCTTCCGGGTTCGAGTCCCGGGCCCTCCGCTCCGCGGGCTCAGAAGTTGAGGCGTTCCTGCCGGGTGGTCACGTGCTTCTTGTGACCTCTGCGCGAGGTCGCAG
>CP070823.1:888483-889592 GCA_020344375.1 Gemmatimonadota bacterium | reverse complement strand
AGGTGGTCGTAGTGCGCTGTGAAGACCACCACCTCACCCGCAAGCCGCGGGTCGCTGCCCCGCAACAGCCCCGCGACGTTGACATCCGTGAAGTGGCGGACTTCGCTGTTCACTCTCGCCGAGACCGTCACCCCGGTGCTGATCGGCCTAAACCTCTCCGACCGTGCAGACTCGAGCAGCGTCGCGAAGTCCAGGCCCGCAATCGCCACCACCTGCTCAGCCGTCTCTCGACTCAGCCACGCCTGCAAGCCGAGCAGCTGGGTTCCTGGCGCCGGCCCCAGCCCGACTTGCTCCCCGGTCCAGCTGCTCTCCACCACATTCCAGCCATAGCTCACCAGCTCGCGCGTATGAATCAGAATGGCACCGCTTGCCCCTCGACGAGCTGCTTCCTCAAGCTTGTAGTTCTCCATGCCGTAGTAGGTCAGCGTATCACCGCGAAAGTGGCCGGACACCACAGAACCTGGGTCGTTTGGCAGGACCAGCAGGACCTTGCCACTCACATCCAAGCCCTTGTAGTCGTCCCACTCGTGTTCCGGTGCGGCTATGCCGTACCCCACGAACACGAGCTCCCCCTCCACGAGCGCGGCTTCCTCGAGCTCGCCCGACCGGGCTACGAAATCTGGACCCTGGCGTGGCTCCAGTGCCGCCCCGCCCCGCGCTCGGAACGACAGCTGTGCCCGCGGCCGCACGGAGACCAGCGGCACCGGCTGCAGGAAGCTGGAGTCCCCGACCGCCGGCTGCAAACCTGCAAGCTCGAATTGCGTCGAGATGTAAGAGGCAGCTAGCTCCGACCCACGGGTGCCCGGGGAGCGCCCTTCAAGTAGATCGCTGGCTAGAAAGCGAACGTGGGCTTCCAGCGCTTCCGGCGTGATCGCAGCCAAGCCCGTTGCCGCCTCATCTCTCGCACAGCCCACCACCGCGAGGGCTGCCAACGCGGTGATCAGCAGTGGCAACTCTCTCGTCATCGGCTGTCCCCAGCCCGATCACTCGTCACATGCAGGCTGACTCGGATTCGACGACGCTTCCGCCTGACCGACCCGCTCAACGTAGTAGCGGCCGTCCTCAGCGTCGTACTCCCCCAGCACAACCACGGCTCCGAATGGAATCTC
>CP070823.1:887270-888383 GCA_020344375.1 Gemmatimonadota bacterium | reverse complement strand
GTCATCGCCTTCACTCGGCTGCCGGTGGACCTGTTGCCGGACGTCGCGTTTCCCACGCTCACCATCTGGACCCAGTACCCTGAGGCGGGGCCTGCCGAGGTGGAGCGTTTCATCAGCGAGCGCATCGAGGGCGCCGTCTCGCGCGTGCCGGGTGTGAAGTCCGTCAACTCGATCAGCCGCGAGGGCGCCTCGCAGGTCCAGCTCCAGTTCCTCTGGGGCACCGACATGGACTACGCGACGCTGAACGTGCGGGAGCGTCTGGACAACGTCCGCTACGACCTGCCGGAGCGGGCGACGCGCCCGACGATCCTGCGTTCGGATCCCACCAGCGAGCCGGTGATGACGCTAGCGGCGACATCGGAGAGCACCGACCTGTGGCAGCTGAAGGAGCTGTCGGAGAACGTCTTCAAGCGGCGGCTGGAGCAGATCGACGGTGTGGCGCAGGCCGCGGTCGCCGGCGGTCTCGAGCGTGAGATCCACGTAGCGGTGGATCCGGGCCGGCTGGAGGCGCTCGGGGTGACGATCGACCAGGTGTCGCTGGCGTTGGACGCGGCGAACTATAGCGCGCCGGGCGGTACGATCCGGCGGGGCCGCTACCGCTACGCGCTGCGCGCGCTGGGCGAGTTCCAGACGGTGGAGGAGATCGGCGAGACGGTGGTGGGGCGCGGTGAGGGCGGGTCGGTGGTGCTGCTGCGGGACGTGGCAGCGGTGGAGGACGCCTTCGCGGACCGGGAGACGATCGCGCGCTACAACGGCCGCGAGTCGGTGGGTCTGCTTTTATATAAGGAGGCAGGCGCCAACACGGTGCAGGTGGCGGAGCGGGTGGACGAGGTGCTCGACCTGCTGCGCGAGGAATATCCGGACGTGGAGCTGGCCGTCGCCTCGTCGCAGTCGGGGTTCATCCGTGACGCGATCTCCAACGTAGTGCAGGCGCTGGCGCTGGGAGGCATGCTCGCCTTCCTCGTTCTCTTCCTGTTCTTGCACGACGCCCGCTACCCGGTGGCGATCTCGCTTTCGATCCCGATCAGCGTGATCCTCACCTTCGCACTGCTCTACCTGTTCGGTGCGAGCCTCAACATCATGAGCCTGGGCGGCCTGGCGCTGGGCGTCGGG
>CP070823.1:886051-887170 GCA_020344375.1 Gemmatimonadota bacterium | reverse complement strand
GTGGCTCCGTTGAAGCTGTCGATGGTCCCGTCCGGGTTGATGCTCGCGTACTGTTGCTCCGTGGACGAGTTGGATGCGCCGCCGTAAAGGCCGCCGCTCACCAGAACGGTGCCGCCGGCAACGACGGCCGAATGCTTCGACACCTCTTTGATCAGGGTGTTCGGATTGAGCGTCCACGCTGTGTTCTTGAGTTCCCCGGTCCGCAGGTCGAGGGGATGGAAATGGATCTCCGCAACCTGCGTCGCCGTCAGCGTGTTGTCCCCCGGCACCACCGCCGCGGTGTCGCCGCCCAGGATGTAGAGCACCCCCGCAAATTGCACCAGCGGTGCATGAGCCCGCGGGTAGGGCAGCGCGGGCTGGCTCTCCCAGGCGCCTAGCGTACCGTCCTCGTTAATTCGCGCGCGATAGATTTCGGACTGCGGAGCGTCGCCGGTCGTGGCGCCGCCCGCCACGTAAAGCCAGGAGCGGAAGATGGTGGTGCCCATGGAGTGCAGTGGCAGCGGCAGGGCCGACGTCTCCGTCCACGCGCCCAGCGACCGGTCCTTGTCCACCGTGGCCCGGTACACCGTGGAGGTGGCCGCACCGCCCGCGTCGATGCCGCCGACCGCGTACAGATAGCCCGCCACCAAGGTGTCGATCAGGGCGTTGAACGGTGTCGCCAGGGCGGCTCCGTGGAAGGCTCGAGGCGCCGGTAGGCCCTGGACGGATGTGTAGGTTGAGAATTCGCCGGCCGCGTCGATCTCCGCATACGCGACGTCGCTGCGCGGGTTGCCAGCGCCATCCGCGCCGCCGATCACGTAGACCAGGTTCCCCGCGCCGGGCCCCCCCTCGATGGAGAGAAAGACGGCTCCGTGGCCCTGGGACGAGTCGGGCAGCGCTTGCGTCTCACTCCAACTGATGAGCGACGGGCTGAAGCTCGCGGCCTGGAGGATCGTGAACACGATGGAATCCGTGGCGCCGGTCGGCGTCTCGATCCACACCGGCCCCGTCTCGGCCGCTGAAGGAACCGTGCTCACGATGAACTCGTTCGTCCAGTTCTCAGGCAGCGTCACCGGGGCTTCCACCGGCTGGCCCGATCCGTCGCTGAACCAGACCCGGGACTTACCCAGCAGGTCGCCG
>CP070823.1:884831-885951 GCA_020344375.1 Gemmatimonadota bacterium | reverse complement strand
GCGAATGCCACGGCGCGCCGTGTATCGTGGTGTTCGTGGTTAAGCACTCGCCCGAGCTGTCGGAGGAACTTCCCGACACGCTCGACGGCTATCCGGTTGACGTGAGGGTCTCCGGCCAGGTGCGTGCGCGCCAGGAGCCGCCGGACTGAGGTGGAAACCCGTCCGGCGCCGTCACATTGAGCGCTACATCGCGGCGTGAAGCTCCACCTGCGCCTCCCCCAGCCGGGCCTGTTTCCTCACCGCCAGCGCCATCGTGATGGGAATCGCCACGAGCAGCAGCGGGTAGTAGGTCGAGCCCGGTAGACTGAAACCGCGCAGGAACGCCCAATCGATGAACCCCACCAGCGTCGGTACGACGGCTACCAGGAGCCCGACCAGGATCAGGCTCATCCCCGACTCCCGCAGCTCGCTTCGGGGCGTCTTCACCAGGGTGTGCGTCACCGCGGCCAGAGCGAGGATTAGGTACCCCAGCATCAGGAGGCTGAAGAGGGGCCCGAATGTGTGGTACAGCGCCGGATGGAAGATCAACTCCAGAACCAGGAGGGGCAGAGAGAGCGCCCACACTCCGTAGATGAGCCAGGTGGCGAGTCGGCTCTTACCCAAGCGCTTGGGCTTTGGAAAGAGGAGGAAGAAGCGGAACAGCAGGACGGTCCAGAGTACCATGGCGGCGGTCCCGATGTGGGTCGCCACGCCGTCCCAGGTGCCGAGGTACGGCCCACCGCCGAACATTGCCAGGCCCGCGGCCAGGCCGATGCAGGCGAGGCCAAGGGCATGAGACGTCCGGACCGTGATGAGCGCCCAGATACCGAACCACAGGAACGACAGAACGACCAGCGCCGCTCCGAGCCGCAAGTTCACTACACCCCGTCGCGTCGCACCGTACACCACATCGAGAGACAGGGACACGCCGTCCCGCTCGACCACGAGCCGACGCGATTCCCCAACCCGCGGCGCCAGTGAGCGGGGCCAGCGGGAATACAGGGGAAGCTGCTCTACCGGGATTCCTTCCACACTGATCACGCGATCCCCATTCTGGAGCCCGGCCTGATCGCCCGGCCCGCCCGGCCTGACGAAGTTCACGATATAGTCCGGGCTGTAGGTGTACGCGCCCCAACCGTCG
>CP070823.1:883593-884731 GCA_020344375.1 Gemmatimonadota bacterium | reverse complement strand
ACAGCGAGTGCGACCGCGGCGCGCAGCCAGCCCGCCAGCCAGGCGGTTAGCGCGGGCTGCCGCTTGCGAGGGCGCGGCGCAAACAGATGGCGGTCGAGATCGCTTTGGTAGAGATCCGAGATACTCGGTGAGCCTCGCCTCATTGTTCCGTTGGTCTGCCGTGGCGGGGTGCGGCTGTGGTGGGTCGGACGCCGAACGGCGCGGCAGGGGGGAGATCTGTCACCGGCCGCCGCAAGATGCATCTGTCGGGCCATTGGGAGCGGGCGGGCTGGACTCGTTGCAAGATCGAAAGTTGGCGTGTTGAGGTGCTGATCGGACGACCGCCGGGTCGTGCAGCGGCGCCACAGAATCGGAGAGAAACTGTCGCGAGGCTTCGGCGCGGCAGCGCGGCGCGACCGCGTTGCGGAGGTCGGGACGGCCCGCGCGCTAGCGGTCCTCCAGCTCTGGCGGGAAGATCTCGGCCAGCGTGATCTCGCCGAAGGACAGGCCGCCCACGGAGACTGGCAGCGTGTCCGTGTACCGCCGCGGCTCAACCGCCCCGGCGGCGAAGTCCCAGACCTCCACGCACTCGGCCTCGGGATCGACCACCCAGTACTGGAGCGCGCCTTGTCGTTCGTAGAGCTTCTTCTTTATCGTGCGGTCGCGCTCCGCGGTCCCGACAGAGAGGATCTCGACGACCAGGTCGGGTGCGCCGCGAATCCCCTCTTTGACGAGGATGTGCTGGCGAGCCTTGGAGACGAAGACGATGTCGGGCTGGACACCCTCTTCCGTGTCAGGGAATTCGACCCCGAGGGGCGCGTCGAACACCCAGCCGTGCCCGGGTTCCTGAAGCAGCAATCTCAGAGCCGCCTCGAGGTTGGCGCTGATCCACTGGTGGCGCAGGACCGGCGCCGGGGTCACGTACAGCTCCCCGTCGATCGCCTCGTACCGCTTCCCGTCCTCGGGCATGAGGAGGGTGTCCCGCCAGGTGATGCGCGTGGTAGACATGCTCTCCACAAGTATACCTCCCGGCTACGGGCGTGGCGAGCGAGGCTTTCTACCGCCCAGTGTGGCGGTCGCGTATCAACGGGGCGTCAACGCCGCGGGGTGACTCAGCAGGGCTCGAGCGGGCTTCTACAGGTCGGTAGGGACGAATGAA
>CP070823.1:882355-883493 GCA_020344375.1 Gemmatimonadota bacterium | reverse complement strand
GACCACAGCGCCGGGCGTGTGGCCCAGCGCAGGAGTTCCAGGCCAAGCTCGCGGATCGGCATGGCTCGCCCGACGCCGTCCTGGCGGATGTTCTCGGCCACGCAGCGCAGGTCGGTGCTGAGCACGGCCAGGCCGTTGGCCAGGTAGGCTGAGTACTTCATGGTCGGCGTCAGGTGGTTGTAGAGGTTGTCGGTCGGGTAGAGGATCAGCCCTACGTCGCAGCGCTGTGCCAGCCAGTCGTGCTCAGCGATCCCGAGCAAGCCGTAGTGGCGGACGTTAGGAACGTCCAGTTCTCTCAGCCATTCGCGCACGGCGTCGCGCCCGGGGCCGCAGACGTGCAGGCGGGTTCGCGGGGCGTTGCGGATGGCGCGCAGGATCTCGCGGAAGTTGGACGCCACATGCGAGTCGACCGGGCCCGAGTAAAAGAAGTTCACTTCAGCGCTTTCGAACTCGATGGGCGGTGCCTCGGCGGGTTCCACGCCGGTGATGTAGACGTTGCGGCGGAAGGTGCGAAAGCGGGCCGGATCGATCCCGTAGCGCTCGTGGATCGGCGTGACGAAGCCGCCGGGCGCCACCAGCCGGTGCGCCGCTCGAAGCAGGGTCCTCTCGATCGCTCTGATCGGCTGGACGTTCTGCTCCACCGCGGGGCCGCCCGCCGCCGCCCGACCCTCCGCCAACTCCACCGGCAGGTCCTCCACGACGACCACGATGCGCTGACGTGTGAGCGCGGCCTTGGCACGTAGCGCCTGGTAGGCGCGTCGGGCCAGCGCGAGCATCGACGGCTCGTCCACGTGGGCGAGGACGGGGACCTTGGGGTAGATGAAGAGAAGGTAGCGCGAACGGTCCCGCAGCATGCGGCTCAACTCGCCGCTCAGCCAGCGGCTGGCGGCCGTCCATTCGCCCAAGCGACCCGGCGCGCGCGGGCCGGCGGGTCGCAGCCACTGGAGTCGCAGCTCCAGCGCGGGCTCCGCCTGGAGCAGGTCTACGAGCCCCTTCACGAACACGCCCGTCGCCGATCCGGCGGGCACACCTGGCGTGCCGGGCTCGAAGGCGTAGAGGCTCGCACTGGTGCTCACGGCCGGTGCTCCTGTGATATGCCACGCGCTGGGCGGCGCCGCACGTAGCGAGCGAACGCGTC
>CP070823.1:881117-882255 GCA_020344375.1 Gemmatimonadota bacterium | reverse complement strand
GATGATCTGGGAGGCTGACAGGTTGACCGACGAGGCTCCGGTGTCGGACCCGAATTTCCTCGATTGGCGAGAGCAGAACCACAGCTTCGAGCATATCGCTGCTTTCAGCCATCGATTCGCGAGTCTCTACGGTGGCGGCGAGCCCGAGCGTGTATTGCGCGGTATGAGCACGGCTGGCTTCTTCGAGATTCTGCGCGTTCAGCTGGCTGCGGGTCGAGCCTTTGCGCCGGACGAAGAGCTGGAGGGTAACAATCGAGTCGCCGTCATCAGCCATGACCTCTGGATGCGACGCTTCGATGGCGACCCGAGCGTGCTCGGGACCGTCATCGTCCTTGACGGCGAGCCTCATGCTGTCATCGGGATCCTGCCCGCCGGCTTCGAGCAGCCCTCCCCTTGGTTTTACGGCCAGAGAACAGACGTGTGGACGCCACTCGCTCTGCAAGCTGATCGCGACTGGCACCGGCTGCTCGTGCTGGGCCGGCTCAAGGATGGGACGAGCCTCGAGGCTGCCCGCGAGGACATGCGAACCATCGCCGCACAGCTCGCCGAAGCGTATCCGGAGACGAACGAGGACGTCAGCGCGGCAGTGTTCACGTTGCACGAGCAGTTGCTCGGAGACGTGGGCCAGCGGCTGCTCATTCTGCTTGCGGTTGCAGGGTTAGTGCTGCTGGTCGCCTGCGGCAACGTCGCCGGCCTCCTGACGGCGAGGGGAATCACGAGACGGACTGAGGTGGCGGTGCGCTCCGCGCTGGGCGCCGGCCGTGCGCGGCTGATCCGGCAGTTGCTGATGGAGAACCTGCCGCTCTCCCTGCTCGGCGGCCTGTTGGGCTTGTTTGCAGCGATCTGGGGTGTCGGTCTCCTGCGTGCGGGCTTGCCGTCGGGTGTTCCTCGCAGCGAGAACATCACGATTGATGGAGGCGTACTCGCGTTCACGCTGTCGGTGTCGTTGCTGGCCGGGCTGGTCTTCGGTTTCGCGCCCGCGCTGGCGTTCTCGAGCGCGAATCTCAGCGAATCGCTCAAGGAGGCCGGGAGAAGCTCAGCGACAGGCCGTAGCGGTCATCGCCTGCGGAACCTGCTGGTCGTCGCGCAGTTCGCCGTGACGCTGGTGCTGGTGAACTTTGCCGCTCTCATGGTGAAC
>CP070823.1:879864-881017 GCA_020344375.1 Gemmatimonadota bacterium | reverse complement strand
CGAACTCGACGGGTGACGCGAACCGGTCCGCCGGCCGTACGGCCAGCGCTCTGACCAGCACCTGCTCGACTCGTCCCGGCAGCCCGTCGAGGCATTCACGATGCTTCGGCGGTGCATCGATGAACCTGCCGAGCCGCTGAGCCTCCTCCATGGGCCAGAGGGCTGGGGTCTCCCCGACCAACATCTCGTAGACCACGCAGGCGAGGCTGTAGACATCCGTTCGCTCATCGAGGTCCGCGATGCGCGTCGCTTGCTCCGGACTCATATAACCCGGCGTCCCGACGGAGAACCCGCTGCGAGTCAGACTCTCCGGGCCTGCCGTGCTCACCGCCTTGGCGATGCCAAAGTCAGCCACCACGGCGTGCCCCTCTGAAAACAGGATGTTCTCCGGCTTCACATCACGATGAACGACGCCGAGGCGGTGGGCGTGCTCCAGGGCCAGCGCGACCTGCTGGGTGATGCGGACCGCCGCGTCGAGCGGGAGGCGCCTCTCACGGATCAACAGGCCGCGGAGCGAGCCGCCGGCCACGTAAGGCATCACGTAGTAGAGGAGTCCATCGGCTTCGCCGGAATCGAGCAACGGCAGGATGTGCGGGTGATTGAGCTGCGCCGTGATCCGAATCTCGTGCAGGAAGCGATCCGAGCCGAGCGCCACGGCCAGCTCCGGACGCAACACCTTGACGGCGACCTTACGCCCATGCTTGAAGTCACGCGCGAGATAGACGGTGGCCATGCCACCGCTACCCAGTTCGCGCTCGATAGCGTAGCGGCCAGCGAGTGCGGCTCTCACACGGTCAGACGCGTTCGTCATGCGGCGTCAAGATGTTGCGCTGCAGACCTGAGCGCCAGACACAGTACGCCTGAGCCCGCTCGAGTCGGTCGCCTCCCGTCACATCATGCTCGCCCACACGTCCGACGTGTCCGCGAGCCTGATCTTCTCTCCCGCAGGGACGGAGGCGAGGTCGAGCGGCCGGAAGGCCGCGCCGTCCCACGTGAGAACGAGGAGCGACGGGTCGGATAGAGGAACGCGCACGTGGAAGCGCACGGCAACGACGTCCCGCCCGTCCGTGGTCAGTGTCTGCAACGTCGCCGTGAAGGGGTCTTCCTCGTACACCTTTCCCTGCCTGAGTGGTCTTGATGACCGCAGCACGGC
>CP070823.1:878602-879764 GCA_020344375.1 Gemmatimonadota bacterium | reverse complement strand
GGTTCTACTTTCCGGCAGACGGTGAAATGTGGACGACGTTCAGCGATTCGGATCGACAGCGCCACCGGTTCAATCAGTTCGCGCGGGCCGTCGCCCGTCTCAAGCTGGACATTCCTCTTGAGCAAGCCCAACGCGAGATGGATGCCCTCGCCGTTCGGATGACTGAGGCAAACCCATCAGCCTGGGACTTCGGCGTCCGGCTAGTCTCCCGCGAGGACGCCGTAGTCGGCAGCTCGCGACCGGCGCTGTTGCTACTGCTCGGCGCGGTCGGTGTCGTCTTGCTCATTGCCTGCGCCAACATCGCAAACCTCCTGCTGGTTAGAGCGACAGAGCGTCGCAAGGAACTCGCGGTCCGCTCTGCGCTCGGCGCCGGTCACGGTCGGTTGGCGGTGCAACTGCTCACAGAAAGCACCGCGCTCTCGGTCGTCGGTGGTGGGTTGGGTGTGTGGTTCGCCGTTGTGTGCATCGAGCCGTTCGTCGCACTGCTTCCGTCCGGAATCCCCCGCCTCACCGATATTGTGATTGACTTTCGAGTGCTGGCGTTCTCCGCCGCCCTTTCCGTGCTGACTGGGGTGTTGGTCGGAGCACTGCCAGCTCTGATTGCGCTACGCACACAGCTCACCACGGTGCTTAACGACTCGGGCCGCGGTTTGGTCGGCGGGAGGCACAGGAACCGCTCGCAGGCCGTTCTGCTGGTGTCGCAGATCGCCCTCACATTCGTGTTGCTGGTCGGCGCGGGCTTGCTCACCAAGAGCTTTGTCCACCTCACAACGGTCGAGCGTGGGTTCGTGTCCGAGAACGTGATCACGCTGCGCCTCGAACTGACCGCGGCGCGGTACTCGTCGGACGATCGTGTGCGGGCGTTCTATCAAGAACTGTACGAGCGGTTGGAATCAATCCCTGGTGTGCAGGCTGTCGCCGCTGCGACACAGATGCCGTTCTCAGGAGGAACGACACGCAATATCACGACCGTGGAGACACGGGCAGGGTTGGTGGAGACGAACGTCGAGCGCGCTAACGTCACCGCTTCGTACTTTCGGGTGATGAGCATTCCGCTGGTTGCCGGTCGTGCGTTCACACCCCAGGACAAGTACAGCGACACACCGGTGGCCATCGTGAGCCAGGCGATGGCTCGTGCCTATTGGCCCGGTGAGGAGGCCGT
>CP070823.1:877335-878502 GCA_020344375.1 Gemmatimonadota bacterium | reverse complement strand
GCAGACCGTACCCCACCGATTCCGGGTTCACCTTGGCCGTGAACCCCTCCAGCACTCCCAGCCGTTCGAGCTTCCTTACCCGTTCGGTGACCGACGGCCCCGACAGCTCGACCTCGGCGGCCAGCTGGGTCCATGTTACCCGGCCGTCCGCCATGAGGCGCTCCAGCAGCTTGAGATCCAAGCTATCCAGCTCGCTTTTCCGTTGTATTGTAGACATATTTCAAGATATTCCTTGTTGTTCTAAGTAACAAGGGTCGAGCGGCGCCGTGACCAGCACCGCGCCGGTCGGCTCTACGCCGTGATGGCCAATGCCGTCGCCAGA
The DNA here is from genome assembly GCA_020344375.1 of Gemmatimonadota bacterium. GTDB lineage: Bacteria > Gemmatimonadota > Gemmatimonadetes > Palauibacterales > KS3-K002. The sequence continues at coordinate 878,180 of CP070823.1, read as the reverse complement.
GGGGCCGCCTCCGCGCCGTGCGGTCTTCTGGGATGAAGAGCGATACCGTTGGAACGCGCTGGCCGGCTACGAGGACGTTCGATTCGATTCCAACTCCAGGGTTCGTGGAGTCGTCTAACCACGACGAAGCCCGGAGCGAATGACATCTGTGGAGGGTGTTCGACATGAGGAGCGTAGGGCAGGATATCCGGCAGACCGTGCGGATGCTGCGTCGCAGCCCGGGGTTCGCGGTCGTGGCGGTTCTGATGCTCGCGCTTGGGATCGGCGCGACGAGCGCGATCTTTTCCGTTGTGAACGGCGTGCTGCTGAGCCCATTTCGCTACGGCGATCCTGATCGGCTCGTGGTCGTCTGGGAGAGGAACCTGGCCCAAGGCCTGCCCTACATGTTCGCATCGCCGCCCAACTACGAGGACTGGCGCGCGCAGAACCAGGTATTCGATGCGATGGGCGCGTTCGCCCGCAACCGCTACATCCTCGAGCAGGAGGTCGAGTCGAATTTGCTTCACGGTTCCCGGGTCACCGCCGGCATGTTCTCGGTGATGGGCGTTTCGCCGCTACTGGGTAGAGCCTTCACTCCCGAGGATGGCCTTGCCGACAGCGAACCGGTGGCGGTGTTGAGCTACGGGTGCTGGCAGAGCCGTTTCGGTGGAGATCCGGGATTGGTAGGGAGAACGATCCGGCTCGGAGATCGAGTTCACACAGTAGTCGGGGTGATGCCGCCGGGTTTCGAGTTTCCGCCGCCCATAGTGCTGGAGGGTGCGATCCCCTCCGAGGATCCAGAGTTGTGGACACCCTTCACCCGCGGTACGGGACAGCCAAACCGGTCTGGCCACTTCATGACGGTA
>CP070823.1:876057-877235 GCA_020344375.1 Gemmatimonadota bacterium | reverse complement strand
GTTCCTGCCGGAGGAAGACAAGCTGGGCGGCGAGCGGGTCGTGGTGCTGGCCAACGGTCTCTGGCAGGATCGGTTCGGCGGTGACCCGGGGGTCATCGGTCGCACACTGACGCTCGACGGCAACCCCTACTCGGTCATCGGCGTGATGCCCCGTGACTTCGAGTTTCCTGTTAGGGGTGACCTGGAGCGCATCGAACTGTTCGTGGCCATTGAGCAGTTCGCCGAGAACTGGATAAACAACCGCAGCAGCCACCCGGGTATCGCAGTGATCGGGCGCCTCGCGCCGGGGGTGACACTGGAGCGTGCTCGCCAGGATATGGAACGGGTGGCCCTGGAGCTTGAGGCAGAGTACCCCGATACGAATGAGGGAAGCCGGGTACACTTGGCCGCGCTGCACGAGCGCATGACGCGCAACCTCCGCGAGCCGATGATGGTGCTGTTGCTCGCTGTGGGTCTGCTGCTCGTCATCGCCTGCACCAACGTCGCCAACCTGGTCCTGGCGCGCGGAACCGCTCGCCAGCGTGAGATTGCCATACGCACGAGCCTGGGCGCCAACGGGCCTCGCATCGTTCGCCTGTTGCTGACCGAGAGTCTGACGCTCTGGGTGCTGGGCGGCCTGCTGGGTATCGTGGTCGCTCACGAGGCGACGCGAGCGCTGCTGGTGCTGCGCGGCGACCAGCTGTCCCCGGTCTTCCAGGTCGGCATCGATGTGCGGGTCGTGGTCGTAACGCTGGCCGTCGCGCTGCTGACCGGTCTACTGTTCGGCCTGGTGCCGGCGCTGCGCTCACTGCGGCCCGACCTGGTCGAGCACCTGAAGGAGGGGGCCCGGTCGTCAGGTGGCCTCGGGCGCAACCGGCTGCGGAGCGCCCTGGTGGTGGCCGAAGTCAGCCTGGCCGTTGCGCTGTTGGTCGCCGCCGGCCTCACAGTGCGAAGCTTCGTCAAGATGATGAGCACGAGTCCGGGGTTCGATCCGAAGAACGTGCTGTCGGTCGAGATCAATCTGCCGGCTGCCCGCTATCCCGAAGTGAGCCAACGGACGGCGTTCTACTACGAGCTGCTGGACCGTGTTCGGGCGATCGCCGGCGTGCGGTCGGCGGCGACGAGCTATGTGCTGCCGATGGCGCCCGGTGGCTGGCAGAACGCCTTCCACGTCGAGGGCGAGCCGCCGGAGGAGGGCG
>CP070823.1:874771-875957 GCA_020344375.1 Gemmatimonadota bacterium | reverse complement strand
CCCGCGCAAGGCGGACCGCTGATTGTGGCGCCGAAATTCGAGGTCGAACGCGTCTCACGGGCCGTCAAGTCGGTCGCCGATATCCGGGGCTGGGAGGAGCACGAGAGCCCGTACAGGCTCGTCGCCGACGCCGTGTGGGCGTCAGGCCCAGGCCGGATCGGAATCGAACCGAGCACACGCTACGGCGTCGTACGACAGTTGGACAAGGTGCTGCCCGACTGGGAGTTCGTGGACGCCGACCCGCTGTTTAGAGGCCTGCGGATCACCAAGTCGGAGGAGGAGATCGAGCTCATCCGCCGTGCCGTATCAATCACCGAGACATCGATCGCCGCCAGCTTCGCCAGCCTTCAGGCCGGCGTGACCGACCGCGAGCTCGCCAGCTACCTCAGAGACCAGATGCGCCAGCGTGGTGCCAGCGGCGGGGGACTCGTGCAGTTCGGGCCCACCAGCGCGCTCCCACACGGCGGCACGGAGGGCCGCCGCCTCGAGCACGGTATGCCCGTCCTCATCGACGCCGGCTGCCGGGTGCACGGGTACACGTCCGACATCACACGCATGCACTTCTTCGGCGACGAGCCCTCGCCGCAGTACCGCGAGGTGTTCAACACCGTGTTCGCCGCCCAGACAGCGGCGTATGAGGCCGCCGGGCCGGGCATGGAATGCCAGCAGCTCGACCGAATCGCGCGTCGCGTCATCGAGGAGGCGGGGTACGGTAAGTACTTCACCCACCGCCTTGGCCACGGCATGGGGATGGACGGGCACGAGCCGCCCTACCTGGTGGAGGGGAACACACAAGCGCTGCAGTACGGGATGATCTTCACCATCGAGCCAGGCATTTACCTACCGGGGCAGTGGGGCGTGCGGATCGAGGACGACTTCGTGGTGCGCGAGGACGGGCTCGAGCCGCTGAGCTCGCGAGTGGCGCAGATCTAGGGACCGGGCTTGCTTGACGGCCGGACGTCCGGTCGAGATATTCGCCGCGGCCCCGGCAATAGAAAGAGGTGAGCACTGCGATGAAGTTCGAGGTTGCCACACATCTCTCGCCCGAGGACGTGATCCAGAGAGCCGAGGAGTACTATCGCGAACATACCGGGCTCGAAGTGCAGGAACGCGGAAATAACCGGCTCGAGTACTCGGGCGCCATCGGCATTGCCAAGATCGCCGCGTACCGGGAACACGGCCACAC
>CP070823.1:873482-874671 GCA_020344375.1 Gemmatimonadota bacterium | reverse complement strand
CTCCTGCTCGCCCGGCAGCCGGGCCACGATGTAGTAGGGCCGCAAAGGAGTGGAGCGACCGAAGGACGTCTGGATCGGCACGTCCCACTGGTCCTCCTTATTGTAGAAGACGACCGGGTCCTCCATGTGGTACTGCTGCAGCATCTGCGTCTGGACGGTGAACAGGTCCAGCGGGAACCGGATGTGCGCGCGGAGATACTCCGGCATCTCCTCGCGCGACTTGAAGAGCCCCGGGAATATCGCCTGGTAGGCGCGGATCAGCGGATCGTCGGGGTCGAAGACGTAGTAATCCACGCTGCCGTCGTACGCATCCACGACCGTCTTGACGCTGTTCCGGATGTAATTCAAGCGGCCGTTCCAGCGCGTGGCGTAGGGGTAGCGGTGCGTGACCGTGTAGGCGTCCTGGATCCAGAACAGCCGGCCGTCCGCGACCACGACGTACGGCTGGCTGTCCCTCATCAGGAACGGCGCGATCGCGCCGACACGTTCGGGTACCGTCCGGCGATACTGGATGCGGCTGTCCGGGCTGATCTCGCCCGAGATCAGGATGTTCAGGTCGGCGAAGCGCCAGGCGTAGAGTAGGCGGCGGAAGAACGAGCTCAGCTCGACGCCGCCCTCCCCGTCGTAGCGCGTGTACTCGGGCCCCTCCGGGCCGGGGTAGTTGAACTCCTGCATCCCGCTGCGGGCGATCACGTGGTTCAGGCTCTGGAGGCCGTAGTAGATCTCGGGCCGCTCCAGCGGGATCACGCCCACCGGCGGTACGTCACTGATGAAGAACGAGGGCCGGCCGCCGGCCTCGACCTCGGTGACGGGGCTCATCGCCACGCCGTAGCCGTGGGTGAACTGGAGCCGCCGGTTGACCCAGCGTTGCGCCTCGGGCGGGAGCTTATCCGCCGACAGCTCGCGTGTGGCGAGCATGACCTGCCGCAGCTCGCCGTCCACTATGTAGCGATCGGTGTGAACGGCCTCGAAGTCGTAGTAGAGGCGGAAGAACTGGATCTGATTGTAGCTCTGGAGCAGCGGGCCCTCGTCCCAGAGCCGCACGTTGCGGAGCGTCCCGCGGTTGTCGGCGACCGTCCGAGCCTCGATGGCGCCGCGCGCCGGGTGGTCGCGCGACTCCAGATCTTCCAGTCCGAAGGCGTTCCGCGTGAACTCGATGTTGCTGGCCAGGTAGTCCCGCTCCAGCGCC
>CP070823.1:872191-873382 GCA_020344375.1 Gemmatimonadota bacterium | reverse complement strand
AGTGGGTTCTCAGCATTCTGATGGATCTCTCAATCAAGGAAAAGGGTGACTCCCGGTCCGGGATCGAACCCAAACAGGAGCCAAAGGGCCAGGTAGGCGATCCAGACAACCGAGAGGGTCATGGAATAGGGGATCATGAGAGCCATGGCTGAGCCGATGCCAACTTCCCGGCCCTTCTCTCTGTACTTCTCCAAGAGCCCCAAGAGAAACGGGAGATACGCCGACACCGGAGAGATGATGTTGGTGGTGGAATCCCCGATCCGGTATGCCATCTGGGTGGTGGCTGGGCTCACATCCAACTGGAAGAACAGGGGAATGAAAATGGGTGACAGAATCAGCCACTTGGTGAAGCCGCTGGTGATGAAGACGTTGAGAGCACCGCAGAAGATGGCAAAGAGCAGAATCGTCGGGACCATGCGGATCTCGAGACCACGGATGAGATCGGCACCCTTGACGGCGATGACAGCCGTCAGATTGCTCTCCTGGAAAAGGTGAATGAACAGGGAAGCCGGGAGGCAAACCACAAGGAAACTGGCCACCCCGGCCAGGCCCCGCTGCATCATCTTGGGAACGTCCTTCTCCGATTCGAGCCTCCGTGAAGCCACCCCGTAGGCGACGCCCACGAGCACGAAGTAGGCAAAGAGGATGGCGATGATCCCTGAGATGAGGGGAGAACGGGGGAGGAGCCTCCCTTCTTCGTTCCGGAGCAGGGCGTTCTCCGGAACGGTGAATAGCAGCAGCAGCAATAGAAACAGCAGCGTAGCAACGCCCGCAGCCTTGAGACCGCGCTTTTCGTGGTCGTCCAGATGGAAGTCTTCAGGGGTCTGGGATACGAACTCGCCTTGTGGCCGGAACTCGCCCAAATACGGAACGATGACCTTTTCCGTGACGACGGTGACGGCAACTGCGAGGACCACGGTCGATCCCATCATGCAGTACCAGTCCATCAGAGGATGGACCACGGCGTCCACCGCAAAATGGCTCACGGCTGACTGGGTAATGCCCGCTAAAACAACGTCGGTTCCCGCGGGGAAGATATTGGCGGAAAAGCCCCCGTATGCCGCCACGTAGCCAGCGCAGATTCCGGCCACAGGATGCCGGTTCAGTGCCAGGAATATGGCTCCACCCAGTGTGGGGACGATGATGATCCCGGCATCCGACGCGACATTGGCGCAGACTCCCGCCAGAGCG
>CP070823.1:870899-872091 GCA_020344375.1 Gemmatimonadota bacterium | reverse complement strand
TCGCAAGGGAAGCAACAACGCCCTGGTCGCCGAGCCGGGGGACCCGGGCAGCCCCTGGGCCATTGGGAACGAGCACGGCGGCCACACCTCCATCGAGCCGCAGCTGGGGACGCTGGAGGACTTCGAGGGTTTCGTGCGCACCGCCCATGAACTCGGACTCGAGGTCGCCCTCGACTACGCGCTTCAATGTTCGCCCGACCACCCCTGGGTGCGCGAGCACCCCGACTGGTTCAACGTCCGGCCGGACGGCAGCATCAAGTACGCGGAGAATCCCCCCAAGAAGTATGAGGACATCTACCCGCTCAACTTCCGCTGTGAGGACTGGCGCGGCCTGTGGAACGCCTGCCGGGACATCTTCCTCTTCTGGATCGAACGCGGCGTGCGCATCTTCCGCGTGGACAACCCCCACACCAAGCCGCTCGCCTTCTGGGAGTGGGTGATCGAGGATATCCGGCGCGAGCACCCGGACGTCATCTTTCTCTCGGAGGCATTCACTCGCCCCAAACGCATGAAGGCGCTGGCCAAGGTCGGATTCACTCAGTCCTACACATACTTCACCTGGCGCAACACCGTGCGTGAGCTGCGCGACTACCTGACCGAGCTCATACAGACCGAGATGGTGGACTACTTCCGGCCGAACTTCTTCGCCAACACACCGGACATCCTCACGCAGTACCTGCAGGAAGGGGGTCGGCCGGCTTTCCGGGCGCGGCTACTGCTAGCGGCGACGCTGTCGCCCAGCTACGGGATCTATAGCGGGTTCGAGCTCTGCGAGAACGCGCCGCGCGAGCCCGGCAGCGAGGAGTATCTCGACTCGGAGAAATACGAGATCAAGTACCGGGACTGGAACACGCCCGGCAACATTAGTGGAGACATCAAGAAGCTCAACCGCATCCGGCGCGAGAACCCAGCGCTACAGTACTACACGAACCTGGACTTCCATACCTCCGAGAACGACCAGATGCTCTTCTACCGCAAGTCGGCCCCGGGCAACGACCTGCTCATCGTCGTCAACCTGAACCCAGACGAAGCGCACGAATCCACGTTGCACGTGCCGATCAGCGAGCTGGGGATCGCGGATGACCAGGCCTTCGAGGTCGAGGATCTTCTGAGCGGAGAGCGCTTCCAGTGGAAGGGCGTCCAGAACTACGTGCGACTCGATCCCGAGGAGCGCGTCGGCCACATACTGCGC
>CP070823.1:869604-870799 GCA_020344375.1 Gemmatimonadota bacterium | reverse complement strand
CACTGTGGTGAACCCGGGGCGCCCGTAGCGGTCGGTGGGCGGGAAGTAGGTACCGGCGAAGACCGGCTCCAGGTCGGGTGTGAGGAAGACGGTCATCGGCCAGCCGCCCTGGCCGCGGTTCAGCGCGACCGTCGCCGCCATATAGATCTCGTCCAGGTCGGGCCGCTCCTCACGGTCCACCTTGATGTTCACGAAGTTCTCGTTCATCAGGCCCGCGATTGCCTCGTCCTCGAATGACTCGTGCTCCATCACGTGGCACCAGTGGCAGGCCGAGTAGCCGACGCTCAACAGGATCAGCCGGTCCTCGCGCCGCGCACGCTCCAGCGCCTCCTCGCCCCACGGGTACCAGTCCACCGGGTTGTGGGCGTGCTGTAGCAGGTAGGGGCTCGTCTCGTGGCTGAGCCGGTTGGTGTGCTTGTGAGAGTTCTGCGTATCGCTCATCGCCCCGCCGGTCGAGTCGCCGCACCAGGTCAGTTCGGCTGAATCCGCAGGCTATCGCCTCTCCGTGGGCCTGGCAAGCTCTGGCGCTCCGAGAAAGCCATGGCGCGGCGGCGGCGACAGGTGTGAGTTTGGCCCCTTTGCCCGGCAACAACTGTGACTGTACCTTGTTAATATTGACGGAACTTGACGGAACGGGCAGCTGAGCTCGGACCACCTGGAGTGCCGGTTCCAGGGGTCCGTTGTGTGTAGTTGAGTAGTGAGTAGTAGCCCGAGTTCTCCCCAGGTTGATCGGTCCTTCTCTTCGGCCCCGCGCGCCGGGAAGCCGCTTTCCGAACAGAGGGCGTCGAGGCAGCAGATACTGCTGCGTGTCGTACGCGCGGCCGCCCTCTCCTCCTGCACCTGCCTGCTGGTTCTCGTGGCGTGTGATGGCGATTCGCAGCGGCCGACCGGGCCAGCGGAGCCGGTGGCCTCGCTCGAGCTGGCCCCTGCCACGGCGGTGCTAGGAGTGGGCGACACCCTGCGCTTGCTGGCGACGGCGAGGGACGCGGAGGGCAGAGCCCTCGTCTACCGCGCCTTCAGGTGGTCCAGTTCTGATACGACGGTCGCGAGCGTGGATTGGACGGGGCTGGTGACGGGGTTGGCTCTAGGGTCGAGCGAGATCGTCGCCAGCAGGGAGGGCGTGAGCGACACGGCGACGATCGAGGTCGTGGAGGGCGTGGTCGCCTACCTGTTCATCACGCCGGAGAGCGCCAGG
>CP070823.1:868306-869504 GCA_020344375.1 Gemmatimonadota bacterium | reverse complement strand
TACGGAACCCGCGGCCTGCTATCAGAGACAGATAGGCACACCCCTCCGTTGTTTAGACGCTGTGGGGAGGGATACCGTTGCACAGCTGTCGGCGTCAGGTGAGGCGCCGCGATTGGCGTTGACGGTTGCAGCTCCGAGGGCTTGATCGGTCGCGGGATTCGCCTGCTAGCTGCCCCCCACGCTGCCCTCAGATCCGCGGCGAGAGGGCCTGGAAGCGGCGGTGGCCGCGGAGCGACTCGAGATCCGAATCGTGCTCGATCCGTTCTCGATTCCGGAGCAGGACAAATGAAGAAGGGGCGAGGGCGCTGGCGGGCCCACCTGTCTGATCGTGCCGGTCGAACGGAGGAGTCGCCCGACCTGATGGGCATCGAGCCTATCTCGCACCCTCGGTCCCCACGGTAGCGTCGGCTCTCGCGCCCTCATCGTGGTAGCCCCATCTTAGGGTAATGGCGGATCAGGGTGGTCGCGACTCATCTCACTTCTTGGCCGAGGTCATAGAGGCCACACCGGGCGGCGATGCCCTTCGCCGCTGCTTCAAGTGTGGAATCTGCGGCGGCTCGTGCCCTTCTGGGCCGGACATGGATCACACGCCGAGCCGCCTCTTCGCTATGATCCAGGCCGGTCTGCGGGATGAAGTGCTGCGCAGCAACACCCCGTGGTTCTGTGTCGCGTGCTACTACTGCAGCGTCCGCTGTCCTCAGGAGGTTCCTATCACCGACCTGATGTACGCACTGAAACGGTTAAGTGTCCACCAAGGGCTGTGCGAACAGGTCGATGGGCGCGACTTCGTACGGAGCTTCGTCAGCACTGTGGAGCGCCATGGTCGCAGCTTCGAGCTGGGTTTGGCTACCCGATACTACTTCACCCGCAGAGTCTTGAGGCTGCTGAGGCTGGCACCGACGGGTCTGGGGATGCTGAGAAAGGGCCGCGTGGGTCTCAGGCCGGAAAGCATAAGAGACGTCAAGGGGTTGCGGGCCATCCTGCGCCGCGCCAGGGCTTTGAGTGGTGCCGCATGACATACGCCTTCTTCCCCGGGTGCTCGCTGGCACATAGCGCTTCCGCCTACGGCGACTCGATTCGGTTGGCGGCTGAGCGCTTGGGCCTAGAGCTGAGGGAGATCGATGACTGGAACTGCTGCGGCGCGACCGCGTACTTCGCCACGGAGCTCTTACCGGCCTATGCCCTGGTGGCCCGCAAC
>CP070823.1:867003-868206 GCA_020344375.1 Gemmatimonadota bacterium | reverse complement strand
ATGGCCGAGGAGAGCCCGGAGGCGAGCGCCCTGGCGATCAGGGGCGACAAGATCCTCGCTGTCGGATCACTGGAGGAGCTGGATCATCTCATCGATCGGAACACGAGGGTCTACGATCTGGAGGGACGTACCATCATCCCGGGGATCAATGAGACGCACATACACGTTCGCGACCTCGGCTTTGAGCAACACTACGCCGTCAACCTTGAGCCAGCGCGGACGATATCGGACGTGCAGCAGCTCCTGCGTGAGCGTCTAGCCCAGCTGCAGCGAGAGGGTAAGCTCCGCGGCTGGCGTTACCCAACGACGGGCGCGGTCGGGCCGTGGTTGTTCGGGTTGGGTTGGACGCAGGACCGACTGGTCGAGAAACGCATGGCGGACCGCCAGGAGCTGGACGCGGTCACACGCGATATCCCGATCTCGCTGGAGCGGATCTACAACGGTATCGCCGTGAACACGAAGGTGTTCGAACTGCTGGGCATCGATTTCGACGATCCCGCCACCTACCCGGACTGGTTCATCTCAGATCCAGAAGACTTCGAGGCCGGCGATATCATCTTCCGCGATCCCGACAGCGGCCTGCCCAACGGCGTCTTCGTCGGAGCCCGGGCACCCCGCTTGGTGGCGGCAGCGATCCCCGAGAAGACCTTTGAACAGAAGGTCGAGAGCCTCGTCCTCGGCCTGAACGTCCTGGCGTCGCTCGGGATCACGAGTGTCGTGGAGGCCGGGTCCAGGCTGGGCCGCGTCACCGAGGTCTACCAGGCGGCTTACGAGGCCGGTGAGCTGCTGATCCGGGCCGTCATCTACGACGGCTGGTACCGCAGCGGTGATCCTGAAGGCCTGAGCGATCCGGCAGATATCGAGCAACGCCTCGAGAGCCTCGGTTCTCCCGTCAGCGGCGACAACATGCTGCGCGTTCGCGGGGCCAAGGCATCTGCGGATGGGGGAGTCGGCTCCAGGAGTGCGGCGGTATCGGTGCGGTATCTAGCGATTCCCGAGGATCCCCTGGGTGCAGAGAACTACGGCGCGCTCCGTGATCCGGACTTCGACTACCGGCTCGCCCAGTTCCAGGTTCTGGCCGACCACGGTTGGGAGTTACACACCCACGCCTGCGGAGACGTCGCGATCCGCCAGACGATGGACGTCTACAGGATCCTGATGGACAGTATAAGAGAGGAGAATCCGGACGCGGACCTGAGGTGG
>CP070823.1:865697-866903 GCA_020344375.1 Gemmatimonadota bacterium | reverse complement strand
CGTCACGATGCCCTCGCGGGCGATCGGGAAGTCGTCGTCCGTAGCGTACGACCCGCCCTCCACTTCGAAGACGCGGGTACCATTGCCGGAGGCCGGGAGCCCGTCCGACAAAGTCGCCGCCTCCACTCCGGGGATCGCCAGCAGTCTCGGCAGGAGTTGCTCGTAGAAGCCGATGTGACTCGCCGTATCGGGATACTCTTGGGCTGGCAGCTGGAGACGAGCGGTGAAAATGTTCTCGGTGGTAAAGGCGAGGTCCTGCGTCTTCAAGCGAACGACACTCTTGATCATCAGCCCAGCGACGATGAGCAGGCCGCACGACAGCGCGACTTCGATCACGACGAGCGCGCCGCTGAACTTGCCCAGCCGGAAGCTCGACGAGCCCCGACCCTCGTCCTTCAACGACTCGCAGATGTTCCCGCCGGTCGCGCGCAGAGCGGGAACCAGCCCTGAGAAGAGACTGGAGAGCACGACCATGGCGATGATGAAGAGGACCACCCTCAGATCGTAGTCGAACGTGATCCAGAACGGCGGTGGCTCGGTGTTCGCCATACTGTCGATCCACGCGACCCCGGCTTTGCCGATCGCGAAACCCAGCGCGCCACCCAGGATCGAGAGCGTCAGAACCTCGGTCATGAGCTGCGTGATGACCCGACTTCGGCTGGCACCGAGCGCCGTCCTGACCGCTACCTCCCGCGTGCGCACGGACGCACGGGCCAGCAGCAGGTTGGCCACGTTCGCACAGGCGATCAGCAGCACGCCGATAACCGCGCCCAGCATCGTGTAGAGCAGCGCCGTCAGCCCGGGACCCTCGACCAGGCTCGTGAACGGCACGATCCTCGCGCTGAAGCCCTCATTGCTCTCCGGATACTCCTGCTCGAGTCGTTGAGCGATCGTCGCGAACTCGGCACGTGCTTCGTCCAGCGACCTGCCTCCTTTGAGTCGGCTGATGACGAAGTACCTCGGACCCTGCCCGCGCTCGCTGGCGCTGGGATCGATCTCCTCCGGAATCCACAGCTGTTCTCTGTCCGGGAATGCGAAACCGTCCGGCGCCACGCCAACGATGGTCCGTAGCTCGCCGTTGGCGCGCACGGTTCTGCCGATAGCGTCCGGCGCGCCGGCGAAACGGTCCTTCCAGACGTCGTAGCCGATGACGATCACCGGATCAGCGCCGGGTCGGTCGTCTCCTTCCCGGAACCCGCGTCCCAG
>CP070823.1:864387-865597 GCA_020344375.1 Gemmatimonadota bacterium | reverse complement strand
AGGAGCTGGACTGAGCCATGGCGTACCCGTACGCTCACCCGCGCGAGACCCGCGTGCTGTCGAAGCACTTTGGAGAAAGAGATGCCATCGGCATCGACGGGTGGATCGAGCGCGGCGGTTACAAAGCGCTGGAGAAAGCTCTGGGTTCCATGTCGCCGGACGAGGTTACGGAGGTTGTGAAGGCCTCGGGCCTCAGAGGTCGCGGTGGCGCGGGGTTCCCCGCAGGGCTGAAGTGGAGCTTCATGCCCAAAGACGATCGACCTCGCTACTTGACCTGCAACGCTGATGAGAGCGAGCCCGGTACGTTCAAGGACCGGGAGATCATGCGCTGGACGCCGCACCAGATGCTCGAGGGCTGCATCATCTCCGGCTATGCTGTCCAGGCCCAGCACTGCTACGTCTACATCAGGGGTGAGTTCGTCGACATCGTCCGCATCCTGAACGGGGCGGTGGCCGAGGCCTACGGGCGGGGGTATCTGGGCAAGAACATCCTGGGATCCGGCTTCGATCTGGAGCTAACCGTGCATCTCGGAGCGGGAGCTTACATCGCTGGTGAGGAGACAGGCCTGCTCAACTCGCTGGAAGGGCGTCGGGCAGAGCCACGCATCAAGCCGCCGTTTCCAGCCCAGCGTGGCGCGTTCGACATGCCGACCACGGTAAACAATGTGGAGACGCTCGCATCGGTTCCGCACATCGTGCTGAACGGCGCGGACTGGTACCGGCAGTGGGGCACGGAGAAGAGTCCGGGGACGAAGCTGTTCTCGTGTTGTGGCCACTTGCAGAGACGCGGCAACTACGAGGTCCCGCTCGATTTCAATCTGAAAGACCTGGTGTACGATCTGTGCGGCGGTCCCCCGGAGGGTCGCCAGTTGCTGGCCGTGATTCCGGGCGGCTCGTCGGTGCCCATCATGAAGGCCGACGAGATCGACTGTGAGGTGAGCTACGAGGGCATTGAGGCGGCCGGGTCGATGCTCGGTTCTGGAGGCGTCATCGCTATGGACGACTCGACTTGTATGCTGCGCGCGGTCAGGAAGATGGTGGAGTTCTATGCGCACGAGTCGTGCGGGCAGTGCACAAACTGCCGAGAGGGAACGGCCTGGTTGGCGAAGATCCTGCGGCGCATCGAGCGCGGCGCGGGTCGGGAGGAAGACATCCCGCTGTTGCTCGATATCAGCGCGAACATGGTTGGCAAGACGATCTGCCCGCTCTC
>CP070823.1:863072-864287 GCA_020344375.1 Gemmatimonadota bacterium | reverse complement strand
CTGTGGAGCCGCGATCCCGAGGACGAGGTTCTCGAGACGGTGCGGGAGCTCGGCATCGGCTTTGTGGCCTACAGCCCGCTCGGCCGCGGATTCCTCACGGGCCGCTTCCGGAGGCTCGAGGACCTGCCCGAGGACGACTGGCGGCGCCAGAACCCGCGGTTCCAGGGCGAGCACTTCCAGAAGAACCTGGAGCTGGTGGAGCGGATCAAGGAGATCGCCGCCGCGAAGGACGTGACACCTGGTCAGCTCGCGCTCGCCTGGGTGCTCGTTCAGGGCGATGACATCGTGCCCATCCCCGGCACCACGAAGCGAGCGAACTTGGAGCAGAACGTGGTTGCCGCGGAGATCACGTTCACAGCCGACGACCTGGCGCGGATAGACGAGATGGCGCCGAAAGGCGCGGCGGCGGGCACGCGCTATCCGGAGGCTTCCATGCGGCTTCTCGGTCTCTGACGGAGTGAGGCTGGCTACTCCTCTGTGTTGTCTATAGCGACACGGTGTCCGCTACAGCCGGTCAGTCCCGGGGCGATAGCGGACGTGGATCTCAGTTCTGGCGTCCGGAACGAGCTTGCTGACGCGTGCCGGTGCGACTTGCACGGAGGCTGTGACCTGCCCAGACCAGCTGAACGGGTGGAACTCATCGCCTCCTGCCCAGAAGTAGTCCGAGGCCACGAACTGCCCGTGGTTCCAGGCTGGTAGGTTCCGTCTGTAGAAATCGAGCACCTGTTCCGGAGCATCCGCTGTAAGGAGGATGATGACCGGATAGGTGTCGACGCGCTGGTTCCGTCCGACGCGCAGCGTCCGCGACGGCTCTGAGGCGACCACCACCGCTCCAGGATAGGCCGGCGCCAGCACGTCCCTCCAGTCCGGTACCTGGGCGGCCTGCAGGGATCTGATCTCCATCTGCAGAAGCGGGTCGTTCCCAACCACTTCGGGTACCTGGGCCTGGGGGGCGTAAGGCCGGGGCTGAGCGAGAACCGCGTCGCCGACCGCGGCCACGCAGATCAGTGTGAGCGCGGGCACGGGCAGCTGCAGGCGATATCGCATAGTCTCCTTTCGCCAGGGGTCTTCGCCTGGGAACCTTGGTCACTCGCACGACTTGCGCAAGCCGCAGCCGTGCACGTGCTGGCGATGGCGCCAGAGGAAACAGGAACGGCCCTCGCCACGTCATGAGGTATAGGGTGGTGTCTGGGGAGGAGATTGGCAGCGTCCAGC
>CP070823.1:861753-862972 GCA_020344375.1 Gemmatimonadota bacterium | reverse complement strand
CGCCCTCCTCCGGCGGCTCGCCCTCGACGTGGAAGGCGTTCTGCCAGCCACCGGGCGCCATCGGCAGCACATAGCTCGTCGCCGCCGACCGCACGCCGGGGATCGCTCGCACCCGGTCCAGCAGCTCGTAGTAGAACGCCGTGCGCTGGCTCACTTCGGGATAGCGGGCAGCCGGCAGATTGATCTCGACCGACAGCACGTTCCTCGAATCGAACCCCGGACTAGTGCTCATCATCTTGACGAAGCTGCGCACCGTGAGGCCGGCGGCGACCAACAGCGCAACGGCCAGGCTGACTTCAGCCACCACCAGGGCACTTCGCAGTCGGTTGCGCCCGAGGCCGCCCGACGAGCGGGCCCCCTCCTTGAGGTGCTCGACCAGGTCGGGCCGCAGTGAGCGCAGCGCCGGCACCAAGCCGAAGACCAGACCGGTCAGCAGCGCGACGGCCAGCGTCACCAACACGACCCGCAGATCGATCCCGACCTGGAAGACCGGGGACAGCTGGTCGCCACGCAGCGCCAGCAGCGCTCGCGCCGCCGCGTGAGCGACCACGATCCCCAGCAGGCCGCCCAGCACCCAGAGCGTCAGGCTCTCGGTCAGCAGCAGACGGACGATGCGAGGCCCGTTGGCGCCCAGGCTCGTGCGTATGGCGATCTCACGCTGGCGAGCGGTTCCGCGCGCCAGGACCAGGTTCGCGACGTTGGTGCAGGCGATGACGAGCAGCAGACTCACGGCGAGCAGCAGCAACATCATCGGCTCGCGGAGGTTGCGCGTGATGCGCTCGTGCAGCGAGGCGACGTGTACCCGGCTTCCCTCGTTCGAATCGGGGTACTCCGCCTCGAGCTCCAGGGCCACCCGCTCCATGTCCTGGCGAGCACGTTCCACTGTCATTCCCGGCGCGAGCCGCCCGATCACCGCGATGCCCGGGTGGCTGTTGCGGTTGTTTATCCAGTTCTCGGCGAACTGCTCGATGGCCACGAAGAGTTCGATGCGCTCGAGGTCTCCCCTAACAGGAAATTCGAAGTCGCGCGGCATAACACCGATGACCGTGTACGGGTTGCCGTCGAGCGTCAGCGTGCGACCGATAACCCCCGGGTCACCGCCGAACCGATCCTGCCAGAGGCCGTAGGCCAGTACTACCACCCGCTCGCCGCCCAGCTTGTCTTCCTCCGGCAGGAACGTGCGACCCAGCATCGGCTGCGCGCGCAGGATCGGGAACAT
>CP070823.1:860433-861653 GCA_020344375.1 Gemmatimonadota bacterium | reverse complement strand
CCGAGGTACTTCGGATCGTTGGCCAGGTCCATCACCGCGCCGGCCACGGTCTTCATGAACAGTCCGTACATGCACTTCTGGTCGGCAAAAAACGGAGAACGAAGCGCCTCAGGAACCGTGGCGACGACATGGTAGTAGTCGCACGGCAGGAGCTCGGCTTCCCTGGCCTGGAGCCACTCCCGCATCCGCGGTCCGTGACAGGCCGGACAGGCGCGGTTGCGGCAGCCGTGGTAGACCCAGAACCGGTGGTCACAATCGAGACAGCGATACTGGTGGCCGCCCATCTCCGCCGTCATGCAGGCAGCGATGTCGGCCAGGGCCCGTTTCTGGGACGGCATCATCCGGTCGCCGTACTGGGCGACGTAGGCGTCCCTGAACCGGCGGACGACGTCCGCCAGTTGGATCAGATCGTCTTTCATGGCCGGTCCCTCCGTCAAAAGAGACCGGCGAAGAAATCGCCGAGCATCTGGCGCAGGTCGCGACGCAGGGGCTCGGTCAAGTGGGTATAAATCTCGGTAGACCGGAGACTCGAATGCCCGAGCAGGATCTGCACGACGCGGATGTCGACGCCCAGTTCCAACAGTCGGGTGGCGAAGCTGTGGCGAAGCGTGTGGGGGGTGAAGCGGTCGTCAAAGCCACTCGCTTCCCGTGCCCGGTTGAAGGCCACGCGGGCCGTCGAAGCGTGCACATGATTGGATCCCCTGTGGTTGGGGAACAGCCAGTGGGGATGGCGATAAGTGGTCCAGACGCTCCGCAGCATGGCGAGGACCGGCTCGGTCAGGGGCAAGGCCCGTTGCCTGTTGCCCTTGCCGATGACCTGCAGGAGCATCTGCTTCGAGTCGACGGCGGTGATGGGCAGCTCGACGGTTTCACCGATGCGCGTGCCGCAGGCGTACATCAGCCCGAAACAGCCGCGATAGACGGGCTTCCTGAGGGCACCGATCAGGCGGCGGCACTGCTCGTCGCTTCGGACCTCGGGAAGGCGTTTGCAGCGAGGGTGGCGGATTTTTTTTTCGTGAGCAGCGGCCAGTCGTAGCCGAGGGTGTTGACGAAGAAGAACTTGAGCCCGAAGAACTTCTGTTGAAAGGTGCCCTTGGCCACGCCCCGAACGTTACGGAGATGGATGAGGTACTCACGCAACTGGCGTTCGGTGATGCGATCCGGCGAGAGGCGGAAATGGGCGGCCAGTTGCCACACGGCTCGGATGTAACCGTCCTGCG
>CP070823.1:859102-860333 GCA_020344375.1 Gemmatimonadota bacterium | reverse complement strand
GATATCGGGGCGTTCACGCCATTCCTGTACACCTTCCAGGAGCGGGAACGGATCTACAACCTGCACGACGCTTACGCGGGCGCCCGGATGACGACGAGCGTGACCCGGATCGGCGGAATGATGGCCGACGTGCCGCCGGGCTGGCTGGATGGGGTGCGCGAGTTCGTGGAGACGTTCCCGAAGACGCTGGACGAGACCGATAGGCTGCTAACGCGGAACTCGATCTGGATCGGCCGCACGCAAGGTGTGGGCGTGATCGGGCCGGAGGATGCGATTAACGTCGGTCTCTGTGGGCCGAATCTTCGCGCTTCGGGCGTAGCGTATGACGTGCGCAGGGAACGGCCCTACCTCGACTACGAGACTTACGATTTCGACATCCCGCTGGGCGAGAACGGGGACACCTACGATCGCTACCTGGTGCGGATGGAGGAGATGCGGCAGTCGTTGCGCATCCTGGAGCAGGCGCTGGAGCACGTCCCGGACGGGCCGATCAACGTCAGCGATCCGCGGATCATCCTGCCACCGAAGTCGCAGGTCATGAACTCGATCGATGGGATGATCGCCCACTTCAAACTGGTGATGGAGGGGCTGAAGGTGCCAGCGGGCGAGGTCTGGTACTCGATCGAGAGCTCGAAGGGAGAACTTGGCTTCTATCTCGTTGCCGATGGGGGCCCCAAGCCGATCCGCTGTCGATACCGGACCCCCTCATTCATTAACATGTCCGCTCTACCGTATCTGGTGGAGGGCGAACTGATCGCCGACATCATTGCCGTGAATGCGAGCATCGACATCATTCTCGGGGAGATCGACCGGTGAGCGATGCACTGCATGCCGCGGTAGCAGGCGCTCAGCCCTCACAGCGCGCCGAGAAGAATCCCGACGCGCCTCTGTTCGAGGGCGCCTACAAAGACCGCTTCGAGCAGATCCTCGGCCGCTACCCCAACAAGCGGGCAGCGCTGCTTCCCGTGCTCAACATGGCACAGGAGCTCAGAGGCTGGCTGTCGCCCGAGACCATCAAGCGTGTAGCGGAACTGTTGGAGCTGACGCCGGCTTACGTCCGCTCGGTCGCGTCGTTCTACACCATGTTCAGTCCACGACCGGTGGGGCGATACGTGATCCAGGTCTGCGCCGGCATCGGGTGCGATCTCTGCGGTGCCGAAGACGTAGTCGAGAAGTTGCTCGAGGCGACGGGGACCCGTCTGGGCGAGACGTCGGAGGACGGGCAGTACAC
>CP070823.1:857763-859002 GCA_020344375.1 Gemmatimonadota bacterium | reverse complement strand
CGGCGCGACGGCGACTCACGGAGGCCGACCGCGCTCGGTCGATCTACCAGCTGGGTGAGCGTGGGTTCGTCTACTACTTCGAGCGCGAAGCCCTGCTCGAGATACAGACGTGTACTGCCCGAGCTTACTATGCGTTCGCCCTCGCTCCGGAGACGTCCGGATACACGCTATATTGGGGGGTCTACGCGGATAGCGTCAGCTGGGTCACGCCCTACTATATGAACCTCATCGACCCCGTGCGACGACTCGTCGTCTTCCCTTCCTTTCTCCAGCGTATCGAAAAGCGCTGGCGCGCCAACTGGCGAGCCGACCACGAGCCCTCCGACGCCTCGATTTCGGCCGGCGCCGGCTCGGCGGCCGACACTGCGAGAGAGCGGTCATGGTAGCACCGTGGAAAACGCTGCCACTTCGCGTACGGCGGGCACTTCAGTTGGTGCTTGCTGCTACGGCGCTCGGCGTCGCCGTGACAGCCTGGCTGTACATCATGTACAGCGTGGAGGGAGAGCGGCGCCCGATCCTCCCCACGCTCGTCTTCGTTCTTCCGTTCTGGTACCTCTGGGCGTTGTACACGCCGCTCGTGATTTGGCTGTCGAAGAGCTATCCCATCGAGCGCGGTCGCGTGATCGTTCGGTCGGCAATGCATTGTGGGATCGCCGTCGTGATGTCCTTCGTCCATACTGGGACCCGCTTCGCACTCCAGCCCGCCCTTCGCCAACTCCCTCCATCAGACCCCCATTCGCAGTGGGATGTCCTGTTGTCGCTGGGGATGCTGGAACTTCCCGTCCACCTGTTCATCTATTCGGCCATCCTTGGGGGGACGATCCTCCTGGGGTACTATCGACGCCTGCAGGAACAAAAGCTCACCGCCACGCGACTCAGCGCGCAGCTCGCCGATGCCAGGATGCAGGCGCTGCGGATGCAGCTCAATCCGCATTTCTTGTTCAACGCGCTGAACAGCATCGCAATGTTGGTCCGGAACGCCGAGCGAGAAGCGGCCGTCGATACGCTCGAGGCGCTGAGTGACCTGTTGCGGTACGTGCTGGACGACTCCAGCCGTCAGGAAGTCACGCTGAGACGTGAGCTCGAGTTCATCGAACGCTATCTGGCGATGGAGAAGGTCCGCTTTCAGAACCGACTCGAGGTGCGGACCGAAGTCGAACCTGACGCTCTCGACGCCTTAGTCCCCAATCTCGTGTTGCAACCGATCGTCGAGAACGCGATCAGACACGGCGTCGAGAA
>CP070823.1:856422-857663 GCA_020344375.1 Gemmatimonadota bacterium | reverse complement strand
GTGCGCCGCTTTCATGCCTTGGGTGGAGCTGTCGCGCTCGGCAATGACTACGGCGCCAACCCTGACGTCGAGTTAGGTATGCCTTTGACGGAGATGAAACTGCTCTTGGCAGCCGATCTCACTCCGATGCAGGTCATTGAGGCGAGCACTCGAATTGCGGCGTTTGTGTGCGGACAAGGAGACAGGTTGGGCACCCTGGAGCCCGGGAAGCTCGCCGATATCATTATCGTGAATGGCAATCCGTTGGCCGATCTCGAAGCCATGGACAGGGTGGTTGCCGTCATCAAAGGCGGTGATCTCGAGATGCTGGAGAAGTACGAGTAGGGCAGGAGTCACGCCGCCGCTCCAGGGTGGCCAGATCGGTGACAGCATCCACCGGCGCTAGCGTCCACGCCTTTGTCGGATCCGCTCTCGGCACAATGGCCGGGTTGCATCCTGCATTCTCCAGCAGAATTACTACCCCTCCAACCGCACGGCCGTCCGGAGTATCCAAATACTACGAGCCATTCTCTAGAAAGCGGATACCAACTCGGAGCGATCGATCGGCTCGATATGACAGGATACACAGTACGGCGTCCGGACGCTGCTGAAGCGTCCTGGCTTCACGGCGGTCGCGGTGCTGACCGTCGCGCTGGGGACCGGCGCGGTGAGGCCGAGGTCGCCAGGTTCTCGGTGAAGTGCCTGGGCCGATCACACGAGTTCGTCGTACCGCTGTCCCGGTCACCGCGTCGATTCCGCTGTTCGGCGACTCGGGTTTATTGTAACGCGAACGGTGAGCGTATGATTCAAAGTCTGGTGGACGTCGGCCGAAGCCTTACGCGGTTCCGTGATACCGCTGCCCCTATGTGTTCGAGATGAAGGGGCGCGTTGTCAGCCACCGCGATGGCGAACTGCCATAGCTGCGACGGCATGTTTCCTACAACAGGGAGCGCTGCAATGGGACGATGGATGGTCTTCCTGGTCGTTGTGCTTTCCGTCGGGAACGTCCCTCTGCTCCACGCGCAACGGCCATTAGAACGAGCTCAGGTCATCGAGGATCTCCGCTTCCTCCTGGGTTTCCTGGAGGAGACGCACCCAGATCCCTATTCCGCCCACGGTGGCAAAGTGGAGTTCAAGAGAAAAGCCCAGATGCTCGTGGGAAGCGTTCCGAGGGAAGGTTTGAGTGCGGTGGGCATCTACGACCTCGTGCGCCCGTTCTTGGGTGAATTGCGCGACGGCCACACTGGTCTGACGCCACCTTC
>CP070823.1:855075-856322 GCA_020344375.1 Gemmatimonadota bacterium | reverse complement strand
TGTCTCGGAGCCTGAGGACATCAGGCAGGACGAGATCGACACCGTTCGGCAGGAGTACGTCGATCTCGGGCGGCGCACGTTCCCGGGTCGCGACAGGTTCGAGCCGCGCTCGAGCCCCCACTTCAAGCCGTCCGAGCTGAATCCGACGGGCGACTACAACGTGTATTGGGCGGAACAGCGGATGCTGGACGGGCTCGAGGCGCTGCGCGCCATCATGGCGGAGAGGTTCGAGCAGGCCGGCCTGCCGTTCGACGGCCTGATCCTGACCAGCGTGTTCCGGAACCCGGTGCACCACACCTATCACGCGGGTCTTACGACGACGGAGAGCCGGCATCAGTACGGGCTGGCCGCCGACATGCGTATCTGGGGCCACGGCATGACGCGGGAGGAGTACTTCTACGAGCTGAGGGACGCGGCCCATGACGACCGGGTGGGTGCCTGCTTCGAGCCGGAGGAGCTGATTCGCGCGGGGAGCAGCGATGGCCAGACGCTCACCCACGCGCACGTCGATTGGCGTGATCCCTGTCCCACGGGCTGGTGAATCCGATGAGCAAGGACTCCTACAAGCTACTGACACTGGCATTGCTCGCGTTGACAGGCGTCGCCTGCACGCCGAGAGCGCGGGCCGAGGCCGAGGCAGAGGCACAGGCCGATTCGATCGCCGTCTGGACCGAGATCCTGCGGAGCGGCACGCTCGTGCAGCGGGTCGAGGTGGCGGGGAAGCTAGCGGCCGAGGACCCGGCGACCCTGCCGCCAGCGACCCAAGAGGCCATCGTCGCCGAGCTGGTTCGCGTGGGCGAGGCATTGCTCTACGACCGGCCGATCGAGGGACTGGACGAGCTGGATTCGGAGAGCTTCGGCGAGTACTACCTCGACCTCGCGGTCACGGCAGCCGGGTTCGGCAGCCCGGAGGCGAACCGCGCACTGGTCCTCTCGGTCGGCGTCTCGCGTGGCATGCAGCGCCGTGTGGCGCGGCTGGGGGATGAGGCAATCCCGGTGCTGACGGAGATGATCGCGCGCGACTACCAGCCTGCTGACGCGCTCGAGACCCTGGCGCTCGCCTGGTTCTGGGCCGACAGCACCGGCGCGCCGCTATCAGCCGAATCGCGGCGAGGCATCCTCGAGCAGCTGACGTCATCGACAGGGAGCGAGCGCTACAGCCTGCGGCGCGCCGCGGCCACCGCGCTGGAGCTCACGGGCGATCCCGCCTTTCTCCCGCTGGCCGAGCGCTTTCGGACCTCGGCTCT
>CP070823.1:853724-854975 GCA_020344375.1 Gemmatimonadota bacterium | reverse complement strand
ACGTCCACGAATACGGCGGCCACACCGTCATCGAACATCCCGGGGGGATCGAGGGGATGTCGCCAATGGTGACGCTGGTCCCCGAGTTGGGGGCGGGGATCGTCATCCTCACCAACATCTCGATGCCCACGGGGGCGCAGTTCGCGCTCCGTGGGGAGATCTTGGATGAGCTCCTTGGAATACCTGGGTTGGATTGGCCGGCACAAACGCGGGACGCGCTTCAGCGTCTGGGTGACAAGTACGCGAGAGCGAGGGTTTCGAGCGCCGCACCAGGAGCGGAGCATCTACCACCTACACTTCCACCTCCGAGCTACGCCGGCGCGCATTACCACGATGCCTATGGCGAAATCCAGATCGTGAGCGGAGATCGGGGGCTGGCTATCCGCTTCGGACAGCGAGGCACCGTGAGCCCACTCATTCACCTGAACGGAGACGAGTTCCTCCTGGTGTGGCAGAGCCCGTTGTTTCCTCCGGAACGATGTACGTTCGAGCTCGATGAAGCTGGTCGTGTTGGTGCCGTGGCGCTCACGGGTCTTGGGATATTCCGGAGAGCGAAAACCCCTTGACCGACTGGTTCGGGACGTGCAATTGCTGACCCAGTGAAAGCGTTGAAGTCAGAATAGCCGGGATCGCATGGGTGATGGTCGTCCTCGGGGCCTGATCCAACCTACTGGCACAACCAAGAAGAACCACTGGCCGTCTAAGGGACAGGCCGCCGCCAAGCTCCCCTGCCAAGCCACGGCTACCCAGGCGAGCAGGCGCGACCTTGACGTGCCGATCGGCAGCCAAATCGCGGACACCAGGAAGGAGCTGCACATGTACGCACTCGCGGCTTGTCTACTGACCGGTTCGCTTCTGGTCGGCGTGGGCGCACCACAATCCAACCAGCCCATTCCCCTCGTCGCCCCCACCGCATCCCTGCCACTGACACAAGAGGCCTCTGCCTCCGTCGTTCCCTTCGGCCACCGCATCGCCATCACCTCCCGGCACCTTGGGGAAACGCGCGATGTCTTCATCCGCCTCCCCCGGGGCTACGCGGACGAGGAGGGGCCAAACGCGGCTCGCTATCCCGTGCTCTACGTCCTCGACGGAGGGGATTACTTCGAGCCCTTCGGGGGCGTGGTTCAGTATCTGACGATGTACAACATGATCCCGGAGATGATCGTCGTCGCCGTCGCTCACGGCGATCGCATGAAGGAGTTCACCTTCTCCCCGTCGAACGAAGAGAACGGTGACTGGCCGACCAGCGGG
>CP070823.1:852373-853624 GCA_020344375.1 Gemmatimonadota bacterium | reverse complement strand
CGATTCGTTTGCGCGGTGTGGGCTCGGCGACAGGACTGCTGAATCATCAACCCGCAGTGAGGTCACTATGATGAGCAGGCTACTGAAGACTCTGACTCTGCCGGTCGTCGCTATGCTGGTCGCTGGCGCCTGTGCGCCGGGCGAGCAGGTGGACGAGCAGCTGGACGCCGCGCTGGCGACGATCACCGCTGAGGAAGTGGCGGAGCACACTCAAGTCCTCGGGTCCGACGAGTACGAGGGCCGGCTGCCCGGTTCGCCGGGCGAGGAGAAGACGCTGGCCTATCTTCGGGCCGAGTTCGAGAAGCTGGGCCTGCAGCCGGGCAACGCCGGCAGCTGGTTCCAGGAGGTGCCGCTCGTCTCGATCACGGCCGACCCGAGCGTGCGGCTGACCGTGAGGGGTGGCGACGAGGCGAAGACGTATGCCTACGGTTCGCAGATCATGGCTTGGACGAAGCGGGTGGTGGAGTCGGTGGACCTGGAGGCCTCGGAGATGATCTTCGTCGGCTACGGCGTTGTGGCGCCGGAGTACGGCTGGAACGACTACGAGGGCCTGGACGTCGAGGGGAAGACGGTGGTGCTGCTGGTGAACGACCCGGGATATGCCACCCAGGATCCCGAGCTCTTCAATGGCAACTCCATGACCTACTACGGCCGTTGGACCTACAAGTACGAGGAGGCGGCACGGCAGGGCGCGGCGGCAGCGTTCATCGTCCACGAGACGGCGCCCGCGGCCTATCCCTGGGGCACGGTCGAGGCAAGCTGGTCAGGTCCGCAGTTCGACATGGTGCCTGAGGACAACAACATGTCGCGGGTCAAGGTGGAGGGCTGGCTGCAGTTGGAGGTGGCGCGTGAGATCTTCGCGATGGCGGGCCAGGATTACGACCAGCTGAAGGAGCAGGCGGCGCAGCGCGGCTTCAGGGCAGTCCCGCTGGGGCTCACGGCGTCGATGGGCATCCGTAACACGATCGCGCGCTCCATCTCGAACAACGTGTTGGCCGTGCTGCCGGGAACGGACCGTGCCGACGAGTACATCGTCTACATGGCGCACTGGGACCATCTGGGTCGGGACCCGAGCCTGGAGGGTGACCAGATCTACAACGGCGCCCTCGACAACGCCACCGGCGTCGCAGGCTTGTTCGAGCTGGCGGAGGCGTTCATGTCGCTGGAGACGCGACCCCAGCGCTCGATCCTGTTCATGTCGGTCACCGCGGAGGAGCAAGGGCTTCTGGGCTCGGCCTACTACGCCGCCAA
>CP070823.1:851016-852273 GCA_020344375.1 Gemmatimonadota bacterium | reverse complement strand
CGAGGTCCCAATGAATGCAGCTGTCCGAGGAACTCTCCAGCCAGTCTCCCTTGATGTCGAAGCCGATTGTCTCGGCGGCTTTCGATAGCCGTTCTTAGCGAAGGTCCCGTGAATGAGTGTGAGTACGGCGACGTGATCTGCGTCCGGTGAGAACTCGTGAAGACGCACTATCCACGCCTCGACATGTTCACGCGTGTGCGAGCTATTGGTCGAACTCGACCCCAGGCTATCCAGGGATTCACTGCTGCGTGTCACCTATGACCCGAAGATTGTCCCGGCCAGTAACGTCCAGAGAGGAGTCCTTATCCCTCGCGGTGTCGCGTCTCCCCAATGTTTCCCCCACTTGCGTTGGATACAAGGCCTGTTAGGAGGGAACCCAATACCGACCAATTGACAGGGGACCCCAGCTCAGCAGTGTCGTGATTCTCGAAGACGAAGTGCAACATGTGCCCTCCTAGCTGAGGATGAGTAGGAGGGCGAAGGGGAGTAAGGGTGTCCCCAAAACTGTGCCCGGACTATTGAGACTCACCGGCACTGAGAGGGCGCGGCGCCGGACAACACGAACTCGCCGCCCGCCAGAGCCGTGGTTCCCCTGACCGTACGCCCCGTGCCGGTCAGCAGGGCGACTGAGGCGCCGGGCAGCGGCCGGCCGCTCTCCAAGTCGATCACCCGTCCACTGACGGTTCCCGGCTGCGCGAGCGCCGGCGGCGGCGGAAGCAGGAGGAGCACGGTGAGGGCGATAGGGAAACGGAGGCCCGGCGCCGTACGGGCGGCGGGCCCGGTGGAGAACACGCCACGCATATCTACCTCCAAGCATTGCGTGCCCCGGGCACATCTACGTGGTGGGATTACCAGAGCAAGGTACGCGCTCCCGCCGGCGGGCCGCCAGGGTGGCCGGGACGCGTGCCCGCTGCCGGGGCCGGAACGGTCATGCGATCTCCGGTGTGCCTGCAGGTTACCACCCCCGAGATCCGCAGGACCTGTCCGGCGCGTTACATAGTCCTTACCTCCAGGTCAGAGCATCTCTCTTGATTGCTCTCTGGGGCGTTTGACTACGGAGTCGTGGGCAGATGCCGCCCGCCTCGAAGCACACGAGGGGTCAACGACCGCCGTTTGCCACCCAGACGTTGTTCCCTCGATCGACGTCGGGGAAGGCGCTCTCGGCATCGATCTCCACCCGCGCGACCGCTGAGCCGGACGGGATCCTCAGCTCCGCGCTGCGCTCGCCGCTCAGCCAGGTCTCGACCGGCACCTCCC
>CP070823.1:849652-850916 GCA_020344375.1 Gemmatimonadota bacterium | reverse complement strand
TACATGAGCGGAGGCGGCAAGATCCCCGGTGCCTTGCTCCAGCTGCTGGTAGGCGTCCCCCTGATATTCTGGCCGGATTACCGGGCGCCTGCGCTGCTCGTCGGTGTGTTCCACCTGGCAGCCGTGGCGGTCCTGGGAGTCACACTTGCCAAGGCGCTCGGGACAAGATCGACGCTCTTCTTTCTCGCCATATACTGGCTGTCTCCCTGGCGCCTGTATCACGCCGGGTTTCTCTGGGAGCCGGGATTCGTGTTCCTGCCAGCCGCCGTTCACCTGGCGTGCTCGTACCGACTTCGGGAGCGACCGCGGTTCGCGGCCAGCGCCGTCCTTGCCGCGACGATCATCCTGACGGTGCAGATCCATGCATCCTTCCTGCTACTCTTGATCTCGACGGCGTTTCTGCTCTGGAAGAAGAAGATGCGGTTGAGTCTGCGGGGAGCTGTCGCAGGGCTCGTGGTCGGCTCGTTTACCCTGATACCCACCGCACTGGCCTCTTTACGTGGCGAGCTGCCCCGCCTCGCGCCGGTGAGATGGGACCACCTCCCTCCCGTCGTCCTGGAGATCAGCAACCTATTCAAGGGACTCCTGTACTGGTTTCGACTGGGCTCGCTTGACATCGGCCGCAGGATTAGGGATGTGGCAGGTGTGGCGGAGGCCAACCTCAGCGAGTCGGCTGCCGCGCCGCTGATCGCGCTCGGCGTAGGTGCCCTGGCTGCACTGGCGCTGGCGTCGCTCGCGATCTCGTTCACGGCGTCCTGGCAGTACTTTCGTGGCTCGGGCACGGCCGAGAACACGGACGACCGTGACTGGCATTGGATCCGCGTCTACGCGCTGTCCTTCCTGTTGTCCATTCTGGTCGTATCAGTACTCGCGCCGGTGCCCGTCCAGGGTTGGCATCTCGTCATCGCGCTGCACGCTGCCTGCCTGCCTGTAGCGTTCTGGCTGCAGGAGAATCTGTTAGGCCCCAGGAAGCGGCTGCGTATCGTTGCGGCCTCGTTCATCGTTTTGGAGGTAGCCATCACGCTCGCCATCGGCCTCGGCAACCCGAGGTACGTTCGGCCGAGCGATCCCCAGCGCTTGGAGGAAGAGATCCCGGCGGAGCTTCGTCCGCTCTTCCGGTCGCATTTCCCCGAGGACGTGGAGTCTCTACGCGAACAGGTTGTGCTACCCTCTAACGTCCGGCCTTAGAGCGCTCCTGCCCACCCGAGCGCCGCCGTCACCGCCGCCAGCAGCGGCACCAGTATCGCTGTTCTGATCAGGAACA
>CP070823.1:848282-849552 GCA_020344375.1 Gemmatimonadota bacterium | reverse complement strand
TCAACGACAATCTGCTCTACACGCGAACGATCAGGCTTCTTGTAGAGACCTCCGATGTGCTGATCCAGAGTCGGGACCATCACGATGTCCTGCTCCACCACACGAGCGAGTAACCTCTCATACTCTGGCGCAACGATATCGAATAGCTGGGTACGCGGGTCGTCGTTCTCGAGAACGCTGTTCTCTTCCTCTGCAGACAGGATCGGGAAAGGTGAGTGCTCTATGACATCTACACCGGCCGGCAGAACGATGTCCTCTACAAGGTACGGCTCAAATACATGAGCGCGGACGAGCACACCGCGATTGTGGGCCTCCTCAACAATGGCGTGCACCTGTTCAAGATCGAGGATGGGCCACGGGTCGCGAGGATCCCCGGGGGCCAATGTGATCTTGATCATACTGGCTCCGCGATTGAGGAGATCAGCGACCGCATTTCGAGCTTCTTCTGGCGTTGCCACCTCATAGCTAAACTGGGATCCGTATACCGGACCCGGGTATCCGCCAGGTGCCGTGATGATCGGTCCGGCCCAAAAGACTCTCGCAGACAGACCCTCAGGCACCGAGGCCTCCTCAAACCTCGATAGCCGATCCAGTGAGGTCCCGACGTTGCACACGGTCGTGACTCCGTCGGTCAAGAACGCGCGACGGATCACAGGATCAGCAGTGCTATGCGTGTGCGAGTTGATGATGCCAGGCATGATCGCACCGCCACCGGCATCAAGAACCCTAGCGCTTCGAGGAATCCTGAAGCCTGCCGCTTCGCCTACAGCTACAATGCGATCCGCTTGGACAACAACAACGCCATCGGCGACCGGCAGTCTCCCGGTGCCGTCAATGACCATTCCGTTTCCTATTACCAGAGCATCATCCGGCACACGCGTATTATCAACAGCACACCCGGCGAGTGCGATCAACAGCAGAGTCATGTAGAGCTTGTATCTCATCCGAGCTACTCCGTGATAGGAAGAGAGCGGCCAGGGTAGCACAGCGGCGCTGAAGATGGTGCGAGCGCCCAAGGCGATCAAGCGACGGGAAAGCAACACTTCCCATTTGCCACGGCATTCCCCCCGCGATAGATATACGCATCTCAGGATCCCCGGGCGGGCGCGTAGCTCCTGGGCTTCGGGCCGCCACGTCGAGCAGGGGCGGCCCGGGGGTTCCTATCACTGCTCCGCCAGACGCCCTCGGAGCAACTCAACCGCCTTCCCGAGCGCCGGGTCGCGGCCCGCCTGCACGTCCTCGATGGTCGGCTCGACGACGACGTCAGGGG
>CP070823.1:846894-848182 GCA_020344375.1 Gemmatimonadota bacterium | reverse complement strand
AAGGGCCGAATCCTGTCGTAGAACGCCTGTAGCGTCGCCGTGTCGGTCGCCGGCGTCAGGAGGGTCACCGTCAGCCAGACGCAGGTCGTGATCGCGACCCCGGTGACGAGCCTGAGGGACGGGTCGAGCGATGCGAAGCCCAGTGCCTCGTGCACGAACTCGAAGTATACGGCCACCACGAACGAGATGACCATCGCCGCCAGCTCGCTCCAGGCACTGATCCGCCACCAGAACCAGCGCAGCAGGAAGATGAGTCCCGTCCCCGCACCGATCTGTAGCAGGATCCGGAACGCTTGCAACGCGTTTTCCAGCCACAGCGAGACGATGCCGGCCAGGATGATCAGCACCACGGTAGACAGCCGGCCCACCGTCACGTAGTGGCGCTCGTCCCGGTGGCGCGCCACGAACCTGCGATAGAAGTCGTCGACGATGTAGGAGGCGCCCCAGTTGAGGTGCGTGCTGATCGTGGACATGTAGGCGGCGGCGAGCGATGCGACCACCAGACCCAGCAGGCCGTGCGGCAGAAAGATCAGCATCGCCGGGTAGGCCAGGTCGTGGCGGACGATGGACGGGTCGAGGCCGGGAAAGCGTGCGGTGATCGCGTCCAGGTTCGGATAGACGATCAGCGAGGCGAGCGCCACGACGATCCAGGGCCACGGCCTCAGCGCGTAGTGCGCGATGTTGAACCACAGCGTCGCCCGCATCGACTCGCGCTCGCTGCGTGCCGCCAACATGCGCTGCGCCACGTAGCCACCACCGCCCGGCTCAGCGCCCGGATACCAGGTGCTCCACCACTGGATCGCGACCGGGATGATGAAGACCGTCGCGGCGACCCTCCAATCGGAGAAGTCCGGCAGCAAGCTCAGCCTGCCCTCCAGCGTTGGGTGCGAGATCAGGCCCGCCAGACCGCCGACGGCCGGATGCGCGAGTGCGTAGTACGCCGCCGCGACCGAGCCGATCATGGCAATGGCGAAAAGCAAGAGATCGGTGACCACCACGCCCCACAGCCCTGAAGTCGCCGAGTAGATCACCGTCACAGTGCCCGCGATCAGAACCGTCGTGTACTTGTCCACACCCAGCAGCACACCGGCGATCTTGATCGCCGCCAGTGTGACGGCTGCCATGATCATCACGTTGAAGAACACGCCCAGATACAGCGCACGGAAGCCACGCAGGAACGCGGCGATTCCACCGGAGTAGCGCAGCTCGTAGAACCCTATGTCCGTGAACGCGCCCGAGCGCCGCCAGAGCTTCGCAAAGAAGAATACCGTGCACATGCCGGTGATCA
>CP070823.1:845506-846794 GCA_020344375.1 Gemmatimonadota bacterium | reverse complement strand
GCCGTCGTCGGGCGGCAGCGATGGGACCTGGCGATCGAGCACGTCGTGGGTGGTGGCGCCGTCGGCGGTGAGGTTCACGAGCTGGATCCCCGGCGCGTGGGTCACGAGGTCGGCGCCCGCGAACTCCGGCCACAGCCAGTCGGCGTTCCGGTAGAGCAGGGAAGCGGCGCCGGTGCCCTCCGGCGGCGGGATCTTCCGGCGGGCCGCGAGGTCGAGCGCCGGGTAGAGGTCGATGGAGATGCTGTCTCCCAGCGCGACGTAGCGGCTCGTGTGCCTGAGGTCCGATGCACTCATCTCACGCTCCAGATACCCGGTTGCTTCATTCGGCAGCCCACTGCCGGAGCAGGCGATGGCAATCTAAGCCAGGTCTCTGATCTGCCGCACCACCGGGCTCGTGCAGATCGACTGCGGTGGCGCCTGCCGCACCGTCGAGCTCGGCACGAGCGCTGAGCTCGAGGTCGGTGTGGACCTGCTGGTGATCGGCACGCCCGAGTCGATGAGCCTGCATCACACGGTCACGAAGGGTGTGCTGAGCGGGCTGCGCAGCAAGGCGGACGCGACAGAGATCCAGACCGACGCCGCGATCAACCCCGGGAACAGCGGCAGCCCGATCCTGGATGCGCGCTCGGGCCGCGTCCTGGGGATCCTCACGCGCAGCTGGGCGGCCGACAGCGAAGGGCTGCACTTCGGTGTAGCGATCGGCGATGCGCTGCGCGCTGAAGATCGAACGCTGAAGCGAGGGCGTGACAGACCGGCTGCGTCAGAGGCGGAAGAAGGCGAAAAGGATTGCGGCCTGCGCGGCGATCTGCGCGATCCACAAGACGAACATCAAACGGACAAGCCGCCGCTCGATCGCGCGCATCTGCGCGCGCAAGGCCGCGAAGTCGTCGGCTAGTCCCAGCCCGAACCCACTCGTCTCCTCAGCCAGTCCGCGCTGGAACCGGTTCGCGGCGATCTCGATCACGTGGCCTCGCATCTTTCCGGGATCGCGATGATCAACAGGCGCACCGCCCACCCCTTCCCAAGCCAATCTAGGCTCGCCGCATGCGGGCGAGCAACGCTCGGGACCGCGGCTGGGAGAGCTGGAAGTCGAAACTGGCGTGGCTCTGTGATCCTGGGGAACTGAGGATCAGACGGTCACCGGTTCGATCTCATCGATCTCTTCAGCTGCTCGGGCGTGCATCGCATGCCAGAGGTCCCAGTTTCGCTGCCCGTTCAACCAGAACTCCGGGGTCGTGCCGAACAGCTTGGCCAGTCGGAGCGCGGTGTCCGGAGTGATCCCGCGCTT
>CP070823.1:844116-845406 GCA_020344375.1 Gemmatimonadota bacterium | reverse complement strand
CCGAGGATCGACCTCCAGCAGCACGAGGTCCTGGCGATCATCGAGTTCAGCTCGTCGAACGAAGGCAAGTTGGGAGAGCTGGCGACGACGCGGTTCATGGAAGAGGTGCGCCTCGACCAGGGCCTGGTGCGAATCGTCGAGCTCGGGCCCGAGCAGGAGGTGCTGCGGCAGGTGGGCAGCCAGCGGCTGGATCGCGCCGCCTACATCGCGCTGGGACAGCAGCACGACGTCGCTACGATCTTCACCGGCAAGCTGGAGGTGTCGGATATCCGGCCGGCGGTCTCGATCACCCGCGACCTCAGGAATCTGGGCGCCGCCGCCGACGTCGACGCGACGCTCACCGTACAGATGGTCGAGACGGCGAGCGGAGCGTCGCTCTGGAGCCGTTCCGCCAGCGTGACCAAGCGCGTCGGTCAGGTGAGTCTTCTGGGCGGTAGGGACGTGGTGTTCGATGCGGAAGACCCGGAGCAGGCCTACGGCGAGCTGGTCTACGCTCTGGTCGAATTGGTGACGGCGGACTTCAAGGTGAGCTGGGTGAAGCAGTAGACGGGCGCGGGCGAAAAAGGAGCGGGGAGATGACCCGATACGTACGTCGAGGGCCTGGCCTCTGCACGACAACCATCGTGTTGACCTTCGGGCTTGCCCTTGCGACAGCAGCACCGTTGCCGGCCCAGGCGCCCGAGGACCAGGTCATCGATGTCGTGCAGCGCCTGCTCGACGCCATCAGCGATCGCGATACCGCATCGTTTCGCGCCCTCGTACTGCCGGAACTCCAGAACCTCGTCGTCTACCCCGAGGACGACTCGGTCGTGCTCGTCTGGCGGCAGACCGAGGAGTCACTCCGCAGCCTCGGCGGCGCGGGCCCCGAGTACCTCGAGCGGATGTGGGAGCCAACGGTACTGGTGAGCGGGCCCATCGCCTCGGTCTGGACCCCGTACGACTTCTACCGCGACGGCGAGTTCAGCCATTGCGGGGTCGACGCGTTTCATCTGGTGAGGACGCCGGAAGGCTGGCGGATCGCCGCGCTCATGTACACGGTGGTACGGCCGCAGGCGCGCTGCCCAGAAAGCCCGCTTGGGCCGCCGAGCAAACCACGCTAGGTGAAAGACGCCGGGGCTCGACCAGGACCTCGGCTCGCTGGAGCCCGGCAAGCTGGCGGACCTCATCGTGCTGGACGCGAACCCGTTGGACGACCTGCGGAACACCAACACGATCCGCTACGTGATGATGAACGGCCGGCTGTACGAGGGCGACACGCTGAACGAGATCTGGCCGCGCCAGCGCTCGCTC
>CP070823.1:842715-844016 GCA_020344375.1 Gemmatimonadota bacterium | reverse complement strand
GCGCTCGAGCTGGGCGTCAACTACCAGACACTGGGCTTCAAGTTCAAATCGAATCTCGCCTTCAGCACCGACCGCGATTACAACCGGTTCTTGGTCCAGTTCAATCAGTCCTTCTATACGGTGAGCTTCGACCTGCCCAGCTCTCTCGATGATCTCTTCGCCCCGGAGGTGACGGCGGAAGACCTGGCGACCTACGTCGGGCCTGGCAATCCACCGACCTACATCTCGTCCGTAACTTACGGCCGCCGATTCTTCCTGTTGGTCGAGTCGACCTCCTCGGCGATGGACATGCAGGCTTCGATCAAGGCCTCATACGACGCCGCTGTATCAGAGGGCGCGATCGATCTTGAAGCGGCGTACGTCAACACGCTCGAGAACGTGAACATCAAGGTGTTCGCCCTGGGTGGGGATCAGAGCCTGGCGATGGAGGCCTTCAACGGCAGCGTAGAAGGTCTCAGGGCCTTTCTGGTCGAAGGCGGTGACATCCGAACCGGTGTGCCTCTTTCCTACGTCGTGCGGAACGTCGTCGACAATCAGATCGTCAACGTCAAGGTCGCGACCACCTATGACGTGAAGACGTGCGTAGCGGTGGGAGGTGAACGTCTGTACCATGGTTTCGCCACCACCGAAGAGGGGTGGACCGCTCGGGACAACGGGAACGAGCCGGTCCGGTGGAAGGATAGTGCCTTCTGCGAAGGAGATGCGGGTGGCTGTATCAGCCTCAGTGACGGCAGCGGCGGCTGGATGTACTTCCAAGCCCCACGTCACTGGCGTGATGGGGCAAACCTGGAGGACTACTACGGGGGCGAGTTGCAGTTCGACATGAGGATCGCGGGGGGAGACAACGAGGTTTCTCCCTTCAACGAGAGGGACGTCATAATCGGATCCCAGGAGCATGGGGACCTCAATTTCACTTTTCCCGAAGAACTTGTGCATGAATTCAGCAAAGGTTGGTATAGAGTGACCATTTACCTGAGCGCGGATTCAACAGTTTTCAATATCGGCGGTGTCGACTATAAAGGATCTTGGGACGGAGACTCGACGCACATCACGGACATTCTGCGCGACGTGAACAGATTCCTGATCAGGGCCGAGCGCAGGGTCGGTGATGACAGGTGTGACCTCGACGAGGTCTCGCTGACGAAGCCGACACAGCCTTAGAGTCAGACGATCCATCAGGTCGCTGCATGTCGGGAAGCCCCGCTGCCTGATGCGGCGGCGGGGCTTTCCTTGTTCACAGCCAACGACCAGGCACGGGAAAGGCGTCAGACCATCTGCCAACGTCGCCGCAAGAGCTACCT
>CP070823.1:841300-842615 GCA_020344375.1 Gemmatimonadota bacterium | reverse complement strand
TAATCCGTGGGTTGCGAGTGGAGTTTCGCGCCCTTTCGGGCGCTCAGTGTGAAGCCGCTCCTGCAGAGCGGCTTCACCGCGAGTCTCGCCCCTGCCACTTCGAATGCGTTGCGGCGTCTAGCGATAGACGCGCTTTGTCTTGCCCCTGGGGTGGGTGTGTCAACTTCTATGTAGGTTAAATCAAATGTTTAGGGCATCCGTACGTCGAAGTTCTCAGGCCTGCCTGAGGTCTCGGCAACGCATTATTACTTTCTCGAGTGCCTCAGAGTTAGACCATGACGTTCAAACCTCTCGGAAACTCGGGGTCACCTGGGTCTGCGCGGTGACCACGCCGCTGATCGTGCCGGCCGACGGCGACCCAACGCGCTGTTGACAAACTCTCGGCCGGCGACTCGATTCCCGCCTGGCGACGGCCCCAGCGACAACCCGGCAGAGAAGAGTCCCGCACATGCAGCGTACTGCCCTTCTCGCGCTGTTCGCGTGCCACGTCGCGGCGCCACCCGCCCGCGCACAACGGAGCGCTCCAGCCGACTGGTTTGCCTTTACCCGCGCCGTCGACGCCTTCGCCGCGGAGGACGGCATCGTCGGCGCGAGCGCGCTGGTCCTCCGGGACGGGCGCGTGATCGCCCGTCACGATTACGGCTGGGCCGACCGCGACCTCAGGCAACGGGCCGACACCAACAGCATCTACCACTGGGCCTCCATCACGAAAACGCTTACCGCGGTGGCGATCATGCAGCTCCGCGAGCGGGGCCGGCTCGCGCTCGATGACGCGGTCACGCGATACGTCCCCGAACTCCGCCGGGTCCACAACCCGTTTGGCTCGACGGACGACATCACAATCCAGATGCTGCTATCGCACTCGGCGGGGTTCCAGGCCCCGACCTGGCCATACGGCCGCGGCCGCCCGTGGGAACCGTTCGAACCCACGCGCTGGGAGCAGCTGGTCGCCATGCTGCCCTACCAGGAACTCCGTTTCGCACCAGGCTCCCGCTATGGGTACAGCAACCCGGCGTTCATCTACCTCGCCCGCATCATCGAGGACATCACCGGCGACGCCTGGCAGACGTACGTCCAGAAGAACCTGCTCACGCCGCTGGGGATGTCCCGGAGCTACTTCGGGACTACGCCCTATCATCTCGCCACGTTCCGGTCGAACAACTACACGGTGACGCGCGATAGCGCGGGCCGCGAGACGGCAGAGCCCAACGGCCGCGACTTCGACCCGGGTATCACCATTCCGAACAGCGGCTGGAACGCGCCGCTGGGCGATCTGGTGCACTGGCTCTCGTTCCTCACGGGTGCGACCGGCCGC
>CP070823.1:839874-841200 GCA_020344375.1 Gemmatimonadota bacterium | reverse complement strand
AGCGTCGTGCCGAGACGGCCGGCATCGAGGTGCTGGGGTACTACCACTCACATCCGGACGCGCCAGCGTGCCCATCGACTTTCGACCGCGACCACGCCTGGCCCTGGTACGTCTACCTCATCGTCAGGGTGAGCGACGGGCGAGCGCGGGAGGTCAGGGCCTGGCAGCTATCGGACGATCGCGAGGATTTCAATCCAGTGCTCGTTAACGGCGGCGAGCACGTAGCAATAGAGGCAGAGAAATCATGATGCGGATTGCAGTTATCGTCCCCACACCGCTGAGGCAATACACAGAGGGGCGTGACACTGTCGAGGTCAATGCCGGCAGCGTGGCCGAAGCGCTTTTCGAGCTTACGGCACGTTACGCGACGCTGCGCCGCCATCTCTACACTGAGGACGGCCGGCTCCGCCGCTTCGTCAACATCTACCTAAATGACGAGGATATCCGCTACCTTGAAGATGGCGCGGAGAGCGGCGTCAAGCCCGGCGACGAGATCAGAATCGTTCCCTCGATCGCGGGCGGCGTCGGCACGGCGCCCGGAGTGGAACACGTGGAACTCACAGCAGACGAGATCGGCCGCTACGCCCGGCACATCATCATGCCGGAGGTCGGGCTCGAGGGGCAGCAGCAGCTCAAGCAGGCCCGGGTGGTGGTCGTCGGGGCCGGCGGCCTCGGCTCGCCGGCCTCACTCTACCTGGCCGCCGCGGGCGTGGGTACGATCGGGCTGGTGGACTTCGACACCGTAGAGTACAGCAACCTCCAGCGACAGATCATCCACGGTACCAAGGACGTGGGGCGCCCGAAGCTGGACTCTGCGCGTGAACGCCTGCTGGACGTGAACCCGGAGATCGACGTCGAGGGCCACGAGGTTCGGCTGCAGGCAGACAACGCTCTGGACCTCCTGGGTAGATACGACGTGATCGTGGACGGGACCGACAACTTCCCAACGCGTTATCTCGTCAACGACGCCTGCGTGCTCCTCGGCAAACCTAACGTCTACGGATCCATCTTCCGCTTCGAGGGGCAGGTCTCGGTCTTCTACGCCAAGGAAGGGCCGTGCTACCGCTGTCTCTTCCGGGAGCCCCCACCACCCGGCCTGGTACCGTCCTGTGCAGAGACCGGCGTGCTGGGCGTGCTGCCGGGAGTCATCGGCGCATTACAGGCGAACGAGGCGATCAAGCTGATCTTGGGGAAAGGCGAACCGCTGATCGGTCGCCTCCTGCTGTTCGAGGCACTGCGGATGCGGTTCCGCGAACTGAGGCTGCGCAAAGACCCGGACTGCCCGATCTGCGCTGAGAACCCCACCATCCACGAGCTGATTGACTA
>CP070823.1:838441-839774 GCA_020344375.1 Gemmatimonadota bacterium | reverse complement strand
GGTTTCCTGTGCAACTGGTGCTCCTATCGGGGCGCGGACCTGGCAGGTACGTCGCGGCTGACGTACCCGCCGAACTTGCGGGTGGTGCGCGTCCCTTGCTCGGGTCGCGTGGCGCCGGAGTTGGTGCTCCGCGTCTTCCAGGAAGGCGCCGATGGTGTCCTCGTCCTCGGCTGCCACATCGGCGAGTGTCACTACCACGAGGGCAACCACCGCATGGTCCGGCGCATGCAAGTGTTGCAGCGGCTCATCGGCTACGCCGGGATCGAGCCCGAACGGCTGCGCTGGGATTACGTCTCCGCCGCCGAGGGAGAGCGCTTCGCTCGCATCGTGAGTGAGTTCAGCGAAACGGTTCGAGGGCTCTCACCGATCAAGTCGAGGCTGCGCATTCCCGATTCTCAGGACGGCAGCTGGCGGACGGTGAACGTGGCGGATGCGAGGGACTACGCGGTCAGGGGAAAGGAGGATGCCCGCTGGCCGGCGTTGCACGAGGCCGTGGCCGAGGCACTGGCCGATCACGCTGGCGTGTTGGCCCTGCGGAGCGCTCACGGCGATGTAGCGCCCCATCTCTTCCAGTCGAGAGACGAGCTGCACGAGCTGGCTCTCTGGCCCAAGTACCCGCTGCCGGCCATCGTGCGGCGGCTGCAAGATAGCCAACCGGGGGGTCGACTGGCGGTCGTCTGTCGGGCCTGTGAGGAGCGGGGTCTGGTGGAGATGGCTAAGCACCGACAGGTGGATTGGGCCCGACTAACCCTGATCGGCCTGGCCTGCAGCGCGGAGGAGGTGGAAGCGTGTCGCTGTGCCGAGCCCGCTCCGCTGCATGCCGGGCGGGTTGTCGGTGAGCCTGTGCCTGGCCTCGCTGCGGACCACGTGCTGGCAGCGCTACCGGAGACGAGCGACGACCGGCTGGCCTTCTGGCTCAGCTGGGTTCAGCGGTGCATCAAGTGCTACGCCTGCCGGAACGCTTGCCCCCAGTGCTTCTGTCACGCCTGCGCACTGGAGGACGACCTGTGGGTGGAGCGTGGTAGGCTACCGCCGCCCTATCCCGTATTCCACCTGATCAAGGCCATGCACATGGCGGGCAAGTGCGTGGCCTGTCGGGAGTGCGAGATCGCCTGCCCGGCGGAGATCCCGATAACCGTCCTGTATCGGATGGTGAGTCAGGACGTGGAGGAGCTGTTCGGCTATCACACCGGGACCTATCTGGACGTGTTACCGCCCACCCTCCTGAAGCTCGAACAGGATGTCGAGACATGAACTACCACAATGTGCGCACCGCCTGCATCTACTGTGGCGTGGGGTGCGGGATGCATCTCGAGGTCTTGGATGGGAGAGT
>CP070823.1:837000-838341 GCA_020344375.1 Gemmatimonadota bacterium | reverse complement strand
CGTAAGTCTACTGCAGCGCCTGAAGCGGGGGTGGTCGGCGTGGCCACCCCCGCAATCGCTTCCGTAGGTTGTGATCAAGGATTGCCGTGTGTGCCGAACGCGTGGCGCGGGCGGTCCACCTGAGGTCAGGATGCCGCAGCCGACCTCCCGCTTTGCCCGCGAGGGTGGCTGGCTACTCGCCGGGCGGGTGTCGCTGGAAGAACTTGATGATCTCCTCGCTGGCGTTGATCTCACGGCTCACCGTGCCGGTCCAGGCAGGCCACTCATACGGCGAGCCCGGCCAGGTGTGGCCGCCGCCATGCACGGTGTACAGCATGACCTCCGAGCCAGCGCGGCACGACTCGTAGAGACTGGTCTGTACCTGCGTGCCGTCTTCTACTGTATCAGGCAGGGACTCGACGATTGGGTCGTTCGGGCACTCGTTAAACCAGGTCCAGGCGGAGACTGTCTCGCTCATTGGCAAGAGGACGTCGTCTCCGACCGTCGCCCCGTTCCAGGGAAAGGCGGGGTCAGCCGTACCTTGGATGAAGATGATCGGAATGCCGTGGGACGGGTCGCAGGCTTGGGCGGTGCTCAGAAGCATGGTCGCGCCGACGCTGGCCACGCCGGCCAGCTCGGTGCTCATCGCGCAGGCCAGGTAGAACCCGAGCGTGGCACCTCGGGAAAACCCGGCTGCATAGATACGCTCTGGATCGATGGACAGCCCTTCCGACAAGTGTGATATCAGTGTGCGTGTGAACCGAACGTCCTCCTGATACCAGACTCCGTTCAGACCGTCGGGGTACACGGTGATAAACCCGGCCTCGTCCGCAGTGCTGTCCATCGCGATCGACGCCTGGAACCCGGCGCCGGTGCCGCCCGCGCCATGGAAGAGAATGAGAAGCGGGGTCGGCTGACCCTCCTCGTACGAGGGGGGCAGGCGGAGCACGTAGGTGCGGTTTTCGCCCCCGGACCGCACCCATTCTCCGAGCACACCTTCGCCCTCGCCTTCGAGCCCTGTCGAGTCGCCGCACGCAACTAGGCCCAGCAACGACAGCGTCACGGCGAGTCGCAGTATCTCAGCGGCGTGTCGCTCGGCCTTTCGCATCGAGGATCCCCTTGCACAACGCAGCCAATGTGTCCCCGACTAGCACTATAGCCTCGGCCTCGGGCATCGTGAACGCTGTGTCGACGAACTGGCGATCTGAGCCGACGAAGCTGCACGTGAGCGGGTCCATCCGGCACTCGAACTGCAGCGTGGCGCGGCTGTCCGCCCCGCGCAGCGGATTCCTCAGAGATGCTACGCAAGCTCGGGCCTACTTGTGTCGCGCAGCGGCTTGTCCGCAGATTGCCTGCGGCGAC
>CP070823.1:835541-836900 GCA_020344375.1 Gemmatimonadota bacterium | reverse complement strand
CTCGAGGCGTGGCAGCTGACGGACGACGGGCGCTGCAGGAAGTGCGGGACGCCGTGCGCCGGCGTGTTCGATGGGCCGCCGGGCACCTGGGGGGCGCGGCGGATGCCGGTGCGGATCGGCAGGTAATCCAACGCGGTACGACCGGCAGGACGCCGCCAGCGCACGGGCGGTCGGCAACGTCGGGTGCTGTGATCGGCGCCCTGGCTGCGAACGCAGAGCTAGCGACTTCTAGAATCCGCAAGCCCGGCGGATCTCGCGGATCTGCTCGGTGTGGTGCTCGGCGTGCCAGGTTTGGCCACGAACCAGGTAGCTCACCGTCAGTTCCTTGCCTTCCGGTTCCTTCTCCCACATGACGATCACAGATCGGTCGAGAGCGTCGGGCAGGTGACGCAACAGCTGGTCCAGGTGGTGGCGATTGGCATGGAACACGGCGATCGCTGCGGCGACTGATCGATTGGCGTAGTCGAGGGTCTCGGCGAACGTGTTGCGCGTGTCGTACCAGCGCTGGTCGTACCTGCAACCCGAGTTGCCTAGCGCCGCCATGATCATCGTCTTCGCCAGGGTGTCTGCATCAACGATGTGGTGAACCAGTTGTCTGATCGTCCACTTGCCCTCTTCGAGGGCGATGTCGAGATCCGGCTCGGACAGACCGCCAAGTGCATCGTCCAGGCCGTCAGGTCCTGCCGCATACTGGGTGAGTATCTCTTCGGTCATCACTCATTCCTCCGGCGTGGTTATCTCGGCGGATCGATCGTCAGGCACCGCTTGTCTCTGATCTGAGGAGGGCTTCGGTAATCCTGAGAGACCTGGTGTGGTGGACACGTGTGTGTCTGGTCGGAGAGGGTCGTGAAGGATCGGGGAGATTCCAGTACAATCCGCTCTCTGATTTGATTACGTATACCGTCGCTGCAGGCGATCGTGCAAGAGCCCATGCGCGAGTGAGACCGAGGCTGAAGTGCCGGTATGTACGTATGAGGCTCGTATCGACGCGTTCGGTCGTTCTGAAGGGTTGACGGCTTCAGGGGTGAAGGTAGCTTCTGAATCGACGGCAATCGCAGCAGTTGCTCCAGCATAACACGCGTACGTGTGGGAGCCCAGTGCTCGGGAACGCTTGGGGTGTCACCACAACGGCTGTTTGTCAGGGTCCGAAGGTTGACTCGCCGTAGCCCTTCCGGCCCGCCCAGGCGTCGCTGGTGCCGCAGAGCGCTTGCGCTGCTGGCGTTAATGCCCGCCCTCATGCCGTTGCAGGTGCTTGACGGCTATGCGCAGCTCGTCATCGGGGCCGACGCGGCGTACAGCACCCGATATGTCTGGCGCGGTGTGACACGTACCAGCGATCCGGTGCTCCAGCCTGACGTT
>CP070823.1:834080-835441 GCA_020344375.1 Gemmatimonadota bacterium | reverse complement strand
TGCCGCTGCGCACCGCCCAGAAGGCCAGCGGCGGCCGATGAAGCAGCTCCACGAAGCGGTCGGGGATCTGGCCCCCGCTGTTGAAGCGCTCGTCGATGATCAGCGCGTCCTTGTGGAACTGCGCGGCGAACTGGCGCACCAGTTCTCTCTGTCCGTCCAGGGCTGTGCTGCGGACGTAGATGTAACCGACACGCTCGCCGGTCGCCTCATCCACGCGCGCCCGGTTGGCCTCGATCCAGGCCAGGTGACGAAGCCGTGTCTCGCTGGGACGAAGTCGGTCGCCGCTGTGAAGCGTCTCGACGAGTACCTTTCGCGCGCCATCCGTGCTCGGCCGGCTGTTCACGGTGAGCTCGACCGTCTCGCCCGCCATCCCCTGGAACGCAGCCCAGGGGTCCTTCGACGTATCGAGAGGCACACCGTTCACCGCCAGCACGTAGTCCCCTTCGCTCACGTCCACGCCGGGCCGCGCGAGCGGCGAGCGGACCTCGCTGTCCCAGGGTGCGCCGTCGATGATCTTCTTGATCCGGTAGGCGCCGTTCTCCAGCGCCCAATCCACGCCCAAGAGACCGACACGGCGTTGCAGCGCAGACTCGGTGTCACCCCCGCGCCGATAGGTGTGCGATGCGCTCAGCTCCGCGATCAGCTCGCCCAGCACGTACTGGACGTCCCAGCGGGTCACAGCGTCCTCGATCAGACGGCCGTACTGCTCGCGCATGGCGTTCCAATCGACGCCGTGCATGTTGGGGTCGTAGAAGTAGTCCCGCTCCAACCGCCAGGCGTCGTTGAACAGCTGCCGCCACTCGGCGCGCGGATCGATGGTCATCTCCATCTCCGACGTGCGCAACGGCCTCTCGATCTTCTGGTTCGGCTTCGGCTCCACGATTGCAAACCTGCTGTCGATCACGACCAGCATCTTCTTGCCGTCCGCCGAGATCAGGAACTCGTCGGCGTCCTCGAGCACCGTCTTCTCCTCGCGCTCCTTCAGATCCCAGTAGACGATCGGGCTCTCGTTGTCGCCCGAGCCCGTCCTCGGCAGCCGCCGATACAGCACCTTGCCGGAGACAGCTTGCAGCTGGCTGTAGTTGCCTGCTTGCGGCGGCAGCACGACGAGGCGCTGTTCGAAGTTCTCCAGCTCGATCTCTACCGGCTGCTCGCCCTCCTCTACCTCCTCGCCCTCTCCCTCCGCAGCTTCCTCGTCGCTGCGCGGGGCGAGCGGCGACGGCACGTCGGAGCGCAGCGAGACGGCGACGATGTTGGTGGTGTTCGGGTAGATCCACGAGTTATCGACGCCGCTGTACGACGGCCGGAACGTGCGGTTCGAGAGGAAGTAGAGATACTTGCCATCAGGATCGAACTCGGGC
>CP070823.1:832613-833980 GCA_020344375.1 Gemmatimonadota bacterium | reverse complement strand
ATCGGGGTGCTGGAGGAGGGACTGCTGAAGAGCCCGTTTTCCCTGACCGAGGCGCGCGTAATCTACGAACTCGCGCACCACGAACGGACCACCGCGACGCATCTCGGCGAGGAGTTGGGTCTGGACGCCGGATATCTCAGCCGGATCCTGCGCGGCTTTCAGAAGCGCGGGCTAATCGAAAAGAAGCCCTCTGAGACCGACCGTCGCCGGAGCATCCTGTCGCTCACGGAACCCGGGAAGGAAGCCTTTGCCAAGCTCAACGCGGCGTCGCGCAGCGAAGTCGCCGCCATGTTGAACGAGCTGTCACCGGTCGAGCAGCATCGCCTGGTCGAGGCGATGCACGTCATTGAGGAGCTCCTCGGCGCTCAGCCGGAGCACAAGGCCCCTTACCTGATCCGGCCGCACCAAGCCGGCGACATGGGCTGGGTCGTCCACCGCCATGGTGTACTGTATGCGTACGAGTACGGATGGGACGAACAGTTCGAGGCGCTTGTGGCCGACATCGTGGCCAAGTTCATACAGAGCTACGATCCGAAGCGGGAGCGCTGTTGGATCGCGGAGAAGGACGGGGAGAACGTCGGTTCGGTGTTTCTGGTCAAGCAATCGAAGACTGTGGCCAAGCTGCGCTTGCTACTGGTCGAGCCGAAGGCGCGCGGGCTAGGCATCGGCACCCGATTGGTGAACGAGTGCGTACGCTTCGCACAGCAGGTGGGTTACC
This sequence comes from Gemmatimonadota bacterium, assembly GCA_020344375.1. Classification (GTDB taxonomy): domain Bacteria; phylum Gemmatimonadota; class Gemmatimonadetes; order Palauibacterales; family KS3-K002. The sequence continues at coordinate 833,262 of CP070823.1, read as the reverse complement.
ACAAGATCACGCTCTGGACCAACGACGTGCTGCACGCCGCCCGACACATCTACGAGAAAACGGGCTTCCGCTTGGTCCACGAGGAGCCCCACCACAGCTTCGGACATGATCTCGTGGCACAGACCTGGGAGCTAAAGCTGGCCGGACCTTCAACGCGAGCGTCACGCACTGGCCGATCCTGAATTCACCTCCGACGAGGCCAACGGAACCCCAGGCCCCGTGCTGATCGACGGAGAGAGTCGGCCGACAGCGAGAAAAGGTATGAGCGAGGCCAGAGAACCCTTGTATGCGTGTGGACACTCCACACGCGAACTCGAGCGTCTGCGAAGCCAGGGTGCGTTCTTTGAGGAGATCACGCGTTTCTTCCTCCAGAGGGCGGGCATCGCCCGCGGCATGCGTGTCCTCGACATCGGCTGCGGCGCCGGGGATATGACTTTTCTAGCGGCGGACATGGTCGGGACTGCCGGGTTCGTGCTGGGTATCGATCGCGCGCCGGAAGCCATCCGCGCGGCTACTGCGCGTGCCGCCTCGCGTGGCCTGAAACAAGTTGACTTCCGCGCGACGACGATCGAGGACCTGGCGCCAAGCGCACCGATGGACGCGCTGATCGGACGCTTCGTGCTAATGCACCAGGCTCACCCAGTACGCA
>CP070823.1:831144-832513 GCA_020344375.1 Gemmatimonadota bacterium | reverse complement strand
GCGCTCCGCCTGGCGAGAGTTGGCCAGCGGCACGGCATCGACCGCAGCCAGCGCGCCGCCGTCGCGGAGCTGGCCGAGCAGTGCGCCGCAAGCCTCCTCCGGGTAGACGGCTTGGACGTGCTCGCGGATCGCCGCCAGCAGGTCGGGATCGAGCCGCAACTGCTGTGTTTGTCTTTGGCGCTGCAAACCTCCCTCCCCCTTCATGGCATCGCTCCCCAGAGCCCCAGGCTCAGGTAGCGTTCCGCGCCGTCAGGAAGGATCACAACCAGACAGCCGCGCTCCAGTTGCGAGGCCACGCGCTGTGCAGCAGTCGCCCCTGCGCCGGATGAGAGGCCCACCAGTGGTCCGTCTCGATCACCTCCGCGCCATAGGCCAGCAGCAACGCCTTCCGCTCCCGGCTGACGTTCTGTGGAAGACAGATCGTCACGCCTGCGGTGGTTCCCGGCCTCAGACCTCCACGGCCAGACTGCGCCGTATGGCCTGGACGTTGTCAGGGATTGAGCCGTGGGAGAACACCGCCGAGCCCGCGACGAGCACGGACGCTCCGGCGGCCACGGCGGCCGGCGCGGTTTGCGAGTCGATGCCGCCGTCGACCTCGATCTCGACACCGGTGAGCCCATGCTCCGCAAGTCGTCTGGCCAGGCGTGTGACTTTCGAGAGGCACTCGGGGATGAACGACTGCCCGCCGAAACCGGGGTTTACAGTCATGACGAGCACCAGATCCACGAACGGGAGGATGTCGATCAGCGTCTCCACAGGGGTCGCCGGGTTTATCGCTACGCCGGGCCGGGCGCCCAGTTCACGAATCTGCTGAACGGTACGGTGAAGGTGAGGGCAGGTCTCCTGGTGGACCGTGAGCCAATTGGCGCCGGCGCTCACGAACTGGGCCAGGAAACGATCGGGGTCCTCCATCATCAGATGGACGTCGAGGGGCAGTTTGGTGGATCGCCGAGCCGCCTCCACGACCAACGGCCCGACCGTGATGTTGGGCACGAAGTGGCCATCCATCACGTCAACGTGAATCCAGTCGGCGCCGCCTGCTTCGCTCTGGGCGATTTGCTCGGCGAGTCGCGTAAAGTCGGCGCTGAGTAGGCTTGGTGCGATGCGTGTCATGGCCAAAGTCTCATACGATTCCCAACTTGGCGCCCACCTTCTTCATGGCGTCAAGAACAGCGTCGAGATGCTCGATCTCGTGGGCCGCCGAAATCTGGCAGCGAATGCGTGCGGTGCCGTGCGGCACGACAGGGTAGCCGAAGCCGATCACGAATACACCTTCGTCGAGCAGGGTCTTGCTCATACGGATCGCTTCGGCGGTCTCGCCGATGATGATCGGGACGATGGGGGTTTCTCCCTCGATCGGTTTGAACCC
>CP070823.1:829672-831044 GCA_020344375.1 Gemmatimonadota bacterium | reverse complement strand
GAGGCTTCGTCAACTGGATTCTGGGTACGAGCGTGGGAGGACTGCTGCTCGCCGTCCTCTACCCGCTCAGCCGCTACCTGATTCCACCGGAGGTGGAGGAATCGACGGCCGGGACGGTCACGCTCGCGATCAAGCCGGACGAGATTGCCGCGAACACCGGCCACATCTTTAAATTCGGGAGCCAGCCGGGGATTCTGGTACGGACGCCGTCAGGCGAGCTGCGCGCCTTCTCAGCGTCGTGCACGCACCTCGCTTGTATCGTGCAGTACCGGAGTGATCTCGGGCGCATCTGGTGTGCCTGCCATAACGGACATTTCGACCTCAGCGGGCGTAACGTCGACGGACCGCCACCGCGGCCGCTGGAGAGTTATGAGGTGAACGTGCGCGGCGACCAGATCGTGGTCAGCAGGGGCGCGTGAGGATGGGAGTACTCAAGCAGTCGTTCAGCGCTCTCCGGAGCTGGCTCGATGAGCGATTGGGGCTCGGCGATTTCCAGAAGCTTGCGCTGCAGAAGGAAGTCCCGATCCACCGTCACACGGTCTGGTACTACCTGGGCGGGATGACGCTCTTCCTCTACCTGATTCAGATCGCCACCGGCATCCTGCTTCTCTTCTACTACCGCCCCAGCGCCGAGCATGCGTATGAGTCGGTCCAGTTCCTGATGGCGGAGGTCGAGTTCGGCTGGCTGGTCCGCTCGATTCACTCGTGGGCAGCCAACCTGATGATCTTCACGGCCTTCCTGCACCTGTTTAGCGTCATGCTGCTGAAGGCGTATCGGAGGCCGCGAGAGGTCACCTGGGTCTCGGGTGTGCTGCTGCTGGGGTTGGCGCTGGCCTTCGGCTTCACCGGCTATCTGTTGCCCTGGAACGAGCTGGCGTACTTCGCGACGAGGGTCGGGACGCAGATCGTCGACGCCATTCCGCTCATCGGTCGGTTCACCGGTCGCGTGCTTCGCGGGGGCGCTGATGTCACGGGTGCGACGCTAACGCGCTTCTACGCCTTCCACGTCGCGGTCCTGCCGATGGTGACGGCGTTCCTGCTGGCCATCCACTTGTACGTGGTCCAGAAGCACGGGATGAGCGTGCCTCCGGATGTCGAGCGCCGAGGCGGTGCGAAGGGCGCCATGCCGTTTTTCCCCCACTTCTTGCTCCGCGACCTGGTGGGCTGGCTGTCGGCGTTGGCGATCCTGGCCGCGCTGGCTGCCTACTTCCCGGCGGAGCTCGGCGAGAAGGCGGATCCCTTCGTGTCTGCGCCGGCGGGCATCAAGCCGGAATGGTACTTCATGTTCATGTTCCAGACGCTGAAGTACCTGCCGGCTCATATCCTCTGGATGGAGGGGGAGGCTGTCGGGATCGTCGGTTTCATGCTGGCC
>CP070823.1:828177-829572 GCA_020344375.1 Gemmatimonadota bacterium | reverse complement strand
TGCCCGAACAGCGAGCGCTGCACCTGCTGCACTTCGCCGCTGCCGCCGCAGTGCGCGCAGGTCGCGGGTTCGCGGCCCCGGCGCGTGCCTCGGCCCTGGCAATCCGGGCACGAGTCGAGGATCGGCATGCGAACGGTCTTGTTGGCGCCGTTCATGACGTCCTCGAGCGTCAGCTGGATGCGGATCTTCACGTCGGCGCCGCGGGTGCGGGCCCCGCGGCGGCGGCCCATACCGAAGATGTCCCCGAACCCGAAACCTCCGAACTCGCGCATGAAGATGTTCAGCGCATCGTCGAAGGTCCGGAACCCGCCGAAGCCGCCGCCACCGCCGCCCACACCGACCTTCAGGCCTTCGTGCCCATAGCGATCGTACAGGGCCCGCAGCTCCGAGTCGCGGAGGACCTCGTAAGCCTCAGTGGCCTCCTTGAACCGCTCCTCCGCAGCCGGATCGTCCGGGTTCCGGTCCGGGTGGTATTTGAGCGCCGCCTGCCGGTACGCCCGCTTGATAGACGCGGCGTCGGCGCTACGTGGCACGCCTAGTATTTCGTAGTAGTCCCTCTTCATCGACGGCAGAACTGCTTCCCCGCCAAGCGGCCCTATGGCTCCCGACCTCAATCTGTCCCGCAGGCCAAAGTTCGCAGAACGGCGGCGGTTGGCAATCCCGGCGACGGTCACTCTCGACGGTCGTACCCCGCCCCCACCGATTCACCTGCCGGGTTGCCCCCCGCGCTCGCCAAGAACCTGCCAGATCTGCGGATCCTCCCTGCCCAATACCCAGGCGGAGAAGCCTCGAAGCCTGTACTCCTCCACCAGATCCAGTTTGGCCCGAAAGCTACGCGCGTCTTCGAGGAAGACCCACTCGAACACGCCTGCGTTCGAGAAGAAGCTATAGGGGACCTGCTGGTCGTCGCTCCAGAGGAGCTTGGCGCCGTGACGTTCGAGCAGTCCGATCGCTTCGGGATAGGAAAGCGACTGGCTGTAGGAGCGGGCGCGCTCTGGGAGCAAGTCGTCCTCATGGGAGGTGTACCAGTGCTGCGACCACAGCGGGATCCCCATCGAGAGCTTGTCGGCCGGGATGTGCTTCAGGCAGTATTCGATGACGTCCCGCACCCAGGGGACGCCGGCCGCCGGGCCGGGCGGCGTGCGGCGTGTGTGCTGGGAATAGGACATGATCGAGACGAAGTCGCCGATCTCTCCCAACGCCCGCAAGTCATAGCCGGCTCGCCATTGCTCGAACAGCCAACCGTGGTACGGGGTGGGCCCGGGATAGTCATCCAGCCGGTGCACGACGGCGACGCTGATCTTGAAGCCGGCGTCGTGGAGCGCGCGGGCGGCTTCCTGGTAGAACCGTGTAAAGGCGTCCCTATCGCTGAGGTGAAGGTTCTCGAAGTCGAAC
>CP070823.1:826677-828077 GCA_020344375.1 Gemmatimonadota bacterium | reverse complement strand
GCGAGGAGATGGCGGCGCTCGAGCGTGCTTACGGTGCCCTGGCGGAAACCAAGGGCGATGCGCGGCTCATCCTGCAGACGTATTTCGGCGACGTCGGCGACGCCTACCCGACTCTGCGCGACCTGCCTGTGGACGCGCTGGGGCTCGATCTGGTGCGCGGACCCGAGAACCTGCAGCTCATGCGGCGCCACGGCGTGCCCCGGGACAAGTGGCTCGCCGCTGGCGTAGTGGACGGCCGCAACGTCTGGATCACCGATCTCGACTCGGCTCTGACGCGGCTCGAGGCGCTCGCGGAGCTCACGGGGAGTGCCGAGCGCCTGATGGTGGCGCCGTCCTGTTCGCTGCTGCACGTGCCCATCGATGTGCGCCGCGAGACACAGCTGGACCCCGAGCTGGGGTCCTGGCTCGCCTTTGCGGACCAGAAGCTCGCCGAGGTGGTGACGTTGAATCAGGCGCTCAACGAGGGCCGTAGTGCAATCGAGGAGGAGCTGACGCAGAACGCCAGGGCTCTCGAGTCGCGGCGCAGCTCGCGACGCGCCCGCGACCCCCAGGTGAGGGAGCGGCTGGCCGGGCTTGACGAACGGGCCAGCCAGCGTCAGAGCCCGTTCGAGGGCCGGCGAGCGCCGCAGCGCGCATCCTTGGCGCTGCCAGCGCTGTTGCCCACGACCTCGGTCGGCTCATACCCACAGACCGCAGAGGTGCGGCAGATACGGGGTCGCTATCGCAAGCGCGAGATATCCCAGCAGGAATACGAAGGGTTCATCGAGGAGGAGATCCGCAAGGTCATCGAGCTGCAGGAGGATATCGGGCTCGACGTGCTGGTCCACGGCGAGTCCGAGCGGGCCGACATGGTGGAGTACTTCGCTCAGCAGCTCGAAGGTTACGCCTTTACACAGCACGGCTGGGTGCAGTCGTACGGGTCGCGCTATGTACGTCCGCCCGTCCTCTACGGCGACATCCAGCGGCCGCAGCCCATGACGGTGCGCTGGTTCCGCTACGCCCAGTCACTGACGGACAAGCCCGTCAAAGGGATGCTCACAGGACCGGTGACGATGTTGCAGTGGTCGTTCGTGAGGGACGATCAATCACGGAGCGAGACCTGCCGTCAGCTAGCGCTGGCGGCCCGCGACGAGGTGCTCGACCTGGAGGCCGCCGGCGCGAAGGTGATCCAAGTCGATGAGCCTGCACTACGCGAGGGTTTACCGCTCCGCCGCGCTGACTGGCAGGACTACCTGGAGTGGGCGGTCGACGCCTTCCGGCTTGCCACTGGTGGTGTGACTGATGCGACGCAGATCCACAGCCACATGTGCTATAGCGAGTTCAATGACATCATCGAGGCCATCGCGGCGATGGACGCGGATGTCCTGCTCATCGAGAACGCCCGCTCGGGTGCCGAGTTG
>CP070823.1:825163-826577 GCA_020344375.1 Gemmatimonadota bacterium | reverse complement strand
GCGCCTCAACAGCCTCCCTCCCCTTGCGGTGAGCCAAGAACTCCTTGTTCTTGGCCTGCATGAACCGGGGAGGCCGCACCCAACCGTAGTGAAAGATCCGCGCGCCCGAGTGGACCACAGCGAGCCTGCGCTCGTCGGGATAGCGGAAGGACTGCGCATCCCGCACCGATCTGATCCCCAGCCCGTTGCGGATGATGCGGATCTCCTTCCGGTACCAGCCGTGGCTCGTCTGATAGTGGTCGTAGTCGCCGAAGAAGTGGAGGTAGTCGAACAACAGGCCTTCCACCCGGCGGTCGCTCAGCAGCTGCTCGCAGCGTGCCTTGATCACCGGGAGATCGTCCTCGTGCAACACCTCGTCAGCCTGCACGTAGAAGCACCAGTCGCCGCTGCAGTGATCGAGCGCCACGTTGGTCAGCTGACTGTAGGCCCGTGCCCCGAGCTTCTCATCCCAGCTGGCCTCGACGATGCGGAGGCGCGGGTCGCCGATCGACTCCACCCGCTCGCGAGTGGTGTCGTCGGGATCGCCCTCGGCGAGCGCCAGCACGAACTCATCCACGATCGGCAGGATGGAGAGGATCGCTTCCCTGATCGGGTAGTAGAACTTGACCGCGTTCCTGGCGAAAGAAAAACCGGAGATGCGCATCGCTCTCACCTTAGACGCAGCTCATGCCCGCGATCCCTGGACTCTCGATCAGGACCGCGACCCCCCGGCTGTTCCCGCAGGACGACAACCGCTCGGGCTGCCCAATCGACTCCCTGTGCCATGCGCACCGATTCTATTACCGCAGGCGCCCGCATGCCAGTAGGACTGCGGCGTGTTTCTTGCCACCTCCACCGGCGGACCGTCAGGTCCAGCCGCCAAGAGAACGCTACCGAGCCGTCCAGCCGGCGACACGTCTACGAGAGCGATCACCACTAGTCGTCAAGCGTCGGACGCTGTAGTCTAATCGCGACGAGAGACGGCTTGTCCCGTTTTGTTACAAACTGCCCGTGAGGAGGCGGATATGGCAGGCATAGTCGGCTACGGCGCTTTCGTCCCCCGCAAGCGAATCAAGACGGGGGAGATCGCCCGTCAATGGGGCAAGGACCCGGAGACGATCCGCAGGGGCTTACTCCTGGAGGAGAAATCGGTCCCCGGCATCGACGAGGACACCATCACCATCTCCGTTGAGGCTGCACGCGCGGCGCTAGACCGCGCCGGTATCGATCCCAGCCGCGTCGGTGCTGTGTACGTCGGCTCCGAGTCCCACCCCTACGCCGTGAAGCCGAGCGGCACCGTGGTGGCGGAAGCCCTCGGAATCGGCCCGGACGTCCACATCGCCGACTTCGAGTTCGCCTGCAAGGCTGGCACCGAGGCGATGTTCGTCGCCCTGGCCCTCGTGGAGTGCGGCCGGGTCGAGTACGCCCTCGCAAT
>CP070823.1:823640-825063 GCA_020344375.1 Gemmatimonadota bacterium | reverse complement strand
CCTTCGCCAGGGCCCGGGCCCGGCTGCCCGTGGCGCCCGAGGGCTGGAGGGTCTCGGCCCGGTACGTCCCGTCCGGTTACGTGCTGGAAATGTCTCCACCTGTCGGTCTGGACGTCTCCTTTCCGGAGAACCCTTTCTTCTCTGCAGCGAAGAGCGTCATCGACCACGCCGCGCCACAGCCCGTAGCCCGGTCCGGGGAGGGCTTCTGGATCCGGCTCTCCGTGTCCCAGTTCGCAGTGGGCCCGGCCGAGCAGCTCGAGGGAGTGCTCCTCGCCCGGGGGCTGGAAACCGAGACGCCTTACGCTGCCCTGGCCATCGCCCCGGAGGTGATCCCGGGGGAAGAACAGGTCGTCGCACCGGTGGCGAGCGCGACGGGCTACCGAGAGCCGCTCACGCTGTTCCTGGCCCTGGCCTTCGCCTTTCTGGGAGGACTACTGCTGAACCTCATGCCCTGCGTCTTGCCCGTCCTGTCCATCAAGGTGCTGGGGTTCGTGGAACAGGGGGGCACGGATCCGGCCGGGGCACGGCTGCACGGAGCGGCCTACGGACTGGGCGTCCTGATCTCCTTCTGGGTGCTGGCCGGGGCGCTGCTCCTGCTTAGGGCCGCGGGACAGGAGCTGGGGTGGGGGTTCCAGCTCCAGTCGCCTCTCTTCGTGGCCCTCATGGCACTGCTCTTCTTCTTCCTCGGACTCATGTTCCTCGGCGTCGTGGAGGTGGGAGGAACGCTCACCCGCCTGGGGGCGTTGGGCCGGGGCGCCGGGTATCGCAACTCCCTCCTCACCGGAGTCCTGGCCGTGGTGGTGGCCACGCCGTGCACCGCGCCTTTCATGGGCGCGGCGCTGGGCTTCGCACTGGCCCGGCCGGCCGTGCATGGGCTCGTGGTCTTCACGACCCTCGGGCTCGGTATGGCCTTCCCCTATGTTGCGCTTTCCGCCTCGCCGGCTCTCCTCCGTCGCCTCCCCCGGCCCGGTCCGTGGATGGAGAGCCTGAAGCAGTTCCTGGCCTTCCCGCTTTTCGCCACGGTCGTGTGGCTCGTCTGGGTCTTCGGGCGTCAGACCGGCGTGGACGGCGCCTCCCTGCTCCTGTTGGCACTCACCCTCCTCGGGCTCGCCGCCTGGATCCTCGGGCGCTGGAGCGCTCCGTCCCGAGCGAGGGCCGGACGCCGCGCCGTCGCCCGAGCGACGGCCACCCTCATCCTCCTGCTGGCCGGAGGCCTGGCCTGGGCCGGCTCCAAGAAGGTCTCCGATGAACCCGGCGTCCGACTCGGGGGCGAGTGGCAGCCCTACTCCCCGGCCCGAGTTGAGGCGCTCCGCTCAGAGGGCCGGCCCGTGTTCGTGGACTTCACGGCAGCCTGGTGCTTGACGTGTCAGGTGAACGAGCGGGTGACGCTGGCGGACGCTGCGGTCAAGGAGGCGTTCCGGGC
>CP070823.1:822111-823540 GCA_020344375.1 Gemmatimonadota bacterium | reverse complement strand
TGTCGATGCCCCGGCGCAGCACCCGTGAGAGGGCGAAGAGGGCGGCACCGACGAGGAAGAGGATCAGCAGTTGCTCCAGGACGCCGCCGCTGGTGAGGGCGCTCCACACGCGGTCCAGCGCCTGCGGTAACTGGGTGGCCTGCTCTTGCGCACGCTGGACCGGTGTCTGTATAGCCAAGACGCTCATGACGGACGCAATATGGGCTGTGCCGGTGGCGCTGCGCCACTGGCCACGTCTGTGCGATCGGGCGAGCTACTCGGTGAGGGCATCCTGCGATGAGTGACCGACCAGCGACCGAAGAGGCAGCGGTGTCTGCGGCCAGGCCGGTGCCTGCGGACGGCGACCGTCTCGGCCTGCTGGCCGGTTTCGCGGCCATCTACATGATCTGGGGGTCGACCTACCTCGCTATCCGCTTCGCCGTCGAAACGCTTCCGCCCTTCCTGATGACCGGGGTGCGCTTCCTGATGGCGGGGACGCTGATGTACGGGTGGGCGCGTCTGCGGGGCGTGGGCCGCCCGTCCCGGTCCCACTGGGCCGCCGCGGCGCTGGTCGGGACGCTGATGCTGCTGTTCGGCGTCGGCGGTGTCTCCTGGGCCGAGCAGTGGGTACCCTCCGGCGCGGCAGCGCTGATCGTGGCCGTCGGGCCACTCTGGATGGTGCTGATCGACTGGCTCTTCTTTAAAGGCGTGCGCCCGGGCGCCAGGGTCGTAGCGGGTATCCTGCTCGGCTTCGCAGGCGTGGTCTTGCTGGTGGGGCCCGAGGAGCTGGCAGGTGCGGGCCGCATCGACCTGGTGGGCGCGGGCGTCATATTGCTGGGGACGGTGACCTGGTCGTTCGGCTCCCTCTACTCCCGTGGGCCGAGTCTGCCGAGCTCTCCGATCCTGGCCACCGGGATGGAGATGCTGATGGGCGCCTTCGTCCTTCTGGCCGTCGGTACGGCCGCCGGCGAGTGGGCCGCCCTCGACTTAGCCGCCGTCTCACTCCGCTCGCTCCTGTCTGTAGGCTATTTGGCCGTCTTCGGGTCGATCATCGCGCTGAGCGCCTACCTCTGGCTGCTCAAGGTGACGACGCCGGCCCGGGTCATTACGCACGCCTATGTGAACCCTGTGGTCGCCGTGTTTCTCGGTTGGGCGCTGGCCGATGAGCCGCTTAACCCACGCACGCTGGCGGCCATGGCCGTGATCACTACCGGTGTGCTGGTCATCATCACGCGCCGCGAGGTTCGGCGCGCGCCCGCCGCCGAGTTCGAGCACGCCTAGCTGGGCCGCCGCACCATCAGCTGCCGGGGAGCGTCTCGTCGTCGCGCACGCGCGGCGCGATGGCGAAGCCGGTGAACCCGTAGAGGATAGCGAAGAGGAAGCCGGTGTAGTTGAGCACTGCCCAGGGCAGGTAGCTGAGCGTCGGCACATCGAGTGTCGTGGCCATGAA
>CP070823.1:820578-822011 GCA_020344375.1 Gemmatimonadota bacterium | reverse complement strand
CGTACCTGGCGTAACAGCTCGTCGGTGAACTGCCTTCGTGCGGCGCTATCCGGGTAGCGTGACTCCGGCAGCGAGACGAAGCCGGTGAGAACCGAGCTCGGCTGGAACCCGGGATCCACGTTCAGGATGGCGCGGAGGCTCGCGAACATGAGGCCCGCGCCGATGAGCAGGATGAAGGCGACGGCCACCTGGCCGGTCACCAGGGCGCTGCGCAGCAGGACCGCGCGCCGGCTCGCCGTACCGGTGCGGCTCTCCGCCCGGAACACGGCGTTCAAATCGGTTCGGAACATGTGCAGCAGCGGGATCATGCCGAAGAAGATGCCCGCAGCGATGGCCACCAGGAACGTGAAGAGAACGACGCTGCCGTCGATGGCGACCTGGGTGCCGCGGGGCAGATCCTCCACGCCCATGGTCTCGATCAGGCGGAGCCCGGCCGCGCCCACGGCGAGACCGAGTAGCCCGCCGAGCACCGCGATCAGCACGGCCTCCGTAAGCAGCTGCCGGCTGAGCCGTGCCCGGTTGGCACCCAGCGCGATGCGGGTAGCGAGCTCCCGCATACGAACGTTGGACCGTGCCAGCATCAGGTTCGCGATGTTCAGGCAGCCGATGAGCAGCACGAAAGCCACCCCCGCCCAAAGCATGATGAAGGTGGGGCGAACGTCGCGCAGAAGATCGTCCTGCAGGTTATGGACCTGGGCGTGGTAGCCAGCGTCCTCGAGAATCTGCCTGGCGTTAGGGATTGGGGACTCGTCGATCAGCCCGCGATCGAGCGCCTCGATCTGGCGGACCGATTGCTCGATGGTAGCACCAGAGCGAAGCCGGGCGATCATGTCGTAGCTGTTGTTGTGGAGCTCGGCCGTCGTCCGATCCTCCGGGGTGAACGGTATCGGCACGTAGAAGCGGCTGTCCCGTTGGCCGAGGAAGGTGAAATCCTCGGGGAGCACACCGACGATCGTGTAAGGCCGCCCGTCGATGCGGAGATCCTGGGCCAGGACGCCCGGATCACCGCCGAAGCGCTCCTGCCAGAAGCCGTAGCTGAGGATCACCACCTCCTCGTTGCCGAGGTCCATCTCGTCTTCACTGAAGTTCCGCCCGATCAACGGTCGGACTCCGAGTAGGGGGAAGAAAGAGGGGGTCACCTGCATGGTGCGCACGCGCTCCGTGCTCCCCGATTCGCCGACGGTGTGGCCCGAATAGAAGTACGCGGCGACCTCCTCGAACGCCCGCACGTGCTCCCGACGGTAGAAGAAATCGGGCGCGCTGTTCGAGGCCCGCTCCGCGCCGGCGTTGGGATAGCTGTTGAAGACGCGGACCAGCCGGTCCGGCTCTGGGAAGGGGAGCGGCTCGAGCATGACCGCGCTGATCACACTGAAGATGGTGGTGTTGGCGCCGATGCAGACGGCCAGTGTGAGGAGAACGGTCAGGGTGAGGAC
>CP070823.1:819044-820478 GCA_020344375.1 Gemmatimonadota bacterium | reverse complement strand
GCAGGACGTTTCGATCCCTGGATCGAGATCAACCTCGACAACCTCGCCTGGAACCTCTCGCAAGTTCGCAGGCGAGTGAGCAACCGGCCTGTGATGGTAGTGATCAAAGCGAATGCCTACGGGCATGGGCTGGTCGGGGTCGCCCAGTTCCTCGAGCGTCAGAACGTCCGGCACTTCGCTGTCGGCAAGGTTCAGGAGGCGGTGTCATTACGAGAGAAGGGGATCACAAGCACAATCCTGAACTTCGGTCCTTTCTCAGGTGAGGAGGCGGCACAGCTCGTCGAGCTGGACGTATCTCAGTCCGTCTACACCGACGCTGTCGACATGCTTGCGGAGGTGGCGCGCAGGCTGAACAAGCGAGCCAAGGTTCACATCAAGGTAGACACCGGGTTGGGACGCGTCGGCGTGCCGTACTACGAGGCCGGGCCTTTCATCGAAAGGGTCGCGTCGATCTCGGAGACTCAGATCGAAGGGATCTTCACGACCTTCACGGAAGATCCTGAATTCGATCGGGTTCAACTGGATCGCTTTCTTCAGGTGTGCGACGCAGCCGCTCAGAAAGGCATATCCCTCGGGTTGCGACACGCCGCCAGCAGCGCGGCCGTCGCGACTTTCCCCGAATCGTTCCTCGATATGGTCAGACCGGGAGACGCAATCTACGGCCTGGAGCCCCTACCCAACCTGGATCCCAGGCCGGTCATGTCGTTGAAGACTCGGGTGATCTACGTGAAGAGGCTACGTCCGGGGGATGCGGTCTCGTACCACAGAAGATTCACCGCCGAACGCGAGACGCTCGTGGCGACGCTGCCGCTCGGCTACTCCGACGGCTATCCACCGCAGGCCGTCGAGAAGGGCCAGGTCCTGATCCAGGGCCGCCGCTGGCCCCTGATTGCGGCGGTGACCGCGAACCACAGCACGGTAGACGTGACCGGTGCCGAACAACTGCAGATAGGTGATGAGGTCGTTCTGTTCGGCACGCAGGCGGATCAGGAGCTGACGATCGGCGAGGTCGCCGACTGGGCGGGCAGTTCCGTCTACAAGGTAGCGATTGGAATGAATCCGACCCTTCCGAGGGTCAATATCGAAGCATAGTCGCATACCCTTCTAGCATCACGCGCCCCCTCGACTTAGGCTGGGAGGGTAATCGGGAACCGTGCAGCTCACCACCCGGAGGTCACTATGAGGCGCTCTCGCAAGATTCAGCGTCTACTGCTCGCTCCGATCTTCACGATCGTGGGCGTTCTCGTCGCCACGGCCCAGGGCGCGGCCCAATCGGAGCCGCCGCCGGGCAGCCTGACCTTCGCCCTGACGGGTGACGCGATCATCACGCAGCGGCTCTCGCCCTTCAAGGAGCCGGAGTACCTGTCGATGATCGAGCTCATTCGGAACGCCGACGTGGCGTTCACCAACCTGGAAATCCTCTTCCACACCTAC
>CP070823.1:817507-818944 GCA_020344375.1 Gemmatimonadota bacterium | reverse complement strand
GCGCGACGACGGGCGCCTGGCGGATTTCCTCGCCATTCTGGACCCACGTCTACGCTACGCCTTCGAGTTCCGCCACGAGAGCTGGTTCGAGGACGAGCTGTTCGAGCTTCTATCCGACGCTGAGGCCGCTCTTTGCATCTCGGAGGACGTGAGGCTCAGCACGCCGCGGGTTGCCACGGGCCGCTTCGTCTACGCCCGTCTGCGCAGGGACAAGTACAGTGACCAGGCGCTGGCCGACTGGCACGCCTGGCTGAGCGGGCAGGCAAGCGAGGGGCGTGACGTCTTTGTCTACTTGAAGCACGACGAGGACGGGGCCTCGCCGGAATACGCGCTCCGCCTGTTGACCGGCGCCTAGTCGTCCACCGCCCGGGGGGCCCGCCGGGCAGGCTGGCGGCCAAGTCGGCCCGCTTGCCGATGAGCCCCAGCAGACGCATGTTAATGCGCCTTCCACTGGCGGGCTCAGGTGACACACGGGACAGCGGTGTGGGCGCGGGGAAGCTGGAGCTGCGCGGGCGCCGGATCCCAAGGAGGTAAGAGGATATGGCCGGAATCTATCGTTCGCTCTACTACGCCGATGTGACCGTCGGCAGCGGCGGTAGGCTCACCATCCCCCAAGAGGTCCGGGAGGACTTGGGCATCGAGGACGGCAACTCGCTGACGCTCCGGGTCGAGGAGAGCCCGGACGGCCAGCGGCAGATGGTCATCTGGAAGTCGGCTCAGCAGCCGGAGGAGTAGTAGCCGGCGGTCCAACCGAGGCTGGATGAGCGCTGCGCCCGGGACGCTCGGCGGTGAAGCCGGCGAGCTGGCTCGGGCGCTAGTGTGTTACCCTCTTGGATGTAATACTTCAGCATACGATTCTCGAACTTCGTCCTATGTAGCTGAATATTCACCAGGTCGCCGACCGCAGACCGGACCGAGTGCTATGGCGAGACTGAGCGACGATTACGCCAGGCGGTTCAGGACAGTTCCTTGACGAAGATGTTTCGGAAGTAGACGCTGCTCCGCTCGTCGTGGTTCTGCAGGCCGATATAACCGCGCTCGGCGAAGTCCATCACCTTGCCGCGCGGCTCGGCGTCCCAGTCGATCACCTTCACTCCGTTCAGCTCCACTTCGATATGATTCCCCAGGAAGGTGATCTTGAAGTGGTTCCACTCACCCGGCGGAACCGACGCGGCCTCACTGGGCGCCTCGGCGTCATAGACCGCACCGGTGTGATGGATCCCTTCGCTGGCGTCGTCGATCTGGATCTCGAAGCTGTGGTAGATGTAGTCGTCGCTGGTCGGAACCCCGGGAACCCGTACGAAGATGCCGGAGTTGGTCGCCTCGTCGTCACACATGTAATCGAGCTCGAGCACGAAGTCGCCGTACTGCTTGGCGCTGTACCAGAAGAGCCCCATCCCGCCGTGTGACTTGAGTACGCCGGTCGCCTCGTCCAGC
>CP070823.1:815967-817407 GCA_020344375.1 Gemmatimonadota bacterium | reverse complement strand
AGGCCATCGGAATCCCCCTCCTCAGGGGACGGAATTTCCACGCGTCGGACGGGCCTGATGACCAGCCGGTAGCCATCATCAACGATGTCATGGCCGACCGCTTCTGGCCTGGAGAGGATCCCTTGGGACGTGTCATCCGCACGGAAGACGGTCAGGACCTGGTGGTGGTAGGCGTGACCAGGTCTGTGCAGGTGCGGACTCTCGGAGAGGCGCCGAGGCCATTCATCTACTTGCCCTACAGCCAGAACTTCAGCTCATACCCTTTCCTGCTCGCCCGGACTCACGGTCGGGCCGGAGATCTCCTGCGTCAGATGGTGAGAGTCATCAGAGCCGAGAATCCCGGGGCGGTTCTGGTCGGGACTTACACGATGGAAGAGCATCTGGGCTTGAGGCTTCTTCCAGATCGATTGGCTGCTCTTTTCACCACGGTGTTCGCAGTGTTGGCACTCGTCCTAGCCACCATTGGCCTTTACGGCATAGTGAGCCACACCGTAGCAGCGCGTTCTCGGGAGGTGGGCATCCGGATGTCTCTTGGCGCCGACACTCGTGGGATCGTCGCGCTGATGGTGGGGGGAGGGATGAAGCTGGCGTGCGTCGGGATCGGCCTCGGGCTGGTCTGCGCGTTCCTCTTCAGCATCATCCTCCACAGGTTCCTTTTTGAGGTCGCCGTTCTGGATCCCCCGACCTTCTTGGGTGTGCCCGGGCTTCTTCTTAGCGTAGCCCTTCTGGCTGCCTACGTACCGGCCCGGCGGGCCAGCCGGGTGGATCCTATATGGGCGCTCAGAGCCGAATAGGAGTGGTCGTGCCGGGGCGAGTGGGACGGACACGTACAACTGCCTGAAGCGGTATAGCACCCCTCGGCTAGTAGTGCCAAGAGTAGTGCCAACACACCCAGCGCAGGTGTCCAACAGTCAGCGCAGAATCGTCGATTTCAGTGCCCATCAGCGCTGGTGAGCGCTGGTTTTCCGCATTGGGAGCAGGAGGTCCCGGGTGCAGACTCACACCGCGCGAATAGCGCGCGGTGTTCGGTATGAAGGCGCCTGACGGCGCCTCCAACGCGAATCCCGGCGCCCCGACTTCACTTTCTTCCCCTAGTGCCAGGAATAGTGACAATACCCGCCAGAGGCGAGTTACCACCGATCTCGCCACTGCCTGATCCGGTGAGCCACTTGTCCTGTGGTGCGCTCACCGCCGCTCGTTGTCTCGCAGCGAATTTGATTTCATCTTGGCACGGTCTCGGGACCCTTATCCGAAAGAGCGTTTCCGTGAGAAAAGTCTTCAGTCTCCTCACTCTTCTGGCGCTGGTGCTCTTGCCGGCAGCGTCCTCCCTAGGCCAGGTGGAGCGCCGCGAGGTGCGCAACCTGGTTTTGGAGGACATTCCCTACATGTCGCGGGAAATCGTGCAGGGCATGCGCCAGTACACGAGTTACCGTTCGGCGA
>CP070823.1:814424-815867 GCA_020344375.1 Gemmatimonadota bacterium | reverse complement strand
AGAACGGCGACAAAGTTGCAGCTTAGGGCGCATGAGCATCATCGAGGTCGCCATCCTGATCGTGGTTGCCGGCGTGTGCAGCGCGGTCGGCCAGTTCCTGAGCGGTTACTCCCGGGGCGGCTGCCCGATCTCGTTTGTCATGGCGCTGACCGGGGCGTTTCTGGGCCCGCGGGTTTCAACCGGGTTGGGCTGGCGCGAGGCGTTCATCCTGCCGATCGGGCCGGTGGATTTCCCGGTCGTCTCGTCGGTGGTCGGCGCGCTCATCCTGGTTCTGATCGTCAATCTCGCCACGCACAAGCGGAAGTTCTAACCTGCGGCGAGCTTCGCGCCGACCGGATCAACCGCCGGCCCGACGCTGCGTGGGTGGGATCCACCACTCCGTGACGGACGCGAACGGTCCGTTCAGGTCAACGGCGACACCCTGAATCCTGGGGCCGCGAATCACGAGCCGTGGCTCATTAATTGTGTAGATGATTGGCACGTCTTCGGCCACTCGCCGTTGAACCTCGTCGTAGATCGCGGCGCGTTCCTCGGTCGGCAACGGCGTCATGAGTCGTTCGAGCAGAGAATCGACCTCAGGCACCGAGTAGAATCCGAGATTGCTGAATTCCCCTGTGTGGAACGTATAGTAGAGATCCGAGTCGACGTTGATGACCCTACTCGGCACGAAACCGAGCGCCATGGCAGCGGGCCGATCATCCGGACTTTGAAGCAGACCGACATAGGAAGCCCATTCCATAAAGCGGAGGTCGACCTGAACGCCCACGCGGCGCAACTGGGCCTGAACCATGACCATGGGGACCTCGGTTACCTGTGGCGCGAGGAGCGTGAAGCGAAGCTCCTCACCTTGAGCGTTCCGTCGGACGTCACCCGTCAACGGCCAGCCCGCGTCTTCGAGCAGTGAGACCGCCAGCGCTGAATCATCATCCGCTTGCAGCAGATCCGAGTCGTACCAAGGGCTGCTTTCTGGCAAGGGGTTCCGTGCGGGGCGGGCGATCGACGAAATCGTGGCTGCAATTTCCGAGCGACGCAGCGCGGCAGAGAGGGCGCGGCGCACCCGTGCATCGTCAAGCGGCGCGATGCGCGTATTCAGCGGTACGACCTGTGTCGCCGCCGGCTCGATCGGCGTAACCTCTACGCGGCTTCCCTCTACCGCATCGGCAACCGATGACGTAGTGACGCAGAGGTCAACGCCACTGGTCTCGAGCTCTACCACAAGGGAAGCCTTCTCTGGTATGGTACGCAGCACCAATCTGTCCAGGAACGGCCGGCCGAGATCTTCGGGATAGCCGGACGCGCGCTCCAGGATGATTGACCCGTCAGACCTCCGATTTGCGAACCTGAATGGGCCGCTGCCGACGGGCGCACGGTGGTACTCCGCGCTTGCGAAGTCCACAATAGGGAGATCAGCGAGCAGGTGACGCGGCAAGATCGGCAAACCCA
>CP070823.1:812881-814324 GCA_020344375.1 Gemmatimonadota bacterium | reverse complement strand
TGAGGCGCTGTTCGCGGCAATCGAGGCGCGGGACCCGAGAAGCTTGGGGCTCAAAGTCGAGCCGGTCTTCCAGCCGCTGCGCTCGGATCCACGCTGGGATGAGGTGCTGCGGCGGCTGCGGTTCTAGATGGTGGCGCCGCACGAAGAGACCACGGCACTTCGGCTGCGACTCGGCTCGCCGGGCGCCGGCTGGCTCACGTTGGCGCCGGGGCGACCCGGCGGAACTCTCGACTAGCGCACCGTGCCACCTCGCCCTTACGTCGCCGTGCTCGTCTGGCGGACGCTGATCGTCTGGTCGGCCATTCACGTCCTGAGCTTGACCTTCGTGTCGCTCGAGACCGCCCTGCTGCTCCCATTCCGTAGCACCGTGCTCGCGCTGCTGGTCACAGTACTGCTCCTCCTGCTGGATACCGAGCGACGGAGTGAACGTCGTTTTCTCGCGAACCTCGGAGTCTCACGGGTGGCGATCGCGGCCGTGGTCATGGTCGCGTTTGTCGCCACGGAGGTGATACTGAGACTGATCGCTGGAGGGCTGACCGATAACTGACGAGATCCTGGCTGTCGATTCGGTCTGCAAGTCCTTCGGGGGCCTCCAGATCCTGAAGGCGGCGTCGTTCTGGGCACGCGAAGGCCGCATCACGACGCTCTTGGGCCGCAACGGCTCGGGCAAGACCAGCATGCTGCGGATCGCGGTCGGCGAGCTGCGGGCCGACACCGGGATCGTCCGCTTCCTCTCGAAACCTTACGAGCGGCCGCGCCTGGCAACCCTGGCGCGACGCGGCCTGTACTACGTGGACGACCGCGCGCGTCTACCCAGCACGTTCTCGGTGGAAACGCACCTCAGGTTCATCAGCCAGAGGCACGGCGGGAAGCCGATCGACGAGGTCGTCGCCGCACTGGCCTTGGACGACTCGTTGGACAGACGCTTCCACGAGTTGGGTGCGGGCGAAGGCCGACGTGTCGCCATCGCCGGAGCCGTGATTCGGGCGCCGAAGTGTCTGCTTGTCGACGAGCCCTTTCACGGGATCGCACCCATGGACGAAAAGCTGATCGCAGGCGCACTTCGCAAGCTCGCCGCTCAAGGCACGGCGATCGTGACCACCGGTCATGAGGTAGAGCCTCTGCTGAGTAGTGCGGACGACGTGATCTGGTGCGTGGCCGGCACGACCCATGGCCTGGGCCGCCCGGAGGATGCGCGCTCGCACCCGCAATTCGTCAGGGAATATCTCGGCTGGCGATCACAGAACCTCGAAAGGTAGCATGATCATGATGCTCTCCAGCGCCACAGGAGGGATAGCATGAAATTCAAGAAGTCATGGCGCGAGAAGCTCGAGGAGAGCAAGGGCCTGCCGAAGGTCGAGAAGATCACGGCGAAGATGAGTAAGCGGTGGGGCACCGGCACGGTCGTGATACCTGCACCCAAGCAGGTCGATGAGATCATGA
>CP070823.1:811336-812781 GCA_020344375.1 Gemmatimonadota bacterium | reverse complement strand
TGAGCGGCCACTTATTCTCGAGAGTCTTCCCTGGCGCGCCGCCGGGCCCGCCACGTGCGGACGTCACGGATGAACGCCTGTCGCGATACCCCTTGGCCGCAGAAGCGGAGACGTGTACGGAAAGCGTCGAAGTGGGGCAGATCGTTGCGGAGGTCGAGATAAGCACGATTCCACCCGCGGGCTTGGCCCCAGGCCACCAGCTCCTCCACCGACGTGTCGCTGTAGACGTGACAGAGCCGATCGCCGCGGCGGATGCCCAGACGTGGGATGTCCCTGGCAGCCGCGTGGTAATGGAACCTGATCGCCAATGACCTCTACCCAACCGCTCCGTCGAACGACAAAGCTGCCGAGATGTCCCTTTCGGTGATCCCACCTTCGCTGTGCGTCGACAGCACCAAGATCACCTTATTGTAGTTGATCGTGATGTCGGGATGGTGACGCGCGGCCTCAGCCCGATCAGCAACTCGCCGGACGAACCCGATCGCCTCCACAAAGTCGGCGAACTCGTATCGTTTGACGATGGCGTTGCCCTCGCGAGCCCAGCCCTGCAGGCTCGCCAATCTATCCTGAATTTCGCTGTCACTGAGCAGGGCCACTCACCCGTCTCCTACTGAGATCTACCCGAGATATTGGACTCTATCGCCAACCTTCGTTTGAGCTGTAATTGGCTCTGACAGGATGCGCCAGCGCGCCTAGAACAGAGTCGCCCGCACCAGCTCCCAAGTCGCCTTGCCCGTCTGGTAGAGCACCACGGCAAGGATGATCGGCGCCACGACCTTCACGATCCAGAGCCAGCCTCTGAGCAGCTTTTCCGAAGCGAATCCTCGCCGCACCTCGCCCAGCGGATCCGACATCCGCCAACCGACGAAGAGCGCCAGTGCGAATGCGCCCACGACCAACAAGAACCCGGCGGCGATCTGATCGAACAGGCCCAGGATATCCTGGCTCAAGGCGCAGGGCAGGCCGATCAACATGATCACGAAGCCCGCGCCCAGCGCCGCACGACCACGATCCAGTCCCCAGTTATCGATCAGGCTCGAAGTGACCACCTCCAGCAGCGACATCGCGGAAGTGAGCGCGCCCACGAAGAGGGCGGCGAAGAACATGAGGCCGACGAACCTACCGGCCGCACCCATGGCGATGAAGGCCCTGGGTAGGCTGATGAAGAGCGCGCCCATGGCGTTCTCGCCGATCTCCTGCGACAGACCGAACGCGAAGATCACTGGAAACACGACCAACCCGGCGAAGAACGCCACTCCCAAGTCGGAGACCGCTATGGTGGCGGCTGACGCCGGCAGGTTCTCGTCCCGCGACAGGTAGCTCGCGTACGTCAGCATCGCTCCCATGCCAAGGCTCAGGCTGAAGAACGCCTGGCCCGCCGCCGCGCTCAGGGTATCCGCCGACAGAACCTTAGCCGGGTCGGGACGGAGGTAGAAGCTGTAGCC
>CP070823.1:809786-811236 GCA_020344375.1 Gemmatimonadota bacterium | reverse complement strand
GCCGACTACCTGCAAGGCAGCGGATCCCAGAAGGCGAGAGGCTCACGTCATATCGGTGGCGACTCCGGATCGGCTTCACCAACATGATGCATCGAAAGCAGGAGCCGTGCGCCAACGCGATCTCAGTCCAGATTCTATTCCCTACACTCTTAGGGGCGGAGACTCCTACCCTTTACATACTTAGGGGAACCCGCCATATTGTGATTCCAGCTATCGGTGTGCTTCTGTCCATCGCTTGTGGGAAGAGAGGAACACTTGGGGAGCGAGAAGTCCGTTGGCAACCCTCCAGAGCGAGCGTGCAAGTGGATGGATTCGCCAGGATGACACGGGAACGGCTCGACGTGATGAAGGGAACCCTGATCTTGCTGGTCCTCCGATCTCTGGAGGGCGGACCGCGGCACGGTTATGAGATCATGCGCTGGATCCGAGAACGGGCCGACGGTGCCTTCCAGATCGAAGAGGGTGCAATCTATCCTACACTTCACCGTCTCAGGGCGAAGAGATTGATCCGAGCAGAATGGGGCGTCAGCGAAGGCAACCGCAAGGCAAAGTTCTACGAACTCACAGCCAAGGGGGAGAAACGGCTGAGAGCCGAGCTGACCAAGTGGCAACTATACGTCGAAGCCGTCGCCAACGTAATCGGGGCGGGCTGAAGAAGCCCGCTGCGCTCGCCGGCGCGAATCGGGCTGGCGAACCGGCTGGCCGTGCACGGACCAGTGCTAGGAGCAATCGATGAAATCCCCTTCCAGGTACGTCAGGTCTTCTCGGCTGCCTGACTCAAGGAAGCCAGAATCCGAGGTCGACCAGGAACTGGCCCATCACATCGAGCTTACTGTCCAGGAGCTCACTGACGCGGGAATGGACCCTGCTGAGGCCCGCCGGGAGGCCGAGAGGCGCTTTGGCGATCTGGATCGCTATCGGAGTCAGTGCACGCGCTACGAGAGACGGTGGCGCAGAGTCGAGCGTGGAAGGGAATTGTTGACGTCGCTCCGGCATGACCTTCGTTACGCCCTGAGGAAGATGGCCCAGAGCCCGGGCTTCACGGCTCTTGCCGTCCTCTCCATGGCACTGGGAATCGGAGCGAACACGGCTATCTTCAGTCTCGCCAACGCAGTGCTTATTCGGGACCTACCCTTCCGGGACGCCGAAGAGTTGGTGGATGTCTACACCGATATCCCCAGCTTCCGGAATTCTCCCTCCTCCTACCTCGACTACCTCGACCTCCGTGATGGTACCAGGGATCTGTTCTCCGAGATGGGTGCCGTCGGCCTGACCTTAGGCCAGACAGAGACTCAAGGACGGGTCGTCAACCTAATAGGGGAACTGGTCACCGGGACTTACTTCTCATTGCTGGGGATCGAGGCCAGTCTCGGGCGGACCCTGCTCCCCGAAGACGATGTCTCACCAGGAGGCCATTTCGTTGTGATGCTGGGGCACGCCTATTGGCAAT
>CP070823.1:808233-809686 GCA_020344375.1 Gemmatimonadota bacterium | reverse complement strand
GCGTGACCGGGCGCTCAACCAGGGCCGCGGCCCAGGCCGAAACCCGGCCAGGCCTGACCTCGTAGGGACGGCTAGACGCTCAAGACTGCAGCGTTACAACCTTCGGGCCATTCAGCATGTCCAAACGGTGGGATTCCACTCCAGGTGGCCGCCTCCGTCCCAGCGGAGGTAGTGTATCTTACCCTAGCGGAGGCTCTTACATGAAGTACCGATGCCTGAGCGCACTGGCCGCTGTTGCCCTGGTCTTGCTGGCCGTGGACGGGGCCTGGGCGCAGCAGGAGTGGTCGTTCGAGGGCGACCAGCTCCTCGTCACCAATCTCGTCGGCGAGGTCACGGTCCGCGGCCACGACGGCTCGCGAATCATCGTCCGCGCCGAGCCTGGCGGCGACGATGCCGGCATGATCAGCTTCGAGGTCAAGCACAACGGGCACGCCGAGTTCCACGCGGTGTTCCCGCTGGAGGAGTCGCTGAGCTACAGCTACCCCTACCGGCGCGGCGGCCGCACGCAGATCGACGTGCGGAACTGGGTGAGGGAGAGCTCGTTCCTCGAGGACATCTATTCGGGGCTCTCAGGCCGCGACCGCATCGAGATCGGTGGTCGTGGTGACCTGGAGGCCTGGGTCGATATCGAGATCCTGGTGCCCCGGGGTGTGGCGACGCGTGTGAAGCTCGCCGTGGGCGAGCTGGAGGCCATGAACGTCGAGGCCGATATCGACCTCGACACGCACAGCGGCCCGGTAAGCGCCGAGAATATCGGCGGCAACACGCGCATCGATACCGGCAGCGGCTCCGTCACCGCCCACGGGATCCGCGGTGACCTCGATGTCGATACCGGCTCCGGTCGCGTCGAGGCGAGCGATGTGCAGGGCAGCACGGTCCGCATCGACACCGGTTCCGGCAGCGTCGAGGCCGCGGCTCTGCAGGGCGACATGATCGAGATCGACACCGGTTCCGGCAGGGTGACGGTGGACGGTGCGCGGGCCCAGCGACTGGAGGTCGACACGGGCAGCGGCTCGGTGCGCGCGAGTGAGATCTACGCCGAGAACTCGGTCATCGACACCGGCTCGGGCTCGGTGACGCTCGATCTCCTGCAGCTGAGTGCCGGCAACCACGTGATCGACACCGGCAGCGGCGGCGTGACCGTCAACATGCCCGAGGACGCGTCGGTCCGCATCCTCGCCGACACAGGCAGCGGCGGCATCAACCTCGACGTGCCCGCGGCTCGGCTGCGCCGGATGAGCCGTGACCACATCGAGCTGGAGATCGGCGATGCCCGCGCTACCCTCGAGATCGACACCGGCTCGGGCCGCATAGAGATTCGCACCCGCTGAACTGTAGCTCACACACAGCGGGTAGGAACGCGGGCGGGACCATCCGCTTCTCGCAGCTCAAGGCGTAGAGGCCAGGGGGGCGAGCGGACGGTCACCGCCCGCGTGCGTCTGGTGTGGGGGGC
>CP070823.1:806679-808133 GCA_020344375.1 Gemmatimonadota bacterium | reverse complement strand
ACCGGTGGTGGTCCTGAGCTACGGCTTCTGGCAGGGTAGCTACGGGGGCGATCCCGGAGTTCTGGGTAAGACGATCGATCTGGACGGCACCCAGTACACGGTCGTAGGCGTGGCGCCGGCGGACTTCGAGGACCCGTTCGGCGACCGGCCCCTGTGGCGGGCCCGCCCACCGGATTGGGACGCCGCGTCGATTTCCCGGTTGAACCACAGCTGGCGCGGTATCGCGCGCCTGCGGGACGGGGTCACCGTAGAGCAGGCCCAGGCGGATCAGGACCGGATCTGGCGATACCTGGCTGAGGAGTATCCCGATGAGCACGGACAAGACGGCGTCAAGCTAGTGGCTGCCAGGGAGTACGCGGTGGGGTCGGTGCGTACCACCATGGTCGTGCTCCTGGGGGCCGTGGGCCTGGTCCTGCTCATCGCCTGCGCCAACGTGGCGAACCTGCTTCTGAGTCGGACGGTGGTGCGGAGCCGGGAGGTGGCCCTGCGAGCCGCCCTCGGGGCCGGCAGGGGCCGCATCATCCGGCAGCTGCTCACCGAGACCTGTCTTCTCTTCCTCTTGGGGGGCCTCGTAGGGCTGGGGTTCGCCTGGGTGGGGACGGACTCGCTCTTGGCCCTGGGAGGGGCCGACCTTCCGCGGCTCTCGGCGATCAGCATCGACGGGACGGTTCTCGGATTCACGCTGGGGATCTCACTGCTCACCGGGGTGGTCTTCGGGCTGACGGCTGCCTATCCGGCCGTCCGGTCGGATCTCGCCTCGGCGCTCAAGGTTGGAGGTCGAAGCACCACGGGTGACCGGGAGAGCCAGCGGCTGCGGGGTGCTCTGGTGGTGGCGGAGATCGCCCTGTCGCTCGTTCTCTTGGCTGGCGGCGGGCTTCTCCTCAAGAGCCTTTACAATCTCCGGCAGGTGGATCCCGGCTTCCGGGCGGAGAACGTCCTTACCCTGCGGCTGCTCCCACGGTCGGGGGTGTACCCGGAACATGCGGAGGTCACGCGCTTGTACGAGAGCGTACTGGATCGCGTGGCCTCTCTACCGGGGGTCCGCATGGCCGGAGCCATCAACATGCTCCCTATGACTGGGGGACAGAACTGTGAGTTCGTCTGGCGGGACGACCGTCCCTTCCCCACACGGGAGGAAGTCGCGGGATACGAAGGCCCGAGATGTCTGGAGGTCCGGGTGGTGAGTCCCGACTACTTCCGCGCGATGGGAGTGACCGTGGTTCAGGGCCGGGGCTTCACGGCGCAGGACGACGAGGCCGGTTCCCCGGTGGCGGTGATTAACGAGGCTGCGGCGACGATAGGATTCCCGGGTGAGGAGTTGGTCGGCAAGCGCGTCACCCTCTACGAGACCCGGGATTGGCTTCCGAACGTCTCCCGGGAATTGGTGGGGGTCGTGCGGAACGTACGACAGATCGGTCTCGCCGTTGATCCGGTCCCGGCCATGTACGTTCCCC
>CP070823.1:805119-806579 GCA_020344375.1 Gemmatimonadota bacterium | reverse complement strand
TCGCCCAGGCCAACTACGAGTGGATCGGCGCCGTGCCGGCGATGGTGCTCTCTGCCCTTCTATTCGTCCCCTACTACTGGAAGGCCGGTGTGTACACCGTGCCGGAGTTCCTCGGTCGGCGCTACAACCTGGCCGTCCGAGTCATCGAGGCGCTGCTCTGGGGGCTGTTCCTGGCGTGCGTGCTCGGCGTGTTCTTCTGGGCCGCCGGATTGATGCTCAACGAGTACCTCGGTATCCCTATATGGGTCAGCCTCATCGTGACGGCAGTCATCGTTGGGGTCTACACGATCACCGGCGGTCTGGCCGCCGTCGCTATGACCGACGTCGTACAACTCCTCGTGATGTTCATCGGTGGCGTCGCCCTCACTGTGTTGGGCCTGTGGACCGTGGGTGGTTGGTCTGGGTTGGTGGCGAGCATCACCCCGACGCACCCAAACCACTTCAAGCTGTTCTTGCCGCTCGACGATCCCACAATACCGTGGCTCGGCATGATCTTGGGCCTCGCGTTCGTGCTGTCACCGGCCTGGTGGTGCTGTCACCAGGCGATCATCCAGCGCACGCTCGGAGCACGCAGTGAGTGGGATGCCAAGGCGGGCATGATGTTCGCCGCCTTCCCCAAGATGTTCATTCCCGTGCTGGTCGTGTTGCCGGGGCTGCTGGCGTTGTCGCTGAATCCCGACCTCGTCGGTCCGGAGATGGACCGCGCTTTCCCATGGCTCATCCGCAATCTCCTGCCCGCCGGGCTCGCCGGGCTGGTGTTCGCGGCGTTCATGGCGGCTTTGATCTCCAGCGTCGACTCGACCTTGAATTCTGCCGCGACGCTGTGGACTCGAGACATCTACCAGCGGTTCTTTGTGAAGGACGCATCGGATCGGCACTACCTGAGGGTCGGTCGGATACTGACGCTCGTGTTCGTGTTGTGGGCGATCGCCTTCGCTCCGGTAACCAAGCAGTTCCCCGGCATTTACGTCGCCATGCAGAGCCTGCTGTCGATCTTCCAAGGCCCCACCTTCGCCATCACGCTGCTGGGCATCGCGTGGAGTCGCGCAACCCAGTGGGGCGGCCTCTTCGGCCTGTTGGCGGGCGTGGCGATCTCGAGCAGTCTCTACTTCGCCGCAGGCTGGAGCTTCCTCTACGTCGCCTGGTGGTCGTTCGTCGGCGCGTTGATCGTGTGCGTCGTCGTGAGCCTCCTGACCAAGCCGGAACCGACCTCCAAACTCGAGGGCCTGGTCTACGGACTCGTCATGAGGGACGACGAGATCCAGGATGTCCTCTCACGACGTGCCGAGGGAGGTGAGTGATATGGGTGACTGGCTGGCCGGCTTGCCGCTCTGGTGGGGCAAGGTAATCGCGGTGGCGTTCTTCCTCGGCATTGCGGTGTGGGCATGGCGTCGACCTCGGAGCTACATCTACAAGGATGCACCGGACAATCACTGGTGGCGGGACCTCAGAGTGTGGGC
>CP070823.1:803558-805019 GCA_020344375.1 Gemmatimonadota bacterium | reverse complement strand
CGTTGACGCAGGTCCTCGATCGTCTGTTCGAACAGGAGCAACCTGGCGGGATCAAGGCGGCCGGGCTGGATCTGCCCGATAGAAGCTGACGGAGTGAAGACGGAAACGAGCAGTGCTGTCAGCGGAAAGAGATGTCTAAACATGGCTCTTCGTGGTGTAGGTGACCCGTCGCCCCCACAACTATGACACGTCAGCGACGAGAAGGGTTGTGGGGTTCGCTAAGCAATGACTATCCCGCACCTTCGAACATTCCCTCCGGCATCCGTACTGCCACAACGGTACCGCGAGCGGTGACCTTACCTTCGGCCGACAGCGTCGCCTCGACGACGACCTTTCTTTCGGTCATCTCCTTCAGCCTGCCACGGACCTCCAGCTCCGGCCCCAGCCGCGTTGGCCGCAGGTAGTCGACGCGCAAAGAGGCCGTGACGAAGCGCGGCGCCTCTACCGGTGGATCGTGATCACCACTCAGGTTCTGGCCCGCGGCCCGCGCGGCCGCGGCTGCGGCCGTGCCCGTACCGTGGCAGTCGATCAGCGAGGCGATCAATCCTCCGTAGACATAACCGGGAATCGCCGTGTGGTACAGTTGCGGCGTGAACCGCGCCACCGTCTCGTCGCCGTCCCAGTAGCTCTTGAGCTGATGTCCTCGCTCGTTGAGTCGTCCGCAGCCGTAGCAGTGCGCGACGTCGTCGGGGTAGTAGTCCTGGAAAGCCTTTCGAGTGTGTTGAGCCATAGTGCGATATCGGCGTGGAGTTCAAACGGCATACGACCCGCAGGAACGCCAGTCGAGCCGCGTCGAATCGGGGCGAATCCCCGGATGGCATCGGAAGATAGGCGATTCGGCGGCTGGAACCAGTGTGCGAGTTAAGCGGTGGAAAGTGATCGAATTCGCTGGCTGTTGATTATCCCTCTTCGCGTACCCCATCTTGTAGCCTTGACACGAGTCAGAGGTGGACCGTCAACGGTCTGCAAGCACACCGCTGCTCGACGGCGGCGGATTGGCCCTGTTCACGTTCCCGCCTCATAGCAGGGCTGCAAGCAGTAATAACGGCTGTAGACAGTAGTGCAAGTCACATCCGAGTAGCGCGTGCCGGGATCGGCGAGCGTGACCCGACACGGCTCTGGGTCGCTTGTTGCCAGCCCGGAGCGCTCGGCGGCTTCTGCGAAAGGGGGCGTACGCATGAGCGTGCTCAGGCGTAGCCGCTCGCTGGATCAGCAACTCGTTCGGGGACGAAGAGAGGGTGAAGGTCGGCTGAGGCTAGAGGATGGTTCTCGCGTGGCCGTCATCGGTGGTGGGCCAGCGGGCTCTTTCTTCGCGTACTTCCTGCTCGATACCGCCCGTATGGTCGATCTCGATGTCCAGGTGGACATCTACGAGCCGCGGGACTACACACGCCCTGGGCCAGCGGGCTGCAACAATTGTGGTGGGATCGTCTCGGAGTCGTTGGTGCAGCTGCTCGCCAC
>CP070823.1:801982-803458 GCA_020344375.1 Gemmatimonadota bacterium | reverse complement strand
GCCGACCACCCGAAGGTGGATCGCGTTCTGTACCTGGGACACATAACGGAGGAGAACCCTCAGTACGAGGTCTATCGGCGCCAGTGCATCGCGCCGGGCGCCATGGTCGCCTTCGAAGTCCGGGGTGGGGAGGCGGAGGCTTTTCGGTTCCTGGACTCCCTCAAGTTGATCCATCTTGCCGTGAGCCTGGGCGGGACGGAATCGCTGGCCGAGCATCCGGCCACCATGACTCACTCCGACGTGCCGGCTGAGGACCAGCCGCGCATGGGGATCACGCCCGCGCTGGTGCGCCTCTCGATCGGCGTCGAGCACCCGGACGACCTCATCGCGGACCTCGATCAGGCTCTCGCTGCGGTCTAGTCTTCGGCCACAGTGGCCGTGACGAGTGGTCGACGCGGCAATCAGAGGCGCCGGATCTGCCAGCCCGTCTCTGCCTGGGTAGGGTTGGACGGCGCCAGGGCCTCCGCAGCTGCAATCACCTCTCGCTTGAGCTTCCGGAACCATCTCACCGTGCGGCGAACCCCGTCGGCGTAGTCGACCTCCGGCGTCCAGCCGAGGTCGTGTCGTATTCGCGTGCCGTCGAGCAGAATGGGGCACTGGAGCAGATATGAGAACTCGCGCAGTGCGCGACGCTCGGGCCGCAGCAAATCCATGACGCGCAACCATGCGAGCGGCAGAGAACGCAGTCGTGGCGGCCGGCCGGTGGCCTTGAAAATGAGAGACACGAACACCCGTGGGGTGATCGGGGCGTAGCCAGGGGCGGTGTAGTCCGTGCCGCGGGCCTGCCGTCGCCCTAGCGGCGCGATCAGGGCACGGGCGGCGTCCTCGATGTAGAGGAACTCGCACGGCCGGTCGAGATCGCCGGGGAACCATACCGTCTTGCCCGCCAGCGCGCGCTCGAACGAGGTACGCAGGCGCCCCTTCCAGACGCCGGGGCCGTAGACCTCGGGGAGATGCACGATCGTCGCGCCCTGGGCCAGCACCGCCTTTTCGAGATCGGCTAGGACTGCGCCCAGCCGCGCTGGGCTCGCCTTGGGATGGTCAGGCCCCACCCGCTCGGTCTGCGGCGGACCATAGACCCAGACGTTCCCGGGCATCACGAACTGCCCGGAGGGGCGCACACCCTCGAGGGCGTGCCGCACCGCATCCCAGTTCAGCGCGAACTGGCGCGGCGGAAAGTCGACGCAGTGTACGACCGCCTCGGCCCCCTCCATCGCAGTGGCGACGTCAGCCCGGTCCAGGATATTCCCCTGAACCACCTCGACCCGCTCCTCCGAGCAGCGGCGACGAAAGTGCTCTGGACTACGAACGAAGGCGCGCACTTGGTGGCCGGCACGGATCAGCATGTGCACGCTGGCAAGGCCCAAGGTGCCTGTGGCTCCGGTGACCGTGACCCTCATGCGGCGCAACTTATCACACCATGCTGGGTATGGCGATGAAGTGACTGCCGGGTTGGCAGGAACCGCCGCTGGCGGG
>CP070823.1:800404-801882 GCA_020344375.1 Gemmatimonadota bacterium | reverse complement strand
CAAGGAGTCAGCTCAGCAGTTCCCGGTGGACGACGGGACTATGCTCGGCGGCATCACGTTCCTACTTCAGCACGAATCATTTCACATCGGCCAGCTGGCCTTGCTTCGTAGATACTTCGGTCTCGGCCCTATGAGCTACCAGGGCTGAACAGGACGCGGGCTCTGCGGAGGCTCAACCAGCGAGCAGGTCTCAAACACAGAGGGAGGTTTGGCGAGTGAGCCGTAAGATCCAAGAGTACGAAGGTCGAGACGTCACCGTCCGCTATGAGGTGAAGCGCTGCATCCATGCTGCCGAATGCGTGCGTGGCCTGCCGCAGGTATTCGACCCCGACCGCAAGCCCTGGGTCGTGCCCGATGCGGCGGCAGCCGATCAGCTGGCCGCCGTGATCATGCGCTGTCCCACCGGGGCGCTTCAGTTCGAGCGCCAGGATGGCGGCCCGCCCGAGGCTGTGCCGGCCGAGAACACCGTCGGCGTCGCGGCAGATGGTCCGTTGTACGTGAAAGGTGAAATCGAGATCGTTGACGACGGCGGTTCCATCATCCTCAGGGACACCCGGATAGCGTTGTGCCGCTGTGGCGCATCCCAGAACAAGCCGTTCTGCGATGGCCGCCACGCCGAGGCAAGCTTCCGGGATACAGGCGCGCTGGCGGAGAGTGGTCCCAGGCCCGATGAGTACGAAGCGGGTGGAAAGCTCACCGTGAATCCGGCTCCCAACGGGCCATTCCTCCTGCAGGGCTCGGTGGAGATCCGCAGCGCCGACGGCAGTGCCAGCTTCTACGGCAGCAAGGCGGCCCTGTGCCGCTGCGGCGCCTCGAACAAGAAGCCGTTCTGCGATGGCAGTCATAAAGAGATCGGATTCGTTAGCGAGTGAGGGGGTATTGCAGTGTCCGTTCTGAGCGTGGCGGCAACAACCCTCGCCGCGGCTATCCTCATGATGACCGCGGTGTGGGTCTTCAGCCTCTGGAAGCGCGATGCCAGCATCATCGACATCTTCTGGGGCCTGGGCTTCGTGCTGGTCGCCTGGATCTACTTCTCGATGAGCCAGGCCTCGACCACCAGGAAGTATCTCGTCGTCGCGTTGGTCACACTGTGGGGGGTCCGGCTTTCGCTCTACATCCTCTGGCGCAACTGGGGTAAAGGCGAAGACTACCGCTATCAGGCCATGCGAGCGAAGGACCCGCAGGGCTTCCCGCTACGCAGCCTCTACACCGTCTTCTGGCTGCAGGCGATCCTGCTCTGGGCGATCTCGATGCCCCTCCTGCAAGCCCAGCGCGCCACGACGCCGACAGGCCTAGTATGGCTCGATGTCGTCGGCTTGGTCTTCTTCGTCATCGGCTTCGTGTTCGAGGCCGGCGGCGACTGGCAGCTGGCGCGCTTCAAGGCCGACCCGGCCAACCGCGGCAAGGTGCTGGAGCACGGGTTCTGGCGTTACACTCGCCATCCCAACTACTTCGGCGACGCGATGGTCTGGTGGGGC
>CP070823.1:798818-800304 GCA_020344375.1 Gemmatimonadota bacterium | reverse complement strand
AGGAAGCCATAGCGCGCCGACCCCAACCACGTTCCCCGGCCGCCGGCGAAGCCACCTTCACTGTTACCCGTCAGATTCATGACGCTGAATCCGATCGTGGTCCTGGTGCGGTTCGGGGGCGGCGTCGTGGTGTGCATGGCGAGCACGCCCGCCATCTTGTCGCCGTATTCGGCCGTGAACCCGCCAGTCATGAGCTCGATGTCGTTCACAGACTCCACGTCGATGATGCTGAGAGACCCGTCCCAGTCCTTGAGATGGAACGGTTCGGACAGCTCGAGACCGTCCAGCTGTAGCAGCATCTGATCGTTCGGCGCTCCGCGAACGTCGATTTTCGCAGTGATGTCGTGAGTGGTCACCCCCGGAAGGCGGTCGACGGCGCGATAGATGTCATCGCCGAGGCGCGGCAGAGCGTTTACATAGTCCCGGGTCAACGTCTGCTCGGCGACCACGCTCGCCTGCTTCAAGATCCCGTACGTACCCGGTGTCACGACAAGCTCGTCGAGCCTGATCGGGGCCGGATCGAGCGTGACGGTCACCGAAGTCGTGTCTCCGTGCCCGATGCGAATGTCGCGCAGTCGTTGGGGTGCATAAGCGAGTGCCTGGACGAGCACGTCGTACTGGCCAGGCGCGAGCGTGAGACGGAACAGTCCCGTGGCATCGGTGCGCACCTCTCCCAGGCGGCCGGACACTTGGACCCGTGCTCCGTTGATGGGTTGCCCATCGGGAGCGGCACGCACGTGGCCGACGAGCGTTCCCGGTTGCAGCATGCCCTCTCGTGCGGGCGCGGCGCGCGGAGTCACAGGTGGGCTTAACACCACACGGTGCGCCGTCTCGCCATAGACGAGTCCCGTGCCTGTCAGGAGGGAGTCGAGTGCCACGCTCACGGTTGCATCGCCACAGAAACAGCTCACCGTGCCGTGACCGCGCAGCACATCGGGACTGAACGCGAACGGAACGCCGGATCGCCGAGACAGCTGCCGAATGGCTGTCTCCAGCGACACTTCGTGTACCTCGAGGCGGGCTGGGCGACTCAGGAGTCTGGCGCTGGTCTGCTGACGAGTGTCCTGCGCCTGGGCGACCGGCGTGTACGCCGCGAGGAGGCAAGCGAGGATGATCCGACATCCGGAGGTCATGGCGCCACCTCGATCGTGCTGCCCACGGTGCATCGCGCGCCAACGACCTGACAGATCGTGGTGACGACCTCCTCCACGGGCTCGTCCTCGAACCAGGCCGTCACCGAGCGGCGGGCAAGAGCGCTGTCGCTGATGACGACCGGTATGTCGTACGCGGCCGCGACTTCCTTGAGGGCCTGTTGAAGCGGCGTTGCCTGGAAGATCAGGAGTCCCTGGGGCCAGTCGAGCAGTTCCCAGACATCGACGGACTCGGGTTCTGACGGGCCGCCTCCGGCGATTCGGCTCACCTCTCCGGCTCGGGCCTCCACGTTTTGCCCTGCCGCGGAGAGGCCGACGCGACCTTCGACAACCAC
>CP070823.1:797219-798718 GCA_020344375.1 Gemmatimonadota bacterium | reverse complement strand
CCGGGCTGGAAGTCGACGGTGAAGCCCTGGATGTGTCGCTTGACGGCGGCGCGACTATCGAGTTGCCCGCTGGGTCCCACAGCGTAGTCATATCAGCTGCAGGATTCAGCCCCTTCAGTCGCGACATCTACGTCGAGGCGGGGGCTGAGACCGGGTTGCAGGCGTCCCTGGAGCGGCTGCCGGCCACCAGGCCTGCGGCTCAGCCGGTTGCCCGCCGAGACACGCGGCCGCCGTTGCCAGCCGAGTTGCTGGACGAATTGCAGGCGATCATGGATGAGGGCAGGGTGCTGCATACGATCGGCCGCTATCTGGAGGCGGGCGACGCGTTCAAAGAGGTCCAGGATCGCGCTGAGCAGGCCCTAAGGCAGTACCGGAGCGCCGAGGCACTGAGGACGTTGGTGGACAAGGCAGCCGAGGACCTAGAAAAGGCGCGCGAGGCCTGTCGGATAGAGAAACAGCCTGTCTGTCCCTAAATTTCATCACTGGCAAGATTCATCTGCCCGTCAATAGCAACGTAGAATCACGTTTTGAATCGGTAACCCGTCGACCGAAATGACGAATCGGTACGCTTGGCTTGTAGCA
The DNA here is from genome assembly GCA_020344375.1 of Gemmatimonadota bacterium. Taxonomy (GTDB): domain Bacteria; phylum Gemmatimonadota; class Gemmatimonadetes; order Palauibacterales; family KS3-K002. The sequence goes on along the minus strand of CP070823.1, from coordinate 798,136 downwards.
GTCGCCTGTCTCGCTTCCCTGGCCCCTGGCGCGACACGCGTGCACGCACAGGAGCGGCTGCCCTACTCGTTGGAGCAGCTGGTGCAGATGGTCGAGTCGGGTGTCTTCTCCGACCAGCGCATCCTGATGTTGGTGCGCGAGAGCTGTATCGGCTTTCGCATGGATGAGGAAGCGACGCAGCGACTGAGCGAAGCCGGCGCGTCGGAAGGTCTGATCGCGAGCCTGCGCCGCGTGTGCGTCAACCTGCCGCGCGTGGTCACGACGGTCGTGGTGAGTCCTGAGGAGCTCGAGGTCCCGGTGGGCGCCAGTCGAATCCTGCGGGCCCAGGCCTTGGACCCCGACAGCGCGCAGATCGCTGGCGTCGTGTTCGAGTGGAGCTCTGAGGACACAGTCGTGGCCGAAGTGTCCATGGGCGGAGTGGTTCTCGGGAAGGCGCTCGGAGAAACGCGCGTCGTGGCGGGCACGGAGGAAGGACCGGCCGGGGTCGCGCTCGTCCGTGTGGTTGGGGCCGCCGCTGCTGAGGCGGGCCCGGCGGAGCTTGAGATGGTCGGGGAGAGGCGCGCTGGCAAGAGCGTCGCCACGGCGGCGGCCCTCGGGGTCTTGGTGCCGGGCGGCGGCGAGTTCTACGCCGGGAAGACGGCGAAGGGCGCCGTCGTCCTGCTAGGTGCCGCCGCCAGCCTCGCCGCCGGGTATGTGATCAGTAGCGAGGAGGTGCTCGACGTCAGCTATACGGCTAGTGGTGTGGAGTCCTGCGATGCGGCGTCGGGGTCGTGCACGTACCCGGTCACCAGGGATGAGGAGGTGGAGGAGACGCGGCAGATCGTGATCGGTGCCGCCGCGGCCGGCGCCTTCTGGCTCTACGGTCTCATCGATGGTATCCGCAGCGCCCGGGCCTACGAGTCGGCCCCCTCGGAAGA
>CP070823.1:795619-797119 GCA_020344375.1 Gemmatimonadota bacterium | reverse complement strand
CCGCGCCGCTCTCGTCCACGTTCGTCCGCCCGCTCGTGCTGGCCGAGCCACTTGCCGCTGTGTTTGTGGCTTTCAGGCGTCGGCTCACCGTGATTTTGGCGTTGGCGAGAGCAGATCGGAGGGGGAGTGCGGCTCAGCCGATCACCCTAAAGACGACGGCAATGGCGGGAAGGTCACGAGGGGAAGCTGAGATCCGAATCAGCCCGGGTCCGCGACCAAGGTGACAAGCGAGCGGCGGGCGCCAAGGCCCGCCGCTGCCGTCGATAACCGGACGTCGGGTGGGGATTATCAATAGAAGTACGTGTTGGGCACGGGCTGGGTGGGGTCGTTCACATCGTTGCCACCCAGGATGACGACGTGGGCCACGCCCGCCGCGTCGACGTAGCTGATGGCCACGTGGTTGTAGAAGGGGACACCGCCCGCGCCTGTGATGCCCGCGATCGTCTGAGACCCGGTGGCTCCGTTGAAGCTGTCGATGGTCCCGTCCGGGTTGATACTCGCGTACTGCTGCTCCGTGGACGAGTTGGATGCCCCGCCGTAAAGGCCGCCGCTCACCAGAACGGTGCCGCCGGCCACGACGGCCGAATGCTTCGACGCGTCCTTGATCAGGGTGTTTGGGTTGAGCGTCCAAGCTGCGTTCTTGAGTTCGCCGGTCCGCAAGTCGAGGGGATGGAAATGGATCTCCGCAACCTGCGTCGCCGTGAGCGTGTTGTCCCCCGGCAGCACCGCCGCGGTGTCGCCGCCCAGGACGTAGAGCACCCCGGCAAATTGCACCAGCGGTGCATGAGCTCGGGGGTAGGGCAGGGCGGGCTGGCTCTCCCAGGCGCCTAGCGTACCGTCCTCGTTAATTCGCGCGCGATAGACCTCGGACTGCGGCGCGTCGCCGGCCGTGGCACCGCCCACCACGTAGAGCCAGGAGCGAAAGATGGTGGCGCCCATGGAGTGCAGTGGCAGCGGCAGGGCCGACGTCTCCGTCCACGCGCCCAGCGACCGGTCCCTGTCCACCGTGGCCCGGTACACCGTGGAGGTCGCCGCACCGCCCGCGTCGATGCCGCCGACCGCGTACAGATAGCCCGCCACCAGGGTGTCGATCAGGGCGTTGAACGGTGTCGCCACGGCGGCTCCGTGGAAGGCCCGTGGCACAGGTAGGCCCTGGACGGATGTGTAGGCCGAGAATTCGCCAGCCGCGTCGATCTCCGCATACGCGACGTCGCTGCGCGGGTTGCCCGCGCCATCCGCGCCGCCGGTCACGTACACCAGGTTCCCCGCACCGGCTCCCCCCTCGATGGAGAGAAAGACGGCTCCGTGGCCCTGGGACGAGTCGGGCAGCGCTTGCGTCTCGGTCCAACTGATGAGCGACGGGCTGAAGCTCGCCGCCTGGAGGATCGTGAACACGATGGAATCCGTGGCGCCGGTCGGCGTCTCGATCCACACCGGCCCCGTCTCGGCGGCTGAAGGAACCGTCGTCACGATGAACTCGTTCGTCCAGTTCTCCGGCAG
>CP070823.1:794019-795519 GCA_020344375.1 Gemmatimonadota bacterium | reverse complement strand
GCCATCAACTCGCTGAAGATCTGGTGGCTGGAGATATGGCCGAAATGCAGATAGGGCGACAGTCCGCTGCTGGCGTCGAGGTCGGGATGATTACGCTCCTCAGCGTAGCGGGCGAGTCGATTGTCGAGAAAGCTCTGCAGAGCGCGCACCGCTGCCGTGGGTCCTCCGGGCGTGTCGGCCGGGGTGACCGCGTGATCGATGGGGAGCCGAGCGGCATCGAATTCATCCGCCAGCAGTGCAGGGGACGCATCAGGCCAGCGGCGCGTGATCTCGACCGGCAACGCCTCGAGGCGCGGCAGCCGAACGCCGCGCAGTGGGTTCGGGGCCGGCGAATCTGTGAGGTGGGTCGGCAAGGTCTTCTGCAAGAAGCGGCGAAAGGCATAGGCCGTCTCGTAGGGCCGGTCGCCGACTCGCAGCGGCAGGAGACCGTTGGAGTCCACCTTCTCCAGGCGCAGCGACAGGCGGCGCGCGGCCGCCGAGACCATCCGCGGCAGGAAGAAGGCTGGATAGTCGTCCGTGACCACGACGCAGGCATAGTCGCCCAGCGCAGCGAGCAGACCACGACCTGCGCCGGGGCTCGCCTCGACGTAGCTGTAGTAGAGGACCGGGGAGTTACGGAGCCGCCGGGCGTTGTCGGTCATACCGTCGAGAATGAAGCGGTGAGTGCGATCGCTCGACCAACGGTAGTCCGAGCGCAGCGCTTCGATCACGACGAGAGGCTTCCTCAACTTGCGCGCCCACTCCAGCGCGCGCTGCAGGCTGAAGTTCCAAAGAGTGCGCCGGAACGCCGTCATCCAATACAGGACGAAGTCGCCGTCCTCGCGCACGGGCGCGTCGTTGCAGGTGCCGATCCGCGAGGCGGGAACGCTGTCCATCTGAGACTCCTTTCTGCAGCTCTAGCCGGAGGCAGGGTTCCTCCCATTGCCACGCCCGCCGCTTGGCGAGGTTGAGATCCGGTCGAGGGCGGAGCGCAGGGCCGGTGTGTCAGGAAGCCACAGCGCACCGATCGCCTCCAGCACATTCGCGTAGGTTAGCGCGGCCTGACCACCCACGATCACCGCCACGTCCTCGGGGAGAAGTCGGCGGAGAGTGCGGAGTTCCTCGGCGAGTACCGAATCGTCGGACGGGTAGACCAGGCTGAGAGCCACCGCGCGCGCTCCTGTCACTTCGGCGGCCGTGGCGATGGAGGCCGCCGGCAGATCGGCGCCCATATAGACGACCCGCCAGCCTGCCGCCGCCGCGGTGGCGGCCGCCAGCATAGCGCCGATCTCATGCTGTTGGCCAGCGGGGGTGGCGACCACCAGGCCGGGGCCGTCGGCGTTCTGCGCCTTCACCCTAATCTCGTCCAGCGTCCGCCGCACCACCGTCGTGGCCAGATGCTCGTGCCCCGGCGTCACATGGTCCGTCCACCAGAGGTCGCCGATCTGGATCATCAGCGGGGTCACGACGTGGTCGATGAGATCGGAGACGTGAAGCGTCGTCGCTGCCCGGCTGAGAACC
>CP070823.1:792413-793919 GCA_020344375.1 Gemmatimonadota bacterium | reverse complement strand
CAGCTCGTACCCGAATCCCTCGACCGAGGCGACCGCCTCCAACACTTTGAGGCCTTCCCGCATGACCTCGGGCCCGATCCCGTCGCCCGCTATGACTCCAATGACGTAGGACTTCATTCCCACTCCCTCGGCGAAACTCTTGTGTTGGAGCTCCGGCCCGCGCCGGCGCAGCGCCGCGCAGCTACTCCCTTCCGTCGCGATCCGCCACGGCGTCGTCCTCGAAGCGGCCCGACAGATAGCACACTCCATCCGACATCAGTTTCGGATACGCCGTCTCGAAGGCCCGCCGCAGTTCATCCAGCGGCAGGTCGGCCCATCGCCCGTGGTCCCGCAGGTACTCCATGTACCGGTTCCCGGCCCCGTCGAACGGCTGGAACACGGAATCGTGAACGCCGTCGAACTCGAGAGGCGCAACGCCGAACCGCTCGCACAAAGACCGGTTGAACGCCGGCGTCGCCTTGACCCAGGTCCCACCCAGCAGCAGCTCCGCGTAGCCGTGGTATACAAACACGTCGGTCTCCATGAACCGCCTGAGCCGCTCGGTGGTGAGATGATTGCGGACGTCAGCGAAGCCGAGCCGCGCCGGGATGCCCTGGGCCCGGGCGGCGGCGGCGAGAAGAACCGCCTTCGCGATGCAGAAGCCGTAACCGCGGGCCAGTGTCGCGCTCGCCCGCATCGCCTCGGGCCTTAAGTCGATCCGATAGGGGTCGTAGCGGAACTCGTCGCGCACGACGTAGTACAGGGCGATGGCCCGTTCCAGGTCGGCCGCCTCGGCTCCGGCCACGCGCTCGGCGAAGGCAATGACGCTCGGGTGGTCGGAGTCGATGAATCGAGTCGGCCTCAGATACTCGGCGAGGCTCTCGTCCGCTGAATGCATACAGGGCCTTTGTCGTTTGGCGCCGCTCACAGTAGAGTGTATCAATATAGACAGGCCGGGCGAGCCGCCGCGAGGCCGGCGGGCGCGCGCCGCGGGACGTGAATGTCGGAGCAGCGCGGTGACGGCAAGTCGCGAGGAGAACGAAACGTGGCGAAGAGACTGATGTCGGGTAACGAAGCGATCGCCTTGGGAGCGTGGGAGGCCGGCGTATCGTTCGCGGCGGGGTATCCGGGTACCCCCAGCACCGAGGTGCTCGAGAGCGTGGCCCGCTACGACGAGGTGGACGCCCATTGGTCCACCAACGAGAAGGTGGCGTTCGACGAGGGTATGGGCGCGGCGCTGGGTGGACTGCGTACGCTCGTCACGATGAAGCACGTGGGTCTGAACGTGGCGGCGGACCCGTTCATGGTCTTTCCCTACGCGGGCACCAACGCCGGCTTCGTCGTGTTGGTGGCCGACGACCCTGGCATGTACTCCTCGCAGAATGAGCAGGACAGCCGCTACTTCGCGAAGATGGGCAAAGTGCCGCTGCTCGAGCCTGCCGACGGCGGCGAGGCGCGCGAGATGATCAAGCTGGCGTACGAGATCAGCGAGCGCTTCGCCACGCCCGTCATGTTCCGGACCACCAC
>CP070823.1:790801-792313 GCA_020344375.1 Gemmatimonadota bacterium | reverse complement strand
GCGTGTGACGGCAGCGATGCGGTCCCTGGCGTGATCGAAATGGTTCTTGTATACTACTTTCCCTCTCCACAACGCCGTCAAAGTGAGTTGATTCCCTGGCCGGTGGGGCGCGGGCGCGCGCGACCTATTGCGTAAGTGTCGGTCGGCGCGTAGCTTCGGAGGCCCAACCGCAACAGTTTGAGCCGGCGCGACCCAGCTTATGGACGCTCCCGTCTGCAACAATTGCTCGACCCCGCTTCCAGAGGGCAGCAAGTACTGCAACGAGTGCGGTACGCCCGTTCCCGGGCAGGTTGCGCCACGCTGGGCCAACGGCTATCCGACCGATCTACGCCAGGCGCTGCAGATGGCGACCGCCGGCGAGTACGAGATCCATCACGAGCTGGGCCGGGGCGGTATGGGGTCGGTCTTCCTCGCCCGTGAGATCGGCCTCGATCGGCTGGTCGCGATCAAGGTGTTGCCGCCCAGCTTGATGTTCGACGAGGGCTTGATCGAGCGCTTCAAGCGCGAAGCGCGCATGGTCGCCAAGTTGCACCATCCCAACATCATCCCGGTCTATCGGGTCCACCACAGCCACAACCTCGCCTTCTACACGATGCATTTCGTCCCGGGCCGCTCGCTCAGCGAGATCATGGGGCGGAACCGGGTGCCGGCGCTGCAAGAGGTGGAGCGGACCATGCTGGAAGCGGCGGCGGGTCTCGGATACGCGCACAAGCGCGGCGTGATTCACCGGGACGTCAAACCGGCCAACGTCCTGATTGACGCGGAGGGCCACGTACACCTGACCGACTTCGGCATCGCGAAGGCGCTGGTGGGGAGCACGCAGCTGACCGAAACAGGCGCGGTGATCGGCACTCCGCAATACATGGCGCCGGAGCAGTGCGAGGGGCGGCTGGTGGATGGACGCGCCGATCAGTACTCGCTGGCGGCAGTCGGCTACCAGCTACTCACGGGGCGGCCGCCGTTCCAGTCCGAGTCGATGAAGGAGCTGCTCTACCATCATCTGTTCACGCCGCCGCGGCCCATCAATGCCCTTCGGGCAGACACGCCGTTGGGATTGCGAGATGCCATCCACAAGGCGTTGTCAAAGGATCCCGTGGACCGCTTCGACACGATGGAAGACTTCGCGATGGCGATCGAGGGCAAGGGCCCACCGATCTTCGTGAGGTGGATCGACAAGGCGCAGGAGCGCCGACGAACGCCACCGGGTGGCAAGCTGTACCGCCGGGCGACCGATCCGCCGACGACGGAGCGCCTGTTGCAGTCGCCCTGGGTGTCGGAGGGCAACCGTGAGGTGCTCGCCGGTTCGCGGATCTCTGTCCACCGGCGCGCCATGGGAGCCCTGGCTGCGACCGTGCTCATCATAGGCGCTGTGGCAGTGCTCGCCCTGTCGCGGGGCGCGGGGCTGGCCGGATCGCTGGGGGGGGACACGAGCGCTGCCGACGCTAGCGAAGATGCGGTGTCGCAAGCGGGCCTGGAGCCGGGAGCTCCTGGGGCACCACTGGCCGGTCGCGA
>CP070823.1:789183-790701 GCA_020344375.1 Gemmatimonadota bacterium | reverse complement strand
GAACGGCCCGCACGCCGGGCGCCTTCCCGCGGTCACGCTGGCGCCGACGCACGTCTCGAGGCCGAATGATGAGCTTAAGAACCGGCCCAGGCAAACTCCTGCCCGCTTGCGTCGATCTCTTCCGCTTCAACGTCCGCTTCGCCGGCCGCTTCACGCCCGGCGGCAGCTTCCCGCTCCAAATGCGACCCACCCCGTGACGGCGAGGCCTCCCGCCCTTTCCTCCCTCCGCTATGGGAACGGGGAGAGGGTCGTGCCCCCTCCCCGCTGCCACTCCCAAGACCTTCGTCCTGTTTCAGCCCGACCTTGCTGCGTCGAGCGTTCTTGTCTTCGAAACCCAACTTGCGGCCGGCTGCGAAACACCGCCTCGCGTATTCTCGACCGCGACCACGATGATCTATGTTCTTCGCCCGTCGATCGAATCGATCTCGGGCTACCCAGCGATCACGCCGGTCACTCGTCAGCCTTCGGCAGGATCACCGAATCGATGACGTGGATCACGCCGTTGCTCGCCACGATATCGGTCTGGACGATGCGCGCGTTATCCACCATCGCCTCACCACCCTTCAGCGAGATCGTCACCTCCTGGCCCTGCGCCGTCTTCGCCGACCTCAGGCCCACCACGTCCTCGGCCAGCAGACGGCCCGGCACCACGTGGTACGTGAGGATGGCCTGCAGCTTGGCGCGGTTCTCAGGCTCGAGCAGTTCCTCGACCGTGCCGGCCGGCAGCTTGGCAAACGCCTGATCCGTCGGAGCGAATACGGTGAACGGACCCTCTCCCTTCAAGGTCTCGACCAGCCCCGCCGCCTGAACCGCTGCCACCAACGTCTTGAACGAGCCGGCGGCGACCGCTGTCTCGACGATGTCCTTACTCTCCTCCTCCGACGACATGTGGCCGTACTGGGCCGATGCCGGAACGCTGACCACGAGCAGCCCGAAGACGGCCATGAGCACTGAAGAAAGACGCAAACGCATGATGTTCCTCCTCGGTCTTAACGGATCCTTGTGATGAGTTGTTCCTGTACTGCGCTCAGACACGCTGCCTGGCCAAGGCCGAACAGCGGGGTTCTGATCGGCTGGCGGCCGACCCTCTGACGTGAGGGGGGCTCGTCCGCCTAATGTCAAAGAAAATAATGAGACGAAGTCTGGCTGTCAAGGATTTGTCGGCTTTCTCCGATTGACAATACCTGGATGAATGCTTACCTTATCCCGACAACCAGGCTGGGGGACTAGAGCATGATTGAGAACCGAAACCGACGGAAAAGGCATCCGATCCGCATCGTCGCTCGGCGTACCGGGCTCTCCCGCGATGTTCTGCGCGCCTGGGAGCTGCGCCACGGTGCCGTCGAGCCCGAGCGCACGCCCGCGGGACAGCGCCTCTACTCGGATGACGACATCGAGCGGCTGAGGCTGATCCAGCGGTCTCTGGAAGCGGGCCGCCGGATCGGCCAAGTCGCCGGCCTGCCAACCGAGGAGCTGGCGCGACTTGTGGGCGAGGACGAGCGGGCCGAACGGTCAGCG
>CP070823.1:787563-789083 GCA_020344375.1 Gemmatimonadota bacterium | reverse complement strand
GTCCGCGCCGGCAGGCATCAAGCCGGAGTGGTACTTCATGTTCATGTTCCAGACGCTGAAGTACCTGCCGGCTCATATCCTCTGGATGGAGGGGGAGGCAGTCGGGATCGTCGTCTTCATGCTGGCCGGTCTGCTGCTGCTCATCATCCCCTTCCTGGACCGCCGCTCAGCGCGTGGCGAGCCCAGTCGGCTGTTCACGTGGATCGGCATCGTCGTCATCGTCTACATCATCATCCTGACCTACCTCGGCTACACGGCGAATCCTGCGGCCTAGCCGCCGGCGCGCTTGGCTGCTGTTGTACCAGGCAGCGCGGTAGAGTCGGCTATCCCCCGCTCAGCGCAGGCATATCGTGGCAGAGGACGCAGTCCGCCGGAGCGTTGTGCTCGACCTTGTCGACGTGACAGACGGTACAGACCTGCCGGCTCCACTCGGTGATGTTGGCGACGCGCTCTCCGTGGCAGGGGGCGCAGCCACTGTGTGCGGCCGGCGGATGGATCTGCATGACTCCGCCGCGGTGGCATGATAGGCAGGAGTTGTCTGGCTCGTGATGGCGATCGTGGCAACTTTCACAGCGTACGCCGCTGGCGCTCATCGCGGGCGCCTCATGGCACTGCGAGCAGTCCAGGCCCGCCTCGAGGTGCGTCTGGTGTGGGAATTCGCCGGTCTCGGTCGCTATCGCCTGCTGAGGGGCGCCGCCCGGGCCTGCGTGACACACAGCACAGTTGAGCGGGTCGATCACGCGATGATGGCAGTTGTCGCAGCTTGATCTTCCGCGCAGCGTGATCCCGCCGTGCTCCGCCAAAGGCGTGTGGCACTCGGAACAGTCCAGTGCGGCTCGCTGAACGTGGGGGCCGTGGCTGAACGCTTGGCCCGCGAAGGCGCCCTCTTGCCCGCCGACACCGAGGTGGCACTGCAGGCAGGTGTTCTCGGCTAGCGCTGGCCCGAGGTCCAGGTCAGGGACGGAGTAGGTCAGTCGGCCGACCTCGACGGCCTGTCTGGCGAGTCGAAGGGAGGCGCGCAGCAGGTCGTCGGCGTAGCCGATGTTGTGGGCGCCCTTCCCGCGTTCCACGAGACCCACGTTCTCCTCGGCGAGCCTGAGAAGGCTATCGGCTCTGGCCCGGGCGCGCAGCGGCGCGGCGCCCAGTGTCTGCCGGGCGGCCCTGATGACGGAAGCGACCTCGCTCCGGCGTCGCTCGATCTCTCTTTGCCAGTTGGGGAGAATGTTCGCGTAGCGGATGCCGTGGCAGGACATACAGGTCGCTTCGCCAGCGCGCTGGACCTCTTCGTGGCCGGGAACCTCCGCTGGCAGGCCGTGGCAGCTCTGGCAGAGCACGCGGGCCAGATACATCGAGCTGGGCCTGTTATCGGTGCCGTGCCCGCCCATGCCCGCATACATGAGCCTCTGGTCGTTGTGGACTCGCTGATGGCATGCCTGGCAGTCGAGCTCGAACGTGGCGGCGAGGGAGAGCACGCGATGCTGCATCGGCGTGTGGCACTGCGTGCACTCGACCTTGTTCTC
>CP070823.1:785937-787463 GCA_020344375.1 Gemmatimonadota bacterium | reverse complement strand
GCCGGTCTCCGCACCAACATCCTGATCTGCGTCGGCGCGGCGCTGCTCATGGATGTCTCCCAGAAGGTGGCGGGCGCGGCAACGGGACCCGCGGATCCCGGCCGGATCGCGGCACAGGTCGTGTCCGGGATCGGCTTCATCGGCGCCGGCACGATCCTGGTGGAGCGGGGCAGCATCGTCGGACTCACGACGGCGGCCACGCTGTGGGTGGTAGCGGCGATCGGTCTGGCGGTGGGTGCCCACGCCTACGTGGAGGCCGTGGGCGGCACGGCGCTGGTGGCGGTGACGCTGATCCTGCTGGGGCGGGCGGAGGAGTATCTGTTCCAGCGCCGTAAGGCCGTGCGGCTGGACGTGACGGTCGATCCCCGACCGGAGCTTCTAGAAGAGATCGCCCAGCTGTTCCGGAAACACGGGCTGCGTGCCTGGCCCGAGAAGGTGGAGAAGCAACACGAGCGGTTTCGGGCGTCGTACGATATCGTGGGCTCAGCGAAGAACCGGGACGGGGCGCTAACCGAGCTGGCGGAACTGAAGGGTGTGAGGAAAATTACTCTCCACTGAGTTCGGCTACGCACGGAAGGGCGTTCGGCATTATAATATGACAGATGGTCCTGTCGGTTCGATCATGACTCCCCCATCACCCCGCCGTTTCGTCATCTACATGTTCTCCTCCCGTTACCCCTTGTGGTGCATGCCTGAAGGGGACGCGGAGCGGATTCGCGCCGCCCTGCCGCCGGACTGGGAGGTGGTTCGCGTGGCGGAGGAGGCCGACGGTTCAGGGGACGGGCTGTCGCACGCAACGCCGGCGCTGCTGGAGGCGCTGAGGGACGCAGAGGTGTACTGCGGTTTCGGTATCCCGCGAGAGGTGTTTGCGGCGAGCGAGAAGCTGCGCTGGGTGCACTCGGGCGCGGCCGGCGTAGGCGGCTCGCTCTACCCGGAGATGCTGGAGACCGACGTGGTCTTTACCAACTCGGCGGGCACGCACGGCGTGCCGGTGGCCGAGCACGCGCTGGGTATGATGCTCTACTTCGCCCGGGCTTTCGATCAGGTGGAGGCGAGTCGACGGGCCGGGCGGCTCTGGGATCGCGACCGGATCGCCTGTGCGCCGAGCCCGGTGAGTGAGTTGGTCGATTCCGTGGTCGGGATCGTCGGGCTCGGCGGGATCGGCCGTCAGGTGGCGCGGCGTGCCAGGGCGCTCGGCATGCAGGTGTGGGCGCTGGATCGTGACCCGGCGGCGGGCGCTGGCGGTGAGGCGGATCGGCTGTTCGGGCCCGGGGATCTCGAGACGCTGTTGAAGGGTAGCGATTACGTGGTGCTGACGGTCCCGCACACGCGGGAGACGGACGGGCTCATCGGTGCCGGCCAGTTGGCGGCGATGAAGCCGCGGGCCGTTCTGATCAACGTGTCGCGCGGGCCGATCGTGCACGAGGAGGCATTGATCGCGGCGTTGCGTGCCGGATCGATCCGCGGTGCCGGGCTCGACGTGTTCTGGGAAGAGCCCCTCCCCCCGAGCAGTCCCCTGTGGGAGT
>CP070823.1:784306-785837 GCA_020344375.1 Gemmatimonadota bacterium | reverse complement strand
CTACGCCATGCTGGATGGCGCTGTCTGCGGTGCCGTCTTCGCCTGGCTCTACAACAGGCTGGTGGGCTCGCGCGCGACGGCGTGACCGGGCGCTCAACCGGGGCCGCGGCCCAGGCCGAAACCCGGCCAGGCCTGACCTCGTAGGGACGGCTAGACGCTCAAGACTGCAGCGTTACAACCTTCTGGTCATTAAGCATGTCCAAACGGTGGGACTCCACTTTGCGTGCCGCCTCCATCCCCGCGGAGGTGGTGTATCTCACTCTTACGGAGGCACATCCATGAAGTACCCATGCCTGAGCGCGCTGGCCGCCTTTGCCCTGGTCTTGCTGGCCGCGGACGCGGCCCGGGCGCAGCAGGAGTGGTCGTTCGAAGGCGACCAGCTCCTGGTCACCAACCTCGTAGGTGAGGTTACAGTCCGCGGCCACGACGGCTCGCGAATCATCGTCCAAGCCCAGCCGGGCGGTGATGATGCCGGAATGATCAGCTTCGAGGTCAAGCACAACGGGCACGCCGAATTCCACGCGGTGTTCCCGTTGGAGGAGTCGCTGAGCTACAGCTACCCCCACCGGCGCGGCGGCCGTACGCAGATCCACCTGCGGAACTGGGTGAGGGAGAGCTCGTTCCTCGAGGACATCTACTCCGGGCTCTCGGGCCGTGATCGAATCGAGATCGGCGGTCGTGGCGACCTGGAGGCCTGGGTCGATCTTGAGATCCTGGTGCCCCGGGGTGTGGCGACGCGCGTGAGGCTCGCCGTGGGCGAGCTGGAGGCCAGGGACATCCAGGCCGACGTCGATCTCGATACCCACAGCGGCCCGGTACACGCCGAGAACATCGGCGGCAACACGCTCATCGATACCGGCAGCGGTTCTGTCACCGCCAACGGGATACGCGGCGACCTCGACGTCGACACCGGCTCCGGTCGCGTCGAGGCGAGCGATGTGGAGGGGAGCACGGTCCGCATCGACACCGGTTCCGGCAGCGTCGAGGTCGCGGGTGTGCAGGGCGACGTCGTAGAGATCGACACCGGCTCCGGCAGGGTGACGGTGGACGGTGCGCGGGCCCAGCGACTGGAGGTCGACACGGGCAGCGGCTCGGTGCGCGCGACCGAGATCTATGCCGAGAACTCGGTCATCGACACCGGTTCCGGCTCGGTGACGCTCGATCTCCTCCAACTGACCACCGGCAACCACGTGATCGACACCGGCAGCGGCGGCGTGACCGTCAACATGCCCGAGGACGCCTCGGTCCGCATCTATGCCGACACGGGCAGCGGCGGCATCAACCTCGACGTCCCTGCGGCGCGGCTGCGCAGGATGAGCCGTGACCACATCGAGCTGGAGATCGGTGACGCCAGCGCGAACCTCGAGATCGACACCGGCTCGGGCCGCATAGAGATTCGCACCCGCTGACCTGCAGGTCGCTCACAGCGGGCAGGAACGCGGGCGGGACCATCCGCTTCTCGCAGCTCAAGGCGTAGAGGCCAGGGGGGCGAGCGGACGGTCACCGCCCGCGTGCGTCTGGTGTGGGGGGC
>CP070823.1:782674-784206 GCA_020344375.1 Gemmatimonadota bacterium | reverse complement strand
AAGGCGTCGGTCTGCAGCCGGCAATCGAATCTCGCGCAGCTCTCCGCCTTGAATTCTTCCGCGCCCGGAATCGCGCGGCTGTCGAAATCGAGCGGGACTTCGTTGGCCTCGGCGTCGTTGATGTAGACGCCGTCGTACACGAGGTGGTGGTCCTTGCGATCGTGGAAGACGCTGTTCGGAGTGGTTACCATGTCGCGGTACCAGGCGTTCCTCGAGCTCAGGTAGATGTTCCCGTTCGAGTGGACCCGGCCCAGGAACTCCATCGGTGGCCCGTTCGTCCCCTCCAGGTCCTCCTCGAAGAAGACGCCGAACTGGAAGATCGGGATCGCTTGAGCCTTGGCCTCCAGGACCACGCCCGAGACCGTACCCGTGCGATCTTCGGCCTGCGAATGGACCTCCACGTTCTGTGTGAGCCCGTAGAGCCCGGCGAAGGGGCCGTCGGTGATCGGCTCCACCACAGGCGTTCCCAGCTTCTTCACGGAGAAGCTGTCGTAGCTGAAGCCCTCCAGGGCCGGCGGCCTGACGTCGGCAAGCTCCTGATCCTCGAGCAGGCCGTCCTGCAAGGCGATCTTCAGCTGCGCCAAGGCAACCTCAACGCCCGCCTCAGCCGCGTAGAACGCCCGGGCCTCGTGGTACTCGAGACCTGCTGTACGAGCCGAGCTCATAGCCGCTCTGACCGCAGCGGTCACCATCACCCCCAGCACGGCGAGGACGAGCAGCGTGACAACGAGTGCGAGCCCGCGCCGATCGGCACCAGTCCCGCCACTCAGTCGCTCCGTCGTGTCACGAGTCAAGAGTGGTCCCATGCTTTCTTCGCCTCCCGCCCACGCATATCGTGAGCACCAAAGTCACGCCGCGGCCATCGAAGCAGGTGCTGCCCGCTACAGGCGCTGCTTCTCATACCGCAGGTTGCGGGGCGATATCGTCCAATCGTAGCTCCGCTTCAGCAACCGACCCTGGTTCACCCGCGGATCCACCCGATCGGCCTTCACGGTCACGAGCACCCTTACGGCCACGATGTCGTCGTAGTCGTTGGAGTTGTCTTCGTCGACCGGATCGGCCCGTTCCAGCTCATCACCGTCGGCAAAGACCAGCCTGACGTCGAAACCCTCCACATCGTAGGCCAGAACATCGCCGGCCGGCGAACCGGCTCGCTCCAGCCGGTGAGCGCGAATCAGTTGCTCTTCCTCGTCCAAGTAGTAGATGATGGGAACGAGCTTCTGCACGTAGGTGCTATAGCGGTCCAGCCGCAGGCCAGCGGTCAGTCCAGCCGGCTGCCGGAGGATCGACTCGGCGGCCGTAAACTCCAACGCCACCGACGTATCACTCGTCTCACGGATCTCCTCGATCAGGATCAGGCGCCTTGTCCCCGCCACCTGAAGGCGTGCCAGATCGTCGACCCGGAGCTCGAGCGGAACGTCGGGGTCCCTGCGCACCTCGATGCAGTGGTCCCCGCAGGTGCCGCCCGGCGGCAGAGGATTGTCCGTGCCAGGCGGCGGCACGATCGCGTGTGCCGGCGCCAGGCTGGGGAC
>CP070823.1:781040-782574 GCA_020344375.1 Gemmatimonadota bacterium | reverse complement strand
AGCTCGGCAAGTTCAACGTGAACGTGAACGTTGTCGCTCCAGGCATGGTCATGACCGATATGGCCTACGGCATCCCGCCGGAGTTCCTCACCAAGGCGATGGACGAGACGGCGCTGGGCCGCTTCGCAACTCCAGAGGAGTGTGCCGATGTGGTAGCCTTCCTCTGCTCGGACCGGGCACGCCACATCACGGGTGAGGTCATCAAGGTCGATGGCGGACAATACATGTAGGGCGGTACGGCTATGACTAGAGTTGGTATCGTAGGCGTGGGACACGGCGTCTTCGGCCGTCGCAGCGACGCGACCGTGCAGGAGCTGGCGTTCGAGGCTTTCCGGGACGCCCTGCAAGACGCCGCGATCGATCGAGATGCCATCGATGCGTCGGTGATCGGATCGGTTCCAGAGTACCACAAACAGCGATCGCTGGCCGGCGTAATTCAGGAGTACCTGGGTCTCGTGCCGAAGCCGACCTGGCTGACCGAGGTCGCCTGTGCCTCGGGAAGCGCGGCGATGCGAACGGCGTGGATGTCGATCAAGGCAGGGGTTCACGATATCGTAGCGGTGATCGGCTGCCAGAAGATGACCGAGCTGTCCACGGCCGAGATTCTGGCACTGATGGGGCGCGTCGGCGAGGTACAGTGGGAGTCCGGCTTCGGGACGACATTCCCTGGCTACTACGCGATGTTCGCCAAGCGGCACATGCACGAGTACGGAACGACCCGCGAGCAACTGCTGGAAGTTGCCGTCAAGAACCACTTCTACGGCGCCAAGAATCCCTATGCCCTCTTCAAGAAAGAGATCACCATGGAGAAGGCCACGGAGTCGGAAGATGTGGCGACGCCGTTCCAGGTCTACGACTGCTGTGCGAACGCCGACGGCGCCGCCTGCGTCATTCTGGCCAGCGAAGAACGCGCCAAAGAAATCTCTTCCAAACCGGTCTGGCTGGATGGGATGGCCTGCGCGACGGCAACGATGTCCGTGTTGAGACGGCCGAGCCTGGTGGGCCTGCCCAGTGCGGAGAAGGCCGCTGCGGTGGCCTACGAAATGGCGGGTGTGGGACCAGGCGATATCAAGGTGGCGGACGTGCATGACTGCTTCACCGTCGCCGAGATCATGGCCTACGAGGATCTCGGGTTCTGCAAGCGGGGCGAAGGCGGCCCGTTCGTCGCCGATCGCCAGACCTACATCGGCGGCAAGGTGGCCGTGAACGTGGACGGCGGACTCAAGGCGAAGGGCCACCCGATCGGAGCCACGGGCGTGTCGATGACGTACGAGATCGTCAAACAGCTACGGGGCGAGGCGGGAGAGCGCCAAGTCCCTGACGCCGATGTCGGTCTCACACACAACGTCGGTGGGATCGGCCAGTACTGCTTCGTCCAGGTAATGAAGAGGGATTGAGCCATGTTCAAATGGTTCGGCAAGGTCAACTACACACCCTACACCAAGGTCAGCGATTTCGCTCGGTACCTGAAAGACGGCTACTTCATGGGCTCTCGCTGCAAGCAGTGCGGCGCGACGTCCTTCCCGCCGCGGGC
>CP070823.1:779398-780940 GCA_020344375.1 Gemmatimonadota bacterium | reverse complement strand
CGCGCTACCACTTCGTGGCGAAGAAGGAGATCCGCAGGATCCCCATCTTCGGCCGCGCCTCCGAGGCCGCCGGACACGTGTTCGTCGATCGCGGCAATCGCATCGCCGCCGTCGAGTCGCTCAAGCTGGCGGGCCGAAGGATCGAGGAGGAGATGAGCACGGCGGTCGTCTTCCCCGAGGGCACGCGTTCGCTCACGGGGGATCTGCAGCGCTTCAAGAAGGGGCCGTTCATCATGGCCATCGAAGCAGGCGTGCCCATCGTGCCGACCGTCGTCGCCGGGACCTTTCAGATACTGCCGAAACGTGGTTTCCGTCTGCGGCCGCAGCCCATCACCGTATGGTTCGGGAAACCCGTCGATAGCCGGCTCTACGGGCATGACGATCGTGACGCGCTGATCGCGCGCGTCCACGCTCAGATCGCCGAGATGATGGGCGAGCTGCGGGCGCCCGAAGGCTACAGCGGACCACGGAGACTGGCCGCACAACCGACAGCCTAATCGAGTCAGCCATGTCCGAGATCGCTCAGGTACGCGCGCGCGAGATCCTCGATTCCAGGGGCAACCCGACCGTCGAGGCGGACGTCATCCTCAAGAACGGCATCCGCGGCCGGGCAGCCGTGCCCAGCGGCGCCACCACCGGCGAGCACGAGGCGGTGGAGCTCCGCGATGGCGACGAGCGCCGCTATCGCGGAAAAGGGATGCTGAAGGCCGTCGAAAATGTCGAGAAGGTCATCGGGCCGGCGATCAAAGGGCTCGATCCCCTGGACCAGGTCGGCCTCGACCGCACGCTCATCGAGCTCGACGGCACGCCCAACAAGTCGAAGCTCGGCGCCAACGCGATACTCGCCGTCTCGCTGGCCAGCGCGCGCGCCGCCGCCGAGCACCTGCGCCTGCCGCTCTACCGCTATCTGGGCGGCCCCTTGTCCCGCGTGCTGCCGGTCCCGCTCATGAACATCCTCAACGGCGGTGCCCACGCGGACAACAACGTCGACGTCCAAGAGTTCATGGTCATGCCCATCGGCGCCAACTCGTTCCGCACGGCGCTGCGCTGGGGAGCGGAGGTCTTCCACGCCCTCAAGGAACTGCTCAAGGAGCGAAAGCTCTCGACGTCGGTAGGCGACGAGGGCGGCTTCGCGCCCGACCTCGATTCCAACGAGCAAGCGCTCGAGTGCGTGATCGAGGCGATCCAGCGGGCCGGCTACGTGCCGGGCAGCCAGATCGTGCTGGCCCTCGACGTGGCTGCCTCCGAGCTGGGCAAGGACGGCGTCTACACCATCGGCGGCAACGAAGGCCTGAGCGCCGCCGACGTCACACAGATGTACAAGAACTGGTGCGAGCGCTATCCGATCCGCTCGCTGGAGGACGGGCTCGGCGAAGACGATTGGGATGGCTGGAAAGAGCTGACCGGCTGGCTGGGCAACCAGATCCAGCTGGTCGGCGACGATATCTTCGTGACCAACACCGACCGGCTGTTGCGCGGGATCGCCGCCGACGTGGCGAACTCGATCCTCATCAAGGTGAACCAGATCGGCACGCTGACCGA
>CP070823.1:777741-779298 GCA_020344375.1 Gemmatimonadota bacterium | reverse complement strand
GACGATGCGGGTGCGTTTACCCTCGAGTTCTCCACGCACCTCCGTGCGTAATGCGCCGGTCTGTGGCACATCGCTCATCCTCTTGCTGGTTTGGTACAGATAGGCAGATGCAAGATCCACAGAGTGTATCGTCTTGCCAGCGACCGACGCCTCGAATCCTGAACGAGCGATCTTTCCGAGCTCGACGATCATCTCGCCCACCATGGCCGGCAGAAATGCGGCCTTGTCATCCGCATACCTACACCCGCTGATGTAGCGCGAAAGCGTGAAAGGCTCCGGATGACCGACGTGGGCCACCTCGACTGTCCCCAATTCCAGGAAGTCCAGGGTCTCCCTGCCGTCTACGAAGGCGCGGACTTCCTGGATCTTCCCCTCCTGGAAGACAAAGGCGCGCTCAGGGAGTGAATACAGGAGATGCGCGCAACAGGCCGGACCGCCGAGATCGGACCCGCGCATCACCCATGCGGTGTGCACCTCGTCCGTTCGATCGAGGGTATTGGCGCCCTGCCGCGCCAGTATGTTCGTGACCCCTGGGCTGGCACCCAGTCCGACGATCACCGTGATCCCGGCCTTGCTCGCTTCGCTGTGCAAGTCCAGTATCTGTAAAGTGGCTTCCCAGTCATCGGAGACGTCCGCCATCGGTACCCCCGCCGCGATGGCAGCCTCGACGACATGTACGGCGTTCGCATAATTAGGCCCCGTCATGTTGCACACGACATCAAAACCCTTCATTCGGGCGGCGAGCGCAGCAGTGTCGCGCACATCGACCTCAACAGCCGCCATCCGGGTTCGCAAGCGGGGTATCGTGGCCAAGAATGCCTCGATCTGCTTGGGGTGGCGCGAACCGACCACAACCTCCGTGAACACGCCGTGCTTGACCAAGTCTTTGATCGCGATCTGACCCATCTCGCCGCAGCCAAGCACCAGCGCTTTCATTGGCAGCTCCCCACAAGGATCCGCTGAACACGACCTGCACCCTCGCGACAGCCACCCACGCGCAGCGCGCCAAGACGTCCGCTTGCCGCCGTGCAACGCATGGTGGCGAGACGATCGCCTCTCTGAACCACGATCATTCCTCGGGTGCCTTGAGCCGGGCGTGAAACTCCTGCGCCTCCCTCAGGCGGTGTAACTCCGACTCCATACCACCCAGATGCTGCTCCAGCAGATCGAGGCGTTGCTGCAACAGCGCCATCTCCCGATCGGCCCTCTGCCCTTCGCGTATCCTGGCCATCGCCTCCGCGATCGGCTTGATCGCGAAGCGCAAAGTAACGCCCGCGATCGGAATGAGGATGACGAGCGACCCCATGATCACACCCATCACAGCCGTCACATCGATAGGCATTATCGGCGGTCCTTGCATGTTCACCTCCTGCAGGCTTGGGCGCTCCCAGGGCTGGAGGGCGCACGCCTCAACCGATCAGTCGCCCCGAAGCAGCTCGTTGACCTTCGCCATGACGTGGAAGGCATCGGCAACATATAGCACGTCGGCCTTGCCCTGCGCCCAACCGCAGTTGGGATCGAGGTTGACCGCGCGCCGCTCCTTGATGAAGCGCCACC
>CP070823.1:776083-777641 GCA_020344375.1 Gemmatimonadota bacterium | reverse complement strand
TTCCAAGGCCGGCGACGCTACTCGGTTATGAGCCGGGCGAGTTCCACACCAACTACGGGAACATGCTGCGGGTCGTGGACGCCATCGCCGCCGCTGCGTCCGACCGGGTTCGGGTCTTCGACTTCGGCCGGTCGGTAGAGGGACGGCCGCTCCGCCTGGTCGTGGTGAGCGCGCCTGAGAACATCGCGCGGCTGGATGAGATCCGTGCAAGCATCAGGCGCCTGCGCGACCCACGGAGCACAAGCCGGGGGCAGGCGACTGAGATCGCACGCAACGCACCAGCGATCGGCTGGATGAACTACGCGAATGACGGGAACGAGACGGCGGCCCTCGAGGCGGCGATCCAGGTCGCCTATCAGCTCGCGGCGGCCGAGGACACGATGACGCGGGCGATCCTGGAGAACGTCGTGACGGTGATCAACCCGGCCCACAACCCTGAGAGCCACGCGCGCTTCGTCGAGTGGTACAACGCCTTCGCTGTAGGTGACTCATCGCATAGTGCGTTGGAGCATGATGCGCCCTGGGGGATGAGCACGAACAACAACCACTACCAGATCGATCTGAACCGCGATGCGCTGGGCATCACGCAGCGGGAGACGCGCGCGATCGTCGCCGCGCATCACGAGTGGAACCCGCAGGTATTCGTCGATCATCACGGACAGACGACGCAGTTCTTCATGGCGCCGCCTGTGCTCCCCATCAACCCGAGCTTGCCGAAGGAGCAGGTCCTCCGCTGGACGGAAGTCTACGGGCGCGGCAACGGCGCCGCCTTCGACCGTTACGGCTGGAACTACTTCGTCCGCGACGTCTTCGATCTCCACTACCCGGGCTACTGGGATAGCTGGCCGGCCCTGAACGGTGCCATCGGGATGACTTACGAGACCGACGGCGGCGGCTCGAGAGGCTATCGCTGGGCGCGCGATGACGGCACCGTGCTCACTTTCAGGGACGGGATCGCGAAGCATTTTACGGCATCCCTGGCCACGCTGCGGACGACGGCGGAGCATCGTGAGGAGCTGCTGCGCGACTACTATGAGTTCTTCCGCTCCGGCATGAACGAGTTCGCGGCCGGGCAGCCGTGGAAGCGCTTCGTGATCATGCCTGGCAGCGACCCGGAGCGCGCGGCGCGGCTGGTGGAGATCCTGTTGCGCAACGAGATCGAAGTGCGCGTCGTGACCGACGCGTTCCGCTCGCGCGCGGCCCACGAGTACCTGACGGGTCGCGCGACACGGCGTGAATTCCCTGCCGGCAGCTACATCGTCGACCTGGCTCAGCCCCAGGCGCGTCTGGTCGATGCGCTGCTCGCGCCGGACGCTGAGCTCGACCCGGAGTTCCTGGAGCGGCAATACGAGAAGCGGGCGCTCAACGCGCGACGTGGCGCGAATGCCGCGAAGGAGCGCTACGAGTTCTACGACATCACGGGCTGGAGCCTGCCGCTCTCCTTCGGCGTGGAGGCCTACTGGCTCGAGGATGCCGGGCAGGTCGCCGCTCAGCCGGTCAGCGTGGAGTTCGACGAGCTGGGCGCGCCGTGGCGGCCGCCGGCGCTTGCCGGTACACG
>CP070823.1:774424-775983 GCA_020344375.1 Gemmatimonadota bacterium | reverse complement strand
CTCCAACGTACTACCATGACCGCTCTCCCGAAGCCTCAGCTGCCGAGCCGGCGCCGGCCGAGACCGAGGCGTCGGAGGACTCGTGGTCAGCTCGCCAGTTGGCGCGCCAGCGCTTCTCGATACGCTGGAGAAAGGAAGGGAAGACGACGAGTCGTCGTACGGGATCGATGAGGCTCATATAGTAGGGTGTGAACCAGCTGACGCTATCCGCGTATACCCCCCAATATAGCGTGTATCCGGACGCCTCCGGCGCGAGGGCGAAAGCATAATAAGCACGGGCTGTACACGTCTGAATCTCGAGCAGGGCTTCGCGCTCGAAGTAGTATACGAACCCACGCTCCCCCAGCTTGTAGATCGACCGTGACCGGTCCGCCTCCGTGAGTCGTCGACGCGCCGGGGACAAAGTGTCAAAGCACTGCTCACTTGCCAACCCCAGCACGCGGGCCGCGAGCATGTAGGCAGTAACGGCTGCAGCCAACGCGACCGTCTCGTCCCCGGTGACTCCTCCGGCCATCGCCTCGTGCACATCCACGAGGGTCCTGCCGGTCCCGCCGCCGGGCAGGTCAGCGACCCACACGTCGTGCAGCGGGATGTCGGCCAGCAGCGTGTGTACACGCAGGTCCAACGACAAGTACTGCGCAGGTGCGCTGGGCCGGTGCAGGCCGAGCGTAAACGGCCACAGACACGCGAAGTTCACAACCGCTGCGGCCAGGACGCAGCCGGTGCGGGTGAGCGCGCCCCGTACTCCCCCAACGCCGCGCATGATACCGAGGAGCCCGAATGACACGGCCGCGATCAAGACATACGGGCCGATCCGCAGGGGACCGATGAGAGCGGAGCCCACCAACGCTCCGCAGGCGAGCCACGGCGTCGACATGGCGACTTTGAACGGCAATCGGTGGCAGTGGATCACTACACCGGCGGCGACGAGACTGACCGCGGCGATGTTACCCAGCAGCACGGACGACACGCCCGCGTGCGACGTCACGAACAAGTGAAGAACCAAAGGCAGCAGTCCCGCGCCAGTTCCCACGGCGAGCAGGACGCCTGACACGCTGAGTCTTCTGACCATGCCCGCCGTCAACGCCTTCCCTGAGCGGCCCGTGCCCTCGCGGTAGCGGTCGCCGACTCGAGTTCTCCAATGGTGCCCGGTTCCGTGTGAGCGGTCACGACCGTGTTCACATCGAGGTCCAACCGCTGCAAGACCGCCGCAAACGACAGCAAGACCGGGGGCGTATCAACGCCGTCGCGGTGGCCGTACACATCAGATAGGAAGAGCAACCGGTGTTCCGGAAGGTAGGCCATCAGGATCTCTTCTGCATGGGGGTTCGGCCCAACATCGAACAGCTCGATCCGATTTCTCCCGCGCCCGAATACCCGCTTGTCACGCACCGTTTCGATAGTGGGGTTGCCCAAGGAAACCAGACCGCGCTCGGTCCGGCGCGGGGTCGACGCGACATCCCCGACGAACGCCACAAGTCCAGGTGTCGTGATGACCGCCAAACCGGCCTGCAGGTAGCTCCAGAGACCGTTGCTGTGGTCGTCATGGTGGTGAGTCA
>CP070823.1:772726-774324 GCA_020344375.1 Gemmatimonadota bacterium | reverse complement strand
CCCCATCGGCCGACGCATCAGGGAGGTGACGAGGGCCGGCGCGGGCGAGTGGAAGATGATCGTTGGCCTTGCCCCCAACCTCAAGATCGAGGGGTTCTACCCCGGCCAGGATTCTGCCGGCTACTACGTCCCGCTGGCGCAGCACGACGTGTCGTACGTGGGCATGGCCGTGGAAGCGAGGGGCGGAGACGCGGCGGGCTTAGCGGCGGATCTGCGGCGGGCCGTTGAGTCGGTCGACCCGGAGATACCCGTATACGAGCTGCGTACACTGGACGAGGTGATCGATCGTCAGACTTGGGCCTACCGGGTGTTCGGGGTGCTTTTCGTCGTGTTTGGTTTCGCCGCCCTCTTCCTGGCATCGGTCGGTCTCTACGGTGTGCTCGCCTTCGCGGTGTACCGGCGGACACAGGAGTTCGGTGTGAGGATGGCGCTGGGAGCCCGCGCCGCCGACGTCGTCGGTCTCGTACTCCGTCAGGGAGCGACCCAGCTGGCGATCGGCCTGGCCCTCGGCCTCGGGCTGTCGCTGGGGCTGTCGCGCGCTATGTCGATCTTCACGTTTCAGGTCAGTCCGACCGATCCGGCAGTCTTCGGCTTCAGCTTGCTGTTCGTCGTGAGTGTCGCTGCGCTGGCGGGCTTCGTCCCGGCGCTGCGCGCGACGAGAGTGGATCCGACAGTGGCGCTCAGGTACGAGTAGGGCCGAGGTCAGTTCGCTGCCGTTCACATAGTCAGCGACCCCAAGAGATCGACAGCCCAACGGTCGAAGATGTCTCTATCCGGCGGCAGCGACCGCCCTTCAACGGTGTAGTTGTCTATCCACACAACGATGAACAGTCTCCTGTCGCTATTCCGAGCGTCGAGGACCAGCACGGCAGCGCGCCCTCTTGGCTCGAAGCCGACCGGAGGATTCTCGGGCTCGACCTGGATGACCCTTCCCAGCACTTTGAGAACGCGCCACTCGGGCGCGTCCAGCATCTCAGATGCCTCGGGGGTGAATGACTCGACCCTCTCGAGCCCCTGCATTAGATCCACGACGGCCCGAAACGCTTGCACGTTCCCCACCATCGCGGAACTGTCCACGGCCTCGGTCGTCGGCCTCGATCCCCAAATGAATCCGAGTCTCACCTCGCGATCTTTGGGCCAGGCCAGAACCGAGCCGATACTGTCGTTCCGCAAACCGCGATATGACGGATGCGGTACGGCGAACGGGCTCTCGATCGCGTACCAGCGGAGCGGGTGCGAGAAAGCCAGCCGGAAGCGGGGGTTCTCGTAGCGCGCAACGAGGCCGGGGACCGGCGCGGTCGGCGCGCCGCCATGACATGCCAGCGTGCTGGTGGTGGCGTCTATCTGCGCCTGCAATTCCGACTCTGGCGTTCGGTACTGAGTGTTGTAGTTCATGTCAGCGATGAACTGCCGGCCGCTCTCCGGGCAGTTCCAGATGAGATACTGGGGACTGTAGAATTGGCTGGCGGCAACTGCCTCCGCGTATATGGCCGGGTGGCCTGCCACCGTCATCGGCTTGGTCGATCGAACCTCGATTCCCTCGCTGGGCCAGATCTTCGGGATGCGCTCGCGGACGTACTCCGGCGTTATCTCCTCCG
>CP070823.1:771024-772626 GCA_020344375.1 Gemmatimonadota bacterium | reverse complement strand
TGGCTGACGAATAACGTGTGCACAGCCGTAGCTTCCTATTGCCCGCGTCGGTCGGGCGTCGGTTTGTGATGAGGATGGTGCTGCCGCTTGGGCCGGACCTTCTGCGGCGGGCGCGTGAGTGTATCGGGGACGCGCGACTTCTTTTGCTTCGATGGGCGCAGCGGTCGCCTCCGGTATCTCTTGGGGAACATGATCGGCCGCTGTGTTCCTGTCGCGCTCATGAGATTTCCAGTGTCGGCATTCTCGCCCGCAAGTAGCTCTCGCAGTCGCGGATCGGATAGAGTAGCACGTGCCAGCGCGGATCGGGCAGGGCGAGCGGTGTCGTCTCCGCCAGTAGCCAGCGGCTCACCTCATCCGCCAGCGCGAGGGTCTCGCCCTCGGCGCGACCCTCGATGCGCGCCAGTGCCCAGTAGATGTCGTGGCCGCTGGGCGGTCGCAACCGAAGGTACCAGCTATAGACCTCTCCCACCTCGGGCCGCACGGGCTTGAACACGGAGGAGCGGTATCCGCCTCCCATCCCGAGCACCTCGCGCATCGCTTCCACCGAGAGGAATTGCGTACGGTGGCTCTTGACCAGGCCAACGGCGCGGCCCGACTTCAGTAGACCGGGTTCTATGGCCAGGCGACCGTCCACCAGCAGCCAGCCCTCACCCGGCCTCTCATCGGCCCAGCGCCGGGCCAGGCGCCGTTCGATCAGCGCGCGGTGCAGCTTGATCGCTGCCCTTCCGTCTTCAGCGAGCTTGATCGGGTGCGGGCTCGCCGCGTCAGCCTCGCTGTCGATGAGCGCCCGCTTCGGGAAGCCCAGCTCGAGCAGGCGCTCTGGCCGCAGCAGCTCGTGCGGGAAAGCCAGCACCTCTTCCTCGATCACATTCCAGGTTGCGAACCCCCTGTCCGAGCGCTGGCGGATAACCGCGGCCACGTAGCCGTGCACGATGGGCACAATGTCCACGTAGCCGCAGATGTGGGTATATTCGATGCCGTCGAGGAAGAACTCGAAGCGGGACTCCGCCGGCGCGCCCACGTGGCGGACGTGCAGGCTTCCGTCACCTTCGACGATTTCGACTTCGCCGAAGGCCGTGGGTTCCGGTGGCGGGTCGACCTGGGGACCGACGGTGCGAATGGGACGCCAGTCGCCGCCCAATTCCGGGCCCAGCTGACGTAGCCGCCGCCAGAGCGGAATGCCGCTCCCCAGTTGATCGTCTCCTTCGAGGGCTCTAGTTTCGCGGTTCATGCGAGACCTAGTGGGCACGGGTTTATGAATAAGCGACGGGCTATTCCCTTACAATGGTGTGAGTGCCTGCCGGCTTTGCGCGGGGCCGTGTGCGCGACACTCCTGCTGGTTCCACTGCTGACAGGTTGCGAGGTGCAATGGGGCGGCATTGAGGTGGACGTGCGCGAAGCGGAGTTCGCGAGGGAGGACAGCGCGGAGGTGATCGCCGATAGCCTGGCCGAGCCGGAGCTGCTGGAGTTGCCGGGCGGACCGCTGCTCT
The DNA here is from genome assembly GCA_020344375.1 of Gemmatimonadota bacterium. Taxonomy (GTDB): domain Bacteria; phylum Gemmatimonadota; class Gemmatimonadetes; order Palauibacterales; family KS3-K002. The sequence continues at coordinate 771,136 of CP070823.1, read as the reverse complement.
TCCATGTGCAGCGGACGGACGCTGCTGGCCGGGCGACCATCGAGGCCGTGGCCGAGCTGGCGGAAACGGAGCTGAAGCCGCTGGGGCCGCGTCTCGCCGAGCAGGCGGCGGA
>CP070823.1:769314-770924 GCA_020344375.1 Gemmatimonadota bacterium | reverse complement strand
TATCTGGCGTCTGTCGCCGGCCTGATCCTGGTAGGCTTCTGGCTCGAACGGTTCAGCATGGTGGTCCCGTCGATCTGGAGTGAGGGTGGCGTAGCGCTCGGCTGGATCGAGCTGCTGGTGACGCTGGGGTACCTCGGGGTCTTCGGGCTCTGCTACGCGGTCTACGCCTCGACGTTCCCGCTGCTGCCGCTGCGAGAGAGCCTCATGGTCGGCACGCCGCGGAAGGGGCCGTACTAGCAGCCCGCTGAAAAACTCCCCCTTCCATCTTCCAGGGAGGCGTCGGGTCCCCCGGAGCGAAACTCGCGAGCGGCCGAGGGCGGTGCCACGGCCTCTTCAGGCGCACGCGAGCGGTGAAGCGAGGGGGAGCCCCGACGCCGACCAAGGACCGCGTCCCTTTTTCAGCGGCCTGCTAGGCGCGGGCTCGCCGCGCCGCCGGCCCCACTGGCTCGGCCCACAGCCTCCGATAGACCAGCAGCACGATCAGCGAGTACAGGTTCGCGAGCGCGAGCGGCACACCGAGGAGGAAGTGCCAGCGCGGGAGGTAGTAGACCCCACCCAGAAGCAGCGCCCCGTGGCCGACGAGTCCGAGCAGCCAGGCCGCGCGCTCGCCCTGGCTCAGCTTGAGGACGTAGGCGACGAGCAGCGCGGCGATCGCCAGCAGCGGTATCCCGAGCTCGAACCGGAGACCCGGGACCATGAAGAACATGGCGGCGAAGCCGAAGGGGACGCTGAGGACGCCCCAGAGCGCGAAGTGAATCTCTACCAACGGGGGCGAGCGGTTCATCCGCCGGAACTCCTCCTGCCCGGTTTGCGGTCGCAGCAGGTTAGTCGTGGCACATGAGACCGGCAACCCCGGCCCTCTGCACGAACGCACCGGCCTGCCTTTCGCGCTCCAGCCTCTTGCCTCAGGGCACTTCGCCTGATAAACGATAGTCCAAGCTAAAGCAGAGACCGAGACCTCGAGCCATGAGGAAGCGATGGCGCTAGCCAGCAACTTGGGGTACCCGCGGATTGGACCCGACAGGGGTCTGAAGCGGGTGACAGAGTCGTATTGGAAAGGCGAGCTGACGGCCCCGGAGCTGCTGCGCGCCGGCTCGCAGCTACGCCGCCAGGCCTGGGAAGCCCAGCGCCGCATCGGCATCGATCTCGTCCCGTGCAACGACTTCTCCCTGTACGACCACGTGCTCGACGCCATGGCGCTGGTGGGCGCGGTGCCCGCCCGCTACGGCTGGCAGGGCGGCAGCGTGGACCTCGAGACCTACTTTGCTATGGCGCGCGGCGTGCAACGAGAGGGGCTCGATGTCGCTGCCATGGAGATGACCAAGTGGTTCGACACGAACTACCACTACATCGTCCCCGAGTTCGCCGCCGGCCAGTCGTTCTCGCTGTCCAGCTCCAAGGTGTTCGACGAGCTGGCGGAGGCACGTGAGGCCGACGTCAACGCCAAGCCGGTGCTGCTGGGCCCCGTCAGCCTCATCCTCCTGGGCAAGACCCGGGAACCCGAGTTCCGGCCGCTGGCCGAGCTACTCGATCCGCTGACGGAGGTCTACGGCCAGGTGATCGCGCGCCTGGCCGGCTCCGGGGCCGAGTGGATCCAGCTAGACGAGCCG
>CP070823.1:767600-769214 GCA_020344375.1 Gemmatimonadota bacterium | reverse complement strand
GGCCAGATAGCCTCTCTCGGTCGTGTACAGCCTGTCCCCATAGATCCCCAGCCCCGTGGGAGCGTTCAGGTCCGCGACCCACTTGAGCTCCTCCACTTCGCCGTCCAGGCTCACCCTCGAGATGTAGCCGGTGAACTCGGGCGTCTCACCGTACCTGGCGTCGAAGCTGCTCACGTACAGGACATCCCGTTCGGGGTCGTAGAGCACCGATTCCGGCGTGAGAAAGACCTGCGGTGTCTCCCAGACCCTGGTGACCCGCTCGTGTTCCTTGACGGGCGCGGCGAGCTCGCGGTCGGCCAGGGCCATGAAACCCCAGCCGCCGAAGGTCTCCGTGAGCATCAAGAAGATCTCGTTGAGGCCCTTCTCCAGCGTCAGATACACCGCGTCGTGCAGGCCGACGATCCCCAGGAAGGAGGGATCACGGTACTGGTACGAGCTGTTGCCGGAGAAGATCTTCCTGCCGTTGAGAAACAGATCGACCTCATCGCTGTAGCCGAACGAGAGCTTGATCCCCTGCCTCGCGTCCGATCGAACGATGGTCCGTGCGAGGATGATGCTGGGCTCAGGGCCGGTCCGGCCCGCGTACCTGGCGACATCCACCAGACCCGAAGGCTCCGGGGTCACGTTCCGCCAGCCCGCGTAGAAGATGGCGTAAAAGCCCGGGTAGACCTCCCTGTTCGCGCGTGCCGCCGGGTAGACGCGCGAGATCTCCCAATCCATGAGCGTGCCGGGAGGCGTCTCGACCGGCGGCGGCTCGTCGAACGAGAGATCATCAGCGTGCCGGTAGCTGAAGTTCGAGAAGCACCCCGTCTCGTTCTTGGGACCCAGAACGCCGACGCTGCCCTTGCTCAGGCCGTGCTTCAGATCGTGGATGACGAGAGCCGGCTCCTCCGCGTCACCCAGGTAAAGGCGAGCCTGCCGGCCGTGGACCTCGAGCTTCAGGTGAATCCACTCACCCGCGGGGATCTCCGCGCCCGCTGTGTATCCTTCGCCGTTGTACAGCTGCCAGCCGGCGATGCCTTTGAACACGGGCGTGTACTGGATCGCGTCCGGATAGAGGCCTGCCCGGTGCGGTCGTACGTACAGACGCTCGTAGTCCGCTTCCGACTGCATGCGGAAGACGAGCCCGGGGTAGGACCGCGATCCATCGACGGCAATATCGACCTCGATCACGCCGTTCTCCAACTCCACATCCTCGAGATAGGCAGCGCCCGACAGGCAGGTGCGTCCGTAGCGATTGACGATCTCGGCGTCTACCAGATTCCATCGCTCGGACCGGAAGTCGACCACGCCCGTCTGAGCGTTCGCCGGGGCCGCCAGCAGGAGCATCCCGACCACCACTACAAACCTGTGCTCAAAACCAGCCGCACGCTGTCGTCGGACAGATTCCAGCGGCGTGCGGGATCGCGGTTCTGCTGTTGGGGGTTCCGGACGGCGTGACGAACGATTGAGGCTGGGGCGGGCAGAGTGCGGACGCATACCCCCTCCTTATGTAGGATGCAAAGCGCTTCCGGTGAACCTCTTGCATCCAACCTGCCCGCTACGGCGGCGCTACGCTAGCACCTCCACGCTGGTTTCGCAATGTTCACGCAAGACCCGCTAGACGGCCCCCCG
>CP070823.1:765882-767500 GCA_020344375.1 Gemmatimonadota bacterium | reverse complement strand
TGCAAGATCGCGTCGGGTGAGATTCCCGCGGAGACCGTCAAGCAGGCGGATGAGTGGGTGGCCTTCCGCGACATCAACCCCCAGGCCCCCACACACATCCTGATCATCCCGCGGCAGCACATCCCGACGCTGAACGATGTCGGGCTGGACGGGGCCGGGCTGCTGGGTCGGTTGATCCTGGCGGCGAAGGAGATCGCCGCCGACGAGGGCATCGCCGAGTCGGGGTATCGGGCCGTGCTGAACTGTAACCCGGGTGCCGGCCAGTCGGTCTTTCACATTCACGTCCACCTGCTGGGTGGGCGAGCGATGGGCTGGCCACCAGGCTAGCGTTGACGGTAGTCGTTCAGTTAGTATGCGAGCGGCCAGCGGCCAGCCAGCAACCCGGAGACTCCGGCAGCCGGGGCGGTGAGCTGCCGATGGGCGCTGGGAACCTTAGATCGACTTACTGAGCCAGGGAATGGCCGAGCTGAACCTGAAAGACAGAATTCGCCAGGACATGAACGCCGCGCGGCGCCAACAGGACAGGGACCGCGCGCGTTTGCTCTCCACCCTGCTATCGGATATCCGCAACCGCGAGATCGAGAAGCGGCACGAGCTCGATGAGGGCGATGTCCTCGAGGTGCTCGCTCGCGGCATGAAGATGAGGAACGAGGCCGCCGAGCAGATGGCTTCGCGGCCGGAGCTGGCAGCGAAGGAACGCGCCGAGGTCGAGATCATCAAAGGCTACATGCCGGCGCAGCTCAGCGAGGAGGAGATCCGTCAGAAGATCGTCGAGGCTATCGAGGCCGGCGCGACGAACATCGGCCCCCTCATGGGCCAGGTGATGCCTCAGCTGAAGGGGCGAGCTGAGGGTCGCGAGGTCAACCGCATCGCCCGTGAGGAGCTCGCGCGGAGGTCCGGTGATTGAACCAGGCTACACTCGATTCGGCTTTGGACTCTGTGCACCACGAAAGGGGGTGCTGGTGAGAGCGGACACCAGCACCCCCGGTCGCTTTGGCTAGGTGAGCGATGAACCGCCACGCGCTCGACGCGCTGGAATTCGACCGGGTCCTCGAGATCGTCGCCGGCTACGCGACCAGCGAGCTGGGGACCGAGGCGGTGCGCGCGCTACAGCCGGTTCCCGAGCCGCAGGCGGTCGCGGCCACGCTCGACGAGGTCGACGAGATGGTGAGCTGGTTGATCCGCGACGAGAGCTGGGCACCGCCGTTCATCCCTGACATCCGCGGGCCGCTGAACCGCCTCGACCTCGAGGGGAGCGTCTGGTCCGAGAGCGAGCTGGTCGGCGCCCTACGGCTGCTGGTCGGGGCCCGATCAGCCCGCCGCTCGCTCTTGCCGCAGTCCTCTCAGTTCCGGCGGCTCGGCGAGCTGGCCTCCGGCCTGCTCAAGGACGAGACACTGCAGGGACGCCTGGCAGAAGCGCTGGACGAGGAGGCGGAGATCCTCAAGGACAGCGCTTCGCCCGAGCTCAAGCGGCTGCGACGCGCGATTCGCGTGGCGCGCAGCGAGCTGGTGCAGCTTCTGGAAGGGATCAGCGCCGGCCTCCCGGAACGGTTCGCCGTGCCCGATGCCTCCGTCACCCTACGCGGCGGCCGCTACTGCATACCGATCCGCCGCGAAG
>CP070823.1:764161-765782 GCA_020344375.1 Gemmatimonadota bacterium | reverse complement strand
TTCAGGTAGTCGAAGTACTCCGGCGAGCCGACCGCGTACTTCGGGAAATCGTACCCGCTCTCCGGCCTGAAGTACGTGTAGATTGCCACGAGATCGCCGGGCTCATCGTAGGGCAGCGGATCCAGGAGCACCCCGTTCACTACGCTGAAGATGACCGTGTTCGCCCCGATCCCGATCGCGAGCGTTAGAACGGCGATCGCGGCAAACGCGGGAGACCTGGTGAGGTTGCGAATGCCGTATCGAATGTCCTGCGCGATGCTGTGCACGGGTCGATCGGCTCTCCAGCTGGGCACGAGGACCAACTCCGATGTCTTAGACGCGTGGGTCCCTGGGAGAGTTGTGTCGGCAGGTCCCTGGCTCGTGCTGATGGGTCCGTTCTCGGAGAGATGCTGGCAAGCCGGGGTGTGTCCTGCTGGACACCTGACGTACGTCGAACCGGTGTCCGAGTGCACACAATCGGTCTCTCGATGGCCCTGCGGAGCCGAACCAAGCAGAGCAGAAGTGAGGCGGAGCCGGGTCTGCCGTCCGACTGACGACTGGATCTGCCGCTACTGCGAGTGCGCCTGACAGGACTCGGCGAGCGAAGCGAACCAGTCGTCCCACCGACGTCTGGCTCCGGAGGCCGCAGACTAGCGCACTAAATGGGCGCCTTCTCTGTCTCGCTCAATCGCCGTAGCTTGAGGACAACACGTAAGAGCAGATGGGGATATCCAAACAGCCCGACAAATGGCAGTGCGGGCCGTTCGCACTCAAGCACGCGCTGCTGACGCAAGGCTTGCTCGCCTCCGAATGGGAGATCGGCAAGTTAGCAGGCACGACTCCGCTTGGAACCGACGAGAACCAGCTGAGGAGAGCCGCTCGCCATTACGGTTGTGAGCTCCCGACGATCCGGAAACTTGACGCCGACGGGGCACGACGGGAGCTCGTCAGATACCTGCGCGACAGAGTCCCATGTCTCCTCTGTGTGCACGGGTGGGATCATTGGGTGACCGCCGTGCAGGAGGAAAAAGGGCAGTTCATCATCTTGGACAGCTTACAGCCGGATGTGATCGTAATCGTCGACTGGCCGCGGCTACGGGAACTGTGGGTCTATCACGACGGGGGCGAGGACGACGGAGAGACGGTCCGTACCGTCTATGACCTGCACCCGCTCACCACGAAGGATCAGGTCCGGGCGCGAGCCCGGTTTTCCCTGGAGCGCGCCCGCCAGCTGCGTCGTCCAGCTAACCGCCGCCTCGCTCAGCTCTGGGACATCTACGTCGAGGATCTCGTCGCCGTCTGCCGCCCCCAAACGCAGCAGGGCGGCCGGTCGCTGTCCTTAGGCGAGTTCTTGCGGCGGCACGCGGCGGTGATCCTCGACCAGCTGGATACCTGGCACGGCAAGATCGACCGCGATGCCGCCAGCCAGGTGCTGGAGCGCATGCGTTTCGTCGCCGATACCTACGGGCTCGTGATTCGCCAGCGCGATGAGAAGCGAACGGTAGCCGCCGTCAGCATGATCATGGCGCTCTGGTCGGCGGGCGAATACGGAGTCGAACCCCTCTATCGCAAGGTGCCAGTGCGCAAGCTCCGTTGAGCTGCGATGCGCCATTCCGCTGTCGAAAGCCGCTAAGAGCCCCTC
>CP070823.1:762433-764061 GCA_020344375.1 Gemmatimonadota bacterium | reverse complement strand
CTGAGCTAACGGACACCAGTCGCGTTTCCATCGTCCATCCAGTCTATGTCTCCGGGGCGTACTAGGCGGGACCGCCCCGCACACCGAATGTGTTACCTCAGATCATTCTTGAGGTGACTCGGTTTCCGCCGGTCTGGCATGCGCGATCTCGGGCCACCACTCGTCGAACTCGAACCGCTCTGGGTTGCGGTGGCAGTTCCGGCACGTACCCTCGTCAGGTACCCTACCGCCGGCTGCGAGGAACGCGGCGCGGTCTGACATGATCTCCGCGTCTCGATACCCTGATCCTGGCCCGTGGCAAGCCTCGCAGCCGACACCCTCACTGCCCTCGAAAGTACTCGCGAACAGGGCATCCGGGTCCTGAGCGGCGGTCGCGTGGCACAGCAGACAACGGTCATCCGCGCGGGGATTCTCCATGTCATGGAAGTGCGGCCGTTGAAGGGCGAGGAACAGTGCCCAGTCGGTTGCCAGGCGCCAGTAGGCCGCGGCATGCCGGCTGCTCAGCCATTGCACGTACTGGTTGCCGTGCTCGCGCCCGAGGTGACAGCTCCGGCACGCATGCGACCCGACGTACTGAGGGTGGTCGCGTTTCGTACCCCGCACCGCACGCCGCAGGAAGTGCACCTCGATTTCCTGTATCGCACCATCCTCACCGCGTCGGAAGGCGACGCTCCAGGGCTCGGACTGGCAGTAGAAGGAATCCGGTCCGGTCGGATACATCTCGTCGGCCGCGAAGTCCTGCAGCAGCAGCCTGTCGCCCTCCAGCCAGACCTTGAACTGGAAGTTCTGAGTTACGTCGTAGAGACCTTGATACTCGTAGAGCTTGGCCTGCTCGATCGAAACCGCCTCCGGGCGCTGGAACGAGTGTTCGGCCGGCAGCTTGCCGGCACTGTCCCTTCTCTGCGGATCGGCGCCTGCGGAGAGCAGCAGTTCGACCAGCTCCGGCTGACCCGCGCGATACGCTACGTGCAACGTGGTCCAGCCTTCCCTGGTCGCAGCGTCAGGGTCGGCACCTCGAGCGAGCAGCAGCGCCGCTACCTCGCGGGAACCACGACGTGCCGCGACGTGCAGCGGGGTGCGGCCCCATTGGTTCTGGACGGAGATACCGGCGCCCGCGTCCAGGAGCAGCTGCACCATATCGGGTCGGTCGAAGTGGCAAACGCGGTGCAGGACCGTGCCGCCGTCAAAACCTACGTTGCCCACCGGCGCGCCCTTGGCCAGGAGCTGCCGGAAGATGTGCCAGTGCTCGCGCGTCGCCGCCCAGTCCAGCGCCGTCATCCGTAAGACGTCGGTGGCCTGGACGAGGTCCGGGTCGGTGTCCAGCGACTTTCGGACCGCGTTCTCGTCTCCGCGCTGGGCTGCAGCGACGAACTCGCGACCCTTGCTGTCATCTTGGCTGCGTGGCGGCGTATCCTGGCTGACCAGGGCCAGACTGGCGAAGGCGAGGATCGCTGTGATGACTGGGACTCCGACCGCGCTTCTCATCTTGCCTTACCTCCTGAACAGCTTGGGGTCCGCAACAAGGGGGCCCGGTTTGGTTCGGCTCATTGACGGAGCGGCGCTACTCCACCCGCAACGCTTCCATCGGATCGACGCGACTCGCCCGCCGCGCAGGGACGTAGCTGGCC
>CP070823.1:760703-762333 GCA_020344375.1 Gemmatimonadota bacterium | reverse complement strand
ACCTGTCCGTTCCCGACGTTTCGGCGGAGCTTGAGGCGATGCGCGCCGAGCGTTGCCAAGCGACCTCCGGCAAGCAACGTGCGGCCACGTCAACCGGTGTTGAGGTGGGCCGATGACGACCGACGGGGCTGTCTCAGTTGCGCGGCGACTGTCGTTCCTCGATCGCTATTTGACGGTCTGGATCTTCGCTGCGATGGCTCTCGGCGTCGCCACCGGCTACCTGTGGCCCGAGCCGATCGAGGCTATCAACCGGGCCACGCAGATTGGGACCACGTCGATCCCTATCGCGATCGGCTTGATTCTGATGATGTATCCGCCGCTAGCCAAAGTCCGCTACGAGAAATTTTGGGTCGTGTTGCGGCACAAACGCATCCTGGCGCTATCGCTGTTCCAGAACTGGGTGCTCGGGCCGCTATTGATGTTCCTCCTCGCGGTGCTCCTGCTTCGCGACATGCCAGGGTACGCTGTGGGCTTGATCCTGGTGGGCCTGGCACGCTGCATCGCCATGGTGCTGGTGTGGAACGACCTAGCCGAGGGAGATCACGACCTGGCAGCGGGTCTGGTGGCGGCCAACGCAGTCTTCCAGGTGCTCTTCTACGGCTTCTATGCGTGGGTCTTCATCACGCTGCTACCGCCGCTTTTCGGGTTCCAGGGTGCGGAGATGCATGTTAGCGTGGGAGAGATCGCGCGCACCGTGTTCATCTACTTGGGCATCCCGTTCCTTGCTGGCCTGATCAGCCGTTTCACACTGCTCAAGCTGAAGGGTAGGGAGTGGTACGAGCGCGTCTTCATCCGACGTATCAGCCCGATCACGCTGGCAGCGCTTCTGTTCACGGTCGTGGTGATGTTCTCCCTCAAGGGCGAGCTGATCGTGCAGCTGCCATATGACGTGGTCCGGATCGCGATCCCGCTGACGATCTACTTCGTTGCGATGTTCCTGATCACCTTCTTCGGCGCGCGGTTGCTGCGAGGTGGATATCCTGAAACGACGACAGTGGCGCTAACTGCCGCCAGCAATGACTTCGAGCTGGCCATCGCAGTGGCGATCGCGGTGTTTGGGATCGCCTCGCAGCCGGCGTTCGCGACGGTAATCGGCCCTCTAGTCGAAGTGCCAGTGATGATCGGCCTCGTGCAGGTGTCGCTGTGGGCCAAACGCCGCTTCTTCCGCGAGCCGAGACCGGCCGCGGCGGTGGTTAGTGGAGGGGAGTAGCGAGTGGCCTTACGCATCGAGGTTCTAGTAGCACCTGACTGCCCCAATGCCGGGGCGGCGGAGAGGCTGGTGCGGCAAACCGCGACTCGTCTCGCCCCCGACGCCGAGATCGTTCGCACGTTGATCCTCACCAGTGCGGAGGCTGAGGAGCATGCCTTTCCTGGTTCTCCAACGGTGCGGGTGAACGGTGAAGACGTGGCCGGGCCCGATACCGGGCCTCCGGCCTTTGCCTGTCGCCGCTATGAAGACGGGACCGGCGTACCAGCAGAGTGGCCGCTTGAGGCCCGTATCTTGCGCGCACTGAGCCCACGCCACGTCCTCTTTCTTTGTGTCGCCAACTCGGCGCGCAGACAGATGGCCGAAGGAATTGCTCAGAGCATGGCTCCAGACGGCGTTGTCATCTCTTCCGCCGGGTCGGCA
>CP070823.1:758947-760603 GCA_020344375.1 Gemmatimonadota bacterium | reverse complement strand
GCCATATTCGCTCACCCACCCCGACGCGTCTTTAGAGATCGGCTTCCACTGATCGATCTCGTTCCTCCGCTGGATGACGCGCTCGATGTTGAAGCCCCAGACCTGCTCGGGCGCCTCCGAGAACCGCAGCTGCGAGAAGGGGATGCGGAACTCTGCCGTCCAGCCCTCCTCATCAATGCGGGTAGTGACATCCCAAACCGCGTCCCAGGAATCGTCGTGATTCGTGTCGTCGAACAGGTACCTGTCCCGCTCGACGCCTGCCGGGTTGACCGCGAACTCGAACGCCGTTCGCCGATCGCAGTACGAGTCGATGCTGAGCACCAGCCAGTCGGACTCGGAGTGCTGGTCACGCCGAGTCAGCTGACTGACGATCTGGTCCGGTTCGCTGTCGTAGGCGCGGATCCCCACGTATAGCGCGCCGTCATCGTAGAGCACCCGGACCTCGGTACGCTCTGTCGCCGGCTCCCCCTCCTCAGGGTCGCGCTGCACGAAATCGGTGATGATCTCCGCCAGCGCCCATACGGCTTCGTCCAGGCGCCCGTCGATCTCGGGCGTGCCCGGATTCGCGCGGGTCGCTAGCGCCCGGTAGGGCTTCGGGTCTGGGTCGGCTTTCGGGCCATCGCTTTCGCTCGTTCTGGCAGGTGAAACCCCCACCAGCACGAGAAGCGCCACAAAGGACGCTGTCCGTGTCCAATCGACCATGATGTATATTCCCAATTACTCCCGGTTTTCATCGTCTGGCACCCGATTTTGTCCCTCACTACGCATTAGACGCCGGAACGGATTCGATGGTTGGCATCGTCTAATCAGCAGCCCCCTCTCGCCGCCGGCGGTATCCCCGCCGACCGGCACGGCCTATCTTCTGCAGCGTTCCAGCCACCCCGCGCCCCGTGATCGACCAAGCAAGGAGGGGCACCATGGCCGCTCCCGCGTCGAGCCCGCTGACCAGTCAGCGCCGGTTTCGCGCCGTCGTCTCCACGCTGGTCCCGGAGACCGCGGAACTGGAGGAGGCGGGCTGGCGCGAGTTGGAGGCCCTGGTCGAGTCGTCCCTGACCAGCCGGCCCCGCACCTTGCGGCAGCAGCTACGCCTGTTCCTGCACCTGGTCCAGTGGCTGCCGCTGTTTCGCTACGGGCGCCCCTTCACAGCCCTGAGCCCAGCGCGCCGCGCGCGATTCCTGGCGAGTCTCCAGGAGCACTCGATCGGACTCATCCGCATAGGCTTCTGGGGGCTCCGGGCCCTGGCGTTCCTGGGCTACTACGGCCGCGATGCGGCAGCCCGAGCCATCGGCTATCGGCCAGACCCCAGGGGCTGGGAGGCGGCGCGATGAATGAGCGGGCCTATGACATCGTGATCATCGGCTCCGGCGCCGGCGGCGGGACGGTGGCCCAGGAGCTGGCTCCTCTCTGCCGGGATGGCGTGCGGATCGTGGTGCTGGAGAAGGGCCCGCGGCTGCGCGACGACGAGTTCTCAGGCCGCGAGATCGAAATGGCCCAGGCTCTCTACGAGCAGGGCGGCGGCCTGCTCACCGCCAGCGGCTCGCTGACCCTGGCCATCGGCTCTTGCTACGGCGGCTCGACCACCGTCTACACCGGCACGTCGCTCATCGCGCCGAAACGTGTCATCCAGCGCTGGAACGTCCCCGGGCTCAGCTTCGA
>CP070823.1:757189-758847 GCA_020344375.1 Gemmatimonadota bacterium | reverse complement strand
GGGATCCGCGGGTCCCGTTGCCGCGCCCGCCACCTTCTGGGAGACATCCATGAGCAGCGCCGCGCCGACGCAGATCAGGATGTTGGTGCGGAGACCGGCGGGCTTGCCGGCGAGCTCGCGCTCGAGGCCGATGATGCCGCCCAGCACGGTGGCCAGCGCCAGGCGACCCAGCAGGCTCAGCCGCAGCGCCTCGATCCAGTTCGGGTCAAGCCAGTCCACCACCCGACCCTCCTCGTGTCATTCGACCTTCGCTTGCGCCGGCTTCATCACGCCGGCCAGTCCCATGCGCTCCCTGACGTCCGCCATCGTCTGTGCGGCGATCTCGCGGCAGTGCCGGGCACCTGCGGCCAGCACGTCGTAGACGTAGTCCGGTCTCTCGCGCAGCGCCAAGGCGCGCTCACGGATGGGCCCCAGCTCCGCGACCATGTTCTCGGTCAGCCGGCGCTTGCACTCGATGCAGCCGATTCCTGCGCTGCGGCACCCCTCCTCCGCCCAGGCGAGGTCCGCCTCGCTGGAGAAATAGCGATGCAGGCTGAAGATGTTGCAGACGTTCGGATTGCCCGGATCGGTGCGCCGCTTCCGCGCCGGGTCGGTCAGCGCCACGCGGATCTTATCCCAGGTCTCCTCCGGCGATTCCAGCAGCCCCACCGTGTTGCCCAGCGACTTCGACATCTTCGCCTGCCCGTCCAGCCCCATCACGCGGCGCACCCGGCTGACCAGGGCCTGCGGCTCCGGGAAATATTCGCCGAAGCGGGCGTTCCACTTGCGGGCGATCTCGCGCGTCAGCTCGATGTGCTGGACCTGGTCCTCGCCCACTGGCACCAGCGACGCGTGATAGAGCAGGATGTCGGCGGCCTGTAGCACCGGGTAGTTGAGCAGGCCGGCCAGCACCGAACCCTCTCGCGAGGCCTTGTCCTTGTACTGCGTCATCCGTTCCAGCTCACCGAGCGGCGTCACCGTTGTGAAGACCCAGGCCAGCTCACAGTGCTCCGCTACGTCTGACTGCACGAAGATCGTGCACTTCTCCGGGTCCAGGCCGGCTGCCATGAGCACGACCGCCACATCGAAGACGGTCCCCGGCATCTCCGCTGGCTCGAACGCCTGGGTGATCGCGTGTAAGTCCACGATGCAGAAGAAGCACTCGTAGCGGTCCTGTAGCGGGACCCAGTTCTTGATCGCGCCCAGGTAGTTGCCGATATGCGGCTCGCCCGACGGCTGGATGCCGCTGAACACGCGCAGCTTGGCTTCGCTCATTCGCTGCTGGCTCGAGTGAAAGAAAAACGTTGGGCGTGGACGCAGGGCGCTGGGAAGATCCGACGCCCCGTCCCAACACCCAACATCGGCCGCTGGTCGTCGTGCCAGCGGTGGCTTAAGTTACCGCGTGCTAACGACATGATCAAGCTATGAGCTCGCTCGACGACCTGCTGCACACCGCCCAGAGGGCCGCCCACGCCGCGGCGGAGGTCCACCGCCGATCGCGCCGGGTCGACACGGGCGCCTGGACCGAGAAGGGCCACTCCGACTGGGTGAGCGAAGTGGATCACGAAGCGGAGGAGGCTGCCGTCGCCGAGGTGCGCGCTGTCTTCCCGGACCACGCCATCGCCGCCGAGGAGCGCGACTGGGGCGGGCCGTCGCCTGACGAGGCGGAGGTGAGCTGG
>CP070823.1:755412-757089 GCA_020344375.1 Gemmatimonadota bacterium | reverse complement strand
CGGGTCGAGAGCCCGACGCGACACTAGCAAGATGTTTTACCTAACAACCGTGCGGACCGTGCACACTACTGTGCCCCGCTCTTTTTCACGTTTTGCAAGCGCTGCCCCGTGGCCGGGCTCGTCGGCTCCACGGCACGTCGGGGCTGCACGCCAACCGTGAGGCCCGCGGTCGGAGCGGCAGTTGCCTGGTCGATCAGGAACTGCATGGACTGAGCGACCAGCTGCTCACCCTCCGCCAGGGTCGCATAGGTGTCGAACAGCGGCCCGAGCAACAGCGTGCTGCCTCCGTTGCCGAGAATCGCGGCGCAGTCGCCAGCGTCCGTGCTCCCGATGCATACGCCGGCGCCGGCTGGCTGATAGCGTACTGCATAAACTCCCCAGCCGGGGTTGCTCAGCGCGATGGGACCTGCGAAACCCGCGAAAATCGGGTGTCCGTCCGGAATCAGGGCACCGTAGTTAAAGCCGGTTGCCGTCGCCTCCATGAACGCCGCGAACGGCGACGTAAGCCACGTGGTGCCGAGCAGCTCGCCACCGCCCGTGACGTAGGTGGTCAACTCTGTCTGGACCGCCCCAGAGAACGGGTAACCGCCTTGTTCACCGAAGACCACGAGTCCCCAACCGCCCTGCTGGAGCAGAGTGACGAAGTCGAAATCGCCGACGGCATCCGTCGCCGTCACCCCGACCAAGGTGAGTGCGCCGGGGACGGCGCTGGTGCCCACGTTGAAATCGCTCCAGTGCAGGATACCCAGAACGGTGAGATCGGAATTGCCACTCACTAGGTCTGCCGTCGCCCAGATCTGCACCGCCCCTTTGGCCTGGGCCGTGGCCAGCCCCACCGCGTCTACGGTGGCAACCGCGTCGTCACCGCTCGCCCAGGTAACCGTCGGCTGCGTGCCGAGCGTGAATCCGTTCGCGTCAAACGCCTCGGCGTTGAACTGCAACGTACCGCCGATACCGATAAGCGTCGCCGGGTCCGGCGAAACAGTGATCGTCGCTGTCTGCTGGGCGACCGTGAGGTCCGCGCTGCCGCTCGGGCCGTCTGTGGTCGTGGCGGTGATTTGCGTGTTGCCGTCCGCGACCGCCGTGGCAAGACCATTGGCATCCACCGTGGCGACGTTCGTGTTGGACGACGCCCAGGTGAACGTGACGCCGGTAATGGTGTTCCCGTTGGCATCTTCGGCCACGGCGCTGAACTGCTGAGTGGCCCCCAGAGCGGCCAGCGTGGCAGTCGCCGGCGTGACCTCGACAGAACTCACGGGGAGTGGCCCGTCATCGCCGTTGCAGGCCGAGAGCACCATGGCCGCCAGTGTGAACAGTGGGGCTATGAACATCCAACGAGCTCGTTTCATCAGTCTCCTCCCAGGTTAGGACCGTCGTCCCAGTATACCACAAACTTGCCTGGAGAGCGAGGGTCGATTTCTGCACATGCGCAAGGGTGTGGGACCCGCCGCCTGGCTAAGGCGGAGCGCGCTGTCTTTGCAGAAATGACCTGGCCTTGGAGGGTTGTCTAGCTGTAGGCCTAGTTTGTGAGATCATAGGATGGCAGAAAGAATCCGAGGGCATATCGGGCGCAGGCACAACTGAGAGTCCTAGTAGAAGGCGAACTCTCACGACCCGCCCCAGCCCATTCTTAGCGTCAGCTATAGTTGTCTAGCCCTCAGCTATAATAGCATAGTG
>CP070823.1:753618-755312 GCA_020344375.1 Gemmatimonadota bacterium | reverse complement strand
CCGTCGCAGCCGTTGGCCAGGGCGGCGAGCGACAGGGCGCAAACTGGGATGAAGGCCAGCTTGTTCATGGGATCCTCAACGACGTCAGGAGCACCCGAGCTGCTGCGTAGGCTGACAGACCGGCGCTCGTTTCTCGAAATGTGAGCTGACTTGAGCCTTCAGGTTCAAACGGTGCGAAGCTAGAGAGGCTGGATGCTACTGCAGGCCAGCTTGGCAGGTAACTGCGTATGTGGGATACTGCCACAGCTGAGGTCCCCCGGTGCTGGCAGGACAGACTTCACGACCTCCTCAGCCACCTCCCGGAGCTTGCAAGATAGCCGCTGGCGTGTCTGCCCGCACACGTTGAAAACTGCCGCTCACTGGGCCGCCGAGGCTCAAAAGCCCTCGGCGCCCGCGCGCACCCGCCAGGACCCGTCGCGTGTCGCCTCGATCACCAGCGTCCCGTCCCGGTCGGTGCGCCGCACCTCGACGCGGTGCGCGGCCAAGCGGCCAAGCACCAGCGGCGCCGGGTGACCGTAGCGGTTCACCCGTCCCACCGAGATCACCGCCAGCTCGGGACGCACCGTCGAGAGGAAGAGCTGCGAGGTCGAGGTCGCGCTGCCGTGGTGCGAGACCTTGAGAACTTGTGCACGCAGGTCCTGGCCGCAGTCGTGACTCAGCCGGTCCTCCACCTCGCCGGGAGCATCCCCCGTGAACAACATGCGGAACGCGCCGAACTCCAGAAGGAAGACGACGCTCAGTTCGTTGGACGAGTCTTCATCACCCTGCAGTTCGAGCGTGTCCGGGTGAAGGAAAGTCACGCCGACACCGTCCACGGTGAAACGAGCGCCGGCTGCCGCGCGCAACCAGCGCACTGAGCGCTCGGCGAGATGCTGCAGCACTGCCACCTGCCCGGCCTGCCCGGTGACCGACCCCGAGCCGATCACGCGCTCGACGGCCAGCGCGTTCAGGACCGCCGGGCCGCCGCCGACGTGGTCCAGATCGGGGTGGCTCGGCAGCCAGGCTTCCAGGCGACGCACGCCTTGCTCCCGCAGGAACGGCAGCACGCGACGCTCGCCGGCATCGAAGCCGTCGGACTTCGGGCCTGCATCCACCAGCAGCCAGTGTCGATGCGGCGTCGAAATGGCGATCGCATCGCCCTGTCCAACATCGAGCACGTAGACCGTCAGGCCCTCCGGCGCGAGCTTTGTACTCACCGTCGGCCCGGCGACGACACCCGCAGCGACCA
The DNA here is from genome assembly GCA_020344375.1 of Gemmatimonadota bacterium. GTDB lineage: Bacteria > Gemmatimonadota > Gemmatimonadetes > Palauibacterales > KS3-K002. The sequence goes on along the minus strand of CP070823.1, from coordinate 754,084 downwards.
CGCCCAGCACAAGAATGAAGCGACGTCGCTGCCAGGCGCCGTGCAGTGCCTGGGCCCCGAGCACCACGACCGCCACGTACGCCACCGCCGCCGCCAGCCCTGGCGACGCGACATCGAAGGACGCCCAGCGCATGCCGCTCAACAACCCCGCCAGTGCATCCAGTGCCCTTAGCAGAACGACCGCTGCTCCGGCCGGCCAGCTGGCTAGCGCCGGCCAAGCCGACAGAATGGCCGAGAGAAAGAGGGCCGGCATGGCCAGGCTGAGAAGCGGGATCGCCGCCAGGTTCCCGAGGATCGCCGCGGGCACAACACGGCCGAAATGGGTCGCGGTGATGGGCGCGGTCAGAAGCACCGCCGCGCTGCTGGCAAGCAGGCTGAGCACCACCGCCCGTGCCACCGCCCGCCGTTCCCGCAGCCAGGCCGAGCGCCGTGCCTCGCGGTGCGCGTACCCGACCGCAGCCGCGCC
>CP070823.1:751800-753518 GCA_020344375.1 Gemmatimonadota bacterium | reverse complement strand
GGGGCTGCCGGCCAACCCCGCCAGCGCCAGCCCCACGGTCGCCGCCAGCCAGGCGAGGGCCAAACCGCTCAAGTCCCCGCTCGAGGAGCGATACGCGGTATGCGCCGTACGCAGAGCGCGCCAAAGCAGCCACAGAAACGCCAGCAGCCCGACCACGCCCGTGTAGTACAGCGTGACCAGGTATTGGTTGTCGAGGTATCCGGGCGGCAACGCCGCGGGCCCGAACCCGAGCACCGGCGACACGCCTAACACCTCGGGCAGGCGGCGCTGCCACGCGTGAACACGTGTGGCGTACGGGTCGGCGCCTGTGTACGGATCCGGCGCAGCGGTGACGATGGACACCGCGCGCTCCTCCACGACCTCCGGCACCACGAACGGCAGCGCCAGCGCCAGGAGCACGGCCGGGACGACCAGCCGACGGTTGCGCACCCAGACGAGCGTGCTGATCGCCGCCGCTGCACCGACGTAGCTCTGCCGGGAGAACGTGAAGAGGAGCGAATAGGCCACGGGCAGCGCCGCTAGCGTCAGCACGATGCGGACGCCGCGGGAGCGCTGGGTGAGAAACAGGCTGGCGAGCACGGCCAGCAGTACGACGAATGTGAGCCCCAGCAGGCTGTAGCCCCCGTGACCGGCGGGCCCGGTGATCGCCTCGCCGGCGGCGCGGCTCGCGTGTTCCAGCACTCCCCAGATCCCCAGAGCTGCGGCGGAGCCACAGAAGACGTAGGTGAAGAGACGAATGTCTCGCTCTCGGCGGAGAGTCGACACCGTTATGAAATAGAGGAACGCGACCTCCACCGTCTTCAGGGTGAAGAACGAGGCACTATAGAGCTCCGGGGACAGCCCGGCGGTCCCGCGATAGGCACCCCACAGAAGCGCGGCGATCTCGACCACGATCACCACGAAGATCGGCCGGTTGAGCGGCGTCGAGGGCCAGCGCTCCCGGCCCAGGGCCAGGCGCGCCAGCCAAGCTGCCACCAGTGGAGCCATCAACAGGTCCTCGGTTCGCAGGGGTATCGAGAGCGGCAGCTCCGGCAGCAGGACCATGGCGGGGATCACCGCCAACAGAGTGATGCGGAGATCGAAGAGCGCGGCGGCCGCGATCGCCAGGCCGACAAGGACGATGACCGCGAGCACGCCAAGTTGCCCAACGGCCAGACCAGCGAGCAGGGCCAGGACGGCGCCACTAACGGCGACGATGATCGTTCGTCGTCTCACTAATCGAGAACCAAGTATGTCCAAGGCGGGAGACGGGAGCATTCCGGAGCGGAGGGCTGCCTAAAGATCGACCGCGCCGCCAGCGCCGTCAACGCCGTGTCACAGCGGATGTTGCGATATCGGCGGCGGCGCGTTCTCTTAGAGTGGCTCCCCTGCCCACCCGCCTCTCTCACGACAGGGATGAAGATCGCGGTCCTCACCCATTACTACCCGAGTTCCGAGAACCCGGGAAGCGGCGTCTACGTGCACACCCGCGCCGCCGCTTACCAGGCGGCTGGCCACACGGTGCGCGTGTATCAGGTGCGCTCGGGTCCGGCAACCTCGAGTGAGCTCGAAGGCGTCAGAGTGCTAGCAGCCGAGGCAGAGCCGGTGAGGGCCGAGTACGAGCGATTCGCCCCCCACGTCCTGGCCGTGCACACGCCCCACCCCAGCGCCGTGCACACACGGCTTGCCGCGGTCCTGCCCACCCCGAGGGTGGCGTGGATCCACGGATTCGAGGCGAT
>CP070823.1:749980-751700 GCA_020344375.1 Gemmatimonadota bacterium | reverse complement strand
CTCCCCGGAACCTCCGTCAGCTCAGCTCCGTAAAATCTAACCTGTGTCAGTTTCCCGGCGGATGTCCCTTCGGGAACGAAGATATGGCAGCCAATACCCGCGCTAGCACAGTAAGCGGCAATTGCGGCTCCAGCGTTTCCTGAAGAATCTTCGACCACTCTGGATATGCCCAGCTCTTTCAGCTTGCTGACAAGAACCGAGGCGCCGCGGTCCTTGTAGGATCCACTCGGGAAGAGATGATCCTGCTTGAACCAGACCGCCTTGCCGTCAATGTCGACTCTCGTCAAAGGTGTGAAACCTTCGCTAAACGAAACGATATGTGCATCGTCACTTATCGGAATGGCCTCCCTGTATCGCCACATGGTGCGCGGCCGGGAACCGATTCGCTCCAGGTCGAATGTCGACTCGAACTCGATGTCCAGCAGGCCTTGGCACTCGCATTGCCATATTGAGGCATCGAGAGGATACCTCGCTCCACAGGCTTGGCAGATCAGTTGTCCATGCATACCAGTTGACAATCCATTGTCCTTTATCGTCACCCTACGACGCCGGCGCAGCGTGCGTGCGATATTCGGTGGGATCGATCACCACATCGAGGACCACCGGACGTCGCATACGCAGGCCCTCCCTGACTGCTCTGTCGAGATCGTCCATAGTCTCGACACGAGAGCTCCACGCACCAAACGCCTCTGCCGCAGCGTTGAAATCGACAGCACCGAAATCGACGCCGTAGTTCGGATATCCCTTGTACTCCTGCACGACCCTGATCAGACTCAGGCCGTTGTCATTGTAGACCACGGTGATGAAGTGAATGCCGTGTCTCGCGCACGTCTCGAGCTCGGAGAGCGTCATCCCGAATCCGCCGTCCCCGATCGTGCAGAGCACCACCCGGTCGGGGAAGAGGAGCTTGGCGGCCATTGCTCCCGGCAATCCGTAGCCCATCGATGACAGCCCGTTGGACACGAAGAACGTCAACGGCTCGTACGTCTTCCAGACCTGTGAGGTCACGAACTTGACTGAACCCACATCCGTAACATGGATGGTACCGCGTGGTAACAGCTCGCGCAGCCGCTGCGTGGCCTCATAAGGGGACAGTCCTGAATTCAGCGCATGGGAGGGACGCAACGCCTCGCTGAGCTGCTCGCGGAACCGGTTCAACTCGACTTCCGACCACTCGCAGGAACCCAAGTCCATCTCACCTAGCGCGGGGAGGAGTTCGCCCAAGTCGCCGACGCACTCCTGTAACGGGCTATAGGCACCTGCTGCGATCGAGACAGGGCCAATAGAGATGAGCTTCATCGTCTGGTGCCACAGCTTGTCTGACTCTACGGGGTCGAATCCCAGCCCGATGAGGAGATCCGCGCGACTCAGGAACTCGACTATGACCTTGTCCGCTGCGACCCCCGCACACACACCAGCGAACAGGGCGTGATCTTCCGCGAGGATACCCTTTGCCTTCGGTGTCACGAAGACCGGTGCGCCGAGTTTCGCCACGAATCGTTGGACGCTGCCGCGATCCTCTTGGGGATCGAGGTCGAGGCCCAGTATCACCACAGGCCGTCGCGCGTTGCGTATCGCGTCGGCGATACGCTGTACTTCCTCTTCTGATGGGGAAGCGCTCGGCTGCATGTCGAGTCGAACCTCGTTATCGGTCTCAGTTCGGTGATCCAGCGACCGTGCGACATCGCTGGGCAGGGCGATGTGCACCGGCCCCATGCGC
>CP070823.1:748157-749880 GCA_020344375.1 Gemmatimonadota bacterium | reverse complement strand
AGGTCGCGGCGCGAGAAGGTGGCGCGGATCCGCAGCGACTGGGAGATGCGCGCGCAGTTTCGGCTCAGGCGCTACGGGTATGTCGTGCAGCCGACGGAGGAGCTCTAGCCGGTTTCCGCGGCGGGTGAGGATTTCGTGGTGTGTAGGCCGGAAAGGGCTTGACTGATTGTTGCAGCCGGGCTGGGCGATGAGATCGCCCGCAGCCAGGAGCGCATCGGCCAGCTCCCGCGCCTCGACGAGCGGAGCGACGAGGAGATCTTCGGCTACGACGAGCGCGGCCTGCCTAGCTGACCCATGATCCTCGACACTTCGGCCGTCATCGCGGTGCTCCAGAGCGAGGAGGGCGCGCCGCGGCTCGTGGCCGCCCTGGAGAACGCGCCGGTCAAGCGGATGTCGGCGGCCAACCTGGTGGAGGCCGGGATCATCTTGCAGGCGCGCTTGTACCACCCGCGACCCGGACTCCGCGTGCTATCCAATTTGACCCTATCTGGCCGCTTGAAGGACCGGTGTCTGGTTCGCGACCCCTTTCACGATCTGTTGATAGGCCCGGCCCATGATCGTTCCCGTCGATGGGTACGAAGTCCGGGTTGCCGAACGCCGAAGCGGCGCATGTGCCGCCAGGGAAGGTCAGCGGGTATCTCCTGTCCCTTTCTCATCCATCGGGCCGATCCAAAGCCCGTTTCTTTCGCGGGCTCGGATACGTTGTTGAAACGGTGCGAATGCTCGAAACGGAGCTCCTGCGGTTGGCCCGGGACGGCGAGCTCGCAGGCGTAGTACCGGGCCGTTACGGTACCAAGTACATTGTAGAGGGTAAGATCCGTCGACCTGGCGGTGGGGAAGCGTGGCTTACCTCCGTGTGGTTGATTGAAAAGGGAAAGACAAGGCCGCGATTGGTGACAGCGTACCCGCGAGAGCAACGGCAGGAATCGCAATGATACGTGAGCACGATACCGTAGTCCTTACCCGCGACATACCGGAGCAATCTTTGCTCGCCGGCGACGTTGGCGCGGTAGTCAGCGTCTATGAGACGGGTCGCGCGTTCGAGGTGGAGTTCGTGGCAGGTGACGGACGCACGATCGCTGTGCTCACCCTCAAGCCCGGTGACGTCAGGGCTGTCAACGAAGCGGAGATCCTCCACGTGCGCGCCATCTCCTAGGCCCGCTGTCCACCCGGCACCTTCGGCGCCGCCGTTGGGTGCTTCTTGCCCACCAATGTCAGTGGGCGACCCGGATATCCACTCGGGCCTGCCGAACTTGACCTATTGTTGCACAAGGGCGTCCGACGTAGCTCCATACCACCTCGCTGCCGAGCTTCTGCATGTGGCTGGTGAAAGTGCCGTCCTGGAAACGATATCGGGCGAATTGCGTACAAGGCACATTGTGGAGGGCGAGGTGCATAGTCCCCGCGGTGGCCGTGCGATACTCGCGCGGTGCGGTCGTGCACGTCCATGACGGCGCGGCCTACGAGGTCGAGTTCGCTTCCGGGGCCGGAAGGGTGCTGGCCGTCGTCACGCTAACCGCTCATGATGTCCGTCCCGTGGCCGACGCGGCAATCCTTCACGTTCGTGCCCTGTCCTGATCCGGCACGATAAGGAAAGGCGCCTTCTATTCCGCAAGAACTCGTTCCCCACGTCGCTGAAGCCCGTTCCTCGCGGCGGCCCGCCCCGATCCCTATGTTTATGATCTGCGCATTCGCAGGCAGCGCTCGAGAAGCGCGACCGTCC
>CP070823.1:746317-748057 GCA_020344375.1 Gemmatimonadota bacterium | reverse complement strand
TCGAAGGAGATACGAGCAACTACGACATCTCGCTACTGGCCACAGACGGAAGCGGCGAGCTGTCATTGGTCGCGCATCCCGCGAAGGACCGCGTACTCGGCTGGCTGCCGGGGACGAGCCAGCTTCTCTTCCTGAGCGACCGCTCAGGAAGCTGGGACGTCTGGGCCGTGCAAGTCGCCGAAGGCAAAGTCCGGGCGGAGCCACGCCCGGTGAGGCGGGCCTTGGGGGACGTCGAGCCCATGGGATTCACGCAGGACGGCTCGCTGTTCTACTACATCTATACGTTACGATACATCACGAGCATCGCCCCTTTTGACGAGGCAACAGGGCAGATCCGGACTGAGGCGAGCGAGCCGCTGCTCGGCTCTACCCAAAAGCCTGCTTGGTCGCCGAGCGGCGAGTACTTGGCCCTCATACGAGAAAATGTTCTCCGGGTGCGGAACGTGACGACCGGTGAGGAACGCGCCGTCGGCCGTCAGTTAAGCCCCGTTCTACTCAGCTGGTTTCCTGATGGTGATGCCATCCTCGCGCTCGGAGTCGAGAGAGGTTCGCTCTGGGAGGCGCGGGGCGAATCTCCACCCACGATCTACCGCGTGGACGTGGCAAGCGGTGAGACGACGCCACTGATCGAGTTCCCGCCAGACCCTTCCTGGCGATTCGGGGTCGGCGCGCTCACCACGTCCGATGGGGAGGGAGTGATCTACATCCATGATGGGAGGTTGGCCCTCAGGTACCTCTCGTCCGGCCGCGAAGTCGAGTTCTACCGACATCCAGACTTGGCATCCCGAGTTCTCGCTTTGTCGCCGGACGGTGAGGATCTGGTCTTCGGCATCGCCGATTCCACGGTGGATCGGAGTCGGCCGCAAGTGGATTTGGGCGAAGGTGGAAGACTCATGGTCATGCCCTCGCGGGGTGGTGAGATTCGCGAGCTCGTTGAGCTGGACGCTCCCGGCGCCGTCTACAGCGTCGCGTGGACGTCCGACGGAGAGCACGTGCTATATCAACGAAGAAACGAAGATGGTACAGCACTGTTCCGGGTGCCCCGCGTGGGAGGGGAAACTGACCGAGTCTGGGAAACGGAACAGACGATCTTTATGCTGGCCCTGTCCCCCGACGGGCGGAGAGTGGCATACATAACGCGCGAGAACGAGGCCGAAATCTGGGTCATGGAGAACCTCGTGGCGGCGCTCGGCGAGCAGCAGTGAGCGCTTGGCAGGAGTGATGGATCATGAAGACGCATCGTATGCTCGCAACCGTCTTGGTGTTCGCGCTGGTGTCCGCCGCAGTGGCGTATGCTCAGCAGACCGCCGAAGAGCTCTACCAGGCCGGGCTCTACCAGGAAGAGGTCCAGGGCGATCTGGAACGGGCGATCGAGGTCTATCGGCAGATCCTGGAGGATTTCCCGTACAGCCGGGCCGTCGGCGCTAAGGCGCAACTGCACATCGGCCACTGCTACGAGAAGCTGGGACTGAGACAGGCGCAGCAGGCCTACCAGCGGGTGATCGACGACTATCCCGAGCATCGCGATGAAGTCGCGGTCGCGCGAGAGCGGCTCGCCAGCCTCAACCACGCGTTGGCCGAGCTGGATCGGAAGCCGACCTTCCGGAAGATCGAGATCGCCAGCAAGCCGCAGAACGGCGTCTTATCACCCGACGGGAGCAAGCTCGCCTTTGTCTCCGAGGGCGGCCTCTGGGTGGTGCCCCTTCACGGGAACGTGAATCCCGACATCGCGGGCGAGCC
>CP070823.1:744451-746217 GCA_020344375.1 Gemmatimonadota bacterium | reverse complement strand
GAGTTGCCGCTCGAGCCGCTGCGTGCGAAGAGAGTGTGAGCCGACGGGGGCTGGCGCCCTGCCGGATGAGCGAATGACAAGAGGCCAGCGTTGGACCGTAGCGCTGGCCTCTGTGTTCGGCCCCGCAGGTAGCAAGAGCCAGACTCAGACGGTGGGACTCCAGGGCGGCTACTCTTGCTGCATCAGATACTCGTGCATGGCCTCTGCAGCTTGGCGACCGTGCGCGACCGCCGTTACCACGAGGCTGGGTCCCACCACGTCATCACCGCCGGCGTACACGCCTTCACGTGAGGTGCGCCCGGTTTCCTCGTCCACCGAAATGAGGCCCCAGTCGTGCGTATCCAGGCCCGGCGTGGTCTCGCCCATCAGCGGATCCGGCCAGTAACCCAGTGCCAGAATCACCGTGTCCACTGACATCGTGAACTCGGAGCCCTCGATGGGGACCGGCCGACGCCGTCCGGACTCGTCAGGCTCGCCCAGCTCCATGCGTCTGCACTCCATCGCGCTGACGTTCCCGTTGTCGTCGCCAATGAAGCGGATAGGCTGCGTCAGCCATTCGAACTTGACGTCCTCTTCTTTGGCCAGCGCACGGTCCTTCTCGTTGCCTGGCATCTCTGCTTCCGTTCGTCGATACACACAGGTGACTTCCTTCGCACCTAGGCGTACCGAGGTGCGAAGACAGTCGATGGCAGTGTCGCCGCCACCGATGACGACAACCCGGTCGCCGATCTCGGGTGGAGCCTTGAGCTCCGGGGGCCTCAACTCCTCGGCCACGTTAGCGCGAATGAGGAATGGCGTCGCGTTGTAGATCCCCTTCAGGTCCGTACCTGTGATCTTCGGGTCGGCAGCGACACCTGCGCCGACGCCCAGGAATACGGCCTCGTAGCCTTGCTTGAACAGGTCGTCGACAGTCAGGTCACCGCCGACTTTGGTGTCATAGACGAATTCGACGCCGAGCTTCTTCGTGTATCCCACGAGATCCTCGACCACTTTGTGGCTCATCTTGAACTGGGGGATCCCGTAGCGCAGGATGCCGCCGCCGCTGGGCCAGACATCGAAGACCGTCACGGAATGGCCTCGCTTGGCAAGCAGCTGCGCGACCGTGAGGCCCGCAGGTCCGGCGCCGACCACTGCTGCCCGATGGCCGGTGGCGGCGGCGGTGGTCGTATCACGACCGCTATGAGTGGTCTGATAGTCGGCAACAAACGCCTCCAGTCGGCCGATCGCAACCGCTGGCTTACCCTTCTTGACGTAGATGCACGCACCCTCACACTGGATCACCTGTGGACAGACTCGCCCGCAGACCTCTGACATGGTGCTGGTCTCACGAAGAACGGCGGCGGCCTCCTCGACAAGGCCGTGCTCCAGTTGCCACAGCGCCAAGGGGATGTCGTTATGAAGCGGGCAAGCCTTGACACAGGGCGCACCGGGACACTGGATGCAGCGCTTCGCCTCGGCTGTCGCGCTCTCCAGGTCATAGTGTAGGTACACCTCATCGAAGTTGTGGATGCGTGCGCTCGGGTCCTGCTTCGGAACCGGCTGGTGCGGCAAAGCCATCCGCGCCTTCCGATCGATTTCCTTTGCGTGAGGTTTCGGCAGCATGCAGTCTCTCCCTGGGTTTTGCCAATCGCACTACATACGCTAAACTATTATCAATAGCAAGATGCAGACCAGGATGGCCCACCATCTACAGGGATTGGCAGGCGTATCTGCACTGTCAACGGGGCGGAAAGTCACGCTTTGGGGTGCTGATCGTGCCGGTCGAT
>CP070823.1:742563-744351 GCA_020344375.1 Gemmatimonadota bacterium | reverse complement strand
GCGACCTCGGTCACCACGAGGCCGGCGCTGAACTTGCCCATGCGGAAGCTCGACGACCCTCGGCCCTCGTCTTTCAGGGCTTCGTTCACGTTCACGCCGGTGGCACGGAACGCCGGCACGAGCCCCGACACGATGCACGATAGCACGACCATCGAGATCACGAAGAGCACGACGCGGTGATCTGAATCGAACCTGATCCAGAACGGCGGTGGGTTGGTGAGGGATATCCTGTCGCCCCACTCTACTCCAGCCCGGCCGAGGACGTACCCGAGCGCTCCGCCGATGATCGAGAGTATTAGGAGTTCGGTCAGGAGCTGGGTGATGATCCGGGCGCGGCGGGCGCCGAGCGCCGTCCGCACCGCGACCTCACGGGTGCGCACCGAAGCCCGGGCGAGCAACAGGTTGGCCACGTTCGCGCAGGCGATGAGCAGCACGCCAATCACGGCACCGACCATCGTGAGCATCAACCCGTGCATCTCGGGGCCGACACCGAGCTCGGTGAACGCCATCACGGCCGCGCCGACACCTTCGTTGGTCTCCGGGTATTCCTGCTCCAGCCGCCGCGCGATGGTCGCGAACTCGGCACGCGCGTCATCCAGCGAGATGCCGTCTCTGAGCCGCCCTACGCCGAAGCACCTGGGGCCTTCACCTCGCGCGCTCGCGTTCGGATCGAGGGTCTCCGGAATCCAGAGCTGCTCGCGGTCAGGGAAGAGGAAACCCTCCGGCGCCACGCCGATGATCGTGCGCGTCGTGCCGTTGGCGCGGACCGTTCGCCCGATGACGTCAGGCGCGGCACCGTAGCGGTCCTGCCAGATGGTATAACCGATGACGATCACCGGGTCGGCGCCGGGCCGGTCGTCTCCCTCCCGGAAGAAGCCTCCCAGCACCGGCTGGACCCGCAGCACGTCGAACAGGTTGGCGCTGACGAACGCTCCGCTGTAGCGCTCGGCGCGCCCCTCGCTGCCCGACAGGTTGACCGTGCGCATGTTGAACGACGCGAGGTCGACGAGCGTCGTCTGCTGCTCGCGCCACTCCACGAAGTCGTGCACGCTGACGGGGTTGAACCGGATGTTGCGGGCCGGCTCGCTCGTGCCGACCGCGACCACCCGCTCGCCGGCCGGTACGGGGAGCCCCTTGTAAAGGGCGCCGTTCACCCAGCTGAAGACGGTGGTCGTGACCCCGATCCCCAGGCTCAAGGTGAGGATGATGATGAAGGAAAGCCCCGGGCGCTTGAGCAGCACCCGTACGGCGAAGCCGATATCCCGGCGCAGCTGGTCCATCGCGGTCTTGGTGGCTGGGGTGAGGTCGAGGCTCGCCCTTCCTGGACTCTACTACGAATGAGGGACTAGGCGGGTTTCCGGCAGACGCCCGGGCCTTATGCTAGCGCAGCTGGCACTTTCCGGATAATCTCCTAGGGCAGTGTTACAGCAGGCCTGTGAGACCGGGTAGCTCAGGTGGCAGAGCAGCGGACTTTTAATCCGCAGGTCCTGGGTTCGAATCCCAGCCCGGTCATTTTCTTGTCCTCAGCAAGACTGCGTGGTGAGTACGCCTTCCACTGACGTTCGCTGAACTGCCCCGGTCTCGGTGACGGTGGTGGTGACGAGTCGCACTGACACCATGTACGTCACCGCAGAGCTGGAGTCCCTGTCATAACTGCAAGCACTCCCGCCTCGAATTGCGACGTTCGCGATACCGGGTTTTGCATCAGGCCGTTGGTGCGGATCTCGCCGCATGGGGTCTATGCGTCCGTCATCTCGTGCAGCTGAATCCCTGTTCGAGATTCTAGAC
>CP070823.1:740674-742463 GCA_020344375.1 Gemmatimonadota bacterium | reverse complement strand
CTCGTAGCCCTTGCTTTATACCCCGGCAGTGGTACGGTTCTCGCATAGAGGCCATTGGCCTGCCCCCGACCCTGGAGAATACGATGGCGTCGAAACGGAGAGCGGTGAGCATCGCACTGCTCCTGAGCGCAGCGGCATGCGGCGACGATTCGGCGGGGCCCACGGCTGGCGAGATCACGGGTACCTGGCAGGCGACGCAGGTCGAGTTCGTCCGTGTGGCCACGCCCGCCGTGAGCGTGGATCTGATCGCCGCCGGCGGCTCGGCGACGCTCGTGCTGGCCTCGGACAGCAACTACACGTACACGGAGACGCCGGCAGGCGAGCTGCCGCAGATCGAGACCGGCACCTGGGAGCTGCACGGCGCGATCCTGACCATGACGCCGAGCGATTCGCGGTTCTCGTTGCAGTTCGAGGTCGCGCTCTCGGGCGACACGCTGCGCCTGAGCGGGGCGGACGTGGAGTACGACTTCGACGGGGACCACGTGGCCGAGCCGGCAAAGTTGAACCTGGTTCTCGTGCGCTGAACACCTGATCGGCCGAGTCCGCCTGCAGGATCGAACACGGCCGCATCCTGCCGGTGGCCCATCACGCTTGGACTGCCCCGACCGCACGAGCCGGTCGAAGGCATCCGGGGCTCTCCGAACGAGGGCGACCATTAAACGCCAAGCCCGGAGGAACGAATCCTCCGGGCTTTTTCCGTGACGGAATGGCCTCCACTTGCCAAGTGGTTTGAAGACTAGCTGCCAGAGACAGTAGAGTCAAGGGGCTTTGGAGCCCGAAGTGAACAAGGTGATTGGCGTGCCCCCGGTGGGACTCGAACCCACACGACCTTCCGGTCACCCACTTGGCAAGTGGACGCGTCTGCCAGTTCCGCCACGGGGGCACCTTCGCTGCGAGGTGACGAAACTGGCAGAAGAAAACGCGCTACCGCCGCGCAGCCTCACAGACCGCGCCCATGGTACCGCCCTGCTGTCAACGGATCCTCAAAGTCGGCGGGACGCTGCGGTCCCCCGCGTGCCGGCAGTGCGACCGTTGCCGCGCGCGTAACGCACAAGTAGGTTCGCCCTCGATATGCCCGATCTCGCCGAGGCGCTGGTCTACTACGCCGTGTTCCTGTTCTCGACAACGCTCCACGAGGCGGCGCACGCCTGGGCGGCCAAGCGAGGTGGCGACCTGACGGCCTATCACGGCGGCCAGGTCTCGATCGATCCGACCCCGCACATTCGCCGGGAACCGTTCGGGATGGTGGTCCTGCCCGTCCTCTCGGTGCTGATCTCGGGCTGGCCGTTCGGGTTCGCCAGTGCGCCCTACGACCCGAACTGGGCCCGGCGTCACCCGCGGCGCGCGGCGTGGATGGCGCTGGCCGGGCCCGGCGCCAACCTCTCACTCATCATCATAGCAGCGATCCTGATCAACATCGGCGTGGCGCTGGGCGTTTTCTATTCACCGGACAGCATATCCTTCGGGCACCTCACAGCGGCGAGCGCCGGCGGTGTCGCGGACGCCGTCGCTCTGCTGCTCGGCGTCGTCTTCTCCCTCAACCTCGTCCTCTTCGTCCTGAACATGCTGCCGCTGCCGCCGCTCGACGGGAGCGGAGCGCTACCGCTGGTGCTGTCGCCGGAGGCCACCCGCCGTTACCAGGACTTCATCTGGCGTCAGCGGGCGCTGGGCTGGATCGGGATTATCGTGGCCTGGCAGCTGTTCGACTTCGTCTTCAATCCGCTGTTCCTCATGGCGGTCAACTTGCTCTATCCCGGGGTCTCGTACCACTGAGCGCCGGCGGACCGGA
>CP070823.1:738761-740574 GCA_020344375.1 Gemmatimonadota bacterium | reverse complement strand
CCCTCGGGAACGCAGCGGTGGCCGCGGCGGCGACGGTGGTGCCGGTGGTGACGGCGGTGCCGGCGGCGCCGGTGGCGGCGGTGGTGGCGGCGTCTCGTACGCCGTCTACGCCGCAGGGACCTCGAACGTGACGATCGACGGCAGCACGACGCTCACGGCGGGCACTGGCGGTGCCGGTGGCGCCGCGGCGCCGGGCGGCAACGCCGGCCAGGCCGGGAACGCCGGCGACAAGAACTTCTAGGCCAAGACCGGCAGGTAGGGACCTAGGTAGCACCCGCAAACTGGCGGCTGGCGACGGGCTCAGGGCCCGGCGTCAGCCGCCCGTCTGCTTGCTGGCGGAGAACGCAGCTCGGCTCGGCTACTGCGGCGGCGGCTTGATCAGTCTCCTGAGCAGATCTCGGCCGCGACCCTCGAGCCGCTTGGCCAGCTCCTCCTGCAAGGCCTCGGTGTCCAGTACCAGGGTCGGGGCCGACATCGTGCCGCCAACGCCGACGGCCACCTGCAGCGGCGTCTCATCCTGCGTGAGCTGGCTCAGCAGACCACCCAGCGGCCCGCTGCCCTGCAGCAGCCCCGCCCGCTGCAGCACCGACGGCGGCACCTCCATGGCAAGCCTGAGATCGAGAGTACCGCCCAGCCCCGCGGACCCGCTGATCCCGGCGTTGAGCTGGCGCGCGCTGAAGTCCCAACCTTCTATGATGAACTGGCCGCCTTTGATCTCGTAGGCGCCGCCCAGCTGCTGGAAGTTCGAGATGAACTCGGTGTCGAGCCTGAACTGGCTGGCCAGCGCCCGGGTGAGCCCGAAGTCCTGGAAGCGGCCCTGCTTGAACGTCGCCCGGCCCGCGGCGTCGACCGCGTCGGGCGTCGGCAACAGCGTCTCGTCGATCGTCGCCGAGCCGCTGATGTCGAAGTCCACCAGGCCACTGAGCGCGGAGCCGAGTCGCGTCCAGCGGGTGAGGAAGTCGCCTGCCTGACCGCCCGCCAGCTTGAGGTCGTAGCTCAGGGTGAAAGGCGGACGAGCCTGACGGAAGTCTAAAGAGAGCCCACCGGTCACCCGGCCGCCGTACAGCTGGCCGCTCAGGTTCTTCACCTCGAGCACACCGTTCCCCACCTCGACGTCGAAGACGATGTCGCGCGCCCGCGTCGGCGGGTTCAGGAACTCGGCGATCTGCACTCGGCCAGTGGCACTCAGCGGCGGAATCGGCGGCAGCGGGTAGCGCTCCCGCGCCAGCTCACCGGGGTCGCGCCCCTCGAGCGTCCTACCGGCCAGGCGCGCCGTTAGCATGTCGCTGTAGCCGACCGCCGCGGTATCAGCCGCGACCAGCAACTCACTCGTGTCCAGTCGCCTCGACGTCACAGCAAACTGCACTTGCGGCAGCGGAGCCGCGGTCACGCGCGCTGCCGTGTCTTCGAGCGCGCGCTGCAGGACGTACTGGAGCAAGCGCTCGCTGCTGAAGGAGAGCGTCAGGTCGCTTCCGCCGAGCTCGACCGGTATCGCTTGCGCCGAAACCCCCATGCCGGTCAGCTGTACCGTCGCCGACCTGATGCGCGCGGGCACCGCCAGAGAGGGACTCTGGTAGCTGATGTTGGAGAGCTCGATCGGGCCCGTCAGCCGCGAGCCCTCCGGCGCTTTCAGCGCCGCCCAGAAGCTCAGGTCGAACTTCGCGTCGCCCGTCACCGGCATCGGCTCTTCCTGCAGCGCCGCGAACCGCGCCAGATCGAGCTCGCCCTTGGCCCGCCCGTTCGCCAACGGAGCCTGGAATTCCGTGACGTTGAGCTGCATCTCGAAGGGACGGCCGAACAGCTGGCCCGTGAA
>CP070823.1:736846-738661 GCA_020344375.1 Gemmatimonadota bacterium | reverse complement strand
TGAACCCGTTCAGAGATAGATACGGTCCCTGGGCCCTGGTGACCGGCGCGAGCACCGGCGTCGGGGCCGAGTTCGCACGACAGCTAGCCGCGCGGGGGCTGAACCTCGTGATCGTCGCTGCAGCCGACGAGCGGCCCGACGCATTCGCCGCGGAGCTGGGCCAGACAAATGGTGTTGAGGTGAGGCCCGTGGCGGTGGATCTAAGCCAGCTCGATTTCGTCGTCGCGCTGCGGCAGGCGACGCAGGATATCGAGATCGGGCTGCTGGTGAACAACACCGGCGCCTGGGTCCAGGGCCCGTTCCCGGAGAACGACCTGAAGAGCGAGCTATCGGTCGTCCAACTCAACATGCAGGCGCCGGCCATCCTCGCCCGCGAGTATGGGAAGCCCATGGCCGAGCGGGGGCGCGGCGGCATCGTGTTTGTGAACTCGACCGCAGCCGCTGAAGGCCTATCCCTCAGCGCCGGCGTTTCGACGAATTCATTCAATCTCGCCCTGGCCGAGGCGCTCTGGCACGAGCTGGCGCCCCGTGGGATTGACGTGATGGCGTTGTCCTTCGAGGCGGGCGAAGCGTCCGATCCGAGGCAGCTGACCGCCTTGGTCGGTCGGGCCCTGGCCCGGCTGGGCGAGACGAATTCGACGATCCCTGGGAGGATGTCCACCCTCATGAACATGATGGGCAGGTGGATGTTCTCCCAGGACCCCAACCAACGGGTGAGGAACGCGCTCTACGGCAAAGTAGCGCGCGCCAACCTCAACTGACGGCGCGACAATTCCGCGTGTTGAAACGCCTCCTGCCCGGGACCGCGGCCCGGTCCTGCTCGACGCACACACTCTCGACGTGCCCGGTCAATTTGCACCGTAAGGCACGTCGGTTAGTTTTCGTGCTAGCCGTTCTCTGAGAGCACATACGTCCAGACGCGGCCGGAACGCCGGCCTCGAGCGTTCCGCGCCGCTGGCTAGGGGTGAAATGGCCGCAGGCAAGCAGTCGCTGGTAATCGTCGCAAACCGGCTCCCGGTAAGACGCGTCAGGGTCAAGGATCGCTCGGTCTGGAAACGCAGCCCTGGGGGGCTGGTCTCCGCGCTCACACCGATCGTGCAGAAGGCGGGCGGCGCGTGGGTCGGCTGGACGGGAACGACCGGCACGGCGCCGAAGCCGTTCACGCTCGATGAAATCGAGCAGATACCCGTGCCGATCACGCGGGGCCAGCTGCAGACCTTCTACTACGGGTTCTGCAACGGGACGATCTGGCCACTCTATCACCACGCTGTCCGGCAGCCGGAGTATCATCGCCGCTGGTGGCATCCGTATGTGAACGTCAACAAGCGGTTTGCCCATATGACCGCCGAGCACGCCCCGAAGGGCGCACGCGTCTGGGTCCAGGACTACCACCTGCAGCTGGTCCCGGGGCTGCTGCGCGAGCTGCGGCCGGACCTGCGGATTGGCTTCTTCCTGCACATCCCGTTTCCACCGGAGGAGCTCTTCGGGCGGCTGCCGTGGCGGCGTCAGATCCTCGAAGGGATGCTGGGCGCCGATGTGGTCGGTTTCCAGACCCAAGAGGGCGCTCGCAACTTCCTGCACATGGCCCGCAGGTACACCGACGCACGCGTCGAGGGGTCCGACCTCACCGCCCATGGGCGCCGCGTCCAGGTCGGCGCGTTCCCCATCTCCATCGACTTCGAGCGCTATGCCTCGAAGGCGGAGGACCCGGACGTGCTCGAACGCTCGCAGCAGTTTCAGGAGCGCGTCGGCCAGGGACGCAAGATCGTTCTGGGTGTAGACCGGCTCGACTACACGAAAGGCATCGACGTGCGG
>CP070823.1:734926-736746 GCA_020344375.1 Gemmatimonadota bacterium | reverse complement strand
GATGATCTGGGAGGCTGACAGGTTGACCGACGAGGCTCCGGTGTCGGACCCGAATTTCCTCGATTGGCGAGAGCAGAACCACAGCTTCGAGCATATCGCAGCTTTCAGCCATCGATTCGCGAATCTCTCCGGTGGCGGCGAGCCCGAGCGTGTATTGCGCGGTATGGGCACGGCCGGCTTCTTCGAGATTCTGCGCGTTCAGCTGGCTGCGGGTAGAGCCTTTGCGCCGGACGAAGAGCTGGAAGGCAACAATCGAGTCGCCGTCATCAGCCATGACCTCTGGATGCGACGCTTCGATGGCGACCCGAGCGTGCTCGGGGCCGTCATCGTCCTCGACGGCGAGCCTCACGCTCTCATCGGCATCCTGCCCGCCGGCTTCGAGCAGCCCTCCCCTTGGTTTTACGGCCACAGAATAGACGTGTGGACGCCACTCGCCCTGCAAGCTGATCGCGGCTGGCACCGGCTGCTCGTGCTGGGCCGGCTCAAGGATGGGACCAGCCTCGAGGCCGCCCGCGAGGACATGCGAAACATCGCCGCACAGCTTGCCGAAGCGTATCCGGAGACGAACGAGGACGTCAGCGCGGCGGTGTTCACGTTGCACGAGCAGTTGCTGGGAGACGTGGGCGAGCGGCTGTTCATTCTGCTTGCGGTTGCAGGGTTAGTGCTGCTGGTCGCCTGCGGCAACGTCGCCGGCCTCCTCACGGCGAGGGGGATCACGAGACGGACTGAGGTGGCGGTGCGTTCCGCGCTGGGCGCCGGCCGTGCGCGGCTGATCCGGCAGTTGCTGATGGAGAACCTGCCGCTCTCCCTGCTCGGCGGCCTGCTGGGCCTGTTTGCAGCGATCTGGGGTGTCGGTCTCCTGCGTGCCGGCATGCCGTCCGGCGTCCCTCGCAGCGAGAACATCACGATTGATGGAGGCGTACTCGCGTTCACGCTGTCGGTGTCGTTGCTGGCGGGGCTCGTGTTCGGTTTCACGCCCGCGCTGGCGTTCTCGAGAGCGAATCTCAACGAATCGCTCAAGGAGGCCGGGAGAAGCTCAGCGACAGGGCGTGGCGGTCATCGCCTGCGGAACCTGCTGGTCGTCGCGCAGTTCGCCGTGACGCTGGTGCTGGTGAACTTTGCCGCTCTCATGGTGAACAGCTACGTGCGGCTGAGGAACGAGGATCAGGGATTCGATCCGAGCAACGTGCTGACGATGGGAGTCTCCCTGCAGGGGCCTAGTTTCGCCGAGCCGGCACAGATCCGCGCGTTCTACGACGAGACTCTGGAGCGCATCGCGGCTCTACCGGGCGTGCGCTATGCCGGGGCCACCAGCAAGCTACCGTTCAGCGGTGGCACCAACATGCGGTTCGTGATCGAGGGTCGCGAGGCCGAGACCAGCGCAGGGCAGGGTCCTCTCGTAGAGATCTCTATCGTGACTCCCGGTTACTTCCAAGCCATGGGCATACCCCTGCTTGCTGGCCGCAACCTTACGGCGCAGGACAGCAATCCGGCCCACCCGGGGGTCATCATCAACCAGAGGATGGCAGAGAGCGTCTGGCCTGGCGAGTCTCCGATCGGCAGGCGATTCGGCTACCCCCCTCACTGGGCTACGGTGGTGGGTGTCGTGGGGGATGTGCGGCAGTGGGGCGTAGAGCACCCGGCGATACCCGAAGCGTACCTGCCGTACTCACCGTCACCGCCGTCCCCCTTAACCTCGTTCAACCGGGTGAGATTTCTGATCGTGCGCAGCGAAATCGATCCCCTGAGCCTGGCAGGCGCGATAAGGCAGGAAGTGCTGAGCGTGTCCCGGGACCAACCGGTCTCGCACATAAACACGA
>CP070823.1:732994-734826 GCA_020344375.1 Gemmatimonadota bacterium | reverse complement strand
AGGTGGTTCAGAGCGGGCTTCTGGCTTGCCGTGGTGGGGCTGCTCGTTCTCGCCCTCTTGGTGACCCGAGCCGGCGACCGCTGGCCCTCGCTGTTCTACATGACGGGCCCGTCGATGGAGCCCAGTGTGATGGCGCACGAGTATTTCCTCGCCTGGAGCCCGCCGGATCGGATCGAGCGCGGCGACCTGGTGATCTTCCGCTTCGAGTACGAGGGTACCGTCTACCACGTGCTGCGTCGCGTCGCCGGGCTGCCGGGTGACACCGTGGCGATGGACTCGGGCGTGGTCATCCTGAACGGCGAGCCGCAGCGGTGGCAGTTCCGCATCGTCACGCCTGCCGTCTACCGCTCCGAGCTCGCCATCGAAGGTGTGCTCTTCGATTTCGGGCCCTGGATCGTGCCGCCGGACTCCGTCGTGCTGCTCGCCGACACCCGTGACATGGATGGCTGGCCCGACAGCCGTTTCCTGGGTTTCATCCCGAAGTGCGACATCGAGGCGCGGGCGGATTTCACGCTGAGCGGTCGGCGTCTGCCCTGAGTAGCGGTCTTTCGCTGCCAGACGACGATCCGGCTTTCAGAGCCAGGCCGCGGCGTCACCGGGCCGTGACGGCGCCTGGAAGCAGGCGGCTGAGGAAATCCCGCGTTCGGGGGATACTGCCGCTGAGCGTGAGCGGGTTATGGGTCCCACCCTCGTAGAGGTAGAACTCGAACTCCGGCTCCCCGCGTCCCAGCCCTTGCATGACCTCGATCAGCCGCTGCGCCTCGCCCACGGGCACCGTCTCGTCGGCGGTGCCGTGGTGCACCTGGAGCTGAGGCAGGAGCTCGGCGAAGTAGACGGGCGAGCGGCGAACCAGCTCGGGTCGTACGTCCTCGATAGTGAGCTCGCCGTCTTTGAGCGGCTGGATGAAGGTGGTGTCGAGGTAGGCCAGGCCAGGCAGGTCGCGGGGGGTGCCGCGGAGCGCTTCCTCCACGACCTCCTGAACGAAGGGGCCGAAGAAGTCGGTGGGCCCGTGGAACTCCACGACCAGATCGATGCGCGAATCGCGTTCCGCCATCAGCATGGCCACACAGGCCCCACGGCTGAAGCCGACGACGGCAATGCGCTCTGGGTCGGCCTCGGGCGCGGTCTCGAGGGCCACGTTCAACAGAGCGAGCGCGTCGTCCACGTCGAGGTCCCAGGGGCTGGGTGCGCCCTCGGAGAGGTACTCCGCGCCGTCGAAGACCAGCGGCTCGGAGCGGAAGGCCGGAGCGACGAGGACAAAGTCCGCCACCATCTCACCCAGCAGAACAGGTAGCAAGGGCAAGAGCTCATCGATGTCCACGCCGCCGTCGCCGCCGTGGGTGTAGACGAGCACCGGCAGGCTGCCGGGCGCAGCGCCGTCGGGGACGAGGATAGCGCCGTAGTGTGTCATCCCCCCGACGTCGTGGGAGACGATGCGCAGCGTCGCGGACACCTCTCCGATGGTCTCGGCGGACGTTACGACCTCCTGAACGCTCTGGACCGACACATCGCGGGCCTCCCACTCGTCGGCGATGGCGTCGATCTCGGCCGGGCTCGGCTCGGCGAACAGCAGGTCCAGATCGACGCCTTCGACGATGCGATCGGCTGGTCCCGCAGAGTCGTCGCAGGCCGAGGCCAGGACGAGCACCGAGAGGACAAACGGCACTGCGACGAACCTCGGGCATCCTCTCATCATCTTCCCTCCACTCGTGGACGCGGCAACGATAGCGCTGGCGCGTGGTTTGTGAAAGTCAGGGCGCGCGATCCTGGTCGGATGCCGGAGTCGCCGAGTTCCGGTTGCCGGGTCGCCACGTGCTGCAGGGTGTTCGTGC
>CP070823.1:731060-732894 GCA_020344375.1 Gemmatimonadota bacterium | reverse complement strand
CCCCCGCAGGATGAGGATCCAGCGGCGCCGGCCCCACGGCCATACGCCCGCACGCCTGACCAGCCAGTAGCCGAGCAGGAGGCTCACGAGCCCGCGCGCCAGCACGATCTCCTGGCTGGGCAGGCCGCGGCCCGCTGCCTTCACCTGCAGGCTCATGAGGCTGAAGAAGAAGGCGCTGGCGAGCATGTAGCGCACACCCGTGGGCACGAAGCCCCGCGCGCCGGAAGAGGGGGCGCCGATCATGTGCCCAATGTATCCGCAGCCCGGTTTCCCGGAAGGTGCTTCGCGGACTCAGCAGGCGCTCTCACAGCGCCTTCCGTATGTCCTTGTCGATGCGCCCGCGCGCGGCTTAGCTTGGTGCGCAGCACAGCCTAGCTCCGGAGCATCGCTGATGGGAGCACGCAGCGGTATCAAACGGTTCATCCGGTTCGTCGGGTCACAGGCCCGGGGACGTCCCGGCTGGCTGTCCAACATCATCTGGCACATCACAAGCTACCTGGTCGTCAACATCACCGTCACCTTCGCCTCGCTTTTTTTCTTTGTCCTGAACCGGACGACAGTGAGCGGGCGCAAGTACGTCGGTGAGGAGCCGAACACGCTTCTCCTGTCCAACCATCAGTCGATGATCGACAGCATGCCGATCGGTATCGGGGCGTACTACCCGAAGTCGTGGTTCAAGCCGTACCTCGTGGCCTGGCATCCGGCGGCGCGCGAGAACTTCTTCAGGAACCGGCTGATCGCCTGGTTTTCCAGCCACTCACGTTGCATCCCGGTCAGGCCGGGGCGCCGCGATCTGCACGCGCTGCACAAGATGATCGAGGTGCTGCCTCAGGGAACGGTGATCCTCTTCCCGGAGGGGACCCGCAGCCGCACGGGGGATGTGGAAGAGGGGAGGCCGGGAGCGGGCTTGCTAATACTGGCGACGCGGCCGCGCGTGATACCGGTGGCGATCGACGGGATGCGGGAGGTGCTCCCGATTGGCAAGATCATCCCGCGGATCGGGAAGCGAATCTACATAAGATATGGGCCACCGCTCGACTACTCGGAGTTCCTAGAAAGGCCGCGCACCCGCGAGACGGCGCAGGCGATTGTGGACAAGGTGATCGAGGCCATCACCGCCCAGCACGCCGAAATCCGGCAGCGGCGCACCAAGGGCGGGCGCAAGGCCTGAGCGTCAGCCCTCAAGTCACTCTACCTGCGTGAACGACGCCTGGAACTTCCCCTCCCCGGTAGGTCCTAGCGTCTCGTAGCCAGAGCCAAAGGCTACGGGATCGGCAACCCGCACGCCTACAGCGGCCGCCCGAAACACGCGGAGAGTATCCTCCGTAATGTGCTCAAAGGACCAGCTTCGGCAGCGTTCGGTTACATCGCCGCGGAGGCGGATCTGCGGCGCGGCGTGACCGCCCGGGCCGCGGCAGAATGAGCCACGCGCGCGGCAGGCAGCCATCTCAGCTGTTACGACGTCTAACAGGCAGACATGACGGTTCCACAAGCCCTCAAACCCGAGACAACTCATACCTGAATCGCGAGGTCAGAGATGCGCAAGACTCGGTTTCTCTGGATCCTGGCGTTCCTGGCACTTTCCGCGGGAACGCTCCAGGCACAGGTGGACGCCCGGATGCTGCGGCAGCCGGACGTCTCGCAGACGCACATCGCGTTCGTCTACGCCGGCGATATTTGGGTCGTACCCAAGACCGGCGGCACGGCTGTGCGACTCAGCTCGCCGCGCGGCGAGGAGTCGTTCCCCAGGTTCTCGCCGGACGGCTCGACCATCGCCTTCAGCGGGAACTACGACGGGAACACCGACATCTACACGATCCCGACGATGGGCGGT
>CP070823.1:729115-730960 GCA_020344375.1 Gemmatimonadota bacterium | reverse complement strand
CTTCGCTAAGAACGGCTATCGAAAGCCGCCGAGACAATCGGCTTCGACATCAACGAAGACTAGCTGGAGAGTTCCTCGGACAGCTGCATTCATTGGGACCTCGGGACACCACTGAACGATCTGCGATTTGAACACGTCCAAGGAGTGAGATGCGAAACGGAGCTCTGTCGGCACGTGCCGACCACGAACTGATCGATGCGCTGCGCGACGAGCGTAGCGAGGCGGTCTTTCGAGAGCTCCACCGACGCCACACGCCACGGCTCCTGCGGCTGATCATGCGAATGCTTGGCAGCGCGGACGGCGATGCGGAAGACCTCGTGCAAGAAACCTGGATTCGCGCCGTGGAAAAGCTCTCGAGTTTCAGAGGAGAAGCGCAATTCGGAACCTGGCTTACCCGAGTCGGAATCCGCATGACCCTGGATTACCTGCGTGAGGGCAAACGTGCGCATCTGCCAATGGGCCAGGCAGCGGAGCCCATGAGCTGTAAGCCGACGCACGACGAGCGGATGGACTTGGAGCAGGTGTTCGCATGTCTCCCTAACGGCTATCGCACCGTCCTACTGCTGCACGATTTGGAAGGGTTCACCCACGCCGAGATCGGAGAGATGCTTGGCATTCCCGAGGGGACGTCGAAGAGCCGACTCAACGCGGCGAGGAAACTCGCGCAGGTGTTGTTCGACGGGGGCACACCGTCGGAGGCCGAGCATGCACTGACGGACAACGTACGGAGGATACTGTAGTCATGAAGGATCACGATAACGTCGAGCTGTCTCCTGAGTTTCGTCAAGCTCTCGACGACGCTCCGAGGATGGCAACGCCGTCACACCGGCTGGAAAGGCGGATGGTACGTGAGTTGCGGCGGCGGGGCCTTCTCCTGCCAGACCGCTGGGCTGTTAGGCAGCACCCCGCGTGGGACTTTGCACTGCGCGTCGCTGTATCACTCGTGATCTTCGCCTGCGGCGTATGGTTGGGCCACTCGCTCGGCTCGTCGCAGCCGTCGGATATGCCGGTCGCCGGTAATGCAAGTGCCTGGGAGATGGCCGCGCTGGTTCAGCAAACGGGCTCGAACCATGCCGAGGCGCTGCGGCGGCTCGCGTCGCGCGCCGCCACGGCTGACCCGGCGGAAATCGAGCTTGCGAGAGAAGTCGCACTTGCCTCGCTTAGGGCCGCGTTGCTGCAAGTCGCGTTACTCGATCTCAGCGACCCCACGCCGATCCGACTCCTGACTGAGCTTGAAGCCACCGGAACGGGAAGTCCGGTGCCGGTGCGTGCAGGCAATGAGGCGTGGCTCGTCTTGTTCTAATCAGGGTCGGCAACGCAGCGTTTTTCCTGGAGTGCGGCACACGCCGAGGTGGAATGCGGACGGAGGTCAGCATGAAGGGTACGGTCGTTAGTAGAATCGTGTGTGCAACTCTCCAAGGCGTCATCGCCGCCGTGTGCCTGCCTTCCCTGGTACATGGGCAGGGCATTGCTGTCGGACAGGTTGCGCAGGGGACGTGCGCTGAGGGGGAGTGGGTTCTTGGGGACCTCGGCATCAGCGAGTCTGAGTGCACCTGCTCTGTCACGTACGGGCCCGGGAGGGCGGTGATCTGGCGCTTCGACTCCGAACTCACGATCCGTGAGGTCCGGACGAGCGGGCCGGCGGAGGGGAAGCTCAGAGCGGGCGACAAGGTCGTGGCGATTGACGGTCTACTCATCACCAGTGCGGAAGGTGGACGCCGCTGGGGTGAGGTGCGACCGGGCGAGACGGTACAGCTCCTGGTGCGACGAGACGGACGTGAGCGGCCGGTCGAGATAACAGCGGGGACTAAATGCCGCCCCGAGCATCAGGTGGATCCGGACATC
>CP070823.1:727164-729015 GCA_020344375.1 Gemmatimonadota bacterium | reverse complement strand
CACCACATATTGTAGGCTAATCCTACACAGGTGGGACAGGCTCTGGGTGGTCTGACCACTCGGGTCCCGGGAGTCCTGGGCATGTCGCCTCGCGGCAAACAGGCCTTACTTGCATCGGCGTGCAGCCCCAAACTGCCACCTCGACTAGGAGTCCTCACCTCCCAACCGCTAACGCCAACTATTAGCTCGATGGGCCTGATATACAGCGTGGGCCGGTCGAGAGCTCTCATCCACTGAACTGAAGGAGGCAACCCATGGTCGAAGTGCGAGAGGCGAGATACAAGACGCCCTTCCTGGTGCTCGCCGTGCTGTTCGTCCTCTGGGGCATGTTCGGCGCTGCGGACCTGCCGAACATCCCCTATGCCGGCTATCTCACCGACGGCAACAACACGGTGATCCAGGTCGAGCCGAGCAGTCCCGCCGAGGCCGCGGGGCTGCAGGTCGGGGACTATATCACCAGCATCGCTGGCATCTCCGTCGAAGACACCCGGGCCCTCGCGCGACTTCAGCGCGCGGAGGTCGGCGACACGCGCACGCTGATCGTTGAGCAGCGCGCAGAGACGGAACTGGCCGCGAGACCGGAAGGCCTGCCGTCCCGGAGCGTCGAGCTTGCCTATTCAGCTCAGCCCGGCCGAGATCTGCTGCTGGGCATCGCGGGCATCTTCATCGGTCTCTGCTTTGTGGTCTTTGGGCTGGGAGCCTACATGAGAGCACCGACCCGGAGCGCCACGTTGCTCGCGCTCACGGGTCTCTGCCTGGGGATAACGTTCTTCGCTGGCCCGTACCTGCAGTCCTTCACGCTGCGCACCATCGCAGCCGCTCTCCAGCTCGTTATCATTATTTTCGGCTTCGCGTTCCTGCTCCATTTCATGCTGGAGTTCCCAGAGCCGAAGGCACTGCTCGCGAAGAAGCACACGACCAAGGTGCTGTACGCGCCCGCGCTGCTGATCGCGCTCTTCGCGCTCTTCCTGATCATCCTACAGCCTGCCGGGACCAGCACCCTCAACGTGCTTATCAGGTCGCTGTTCGGGCTCTTCGTCGTCGTCTACTTCGGCCTCGCGCTCTGGGCGATGATACACAGCTTCGTCAAAGCCAGCCCCAGGCAGCGCTCCGGCTACGGGCTGAACTTCATGCTCGCCGGCGTGATCATCGGTCTTCTGCCGGTCACGATCGCGTCGCTGCTGGGCGTACTCGCGCCGCGTGTCGTGCTGCCGGGCTATAACTTCTACTTCCTGACGTTGGTGCTGATTCCCATCGCACTAGCGAGCGCCGTCGTCAAGACCGAGAGCGCGCCGGTGACGGCTCCGGTCATGTAGTCAGGGCAAGCAGACCCGCGCACCCCCAGGGCGGCGGCCAACCCGCCGCCCTGGTTCACATCAGAGCCCGAACTGGTTCGTCTCCGGCGGCACCCGATCGCAGGCTGTTGCTGCGGCTCCCGCTCTCGCACATATTGCGCTTCGATCCCATGGGGATCGGCAGCTTCTCCCTTCAATCGCCCGAGTTGATTGCCGCCTCGATGCGGCTGGCGACGCCGCGGCCCGTCGATAGCTCGTGCGAGTCGATCCTGTGGGCGCGCCCAACGTCCCGATCTGGAGGAGAGTCCGTATGGCTCCAATCAACCTGACCGTGAACGGTGAAGGTCACACGGTGAACGTGAGCCCCGACACCCCGCTGCTCTGGGTGCTGAGGGATAGCCTCGGGCTCACCGGCACCAAGTACTGCTGCGGGATCGGCCAGTGCCGCGCCTGCACCGTGCACATCGACGGTAGCCCCGTCCCCTCCTGCTCGATCCCGGTGTCCAGCGCCGCCGACCGACAGGTCACCACCATCGAGGGCCTCAACGGCGACCTC
>CP070823.1:725212-727064 GCA_020344375.1 Gemmatimonadota bacterium | reverse complement strand
GATGTCTTTACCACCTTCGAGGGCGACAACACGGTGCTGATGCAGCTGATCGCGAAGGCACTGCTCACCGATTACAGGCAACAGTCCGAGGAGTTGAAGTCCCTCAGCGTGCTCAGACACCTGACCCGGCAGGCGGCGCGAGCCGTCGCTGAGCTCAACCCCATCGTCACCAGACTCACCGGGGAGTCGCACCTGCGTGACCCCGAGTTCCAGCTCGGCGCCTTCCGCTACCGCCAGACCCAGCTCCTGGTTAGCGCCGCCCGGCGACTGAAGCGACGCATCGATGGGGGAATGGACGCCTTCAGCGCCTTCAAGGACTGCCAGGACCATCTCCTTAAACTCGCGCACGCCCACGTGGAGCGAGGCATACTCGAACAGTGCGTGGAGACGATCCGCGACGTCCCCGACCCGGATTTGGCCGCCGTCCTCAAGACGCTCTGTGACCTATTCGCGCTCTCGAAGATCGAAGAGGATCGCGGCTGGTTCCTGGAGAACGGTTACATCGAGGGGAACAAAGCCAAGGCCATCCGCAAGATGGTGAACCAGCTGTGCGCCGAGGCACGTCAGCAGGCACTGCCGCTCGTAGACGCGTTCGCTATACCGGACGAGCTGCTGGGTGCGCCCATCGCCCGACGCGACCTGGCCACCGGCGGCCCCGTTGGCGAGTAAAAGAAAGCGCCGCCAGAGCGGCCTCTCCGCGCCCTGGCGGCATCAGAAGTTGAAAGGGGACTCGTTGCGTTGAAGCTGCGCTCCCACAGCGGGCAGGTGGGACAGCTGAGGTAGTCTTCTTCGCGTTCAAGACTATCGGAAGCGCCGGCTTCCGAACGAGTCCCCTGTAGAACTCTGCAAACTGCTTCGAAGCAGTCTGATCGCTTCGCTGTCTCTCGGTCCTGGCTCCGTCTCTCTAGGCTTCTGCCTAGCCGCTAAGCAGCAGCCAGGCCAGGGCTGCCAGGATCGGCAGGAACCCTGCTATAATCTCCAGGCGTTCCGTGTGCGCCAGGACCTTCGTTCGTACGCGCATTGTCATCTACCTGACAAGGCAGGGAGAGTCCGCCTCGGTACAGTCGCCGTCCAATCTATCCGCGGCCTATCAGGTGACCGGTCAGGTGGCAATCATGTTCGAGTTCCTTACTATCATTCGACCTATCAGGTGAGCGGTCATGTGGCCGCCGTCAGGGGGAAGGCGGCGGCGGGTCCAGGTGATATGTAACGCAGGTTGCAGAAATCTTTCCGCCCGAGCGCCGGCTTGTCGATGGGACCCGGGGGCGGCAATTTGTCATCGTCGAGGCAGATGGAGAGGATGGCCGACCCGGCGAACGGTGGGCGGCTCGCCGGGGCGTGGAGCAAGGTTACAAGGTAGAGATGATCGAGATACGAACGCTCGGCCGGACGTCCGTCGCGGTGAGAGGGGTACCGCTCACCGGGGAGGCGGCTTGGCCAAAGTCGCTGGCGTTGATCGCCTACATGGCGCGGGAACCGGGGCCCGACCGCCGCGATGAGATCCTCGGAGTGCTGTGGCCGGATCGCGAGGAGAAGCGGGCGCGCCGCGCTCTCAACCAACTCCTTTACACGCTGCGCAAGACCAGCCCGGATCTTGACTTGGAGAGTGTCGAGGACGCCCTCGACTTCGGCCGCGAAGTCTGGCTGGACGTGGAGGAGTTCGAGAATCGCCTGGAAGCCGGCGACCTGAAGGGTGCCGTGGAGCTGTACGAGGGGCCGTTCCTGGCGGATCTCGCCCTGAACGAGCCGGAGTTCGACCACTGGGCGGACCGACAGCGGGCGGAGCTCCAGCGCCGATTCCGAAAGGCGGCGCTCGAGCTGGCCACGCAGGCGCGGGCGGCGGGCGACTTCG
>CP070823.1:723254-725112 GCA_020344375.1 Gemmatimonadota bacterium | reverse complement strand
CTGCGCCACCGTCTCCATCCCGACCTGCTGCGACAGCTTGACCGTCACGACGTTGATCGAGCGGCGCAGCGCGTCCCGCAGCGTCATCGGGCCGTTGAAGCGATTGTTGTAGTTCTTGGGCGACCAGATCCAGGTGGAGTCGCCTTCCGGATCATACTGGTCGAGCTCGAGCGGCGCGTCGTAGATGACGTAGGAGACCGGGTAGTCGCTGGCGAGCGCCGCCGTGTAGACGAACGGTTTGAATGCTGACCCGGTCTGGCGCAGCGCCTGCGTCGCTCGGTTGAACTTGGAGTGGTTCCAGTCCCTGCCGCCGACCAGAGCGCGGACGAAGCCGGTCTTCGGGTCGAGCGCGATGAACATCCCCTGCAGGTACGGGGTTTGGGCCCAATCGATGGAATCGGGTGGCAGCTCGAGCGCTTCCTCGTAGGTCATGTGCTCGTAGTCCGGCACGGACTCGAGCAGCGTGAGCTGCGCTCTGAGCGCCGAGTCGGCAATCGCCTGCATCTCGAGATCCAGCGTCGTATAGATGTGGAAGCCGGCCTGATAGAGGTCGCTTCCAAAGCGGTCGTCCAGCATCTGACGCACCCACTCCACGAAGTAAGGCGCGATCTGATACTCCCGGCCGCGAGGCCGCGAGCGCGGCAGCGGGTAGGCTTTCGCCGCCTCGGCCTCGGCTTCGCTGATGTAGCCCTGCTCGGCCATCAAGTCGAGCACTAGGTTCCGTCGCCGGAGCGACAGCTCGGGGTTGCGGAACGGCGAGAGGCGGGAGGGCGCTTGCGGCAGGGCCGCGAGCAGCGCGGCCTCTGGGAGGTTGAGCAGCCGGGCCGGCTTCCCGAAGTAATAGTCAGAGGCAGTCTCGATTCCGTAGCCGGCGCCGAACGGTATCTGATTCAGGTAAGCCTCAAGGATCTCATCCTTCGAGTAGATGCGCTCGATGTCGCGGGCGACCTTCGCCTCCTTCGCCTTGCGCAGCGGTGACACATCGAAGCCGATCCGGTCGGGGAACTGGTTGCGCGCGAGCTGCTGCGTGATGGTGCTGCCACCGGGCCGGCCGGGACCGTAGATCAGATACTCGATCGTCGCCCGCGTGAAGCGCCGGACGTCGAGACCGCGATGGCTGTAAAAGCGCTTGTCCTCGATGGCCACGAAGGCCTGCGATACGTAGGCCGGAAGGTCGGCCAGGTTGATGACGGTCCGCCGCTCGAGGAAGAACTCATGGATCAGGCTTCCGTCACCGGCGTAGAGCTTCGAGGATTCCTCCGGTTCCCAGACCGTGATCTGCGCGATGGACGGGCAACGCTCGTCCAGGCAGATGCGGGCCCACGAGCCCCAGGCCAGCCCGATACCGGCGCAGACGCTGAAGAGCAGGCCCAGCAAGGCGATGCTGTGCCAGGGGCGGAAGCGCTGCAGGGCGCGGGGGAGCCGCGAGCCCTGTGACCGGGGGCGAGTTGGCCGCGCGGACCGGCGCCGGGTTCGTAGAACGCTGACACCTCGTTGGACGCGCTGGAACATCAGCAGGCTTTCCTCACGGGCGGCGCGCACGTGGCCGAGCAATATCTCGGTCAAGGTCGACTGCTCGCCGCGAACTCGCTGAGTCAATCTCGCTTGCTAGCGCTGGGGCGCAGCAGGATGATACACCGAGTACGGGTCGAGGGGTAGAGCCCGTCCTGATGTCAGTCGGCGCGCTCGCGAGTTCCTCTGGCAGTGCAGGTGGGCGGGCTCGGGTAAGCCGGTTCGGCCCCGCGGGAGGGCTCACGCCGGTGATGGTCGCGAAACGGCCGGCGGGTGGCCCCGGGGCCCGCCTCTTGACAAGACCTGGGGCATGGCCTAAGATGGGCGCATATAAGACCCAGAGTAT
>CP070823.1:721293-723154 GCA_020344375.1 Gemmatimonadota bacterium | reverse complement strand
GAACGATGCAGAAGGTGCAGCGGTAGTTGCAGCCCCGCTGAATCGGGATCCAGGCCGACACGCGCGAGTGGCGCCGCAGCTCGAGCCGCTCGTAGTTCTCCGCGGGATTGAGCTCGACATCGACGACACCGCCGCCGTTGCAGGCCGCCTGCTCGATAAGCTGGGGCAGCGAGCGATAAGCATCGGGCCCGATGACCAAGTCCACGTACTCGGCCTGACGAATCAGCCTCTCACCCAACCGCTGGGCCATACAGCCGCAGACGCCGATGAGCGCGCCCGGCCGCTGCTTCTTCACCCGGTTGAGCTCCGCCACCCGGCCCAACACCCGCTGTTCCGCGTGCTCGCGGATCGCACAGGTGTTCACCAGAATGACATCCGCTTCCTCGGGCGCGGACACCTGAGTGTAGCCGCTGGATGTCAGAATCCCTTCCATGAGCTCGCTGTCGCTCAGGTTCATCTGACAGCCGTAGGTCTCTACCCAGTACGTCTTCGCCATGCTGGTTCCGATCGAGTGTACGCGGCCGCTCGGAGGCCGCCGTCGCGAGCCGCCTCGATGCGTGCCATCTGCATACGCGGACCTGTGGCCTTTAAGCTATCCGAGGCCGGCATCTTCAGGTAGTCGCCGGTGACGGCGGTGGCCGGGTCGTCGCCCTCGAGCACGACCCGGGCCAGGGTACCGATGCGCCGCCTGCGGTACGCCTCCGCCTTCCAGCGCACCAGCTCGCGGATCTCCCGCGAGCGCTCCGTCTTCACGCGCGGCGGCACCGGGCCAGGCAGCCGCGCCGCGTCGGTCCCTGCGCGGCTCGAGTACGGGAAGACGTGCACGTAGGTAAACGGCAGCGCCTGGATGAGCTCCACCGTACGCCGGTGGTCCTCGTCCGTCTCGCCGGGAAACCCGACGATCAAGTCGGTCCCGAGGCCCAGGGGCCATACTCGCTCGCGGAGGCGCTCCACCCGGGCACGGTAGCGGCCAGCCGGGTAGGGGCGGCGCATCAACCGCAGCACCCGATCGCTGCCACTTTGCAGCGGAACGTGCAGGTGCGGGGCCAGCCGGCCGCCAGAGCCCGCGATGAGCTCGATCACGTCATCGTCGAGCTGATTGCACTCCAGGGAGCCGATGCGGAAGCGAACGTCGGGCACCCTCTCGAGCAGGCGCGCCAGCAGCGCGAGAAACGTCGCGCGCGGCGTCAGGTCCTTCCCGTAGAGGCTGATGTGTATGCCGGTGAGGGAGATCTCGGGGTGGTGTTCGGCCAGCCGCCGAGCTTCCTCGATCACCTCGGCGGGCACCCGCGAGCGACTGCGTCCCCGGGCGACGCGGATCACGCAATAGGAGCAGCGCAGGTCGCAGCCGTCCTGGACCTTGAGCCAGGCACGCGTGCCGCGCTCGCAGCGATCGAGGAGTCCGATGTCGAGCTCGTCGGTCCCGCGCGGCAAGAGTCTCAAGCTTCTGGCCACGGCCTCGGGATCCTGCCCAGGCACCACTGCGGTCACGCCGTCGAGCACGCGGATGGCATCGCCTCCGACCGCCGCGGCGCAGCCCGTCACCACCACCGGTACGCGACCGTGCGAGCGGCGGCTCAACGCGCGCACGTAGCGGCACAGCTCCGAATCGGCGGCCTGGGTGACGGTGCAGCTGTTCACCACGACCGCATCCGCCTGCGCCAGGTCGCCGACGGTCTCGCAGCCGCGCAGCTCCAGCAGCCGGCGGAGCCGCTCGGTATCATACTGGTTGGCACGGCAGCCGAAGGTGCGAAAGTAGATCCGCTTCGCACGCTCGGCCGTCAGGATCACGGGCAGCATCAGGGTGTGAAGACCGCCATCGAGAAGGTGAGTCGACGGAAGGACTCCTCGACGCCATGCT
>CP070823.1:719320-721193 GCA_020344375.1 Gemmatimonadota bacterium | reverse complement strand
CGGCTCCGATCAGCACCGTGGCCATCCCTTGCCGTATCACCATGGCGATGACCTCACGGCCCTGAGCGCCAAGCGCGATGCGGACTCCGATCTCGTTAGTGCGCTGCGCCACGCCGTGAGAGATGACACCGTAGACGCCGATCATGCCGAGCAGGAGAGCCACGCTGGCGAACAGGCCGAGCGTGCTCATCATGAACCTCGGCCGTGCAACCGAAGCAGAAACGATGTCGTCCATGGTCTGCATGCGGAGGATGACCAGATTCGGGTCGAGAGAGCGAACCAGTTGTCGGATCGGACCCGCCAGTGCGCCTGGATCGTCAGCCGTGCGCACGACGATGCTCATCGAGCCCATCATGAAGTGCACGATGTCCTGCCACCCCTCGTAGGCGAAGTAGAACGTGGGGTTCTCCTCTCCCAGCCCGTCGTACCGTACGTTGCCGACAACGCCGACGACCGTGTGCCACGGGCCGTCCGTGGCGGCGAAGCGTATCTGCTTCCCGATCGGATCCTCGCCGGGCCAGTACTGCCGCGCCAGCCGCTCATCGACGACGGCGACCGGTGACGCGCCGGCGCGGTCACGCTCGTCGGGCACTCGACCGCGGAGCAGGGGGATGCCGAGGGTCTCGATCGCTCCGGGCCCTACGCCGACGGAGCTGCCCGTGCAGCAAAACGGACCCGCCTGCGCACGTGGCCACCCCTCGATGTGAAAGCGGCTCTGTGACCTGTCGTAGCGGATGGGGGGACGCGACACAGTGGCAGCGCTTTCCACTCCCGGTAGCGCCTCCACCCGCTCCACCAGCTCGGAGTAGAACGCCACCGCCCGTTCCGCTGTGTACTCCGATGCCGGCAGTGAGAACTGGGTGACCAGGAGGTTGTCCTTTCGGAAGCCCGGGTCCTCGTGGAACAGGTGCCAGAAGCTCTTCACGGTGAGTCCTGCCCCGACCACCAGGAGCACAGCCAGAGCGATCTCGGCGACCACGAGGGCGCGTCGGAAGCTGACGCGCTCCCTGGCGGCGCTCAGCGATCGCCCCGCCTCCTTGAGCGCCTCAGAGAGATCCGCGGATGCCGCCCGAAACGCAGGTAGCAAGCCGAAGATCACCGTCGTCAGCAGCACGACGCCCCCGACGAAGAGCAGGACGCGCGTGTCGAGCCCGACGTTCATCGCGCGGGGAATCGTGCCGGCCTGTAGAGCGAGAAGCAGATCGACTCCCAGCGCGGCGAGCGCGAGGCCAAGGGCTCCGCCGATGACTGCCAGGAGCAGGCTCTCGGTGAGTAGTTGCTGGACGAGACGGCCGCGGCCCGCACCTAGTGCCCCCCGGACTGCTAGCTCGCGACGGCGGCCCTCGGCTCGCGCCAAGAGGAGGTTGGCCACGTTGGCGCAGGCGATCAGCAGCAGGAAGCCCACCGCGGCGAGCAGCAGCAGCAGTGCCGGGCGGACATTGCCCACGAAGTCATCCAGCAGCGGCATGAGAAACAGCCCGTGGCCAACGTGGTGGTCCGGGTAGTCCACCGCCCAGCGGGCCATAAGCGTTTCCATCTCCGCTTCGGCTTCCGCGAAGCTCACGCCTGGCGCCAGGCGGCCGATCATGTGAAACCAGTGGCCCCCGCGCCAGGTTCGTGCCGGATCCAGAGGCAACTGGGTCCACAGTGCCGTGTTCGGGGTGGGAAACGCGAAGCCTTCGGGCATCACGCCCACGATCTGACCCGCGCTGCCGTATTCCGCGACTTCCAGGCCGACATCCAGGACCTGTCCGATGACGGTCGAGTCACCGCCGAACCGGCGCTGCCAGAAGTCGTAGCTCAGCACGAAGACGGGCTGCGGGTCGGCTCCATCATCTGCCGACACGAGCGTCCGCCCCAGCAGGGGCTGGGC
>CP070823.1:717340-719220 GCA_020344375.1 Gemmatimonadota bacterium | reverse complement strand
CCGCCGCCCCACGGGTTGATCTCCGTGAGCTCGTTGGAGTTGGTCGCCGCGTTGAAGTCGGCGTTCCAGGAGAAACCGCCGTCGCGGCCGTCGAAGAGCAAGGCGCTCAGGCTGAACTCGAGACCGCGGTTCTCGACGCTGCCAATGTTCGTCCAGATGTAGTTCTTCGTAAACGTCCCGGCTGCGACCGGCACCTCGAAGAGCAGGTCCTCGGTCTTCTTGAAGTAGTAATCGATGGCGCCGGTGAACCGGTTGTTCGAGAAGCCGAAGTCGAGGCCGAGGTCGGTCGACGTCGTCTCCTCCCACTTGATGCCGCGGTCGGCCGCCCCCGGCCGGATGGTCGTGACGTAGTCATCCCCAAACTGGTACTGCACCCTGTCATCGCCGATGTCGTAGGTCGGATACTGCTGATAGTTCTCGAAGGCCTGGTTACCGTTCTTCCCCCACGTGAGCCGGAGCTTCAGGTCTGAGAGCCACCCCACATCTTGCATGAACGGCTCGTTGATGATGCGCCAGGCGAACGCGGCGGAAGGGAAGGTGCCCCACTGCTCGTCCGGTCCAAATCTGGACGAGCCGTCGCGGCGCACGCTCAACGTCAGCAGGTAGCGGTCGGCCACCGTGAAGTTGGCGCGACCAAAGAAGGAGATGAGGCGGCTCTCGTCGAGCCAGATGGTGCTCCGCTGCTGCTCGGCCGCCGGGATGCCGGACGTACCGAGGTAGTCGAAGCTCAAGCCCTGTGCCTCGAAGTACGGATACTCGCTTGTGGACTCCTCGTACGAGTAGCCGGCGGTGACATTGAGGTCCGTCCCCCCCAGAGACTCGAAGCTGCGGTCGTAGTTGGCGAACATATCGAAGAGCACGTTGGATTGGGTGTTGTTCGAACGACTCACGAACCCGGCGTAGCCTCTCTCCGCCTCCCCGCGCAAGTAGGTCGGCCGGAACGTCTCGCGCTCGGTCTTGGTCGCGTCGTAGCCGAATCGCACGTTGCCCCTCAGCCCCGCCACGTACGGAACGTCGAACTGCGCTTCGATGTCACCGACACTGCGGTAGGTCGTGCCTTCGTCCACGGTGAAATCCAACATGGCGACCGGGTTGTTCGCCCCCTCCATATAGTCGTACCACTCGAAATACCCGCCGTGCGGGCTGTCCGGGTCCCGGATCGGCTGGGTCGGGGCGAATATGGTGGAGAGGCCGACCACGCCACCCGGTGTGAAGTCGTCGTTTATTCGCGCACCCCTGAGATTCGCGGACAGGCTCAGCCGCTCGTCGAAGAAGCGGTGGCGGAAGCCCAGCCCGACGGTCGCTCGCTCAGTGGCCGAGCCGCGAAGGATGCCTTCCTGGTTCAGGTAACCGAGCGACAGCCGGTAGTCGAAGTCCCTGGTCGCACCGGCGAAGGCGATCGTATGTTCGTGCCCGACACCGGTACGCTGAACGGCGTCGCGCCAGTCCGTGTTCGCGTCTCCGAGCAGGTCCAGGGCGCCCGGATTGTACTGCGCCACCGCGTCGCGGAACTGCTGGGCCGTCAGCACATCCGGCTCAGCGGTGACGCCCGAGCGGGAGACGGTGCCGGTGTAGGTCAGCCGGCTCCCCATGCCGCCGACTGCGCGCGCCGCGCCCTTCGTCTGGATGATCACCACACCGTTGGCGCCCCGGGACCCGTAGATCGCTGTGGCCGACGCGTCCTTGAGAATGGTCATCGACTCGATGTCTTCAGGGTTCAGAAAGCTGAGCGGGTTACGCCCGGCCGAGATCCCTCCTCCGACCGCCAGCGGCACACCGTCGACGACGAACAGCGGCTCGTTGCTCGCGTTCACAGACGTTCCGCCGCGGATCCGGATCGAGATCCCGCCCCCCGGCTCCCCGCCGTTCGATTCGGCTAC
>CP070823.1:715338-717240 GCA_020344375.1 Gemmatimonadota bacterium | reverse complement strand
CTCAGCCGGCCGCATTCGCGGAGCGTGCGACGCATGTTTACCGCAGCGTGGCTGGCCCTGGAGGCGTGCTCTGGGCCGGAGAAAAGGAGGAGCAGAGCGTCACCGCCGAACTTCAGCAGGTCGCCGCCGTCCTCCCGAGCGATGGCAAGCAATCGGGAGAAGATGTGGTTGAGTACATCGCTGACTTCCTCCGCCCCCACTTTGCCCTTACGGGCGAGGCGCTCGGACATGCGGGTAAAGCCCGAAATGTCGGCAAAGACGAGCGTCCCTTCCGTCTCACGAAAGGACTTCTCGGGCGCCCTGGTCTGCCACTCGATAAGCAGCTGGGGAACGTAGGGCGCCAGTTGTGACTGATTCAGCAACGGTTTGCTCACGATAGTCGTCCACCCGCAGGGAGCGCTCCCGGTCCGAGGACAGCGTGTTCCTCACCTCATGCGCCGCTGAATGTTCTGCACCGCTCTCCCCTTGTAGCATGCTACGCTTCGTCAACGGCGCTGCCGAGTGCGCCAATAAATGCAGACGCTCCTGCCAAGATACCCAATCCAATCATACCCCATAAAATCCGCAACACCAGGCAAAAACTGGCTGCGCTGCAACATGCCAGACCGACCGCTGCAATGGGCAGGCCTCCCAGGATGCTGAGTACGGCGAGCATAGGAGTGCTCTCTCCGGAGCCCCCCGCTCTGCTTCGTCGCATGGCCCTGTCGTAGTCACGAATTATGGCTTCAGGAGGTATATCCCCGTTCATGGCTCAACCATTATATACTTCCGCAACCAGGCTTCAAGCGTCCAATGCGATTCGTGAGTTCCTTGCCAACCGCCGCGCCTGAGAGTAGGATGAGACCGCTGTGTCTTGAAGACAAGAGTCGAGTATGGAGGTAGCAGCATGAAGAGACTGAGTCTGAGCGTGGTTCTCCTCTTTGGCGTCTTCGTAATGCTTTCCCTTGGTGCCTGCCAAGATGGGGAGAATGGCGGTGCCTCCATGGCCACGCCCTCACCCTCACCCTCACCCTCACCCTCACCCACCTCCACCGTGGCCGCTTCGCCGGAGGCCGCAGCCGCGCCCGTCTACGTCGCCCTGGGCGATTCGTTGGCCGAGGGAGTGGGCGCCTCTGATCCATCGTCGACGGCCTATGTTCCCAAGTTCCACGAGTACCTGCAGGACGCCCTGGGGATTACTGACCTGACGCTGATGAATCTGGGTCACAGTGGAGATACCAGCGTCGATCTCATCGAACATGGGCACCTGGCCGAGGCGGTCCGCGAGATAGGGGCGCGCAACTTCGACGAGATCCCGGAGAACGACGTGCAGGTTGTAACTCTGAACATCGGCGGCAACGATCTCCTGGATCTGTTCCTTGACCTGGTCATCGCTGGCACCTGTCCCGAACTGGAGACGTCCATGGCCAAGCCGGAATGTGTCGACGCGCTCCAGGATGCCCTCGACGGCTTGAGGGAGAACTTCGATCAGGCGCTGGACGAGCTGGAGCACGCGGACCCCGATTTGCCCATCCTGACCGCCGACCTATACAACCCGTTCTCCGGCTCCAATTTGCCGTTCGACGAAGTGGCGGAATGGGCCCTGGAGGGACGCGAGGGCTCGCCAGTCGAGGAGGGGATGAACGATGTGATCCGTTCCATCGCCGCAGAGCACGGTGTTCCCGTGGCAGACTGGTACAGTACCTTTCAGGGGAAGAGCGCGCAGTTCGTCGCTTCGGACCGGATCCACGCCAACGATGCGGGCTACACGGCCATGACCGATGCTCTCGCTGCCGCGTACGAGGCCGCCGGCGGCTAGATGAGGGCGGGCAATTCCGTTCGACGCTCGCCGCGAATTGAGCGGAAGTAGGCCGTCCCCCGTTGCCGTCCGCGAAAGGGGCGGCATTTAGGAGGAGGAGCGCC
>CP070823.1:713332-715238 GCA_020344375.1 Gemmatimonadota bacterium | reverse complement strand
TTGCACAAGGACGAGCGCCCGAAGTATCGGATCCTATCGGCCATCGAGCGCTGGACCGGCCTCGATCTCAACCACAAGAACTACGGAAAGGTGATAAGGGTCTAGGGGCCGCGCTGTTCCAGATGCCGGGCACCGCGCGCCCGCAGTCCGGACAGATCCCGCCATTCCCGCTCAGCTCGTCGCTGCGGATAAAGTAGCCAATCCGCTCGATCAGCAGCCGGTTGCAGTCCGGGCAGTAGGTGTTCTCCAGGCCATCCACCATCCCTGGCAGGTTGCCGGCGTAGACGAAGTTGAGGCCGGCCTCTCGCCCGATCTCGGCGGCGCGCCTCAGATCGTGAGGCCCCGTGTTAGCCGCCTCCCGCATCTTGTAGTTCCGGTGGAAGGCGGTGACATGCCAGGGGATGTCGGGCGAGACCGAGGCGATGAAGCCCGCGGTCTCGCGGAGCTCGTCGTCGGAATCGTTGAACCCGGGGACGACCAGCGTCACGATCTCCACCCAGAAGCCGCGCTCGTAGACTAGACGGGTCGTGTCGAGAACATGAGCGAGCACGCCGCCCAGCTTCCGGTAGTTGCGGTCGCTCATCGTCTTGAGATCGATCTTGAACACGTCGAGCCACGGCTCCAGGTACTCCACGACCTCGGGGGTCGCGTTGCCGTTGGAGACGAACGCCGTATGGAAGCCCTCCGCTTTCGCTAGCTTGAAGACATCGACGGCCCACTCGGAGGTGATGAGTGGCTCGTTGTACGAGGAGACCACCAGCCGGGCGGCATGCCGCTGTGCCAGCTTCACGATCCCGTCGGCCGTCAGGTCCACGGGGCCTATACCCGCCTGCTCGTCCCGAAGCGCTTGCGAGGTCAGCCAGTTCTGGCAGTAGTCGCAGTGCAGGTCGCAGCCCAGCATGCCGAAGGTGACCGCCGCCGAGCCGGGGAAGACGTGAAAGAGCGGCTTCTTCTCCGTCGGATCGCACTGGAGGGCAACCACATAGTCCCGCGGCACCTTCAGCGTACCGCCGTCGTTGAAGCGCACCCGGCAGACGCCCCGGCGGCCGGGCCGAATCAGGCAGCGCAGGCCGCAAGCGTAGCAGCGCACGGATCCGTCTTCGCGGCGCGTGTACAACTCGCCGGGCCGTGCCCGGCTGTCGAGTATGTCGGCCAGTGTCGTCGCCAAGGTGCCACCTCCCAGGGTACTTTAAGCAGAGATGTCAGGGCGGGCCAGGTCAGGATGGCGACGTTCGATCCGATGCACGTGACAGAAAGGAGGCGAGTGGTGGGACAGTACGATGCGTCCACCTATGGTGAGCACATCGCGGAGGTCTATGACGACTGGTACGTCGGGCTCGAGAAGGACGCGGTGGTGGAACGCCTGGCGGAGCTCGCCGGGCGAGGGCCCGTCCTTGAGCTGGGGATCGGTACGGGCAGGATCGCCCTGCCGCTGCAGGAGCGGGGGATCGCCGTGCACGGCATCGATGCCTCAGCGGCAATGGTGGCAAGACTCCGTGCCAAGCCGGGCGGCGAGCGCCTACCGGTGACCATCGGCGATTTCGCCGACGTGGGCGTGGAAGGCGAGTACTCGCTGATCTTCATCGTCTTCAACACGATATTCGCACTAACCACCCAGGAGGATCAGCTACGCTGCTTCGCAAACGTGGCGAGGAAGCTGGCGCGCACGGGGCTGTTCGTCTTTGACGCTTTCGTTCCCGACCTCAGCCGCTTCGATCGCGGTCAGCGTCTCGGGTTGGAAGGTTTCGAGCCTGACGGCGTGCGGCTCGAGGCTTCGCGGCACGACCCGGTTCACCAGCGGGTGGTGACCCGTCACGTGCTCCTGTCCGAGCAGGGGTTCAAGTTCTACCCCCTCGTGACGCGCTACGCCTGGCCGTCGGAGCTGGATCTGATGGCACGCCTCGCC
>CP070823.1:711321-713232 GCA_020344375.1 Gemmatimonadota bacterium | reverse complement strand
GACGAGACCTGGGCGGGCGCGGCACCGGTCGCCGTCGTGACCTACGGGTTCTGGGAGCGGCGGTTGGGCGCCGACCCCGACGCCCTGGGCCGCACCATCAGCCTCGACGGCCGTCCCTACGAGATCATCGGCGTCATGCCACCGGAGTTCCAGTTCCCGTCCGCCGAGAGTGAAGTCTACCTGCCCATGGGGTTCTTCTCCCAGGGCCTGTGCTGGGAGAATCGCACGTGCTCGCAAGGGACCTGGGCGGTCGCGCGGCTGAAGGAAGGCGTCAGCATCGAGATGGCCCAGGCCGACCTCGACCGAGTCGCCCGTGAGCTTACCGAGGAGGAAGGCGAGGAGGTCGCCGTCGCGCGGCTACAGACCTTGATGGACGCCTTCGTCGGCGACCTGCGCGCACCGGTCCTCATCCTGATGGGCGCGGTCGGGTTCGTCCTGCTCATCGCCTGCGCCAACGTGGCCAACCTGCTGCTGTCGCGCGGCGAGAGCCGGCGGCGCGAGCTGGCGGTGCGTGCGGCGCTGGGCGCCGGGCGCGGTCGCGTGGTCCGGCAGCTGCTCACCGAGAGCGTCTCGCTGGGCCTCGCCGGCGGCGTCCTGGGCGTCGGGCTGGCCTACCTGGGAATCCAGGTCCTCATACCGGCGGCCTCGGACAGCATCCTGGCCGCCGCGGCGGAACGTATCGGGCTCGATCCCACTGTGCTCGCGTTCACGTTCATGGTGGCGGTGGGCGCGGGTCTCCTGTTCGGCGTCGCGCCAGCGCTGCGCGGATCGGCCCAGGGGTTGGTGGGCGAGCTCAAGGAAGGCGGGCGCGGCGAAACCGTGGGGCGAGCCCGGCAGCGGCTACGATCGGGCTTCGTGGTCGCCGAGGTCGCGCTCTCGCTGGTCTTACTGATCGGGGCGGGGTTGATGATCCAGAGCCTGCGCAAGCTGGGTAACGTCGACAAGGGCTTCGTGGCGGAGAACATCTTCACCGCCCGGGTCTCACTGCCCCCCAGCGGCTACCCGGGTAAGGAAACGGCGCGGCGCTTCTTCGACGACTTCCTGCAGCGTGTGCAGGCGCTGCCCGGCGTGCAGGCCGCCTCGCTCAGCCAGATCGTGCCGCTGCAGGGGACCAGCTGGGAGCAGAGTATCGTGCCGGAGGGCACGCCGCGCGAGCCCGAGAACCTCCGATCAGTGCTCTACTACATGGTCACGCCGGACCACTTCGCGACGTTCGGCATGACGCTCTTACGAGGTCGCGGCTTCACCGAGCAGGACCGTGACGGCGTCCCCCCGGTCTGCATCATCGACGAGACCATGGCCGAGAACTTCTGGCCGGGCGAGGACCCCATCGGCAAGCGGGTCAACTTCGAGGAGGGCGCGGGCTCGACCGCCGAGAACCCGGTCCAGCTCTGGCGCACGGTCGTGGGCGTGGTGCGCAACGTCCGGCACTACGAGCTGGAGAACCCGGCGCGCATCACCGTCTACGTGCCGATGGCCCAGAGCGAGGGCATATGGGCCAGCGCCATGTATGTGGCCGCCAAGACCGAGGGCGATCCGCTGCGGCTCGCCGAGCCGGTGCGACGCGAGCTCGCCGCCCTCGACCCGGACGTGCCGCTCTACCGGATCGAGACCATGGAGGGCTACGTCAGGCGGGCAATGTCCAACAGCCGCTTGGTGGGCGGCCTGCTCACCACCTTCAGCGTCCTGGCGCTGGTGCTCTCCGCCGTCGGGATCTTCGGCGTGATCTCGTTCTCGGTCGTGCAGCGGCTGCGCGAG
Organism: Gemmatimonadota bacterium; assembly: GCA_020344375.1. Classification (GTDB taxonomy): domain Bacteria; phylum Gemmatimonadota; class Gemmatimonadetes; order Palauibacterales; family KS3-K002. The sequence continues at coordinate 711,474 of CP070823.1, read as the reverse complement.
ATCGGCATCCGCATGGCGCTGGGCGCCCACAGGAGCGATGTGCTGCGGATGGTGACCGGGCAGAGCCTGCGCGTCAGCCTTGCCGGTGTCGTCCTCGGCCTGGTCGCCGCCTTCGCGCTCACGCGGCTCATGTCGAGCATGCTCTACGAGGTC
>CP070823.1:709272-711221 GCA_020344375.1 Gemmatimonadota bacterium | reverse complement strand
CCGCGTCTGCGCGACCACGCGCAGCTCCAGACTCAGCGGACCCGCTGCCAGCTGCCGCCGCAGCCAGAGACCGTCCTCGTGAGCGAGCATGAGCAGCGGGAGCGGCGCGGGCGGCTCCGGCACCGGCGCGACCCGCGCCTGCGGCAGGCGTCCCGGCTCGAACGAGATCCGCAGGATCGCTACCGCCCCGGCCTGCACGGCCGCCGCGACCAACTGCGTGGTCACCACCCCGTCGGTGAGCAGCGCTGCCCCGCGCGCCCGCAGACCGAGGGCCTCAATGGCCTGCGGATCGCCCCTTCCGGCGTCGACGAGCGGTATCGAGTCGGCGCTGATGCCAGGTGAGTAGCCGTAGGCCACGGCCGCGATCCGGCGATGCCGCAGCACCGCCGGATCCAGCACCCGTACGCGGGTTTCGCCCCGGCGCCAGACCGGCATCCGCACGATCTCATACCAAACCGAGTCGAGCCCGAAGCTGCGCAGCCAGCCCACTGCCCAGGCCTCGGCGCGCGTGCCGGTCGGCGTACCCGACAGGCGGCCGCCAATCGTATCCAAGAGTCCGGCCGCCATGACCGGCAGCTCGGGCGCTTCGAGCGCGAAAGCTATCACCTGGGCTAAGGTGGTGTCGGCAGCCTGGGGATAGGCCGCTTGCGGCCTGTGACCTGTAAGCAACAGCACAGAGGCTGCCGCGACGGCCGCACTGGCGCGCGGCCCCAAAACACGCGAGGGCCCAAGGGGCCCTCGCATCAGTCGTCCTCCTCGTGCAAGACGCCCGTCATTCCCACTCTTCGCGACGTCGCCGGCGGCCAACAACGTCCTCCTTGTCCTCCTCCTCGTAGTCCTCGAATTCCTCCTCCCAATCGTCCTCGTCCTCGTCCTCGAATTCGATGTCCTCGTCCTCGTCCTCGTCCTCGTCGCCGTACTCGTCGTACTCGTCCTCGTACTCCTCCTCATCGCGTGTCCTGAACAAGTCGTCGGCGTCGAAAGGACGACCGTGCATCGCGCTCATCTCCCTCCTCCTAGGGAATCGCTGACGAGCGTCCGCGCCAAAAGGACACTCGGCCCGTGATCCGATGCCCCGGCAGGGTGCACCCGGGGCATTCGAAGGCCAAATAATAGGGGGGGCCAGGGTTGTCAAGCATTTTGTGCAGGCCCACGTCGACGTTGCTCACGCCAGGGGCACCCCCAATATTGGGCGAAAGCCAGGAGCCAGCTCCCGAGGCTTGAATCCACCGCCACACCTGGTGAGTTCTGCGATGCGTTACCCGGCACTATCCGAGACACAGGCTCTGCTGATCCGCCCGCGCGGGATCCTCGTCCTCTGCGCGCTCATGTACGTCGCGGCCGGTCTGCACCCCGTGTTGTTGGCGCCCCTGGGCTGGCCCAGCATGGAGGTGCTCTGGACCGCCATGCTCATCCCTACCATCGCTCTCTCCTTCTACTACGGCCGACGCGGGACCTTCGCTTCCATCGCCATCGCGCTGGTGCTGTTCATCGGGGTCGAGTGGCTCGCTCACCGAGCCGCGGTGTTCAGCAGTGAGCACCTGGTCTTCGCGGCCACGATCTTCCTGGCGATCGTCAGCCTCGGTATCGGGATCGGCGAGCTGGCGGAGCTGTTGCGCCGCGAGTACCGGGGCCGCCTGGCCGCCGAGCGCGCGGCGGCGACCAGCGAACTGGCCATCGCCCTGAAGCACGAGATCCACAACCCCCTTGCGGCGCTGGTCGCCGAGGCTCAGCTGCTCGAGGAGGAATCGGAAGCGCTGCCGGAGGAACAGCGACAGGGCGTCGCCAACGTCGCGGAGCTGGCTCGGCGCATCCAGTCGCTCGTGGATCGCGTGGCCGAGATCGAGGAGCCACGACGCGTCGAATACCTGGAGGGGCGCTGGATGACCGACCTATCCGAGTGATAACGGTCGTGATATGTTAGCCGGGATGAACCACCAGCGAATCTT
>CP070823.1:707221-709172 GCA_020344375.1 Gemmatimonadota bacterium | reverse complement strand
CTCGAGGTCCTCGACGAGTCGCAGATCTACCGCATCGACCACTACCTGGGCAAGGAGACGGTCCAAAACATCCTGGTCTTCCGCTTCGCCAACGCCATCTTCGAGCCGCTCTGGAACCGCCGCTACGTCGACCATGTGCAGATCACCGTGGCTGAGCGGGTCGATGTCGGGACGCGCGGCGGCTACTACGACGGCGCCGGCGCGCTCCGCGACATGATACCCAATCACCTCTTCCAGCTTCTGGCGCTCATCGCCATGGAACCGCCGGTCTCCTTCGATGCCGACGCGGTCCGAAACGAGAAGGGCAAGATCTTCCGCGCCGTGAATCCCATCGAGCCCGACGAGGTCTTGGAAGAGGCTGTTCGCGGCCAGTACGGCGAGGGTGAGCTGCCGGACGGCGAGCGCGTCATCGCCTATCGCTCCGCCGAGCGAGTCGCTCCCGACTCCGCGACCGAGACCTATGTGGCGCTCAAGCTCATGATCGACAACTGGCGCTGGGCGGGTGTGCCCTTTTACCTGCGCACCGGGAAGAGCCTGCCCAAGCGTGTGACCGAGATCGCCATCGAGTTCAAAAGCGTGCCCTTGGTACTGTTCGCGAAGACGCCGGTCGATGAGTTGCAGCCGAACACTCTGGTTCTGAGGATCCAGCCGAACGAGGGGATCTCGCTCTCCTTCAGCGCCAAGGTCCCGGGTCCCCAGATGCGGATCGGCGGCGTCGACATGGACTTCTGCAACGTCAACTACTTCGACGCGGCACCGGCGACCGGCTACGAGACGCTGCTCTACGACTGCATGAACGGCGACGCCAACCTCTTTCAGCGCGGTGATAACGCCGAGGCCGCCTGGAGCGTGGTCGACCCGATCCTCGATGTCTGGAGCGCGCTACCACCACGCGAGTTTCCCAACTACGCAGCCGGGACCTGGGGACCCGAGGCGGCCGAGCGGCTCCTGCAACGCGACGGTCGCCGCTGGAGGAAACTCTGATGAAGATCCTCGCCGGTGACATTGGCGGCACAAACGCCAGGCTGGCCGTCTACGACGTCGAGCTGACTCGCTACGAGACGCTGGCTGCCGAGACATTCCCCAGCCGCGAGTACGGCTCGCTCGAGGAGATCGTCGCTGCGTTCATGCTGGGCCATGGCATCGAGTGTCAGCGCGCCTGCTTCGGCGTGCCGGGTCCCGTCAAGGACGGCCGGGCCCAGACCACGAACCTGCCCTGGCTGGTCGAGACCTCGAAGCTGGCCGCCGCTGCCCGGGTCGAGGCCCTCGCATTGATCAACGACCTGAAAGCGCAGGCCTACGGAATCGCCGTGCTCGGGCCGCAGGACTTCGAGGTGCTCAACCCGGGCAGCGAGACCGCCAGCGGCAACGCGGCGCTCATCGCCGCCGGTACCGGGCTCGGTCAAGCGGGCCTCTACTGGGATGGTCAAGCACACCACCCGTTTGCCACCGAGGGTGGCCACACCTCCTTCGGGCCGACCGGCGCAAGGCAGGTCGCCCTGCTCGAATTCCTCAACCAGCGCTTCGAGCGTGTCAGCTGGGAGCGTGTCGTCTCCGGCCCCGGGTTCGTGAACATCTTCGAGTTCCTGCTCGAGTACCGCGACGCCGCGAAGCCCGCCTGGCTGGACGATGAGGTCGGGGAGGCCGGGGACCCCGCCCCGGTGATCACAAAGGCTGCGCTAGACGGACGCTGTGAGATCTGCGCCGAGACCCTGGAGCTCTTCGTCGAGCTGTACGGCGCCGAAGCCGGCAACCTGGCCCTCAAGATGCTGGCCACAGGCGGCGTGTTCGTCGGCGGTGGCATCGCGCCCAAGATCATCGATGCGCTGCGGGAGCCGCCGTTCATCGACGCCTTCCTCGACAAGGGTCGCATGCGACCGCTGCTCGAGGCGACACCGGTGCGCGTGATCACGAACAAGAACACCGCACTCCTGGGCGCCGCCCGCTACGC
>CP070823.1:705167-707121 GCA_020344375.1 Gemmatimonadota bacterium | reverse complement strand
GCGTGCGGCCGGCGCTGGGCCGCTTCTTCGCCGATGATCGGTCGGCGGCGGCCGAGCAGGTGGCGGTGATGGGCCATGGGACGTGGACGCGGCGGTTCGGCGGCGACTCGACGATCGTCGGTCGCACGGTGCACCTCAACCGGATCCCGTTCACCGTCATCGGCGTCAGCGAGGAAGGCTTCCGCGGACCGAACGCCATGCTCAGCGTCGGCGTCTGGCTGCCCATCGAGGTGGCGCCGGCGTTGATGGCCGGGATCGATCTGGAGTCGCGCTCCGAGGCCTGGATCGACCCGTTCGGCCGCCGCGCCCCGGGCGTCAGCGCGGAGCGTGCCGAGGCGGCGCTCACTAGGGTGAGCGCGGTCTTGCGCGCCGAGTACCCGGAGGATAGCCCGGACTACGGGATCGATGTGCATCCGTACCGGCCGGTCGGCAACCGCGCCTTCGGACCGGCGATGGGCTTCTCGCTCTTCCTCTTCCTGATCGCGGGGACCGTTCTGTTGATCGCCTGCTTGAACGTGGGCGGCATGCTGCTGGCGCGCGCCACACAGCGGGGCAAGGAGATGGCCATGCGGCTGGCGCTGGGCGCGGGCCGGCGGCGCGTGGTCCGCCAGCTGCTGACCGAGAGCCTCTTGCTCTTCGTGCTCGGCGGTGCCGGCGGCGTGCTCATCGCGCACTACGTCACCCGGATGATGAACACCTACCAGCTGCCCGTCGATGTGCCGCTGGCCTTCGACTTTACGCCTGACATGCGGGCGCTGGCGTTCTCGCTCGTCGTGGCTCTGCTCACCGGCCTCGCCTTCGGACTGGCGCCGGCCCTACACGTGACGAAGCCGGATCTGCAGGCGACGCTCAGGGCCGGCTCGGCGGCCGGCGGTGCGCCCCGTTCGCGGCTGCGCGGCGCGTTCGTGGTGACGCAGGTGGCCGGCTCGGCGCTACTGCTCATCGGCGCCGGGCTGTTCGCCCGGGGGCTGGCCCGCGTCGACTCGGTGAATCTGGGCTTCGAGCCGGATGCCGTGCACGTCCTGAGCTTCGAGATGGAGTACTTCGGCTACTCACCGGAGCGCGCGACCGCCTTCTACCGCGACCTCGCCGAGCGGGCTGCGCAGCTGCCGGAGGTCGAGTCGGTGGCGGCGACCGACATGCCGCCGGTGACGCTGGGTGGCCGATCCAGCGAGTTCGAGGTCGTGGGCCGGGCGCCGGCCGACGAGGACGTGCGCCCGCAAACCGATCTCGCCCGGGTCACACCCGATTACTTCGAGACCATGCGCATCCCGCTGACCCGCGGGCGCCTGTTCAGCGAAGCAGACCGCGAGGGCGCGGTCCGCGTGGCGATCGTCAACCAGACCTTCGCCCGGCGCAACTGGCCGGATGAGGTTCCGCTGGGTAAGCGAATACGGTTGGGTGCTCTGGACGATGTCGAGTTCGAGATCATCGGCGTGGCGCGGGATGCGAAGTACCGCACGATGACCGAGACGCCGCGCGCCATGGTCTACGTGCCGTACGAGCAGTGGCCCACCACGTCGCCGGTCGTGCTGCTGCGTCTCGCGCCGCGCGGCGCGAACGTCGCTGGCGCACTGCGCGGCATCGTGCGCGGGCTGGATGAGGCGATTCCCATCGACGCCAACCTGCCGTACCGGGAGCTGATGGGGATCGCCATGCTGCCGAGTCGCGCGGCTGCCCTGTTCACCACCGTCTTCGGTGGAGCGGGGCTCGTGCTGGCGGCGTTGGGCCTCTACGGGATCCTGGCGTTCGCAGTAGCGCAGCGCACCCGCGAGATCGGCATCCGGATGACGCTGGGCGCGGGAACCGGCACGATTCGGGCCTGGGTGATTCGGGGCGGGGTGAAGCTGGTCGGAGCCGGGCTCGCTATCGGTTTCGTCATCGCCCTCGCCGTCACCCGGTTCCTGCGTGGCTTGCTCTACGGGCTGAGCCCGACCGACCCCATCACCTTCGC
>CP070823.1:703113-705067 GCA_020344375.1 Gemmatimonadota bacterium | reverse complement strand
GGGCTGGCCCTCCTATCGGTTGCGACCTCCTGCGTCGCATGTGGCTCTGGCACCGAACCCGAGCGGCTCGTGCTAACCCACGATACGCCGATCAGGTCGGGCCAGCCCTTTCATATCTTCTACGAGTAGCCGCAGTAAGCCTGCGGGTCGGCGGTCCGGTTGCCGGCGTCTCCTCGATCCTCTCAACGCGGGTCTACGGCAGGGATTACACACTCTTCCAGCTTGCTGGACAGCGTCGTGGAAACTAGGTTTTAGACAGCAGTTCCTCTTCAAGGTGTGGTCTTGCATGCTCCGCCTGCATTTGACTGTGTCCTTAGGCCTCCCGCGTGCGAAGCTCTGCGCTGCGGGTCTGTTGGCGGCAGTGTCGATCGCGGCACACCTCTCCTGTGGCGATTCCCGTGGCGATTTGGTGTTTGAGGATCCCTCGCTTATAAGCGTCGCCACGTCCCTGGACCGCGATTCGCTGCACCCGGGCGATACCCTGCGGATCACCGTCACCGCCACGAATCCCACGGACCAGCGGGTGCGCGTGCGCCTGTCGGACTGTGGCTGTGGCTGTGAAGGTGGTCCGGCGTTCGAGGTGCGCACGCCGGACGGTGCCGTGGTTGATGGCCCGACCGGGGGTGGGTGCTTTTTGCTACAGCCCGAGCCCGGGGAGTTAGAGCTGGGTCCTGGGCAGGCAGAGTCGGCGGAGTTCATCTGGACGGCACAGAAAGTCCAGTGTGGTGGTGACGGCTGCTACGATCGGAGCGTCACGCCCGGTGGTTACTTCGTCGTGGGTCTCCTGCCTGTTTGGGACCGCGAAGCCCTCGAGAGCGATCCCATCCCCATCGTGATTCTGCCGGTCCTAACGCTCAACGCGGATGTGGATCCACCGGTTGCCGCCGTGGGCGATGCCGTGAACGTTCATGTGGCCGTGACCAACGAGACTAACCGGGCGGTCACGATCCCGGCGTTCTCCTCCTGCCGGTTCGGAGTATGGGTCATGCGAGGCGATGCGGTCGTCGACTTTCTGACGGACTGTTCCACAGCGGACCCCGAGGTCACGCTCGGACCGAAGGAACGCCTGGAAGGACTTGCGCGTTGGCGCGCCAGCGAAGCGGGCGAGTACGAGATTCTGGTGCAACTGGTGTGGCGTGAGCAGCCACGGCTGCGGGCTCTTGCCGCCTTGCAGGTGAATTGACTTAGCCGTGTTATCCTCGGTGCCCGTGGCTTGTCAAGAGTCACACGGCAAAGTCACCAGCTCAGTTACCCATGCCGTGAAACCCTAATAACGGTAACGCGCCCGGACGGACTCGAACCGCCAACCTTCTGATCCGTAGTCAGACGCTCTATCCAATTGAGCTACGGGCGCGTACGAGGAATGATACAAGATCCCGCTTCGGATGGGAACTGCGGCTAGCTGCCCTTCTCCTTCTTGCGCGTTGCCCGCCAGGTACCGTTGTAGGGCCGGCGGTCGGCGGGCCGAGCTGTGAACGTCCCCTCGATGACGTCGTCCTTCAGCGTCCCGGTGAAGGTCGTGTAGACCGCGCTACCGGAATCGGGATCCCGGTAGGGATCCAGCGTGCCACTGAGCTTCCCGCCGTCGAGGCGCACGAAGCGGATCTTCAGCAGCTCGGGGATGGGCACGTTCCGGGCCAAGGCGACGGGGTCCTGGACCGGGCTCAAGGGCCGGGTCAAGCTGCGTGGGATCATCGTCATTTCCGCGTACGCGGTGTCGCGGCCGGCCTGCACATCAGGTCGGGCAACCTTGAGGAGCGGGCCGATGTTCATTTGAAGACTGGAGGGGCGCCCCTGGGCGGAGCCGAGGTCGAGGTCGCCGCCGCCACTCACCGTCGGCTGGGCGCCTGCAGGCGAGAGGAGGCGCAGGCGTGCCTGGCCGGTCTCACCGGCTGAGTGGCGACCGACCCGTTTAACGTTTCCGCTGCTTTGCTGGTCTAATAGAGCGATGGCC
>CP070823.1:701040-703013 GCA_020344375.1 Gemmatimonadota bacterium | reverse complement strand
GACCGTTGGTCACCACGAGAACCCGATCTCCCAGCGATAGATACTGGTTGAGCGCCGGGTCTCTCCGGGTGAGTTGGAAGTAGGCTTCGCTGAAGGCCTTTACCTGCACGACATTCTGCACGCCTTCCTTATAGCGTGCGTCCTCCCAGTTGCCGGCGCGGTTGAAGAATGCCTGGTTGTTGCGAGTCTGCGCCTGCTGGAATCGGAAGGCATTCCCTTCCCGGTCGTACTGGACGTTCTGCATGCCAAGGTTGGACTGGCCGCGCATCAACTGCGCGTTCTGCCGCTGCGAGGTCGCCGCCGGACCCGCTACCCCCGCGTAGGCCTCCATAACCTTGCTGCTGACCTCACGCCGCGCCGCCACTTCGTCCAGGCGGTCCCCTTCCTGGGCAAGGAAGGCCGTGTACTCGGTCAGGATGCCGTACCTGGTGCTCAAAGCCACGATCTCATCTATCAGTTCCTTCTCCTCGCCGTGCAGCATGATCTGGTCCAAGAGATATCCGATCTTCCTGCTCGCCCAGAGGGGGGCTATGTAGTCATGCTCCCGCTGCGAGACGGGGAAGCTCACGGAGGTGGCGAAGCGCTTGCGCTCAGGAGAGGCGTAGCCGGTCAACGAGAGCCGGGCCATCACTGTCCGATCGGTGCGGTAGCGCCCGAAGATCAGCAGCTGCGAGCCAGCGAAGAGGTCCGGGATCTCAGTGGGGAATACGTCGTATGCCTCGACCTTGTCCACCTTGAGCTCGACCTGGGTGAGCACCGGCTGCGCCACCTTGGCGAAGAAGCGGGAGACCTTCACCTCTATGTCTTCGTTCGGCCGCACGTACTCGGTCACCCCGCCATTGCCCTGAGCGAGCTTCTCCAGGAAGTGAGTGTTCACATCATAGCCGGCCCCGAAGACGAACAGGCGCGCCCGCCGGCCGCCGGGCTGCGCGTTCCACTCGCTCACGTGCTCTGCGATGGTCCCAGTGTCGGTCTCGCCCACCGTGGGTAGACCGTCGGTCAGGAAGACGACATAGCTGGCGCGTCCCTCCCTGAAATCCATCTCAAGCGCGGAGTCGAGGGCGGAGTGGATGTCTGTCCCGCCCCCAGCCCTTATCTCCTCGACAAGCTTCCTGGCCTCTCGCACACTGTCTCGCGAGGCCACCACCAGCCCTTTCCCGACTCCGTGGACCCTCACCGTGTTGCTGAAGGTGACTATGCGGAACCTGTCTCTCTCGTTGAGGCTGTTGAGGAAGAAGGTCAGGGCGCCCTTCGCCTGCTCGATCTTCTCGCCCGACATGCTGCCGGACCGGTCCAGCACGAAGACGACGTCCTTTGGCCTGACGTCCTCGTCGGCGAGCTGCGGCGATGGCGCCGCCATGACGAGGAAGAACCCATCCTCGCCCGGCTCCTTGTACGTGAGGGCACTGGTCCCGATATCTTCCTCCGAGACAGTGTAGTGCAGAACCAGGTCCATGTTCGGCCTGGTACCGTGCTCCTCGAGGGTGGCGAAGGCGACGTGCTCATCAGGCTTGTCAATCTTCATGTCATGTGTGGGGCAATAGACGGTTCGGATGGGAGCCCTGGACTCCACCCTTATCTGCACCTTCACCTCGTCTATCGGGGCGGAGGAGAACTTCTCCGTGCTCAAGGGATAAGTGTAGCTTACGATCCCGCTGTCGTACCTGAGAAGCTCCGTGTACTCCATCTGGATGCGCTTCGTACCCTTGGCCGGGATGGGGAACACACGCACGCGATACGTGTCCCGCCCGATGTACTCCAGCAGCGCTGGGTCACGGCGCTTCCTGACGATGCTCTCGTAGATCTCCCTGGCCTTCTCCCGGTTCAGTAGCTCCGCGTGAAGCGGGTGTCCCTGGTCGTAGAGGGTGAACTCCCGCACCGCGGCGCCGTGTGGGAGTGGGAAGATGTAGGTCGCCTCTTGCTCCCTGCCGGTGCGGTTCTCGAAGACCTGATCGATGCTGGTGGTCGCCACC
>CP070823.1:698961-700940 GCA_020344375.1 Gemmatimonadota bacterium | reverse complement strand
CCCATCCAGCACGCTTCAAGGAGCCATCCGGGTCTTCGACGAAGATTCGCGTGTTACCCGACACGCTCACCCAGATCTTGTCAAAGCCCACTTCCGAGGGCACTGGCTCCACAAGGTCACCTACCAGCACGTGGAGGTGGCCCGTCGGTAGGCTTTCCACTAATTGAATCACTCCAATGACAATATGCTTGCTTTCCTCATCAGGAGCTCTTGGATTAGACTGACACGCTCCAGAGAACGCGCCAGAACCCACGACTGCCGCGAACAAGACTAAAGATGAAACGTTGCGGAGCTTCTGAAGTACTGTGGTCGCGGCGGGCAAAGCACCGAGAGGCGGCAGGTTAGGGGTTTGTGACTCCATGGACCTATTTGTCAGCGGTTTGTCAGCGGACTTGTCAGCGAAGGGGCTCTAGGCAGTTCAGTAGTTGGATATGCGAGAGGAACCTAACTCGTTGAATTTACTGGAAATGCCCGGGGAGGGACTCGAACCCTCAAGAGCCGAAGCCCATCGGATTCTGAGTCCGAAACCGCCCCTGGACCACAGCCTACGTAAACCGACCAAACCCGACAAGAGCCGCATCCTGCCAGGCCTTCCCGGCCTGCGGTTTCGGAGATGGTCGGGGACAGTCGGCGGTAGTCAGGGGGACAGAAGGGAGACAGCTGGGGGACAATCTGCCAGCAGGGCAATGCTCGCTGCGGCTCGACGAACTGGAAGCAGATAAGGCAGGGGGATACCAATCCACGACCTGCGGACTAAGAGGTCGTTTCAGAACGAGGACCACCGGTATCCATCGACTAAGAAATGAGACAGGAAGCGGCCCTCCACCCGATCGATGGTTCCTGTCGATACCGGTGAGTCTCAGTGGTCTGGTTACAATTTAGCTACAGTCAGCGAATCAGCGAATAATCAGGAGGGTACCTTAGCTGGCCTCGGGATGCGGCGGCCAGTAGGCGTGCCCAGCGTTCACAGAACGCGATCAGTCTGCTCCAACCGCGCTCCGGATTGCAACCTCTCGGACTCGTCCCAAACGTAGCTGTATGTGCTGGAGAACGCTGGAGGAAGCCGCCCTCATGCTCGGCTGATTCTGTGGGCACGTCGCCAGATTCACCTGTTCGTCCGGAGCCTATAGGGCGGCCAAATAGCCCTGCGCGGCGCTGAGGTGTCCTCCGATTTGGCTTAACCGATCCACGGCTGTGGCCACCTGTTCGCTCGCCTTGTTAGCTGCTTTGCGTACCTCTGGGTCGTCAGTCTCTGCTGCCAGTAGACCAAGTGTGTGTACGATGCCCCCTAGCGCATAGAACCGGTCGAGGCGGCCTTGCCACCGCTTCAGCTGTCTGAGCGCCCTTCCGACTGTTCTGGCCTCGCGCTTCTTCAGGGATGAACTCCTGCTAACCGTTTACTGCCCCTATAGCCGACAGAGCCGCCGATTCCTCTGCTACGTCTCAGCGCCCTCCTCGGGCAACGGCAGGTCCGAGTTCGAGATGCCGATCGCGATGCGCCAGTTACCGTCTGCCTGCTTCTTGAGGATCAAGACGAACTTGCGCTGGTCCTCAATCGGCTCACCCCCTCCCATCGCGAAGGTCTCGCTGTACGTACCCCGCACGTACGCCAGGTCGCCGCGGCCGTCGATGTCCGCCACCGTCGCCGTCAGCTCCGAGACGGTGAAGTCCTGGGATTCAACCCACTCGCGGAGCGTGGCCAGCCCCTCCCTGGCGGGCCGGTTCGGTGGCATGTCCACGACGTCCTCGGTGTACATGCCGAACACCACCTCCCAGTCGCCGGCCAGCTCGGCCTGAACCAGCTCATCAACGAGGTTTTGGATCGCTGCCTTATCCTCATCGGACAGCTGGGCCATTTCAGCCGCCGGCGGCTGGCAGGCCAGGGTCACGAGAGCAAGCGACAGGACCGCAAGCAGCACCGATCGCGCTTTCATCCTGATCCCTCCAGTTGTCTTTGTGACTGGGCTGTCTGCCACTAT
>CP070823.1:696850-698861 GCA_020344375.1 Gemmatimonadota bacterium | reverse complement strand
GGCCACGCCGGGATCCACCCTGATCTGGTGGTGACTGCTCAGGAGCAGCTGGAGTCGGCGAAGACGCAAGGACGGATCATCGATTTTCACGTCACCAACTGTGGTGACGACCTTCAGCTCATCGTAAGCCACAGCCAGGGCGATGACAGCGAGGAGATCCACGGCCTGGCCTGGCATGTCTTCGAGGCGTGTACGGCGGTCGCCAAGAAGCTCAAACTTTATGGTGCCGGACAGGATCTCATCGCCGACGCGTTTGCCGGTACCGTGCGCGGGCTGGGGCCCGGCGTTGCGGAGATGACGTTCGTCGAGCGAACGGCCGAGCCGATCGTCGTGTTCATGGCCGACAAGACGTCAGCCGGGGCCTGGAATCTGCCGCTCTACAAGATGTTCGCCGATCCCTTCAATACGGCGGGCCTGATCATCTCTCCCGCTCTGCACGATGGGTTCAAGTTCGATGTGCTGGCTGTGCGCGAGAATCGAAGGATGGTTCTCAGCTGTCCGGAGGAGATGTACGACCTGCTGATCTTTATCGGTGCGCCCGGGCGCTACACGCTTCAAGCGGTCTATACGCGGGACGGTGAGATCGCTGCTGCCTCTTCGACGGAGCGGCTCTCACTCATCGCGGGTCAGTACGTGGGCAAGGATGATCCGGTGTGCGTCGTACGGGCCCAGGCACAGTTCCCGGCGGTGGGCGAGGTGCTGGAGCCGTTCAGCTTTCCGCAGATCGTGGAGGGTTGGATGCGCGGGTCGCACCACGGGCCGCTCATGCCGGTCGCGCAGAAGGACGCACAGTGCACGCGCTTCGACGGACCGCCCCGGGTGTGTGCACTCGGCTTCCAGGTCTCGAATGGTCATCTCATTGGGCCGCGCGACCTCTTCGACGATCCGGCCTGGGACAAGACCCGGCAGGATTGCCTGGTCCTGGCCGACCAGCTGCGGCGGCACGGGCCGTTCGAGCCGCATCGGCTGCCCATGGAGGAGATGGAGTACACGACGCTGCCGCAGGTCGCCAAGCGGCTCGAATCGCGCTGGGAGAAGCTGAGCTGATGTGATAACCGTAGGCGGGTGTGGTTGAGGGACGACGGGACGGTGCGCCGCTCGGCCGAAGGGCGCGGTGGGTACCTTTTGTGGTTGTGCTTGCTTCAGCCGACGAAGAGAACGAGCTCGTCCTCGGCCGTGGCCTCCTCCACATCCACGATCGCGAATCGCTGCGACTCGTGGCAGACCCAGCCCACGACACTCAGCAGGGCCAGCGAGATGATCGATAACAGCAGGGCGGACCGCATCCCAAACCTCCCAAGCAGATCCGTATAGCACTGACTACTTCTACCACGTCTCAACCGCTCCAGTTCCTTCAGAAAGGTAAAGGCGCGGGCCTTTCGGCCCGCGCCTTTGGGGTGACCACCGACCGCGACACCGCTGCCCAAGGTGTGGTTCATGGTAGGTCCGGTAAGTGTGCGGGGACCGGCCAACCCGTCGCTGGCCGGCAGGTCGTGAGGCCGGTCGGACCGGCCTCTGGGAACCGGAAATACGAGTTACGGTCGGCGGTGAGGTTACCGCGATCCCGCGCCAGCTCGCCGGTCACAACGACGGGAGCGGTCATTTTTTCCGAACGGGTTCGGAACTTTTGACCGCTCCCTCCGATGATTTCAGCGGCTCGCATCGGGTTTTGGCTCCGCTGATAATAGTTGTAGTTAAAGGCTTTTCGGGGTCCTTCTCCCGAACTCTCTAGGCTGCAAGCGGCGGCGATCACCGCCGTTTCTGGGAGTCATCTAGGCTAGGAATGTGCCAGCGGGCAGGAGCCGAACGGGCAGCGAACGGTCGAAGAGCGAGCGGGCCAAATACATCTGTTTATCCGCCCGCAAACTCAGCCACCCCCGCCGGCGACTCGACCGAGCAGGCCTGCGAGACGGCCGGTCTGGGCGCGGCGCGTGTAGCGGGCGATGGCCTCCTTGTCCGGCTCCAGGCCGACGCTGCCGGAGCGAGCGGACTCATCCAGCCAGCTCGCCAG
>CP070823.1:694735-696750 GCA_020344375.1 Gemmatimonadota bacterium | reverse complement strand
CACGAACACACTGGCGATCTCCGATAGCTCCGGCCGCACCCGATCGTTGAGCTCCCTGCGTAATTCGCCCAGCGCGCCGTCAAGTTCGTTGTGCAGGCGATAGTCCGCCTCACGCTCGGCAACGGTCCGCGAAATCTTCTTATACTCACGCTCCGCCTGCCGCGCCGAGTCCGCAGCCTGTCGCGCGTTGTCCGCCTCTCCTTTGACTCGCTCCAGCTCCACGTTCGCGGCGCCGAGAACATCGCGCGCCTCTTCATACTCCTTCTCGGCGGTCCGGTATCGGTCTTCAGAGTAGCCCAGCTCCGCCCGCTTGGTCTCCAGATCCGCCAGCTGCGCCCCGATCTGCCGTGCCTCTTCCTCCGCCTCGGCCTTCGCCGCCCGCAACCGTGGTTGTCGCTCCAGCCGGGTCTCTAGCTGCGTGACCTGCGTACGCAGCTCTTCCAGTTGTTTCAAACCCGCACGTACCGCGTCGTGTCGCTTCGCGTCGTAGCCCTGCGGCAGCGCCGCAATCTCGCCGGCCAACTCGCGCGCCCGTGCCTCCTCCGCCTCCAGTTCGGCCCGTAAGGCGTCGGCCTGGGTGAGCGCCGCCTCGGCCTCCACCAGCTGGCGCTTGATTCGCTCGCTTTCCTCCCGGGCGCCCGCCAGCTCATTCCTCCCGGCGACGACTTCGTCGGGCTCAGCGCTCAGCTGCTCAAGGCGTTTCTTGTGCCACTTTCCGTCCTGGACGACCTCCTCGTACTGGCCACGGACTAGCCCGAGGACCGAGTCGTATTCCGAACCCAGCGCTCTCTTGCAGGTGGGACAGATGCCGTCGGGCCCGGCGGCTTCGAGTTGCTTGATCTGCGCCCGCAGCTCCTCCGCCTGGCCGCGAAGGATCCGGCGGTTCGCGTCGGCCTCCTGCCGGTCGCGATCCCAGTGGGACGTCACCTCCTGCAGATGCGCCTCCAGGCGGCCGCACTCGCCATCCTGGACCCCGAGCATCTGCTGGAGCTCGCCGCTCGCGCCGCCCTTCTCCGCCGCCGCCGCCGCCTTCTTATTGAGAGCGTCGACGCGCTCCCTTTGCCCTGCCAGCTGCTTCTCCAGGCTGCCGCGTCGAGCTTCGGCCTCGGCGAGCGCCTGCAGCGATTCGCTCTCGGCCGGTAGACCCTCGAGCGGCTTGATCCGATCCCGCAGCTGCTTCAACTCTTGGCCCGCTGCCTCCAGCGTCTCGAGTTCCGCCGCAGTCTCTTGCTGATCGTGCTGAACGCGCTCGATGCGGATTCGTGCTACGCGAAGCTCTTCGCCAAGCCGACCGTACAGCTCGCGCGCCTTGCGCAGCTCGTTCCAGGTCGGCTCCAGCTCGGCGACTCGTGCGGCTGCCTCGGTCCGCCGCCCTTCGGCCTCCGCGACCTGCGAGGTCGCCGCCTTCAGCCGCGCCTCGGCCTCTTCTCGCTCGCGCTCGATCTCATCGGGATCACGGCGCGCTCGACGCAATTCCTCCACCTGCGCCCTGAGAACGTTGCGCTGTTGCCGCACGCTGTCCTGCGAGTTCTTCAGCCGTTCGTAGCCCAGGACCTGAGCCAGGAAGCGCCCCCGCTCCGCCGATCCCATGCTCGCCAGGAATTGCAGGTCCTTCTGCTTAGTGAAGTAGGTGTTGAAGAATTCGCCGCGGGTCATGCCGAGGCGGCGCGTCAGTTGCCGTGTCACCTCGCCCAGACCCGCAGCGATCGGATCTTCCTGCTCGAACCGATACAACTCGGCGGTTCGCGGCGTGCGAATCACCCGGTAGCGTTCGCCACGCAATTCGAACTCGAGCTCGGCCAGCACCGTCGAGCGACCGGGCGCGCGGTTGAAGCGCAGCGTGTCTTTCGTACCGCGAGCGGCCGGCGCGCCGTAGATCGTCCAGGCGATCGCCTCGAGAATCGTCGATTTGCCGGCGCCGTTCGGGCCGATGACGCCGGTGAGACCGGGTCGGAACTCGATCTCCGTGTCGGCGTGCTGCCGGAAGTTCTTCAGCGCCAGGCGAATCAGCCGCA
>CP070823.1:692611-694635 GCA_020344375.1 Gemmatimonadota bacterium | reverse complement strand
GCTGGCCGGGCGCACCCGCTGCCAACCCGCTGAGCCGTTCCGGGCGCGCGGTCATCTCCCGGTAGATGTCCGGCTTCAGCAGGTTCACCCACAGGGCTTCGGGGAAACGGTGCTGCAGCCACGTGGTCTTCCCGGTACCGCGCGGGCCGAAGAGGAAGAAGCTCTGGTTCGGGATCGGCAAGAATCGAGGTACGATTTCCATTTTGGGACGCAAACTGGAATTAACGATGCCATAATGCTAGCAAACCTCCACGCCCTGTCAACTGCTACCTCCGCGCACGACCCGCCGGCCCGCCCCGCAACTCCGTGCCACTTCACGCCAGGTGGTGAGCTCTGAGGCCGACGGGTCGCTGAATCCTTAGTGGTGCCGATCGGTGGCGAGCGTGTGGCCGGGCGCGGTAGTCGGCCTCTGGACCTTGGACGAGCCGCTCGCCGCGGCGGCCCTGAAGCTGGGCATCCATGTCGGGCTCTGAGAAGCGTCCTCGGGGCCCTGACCGCGCTTGCGGCTCGGGCCCCGAGGCAGGCGGGACGGTTGCGGTGAGGATTGGTTTGATCAACAGGACAGTAAGCTGCCGCAACCGCCCGCCCGTTTGCGGTTACGATCGAACGCTATCGAGAAGAGGCAGCCTGCTGCCTGTGTGCCGAGCGACGAGGTTCGCGGTTGTTGAGTAGCCCCCGTTTGCGACTCGCAGGGCGTAGCGGTTTCGACGGGGGCTGTCGTGTGCTTGTGGGGCCGGGAGAGTGAGGCCCGGCCCCACGCTGTGAGCGCCTGGTGCTTTCTGATCGGGTCCACCCGCGATCATCCTCACTCCTCTCCGTCGGACCCCATCTCTTCCCACTCGCCGCTGCCGTACTTGACGGTCACCCTGGCCGCGCCGCAGTAGCCGTTGCAGCCGGCCCTGATGGTGGTGATGCCTGGCGCCTTCGCGACGACAATCCCGTCCTTCGACACCGAGGCGACGGCGGTGTTCGAGCTGGACCACCGGACCTCGTTGTCGCCGCCCGTCGCGGCCGGGCCGTTCACGGTCGCAGAGAACTTTAGCCACTGCCCCACGTAGAGCGTCGTCGACGCGGGGTAGACCCTGATGAACTGCTCCTCTGGCCCGGTCGGGTTGTCACAGGCGAACAGGAGCGGGAGCGCGCTGAGCAGGAAAGCGGCGCTCAGAAGCTTGGCGTGGCGTGACATGGTGTGCCTCCTGTTGATCTGGGCGACTTCCCAATTGCCGTCCTCCCGCCGTTTGCGGGCTGGAACGGTCGCGTTTACGTTGGGAAGGTGGCACTAGGCCGTTCCCCGACCGTGGCGGTAGCGTGGCCTGGGAGGGGACGCTGAGGGGACGCCCGAGAGGCCTTTCACGGGTGTTTCCATGATCGAATTCCGCGTCCTCGGCTCGCTGGATCTACGGGAACCGGGGGGAGACACGCTCCTCTCGGTCCTCGCGCAGCCGAAGCGCGTCGCGTTGCTGGCTTACCTCGCCGTCGCCACCCCCCACGGATATCACCGGAGAGACAAGTTGCTGGGGCTGTTCTGGCCGGAGCGTGACCAGGAGCACGGCCGCAGCGCGCTACGGAAAGCGCTCTATTTCCTCCGGCAATCTCTGGGGGAGGAGGTAGTTGTCGGCCGCGGTGACGAAGAAGTCGGGCTGGCCGCGGAGGACGTGTGGTGCGACGCGGTGGCGTTCGAGGAGGCGCTGGAGGCAGGTGATCCCGAGAAGGCGTTGGAGCTTTACCGAGGTGATCTGCTGGAGGGCTTCTTCATCTCCGAGGCACCGGAGTTCGAGCGCTGGCTGGAAAGTCAGCGGGCGCGGCTGCGGGGCCGGGCGGGGGAGGCGGCGTGGGCGCTGGCGGCGCGGGAGGAGTCCGCAGGCAACGGCTTCGAGGCGGGGAGGTGGGGCCGCACGGCTGTGGGTTACTCACCGGAGGACGAAGGGGCATTCCGGCGGCTGTTGGAGTTGCTCGACCGGATGGGGGATCGGGCGGGTGCGCTGCGGGAGTACGAGGCCTTCGCCCGGCGGCTCAAGGAGGAG
>CP070823.1:690472-692511 GCA_020344375.1 Gemmatimonadota bacterium | reverse complement strand
AGGCGCTCGTGGGCGACCAAGAGGAGAAGAAGCACCGTGCAGACGACGGCCACCGCCAACGTGAGCGGCCCGCTCGCCGGGGCCAGCAGGCCGGAGCCATCACCGACGAACAGCATGGTGGCGGCTTTGCGAACCAGAAGCAGGCCCACACCGAGCTGAATCCCCCGTACGAGCGAACGCGTGAAGATCCGCTCGAGCAGGTGCGCGCCACCGGTCGCGGCGACCAAGATCAGGATGGCGGCCATCTCCATCGCCGCCATCGAGATCATTCCGACGCTCGCCCCGGTCGACAGGGCGATCACCGCCATCGCTTTGAGCGGCTGGACGGGCACCGGCAGACGGTAGTAGAACCCGGCCACGGCGTAGGCGATGCCGAACACGAAGAAGAGCGGTGAAGGATGAAGCCCGTTCACCGCGATCAAGGCGAGGGCGATGGGAGCTAGAACGCCGCTATCGCCGAGCGCGCCCGACAGCTCCCGCAATACTCGACCGAACCTAGGGAAGCGACCCTGCAATCCCACCCCTCCGGCCGTGCGTGTTAACGCAGTCGGATGAACCAATCATCGAGCTGCGTGCGTCGCTAGTCTTCCCACCCGGCTATTCGAAAGGCATACGCCGGTCCGGCGGGCAACTCGCGCGGCGGTGCGTCCGGCACGTGGACGAGCAGGTCGTCGCCGTCCGCCTCCCAGGTCAGATCGCCGGCGAACCCGAGCAGCGTGACGGCAGCGTCCTCGCCCACCGCGATGTCCCTTAGTCGCAGCGTCCGGTAGGGTAGCACCGGCGTGATGACGTATAACGCGCCCGGCTTGCAGGTGAACCAAGCCTCCTTCACCGCCTCGCCTTCCGCCGGCTCGACGGTGAGCCGCATGATGTCGTAACCGGTCTGGAAGTCGCCTTCCGGTGACTCGGGGATCGTCCCCTCGCTCCACTGGAACGAGCGCGTCCACTCGCGGGTCCCGTAGATCGCTTCCCCGTTCACGCGCAGCCAGGCGCCGATCTGCAGCAGCCTGTCTTGCATGATGACCGGGATGCGGCCGTCGGCGGTCGGGCCGACGTCGAGCAGGAAGTTGCCGCCGCGGCTGACGATGTCGACGAGCATATAGATCAGCTCTTGCGCCGAGGCGTAGTCCTCGGCCCGCTCGATCCGGTTGTAGCCGTAGGAGCGGCCGATGGCGCGGCTCTCTTCCCAGGCGTGCCGGCCGGTCTCGAAGCCGGAGCCGTACTCGGTAGTGAAGTAGCCGCCGTGCACGCCGCGGCCGCCGCCGTACCAGCGGTCGCTGATCGCCACGTCGTCCCTGCTCGGCGATTCGTTGAGCAGCCAGGCGACCAGCTCGGCGCTGCGCCACACGTCGTCGCCGTGATCCCAGGCGCCGTCGGCGAAGATGACGGACGGCGCGTAGCGCGTCACCAGGTCCTTGAACTGCGGGTGGTAGTGCTGTAGAGCGAAGGCCTTCGGGTCCGACAGGTAGAGCGGATTGAACCACTCGTAGATCGAGTAGTAGAGCCCCATCTCGAGGCCGCGCCCGCGCACGGCTTCCGTGAGCTCAGAGACAAGGTCGCGGCCCGGACCGATCTCGACGCTGTTCCACGGTCGACCCCAGGTGGCGCTGGCCTCGGCGCTCGGCCAGAGGGCGAAGCCGTCGTGATGCTTCGAGGTCAGCACCACGTAGCGCGCGCCCGCCGCCTCGAACAGTTGGGCCCACGCGCCGGGATCGAACAGCTCGGCCGTGAACATGGGCGCGAAATCGAAGTACTGGAAATCGGCGCCGTAGTGCTCGAGGTGGAAGTCACGGACCATGGGGCCGATGCGGTCCGGGTCCTGCAGCCACTTCCAGTACCACTCGGAGTAGTTCTCGCGCGGCGAGATGGCGGGAACGGAGTAGACGCCCCAGTGGATGAAGATCCCGAACTTGGCGTCGCGCCACCATTCGGGTGTGGGACGGCTGCTGAGCGACTCCCAGTTCGGCGCGTAGCGCGGCTGCTGCGTGCAGCCCGGCTGGCTGGCCAGCAACAGAAGAGCGAGAGCGAGCGCGACCGAC
>CP070823.1:688332-690372 GCA_020344375.1 Gemmatimonadota bacterium | reverse complement strand
GCGGCCACCGCCGAGCTCGTGTACGACGTGCTGCTACAGACCGGCGATCCCATCGGCGCTGACAGCGCGAAGGCACTCTATGTGGGCCTGGTGACTGACACCGGCTCGTTTCGGTACTCGAACTCCACTCCGCGCGCCCACCGGCTCGCCGCGGCCCTGATCGAAGCGGGCGCCGATCCGGGCGCGCTCTACCGCCTGCTGTTCGCCAACCTAACGCCAGCGGACTTGGGCACGCTGCAAGCGGTGTTGGCGGGACTGCATCACGATGAAGAGCTGGGGATCACCTGGGTAACCCTGGGCGTCGAGGTCGTACGGCGCTTCGGGGGCCTGGATGAGTACGAGGGGATCATCGATCACCTGCGAAACTGCCAGGGGACCGAGGTAGCCATCCTGTTGCGCCAGCTGGAGAGCGGCGATGTGAAGATCTCCCTCCGCTCCGCCGGCGCGGCGAACGTGGCTTCGCTCGCTCGCTCTTTCGGGGGCGGAGGTCACGAGAAGGCAGCCGGCGCCACCGTGACGGGCGAACTGACCGAGGTGACGGCCAGGGTGCTGGAGGCCTGCCGGTCGCTGCTGGCTGGCCCTCCGGGCTCTCGATCTTGAGAGATAGGGCAAATGACCGTATTTTGGGGGCGTCACGGAGGAGAGGGCCGCGAAGCGGCCGGCCACGCGTGGATGTGCGCCCACGGGATTAGCCATCCCGGGAACCCCCAGGTGCAGCAACCAGTGATGTTGGGTGAGGGAGGTGGAGGCCGGTGAGCTTGCATCGCAGACACGGGCGTGAGAATGGTTCCAGGCGTCGGATGCTTCTGAACGGGATGAGAGGTCGGTCCAGACCGGATCGGGCTCTCCCGCTCGACCTTCGACTTCGAGCCATCGCCGACAACGTTCCTACCTCGAGCATCGATCAGCTGTGGGTGTTTCCGCCGCTGCCCAACCGCGAAACCGCCTGCGAGTTCCTGGTTCTCGTTTGCTACGACGGCGGTCCAGATCGGCGCCGGATATTGACCGCGCACGTTGACGCCCAGTTCAGCGAGCCGGAGAGCGACGAGCTTGAATGGGTGCAGCGGGTTCGCGAGCACGGGGCGGCGCCGCAGCGCTGGGTCGCGGGTATCCCGGACCGCCTGCTGCAACGGCTGGCCGATGCCGGGGTCCCGGAAGTCATCGATGTGGGTGGGTGCCCGCAGGTGTGGGAGGCAGCGATCACACGCTTCGCCAACGGCACAGGAAGCGGCGATGTCGCGGAGCTGCCGGGGGAAGGTTGAACGTTGACAGCCGGGCACAACGAATAATAAGTTTTAGTACAATTATTGAAACAGCCGGCTCCGGCTTCAACAACGCTCACACCGAATCGGGTGGGTGAAGACATGGATGTCCAGCCAACCAGCAGCGGGGAGGATAGGCTGCGAACGGCCCTTGAGGCGAGTGGCCACCGGCACACCGCGCAGCGGGCGGCGATTTACCGTTATCTGAAGAGTGTCACGACACACCCCACCGCCGACGAGATATTCACCCAGGTGCGTGAGGTCCTGCCGGACATCAGCCTGGCGACGGTCTACAAGGCGCTGGAGGCCTTCGTCGAGGCCGGTGTGGCCCGTAAGCTGAGCGTCGGTGGCAGCCCAGCGCGTTACGACGGTCGCACCGATGACCACGACCATGTGCGCTGCCTCAAGTGCGGTAAGGTCAGGGACGTGGTCGGCGAGCATGACTCCGAGCTGATCCGAGGGCTCCGAAGCGACGATGGCTTCGAGATTATAGACTACCGTCTGGAGCTCGTCGGGTTTTGCCCGGACTGCCGGGTCTAGCTGGATAGAGTTGCCCACAAACCCACACAATTATCGTCAGGCCGAGCTCAGGCCTCGGTTGCTGGCGTGCGGCTCTGCGTTCCGCAAGCCAATCCTTCTGTGCGAGGGCTAAGCCGTGCGTAATGCCAGCATCTTCGTTCCGACCAAGATCTTCCTGACCAGGGGCGTCGGGGTTCACCGGGAGCGGTTGTCGGCGTTCGAGATGGCGCTGCGGGATGCGCGGATCGCAAGATACAAC
>CP070823.1:686183-688232 GCA_020344375.1 Gemmatimonadota bacterium | reverse complement strand
GAGTACCCATCCGCGGAACTGGGAGAAGCGACACGTGCCCTGCTGAGGAATCAGTTCCACGACATCCTGCCCGGAACCTCGACCCCCTCGGTGGAACAGAGCGCCCTCGACGACATCGGCCACGGCCTGACGCTCGTCGCCAGAGCCAAGACCCGGGCGTTCTTCGCGTTGGCCGCCGGCCAGAAGGTAAGCCGCGAGGGTGAGCACCCCATCCTGGTATACAATCCCCATCCGTTCCCGCTTCACGCCTCGGTCGAGTGTGAGATGCAGCCTGCCTGGCCCGATCGCGAACACATGTACGGAGTGCCGACGGTAACGGCGGGTGGACGAAAGCTCGAGGCTCAAGCCGAACAGCAGGAGAGCAACATCAACGAGGACCATCGGCACCGGGTCGTGTTCGCGGCCAAGCTAGAGCCCGGACGCATGAATCGCTTCGACTGCCGGTTCGAGAAGATCGCATGCAAGCCGACACCCAAGCTCAAGCAGCGGAACGGTGCCTTTCGCTTCAAGACGGCGGAGCTAGAAGTAATCGTGAACGCGCGAACCGGCCTGCTGGATCGCTACCGCGTAGGCGGTGAGGACTATCTGTCGGCCGGCGCATTCCGCTCGCTGGTAATACACGACGACGCCGACCCTTGGGGACAGACCGTCACCAGCTTCCGTAACCTCGCCGGCCGTTTCAAGCTGATGAGCCAGACCGCTGCGGCCCGCTTCGCCGGCGTCTCGGCTGCTCGGCTGCCGGGGGTACGCGTGATCGAGGACGGGCCGGTCCGGGCCGTGGTCGAAGCCCTCTTCGAATATGGGGACTCGGCTATTTGCCAGCGCTATAAGTTGCCGCGGACAGGAACGGAGCTGGAGATCGAGACGCGTGTGCTGTGGGGGGAAAAGGACCGCATGCTGAAGCTCGCGCTCCCCACTCCGTGGCACGACGGGAAACCCCTGGGACAGGTGGCGTATTGCGTTCAGGAGCTGCGAGCAGATGGTGATGAGTGCGTCGCTCAGAAGTGGCTCGCCGTCCTATCGCACGAGAGGTCCCGCGCGCTGTCGATCATCAACGACTCGACGTACGGTTGTGACTTCAAGAACGGCGAGCTGCGCCTGTCGCTGCTGCGAGCGCCCGCCCACGCCGGACATCCGACCTTCACCGAGCGTCCCCTCGTGCAACAGGACCGATTCGTCCCTCGAATCGATCAAGGCGAGCACGTCTTCCGATTCTGGTTGAACGGCGGCGGCGAGAGCGAACGACTGACGGCGGTGGACCGCGAAGCGCTGGCGCACAACGAGCGACCCTACGCGCTGGCGTATTGGCCGCCTGGCGGCGGTGAAGTGCCCAAGGCCGGTCCGGCCTTGCGCGACCGAGCCGTCCAGATCACGGCGTTCAAGCGCGCCGAGGAGGGCGGCGACCTGATCGTCAGGCTGTTCGAGCCCACCGGGCACAGGCGCAAGACGACCCTGTCCCTCGACTGTGCCGCCGCGAAGACGCCGGTCCAGATGGAGCCGTTCGAGATCAAGACGCTGCGCCTGGATCGCCAGACCCAGGAGTTCAGCGAGGTCGACCTGCTGGAGGAGTGATGGCCGAATCCGTCACGGTGGTGCTGGTCGGCATAGGAGGCTACGGCGAGGTTTACCTTTCCGCGCTGCTGGACGATCCGCAGGGCGCACGCTGCAATATCGTGGGTGCCGTCGACCCTCACCCGGAGAACTGCACGCGCCTGACCGAGCTCGAAGCCCGCGCCGTTCCTCTCCACCCATCACCGGAGGACTTCTACCGAACCGAGACGGCGGACCTGGCCGTCATCTCCTCGCCCATCCATTTGCACAGTGACCACGTTTGCCAGGCACTGTCCGGGGGCAGCCATGTGCTGGTCGAGAAGCCCGCCGCCGCGGTCACCGCCGACGTAGACGCGATGATAGAGGCGCGCGAGCGGGCGGGACGCTTCGTGGCGGTCGGGTTCCAGTGGTCCTTCGCTCGATCGATCCTCGATCTGAAGCAGGACATCCTGGCGGGCCGCTTCGGGGCGCCGTTGAGCGGACGGTCTCTGACCCTCT
>CP070823.1:684024-686083 GCA_020344375.1 Gemmatimonadota bacterium | reverse complement strand
TACGTCAGAGAAGGGGAACGCGCCCGCGTTTACTCTCATTTTGTTCATAAGCGTTGCGAGCGTGATAGCCTTGCCCCTGCTGATCAGCAGGGCGCCGACGCCTGACCTTCTGCCGACCGTGCTTGCGGTGGGCATCAGTTGGATGATGTTGCTTATCTGTTGTCTTATCGCAACGCGTCCCCGCCGATTTGAAACCAGCATTGTCCATCACACGTGCAGCGAATGCGGCAGCCAGCTCGATTTCGTGCGCTCGGCCACCTATTGCCCCAATTGTGGAGTCCGCTTCGAAGAACCGTCAGAGTGAGAAGAGGAGAATCCCTACAAGCGCAGTGGCCACGACGGGCAGTCCTTGTCTCGCCAATCTGCCTTGCTCGAGTGACTGATGACCTATTCTAAGTAGAAACGAGTATGTTCTTGCTGGTTGCGGTCTGGCGGGGTGATGCGGTGACGGACAAGACGAAGTCTGGGTGCGAAGAAAAGTTCGCCAAGACGGCCCCGATGTGCCGGGTGAATGCTCGGAAGCTGGCGAACAGTACATTGGCCATGCGCGAGGCCTTCAGATGCTTCCAGAACCGCTCGATGAGATTCAGGTCGGGGCTGTAGTGCGGCAGCCAAAAGACCTCCAGATGCTCTTTGACATCTTCGAGATAGCGCGTCAGAGATGCGGCATGGTGGGGCGAACCCCGATCCATGACCCCCACCATCCGCCGGTGCGTCCGTGGTGCCCGACGCACCAGCTTCTGCAGGAGCATCTGCACGCCCCAAGCGGTCTTGCGCGGTTGCCCATGGTGGACGAACAGCCCGCGTCCGTAGCAGAAGGCTCCGAAGACGGTTTGCTTGCGATTGACGCCAGGAGAACGGACCCGCTGCTGGTGGCCGCGACGCATCCAGGCCCGGGTCAGATGCGGATGCAGATGAAACTCGGATTCATCTTGATACCAGAGTTCGTACTCCGCGTGTGGGTCTACCGCCCTTTTTTTAGCTGTTCGAGTTTCCGTTGGGCTCGGCGATAGGCTTTCTCGTCGCGTTTGCCCTTCAACGTATGCTTGGGGCGCCGGTAGACAAAGCCCTCGGCGTGAGCGAGTTGTCGCAGCCAGTCATCGCAGATCCGGATGCCTGTGACACGCTGCAGATGGGTGTTAAGCCGGGCGATACTCCACGTGGTGCAGACGTAGCCATAGGCCAGAGGCCCCCGAGGCAAGGCCGCTTTCAGGGCACGGCGGTACGCCGGGGTGACTTTGGGCGGTCGTCCGGCACGCGGGGCATCTTTCAACGCGGCCAGGCCCCGTTCGTTCCAGCGGTGTCGAATCCGCGTGAGGGTATTGGCGGCCAGCCCGGTGGCCGGCGTAATCAGTTGGTTGGACGCTCCATCGGCCGAGAGGAGCAGACAGATCGCCCGTTTGCCCACCCGAGGCGTGGGCGGCTGGTCGCGCAGCTGTTGCAGGCGTTGGCGCTGCCGTGAGGTGAGTTTGACTTCGATCCTGGGATACATGCCGACACCCCCTGGGCGGGCCTCAATGCCCACACCGAGAGCAATATCGGCAACTCCACACAATTTACTCGAGCCTACTTAGTAGTAATTGTAGATGCGGGAAGTTCCTTACAGGGAACTGAACGAGGCCGAGAATATTGTTGCCAAACAGCAGTTCGCACAAAGTCTCTGCTTGGAGTGGACGCAGTCCAAGGTAGGCCGCGATGCGTGATTATCTAAGCGTGATCGAAAACGAAGCCAGGTTTCATGATCATGCGGCGGCGAAAGCCTGCCCCACGGATGAGTTGGCACAGGAATACTCCTGCTTTGACTCGCCCGCCCCATATGCTGCCCTGTATTGTCCTCGTCTCAAGGCGCGTTTGCGCACCGTGCTGGGCAATGTTTCTGGTAAGCGTATCTTAGTCTATGGATGTGGCACCGACCCCGCTCCTTTATGGTTCGCTCGTTCTGGAGCAGTTGTCGATGCGATAGACATCTCTCCCGAATCAGTGAGGCGTCAAGAGCTCTTGGCTCAGGCGACAGGTCTGCGCTTCAGAGCCCTGGTCCGCGACGCCCACCACACGGACT
>CP070823.1:681864-683924 GCA_020344375.1 Gemmatimonadota bacterium | reverse complement strand
TCGACACCTAGCTCACCTGCCATTTCCTGGCAACTGTAGATGACATGGCCGAGCGTCCAAGTCGCATGGTTCGGTACCCCAGGCGGTTGCTGAACCATCTCATCTTGAGATAGGTCCGCGACCGCCTGTTCCATGAATCTCAGCGTGCTCTCGAATGTGTTTAGCAGTTCAGCAATCATCTTGGAATCTCGAGCGCCGCTTAACGGATACGCGTTTCAGAATTGAGATGAGAAGGCCAACCTCCGGTGAGACGAGGTATCCTCATCGGAGGATCCTCAAGTGTGAACGGGCTCTTGCGGCCCAACAACCGGAGGTTGGCCCATGTCTCACAAGACCGCTGGTTCCAGTGCTTGCACTATAACGGTTGGACTCGATCTTGGCGACCGTTTCTGTCGCTACTGCGAGATGGACTTCCAGACCGGCGTGATCGCCGAGGGGCGGCTCCGCACCACTCCGGAGGCCCTGCGCCGCCAGTTCGCCGGTCGCGAGCCCCTGCGCATCGTCATGGAGGTCGGCACCCACTCCCCCTGGGCCAGTCGCTTGCTCGAAGAGCTTGGCCACGAGGTCCTGGTCGCCAATGCCCGGAGGGTGCGCCTCATCTACGCCAACGACTCCAAGACCGATAAGGTCGACGCCGAGACCCTCGCCCGGGTGGGACGGCTCGATCCCAAACTCCTCTTCCCCATCCGTCACCGTGGCGAAGCGGCCCAGGCCGACCTCGCTCGACTCCGGGCCCGCGACGGCCTGGTCCGCGCCCGCACCCAGCTGGTCAATCATGTCCGCGGCGCCGTCAAAGCCCTGGGTGGCCGCCTGCCTGCCACCTCCACCCCGGCCTTCGCCCGCAAGGTGCAGCCCCACATCCCCCAGGCGCTCCGGCCCGCCCTGCAGCCACTGCTCGAGATGGTCGAGACCTTGAGCCAGCAGATCCGCGCCGCCGACCGCGAACTCGATGCCCTCGCCCACCAGTGTTACCCCGAGACCGAACGCCTCCGCCAGGTGGGCGGCGTCGGGGCAATCACCTCTCTCTGCTACCTGCTCACGCTCGAAGATCCCGCCCGCTTCAAGAACGGCAGAAGTGTCGGGGCTTACCTGGGAATGACTCCCCGGCAGCACGACTCCGGAGCGCTATCGCCTCAGCTCCGCATCACCAAACGCGGTGACGCCATGCTCCGCCGCCTGCTCGTCGGCTCCGCCCAGTACATCCTCGGACCCTTCGGGCCCGACTGCGATCTCAGACGTTGGGGACTCCGCCTCGCCGAACGCGGTGGCAAGAACGCCAAGAAACGCGCCGTCGTGGCCGTGGCTCGTAAGCTCGCCGCTCTACTCTACACCCTCTGGGTGACCGGCGCCGACTACGAGCCGCTTCGCCATGCGGCGTAAAGATCAACTCTAACAGGGTGACGCCGAGCGGCTAATCGAAGAGCTCATCGTCCAGCTCAGGTGACTGCGGCGCGCAGCTGAGGAGCTTCGAGCTCGAGTTTCAGATTGCAGCACCTCGACTGGTCGAACCTCAACGTGCACCCGGCGCAAAGCGTGGGCGCCCACTCAGAGTGCGGATGGAAGCCAACGAAGAGCTCGTTCGGTGAGTCGCCGCCACGTCGGCTATTGACAACTAGGCCTTCTCATGGAAGCTGCGCCCCGTAGGAGCGCAGGGGTCAACGGAACAAGAGTAGTCAGTACGATTCTCACCACGTTCCACGAACAAGCCTAACAGCGGAGCAAAGGCCCCAGCCTGAAAAGCCGCAGCGCCAGCTGTAAACGTTTGTGAGGCGGCACAGTGCCGGTCGTTCACGGATTCCAATCTCGGTGCTTCACGTGAGCCCCTTCGAGAATATCGAAACCGGGTTGCTCTTGAATACGCTCGGCGAGCCACTGGAACCATTCGTAGACAGTCTCGGTCGACTTCTCTTTGCGGGACTCTTCGACCCACGCTGCCAGTTTGCCCCATAGAAGGACTACCGTACCACCCACGAGCTCGTCGACAAGTGCCAGTGGCACGATGCGGCGGTACACCATGACGCCGAAACTCTCAAAGGTGTTGCCAATGATCATCGCCAAGC
>CP070823.1:679697-681764 GCA_020344375.1 Gemmatimonadota bacterium | reverse complement strand
TGCAGTACCAGCTCGGCCCGCGGCACCTCGTCTCGGCACACCTGCTCCATGCGGGTGATGATTTCGCTGTCGTCGAGGAGGACGGGACCGAAGTCCACAGTGAATGGGGTTCGAGCTACCTCTGGATGAACTGGACGGCCGACTTCACGCACACACTGTCCGCACAGACGACCATCTCGGCCGGCCGCAGGACGCGCGATCGAAGGGGCGTCGATTACGATGTCGAGTACGATTACACTGATGGTCCCTCAGCGGTCAGCACGCGCGTGGACGACCGCGGAACGTTCAACTTCTACGGGCTGAAGCAGAACTGGGGTCTCATGGTATCGGACCGGGTGTTGGTGAGGTGGGGGTTCGATCTCAGGCACGGGCTGGCAGATTACGACTACTATCGATGGCGGGAAGAGTGGGTACCCAACACCACCGATCCGACCGCGCCAGCGTGGGTACGACGGTCCGACAGTTTCTCGACGAAGGCGAGCCCATCCGGGCAGCAGATCGGCCTCTTCCAATCCAACCGCTTGAGACTCATGGACCGATTCACGGTAGAGGTCGGTTTCCGGTACGATCACCAGTCTCATACCGGGGACAACACGCTGAGTCCTCGGGTGAACGCTGCGATCGATGTGGCGCCGCGGACGACGCTGCGTGCGGCCTGGGGGTATTACTATCAGTCACACGGGCTCGACGAGCTGTACGTGGCCGACGGCGACGACCGGTTCTATCCGTCGCAGCGGGCCGAACATCGTATTCTCGGGCTGGAACACAGACTGAACGACGGCACGTCTTTCCGCGTTGAAGCCTATGAACGGAGGATATCCGATCCCCGACCGGAGTACCGGAGCTTGGTGCCGACTATCCAAGCACTCTGGGAGGAAGGTGACGGTGATCGCGTTCGCGTTGCGCCGACCCGCGGCCTCGCGCGCGGGATCGAGTTCCTGGCAAGACGGGATGTCGGCCGGCGGTTCGCCTGGTCCGCCAGCTATGCGCTCGCACGGGCCGACGACGAGATCGGTGGTGTATGGGTGCCGCGTCCCCGCGATCAGAGACACACCGTACGGCTGGAGCTGGCGTATCGGCCGACGCCCTCGTGGTCGTTGAGCTGTGCATGGCAGTACCATTCCGGGTGGCCCGGCACCCGTGAAGACTACGAAGTGATGACGGCCGTCGATGGCTCTCGCTTCGCCAGTCGGACGTTCGGACCGATCTACCGCGAACGCCTTCCGGCGTACCACCGGCTCGACGTCAGGGTCTCCAAGCTGTTCCCCGTCGGCATCGGTCAGCTCGAAGCGTACCTCGATGTGTTCAACGCGTACAACCGGAAGAACGCCGAGGCATTCGAGTACATGGTCTGGATTACGCCACAAGGGCGTGCGGTCGTTGAACGGGGTATCAATCCGTTGCTGAGAGTCTTTCCGACCTTCGGAGCGCGGTGGGAGTTTTAGCCGAGTTGCACCTCCTCAGCTCATGCCGCTACCAGGGCAGCGCCGTGTACGTCACACCATACTGGAGGCCCCCGCGCTCATCCAGCGGCCCCCCAGCGTTCCGGAACGTGACCGGGATGTTGTCCCCCGGGAAGTCGTACGGGAATCGGCTGAAGAGCTCGAAGTGCAGGTGGGGCGTGTTGTCGGTGAAACCTGAGTTGCCGCTGTTGGCGATGTGCTGTCCAAGGGCCACCGCGTCCCCTACCTGCACCACCGTGCTCCGCTGTTGGATGTGGACGTAGGCAGCGGCCGTCCCGTCCGCGTGCTGAATGATGATGTAGTTGAGCTTGGAGTCATCGTTCATGCCGCTGTCGTCGAAGTCATCGATGATGTAGACGACTATCCCGGCGCGCGAAGCTACCAGCGGCGCACCGATGGGCATGTGAAAGTCTAGCGCGAAGCGCTCGTTGTGCGAACTCCACGGACCCGATCCGCAGTACCCCTGGGCTACCTCGTAGGCAGCACCCACCGGGTAGGGAAGGACGTAGGGCGACTCCGCTGGCTCGCCGAAATCTGCTCGAGCCAGACAGGTGGGGCTCAACTGCTCTGGCTCAACACTGTTGCTACAGCCGCCCGTTGCCGT
>CP070823.1:677515-679597 GCA_020344375.1 Gemmatimonadota bacterium | reverse complement strand
AGAACCGCGTCGATAGCGACGCCGACCCTCTCTGTGCCGACGCCCTGAGACAACGTGATATCGAAGAAGTAGTAGGGGAGGTAGACAAGCTCAACGCGCGTCGGTTGGATGGGCCTGCTCCATAGCCTGGCTGGAAACGAGGTCGCTGCCGCGGAAAGGCTGGCCGTCGCCTGCTCCTTAGATAAGGTTGGGGAAACACTAACGCGTGCGTCGGTCAAGGTCCCGCACCTTTCTTGCGGCGATCGGCTCTGGCCTTGAGGAGGCAGGCGATGCCGACCCCGAGCAACAGCGAGCCCGCAATGACGTTGGTAACGACACCTCGCAGAACGGGCACCTGTGGTGTTTCTCGTACAAAGAACGTGGCCACCAATACAACGAGGCCGAACAAGGACCAGAACACGCCGAGGATCGTGAATGGCTCAAGAGTCTTCTTGTGCTCCATCTCAGTCTCCGGCTTTGTTCAGAACGCCAGGTAGAGCAGGAACTGAATTGCCATCAGCACGGACGCCCACACTCTGAGGTCCCGCCACCCGCGATTGTCCGGTGCTTCGGTGTATATGTAGCTCCGGGGTCGACGCCATGCCCACACCGCGATCCCGAGGAAGAACACCGCCGCGATTACCTTGCCCCACCAGAGTGGCAAGCCGGTCAGCCAGTCACCCATGTCACTCACCTCCCTCGGCGCGCCGTGAGATGACGTCCTGGATCTCGTCGTCCTTCATGACGAGTCCGTAGACGAGACCCTCGAGTTTGGAGGTCGGTTCCGGCCTGGTCAGGAGGCTGACGACGACGGTCACCACCAGCGCGCCGACGAACGACCACCAGGCGACGTAGAGGAAGCTCCAGCCGGCGGCGAAGAAGAGCGCGCTCGATATTGCCACGCCGGCCAACAGACCGAACAGGCCGCCCCACTGGGTGGCCCGACGCCAGCCGATGCCCAACAGCGTGATGGCGAACGTGGGACCCTGAAAGATCGACAGCAGGCTCTGCATAGCGACGTAGATGCCGGGGAACTGCTTCGTCACCGGAGCGAAGGCGATGGCCCACAGCACGAACACGAAAGTCAGTATGCGACCCACGTTCAGGTAGTGCCGATCCGATGCGGTCTTGACGAAGAACCTTTGGTAGATGTCTCGGGTCCACACCGTCGCGGCCGAGTTCAGGGTCGAGTCGACGCTGGAGATCAAGGCCGCCATGAACGCCGCGAACACCAGCCCGGCGAGCCCGGCGGGCAGGAGATTGCGGATGAGCCAGGGGAAGGCGCGGTCCATGTCCGGACCGACGAGGTCAGGATTCAGCGACAGCGCCAGCAGCCCCGGCAACACGACGAGCACGGGAATGAACATCTTGGGGAATGCCGCGAACATCATGCCCGCCTTGGCGTCCCACTCACTGCGTGCTCCGAGGGTGCGCTGGATGATCGCCTGGTGACAGCACCACCAGGCCGGCGACAGAACGAACGCGAGGCCCAAGATCATGCCGAGCCACGGTATCACCGGGTCGTCGAGCGGCAAGAACAGGTTGAAGTGGTTTGGGTGCGTCGGGGTGATGCTCGCCACCAACCCAGACCAGCCCCCCACGGTCCAGAGGCCCAACACAGTTAGCGCAACGCCGCCGATGAACATCACGAGGAGCTGCACGACGTCGGTCATGGCGACGGCGGCCAAGCCTCCGGTGATCGTGTAGACTCCAACGATGGTTGCTGTCACGAGGAGGCTCACCCATATGGGGATACCGAGGTACTCGTTGAGCATCAAGCCGGCGGCCCAGAAGAACACGCCGAGCACGCAGGCCAGGAAGGCTCCCCACAGCAGCGCCTCGATGACGCGGACGGCCAGGTTGTAGCGCCGCCCGAGGAACTCGGGCACGGTGTAGACGCCAGCCTTCCAGTAGTAGGGGACGAATAGGAGGGCAGAGAGCACCATCGCCGGTATGGCGCCGATCCACTCGTAGTTGGCCTGGGCGATTCCGAAGCGATACGCGCCGCCGGCCGCTCCCATGTAGTCGTAGGCGCCGATGTTGGTCCCAATGATGGACATGCTGATGACCCACCACGGCAGCATTCGCCCGGCGAGGAAGTAG
>CP070823.1:675313-677415 GCA_020344375.1 Gemmatimonadota bacterium | reverse complement strand
GGCGGCGGGGCGGCGGGAGCAGGCCAGCTGCGGCCTCAGCCGTGACTCTCCTCCTCCAGAATGCGCTGGAAGATCTTGCGTTTGAGTTCCGGCGGCGCGCCGACGCGCCCGCGCTCCGATAGGAAGCGGAGGAACGCCTTCTCGAAGTTGTAGTGCGGATAGCACTTCTTGCACAACTCCAGGTGCGCCCGGATCTTCTCGACGGTCTCCTCGTCGAGTTCCTCGTCAATGTACTCGTAGAGCTGCTCTACGACGCCCACACAGTCGATCCCACCCGGCGGGGTCATGCCCGCCTCGCCCTTCCGCCCCCCCAGTCTCCAGAACGGCGTCATCGAATGTATCCCATCTCCAAAGCGTACTCGTATAAGCGCTGCTGCAGGCGGCGGCGACCGCGGAACAGCCGCGACTTCACAGTGCCCACGGGCAACTCTAGGATCTCGGCGATCTCGGCGTAGCTCATCCCCTCGACATCGCTCAACACCACAGGGATCCTGAACTCCTCGGGTAGCTCCTGGATCGCCCGCGTGACCTCATCGTCCACGATGTAACGGAAAAACGATCCCTCCGGATCCCGATCCTGTACCGACTCGAAGATCGAGGTCTCCTCGACCGACTCGTACTCCACCGAGCTCGGCCGCTTGCTCTCACGGCGAAACTGGTTGATGAACGTGTTGCGCAGGATCGTCACCAGCCAGGCGCGACAGTTCGTCCCCGGCTCGTACTTGTCCCAGGCCCGATACGCCTTGGTTACCGTCTCCTGCACCAGGTCGTCGGCGTCGGAAGCGTTTCCAGAGAGACGCAGCGCAACGTTGTAGAGCATATCCAGGTGGACGAGCGCCTCACGCTCGAACTCCTGACGCCTTCGGGCTGCGTCTTCGCTCATCGCTCCGTCTGGTTGGGGTGTCCGAGTGACCACCCTATTTAACCCATCGGTTCAGACTCTGCAACGCCGAGGTTTCGGGGAGGCCGATTACGGTGCCGAGCCGTGCGGCTGGGGCGAACACGTCCTCTGTCGTTCTCCCCCAAGCCTTTGGGCGGTATATTGTAGGAGACCCTACGGTCGCCGTTGCCCTCGCGGGGTTCGGGCGTTAGCATTCTGGAATACAACCGGAAAATCGACGTCACGCGCGATCGCGCGCTAATTCGCAAGGTACATCGCGGGAGTACCCGTGAAGCTCTGGCGGCACTCACAGCTAGTGCGAGTGTCGTGAGCCTTCCAGGGCCAGCACGGGTGGTTGTCCAGAGGAGGGAATCGGCTATGCGATTCGGCCAAAGGCCGAAGGCCGTGCTCAAGAGCTTGACGCTCGCTCAGGTCGATCAGCTGCGCGCCGCCGGCACCGTGCGCAGCTATCGTAAGAACGAGAGCGTCTACGAACTCGGAGAGCCTGTCAAGGCACTGCACGTGGTGCTGCGAGGCCGGGCACGTCTCCGCGACACGGATTGGGAAGGCCGAGACATCACCGTCAGCTTCGCCGCGGAGGGCGAGGCGTTCGGCCTGGAGGCGCTGGCGGGGCTACGCAGGCGGGTACTCTCGGCAACGGCCGCCGAGAGCAGCGAACTGTTGTCCGTCGACACGGTCGCGGTGCGTGACCTGCTCGATCGTGACAGCGCGCTGGCCCGGCACCTGCTGAAGCATGCGGCCCAGGTGATGACGCATATGGAGGAACGCATCAAGATGTTGGCGTTCCTCGACGTCCCGTCTCGACTCGCCGGCACAATACTCTGGCTCGCCGACCGCTACGGGGTCTCGGTCGATGGGGGAGTTGAAGTGCCGTACTGGTTCACGCACCAGGAGATGGCTGATCTGATCGGCTCCACGCGCGAGACGGTGACCACGGTGCTCGCCGAGTTCAAGCGAGACCGCCTGTTGGACAGCCGGAACCATCATTTTGTGGTTCTGGACCGTCGCGCGCTGACCGAGCGCATCAGGCTGCCCGAGTTCGGCGAGGCCATTGAGGAGCAGGCCTAGCGCAGCACCGCGCCTTCGCGCCAGATCGAACGCCACTGCGACTCGCGCGCCTTCCTCGATCAGGCGGCCTGGGACGAGCACATCGGCCCGGGCCTCCGGATGAAGGGTGAGGAGCCCCCAAGGGCTCGCCCAG
>CP070823.1:673106-675213 GCA_020344375.1 Gemmatimonadota bacterium | reverse complement strand
CGCGCGCCCAACCGAGGAGCGTGCGCGCATCCTCTTCACTGAACGCACGACCGTCGCGCAGCGGCGCCTGCTCGTGGATGCAGATGCCGCGCAGCCAGATGGGCGTGCCGTTCAGCAACAGGTCGTGACCGCGCGTCTCGATGGTGCGGAACCCGATCCGGTCGCTGACCTGGTCCGTCTCGGCCGCGACCTCGACCTCATAGAGCTTCGGGTCGTCTGGGCTCCAGCGCTGGAGATCGGCGTCGACGCGGAATGTGGCATAGCCGCTGGCGTCGGTCTGCACTGCCGACTCGACGCCGGCGTCCGGGATGCGCAGCCTGACGCGCTGCCGGAGCTGTGGCCCGTCGAGCTGCACCCAGCCGGCCAGCTGGTCCGGCGCGTCCCGGTCGAGCTGGATGAAGTAGTCGCGCAGGAACGTACCCGGCACCTCCACGAGGAAGACATCGCGGGTCAGCCCGCCGTAGTTCCACCAGTCCGTGTTGAGCGCCGGCACAGCCTCGCGTCGGCGCTGGTTGTCGACCTTCAGGATGAGGAAGTTGCCGGTGTCGCGGACGTAGTCGGTGATCTCGAAGTTGAAGGGCGTGAAGCCGCCCTCGTGCTCGCCGAGCTTGTGACCGTTGAGCCACGCCACCGCGTCGTAGTTGGCGGCGCCGAAGTAGACGAACAGGCGCCGCCCGGACCCCAGGTCGTAGTCGAAGTCCCTCTTGTACCAGATCGTGCCCTCGTAGAAGAACAGCTCTTCACGCTGCGAATTCCAGTCGCCGGGCACGAGCAGGCGACCTGCGGTGTCGAAATCGTACTCGACAAGGTCGCTCCTGTCTCTCGGCTTCCGGTTGGCCGCAACGCCGCCGTCGGATCTCGGTTCGCGGCGAATGTTGTAGTACCCGGCTTCATACGGGTCGATGATCGCCTGCCACGTGCCATTCAGGCTGGTGATCGCGCGTGCGCGCGCGTTCGTGATGAGCGGGTCGGACTGCCCGCGCGCCGGGCCTGCGACGAGAAGCAAGCACAGGACTGTGGTGAGGCGATGCATCATCAAGTGCATGAGGTTAGTCCGCGTGAACAGGTACGCGAGAGCCGCAGTGAGAATGTTGCCGTGTTAAGAAAAGGACCGGTCAGGGCAGCCAGAGCGACGCCGTGATCGCCAGCCCGTCGTCGCCGTACGGTCTGATAGTCACGCGCAGCTGCTCGACGGGCACCTCCTCCCAGCGCTCGGCCCTGCTCTTCGCGCCGAGCTCGCCGCCGGCGGCGGCGCCCAGCAGCCCACAGATAGTGCCGAACGCGAGACCCGTCTTTTGCTTCTCGTCAGAGCCTCCACAGGTCTCGCAAAGCGAGGTCTGCGTGCCGACCAGATAGCCGCCCAGGAAACCGAGCCCTCCGCCGACCAGGATACCCATCCCGGATTTCGATTTGTGTCCGCGGCTGACCTCGAGCTGTGTCACAGAACCCAGAGGCAAGACCACCGGCCACGGGCGACCTTCGACCTGGAGCACGCACGTATCGGGACTCAGCTCCTTTATGGTGCCAACGACTTGGCCGGCGATGACACCAGGCGCTGACAGACGTACCCGATCACCTGGCGCGACAGGCATCGCCTGCTGGGCAAACAGATCGGGCAGTGCCACGATCACAAGCATGGCAACGAGCGAAGCGATCCGACGAGCGGGCATACCGCAGCCATCCTCCCTCTCCAGCAGCAACAGCCAGGCGCCTCCACTGCCGAGTGCGACCCGGCTGTATCGCTGCTCTACTGCTGGAGGATCCTTATGTAAGTCTCGAAATCCTGTTCGTGGCCCTCTTCGTCTCGCACACGCACCTTCACCGTCAGAGGTTTGTTCATGCCATCTAACACGTTGAAGGCCGCCCAGCTGAGCTGGAAGCGGAAGTCGTGTTTCGTCAATCCCTGCCTGAGGGATACGGTTGTCCTCCGCTCGAGCAGACTGCGGAGCGGGTTCCAGGCGACGACCCCGGGGTAGATCTGGTCGTTGTAGACCTGAACCGTTACCGCGAACCGCTTCTGGCCTTCGCGGCCCAGGTACTCGATCGGGATCTGGAAGTCCAGATCCATATCCGCCCCCACCTCCGGTAGCTCGAAGTTCGCCTGGCG
>CP070823.1:670898-673006 GCA_020344375.1 Gemmatimonadota bacterium | reverse complement strand
GACCTGGACCGCCTCTGGTGGGATCTCGTGGAG
Organism: Gemmatimonadota bacterium; assembly: GCA_020344375.1. Classification (GTDB taxonomy): domain Bacteria; phylum Gemmatimonadota; class Gemmatimonadetes; order Palauibacterales; family KS3-K002. Next base: position 672,973 of record CP070823.1, on the reverse strand, counting down.
GAGCTTCAACAGATGCCGCGTCCGGAGATGCGGGTCGCGCCGGGCTGGGCAGCCAAGATCCACCTAACGGCGGCGCCCGTCTACTACCACAACTATCTGCTAGGCGAGCTGATCGCCTCGCAGCTGCGCGCAGCCATCGATCGGGAGGTTCTGAGCGGCGCCGAGCCCCGCGGTTACGTGGGTCGCACAGATCTAGGCGCCTTTCTGCGAGAACGGATATTCTCGCACGGCGCCAGCCAACATTGGCAGGCTCTCCTCCAAGACGCCACCGGCTCCGGCCTCACGCCCGAGCCGTTTCTCGCCGAGTTCGTCCCGGCTCCCGACCCTCTCCCTCCGATCGATTAGTTCACGATGTCGCTCTGCGAAATCGAGGCATCAGGCTCATCGTGGCTGACAAGCACGCTCGGCTCGGCGTCAGGGGTTCCCGTCTTCGACACCTCATCGAAGACCAGCAGTCCATCTTCCCGCCGCACGCCCTGGAGTGCCACGACCAGCACGTCGTCCAACGTCTCGACCGTGTGGAAGCCGAGGTTGCAGCGGGCCTCCTCGGGGATATCCTCGATGTCTGGCTCGTTCTCTTTGGGTAGAACGATCTCCGAGATACCCGCTCGGCAGGCGCCAAGCACCTTCTCCTTCAGCCCGCCGATCGGCAGAACCCGGCCGGTCAGCGTGAGCTCGCCGGTCATCGCGACGTCGTTGCGCACGGGCCGCTCGGACAAGGCGCTCACCAGGGCAATGGCCATGGTGATACCCGCCGACGGGCCCTCCTTCGGGACCGCGCCCGCCGGTACGTGGACGTGCACGTCGATGTCCTTGAAGCGCTCCTCCGGAATGCCCAGCTGTTCGTGATGCGTCTTCGCGAAGGTGAGGCCTGCCCGAGCACTTTCCTTCATCACTTCGCCCAGCTGGCCGGTCAGCACCAGCTGGCCGGTACCCGGCATGACGCTCGCCTCGACGAAGATGATGTCGCCGCCGACCTGAGTGTACGTCATACCAGTGGCCACACCGACCTGCGGCTCGGGCAACATCTTCTCGGGGTGCGCCTTCGGCTTGCCGAGCAGCTCCCGCAGGACTTCCCGGTCCACCGTGATCATCTCAGCCTTACCCTCCGCGATCTCACGGGTGGCCTTGCGCGAAAGGCTGCCCAGCTCCCGCTCGAGCTGACGGACGCCCGCCTCCCGGGTCCACTCGTTGATGACCGCGCTGATCGCGTCGTCGCTGACCTCGAGCTGCTCCGCGCTTAACCCCGCTTCCTCACGCTGGCGCGGCAGCAGGTAGCGCTTGGCGATCTCAAGCTTCTCCAGCTCCGTATAGCCGGAGAACTCGGTCTCCTCCATCCGATCGAGCAGTGGCACCGGGACCTGGTGCTTGAAGTTCCCCGTGCAGATGAACAGCACCTCCGAGAGGTCGAAGCCGACACCCAGGTAGTGATCGGTGAAGGTGTTGTTCTGGGCGGGATCGAGCACCTCCAGTAGTGCCGCGGACGGGTCGCCCTGGAACGACACACCCAGCTTGTCCACCTCATCCAGCAAGAAGACCGGATTCTTGGTGCCGGCACGCTTCATCCCCTGGATGATCCGACCGGGCATGGCACCCACGTAGGTGCGCCGGTGACCGCGGATGTCCGCCTCGTCACGGGCACCGCCCAGGGACACGCGTACGTATTCGCGGCCCAGTGCCCGAGCGATCGACTTGGCCACCGACGTCTTGCCGGTGCCCGGCGGGCCCAGGAACAGCAGGATGGGGCCGGCGGCCATCGCCTTGGCCTTCTCCTGTTCATTCGTCGCCTTCTCGCGCCGCATCTTGCCCACCGCCAGGAACTCGAGGATGCGCTCCTTCACGTCGTCGAGACCGTAGTGGTCTTCCTCAAGGATGTTCCGAGCCTCCTCGATATCGAGGCGGTCATCGGACCGCTTGTTCCACGGCAGGTCGGCGATCCACTCCAGGTAGGTGCGGATGACCTGCGCCTCCGCCGATTCGCGGTTCACCCGCTGCAGGCGCCTGAGCTCGCGGTCGACCTCCTCGCGCGCTTCCTCCGGCAGCTGCAACGCCTCGAGCCGCTCCCGCAACTCCTC
>CP070823.1:668678-670798 GCA_020344375.1 Gemmatimonadota bacterium | reverse complement strand
GAGAAGTTGCCGGCCGATCGGTTCGAGAGCGCCCGGACGTTCGCCGAGGCTCTGGGGGATCCCACTTTCACGACGCCCACGACACGGGTCGTATCGGGAGTCGCTCGAGCGCGGGACCGTTGGAGGCGGCTTGCCGTGGGGCTCGCCGCAGTGGCCGTAGTGGCGACTGTGGCCAGCGTGTGGCGTTGGTTGAGACCTGTAGCCCGGGATGTAGATCAACCGGTCGTCGAGTTCTACCTCGACCCGCCTGATGCGACGATGTCGTTTGTGGCCCATCTTGCCCTGTCGCCGGACGGCCGACGCCTGGTCGCCGAAGTCGACACCGACGAAGGAAGGGTGCTGTATCAGCGCATGCTCGACGCGCGGGACTGGCGGATCATCCCGGGCACGGAAGGGGCCTATGACCCGTTTTTCTCGCCGGACGGCGAGTGGTTGGGGTTCTTCTCCAGTCGGGAAGGGGCCATCAAGAGGGTCCCGGTGGAGGGCGGTTCAGCGCAGACCATCGCCCAGGTCGACTGGATTAGTGGCGCGAGTTGGGGACCCGACAACAGCGTGGTGTTTTCCACGGTAGAAAGGGCGTCGGGAGTTCCAACGGCGGGGTTGTTCCGCGTGAGCGCGGACGGGGGTGTGCCCGAACGGCTAACGACTCCGGATATCGCACTCGGCGAGGCGGCTCACGTCCAGCCCCACTATCTACCGAGTGGGGAGGTGGTCTTGTTCATGGCACACGGCCGCCAACCGGTCGTTGCCGCTCTCTCGCTCGAATCCGGGACGGTATCGCGACTCACACCCGGGATGGCCCCTCGCAGCGATCGCGCCGGTCGAGTGGTCTACGTAACCTCGGAGGGAGTGGCCGTGGCGCAGACGTTCAACCCGCGCACGCTGGCCCTCGAGGGATCGCCGAGGCCAATCGCCGAAGGAATCGCGAGCGGGTCTGGACTACTATATGCTGCGTCGTACACGGTCTCTTCCGACGGTTCCCTCGCCTATCTGTCAGAGCCTGACCGGGGCGACCAGTTGCTCCTGGTCAGCCGCGAGGGTGAGACACGGGTGTTGTTCTCCCCGGGTGGCGGGTCGAGGTTGTGGACCCCCCGCTTTTCACCCTCAGGAGACAGGATCGCGTTTGTACGGGATGAGGACGTATGGGTGTACTCTCTCGCCGAAGGTACGGCCCAGCGCCTGAGCTTCGAGGGGCCGAGCACCGATCCCGCCTGGACGACCGATGGTCGCTCGATCGGATACTCGGTCGCTGGTGAAGGAGACGGATCGTTCGCTACCCTCTTACTCCGAGCAGCCGACGGAACGGGTTCGGCCGAGCAGATCCTCGTGGGCGACGACGAGCTGTGGCAGATGGATTTCGCTCCGGGTGACAGCGAGGTCGTTATATACTCGATGTTTGACGTGTTCCGTGCCTCGCTCGGCAGCGACTCCGGCCCCGTACCGCTGATGGAGACCGAGTATTTCGTGGAACATCCCACCCTGTCGCCCGATGGCCGCTGGCTCGCGTACAAGTCGAACGAGAGCGGTATCAACGAGGTTTATGTCAGGTCGTATCCGGATATGGGATCGCCCACGGTCGTTTCGATCGGCGGGGGCAGCGCCCCGGCGTGGTCGGCCGACGGCAGCGAGATCTTCTACTGGGGCCGCAGCTGGGGTGTGCCACTCGATCCCAATCCCGTACTGACCGTCGTCGACCTCATAGGCAGCGCACTCGCGGGGGACACCCAAATTATGGCAGCCTCAGTTCGATATGACGGTTCCCGGGTCACGGTCGTCGAGCGCGCCGAACTCTTCCGCGCCGGGTCGTTCCAGCGGCATTGGAATCGCAATTACGATGTGCATCCGAACCGTCAGGAGTTCGTGATGGTGGGTGGCACAGAGACGCGGGTAGTCTGGCGGGTGAATGCGTTGGCGAGTGAGCGGTGACTGCCGTCGGTCGCGAGTCCCGGGCTAAGAGCCCGCGCTCGGCCAAAAACGCCCTCTCATTTTCCTCGCGCTCGGCGTAGTAGTGCCAAAACACTCCAACACAGTAAGCGCTGGTGTCCAACAGCCAGCCCAGAATCGCCGAAATCAGCGCTCACCAGCGCTGATGGGCGCTGGTTTTCGGCTTTGGGAGCAGG
>CP070823.1:666431-668578 GCA_020344375.1 Gemmatimonadota bacterium | reverse complement strand
AGCCGGCGCAGCACGGCCACCACGCGGCGCTCCGGCTCGGGCGGCGTCACGCGCCTGAGCAGATCCGGCTCCACCTCCGTGGCCGTGGCCTCCATCCCCGGCCGGTTGTGGGCCACCGCTGCCGGGATCGCACGCCCGTTGGGCTGCTCCATCTGGACCGTGGCCGCGCCGCCGTCATCGATGAACACCAACGTCGAGCCGTTCAGCACCAACCGGTCCCCGTGGAACAGCGGCACGGGTTCGCGGTCGAGCGGTCGGCCGTTGAGCGCGACCTGCCCGTCAGCAGCGGTCGTCCAGGCGAACGAGCCCACGCTCTCGACCGAGATCGTCAGCTGGTGGTCCGGATGCAGCTCCGACAGCTGTATGCTCGCTGAGCCGCTGGCTCCCAGCACGTTGTCCCCTTCCCGCAGCCGGTAGAGTCGCTGCTGATATTCGATGAACGGCACGGCTTCTACCTCTCTTGGCAAAGGCTCGGCGAGGGAGGTCTGGCGGGGTGGACGAGGCTTCTTCGTGTCCTCACCCGTTAGACGCGCCCGCAGGCGGCCGCGTTAAGTCGTACCCCTGCAAGGGTAGGGCCGGGAGTGTCGAGTGGCTAACTCCCTGCGACTAAGCGCATTGCGGCGTACGCGCGTCCTTGGCGGAGCCGCGACCTCTCGCGTATTGCAATTCAGTTTGCAATGGTCAAGACCGCAGCGGCGGGCCAGCATTGACCGCCTCAGCCGGCGCACGCATCTTGAGACCGGACCTCCCCCAGCTGTATTCCGCGGCGCTTCCTTTCTTGCTCCAGCTGCCGGGCGAAAGCTAGGATACAGACGGCCGGGAGCGCCCTCCACTGCGTGGTCCGAGGTGCCGTGGACGCGCTCGGTCGCCGGTATCGGGAGAGGATCGGCGCCGTCGGCTGCAACGTGATGACGGGGCTTATGCTGCGAAGCAGGCTAGGCTTAACGCTTATCGAGCTGATCGTGGTCATGCTGATGATAGCGGTCGTGGTCACGATCTCGTTGCCCCGCGCCCTCAGGCCGAGTCCGGCAAGCCAGGTGGACACCGCCGCGCGCGCGTTGACGCGCGATCTGGAGCAGCTGCGGATGCGGGCCATCGCTGCGAAGCGCCACGTGCGTGTGCGCTTCGATCAGCCTCATGGGTTCTATACGGCGTTCATGGATGTCACGCCTGCGCGGCTGGCATCCTTCTCGGAGACATCCGAGGAGGTGCGCGCCAGCGCCTTGCTGACGCGAGGCTCGAGCGAGGGTCTGCCGGGCGTCCGCCTTGCACGGGGCGTGGTGTTCGGAGTCGGGGACATCAGCACGGGTCCGCAGGGTGCAGCGGCCTCTGATGCGGTCGGCCTGGAAGGCGACCAGGTGGAGTTCGATTCTCGTGGCCTCGTGACGCCACCGGGCTCGGGCGGCGTGGTCTACCTGACGCACGAGGATGATCCGACCGCCGTGGCGGCGGTGACGATCTCGGGCGCCAGCGCCTTCCGCACCTGGCGCTATCGCGGAGGCAGGTGGGTCAGGTGAGAGTGCTGCGACTCTTGGATTCGCAAGACGGTTTCGGCATCGTCTCCGTGCTGGTTGCCATAGTCCTTCTGGCGATCGGAGTGGTGGCGTTGTCCAGTTCCAGCGCTTTCCTTGTCTCGTTGCGGACCGATGCCTCGGCGCGCGCCACCGCCGCGTCGATCGCCACGTCGTACATGGAGGAGGTGAAGCGACGCCCGCCGCGCGAGTTGGCTTCAGAAGAGCCGGTCGCCGTCAGCGAGACGGGTGCTGTCGACGAAGAAGCGGTGTTCGTGCGGGCCCTCACCGTCGCGCCTGAGCCAGGCGTAGCGGACGCCGTCCGGGCGACGGTCAGCGTGCGCTACCCTGCGGGGTTCGGGCGGACGCGGACGGTCGAGCTGGTGACGATCATTTACCAAGGACCCTAGCAATGCGATTCCGTCCTGTCCGTTGTCGGCGAGTCGAGCGTCTTGCGCTCTCCGGTTTCACGATGGTGGAGCTAGTGATAGCGCTGACGCTGGGGGTGATCGTGCTGGGCGCGGCGGTCGCCTACGTGATCAGAGAGACGCGGACGCTGACGGGCAGCGAGATCCGCGACAGCCTGAGTCGAAACGGCCGTTACGTCGGCGTCTCGCTGCGGCACGATCTGCAGAG
>CP070823.1:664178-666331 GCA_020344375.1 Gemmatimonadota bacterium | reverse complement strand
TATCGGGACCTGGTCGCGCTCATCCTGGATCGCAAGCGGGCAGGCTACCGTATCGCGGGATCTGTGCGGATGAACGAGCGCATGCTCTCCGCGCAAACGCTCGAGTGCCGCAACACGCTCAAGCCCCATGTCGACTTCAACGGCAATCTCTTCTGGCCGTGCAAGGCCAGCGTCGATATCCAGGCTCTGGAGATCAACGTGCTGGACTTCGACGACGTCGATGCCATATACGAGCATGGGTCGAAGCGCATCTGTCCCACCGGGTTCCAACAGCGATGCGGGGCACGGTGCAACTGGTCTCAGAACTACACGACCGATGCCTACGCGTTTGGCCTGCGCCATCCCTGGAGCATCGCGCAGGAGATCGTGGACTTCCTGAAGGCGGTATAGCGACCCCGCAGGGTCAAAGAACCCGGGCTAACGGTGAGTTGCGACTTCACCACGACTAACGCACTGTGGGGCTTTCACTTCCGATGCGCCTGCCGCGAATCCTTGCGGTGACAGCTCGCGCGCGGCCGCACAGCAGCATCAAAGCGTGTTACGATCCAGCCCGCGATACTGGATCGCCTCGGCGATGTGGGCGGACCGGATAGTCTCGCTCTCCGCCAGGTCCGCGATCGTGCGCGCGATCTTCAGCGTGCGATGAAATGAACGGGCCGAGAGCCCGAATCTCGCCATCGCCGACCGTAACAGTGACAAGCCTGTCTGGTCGGCGTCACAGAACTTCCGCACGTCGCGCGCGCTCATCTGCCCGTTGGCGTAGAGGCCGTCGCGCTGCTTGAAACGAGCCAGTTGCACGCGCCGCGCGGCCTCGACCCGCTCTGCCACCGCAACAGAGCTCTCGCCCTCGACCGAATCCAGTAGCTCGGGAGACGTGACCGGCGGCACCTCAATGTGCAAATCGATGCGATCGAGCAGCGGGCCCGAGATCTTGGCCCGATAGCGCTGGATCAGCCGCGGTGTGCAGCGGCAGCGCTTGCGGCTGTCCCCCAGGTGGCCACACGGGCACGGGTTCATCGCCGCCGCAAGGACGAAGCGGGCCGGATAGGTCAGCGTGCGGGACGCGCGGCCGATGGTCACCCTGCCGTCCTCCAGCGGTTGTCTCAGCACCTCGAGGACATTGCGGCGAAACTCGGTGAGCTCGTCCAAGAACAGCACGCCGTGATGCGCCAGCGAGGCCTCGCCCGGCCGCGGAATCGCCCCGCCACCCACGAGCCCCGCATCGCTGATGGTGTGGTGTGGAGCGCGGAACGGCCGCTCACTGACTAGCGCCTGATCCGGAGGTAGCAGGCCCGCCACCGAGTGGACCCGCGTCACCTCGATGGCCTCGGCCAGGCTGAGCTTTGGCAGCACGGAAGGAAAGCGGCGAGCGAGCATCGTCTTGCCGCCGCCAGGTGGCCCGACCAGCAGGATGTTGTGAGCACCCGCCGCGGCGATCTCCAGCGCGCGCTTGGCGTGCCCCTGGCCGCGCACGTCCCCCAGGTCCACCGCTGCGCCCGACCGCCGCACCAGCAGCGCGGCAGGATCCAGGCGCTCGCGGCGCAACTCCACCCGTCCCTGAAAGTGGCCGGCCACCTCGCCGAGCGTGCTCGCGCCGCGGACGTCCAGCCTCTCGATGATCGACGCCTCGGGGAGGTTGGCGGCGGGAACGATCAAGCCCGATACCCCGGAAGCCGCTACCGCCTGCGCCATGGGCAAGGCGCCGCGGATGGGCCGCAACACGCCATCCAGCCCCAGCTCCCCAGCTAGGGCAAAACGTTGCAGGCCATCTCCGGGCAGCTGACCCGTCGCTGCCAGCACGCCGCAGGCGATGGGCAGGTCGAAGTGGCTACCCTCCTTCTTGATATCCGCGGGCGCTAGATTGATGGTGATCTTCCGCGGCGGCACGTCGAACCCGGAGTTCTGGATCGCCGACAGCACCCGCTCCTTTCCCTCCTTCACCGCGCTCTGAGCCAGACCGACCGTCGCCATTGCCGGCAGGCCGGCGGCGGCATCCACCTCCACGACGACGACATAGGCGTCGATTCCCAGAATTGCTGCGGTTCGTGCACAAGCCAGCATAGCCCGACCCCCTGCGAGCCTCCGAACCCGAGGTTGGCCGATCGGGATCAACGAAAGATCAACCGAGGGATGTGCGGGCGGTCTCCAGCTAC
>CP070823.1:661901-664078 GCA_020344375.1 Gemmatimonadota bacterium | reverse complement strand
CGGCAGGGATGACGTGGTCACCCTCTCGAGTGGTCTGCTGCGGCTGAGCGCGCTCAGCGCGGCACGAAGTCGTCAGCAGTCGAGAAGGTCCTCACCGTCGCGGCGATGAGCTCAGCCGCACGGTCCAGGTCTTCGAGCGCGACCATCTCGTTGGGAGAGTGCATATAGCGGTTGGGCACTGACACCAGCGCCGTGGCGATGCCTGCCCGCGCCATCACGATGCTGTCGGCATCAGTGCTCGTCCGGCTGGGCGCTGCCTCGATGGAGCAGGAGATCTTCTCGCGCTCCGCTACATCCGCCAGCCTCTGAAACAGCACCGGATTCACAGCAGAGCCCCGGCTGAGCACCGGGCCACCACCCAGGCGATGATCTCCGTGCCCCTTCTTCTCGGCGCCGGGATAGTCGGTTGCGTGCGTGACATCCACGACTATGGCAATCTTGGGGTCCAGACCGAAGGCTCCCGATCGAGCGCCACCGCCACTGGCCAAGCCGATCTCTTCCTGCGTCGTGGCCACCGCGACGACGCCCGCGCGTGGCCGATCAGCCGCGAGCCGGCGCAGCGCCTCCAACGCCACCAGAGCACCCATCCGGTTGTCGATACTGCGCGAGGCGATGCGGTCATGCGATAGCTCGACGACCGGCGCGGCCAGCACCGCGGCATCGCCGACCCGCACGCGGCGCCGTGCGTCCTCGCCGTCCTTCGCGCCGATGTCGATCCATAGGTCCTTCACCTTCGAAGCCTTTTCCCGGTCCTCTTTCTCCTGGAGGTGAATCGCCTTCTTACCGATCAGCCCAGGGACCGGGCCGTCAAGCGTGAGGATCTCGACTCGCTGGCCGACCACGACCTCGGGATCCCAGCCGCCGATCGTGGAGAAGTAGAGGAAGCCGTCGTCATCGATGTGGTTTACCATCAGGCCGATCTCGTCGATGTGACCGGCCAGCATGACTCGGGGTTCCCCATCCGAGTTAACGGCGGCGAAGCTGTTTCCTGCGACATCCGCCCAGACCCGATCCGCGAAGGTCTCCGCTTCCTCGCGCCAGGCCTGGGCCGGCATCGCCTCGTAGCCTGAGGGGCCCGCTAGCGATAGAAGGCGCTTCAGAAACTCCAGTGAGCGGGGCTCCATATCGGTCCCTTGCCAGTTCCCTGGTGGCACGCGCTAGACCGGGCGCGGTCGTGAGAGCGCCGGACAGTCAAGACGCCCCTCATATGGTGTGAACAGCCAAAGCGTACCCTCCCCCGGCAGCCTGATCTCGGAGACCGGCTCGCAATGCGCCACGGCGCGACCTCTGATGGCCTCCCAAATGACGGCTCCACCGAGACGCACCTTGAAGAGGCCCACGTCGCTGGGTAGCTGGATCGTAACCGCGGCGCCGGCTACCCTCGGCGTAATCACGCCCCAGCGACTCGGCTCATGATAGCCGAAACTCACCGATCGGTTCCCGGTGACACTGAAACCACGTCCGCTCACCACAATCTTCAGCATGCGAAGACGCTCGGGGTATGCAACGTCCACGCTGTCGGTCACCGCCCTGCCCGAGTAGGCATTCACGACGAAACTGTGCCGAAGCGTCGGCATTGGGACCGATCGCCGCGGCACGATCTCGATCGACGGCCTCTTCGCACCCTGCCAGCTCCAGAAGAAACTGCGCTCGGTCTCCGCCGATGCGATCGACGCCACGCGCTGACCGTCGACGGTGATGGCAACATCGATCGAGCGAGGAACCGCGACTCGGTAGTGCGCTGCTGCGCTCGATCCATGCCGCACAGAGAGCACCGCCCCGTCGAGGCCGAACTCGGCGCTAGCCTTACCTGTCCGATCGACAACGGCAATGAGGCCCGGGCTGCCGTCGACGACCTCGATCCGCCCCGCAGCACCCCCGCTGACCAGCCGAACCTCGATAGAGGCAGCGCCGAAGCCGTAGCTCACTCCTCCTTCCTGAGCCGAAATGACATCAGCGTTCAGGAAGGCAAGCAACAAACACACTGTGATGGATGCTGATCTGGAGAACATCGTACCACCTACCACTCTGCTGGCTTAGCCAGGCGTACGTCGGCGGACGGTCACGCGATACCTGCCGCACCTGGAGCCGTCCATGGTCGCTCAGCTCGGCTTGGGTTACAGGGCTAGCTTATCCCCGAGCGGGTCGCAGTGGCAAGATGGCGGCGGGGCGGCGGG
>CP070823.1:659622-661801 GCA_020344375.1 Gemmatimonadota bacterium | reverse complement strand
AGCAGGAAGCAGATCGTGAAAGTCCTTCCAAGGAGAGCAGTTGGGAGAAGTGGCAGGGGCGAGACTCGAACTCGCAACCCACGGATTATGATGCGGCCCACGGCTGGCACCATTTACTGGAATATCCAGTATCAGCAACAACAATCACCGATACTTTACCACATTGGATGGACTTCGATACGGGTATTTCTCGGTCAAAGTTGGCACACTTTCGAGCACACTTTAGGACCAGGTTCCCTACTGTCCGTACTTTATCAGCACCGCCTGGAGAGCGGGTGGTCGCGGAGGGCTTCCGCTTTCCTACGTGCCAGGTGATAGCGCCTTGATAGCCTGCCAGAGCGAACGCTGGTGGGCCTCGACAATGAGCCGCTTCGGGCGGCACATAGCTGGATACGGCACGGAAACCAGGTTACCTGGTTCAGCCCTTCGGGCGCAGTAGGTCCTGAAACGGCGGGTAGTCGCGCAGGGGCTCCAGATCCGGGTCACGGTGCACCCAGGTGCCGTAGGAAGTGCCCTGAGCGAAAGTCTCCCGCAGAAGTGTCACAGCGCGCTCTCGTTCGCCCAGGAGCGAGGCGATGCACGCTCTATCGTAGGTGTGAGATCCGCCAAGATAGCGCAGGCTGAGCCCAGCCAGCCACTCGCTGACCCGGAGCGCCTCCTCCCCGTCACCTTGCCGCGCCGCCAGCAACCCGAGTGCTGCCCGATACGACCAGTTCTCAGGGAACTCCGCGGCCAGATCCTCAGTCAGAGCCTGAGATTCCTCCCAGTGCTCAGCCAGATATAGCGCCCGCGCGAGGCCAGCGCGATGGCTTTCGCTAGACGCCTCGCCCGACGGCCGTGCTCTGTACCAGCGGACCGCGCGGTCGATTATCTGTCGAGCGGCGTCGCGGTAGCCGTGCGCCCCCAGCTCCATCGCCGCCGTGCTCATTACCCACCCGGGCGTCCAACCCCGCTGAGGCGGTAGCGCAAGACTCTCGTCCAGCCGCTCGTTCACTTCATCTACGCGCCCGAGCGCGGCGAGGGCCTGTACCTCATACCAGAGCGTCGAAAGCAGGCCCGGGTACTGCTGGCGTCCGCGTTGTGCCGCCTTCAGCTCCTCGCGGTGATCACCCACCATGTGATGGGCCTCCGTGAGTATGGCCCAGTAACGGTACCAACCTCTTAGGTCTGCTCGCTCCGGGTCGAGATCGGAGAGGATCTCGATCGTCTCCCGGGGACGGTTCAGCTTCCGTGCCTCGTGGCCGGCCGAGTAAATGCTGACGCCGGACGGTGCGATCTCCATCCATCCCCTAATTGCCCGATAGGCAGCTTGGCGGTCTCCATCTCGTTCAGCCCGAAGCCATTGCAGTTGATATTCATCAATAGGCCCCAGGCGCTCGCCGTGCTGCTCTGCCAACCTGGCCAGGGAGTCGGCCTCTGCGTATTCGCCGATGTTGAGATGGCCCAGCGCAGCGAAGATGAGCGCTGGGGCATAGGTCGAGTCGAAGCTTACAGCTCGGTGAGCATGCTCGGCAGCCCCCCAGTAGTCGACGCGCATAAACGCCTCGAGTGCGGCGGCATACTCGCGATACGCCTCATACGACGGGGGCGGAGCCTGCAGGGCGGCCCACTCACCAAGCCTCGGATTCAAGCTATTGGCTAGCGCCCCGGCGACGCGCTGCCGGAGCACCTCGATAGCGTTCATGGTCTCTTCCGAGGGCGCGGCCACGGGCTCGACGGCGCTGAGAAGCCTCCCCTGCACCGCGTCAGTGATCTGGGCTTGGAAGCGGATACTATCGGCCTGCAAGTAGTAAGCACCCCAGATCACCGTGCCAGCGCGGATCTCCTCCGCTACGGCTCGGATTTGGCGAGGAGCCTGTCCTGCCGCCGGCCCCGCTTGCTTGGCCTCCCAGGAAAGTAGGGCCGCCGCTGACGGGACGACCTTCACGAGACCTGTTCGAGCAAGGCCCTCAGTGATCCACTCCGCCGCCATCCGGCCCACCGGGTTCAGCACGGAGTCGCCAGTCTCGTTGTCGAAGGGAATCACCACGACGGTGTCCCGGTCCAGCGCGCCACTGCCCGAGCGGGACAGGGCAAAATAGCCTCCCGCGGCAACGAGGATGAGGGTGGCCGTGACCAGTACTGCCAGAGCCAGCTTCCCCGGCGCCCCTGTCTCCGGGGCCAATCCCTCAGGTCTCAG
>CP070823.1:657335-659522 GCA_020344375.1 Gemmatimonadota bacterium | reverse complement strand
GGAGTTGGGCTGAGGAGGTCGTGAAGTCTGTCCTGCCAGTACCGGGGGACCTCAGCCGTGGCAGTACATCACATACCCGCCCACCTGCGGGCCTGGCTTGCGGTAGCATCCAGAACGGCTACTCTCGCGCACTTTTCCAGTACAAGACGCTTTGTGCGGCGCGAACGCGACCCGCCACCGCGCTTGACTCCGGCTTGACTGGGTGTGGCCATGTTGGCGGCGTCTGGAGCGAAAGGAGGTTGCAGTATGATCGCTCCAAGGATCGCTTGCCTCGTTGCCGCGCTGGTCCTGGCAGCCCCGTTTACTCTACTTGCCCAGAAGGAGCCAGACGTCGCACCAGGTGATCGGGTCAGAGTCGCGGCACCCAACATCGTCCGTGAGCTAATGACAGAGCGTCAGCGCCGACGTCGGCTCGGCCCTCCGCCGCCGATCTATGGCAGTGTCGTTGGCCTTAGAGCGGACACACTCATGGTAACGCTTGAGGGGGGCAACATGCCGACGGCATTTCCCATCAGCTCCGTGGCTAAGCTTGAAGTGAGTCGGGGTAAGAAGTCCAATGTCGGTCGCGGTGCCCTTATCGGTGGACTGGCCGGTGCTTCGCTCGGCGCGATAGTTGCAGCGGGCGCGTGCTCAGCAGACCTGCCGTTTGGTGCAAAACCGTCGTGCAGCGAGGGCGACGTGGTAGCTATCGTCGCTTTGTTTACTGTTCCTGTAACGGGCATCGGCGCACTAATCGGGGCAGTCACCAAGGCCGACCGCTGGGAAGACGTGCCGCTGGACCGGATTCGTCTTGGTCCATCGCCAGTCGCTGCTGACGGTCTCGCTCTGTCGGCAACGCTACGCTTGTGAAGTGGAGCGAAAGGAGGTAGTAGCATGGGCGCTCCACGGATCGCCTTACTCCTTGCCGCGATGATCCTTGCAGCGCGGCTCGATCTTCTTGCCCAGCAGGAGCCAATCGTTGCCCCAGGTGCCAGAGTCCGTGTGACGGCACCGAGTATCAGCCGAGATCGCCTTGTCGGAACCGTTGTCGAGATGGGCGAGGACACCTGCGTGCTGGAGGTCGAGCGCCGTACCCAGCCGGTGGCACTGCCGCTGGCCTCGCTAGAGACACTCGAAGTGAGTCAGGGCAAGAAGTCGAAAGCTGGCACGGGCGCTCTCATAGGGCTTGTTGTCGGTGCGGGTGGCGGCGCGGCGCTGGGTGCCGGAATCTGTAGCAGCCTCAGCGATCTCCCCGGTGGCAGTGATGATTGCGGAGGCGCAGCGATAGCCGGTGCTCTTCTTTTCGGCCTTCCTTCCTGTGGCCTTGGTGCCTTGATCGGCTGGTCGATCAAGGTCGACCGTTGGGAAGAGGTGCAGTTAGACAGGCTTCGCCTGGGTCGGGCACCGGGCCGTGACCTCGGGTCCACGTTGTCGGTCTCGCTTCGGTTATGAGCCCGTGACGACACCAAGTAAACGCTCAAGGACCGCCATACTTCTGTTGCACATACTGGTGCCCGGCCCTTTGGCTACCTGCGGGCTAGCCTGGGGGCTGGGCACCCTCGCCGGGGTCGTCCCTGTATCGCTCACGCACGTAGGCTGTGAGGTCCTGCGGCGGCAGTGCGGCCAGACACGCCAGCGGCTATCTTGCAGGCACCGGTAACCCTACACCGTTTTCCACACAAGAACGATTCCGTGACCTGCGAGCTTGCCCCGCTCGGCAGGGCGATAAGGCAACGAGTCCGGACGAAGGAGGCAGGTCGCCATGAGAAAGCTGGCCTTGGTCGTGCTGGTCACCGCATGTCTAGCGGTGGCGCTGGTAAGCTGTGGGGACGACGACGGGACGGGTGTAGAGGGAACGGGCAGCATTCAGGTGACGCTGGACATGATGGGGAGCGATCTCGACCCGGACGGCTGCACGGTGTCTGTGGACGACCTGGTGGCGAGGGCGATCGAGGCGGGCGGCAGCGTGACGTTCGCGGACCTCGAGGTCGGGGTCCACGGCGTCGAACTCTACGACCTCTCGGGCAACTGCGTGGTGAGCGGCGAGAATCCGCGGGCGGTGAGTGTGGCGGCGGGCGAGACCAGCGAGACGGCGTTCGAGGTCACGTGCGCCGCGCTGACGGGGAGTCTCGAGGTGGTGACGCTGAGCATGGGTGACACCCTCGACCCCGACGGCTACAGCCTTACCCTGGATGGGGCGCCGAGCGG
>CP070823.1:655027-657235 GCA_020344375.1 Gemmatimonadota bacterium | reverse complement strand
GCCTTCGCGATGATTGCCTGGAGCTCGAGGTCCTCCAGATCTCTGTCCGCTGAACGACGCGAGGGCGCGATAGGTGCTACTCTCAGCGTCCGTTCCTGCGCCGATCGGCGCCGTAACTCGTCGATAGCCAAGTTGCGTGCCATGCGAAACAGCAGGGCGCGGACGGATCCTTCGAGCTTCCACGTCTCGCGGCGCTCCCAGAGCCGGACGAAGGTGTCTTGGGCAACGTCCTCAGCCGCATCACGACTTCCGAGGATGGTCGCCACGTACCCGACGACGGGTGCCCAATACCGCTCGAGGACGATCTCGAGAGCGCCGGTGTCGCCTTCTTGGATACGGGACAGGAGTGCAACGTCCGACTCATCCATGTCACAGCTCGTGGTGCTGTCCGTACTACTTCATCTATCCACATCTTAGATAGACGGGTCTCGTGCGAGCGTTGTTTCGTCGGGCCGGGGTTGTATCGGACCCGCTCCGCGCGAAACCGCTGTGGGCGCAGGGCCGTAGTGGCCGTAGGGCGCGCGCCCCTCGTGTCGGCGGCAAAGCGCGCAACCCCGCCGTGCGTCCGCGTGTCTAACCAGCAGTGCCGTAAGGACCGTTGATCCGACCTCGACGGGAGTCGTTCATCATGATCGCGTCCCTGCTCACTGATGTGCGCTACGCGCTGCGTTCGCTGGCGCGTCGCCCGGGTTTCTCTCTGATCCTGATCCTCATCCTGGGGGTCGGGCTCGGTGCCAACGCGGCGATGTTCAGCGTCGTCGACTCGGTGCTGCTGGAGCCGTTGCCGTACCCGGAGGCCGACCGGCTGGTCTGGATGTGGAGCATGACGCCGGAGCGGCGGCGCAACACGGTGGCGGCGCTCGACTACATGGACTACCGGGAGCGCAACACGACACTGGAGCAGCTGGCCGCCTACTCTACCTGGCCGGAACGCTACGTGATTACGGGCGGCGACGAGCCGGAGGTTCTGGTGGGCGCGGCGGCTTCGTGGAACCTGTTCCGGACGCTGGGCGTCGAGCCGGTTGTGGGTCGCGGGTTCCTGCCGGAGGACGAAGATCCCACTGCCGGCAACCCGGTGGTGCTGGGCTACGCGCTCTGGCAGCGTCGCTTCGGCGGCGACCCGGAGATCCTCGGCCAGACGGTGAGCCTGGAGGGCAACGCCTACGAGGTGGTGGGCGTCATGCCGGCGAGCTTCGCCGCCTTCCCGTCCTGGGCGGAGCTGTGGCGGCCGATGCGGATGAACGAGCGGCAGGCCCAGGGGCGCGGCAACAACAACTTCCTCGTCATCGGGCGGCTGAAGCCCGGTGTCAGGCTGGAGCGGGCGGAGGGCGAGCTGATGACGATCGCCGCCGGTATCGCCGAGGCGTACCCGGCCAATAAGGAGGGATGGTCGGCGTCCCTCCAGCCGATGAAAGACGTGTTCATCGGCGGCGTGCGCGGCGTGCTCTGGATCCTGCTGGGCGCCGTGAGCCTGGTGCTGCTGATCGCCTGCGCCAACGTGGCGGCGCTGCTGCTGGCCCGGGCGATGAACCGCCAGGGCGAGGTCGCGGTGCGCGTGGCGCTGGGCGCGACACGCGGCCGGGTCGCCCGCCAGATGCTGACCGAGAGTGTCGTGACCGCGCTGTTCGGCGGCGCCCTCGGGCTCGCGGTCGCTTACGGCGCGCTCAGGGTGCTGGCCAGTCTGGGAGGCGGCTCGCTGCCGGGACAGACCGGCATCGCGCTGGACGGCACGGCGCTCGTCTTCACCCTGATCGTGTCGGTCGCGACGGGGCTCCTGTTCGGTCTCGCGCCAGCGATTCGGGCGCCGAACCTGCAGGTCGTGGAAGCGCTCAAGGAGGGGCACCGCGGGCTGCGCGGCGCCGGGGGCCTGAGGCTGCAGGGCGGCCTGGTGGTGGGGCAGGTGGCGCTGTCGCTCGTGCTACTCATCGGCTCGGGTCTGCTGATGCGGAGCTTCCTGAAGATCCAGCAGCAGGAGCTCGGCTTCCAGCCGCGCGGCTTGCTGACCGCCCAGCTGCGTTTACCGTCGGCTGCCTATGGCCCGGAGCGGCACCCGAACCTGTTCTACGAGGCGGCGCTGGAGCGCGTGCGGGCGCTGCCCGGTGTGGAAGGTGCGGGCGTCATCACGGTGCTACCGGTGATCGGCGGCTTCGGACCGTGGAACTACGTGCACGCCGAGGGCCGGCCGGCGGCCAGGCCGGCGGACCGGCG
>CP070823.1:652704-654927 GCA_020344375.1 Gemmatimonadota bacterium | reverse complement strand
GGCCAGGAGACGCAGGTAGAGCAACGGAGACAGGGAACGTGCAAGCAAGAATCATCATTATCGGCTTCGGCCTGGTCGCGCTAGCCCGGATGGCGATGCCGGATCGGGCCGCTGCCCAAGCACAGTCCGTGACATTGGACCAGGCCGTCGGCATGGCGCTCCAGGCGCAACCGGCGATGGTGCAGGCCCGCGGCCAGGTGACTTCTGCGGGGGCGGCGAAGCTGCAAACCGTCGGTAGCTGGCTGCCGAACGTCAGTCTGAGCTCCGGTGCCAGCACCAATTCCAGCACTCGGTACGACCAGGCTACTCAGCGCACCGTCTCGGCGTCGTCGACCTCGTACTCGGCTGGTATCAGCGCCTCTCTGGTGGTGTTCGATGGGCTGGGTCGGCTGTACGACGGGCGGGCTGCGAGTGCCGATGCCAGAGCTGCCGACGCGTCGTTGGTGAATCAGCGGTTTCAGACCACGCTCCAGACCAAGCAGGCGTTCTTCAATGCGCTTGCCGCCGAGGAACTCGTCCGAGTTTCCGAGACGCGCATCGAGCGGGCCATGGAGCAGCTCAAGGTTGCCCAGGAGAAGTTGGCCGCCGGGACTGCGACCCGGTCCGACACCCTGCGTTCGACTGTTGAGGTCGCCAACGCGAGGCTTCAGAAGCTCAACGCGGAGACCCAGCTCGCCACGGCCGAAGCGAACCTGGCTCGCTTGATCGGAGTTGGAGGCAGGGTCAGGGCGGTCCGCGAGGACCGGCTGCTGGTCATCTCCGAGATCGACACCATGACGGTCCGAGAGGAGGCGCTGTCCCAGTCTCCCGCGATCTATCAAGCCGACGCCCAGGCAGCAGCGGCCGCGGCTCAATATTCCGCCTCCTTCGGACAGTACTTACCGCAGGTTACCGCCTCTTACTCGAGGTCCTGGTCGGGCAGCGAGTTCACCGAACTGGATCCCAGTTGGTCAGTTCGCCTGAGCGCCTCCTGGCCACTGTTCAACGGATTCAGCCGGGAGCTCAATCGCACCCGCAGCGCGGTAAACCGAGACAACGCCCGTGCCCAGGCCGAGGACGCTCGCAGGCAGGTGAACGCCCAGTTGACCCAGGATCTCGCCTCGCTGATGTCGGCTCAGACGCGACTCGAGATAGCCCTGGCCAATCGAGCGGCTTCCGAAGAGGACCTGCGTGTACAACAAGAACGGTATCGTCTCGGCGCGGCCACCATCCTGGACGTACTCGCATCGCAGGTCAACCTGGACCAGGCCGAGGTCGACATCGTTCAGGCCCGCTTGGACTACCTGGTCGCCAAGGCACAGATCGAGGCTCTCATTGGGAGGGAGCTATGATCAGCAGCAGGCAGGCCGACAGCTGCAGCGGGGATAGGCCGACAACGGAGGTCGCCATCCTCACCCGCAAGCTGACCAGGGACTGCGTGCTCGGAGCGGCAGTGGTGCGTCCCGTGAGAGGTGTTGATCTCCAGATCTGCCGCAACGAGTTCACGGCGATCATGGAGCCGTCGGGGTCAGGCAAGTCGACCCTGACGAACCTGCTCGGATGCCTCGACACGGCCATCTCCGGCGAGTACTGGCTGAACTCGCAGAAGGGTGGCGAACGGCATGATTGAACAGGACGTTATAACCGAGAGAACCGCATGAAGCGTACAGGAATCATAGCGTTCGTCGTTGTGGCGATCGTTGTCGTCGGGGCCCTACTCTTCCGCAACGGTGAGGAGAGCGTGGCCCCCGTCTATCGGTTGGTGCCGGTCGCGACCCGGGATATCGTGGTTTCGGCGAGTGCCGCGGGCGTGATCGAGCCGATCACCACGGTGGAGGTCAAGTCGAAGGCTTCGGGAGAGATCTTCGAGATCAACGTAGAGACCGGTGACGTCGTGACCGCCGGCGACTTGCTGGTCCGCGTGGACCCGCGTGTTCCGCAGGCCACACTGCGTCAGGCCGAAGCAGACCTCGAGCTCGCGCAGGCGCAGCTCGAGAATGCACAATCGAAGCTCCGTCGTTCGGAGGAATTGCACAAGACTCAGTCAATCACCGAACAGGAGTACGAGGACTCGAGGCTCGCGGTCGCGAGCGCCAGAGCGCAGCTGGTACGTGCCGAACGGTCTCTGGAAGACGCACGGATCGCGGCCGAGGACACCGAGGTGAAAGCACCCATCTCCGGCGTGATCATCCAGAAAAACATCGAGGCTGGCAGTGTCATCTCTTCCGCTACCAGAGAAGTCGG
>CP070823.1:650380-652604 GCA_020344375.1 Gemmatimonadota bacterium | reverse complement strand
GCGCGCTCGCGGTAGTACGCCAACATCCGATCGGGCTCGAGTCGGAGCAGGTACCGGGCGTTCAAGTCCTGCGCGTGCTTGAGGGGCCCACCGAGCAATCGGACACTGTTCAAAGGCAGGGGTCGGGCCTGGAGCAGCTGTCCCTCGACTGTCCCCAACCCGTGATCCGTTTCCTGGGGAATCAGAGGCAGGCGGGCCAGCAGCGGCGTCGCTCCAACTGCCAGACCCATCTTGAGCACGGTGCGGCGCGGTAGCGTCATGGAAACCTTCTTGTCAGGGGCACGACGAAAGAAAGACTGGGAGGTCCTGTCCGGTGCCAGCGAGGGTCACGGCCCGTCACGGGCGTGAGCCCTCTTCGCCGTCACCGACCTACTCATCTAGATCAATGGGTCGGAGGGTCGATTCCTGTCAACACTGCAACAGGCATCGTTACAAAGCCCCTGATCCCTCTTGATGAGCGGAGGCGGTCCAGGCTCGGCGAGGCTGACCGTCCACTTGCCGCTCGGAGTGCCCAACGCTCAAGACGCTAAGAACCGTTTGACGCGATCCGGGTAGTGTCTGGACGGGCTCCCTCTGGCTCCTGGCAACGGCAAAGGTCTTGGAGCAGCCGCCGAATCGTTATCTCCTGCCACACGTTGTCTCCCTCGGTGGCCCCCTTGACCGCTCCGACAGCGGCGCCGATTACGGCACCACCAGCTGCGCCTGCAGCCACTAACTCCTCAGCATCTCCGGACGAGTCTAGGACAGCTCCCATCGCGGCTTCGCTCGCCCCGAGAACAGCGCCAGCTGCTGCGCCCAGCACCGCTCCTACCGCTGCACCTTTCACTGCAGCCTCCACGCTGCCTCTCCGACCGCGAAACACCTCGATCTTCGAGATCTCCCCCACCGAAACCGCGAGCTCGCGCCGATCCTTGAGTGAGTAGATCACGACGCTGTCGAAGCTCGCGAAGATAAGCTCTCCTTCGTGCGCCACCTCGGCTGCAGGGTCGCACCGCTGCGTGGGCGCGCACTGCCAATGGGTGATGCGGAGTTTCCGGCCGGTTGGAGCTGGTGGACCGGCAGGCCGAACCGCACACGCCGCTGTTGCCAGTATCGCGGCCGTCACAAGAAGGATTCTATCTAACATATTTGTTGACCCTCGGTTATGAGACCAGTTCAATCCTCTTGCCGACATGGTGTCGCGACACGGTCAAGCCAAAGTCAAGCCTGGCTCGCTCGCCCAGCCTCGGGCTGCATACCCGGGCAAGCCTGTTCACTAATGACGGTACCGAGGCGGAGATCGGTGGACCTGGAAGGAACGAGCTCGGCGCCGCCGTGAGTGGCACCGCCGAGCTCTCGCGTCACGGCCGCTAGCGCGGCCCCGCATCACGCGGGCTTACATGGACACCTTGGCGATGGCGTCGGCCCGAACCAGCGCGTAGTCGACGCTGCTGAAGTTATAGCGCGCCAATTCCTCGTAGATCTCCATGGCACGCTCCGTCTCGCCGATGGCCTCAAGGGCAACGGCCCGCTGATAGTCGAAGTAAGGATTGCCAGGCGGCACCTGCTCGTAGTGGGCGAGCGCCTCCTGGTGGTTACCCTGGAGCTGTTCGATCCTACCGAGCACAAGGTGAGCAGGATCATCTTTGCGCGGGTTACGATCTGGCTCTACGAAGCCTCGATACTCTTCGACCTTAGCGACCGCGGTCGCGTAGTCGCCCTTGTGCGCGGCGGCCCAGCCCTCCCACATGGCGATGTTGGCGAGCTGGCCGCGCCGGTACTCGTCTGTCCCGACTTCTTCCATCCGCTCCATCATCAACGCGGTCCGCTGTTCGAGGGCCGCGTCGAGCTCCGGGAAGAGCCTGTAGTGCGACGCGATGTTCGCCGCGTTGGCTAGAGCGGCGATCTTCTGGCCCACCGGGTTGGGAATATCCATGCCATCGATGGCCCGTGCGAGCTCCATGAACTCGCCGATCGCCGCCTCGGGCTCGCCGGCATAGACGCTGACCATCGCCCTGTACTGCCCGTAATCCGCCTTCTCATTCCCCTTCCCCAGCGCGATCGCTGCGTCGTAGTCGGCCCGCGCCGCGTCGTAGTCACCGATGAAGGTGTTGACGTGACCGCGCTGCTGGAGCGGCAGGCCGTCCTCGGGGTCGAGCTCGGCCGCCCGCGTGTACGCGTCGCGCGCCTGCTCCAGCTCGTTCTGCGCCCGGTAGACGTCGCCCAGGTAGTCGTGTGACACCGT
>CP070823.1:648040-650280 GCA_020344375.1 Gemmatimonadota bacterium | reverse complement strand
CAGAATACGCTGCAGTTCCTCCTGAACGTCGTCGAGTTCGGCATGAACGTGCAGCAAGCCGTTGAGGCCGCGAACGTCACCAGTTACCAGATGCGCAACTCATTCAGCAACCACTACTCCATCCCCGGCCGGCTGCTGCTCAATGAGTCCGTACCCGAATCTGTCCGGGGCGAGCTCAGGGGGATGGGTTACGACCTGACGTTCCGGCGTCTCACCTCCGGGCCGCTCAACGCGATCCACTTCGATTGGGAGCACGGGTCGTTCTGGGGGGGCTCGAGCAATTACGGGGAGGACTACGGGATCGCCTGGTGACGCCGCTGCTGGGAGATGGACGCTCTGCCACTGGACGAATTGCTCGCCCTCGTGGGCCGGCTGGACGACGCGCCGGGTGATGACACCCCCCGCGAGCGTTTTCGCCGCTTCCTGCGCGAGCGTGTCACCGGGCTCAACCTCCTGCGGCGCTACATAGGCGACTGCGCGGGGAAATCGGACGAGCAGCACGTCCGTGCCTTGCAGGACCTCGTGGTTCACCTGGGACGCTTGCTGGCGTTCGAGGTCGAGTTCGGGCCGTATCGAGGCTTGCCTGGCATGATCGGTCACAGCGGCCTCTGGCGGTCCCCATCGGGCCTGCGCGTCGTACTCGAGCTGAAGACCTCCGAGACCTACACGTCGCAGCGGCCGTCCCTAACGCATGCCATAGAGGAGCTGATATCAACCGGAGAGATCCTTGGTTGGCCAGAGGTCGTGGGGCTGTACGTCGTCGGCCACCCCGACGTCCCGCTCAGCCACCTCGAGAAGACGATCTTGGAGGAAAAACAGGCGCACGCGCTGCGGATCGTCTCGATCGACTCGCTGCTGCGCTTGGCCCAGGCAGCCCGGCACCGCGCGCTGACCCACCAGCAACTCCACACCATCCTGCGGGCCGGTACTCCAAGCCTAGATGGCCTCTCGGAGCTCGTGTGCTGCCTGACCGAGCGAGGTCTCGCTCCGTGGGGATGCGCCACCGAGATTGGCGACGCCATCGAATCGATCTTGGACTGGCTAGCGCAGTTGTTGGGTGTTGAGAACGAGGGACACCCCTGTCAGCGGCCCGGATCGAAGTGAATCCCGAACTCCGCAATCAACGGATTGGCGCGGACACGGTCGATGAGTAGGCGGACGCGGCTTGCCGTGATCGTCTCGATCTGGTCTAGCTTCTTGTGTCCGATGGTGGTGCCCGCGTGGACGGTCCGCCAGCGGCTTTCGATCTCAGCCTGTACGCGGTAGGCCGACACCCGCTGGCCCAGCTGGATCGGCTCCTGGATCCGGACAACGTTGAAGGGCACCGCCTCGTCCAGATCCACCTCCAGCCAGGCGCTCATCACCGTGTCGTCGGTGGCCCAGTAGGTGTTCAAGTCGCCATCGAGCGCTTGCATCGGCGAGTAGTCTTGCGAGGCGCCACGCACGTTCGAGGCCGCGGCACGCTTCCCGGCCGCGATGTCACGCGCGAAGATGGTGTCCAGTGCCGCCCTGAACTCATTGAGCCGTAACACGTCGGCGGGATCCAGCCGCCCCTCACGGTTCGGCGGCACGTTCAAGAGAAGGACACAGTTCCGCCCGACAGATTTGAAGTAGATCTGCAGTAGGGCTTCCAAGGTCTTGGGCTCTTGATCCGCGTGCCAGAACCAGCCAGCCCGTATCGAGACGTCACACTCGCCGGGAACCCAGTCGGGCCCCTCCGGATCGCCACTATTTAGATAGTCGCTATCCGCGACCCCCACGCTCACCCGCGAGCGGTCAAGCATCGACCAGTTCGTTTCACCGGCGAAGCCGTGCTCGTTGCCGATCCAGCGCACGTCTGGCCCCTCGTCGGAGAAGATCACGGCGTTCGGTTGGAGCTGGCGAACCAAGGCCCAGTACGCCGCGAAGTCGTAGTCCATATCTGCAGCATCGGGTCCCTTCGCGCCGTCGAACCACACCTCCGCCACCGGGCCGTAGTTGCTGAGCAGCTCCCGCAATTGGCCGAGGTAGAACTGGTTGTAGGATACCTCGTCTCCGTAGGTGGGCTCGTGCATGTCCCAGGGGGAGAGGTAGACACCCAGCTTCAGTCCCTCAGCCCGGACAGCCTCGGCCAGCGCACGAACCACGTCGCCGTCGCCGCCACGCCAGGGACTGCTGTGCACCGAGTGATCGGTGTAACGGCTGGGCCAGAGCGCGAACCCGTCATGGTGTTTCGCCGTGAGGATCAGCGTGCGGAACCC
>CP070823.1:645694-647940 GCA_020344375.1 Gemmatimonadota bacterium | reverse complement strand
AGGCCTCGCATTCCCCATCCTCGACTTCTCCGGCTATGTGCCGGGTTTGGGGCAACAGGCGCCGGCGGCGGTCTGGACGCTCCGGCTGCTCTACGTGGGGACACCAAGCCTGTGCAACTTGATCGCTTTGGGTATCGCCTGGCGCTATCCTATCGACCGGCGGACGCACGAAAGGATTCGCGATGAGATCGACGCCCGGCTGGCACCGAGCACGACAACTCTAACGGCAACGGTATGATGTTCTCCATCGCCCTGGCTGGTTTAGCTGCAGCGGTCGGCATGATGACGCTGGTCTGGATCCTGAGCCTGGTAGAGCGCAACGCGGGCATCATCGACGTCTTCTGGGGATCGGGCTTTGTGCTCGTAACCTGGCTCTATTTCATCATGAGCGAGGGCGCAACACCAAGAAGATACGTCGTGTTGAGCGCGGTGACGCTCTGGGGCCTTCGTTTGTCGCTCTACATCCTCAACCGCAACTGGGGGAAACCCGAAGACTATCGGTACCGCGAGATGAGGGAGCGAAATCCGCGCACCTTCCCCTGGCGCAGCCTCGTTACAGTTTTCTGGCTGCAGGCCTTCCTCCTCTGGGCGATATCCATGCCGCTGCTCCAGGCGCAACGCGCCGCGTTACCCGCCGGCTTGACCTGGATCGACGCCCTGGGCGTTCTCGTATTCGCGGTCGGCTTCGTCTTCGAAGCCGGCGGTGACTGGCAACTGGCGCGCTTCAAGAGCGATCCGGCGAACGCCGGCCGGGTCCTCGATCGCGGATTCTGGCGATACACGCGACACCCCAACTACTTCGGCGACGCCGTGGTCTGGTGGGGGTTCTTTCTGTTCGCCGCGGCGACCCGGGGCTCGCTGTGGACGATCTACAGCCCTGTGCTCATGACGGTACTCTTGATGAGGGTGTCGGGTGTAGCGCTGCTCGAGAAGAGGCTGGCGGAAGTGAAACCCGGGTACCGGGACTACGTCGAGCGCACCAACGCCTTCTTCCCCTGGTTCCCGAAGCGAAAGGCCTGATCCTGACTGTCGAATGAGGCGAACGACAACGGCTGTTTCGACCGCCTTCCTTCTACTGGCGGCGTTGCTCGCCTGCCCCATCCAGAGACCGCCCATCCCTTGGGAGTACTACGATTTCCGGGCGGCGCTTCAGGAAAGCGTGGCCGACACCGCCGTCGCGGAGATGGAGGGTGATCCGGCGATGCAGGACAGGTTGGAAGACAGGCTTCCCGACCTGGCGGCCATCCTGACGACGGATTCGCTGGTCGCGACGCTGGACGTGGATCCCTTCCTCTGGCGGCTGGGGAGCGCGGTCGCCGCTGTCCTGTTGCGGACGCTGGACTCGGAACTTGCCGGCGGCAGGGTGCGCTCGGCTTACGAAAAACCCGATGGCCAGCGCCTGGCCGTCGACGCCATCGTCATCGGTCTCGGCAAGAGCCTGCGTCGTTTGCGGGCCGGTGAGGTGGAACGCTGGGGATCGGTGCCGGAACCCTGAACTAGCCGCCTGCAGCCTCGGCGGCGAGGCGCTCCTCCAGGTCAATACCCCTCGTAGCGAAGATCCGCAGCACGACGTCGCCGATCTTGTTGTTCGGGGTCGAAGCGCCGGCCGTGAGGCCGATCTCCACGTTCCCTTCTGGCAGCCAGTCACTGTCGATCAGAACGCGGTCCGTTCCTACGACTTTGTGGCTGATCGTCCGTGCCTCCGGGTCGATGCACGTGGAGTCTTCCAGGTGGTACGTCTGTGTATGCCCCGCGCAGATCTGTGCCAGATGGTTCGTGTTGCTCGAGTTGTATCCGCCGATCACAATCATGATGTCCGGTGGCGATTCCATCATCCGTATCACGGCGTCTTGCCGGTCCTGCGTCGCGCTGCAGAGCGTATCGAAGTGACGGTAGTGGGCGTCGAGCTGCTCTGCACCGTAGCGTTCGGTCATCGCAGCCCGAAACTCCTGCGCGATCCGCTCGGTCTCTGATGCCAGCATGGTCGTCTGGTTCGCCACACCGATCTTCAGCAGGTCCCGGTCGGGGTCGAAACCGTCGGAGCATGCGTGCCCGAAACGTGCCAGGAAGCCGTCGCTGTTGCCGCCGTTGATGATGTAGTCACAGACAGTGCGGGCCTCATCCAGGTCGCGAACGATCAGGTAGGCGCCGCTGTGACCGCTCGCCTGCGAGGCCGTCGCCTTCGTCTCTTCGTGGAAATCCTTGCCGTGAATGATGGCGGTATGGCCGTCGCGAGTGTAGCTCTC
>CP070823.1:643347-645594 GCA_020344375.1 Gemmatimonadota bacterium | reverse complement strand
CGCTCCACCAGCGTCTGCAGATCCAGTCCGTCGAGGTACTCCATTGCGTAGTAGAACGTGTTGTCCGGGGTGTGGCCGAAATCGTAGATCGTGATCGTGTTCGGGTGCGTCAGAGCCGCCGACAGCCGGACCTCGCGCTCGAAACGGGTGACTGCTTCCTCGCTACCAGTCTTCTCGGGGTGAATCACTTTGACTGCTGTGGGCCGGCACATCAGTGCATGCTGCGCCACGTACACCTGCCCCATGCCTCCCTGGCCCAGCTCCTCCTCGATCAGATAGCTCCCAAGCCGACGGGCCTGGTGAAGCTGTTGCCTCATGTTGTAGAGCGCCTTGGTGATCAGGACCGACACGACCGCGAGTATTGTCAGGTGGAACGTACCTTCCAGGACCAGGTTTCTGAAGTCGCCGATGCCGCCGTTGTCATCCCAGAATTCACGAATCTCCGGGAGACCGAAGTAGGCGGCCCCCATCGCGATCGGGTAACCAAGCGCGCCCGTCACGGCCAGGCCGGTCTGCAACCCGACCGGTACCGGTACGACTGCGGCGTGGATGAACAGTGCCAGCGACACCCCGAACGTCGGCACTTCCACCAGGTCGAAGACGGCTGCGACGAAGAGCGTCAGAAGAAGAACGAACGTCAGGACGATATAGTCGATGACCAGCAACTGCCGCGTGTTCCAACGCCTGAAAAGGACTATCGCCGTCGCCAGGCCGAGGGAGATAGGGTACAGGTTGTAGATCGCGTTGATGTGAAGAGTAAAGACGTTCTCCGTCGCGGGGTGGAGAGGCACGATGCTGTAAAACAGGTAAAGCGTGATGCCTATGAAGAAGCCCGCGGCGTAGACGGCCCTCAGGCGTTGCCCTAGTGTCTCCCCGAGCTCCTCTTGGAACGAGGTGCCGTCGGCCCGCGAGAGGGAAACCTGGTGCCTGAAGCCTTTCAGGACGTCCACAACAAACCTCGGCCTAGTCGCCGGGCCATCTGAACATGCATAAGGTGACAGGCTCCGGCGTCGCTGTGCAATTTCGCGAGGACCGGGCGTCCTCGCAACCGAGTGGGTCTTGAGACAGCAATTGACAGCACCGCGTAGTTGTCCTATGGAATCACACAACTCAGCCACAAAGAGCCTGTCGACACTCTGCGTCGTCGCGCCTTCTTGAATGGAGACGAAGGGCGCGTGCCAAAGGAGGCACAGGAATGAAGCGACTGCTTACGATCGCGATCTTGCTCGCCACGGCCTCGCCGGTTCTGGCGCAGGAGAGGACCCTGATCCGGGGAGGATTTGAATCGGGTGGTTTCGGTGCCCCGGTGGTGAAGTTCAGCCAGATTGATGGTGAGTTCGCCCTGTTCGTCGGCGGGCGTGGCGGCTGGATCATCAATCACACGTTCGTCCTCGGCGGCGGCGGCTACGGGCTTGTTAACGACATCGACACGAACGACGACGGGGTGCGGGATATCGAGTTGGGCTATGGTGGCTTGGAGCTCGAGTACGTCAACAGCTCCGACAAACTCATCCACTTCACGGCCTACCTGCTGATCGGTGGAGGTGGCCTGAGCGGCCCGGCGGTGAACGAGGAGGCGGTCTTCGTGCTCGAGCCAGCCCTAAACGGAGAGCTCAACGTGACGGACTATTTCCGCTTCCAGGCAGGCGCAGGTTTTCGCTGGGTGTCGGGAGTCGATTCACCAGGCGTGGAGGGCTCGGACTTGAGCTCGTTCTACGCGCAGGTCACGTTGAAGTTCGGCACCTTCTAGCCGGCCATTTCACGGTGCCTTCAATCGAAAGCCTCCCCGAGGGGTGGGGAGGCTTTCGTTGTCGTGCTTCGAGATTCGCTGACCGTGTGCTATTCGGCCGGCGAGCTCGAGTTCCAGATGTCGGCGTGCAGCTTCCAGCTTCCGTCGGCGCCGCGCTTCCAGACGACCAGGTACTTGCCCTGCTCCACAGCGCCGCCCTCGCCTTCGCCGGTCGGCATCGACCAGGTGCCGATCTCGTAGGCAAATTCGCCGGCGCCGTCGACGCTCACGGTGGTCAGGTTCAAGGTGAAGCCGCCGTCGGCGAAGTCGGCGGCCCAGATCTCCTGCAGCGCCGCCAGGCCCTGTACTATCTCGGCCTCGGGCGGGAGGAGGATCGCGTCGTCCGTGTAGAGCGCGGCCACCGCGGCGGCGTCGCCGGCTCTCACCGCTTCCATGAACTGTGCGTTGACGGCTTCGATGGCCTCCTGGAGCTGCGTCCGATCTAGGGCCATCGCCAT
>CP070823.1:640975-643247 GCA_020344375.1 Gemmatimonadota bacterium | reverse complement strand
GAGCAGATCAGAGGAGAGATGGTGGCGGCCATTGACCGGATGACAGCGGCTGCCGGGCGAGCCGATGCCGAACCGCAGGAGCACAGTCTCGAATTCCCGAAGCGCGCTTGAGGCAGCCACCACCGTCGACAGTACGAAGGTTGAGCGCTTCCGGCTGGACGCGTGCTCTTAGACTCCCGGTTCCAGTCCCGTCAATGCACCTCGTGCTGCTCGATAGAGCATCTCTGCCGTTTCCCACATCGGCCAGCTCAGAACGCCCAACGAGTCGTCCACGTAGGTGACGCTGCGCATGCCGTTGAGCACGCAGGTCACGCCGGCCGTGCTGGCCACCGCCCACAGCGCTTTGCGTGAGAGGCTCTGGGCTCGCCGCTCTTGCGGCAGCAGGGGATCGATCACCGCGCTCAGCAGCGCGTTCAGAGCTTCCGACTTCTCGCCCGCCTGTCTGCGCAGCTCGTGCAGCAAGTCCTCCAGCTCGGGAAGGTAGCTGTCACGCCAGTCGATCCAGCGGGTTGCCAGGCCACCTTCAAGTTGGCGGTCGAGCACGCTGAGAATCGTGCGTACGGTGTAGAGGATCTGAGTTTCCACCTGGGACCAGTGTGCCAGTCCCACCAGCGAGGACTGGAGCGCTTTCAGCCGTTCGGCCATGCGGAAGTACTCGCCGGGATCGAGGGCGTCGGGGGCAGTCTGTAACTGGGGCGCGATCTCGGCACGGAAGTTGACCTCTAGGTCGGCCACGCGGGCGAGTTGCTCATCGAAGTCGACGTCCGTGTCCTCGACGACCGCATCGGCGAGCCGTACGAGTGCTCCGCCGACGAACGCGTTCAGCGGCCGATTGACGAGCACGGCGATGCCGGCGCTCTCCGCCGCCTCCAATACCGTCTGTTTGCCGTCGGGGCCCTCCCTAGGCTCGAACACGGCGCCGCTCTCCAACAGGTTGAGCGGAAGCTGAATGACGTGGAAGTGGTGATCCGCTCCACCTGCCTCACGCGCCGCGGCGAGCATCCGGGTGAGCGACGTCGCGTCCCGGTCGGCGGCCGGCGCCACGAGGGTGTTGGAGGATACACCGTAGCCCACCAGCCGCCCCTCCGCGACCTGGCTCTCCAGATAGGCGAACGCCGCCTGCAAGCGTCGATAGAACTCATCGCGTGCCCTCTCCAACGGCAGGCCGCTGCGCGTGGCATCGGACAGGAAGTACTCCGGGTTGTGGAGCAGGCAGAAATCGAGGGTCTCGAGCTCCAGCCGATCCAGTGAGCGTTGCAGCTGATCTTTGAGGAAGTCAGGGTGGATGCAATGCCAGAGTCCCTGCTCGTACATCACCATCTCAGGGAACGAAGCGCCGCGCGACTCACGCTCCCGCGCCAGCTCGTATGTCGCGCCCTGCACGTACCCGATCTTTGACACGACGAGGATCTCATCGCGGCTGAGTTCCCCGGCATCGATGAGTTCACGCAGGACGCCGCCGATCAGACGCTCGCTGGCACCATCGAAGTAGTTAGTGGAGGTGTCGATCAGGTTGATCCCGGAGCGGAGCGCCTTGCTCAGCGCCGCACGGTGCTCTGCTGACCGGTCGTGTGTGCGATAGCCGCCGAATCCCAAGCGGCTGACCGTGAGCCCGGTCGAGCCCAGTGGGCTGTGGCCGTGGCCCGGGAAACGGGAGGCGTAGCGGGCTGTGCCCTGCGCGGTGGCGCGGCCCGGGAGGTGGATGGCGATCGTCGTCGCCGCCAGGGGCGTCGCGCCGCTGGCCACCGCGACGAGCTGATCCGCCACGGCCGCCGGATCGGTTAGCGGCGCCTGGCAAGCGAAGTCGCGGCAGATGTAGAGGGCGGCCTTGCCGTCGACCAGATCCTTGCCCTTGAGTAGCGGCAGCTCGTCCGCACGGTCAGTCGCGTCGGGATCGAGGACGGCCTGAATGCGGTTAGGCAGAAAGTGCTTCGCGACCTCGCCCTGCAGCGCATCCAGGTCCTCCGAGCGGGGCCTGCCCACGAAGGCGAGCTCCACCGGACTCTCTAGCAGGAAGTCCACCACGCAGAGGCTCTTGGCGAAGCCGCGTGCCTGGCGGGCGATTATCGGCCCGTGGGCCTTGAGGGCGCGTGCCGCCGCGTGGCGGTAGTCCGCTCGATCGAGGTGACACGAGATGCGGGCCAGCGCCGACGCCGCCACCGCGTTGGCTGACGGTGTGGCTCCGTCGGCGCCATCCTGGTAGCGCATGATCAGCCGCTCGTGGTCGCGCGCGGTGTTGTAGAACGCGCCGGTATCCTCGTCGATGAAGTCC
>CP070823.1:638591-640875 GCA_020344375.1 Gemmatimonadota bacterium | reverse complement strand
GAAACCCGCAGCTTGCGGGCCCCGTACGGTACACCGGTCTTCGATCCGAAGCAGCCGGAGGAGCGCCGCCCAGCCGCCGCTTGACAGGACGGCGCCGACATGCTACTGTAGTAGCACTTTGCTACTAAATTAGCATACGGGCCAACCCTGGCCCCCTTTCAGGCATCTCTTACATCGAGAGCGACCATGCGCCAACCTGACTTGAGTAATCTGGGACGCCGCGAACGGCAGATCGTGGAGGCGCTCTACCGGCTAGGACGCGCGTCGGTACACGATGTTCTCGGCGAGCTCCCGGATCCGCCCAGCTATTCAGCCGTGCGGGCCATGCTCGGCAAGCTGGAGCAGAAGGGCTATGTCACACACGAGCAGGAGGGCCCGCGCTACGTGTATCTGCCGGTCGTGTCGACGGAGCGCGCACGTCGCAGGGCGCTGCGGCACCTGGTCGACACCTTTTTCGAAGGCTCGGCGGAACGGGCCGCGCTGGCGCTGATCCAGCTCTCGGACGCGGAGATCTCCGACGAAGCCCTCGAACGGCTCGCCGAGCTCGTGAGGCGCGCTGAGCAAGAAGGACGGTAGCCATGTCAATGACACTCCTCTTGGATGCGGCAATCAAGGGTACGATCTACCTCGCTTTCCTGTTCGCCCTTGCCGGCCTGCTGCGGCGGGGGTCCGCCTCGGTTCGCCACCTGCTCTGGAGCCTCGGACTGGTTGGGCTGCTCTTGTTGCCGGCGCTCTCGCTGGCGCTTCCGTGGCGGATCGGGATCCTGCCTGCCGTTGATGCGGTCGGAGTGCCGACCGTGGACGAAGGCGCAACGCAGCTCCGCGCCGCTGAGGCTGAATCCCAGCCGCTAGGGGCGGGCAAGATGGAGGACGGGTACGCGCTCCCGGCTGCCCGCGAGGAGCCCACGGGCCGAGGCGTGGCGGTTGCGGGACCGACTTCCGCCGAGTCACCCACCGCGATCTTCGACCTGCGAAGGCTCGCTCACCTGCCCGAGGCGATCGCGATCCTCTGGGTTGTGGGGATGCTGGTTGTGGTGGGACGGCTGGTCGCGGGCTCGATGATGATCTGGACGATCACTCGGCGCGGGAGTCGGCTGGACGAGCCGTCCTGGCAGCGGCTGCTCAATCGGGCCGCCATGCGGCTCGGCCTTGTGACTCCGGTTCGTCTGATCAAGAGTCGGCACGCCCCGGTACCGTTCGGAACCGGGATGTTCAGTCCCGTGCTCGTGTTGCCAGATTCGGCGGAGGGCTGGAGTGACGAACGCCGATTCGCCGTGCTGCTGCACGAGTGTGCGCACTTCCGCCGCGGCGACGCCATCCCGCAGCTGATCGCGGAGCTGGCCTGCGCGGTCTTCTGGTTCCACCCGCTCGTCTGGCTCGCGGCGCGCCGGCTGCGTTCCGAGAGCGAGCGCGCCTGCGACGACCTGGTGTTGCGGGCGGGTACGCGGCCGTCGGAGTACGTGGGGCATCTGATCGAGATCGTCCGCGGCGCCGGCCGCTCGTGGGCTCTGGCTGTTGCGCAGCCGATGGCGCGGCGCTCCGAGTTCGAGGGCCGACTGCTGGCGATCCTCGAGCCGGGAATCAAGCGTTACGGCCTCACGCCCGCCCGCGGCTTGAGCGTGGCGTTGGCGGTCATGCTCACGGCGGTCCCACTGGCGGCGATGGGTACGGAGCGTGCGGCGCTGCCGGCGGACGAGCTGACCGAGGGGAACGTGCCGGACGCAGCTTCGCAGGTGAACCGCGACGCGCAAGAGACCAGTGATCGGGCCGCGGTCACGATGCCGGTCGCCGAGACGCGGAGAGCGGCCGAGTCTTCGGCGGGCGCGCCTGCCGAGCTGGGGAATCGCGATGTCGGGACACGGTCCCAGGACCCGGGCGCGGCCCAGCGCCTCGATCGCCCGGAGCCGGTGGCCGCACTCGTCGTTGCACTGGGCGACGAAGATTCCGGGGTCCGGAAGACGGTCGTGGCGGCGTTGGCCAGCCTCCAGGACACGGCGGCGGTGCAGGCGCTGATGCAAGCGCTGCTGGAGGACAGCGATCCCGAGGTCCGCGAGGCGGCGGCCTGGGCGCTGGGCGAGATCGAGGACGCGCGCGCCGTCCCGGCGCTGGGCGAGGCGCTGCAGCGAGATGAGGTGCCGGCGGTGCGCCTGATGGCTGCCTATGCTCTGGGTGAGATCGAGGACCCACGCGGGGTCGAGCCGCTGGGCGCGGCCATCGACGATTCCGACCCGAAGGTCCGCATGGCCGTGATCCTCGCGTTGGGTGAGATCGAATCGCCGGGTGC
>CP070823.1:636205-638491 GCA_020344375.1 Gemmatimonadota bacterium | reverse complement strand
AGGCGATCTCCGTCTTCGCCTCATCGATCTTCTCCCGCTCCTTTCGCCGCTCCTCCATCGCCCGCTCGTACAGCGCAGCGCGGAGCATCTTCATCGCCGTGTTCTTGTTGCGATGCTGGCTGCGCTCGTCCTCGGCGACGACCCGCAGAACGCCGTCCCTGCCGATCCGCGAAGCCAGCTTCTCCAGGATCCGCGACCGTTCCTCCTCGGTCAGGCCTGGACTCTCCTGTACGTTCCAGCACGCCTCCACACGCGTTGCCCGGCGATTGGCGTGCTGGCCGCCCGGACCGCTGGATCGGGTCGCCTGGAAATAGATCTCCTGCTCGGGCACCGCGCTCCTGTCGCCCACCGCTAACCTCCATGACGTACCAGCACGGGTGCTCCTCAAGGCCGTACGGAACGAGGTAAGAGGAACAGGCGGAGCCGAAACGAGTCGCACAGAACTGTCGAGGGTGCGCCCCCAGCCACAAGATGGGATCTTACCACGGTCCCATCAATCTCCGTTGCGGAGTCACCGCGAATTGTCACCGCGCTCGGAGCTCGCCAGCCTGGCGCCTGCTCGAACAAACAACCATCTTG
Organism: Gemmatimonadota bacterium; assembly: GCA_020344375.1. GTDB lineage: Bacteria > Gemmatimonadota > Gemmatimonadetes > Palauibacterales > KS3-K002. Next base: position 637,912 of record CP070823.1, on the reverse strand, counting down.
CAGCAAGCTCGCCTCCGTACAAGCACGTCGGGTCAAGCCATCCCCGCGATTCAGGCTGGGGCATTCCGGGAGGTGCCTATGCTGAAACTCGTTACAACCCGTCAGCTCCGCGGACTCTTCGCCGTCCGCAGGTGCGCGCTCGCCGTCTGCGCCGTTCTTCTCGCGACCTTGATCGGAGAGGGGTCCAAGCTAGCCGCGCAAGAGACTGGTGCATCTAATCGTCTGATTGCGCTGCCGGCACCACGCCAGGACGGCGCGACATCGGTAGAGCGAACCTTGACCCAGCGGCGCTCGGTCAGGCACTTGAAAGGTGAGTCTTTATCGTTGGCGGAGATCTCACAGCTCGTCTGGGCCGCGCAGGGCGTCACAGAGCCCATCGAGGATCCTCCGTCAATGTGGCGCAGCAGCGAGTGGAAGTGGATGGGCGGCCTCCGCACCGCGCCGTCCGCCGGTGCGCTGTATCCGCTCGAGCTGTACCTCGTAGCCGCCGCGGTAGATGACCTCGAGCCAGGCCTATACCGGTACGTGCCCCTGGAACACGCCCTGGAGCACGTCGGCGAGGGCGACCGTAGACAGGCACTGGCCGAGGCCGCCCTTATGCAAAGTGCGATCGTCGATGCGCCAGCGGTATTCGTGATCACAGCGGTCTACGAGCGAACGGCCGTAAAGTACGGGGAGCGGGCGGAGCGATATGTGCACATAGAGGTCGGTGCAGCAGGAGAGAACATCTGGCTCCAGGCTGAGGCACTGGACTTGGGCAGTGTTTTCATCGGTGCCTTCCACGACCGGGATGTGCAGCAAGTGCTCGGGCTTCCGGAAGACCATCAGCCGCTCGGCATCATGCCCATCGGCCGGAAGGCTGAGGACTGGAGGGAAAGGCGCGGGATCTGAGGGGGCACCCAGGTAAGTATCGCTAAGACCAGGCTCCGCTTGTAGGCAGCTCAGTCGATGAGTCTTCCGTTGCTGTAGACGAACCTTTCACCGCGATTCTCGGCATAGAAGAATCTCACGTTTGGAATTCTCTCCTCCAGCTCCTGTGTCTGCCCTTTGTAAGTGTAGTATTCTGGCGAGTGCTGAGGGAAAGCAATCTTTGGAGACAGGCTATTGAGCATATATTCGTTCGATTCCGATTTTCCGTTGAAGAACGCGATGTCAACCTGCTCGTATATCGTCGAAAGGAAGTCATACTCTGCTTTGTACGTGTCTTCTCTTCCAGTATGAAATCCAGTGTAGTCACCGGGGTGAAAGACGACAACTCCGTCGGCCCTAACGAGGAATGCTGCCTCGTGTACATCGCTACGGGCGTGAAGGGTCGTAACCTCAATATCTCCAATCTTTCTTTGCTCTCTCGATTCGCTCAGGTAATTGTACACTGGATTATCGAACGGCTTCCAGCCGAACACGTACCTGACGCTCTTCACGGTCTCCGCCCACTCGAGGACAGCCGGGTCAAAGTGGTCGCCGTGCTCGTGACTGATGAAAACGACAACATCGAGATCCTGAATCTGAGCTGGATTGATATGACCATTCCCCAGGCTCGGTGCCTCTCCCGGATCTTGCGCCCAATAATCGAAGATCAGGAGATGCCTCTTCGTCTTGACCGCCCAACCACTCCAACCAAGATTCCAAACGATCGCTTCGTTGTCTTTGAGATCCGTCGTGAGCCAAAACGAGGCAGCGTTCAGGTCTGTTTGCCGGCCGACGGCA
>CP070823.1:633819-636105 GCA_020344375.1 Gemmatimonadota bacterium | reverse complement strand
ATCTAGGATACCCCAATCGGCGGCAAAGGGAAAGACACGATCCACCTGACAACCTGATGAATCCTCTTGCCGGTGTCGACCGGCCGCGAGGCCGCTACGAGTGGGCGCGTAGCGCTCCGTATGTGCCCAGTGGCGGTCCCATGGGCCCCCGACACCCGCACAGGGCCCTGGGAGGGCCGTTCGGGCGTCGGATGAGGGGAGAGATGCCTCCGACGGGGGAAGAGGCGCTCCTGGGGCATTCTGGAGCGAGTCTCGCGGACATGGCAGGCCTCGCTTCCTAAGCGCAGGAAGGAACCGCCCCGAGGTGGCAGGGAGGCAGGGGCTCAGGTCGAAACGGACGCCGGAGGGATTCCTAGCTCATCACCACGGGCCGTCCTGTCGAGCCTCCCGCTGAGCCACCTCAGCACCCGTCGAGAGTCCTTCCCTGACAAAGCGCCAGATCGTGGTCTATCTGTACGGCCGCGTGGACGGCCGGGCAAGGCGACCGGGTGGCGCGCAGGAGAGATGCGATGGAACACACATTCGGCTGAGAGGGCGCATGCTCTCAAGAATGCGCAGAGCACACATCGTGCTCACTACTGTCCTGGTGGCGATCAGAGCCACAGACGCGGGCGCCGGGTGTTGCTCAACAGACGCGTGACTTCCGCTCGCGCTTCGCGTGCATGAGCCTCCGAGAGGAGAGAGAAGGAGAAGGCGATGCTTGCTGACCCGTTGACCGATGTCGTGCTAAGGCAAACTCCCAAGTCTGAGCACGTCTTGCCGTTCTGGAGAGAGCTTCAGGGATACCTGCGTATGACGTACCGCGCGGCGGCGAAGCCAGATCCCGAGGGCGTTATCAACGTGGGCGCGTCATTCAGTCTCCACGTGAGCGTCTATAACCTTGCTCCGACGGGTCCCGTTTGGCTGCCGGTGTCACAGAGACCTAGCCTACCCGTGATCAGTTTCAGGGACGTCAAGCTCACGTTCAAGCCCGATCAGGCGCTCGTCCAGCCGGAGGGACCCTGTGACGACCTCACGATGAGCGAGAGTCTCGGGCCTAAAACCGTGTCCCCAACGAAGGAGATCAAACTCAAGGCCGTTTCGAGCCTGACCGTTGAAGGCGAGGAGGTCGTGGAGGACATTGGCGATTGGTGGCTCAGCGCCAGGTTCGACTGGGAGGAGTACTTCAAGATTCGCAAGAAGAGGTACGACGTCTGGGTCGACATCGTGAAGACGTAGTGTTTCCTGGGTCGGGAGCCGCCCGGCGCGCCGATGGGCCCATAGGTGCCGTTCCCTTCGGCTGGTCTGGGTCCATGCTGACAGCATCGCTGCGCTTCACATCAGGTGTCAGAGTTCGCCGCCGTCGCGCCTAGCCCTTGCTTCAGGGGCCACCATCGCCCGGCCGCTTCTCCGTGGCGATGGGCCCGCCGCGCACACACCGACACAGCAGACTCGTCTCGGCCATCATGCGATACTCGATCATCTCGTCTCTTCCGTGTAGCGCCTAGGCAAACTCGAAGCTGAACGCGCGGGCCGCCTGCAGCTCAAAGGCGAGCTGTACTTCCTTTCCCACCAGCGCGCGCAGGCCCCCTTCCCTCCAGCGGCAGGGGCCGGAGAGTACATCTGCCCGAATCGGCACGGCCTGATCGAGGGAGAGGAGGCCCGCGCTTCCTCCTGCTTCGAAAAGGCCCACCCGCACCTGACCGCCGCGCGCATCGGCGTTGATCCGGAGATCGTCGGAGGTCACCTTCACCGGCTGCGTCACCACGAGGCCGCGCGCGCCGGCAGAAGAGAGTTCGAAGCCTGCGAATCTGTCGGGCCGCAGCCGGGCGAGGCATAAGAACCCATCGCGCCAGCTCGTATGGGGGCCGTTGCTGCCGCCATAGTAGAGGCGGATCTCGTCGTCTTCGAAGACGGGCGCGGCGGCGTAGGCGCAGCCGCTGTCGGGCGCGTCCTCCGGGCCCCGCGCGATGACGGGCGCCCCCGCGTCGATGCGTTCCCAGTGCACCGTGTCAGGGCTCCAGGCCAGTTCGGTCTGAACCGTGTCGGTGAGCACATGGAAGATGGCGACCAGTCCAAGGAAGACGCCTCCGTGCTCGAAGATCGGCATGGAGTAGGTCTGGCTCTCCGGGCTGCGCGGGTCGGCGCGCATCACCTCCACCGCCCTGGCCCAGCCTACGAAGTCGGGGCTCTCGGTGCGGGCCACCAGACGCTGCCCCGTGCGGTCGTCCCACAGCCGGGTGATGCCCACGTACGTGCCGAGGGAGTCGACCCAGATGGCGTTGTTGTGCGTGTCGCCCGCGGCCT
>CP070823.1:631424-633719 GCA_020344375.1 Gemmatimonadota bacterium | reverse complement strand
GAGCGCGGCAGCTCGACCACCTCAAGTCCGGGAACGCGGGCGAGCAACGCGAGCGGCGGTTCGCTGATCCGCTGGGCATGCAACAAGTGGCACGGCGCGTCGTAGCCGATGCGACGCTCCAGCGGTGCGAAGCGCCGCACCGGTCGCTCGATGAGCCACTCATTGACGTCACGCACCAGATTCGAGACGCGGTCCGCCCGCTTGCGATAGACCGGGTCATCGCGCAACCACTCGCCATAGTCTTTGATCGCGGCGCTGCAGCCGGCCGAGTTGGTGAGCAAGAGCTTTGCCCCGGACCGCTCGAACGCCCGAATAACGCGGCGCGCCAACGCGCGCGCCTCCTCCAGCTCGCCGGCGTGAGCGTGCAGCGCACCACAGCAGAGACCGGCCGGAAGGTTCACCGTCATCGCGCCGTGAGCACGAACGAGGCGCTCGGTCGCCCGGTTCACATAGCCGTAGAGCCCCGACATCACGCAGCCTTCCAGAAGCGCCACGAGATCCTGATCCGGCGGCGTGCCCTCGCCAGCCACGGGCGCGCGTCGCAGCGACCGGCCGACACGCCGGCGGCGTCGGCGGATCCCGCGTAGCTCCCCCTTGGCGCGTCGTGCCGTCGCGGCCAGCATCGCCATGGCGAAGCGCAGACGTCCCGGCGTCCCAGCACGCCGACCGGCCCGAGCGATGAGAAGAGGCAGACGGGTCGCTCGCAGGAGCCGCAGCAGCGCCCAGAGGAGGTTCTGGAGCCAGCGGTTCGCGAAGAGCTTGAGGCTCAGCCGCGCCCCGCGGTCCAGCGCACCGCCCGCTGCGGCCCGGGCCTCCCGGGCATGCTCGAGCACGTAGCCGTAGCGGACGCCGGACGGGCAGACCGGCTCGCAGGCACGGCAGCCGAGGCACTGGTCCACGTGGAGGGCAAACGACCGGTCGCTCGCTTGCAGCCTGTGCTCCGCAACGGCACGCATCAAGTACAGGCGCCCGCGAGGAGAGTCCCTTTCGTCACCCAGCAGCTCGTACGTGGGACAGGCGGCCAGACAGAAACCGCAGTGAACGCAGGTGAGCAGGTCGTCGACCTGGGACGCCAGCGGTTGTCCCTCAACGCGGGGCCGGATCATCGCAGAAAGCCAGTCAACAGTCGAAGCGCACCCTTTAAACGGCGCAACGGTCCGCGGCCGTGTCGCATGGCGAGCAACGCCTGGGCCATCCCTTCGCCGCTGCCGCCGTCTTCGAACCAGTACAGCTCGCGCTTGAGCGTCACGCGATCCTCCACCCACGACCTGGGTCGCGTGAACTCGCGCAAGCCCTCGACGCCGTGCACGCGCCCGAAGCCGCTGTGGCGCACACCGCCGAACGGCAGATCGGGCATCAGGTAGTTGATCAGATGGTCGTTGATGAGCACGGTGCCGGCGTTGAGCCGGGCGGCGATACGTCGGGCCTTGGCGTGATCGCGGCTCCAGACGCTGGCGTCGAGACCGTAGTCGCTGTCGTTCGAGAACCGCACTGCCTCCTCCTCGTCGGCGACCCACATGATCGGCAGGACCGGACCGAACGTCTCGTCGCGCATCAGCTCCATGCTGTGATCTACTTCAGTGATGACCGTCGGCTGGAAGAAATGACCCAGGCCGGCGATAGCGCGACCGCCGAGCCGCACGCGGGCGCCTCGGGACTCCGCATCCTGGATGTGGCGCTCGATCTTTTCGACCTGGAAGGGCGCGATCAGGGAACCGATCATCGCCTCGGGCTCATCGCTGGTCCGCACGCGCCGGGCCTCGGCGATCACGGCCTGCACGAACTCCTCGTAGACCGAGCCCACCACGTAGACGCGTTCGACCGACATGCAGACCTCGCCACAACCGTAGAACGCAGCCCAGACGGCGCCGCGCGCCGCACGCTCGATGTCGGCGTCAGCGCAGACGATCATGGCATCCTTGCCACCCAGCTCCAGCACAACCGGGGTGAGCGACTCGGCCGCCGACGCCATCACTTTCCTGCCCGTCTCCACGGAGCCAACGAAAGCGATCTTGTCCACGCCCGCCCCGATGAGTGCGGCTCCGGTGCCACCATCTCCGGTCGCGACACCCACCAGATCGGCGAGCTCTGTGGCCTCGGCGACCAGCTCGCCAACGCGCAGTCCGGTGAGCGGCGTGTACTCCGAAGGCTTCAGGACCACCGCATTACCCGCAGCGATGGCGGCGGCCACGGTGCCCATCCCGATGACGAACGGGTAGTTCCAGGGCGTGATGGCGCCGACGACGCCATAGGGCTCGTAGCTGACGCGGGCCTTACGGTGCGAGACCCATCCGG
>CP070823.1:629023-631324 GCA_020344375.1 Gemmatimonadota bacterium | reverse complement strand
CAGCCTCGAAACGGATATGCGCCGCGGAGGGCGCTGGCGCCAGTCCCCGCCCGACGACGAGACGCCGGTCACCCAGGAAGTGGCGGCGGGCCTAAGTCGGCGTCATAATCAGAGCAAGCCAACTCCAAGCGTGGTGCTCCCATGATCCAGGAAGTGCACCTCACCTCGCAACAGATGTGGTCGGCCGCCCTCGTGACCGCCGTCATCGACATCGTCTTCGTGGGCATCCTGATCTGGCGCATCAAGCCCGCACGCTTCCGCCAGTCACTGGGCCCGCTGGTCGTTATCTCGGCGGCCTTCTGGACATTCATGCTTTGGCTCCCCGTGTGGAGCTACTGGACGTCCTGCTACGGCTACATCTTTCCAGAGTGGGTTCGCTGGATCACGCCGATCTACGGGCTCATCATCGGTGCTTTGCTCGCGCCGCTTTTCTGGTGGCTCGGCATGAGGCTGCCGGGGCACCCGGTGCTGACGGTCGCCATCCTCGGCGGCCTGCACTCGCTGCCGGGGCACATGCACGGGATCTACGGGCGGGACATGCTCGAAAAGTGCCCTCTGCTGACGGACGTGAGCGCGGCCTCGGCACTCATCTTCGGGGTCTTCGAGTTCATCTTCTACTGGTGTGTCGTCCTCACGCTCACGGCGCTCATCGTCAGCATGCGCGAGCGCAGGCGACGCGTGCAACGAGACGGTGGGACGTCAGGTGATGGGACGTAGCGGGCGAGTCTGCTTACCGGCCCTGCTCACCGTCGTCAGCGGCCTGGCGGCGATCGCCATAGGCCTCCTGGTCAAGCTGCCCTTCCCGCTCCGGAGCGATATTGCGAAGCCCGTCGGCTACACGATCCTCGGCGTCGGGATGCTACTCATCGCCTGGTCCGTTCTTCACATCCGGGAGGCGTTCCTCGGCGAGGTGGAGCCGCGCACCGACCGGTTGGCGCAGGGCGGCCCTTACCGCTTCGCGCGTCATCCCGTCTACCTCGGCATGACGATCGCGCTTGTGGCCGTCGGCGTGTCCATGCGCAGCTGGCTAGCGGTGCTGGCCGTGTTCCTGCTCTTCCTGCCAGGTGTGGTCTACCGGGCTAGACTGGAGGAGAAAGCGCTGGCCGAGAAGTACGGGCGCGAGTGGGAGGACTACGCGGAAAGAACGCCCTTCCTGCTGCCGTTCCTGAAGCGCCGGTAGGCCCCGTGCCTGGGCCGCGCAGCCGCCCCCGACCCGTGCCGGCCCCCAAGGACCTAAGGCTGGCGCGGCATCATCGGCACGGCGAACGAGCCGCGCAGCCTTCTCAACAGCCTTTGGAAGCGCGGGTCGCCACGCAGCGGATCCCACAGCGGGTCGCTGCCGAGGCCGGCGAGTCCGGGGTCGCGGGCCTCGTAGGCGCGCTCTAGGTGGCCCAGCGCCTCGTCGTATCTGCCGAGACCCACATAGGCCGCCGCGTACTCCACATGCGAGAGCTCCTCGCCCCGTTCCTGCTTCTCCTCAAGCTGCTCGAGCCGCCACGACCAGTAGCCCTCGGCGCCCCGCTCAGCGACCGCACGCTCCAGCTGGGCCACCGCCCGCAGTTCCACCGGGCTCCCCCCGGCCTGCTCCACGCGTCGCCGGCGCACGGCCACCGCACCCGCGTAGTCGCCCTGGGCCGCACACAGGCGCTCCAGCGCGTTCCAGGCCGGCGAGTTGTTACGGTCACGCTCGACGAGCCCCTCGAGCATCGCGATCGCCTCGTCGTGCTGGCCGTAGGCGCCCAGCCGCTTCGCAGCAGCGATGATGCGGAGAGACGGGACAGCTTCTGTCGCCAGTGAGCGCCGTTCCGCCGCGAGCCGCTGCAGCTCGATCTGGCGACCGAACTCCGAGACTGCGGCCACCCACTCCTCGTTCGGCACCGTGACCGTGAGCGAGTCGAGCGTCGGCACCGTGACGCGCAGCCCCTCCTCGAGCGCGCTGTGCGCTTCTTGGACCTGCCTTCGCACCTCCACCAGGATTGCCCGGGCGTCCGGATTGTCCCGGTCCAGGATCACCGCATGGCCCGCCGCCTCCGCCGCCGCCGGCAGCCGTTCGTCCACGGCCTCTGGGTCGTGCATGCCGAGCATGAGTTGCGCCGAGGCGAGCCCGGTGTAGGCGGGCGCGTAGGCCGAGTCGATCTCGATGGCTTCCTGGTAGAGGTGGACGGCGGCCTCCAGCCCCTCCTCGGTCCCCTTCGACTGCTCGAAGCGACCACGCAGGTAGGCCTCGTGCGCCGCCGGACTCACCGGCGTCACCGCGGCCAAGCGCGTCTCCTCCTCAGGGCTGAGCTCCGCCTGGATCTC
>CP070823.1:626622-628923 GCA_020344375.1 Gemmatimonadota bacterium | reverse complement strand
GTGTGCCCCATGTGCCAGCTCAACCTCGACGCGTATCAGCAGCGGGTTAACCGCCACTTTGGCACGAGTTTTCGCCTGCCCGTGCTGTTCTTCACCCAGGCCATCGGGCTGGCGCTTGGCATGTCACCGGAGGCTCTGGGTATCGGCAAAGAGATCGTCCCGGCGAGCCCGGTGCTGGAGAACAGATGGAGCACGGAGGCGCCACCGGCCCCTGAACGCCCACAGCGGGCGCGTCCTAGCGCACGGGGTACCAGCCTACCTTTGCGCGGGGTGGAGGGCCGCTGAATGGCTGAGAAGATCGGCGTCTACGTGTGCCACTGTGGGTCCAACATCGCCGACGCGGTCGATGTGGAAGGCGTCGCCCGGTTCGCGGCAATGCTCCGCGGAGTAGCCGTCAGCCGGCATGACAGGTTCGTGTGCTCCCAGCCGGGCCAGGAGCTCATCGAGAGGGATATCCAGGAGCTGGGTCTGACCGGGGTCGTCGTGGCCGCCTGCTCGCCCCAGTTGCACGAGCCGACCTTCCGGCGGGCCTGCGGCCGCGCCGGCCTCAATCCTTATCTGATGGAGATGGCCAACATCCGGGAGCAGTGCTCCTGGGTCACCCTGGACCCCGCGGCGGCGACGGAGAAGGCAAAGGCGCTGGTGGCTGGCGCCGTGCACCGGGTGGCTTGCCAGCAGGCGCTGGAGCCGCATCGCGTGTCGATTCACCCGCGCACGCTGGTGGTTGGCGGTGGCATCGCCGGCATCCAGGCCGCGCTGGAACTGGCTGACGCGGGCTACCCGGTCACCTTGGTGGAGCGCGAGCCCTCCATCGGCGGGCATATGGCCCAGCTGGACAAGACGTTCCCGACCCTGGACTGCTCGGCCTGCATTCTAACGCCGAAGATGATGGCGGTGGGGCAGCATCCCAACATCCAGCTTCTAAGCTACAGCGAAGTGGAGGGGTTGAGCGGTTACGTGGGCAACTTCGTCGTCAGGATCCGGAAGAAGGCGCGCTACGTCGCGGAGGACAAGTGCACCGGCTGTGAGATCTGCCAGCAGAAATGTCCGGTCTGGGTTGAGGACGAGGTCTTCGAGGCCGGCCTCGGCTTCCGGAAGGCGATCTACTCGCCGTTCGCTCAGGCAGTGCCCAACACCCCGGTGATCGACCGGGAGGCCTGCGTCTACTTCGAGCGCGGCAAGTGCAAGGCGTGTGAGATTTTCTGCCCTGCTGAAGCGATCATCTGGGACCAGGAGGATGAAGTTCTGGACATCGAGGTGGGGAACATCGTTCTGGCTACGGGCTATCGCCTCTTCGATCCGCGACGCATCCCGCAGTACGGCTATGGCCGGCTAGAGAACGTCTTCACCAGCCTGGAGTTCGAGCGGATGTGCAACGCTGCCGGACCCACCGCTGGCAGAATCGTGCTGCGCGACGGTATGACACAGCCGCAGCGGGTCGCGATCGTCCACTGTGTAGGCAGCCGCGATCGGAATTACAACGCCTACTGCTCCGACGTGTGCTGCATGTACTCCCTCAAGTTCGCGCATCTCGTCCACGAGCGATTGCCCGAGGCGGAGGTCTACAACTTCTACATCGATATCCGGTCCTCACGTAAGGGCTACGAGGAGTTCTATCACCGGCTGCTGGATGAAGGGACCCATTTCATTCGCGGTAAGGTCGCGCGCATCAGCGACGTGCCCGAGACGCCGAAGGAGGAGGGCCGTCTGATCGTCGAGGCGGAGGACACGCTCATCGGCCGACAGCGGCGGCTGCCGGTGGACATGGTCATCTTGAGCTGCGGGCTGGAGCCGCAAGCGGATGTACGCGAGGTAGCTCGCCGCTTCGGCATCAGTTGCAGCCATAACGGTTTTTTCATCGAGCGCCATCCCAAGCTGGATCCGGTGGCCACCATGACCGACGGTGTGTTCATCGCTGGCGCCTGTCAGGGACCGCAAGACATCCAGTCCGCGGTGGCCCAGGGGGCTGCGGCTGCGGCTCGCGTAGCCGGGCTGATCAGTCGGGGGGAGGTAGAGCTGGAGCCTGTGCTGGCTGCGGTCGACGAAGCCGCCTGCAACGGTTGTGCGGAGTGCCTGTCGGTTTGCCCCTACTCGGCGATCGAGCTGCTGGAGGATCGTGACAAGGCTCATGTGATTGCAGCGCTGTGCAAGGGCTGCGGCGTGTGCGCGGCGGCGTGCCTGCCTAAGGCCATTAGCCTCAGTCATTACACTGACGAGCAGCTGGTGGCGCAGGCGAAGGGGCTCCTGAATGTCTGAGGTCGCGCCTGTCCGCGATACGTCAGGAAACGACGGCTGCGAGCC
>CP070823.1:624211-626522 GCA_020344375.1 Gemmatimonadota bacterium | reverse complement strand
GTGGTGCCGGCGCTGTTCGATTTCACTCACCCGCGAGGCGAGGCCGTGGTGCTCGAAGAACTGTCGATCGCGGTGGCGATCGTTTTGCTCGCCGTTTACGTGCTCAGCCTCCTCTTCTCGCTGAAGACGCACCGCAAGATGTTCCGGCCCGAGGAGGCACACGAGCCGCCGACCTGGTCGCTGCGCCGCGCGGTCACGGCCCTGGCCGTCAGCACCGCTCTTGTCGCCTGGCTCTCGGAGATCCTGGTGGGCGCCACGGAGGCGACGATCGCCGATCTCGGCGTGAGCGAGCTCTTCCTCGGCATCATCATCATCCCGATCGTCGGTAACGCGGCCGAGCACGGCGCCGCCGTGATGATGGCGGCGAAGAACAAGATGGACCTCTCGTTCGCCGTGGCGGTCGGCTCGAGCACCCAGGTCGCACTGTTCGTGGCGCCGCTGCTCGTCTTCGTCTCCCTGCTGGTCGGGAATGCCATGGACCTGGCGTTCACCGCCTTCGAGGTCACGGCCGTCGCCCTGGCGACGGGCGTGGTGACGGTCATCTCGCTGGACGGCGAGTCGAACTGGCTCGAGGGCGCACAGCTGCTGGCGGTCTACGGGATCCTCGCGGCGGCGTTCTTCTTCTTCTAACGGCAGACCTCCGGGCGAGTCTCGTCTCTTCCTCAAGAAACCCCCAGGCGTGCCAAGCCGTAGTGCCAGATGTGCGGTTCGAGACTGCCCGTCGACAGCAAGCGGCAGGCGCTTTGGCTGACCTCAACGCCATCGATCCCATGGACAGGCTGCGCAAAGATCTTCGTTTCGCCTTACGGATGTTGCTCAAGAATCCGGGGCTTTCCTCGATAATCGTTCTCACGTTCGGGCTCGGCATCGGGCTCACGACCACAGTCTTCACCCTGGTGAACGCCGCACTCTACAAGGGACTTCCCTTCCCAGACGGGCACCAAGTGCTGGCTCTGTTGAGAACCAATCCCTCCCGCGACATCCAGTTCCAGACCGTTCCTGTTCACGACTTCGTCGACTGGAGGGAGCAGCAGACGACGCTCGAGGATCTGGCTGCTTTCGCCATGCGAACGGTCAACCTGGTGGGGAACGAGGGGCGTGCCGAGCGGCACTCCGGAGCCTTCACGACGGCGAACCTGTTCGATGTACTGCGAGTGCAACCCGTACTGGGACGCGGGTTCCGGGAAGGAGACGACCGACCCGGCGCTGATCCGGTGATCGTCATCGGCTACGACGTCTGGCAGGACCGCTTCGGCGGCGCGCCGGACGTTATCGGGAGAACGGTGCGCGCCAACGGCGAGGTACGCACCATTGTTGGCGTGGCACCGGACGGTTTCGCTTTCCCGGACAGAGAACAGCTGTGGATTCCGGAGGAGATCGATCCCAGCGCCAGCGAGCGCGGGCAGGGTCCGAGATACTTCGTCGCTAGTCGACTCAAACGAGGCAGGTCGCTGGACGAAGCACGTGCCGAGTTCGCGACGATCACTCAGCGACTCGAGCAGGAGTATCCGGAGAGCAATGAGGGCTTCAGCGCGAGAGTCGTGCCCTTCACGAGTCTGGTCGCCGGTCCCGAGCTGACCGCGCTGCTCTACACGATGCTGGGCGCGGTTATCGGCGTGCTGCTGATCGCGTGTGCGAACGTGGCCAACCTGCTGCTGGCCCGTGCGTCCGTGCGCACGCGCGAGGTAGCGGTCAGGACGGCGCTCGGTGCCAGCCGAGGTCGGGTCATCACGCAGCTCATGATTGAGGTCCTGACGCTCTCGATCTTGGGTGGCGCGCTCGGTTTCGCGATCGGCAAAGCCGGAGTCGTCTGGCTCGACAGTATGGCGAGCACCGAGCCGCCGCCGTTCTGGATAACGTTCGACTTCGATCTCAGGGTCGTCCTGTTCGTTATCGCCATGGTCCTACTCTCCAGCCTCTTCTCAGGACTGGTTCCGGCTCTGCGCGCGACGGGCGGTAACATCTGCGAGTCGTTGAAGGACGAGGGTCGAGGCTCGTCGAGCTTCCGGCTGGGCAAGTTCAGCGGCGCGCTGGTTGTGATTGAGGTCGCGCTGTCGTGCGGCCTGCTCATCGTCGCCGGGCTGATGATCAAGAGCGTGGTTCGCTTGAAGACGCAAGACCTCGCTTTTACCACCGAGAACATTTTCACCGCTCGTCTCCAGCTGCCAGCCCAAGAGTATCCCGATACGGCGAGTCACACTGGCTTCTACGAGCAACTCCTGCCGAGACTGCTCGCGATCCCGGGTGTCCAGGCAGCGACTTTGTCGGACGGACTCCCGGCCTCCGGCAATGGTACCCGCGTCTTCGAAGT
>CP070823.1:621796-624111 GCA_020344375.1 Gemmatimonadota bacterium | reverse complement strand
GGGCTGGGCCAGCATCCAGACGTTGGCCAGCCGGTACACGTCGCCGTCGCGGTAGCCGATGCCGCCGCCATCGCGCTGCGTGTCGTGGTTCTCGACGAAGACCACGGCCTTGTCGGCCGGCATCAGCCCCCAAGAAGCCGCCGAGAACTGCGCCAGGTCGGCCAGCCGCTGGCCGTTCGTGCCGGCAAACTTATCGGCGATGCCGCGGAACCTGAACTCGGTGATGTCGGCCGCTCCGCCCGACCCGTAGCCCAACCCGTAGTAGTCCCTGGCCTTGACCGCCTCCGAGCCGGGGTCGATCACTTCGGCGAAGACGTAGGGCAGCGGTAGCCCCTCCTCCCGCACGGCCTCGTTGACCAGGTCCAGGATGGTGTCGAGTTCCACCGGCTGGATGTGTTTCGCGGCGTCCAGCCGGAAGCCCGCCACGCCGAGCCCGACCAGTCCGCTCAGGTAGTCCGCGATCCGCTGCCCAACCTCGACCTTCCCCGTGTGGAGGTCGGCCAGACCGAAGAGCTCGCAGTCCTGAACGTTGGCGGCGTTCTGGTAGTCGTTCACGGTGCAGGGAGGGTGAAAATCGGCCTGGGTGTACAGGCCCGGGTAGTGGTACTTCGTGTAGACGGTGCCGTTGCTGCCTGTCCCCGCGCCTGCGGTCATGTGGTTGATCACGGCGTCGACGTAGATGTCTACGCCCGCCGCCCCGCAGCGCGCCACCATATCGCTGAACTCGGCGCCGCTGCCCGAGCGGCTTCGCTCGATGTCGTAGCTCACCGGCTGATAGCGCTGCCACCACGGAAAGCCGCTCTGAAGGATGTGCTCCTGAGGCGGTGAGACCTGCACCGCGCGGAAACCCAGCGGCCCCAGCACGTCCTCGCATTCGCTCGCGACGTCGGTCCACTTCCACTCGAACAAATGGACGGAGACGTCCCCGGCGGCCATGTGGCCGCTCGCTCGATACGTGGGGTCGAGGGTCGGCCGCGTCGGCCTTGGCGTTCCTGACCCCGGCGGCGCGCCCGGATCACCGCATCCGCCGCCAAGCACGAGGAGCACGAGCAGCGTGGCGATGGCGGTGGGTAGACGGACGGACATGGGGTCGCTCCGGTCTCCAGAACGCCAATCAGCTCGGCCGCCGGTCGGCGGCCGAGCTGATCGCTCAAGCGCTCCCACCCGCCCGATCAATAGCCGGGATTCTGTTCCAGGTTCGGGTTCGCTATCAGCTCCGAAGCCGGGATCGGGTAGAGGGCCAGGTGGGGTTCCGTTCCCATCCCGGCCGGTACCCCGCCCTTGAACGCCCAGACGTACGTAGCGCCGGTGAATAGCCCGTAGCGGATCAGGTCGTTGCGGCGGTGCCCTTCCCAAATCAGCTCGCGCCCCCGCTCATCCAGAACGAAGTCGAGTGTGAGTTCCCCGGCCGTGATGTTGCCGCCGGTGTCGCCGTAGGCGCGCTGGCGGATCGCATTCACGTAGCCCAGGGCCGTCCCCGCGTTGCCGCCGCCGCCGCGCAGGTGCGCCTCGGCGTACATCAGGTACGCATCGGCCAGGCGGAACACGGGGTAGTCAATGTCGGTGTGGGTCGGGTGGGACCCCGGCTGGCCCGTGGACGTGACGTTCTTGTACTTCGGGAACGCGTAGCCGTCCTCGAACGTCCCCAGGTTGATCACCTGGAGGTTCTGGTTGTCGGTGTAGAAGATGTCCGCCCGCCCGTCCGGTCCGCCCGCGCCGCCTTCGTAGAGGCTCACGATCTCGGGCGTCACGCGCAGGCCGTACCAGCCGCCGTCCAGCCCGTAGTCGGCGGCATTCATGGTGCCTCCCACCGATGCGTGCGCGATAAACGTCGTCCCGCCCCAGGTCTGGGTCCGCAGGCCGTCGAACGGCACCGCGAAGATGATCTCGGGCGACGTGTGGTTGTCGGCCAGGAAGATATCCTGGTAGTCGGGATCCAGCGAGTACGGTCCGCCGATCACCGTCTGGACCTCCGCCAGCGCATCCGCGTAGCGATCGCCCACCCCGTACACCTCTGCATTCAGGTAGAGCTTCGCCAGCACCATGCACAGGGCGCCCTCGTCCGCCCGGCCGTACTCGGCCGCGCCGATGGCCGGCAGCTCACTCCGTATTTCGGTCAGCTCGCTCTCGACGAAGTCGAAGAGCTCCGCGCGCGTGGCCTGATCCGGTGGCGGCGAGCCGGCGGTGTAGTCCTCCGTCACGAGGGGGACATCGCCGAAGAGTTCGAGGACGTGCCAGTAGCTGAGGGCCCGTAGGAACCGGGCTTCGGCCCGGTACTGCGGTATCTCCGGGATGTCCTGGTGGCCTCGCTGCGC
>CP070823.1:619377-621696 GCA_020344375.1 Gemmatimonadota bacterium | reverse complement strand
GCGCGGAGCACCGAGCCCTCCACGATGGCGTCCACGTTGAGCTCGCGGCCGATCTCCGGCGCCGTCATCGTCGTGCCGGCGTACTTCATCGCGGTGGTCCGCGACACCACTCGCAGTGAGGCGATCTGGCTGAGCTGGGCGATCAGCGTCTCGTGCATGCCCGCGGAGAACCAGTCCTGCTGCCCGTCTTCCGCGTAGTTCTCGAACGGCAGCACGGCGAGCGAGAAGATCGCGCTCACCTCACCGCTGGCGGGCACGATGCGAGTCCGCGGGGTGCTGACCTGCCCCCTCGACATGGCGACCTCGGTGGGCACCGTCCAACGGACTAGGTACCAGCCGAGACCCACCACGATCACCAGGGTGAGGCCGAGTAGGGCGAGGCGGGCGAAGAGGTTGATCCGGGCCTCGGCGCCGCGTGCGCCGGGCGCCATGTCAGCGGTCCGGCGGATGCCCTGTGGCGTGACCTCGTAGACCCAGGCGATGACCATCACGACGGGGAATGCAAGGAGCACGAGGACCACCACCAGCCGCAGCACCCAGTCGGGCGCATCGAAGGCCGGCAGCACGATCTCGCCGGCCTGCAAGATCACGAACGCCACCGCGGCGTAGGCAATGGCGGCGCGCCAAACGTGGCGGCGCTTGAGTTCGCCCAGAAACAGGCCGAAGCGTGACGGTTCCTCGTTCATCCTCTTCCCAGATCGGTCGTGTACGTGATTCTGCGCTCTGATACAAGGATGCGCAACACGTGTTCCTCGACGCACCAGACAACGCGACGTGCCGCCCACAGCGGATTTGACAGCGTCATGCGGGCGTCGGTATAAAGCCTTAACGATCATCAGATCACCGCCAGGTTCTCGCGGGGTGCGGCCAGGAAGAGCGACTTCAGCGCGCGACGTCGAACCGCGGCCACGAGGGACCCCAGTCCGCCAATCACCCGCAAACGATCTAACTAACCGAGGGTGCACCAATGAGCGCTCAGCCAGAACGCGATCGGAACCACGGCAACCACATCAGCCGACGAAGCTTCCTACGCTACGCGGCCGTTGGAGGCCTTGCCGCAGCCACACCTATCGAGCTCACCCGCCGGGCGAAGCCCGTGAGGGCCGCGGTTCCCCGCATCCCGCCCTTCGAGCTCGAGGAGATGACGATCGCCGAGATGCAGAGATGGATGGCGGCCGGGCGGTTCACTGCACGCTACCTGGCCCAGCGCTACATCGAGCGTATCGAGGCCCTCGACTGGAACGGGCCAGCGACCCGCAACGTGCTGGAGCTGAACCCGGATGCCCTCGAGATCGCGGACCGGCTGGACGCCGAGCGCCGCTCCAAGGGCGCCCGGGGTCCGCTCCACGGCATTCCCGTCATCGTGAAGGACAACATCGACACGGCGGACAAGATGATGACCACCGCGGGCTCCTATGCCCTGCTGGGCTCACGGCCGGTGCGCGACGCGTTCCTGGTCGACCGGCTTCGGGCCGCGGGCGCGATCATCCTCGGCAAGGCAAACCTGAGCGAGTGGGCGAACTTCCGCGGCAGCAACTCCTCCAGTGGCTGGAGCGGCCGCGGCGGCCAGGGGAAGAACCCCTACGTCCTCGACCGTAACCCCTGCGGCTCGAGTTCCGGCTCCGGGGCGTCGGTCTCCGCCAATTACTGCGCCGGCGCTGTCGGTACCGAGACCAACGGTTCGATCGTCTGCCCGTCCTCGGCCAACTCGGTGGTCGGCATCAAGCCGACCGTCGGACTGGTCAGCCGCGCCGGCATCATCCCCATCGCCCACAGCCAGGACACCGCCGGGCCCATGGCGCGCACCGTCGCCGACGCCGCGGCACTACTCGGGGCGATGACCGGCGCCGATGAGCGCGACCCTGCCACCCGCGAGAGCCGCGGCCACGTCCAGGCCGACTACACGCGCTTTCTCGATCCCGACGGGTTGCGCGGCGCTCGCATCGGCCTCCCGCGCGAACGCTACTTCGGCTTCAGCGCGGAGGCCGACCGCATTATGGAAGACGCGATCCAGGCGCTGCGGGATGCCGGCGCCGAGATCATCGATCCCGCCGATATCCCTAACGCCAGCGAGATCAACCGGCCATCCTACCAGGTACTGCTCTACGAGTTCAAAGCCGACCTCAACAAATACCTCGCTGGCCTGGGGGCGAGCGCGCCGGTGAAGAGTCTGGAGGAGATCATCGCCTTCAACGAGGCGCACCATGACCTCGAGCTGAAGTACTTCGGCCAGGAACGGATGCTCGGAGCCCAGGAGAAGGGCCCGCTCACGGAGCAGGAGTACCTGGAGAGCCTGGAGAAGGCGACGCGCTTCGCGGG
>CP070823.1:616951-619277 GCA_020344375.1 Gemmatimonadota bacterium | reverse complement strand
TTCGTAGCGCTCCGGGTGTGCACAGCGCTCGCAGCCACCGTCCATGCAGTTCTTCATCTTGGACGGCGTGCCGTTGTAGCCGGTGGCGAGCACGCGGTGGCCTTTGACGATGACGGCGCCGACGCGGCTGCCGAGGCAGTTGGCGCGGGTTCGCACTGCCATGGCGAGGCCCATGAAGTAGTGGTCGAAGTCGGGTCGTTCTCTTTCGGGTCGTGACATAGCTCTCAGCTAGCGCCTCTTGAAGCGGATCTCTCTCTCGACGTAACCCGGCGGACGGTTCCTGAATGATACTCTGAACAGGTAATGGCCGGGTGCGATCTCTCTCAGTGCTGGGCCTGGCTGATGGACCTCTGGAAAGAATACCATGTAGCTTGCTCCGGATTGGCCATTGATGTCCGGAATGCCGCGGGGGCTGAGGAACTCCAGATCATAGGTCTGACCGCCCCAGCCCTCCAACCGCAGAATGCCTTCCCCGGTCGCTTCGTCGTGTGGATAGCTGAGGATGTGGAACGCGCTGGTAGGAGTGCCCTCCTGTGGGTCCGGGCGCAGCGGCACGACGTCAACCCCGGGTCGGTATCGGATCGAGACCTCCGCGTGCCTGTCGAGTGTCAGGGCCACGGCCACTCGGACTCCGCGTGGATCCATGACGCGCTCGTATGCTGCGGGTTCGCCGTTGACCTTCGCTTCGAGGATCTCCGAACCCGGCGGCAACGCTGGCACGAACCGCACATACAACGGGTCGCCGCCGCGTCCGTGGAAGCGGGCAGTAAGCGTGGCACGGACGTCGGGTCGGCCCTGCTGCACGTTGAGGGTGTCCAGCCCGCGTTTGACGTAGATCTTCAGGTAGCCCGCGCCAACGGGATAGTTGAACACGCTGAGCGAGTCCCAATCCGCAGGTAAGTTTAGCGCGAATTCCAGGGAGTCCTTCGGTGCATTCGCCGAAAGACCGAGGAGGCCGCGGAACAGCGGCGTCGGGATCATGCTCGTCGCGAAGAACTGGTGCGGCACCGTGGTGTCGAGCGTGCGATGGTAGGCGCCGGACATGAGTTCGGGGTTGCGGCCCAGGGCGTCGAAGAAGGTGGACTGCGCGTTGGCCCATAGCGCCGCGAAGCCGGCGTGGGGGCGGCCATAGTTGTAGAGCGCCCAGCTGGCGAACCCGGTCACGAACGGCCACACCGCGCCCATGTTGTAGTGCACGGGATCGTAGAGCGGGTGGTCGCGGGCGAGCATGAAGGTGCCCCAGTCGCTGGCGAGGCGGTGCGAGGCGAGGGCGTCGAGGTTCTTGCCGGCGCGCTCCTGGTCGAGCAGGTCGAACGACATCGCGATGGCCGGCCAGACGGTGATGGCGGGGTTCGTCTTTCCGCCCTCGAGCACGCCAAACGCGTAGAGATGTTCGCCCTCTATATAGTATTCAAGCTCCAGATTCCGTTGCGCGCGCTCGAAGTTGCGGCCTGCCTCCTCCGCCAGCTCGGTCTCGTCCAGGGCAGCGGCGAGCTGGGCGGTGGCTTGGAGGCTCTCCACCCAGATCGCCGCCAGGTAGATGTCCTGGTGCAGGCCCGCGCCCAGCTCGCCCACCTCCACGGCGCCGAGCCCGGCTGAGGTGTTGTCCACGATGAGATCGCCGTCGCTGTCATTGGCGAGCCCCCAGCGGTAGGCGTCAACGACGGCGTCCCAGCTATCGCGTACGAACGCGGTGTCGGCGGTCTGTAGCCAGTACTGCCACAACGCCACCACCCAGTAGGGCGTGGTGTCGGCGTGGTAGTAGGTGTAGGGGAACTGGGTGAACCAGTCCTCGCGGGTGCGGAGCGCCGACTGGGTGACCTCGTGCGGCATCTTGCCGTCCTCGCGCCGGTAGCGGCGCTGGAAGTCGAGGCCGGTGCGGGCAATCTCGAAGCCACCGTATGGCAGGATGCCGAGGATGTTGATGGAGGCGTCGCCGCCGAAGAACCAGCCGAAGCCCGGTCGGCGGCCGCGGCCGGAGGGCCCGTAGCCGGCGACGAGCCCGCAGCCGAGGTCGGGGTTGCAGGCGAGTGCCTCGTCCAGGTTCACCTTCGCCCACTCGAGCGCGAGGTCGAGCTGTGGGTCGGGCGTGCGGATACTGGCAAGCTCCTCGCGGATGACGCGGGCGTGCTCGACGCGCTCGGCGTACAAATCTTCGGTCCTCACAAGAAGCTGCGCGTAGAGGGCGGTGACCGAGTCGCGCGGCATGATGCCGCCGGCGATGACGATCGGGATGAACTGCGTGCGTGTGGCCGTCGTGTCCGCGACGATGCGGAAGACGGACGGCGCGTCGGGCGTCGCGTGGGCCGGGTGCGTCGAGCCCTCC
>CP070823.1:614524-616851 GCA_020344375.1 Gemmatimonadota bacterium | reverse complement strand
GAGGGCGGGTCGTACGCTACGGACGACGACTTCCCGATCGCCCGCGAGGGCATCGTGACGCCGGGCTACTTCGAGACCTTCCGGAGCCCGGTCCTGCAGGGTCGTGCCTTCAGCACGGCGGACCGGCGGGCGAGCTTGCCGGTGGCGATCGCCAACGAGTCGTTCGTGCGCGCCTTCTTCCCGGACGGCGATCCCCTGGGCCGCCGTATCCGGATGGGGCGACGCGACACGACCGCCCAGTGGTTGACGATCATCGGTGTGGTGCCGGACATGAAGATGGAAGGCATCGCCAATCTCGATGCGAGTCCTGCCGGGTTCTACATCCCGATCTCGCAGAGCGGAGTAGGAACCTTCGTCAGCATCGCGGTTCGTGCACGCGGCGACCCGATGAGGATCACTCCCGACGTGCGGGCGGCGGTCGAGTCGCTCGATCGTAACCTCCCGATCTACGAAGTGCTGTCGATGGAAGACATGATCGCCAAGGAGACCTGGTTCTACTGGCTGTTCGGTAACCTCTTCATGGTGTTCGGGTTCGCAGCGCTCTTCCTGGCGGCGATCGGTCTCTACGGCGTGATGTCGTTCGCGGTCAGCCGCCGCACCCAGGAGATGGGGATCCGCATGGCGCTGGGCGCCGACGGCCCGGTTCTGGTGCGCCTGGTCATGAAGCGAGGAGTCGCACAGCTGGCGGTGGGAATGGTGTTCGGCATCGCCCTGGCCGCGCTGGCCGCCAGTCCGCTGCAGGTCATCCTCTACGAGGTCCGTGCGCGGGACCCGATGGTCTTTGGCATGGTCGTGGCCGCGCTGGCCTTCACCGGCCTGGTGGCGAGCTTCGTACCGGCGTCGCGAGTCACGCGAGTGGATCCCGTCGTTGCGCTGACGCCCGAGTGATGAGCGGGCTGAGCCTTCCTAGGTAGGCCTCAACGCCGAGGCCGCAGTCTAGCGTGAGAACGCTGGCCGCATTGCGCACCATCTTGAAACGAGGCGTTCCGTGATGCTCCGACGTGTCATCGTCGCAGCGGTACTGGTGCCGGCGACATCGTTTGGACTTTTGAGTGGCAGCCGAAGTAGGCTGGTGGAAGTGGTGCCCGCAGTGGGAAAGCAGGCCCGGCTGAGGGAAGCTCAGGTCCTCTGAAAGCGCTCGCTGATCCGGAATTGAAGACCTTTCACGGTTGAGATGAAGGGTCTAGCTTTCTCCGGTCAGTAGTCATACTCGCCTCCCCCAGAGACCATGATTACAGATCCCATCGCCATATTTCTCACGCTGGCCGCGGTTGTCTTCGTCGCCATTCAGTTGGAGAAGCGGGTCGGCCTCTTTCGCTCGCTCAGCGCGGCCCTGACGGGAATCCTGTTGGGCATGCTGCTGTCGAACGTCGGACTCTTGCCGGGCACGTCCCCGACGTACGACTTCCTGATGGGCACGGGCGTGAACCTCGGGATCGCCCTGATCCTGTTGAGTGTCGACTTGCGCTCGATACTGCAGGCCGGTCCCAGGATGCTGGCGGCGTTCGGCATCGGCGCTGTTGGGACAATGGTGGGCGCTATCACGGGCGGCTTGCTCCTGTCTGGGCTGGTCGGTCCTGAGACTTGGAAGCTCGCCGGTCAGTTTACGGGCACATACACCGGCGGCGGCGCGAATTTCGCCGCTTTAGGGCGCGCCTTCGATACCAGTGCCAGTATGTTCTCTGCGGCGACGGCGGCAGACGTCATCGTGACCGCCGTCTGGATGGCCGCGTGTTTGGCGGTGCCCGTATTGTTGGGACGGCCAAAGCAATCGCAGGAGCCGGTTGGCAGCTCCTCCTCAACGCAGAAGCCCGTCACACTGGAACGCACGCTTCACGACAGCGTGAGACCGGTGTCGCTGGGAGATACAGCGGCGCTAGTCGCGATTGCCGTCGGTGCGGTGTGGGGCGCTGGTCAACTGGCCAAGCTCGTCCCGATCCTCCACGAGGTGCTGTGGCTGACGACGGTGGTGTTGATCCTGGCGCAGGTACCGGCTGTGAAAGCGCTGACCGGTAGTGCATTGTTCGGCAACTACCTGATATTGCTCTTCTTGGCAAGCAACGGGGCCCGTTCGGTCGTGGCCAGCCTCGTTGCGTTGGGACCACCCGTCTTCTATTACGCGACCATCACCGTTGCATTCCACGGTGTGCTGATCTTCGCTATCGGGCGCCTTGCGCGCCTGGATCTCGCGACGCTGGTGGTTGCATCACAGGCGAACGTTGGCGGCGCGGCTTCAGCAATCGCAATAGCAGGCGCCCGCGGGTACACGGATCGGCTCCTACCGGGCGTGGCCGTCGGGTTGTTGGGGTACGCAATAGGGAACTACC
>CP070823.1:612094-614424 GCA_020344375.1 Gemmatimonadota bacterium | reverse complement strand
CCGGCCGGGAGTCCTTCCGGGTAACTGGACAGGGCATAGGCAGCCCGTACGCGTACGAGACGATAGTCATCCTCCGCGGCCTGCACGAGAGCATCCCACGCCGTCGGACTCGGGTGGAACGCGAGTGCGCTCGCCGCCGCCCCTCGCACCAACGGTGATGGGTCTCTTAATACCTGGATCAGCACCCCCCATTTCTCCTCGCACTCGCAACTTTCGAGCAGGCGAATCAACGACGTCGCGTACACCACGTCGCGCTCCGGGCTCTCGAGGTAGGCCAGCATCTCCGGCAGCCGCGTCCAGTCTCCCTCCCGCGCCGCCTCGATCAGACCGGCTGCTTCCAGAACCGGGGCCTGATAGTCGCGCGAGCGCCAAGCCCGTACCCAACGGTCCGCCCACGCGGCGTCGCGGTCTCTATGGCAAAGGTTGCAGGCGTTGGGCGAACCGAACGCGCGCGTCGCCGCAGGCGCCGGCGGCCTCATGGAATGATCGCTACGCTGCATCCGCGCGAACTCGGTCTTGGGCATGTGGCAGTTGACGCAGACGTTGCCCGGACCGTCGGCCGCGTGATGTGTGTGGTCAGTCGCGCTCGTGACACGCCGCTCGTGACAGGGCACGCAAGCGTTGTTCGCCTGATCGCGTTCGTGCCGGTAGCGCCCGCTGGACGTATGGCAGTGCAGACAGTCCAGCTCGCCGGCCACGACGCACGGACTCATCAGCCACGACGTATACGTGTAGTTCTCGCCCAGGTCGCGCCCGTCGGGATAGAAATCCGGATGCTCCAGCGTCACCAGATCGTAGTGGTCGAAGAACTGATCGCCCGGCTGGAAGCCCGTCGTCAGCGGGATCATCTTGGCGTGGCAGGGACCACAGGTGGCGTTCGTCTGCTCCGCCGAGAACTGCTTGTAGCTGATGATCGCAAGCTCCTCACCCGAACAGTCAGGATCTCGCTCGCAGGCGCGTATGTGGTCGGCTGCCGGGCCGTGACACGTCTCGCAGTTGATCCCCGGCTCCAGCCAGACCGTACGATAGCTGTCGGTCTCCAGATCGTAGTTTGCCGAGAGCTGGCTGACGTGACAGCTGTAACACGACGTGTTGAACGTGAGCGGCCGCTCTCGCCAATCCAGCGGCTCGTCCTCATGATCGGCGAAGTGCCGCACCATGCTCGCCGTAGCGTTGTACCAAGCCCTCTTGCGGACGTCGTAGGCCACCGGTAGCACCTGAAGGTGTCCGCGCTCCAGCGGCGTCAGGAAGAAGTAGACGTTCTTGCCACCCAACACATACTCCATCGCGTACCGCTTCTCGTCTGCGGGGCCGCTCTCCCGCACCCATCCCGCCCCGTCCTCGATCTCGGCGCGATAGCGGTACTCGCCGATCGCGATCTCGCCTCGCTGCGCCTCGATCTGAGTCCCCGCGAACTCCGCGGTGAACGGCTGCATCGCCAGCCCGTGGTGCGATGGCGCCCAAAGTTCGTAGAAGCGCTCATGACAATTCCGGCAGCTGACCGACCCAGAGTACTCTCGGGACGACGAGATTCCCTGGAACTCTGCACGCTGACGGCCCAAAGGCACACGGCCCAGCTGCCAAAGAGCGATCGTCAGGGCCGTGACGAGGAAGATCACCCCAACGCCGACGGCGATTTGTGACCGCTTGTAGTGCGAGATCCTCATCTCCCCGCCTGATCCGTCGTTTGAGTGAATGTGGGTGGGACGGATAGGCCTAAAACTGGGGACTACCTGAGCGGCGAGCCAACCCCACTCAGGACCCCTGGGCCGGCTCCCCCTGGCGCCTTCAAGACAACCTCCGCGAGAGCCACGCTGAGCCATGCGCCCACGCCCCCTTTGGCGAAGAACGACGCGTCCCCGCTATGTTACTGTAAGAGACCACACGCAGGGTGAGTACCGACCCCAACGGTCAAGATTCGCGGAGGTGCAACGTGCTGCTCTTCGTCGTTCTTAGCGAGACCGAGGGAACGCGTGCGGTGGCTGTGTTCAGCACGCGTGAGCGCGCGCTCACCTTCATCGAGGAGCGCGGCATTCAGAGCCCGCGAGTCGAGCAGGTATCAACCCCGGACGAGTACGGGTATCCTGCAGAGGTCTACGGCGCTCACGCTACACCGGGTGAAGATGAGTCATCCCAGTTCCTCGGACTGTTCATCCAGCGCGCCGAGGCCGACGCAGCGGCCGGGGAGGGTGGGCTTGTGGTGACGTTCAGGCCGGACAGGAAGCACGTGGAGGACATGCACTAGTGGACCATCAGTATTCGAAGAATGTCACTTTCGGCCTCTCACGGATCAGACCCGCCCGATACCCGCGCTCCAGGAATTCCCTCAC
>CP070823.1:609651-611994 GCA_020344375.1 Gemmatimonadota bacterium | reverse complement strand
ATTACGCGTGACGGCGGGAAGACCTGGAGGGAGATCACACCGCGGGGTCTGCCGCCGGGCGGCCGGGTGCAGGCGATCGAGCCGTCCCCGCACCGGCCCGGAAAGGGCTACATCGCGGTGTACCGTTACCTGCTGGGCGATTGGCGGCCGTATATATATAGGACGCAAGACTACGGCGCCTCGTGGACCCGCCTCACCACCGGAACGAACGGCATCCCCGCGGACTACCCGACCCGTGTGGTGCGCGAGGATCCCGATCGCGAGGGCCTGCTCTACGCGGGGACCGAGTTCGGCATGTTCATCTCGTTCGATGACGGCGCGCACTGGCAGCCGTTCCAGCTCAACCTGCCGGTGACACCGGTCACCGACATCAAGGTGCACCAGCAGGACCTGGTGCTCTCCACCATGGGTCGCTCCTTCTGGATCCTCGACGACGTCTCACCGCTGCACGAGCTCGATCCGCGCGTCGCCTCGGCACACGCACACCTGTTTCGGCCGCGCGCCGCCTACCGGGTGCGCTATTCGTCGTTCGGCCGCGAGCCGAGCGACCCGGAGTACCCGCGCGTCGGCGCGATGATCGACTACTACCTGGCCGAGGAGCTGGCGGGCGAGCTGACGCTAGAGATCCTGGACGCGAGCGGGAAGCTGGTGCGCGCCTTCTCCAGCGAAGGCCCGGAGGGCGAGGAGGCGGAAGGCGAGCCGAGGTGGACTCGCGCCGGGTTCGAGGGCGTGGTCACTCCCCGTCTACCCAAGGACGCCGGCATGCACCGCTTCATCTGGGACCTGCGCTATCCCGGTGCCTGGGCCGCGGAGCCGCGGCGCGCGGGCAGCTACGGGCCCCTGGCGGCGCCCGGGACCTATCAGGCGCGACTCAGCGTCGGCGACTGGAGCCAGACGCGCAGCTTAGAGGTGCTCATCGACCCGCGGGTGGCTGAGGATGGTGTGACGCAGGAAGATCTGGAAGCTCAGCTGGCCTTCAACCTGCAGCTCGTGGACGTGATGAGCGACGCGCGGAAGGCAGCGCACCGGATCCGCAGCGTGCGCGAGGAACTCGAGAAGCGAACTGCCGAGATCGAGGACCGCGACGTGTCGGATCGAGCCCAGCGCCTGGGCCAGCGGCTCGCGACCGTCGAGGTCCAGCTCGTCACCGCTGAAGGCCGTTATCCACAGCCGATGCTGATCGAGCAACTGGGATATCTCTACGGGATGACGAGCGACGCCGACCAGAAGCTAGGCGCGGACGCCTATGCGCGGTTCAACGAGCTGACGGCGGAGCTCGCAGCTCACGTGGCCGAGATCGAGCGGCTGCTCGAGACCGACCTGGCAGAACTGAACCAGCTGCTCCGGACTCACGGGCTGGCGCCTGTGACGATAGCGGAGCCTTAGGCCCCTACTCGGCCTGCAGGGCCCGCACCGGGTCGACGTCCACAGCTCGGCGGGCCGGCACCAGGCTCGCCGTCAGGGCCACGGCCGACAGGAACAGAGGCGCGGCCACGAAGGTCGCCGGATCGAGGGCCGAGACGCCGAACAGGCTGCCCGCCATCAGCCGACCGATGGCGATGGCCAGCGCCACGCCGAGGATGACGCCGACGGCTACGCGGACCATCCCCTGGCGGACGACCATGCCGAGCACTTCCCCGCCTGTGGCGCCGAGGGCGATGCGCACCCCGATCTCGTGGCCCCGCTCGGCAGTCGCCTGGGCCATAACGCCGTAGATGCCGACGGCGGAGAGTAGGAGTGCGGCCGCGGCGAAGGTTCCGAGCAGGATGGCCATGAACCTTCCGTCCGCGGTGCTGGCCCCGACGTAAGCCGTCATCGTGTTGACCTCGGCTATAGGCTGGGCCGGATCGACGGCCAGCACCGCCTGGCGTATCGGCTCGATCAGACGGGTCGGGTCGCCGGCGGACTTGACCGCCACGAAGTAGGCGCGATCGTTGTCCTGCCAGTGGGGCATGTACCACTGGGGTAGCGCCTCTCGGACCACGCCGTTCACCTTCACGTGCCCGACCACTCCGACGACCTCCATCCAGGGGTTGTCGCTCGTGTAGTCGCCGAATTTCAACCGCTTGCCGATGGGATCGTCGTTCGGCCAGTAACGCTCGGCCAGCATCTCATCGACAATGACGACCCGCGGCGCGTCCACCCCGTCGCTCCGCGTGAACTCGCGACCCCTGAGCAGCGGGATTCCCATCGTAGCGAAGTAGTCGGCTGAAACGGAACTAACCTCGGCAAAGGTGAAGACTCCGCCCTCCTCCGGCGGCTCGCCCTCGACGTGGAAGGCGTTCTGCCAGCCACCGGGCGCCATCGGCAGCACATAGCTCGTCGCCGCCGACCGCACGCCGG
>CP070823.1:607198-609551 GCA_020344375.1 Gemmatimonadota bacterium | reverse complement strand
CGACCAGCGGTACCGGGCAGTATCCGGGCGCTGTTCGACCGTCGCTTCACCACGCTCAGCGATCGGGCCATGGCCATGATGCAGCAGACAGCCATCTTCGGATCGCGGGTCAACTACGCCGTGCTCAACGCCGCCGCCGGTCTCCCGCCCCTGGAGTTCGACGGCGTTCTCCACGAGCTCACGCGCGCCGGCATCCTGATCCAGGCTGACGCCCTGCTGTCCTTCCGCCACGATCTCATCCGCGAGGTCGCAGCCGCACAGATGCCAGCGGCTATGTCGAGTGCGCTTCACCTCCGGGCGGCCCGTGCTCTGGTCCGTACGAAAGGGAGCCCCGGCGAGATCGCTTTGCACCTATCAGAGGCAGGTGATACGCGCCGGGCCTTCGACTACGCCCTGCGTGGCGCGGATGCCGCCGAGCGGGTCTATGCCCTTGAAGAGGCAGCTGATCTCTTGGAGCTGGCGATCCAGCACGCACCGGACGAATCAACGCAGGCGGAGCTGGTCGGCCGCCTCGGCAAGCTGTACCTCCACATGCGCGCCTATGGTCGTGCACGACCTCTGCTGGAAAGGCGTCTTGAACATGTGTACCAGTCCAACGTCTCGGAAGTAGAGAAGTTCGAGGCACGTCGGGACCTGCTATTCCTTGACATCTATTCCTCGGCAAGAAACGTGGAGGAATCGGGGCGCGCACTGGAAGCGCTTCACGCGGAACTTGCGGAAAGTGGCCAGGACGCGCCCAGGCTAGAGGCAGAGATCCTCAACAAACTGTTGTGGGCCGCCATATGCTCCTTCAATCCCCATCTGGTCGAGAACACGATCGGGATAATCACGGAGCTGCACAATCGGAATAATCAAGCCCACGTCAAATGCCGAACTGCTCGTGGCTTGGGCATATACGAGGGCTACAGGAGAAGGCCGCAAGAGGCCGAGACTCTATTAAGGGAGGCACTGAGCCAAGCGAAGGAAGCGGGCGATGAAGCCGCGGTGGTCGACTCCTACTGCGGCCTGACAACACTGCTTCCGCGGGTAATGCGCGCCGAGTTGGCTGAAGAGATCCTTCGGGTAGCTCTCCCTCTGGCTCAGCAGCACGCCAACCCCGAGCTAATAGCAACGCTGTTCTGCAACTGCGCGGTGTACCACATGTACCTGGGCGACAGCGAGCGAGCTGAACAACTGTTCGATCGGGCAGAGCAGGCTCTCCAAAGATGCAGCCATTTCCGGGAGACCGTGGCGTACGGTCTAGGCTTCATTGCTTACCTAAGAGGCGACGACGAATCGGCAGGGGAGTGCTGGACAAGAGCTCTCCACGCAAGCGAGAGAGATGGAGTCTCATCGGTGCGTCTAGAATGCGTCGCGGCGCTCGGGATTCTCGCCGCACGCGGTGGTCAAATGTCGAAAGCTCGGTCCTTGGCAGCGCAAGCGCTCCGTCTCGCCAGACGTGGAGGTTTCCTGGTCGAGCAGCGCTTTGGCCTGGAAGAGCTGCTCGCCAGACTGCGCTATCACGCTGGTCACGGAGATAAGGCGTTGCGACAGCTAGCCCGAGCAGCCGCGTCCGCAAGGGACTGTGACATTCCACTCTACCTTACTGCACAGCTGACCCGGCTCGAGCTGCTACTCAGGGAAGGGCGGCGCCAAGAAGCCTCAGACGTTCGGCAGGAACTCTGCCAGGTCGCGCAGTCGCACGGGGCGTCCTGGTGGATCCAGCAAGCGGAAGGTCTGTGCAGCCAGGCCCGATTGCAGGTGTGACGCTCGGTCCCAGAGCCCTCTAGATAGCTACGCGCTCACGTGGCCCGGCGCCGGCCAGCGGCAGCGGAGTCCGAGCCATCTCGGCGCGCCGCGCCGCGCGCTCGAGCATGCCAAGCTGCAGGAACTTCGACACCAGGGAAGGATCGAATTGGCGACCGGAGAAGCGCCGGAGCTCCGCGGCGACCTCCTCAACCGACATGGCGGTGCGGTAGGGCCGGTTGGACAGCATGGCATCCACCGTATCCACCAGCATGATGACGCGAGCCGCCAGCGGAATGTCGGTCCCGGCAAGCCCATCCGGGTACCCGTTGCCATCGTAGTGCTCGTGGTGGTGCCGGACCGCGTCGAGAACGTTGTCGCTCATGCTGGAAAGCGATTCAAGCAGGCGTGCGCCACGTTCGGGATGGGAACGGATCATCTCCCGGTCGGCCTCGGTCAGCTCAGTGGGGCTGCTGATGAGCTCAGAGTAAGCGAAGTCGATCTTGCCGATGTCGTGGAGCTTTGCCGCGGTTTCCACCTCCTCGACCTTACGAGAAGGCAACCCCACCGCCTCGGCAAGCTCGCGGCTGAGATCCGCCACCCGAGCCGAATGCCCGGACGTGTAAGG
>CP070823.1:604743-607098 GCA_020344375.1 Gemmatimonadota bacterium | reverse complement strand
CTTCTGGTCGCCGAACATCAACATCTTCCGCGATCCGCGCTGGGGTCGCGGAATGGAGACCTTCGGCGAGGACCCCTACCTGACCGGACAGCTGGCCGTGGGTTTCGTCAAAGGGATGCAGGGGGATGACCCGCGCTACCTGAAGACCGTGGCAACGCCCAAGCACTACGCGGTGCACAGCGGGCCAGAGCCGGACCGTCACACCTTCGACGCGGTGGTCGATGAGCGCGACCTGCGTGAAACCTACCTGGCAGCCTTTCGCGCGACCATCGTCGACGCGAACGCGCAGTCGGTGATGTGCGCCTACAACCGCTTCCGTGGCGCGCCCTGCTGCGGGAGTAACGAGCTGCTACAGCAAATACTGAGGGACGAGTGGGGGTTCGACGGCTACGTCGTCTCCGACTGCTGGGCGATCATGGACATCTATAGGAACCACAAGATCGTCGAGACGGCAGCCGAGGCCGCCGCGATGGGCGTTGCTGCAGGGACTGATCTGAACTGCGGCGTGACGTACGATAGCCTGCTCGTCGCCGTCGAGCAGGGCCTCATCAACGAGGAGCAGATCGACGTCTCGCTCAGACGCCTCTTCCGTGCCCGCTTCAAGCTCGGCATGTTCGATCCGCGGGAGCGCGTACCCTACGCGAGGATCCCGTACAGCGTGAACGACTCGGAGGAACACCGCGCACTCGCCCTGGAGGCGACCCGCAAGTCCATCGTCCTGCTCAAGAACGAGGGTGATCTGCTGCCGCTGCGCCGGGACCTCGGCACCATCGCCGTCGTCGGGCCGAACGCCGACGACGTGGACGTCCTGCTGGGGAACTACAACGGCATCCCATCGGAACCGATCACCCCGCTGGACGGCATCCGCCGCGAGGTGTCACCCGCAACGACGGTGC
The DNA here is from genome assembly GCA_020344375.1 of Gemmatimonadota bacterium. Taxonomy (GTDB): domain Bacteria; phylum Gemmatimonadota; class Gemmatimonadetes; order Palauibacterales; family KS3-K002. The sequence continues at coordinate 606,202 of CP070823.1, read as the reverse complement.
TCTACGCGAGAGGATCTGACGTCGCCGAGAACACGCCCTCCTTCGAAGTCGTCCCGCCGTTCGCGCTGTTCACCGAGCGGCAAGGTGAACACGTGAGCGGCTTAAAGGCCGAGTACTTCAACAACCACGACTTCGAGGGCGAACCGTTCGTCACGCGCATCGACCGCGCGGTCGACTTCAACTGGTGGGATGAGCCCCCCATCGAAGGGATGCGGCCGGACAGCTTTAGCGTGCGCTGGACGGGAACGCTCGCTCCGCCGGCATCGGGCCGCTACGCGCTCGGTGTGCGAGTCTTCGGAGGGTTCCGACTCTTCCTGGATGATGCCCTGTTGGTCGAGTTCTCGGACCGGCACGTCGTCCTGCCGCGCTGGGCGTATGTGGAGCTCGAGGCCGGCCAAGCCTACGACATCCGTGTCGAGTACTGGGACCGCCGTGCCGACGCGATCGTGCAGCTCGTCTGGGCGAGGCCCAATCCGCATCTCAGGCAAGAGGCCTTGGGCGCCGCCGAGCAGGCCGACGCCGTGATCATGGTGATGGGTCTCTCCCCGAGATTGGAAGGCGAGGAGATGCCCGTGGACGTGCCCGGCTTCGCTGGAGGAGACCGCGTCGAGATCGGGCTGCCTGCGCCGCAAGAAGAGCTCATACAAGCGATCGTCGCGACGGGAAAGCCCCTTGTGCTCGTGCTGCTGAACGGCAGCGCAGTAGCCCTGAACCGGGCCGCCGAGCACGTCCCCGCGATCGTCGAGGCCTGGTACCCGGGCCAGGCGGCGGGCACGGCGATCGCGGATGTCCTGTTCGGCGACTACAACCCGGGGGGCCGGCTTCCCGTGACGTTCTATAAGTCTCCGGATCAGCTCCCGCCATTCTCCGACTACGACATGAAGGGCAGGACCTATCGCTACTTCGAGGGCGAGCCGCTATTCCCATTCGGTTACGGGCTGAGCTACACTACGTTCGGTTACAGCAACCTCGAGCTACCCTCCGAGGTCCGCGCTGAAGAGGACATCGTGGTCTCCGTCGCTGTCGAGAATACGGGCCCTGTAGCTGGTGAGGAGGTGGTCCAGCTTTATGTGACGGACATAGAGGCCTCGGTGCCTGTGCCGATCCGATCGCTCCAGGGTTTCCAGCGCGTGTTCCTGGGACCTGGGGAGCAGAGGACAGTGTCGTTCACGCTCACGCCCCGGCAGATCTCGCTGATCGACGCCGAATGGCAGCGGGTCGTTGAGCCCGGCCTCTTCGAGGTGAGCGTGGGCGGCAAGCAGCCCGGGTTCAGCGGGATCGCCGACGCTGCCACGACAGGCGTCGTGACAGGCCGCTTCGAGGTGGTCGGTGAGAGGATGCGGTTAGACGGATAGCGCACCGCTCGGGTCCCTCATCGGGAAACCGAGTGTACGCGTCTGGATCAACTTTCGCCGGAGGTGACCATGAAAGGACTCGCTCTATTCGTGCTCGGTGCCCT
>CP070823.1:602272-604643 GCA_020344375.1 Gemmatimonadota bacterium | reverse complement strand
ACGGGACCGCGCGTGATCGCAGTTGGTCCCTCCATCACGTCGAACTGCTTCGCGCTGAAATCGCTCAGTGCCGGATGACTCATGACCCCAGCTGCGAGCGGTCCTTCGAGGAACGAACGCAGTGAAGATTCGTCGTCGAATACGTAGAGCCCACCTGCTTCGCTTTCCTGGTCGTTCACAATCCAGACCTTCCAGCGGAGGCCGGGGACCGCTGCGAATTCGCTGGCGAGCGGAGATACGGCCTCCTCGTACTCGGCGCTTGAAACGTTAAACTTGAAATTGAGCTGCAGTATCTTCGCGGCCATGGTTGTGCCTCCTTCGAGGGTGAATGGTGGCGGATCTGCGAAACGCAGCATACGTATTGGTGCCTGTCTCTGAAACAGCGGCGTGGTATGACTACTGCTGGAGGGAACAGCGGCCCAGCGAGAAGGAAACCTTCGCTACTGCAAGCTGGCACGCTCGAGGCTCTTTGGTGTGGGGCAAGCTACCCAGGCGCTCAACCCTCTCCCGATGGTCACAATATTCGGTAAGCGCCGCTAAGAAGCAATGAGCAGGCATCTTAGCCCTCGTAGAATTGCAATAGAACTGTCCGCGACCGTGCCGGGGTGTTGAGCGGCTGAGGCTCAGCTCAGGTCGACCTTGCCGCCTTTGAAGTACTGGATTAGACGGTGGGCGGCTTCCTGTAGATCCTCGCGTTGTGGTGCGCCCGGGGCCAGCTTCCGTAGCACGTAGTCGAGTGTTGGACCGTAGACCAGAGTGCAAGCGGCCACGTAGTGGCCCTTGACCCATTGATCTGCGCCCGCCACGCAAAGCAACCGGTATGCTTCCTTGAGAGTATTTCGGTTGGCGGCATGCTGCTCCATGACTAGGCGGACGGCGGGATCGGACTCGGCGAGGTCGAGAAGTTCTTCGAGGGCCGCGTCCCTTCGGCGTGAGCCTTCGACGATGGACTGCACCCCGAACCCGCGACTCCACAAGGGCTCGCCGAGCACCTTGCAGATCTTTCGGAGTTTGAAGGATTTCGAGAGGGACCTCAGCAACCCCATCGCACTGTCACCTTCACAGGCGCTGGCTTGGCTGCGGGAGGGCAAAGAGGATCAGCGTCCTGCTTTACTAACGTAGCGCAGGGCTGAGCACGATTCAACCCACGGCGAAGCCAACCTGTCGGGCCAGACACGGCAGCAGCTATGTTAGAGGCAGCGGGAGGTTTCTGATACACCCTCGTGGCTCGCGACACCGAGCGCTGAGCCCAACGGGTGCAGCCAGACACCTCAGCGTTTACATTGAAAGCACTGGAAGATGGGCTGAGGAGGTCGTGAAGTCTGTCCTGCGAGTCCGGGGAACCTCAGCCGTGGCAGTACCTGACGTACCCGCTCACCTGATAAGCTGGCCTGTCAGCCACATCCGGCCTGCGCAGCTTTGCGCAGTTCTCGAACAGAGACAGTGTGCATTCGTTCTGCCGCAGGAGCTTTGCCTCTTGCCAGTGAGCGAGCGGTGCCGACCGCGAAATCTGCGTCCCGGACCCCGATATCCAGAAGAAGAGCGGAGATACTGCAAATGGATGCACCTTCGTCTTCTTGGTTGAAGGCAATCGGGTTACGGGCCAACAGTGGCACGGGCCCCGTTGCCTTGCGGGCAGCCCCAGGTTGCACATGCGACTCAGTAGGAGGGTTCAATGGCTAGACACAGCTATCCCGCGCTCAAGGGCATCTCCAGCGTATTTCTGGCCATTGGCTGGCTTGCACTGTCGGCATGCGTAGCCGGTGCGGTGAGTGTAATAGTAGCGTTGTTCGACAGGTCTCAGGCCGTCGCCGGGTTGGGGGTCCTCATCTCAGTGACACTCGGCTCGTTCATCGCCGGAATCTCGTGGCTGGCAACTGGAGAACTCATCCGACTGTTGATCGACATCGAGAGGAACACGCGCGCCCTGCGCCTCCGGGCCGAGCCCTCGGCTGAGCGCAGGGAGGGCGTCTTAGCGCCCAGCGAGACTCAGCCATGGCCGGTAGAGCCTGAGACTTCCTCACTAGGGTTGGAGTTCGAGCAGCCGGTGCGACGCTCCGTCGGGACGGATTTCTTGGTGGTAGTTGGCATCGGGATCGTGCTGATCATCCTTCTTCTCACTGTGTTCTAGAGATTGATCCTCCATGCGAGTTATCATGGCTTTCTCGACCAGATTGAGGACCTCCAACTACGTCCATCTTGCCCTCCAGGCCACCTTTGTCTACCTGGCGCTGAACTACTTGAGGGCGGTTCTGCATGAGATCGGTCACGGCCTGGCGGCCTCTGTGGTGGGACTGCAGTTCATCGGTCTGTACGGTGCGCTTTTCGGTTCCAGCTATTCATTCAACGTCGGACCACGGCCGCCGCTGTC
>CP070823.1:599782-602172 GCA_020344375.1 Gemmatimonadota bacterium | reverse complement strand
GGGACCCTCTGCACGACCACCCGCGCTTCCAGGCGCTGCTGGATGTACAACGAGTAGCCGGACTGACGCCGCTCGTTGTTACGGGCTGCGTTACTCCGCTATGTGAAGGGGCGCGCCTCGAAGGCGCTAACCTCCGAGCTGCGCGGGCAGAACGTGCCTTTCTCGCGAGAGCAGACCTAGCTCTGGCAGACCTCGGTGGTGCGAACGCCCACCGCGAATCCCATCCGCTCCACTCCCCATAAGTTCCGGCTCCGCAATTGGTCACAGCTGAGCCTTTTCTTGTTCAACCCGGACGTTGACACCTTCCGCTGCTAGGCAGTCGTGAACAGCTGAACCCGGCTACCACCGACCGTCGAGGTCTCTCTACTCAGCTTTGAGAGCCGAAACCGGATTGATACGACTGACCCGGCGAGCCGGGACGTACGTCGCCAGGAGGGCCACACCGCCGAGCACCAGAGGCACCGTCACGAAGGTGACCGGGTCCAAGGTGCCGATTCCGAACAGCAATCCAGCCAGCCCGCGGGTTAGCAACAAGGCCAAGACCAGCCCGACCGCACCGCCCACCATGACCGGTCTCATACCGCTGGCCATGAGCATCCAAACGACCATGCCGCGATCGGCACCGAGCGACATCCGGATCCCTACCTCGCGGGACCTTCGCGCGACGGCGTAACTGACCAGCCCGTACAGACCGATGCTTGCGAGAATGAGAGCGAGGGCAGCGAATACCGCCAACGCGACCGCACCCAGGCGAGCCGGCAAAAGCATGATCGCCAGGTGCCGCTCCATGGTCTTGCTCTCGAACACGATTAACTCGGGGCCGATCTCGCGGACCAGTGCCAGGAGATCAAGCTCGGTTCTGCGCGCCTCGAGAGAGGTTTTGGCGACGACGCTCACGAACGCAGTGTACTCCTGGCTTTGCGGCCGGTAAATGAACGGCCGGGGCGCTTCGGCCAGCGAACGCACCTTAGCGTCGCTGGCCACCCCCACCACGCGCAGGTCCGGGTCATCCCCTTCCTGGTGTATCGTGCGACCGATGGGATCTTCGCCGGGCCAGAATCGGTTCGCCATCGCCTCGCTGATGATCGCTACCGCCGGGCCGTCAGCAACATCGCTGTCGGTAAAATTGCGGCCTCGAAGAATCCGCACGCCCGCGGCTTCGAAGAAAGCCGGGTCGGCCGTCGCGATGTCGACAGCGTGCGAGTCGCGATCGGGTGGCGGCTCGACGCCGTCGACGTTTATCTCGGTCGTCTGAATACTCAGCGTGTTCAGGTGCAGGTTGTCGATCAGGCCGGCCGCGGTCACGCCCGGCAGGGAACGCGCCCGCTCCAGCAGCTGCCGCGTGAAGACCCGCCCCTCCGCTTCCGTGTAGCGGGTTGCAGGCATCATAAACGTGACAATGGCGGCCGGTGCTTCCCCGAACCCCGGGTCCACCGACCGTGTGGCCTGGAGACTCCTCAGGAACAGGCCCGAGCAGACGAGAAGCATGAGCGACAGGGCAACCTGGGCAGACACCAGCGCGTTCCTCAGCGCCAAGCGTCCGGGCCTTCCACCCGCCCCCGTGCTCTCGTCCCTGAGCGTTGGTGCCAGTGAAGGGCTCGTCCCCTGGAGTGCCGGCGCGAGCCCAAAGAGAACGCCCGCCATCAGGGAAACCGCGACGCTGAACAGGAGAACGTCGGCGTCGACGGAGAGGTCCAGCGTGATCGGTATCGGGAGCGGCAGGTCGGCGCGAGACAATAGCTCCAGCAGTCCGACGGCGAGGAGCACACCGGCCGCGCCACCCATCAGCGCGAGCAGCACGGTCTCGGTGAGGAGCTGACCGATGAGCGTGCGACGGGTCGCTCCGAGCGCCAGGCGTACCGCGACCTCCTTCCTCCGGTCCATCGCCCGGGCCAACAAGAAGCTCGCCAGGTTGGCGCAGGCGATGAGAAGCACCAGCCCGACCACTACCATCACGAGAGCGGCGGCTGGGCCGATGAATCGATCGAGCGCCGGGTTAACGATCACGTCCTCCGTCGGCACGAGCACCATCTGGTTGTCGGCCGGCCATTCCTCTGGATGCTCCTCCCTCAACCGCGAGGCGACGCGCGCCGCCGCGACCCGAGCGGCGGCGATCGACACGCCGGGCTTGAGTCGCCCCTTAGCGAAGAACCAGTAGTTACTTCGAGCCTCGAGTTGGCTCCCTTCGCCGCCGGGCATCAGCTCATCAAACATCGTTGCTGGAGCGTAGATGTCGGGAACCAGCCCGCGGAGGTTGCCGGTATAGTCCTCGGGTGCTACGCCGATGATTGTGTAGGAGCGCCCGGCCAGCCGGATCTGCTTGCCGATCACCTCCGGGTCTCCGCCGTACGCACGCTGCCAGTAGCCGTGCCCCAGCATGGCGACGTAGT
>CP070823.1:597265-599682 GCA_020344375.1 Gemmatimonadota bacterium | reverse complement strand
ACCTTGCTCGGACCTCGGCCGCTCATCAGTTTGCTTCCCCGGGATCGCAGTCGTTAAACCACACAACCGGTTGGCTACCCATGTCGCATACTCGTCGCTTGTTCGTCGTGCTGGCCGCGGCTGCCCTGTTGGCACAGGCCGACTGGCTTACTGGCCAGGAAACATCGCGCCCGGCATCTCCGGTCATCGCACCCGAGGTGTATCTCGGCCACTCCGTGGGCGCCGACTTCCGGCTGGTCGGCTGGGACAGCATCACCGGCTACTTCAACCTCCTGGCTGAGGCGTCGCCGGCCCTGCGCGTGGACACCATCGGTCGAACGACCCAAGGACGACCATTCGTCATCACGACGGTGACGTCGCCGGACAACATGCAGCGTTTGGAGGAGATTCGTCTGAACCAGGCGAAGCTCGCCGATCCGAGAAAGCTTGAAGAGGGGGAGCTGGAGACGCTGCTCCAGAGTCAGCCGGCGGTCGTGCTCATAGCCAACAACATCCACTCGACCGAGATCGCTTCCAGCCAGGAAGTCATCGAGCTCGGCCACGCCTTGATCACTGACCCCGAACTCCTGGAGGCGCTGGAGAGCGTGGTCGTGCTGCTCATCCCTTCCGCGAACCCCGACGGCCAGCAGATGGTCGTGGATTGGTACGCACGGACGCTCGGCACCCCTTACGAGGGGAGCCGGATGCCCTGGCTCTACCAGCTGTACGTCGGGCACGATAACAACCGCGACTTCTTCATGCTGACTCAGGTCGAGTCCCGCCTGGTGAACGACTTGCTGTACGCTCGATGGTTCCCCGAGGTCGTCTACGACGTCCACCAGATGGGGAACCGAGGCGCGCGTTTCTTCGTGCCGCCCTTCGACGATCCGGCGAACCCGAACATCGATCCTCTGTTGGTGCGGATGATCTCGCTGTTCGGCCAGCAGATGGCCACCGACCTGGAGGCAGCAGGCAAGTCAGGCGTGGTCACCGGCGAGCGGTACGACCTCTGGTGGCCCGGTGGGCTACGCACCGTGCCGGCGCGGCACAACATGGTGGGGCTCCTTTCCGAGGCCGCGAGCGCACGGCTCGCGTCCCCGATCTTCCAAGAGCCCGGCGCAGCCGACCGGCAACCCGACCGCAGTATCGACTATCCGAACCCCTGGCCGGGCGGTTGGTGGCGGATCCGCGATATCATCGACTACGAGCTGATCGCCGCCCGCTCCGTGATCGGGCTTGCCGCGCGCGAGCGGCGTCAGGTCATCCGCAACTACGTGCAACTCGGCCGCCGTGCCATCGAGGCCGGAGTCAACGGGCCCCCCTTCGCCTACGTCGTACCGGCAACGCAGCGTGACCCCGGAAGCGCAGCCACCATGCTGGAGCTGCTGCGCCGTGCCGGCGTCGAGGTCCACCGAGCGGAGGGTCCCTTCGAGGCCGACGGACTCGAGTACCAAGCAGGCGACTGGGTGGTGCCGATGGCGCAACCCTACAGAGCCCACGCGAAGGACCTGCTGGAACGCCAGAGCTATCCGGACCTCCGCCAGTACCCTGGCGGGCCACCGGACACGCCCTACGACGCCGCAGGCTGGACGTTGCCGCTGCAGATGGGAGTAGAGGCGGTAGAGGTGAGGACACCTTTCCAGGCCGATCTGCGCCTGGAAGCCGGCACGATACGGCCACCAGCCGGCCGGGTGATCGGCTCGGGCCCCGCCTTCCTCCTGGAAAACACCACGAACGCTGCCAGCCTGGCGATCCACCGCGCTCTCAACGGCGGGGGCCAAGTGGCCTTGCTCTCACAGCCGCTCGAGGCTGGCGGACGCCTCTGGCCGATTGGCAGCGCCGTGCTCAGCGGTCCCAGGGTCCGCGACCAGCTGGCCGAGCTGGCGGAGAGCCAGGGGCTCTCGGCAGTGTCGTTCTCCGGCAGCGTCACCGGATACCGCCTTACCGAGTTGCGCGTAGCCCTCTACCAACCGTGGACGGCGTCTATGGACGAAGGCTGGACGCGCTGGGTTTTCGAGAACTGGGACGTCCCCTATAGCACACTGCACGACGCCGAGATCCGGGTCGGGGACCTGCGTTCCCGGTACGATGTCATCGTGCTACCCGACCTCTCGGCAGAGTCGATCATCGAGGGCAGAACGCCCGGAACCGTGCCTCCCGAATACGGCGGCGGCATCGGTGACGCGGGCGTCGCGGCCATCCGCGCCTTCGTCCGAGAGGGTGGCACGCTCGTGTGTATCGACGAGTCCTCCGACTTCGCCATCGAGCAGCTCCGCCTGCCGATAGAGAACGTGCGGCCGTCCTCCGCCGAGCAACGAACCGGCAACACGTTTTACGCGCCCGGCTCGATCCTCGCCGTGACGATGGATCCGACAGACCCGCTCGGCTTCGGGATGCCGGACGAGACAGCGGTGTTCTACTCCAACAGTGCGATCTTC
>CP070823.1:594746-597165 GCA_020344375.1 Gemmatimonadota bacterium | reverse complement strand
GTCCCCACGGCGCACTTCCCCAGCACGCTGGCCGCTCAAGAGGTGATCGCCGGTGCCGGAGAAATCGTGGGCGCGGTGATCAAGGCAGCAGCGAAGCATCGCTTCGTCGCTTTCGCGCACCCCGAGATCAGGACAGCTCGCTACGGCGGTCTGGCATCCGAACTCATCGCCCAGATCCAGCGGGCCGCTGGTTTCGACGTCCTGCTGGTCAAGGGCGACGGTGCCCGCATGCGCCGAATCAAGGCTCCTGAGGAGACCGAGCCGGTGATCCCCGAGGGGACCACTACCGTCATCCCAGTCGTGTCGGCCAGAGCGGTCGGCGAGCGGCTGACGGAGGAGGTCGCCCACCGGCTCTCACGCGTGCAGGCCATAACAAGAGCGGAGTATGGGGAGCCCATCACGCCCGCTCACGTCGCACGCCTGCTCGCCCATGACCAGGGCGCCTTGAAAGGCGTCGCCGACGCGACCGTCGTGCCCGTGATCAACATGGTGGATGACCCCGAACGCGAGGCGCTCGCACTGGAAGCAGCACGCGTGGCCCTCGAGCTCACCAACCGCTTCGATCGCGTCGTCCTCACATCGCACCGGCAGACGAACCGTCTGGTCAACGTGGTCAGCCGCTGACGCTGCCTTCTTCACGGAGGGAACCATGATCGAGTTGTTGCTCGCCGCCTCGCTCGCTGCCGGCACGCCGGACCCCGGCGATGGCTATCTGTACAAGACGCTACTGCTGCGGGCAGCGCCCGGTGCGCTGTTGGAGGTGATCGATCTATACGTGGAAAGGATGTCCGTCCTGGATGCCGCAGGCGAAGCGCGGCCCTTCATGATTCGGCACAGCAATGGCGACCAGTGGGATCTGCTGCTCCTTTACCCTATGGGGGGCTTCGCCGACTACTACGCGCCTGAACGCATCGCCCGGCGCGAGCGAGCCGCACAGGCGGTCGGAACCTCGGAAGCCGATTTCCAGCAGGAACTCGATCGGCGGGTGGCTTGGCGCGAAGAGGTGTTCGTCATGGGTCCGGCACTCGACGTGGTGAGAGGGGCATTCGAGCACGCCTCGTACTATCATGTCGAGATGTTCATCGCGCTCCCCGGGAAGCGAGCGAAGCTGCTCGAGGAACGGCAGATGGAAAACGCCTACCTCAAGGGCATCGGCCGGCCGCAGACCCTCATCTTCACCCGCGTCGCCGGAGCGGCCTGGGACCTCTACACCCTCGGCTGTTACCGGGACATCAAGCACTGGGCGGCGAGCGCGGACGTGCCCGAGGAGCAAAGGGAGTCCGCAGCGCTAGCGGCGGGCTTCGAGGGCGCGGACCGCATCGGCACCTACATGCGAACGCTGATCCAGTGGCACCGCGACACGTTGGGCACCGCACTGCATTAGGCCGCCCACAGGCTGAGACCGTCCCAGCGTAGGTCAGAGGAGACTCACCGGCCGCAAGCGGCGCATGGTCCCCAGTCCTGGAACCTTCGGGGCAGTCCCTCGGAAGCTTGGCTCGTCATAGGCAGGTCGATGCAACCCAAAGCGCAGTTGACGTATCCAAGGGAATGGAGGGTACGGGGAGCGGCCCGAAACTGACCGATCCTCAGCTTCGTAGGGTGACTTGTGGGAGGATACGCCGTCTGGAGCCTGGGTGGAGGCATAGACCTATGAGACCATATGCTCGGTTCACGGCGCTGTTGGCTGCTCTCGTCGCCCTGGCGGCCGCCACACCGCTGAGGCTCGCACCCGTCCGACAGGGGGACATGCCGGCCGCCCTCGTCGCTGTTGATCGCTACCGAATCGCACTCGGCGACTTGCTCGCGGCGAACGGGGAGTACGACGCTGCGCGACGTGTTTACACCAACGCGGTGAACCTGGCTCGCGCCGATGGCAGGCTGCCGTTGGAGGAGCTGCGACGCATCGCCAACGCCTACTACTTCGAGGGCGAGTTCGAGAGCGCCAGGGCCACGCTGCTCGAACTTGCTGAGGAGGCCGCGTCGGCCAGCGCGATCGATGCCCAGGTGTGGGCCATAGCCGACGCAGCCTGGCTTGCCAGCCTGAGCGGTGCCGACCAGGAGTTCGACCGGCACCTTCAGAGAGTCGAGCGTCTACTCGACACTTACTACGTGCCGGGCGCGCGGTTCAAGATCAGAACGAGAATGCTTAAGAACTTCATGGTCTTTGCACCGCACCTGGCGTCGTGGTAGTACGCGCTCCGGCGGCTGCTTAGACCCGTTCTAGCGAAATCCCGGGATGCCCTCCACGGTGCGGCCTCCCGGGATTTGCATATGCCGGCCGCTCTGTGCACGGCCCGTCCTCAGACCGGCTACCTGCCCCTCTGACGGTACTCCAGGATCGCGCCCTCCTCGCGAGCTCCCAAACGATCTCTCGCGACCGTGACCACGAGCAGTTGACCCCCAGCCAGACCCGGCTGCA
>CP070823.1:592223-594646 GCA_020344375.1 Gemmatimonadota bacterium | reverse complement strand
GCCAAGGCCGAGTTGCAGGGATCTGAGGGCGGTGGGATCACGCTGGGGATCCTGGGGAGCGACAAATGGGTGCCCAAGAGGATCAATCTGTTCGGTCTCGACCATCCCGCCGCGAAGCCGGAGCGGGTCGTCCCGTTGGCGAGACTGCGTGATCCTGGCCCGCTGAGCGCCGATCCCAAGGAAGGCGTGCCGGCTATCAACCTTCCCGTGCTGTAAGTTCTCATTGCTTCGTGCCGCTCTCGGCCTACACGACCAGGGCGACTAACCCGACGATGACGGTGGCGACCAGCGTGGTGTGCCCGCCGAGGCGTTGCCCTGAGGCCAGCGCACCGACAGTTTGGTGCTCATGCGGCTGCCAGAGATGCTGTACGACCTGGGGATGGAGGCCAGTCGGCGCGTACTGCCCTGGGCGCCGTTGCTGCCTCCCAAGCTGCAGCGCGGGGTCGAAGGTCGGCGCGAGCTGCTCGCACGCGTCGAGGCGTGGGCCCGGGAGAACCGCCGCGAGACGCCGCTCGTCTGGTTCCATGCGCCCTCGGTCGGCGAAGGATTGCAGACGCGGCCGGTGATCGAGGTGCTGCGCGACCTCAGACCCGACATCCAGCTCTTCTACACCTTCTTCTCGCCGTCCGCGGAGAAGCTGGCGAAGGGGATGCCGGTGGACTTCGCCGACTACATGCCCTTCGACGTCGTGGACGACCTGATGAAGGTGATGGACGCGGTGAAGCCCGACGTCATCGCGTTCGGCAAGCTGGACGTCTGGCCGAACGTCACCCGCGTGGCCCGCTGGCGTGACGTGAAGCTGGCGCTCGTGAGCGGCACGCTGGCGCCTGACTCCACCCGACTGCGCTTTCCGGCCCGCGACTTCCTGGCGCCGGCGTACGCGCGGCTCGATCTGGCAGGTGCGATCTCGGTGGCGGATTCGGTACGCCTCGCTCAGCTGGGTGTGCCCGCCGAGCGCATCGAGGTCACCGGTGATGCGCGCTTCGACCAGGTCTGGGCTCGGGCGCAAGCAGTTGATCCCAAACAGCCGCCCGTCTCGCTGCTCGGCGGGTACGAAGGCGTCACGCTCGTGGCGGGCTCGACCTGGGGTGAGGGCGAGCGGTACCTGGTGCCTGCAGTGGCGCGCCTGCACGGGAGCTATCCGGAGCTGCGCCTGGTACTCGTCCCACACGAGCCGACGCGGAACCATCTCATGCGTCTCGAGGCCCATCTGGCGATGCATGAGCTGGGGTATGTGCGCCTCTCGCAGATGGAGGGCGAGGGAGCCGAGCCGCGCGAGGTCGTCGTCGTCGATCGCGTCGGCGTTCTCGGCGAGCTCTACGTTCTGGCCGATATCGCCTATGTCGGCGGCGGGTTCGGCGGCCGCGGTCTCCACTCGGTGCTCGAGCCGGCGGCGCTGGGCGCGCCGGCGCTGTTCGGCCCGCGCCACGCCAACGCCCGGGAGGCCGGCGAGCTCATCGAGCGGGGCGGGGCGATGGCCGTCGCCGACGAGGCGGCGCTCGAGGCGAAGTTAGGTGCCTGGCTCGCCGACCCGGAGGCGCGGAGGGCAGCGGGCACGGCGGCGCTGGGCTACGTGCAGGCCAACCTCGGCGCTGGCCGTCGCAACGCAGAGCTCATCCTAAAGCTGCTCCAGGAGTGATCAGGCGACGGTAGGTGTGTCGCCGACGAACTGAAGCTCGTAGAGCCGCGCGTAGAGTTCGCCGCGGGCGAGCAGCTCGTCGTGGGTTCCCTGCTCGACAAGCTTGCCGTGGTGCATCACGATGATACGGTCGGCGTTCTGCACGGTCGACAGGCGGTGAGCGATCACCAGGCTGGTGCGGCCGCGCATCAACTCCTCTAACGCCGCTTGGATGTGTGCTTCAATCTCCGAGTCCACGGAGCTCGTTGCCTCATCCAAGATGAGTACGCGTGGGTCGAAGGCCAGGGCCCTGGCGAACGACAGCAGCTGCCGCTCGCCGGCGCTGAGGCTGGCGCCCCGCTCGCCCAGCGGCTGGTCGTAATCTCCCGGTAGGCGGCGTATGAAGTGATCGGCGCCCACCCGCTGTGCTGCCGCCACGATCTCTTGCTCCGTGATCTCGTCGTTGCCTAGCCGGATGTTGAAGCGGGCGCTGCCGCTGAACAGGTACACGTCCTGGAGGACGAGTCCGATGGTGCGCCGCAGTTCACGCTGGGTGAACTCGCGGATGTCGATGCCGTCCAGAAGGATGGCGCCGCGCTGTGGGTCGTAGAAACGCATGAGCAGGTTGATGAGCGTCGTCTTGCCGGCGCCCGTGTGGCCGACGATGGCCAGCCGCTCGCCGGGTGTGGCCGTGAACGAGACGCCCTTCAGCACCCATTCGGGCGGGTTCCCGTCATCCTGATGGCCCGCCTTGTTGTAGGCGAACCAGGCGTTGCGGAACTCGATCTCACCGCGCACAGCGTCC
>CP070823.1:589699-592123 GCA_020344375.1 Gemmatimonadota bacterium | reverse complement strand
GCAACCGCATGGGCCCGACGGTGTGCTTCCGGGGCATCGACAACGTCTCATACTACCACTTGAGCCCCGAGAACCCTCGCTACTACGTGGACTTCACCGGGACGGGTAACACGCTCAACATGCTCAACGCCCGCACCATGCAGCTCATGATGGACAGCCTGCGCTACTGGGTGCAGGAGATGCACGTGGATGGTTATCGCTTCGACCTGGCGCCCGCTCTGGCCCGCGAGCTGTACGAGGTAGGGCGCCTGGCTTGGTTCTTCGATATCATCCAGCAAGACCCCGTGCTCTCCCAGGTGAAGTTGATCGCAGAGCCCTGGGATCTGGGGCCCGGCGGTTACCAGGTGGGCAACTTCCCCACCGGCTGGGCCGAGTGGAACGGCCGGTACCGCGACACGGTCCGGCGCTTCTGGCGCGGTGACCCCGGCCAGCTTGCCGAGCTCGGCTTCCGCCTGTCCGGCAGCAGCGACATCTACACCCGCGGCGGTCGTAACCCCTATGCGGGCATCAACTTCGTCACCGCGCACGACGGGTTCACGCTTCAGGACCTCGTGAGCTACAACCACAAGCACAACGAGGCGAACGGCGAGCGCAACCGCGACGGCGCCGACGACAATTACAGCAATAACTGGGGCGTCGAGGGACCGAGCGAGGCCGTCAACATCGTGCGCACACGCGAGCGCATGAAACGTAACTTCATCGCTACGCTCGCCTTCTCGCAGGGCGTCCCCATGATCTCGCACGGCGACGAGCTGGGCCGCACCCAGCGAGGCAACAACAACGCCTACTGCCAGGACAACGAGATCTCTTGGGTCGATTGGAGCCTGGACGACCGCGATCGTGCAACGCTCGAACTCACCCGCCACGTCTTTGCGATCCGAATGCAGAACCCCGTGTTGCGTCGGCGCAGCTTCTTCAGCGGCAGGCCAGTCAGCGAGGACGGCGTGAAGGACTTGATCTGGCTACGGCCTGACGGCCAGGAGATGACCGACGCCGACTGGCAGGACCCGGAGAACCGGGTCCTTGGCATGCTCGTCCCCGGCGAGGCCACCGACGAGGTGGACGAGCGAGGCCGCTTCATCAAAGGCAACACTCTCCTGCTGTTGCTCAACGCGAGCAACCGCTCCCGCTACTTCAGCTTGCCCCAGATCGACGAGCCCGGCGTCTGGCGGGATGTCGCGAACACCGCCCGGCGCAGTCCCCGCACCGTGAAGGGGGACGGCGTGCAGCTCGTGGCTCAGTCGCTCATCCTCCTGTGCCACGAGCGCCGAAGGAGCTGACGGGTGATGGGGAAGAAGAAGAAGCGGCCGGCCCGCAAGCCCAAGAGCGCGCCTCTGGCGATCAGTCCCAGGGAAAGCCGACGTCTGCTGGCCGGCGACCACCACGACCCTCACAGTGTGTTGGGAGCGCATCCCGCGACGCTCGACGGGCAGAATGGCGCGGTGGTGCGCGCCTATCACCACGACGCCACCGCTGCAGAGTGCTTGCTGGCCGACGGTGAGACGCTCGAGATGGAGCCGTTGGGAGACGGTTTGTTCGCGGCCTTCCTGCCCGGCGCCGAGTTACCGCTGCGCTACCGGCTGCGCTTCCATTTCCCCAGCGGCGACACGTGGGAACGTGGTGACCCGTATCGTTTCCTGCCGACGCTCGGCGAGATGGACCTCCATCTGTTCAACGAGGGGACCCATCGCGAGCTCTGGCGCTGCCTCGGCGCGCATGTCCGGCACATAGACGGCGTGGACGGCGTCGCCTTCGCCGTCTGGGCGCCCAGCGCGCGACGGGTCAGCGTGGTCGGTGACTTCTCCCGCTGGGACGGGCGGATCTTCCCGATGCGAGCCCTGGGCAGCTCCGGCATCTTCGAGATCTTCATACCGGAGCTGACGCCCGGCGCGCTGTACAAGTACGAGATCAAGACGGGCGACGGCGCCATCCGGGTGAAGACGGATCCCTTCGCCTTCGCGATGGAGATGCCTCCGGGTACCGCGTCACGAGTCTTCTGCTCCTCGTATCACTGGGACGACCCCGAGTGGATGACCGCACGATCGCAACGTGATCTGGCACGGGAACCGATGGCAATCTACGAGGTCTACCTCGGCTCCTGGGCCCGCGTGCCCGAGGAGGGGAACCGCCCGCTCACCTACCGCGAGATCGCCCCGAAGCTCGTCGAGCACATGAAACGCTTCGGGTTCACTCACCTCGAGCTGCTGCCTATCAGCGAACACCCCTTCTCCGGCTCCTGGGGCTATCAGGTCAGCGGTTACTTCGCGCCCACAGCCCGCTACGGCACACCGGACGATTTCCGCTACCTCGTGGACCTCTGCCATCAGAACGGCATCGGCGTCATCCTCGACTGGGTGCCGGCGCACTTCCCCAAAGACGACTTCGCCCTGCGCCGCTTCGATGGCACCGCCCTCTACGAGCACG
>CP070823.1:587157-589599 GCA_020344375.1 Gemmatimonadota bacterium | reverse complement strand
CCTGCGACGAGGATCGCGTTCGAGGGAAGTAGCGATGTCATTCTATCCAGCAGGTTCAGATGTCTTTCGCCTTTGGACCGCATCGTCCTCTCGATCCTGTTTAAGTAGTCAGCCCGGCTCTCTTGGTCGCGTGGGAAATCGGAGGCGAACAGAACGTCCCCCGCGAATCCGATTCGAGAACGTTTGAAGTAGACGATCAGGTCAAATGCCGAATGCGTGCCGGGAACTGGAATGAGCTGTATCTCTTCGTCGCCAAACCGAAGCGAGTAGATGTTCTCACGTTCGCCTGCCGAGTCGTCAGGCTGCGGTGCCTCCACTCTCGAGAGAACACCGACGGAAGTGAGACTGTCGAGATGGCTTAGGTCTACGATCGTCGCGCTCGCGAATCTCGCGTTCCCACCATCGTGGTCGCTATGCGGGTGGGTATTGACCACGTATCTGGCTTCCCCACCGCCAAGTCGCCGCAACTCCTCGGCGAGCTTGTTCGCGGTGCGTCGAAAGCCGCTGTCAATCAGGACCACCCCGCCAGGACCAGTGGAAACGCCGATATTGGACCGCCCCCGATACGGAAAGGTGAGTCTGTAAATGTTCGCTGACAGCATGACACGCTCCGGCTCGGGTACCGGAGTCTCCACCGCGCCTCGTGACCGCAGCAATCGGGCGATCTCTTCGTGATCGTAGGCGACCGCAACGTCCAGCGGCGTCTCACCGTACGCAGTCGCCGCGCTTACGTCGACGCCGCCCTCCACGAGCAGTTCGGCTATCTCTCTGTGACCGCCATACGCGGCTCCGTGCAATAGTGTCCTGCCGAGGTGATCTTCCCGCTCAAGGTTCTCGCCTCGAGTGACTTTCTGTCTGACAAGCCGGCTCAGGCCGCATGCGCCGATTTCGTAGTCAGTAATCTCAGCTCCCTTTTCGATCAGAAGTGAGGCAACTTGGAAGTGCCGCCTGACCACTGCTCTCGATAACGGTGTCTGATTGCCGCCTCTTGCATTGATGTCAGCGCCGTGGGCCAGCAATAGCTCGGCGATATCGGCGTGGCCGTAGTAGGCCGCGAAGTGGAGCGGTGTAAAGCCGAGGCGTGTCTGATTCAGTTGTCCCGGGTCTCTCTCCAGTATCTCCTCGACCCTGGCAAAGTCACCCCAGGAGATCTCATCGATCAGTTCCTGGCAGAACGCGATTGCCGGCACCGTGAACGCGGCGGCGACGACGGCAGCCAGGGAAATGGCGGAGGCGCGCGAGACCAGGGCACTCATGGGCACATCACCACAGCAGGGGCCGTGTGCAGTGCTCCGACGACAGGATTACAGGGCTCGGCTGTGAGCAAGGGCCAAGCATCACCTTGGACGCTCGACCCAGCCGAAGTGTTGCCCCTTGCAGCGCTAGCAGCGGCTGTCGGCGGGCCGAACCGCCACCGCATCGTTCTGCCGATAGCCGCTCGCTCGCACACGGTTGGGTATGCACCATGCGTCACAGCTGTAGACATATTATCCTCATCCCGCGCGCACTGAGCCCCGGGGCCTGATCCTAAGTCGCTGGCGTGGCAGGCGGATAGCGACGCTGCCCTCACAGGTCCACTTGTTGCAACAACGCTCGAGAGCCCGGACCCCGTCAGGCCTTGCTGCGCTTCGCCATGACCGTACCGACTCACTCGTCACGCGTCCAGCTCTGCCCGTTGCTGCTCGCGGCCGCCGTCTCGCTGGGCTGCGACGATGCAGCGAACGAGATCAGCGGCGCCGGCGACGGCCAGCCCGGCGAGTCCGTCGTCATCGCCTTCATTGGCGACCAGGGCTGGGAGCCCGCCGGCCAGGCCGATGGCCCCCGGGCGGTCCTCCAGCTCATAAAGGACGAGGGCGCCGACGCCGTCATGCACCAGGGCGACTTCGACTACCTGGACGACCCGGCGGCCTGGGAGCAGCAGATCGACGACATACTGGGCCCCGACTTCCCCTACTTCGTCAGCGTCGGTAACCACGACACGGGCGAGTGGGAGGGCGTTGGCGGCTACAAGGAGCGCATGCAACAGCGGGCGCAGCGCCTCGGCATCGCCTGGTACGGCGAGCTGGGCGAGATCGCGGCGCTCCACTTTCAGAGCATCCACCTGCTGTTCGGCGCACCCGGCACACTGGGCTCCGACCCGACGGTCTACGCTGACTTCTTCGCCAGCGTTCTGGCTGCTGACACCTCGACCTGGCGGATCTGCTCGTGGCACAAGAACCAGCGGCTCATGCAGGTGGGCGGCAAGAGCGATGAGGCGGGCTGGGAGGTCTACGAGACCTGTCGTGTTGGCGGCGCCATCATCGCCACAGCCCACGAGCACAGCTACAGCCGCACGCATCTGCTCTCGAACGGTCGCTACACGGTCATGGTCACGGCGGCGGGCTCCGGGTTCAGCCGCTGGCGCGAGCTTGCCGTTACCCGCTGGCGCGAGGACACGACGCG
>CP070823.1:584613-587057 GCA_020344375.1 Gemmatimonadota bacterium | reverse complement strand
ATCCTCGATGTGTCGGAACCTCTATCACCGAGGCTGCTCGGGCACTGGCCGTTCGAGGGTGGCATGGTGAGAGGGATCGTGCGGGTGGGCGACCTGGCGCTCGTGGCCAACGCGGGTGGCGGCATGTTCGTCTACGACGTGTCCGAGCCAAGCGCGCCGCGCAGGCTGGCTCGGCGGGCGGCTGCCACGATGGTGGGGATCGAGGATTGGCAGTGGAACGTCGTGCTCGCTGCGCATGGTTCTCGGGCGGTCGTGGCCTACGAGACGATCCTGACCGAGCTGCTGGATCTGAGCGAGCCGACGACGCCGCGCGTCCTCGGGTGGCACCGCCCGCGCGGTCTGGTGCATGCCATCGCGTTGAGCGAGACGCACGCGTTGTTCGGTTACCGGAGCGTCGCGGCAGGCCGGATGCCTGACCTTCACGACCCGACTTCCGTCGGCGAGGGCGGCGGCGTCGAGATCGTGGACATCAGCACTCCGCGTAAGCCCCAGCGTACGGCGACACTGGACCTGGGCGGGCCGGTGACCGACGTGGCGGTCGCGCGCGGCTACCTGGTCGCGGCGCTGGCCGACGGGGGATTAGCCGTCATCGATCTGCGCGATCCGAGCGAACCCGCCGTCGTCGCGCGCCTGGAAGGGGAGGGAGGTATCGAGGCGCTGCCGCTGCGCACGACGCGCATCGTGGCCTCGCCAGACGGCAGCCGGGTCTACGTCGCACATCGAGACCTGTCGCCGAGGGAAGAAGGCTTCGCCCAGACCGGTACGTTCTTTGTCGTCGATGTGTCAGACGCGAGGGCGCCGCGGCGGTTGGGCCAGCTTCCTCTCGCGCACCGGAACGAGCGGGAGTACGACATCGCGGTGCGCGGCGATCAGGTGGTCCTCTTCGCTGGCGCGGTGATGATCGTGGACGTGAGCGACCCGGCATCGCCCAAGGTGGTGCTTCACGAGATGCCCGTGCCGGTGCGGACGTGGTGGGAGCGTACGTTCCTGGACGTGGACGACCAGTACCTCTACCTGGGCGCTGACGAGGATGGGGTGTGGATCTATGGTCTGCCGGACGCGCCGGCTGATACACGCGGCTAGGGCGCCTCGAATCCGATCTTCCTCAGAAAGCTCTGAAAGCGCGGATCAGATCGCATCTCCTCGTACTGGGGCGCCGCGTTGACCCAGGGCAGATACGGTTCCCGCTCCTCGTACGCCTGCTCGAGCGCTGCCAGGGTCTCTTCCAGCTGGCCGAGGCTCGCGAGGTACTCGGTCTTGGCAATTAGGCCGTAGACCCGGGAGGTCCTCAACGCTTCGACCGCTGCCGGTACTCTCGTTGAATCGGCGACCGCGGCGAGATAGGCGCGGTAGACCTCGGGGTCGCTGCCGTGGACCGCCGCCAGCCGCTCGAAGCTCGCTGCGGCGCTCTCGTGATCGCCCTTCGCAATGTACGTGAAGGCCAGGTGGCGGAGCGCCTGGAGTAAGTCGGGCGCTCGCTCCAGGCCCGTTCGAAAGTGTGCGAGCGCGTCGTCGAGCTGACCGGTGAACCGCAGCGTCACGCCGTAGACAAGGGCCGGTGCGGGAGCCAGTGGATCGAGTTCGTAGGCCGTCCGCGCCTGCGCGAGCGCTTCGTCCCACCTGCGCAAGATGCATAGGAGCTCGGCGTACCACTGGTGAGCGGTCGCGTAATCCGGATCGAGCTTGATCGCCTTCAGGTAGTCGCGCTCGGCGCCAACCCAGTCCCACTCGAATACGTTCTTCAGGTATCCGGACGCCGCGTAGGCCTCGGCCAGGTCAGGGTCGAGGGCGAGCGCCCGCTCGGTCGCGGCCTTGGCGTACGGCAGGGCCTCCGGGATCGAGAAGCCGCCGTACTCGGGCAGCAACACGAAGGTCTCGGCGAGCGCTGCGTAGGCGCGAGCGTAGTCGGGGTCGAGCAGCACGGCTCGATTGAAGTACTGGATGGCCGAGTCGAAGGCGGCTAGGGAGCGCCGGTTCCAGAAATGCCGTCCGCGCAGGTAGTCGTTATAGGCGTCAACGTTGCGCGTGACCGGGCGGGCCAGCTCGGCGTCCACATCGCTGGTCAACCTCACCTCCAACGCATCGACGATGGCGCGTGAGATCTCGGCCTGGATGGCGAGTATGTCGGTCAGGTCCCGGTCGTAGCTGTCCGACCACAGGTGGAAGCCGTCGGAGACGTTGATCAGCTGGGCGGTGATGCGCACGCGGTCGCCGGATTTGCGTACGCTCCCTTCCAGCACGGTCGCGACGTTCAACGCCTCGCCGATCTCGCTCACGCTCACGCTTTGGCCCTTGAAGGCGAAGGCCGAAGTCCGCGCCGCCACCTTCAGGTCCGGCACCCGACTGAGGACGCTGGAGAGCTCCTCGGCCAGGCCGTCGCCAAAGTACTCGTTCGCGTGATCCTCGCTCAGGTTGACGAACGGGAGGACGGCGATCGATGCGGC
>CP070823.1:582054-584513 GCA_020344375.1 Gemmatimonadota bacterium | reverse complement strand
CGATTCCGGCGTCCTGCTCACACTGCGCTACCTGACCCCGGTGCGGCGCCGTCGCTCGTCGGTTGACCATATCTCCGGCCAGATCCTCGACAGCTTCGCTGAAGAGCCGAACGTCGAGTTCGCCTACCCCACTTATCGCGTCTATCGGCTGAGGGAAGAAGCGGCGGCGGCCGAGCTGGGGCTGCCCACGCACGCCGATCATCGCCGAGGCGGCGAAGGCTCGAAATAGAGCCGGCCGTCGATCAACCGAGCAACGGCCGGCTAGTTCTGGCGCCTTGACGGCGCCGTTCTCGGCCGGGTATTGTGACCCGCCGACCCCAACCAACACCGACCACGATCTCTTTCATGCGGAGGAACCATGGCTGAGACTCAGGTCCCGGACAACCTGCTCTACACAGAGGAGCATGAGTACGTCTCACGCGTAAGCGACGACGAGGTGCTCGTCGGCATCACGGATTACGCGCAGAGCGAGTTGAGCGACGTTGTCTTCGTCGAGCTGCCGGCGGTCGGTAGCTCGTTCACCAAGATGGAGACGTTCGGCACGATCGAGGCGGTGAAGGCGGTCTCCGATCTTTACACACCGGTCGCAGGTGAAGTCGTCGCCGTGAACGACGCGCTACAGAACGATCCAGCCCTCGTTAATCGGGAACCTTACGGGGAGGGCTGGATGATCCGCCTCCGTCTCAACGATCCCAGTGAGCTTGACGAGCTGCTGGGGGCCGATGCGTACAAGGCCCTGATCTCGGAGAGCTGAGAGGCTCAGCCAGATCACGACGGCTAAAGGCAAAGACCAGAAACAGGTAGCGATATGAGCTTCGTCCCGCATTCCGACGCGGACCGCAAGGAGATGCTGCGCACCATCGGAATCTCCTCCGAGGACGAGCTGTACGCCGACATCCCGGAGAAGTTACGCCTTGGCGGACCGCTTGATCTGCCGCCCGCGATATCCGAATGGGAGGCGGTGAGAACGCTGCAGGGCCTGGCTGATGGGAGCCGTGACCTCATCTGCTTCGCCGGTGCCGGGTACTACGATCACTACGTTCCCGCGGTTGTCGACCACCTGATCCGGCGCAGCGAGTTCTATACCGCATACACGCCGTACCAGGCGGAGGTGAGCCAGGGCACGCTGCAGGCCATCTACGAGTTCCAGAGCCTGGTCTGCGAGCTCATGGGGCTCGACGTCGCCAACGCGTCCATGTACGACGGCGCCTCGGCGATGGCGGAGGCCGCCTTGATGGCGCGCACCATCCAAAAGAAGCGAGACAAGGTCGTCCTGTCAGTCACCGTCAACCCCCACTACCGGCAGGTGCTTGACACGTACAACCTCGGGCTCGGCATGCCAATCGAGATCGCGCCGCGCACCGCGTCAGGCGTAACCGACCTCGACGCTATGAAGAGGCTGGTGGATGACCAGACCGCCGCGGTCATCGTGCAAAGCCCCAACTTCTACGGAATTATCGAGGGCTTCGAGGCTGCGGCCAAGCTGGCTCACGATGCCGGCGCGCTGCTCATCGCGGTAGTCGACCCGGTCTCGCTCGCCATCCTGAAGAGCCCAGGCGAATGTCGCGCTGACATCGCCGTCGCCGAGGGGCAGCCATTCGGCAACGCACTGAGCTACGGCGGGCCGGTTCTCGGCCTCTTCGCGGCGCGCCAGGACTACATCCGCAGCATGCCGGGCCGCATCGTCGGTGTAACGGAGGATGTGGAGGGACGCCGTGGCTTCGTGCTCACGTTGCAGACGCGTGAGCAGCACATCCGGCGCGAGAAGGCGACGAGCAACATCTGCACGAACCAAGGCCTGTGCGCTCTGGCCGCCACGATATACCTGTCAACCGTCGGTCGCGAGGGCCTGCGCCAGGTCGCGGAGGCCAGCGCGCAGATCGCCCACTACGCCTATGAGCAGATCATCAAGATACCGGGCCTCGAGCCCATGTTCCCCGACACGCCTTTCTTCCGCGAGTTCGCGATCAAGACGCCCGGACCAGCCAGGGAAGTGATCGAGCGGGGGGCGGAGCGCGGTGTGTTGGCTGGGGTCGCGCTATCCAGGTTTCCGCAAGTCGATGTCGAGGACGGACTTCTCATTGCCTTTACGGAGAAGCGGTCCAAGCAAGACGTGGAGCTACTTCTAGAAGTCCTGAAGGAGGCCGCTCATGCCTAAGCTCACGTTTCACGGTCACGCGTGTTTCACGCTCGAAGCCAACGACGGCACTGTTCTGTTGATCGATCCCTTCCTCTCCGGGAACCCGCTGGCCGAAATCGGCCCGAAGGACGTGAAGAGGGCCGATTACGTCCTTTTCACTCACGGCCACGGCGATCACATCGGTGACGGCTTTGAGATCGCCAAGCGCACCGGTGCGACGGTCATCTCGACCTTCGAGATCGTCGCTTTCGCCCAGCAGGTGAAGGGGATCGAGAAGGCTCACCCGCTCCACATAGGCGGCGGCTACACGTTCCCGGTC
>CP070823.1:579486-581954 GCA_020344375.1 Gemmatimonadota bacterium | reverse complement strand
GCGTGCCATGTACAAGACCTGCATCTACTGCAACCGCAGCCTGGGGACGAACGAGGGCGTCGAGGACTTCCCGGTGGGTCGCCGGCTCGCGTTTGATCAGGCGAAGGGTAGGTTGTGGGTGATCTGCGAGCGCTGCCGGCGCTGGAACCTGTCACCGCTGGAGGAGCGCTGGGAGGCGATCGAGGAGTGCGAGCGGCAGTTCCGCGACGCGTCACAGCGTTTCTCGACCGAGAACATCGGGCTCGCCCGGCTGCCCGAGGGCCTGGAGCTGGTGCGGATCGGGCGGCCGCAGCGCCGGGAGTTCGCTGCCTGGCGTTACGGCAAGCAGTTTCTCAAGCGGCGGATCATCACGCTGGTCAAGATTGGAGCGCGGATCGGCCTCGCGGTGGGGATGATGTTCACGGGGGTCTACGCGTTCGGTGTGGTCGTTGAGCAGCAGGACCGGGTCGTCGCGCGAGTGAAGTCGAAGGACGGGCGCAAGCTGTTCGTCACCCTGAAGGACGCGCGCAAGGTGCAGCTGGTTCGCGCGCCGGAGCGGACGGACGGCTGGATGCTTAGCGTGCCGTACCGGCCGAACGAGCGGAGCTGGGGGATCATCGGCACACTTGGGAAAGGGAAGCGCCAGATCGAGGAACTGGATGGCCCGAGCGCGATCCGGGCGGCCGGCCTTATCCTGCCGCGGGTCAACTCGTTCGGAGGATCGAACTCGCAGGTGCGGGACGCCGTGCGGTTGATCGAGGAGGCGCGCAGCCCGGAGCACTTCTTTGGCGTCGCCGCTGCCCGGCCGGGCGACAAGCGGCGGGACGTTAGGAACATCTTCCCGGTGGAGGCCAGCCGGGTCAGCCAGATGGACGCCACGGTCCGCCTGGCGTTGGAGATGGCGGCGCACGAGGAGACGGAGCGTCGTGCCTTCGAGGGCGAGCTAGCGCAGCTCGAAGACGCGTGGCGCGAGGCGGAGGAGATCGCAGCGATCGCCGACCGGCTGCTGATCCCGGAGAGCGTGGAGAACTGGATTCGCCGGCAGAAGAAGAAACTCGCGGGGCGAGAGGCCTGAGAGAGCATGTACCGGACCTGCATCTACTGCAACCGTAACCTCGGGGACAACGAAGTCGTCGAGGACTTCCCGGTCGGCCGTCGCCTCGCCTTCGACGCGGCGAAGGGCCGGCTGTGGGTGGTCTGTGAGCGCTGCCGGCGCTGGAACCTGACGCCGCTGGAGGAGCGCTGGGAGGCGATCGAGGAATGCGAGCGGGAATTCCGCGCCACGCGTCTCCGCTACTCTACCGATAACGTCGGGCTCGCGCGCCATCGGGAAGGGCTGGAGCTGGTGCGGATCGGCAAGCCGCTGCGACCCGAGTTCGCCGCCTGGCGCTACGGCAGGGAGTTCATCAAGCGTCGGATCGGCAGGATGATCAAGGCCGGAGCCCAGGCGTTGGGCTTCGCCGCCTTCCACATGGCCGGGATCCTCCTCTTCTTCATCGCCGACGACAACAGCAAGGTGGTGGCTCGTGTGCGGAGCACTGGCGGCGAGCGGCTCACCATCATCCGTAAGGACCTGAAGGAGCTGCAGCTCGTCCCCGGCGTGTCGCCCGCCGGCTGGGCGCTCACGGTGCCGTTCCGGCCGCGCGAGCGGTTCTGGCTATTTGGCCGCCGCGGCCGTGGGGAGCGGCAGACGGTCACGCTCGACGGTGGTACGGCGGTCCGCGCCGCCGGCCAAATCCTTCCGCGAATCAACACGTTCGGCGGCACGCGGTCCGAGGTGAACAACGCGGTGGGGTTGATCGAGGAGGTCGGCGATCCGGAATGTCTCTTCGCCGTGGCCCCGAAGCTCGTCGGTCAGACACGTCTGACGCGCATGGACTCGCAGACGCGCCTGGCGCTGGAGATGGCGGCGCACGAGGAGAGCGAGCGACGCGCCATGGAGGGCGAGCTGGCGGCGCTGGAGGCGGCGTGGCGCGACGCTGAGGAGATCGCCGCCATCGCCGATCGGTTGCTCATCCCCGACAGCGTCGAGGAGTGGATCCGCAGGCATAAGAGAAGCCTGCCGGGTGAGCGCGACGCGTCCCAGTGAGAGCGCTACGCTTGCCCGTCAGGCGTCTGAGGTGCGGGTCGAGCTGGGGCTAACCGCCCGCCGCGCCACCTCCCGTGCCCTTGCCTTTCTTCCGCAAGCCCTCCGGCGGTCCGGAGCCCGGCGGCACTGGCGGCCCGCTGGGCGGTCCCATCATCGGGATGCCGTGCAGCTCGGGAATGCGCCAGAACTGACCCTGCCCGATCATGCGGCCCACGGCCGCCGCCGCGTCGTCGGGCCCCTGACCCTCCCGCATCAGGCGGCGCACCGCCACAGGGATGGCAAGGAGCTCATCGGCGGTCCGCTCTTGTGCGATGGCGTCCTGCACCACGCCGTAAGCCCGCTCGGCGGGCACACCGGCCTCGACGAGATCACCGAGCACGACGACAGGTACCGCGAACTC
>CP070823.1:576915-579386 GCA_020344375.1 Gemmatimonadota bacterium | reverse complement strand
CCTCCTTGAGCGACTCCACCATGTTCAGCTTCGTGTTCTGGATCGCAGGGGCGAGGCAAACCAGGAGGGCGCTGAGTATAGTGACGAGGGCTGTGAAGCCGAGGACCCGGGGGTTGAGGCCGATCTCGTCGATGCGCGGGAACCAGGCGGGCATCAACGATACGAGCCCGCGGATGCCGAATACCGCCAGGCCGGTTCCCAGAACCGCGCCGGCCGCCGCCAGGATCAGTGCCTCGGCCAGAAACTGCCGAACGATGCGCGCGCGGCCGGCGCCGAGCGCGCTGCGAACCGCCACCTCGCGCTCGCGCCCCGCCGCGTGCGTCAGCAGCAGGTTGGCGACGTTGGCGCAGGCGATGAGGAGGAGAAAGAGGACGGCCACCGTGCTGGTCAGGCACCCTGTCCGAAAGCCCTCGTTGAACACGTCGCGGTGGAGTGTGATGAGCACGGCGCCGTTGCCGGTGTTGGTCTCCGGGTACTCGGCCGCTAGCTGCCCGGCGATGCGTTCTGCCTCGATCTGCGCCTGCTCCGGCGTAGCGCCCGGTCTCAAACGCGCTCGGACACCGATGTAGTGGCTGCCGCGGTGCTCTTTGCCGGTAACGTAGAAGGGTACCCAGATCTCGGTGCCCGGCCTGAGGAACCAGAACTTGGGCGGCATCACCCCGACGATTGTGTACGGCTCGCCGTCCAACAGCACGACGCGATCCAGCACGTCGGGATCGCCGCCGAAGCGTTGCTGCCACACGCCGTCGCTGATGATCGCCGCATGGTGCCGACCCTCGATCTCTTCCTCCGGCGTGAACGCCCGGCCGCGCGCCGGCTGCACGCCCAGCATCCGGAAGAAGTTCGAGCTCACCTGGACGCCGCTCAGCCGCTCCGGCCGATCGCCCTCCGACAGGTTGAAGCTCAAGTAGCGCATCGCCGCCACATCCAGGGTGCGGCTCCGCTCGCGCAGGTCGACGAAGTCGGGCACCGAGTAGGAGACCCGACTCCAGCCGCGCTCCCGGTTCGTGGTGTAGACCGAGTAGAGCTCGTCGGAATCCGGGTAGGGCAACGGTCGCAGCATGAACACATCGACCGCGCTGAAGATCGCCGTGTTCGCTCCGATACCGATGGCCAGCGAGAGCACGGCGATGGCGATGAGAGCGCCGCCGCGCCGCAGCGAGCGGATCGCGTACTTGATGTCCTGCCAGATCTTGTCCATCGCGTCACAGCTCTGGTGGGAGGGTCGGCCCGCTATACTATAAAGGACACTACGAGCCGCCGGGCGCCAGGTTTCGCCGGCCGCCGGGGACCGACAAGAGCGAGAGTCTCGCAGTGCAAGTGCGCCTGGTAATCCTGGCCCACCGGCGCCATGTCCCCTACTTTGAGGCATGCGCCGCTCGTGGGCGGTCGGTTGGCGGAGCTGACTACCGGAGGGCGCAGCCAAGAGGGTCGATCTGGCCCTCTCTGTCGACCGCTTCGGTCAAGATACACATGCCCCCGAGCACGACGTGATCTCAGCTAGGCTGCCCCAGTGCATGAACTTCCCGTAACTCAAAGCATACTCTCGATTGTCCTCCAGCACGCAGAGACACACCAGGTGAGCAAGGTGATGTCCATTTCTCTGAGGATAGGGGCGTTGAGCCACTTGGAAGACGAGCCGATACAGCGCTATTTCGACTACCTGAGCAGAGCGACAGTGGCCGAGGGCGCGAGAATCGTGATCGAGAGAGTTCCGGCGAAGCTCAAATGCGAGGCCTGCTCAAACTGCTTTGAGATCGACATCAGGCAGGTCAAGGAGATTCAGTGCCCTGAATGCGGTGATAAGAAGTGTTCGCTCGTTTCGGGAACGGAGTATTACATCGATAACATGGTGGCGCAATGATGGAAGGCATAAGGCTGATCGAGATCAAGAAGGAGATCCTTTCCGACAACAAGGGTCTTGCCGACGAGCTGAGAAGGAGACTCGGCGGGCAAAAGACCTATATGTTGAACCTCATGTCCTCACCCGGTTCCGGTAAGACGAGCCTGATACTCAGGACCATTGAAGCGCTGAAGAACGAGTTCCGCATGTGCGTCATAGAAGCGGATGTGGATTCAACTGTAGATTCGGAAAAGGTCGCCGCTCGAGGTGTTAACGCCATACAGCTCAGGACAGGAGGCTTCTGTCACGTTGACGCGGCCATGGTCGAGAAGGGCTTGGAGTCTTTGGATCTCGCTGCTCTCGATCTGATTGTCCTGGAAAACGTGGGCAATCTCATATGCCCGGCGGAATCCGACACAGGGGCCGTCAGGAATGCCATGATCTTGAGTGTCCCCGAGGGGGATGATAAGCCGCTCAAGTATCCGCTCATGTTCACGGCATCTGACGTGCTCGTCGTGAACAAGATCGACTACTTGAATCAGTCAGATTTCGATGTGGAGGCGCTACGGGAGCGCGTTCTCGCACTGAACCCCCGCTTACGAATCTTTGAAATGTCCTGCAAGACCGG
>CP070823.1:574338-576815 GCA_020344375.1 Gemmatimonadota bacterium | reverse complement strand
GACAACCTCGAGCAGATCCTGATCTTCAAGTCCTGCGACGGCGGGTCCACCTTCACCATCAACGACCAGCAGGAGGGGGTGCTGGATTGTGACGGCGATCCGGCGACGGATGTGCAAGGGCGGCAGCTCGGTGCCGGCTGGCAGGCGTACGCCGTGCTGCCGGTCGATGCGGAGGGAGACGCACCGAACACCTTCGTCGACGAGCTCGTGACCCCAGGGTTCAGCTACCTGTACGTTGTTGCCGGGCAGAGCCGAGGCGCGACATTCGCGATTGTGGACTCTTTGGATGTGGACGGCGACGGCAGCTTCGATCGGATCGTCCCGGACAGCCTGGTGTTGGCGCCGGGCCTCACCAATCCGCTCGCGACCTCGACGACCGAGCCGAACGTTGTGAGCGTCTACGTTCCGGCGACGGTGCAGGCGGGCTCGCAACAGAACGAGGCGGTCGTCCTTCCCGAGTCGGACTTCGCGCTCGTGGACGCGGGTGAGGTTCAGTTCACCGGAACCGATGTGGTGGAGGCGCGCTATCGGGCGATAGTCGGTAACGAATTCGAGGTGGTGGAGGTCGACGTCGCCGGCGAGCGGGTAAGCACGCAGGTTGTGGCCCGCGACGTGGTATTCGCGACGAGCGACTTGCTGACCGCGGATTATGTCGTGATCGACTCGACCGCGATCAGCACCGGCAACCCGAATGGCGTGAACATAGGGGGCTTGTACACAAGTAAGACGGTGACGGTAACCCCGCCGGACACCACGACCACGGTATGGGTAATGGACGGTCTGGTACTCCCCGACGGTCTGGGGATCCTTCTCTACAGAGATGATACTGGCGAACCGCTATTCGTCTCGAATTCTCTCGATCCCGAGAAGGGGACGACGCCGGCGAGCTTCTTCAACCGTCGGCCGGTCGACGACTTCACCGGCTTCCCCGGTTTCGTCGTGACGGTTGACAATACCGATGCGGGAGATTTCGAGTCGCAGACCTATGAACTGGGAGTGGGTGGTCCGGCCATCGCGAGCAGTGTGTTGCCGACGGTTAGCTGGGATGATCAGAACAGCGTGGCCAACCAGGCCGGTGGTATCAGCGCGTACGGCCTCTACGACATCAGTTGGGTCGGCCAGACGTTCGGGCCCGGCTCGCCGTTCCAGGTGAACAAGGCGAGGCCGAGCGAGACGCGGGACACCTTTGTCGTCTCGATCGGGGCGCGCGCGGTGGGGCAGGTGGGGCGCGTGGACGCAGATGCGGCTGCCGCGATCTCATCCGCCACGGGGACGACGGTGACCACGGATGACCTCGTTGCCGTGGAGGTTCCGTTCACCGTAACAAACTCGTCGTTCGAGCGTGCAGTGGACGTGGCGATGGTCACGCGGCCGGGGTCCGCGAGCAGGATTCTACTGGGCGATCCAGGCACCGGTGATACGCTGTCCGTTGCGTTGCCGGATGATGCCTGGGTACCTGGCGACCAACTCTTCTTCATCGAAACGGTGTCGCTTGACAGCGTGGCGGATGTCGGCGGGAGCGAGGCTGTGGTGCTCGACGCCAGCGGACAGCCCATCACGGTCCAGAGGACGGTGGCTACGTTCGCGCCGGCGGTGTTGAGCTGTCGGACGTCTCCGCGTGAGAGCTGTAACCCGGTGATAGGTTTGGGCGTCACCGGAGGTGGCGACTGGATATCGAACTTCGACGGTCAGAACCTGGCGGTTCAGTACATTGCGCCGGTTGGGCTAGCCGACCAGGCCGCTTTTGATGTGGAGGCGGCGATCAGCGGTAGCGACGCTATTGATGCAGGCCGGGACATCAGCGCACAAGTGGACAGCATCAAGGTCGTGCCGAACCCGTACGTCATGTTCTCGCGCTATCAGATCGCCACAACGGCGCAGGACGATGCGCGGCTCATGTTCACGCATCTGCCGCCTGAAGGTACACTCCGGATCTTTACGGTGACTGGCCAGTTCGTGCAGCAGATCACGTGGGGTCCCGAGGATGTGGCCGGCAACGGCGATCTGTTCTGGAACATGCGTACTCGCGAGGGGACCGATGTCGCTTCCGGGCTGTACGTGTTCGTCGTGGAGGCACGGAACCCGGCGACGGATCAGATGCTGAAGAAGATAGGCAAGTTCGTGATCATCCGGTGACGGGGGAGGCTTGGCCAATGCTGAGAAAGAGTATTGCCCTGACAGTTGCGGGGCTCGTCATCGCCTCGTCGGGTGCCTGGGCGCAGAATGTTGGAGATGGACTTGTTCCTGGGGCTGGACAGTCGGCGACCCGTGTCGGGACTCGAGGGGCCAACTGGCTCGAGTTCCCCGTGGGTGCCCGGGCTCAGGCACTCGGCTGGGCGGGCACGGCGCTGATCAGCGGCGCGGAGGCGCTCGCCTGGAACGTTGCCGCAATCGCCGAAGTCGAGTCATTCGACATCGCATGGAGCTACTCCGAGCTGTTCGACGAGGCCGACATCACGCACCAGTTTGCCGGGGTC
>CP070823.1:571756-574238 GCA_020344375.1 Gemmatimonadota bacterium | reverse complement strand
TGATGTAGCGGGCAGCATGCGGAGGGCCGCCGTCGGCCTCATCGGGACCGGGCACTCCCGCTAACTCAGCGAATCGGATCGGCTTGCCATTGGCCTCGTACTGCGCGCCGATGATCCAGAGCCGACCGAAGCGGTAGCGTGCCATCACCTCCCTCTCGGCCGCGAGGCTCCAGGTCGTTGCGGTGTAAGCGAAATCCCTCGGTCGAATGCCGAGGTGTTTCTCCAGCGTCTCGTCGCACTGCTCGAGCTCCTCCCGCACCCGCTGACCGGAGGGGTCCTCCATACTGAGATCGGAGAGGTTCGGGTGCGACACGGTATGCGCGCCGATGAGCCAACCGGCCTCCATCAGCTCGCCGACCTCGTCCCACGTCATGCACTCCGGTCCGCGCTCTGACGAAGGCGCTTCAGCACGGGGCGCCCCCATCCCGCCCGTGTTGATGAACAGGTTGCCCGAGAAGCCGAAGCCCGACAGGATTCCGAGGACGTCAGAGTGGATGGACTTCACTGGGTGGTCGAAGTCGATCATGATCGGACGCGGGGGGAGGGTGCCCGAGCTGTTCCGCCACGCGTCGAGGTCGTCGTAGCTGATCGAGTGGAAGCCCATGTCGTGGGCGATCTGCATGAGGCTCCTGAAGTGCTCCGCGCTCAGGGCCTCTTCTATGCCGTGGCACATCGTTATCGGTATTCGCATTGTCCGTCTCTCTTCCGGGTGGTCTCCGCGCCCCCCTTCCCAGAGGTCGCTGCCGGCGCTGCCATAGGAGGTCGAAGGGGAGGTTCACGTGCGACAGGAGGCGGGGGCCGCGCCTGGAACCTGTAGGCCGGCGTGCTCGTAGTAAGTGACAGCACAGGCGATGTGAGTGACAGATGACAGCCAGTCAGCGGCCGCGTCACGTGGCAGTGATCGTGCTCGGGATCCTCTTCATGATCCAGGGGCTCTTGGGCCTCTTCGGCGGCACCGCATCGGTGCTCTTCTGGGCCGCACTGCGGGCCGCGCCCGTGCGCCCTGGGCTGCCCGGAGACGTGGCGCCCATCGCGCGTACCATGCTCTCATTCCCGACCTACGCGTGGGCGGTCGGCCTGCCGATGTTCGCCATGGGCGCCCTGACCCTGGCCGCCGCCATTGCGTTCGTGCTGCTTCGCCCGTGGGGGCGGAGCGCGCTCGAGATCGTGGCCTGGGTGGGCGCCCTCTGCTGTACCGCGTTCGGATTCTGGTGGGCCACCGGGTGGCTGCAGGTCACCTCCTGGGCGAGACAGCACGAAGCCTCCGGTGGGCCGCCCCCGTTCCTCGATGCCGTGGGAGTGGCCGTCGGCGCCGCGACCACCATCGTTGGGCTCATCGTCGCGGCCCTCGTCATCTGGTTCCTCCGCAGCCGCACCGTGCGCGAGGCGATGGTCCGCTAGGAGCCGGACTGGGCCCTCGGGAGGAGCCCCGCCGCAGCGCGGGTCCGCCCGGGCGCGCCCGTCTCACGATGGAGCGCTGAGGGAGGCAGGTCAGGGCTCCTGCATCTTCGGCATCTGCCCTTCTGAGAGCCACAGGTACCTCGCCTCATGCATCCCACGACCCCCTGACTCCAGTGGCGCAGGAGAACAGGAGCTGAAGCATGAAAGGGGGTGCCAACGCCCGGACCGGATCGGCCCAGGCCAAGGTGAGGTCGTCATGAAGCCGTTGCGTTTCGCCGTACTTGGGTGCCGCTATTGGGCGCAGTACCAGATCGCCGCGTGGCGCGAAGTAGAGGGCGCGGAGCTTGTCGCCATCTACAACCGGACACGCGAGAGAGCGGAGGCGACGGCGAGGCGCTTCGGCGTACCCGCCGTGTACGACGATGCGGAGGCGATGTTCGCGGCGGAGAAGCTTGATTTCGTGGACATAATCACACATCCGAGCACATTCAGCCACTTCGTGCCACTGGCGGCACGCCACAATCTCGCGGTGATCTCCCAGAAGCCCATGGCTCCGGATCTGAAGACAGCAGAGGAGCTGGTGCGCATCTGCCGGACGGCCGGCGTGCCCTTCTTCGTACATGAGAACTGGCGCTGGCAGCCTCAGATTCGCGAGCTGAAACGCACATTGGGGGAAGCTGATGTCGGCAGGCCCTTCCGAGCCCGCCTCATGTACTCGTCGGACTACCCCGTCTTCGTGAACGAACCGCACCTGCGCGATCTGAAGCAGTTCATGCTCACAGACATGGGGACACACATCCTGGACGTGGCCCGATACCTGTTCGGAGAGGCACGCGTCCTGTACTGCCAAACGCGGCTGGTGGACCCGACCATCAAGGGCGAAGATGTCGCCACAGTGATGATGGAGATGGGCGAGGGAGTAACAGTCACCTGCGAGATGAGCTACGCCAGCCGCCTCGAGCACCAGTCCTTCCCCCAAGTATGCATACTGGTTGAGTGCGAGCGGGGGTCGGTCGAGCTGGCATTGGGCTACTGGATCCGGACGACGACGAAGGACGGAACGTTCTCGATCCAGTGCCGG
>CP070823.1:569156-571656 GCA_020344375.1 Gemmatimonadota bacterium | reverse complement strand
TCACGGCCTCGAGCTCCGACTGGGCAAGCTGCTTGCCGAAGCCGCCCTGCGCCCCTGACTCCGTCAGCTTGGTCCAGAGCACGCCCGGCGCGCCGGCGTCACTGGCCACGCGGTCTAACTCGTCGATCGCCTTGCGGCTCAGACGCGCTCCCTCCGGCACACGGAAACCCCGGACTCTACCTCCCTCCTCTATGGTACCCCGGAAGATGCGGAATTCCGTCTCGCGCAGCGGCTCGCTCAGATCGACCAGCCGCCAGGGGATCCGCAAGTCCGGCTTGTCGGTGCCATAGCGCTCCATGGCCTCGCGATAGCTCATCCGCAGGAACGGCCGCTCCACATGGCGACCCGCGCACTCGGTCCAGACGGCGGCCATCACGGCCTCTCCCACAGCGAAGACGTCATCCTCTTTCACGAATGACATCTCGAGATCGAGTTGGGTGAACTCGGGCTGCCGGTCCGCGCGCAGATCCTCATCCCGCAAGCAGCGGGCGATCTGGTAGTAGCGGTCGAAGCCGGACACCATCAGGATCTGCTTGTAGAGCTGCGGCGACTGCGGCAAGGCGTAGAACTCACCCTTGCTCACCCGACTCGGCGTCAGATAGTCGCGCGCCCCTTCCGGCGTCGGTCGCGTCAGTATCGGTGTCTCGACCTCGATGAATTCCAGCTCGTCCAGCGCCGCGCGTATCGCACGGAAGATGCGATGGCGCATCCGCAAGTTGCCCTGCATCTCGGGCCGCCGCAGATCGAGGAAGCGATAGCGCAGCCGCAACTCCTCGGAGGCGAGCTCCTCCTCAGGGCCGTACGCCACTTGGATCGGCGGTGTCTCCGCAGGCGCCAGCTCGATTATCTCTCTTGCCCTGACTTCGATCTCCCCGGTCGCCATGCCGGGATTCACCGCCTCCGGAGGCCGCGCTGCGACTTCGCCCTCAACCGCGATGACGATCTCGGATCCCAGGCGCCGCGCTCGCTCCAACGCCGCGTCCGAGAGGTGATCAGGATGGCAGGAGACCTGCACCGTGCCCTTCAGGTCGCGCAGGTCGATGAAGATGAGGCCACCCAGATCACGACGCCGGTGCACCCAGCCGGCGAGCCGTACCGTCGTGCCGACATGTTCGGCGCGAAGCTCACCCGCCATGTGCGTTCGATAGGATGTCCCGTATAAGGAGCCCGTCATGCAGCGCTCGTCAGTCCTCTAAACAGTGAGGTGCTTCGACCCCGAGTGGGGTCGCACGATACGGAGGGAAAAGGAACGGAGGTGAGAGTCTCAAAGGCATTCCTGTCGAGCTGGCCAACCCTGCGACGCCTCAGATGGCGCGCTCCGCCTCCTGGAGTATCTGGAGAAAACGCTCCGCGTTACCCGCCGACAACAGCCGGCCGCGCAGCGACTCGTTTCGCATCAACCGGCCAACACGGCTCAGCACCCTCACCTGCCCGCCTGCTGCTCCCTCGGGACCGAGAATCAGGAAGAAAAGCTGCACTGCTCTGCCGTCAAGCGCACCGAAGTCGATCGGCTCACGGCTGACCCCGGCCGCCATAACCAAGCCACCCACCCCATTGTACTTCGCGTGTGGAACCGCAACGCCTTCACCGATCCCCGTGCTCAGGACCCTCTCGCGCTCGCAGACGGCACGATAGATCTCGTCTCGCTCGGCCTCCAAGCCCTGCGAGCTCACCACCAGCCCTACCAGCTCCGCCAGGGCGCCGTCCTTGCCCAGGCTCTCCAGCGGGACCCGGACACGCGCCGGCGTCAGCAGCTCGCTCAAGCGCAACACCGCGACGTCTCCGAGGGCGCCGCGCGCGCCATCCTGGATATCCGCCTGCGTCATGGACAGCCCCTATACACATAGAAAACTCGAACGTCAAAAGATAATCGGGCCGTCATACCGCATCAACAACGCCTACTTGGGCCACAACCGTCGCGCGGCTCGCTTGACCCGTGCCAACCAAAGGCCTAACCCCTTCTCTTTCGTGTCGGCAGCCAGTTCACCCGGGTCCGCCCAATCCCTTCCCAGCACGACGCTGACGTCCAGGTAGAGGTTGCGGTCGGGCTGGTGAAGCACCTGACGAAGCCCCAGGGCGTCGGCAACCCGCCGGGCCGGCTCGACATTGTCGAGGCGGGCGATGGCCACCGAGCTATCGCGCTCGAAATCCTCGGCGTTCCCGTAATAGACGACGTCGAAGCCCAGCTCGCGCAGGTGCTCCGTCGCCCGCTGCGCCAGCCGGTCCACGCCGGCGCCGTTCAGGATCTCGACCCGAATGCGCCGACCCTCCCAAACGCCTGAACTCGCCTCGAGCGATAGCGGCGCTTCGCGGCGGATCTCGAGCCACAGCGAGGCCGCGAACGCCCCGACCAGCGCAAACACCGCAGCTAGAGCCAGACCCCTCAGCCAGTTGATCACACGCCTGCCGTCAGCTCGTTCCAGAAGTCCACGGTTTCGGGCCGCAGCGGGAACCCACGGTTCAAAGTATCGGCGATGCGGGACGCGCAAACCAGCCTGAG
>CP070823.1:566545-569056 GCA_020344375.1 Gemmatimonadota bacterium | reverse complement strand
AGACGTCGTCTCACCGCCGCCCGCAGGCACCTGCCAGCGCACCAACGTCTTGGTCAGGAGGCCTGATGCCACGAAGACGGCGATCGCGTTCATCCCGTAGACCACGAACGGCTTGCTCCAGGCCTTCCAGCTTCGCACATCGATCAGCCAGTAGAACAGCCCGAGGATCAGCCCGGCCATCCCCGCGGTGAACACCACGTAAGAGCTCGTCCACAGGTTCTTGTTGATCGGGAACAACTGATGCCACAGCAGGCCAACCGCGAGAGCGACCACGGAAGCCTCCAGCAGACCTTTCACCTTCTCCAGGCTGCTCCGACTCGACGTGATCCACTCGCCGGTGAAGATGCCGAGCAGCGTCGTCCCCACCGCCGGCAGCGTGCTCAACAGGCCCTCAGGGTCCCAGGGCGCCTGGCGGTACAGGTGCGCCTGCCCGAGGATCACGCGGTCGAGGTAAGCGCCGAGATCTGCTCCCGCCGACAGGTTGCCCGCGCCGTAGCCCGGCACCGGCACCAGCGTCATCAGCGCCCAGTAGCCGAACAGCAGCAGCCCCAACGCCCCCCATCTTCCGCGCTGGCTCAAGCTCAGATAGAGCGCCGAGGCGATCAGATAGACGACGCCGATGCGCTGCAGGACGCCCATGATGCGCAGCGTGTCCCAGTTACTGAACCTCGGGAAGGCCGCCATGAACAGGCCGAGCCCGAACAGGATCAGGCTGCGCCTCATCACATGGCCGACGAGCTGGCGCCGGGAATCGCCACGGCCGAGGCGCCTGCTAAAAGCGATCGGGATGGCGACGCCTACGATGAACAGGAAGAACGGGAAGATGAGGTCCGTCGGCGTCCAGCCGTGCCACTCGGCGTGCCGGAGCGGCGCGTAGACGTACCGCCAGCTGCCCGGGTTGTTGACCAGGATCATCCCGGCGATCGTGGCTCCGCGGAAGGCGTCGAGAGAAGTAAGCCGACCAGCGATCAGCTTGTCGTCCATGGGGAGTTTCCTATTGGCAATACGTGACTAGCGCCGACATCACCTCACGCTCTTCCGTGCGGCCCTGCGGCCGGTTCACCAGCACGCCGTTGACGACCAGCGTGGATGATCCTCCGCCGTCGAGGTTGATCGCCTCGACGGCACCGACCTCGAGCATCAGCGTGGCGAGCTCCTCGAGACTGACGCCTCGGCTCTCCGCTTGGCGGCCATCCACGACCATCAGAATGAGGGCCCCGTCAGCCGTTCGACCGGCGGCAGTGCGCGGGTGTACCTGAGGGATGCTCGTGCCGAAGAAGACCTCCTCGTCCGAGGTGACACGGATCCTTCCGTCCATGACGAGTGCGGGTCCGGCGCCGATCGCATCACGCACGCCCCAGGCCCGCGCATGCTCGTAGTCGAGCGGCTCGGCCAGCTGGCCCTGGCGGTGCGCCGGCGGATCAGCCCAGGCATAGATGGTGCTATCCCGGGTCGTGGCCCAGGTGAACTCGATCTCGTCATCAGCGGTGAATCCGATCGCCGCGCGCGCGATCTCGAACCGCAGGGTATCACGCATCACCGAGCGGGTAGCCGGCTCCCACAGGACCCCATCCGCTAGCAGCAGACCGACGTGGCCGGCGGGTGTGCGGTTCATGGTGAAGTAGCCCCCGTTGACGGCGACACAGGCGCCCAGGTCGCGGGCGAAGCTCGAGGTCGTTTCACGGTTGTCGGTCGTATCATCTGACACCACGATACGTGTGATGATGGTCGGATCCGGCTCGTCAATGCGGACGTACCAGGCCCGCAACGGCAGCGCGTCGTTCGCGCCCGCATAGACGCGAACGCCGGAAGGCAACGCCAGGTTCAGCGAGTCGATCGGTTTCCAACTCATCGGGAGGCTGGTCTGCGTCACGAAGACGGGCTGGGTCCAGGCGAACCAGCCGCCGGAGTCCCTCACCCTGGCGCGCACGTAGCTGGTCGGCCCATCCAGCTCGAAGACCGCGGGATTCCCGCCCGTCTCCTTCAAGACCTTCGCATCATTGCCAATGAATGTCGTGGTGTACTTGAAGTTTCCGCGCTGCTTGATCTGCACAGACAGACGGGTCGCCGTGACCACGACATCCGCGAGCTCGACACCGGTGCTGGCGTAGAAGAGCCCGTCCTCCAGGCTCTGCACAATAGCTTCCGCGTCGAGCGATCGGGCCCTCACGACCACCCAACCTCTGCCGGGATTCACCCGACGGGGCGCGAACTCGCCCTGAAAATAATGGGCATCGTCCGCAGCGATCCCGTAGATCCGCTTCCCGTCGCTGAGAAGCTCGTCCCAGATCGCTTCCACACCCGGCGAGTCGCCGCCACCGAAGTTGTGAACGGTGGGGTGGCCGTTATAAATCTCGATGAGCCTGTAGTCGTTGACCTGTGCGAGATCTTCGGCCTTCAGCGCCCACTGGTAGTTCGGGTGATTGATGTGCGGCACTCCCCCGACCGCGC
This sequence comes from Gemmatimonadota bacterium, assembly GCA_020344375.1. Lineage (GTDB taxonomy): Bacteria > Gemmatimonadota > Gemmatimonadetes > Palauibacterales > KS3-K002. The sequence continues at coordinate 566,605 of CP070823.1, read as the reverse complement.
GAATCGCATCGATGTTGTTCTGGAGCGTGGCAACGATCGTCGGGCCCTCCCGCGGCTCGA
>CP070823.1:563925-566445 GCA_020344375.1 Gemmatimonadota bacterium | reverse complement strand
TCAAGGCCTGGCTCCTTTTCGGGGACGACGACTTCGGTGCTATGTGGAAGGTGAGCATCGAGGCGGCGAATCGCTATCTGACGGACGAGCGTGAGACCGGCCTCTGGTACGGCCACGCCGACATGGCCACAGGCACGCGGAGCGACACGCGGTTCGGAGCATTGGGCTGTTTCCTGCCGGCCGTGTTGGCGCTTGGCGGTGACGTGGAGCGAGCCGAGACGTTGATGGATTCGTGCTTCCGGATGTGGACGGCGTTCGGGATCGAGCCGGAGCAGCTCGAGTACGTCACGCTGGCTCCGCTGAACACGAAGTACTACCTGCGGCCGGAAGTCATCGAGTCGGCCTATTACCTCTACCGGCTCACCGGAAAGGACAGGTACCGGGAGATGGGCCGGGCAATGTTCGAGAGCATCGTAGAGCACTGTCGCACAGAAGCAGGGTTCGCGGAGTTGGAGGATGTCGTGTCGAAGCGGAAGGCGGATCGCATGGAATCGTTCTTCCTGGCCGAGACGTTAAAGTACGCCTACCTGCTCTTCGCGCCGCCGGCGACCCTCGCCTTCGACTCGGTCATCTTCAACACCGAGGCCCACCCGTTCCGCAGGACATGGGAGTGACCGCGTCCACACGCGCAAGGCCGCGTTCATGTGTAGCGGCGTCGCCTAGCGGTCGCGCGCGCGGTAGATTGCCTGGCCGTCCGACTGCGTGTGAGCCTTCGTCGTGAGATGATAGCTACATGATAGCTGCATGATCGGACCTGGCCATTGCATGATAGCCACATGATCGAGGAGATCCCGATGAAACGAGCCCGCACGTCGCTGGTGTTGCTTCTGCTCTTCGGCCTCGCGGCGACTCTGCAAGCGCAGCAGGAAGACCGTTCGCTGCTCACCCTGGAGCGGATCTTCGCCTCGCCCGAGTTCCGCAGTCAGTTCTTCGGAGAGACCCGCTGGCTGAAGGACGGATCCGGGTACACGAGCCTGGAAAGGGCGGCGAACCGGCGCGCTCTGGACCTTGTGCGCTACGACCTGCAGACGGGCGAGCGTGAGGTGCTAGTTCCAGCGGCGCGCCTCGTCCCGGCGGACGGGTCCTCTCCGCTCTTCATCGCCGGCTACGACTGGTCGGAGGATGGGACGAAGCTGCTGATCTTCACGAACCCACAGCGCGTTTGGCGCTACGCCACGCGTGGCGACTACTGGGTCCTCGACCAAGAGACCTGGGAGCTGCGCCAGCTGGGGGTCGACCTGGACCCTGCCAGCCTGATGTTCGCGAAGTTCTCACCCGACGGCACGCGCGTCGCCTACGTATCGAAGCACAATATCTACGTCGAGGATCTGTCGAGCGGTGAGGTCACGGTGTTGACGACGGACGGGACCGATAAACTGATCAACGGCACGTCGGACTGGGTGTACGAGGAGGAGTTCGATCTGCGCGACGGCTTCCGCTGGAGCCCGGACGGCGCGCACATCGCCTACTGGCAGTTCGACAGCGAGGGTGTGAGCGAGTTCATCCTGATCGACAACACCGACTCGATCTACCCGAAGCTGACGCGGATCCCGTTCCCGAAGGCCGGCACCGCGAACTCGGCGGTGCGCGTCGGTGTGGTGAGCGTCGACGGCGGCCCGACCCGCTGGTTCCAGATCGAGGGCGACCCGCGCGATAACTACATCCCTCGCATGGAGTGGGCGGCGAGTTCGGATGAGGTGATCATCCAGCACGTGAACCGGCTCCAGAACACTAATCGGGTGCTGCTGGGCGATGTGAGAACCGGCGCCGTGCGGACGGTGCTCACCGAGACGGATGAGGCGTGGGTGGACGTGGTGAACGATATCCGCTGGCTGGACGGCGGGAAGGCGTTCACCTGGATAAGCGAGCGCGACGGCTGGCGGCACCACTACAAGGTGGCGCGCTCAGGCCAGAAGGTGCAGCTCATCACTGCGGGTGAGTTCGACGTTGACACGGTCCTGCACATCGATGAGCGCGAGGGCTGGATCTACTACATCGCCTCACCAGACAACCCGACGCAGCGGTATCTCTATCGCGGCAGGCTCGATGGTCGCGGCAGGCTGCAGCGCCTGACGCCGGCGAACCAACCTGGCACCCACAGTTATGACGTATCTCTGGACGGGCGCTGGGCCTTCCACACCTACTCGCGCCTTGATCAGCCTAACAGGGTCGAGCTGGTGAGGCTCCCGGGCCACGAGGTCGTGCGGACGCTCGTCGATAACGCCCGGCTGCGGGCCGGGCTGGACGCGCTGAAGCGTGGCCCGATCGAGTTCTTCCGGGTGGACATCGGAGATGGCGTCGTCCTGGACGGCTGGCAGATGAAGCCGCCCGGCTTCGATTCGACCAAGCGGCATCCCGTGCTGTTCTATGTCTACGGCGGTCCCTGGGACTCCACGGTGCGGGATCTCTGGATGGGCCGGTTGTACCTCTGGCACCTGCTCCTGACCCAGCAGGGCTACATCGTGATGAGTGTGGACAACCGCGGCACGCCGGTGCCGCGGGGGCGGGCCTGGCGCAAGT
>CP070823.1:561304-563825 GCA_020344375.1 Gemmatimonadota bacterium | reverse complement strand
TCCCTGCCTCAGGTCCCCGGGTCGGACAGCTTACCCCAGGCGACCTCGGCGATCGCCGCATCCTGGGCGCCGACGCCGGTCAGGTCGCAGATGATCAGCTCATCTCCTTCGCGGCCTGATTTCCTCCCCGTCAGCACCTCGCCCAACTCGGCGTGCACGGACTCCGGCTTCAGTGCACCTTCCGCGACCGCGTGGTGAAGCTCGCCCAGCTCCAAGCACTGGCTCAGCCGGTCGACGACGATCTTGCCGGCCTGTGCCAGGACCGTTGTGGGTAGTTCCCGTTTGTCGGGCCCGTCCGAGCCCACGGCGATCACGGACGCGTGAGGTGCGAGAGCCGAGGCGTCGAAGAGCGGCTCGCGGCTCGGCGTCACGGTAATGACCAGGTCAGCGCCCCGTAGCGCTTGCTCCGGGCTCGCGGCTGCAGCGAAGGGAATTCCGAGCTCGCTTTGCATCTCGTCACAGTAACGGCTGACGCGATCCGGGTTGCGGCTCCAGGCGCTTGTCCGCTCCCAGCGGCGCACCTGGGACAGCGCCCGCAGCTGGTAGCGCGCCTGAATGCCGCTGCCCAGCACGGCGACTGTGGCGAGCGACTCCGGTGCCAGCAGCCGAGCGGCCAGGGCGCCGGCGGCCGCGGTGCGCAGGTCGGTGAGATAGCCGTGGTCGTCCAGTAGAGCGAGAGGGAAGCCGGTCTCGGCGTCGAAGACGAGGATCAACCCGGTACCGCTGGGGAGACCGCGCGCGGTGTTCTGGTAGAAACCGGTGGCGATCTTGACGGCGAAGATGGGCGACCCGACGAGATGCGCCGACTTGACGTGGACCTCGCCCTCGACCTCGGGTACGCTCAGGCCCATAGGCGGCGGCAGATGCACCGCGCCGTCGGCCAGAGCACGAAACGCCTTCTCGGCCGAGGCCAGGGCCTCCGGCTCGCGGATCGCCGCGCGGATGGCCTCTTCTCGCACGATCTGCATGGCTCCGATCTCCCTCTCTTGTCGGCCAAGTGTAAGCACCCGGGGCGCCTCGTCCGCGGTCTAGAGGACGCGGCGCATCAGGGGCCGCGTTTCGGAACGGCGGGCGACCTCGGCGAAGTCCGCGTCCCGAAATGCCGACGCGAGCCCGGTCCACGCGAAGACGTCTGACATCCGCCCCTTCTTCGGTTCCACGGGGTAGCCCTCCAGAATACGCGCGCCCTGCTTGCGGGCGTGTGCGATTGCGGCCTCGAGCAGGCGGCGCGACACGCCAGCGCGGCGGTGCTCCTTAGCGATGTAGAAACAGGGGACTGACCAGACAGGCTCGTCGTCTACCCGCTTGAGCACACGCGAGCGGTCCAGCCCGGGGAACTTGTCGCGCGGCTGGACGGCGCACCAGCCAACCGGCTCTTGGCCCACGTAGGCGAGCAGGCCAGGGACCGCGCCCGAAAGGACGATCTTCTTGAAGGCTCGTTTGTTCGCGGCGCCTTTTCGCTTCTCGAATTGCGAGCGCGGCAGCCGCCACCACATGCACCAGCAGCCGCCGCAGGCGCCGCGTGGGCCGAAGAGGCATTCCAGGTCGGGCCAGCGGTCCGGGGTCAGCGGGCGAACTGTCACCTTCTTGCTCTTGCTACCAGGCATTCGTCGTTCACCGTCTTTGCGCTTTGTGCAGGTCAGTGGTGAAACACAGCCAGGAATCCGTTTCAGCAAACTGGGTATCCGGCAAGGTCCCGGCAACGAGTCAGCGGTGGAACGAGGATAGCCGGGCCCAGCCGGCGTAACGAAGCGACCGCTGGACGACGGCGAGCTCAGTGCACATCTTGCCGCCGGCCCCATCCGGACACGAACGACTGCCCAACCCTTACCACGGCGGAGCGATGACGAACGCGAACGAGCCGTTGAAGGCCATCAAGCCGTCGGACTACCAGCCGGCCCTTCCGCTGAATCGTCTCATCCTCAAGGAGTCACCGGGCGAGGAAGCCGTCGCAATGGACGTCCTGTTCGTCGGCGGTGGTCCTGCCGGTCTCGCCGGCGCCATTGAGTTGGCGCGACTCGTCCGGAGGGAGAAGGAGCAGGGTGGGGAACTGGGCGAACTCGAGATTGGTGTGCTGGAAAAAGCCGGGTCGCTGGGAGAGCACTGCCTGTCAGGCGCCGTGGTGAATCCGCGCGCCTTCCGGGAGCTGTTCCCGAATGTTCCCGAGCAGGAGCTCCCGTTGCGACGACCGGCGCCGAAGGACCGGGTCTATCTGCTCACAGAGAAGGGTAAGGCGCGCATCCCCACGCCGCCCAGCATGCACAACAAGGGCAACCACGTGGCGTCCGTGTGCGAGATCGTCCGCTGGATGGGGGGGCGCGCCGAGGAGTTGGGCGTAAACGTGTTCACCGGCTTTCCCGCTGAGTCGCTCCTCGTGCAAGACGATCGAGTCATCGGCATCCGCACGACGCCGGTGGGGCTCGATCGCGAAGGCAAGCCCGGGAGCGGCCACGTGCCGCCCACGGACGTGACGGCCCGGGTCAATGTCCTGGCGGAAGGGACGCGCGGTGCGCTGACGCAG
>CP070823.1:558682-561204 GCA_020344375.1 Gemmatimonadota bacterium | reverse complement strand
GGTAGCAGCAGTCGTCCACGTGGGTGATGATGATGGTGTTCACCTCGCCGCTGACCACGTAATCCTTTAGATCGGCGGTGCCGCTACCGCCCCGGTATACGTAGCTGCCGGGCACGACCAGTCCGTCGGGATACTGCGAGTTGTAGATCGACACGCGTATGCCGTCGTCTATTCCCGAAGTGCTGATCCTGAAATCGGTGAGCCACGCATCAGCTGGAATGTCGACGTACGCGCGGAAGTAAGTGAAGTCGCCCCCATATCGGCAGCCACATACGCCACACAGAGTGGATGGGACCTGCTGGTAGTTGATGACTTCGGGATCGGGCGCGCCGCCCCAACCGGGATCGTCAGGTGACGGAATGGTCGCGTAGTCGTACTCGATTGGATGCCCGTGTTGTGGCGATTCGAACCCCCATTCGACAATCCCTTCGCCGTGGTGCATCTCCCACGGCGTTCGGGTGACTGGCGAGCCCGGCGGGGTGAAGGAGATGTCGTCCATCACCCACCAGCAACCATACGGATAGGAACAACTCCTTCGGAGCACTACACTGTCGACAGGACTTTCGAAGTCGGTGGGCACCCACTGCATTTCAGGCGTCAACGTGATGCGAGCCGACTCGCCGACCTTCGTCGTCCCGTTGTACCCCTCGAACCAGAATTCCTCTACGTAGTTGTACATCGACGGTGGCTTGCCCACCCACGCACCGGCAAAGGTCACGGGCCTCTCGATGGTTATGTGCTCACCGTCAAGGCCACCGGCGTTGAACAAGAAGACCTGACCCGAATGAGGGTGGCCGTACGAGACGTTGTTCCAGTGGTAGACACCGGGAGTCCCCTGCGCGCCCCCCGAGAAGGTGATCCCCAGGTACGGGTTGTGCGCTGCCATCGTGTGGAAACCACTGCCCGAATCGGTAAGGTCCTCGAAATCGAGGACTATCGCGCCATCCGGGACCGAACTGAGACTGGCCGCTGCTGTACTCTCTCTTCGCCTTGGTGACAGGGCCTGCGCCGCCAGCTCCTCTGGAGTCGTGCCGGTGAGCTCGAAGAAGCTGCCCTCGGAGGTCTCGGAGAAGGCCACTCCGGTCGGCGGGCCGGTCAGTTCGCCCGATTCGTCACGACAACCTGTCGCCAGCAGAAGAGCCGTCAGGCCGACCAACAGCGTAAGTGTAGGCGTCTTCTTCACTTCGCTCCCCTTTCCGCGCCGTGAGCAAAGGTCCTGGACACCGGCTTCCTGCCTACACGCGACCGCCGAGGGTGGCGAACTGCTCGCCAACCCGGGGACGGTTCTCTTGCGAGAATGGCTAGACTTCAGGGCGGGAGACTACTGGAGCCCGGCCGGCGGGAGGATCCGGCCGTATCGGCTACCTAAGTGCAGATACTATGCCACGGGAGTAATGTTCCGGCAGATACCCAGACCAATTATGGTTCGCAATATGTGGCCTGTCTGACAGTGGATTCTCGGCAATCGATAGACGCGTGATCAGCGATCGGCGTGGACGAGTCCGGCAGCCGTCAACAGGCGGTGCCGGTCGCAGCCGCTCAGCGCGGCCCTGGTCGTAGCATGAGCCGGTGCGCCGTGTTCGCCTCCACCGCCTCCCGGCTGAACAGCAACGGGAAGTAGCGCCCTTCCGCCCACAGCGGCAGCAGGTCGCCGTAATGAGGGCTACCCGGCTGACCTGACTGGCCGGGCGTGCTGGTGGCGACGGAGTGGTCCCAGTCGGCGAGGTCGATGATCTCGCGGAACGAGGCACCGCTGCGCCGGCCGGCAACGTTCACCGTGGTGCCGTCGCCGCTACGCTCCACCGAGGGAAGCTCGAAGGCGGCGACGCCCAGCGGGTGGGGGAACGCCAGCGCGTTCATCGGGCCCCAGCGCCAAGCCGTCCAATCGGTTCCCTGCTCCGCCTCGAGCCGGCCGACCGCCGCCGCCAGCGCCGCCTCGAGCAGCGAGTCACGTAATGCAGCAGGCGTTGCCTCGCGCAGCGCCCGACTGTCGAGCGTATCGCGCCAGACGTGGTAGAGCGCGGCGGCCGGACTGTCACGATCCAACCGCGCGTCCCACTCGACGAGCAAGTGCCGCGCCCGCTCGGTGAGCTCCGAAACCCCGGTCCAATCCCGAACCGTAGCGCAGGCGTTCGCGGCGGCCGACGAGTAGACGTCGAGCTGCAGGCGCTGGAAGTCCTCGACGGTGAAATTGCGCCCCGCCGACAGCACGTCGACAATTCGACGGTAGCGTTGGGGTGACGCCCAATCGAAGCCAAGGGGCGGCTCGTAGCCCTCGGGCATGATGTTGTGGTTCGCGGTGGTGATGAAGCCGCGGGCCGGGTTGTACTCGCGCGGCAGCCGGTCGAGCGGCAGGAAGCCCTGCCACTCGTACGCGCCGGTCCCGGGGACCGGGAGTCGCCCGAACCAACCGTCGCGCTGCGGCGCGAGGCCCGCCGCCTGCCAGCCGATGTTCCCGTCGACGTCGGCGTAGATCAGGTTCTCCGATGGGACCTTCCAGGCCTTCATCGCCTCGAGGTACT
>CP070823.1:556043-558582 GCA_020344375.1 Gemmatimonadota bacterium | reverse complement strand
AGCATCGGCGTGGGATCGTCCGCGGCGGCGCCGGCTACGACGAGCAGGGGAAGGCTCGTGCTGCGAGCGACGCGTTCGAAGCCATCACAGTAGGGGACCTCCAGCCAGAGGCCGCGAGAAGAGTCGCCGAGAGCGGAGGCCACGCCTATCACCCGGACGATGTCGGCAACGCTGCGGCGGAGACGAAGACGCCCATTGACCTTGGTGACGGGAACCGGCTCTGCGAAGATGGGGAGCCCCCGCTCGTTGCAGCCTGAGATCGCGCGGGCACAGTACTCCAGCGTGCGGTTGGTCAGCTCGGGCTCTTCGGGGCAGATCCGGATGACCACCTTGCCCCCGTCCAGATTGAGGTCATCCAGCGAATCAGGCGTGAAGCAGGTGAGGCGATCGTCGGTCTCCCAGGCGGAACCCGCGAGGCCGGAGCGGTTCATGGAGCCGATCAGCACGCGCTGATCGAGGAAGCTAGGCCCTCCTGCCTCTCGCACGAGCGCGCTGACGATCAACAGGTCCTCGAGAACGTCGGTGGTTGCCACCACGCCGTCAATGCCGGGCACGGTGACGATGCGCAGCACCCGCCCCAGGTACTGGTGTCGGTCGCCCATCGCAATGGGATTCTCCCCAACGGCGGTGAGCATGCGCGCGGGGTGGTCGGCGGCGACGAGGACCAAGCGTCCCTCCGGCGCGGGGTCCGAACGCCGCTTGCGCCGCGCCGCCTCTTGGAGGATGAGTTGAGGCCGCCGAACCCGGACTTCCGTGACGCGGTCGAAGACCGACATGGGGAAGAAGGCGGCCAGGTCGAACACGTATTCTTCAAGGCTGTATGAGATCACGTTTTCAGCACCTCCACGTTCACAAGATAGGGTGACCGTTCGCCTCCCAGCCCCGCGAGCAGGTTAGCGGCCGGCGGTGCTTCTTGCGCTATTCGACGCTTAACAGGGACCTCATCCAATGCTAGTTCACCTCGTCAGAGTCGCAGCGCGAACGCCCCCTGGCACTGAGACTACCAAGGGGGCGCAAAGCCCTGCCGCTCCGCCCGGCACCCGACACAGGTAACTTCGGCGAGGGCGACCGGAATCCTCGTCGGCCCACAGGCCGGCCCCCGGCCGGGCTACTGCGAGGCTATCAGTGCGGCGAGCCGCCGGCGGGCGCGCTCATAGTCAGCATTCCGATTCGACCAGGATGGCTCCTCACCAGCTTCCCACATGGTGGCGGGAAGCAGTTCGGCCAGGAGGGCGCAAACTTCGCCTCCCTGACCTCTCTGGTCGGCCAGCCACATGTACTCCACGTCCTGAATGCCGCGGCGGTACATCTTCATGCGGATTGAGCTCATCGGGCCCGGATAGCCGCGATCCTGGTCGGGGAAGATATGGTCCTGACCGGGGTAGAAGAGAGTCCCGTCGCCGTTGCCGGTGCTATAGGGAGTGCCGCTGGTGAAGACCACCGGGTCCAGGAAGATGTTCTTCGGACGGTCGTTGGGCTTCTCGTTGTGATTGGGATACCAGTGGGTGCTCTCCCAGGTGAACCATCGGGGAATGCCATGTTTGTGGGCGATCCATGGCTTCAGCCGAAAGGCGATGCCGTACTCGTCTGTCACATCGCCTGGGGTACGGGGACGATAGGCCGCATAGAGCCAGACTCGCTCGCCTCGCTCCCGGGCTGCTTCGTTCGCGTCCTCGTGCAAGTAGCCGGTGGGCGCGCACCAGATGTCGATGGCGCCAACGAGTTTCTCCATCGGCCACTTGGTGAGAAACACCGGCAGTCTGCCGCCAGGGCCCGGGTTCTGGTGGATCCAACGTGCTCGTTCCTTCACCCAGTCGAATCTGTCATGTCCCGGCTCGTCGGTCAGGTAGAGGAAGTACTCGGTGCCGGGCGCGTTCTGCTCGAACCACCGGACCCAGCGATCAGACTCCCTTCGATATCCATCTTCGCTGTCGGGGAAGCGCACCCCGTAGGTGTGGATGGAGAAGAGCGTGTTGCCCACACCCTCGCCCGGACCCTGATAGGCCGCGGTGCGAGTGAAGGCCTCCCCCGAGAGGACCCCCTGAAGCGCCTGGAGTTCGTCCCAGGAGCCCGATCCGATCAGCTCGATCCGATGGCGATGGGCCATCCGGTGATAGTGCCGGATCATCTCCCAAAGCTCAGGGCCCCGGCGGAGGCCGTGGCGGGCCGCGATGTTGGAGTCGCTGTAGAAGACCATGGAGCGATAGTGGTTCTCGTCGGGCAGAGCGAAGTCGAGCACCTCAAGTTCGAGTGGAATCTCGGCCACCTGCTGGTCTCCGACGGTCACCCGAATGCGGCCGGCGTAGACTCCAGCCGAGACGCCCTCCTTGGGAACATAGATGTCCGCCCAGACGCCCTGGTTGGTGTTGGACACTACATCGAACGGCGCGCCGCCCTTGCCCGCCTTCGCACCGAACGGGACGAGCGCGTCCGGGATCCAGCCGGTGAGCCTAGGATTGGCGGCGGCGGTCCAGTTGAAGCCCCCTCCCTCAGGATCGTTGTAGGACGGGGTGGTGACATGCACGTAGTGCTCGGTGAA
>CP070823.1:553371-555943 GCA_020344375.1 Gemmatimonadota bacterium | reverse complement strand
GTCTACGGCCACTACGACGTCCAGCCCGTCGAGCCGCTCGACGAGTGGGAGAGCCCGCCCTTCGAGGCGTCGGTTCGCGATGGCCGCATGTACGCCCGCGGAACAGCTGATGACAAGGGACAGGTGCACATCCACATGAAGGCGTTGGAGGCCTACCGCGAGGCGAAGGGGAAGCCGCCTATCAACCTCAAGTTCCTCATCGAGGGTGAGGAGGAGGTGGGAAGCGCCAGCCTCGAGGAGTTCATCAAGGGTAACGTGGACCGGCTCGCCTGTAATGCGGCGGTCATCTCCGACACGCCGATGCTATCCGAGGAGCTCCCCAGCATCTGTGTGGGTCTGCGCGGATTGGCGTACATGGAGGTCCGCCTGTCCGGGCCGAGCCAGGATCTGCATTCGGGACAGTACGGCGGCGGTGTGGTGAACCCGGCGAACGCGCTCGCCAGGATCATCACTCAGCTGAAGGACGAGAGCGGTCACATCACCATCCCCGGGTTCTACGACGCGGTGAAGGATCCGAGCCCGGCGGAGAAGAAAGCGTACGCCGAGATTCCGATGACGGAGGAGGATTTCCGCCGGGAAGCGGGTGTTCCAGCGACGGGCGACGGCGAACTCGGTGTCCATTTCATCGAGCGGATCTGGGCGCGACCGACGCTGGACGTGAACGGTCTGCTCTCCGGCTACACGGGCGAAGGCTCGAAGACGATCATCCCCGCGAAGGCGATGGCGAAGGTCTCGATGCGTATCGTGCCGGATCAGCAACCAAGGGCGATTCGCGAGGCATTCGAAAGCTACGTGCGCTCGCTCAAGCCAGAGGGCGTCGAGATGGAGATCGATGCCCATGCGCACGCCATGCCCTGGGCAGTCGATCCGGAGGGCCCGGTCTTCAGGGCGGCCTCGGCCGCCGTGGAGGCCGTGTTCGGGCGCGCGCCGCTGTTCGTCCGTGAGGGTGGCTCGATACCGATCGTACCGTTGATCGAGCAGATGCTGGAGACGCCGGTGCTGCTGCTGGGGTTTGCGCTGCCCGGCTGCAACCTTCACTCGCCCAACGAGTGGATCTCGCTTGACCTCTATCACAAGGGCATCGCCATTGTGGCGAACCTCTACGACCAGATCGCGAAAGAACTTGCCAAGTAGGGGCAGGCACGGGCAGCACATGCTGGAGGAGCAGGCGCGCGACTTCCTGAAGAAGATCGAGGCCGAACTCAGGCCGCTGGGGATCGGGGTCAACCTGGGCCACTGGGAGGTCAGCACCACAGGCACAACGGAGGCGCAAGAGAAGGCCACCGAGAGCGAAGCGCGCCTGCGCAAGTTCCTCAGCTCAAAGACACGCTACAAGCAGATCGTGAAGCTGCTGGAATCCCACGAGCTCCACGACTGCTTGCTCCGCCGCCAGCTGCAGCTCCTCGCCCTCGATCATCGACCCAACCAGCTGCCCGAGTCGGTGATCGACGACCTCGTGCGCCGCAGCAACGAAATCCAGGCCCAGTTCTACACCTTCCGCGCCCGGCTGGAGGGCCGCGAGGTCACCAACAACGAGATCATCGACATCCTGCGCAGCGAGCTGGACGTGGCTCGACGCAAGGCCGCCTGGGAGGCATCCAAGCAAATCGCGCCTCGGGTCGCCGAGCCGCTGATCGAGCTGGTCGTCTGCCGTAACGAAGCGGCGCGCTCCCTCGGCTATCGCGACTTCTACGCCATGCAGCTCGAGCTGCACGAGATCGACGAGGACGAGCTGCTCAAGAACTTCGCCGAGCTGAAGCAGAGCACCGACGAGCCGTTCCGAGCGGCCAAGGCGGCGATCGACCGGCGCCTCGCCAGCCGCTACGGGACGCGACCCGACGACCTGCGCCCCTGGCACTACGAGGACCCGTTCTTCCAGGAACCTCCGCTGAGCGAGGAACTCGGACTCGCGCGGCACTTCCGCGGTCGTGACCCGGTCACCATCGCGGACGGTTTCTTCGCAGGGATTGGCCTGCCGGTGCGCGACATCCTCGACCGCAGTGATCTCTACGAGCGTGCCGGAAAGGACCAACACGCCTACTGCACCAACATCGACCGGGACGGCGACGTTAGAATCCTCTGCAACCTGAAGGATGATGAGCGGTGGATGGGCACGCTGCTGCACGAGCTGGGCCACGCGGCGTACGAGAAGTATCTGCCCAGCACGCTGCCATGGATACTGCGGCGGCCAGCCCACATCGCGACCACGGAGGCGATAGCGATGTTCATGGATCGCCTTCTCTATGATGTGGACTGGCTCGAGTCGGCAGCGGAAGCGAAACCGCGGGATCGCGCTGCGTTGCAGCGGCGCACGGCCGAGACCGTGCGTTTCGAGATGCTGCTACTGGTCCGCTGGGTGCTCGTCATGACCTACTTCGAGCGCGAGCTTTACGCGAACCCGCGTCGTGACGACCTGGACCGCCTCTGGTGGGATCTCGTGGAGGAGCTTCAACACATGCCGCGTCCGGAGAAGCGGGTCGCGTCGGGCTGGGCAGCCAAGATCCACCTAACGGCGGCGCCCGTCTACTACCACAACTATCTGCTAGGCGAGCTGATCGCCTCGCAGCTGCGC
>CP070823.1:550688-553271 GCA_020344375.1 Gemmatimonadota bacterium | reverse complement strand
CTGGCCGAAGCGAACCAGTGGCCCGATGATGCGGTCCCCTATTTCGGCGACGGTGATGAGTGCCACATGGCCTTCCATTTTCCAGTCATGCCCCGCCTGTTCATGGCGCTCCACATGGAGGACCGTTTCCCCGTCGTCGACATCCTGGAACAGACGCCTGTAATCCCCGAGACCAGTCAGTGGGCAATCTTCTTGCGCAATCACGATGAGCTGACGCTCGAGATGGTCACCGATGAGGACCGGGACTACATGTACCGTGTGTACGCCAGCGATCCACGTGCTCGCATCAACCTCGGCATACGTCGGCGCCTCGGGCCGCTGCTCGGCCATCATCGGCGCAAGATCGAGCTCATGAACAGCCTGCTGCTCTCGCTCCCCGGGACGCCCGTCGTCTACTACGGGGACGAGATCGGCATGGGCGACAACATCTACGTGGGCGACCGCGACGGTGTTCGTACGCCCATGCAATGGAGCGCGGATCGCAACGCCGGCTTCTCCCGCGCCAACCCGCAGCAGCTCTACCTGCCGGTCATCATCGATCCGGAGTATCACTACGAGGCCATCAACGTCGAGGCACAGCAGAACAACCAGCACTCTCTCCTCTGGTGGATGAAGCGGATCCTCGCCGTGCGCAAACGCTTCCGCGCCTTCAGCCGCGGCAGCATCGAGTTCCTCCAGCCCGAAAACCGCAAGGTGCTCGTCTTTCTCAGGCGCTGGGAGAACGAGCGCATCCTCTGCGTCGTCAACCTCTCACGCTTCGTCCAGGCCGTCGAACTCGACCTCTCCGCCTTCAAGGGGATGGTCCCGGTCGAGGTCTTCGGGCGAACGCCGTTCCCACCCATTGGCGAGCCCCCCTACTTCCTCACGCTGGGGCCGCACACTTTCTACTGGTTCATGCTGGAACCGGCCCCGATGGCGGAGGAGCCCACCGCCATCAGCGAAGCGCCGCTGCGGGAACTCGTCGTGAGCGGACCCTGGGAGGCCGTGCTGCACGACAAGGCCGCCGCCCAGCTGGAGCGCGTCCTGCCGTCGTATCTCCGAGGTCGCCGCTGGTTCGCCGGTAAGGCGCGGCACATCCTCTCCACACAGATCATCGAGACCATCCCGATCAGCTACGAAGGCTCATCCGCCCAGCTCGCCCTCATCAAGGTGAACTACGGCGACGGTGATCCCGACATCTACCAGCTGCCGCTCGCCTTCGCGACGGGCGACCGAGCCGTCGACTTGGTCGAGCATCAGCAGCACATGCTGATCACGCGACTGCGTGTCAGGGACAACGGCAACGAGGTCGAGGGAGTGCTCCACGATGCCACTGTCGAGGAGAACTTCTGCAACGCCCTCTTGGACGTGATCGAGCGGCGACGACAACGCAGCGGCGCGCTGGGCCGTCTGCGCACGAGCCGGACCCGGCAGTTCCGGGCGATCCGCGGCAACGTTGACGACCAGCTCAGACCGTCGCTGCTCGGCGCCGAGCAGAGCAACACCTCGGTGGTCTACGGGGACCGTTTGATACTCAAGCTCTTCCGCCGTCTGGATCAAGGAGTGAACCCGGATCTCGAGATCGGGCGCTTCCTTACCGAGCGGACTTCCTTCAGCCACATGCCGCCGCTCGGCGGCGCCATCGAGTATGAGCGGAGCAAAGGCGAGCCGCTGACTCTGGCTGTCTTGCAGGGCTTCGTTCCCAATCAGGGTGACGCCTGGGAGTACACTCTCGACGCGCTGGACGAGTACTTCGAGCGCGTGCTCGCCCGACCTGTCGAGGAGCACGGGCCGGCGGTGCCGGTAGGAACACCTCTGACACACCTCTACGCCGAAATCCCACCTCTGGCCGAGGACATGATCGGCGCCTATCTCGAACTGGCACGCTTGCTGGGCCAGCGCACCGCGGAGCTGCACCTCGCCCTCGCCTCGCGCTCAGACGACGCGGCCTTCGCGCCGGAGCCCATCAACGCGATGTACCGCAGATCACTCTACGAGTCGTCGCGAACCCGGCTGGACCAGGCGTTCGCCCTGCTGCGCAGGAGGTTGAACACGCTGCCCGACGACAGCCGCGCCGAGGCCCGCGCGGTCCTGGGCCACTCGAAACGGATCGAACGGCGCCTGCGCTCGGTCGTTGACACGAAGGTCAGCGGGTTGCGAATCCGCTGCCACGGCGACTACCACCTAGGGCAGGTACTTCACACCGGCAAGGACTTGCAGATCATGGACTTCGAGGGCGAGCCCGCACGTCCGATCAGCGAGCGGCGGCTCAAGCGTTCGCCGCTCAGGGACGTCGGTGGCATGCTCCGCTCATTCCACTACGCCGCTGTGTCCGCCTTGATCGCCGGCCGCGTGCGCCCTGAGGATATCCCGGTCCTCGAGCCCTGGACACAGGTCTGGTACGTCTGGGTCGCCGTGAACTTCCTCCGCACTTATCTCGAGCTTGTCGCGGACGCCGACCTCGTACCCGAGGGCGAGGACGAGCTCGCCGCCTTGCTCGACCTCTGCGTGATCGACAAGGCTCTCTACGAGCTCGAATACGAACTCAACAACCGCCCCGACTGGGTGCGAATTCCCTTACGCGGCATCGCCAGCCTCATTGAG
>CP070823.1:548001-550588 GCA_020344375.1 Gemmatimonadota bacterium | reverse complement strand
TCGCCGGCTGCGATGAGCAGCAGTTGGGCACTCAGGTCATCGATTAGCTCGAAAAGTTGATCGACCTCGCCCTCCACCGTCGCCTGTCCGCTCTCCACGTCCGCATCCGGACCGTAAAGGCGCGCGCCCATCCGCAGCCGCCCTCCCGCTTCCACCACGCTCCCCAGCACGAAACGACCGGCGCCCAACCGCTGAGCGATGGCGCCGGCACGTGTGCGGTCCGGCGCCTCACCGCCCTCCTGTACAACCAGCCCCATCACGGCCTGGCGGTCCAACGTCCGGAGTTGACCGAACCCATCCAGCGTCGCGCTCAGCAGGTCGACCATCCCTTCGCTCAGATAGGCTAGCTCCTCCCGACCACTGTAGCTGAACGGGAACACAGCGATCCGGTTGGCCGAGACCGCTTCCCCCGCCGGTCCCGCCGGACCGTCCCCTCTGCTGGCCAAGTACCAAGCCATCACAACGACTGCGCACACGGCCGCACCCGGCAGGAGCACGTGCCACAGCCTGAGACGCGGGCCCGGCCTCGGGGCTCGCTCCAGTTCGATCTCTGCTGCGGCCGGCTCGGCCAGCGGCTCAGGCCCCTCGACCGCCCGGCTGGGCGGCGGCTCTCTCCTGATCCGCTCGGCCAGCGCCACAACATCAGGAGCCGGCTCGACGCCCAGCTCCTCCCGCAGCAAGCGCTCGTGATCCCGGGCGTGCTGCAGCGCGTTGGCCGGATCGCCCGCCGACACCATGGCCTGCATCAGGCGAAGCGCAACGCGCGAGTTGTAGGGATCATGAGCGGCCAACTGTTTCCACCGGCTGACTGCGGTTGCCCAGTCCTGAGACGTTTCGGCGCCTTCACCCAACAATGCGACCGCAGCAGCGTACCGATCAGCCAGCCGCGCACGCTCTGAGTCTACCCAGCGCTCGAACTCGGGCGCATCCTTGAGGAAGAATCCGTCCAGGAATGGACCCCCGTAGTGGGAAACGGCCCGCTCGAGATCGCCCTCCTCGAGCGCCTTCTCGAACGCCTCCACATCGCTCGCGACCACATCCGAGTTCAGCCGAACGTTGTCGCCGTCCGTGATCAGCGCCTCCGCGCCCAGCGCCTTCCTCAGCACGTACAGGGACTCCGACAGAAGATGGCGCCCCTGCTCCGCCCCGGACTCGGGCCACAGGTACGCGACCAGCTTGTCCCGGCTAACGGATTTCGTAGGGGATGTGGCGGCAAGCGCGAGCAGGCCAACGCGGCGGGCCTGGCCTGCCCGGCCCCTGAGGGGTCCGCGCTTCCCCTCGATCGCTGCGCCGCCTAAGAGCCTGAGAGAGAACATGATGCAGCGGTTGATTCCCGTCTGATACTCGCCTGCGAATGGGTTGATAGTTGCCCGCTACAATAGGACCACGACTCGTCCAGGTGCAAGCAACACGACCGTCTCCGGCATCCGCCTTCTCCGGAGAGTCGGATAGCCCGAGCCTGAACGCCTGCGACAAGAGCTCTGCGCAGCAACTGCATCAACAAGGAGGGGAAATCATGAACCGGCTAGGTATCACAACAGCGTTGGTCGGCGCGGCAATTCTCTTCGCCGGTTGCCAGGACCAGACACCGACGGCGCCCACAGACGACGCACCTGTGGTGTCGGGGCCGAACGCCGCCGTCATTACGCAGGAGCGCGACGCCCCGTTCGAGTTTACCTTTGACGGATGTGGGGAGGCAGTCGACGCAGAAGGGCTCGATCACTGGGTTGTCCGGCAGACGTTGACGCCGACCGGCGCGTGGCACTTCGGCTTCAGCAACAACTGGACGGCGACCGCAGAGGGACAGACAACCGGAAACACGTGGGACGCCAGGGGCAGCAACAACTACTTCTTCATTTGGGACCTTACGGATGGGGCGCCATTCACTGAGTCGTGGGTAAGGACGAGCCGATTCATCGGTCACGGAAGCGCTCCGGACTTCATCCTGCAGGGGCGCGACCACGTAACGGTGAACGCCAACGGCGATTTCACCGTCTACAGCACCGTTGACAAGATAATCTGCCATTGATGCGCTTCCGATCCGCTGCATCGGTGATCGATGGGCAGACCAACGCGTGCGTCTTGCACCTCTCTTCCGCCCACCACGTCCCGCACGTACTGAATCGGGTAGGAGGGGGCCTCACGGCCCCCGTCCTCCCCCCACACCACCGGACGTACTCGGCGTATCCGGCGGTTCCTCTCAGCGGCGTAACGCCAGATACCTCTCGGTGAGATTGAGGAGTCCCTGAGCCTGAAACCATGGGATGGACATGGCCTCAGTCGCCTGAGGGCTACCTTCCTCGGGCGAAGTCGGCGATCTGCGGCGCGTATCGAACGCCGGTCGCGGTCGACACCGTCGGGTTCATCTATTTGCTTGAGGAACACGCAACGTGCCGCGCAGCGTCTATCGACTCCCAACCCTCTTTGCCGAGTCCCTGTAGCTCCAGAATCGATAGGGGCTTGCCCTCGGCCACCGCCCCGCCTCCTCAACCGCCCCTCAGCCTAGCCTTCACGGATCAACGACTCCTCAACGGTGGGGAAGGGTTCACTCGCTGCGCAGCGCCTCGACCGGGTCGATACGCGTGGC
>CP070823.1:545308-547901 GCA_020344375.1 Gemmatimonadota bacterium | reverse complement strand
GTGCGCCTGGCCCGATGACCAGGAGAGCGGCGGAGTGCGCGCCTCCCTCCTCGCCGCCGGCATCTCGACCGGCCAGGAGTGCCCCGAGCAAGCGATCGACGAGAGCGCCGTCGGAGTCTGCAAAGGCCTGCTCTACAGCCGGGATGACGCCGTCACCGGCGAGATGATGGCCAGCGACGACGTAGTCGTCTCCCGTTGTCTGGCCGGCGTGCTGGGGTAGGTTCTCTCCAGTGAACGCTGCCGCGCCGTTGGGGGATAGCGCTAACAGCTGGCGCGCCTCCGGGTCGGGATCGCCGACGAGGCCGACCGCGATCGCCCTCCCGGGTGGGAGGCCGTCGCGCAACGCGATGAGCGTCTTCTCGTTGATCTCGAGATATGGGCCACCGAGCACAACGACCCCACCGGCGTCGGGATCCAGAAACTCGAGGTTCAGGCCGATTAGCGGTGCGTGGCTCGCGGCGGCGACCCCGTACTCGCCGGTGAGGGGATCGCGCGCGAGAACGGCATACGACGCCGAAGTCGACTGACTGGAGGGCGGGCGATCTTGTGCTGGGTCGGCAGCCGTTAAGAAAGCAGCCGGGATGAATAGGGCAATCGCTGTGCGCAGCCTCCGATGCATGGCCTGCGTCTCCTTTCTGGGCGAGGGAGCGTGGAAGGTCGTGGTGTTCTAACCGCAAGTAAAACTTAGGGTTGGGAGTCTCAACTCGTCAATCGACAAAGCCTTGCTCTCGCGGAAGCCGGTTCCTATCTTCGGGTCGATTATTCTGGCATAGCCGACCGAGCCCGAGGCTGTTGTCTCCACGGTCCTGCGCACAGGAGGGGTCGACTAAAGTGACGTACATCATCGCGCAACCCTGTATCGATGTTAAGGACACGGCCTGCGTAGAGGTTTGTCCTGTCGACTGCATTTACGAGGGGCCGGATCAGTACTACATACACCCCGAGGAGTGCATTGACTGCGGGGCCTGCGTTCCGGAATGCCCGGTGGACGCGATCTTCCCTGACGACGAAGTGCCGGAAGAGTGGCTCTCGTTCATCCCCAAGAACTACGAGTTCTTCAATCTGGAGCCGCCCGCCGGCTGAGGGGAACCCAGGTCAGTGTCGATGTTCGGGGCGCCCGGTGCTGGCCGGGCGCCTGCTTTTTGCTCGGCGGCCCGGCTGTAGCCGCCTTGCGGCGGGAATTCGTGCACTGGCGCGGCCGAGCCCAGGGAACATAGCACTGGGATCCTACGCTCTATGAAACGGGCACAGACCGTCGCCGAGGCCCGGGAGATCCAGGTCAGTCTCCGTGAGCGCCTGATCTTCGAGCCTCCGCCGGGCTTCGCTCCGCGCCGGGTGGCCGGCGCGGACGTGGCGTTCGACAAGCGGCGCGACCTCGCCTTCGCCGCCGTGGTGGTTATCGACCTCGAGACCATGGAGACGGTGGAGACCGCTACGGCCGTCCTGCCCACGACTTTTCCCTACGTACCGGGCTATCTCAGCTTCAGGGAGCTGCCTGTGCTGGCAGCGGCCTGGGAGTGCTTGAGCGCGCCGCCCGATCTGGCGGTGCTCGATGCCCACGGCTATGCCCACCCGCGACGTATGGGTCTGGCCTGCCATGCGGGGATTGAGTTCGGTCTCCCTGCCATCGGCTGTGCCAAATCGATTCTCTGCGGCCAGCCGGGCCCGCTGTCCGAGGAGCGCGGCGCGAGAGCCCCGCTGGTCGATCCGCGCACGGGCGAGGAGATCGGCTGGGTGCTGCGCACGCGTACGCGCGTGCGCCCCATCTACCTGTCGGTTGGGCATCTCATCGACTTGCCTACAGCCGCGGAGATCATCCTTCGGCTGACTCCTTCTGGCCGCTACCGCTTCCCCGAGACCACCCGTCGAGCGGATCGGCTGGCAGCCGAGCTCAAGCGGTCGCGCTAGCGACCGCGGCGATCTACGCATCATGATCGCCCTGGCCGACTGCTAGCGGCTACCCCTCGCCCCAAGGGTCCGCGTTCGCGACGACCTCCGTCCTTGCAGCACGTGTCCTTGGGACACGCAGGTGCGCATCGGAAGGACACGGTGAGCGCCTTCCCGGTACCCGCGTGGCAGCCTTAAACCCTGCTTTCCTGCGGAATCCTGAGGTCCTGGGTCTGGGCACGGAGCCTGCCACTAGGGGGCGCGATGTCGCCCTGGCGCATCCGCGTCGGGGCGGGCTAACGGAATCGGGAGAACCCCATAGATGCTAATGCTCAGACCGAGGCGGCTGGACGATTGGGGGGTCGGGATCGTGGCAGTGGACCGTCTACCGCCTCCACCGCAGCCAACGCTCCGGGCGTTCATCTGGTGCAGGCGGGATCGGAGCCACGACCCGCTGCTGAACGGCTCGGGTCGGGCCAGGCCTGTGCCGGCATGGCTGATGGTCGGCCCGGTGATGCCGACCCCCGACGTGGATGCCACCGGAGGCCCGGAAGGTAACGGGCGCGGCTAAGCAGCCGACCTCCACATACGATCCTGGTGCCGCAGGCGCTTCAGTGCCGGTTGACCGGCATCTAGTCCGCTACCTGCCCGCTCAACGCTACACAGCTCGGCGTTGCCGGTACTCGTGAGGCCCGGCGGCGCCAGG
>CP070823.1:542592-545208 GCA_020344375.1 Gemmatimonadota bacterium | reverse complement strand
CAAGACCCATGCCGTCCCTGCCGCCGGGAGCGACTTTGTAACTCGTTTTTTTACAATAAGATGCGGCGAGGGCATCCGGCCGCACAGCGCGGCGGGGGCGGCGAATCGGTCATCGTGACCGAATTTGCGCTCCGGGAGGAGAGTGATATCCGCGAAGATCGACGAGGAGAGGGGGAACCGCGCACGTGAGTCAGCTCTGTGAGACGTCCCGGACCCCAGCCGACTCTGAGCCCGCAGCAACGCCGGACTCAGCGTCGTTCTCAATTCATCGGAATAGCTCACTGAAGGCGTGGCTGCCGAGGAGCTGGGCTCGACCCCCAGCGCCCGGGTTCGCCGGCTCGGCCCATTCATCGAGACCAGCGCCCACGATGGCACGGTCGACCGCGCACTGGCTCCAGCGTGTGATCGCGTCACCGTCATCCGACGCGTAGTCGCGGTCGTTCGTGCAGATATCGTTGTTGCGGTAGAGGCCATCGACGAAGACGGCCCCATGGAAACGGGCGTTCTCCTCGATCTCGATACACCCCTTCCCGAGGACGAGAGCATTGATGATCGTGTTCTGCTCGAAGTCGAGCTCGCTGCCCTGCTTGGTCGTCGGGTCCCACTCGAGCACGAATATCCCCTGACCGTAGCCATCGTAGACCCGCACCGTCTGCTCGACGAGGACGATCGGGAAGTAGTCGAAGCACGGGTGGTTGCGATCCGGGGAGCCCCAGTTGAGCGGATCCGCCGTGTTGCACACCAGCTCGCCGGTCTCAGGATCGATGGTCACGCTCGGGCGCGGCCGGACGTTCTGGTCACGGATGTGGATGTCGGCCATGGACTTGAGTTCAGCCCAGCTCAAGTCGCCGAACTGATCCATCACGTCCGGCCCGAGGTCGGCCAGCTGTACCAGCGGCGGATCACCGTTAAGCCAGGACGAGTCCTGCATGCTCAGCAGGGTGGTATCGGTCATCAGCAAGCCCGGCCGGTCCTCGCCGGGCGGCGGGCAGATCGAGTCCCACCCAGTCGGCACGCCGTCCTGCCCATCCACGCCGACCCGATCCGTCAACTCGACGTCCCCGCGCACCGTGATCGCGGCGTCGCAGCACGCTCCCAGCGTGTAGCCGGTCCCCGGACCGGGCGGCGGTGCGGTCAGGGCGAGGCTCAGCACGCGCTGGCCGCTTCGCGCGCCCCGGCCGCGGCCTTCCACGCTCAGACCGAAGAGCAGCTGGCCGCCGTTATCCAGACGCGCGATCCTCGCGCGGTACCTGGAACCGTTGTCGAGCCGCCGCCAGGGAAAGACCAGGCTGTCGCCCGGCACCAGCGAGTCGATCTGCGCCTGGATGCTATCCCAATAGCCGAACACCTCATGCAGCCCCGCCTCCGCTGCATAGAAAGCCATGCTCGACTCGTGCATGGCGCGCGACGAGCGACCCTCGTCGTCCGCCATCAACAGCGCGGCAACCGCCACGGCGCTCATCAGCAACAGTCCGAAGACCACCGCCGGTAGAACAAAACCGTCTGTGTCTGAACTCGCTCGGCTTCTCATCGTGCTAGCGATTTCCGTCGGCAACGCTGTCAGCGACGCAGCGCTGTACGGGCTGGCGGGCTAACCCCTCAACGAGACTCTCAGCGTCAGCGTATCCTGCTGGAAGTCCGGAGCCTGGTTGGCTCGCGGCACCTTCCCGAGGCTCTCTCCTCTCAGGATGATGTCGACCACCTGCACGAGCGTGGGGTCCGTGGTCGGGTTCCCGAACTGATCGTAGTAGGTGAAGAACAGCCCGCTGTCAGCCGGCGAACGGAGGGGGCCGGTCAGTATCTCGTAGGGCCCGACCGCGATCCGGCGGCCCAGCCACCAGCGGTCATCCTCGCGGAAGATCCCGTAGGTGACCGGCCTGAAGGCGCGGTAGGGCGCGCCGATATAGACGCCGTCCGCGTTTCCAGCGACCTCGACCACCAGGTCCGGCCTGCCCCGGCCGCTCGGGTCCGGGCCCGCACTATCTAGCGTTCCCTTCCCCCTCCCCACCGCCGTGTCACCCCAGGCACAGGCCGTGACCCCGCCACCTGCCGGATCCCAGACGTTCGTCTGCGCGACGACCCGCCACGCGTCGTCGCCTGAACCGACGTTGCCGGCGGCGAAGACCAGGGCGCTGTCGAGCGGCGTCGTGAAGAACTCGCCCGACGTGCCCCAGAGCCCATAGCGCGGCTGGTTGCCATGCTCACCACATACAAAGCCGAGTGCCTGGACCGAACGCAGTGCCACCGAGTCGGACGCGATCGCGTAGAGATCCCCGCTTGCCGCTGACGCCTGCCGCAGCTCGAACGCCAGCAGGCTGCCCGCCGCCCGCAGGCTCGTCCGCACGTCCTGCAGCTCCCGCTGCTTCATCCACAAACGGTTCTGGCCGATCAGCAGCTGGTAGATGCCCGCGAGCACCACGACCGCGATCATCAAATAGACGAGCAGCTCCACCAGGGTGAAGCCGCCCTTACCCAGGCGCACCTGTCGATCGATCATGTTTTTCAGATTATGGATCAGGCTCCGGGTCCGCCAGATAGGTCACCAGTGTGTCCTCCACCCAGACACCATGTAGATTCTGTCGCTGCATCATCAGCAGTATCTGCTTCGGGTTCGTC
>CP070823.1:539847-542492 GCA_020344375.1 Gemmatimonadota bacterium | reverse complement strand
CCAGGCCGTCCGGGGCGATGATGATGCCGGAGCCGTTCCCGCTGGGTGGGTCCTCCCAGGGGCTGCGGCGCCGACCCCACACCGAGACGTTGACCACCGCCGGCCGCAAGCGCTCGGCGACCTCGATGACCGCCTGGCTGTAGGCGTCCAGGATCGGGGCACCCTTCGGCTGGGTCCCAGCCCGGGACGGTTCTCCTTCACCACCGCTCGAGATGAGCGGTCGCACCACTATCTCGCTGCTCATATAGTGTCCTGCCTCTGAGTGTCGTTGGTCAGGTCTGGTACCCGGCGACGTCCCACCAGGTTCACGGCTCGACGGCGTCGGCGGTACGGGCGCGTCCCGGGTACGCAATTCAACCGCCGGAAGCGAAATCCGCAAGCTGTGCCTCCCCCTGCGGCCGGGACCGGTTTCGTCCTATAATGCATCGCCCACTCTATGCATGTTTCAGCCAGGGAGGCCCTATGAGATCAGGCGTCATGTCGGTCGCACTCTGTGTTTGTCTGGCGTTCCCCGCAGCGACTTCAAACGCACAGGATGCCGGCCGCCCACTCCGGCCCGTGCACACCTACTCGATCGTCGCCCGCGATGCAGCGACGGGCCAGCTCGGCGTGGCGGTGCAATCCCACTGGTTCTCCGTGGGCTCGATCGTGTCCTGGGCGGAGCCGGGCGTGGGAGCCGTCGCCACCCAGTCGTTCGTCGAGGTCTCCTACGGCCCGCTGGGGCTCGAGCTGATGCGTGCCGGTAAGAGTGCCGAGCAGGCGTTGCGGGCGTTGCTCGCCGCGGACGAGCACACGGACGTGCGCCAGGTCGCGATGGTCGATGCCCAAGGGGTCGTGGTGGTCCATACGGGTGAGAACGCGATCATCGAAGCCTGCGATCACAAAGATGACGGCTATTCCGTGCAGGCCAACCTGATGCTCAACGCCACCGTCTGCGACGCCATGGTCGAAGCCTACGAGTCGACCGAAGGCGATCTGGCCGAGCGACTGATGGCGACGCTCGAGGCGGCGCAGGCGGAGGGCGGCGACATCCGGGGTAAGCAGTCCGCGGCGCTCCTGGTGGTCAGCGGCGACCGCAGCCTGCCGGCGTGGAGCGGCCGTATCTTCGACCTGAGGATAGAGGATCACCCGGAGCCGGTGAAGGAGATGCGGCGCTTGCTGACCGTCGCCCGGGCGTACAACTACATGAACGAGGGCGACGAGTACATGACCCGCGGTGAGGTGGAGCGGGCGGTGGAAGCTTACGCGGCGGCGGAGGCGCTGACGCCGGACAACCACGAGATGGTCTTCTGGCATGCGGCGACGCTGGTGGGGATCGGCCGCGTGGATGAGGCGCTGCCGCTGTTCAAGAGGGCGTTCGAGATGTGGCCTGACTGGCGCACGCTGGTGCCCCGGCTCCCGGCGTCAGGACTGCTGCCGGACGATTCGCAGCTCATCGAGCGGATCGTCAGTGTGAGGTAGATGCAGGCGGGTCGGGCTCGACGAGGCCGTCGGCGCAGCAACTACCGGTGAACCACCGCGGTCGAATACTAGGAGGAATGTGATGAGACGCAGCGCGAGTTGGTGCGGGGAGATGCTGGTGGCTGTACTGCTCGTGGCGGCGGTGCGGGTCGCTGCGGCACAGGATCTTCCCGTCCTCGATCCGGGGCATGCCCGGCTGATTCTGCAAGAGGTGTCCGGTGATGCCTCGTACGAGCACATCCGCTACCAGACCCAGTTCCACCGGCCGCGCGGCTCCGACGGACTGTGGAAGGTCGCCGAGTACTTCGAGCTTAAGGCACGCGAGTACGGGCTCGAGCGGGTGAGCCTCATCAAGCAGGCGTCCACCGGGCGACCGTGGAACGCGAGGTTCGCGGATCTGTGGATCGTGGAGCCGGAGCCGGAACGCCTCGCCAGCACGTTGCAGTCGGTGCTGCATCTGGCCGACGACAGCCGCCCGGCCGACGTCACGGCCCAGCTCGTCGAGATCGGCGCCGGTACGGAGGAAGAGCTCGCCGACCTGGATCTCACCGGGAAGATCGTGCTGACCCACGGCTCGCTCTCCACGGTCATGCGCCGGGCGGTTGGCGAGCGTGGCGCGCTGGGCGTGGTCTGGTATCCGGATCCCTACGACCCGGGTTCCGCCGGTTACCCTGATCAGTTGGGTTGGCTGAGGGCCCTGAGCAGAAGCTCCGACGATTTCGAGCCGACCTTCGCCTTCGGCCTCAGCCTGCGGCAGGGACTCGCGTTGCGGAGCCGGCTGCGTAGCAGCGAGTCGCCGATCGTCGTCCGGGCGATCGTGGAGTCGGCCTTCGACTCCGAGCAGGGCCCGGAGCCCTGGCAGGTCATGGTGGAGGCGTTCATCCCGGGCAGCGAGCCGGAGCTGGGCCAGGATATCGTGCTGACGGGACATATGCAGGAAGAGGCCACGTCCGCCAACGATGACGCCAGCGGATGCGCGAACGTGCTGGAGATCGCTCGGGCGCTGAACAGGCTGATCAACGAAGGCCGCCTGCCGCGCCCGCGCCGTAACCTGCGCTTCTGGTGGGTGACGGAGATCGGCAGCCAGCGGCAGTACTTCGCCGACCACCCCGAAGCCCACCGCGAGATGTGGGTGAACATCAACCAGGACATGGTGGGCGCCAATCAGGCGCAGGACGTGATGC
>CP070823.1:537067-539747 GCA_020344375.1 Gemmatimonadota bacterium | reverse complement strand
GTCTCCGCAAGACGCTTGTACAGCCAGGTACGGGCGTAGGCCCACTCGCGGTCCACCGTCCGCGTGGAGAGCCCGCAGGCGGCGGCCGTCTCCTCCACCGTCAGGCCGGAGAAAAAACGGAGCTTGACGACCTTGCCCATCTGTGGATCGATCCGCTCCAGCTCGGTCAGGACCTCGTCCAGGGCAAGCACCGTCGTGGAGGGCATGTCGAAGGTGAGCTGGAGCTCGTCGAGCTGGACCCGCTTCCCGCCTCCGCCCCGCTTGGCGGCCGCGTACCGCCGGGCGCGCTCGACCAGGATCCGCCGCATCGCCTCGGCCGCCGCGGCGAAGAAGTGGCCCCGGCTCTCCCATCGGGCATCCTTGTCCTGCACCAGGCGCAGGTAGGCCTCGTGGACGAGGGCCGTGGCCTGGAGCGTGTGGTCGGACGGCTCGTTGGCCATCTTCCGCCGGGCCAGGGCTCGCAGCTCGTCGTACAGCAGCGGCAGCAGCCGCTCGGTGGCCCGAGCGTCGCCGTCCTGAACGGCCGCCAGGATCTGCGTCACCTGCTCAACCGGCTCGCTTGCCATCAGACACTCCCCAAGAACGTGAAAACAACACGGTCGCAGCCCAAACGAACCCCCATTGTCATATGACGGGATGAAGGGAGCAAGTCAATCCGGGGGTCGGCAGCGATTCCGCAGGTAGGCGTGTAACCCCGGCGGCGACGGGGGCTTACGGACGTTTTGGACCGGAGCATGTTCGCTTGGCGTCGGCTGGGGGCATGCTGGGACGTACGGGGCCGGGCGGCCGGGACCGGATGACCCGGGCCGGATAAGCAGACCGGCAAGCCCACGCGGGCGCGTCGTGTGGTACGGAGGCGACCGGGCAGGGGGGGCAGAGGCAACGGCGGTGCGGGGTCAAGTCGGTACAGGGAGAAGGTGGTCGCAGATGCCGTGGTAGAGTTCGGCGGTAATCTGCCGGGCGATGTGCCGCATGCTGCTCCGCTGGCGCAGGGCCGGCTTCAGGTTCCGCCGGAAGAAGGCGTGAAACACGTTGATCGCCAGCATGGCCAACAGCCAGAAGGCCAGGATGGCGGTCGCATGGTGCTTGTAGACGTGATCGGCGCGCCACTCGTTGACCAGTTCGTTGAATCCCTGGTTCTCGATGCCCCAGCGGCCGTGGCCGAGCTCCACGACCGCGCGGGTGGACGCCCGGCGGCTGGACAACGTGGTGACCCACACCCAATCCGAGACGGGCTGTTCGTCCTCTTTCGTCCGTTGGCGGCGAATGGTCGTGATCTCCCGGCTCCGCACCACCCGGACGGGCCGATCCAAGGAGGGCCAGGAGGTAAACCCCTCCAGGTCCCAGGTCTCGCGAAACGTCCGCCCGTCCTGAGTGCGGGTTGGCTCGACGGTCGCAAACAGATCCGTTGCGTCCTGGAGCAGGTCGCGTCGCTCGTCCTTCAGGACGGCAAGGACGTCCTTGCCGTGTCCCAGGACAAGCTGGAAGAACGGTGCCTGGGCGTACAACGCGTCGGCCACCACGAGATCAAATGCCCGGGGATAGCGCGGCAGGATCCGCTCCAGCAGCCGGGTGGCGGTGGCCACCTCGTCTTCCCCCGGGCGCTGCGGCTCGGCGTCGAGGAGCAGATGGAGGTCTCGGGCAATCAACTGGGCGGTGACATTGCGATGGTAGTACTGAATCCGGTCCCCGTCGGCGGTATGAATGGTGCGCTGCAGACATCCGTCACAGCAGCGTAAGTAGCTGGCGCTGGTCTCGTGCCCGTCCACCACCAAGGCGATCAGACCGTGCCAGGGCGGCGCCAACGCCTTGTTGCGTTTGAGCCGGGTGTAGGTCTCCCACAACGCACCGCGGAGCGTATCACAATCGACCAGCGCGGCGACCCGTCCGACGGTGTCCGCGCTGGGCATCAGGCCACCCAGCCATCCGCTCCAGAAGCGGCTGGATCGAGTTTGTTCCAGCGCGTTGAGGCTGCCCAGCCGCGAGAGGATCATCACCAGCACGCTCCGGACGATCCGCGACGTGGGAATCTGCGGACGCTTCCGCCGATCGCGGACCTGCGCCAGGGCCGGACCGAGCCTCAGAACCTTCCGTGTGTAAGCCAAGATTCGGCGGAGAATCCCTACTCCTGCCTCGTTCGTGCCTTGTCCCAGTACAGTTCGCTGATCTCTTCCAGGAGTCGTCTCGCCTCCTGGTACTGCTCGACCCATTGGCGGACCCGGGGCTCCCAGGCCTTCGGGACGTAGAGTTGGCGGAGCCGCCCCCTCTTGCTGGCGACCACATAGAGGGCGAGGTGCTTGTGGCCTTTGCGGCAGCGGCAGTTCGGTTTGCCGCAGACCCGCTCGCGGAGGACGAGGGTGCCGCGGAGCAACCCCGCGCCGTGCATGAGGCGGGCGAGGCGTGAGCGTCTGTCCCGCTCGCTCGCCGCCATCCTGGCCCGCGGGATGGCCTTCTTCCTGTCTGACATATTACTATTATACCAGATTCTGGTGGTTCGTCAAGCAAATTCCGAATGCGAATCTGCTCAGGGGCCCGCCACGCCCTCTAACTTCTTGAAATCACAGGAGTTGGAGATCGCAAAAAACCTCAGTTGCGGAATCGCTGCCGCGCGGCGAGCCTCCCGCAGAGGGCTATCGGACCTGCTCGAAGAAGAACGTGCCCTTCTTGTTGCCGATGGCGA
>CP070823.1:534272-536967 GCA_020344375.1 Gemmatimonadota bacterium | reverse complement strand
CGCCAAGAG
This sequence comes from Gemmatimonadota bacterium, assembly GCA_020344375.1. Lineage (GTDB taxonomy): Bacteria > Gemmatimonadota > Gemmatimonadetes > Palauibacterales > KS3-K002. Next base: position 536,958 of record CP070823.1, on the reverse strand, counting down.
TCGAGAAGGGAGGGGGCTCGTCGAACCGCAGATTGCAAATCCTGCGGCGGAGTGCAGCGGTCGTTCTGACCCAGGATCCACTGACAACGAAGCCACCAGGTTGTAGTATGGACTACTGAATGGCCCGCGTGCAAGCAAAGGGTTCACCTGCGTCATGTTGATTGGACGAAGCCGGAAGCGACCACAAGCGTTTCAGAGGGAGGTATGGTCATGCTGAGATCGGGTCTATTGGGCGGCCTAGCGCTCGCCGTCATGCTGCCCCTGGGTGCTGTCAGCGTTGGCGGTGGAGGTACGGGGACGACAGGGCCGAGCCTCACGATCTACACGGGCAATCTGGCATTGGCGCGTCAGGAGGTGGAGCGAACCTTGGAGCCTGGCGCGCACACGGTACGCGTCGACGGGCTGCCGACGAACATCGATGCCTCCAGCCTGATCGTGCTCAACGACGGAGCCACCCTGCAGGGTGTGCACGGCCAGCGCAACTATCAGGATCCTGCTTCTGGGCCGGGGACTTCGCTGGAGCTCGACCTGGAAGTGCAGCGCCGCGTTGAGCGGCTGGAGCTGGCCTACTTGACGACGGGCCTGAACTGGTCAGCGAGCTACGCGCTGGTCGTGGCCCGGGACGATGCCTCGGCGCGCGTCGACGGCTACGCCACGGTGGCAAACAACTCCGGCACGAGCTACGAAGAGGCTGAGGTGCAGCTGCTGGCGGGAACGATCCAGCGCGGGCGCGGCCGCTTCGAGCCAGCAGCGCCGCTCAGGGCGGAGGCCTTTGAGGAGATGGCGGCAGCCCCGGAGTTACAGGAAGCGGCTTTTGCTGACTACCACGTCTACACGGTCTCTACGCCGCTGACGCTGCGGGCGGGCGAATCCAGACGTATCCGTCTGCTGGGAGCGGGCTCGGTGAGGACGCGGAAGGAGTACACGTTCAGTCACAGCGCCAACTATTACCGTCAGAGTCCGGAGCCCCTGACCCAGCCGGTCGTCATCAGCTACCGGATCGAGCGCGGGGAGGAAAGCGAGTTTGGCGGCGTACCGCTTCCCGGAGGCCAGGTGCGGCTGCTGCAGCGTGATGAGGTGGGGCGGATCCAACTGCTGGGCATAGCGACGATCCCCAACACACCTAGGGGAGAAGACCTGCGACTTGTCACGGGCCACGCCTTCGATATCGTCGGTACCCGCACGCAGACGGACTACGAGCGCCCTGCCGGCAACGTCTACGAGTCGGGCTGGAAGGTGGAGGTGCGGAACAGGAGCGGTTCTGACGTGACAGTGCAGGTCATAGAGCAGCTCAGCGGCGATTGGAGCATTGTGGAGTCCAGTCAGCGCTGGGAGAAGCTGTCGGCGGGCGCGGTGCGCTTCTTCCTCGACGTGCCGGCTGGCGGTGAGAGCGTGCTTGAGTACCGGGTCTCGGTCAGGACCTGAGCGAGGCACGGCAACCACTGGGCGAGGCAGGTGCACCTGCCGTAGCGTGCAGCTCCGACCAGGCGGGCGGCGCCGCGCCCTCGCCTATGCAGTCGGGCGAAGTGGAGCGCTCGGCTCGACGTTGACAGCGTCGAGCCGAGCGCATATTCTGCTGTGCCTCAATTCCTTGAGGATCTGAGGGATCAAGGCGTCGGGGAGGGAGCAAGGAGAGCATGGTTCAGGTTACGGTCAACGACGGAGACGATCTCGAGCGCGTGCTGCGTCGCTTCAAGCGGCAGGTACAAAAGGCCGGTATCTTCACCGACCTCAAGCGCAAGAAGCACTACGAGAAGCCGAGCGAGACCCGCAAGCGCAAGCGTAACGCGGCTCGGCGGCGCAGCCGGCGCAACAGGCAGCGCAGGTAGCACACCCGCTCCAACCGCTTCCCCAGTGCCTGCCCGGCCTCCTCGCCGGGCTCTTCACAGCTGACGTCCCACCCAATCGGCCACACTCTTCCACGCGGCCAAATTGCCGCACCTGCCTCTCGGGAGCCGAGCTACACGGCGGCGCGTCGCGGTGTATCTTTTGTTATATGCGTGACGAACGTGTCGGAGGGGCCGGCAGCCGGTGCGCCGCGGGCCTGCCTGAGCGGTTCGATAACCACCTGCGGGCGAGCCGTTTGCTCCCGGAGGGTGCGGCGGTCACCGTCGCCCTCTCGGGCGGGCTCGATTCCGTCGCGCTGCTCGATCTTCTGGGTACGCTGCGGGAGCGCTGGGGCTGGCGACTGACGGCGGCGCACTTCGACCATCGCATGCGTGAAGAGAGTGGTGCGGACGCTGGCTGGGTTGCGGACCTGTGCCGGCAGCGCGGCGTCCCGTGCCGTGTGGGGCGCGCCCGGCGGGTGCCCCGCAGCGAGTCGGAGGCGCGGGACCTGCGCTACGAGTTCCTGCACCGGGCACGCCTGGAGTTCCAGGCGGAATGCCTGGCCACGGCCCACCAGGCCGACGATCAAGCGGAGACCGTCCTGTTCCGGCTGCTCCGGGGCAGCGGGCTGGCCGGGCTCGGCGGCATCCCGTTGCGGCGGTCGCCCAACATCGTGCGCCCGTTATTGCCCTTCTGGCGGGCTGAGATCGAGGCGTATGCCGCGGCTCGGGGGTTGGCCCATCGTTCAGACCCCACAAACCTGGACATCTCGATCGCGCGCAATCGTATCCGGCACCAGCTGATTCCCGCGATCGAGGCGAACGACGCGCCAGACTTCCGCGGACAACTGGTCCGGCTC
>CP070823.1:531477-534172 GCA_020344375.1 Gemmatimonadota bacterium | reverse complement strand
CCGACAAGCCGTTCATGCTCATGTACCAGCACAAGGCGCCACACCGCCGCTGGGATCCGGGACCCGAGCATCTGACCCTTTACGACGATATGTCGATCCCCGAGCCGGCAACGCTCTTCGACGACTATGCCGACCGCACCAGCGCCGCGCGGACCCAGGAGATGACGATCGCCGAGCACCTGGACGAGCGTGATCTGAAGTTCGAAGCACCGCCCGAGCTCAACGAGGAACAACTCGCCCGCTGGAACGCCGTCTACGAGCCGAAGAACGAGGCCTTCCGGGCGGCCAACCTCACGGGTCGCGACCTGGTTCGCTGGAAGTACCAGCGCTACATCAAGGACTATCTGCGCACCATCGCCTCGATAGACGACAATCTCGGCCGCGTGCTCGACTACCTCGACGAGACCGGCCTCGCTGACAACACCGTGGTTGTCTACACCTCGGACCAGGGCTTCTTCCTCGGTGACCACGGCTGGTATGACAAGCGCTGGATGTACGAGGAATCCCTGCGCATCCCGCTGGTCGTACGGTGGCCGGGTGTCGTACAGCCGGGCTCGCAGAACTCGGACCTGGTCCAGAACCTCGACTTCGCCGCGACGTTCCTGGAAGCCGCCGGCGTCGAGGTGCCGAGTGCCATGCAGGGACGGAGCTTGGTGCCCTTGCTCAGGGGGACAACACCGGCGGACTGGCGGGATGCGATCTACTATCAGTACTTCGAGTATCCGGGCTGGCACGCTGTGCGCCGGCACTACGGGGTGCGCACGCAGCGATACAAGCTCATCTACTACTACGAGATCGACGAGTGGGAGTTGTTCGATCTCGAACGAGATCCGGATGAGCTGCGCAGCGTGTACAGCGACCCGGAGTATGGCCCTGTGGTCGAAGAGCTGAAGGAGAGACTGGCCGAGCTCCGGGCCGAGTACAACGCGCCCCAGCAGGATCCTGTTCCCTATCCCGAGGGTTAGTCGAGCAAGCAAGCTGAGGGGGGTCTCCCATGGCAGCAAGGAGCTCGGTCCGCTATCTGGCGGCCGTGATACCGCTCTTGTTCGCCGGCTCCCGGACCAGCTCGCCGAACGCGCCGCTGCAGTTCGGCATCTCCTTCGATGAGTCCCTCAGCGCGGAGCCGCTGGATGGCCGCGTCCTGCTCGTCATCACGAGTACCGAGGAACGGAAGCCGAGATTCCAGGTCAACGCTGGCCTCAACGCGCCTCAGGTTTTCGGAATCGACATCGAAGGTCTCAGGCCCGGAGCAGAGGCCGGCGCTACAACACGATGTACCTGCCCAAGATCCTGAAACGGATTGAGGAGACGGCACCGCCAGGCGCCGACTTGACCAGCTGGCGATACTGATGCCGGCTTGAAACAGCGGAGATCTGTCCAACGTATGGGGTAGATGAGCGGCCGGTAGCAGCACAGAGGTAGCAGCATAGAGGAGGGGTCATCCATGGCCGCCATTCATCCACCCACACGTCGTTCCCTACTCATCGCATTGCTCGTCTCCACCGCAGCGGTCCTCGCCTGCTCGGACGACCCCGTATCGAGCGATAGCGAGAACAACGGCCTCGAGTACGTGACACCGGAAGACGTCGGTTTCTCGTCGACGGCGCTGCAGGAAGCGATCGACGGTTTCGACCAGATCGGCTCTGCGGCCGTGATTGCGCTATACGAGAATAAGGTCTTCTTGTCTTGGGGCGACGTGGATCGGAAGTTCTGGTGTCACTCGATCAGAAAAGCCTTCCTCAGTGGGCTCTACGGCATCTACGTGGGCCGCGAGGTGATCGACACTAGCAAGACCCTCGAAGAGCTGAACGTCGATGACATCCCGCCCAGCCTCACTCTCGAGGAGAAACAGGCAAGGGTTGCCGACCTTCTGAAGTCCCGCTCGGGCGTGTACCACCCGGCCGCGGGGGAGACCCCGGAGATGGAGGCCGAGCGACCGGAGCGCGGCAGCCATCCGCCGGGCACCTTCTTCTACTACAACAACTGGGACTTCAACGTCGCCGGCGTCATCTTCGAGCAAGAGACCGGCGTCGGGATCTTCGAGGCCTTCAAGCAGGAGATCGCCGATCCGATCGGCATGGAGGACTTCCTGGTCAGCGACGGCCAGTACCATTACGAGCCCGAAAAGTCGATGCACCCCGCCTACCCCTTCCGGATGACCGCCACCGACATGGCGAGGTATGGACTCCTCTACCTGAGGAACGGCAGTTGGAACGGTAGGCAGATCATTCCAGCGGACTGGATCGCCGTGAGCACGACCGCGCATTCCATTGAGGACCCCGAGTCGGGAATCGGCTACGGAATGATGTGGTATGTGATACCCGAGGATCTCCCCTTGTTCGGCCCCGGGTTCGCACACTCAGGAGTCGGTGTTCACCTGCTGCTCGTCCTGCCTGAAGACAACTTGGTGATCGTCCATCGGGTCAATACCGATGAACCCTGGACCATAACGGGTGAGGACTATCTACCACTGATCGGAGCGATCGTCGACGCACGCATTCCCGACTGAGTCACTTGGCCCGAACGCCGCCGGCTCACCGGGCTCCGCAAAGCTCGCTTGTCTCCCTCGGTTGCTGGCAGGACTCCACGATCGCCTGATAGACGAGCGTTCGAAACTCACGAACCAGACGCAGAGATCCGAATCAGCCAAGCAGTATGGCAATCTCGTCTGTGCCCGTAGATTGCCTGGGATCCG
>CP070823.1:528666-531377 GCA_020344375.1 Gemmatimonadota bacterium | reverse complement strand
GGCAGGAACCTCAAAGCGAACCCGAGGTTGACCAGGCAGAGCGCCGCGGCAACCAGCCCCGGCGCCGCGTGCCCGCCCCAGCGCCAGGCCCACGAGCCGATCGCCGGCCCGACCATGAACGCGGCACCCGAGGCCGCTGACAGCCAGCCCAGAACCTGGGCACGCCGTTCAGGGGCCGTCGTGTCCGCCACGTAGGCCTGCGCCACCGCGATAGTGCCGCCGGAGGCGCCCTGCACGATGCGGGAGATGAACAAAACCGTCACCGTGGTGGCGAGCCCGAAAAGGACATAGGAGACCGCCGAGAAGGCCAAGCCCACCAGGATCAGCGGCCGCCGCCCGTAACGATCGGAGATCTTGCCCCAGAACGGCGCCGCCAACAGCTGAGCCACAGAGAACGACGCCACCAGCGGCCCGACCATCCAGTCGGAGGCACCAAAGCGCAGGGCGTAATACGGCAGCAGCGGAAGGACGATGCCGAAGCCGATCATATCCACCAGCATCGTGCCGATCAGCACCAGCACCGATGCCAGTTCGACCTCGCGCCTCCGCACCTTGACCTTCGTTCCCAGCTCGCCTCTCTCCACGTTGAACTCAGCGACACCCCGGATGCTCGCACGATCCGGGCTGACGGAGCCGTGAAGTTATATCGGTCACGAGCAGCGCAGGAAAGGTCCGTCGGCTGCGCCAGAGAAGACGCCGGCCGAAACGCCGGTATCGATAACGGAAGGAAGGGGCTGCGCGGAAAACCGCTAGATGGTCAGCGCCCGGCCGCCTGACCCGGGCACCGCCTAGGCCATGAAGGCCTCCTCCAGACCCGATGAGTGCGCGGCACGCCGCTCCGCGATCATTTGCTCCAGCCCCGCCTCGAAGAAGAACCGATCGCCCACCGCCGGCTCCAAGTCGTCGAGCCAGGTCGCTCGTGCGTCGAACTTGGCGAAGAACGGCCTGCCGACCCAACTCGGGTCGCGCGCTTGCAGGAACTTCAGCACGAACACCTTCTGCCCGCCCAGCGAGGCCACGCCCGTCACGAGGATCTTGCCCGGGGTCGCGGACATGCTGGGTCCCCGAACGGTGCGTCCCAGTCCCGAGACTTGGCGGTACGCGTCGTTGAAGATCTGCAGCGCCCGGGCCAGCGGCACCTCGAAGTAACCTCGCGGGCCGGTATCGCGCTCCACGAACATGTAGTAGGGAACCACACCCAGCCGAACCTGCCGCTGCCACAGCCGGGCCCAGATGTCAGCCGAATCGTTCACGTGGCGTACCAGCGGCGCCTGAGCACGAATGACCGCCCCGGTATCCTGGATCCTGCGTATCGCCTCCTGCGCGATGGATGTCTCCAGCTCCCGCGGATGGCTGTAGTGCGCGACTACCGTGATGTGCCGCCCCGACCGCCGCACCTCTTCGAAAAGCGAGAGGATATCATCGGCGTCGGGGTCGCTGACAAAGCGGTACGGCCAGTAGGCCGGGGACTTGCTGCCGATGCGAATCGCGGCAATATGCCTGAGCCCCGGGCCCAGCAGAGGTTCCACGTAACGCCGCAACACCGACGCCTTCATCACCATCGGATCCCCGCCGGTGAGCAGCACGCTTCTCACCTCCCGGTGAGCCCGCAGATAGCGCTGCCAGCGGTCCCCCTCACGGCTGGCGAACTTCAGATCCTCGATGCCGACGAACTGCGGCCAGCGGAAGCAGTAGGTGCAGTAGGCGTGGCAGGTCTGACCCGCCGCCGGGAAGAGCAGCACCGTCTCACGGTACTTGTGCTGGACACCCGGTATCGGCTCGCCGTCCAGCAGCGGCACGTTCAGCTCCAGCTGCCCGGCGGGATGAGGGTTCAGCGCGTACTGGATCTCCCGAGCCGCCGCCGTGATCTCCTGCTCCGACGCGCCGCTACGAACCAGCCGGTACATCCGGCCGAGCTGCTGCGGCGTCAGCATCTGCGGCTGCGGGAAGGTCAACTGGAAGATTGGATCCTCTGGGATGGCGGACCAATCGATCAGCTCGTCAACGACGTACTCGTTCACTCGGAACGGCAGCACCGCCGCCACCGCTTCCATGGCGGCACGCTCATGCGCCGAGAGCCCTTGGAACTGTGGCAGCCGGCCGATGTCTCTGCGCGTATACGCTCGATACCGGCGGCCCCCTTCCTCAACGCGGGCTGACTTTCGTCCCAACCTGCGGCCATAAAACATGTCCGACGAGCCCCCTCGTACCTGGAGTCCGTCCGCTCCACGCCAGCGCGGTCGACACCGCGATTCTCGCGGAAACCGGCCCGGCCACTCCCTGGTGTGCCGTAAACGATTCTCGGTGGGCGACGGCGACCATCAACCTGCTCAGGCAGCGTCACCCAGTCTACGACGGGATCCCAATCCGGCTGGACTAGGAGTGCGGCGCCGCTGTCGGAGGCCTTCCGCCGTGGCGGCCCCCTGACCTACCCGGCCTGCCGACACAGCGCTCGCGGTATTCTGTGAGCCAGCTTAAAGATACCTCCGCTCGCCGCCTCGGGCAAACCGCGCCTGTAAGGCAGGCAACGTGACTGGGCACACACAATATCCGTCCCCCCCGGCCGGCCACCCATCGGGCTTGTGCCTGCCAACCCGCTGTCCCTAGAATTCCCCTGCATGTGACATTCTGCCCCGAGCGCCCGCTGCGCTGCCAGCGGGATGAGCTGTACAAGTCACTGAATACCTGGCTTTTGAGGGTTCGGACCCAGA
>CP070823.1:525845-528566 GCA_020344375.1 Gemmatimonadota bacterium | reverse complement strand
AATTCAGTTCAGCCAGTGCGCGGTTGACCGCGCCATCCGCAACTCCTCGCTCTATGATTTCGCCGAGCCGACCGTGCCCAGTGAACCCGGTGCCGTGCGACCGCTGGGACAGCGCGCCTTCGGCGAAGGGATCCGCTAGCCGATTAACTTCCGGAGATGAAGACTGATGTCAGGGGCCGGAACTCGTAGCCGGCCCCGTTCTCTTCCCACCTCTCTTTCTTCACATCACCAACACATGGGCAAGCTAACCTTCACGCTCGATTCCGGCCTTGTGGGCTGCTCTGAAGAAGTCGCTGGCGGACGCGCGCAGTCTTTGGGTCTTGCCTTGCCCAATATCAGGGGCTCCTAAGTCATGCTTTCTGCTGGACAGAGGAGTGGCCAACGGAGCGGAATCCGGTCGTATTGACCGCTCCGCAGGCTCCGGTCCGCTGCACAGCTGGAGCTGCAGAGAGATCCATCCTCAAGCTCTGTAAGGAATTATGCGGCCTGTGAACTGCCACACCGCGAGGCACATCTCTTGCACCTCCCAAAGCCCCCAGGCTGATTGCCTGAGAACCCGCTGTTACTAGAGGCTGTAAGTTGTCGTACATAGCAGGTGGCCCAAGCGGTTCCCAAAGCGGAGGCAAATCTTGCAGATGGTGACCGGGAATGTGGTGTCGAACGAGAAGCAGGCGGCCGAAGCCGACGACTCCCGGAAGCAGGGTTTCGTGCTGCCGGTGGTGGTCTTCGGCCTCATACTCATGAGCACGATGGCGCTGGTCTCGCTTACGACCTCGAGGGATGAGTTCTGGTCGTCAAGCGCGATGCGGGAGTCCAGCGCGGCGTTCTACGCGGCGGAGGCGGGGCTCAACGAGGTGCTGGCGCTGTGGGACAGCACCCGGCAGGCCCAGGTCGATTCGTTGGCGGGGGGCGACAGCCTGGTCCTGAGTTGGCGTACGCTGGACAGCGGAGCCAGGTACCGGGCGACGATCCACCGCTGGGACGACGGCAGCGGCCAGCCGCTGTACGAGCTGGAAGTCGAGGGCCGGGGGCTCGGCTTGCGCGGTGGCCAACGGGTTCTGGGCGCGATGCTCACTTCGGGACCGGGCGAGCCGGGTGAGGGCTACAAGCTCGGCGAGTGTTGCGATGCGCTGGTGACGGTGCGGGGGGATGTGGACGTGCACAGTGCCGGGAGCACGCTCAACGGGAATGATGAACATCCCGCGGGCTGCGGCACCGGCTCGTTGGCCGGCTTCTGCTACGATTGGGGGGCGGGCGATGTCTGCTCGGACTCGCTCTACGACAAGCCGGGCATCATCATGCCGGACACCACATACCCCACTTTTGACTGGGATGGCAACGCCACGATTCTCTCCAGCCCCGCGGTGGTCCCGGATACGACCATCGACAACACGACCTTCAGTCAGTTCGGTGACCTGAGTTGGGACAGCTTGAGGGCGATGGCGGACTTCATCATCGGGGAGCCCGGCCAGGAGACTGAGTACGTTGGCGAGATCTTTCCGCGCTACACCGTGGATCCGATGACGGGCGAGTTGCTCTGCGACACCAGCCACCCGCTGAACTGGGGCTCGCCGGACCCGAGCGACCCGTGCTTTAACCACTTCCCGATCGTTCTGGTGCGGGGCGACTTCGCCTACGAGGACAGCTATGGGCAGGCGATCGTCATCATGGACTGGGTTGAGGGACCGCCACATGTGGGCACGGAGTTCGACCTTGAGGACAACGCGATCTTGAACGGCATCGTTCTGGGGAAAGGTTGTTTCGAGGTGCAGTATGAAGCGCAGTTCCACGGCGCCGTGTTCATGGACGGGTTCTACGATAACGACCTGTGCAGTGACGACGACACCTTCGACCTGAACAAGCAGGGCCACGTCACGTACAGCCAGTGTGCCGTCGACCGCGCTCTTACCAACACCATTCTCAAGGAGTACGCGGTGCCGACGGTACCCGGCCCCAGTGGTGGCGTGCAGCGGCTTGGACTGCGCGCCTTCAGCGAGGTGATCCGATAGCCGATTGGGTTTACGAAACGGAGACTGATGTCAGGGGCCGGAACTCGTAGCCGGCCCCGTTCTCTTCTCACCTCTCTTTCTTCACATTAACAACACATCGGCAACTCGACGTCCACGCCCGATTGAGTTGGTGGGCTGCTTTCGAGAAACCCCTGGCAGACGCGCGCAGCCTCCGGGTCTTGCCCTGGGCGGCTGAGCGGCCCATCTTGGCTGGCACCCTTATCAAGACGAGCAAGAGCCCGACTCCCCCAAGCTGTTTCCCGGAGCGCAGTGCGTCTTCGTTGCACTGTAGCGTTGAGTGTTTGCGCTAGCCCAATAGTCTGTGACCCATGAAAGCTCCCCCCTTGGCAGTGCGGCTCAAGTTAGCAGATAAGAGCGGTTTCTTGTTGCCGGTGATCATCGTCGCCATCGTGCTGCTCGGCGCTATGGCCGTGGCCGTGGCGACCACGGGGCAGGACGAGCACCTGTCAGCACGCGCGATGCGCGAGTCCAGCCTCGCGTTTTACGCGGCCGAGGCCGGCCTGAACGAGTTGCGGGCGACGCTGGACGAGAGCGTGTTGAGCGGCATCGCGCCTGGCGACAGCGTCGCTCTGGGAGGGTGGCGCACGCTGCAGGGCGGCTCCAGCTACCGCGCCTGGGTGCAGCGCCTCGACAACGGGGGCCAGCGGGTCTTCGCGCTCAAGGTGGAAGGCCGTGGCCCCGGCCCACGAGG
>CP070823.1:523022-525745 GCA_020344375.1 Gemmatimonadota bacterium | reverse complement strand
GCCGAGCTTCTTCAGAAAGTCCGTTCCTTTCGCCATACCGGCACCTGCCATTCAAGCTGTTGGGAAATCACGATCTCTAGGGACGAAGGGGCCACCGCCCTGCGCGCCACAGCCGGGATTCTACCATCTTCTCTTACTCGTGGCTACCGAACGCCCAGCGGGCTGGCGATACTGCGGTCTTGATTCCTGACTGCCAGGTCACAAGGGGGTCTCGAGCACCGAAGAGAGGGCAGCTACGTGGTGCGATCTCGGTGTGCTTCTGCTGGGGCGCCGTGACGAATTAGATAGAACGAGTCAGATGGGGAGTCGGAGCATGAACCTAGCCTCGCCTGTTGACGCTGCGATGCCAAACCGCTGGTATGAAGCCCTTGTACCGACGGTCGACACCGTACGGATCTGCGAACATACCCTGCTCTACCAGTATCCGATTGGCGGCCCCGAACAGATAATGCCAGACATTCCAGAAGGTGTTCTCGAAAGGAAGGACGTTGCCGAGTGGTGTAGTCCGCGCCAGCTCAGCCTTGCAGGGATCGTAGTTCTCAGCCAACCACGATGTCATGATCTCGCGGCTGAGGTCAATCAGATCCAGGACCATCGACCGATCTTCTTCAGCAAACACGGGTATCGCTATAGCGTAGTCGTCCGTGACACGGCGCACGTATCCGAGGGCTTCGAGCAATGTGAGGAGCTGTCTGGTGTCACCGGAGTTGATGCCCGTGGCATCACTGATCTCGTCTGCGCTCTTCTCTCCAGACCGAAGAGCCATCATAATCGCGCCCGCTTGTTCCAACGCCCCTTGAAGCGCCCCCCATCCTACTCTCTCGACTATGGGTGCCAGTTCGTGCGGTACGTCGACACTTCGCAGGCTGCGCGCCATATACCAAGCCAAGTCAGGCAGACCGTGGCGCGGTATTGACGCGAAGTCACCGAAACTCGTGAAGGCGATGCCGTTGTCCAGGTACTCGTTGTGGCTCCCCCAATACACCGCTTTCGGGTACGCGACTTCGCGATTCTCCGTCTCTATGGCCCAATAAACGGTCGGCACTCCTTGCGTGCCGAACGGAGTGCGGTAGCCGAGCTCCTGCGTAAGCTGGATACCATCCCAATCGAGCGAAAAGCAACCCACCAACAAGTAGGCCAGAGACGTCTTGGCGATGCCGGCCACAGGGTATCGACTCAAGAGCTCGTCGAACTCTCCCCGCTGCCTGAGGTAAGCATCGGCAAGGCCCCGCGCATAGCGCTCGCTGATCTCCAGGAGCACGCGCTGGTTTTCCGTCGTGAGCAACGGGAAAGCCAAGGTATAAAGTTCCCCCTCCTCGCGCACCAGTTCCGCCGCCAGGAGGTCCGTGACGGAAACGCCTGTACCATCCAATGCCGCTTCGATGTACTGTCCGTTCCTCCGGCTGGCGCCAACATCGAGGAGAAGCCGCTGAACCTCTCCGAGACCCATGAGATACCCGGGATCATGAGACTCGGGAACCGTGTCAGGTACGGACCGAAAAGTATCCCATTCGAGTAGACGAGCCGGCTCTTGAGCTCGCGAACTGGCGGGTACCAAGACTCCCAGCCCGACTACGCAACACAACGCCGCAAGAGCGGCCCTCAGGTCTGGTTGAAACATGCCGGTGTCTCCTTGGTCAAGATCCCTACCGAGCGGCGAACCGCGATTCCGATGACTATGGGGAGTGCATTCTCCCGAAACCTGCGAGCAGAGACATCCAAGAGCAATCGATTTGCGTCTAATGGTCCCATTGAGCCCACGAATGAGTCACAGCGCCGGATGAGCTGGGCGAACGGCTTTGTCTTCCTGAGACGCCGCACGCCTTTGAGTTCCGGTCAAACGCGGGTACGACTACAACGCGACACACACTAGCTGTGCGAGGAATACGTGTAGACTCGAAGCCCCCGCCCGTACTCGGTCACCCGGGCTGGCTGGCCGATGACCCCGCCGCTCAGGAACGCCCGGGAGACGGCCTCCAAGACCTCGGCTTCTCGCAGGTTAGGCTCCCCCTCCAGATCGAGAAGCACGTGTAGCTGTGTCACGGGCCAACTCAGTGTCGGGAAGCGCCAGGCCAGGTATTCGGACACGGGCGTGCCCTCCTCGCTACGCCCCACCAGCGAGACGGCGCTTATCACCGTGTAGGTCCGCAACGGCGGGCCGAGCACCTTCATACCCTCGACTCGATTCGTGATCACGACGGCACCTGGCTCTAAATGCGACGCCACCGCTTCGATAGCCGCTCGCAGAGGCGTCGTCGTGACCCCCGATCTCGAGTACCGCACCGTAGGGAGCCCGAGAAAGCACACCAACGCGACCAGCGCCGAGGCCGATAGCCAACGAGCACGAGCCGCCGGCCATCGACCCGCCGACCAATCCCAGATGACGACGACCGCCACCGCCGCCAACAGTACAAGAGGGGGGAAGACCGACAGCCCGACACGCCTCTGTAGATGAGGCGCTCCCAGCGTGGCACTGAACAGCGCATACACAACCAGCCACGCCACCGGCACATACGTGGCCGCCCTTCGACTGCGCACGCTCGCCCAGATCCCCAGAGCGCCCAGTACGACGATGGGCAGGGTCGCGGCGTCGAACCAGTGATGCAGCATGGCGCCGAGCTTGTCGAGCACTGAACTCGCGCTGTAGTAGGCCGTGGCGTAGGTGTCTAGGTTGCGTTCCACGAAGCGCGGCCAGCGGAGTGCGACGAAGCTGAGCCCGGGGA
>CP070823.1:520195-522922 GCA_020344375.1 Gemmatimonadota bacterium | reverse complement strand
GACCGGTGCCTCCCGCGAGATCCGGGACGTGTCGCCGTACACCGTGTGGTCGGCGACCAGATCGCCCCAGACCACGATCCGCTTGCCTTCAATGGCCGACAGCCAACCTATGAGCTTCTCTCTCATTTCAGTATTCAAATGCAGAGACCGGCTATTCGCCGTCGCGGTTCAGAAATATGGCGGGCCGGGTCATCACAGCTTTCGGATGATCCTGAGCAGGCGGAGCCACCACACTTTCCAGACCGCCTCACGAATGATTCTGCCGCTCATCTTGCTCGTGCCTTCGGTGCGATCAGTGAAGATGATCTTGATCTCGCCGATCCTGAAGCCCTTGCGCCAGGCACGGAACGTCGTCTCGATCTGGAACGAATACCCCTCTGATGTGATCCTGTCGAGGTCGATGCCCTCCAGCACCCTACGCCGGTAGCACTTGAAGCCACCGGTCGTATCGCTGAACGGCAGCCCCGTGATGAAGCGCGAGTACCTGTTGGCGAAGTAGCTGAGCAGCAGGCGCGACATCGGCCAGTTGACGACGGTGACGCCTCTCAGGTAGCGGGAGCCGAGCACGAGATCGTATTCCTGGGCCGCTTCGAGGAACTCCGGTATATGATCCGGGTTGTGAGAGAAGTCGGAGTCCATCTCGAAGACGCACTCGTAGTCTCTCTCCAACGCCCACTTGAAGCCGGCAATGTAGGCGGTCCCAAGGCCCAGCTTGCCTTCCCGATGGATCACATGGATCCTCTCGTCCCTGGCCGCCAGCTCGTCGGCGATCTGACCGGTCCCGTCAGGCGAGTTGTCGTCCACGATGAGGACGTGAATCAAGGGATCCTGAGCCAGCACTTTGGGCACGATGAGGGGCAGGTTCTCCCGCTCGTTGTAGGTGGGCATTACGACCAGCTTGAGTTCCGCTTCCAATGACATGAGCTCGCAACCTTAGGTATATCGACATCGCCAGCCTGCGTCGGGCTGCCTGCTAATCCAAAATCCCTCCGGAGTCCCTCTCGTGCTCAGATGCGGCCTCGAGGCCGACCGCAGGCCGGAGATCCTCCAGGCCATAGCGGAGGAGCAGGAAGCCCGCCACGGCAAGCTCGACCGCGGTCAGCCAGACCCGCGAGAGCACCGCCACAGCAGCCGCCACGGAGCCGGGAAGGTACAGCGATAGGAGAAGCGCGTAAACTCCTTCCCGTACGCCGATCCCGCCGGGCACGAGCAGGACGAGAAAGCCAGCCACGTACCCGGCCGCACTGATACCGACGACGGGCCAGAAGCTGGCAGCAGGAGACTCGGCCGTGGCGCTCAGGAACAGATAGAAGCCCGCTCCGAAACCCAGCCAGGCGAGTGCATAGGCGGCAAGAAGCAGCGCGCGCTCTCCCCAGCGTATGTACGTGTAGTAGTCGGAACGACCAAGCGCGCGCAGAGCCGCCCTGTAAGTGGCGCCAAACAGCGGGGTGAACAGCACCGCGAAGAGGCCGAGCGCAGCAAGCAGGCCCAGCAAGCGGATGTCTCTGGGGATCCTCTCGGCGACGCCGCCGAGGGTCAGAGCCGCCACCAGCAGCCCGCCGGCGAGCACGAACAGCTGTGACGCCAGACTGGCCGAGACGGCGAGTATGGGGCTGACGTCCTTCGCTCGAGCCATGTACGCCGAGCCAGCCAGCTGCCATACCTTGCCTGGAACGTAACGACCGAGATTGCTGATATACCAGATGCGGTGGGCGTCGACGATCGACAGCCGGCCCCCAAGCAGCCGCAGAATGCGACGCCACATGAGGACGAAGATGGTGTAGGCGAAGGCGATGCAGACGGAGGCGAGTACCAGGCGCGGCCAACTGATCGACCACGGATACGCAGCGATCTGCGACCAGTTCCGGGCAACGTGGCGGCCAAGAAAGAAGATGACGGCGAGCGCCGCCGCCCATTCCAAGGGGCGCAGCCAGCGTCGGTAGGTCACGCGCTCTCCTGCTCGGACTCCCCTTCCCCGTCCCCGCCCTCCGCCGGACTCGCCTGGCGACCGTGCCGGCCACGCCAGGTGGCGGCGAGCAGACCGATGAGCAGCAAGATGCCGATACCGCTGCCCCACGCCCCATATCTCATGGTGGGATCCCGGAACTGCATCTCGACGCGGTGGGAACCGGCGGTCACGGGAATGCCGCGTAGGGCTACGTCCACCTGGTAGACCGGCGTGGGGTCCCCGTCGACGGTGGCGGACCAGTAGGGGTGGTAGATCTCGGCGAAGACGAGGAGTCCAGCGCCTGCGCTCTCCACTGTGAGCGCGAGCTGGTCAGGTGTGTGTGTCTCCCAGCGGATTCGGGCCTCAGCCGACGTGTCCGCGTTCAGCGTCGGCGGAGTCGCCCCCGGTTCGAGTATCGCGGTCTCTCGAGGCCGGAACGTCGGATCCAGGATCAGCGACTCCGCCGTCTGATCAGCGGCCGGGACCACCACCTCAGGCACGACCCAGGCCCTGGGCGTCTCTTCGCTCCAGCGGTAGACCAGCCGCCCGGCTCCCTCGAATACAGGTTCCAGCCCGGGCGCCGAAACGGGCTGCGGCGATACGACGTACTCGATGTCCAGAAGTCGCCACAGATTGATGTTGCGCAGCAGCCGGCTGAAATCCTCGCCGACCAAATCGTCCCACCATCTGAGGCGGAACTTCTGCATGCCGGTCACCGACTCCAGCCGATAGAGCATCAACTCGTTCGGCTCATAGGCTCCGAGGATCGGGAATATCCG
>CP070823.1:517364-520095 GCA_020344375.1 Gemmatimonadota bacterium | reverse complement strand
GCATCCGCCTGTCCGCGCCATGCAGCCCAATGAAGCGGTGTCCGGGCATCGTCATCTCTTGTATGAACGTCGAATCCCCTTTCGATGAGGAAATGACACAAATCTCTATTCCCACTGTAGGCCGCAAAATGGAGTGGTGTCCGATTGAATCTGTCGCGGTAATCGTCTGTTGATGCCCTAGAAAGAAGTAGCTCGACAATCTCTGTGTGGCCGCCTGCCGCGGCAGCATGCAACGGCGTCAGACCCGAAGAATTGTAGACATTCGGTATTGCGCCGCGATCAAGCAAGAGACTCACGATATCTCTATCTGCCCCCCTGGCAGCATAGTGGAGTGGCGTGGAGTTATCTATTGTACCGATATCGACATCGGACCCCGCGGACAGCAGCAACTCAAGAGCCTCCATGTTTCTGCGGGAAATGGCATACATGAGGACTCTCTCACCCCACCACTGCCTCGCATCGACTTGCACTCCTTCGGCTATAAGCAACCCCATTGTCTCGAGATGTCCTTGGCTAACGCGATTCTCGAACAGATAGTGCAGAGGTGTGGCGAGGAGATAGTCTGTTGCATGAACATCAGCACCGTTCTCCAGGAGGTACTCAGTCATTTCTACTTGTCCGCCACGGGCAGCGTAGAAGAGAGGAGTAGCCCCCACATCGTCACGAACATTGATATCCAAGCCCATGCTCAACGTGCTTGCGACAATTTCGATTAAGCCGTCTTCTGCTGCGCTGTGGAGCAGAGTCGCACCCTTTTCACTCTTGGATTGCAGGTCCGGAGCTTGAGGTACTATTCCCACCCGTGATATGCGAATCGGAACGACAGGTGTCGATTGGAGATGCTCTGTTGACGCGGCCCGGCGCAGCACCAGCCGCTCGGGCTCGGGGTGTGGGACCGGCTGAATCATGGTTTTCTCCATGATGCCGAAGAACGCCGTGTCGGCTCCGACCCCGACGGAGATGACAAGAACGACAACCGAGGTAAAGCCGGGCGCTTTCAGCAGCGACCGGCCCGTGTAGCGGAAATCCCGCCGCATGCTCATACGACTCCCCCACGGTATGTGGATTACAGTGCAACGGCTTTCGTGAGTGGCTAGGCAGCGTGCTAGCGTGCCCGCAGACTCACCTCTCGTTCTCGGATTCTGTCAAAGAACGAGAGCATCTCCTCCCACATCTCTCTTGTGAACCCGTGGCCTGCGCCAGCGTACAAGCGAAACGTCACATCGTATTCCCGGTCGATGAGATACCTCGCCTGGTTCTCGAGTCTTGCAGGGTCATGGTCGCCGAACGTCGCATTGAGAAAGTCAATCTGGCTCTGCGTGCGCATTACTTCTCCAGGGCGTCCCACTGTCGAGTTGGCCGTATCCTGGTCGCCGATGAAGATGAACTGCGCCACCGACCTGTAGGCCTCATTGTTGAAACCGTAGCCCACAAGCGTCTCAAGGTCATGGACTCCAAGGGGCCAATCCATCTCATAGATGATCGTGTCCCCATGGAACGCCTCGGGCAGGGTCATAAACCCACCGCATTGGCCTGCAGCCACTGCAAGAACCCGTTCAGGATGCAAGACAGCGTAGCGCTGCGCGAACATCCCGCCGGCCGAGAATCCATTCACAAACACCCTGCTATCGACATCGTAGCCGTGATCGCGTAGGGCCTCAGTGAATCGATCGACCATCATATTCACTTTGAGGTCCGGCCTTCTCACAAGCGCGTCAGTCGAGTCAAAGAACACTCTCCAATCGAACGCCACAGCATATACGGTATTCGTGCTCGGTCTCGGGATCACAGGAACGAGCATGATCAGCTTGTGCTGTTCAGCCATAGCGGAGCGCCGGACAGCCATTTCTCGGGATTCGGCGGTAATGCGAGCGTAATCATCAGTCATGAGGTTACCATGCAGTCCTGTCACCCAGATGAAGTTGCGTTCCGTCGGGTCAGCGGACTCGGGGACGTAGGTGAACCAGTCGTATGGAATCGCACTGTCTGCCGCATGAAAGACGAGTGTGCCGGGAGTCACGGTTTCGGTGCTGTCTGAGTTGATCGGATAGCACGTACGGCGAGCGTGGCCTTGGCAGCTCGTTCGCGCGTGCGCGCGAACGGGCGGATGATGATAAGCCTCAGGTCCCGCCAAAGCACATACGGCGCAAATGCTCAGTACGAACGTGTGCCGTCCGGTCTGGCCCATCTTAGGCACGTCTCGTGCCCCCCGCCTTGCGCTTCAGTGCTCCGTGAGACGATAGGCGATCACCCTGTTGTCAACGAACGTCGGTATGATCAGCAGATTCATCTCGCGGATGTACTCGAAGTCAGCGCTATTGGCCGCGCCCATCGTGTCCAGCACTTCCACGACATCGCCGTCGGGGGAGATCACGTAGGTTTGGCCTTCCCAGTGAGAGACCAGGTAGTTGCCGGCGTTGTCCACACGGATGCCATCGACGACGCCGGCGCCCAGGCAGACGATCTCGGTGATGCTCTTGTCCTTCAGGTCCACCGCCTTCAGCATCCCGTCCCCGGTGTTCCCGACCAGCAGTCGGTCGCCGTGAATGAAGAGCCCGTTGGCCCGGAAGATCTCGTCACCCTTCAGCCATACCTCCACCTCGCCGTCCTTGAACCGGTAGATTCGGCTGTCCGGGCGCGTGTCCGACATGTAGATGTTGCCCTCCGGGTCGATGGCGAGGTCGTTCAGGAACTCGGAATCGGGGATCGGATAGCGGTTCAGGATCGTTCC
>CP070823.1:514529-517264 GCA_020344375.1 Gemmatimonadota bacterium | reverse complement strand
CTGGACGGCTTCTGGGAACTCTACCTCGCGCCCTGGGACGTGGCGGCGGGCGTGCTCATCCTGCGGGAGGCCGGCGGCATCATCACCGACCTGGAGGGGAATGAGGAGGTCATCAAGCACGGCGCCTTCATCGCCGGGAATCCGGACATCCACCCGGCGCTACGCCGCATCGTCCAGCAGGCAACTCCCGAGTCAGCGGCCGGATGATCTGTTGAGAGCCAAGTCCGCAGCCCCTCTAGCCGACAGAGGTTGGAGAATCGGGCTCCGGCTCACTCTCTCCGCAGCACCTCCACCGGATTGACCTGCGTGGCCCGCCAGGCGGGCAGGAAACAGGCCAGCGTGGCCACGAGGCCGAGGAACCCGACCGCGCCCACGTACGTCGCCGGGTCGAGCGGTGGCGTCTCGAACAGGAGTTGCCGGACCAGTAGCGTGCCCGGGTAGGCGCAGACCAAGCCCAGCAGCAGGCCGATCCCAACGAGGACAAGGCCCGTCTTGAAGACCATGCTCAGCAGGTTGGTATTCGATGCTCCCATGGCCAGGCGGATGCCGAACTCGTTGCCACGCTGACTGACATGATACGCCAGCAAACCGTAAAGCCCGATCGCCGTGAGCAGCAGGGCGACGCTCGCGAAGAGAGTCAGCGACACGATGACGATTCCGAAGTCTGCCAGCTGATCGTCGAGTGCCGATTCCATGCTGGCCGGCCCGGCGAAGACGACGTCGGGGTCCTTCCGCCGCAGCAGCGATTCGATCGCCCCTGCGAGCAAGGTCGGCTCTCGGGACGTGCGAACCGCGATCTGTAACCGTGTAGCGCCGAGCTGGGCCGCCGACATGTATGCCGCTGCGTCGGGCGCACCGCGCAGCGTGTTCAAGCGGGCATCCACCACGATGCCAACGACCTGGAACTCGCGATCCTTCCAACCAATGTGCACCAGCCGGCCGATGGGGTCCGCATTGCCGAACACCGTTCGCGCCGTGCTCTCGCTCAGCACCGCTACGTAGGGGCCGCTGGGAAGGTCGGACCTTGAGATATCTCGACCGCTCTGAAGCGGGATACCGATTGTTCTGAAGTAATCGGGAGACACCCAACGAACCAAAACCGAGAAGGACTCTTGGAGCGACGGATCCGGCTGCTCGGCCGGCCAAACCGCCCAGTCCTGCGAGGGGCTGACTATCGGCAGCCGGGACACCAGGGCCGCCGAAACCACACCCGGCATCGTTTCGACTTCGTCGAGCAGCGTCGTGAAGAACCCAGCGCGTTCTTCGGGGGTGGGGTATTGGGCGGCCGAAATCTTGATCCGGCCGGTCAGGAGATTGTCGGACTCGAACCCCAGGTCTACCCCCGCAAGGTGCGCGAAGCTGCGGATCAGCAGGCCCGAGCCGACCAGAAGGACGACGGAGACCGCAACCTGCAAGACGACGAGGCCGCTGCGTAGCCGACTACTGCGGAGGCTAGAGGATACACGGCTCCCCGATCCCAATTGCTGGGCCGGTTGTGCGGCGGCGCCCCGCAGGGCCGGGATCACGCCGACGAGCAGCCCGGTGACGACGGACAGCACCAGGGTGAAGATTAGAACCCTCCCGTCGATCATCGGCCGGCCGATCCCGAGCTCGTCGATCGAAAGTAACCGCAACAGCACGTCTTGAAGCAGATAGGCGATGACGATCCCCGAGAGACCCGCCACGACCGTGAGGATCACACTTTCCGTGAGCAGCTGGCGCACCAGGCGGCGCGTGGAAGCACCCAGCGCGGATCGCATCGCCATCTCCGACTGGCGTCGCTCGCCCCGCGCCAGCAGGAGGCCGGCGACGTTGCCGCACGCGATCAGCAGCACGAGTGCGGTCGTTGCCATGAGCAGCAGAAGGGTCAAGCGGACATCGCGCACCATGTGTCTATGCAGCTCTGTCAAACGCAACGCCTTGCCCGCGTTGCTGTCGGGGTACTGCTGCGCCAGACTGTTGGAGATCGCATCGACTTCGCTCTGCGCTTCTTCGATCGTTACCCCGGACACCAGTCGCCCGACAACCAGATGGCTATGATCGTCGCGGGCGCCGTCAAACGGCCCGTAACGGTCGACCAGGAACCAGAGGTCGGCATCGAACAAGAAGCGGAAACCACGCGGCATGACCCCGACGACCGTGAAGGGAAAGCCCTCTATGATGATGGTGTTGCCGACCGTATCCGGGCTTCCCCCGAATCGCCTCTGCCAGAGACCGTAGCTGACCAGCACCACGGGCACTCCGTCCTGTGCCTCTTCTTCCGGCAGGAAATGCCGTCCACTAACCGGGTTCACCCCCAGTGTCGGAAACAGATTCCAGGTTACGTACGAGGCCTCGACCAACTCGGGCCGGCCGCCACCCGTCACCGTATACTCCTGTGTGAAACTGGCGAGCGCAGCCAGCTCTTCGAACGACTGACCGAGCTCCCGGTAGTCGAAGTAGTCGATGCGAGAGACACTACCTGCGCTGCGGCCGTCAATTGTCTTCTGACCCACCACCAGGCGGTCTGCCTCGGCGAATGGTATCCCGCGCAGCAGGACCGTCTGGATGTTGCTGAAGAGTGCCGTGGTGGCGCCGATGCCGATGGCCAGAATCAGAATGGCGACGACCGCGAACCCCGCGTTCTTCCTCAGAGTGCGGAGAGCGTATCGGATATCCTGTAACAGCGTGTCGAGCCCGGCCCCGAGCCTCTTCTCCCGCACCTTCTCCTTCACCTGCTCGATACCACCAAGCTC
>CP070823.1:511689-514429 GCA_020344375.1 Gemmatimonadota bacterium | reverse complement strand
CCGCCAGGGCTGTCAACACGGAAGATGATGGCCTTCACGTCGTCATCGCGGATCGCGGCGCGGAAGGCGGCCGTGATGGTCTCGGAGCCCATGGTCGGCTCCTGGAACAGCGGGTCGAAGCCGTTCTCCCCGCGCTGCACGCCGCCGACGCCGTAGATCAAGGCGATGACCTCGCCCTCGTCATAGGGACGGCCAGCGCGTTTGAGATATTCCCCCAGGTAGAGGAACTCTGCGTCTTGGTCGAACCGATCGAGCAGCCTCGTGTATACCTCGTCGCGGTAGGCCAGCCCATCGACAAGCCTGGCTTCCACGGCTTCCCTTCCGAGAAAGAGTCCCCGGTCGAACAGGCTCTCGACCTCTTCGTCGTCAAGGGCCCGGGCATCCGCGATCCCGTCTACCATCTGCTCGAATTGCGACCACATCACGTGTGCGGACGCCTCGCGGTGCGCGTCTGTGTAGGCTGTTTCCGTGAAGATGTTGAAGGCGTTCTTGTATTCGTAGCGGTGATCACCCCGCATCTCAACGCCGATCTTGTCGAGAGCGTCTGCAAGGAAAGGCGTCTCCACGATGAGACCTGTCAGGCCGATGTCGCCGGAGGGCTGCAAGTAGATCTCGTCGAACGCGGTGGCGAGATAGTAAGCGCCGTTGCCCGGTCCGAACTCGCCAAAGGTCTCGGCGTAGGCGACGGCCGGCTTTCCCTGGGCGCGGAAGGCATGTACCGCGTCGCGAATCTCCTGGATCTTGGCCAGGCCCATCCCTGAACTGCCGACGCGCGCGACGATGGCTCTCACGCGGTCGTCATGCGCGGCGCGCTCGAGAGCCTCGACGACATCGCGGACGGTTGGACCGTCACCGTACAACGCCCGAGCCACGAAGTCTTCAGGCACGTGCTCGATGTAGTCTCGCTCGAGATCGAGCTCGAGGACCGTGCGACCGGGGACAGATCCGGGTCCAGAGAAGAAGATCCACCAGATGAGCCCCACAAAGATGGCCAGCAAGACGATCCCTCCGAGGCCGGACAGGATCATGACACCCAGCTGGCGCAGGCGTCTCCAGGTGTTGGCCGAGATCTTCACGATGCACCTCGCCATATTGAGGAGTGAGTGATCACAGGCACGACGTACGACGAGCAGGCCAGTGTGAGCGGTTTCATTGGACGAAGAGAACGAGAAATGCTTACAAGTCCACCAACGGCCGTGCCCCAGCCCTACCCGACACGCACTCGGAGCGAACTCTTCCCGAATGCGCGGAAGATGAAGCCGACGGTCGAGCGACGCAATAAACACGGCAGGTGCACGACGGCCTCCACCTGCCCCTGCTCATTCTTTCCAGACCACGCGTCCTCACACGGCCTTCGCGGCCTCGGCCATAGCGTCCCAGAACATCCTCTCGTAGGCCTGGAAGAGGCGCGCGCTGCGATGGAGCCGCGCCGGCTGTTCGCCGCAGTCGAGCCCGTCCTGGATGATCGTCAGCGCCACGTCCTCGAACGACGGCATATTGGCGAAGGCGTCCAGGAAGGCGGTCTCGGCCTCGCTGAAGCCGTAGCTCTTTCGCAGCGCCGCACTCATCCGGCCGCAGTTGTGCCCCCACGCCGCGAAGTTGACGAGGATACCGATGACGAACTCCGCGGCGGAAGCGTAGAGCGCCTGCCAGGCCATGAAGGTCGTGTAGGCGAAGCCTTCGGCGGAAACCTCATAGCCCCTCAGGTCCTCCTCGCTCATCCCCAGCTTGCCGGCCATGACCAGCAGGCCGTCCAGACCCTTCCGCTCGCCCTCCAGGATCCCCATCAGGAAATCGCGGCTGGGCGCGCCGCCGAACCGCTGGACCAGCAGGGCAAGGGAGCGGAGGTCGCTGGTGATGATGTGATACTGGTGTCCGGGGAATGCTCGGAGCGCGTCCTGAGAGACCTCCCTCTTCATCAGCGCGTCGGGATACGGGTGCTCGCGGATGTAGTCGTCGACCTCCTTGAGTCCCTCTCGAACACTGTGAACGAGTTGGGCTGCATCAGTCATGTCGTGCCATCCATACGCTTGGTCCACAAAGTAATTCGTCACACTCGCAACGGTTTTCGCACCGCTCTACTCACCGCAGCCCGCTCCTGGCTCCGGCCGAGCGCGGCTCCGAAGCGAAAGAGCGCTGTGTCACCACGAAAGTAATGACAGAGTTCAGTTGTTGGGCTGTCGCGTCAGTATCCACAGTGGTCTCCCGCGCTGGGCGTATGCACGGGAACCATGTGACTAGCTCTCACTGGTTCATTAGTACCAGGACCGCGTGTCACAAGCGCATCTTGATGACGGTGGCCCCACACGCTTCCCCGTCAACCCGCCTTCCTGCAACGACTTTCTCAATTGAGTGAATAGCCTTACAGCGCACAAGATGACGCCTGTGGACACCAGGTAGGGTGAAGTACAGGTGAAGTGACTGCTGGACCTGCAGCAACCCCAAACGCAGTCGGGTCTGCTTCAGAGGGCTGCGGGATAGTGACGTACTGTGTCTCCTGGCGGATTCCAGCTGCAGCCTAACGGCCCCCCAACCTCCGCTAGTACGACCGCGTAAGGAGAAGGTCAGTAGATCGTCAGGATTGCGTTAGGAGCGCCGGTCGGTGCGGCGGAGGCTCTTCTATTCTGCCAACCGTGGCGCCAGGTTGCGCATCAGAGACAATCGGGCGCAAAGCGATCGCCCTGACCACTCGATGCTTCGCCTTCAGCCCGTGGAGGATCCCGATGAGAAACCGACAACG
>CP070823.1:508800-511589 GCA_020344375.1 Gemmatimonadota bacterium | reverse complement strand
GGTGAACGGCCGTGAGGCCGGGCTGCATCGCGGGGGCTACGACCCGTTCACGTTCGATATCAGCGCACTTCTCACCGACGAGCGACAGCAGGAGCTTGTCGTCGCCGTCTGGGATCCCACCGACGCGGGAACCCAGCCTCGCGGCAAACAGGTTCGGGAGCCCGGCGGCATCTTCTACACGTCGGTCACCGGCATCTGGGGCACCGTATGGCTGGAGCCGGTCCCCGAGGCGGCCATCACCGACTTCACGGCCGTACCCGACATCGGTGGCGAGCAGGTAACAATCACGGTCGCGGCTGAGGGCACGCGCGATGAGGATCGTGCTGAAGTCGTCTTCCACGTGGACGGGTCGAGAGTCGCCATTGCAAGCGGCGAGATCGGTAGCGCAATCGTCACCCCGGTAGCCAACCCGCGGCTCTGGTCCCCCGACGATCCTTTCCTCTACGACATGGAGATCCGGCTCGTGCGCGACGGCGAGGTCATCGATGAGGTCCGCTCGTACGTCGGGATGCGCGAGATATCCGTGGGACAGGACGAGAACGGCGTCACTCGGCTGCTCCTCAACAACCACTACGTCTTCCAGAGCGGGACCCTCGACCAGGGCTACTGGCCGGACGGGCTCTACACGGCGCCCACCGAGGAGGCCATGGTCTACGACCTCGAGATGCTCGAAGCGATGGGGTTCAACATGCTGCGCAAGCATGTGAAGGTGGAGCCGCGGACCTTCTACTCGTGGTGCGACCGCATGGGCATTCTCGTCTGGCAAGACATGCCCAACGCAAACATCCCGCTCAGCGAGCGCGGGTCCGACGTGGCCACGGATCCCGAGGCGACGGGGCAATTCAGGACCGAGCTGGTCCGGCTCATCGATACCCACCGCAACCACCCCAGCATCGTGATGTGGGTCCCCTTCAACGAGGGCTGGGGACAGCACGATTCCGAGCGTATCGTCCAGCTGGTCCGCGCGACCGACCCGACGCGCCCGGTGAACCATGCCAGCGGCTGGCACGAGCGCGGACTCGGCGACGTGGTGGACCGCCATTCCTATCCCGCCCCGAACCCGCCGCAGCCGGATGCCGGGCGCGCCGCCGTGCAAGGCGAGTTCGGCGGCCTGGGCTTCAACTTTTCAGGTCACACCTGGACCGAAGGCTGGGGCTACGATCTATTCACTGACCGCGAGGATCTCACTCAACGCTTCGAGGACTTCTTCGCGATCATACGTACGGCCGCCGAGGAACGCGGGCTCAGCGCCTCGGTTTACACGCAGACCACCGACATCGAGAGCGAGAACAACGGGCTGCTCACCTACGACCGCGAGGTCGCCAAGATCGAGCCGCAAGCCGTCGCCCTCGCACAACGCGGCTACTTAGCACCGCGCCTCAAGCGCCGCGCGCCGATCTTCATTGAGCGTACCACCGTCCAGCTCCACTCACTCACGCCGGCAGCGCATATCCATTACACGGTCGACGGCAGTGAGCCGACGCAGACCTCACCGGTGTATGCTGAGGCGCTCGCGATCGATTCGAGCACCACGCTCAAGACCCGGGCCTATTGGGAAGACGGCACGTCCAGCCGCGTCGCCACCTACAAGTTCGAGAAAGTGGTCCCGAGGCCAGCGGTGTCGGTCCCTGGTGCCCGATCCGGACTGTCCCTGGACTACTACGAGCAGGACGGGAGCTGGCGAAATCTACCCGACTTTGACGCGCTCGAACCTGCCGCACGCCGGACCGTAGAGCGCGTCCAGCACAGCGTCGTCGACCGCGAGGAGTACTTCGGTCTCCGCTTCAGAGGCTACGTCCAGATCCCGCAGACCGGTGTCTACGGGTTCTACCTCACCTCCGACGACGGGAGTCGTCTCTTGCTCGACGGGGAACTGGCCATCGACAACGACGGGATCCACGGAGCCAGGGAGAAGACGGGCTACGTCGCGTTGGAGGCCGGGCTGCACCCCGTGGAGCTCCTCTTCTTCCAGGGCGCCGGCGGCATCGCCCTGAGCCTCAGCGTCGACGGCCCGGGCCTCGAGAGGCAGGAGATCCCGCCGACGATGCTCTTCCACGAGTAGCCGCAGGCGCGCTTGCGATCCGAAGCTTAGATGTGGATGGGGCGGCCGTGCACAGCGAGCGCCGCTTCCTTCACCGCCTCGCCCATGCCGGGATGATGGTGGATGGTCCGCGCGATGTCCTCGGCTGAGGCGCCGAACTCCATCGCCACAACCGCCTCCATCACCAGATCGCCCGCTAGCGGGCCCAGGATATGCACGCCGAGTACGCGGTCGGCCTTCGCATCCGCGAGGATCTTGACCAGCCCGTCCGTGTCGCCCGTGGCACGGCCGCGGCTGTTAGCCTGGAAGGGGAACACCCCGACCCGGTACTCGACCCCCTCCTCTTTCAGCTGTTCCTCGGTCTTGCCAACGCCGGCTACTTCTGGCCAGGTGTAGACCACGGTCGGCACCAGGTTGTAGTCGATGTGACCGCTCTGGCCGGCTAGCATCTCGACGCAGACGATGCCGTCCTCCTCCGCCTTGTGCGCCAGCATCGGCCCCGGGATGCAGTCGCCTATGGCGTAGATCCCGGGGACGGAGGTCTGGAAGCGCCCGTCCACCTGGATGAACCTGCGCTCGTTTGTCCTGACGCCCAGCCTCTCCAGGCCCAGCCCCTCCGTGTACGGTTGTCGCCCGATCGCCACGAGCACGGCGTCGGCCCTCAGCGACGACGGCTCGCCGCCCTGCGTCGGCTCGTACGTCACGGACACGCCCGACTTCGTCCGCTTGGCTCCGGTCACCTTCGAGG
>CP070823.1:505903-508700 GCA_020344375.1 Gemmatimonadota bacterium | reverse complement strand
ACGGGATGTGTCCAGACGTCGATGGCACCGGCGGCTTGCAGGGCCTCGAGCAGGTTCGGCAAGTACTCGGGCGACATGTCGTCCACATCCGCCTGGAGGATGGAGAGGTCTCCTCGTGGGTCGAGCTCGGCGAGCACGAGACGCAGGCAGTTGGGATGGCTGGAGGGATCACGACTGCCGGCGCCGAAGGCGGAGCCGAGGGGCACGAAACTGGAGGGTGCGCGCCGGCCCTGCGTAAGGGTCGAGAGCAGGGCCGCCCCGGTCGGCGTCGTGAGCTCGCCTTGCAGGTCGCTCTCTGTGACGGGTAATCCCTCGAGGAGCTTGAGGGTTGCTGGGGCGGGAAGTGGGAGCCTGCCGTGCTGGGCCGTTATCCAACCGTGCCCGATGGCGACCGGTCGGGTGAAGCAAGTCTCGACCCCTAGGGCCGCGACACCGGCGGCGCTGCCGATGATATCGATGATCGCGTCGCTGGCGCCGACTTCGTGGAATTGCACCTGATCGGCAGGTACGCCGTGCAGTGCCCCCTCGACCGCGGCCAGCCGTCGGAAGGCCGCGGCAGCGGTGGTGCGTGCCGTCGGATCGACGTTTGCAGCCTCCACGATCTCCAACACCTCGGCCAGCCGCCGGGCCGGTTGGGGCCCTTGTAGTTCCACGCTCACCGCACGAGCTGCCAGCGTCCCTCGTTTGACCGATGTCACGTCCACACGGACTTGGATCGGCAGCTCACTGACGAGCTCCAGGAGCCATTCGGCGCCGAGGCCGAGATCGACGAGCGCTCCCAGGATCATGTTACCGCTGATTCCCGAGAAGGGGTCGAAGATCAGACAGCGTGAGCGCGTTTCCATCATTCCCCTGGTCGCCCGTGTGGGTAGAAGGCGACGCTCAGGGCCCAGCGGAGAGCAAACGCCTTGTTCGCGCGGTCGCCGATAGGCTCCCCGGCGAACGCTGGGTCGCTGGCCCAGAGCGGAAGCGAGAGGGTCACTGCCAGTTTGTCGTAACCCGCGCTCAGGGCCAGACCCGCGTCGGCCCAAATCTCGTCAACCTCCAGGCTGCGAGCCCGGAACTGGCCGAGCGGCTTGCCTTCCCCGGCTGGGAGCTCCTCCCAGTCGAAGAGCAAGGATCCATCCTCGTTCAGTTCCTCGGGGCCCAGGCGATCGGGGATACCCGGCGTCCAGGCGGCCTCGGCAAACGCAGCGACACGTCCCCAGACACCGATGTTCGTCTCGATCTCACGGCCGATCTCGCCTCCGGCACCCAGGTACCCTTTCACGAGGGGACGCGTCGCCTCATAGGCGCGAAGGTTCGCTCCTCCCGGGACGAAATAGGGGATATCAGCCAGGAGCGCGCCTTCGGCGTCGAGATAAGGGTTGAGCCAGCGGGTGATGGGATCCGCGCCGTGCAGCAGGAACCGGCGCTGCTGAGGTGCATCCTCCGAGCTCCAGCCGCCGCCGAGCCAGGTGGTCCAGGCCGCCTGCCCTACTCGTCCAGCCACCCGAGACGTCAGCTCGGCCCGCAGGTATCCGTGGTCACCGCCAGCCGCCTTCAGCCCCATAACGAGGCTCCCCTCGAGACGTGGGGCGCTCCATTCTCCCCTGCCCCAGGCCCCCTCAGCGACCAGCGCATGGTCACGCCCAGTACTCCAGGCGTAGGGCGCTTTGACCTCCGAGCAAGGGAGGGAGGGTGCTTCCGAAGGGCAGTCGAAGTAGGGTACGGAATCCGCGTAGGTCCCATCGTAAGTCCAGATGGCGGACACGCCGACCGAAACCCGGTCGAGCTCTCCTGGGTGAGCGGCCTCGGACATGTAGAGCGGGTACCGTATGCTGAACGCGTTTCGTCCATGCAGCCGGCGAAAGGCAACCGTCCCTCCATCGATCTCCACTGCCGTCTCAATCGCCGCCGGTGTGCCGCCGTCCGGGTCGGTGCCGAAGGCCAGGCCCAGCCAGACGTAGGCGGGGCCCAAGCGCTGCCGTATCGCGGCGCCGAGCACACAGCAACCGCTGTCATCGCCATCGATCTCGTTGGTCCAAAGCAGCGGTACGAAATCGATCTCGCGTTCGCGATCCAGAGTCAGCCAGTAGGGGAGCGCCGGCAGCGCGGCTTTGGCCCTAAGGTCCCACTGGGCATGCGCGCTCAGCGGGAGCAGCGGACAAATGCATGCGAGCAGGCCTATGACACGCGGCGATTGCATTCCCTCAGCCTTCCCTCCGCACCTCGTTCCACGCCTGCTCGATTACTCTGAGGGCCGTCGCTTTGCCCTGGACCTCGAAGATATCGGCTAGCTCGGGCCCCTGTGTGCTGCCCGTGACCGCCGCGCGAACCGGCATGAAGAGGTCACGGCCTTTGACCCCGGCTCGTTTGCCGGCCGAGCGGACCGCCGCGATCACCGTCTCTCCACCCCAGTCCTCGACAGCACTCAGGGCCGAGTGAACGGCCTGCAGCAACTCGGGCACACGCGGGCCGTGCAGAACCTGCAGTGCCTCCGGTGCCCACAGCATGGGATCCGGAGGATAAAACTGAGGCAGGAATTGAGCCGCGCCCGTAAACGTGTTGATTCGTTGCTGAACGGCTGACGCGATGCGTACCCGGTGCTTATCGCGGTTCGGGTAGACCTCAGGGTCGAGGTGCTCGGTCAGCCGCTCGGCCAGCCCTTGCACGTCCATGCGACGGATATACTCGCCGGACAGCCATTCCAGCTTCTCGGGATCCAGCCTGACGTCGCTCGCGCCGAGGCGTCCCAGGTCGATCTCCTCGATGAGCCGCGGCGGCGGCAGCACCTCGTCACCGCTGGGGCTCGACC
>CP070823.1:503004-505803 GCA_020344375.1 Gemmatimonadota bacterium | reverse complement strand
CGGGGTGAGGGGCTGAGTGAGCACACGGTCGAGTTCGATGCGCTGGTCTATGTTGCAGAAGGCGAAGCGGAGATAACGATATCCGGCAGATCTCATCGTGTGTGTGCAGGTGAGATGCTCGTGCTGCCGGCTAACGAGCCGCACGCTGTCCGTGCTGTCGAGCGGTTCAAGATGGTGCTCACCATGATCAAGGCATAGCGGCGCGAGCGCGCCACGGAGGACTCGAGGATGAGATCAGGATACAGACTCACGGGCATGACGAGCCGGACTTGGGGCAGGACGATTCTGGCCTTCCAACTGCTTGGCCTCGCTGCTGTCACCCTGCTGGCGACGGCCACTTCGGCACAGCAGTCGGTCGATCTGGGCGAGCTGGATGCGTATTTCGCGGCGGCGCGCGAGGACTGGAGGGTCCCGGGATTCGCCGTCGCCATCGTGAAGGACGACGAGGTGGTGTTCGCGAAGGGCTACGGCGTGCGTGAGCTGGGCAAGCCCGGCGGCGTCGATGAGAACACGCTGTTCGCGATCGCTTCCAACACGAAGGCGTTTACCGCGGCAGCGCTGGCGATGCACGTCGACCGCGGCGATATCGATTGGGATGATCGTGTCGTCAACCACCTGCCGTACTTCCAGCTGTACTCGCCGTATGTGACGCAGGAGATGCGGGTGCGGGACCTGCTCTGTCACCGCAGCGGCCTGGGAACGTTCTCGGGCGATCTTCTGTGGTATGGAACGAGCTACACCCGGGAGGAGGTCGTGCGGCGGGTCCGTCACCTGCCGCCGGCGGGCGGTTTCCGCGCCCAGTACGGCTACTCGAACATCATGTTCCTGGCGGCGGGTGAGATCCTGACGGCGGTGGCGGGAAGGAGCTGGGACGAGTTCATCGAGACGGAGATCTTCGAGCCCCTCGGTATGACCAACTCCTACACCTCGGTGGACAGTCTGCCAGGTGAGCCGAACGTGGCCACGCCCCACGCTGGGAATGGCGACCGAGTCGTGTCTTTCCCGTGGTACGATTGGGACAACATCGCGCCGGCGGGCGGCATCATTTCGAGCGTGAGCGATATGGCCAAATGGCTGAGGTTACAGCTGAATCGGGGCGCGTGGGACGGCCGCACCTACTTCAGCGACTCGGCGTCACGTACGATGTGGACGCCCCACATCTCCTATGAGGTGAGCGAGGAGAGCGAGGAACTGTACCCCTCGACCCACTTCCGTGGATACGGGCTCGGCTGGGGTCTGATGGACTACCTGGGCAGGAAGGTGGCGAGCCACGGGGGCGGCTATGACGGGATGTTCTCCCGGGTGGCGCTGGTGCCCGAGGAGAACCTTGGCCTGGTGATCCTGACCAACAGCAACACCAACCTGCCGGTGGCACTGACCTATAGGATTCTCGACGCGTATTTGGGCGGCGCGGAGCGTGATTGGAGCGAAGAGTTCCTGGAAAGGAGCAAGCGTGCCAGGGAGCGCAGCGAGGAGGAGCGATTGGAGTTCGAGCGCGCGCGGGTCCCGAACACGCGGCCGTCGCTCCCGTTAGAGGGGTACACGGGCACCTACGGCGGCCCGATGTACGGTGATGCGACCGTAGCGCTGGAGAACGGCCACCTCGTGGTGCGGTTCCTGCCGAATCCTGACTTGACGGGTGACTTGACCCATTGGCACTATGACACGTTCGAGGTCGAGTGGCGGCGGGAGTTTCCGTGGTTCGGCAAGGGCACCGTGCAGTTCCTCCTGGACAAGACGGGCAACGTCGTCGAGATGAAAGTCGACGTGCCCAACGAGGACCTGTGGTTCACGGAGCTGGAGTTCAAGAAGCAAGAGTAGAAGAGGCATCGCTATGTGCCGAATTAGTCAAGCGTCGAGACCTAGCGTCCCGTCCCGCGCACTTGTCTTTGTGCTGGTTCTCGGAGTCGGCTCGTGTGACTCAGACGGTGGTCTTGATCCGAGCTCGCCTGTCAGGTTCCCGCTTGATAGCTGGAGCATGTCTCAGGATTTCGGGGTCTGGAACGACTATTTCGAGGGCTACCATCTGGCTGAGGACGCGCGTGCCTCGGGTGGCACCCGCGTGTACGCGCTGGCGGACGGCGTCGTCGGTGGAATCTTCGCCGCACCTGAGGTGCAGGGGTACGGGGCGGTGATGATGATCGAGCACGAGATCGGCGGTGAATTCGTCACGTCGCTTTATGGGCACGTGAGCGCTCGCCGTGGCTTCCAGGTGTCAGTTGGTGAGGCCGTATCGAAGGGACAGCTCGTCGCCTATATCGCCGATGACGACGAGGACGGGGGTCCCTGGCCTCCGCATCTGCATTTCGGGATCCGCAGAGGCGGCTACGACATCGACGCACAGATCTGCGGCTTGTGGCTCTACGTGGGTTACACTCAAACCTGCGGAGGTGTGACACACGAGCAGTACCGCAGCTTCTGGTATGACCCGAGCGACTTCATTCGCTCGCATGGAGGCTAAGTGTCCGGCCACATACCGCGTCTCTCGCTGATCGTTCCTGCCTACAACGAGCAGGAGTACCTGCCGCGCCTGCTGGACACGGTTGACGTCGCCAGGGAACGCTACCAGGGCGGACCGGAAGCGATCGAGGTCGTGGTTGTTGATAACCTGTCTACTGATAGGACCGAGGAGATGGCTCGCGCGCGCGGGTGCCGGGTCGTCCGAGTCGAGAGACGGGTTATTGCAGCGGCCCGGAACGGCGGCGCGCACGCGGCGCGTGGTGAAGTGCTCGCCTTCGTGGATGCGGACTCACGGATTCATCCGGAGACGTTCAACGCCATCGATCGTGCCCTCGCCAC
>CP070823.1:500095-502904 GCA_020344375.1 Gemmatimonadota bacterium | reverse complement strand
TGCGCCCTTCGCTCGTCACTGACGTCGGCGTGAATGCACTCGAGTTGGGGAGGTCGGCAACTTCGCGAGCATCGATGGCCAAGACGCTCGGCAGCATCATCGAAACCTGCTCCAGCTCGAACGGTTCGTCGTCGACAAATGCCATATCATCCAGCGACAGACCCAGTTCTCGACCGATCGCGATGATGTTGGTGGTCTTCGGCAGCCAGTTGACCTTTGGGACGAGGAAGTACTGGTCGAGGTCAAACGCCTTCAGCTGTTCCATGGAGATATCGGCTTCGCCACGGCTGGCGATGGAAAAGAGAATTCCCCGTCGATCCAGCTCGGTGATTGCGGTCACTGCCTCAGGACGGAGACGCACGTCTCCCTCGAGGCACACACCGTCCCACAGGGTGTTATCGAGATCCCAGATCAGGCATTTCTTTGTCGACGACGTCATGTTTGCCTCCCGCCGATACCGCGGGACCCAATCCGTCGAGTCGCATCGTGATGTACCGTGTGGCGGCATCCACCGAAGAGATGTTCTCCGGCAACAGGTCCTCGTCAGGGATGGTCAGGCCGAATTCGGTCTCGATGAAGAGGATGACGGAAAGCACCGCTGCAGAGTCGAGAATGCCGGCATCGAACAGGTCCACATTGGGATCGATGCGGACCTCGGTTCCCCGCGGGAGGTAGTTCTCCCGAAGGTGTTCGATCAGCACTTCCTCGATGTCTACGGCCATGACTGCATTTTCCAGCGACCTGCGAGCGTGAGCAGCGCCGGTCCAACGGAAACTCTCACCAAGGTTGCGTCCAGAAGGACGGAGCCGCAAGGGCAAGTCCCAGTATATTGATCACGAGATACTCTCCGAGGGAAAACGCCTCGAAGACGACCACCATGATGGCCGCTGCACTGCTGATCACCGGTGCCGAGTGCGCGAAACCGCGCGCAATCGCGTCGCGCTCGGAGGCACCCTCTCGCCTGAGTTCCGCGACACGCGCCACGAGGAACACCTCTAGTCCATGCTCAGAAGCGCGCACCATTCCGCACGTCTCGCGTCGCGGGCGCTGGCTTTTGGCAGGTCGTAGCGGACCGCCAGCTCTGCGTACTCCGCGTCACCGACAGGAAGCAACGAGTCCACGGCCAGTCGAGCGGCGTCCGACTCGCTATCCGGAACCGTGGCTCCGACCTGGAGCACCTCCTCTACATTCATGGCGAAGCGGCCAAGCACCACTGTAACGATCAGCCAGACGACCGCCCTCCAACCCCGTGTCTGCACCAGCCTGTGGACCCAACCTGCGGCGAGATGAGACAACGGACTCTCCAGTGTGAGTGAGCTGAGAGTCAGTTTGGCCGGCAGGTGTCAAGCAGGCGTCAAGTCCGCGTCAGGTTCGAATAGCGCACCGGGTCGGCAGATCCCCCTGGGCGGGCAGTTTCCTTATACGATCAACACCCATTGACGTCACTCTCAGCCTCCGGAGCCAAAGGTCCCGCGTTCGAATCGCGGCAGGCGCATTTCGATAACCCCTTAACCTACAATGGTTTGGGGCTTTCTCCTTGGCCTCTTGGCCCGAACAAACCCTGAGTGTACTGCGCAGGAGTTCTAGGACCGCTACGTCGGTCTCGCTTGTATAGGACGTAGATGCCCCGCAGGCCCCGTGGCAGAGACTCTATCTTCCCCTTCGGGAGAAAGTCACGCCAGCATTTGACTAGCCTTAGTGCGCTCTGAGCCATGCTGTATGTCCGACGTGACGGTGATGCCTCAAGTCCTCGGCGAGATAGACCGTGGCCATCCCACCACGTCAAAGTTCTCGCTCGATGGCGTAGCGTTCGGCGAGTGCAGTCTTGAGGCGGTCCAGCTGATCGGTCGTGGGAGGGGTGACCTCGCTCCGAGTGCCGCACGATAGGCCCGAAACCAGATGCGCAATCGTCGCGTGGGCCTTATTGACCGTCAGCCATAGGATTCCTGTCCATACACGGGACGTCGTATTGGCAGATCCCGCATCCGATCGGGTAATCTTCCACGGGAACATACATAAAACGCCGTTTGATAGGCTTGAGAAACGGCGCTAGCTCTCCGCGTACTCTCGCCGATTCCCTATGCCGGATCAGCTCGCACAAGAGTTTGTTGTGCGAATCCTTTGTCAACGCACGCCCGGGGCATCTGGCGGCACACTTCGCGCATGTGCCTCTTGCGAAATACAGACAGTTCGCAAAAGGATCATCATTGACGCGAGGCGTGATCTCGAGAGGGGCATCGGTGATGAAAGAAGCCAACCTGACATTGCAGCCGTGTTCGGTGATCAGATGCTCAGCCAAACCAAAAGTCCCAAGTCCTGCCGCGAAGGCATAATGCCGTTCCGACCATGCCGATACCACATGCGGACTCGATAACTTGAGCAAAACCGAGTGGAACCGGCTTCTTTGAGGAACCATAATCCGATAACCGT
Organism: Gemmatimonadota bacterium; assembly: GCA_020344375.1. Classification (GTDB taxonomy): domain Bacteria; phylum Gemmatimonadota; class Gemmatimonadetes; order Palauibacterales; family KS3-K002. Next base: position 500,474 of record CP070823.1, on the reverse strand, counting down.
TCTCGACAACGAACAGTGCCGTCTTCTCATACACTTCCGTATGGAAACGGTGGGCCCAGTTGAGAGCGAGGCCAGTCAGAGGGGTACGTTGTGAGGATCGGCTGCCGTCTTCCAGGATGCTCTGCGTATAGGGAAAGACAATCGATAGAACCTTGATTTTGGCAGACAGTTCGGCGAGATCGGTCCACGTCCCCGCGTCTGGTATTGGTCTGCCGACTGGCAGATCGTCTTGAGTACCGCGCTTGGAGCTTGCGCTCTTCGACCACATCTCGGCCGGTGTCAGGTGAGCCGGAGTGACAACTTCCTTGAATCTTCCGATTATGGGATCATTCCCGGCTGATACTCCAATCGTCGGTTCCTTGAAGATACGGTGGCCACC
>CP070823.1:497161-499995 GCA_020344375.1 Gemmatimonadota bacterium | reverse complement strand
CTGGTGCCGGCGGGGATTCTGTACCGACCGTGGACGCCAGTCACCTACATGTTTCTGCACGGCGGCCTCTGGCACCTCTTCTTCAACATGCTGGCGCTGTTCTTTTTCGGGCCGCGGCTGGAGCAGCGGCTGGGTGGTCGACACTTTCTCGGCCTGTACTTTCTGAGCGGCATCACGGGGGCGCTGCTTTCGCTGGTCACCCCTTATGTGCCGATCGTCGGTGCCTCGGGAGCCGTGTTCGGTGTGCTGCTCGGGTTCGCGCGCTATTGGCCGCGCGAGCAGATCTACATCTGGGGGGTTTTCCCGGTGCAGGCGCGTTGGCTGGTGGCGATCATGACGGCGCTCTCCCTCTACGGCGGGTTCAGCGGGGCGCATGGCGGGGTCGCGCATTTCGCGCATCTCGGCGGGTTCGTAGGGGGATTCGCGTACGTGAAGTGGATGGAGCATCGGTCTCCTGCGCGCCAGTTCCGGGCAAAGGTAAGCACTCCCGCTCGGGGCAGCTCGGGCGGCGACGGGGCGGATCTCAAGCGCTGGGCGAGGATACGTCGCGAGGAGATGCACCCGGTGAACCGGGACGAGCTGGATCGGGTGATGGAGAAGATCAAGACCTCCGGGATCGGCAGCCTGACCGCCGACGAGCGGGCGTTCCTCGACAGATTCACACCGGACTAGCGCGCCCACGGCAAAGCGCCTGGCACTTGTCGATGTGCCGCAAAGGCTTATTCTTCTTGGCTTGGTCGCCGTGGACAAGTGGGCCTAGGGGGATCGGAGCGCGTACGAGAGTGAAGAGCGTCAGCACGGCCGACTATGACGCCGTGATCTTCGACTTGGACGGTGTCGTTACGCGGACCGCGAGCGTGCACGCGTGGGCGTGGAAGCGTGCCTTCGACGAGTACCTGCAGCTGCGTGCGGCCCGCGAAGGTGTGCCGTTCGAGCCGTTCGAGATCGAGACGGACTATCCACGCTACGTCGACGGCAGGCCGCGCTACGACGGGGTCCGCAGTTTCCTCGCTTCCCGCGGCATCACACTACCTGACGGGGATCCGAGCGACGGGCCGGACGAAGAGACGGTCTGCGGGCTGGGCAACCACAAGAACATCCTCTACAACGAGCTGTTGGGCTCCGGAGGTGTGGAGGTTTTTGAGGACACGGTCCAGCAGATCCGGAATTGGAGGGAGATGGGGCTCAAGACGGCGATCGTCTCGTCGAGCAAGAACTGCGCAGCGGTCCTCAGGGCAGCCAGCCTCACCGATCTGTTCGATGTCCGGGTCGACGGTGTGGTAGCCGACCGGCTGCAGCTCATTGGTAAGCCGTCGCCGGATATCTTCCTGAAGGCAGCCGAGCTGCTGGGCGTCGAACCGAGCCGTGCGGTTGTGTTCGAGGACGCGGTGGCCGGCGTGCAGGCGGGACGCGCGGGCGGTTTCGGTTGGGTGGTCGGTGTGGACCGGGTGGGTGCAGGTGCAGAGGAGATGTTGTTGGCGAACGGCGCGGACATCGTAGTGAGCGACCTGACGCAGTTGCCGACCGAGAGCTGATCACATGATAGAGGGACATCCGGAGGGAACGCGGCGCGCCAGTGAACTTTCGTCGGCGCTGGAGTCGCGCGAGGAGATCGCTTTGCGCCTTGCGGCTAAGCGACCGGCCATGTTTCTGGACTATGACGGTACGCTGACACCGATCGTTTCCCAACCGGAGTGGGCGATACTTGCGGAGTCGATGCGCGACGTGCTGAGGGAGTTGGCGCAGCTCTGTATCGTCGCCATCGTGAGCGGGCGCGACCGAGCCGACGTGGAGCCGCTGGTCGGGTTGGATGGGCTGGTGTATGCGGGCAGCCACGGGTTCGACATCAAGGGTCCGGACGGCCTGAGTATGGAGCACAGAGGCGGGCGGGAGTGCCTGCCGGATCTTGACAGCGCAGAACGCGAGTTACGGCTGCGTATCGAGCCGATACCGGGTGCGCGCGTTGAGCGCAAGCGCTTCGCCATCGCCAACCATTACCGCAACGTGGCCGATGCGGATGTCCCGAAGGTGGAGGCGGCGGTGCGAGAGGTGCTCGGCAGACATGATCGCTTGCGCTTGTCCGGCGGCAAGAGGGTGTTTGAGCTGTGCCCGGACATCGATTGGGACAAAGGGCGAGCCGTGCTCTGGCTGCTTGAGGCGCTGGGGCTCGAAGGGGATGACGTGTTGCCGTTCTACCTCGGTGATGACGTGACGGACGAGGACGCGTTCCGGGTGCTGGGGGGGCGGGGGATCGGCGTGCTAGTGGGTACACCGTCGTACCTGACTCACGCGAGCTACGGTCTGCATGACACTTCGGAGGTGGAGAAGCTGCTGGCTGAGCTGGTAAACCTGTTGAGGGGCAGAAGCCGATGAACGGGTGGAAGCTGGTTTACGAGGGCTGGAAGCCGGATGAGGAGCCGTTGCGGGAAGCGTTGTGCACGCTTGGCAACGGGTACTTCGCGACGCGGGGTGCGGTGAGTTCAGTCAGAGCCGGCGGTGCCCACTATCCAGGCACGTATCTGGCCGGCGGCTACAATCGCCTGAAGACCGAGATCGCCGGGCGGGTCGTGGAGAACGAGGACCTCGTGAACTGGCCGAACTGGACCTTCCTCACCTTCAGGCAGGAGGGGGAGGACTGGTTCGCCCTTGATTCGGTGGAGCTGCTCGAGTACCGCCAGGAGCTGGACCTGGAAGAGGGTATCCTGACCTGGATCTGTCGGTTCCGTGATCCCAAGGGGCGCGAGACCTCACTGTGCAGCCGGCGCATCGTCCACATGGCGGACATGCATATGGCGGCGATCGAATGGACGATCACGCCGGAGAACTGGTCCGGC
>CP070823.1:494226-497061 GCA_020344375.1 Gemmatimonadota bacterium | reverse complement strand
GATGCTGGCCTTGCGGATCTCGAGCCGATCAGCGAGGTGCTGATAGCTGAAGGCAGAGAAGCTGCGCGTCTGGAGCAGCTCCGCGGCGGCCTCGACGATCTGAGCTTTGCGGTCAGCCATGATTCACCTTGATGGTGGTAGCCGCTGTAAACTACCTACCAGTAGGTAGGCTGTCAAGCGATCGCCCTCCAGCGCTGTCAATCAGCGCTCAGTCGCGCCGCCTGATCCGTTCGGCGACGTAGATGTCGGAGTCTCCCAGGCCACCTTGCCGGTCTGAGGTGAAGTAGAGTTTGTCGCCGTCCGGCGTGAGGCAGGGGTCGTAGTCGTGCTGTGGGGATAGGAACGGGCCGGTCATGAGTTCGGGATTTGTCCAGCGGCCGTCGACCAAGTCGAATCTCCAGATGTCGACGTCTCGCTTGCCGGCTTCTCCTCTGCCCGAGTTCAGGTACAGGGTCTTCCCATCAGGTGTGACGTAGGGTGTGGCTTCCCAGCTCCCCGAGTTGACCGGTGGGGGAAGCGGCTGTGGCTCGGACCATCGGTCTCCCGACCACGTCGACCGGAAGATCTGTACGGACGGAGGGTTGGCCGGCGTGCGGCCGCTCGAGAAGATGAAGGTCTGGAGATCCTCCGTCAGAGTCGGGCCCCAGTCGGGAAGATTCGGGGTGACGAAGACGGAGTCGTAGAGCATCGGTTCCCCCCAGGACTTACCGTTCCACTCGGCGACGAAGATGTCACAATCCCAGTACGCGCCTGGGTTATCGCGGTTGGAGGCGAAGAAGAGTTTCGTGCCGTTCGGGGTGATGAAGGGGTCGAACTCGTCCTTCTGGGTGTTGATGGGTGGTGGCAACAATTCCGCTTTCGACCATTCCCCGTTCTCCAGGTGAGAGACGTACAGATCGTACCCCCCTAACCCTCCCTCCCTGATCGAGGCGAAGTACATCGGTGTGCCGAATCGAGGGAGGGTTGGGTGCTCGTCCTTGCCGGGCGAGTTGATGTTTCGTCCCAGGTTGCGGAGGTTCCCCCACTCGAATTCCTGTACCGGTTCGCCGCAGCACAGGGTGAGGAGCGTTGCGACGACTGTTAATGCAGGTTTGTCAACGCGCTCGAGCATCGTTGCCTCCGTCCCACGTGTATGGGGCTGTTGTCGGAGTGGCGTTGCGAGGCCGTGGGGCCAAAGCGCGACGACAAGTTAGGATTGAGTCCTGCCTGACTCCAGAGAATTGCGGCCAGCTGCGCGCCTCGTGCCATCGATAGGCCTGAGGCCGGGACAGGGTGGCGCGCAGCACCCAGCTCGCCGTTTCCCAAGGCTGTCTGTAGACGTAGGATATGGGGCGCGGAGGCGACACCGCGCTTCCGAGGTCGGGACGGAGGACGCAACCGTCTGCCGTCTCCTCGTGTAGCGGCAGCGACGCTGGTGTAGGTCGACGTGTACAAGACGTGTATCTACTGTAACTGCTACCTGGGCGCCAACGAGGCGGTCGAGCATTTCCCGGTCGGGCGTCGGCTGGCCTTCGATTCGGGGAAGGGGCGCCTCTGGGCCATCTGTGAGAACTGCCGGCGCTGGAACCTGACGCCGCTCGAGGAGCGCTGGGAGGCGATCGAGGAGTGCGAGCGTCAGTTCCGTGAGACGACGTTGCGCTTATCCACCGAGAACATCGGGCTGGCGCGGTTGCGGGAGGGGCTGGACCTGGTGCGCATCGGTAAGCCGCTGCGGCCTGAGTTCGCTGCCTGGCGCTACGGCCCGCAGTTCTTGTCACGCCGGGTCGAGAGTCTGTTCCGCACGGCGGCGGCGACGGGCGCGGCGCTGGGCATCCATCTTCTCGGCCTGAACTGGCTGCTCTGGTTCCTGTGGATCGGTTACAGGCGGCGGATCGTGGCCCGCGTGGCGACGGTGGAAGGGAAAGTCCTGCCAGTTGCACGGGAGGACATCAAGGAAGTGCGGCTGGTCACGGCGGACACGCAGGAGGGCTGGATACTCAGGGTGCCGTACCGGGCGGGGATCATGGAGTACGAGCCGTGGCGCACCATCGCGAGCCATGAGGGTGAGACGATCGAGATCACGGGCTCGGCGGCCATCCGCGCGGCCGGGAAGCTTCTGCCGAAGGTCAACGTCTATGGCGGTACCAGATCTCGGGTGCGCGACGCCGTGGGGCTGATCGAGGAGGCTGGACATCCAGAGCGCTTCTTCAAGGTCGCGGCCAGGAAGCCGGAATGTGTCCCTTCTCCGATCTTCGACAAGGACATCAGTGTAATCCACAACATGCGGTCGGAGGTCCGGCTCGCCCTGGAGATGGCGGCGCATGAGGAGTCGGAGCGGCGCGCGTTAGAGGGGGAGCTTGAGGCGTTGGAGGAGGAATGGCGCCAGGCGGAAGTGATCGCCGCGATCGCTGACCGGCTGCTGATCCCGGAAGAAGTCGAGGAGTGGATCCGCGAGCAGAAGCGGCTTGGTGGTTCTTAGCTAGGCCGCCAACCATCAACCCGAAAGTCTGCTGATGAACCAGACCGCAACCGCGACAAAGAGCTTCGCCGCCTACGCCGGTGTTGCCCGAGCACCGTTTCTCCTGCTCTCCGTCACCCTTGTCGCTGCCGGCACCGGTGCGGCGGCCTATCTGGGGATGCACGATTGGGCGGCAGCTGGCCTGGCCCTGTTGGGGTTGCTGGGCGCCCACGTGGCCGTGAACGCGCTCAATGAGGCCAGCGACTATCGCACTGGCATCGATCTCAAGACGGTGCGGACGCCATTCAGCGGCGGCAGCGGTACGCTCCCCGCAGGCCGTCTGAGCTACCGGGCGGCGGTCGCCACCGGGCTGACGGGCGGCGGTGTCGCCGTGGCTG
>CP070823.1:491273-494126 GCA_020344375.1 Gemmatimonadota bacterium | reverse complement strand
TCCCATCAAGGATGGAGATACGATTGAATGTCAGATAAGCGTTCTTGAACCCCTGTTGAACACCGTGAGAGATCTAAAGAAGCAGCCAGCGCGCTGATGTGCGGTGACGCCGTTGCGGCTGTCAGCTTCGATAATGCAAGGGGATTCTGTTCGACATGGCGTGCTCATAGAACCTGAGAGATCGCGAATCCGGGCGCCCCGATACGAAACCCCTGGTACCGCGAGGGGTTTTGCCTTTTTTGCTTCCGCTCCTTCAACCACCTGTGTGATCTAGGGTGCACACCCCCAAGAGATGGCGTCGGATTTCTTGCCTGGGCGGTGGCCGCTTGCCTAACCAGGCGTCAACGAATTATTCAGGAGCTGGAAAAAGGACTGGACACGCTAGTCCGAGATCCTGTGGGAAGGGAGCTGGCTATGCGGAGCGTGCTGTTGCTGGACCTCCTCAACGGCCTTGGCCTCACGGGCGCCCCACGATGAGGCCCGCACCGTGACCCGCTACGGGGATCGCCTCCTGACCCGGGGCGACGACTGGCAGGCGCCGGCCGGGCGGTGTGATGGCTCGAAGTCCGGGTTGCCGCTCAGCCTGCTGCAGCAATCCTCCAGGCGCCTTCAAATCGTCTGCGCTACCGCTGCCGTTCTCTTAGCCATGAGTTGGCTAGGTGCCAACTGGGTCGAAGGCGACCTGGCCACAGAGTTTCAGACGCCACTGCAGTGGGCTCCGCCGACGATCATGCTGTCGGCATCGCTGGTCGTCCTCATCCTCGCCCGCAGTCGGTGGCTGTCGCCATCGGCCATCGTTAGGGTTGGACTCGTCTACATGGTGGTCTTCAGCTTCTGCATCCCGCTGAGCCAGTACTACAACGCCTTCGTAGGCGTGGACCCTCTATACCTTTCGCGCGATCTCGTTGGCGTTTCAGCGGTCGCGGTCTGGATGCTCTTCTTCGTCGTCCTCGTGCCGAGCAAGCCTCGAAGCGCACTGATCGCGCTGACGCTCTCGGGTTCGGCGGTCCCGGTCACGATTGCGCTGTTAGCTCGGTACGGTAACGCCCCTAAGCTTCCCTTCGGAGACTTCGCCGGGCTATTCATCGTGCCCTACGTTTTCGTTGTTCTCATGTCCTACGTCGCGGCGCGTATCATCTACGGGCTCGGAACGGACATCCGACGCGCACGGGAATTGGGGAGCTACTACCTGCTGGATCTCATCGGTCGTGGGGGGATGGGAGAGGTATGGCGAGCGAAGCACAACATGCTGGCGCGTCCGGCGGCGATCAAGCTCATACGCCGCGACCTCGTCGGCTCGGAACTCGGTGCCGTGCAAAGAGCCCTGGCCCGCTTCGAGCGTGAGGCCCAGGTGACGGCGTCACTGGAGTCACCCCACACGGTTCATCTGTACGACTACGGGATCAGCGATGACGGAAACTTCTATTACGTCATGGAATTACTTGACGGTGTCGATCTGGAGTCGCTGGTCAGCGACTGCGGGCCGCTCGCCGCCGAGCGTGTCGTATACATCCTGCGCCAGGCGTGCCTTTCTTTGAGCGAGGCGCATCGCAGGGACCTCGTTCATCGAGATATCAAACCGTCCAATATCTTCTTGTGTCGGCGCGCCTTCGAGTACGACTTCGTGAAAGTCCTGGACTTCGGGTTGGTGAAGCCCAGCTCGGCCGGCGAGCCGCTAAGCGAGAAACGGGTGACGGAAACGGGCGCGGTCGCCGGCACACCCGATTTCATGCCCCCGGAACTGGCGGTGGGGGAAGAAACGATCGACGGGCGCTCGGATATCTACTCGCTAGGCTGCGTGGCGTATTGGCTGCTGACCGGTCAACGCGTGTTCGAGAAAGACACCTCGATCGCCACCATCATCGCCCACATCAACGCCGCTCCCGAAGCGCCCAGCACGCGCACAGAGATGCCGATCCCGGTCGAGTTGGATTCGCTGGTGTTGGCCTGTCTGTCGAAGGACCCGTCAGATCGTCCGGGGACGGCCGATCTGCTGGAGCGTGCCTTGAGCGAGATCGCGACGGAAACGCCCTGGAACCAGCAGCGTGCCGCTGAGTGGTGGCGATTGCACTATCCGTCCGTCAGCTTCGAGTCTCACCCCGTTCGTTTTCCCGAACCGCGAGGCTGAGCTTGCATCCCCTCGGGGAATGTACCCTACAGCCACTCTGCGATAGCCAAGGTCAGGCCCCTCCCAGGCGCCACCCGCCGGCTAACGTAGTGCCAACACACCCAGTGCAGGTGTCCAACAGTCAGCGCAGATTTGTCGAAATCAGCGCCCATCAGCGCTGGTGAGCGCTGGTTTTCGGCTTTGGGAGCAGGAGGTCCCCGGGTGGAGACTCACGCCGCGCGCACCACGTGCGGTGTTCGGTATGAGAGCGCCTGACGGCGCCTTCAACGCCAATCCCGGCGCCGCGACTTCTTCTTCGATGCCTAGTGTCAGGAATAGTGACAATCGAGCGCGGCATGCTTCCAAGACCGTTGCCCGTCGCTCGTTGCTACACACGCATCTGCACCACATCTTGGCAGATGCCGAGCCGATAGGCACGGGCGCACGAAGCCGTCAACGCCCCCACCAATCCGTGGAGTCCGCTTAGGAGGTGTGCGATGCGGTTGCCTTTGTTCTGTTGACCCCCGCGCTTCGGTGGGGCGCAGCTGAAACGCGTAACCGTTGGGCCGCGGTGAGATCGGAGAGGGGAGCAGGAATGTGACTGTGCCTGGTGCCGTCCTTACACTTGCACTCGCAACGGCAAGAGAACACGGGGGTGAACCGTGAAGACTGGAACTAGCTGTGCTGTCATGCTCGTCATTTCCTGCCTCATCTCGTTTTCCGACGTGGAGGCTCAGGAGGAAAAC
>CP070823.1:488316-491173 GCA_020344375.1 Gemmatimonadota bacterium | reverse complement strand
GCCAGCCTTACCTCAACCTGACCCCCGCCAGGTGAGTAACGGATGGCATTACCGAGCAAGTTGCCAACCAGCTGCCTGAGCCCATCGGGGTCGGCCCTGAAGGTGCCGAGCCTGCGAGGAATAGAGGTGCTGAGGGTCACGCCGGCTCGCTCCGCCGTCCCCGACAGCTGGTCGACGACTTCGGCGACGAGCTTGGCCGGCTCGACCTCCATCATCTCGACTTCCAGGGGCGCCTCGCGCGCCCGCGACAGCGTCAGCAGGTCCAGCGTCACCTGCGCCACCTCGCCGGCGCGTTGCTCCGCGCGCGACATCAGCTCGCGCAGACTTTCCGGTATCTCCCCCGCTAGCTCCTGGAGCACCACCTTGAGTTCCGTCTGAATGGTGCCCACCGGGCCGCGCAACTCGTGCGCGACCTTGCGCATGTACTGAGACTTCGCCCGCTCGCTCTCGCTCGCTCGCTGATAAGCAGCCTCGAAGAGCCTTGCCTTCTCCGCGAGTTCCCGCGGATGACCTGCGATTGCGCTCCCCAAATAGGCTGACAGGTACAGCGTGCCGGCCAAGACGAAGAGTACCACCGCGACCACCGTGGGGTCACGGTAGGCGCCGACTTGCAACGCGTCGTGGAGCGGGTAGTGTGGCAAGATGCCGAAGAGCTCGCCCAGAGCCACGCAAGAGGCCAGGGCCAGCCCGAGCGTAGCGTGAAAGAACGTCGCCAGCCGTGAAAGCAGAATGCTGGCGACGATCACATGGAAGATGAAGAAGACGACGAACGGGTTTTCGATACCGCCGGAGAAGTGCAGCAGTATCGCGAGGAATAGCAGGTCGATGGCGATCTGCCCGCTGGCGAAGAGTCCCGCCTCGAACGCCTCAACACGTGGCTCGAAGCCGGTTGCCGACTCCGCTAGCAGCCGACGGGCAAGGAGCCCGGAGCGGTGGGACGCTCTATCTCGACGCCGACGCCGTAGCCGCCTGAAGACGAGTGTGAGGATGAGATTATAAGCGGCGAGCGCCGTGATCGTCAGGTAGAGAGGCTGCAGCGCCAGCTCAAGCGCAAAGACCCGGCGGGCAACTTCGAGGAGACACAGCACGCCCGCGACCGCCAGCCAGCGCAGCCGAATGAGCCAGCCGACACGGGCCACGAGTTCCTCGGCGACGGGAAGCAGCTCGCCGAGCCCAAGGGATTCCCCGTCTTTTGCCATTGCCCGCGCTTCACGGCTCGCGCTCGCCACCGCGTGCAAGTCCTAGCTGCCGCTCCACCTCCCGCACAAGCTCCGTGGGATCCACCGGTTTGTCAATGAAGCTCTGGACCGGCAGGAACTCTCCAGCCTGGTAGGTGCCGTCGGCCGAGTCGGGGTAGAAGCGCAGCTCTGTCCTCTGATGGATCGCGCTGATCACGATGATCGGCACGCTGCGGAAATACTCGTCCTCGCGCAGCCGGAGCGTCCACACAAAATGGAATCCTTCGGTCGCGTTGGGCATCATGACGTCGAGAACGATGAGGTCAGGCCTCTCTGCCTCGGTCTTCGCCAGTCCCCCCGGTGCGTCGTGCGCCGCCACAACCTCGAAACCGTGCTTCTTCAGCACGATCTGCAGCGCCGCCACCAGGTCCTTATCGTCCTCGACGATGAGGATCTTACGCTGCATGCTCACGGTCCTGCCTCGCTCTGGCACGGCCTCGCCTGCGCCAGTTCCTCAAGCGTTTCCTGCCGCATTACTTCCGCGCCGACCTTCTTGGGCACCAGCCCCAGCGCCACCGCCACACCGTAAAGTATCGCTTCGGGCCGCGGCGGGCAGCCGGGTACGTAATAGTCGACCGGCAGCACCTTGTCCACGCCGCCCAGGACGTTGTAGGTGTCGAACCAGCACCCTCCCCCGGTCGCGCACGAGCCGATCGCAAAGACAAGCTTGGGCGCCGGTACTGCGTCGTAGAGACGACGCAGCGCTGGCGCCACCTGGCGTGTCACCGGACCGCAGACCAGCAGTACGTCAGCGTGCCTGGGCGAGCCAACCAGCTTGATCCCGAAGCGCTCGGCATCGTAGTAGGGCGTCAAGACATTGATCACCTCGATGTCGCAGCCGTTACACGCACCGCAGTTCGCGTGGTAGACCCACAACGCCTTCGGAAATGCTTTCTCGCACAGCCGTCTAAGCATCGCTGGCCTCACCTCCCGATCAATGCCAGCACCCTCGCTGCGCCGTCCACGAGCGGGAAGACCACCTGGGGGTAAAGTCCGAGGAGGAGACTGACTCCTGCCAGGATCACCATCGGTCCCCACATCGCGAGCGGTACCTCACGCGCCTCCACCGTCGCCGCCACGGCCCGCGGGGCGCCCCAAAACACAACCGATGCCGCTCGCACCAGTACAGCCAACGTGAGAAGACTGGCGAGCACGGCGATAGCTGCAGCCCACCACAGGCCAGCCTGAGCGAGGGCGAGATAGATCGTCAGCTTGCTCATGAAGCCCGAAAGCGGCGGCAGACCGGCGATCGTCAACGCTCCCACGACAAAGCACATGCCCGTCACCGGCATCCTGCTCGCCAAACCACCCAGGTCGCTCATCCGGCGCGCGCCGGTGGCATAGACCACGGCGCCCGCGCACATGAACAGCAGTCCCTTGCCGACGGCGTGGTTGATGAGGTGGAACAGGCCGCCGTAGCAGCCCAGGTAGGTTCCCAGTCCGACGCCGACGACCACGTAGCCGATCTGGCTGACCGACGAGTAGGCGAGCAGCCGCTTGAGATCGTCCTGCCTTAGGGCGACGATGATCCCCAGGACCATCGTAAAGCTGCCCAACGCCACAGCGAACACGGTCAGCTGCGGCCAGCTTGGGAAGAAGACGCTGGCGGTGCGTGCAAG
>CP070823.1:485359-488216 GCA_020344375.1 Gemmatimonadota bacterium | reverse complement strand
GGATTCGGCGGAAAGGGAGGCGTGATACTCGAGCCCATCGCCGCCGCGCTGGCGCGAAAGTGCGGGCGCCCTGTGAAGATGGTGATGACGCGGGAGGAGGAGTTCCTGGCGAACCGGCCGTGCGGCGGGTCGGTGCTGGAGCTGAAGACGGGCGTCAAGCGAAACGGTGAGCTTGTCGCCCTCCAGGCGCGGCTGCTCTTCGACACCGGCGCCTACAGCGGGGCCCAGGCCGGGACCGGTGCGGAGCTGGTGCAGGGGCCGTACCGCCTCCCGAATCTGCTCGTGACCGCCTACTCGATCTACACCAACAAGCCCTCCGCGGGGGCGCGCCGCTGTCTCACCGCGCCACATGTGCATTTTGCCATCGAGAGCCAACTCGATATCATCGCTCACGCACTAGGGATCGACCCGCTGGAGATACGGCTGAGAAACGTGATCGGCAAGGGCGACCCGGTTGTCGGCAGCTCCACCATGCCTTATTCCTTGCCGGAGAAGGTGATCCGGGCGGCCGCGGAGCGCGCGGGCTGGTCGCAGCGGCGCCGGTCGCGGCGGCACTCGGCCAAGGCTCGCGGCATCGGCCTCGCGGCCGGGCACTGGACCTGCTGGGCGGCGTCGTCCAGTGCCTACGTGCACCTCAACGAAGACGGCACCGTGTCTGTGCTCACCGGGGCGATCGACGTCAGCGGCACCGACACCTCCTTTGCGCAGATTGCCGCCGAGTCGTTCGGCATCCCGGTGGGGCGCGTGACCGTAACCCAGGGTGATACCGACACCGGTCCGCATAACGACGGCTCGCACCATAGCCGCGTCCTCTTCGGCGTCGGCGAAGCCGTGCGCCGCGCGTGCGAAGACGCGAAGCGCGAGCTGGCGGAGGCGCTGGCCGACGAGCTTGGGGTTGCACCCGACCAGATCGTGGTGGCGGACGGCCGGGTGCAGGCCGCGGGAGCGAGCGCGCTCAGTCTTGCCGAAGCCGTGGGCCGGGCGGTAGGCTATCGCGGCGCCATTGTGGGCCGCGCGGCGCTGACCGAGCTGCCCCTCGGCATCTCCTCCTGCGCGCAGGTGGCGGAGGTGGAAGTGGATCGAGAGACCGGCCAATGGGAACTGAAGCGACTCACCTGCGCGCAGGATGTCGGCTTCGCCATCAACCCCATGAGTGTGGAGGGGCAGATTGAGGGCGCCGCGTCACATGGCCTCGGCTACGCGCTGTCTGAGGAGTATGTCTACGATCATGGGCGGCTGTTGAACGCGAGCTTCACGGATTTCCGCATGCCCACCTCACTTGACCATCCCGAGTACGAGGTAACGCTGATCGAGGAGCAGCTCGACGGCGGTCCCTTCGGCGCGAAGGGCGTCGGGGAGCCTCCGATCATCCCCACGGCGCCGGCCATCGCCAACGCCATCTTTGACGCCGTCGGCGTGCGTGTCCGCCAGCTCCCAATCACCCCGGAACGGCTCTATCGAGGGATGGTGTCGAAGCCAAACGGCGATGAAACATCCGATCCTGGTTAGACGGTGACGAGACCGTAGTGTCCCAAAACTAATCTGAGGCAACCAGAAGCTCAGGAACCTCCGTTGCTGGCCGCCCTGGATGTTGACTTCTCGCCACCGCTGCGGCATCCTCCCGGTCATGTTCTGGCACGTGATGCTGATGCTGTTCTCTCCTACGGATGTCGATCCCCCGTGAGACCGCTATGAGGCCACTTTGGGGCACGGATGAGTTTCTGTACACCACGAGGCCGAACTCGCCCCGGGATAGGAGGCCGGATATGGCATGCCGAAGCAGAGATCGTCAACTCACATCTGCGCCGCGGGGAGACTGCCTGGGGATTCGCAGGCCGTTCGCTGGAGGCCCACGACGCGCGGAAGGAGATATCCCATGAAGAAGAAGTCGCTGGGCGCGCGAATCGCCATTGTCCCAACGCCGGTCTGGGTCGTGGGCACCTACGACAAGGACGAGAAGCCGAATGCCGGGACAGCCGCCTGGGTCGGGGTTTGCTGTTCGAAGCCGCCGTGTGTCGCGGTCTCTTTTCGGAAGGCCACGTACACGTACGGGAACATCGTGGAGCGACAGTGCTTCACGGTGAACGTCCCGCCCGTGAGCTACGCGAAGCAGGCCGACTACTTCGGAATCGCCTCGGGAAGAGACGTGGATAAGTTCGCAGCGGCGGGTCTGACGCCCGTGAAGGGGCGCCTGGTAGATGCCCCTTATATCGACGAGTTCCCGCTCGTCCTGGAGTGCAAGGTCCTACACACGATCGAGATCGGGCTCCACACTCAGTTCATCGGCGAGATCTTGGACGCGAAGCTCGATGAGAGCGTGCTACCCGAAGGCGGCCTGCCCAACCTGGAGGACCTGGGGTTCTTCGCGTTCTCGCCGGACTGCAGCACGTACAACCGCATCAGCGCCTCCATCGGAAAGGCGTTTTCCATCGGCAAGGAGATCTAGGGCGCTGTTGCGTCGAGGCAAGGTGCGCCTGTCAAATGGCGATGGGAAGGCGCTGAATACCCCGCAGGCTTGTCTGTGAGCCTCGCGCATTCTACCACGTGTGCTGGTCAAATGGGCATAGAACCGTCTCGAATGCCGTTCTGCACGGTCGCTGTGGTCGTGGCGGATATGCGGGCCGCCAGGGGTGAATCCGTTTCTTCCTACGCCGAAAACGGGTTCGACCGGAGGATGGCAGGAGTCCACCGTGGGATACTCCCCTCGCCCTAGGACAGCATCAGGCCCGTTTCAGCGCCATCTGACCGGTACAAGTGGAGGTTCGGCTCTGGTCTCGGAGAACAGAGCCCTGGATCAGTCTTCGCACACTACGGGTAACACCGATGGGGCAGGTCACCGCCCAGCCAAGGAGGAAGC
>CP070823.1:482387-485259 GCA_020344375.1 Gemmatimonadota bacterium | reverse complement strand
GAACGTCGATGCGGCCACGGCGAACCTGCTGGGCGTAGCGCCAGAGGATCTCGTGCAGGTCTCCGTGCCGTTCCGGGTCGTGAACCTGACGAACGATCCGGCGACGGAGGTGCAGCTGGCGATGCTGGCCTCCACGAAGGAAGCCAGCCAGCGGGACAGCATCACGCTTGGCTCCGGCCTCGTAACGTTGCGGGCGGCGGTCCCAGCGGATGTGTGGGTGCCCGAGGAGCCGCTGATCTTCATCGAGACGCTGCAGGACGTGCCGTTGAGGGGCGTGTACGACGGCACCGAGTACTACCTGCAGGATGGGGGTGGCAACCTGATCATCGGTGACACGACGGTAGTGACCTGGACGGACGTGCTGCTGGGTTGTGCGGAGCCGGCGACAGGTTGTAACCCGATCGCTGGAGATGTGGCGACGCCAGGCGCGACGGGCCATATCCCGTTCACTGCGAACCAGGCGCTCGAGATCGAGTTCCTGAACCCGTTCACGTCGCTGACACGGTATGTGTTCGCGATCGATCCTGCAGTTGCGGGTATTGATGTGACGGAGGTCAGCGATTCGGCGATTGCCGAGATCAAGGTCGTTCCGAACCCGTATGTGGTGTGGTCGGAGTTCGAGCAGCTGGGCAATCAGAACCCGCGCCTGATGTTCACGGGTCTACCGCCGCGCGGCACGATCACGATCTTCACGGTCTCTGGGCAGTTCGTCCAGCGGATCAGCTACGATGAGGACGACCTCATGGGCTTGGGTGACCTGTTCTGGGATATGCGGTCCCGTGAGGGCAACGATATAGCTTCCGGGCTCTACATCTTCGTCCTGGAGGGTGAGTACGACTTCCAGGACGTGGGGGGAGTGCTGCAGCCGCAGAGGAGGCTGAAGAAGCTCGGCAAGTTTGTGGTCATCCGCTAAACGGGCAACCGAAGGGGAACGAACATGAGACGCAAGATTCTGATCCTTGGTCTGGGCGGCCTCCTGGTGTGCAGCGGTAGCCTCTGGGCCCAGGAGCGCCAGGGTGACCAGCTGCAGCCACTGCCGGACGAGGCGAATACGCGGGTGGCTACACGTGCTGCGAATTTCCTCAGCATCGGAGTAGGTGCTCGTGCCCAGGCGCTGGGTGGAGCAGGGACCGTGATGTCGGATGGCGTGCACGCGCTTTACTGGAATACCGCGTCGATCAGCCGCATAGAGGGGTTTTCAGCGGGCATGAGCTACACACCCCTCTACGGGAATTCCGGCATCGATCACCTCTTCATTGGCACGACGCTGCCATTTCTGAATGGTGCGCTCGGTCTGTCGCTGATCAGCCTGACGAGCGGGGATATTCCCCGCACCTCCGAGCGCATCGTCAGCGGCACGAATCCGGTCCTCGGGCCGACCTTCGAGTGGCGATCGACGGCGATCGGTGTGCATTACGCAGCCATGATCACCGATCGCATGGCTCTGGGCGGTGCCATCAAGTTCATCTCAGAGGGTATCGACGGAGCGAAGGCGGACTGGGTGGGCGGCGACCTGAGCGTCCACTTCGTGACGGGCCTGTGGGGCACGACGCTGGCAGCGAGCCTGCTGAATGTGGGCTCGGAGTCCAACTTCGAGGGCGACCTGGTCGAGGTCAACATCTCGGCCGCTGATGAGATCTTCCCCACGCAGGAGGATGTCCGCGTGGGCGCCTCGACGCGGGCTCTCCAGTTACCGACGGTGTTCCATTTCGCCGTCAAGACGGATCTGACGGGTACGCCGGATGCCCTGTTCGGTACGGATCCCCGCCACCGGGTTACGGCGGTGGGTGAGCTGGCCGACGCCATCGATGACGCGATTCAACCGTCGTTCGGCTTCGAGTACTCGTACAACAACTTTGTATTTGCACGAGCCGGGAAGCGCTGGTTCAACCATGACCGCGCCGGCTGGGAGACGAGTGACGGGCTGTCGTTCGGCGGCGGAGTCCGTGTGCCGGTGGCGGGACGGCATCTGGCGTTCGACTACGCGTATACCGGCTTCGGGCTTCTCGACAACGTTCAGGTCTTCAGCTTCGAGTACGGATTCTGACGGGCTGGAGGGACCGGAGGAAGCCCGAGACGATCTTTTTGAGACGGGAGCGAGCGACCAATGGAACACCTACGCACACTCTGCTTGGTGACGTTGGGGGTCCTCGTCGCGGCGACGCCTTCGGTTGCCCAGGTCGTAGCAGGGCAATTCCAGGTGTCGCCGAGGGTCGGGTACTACCTGTACGACGAAGCGACCCCGTTTAAAGACGCCGCCTCTGTCGGGGCTGATGCTCGATACTTCATCACCGAGAACCTGGGTATCGGCCTCGAGTTCGATTTCGCCCGCCCGGTAGTGGATGGGTCCTACTTCAAGAACGCGTATTTCGTGTATCCGGGACCCATCAACTTGCTGATCGAGCCCGGTCAGCAGGTCACGCAGGTGATCTTCGGGGCTTTCGGCATTGCCGGGCTCAGGACGGAGCGGATCTCGGTCCTCGGCATCGGCGGCGGCGGCGTTTACACCCTCTACTACGATCCGCAGGTGATCGGGTCGGTCCCGACCCGGTCGGGGAATGAGACGTTCACGCAGGCGATGTTGATGTTCGGCGGTGGGGTGGAATACATGATCAGCGAGGCCGCCGGTGTACGCGTCGACGTCGTGGATGACGTATTCCTCAAATTCGATCGCGAGAAGTTCAACCCGGTAGAGCTGCGCTGGCAGAACGACCGGAACCGTGAGCCGGGCGGCTCGGGGCTCGACTTCCCGGAGGCGAACGGGAGCCCGCCGGAGGCGTCGGAGACGGTGCACAACTTCCGGATCTCGCTGGCCTTCCAGCTGATACCGGGGCAGATCTTCCGGTAGCGGAGAGGCGAATACAGTGAAGAC
>CP070823.1:479404-482287 GCA_020344375.1 Gemmatimonadota bacterium | reverse complement strand
CACGTCGCCGGTACAGCTTTCAGCGCAGGAGGAATATCTATGCTGACCGCACGCCATTATCTCGTTCGCATCTCTCCTTTGCTCGTGCTCTTCTGTCTCGGATGCGAGCGACCGTCCTCCGAGGTCCAGGCGACGAACAAGGAGCTCCTACGCGAGGTGTACGCCGCTATCGACCGTCAGGACTATGATCGCCTAGGCGAGCTTATTTCCGAGGATGTTGTCCTCCACTATATCGGGATTCCCGAGCCACTCGGTAGAGATGCGCTCTTCGAGTTGATTAGAGAGTTCTATGCCGCCTTCCCCGACTACACGCATGCGGTTCACGAGATGGTTGCGGAGGGCAACCGAGTGGCGGTCAGGTTGACCTTTGATGCGACGCATCGAGGCGAATTCGAGGGGATTGCACCGACAGGAAAGCGGGTGAGCTACGCCGGGATGCACATCGCCACAATAGTGGATGGAGTGATGGAGGAGTGGTGGGGACTGGAAGACAACCTGGGTCTCATGACACAGCTTGGAATGCAGTTGACTCCAGCAGAGCCGCAGACCTAGTCAGACTTAGCCTGCTGGTCCCTCTCGCTGGCTAACAAGCGCTTGCAGCTGGCGCTTCGGCCTTTAGGGAACGGCCTTTGATCTGTGATGAGGTGAGTTCGTTGGACTTGGAAAGATCGGGCTTTGGCCTGTGCTCCGTGGATCCCCGTGCTCCTCAGGGCGCAGCTGAAGCGCAGAGTTAGCGTGCGACCCAACTACGAAGGAATCCGCGGAAGAACCGATGGCAGAGCTGCTTAAGCTCGGGACACCATCGGAGGATTGAACGTGATGACACACCGAACTGCCGCACGCATTGTAGGAGCTCTCTTCATAATCGCGACGGTTGCCAGCACAGTGGCTGTCCTGCTTCTGCAACCAGTTATCGGTGCTCCGGATTACCTCACCAAGGCGTCTCTCAGCGAAAACCGGGTGGCCACGGGAGCCCTCTTTGAGTTCATCAATCACATCGCAGTTGTTGGAATTGCGGTGGCCATTTACCCCGTCTTGAGACGGTTCAGCGAACGCTTGGCTCTGGGATATGTCGCTGCCAGGTCCATAGAAGCCGTGCTCTTCGCCGTCGGAACACTGCATTTGCTGACGCTCGTGACAGTCAGTCAAGAATTCGTCGCTGCGGGCACTCCCCCTGCTTCCCACTTTCAGACCTTGGGCGGCATGCTGCTGGCTGGGCACGATTGGGACGACGCGGCCCTGGCTTTCACGACATTCAGTGTGGGTGCCTTGATACTGAACTATGTGCTGTACCAGGCTAGGCTCGTGCCTCGATGGTTGTCCGTATGGGGTTTCGTCGGCGCGGTGTTGATTCTGGCGGCACGCATGATGGTGATCTATGGCCTCGAGCTCTCTTCGGCCTCCCAGATCGCGTTGGATACTCCGATAGCCGTACAAGAAATGGCGTTCGCGGTATGGCTGATCGTCAAAGGCTTCAACGCAACTCCGTTCGCGTCCGAGCTGGAAAGTAGAGTCGCACTCTAACAAACGTTTGCACGTGTCGCGGGCGCCCTTTGTGGTATATGCCTTAGATTGTCATTGGCGCTGTTCCGCGGTAGGGCCGCTCCCGCAATCGGGCGCGGTGGGTGCCGCGCAGGTGAAACGCTGATCCGTTAGGCGGCGCCGCAACCAGGGTCAGACGTTATGTGGATGCTAGATGCAGAACGGAAACAATCCGTCAGGACTCTGCAGCTCTATCTTACGCCGAAGGAAGCCGCTGATCTTCGGGATAACCTTGCAGAGCTCTTGGAAGACCCCGAGCGACTGGACCATCGGCACACTCTTTCAGAGGATTGCTCGCGCGATCTTTCCTACTCAATAGTGACGCCAGCGAAGCTTGAGGCGATCTCGCGGTACACAAAGCTGGAACAGAAGGTCTTGCGCGAGAAGTGAGTCGCGGTGGATCCCGGCGACGCCGCCTAACAAGCGTTTGCACCTGACGCGGGCGCGGTTCGATGTATGGCCTTAGATTCTCTTCAGGGAAGCTCCGCGACCGGGCCGGTTCCTCGTTGGGGCGCGGTCGTTGCCGCGCAGGTGAAACGCATATCCGTGAGCCCGCATCTTGAGCTACTGCATGTAACCCTCAGCGGGACGAAGATGTCAATAGGACTCATTCCCGCCAAGGGAAAGGATTGAGCGATGGAGCGACTGCCTCCCACAAGTGTTCTGTCTGCCCTCGACACCGTTGGCATGACGCCTGTAGTCCAGCTTCGCAAGCTCGTTCCGCAAGGTAGTGCTGATGTCTTCATGAAGCTCGAGTTCTTCAATCCGACAGGATCCTACAAGGACCGAATGGCCCGGGCCATGATTGAGGAGGCAGAAGCCAGGGGAGATCTCAAGCCCGGAATGACGGTGGTTGAGTATACGGGTGGTAGCACGGGCTCTTCTCTTGCCTTTGTCTGCGCTGTCAAGGGTTATAGGTTCAAGGTCGTCTCCTCCGATGGGTTCGCCAAAGAGAAGCTCGACACCATGAGGGTCTTCGGAGCTGAGCTTCACATTGTGCCAAGTGACGGGGGAAAGATAACGCCCGATCTCGTGCCGAGGATGATTGAACAAGCGGAGTCATTCGCAAGGGAAGAAGGTACCTACTTCACGAATCAGTTGCACAATTCAGATTCAATAGCCGGCTACAGAAAGATCGGCCGCGAGCTTGTCCGGCAGATCGATGGCAAGATCCATGCGTTTTGTGGCGGTGTCGGCACCGCTGGTATGCTCATGGGCGTCGCTCAAGAACTGAGACGGGAATACCCTGACGTCAAGATCGTTGCGCTCGAGCCTGCGACGTCGCCCGTAATCTCCGGGGGGAATCCCGGCGCTCATCATGTCGAAGGGATCGGGATCGGC
>CP070823.1:476414-479304 GCA_020344375.1 Gemmatimonadota bacterium | reverse complement strand
GCGCGCTCTGGCATCTTTCGCCCGCTGTCGCGGTCTCCGCGCAGATGGCGGAGCCCGACTCGCTCTTCGCCGTGCGCTTCCTCGCCGGTGTCCGCAGCGCCAGCCCTCTCGCCTGCGACATGATTGTGCGTTCGCTGAGCACTGGCTGGGGCTGGTCGCGTCTGAACCGTGACCCTGACGCGGTGCGGGACCGCCAGGACGTGCTGCGCTGGGCGACGGGACGCCGGAGTGACCCGAGCGTGATCCCGCCGCTGCGGGCGGGCTTGGAGGATTCGGACGCATGCGTCCGCCGGGTGTCGGCGCGCCTGCTCGGCCGCACGCGCCACCCGGGCGCCGTAGAAGCGCTGTTGGACGCCCTGGCGAGCCCCAATGTCAGGACGCGTCAGCTCGCCGCGGTCGGTCTCGGCTATGCCGAAGATCGTTCGGCGGTGGATCCGCTCCTCCGGGGGCTGCGTGACGATGCGGTGTCGGTGCGCGCGGCCGCAGCCTGGGCCCTGGGCGAGATCGAGGATGGCCGCGCCGTGGCCCCTCTTGCACGACTCCTTCGCGACGACCCGGATCCGGGAGTCCGTCGTGCCGCTGCCCTGGCCCTGGGCAGCATGTTCTAGCTTTCCACTCGCCGGGTGGCCCTGGAGGCGGTGGGCGATTTTCTACCTTCATCGGATTAGCGGGAGCTGCGTTGGCGAGCGGGATGTCAGGCGCCGGCGGCCTGCAGCCCTCTGATCGGAATCACATGGTAGTCGGACAGGACGCGCGGCGGGACCGCCACCCGCAAAGCGTTCACCACCGCGAGGAGGTCGATGATCTCCTGGGCGATAGCCCCGGCAACCGGAGGCAGGTAGCCCGCCGCGGCGAATGCCATTCCGATGACGCTCAACGCCATACCACCGACGGCGCTCTGCAGCGCGATCGCGCGCATCCGCCGGCTGATATGGAAGAACTCGTCCACTCTGTGCAGCGAGCTGTCCATGATCACCGCGCCCGCCGCCTCTGCCGTGATGTCGCTGTGCTGCCCGAACGCGATACCGACGGTGGCCACGTTCATCGCCGGGGCGTCGTTGATGCCATCTCCGAGGAAGATCGTGTTCGTTCGCCTCGTTTCTTCCCTTACGAGCTCGAGCTTCTGTTCCGGGCTCTGGCCGAAGTACGCATCTTCGATCCCCACTTGATCTGCGAGGTATCGCACCTCCGACTCTCGGTCGCCGGACACGAGCATGACCCGCTCGAGCTGGTGCTTGGGTCTGAGATGTGTGATGAACGACGCACCTTCCGCACGCACCTCGTCTCGGAACCTGAACGTCGCGGCGTAGCGCCCATCGATCATGATCACGCACTCTAGGCCGCCGATGATAGGCGGAAGCAGAGCGTCGAGTTCCGGGCGGCGCGAGACGAGCTCCTTGCGGCTGGTCACCTCGACCTTCTTCGCATCGATCGTTCCCTGTAGGCCTTCGTGCGCCCGCTCGCTGATCTCGGAGGCGTCGACAAGGGGAAGGTTGGCTGCGCGAGCGGCATCGAGAATCGCGCCCGCAAGCGGGTGCTTCGAGTAGCGTTCGAGGCTGGCAACCACCGACAGGACTTCTGACTCTCTCAAGCCGGGCTCGGTGATGACCTCCGTTAGCTTCGGCCGGCCGTAGGTCAGAGTGCCGGTCTTGTCGAAGATCGCGGTGCGACACTCATCGATGCGCTCGAGCACGACAGGATCCTTGACGATGATCCCGCGTCGGGCCGCCAGGGAGATAGACCCGATGATCGCCACAGGAATAGCGATGAGCAGTGGACAGGGTGTCGCAACGACGAGTACGGCGAGGAAACGGATGGATTCGCCGCTGATCGCCCAGGCGCCCAGCGCGATGGCGACCGCCAACGGTGTGTAGTACGCGCCCAGCTGGTCGGCCAGGCGTCGCAGCTTGGGACGGCTCTGCTCGGACGCGCGCATCACCTGCGTGATCTTCGCGTAACGGGAGTCGACGGCGAGCTTTCCCGCCCGGATTGTCAGGACCGTTTCGCCGTTGATGGCACCCGAGAGCACTTCCGACCCCGGCGTCTTCGATATGATGTAGGGTTCGCCGGTTAGGTAAGCCTCGTCCATCACCCCGCGGCCTTCGACTACCTTCCCGTCTACGGGGCATATCTCGTGCGGCAACACCACTAGGAGATCTCCGACTCGCACCTTCTCGAGCGGCACGTCGACCACCTGACCGTCCAGCTTGCGATGCGCGACCGAGGGCATCCGCTTGGCCAGTGCCTCGAGCACCGACGAAGCGCTGCGCGCGGCGTGCGCTTCCAGCGCTGCGCCGCCCGACAGCATGAGTACGACCAGCGAGCCGGCGAGGTATTCGTGCAACAGAACCGCTGTGACGATCGAGAGTGCCGCCAGCAGATCGGATCCGAACTCCCGTCGGAGGAGCCTCACGCTGAGGCCAAAGACCAGTGGCGCGCCGCCGAAGATGAGAGCGGCGATCAGTGGGACCTCGTGCAGCGGGACGCCGAGCACGATCGTCGTGGGCTGGATGCCGAACCGCAGAAGCAGATGGAGCGCGATCGCCGCGAGCGTGAAGCCGGCGATGACGAGTTCCTTACGGCTCGTGTGTGCGGGGCGCTGTTCTCCGTTCGGCATCTGACTTTCCGCCGACTACCCCTCCTCCAGCAGCGCATTCACCTCGCGCTGAGCTTCCAGCAGCCGCCCTATGTCCTCGGCCACGTCACGCGCCGCCGCCAGGTCGCCGGTGACGCTCTCCACGCTCGCGGTACCTGCGTGCATGCGGAGGAGACTCAGCCGGATCGTCTCGAGCGCTGCGACGGCATCGGCCAGGCGTTGCTGCGTGGCGTCACGTGCGGCGCGCATGTCATCCTCCAGCTTCCGGCGTTGCTCGACCACGTTCGCCTCGCC
>CP070823.1:473407-476314 GCA_020344375.1 Gemmatimonadota bacterium | reverse complement strand
TTGATGTAGGCCTGCGCGAACAGGTTGCCGGAGCGGAAGCGCCCCTGCAGGTACGTATACATCCAGTCGCGTGCCTGTGCCGCGCCGAGGCCGGTCAGCTCGATGCTGTTCAGCATGTCGCTGACGCCGCCGGCGAAGATGAACGAGCTCCGCTCGTTGAGCCGCCAGTCGACGCGCGCGTCCACGGTGAACCGCTCTGCCATGAAATCACGCCGACCGATTCGCAGGGTATCCGGGTTAGCGCCGCCCGCGATCGCCTCTTCCCGGTTCTCCACCTCGACCGGGTCGATGTATCTCCAGTCGTCGCCGCGGAAGTACATCGCCGAGATCTTGTAGCCGACGTTCTCGCTGAACAGGCCGGAGTGGTGGAGCGTTCCTTGCGAGATAGCCTCGGCGCCGCCCTCGTCGTTGCCGCCACGCAATCCGCCCATGGCGCTCAGCGTCGTGCCCTGATAGTCGAGCGGCGAGCGCGTGATGATGTGCATCACGCCCTTGTCCACGTTGGGCCCGTAGAGGGCCGAGCCCGGGCCGAGGACGAACTCGATACGATCGATGTCCTCGTTCGTGGCCGGGATCAGATTGTAGGCGTTGAACCTGAGGGACGGCACGGAGGCCCAGCGGTTGTCGGTCAGCACGAACAGCGCGCCGGAGAAGACGTTGTTGAAGCCGCGCGCCACGACGTTGTGCTGGTGTACGCCCGTCGTGGCAACGTCGACGCCCGGCAGGCCACGCACGTGATCGACGGTCGTCGTCGCCGGGCGCTGCTCGACCTCCTCGGCGGCCACAGTGTAGACCGACGCGGGGGATTCGAGGGTCTTCTCCTGCTCACGCGACGCGGTGACCACGACCGGGTTGAGCCGGAAGGCTCGGGAGACCAGCTCGATTGTCCCGACGGCTACCGGTTCGTCACCGACGCTGACGCGGTCGATCCGCTGCGTCTCGTAGCCGAGGGTCGAGATCACCAGGGCGTAGCTGCCCTGGGGAACGGCGGTGAGCCGGAAGCTGCCGTCGTCCGCGGTGGTCGCGGTTTGGACGACGCTGCCAGTACCCGTCACCAGTTCGACCACGGCCCCGGTGAGCGGTTCGCCGATCTCCTTGTCGACGACGCGGCCGGCAACGACGCCCTGCTGGGCGAGCGCCGTGCTGTGGGCTCCGAAGAGGATCAACAGGCCCACGGCGGCGCAGGCCAGCCATCGGGAGGCGGGACGGACTCGAAGCCCGAAGTGTTGGGGGAGAGCGTCCATAATGATACCCCTCCGTCCAGGAATACGGCTGCTGAAATGCGGGCTATCTGACGGGTTGAGCGCACAAACTACAAATCTTTGCCGGTTTCGGCTAGATGCCACGGCCAGGCAGGCTCCGGCCGAGCGCCCGGGCCAGAAAACGCAGCCGGTCCGGCCACGGCAGTCGGCCCAGATTGGCACGGACCACGCCACGCGTGAAGAAGGTGGCCCGGGAGTAGTCGATCTCGACCTCGACGACTACGGGGCGGCCGCCTTGGCTCCCCGCTCGCGCCTCGCCTAAGACGTCGAGCACCTGAGGGTCGCTCTCCAGGGGCAGGTACTCGACCCCCACGGCCCGGCAGAGAGCCTCGAGATCGTAGTCCGGTAGCTGGCTGGCGGTCTTGCGCCCAAGCGCCGTCTGCTGGAACTGCGCGATTTGAGCCAGCTCTCGGTCCCGCAGGACGAGGATCGTCACCGGGACCCGCAGGTGCGCGGCGGTCAGCAGCTCGAGCCCGGTCATCAGCAGGGCGCCGTCGCCGGCCAGAGCGATGGCGGGCCGGTCGGGGCAGGCAAGGGCGGCGCCTATCGCAGCCGGCAGGGCGTAGCCCATGCACGAGTAGTCGACGGGCGCCAGGAACGAGCGAGGCCGGTCGAGGCGGAGGCATTCCATGGCCAGGAAGGTGCCGTTGCCGCTGTCGGTGGTGTAGATCGCGTCCGGCCCATAGACCTCCTGCAGCGATCGCAGGAGGTGGGGCGGGGATACCTTGGCGCCGCCCGTTTGACCCTCCCATCCAGCCGAGATCGCTTCATGTCCCCTACGGATCGCGTCGCGCAACCCAGCGTCTGGCGTGCGCGGCTCCAAGCCGTCGAGCAACGCGGCCACGAAGGCGCTCGCGTCGGCGATGATCCCGACTTCGGCCGGGTAGTTACGGCCCAGCACCGAGCGATCCACATCGACGTGGATCAGCGGCTCGGGCGGCGCTAACCCGTAGCTTCCGGTTCCCACCTCGGCGAAGCGGCAGCCGATGGCCAGCGTCAGATCGCAGCTTTCGGCAATCTTGCGGGCGAAAGGCGGCGCAGCTCTCCCGAACCCGCACCAGAGCCAGAGCGGGTGGCTCTCCGGGTACACGCCCTTCCCCTGGATGGTCGTCGCGACCGGGGCTTGAAGCCGCTCGGCGAGGGCGACGAGGTCGGGGCCGGCGGCGCCAGCACCGAGTCCCAGGTAGAGCAGGGGACGCCGGCTGTTTGCCAGCAGCCGGCGTGCCCGAGTGACGGTCTCGGCCTCGGGCTCAAAGCGTTGCACGGGCTCGCTGCGCCATGCGTCGAAGCCGGGTTCATGTCGGAAGAGGTAAAGGTTCGCCGGGATCTCCACGAAGACTGGACCCGGCGGGGCCGTTCGGGCGACCTGGCAGGCGCGGCGCAGCGTTGCGTAGATCCGCGAGCCTTCGCTCGGCCGGAGCTGGGCTTTTGTGACGGGCCGGACCATCGCCAGCTGATCCACGTCGTGGACCTGGTAGGCCTTGCCGGTATCGCTGCGGACCCCGCAGCCGAGGACCAGCATCGCGATGCTGTCCAGGTGCGCCTCGGCGATCCCCGAGAGCGCGTGCGTGAGCCCGGCGCCGGGGACGAGGTTGGCACAGCCGAGCAGTCCGGACGCGCGGGAGACGGCGTCGGCCATGAACGA
>CP070823.1:470395-473307 GCA_020344375.1 Gemmatimonadota bacterium | reverse complement strand
GATCCGGCGGATCGCCGTGCTCCCCGCGCTGTCCCTTCCCGCCGACCCGGGCCAGGAGTACTTCGCCGATGGTATGACCGATCAGCTCATCAACAGCCTGCGCAAGATCCAGGTGCTCGAGGTCATTTCTCACAGGTCCGTCATGCGATACAAGGGGACTGACGAGACCCTCTTGGAGATTGCCCAGGAGCTCGATGTCGATGCGGTGGTCGAAGTCTCCGTGTTCCGAACCGGGGATCGGGTGCGGATCAATGCCCAGCTGATCGGGGCGGCGACGGGCCGGCAGCTGTGGGCGGGAAGCTACGAGCGGGATATGCGAGGCGTGCTGGCCTTGCAGAATGAGGTGGCTCGGGCCATCGCCGGGCAGATCCGGGTGACGCTCACGCCAGACGAGGAGGCGCGGCTGGCCGCCTCGCGGCCGGTCCATCCCGGGGCCCAGGAGGCGTATCTCAGAGGCAGGTTCTTCGCGAACCCGCTGACCTCGAAGGCCAAGGAGAAGGGGATCGACTATCTGCGCCGAGCGATCGAGCTGGACCCTCGGGACCCGCGGCCCTACGCCGCGCTCGCGAATGCCTACTGCCTGATTGGGATGGGCTTTGCGGACTGGCTACCACGCCAGGCGGCTTACGACCAGGCGGAGGCAGAGGCGGTCAAAGCGATCGAGCTCGATGAGGGGCTGGGCGAGGCTCATGCGGTCTTGGGACTTGTCAGGCTCTTCCGCGACTGGGACTGGCCAGGCGCGGAGCGAGAGCTTCGACGCGCGATCGAGTTCAACCACAGCTCCGCGTTCGCCCACTGGGGCTACGCGCAGTACTTGGAGGCCGTAGGGCGGCTGGATGAAGCGGTTGCGACAAACAGACACGCTCAGGAGCTCGATCCATTGTCGCCAACCATCAGTAGCGGCTTGGCGGTGCGCTACTACGTGGCCGGGCTGCACGACCAGGCGATAGCAGAGACCCGGAGGATGCTTGAGCTGGATCCTGACCAGCCAGTGGCCCTGTGGATCCTGGGTGCGGCGTATGAGCGGAAGGGAATGTATGATGAGGCGATCGCGGCGCAGCGCAGGGCTGTCGAGCAGAACCCTTCCTTCTCGGTATTACTCGCCGTCACGTACGCGGCGGCGGGCCGGCCTGGGGAGGCTCGCAGCCTGCTCGCTGAGTTGGATGAGCAGAAGAAGCAGAGGAACGCCTTATTCACAGCACAGGCCTATGCCGCCCTGGGCGAAAAGGATCGCGTCTTCGAATGGCTGGAGACCGCATATCAGGAGCGCGACCCGTGGCTGCCTTGGCTCAGGTCGTCGCCCCACTTCGAGGGGCTGCGCGATGACCCGCGCTACCAAGACCTTGTGCGGCGTATGAACTTCCCCGACTGACGACCGGCGCCCTACCCGCCTCTGTGCACGTCCTGCCGTGTGCTGGGCTGGCTGCGGTACGCAGTTCTCAGGCGCGGGCTAGTGCGGGGGAGGCGTCGCCTACTGCTCATCTCTGAGCAGTTCGCCGGTAACGAGGTCCTCGAGCGTCTCCCGCCGCCGCACCACCCGGAACGCGTCGCCGCGGACCACGACCTCCGCGGCCCGGGGCCGTGAGTTGTAGTTCGAGCTCATGACGAAGCCGTAGGCGCCGGCGTAGCCCACGGCGATGAGGTCGCCCTCGCGCAGTGGTGGGATCGAGCGCTCGCGGCCCAGGAAGTCGCCTGTTTCGCAAATGGGCCCGACGATGTCCGCCACGGTCGAGCCCGAGCGCCCACGAGCTGGCTCGATGGGGTGGTAGGCATCGTAATAGCTGGGACGCAGGAAATCGTTCGAGCCGGTGTCGGTCACATAGTAGAGCCGGTCGCCCAGCCGCTTGGTGTAGAGCACGGTGGCGAGCAGTACACCCGCCGGTGCGACCAGCCAGCGGCCCGGCTCGAGCAGACAGGTCAGTCCCAGCTCCGACGAGACCTCGCCCAGCGGTTCGGCGAGCGTCGCGAGATCGAACTCCGCATCGCCGTGTTGCTCGAGGCCGTAGCCGCCGCCGATATCGAAGTAGCGGAGCCCGACACCGGTCTTGAGGACGCGGCGCGCCAGATCGGCCAGTCGGAAGATCGCCTCCCGGTAGGGTGCAGCGGTCAGGATCTGTGAGCCGATGTGCGCGTCGATGCCGACGGGCTCCACGTGCTCCAGGCCCGCTGCCAGGTCGTAGAGGTCCGCCGCGTCCTCCAGAGCGACGCCGAACTTGGTGCGATAGTGGCCCGTCTGGGTATAGGCGTGCGTGTCGGGCTCTACGCCGGGGTTCACTCGGATGGCGACGGGCGCCCGGGTGCTGCCCGCAGCTGCCACGTCGTTCAGTCGGCGTAGCTCGCCCTCCGATTCCACATTGATGATGAGCACCTCGGCGGAAAGCGCGGCCTCGAGCTCGTCCACCCGCTTGCCGACGCCGCCGAAGACGATGTCGGAACCCTGGAAGCCACTCAGCTGGACTCGGTAGAGCTCACCGACCGAGACGACATCGGCGCCGGCGCCGAGTTCCCGGATGACGCGGAGTAGGGCGAGGTTATGGTTGGCCTTGACGGAGTAGAACACCCGGGAGTCGAGCCCGGCGAAAGCAGCGCTGAACGTCTCGTAACGCTGGCGCACCGCTGTCTCGCTGTAGACGTAGCAGGGCGTGCCGACCTCGTCCGCGATGCGGGACAGCGGCACACCCTCGCACCAGAGCTCGCCGTCGCGCTCGTGGAATATGGACCTGCCACCGCTCGAACCACTCATCGTCACTCACAGGGCTGCCATGGAGGCTTCATGTTACTAGTCTGACACATGACTCTATCCATTTGATATTATGCCACTTAGCTTCCGTTGCTTGACGTGCCCTCTACAGCTGCGACGCCGCTACTCCGAAGCCCTGTAGCCGGGGCCCCGCACCGCACGACCGGGCAGG
>CP070823.1:467375-470295 GCA_020344375.1 Gemmatimonadota bacterium | reverse complement strand
TGGGAGATCCTGGTCGCCCGGGCTCCCATGCGTCCGGAGGCCGTGGTCGGGCTGCTGCGTGCCTACACACAGTCCGGCAAGGAGCAGGAAGCGGCTCGGGTTTACAGCGAGTATCTGGGCAGGCTGAGGCAGAGTGGTATCGCTCAGCCCGCCGACTCTGTTCAACAGCTTGTGGCCCGGCACCCGAAGCTGCAGGAACTCGCCGCCAAGGCCCCGGCGCCTCCGGAGGCAGCTAGCGCTGTCCGGTCGGCGACCCCGCCGGCTGCCCCAGCGCGCAGGCCTGAGCCGACGTTTACCACCGCCCCGCCGGCACCACCCCCGCGCGCAGCACCTGGTGAGCCTCCGCCGGTGCAAGAACCGCCGATCCCGAAAGTGGAGCCTGGGATCGTGGCCGGCTTTCAGCCGGGCGCCTCACCGCCAGAAAGCGCGGAGGCTCCGCCCCGGAAGCCGAAGGCTGCTTCTGATGCGATTGGGGCCCCGGACCAGGAGGAGGCGTGGCGGGACATCGTCGAGATGACGGCGGAGGACGAACTGGACCTCTCCGTTGCCGAGGTCCCTGCCGCTCCGAAAGATCCCTCGACGAAACCTGCCAAACCGACCCCGGGTTTCCCCCTGCCGGGGACTCGAGAGCCGGCGCCCCCGGAACCCGGTTCTCGCCTAGAAGGAAGAACGGTCCGCCGCAAGCCTGAGCAGGACGACGCCATCCGAGAGGCCTCAGCGGCCGCCAGGGACGAGTTCCGCGACGTGCCGCACAAGGTCACGTCTGTGCGAAAGGCGTGGGGGCCTGTGCTCCGCGAGACTTGGGAGGAGCTTGGCCCCTGGCGCGCCGTGGCGGCGGAGCAGGCCGCGCGTGGGCTCCGGTGGATGGCGGCTGCCCTTGCCGCCCTGCCCGGCTTGCTCTGGCGGTTCCTTCGGGCTGCCGCTCGCCTTGTCCCGGGGGCGGGGCGTGCGCTGCCGGTGTCACGGCGCCGGTCCAAAGCTGCGGGGCCTGCGACCGGCCGAGTAGTGGCGCCGGCCCGCGCGAGGCGCCGCCGTGCGGCCGAAGTGCAAGAGGCTCTGACCCAACCGCTTGAGTCCGAGCTGGAGCCGCTGGACGCTGTGGCCGAGCCGCTTGCCGCTGAAGCCCCACCGGTCGAGCGGGTCGAGATTCCGCCCGAGCCGGTCGCGCCTGCGGCCAAGCCATTCGAGCGCATGGCCGAGCCGATCGAACCTGCGGCTGAGCCTTTCGAGCTGTTTGCTGAGCCTGTCGAACCGGCGGCCAAACCGGTCAAGCCAGCGCCGAGGCCCGTGAAGCCCGTGGCCAGGCCGGTCGAAGCCGCGGCGAAGCCGTTCGAGGTCCTGGCCAGGCCCCGCAAGAGGAGGCGCGCACGACGCCGAGGTCTGGCGTTGGTCAAACGCTACTGGTTCGCGCCTGTCGCGCTGGCCCTCGTCGGGCTCGGGATCGCCTTCGGGCCTGACCTGGTCGTTAGGATCAGCGGCCTGAGATCCGATCTTCCGGAAGTGCGTGCGCCGTCGCTGCCGAGGGTCTCGCTACCCAGAGTTACGCTCAGAACCCCTGCATTTGTCGAGACTTCGATTTCTAGGATCGGGGCGATGTTCTCGGGACCGCTGCTTGAGGAGCCCGGGCAGTGGGTTGTCGTGGCCGATGTCGAGGTAGACGACGAGGCGCGGGCCGACTACCCGCTGACCGCCATGACCGTGGCCTTGGAAGCCGAGCTCCAACAGGCACGGTTCTTCAGCGTGGTTCCGCGAGAGCGGGCCCTCATCGCGCGTCGTCGCCATGCAGGCAGCACTTCCGACGATCTCGGCACTGACGACGCCGTGGCGCTCGCCGAGGCCGACGGCTACGCCGCCGTGATCGTTGCTCGACTCAGTCGAGCTGGGGGTGTCGACAGCGTCGCCATTCGGGTGCTGAGCCCAGTTGGCGAGGAGCTGTACGGGGTGGCAGCGGAGGTTTCCGGCGAGACGAGCGCTCTGGAGACGATGGTTGGGTTGACGCGGCCTGTGCGGCGTCGCCTCGGGGAGCCCCAGGAGCAAACCGAGGAGAGCCTGCCCGCAACCCAGATCCTGTCCGCTTCGCCACCGGCGCTCGACGTTTACTCACGGGCACGCATGCACCTCTTTGCGGGTCGTTACTCCGAGGCGATCGCGTCGGCGCAGGAGGCGACACGCCACGACTCGAGCTTCGCCATGGCGTACCGCTTGCTCGCGGAGGCCTACGCACTCAGCGGCCGGCGTACTCTCGCACGTTCGGCGCTGGATTCAGCGGTCCGGCTCAGCGACCGCGCCAGCGAGCGGGAGCGCTGGCGGATCCTGGCTGATCGGCATGCGTGGGATGGCCGCTACTCTGATGCGGCCGTCACCTACGAGCGGCTGTTTCAGCGCTATCGGGATGACGTCGGCGCTCTGAAGAGCCTTGCACTACTCCAGCGCATCATCGGCGTGCGTGGCGGCGGCGAGGGAAACCTGCGTGTCGCCTACACCATTGACCCCTACGACTGGCCACCGCTTTCTCGAGTGGCGCGCTATCTGGGTTACAGCGGCCGACTGCCCGACGTGGACTCACTGGTCGCCACCCTGGAGGGATCCCCCTGAGGGCATAGCGGCCGGTATGCTTCGCTGACAGTCGATTTCTGGCTCAGCGATGAGGCCTGCTTCTCTTGTACCGGGCACTCGGGAACGCTAGCTTGCATTCATGCAGACCAACGGCTCTAGAGGAGGGACGATCGCCGGGTTGCTCGCCGTTGCTATCCTGTCGATTCCGGGCAGGCCGGCTCTGGCGCAGCAGCAGTCGGGCGTGTGCCGAGTCCGCAAGGAGCCGAGTGGCCTGATCCGCGGCGATCGGCTGCCCAGGGGTTGCGTTTTGGTCAACGAGGAGGACGCCACGCGCAGCGCGCGGGCCCCGGACGTTAGGGCGACC
>CP070823.1:464310-467275 GCA_020344375.1 Gemmatimonadota bacterium | reverse complement strand
GGATCGATACCGGTCTTCAGCACGATGGTCGGGTTGCCGTAGAACAACGGGTAATAGACCGTGAGATGGGGGGCGGCATCCAGTCGGCGACGCACGTTGCCCACCACCCCGACAATTGTGAGCGTCGAGTCACCGCTGACAACGAACGCTTCACCCCACAGAATCTCCTTGCCGATGGCCGACTCATTCGGCCAGAAGGCCCGTGCCAGCGCATCGTTCACGATGACCACGGGAGCGTCGCCCCAGCGTTCATCCGCAGAGAACGTTCGTCCTGCCAGAAGCGGGATCCCCATGGTGCGAAAGTAGGAACCGGAGACGAAGTCCATGAGCGGGCTCGTCTCGACTCGTCCTCTCGGGGTCTCCACCACGATCTCGTTGGACGAGGTAGTCGAGAATGCCCCCATTCTGGTCGCGCCAAGAGAGATGACTCCCGGAATTGCGCGGAGCCGCTCGTATAGCTCTTCGAAGGCGCTACGCTGTCGGGTCTCCGATGCGTACCTGGATCCGCGCATATCGAGGTCCACGGTCACGACTCCCTCGGCATCGAACCCGCGTTCCACCGAGGTGAGGCGCGCGAAGCTCCTGGTGAGCAAACCCGCGCCGACCAGGAGCACGAACGTGAGGGCGATCTCGGACACCAGCAAGAGAGCCTGTGTGCGGTTCTCCTTCCTGCTGCCCGCGGAACGCCGGCTCGTATCCTTGAGCACCGTGCTCAGACGCGCCCGGAACGTTCCGAGAGCCGGCAGCGTGGCGACGGTCACTCCGGTGAGGACCGTAAGAAGAGCCGAGAAAGCGAGCACGCGGCCATCCACTCCGACCTCGGCCAGGCGCGGAGTATCGGATGGGAGCATCGCGATGAACGGATCGACACAGACGATTGCAGCAAGGCACCCCAGAAGCCCCCCAACCCCGGAAAGCGCGAGGCCTTCGGTGGCGAGCTGCCTGAGGATCCGCCCGCGTCCGGCACCGAGTGCAAGCCTCACCGCAAGCTCGTTTCTTCGTTCGGATGCCCTGACCAGGAGGAGGGTGGCAATGTTGGCGCAGGCGATGACGAGAAAGATCGCGACGGTGCCGAGGAGCAGTAGCAGCGCCGAGCGCGCGTTGCCGACGACATCATCTTGGAGGTACACGATATTGACGCCATAGTCCTTGCCGGGAATCGGGTGGATCTCCTTGAGGCGCTCCGCCAGGATCTCCATCCTGCGTTGAGCCTGGTTCAGCGTGACACCCGGTCTCAGCCGAGCAACGGGCAGAAAGTTGTTGGCGTCCCG
The DNA here is from genome assembly GCA_020344375.1 of Gemmatimonadota bacterium. Classification (GTDB taxonomy): domain Bacteria; phylum Gemmatimonadota; class Gemmatimonadetes; order Palauibacterales; family KS3-K002. The sequence continues at coordinate 466,004 of CP070823.1, read as the reverse complement.
GTCAAGGAATATCGGACTCGTCGTGCGCCTGAAGTTCACCCACATCTCACTGCCTTCCGGAAACTGGAACCCCCGAGGCATCACCCCGACGATCGTAAAGGGTGCTTCGTCCAGCACCAGCGTCTGCCCGATGATGCTCGAATCCGACCCGAACTCCCGCTGCCAGAATCGGTGGCTCAGGAGGACGACGCGGGGCGCACCGACCTGATCGTCGTCCGCGACGAACGTGCGACCGAGAATCGGTGGGACGCCGACGCCAGCAAGAACGCCGTGAGTCACTAGCGTCCCGCTGATCCGTTCGGCCTGCCCGTCTTGAGTAGCGATGAACGGTTCTTGCCTGTAGACACCGAGATTCTCGAAGACGGTGTTCTGCTCCAGCCAGTCCTGGTACACCGGATAGGAGAGCGGTTTTCTGTACGCAAACTGTCGAAGCCAAGGGTTCGGACCGGTGGCCAGACTGAGATCGGTTTCCCAGGGCGCAACGAGACGATCCGATGCCGGGTAGGGAAGCGGCCGCAGCACCACACCATCGACGGCGCTGAAGACGACGGTGTTCGCCCCGATACCCAGACCAAAGACGAGCACAAGGGTGGAGTAGAACGCAGGCCGACGTCTGAAGGACCGTATCAGGAAGGCCAGATCCTGAGCCAGAGCACCATGCATGATTGGTCGGTTCTCGCGCCCGCTACCTCTGGAATACCCCTGACGCCGCAAGTGGATGGCCAGGTTCGGGATGACCGACTTCATGACCTGCAAGCGGTACCAGCGGCGAGCCGCCGACCGACCCGTCCGCGCCTGACGAGCTGCGAACGCCTCGCGAAGGTCTCCAAGCTGCTGGTCACGGTAGCGGGAGGGCGAAAAGAGCTTCAGGACCGACTCCGCCAACCGGGGCGGCCCATCCGGATCCCGGTTCTCTTCACCACGTTCCGAGCGTCTCACGGCAAGGCTTCCCGTTCGAGTACCAGACCGTCCCAGAGGTTGGTGAACATCTGCCGTGCTCGATGGAGGGCCAGAACGCCGGCCCGCTCGAGCCGGTAGTATCGCTTCGCCCGGCCTCCGCGCTCGGGGGTGGGATCACCCAGCGTGGAAGAGACGAAACCTTTGGCTTCCATCCGATCGAGGGCAGAGTATACCGACCCGATGCCGACATCTCGCCCGGTTCGGTCCGCGATCTCCTGGCGGATGGCCATGCCGTAGGCTTCGTCTTTCAGCCGAGCCACGGTCAGCAGCACAACCTGCTCGAATTCCCCCGGGTACTGTCTGAGCGACATAGGCCTCTCATTTCTTCGGCAACCTTGAGGATATTATGACGCCAATATACCTCGCATACTGAGTGGGTCAAGATCCGTCTTGGAGTGGGGATGGCGCAGCGGCGACCCGTTACAACCAAACCCGGAGATCGGCCGTCTAAATGTATAACGACGCTATACAACCGCCGCCGGGGGAGGCCGATTCCCGCCGGGGAGGCCGTGAGAGACGAAGAGCCGGGAGGAGTATGGCCAGGCGCGCATTGGGTGAGTTCGAGCACCAGGTCCTGTTGTGCATTCTTCGAAACGGGTCGGAGTCGTACAGCGTCGAGGTCGTCCTCGAGCTGGAGGCCCGCACGGGTAAGGAAGTGGCCACGGCGGCGGTCTTCGTGGCGCTGCAACGGCTGAGGGAGAAGGGTCTGCTGGCGGACCGCGTGGTGGTGCTGC
>CP070823.1:461239-464210 GCA_020344375.1 Gemmatimonadota bacterium | reverse complement strand
TGCTCCCGGATCGAAGCGATCAGCGCCTGCATCTCCCGCGACGGCTCCAAGTCGAGCTCCTCCTTGAGCCGTTTGGCGAACGCCTCATACTCGCGCACCGCTCCCCCGAGGTCTCCCAACCGCCCCAGCAGCTCGACCAGCCGCCGCAGCGCGCTCTCGTCATCCGGCGTCAGCGCCGCCGCCCGCCGCGCCCAGTGCGCCGCCTCCACACCGTTCCCCTTCCCTTCCTCCTCGGCCGCCAGCCTCCACGCCGCCTCCGCCGCACGACTCCGCAGCCGCGACCGCTCACTCTCCAGCCACTTCTCGAACTCCGGCGCCTCGGAGACGTAGAAGCCTTCCAACAGATCGCCTCGGTACAGCTCCAGGGCCTTCTCCGGCTCGCCCGCGTCCAGCGCTGCCTCGAACGCCACCGCGTCGCACCACACCGCAGCTTCGGCCAAGCCCACCTCCTCATCCCCACAGCTCACCAACACCTCTTCCCCCAGCGACTGCCTCAGGAAGTACAGCGCCGTCCGGAGCGCCGCCCGGGCATGCTCCGGGTCACGCTCCGCCCAGAAGAGCCCCAGCAGCTTGTCTCTCCGCTGAAATCCGTGTGGGCTGGGGACGGCAAGGTAGGTCAGCAGCGCGACGCGCTTCGGCTGCGCGAGGACTGAGAGAAGCGTCTCTCCCCCCGCTCCTCGTAGATCCAGCGAGCCGAGGACCCGCAACTCAATCATTGACGTGTCCGGGGCTATTCGAGCGTCACCTTGCAGGTGACGCCGGCGCGACAATGGGGTACGGTCCAATCCCGGTAGTGAGAACCTAAAGCGCACGCGCCCAGACCGCAATCACGCTCTGGAAGGCATCTTGCGATGAACGCGAGCCAACAGCCACCAGCCGGGCGCCGCGCGCGGTTCGCTAGGCTACGACTTTGGCATGTGCAGGGGACAGTTGGGGGCAGTGACGGGCAGGGTCCTGCTCATCAGTCGGGGAAGTTCATGCGTTGCACCAGATTGTGGTAACGCGGGTCATCGCGCAGCCCCTCGAAGTACGGCGACAACCTGAGCCAATAGAGCCAGGGATCGCGCTCCTGATATGCCGTTTCCAGCCAGTGGAACGCCTGATCCCTTTCGCCTAAGGCGGCATAGACCTCCGCCACGCCAACGGCCTGCCTTCGCTTCGTCGGCTCGTCCAACTCAGCGAGTGCCTTCCGACCCTCCTCGGGCCTGCCTGTCATCGCGTACGTGACGGCCAGGAGCAGATAGAGAATACGGTTCACCTCTGCGCCCCTGCGGAGCGCCGCGATCGCCTCGTCATACATCCCCTTCCGCTCATACGCCGCGCCCAAGATCCACAGGGCCGGCGTGTAGTCAGGGCCTACCTCAAGCGCCCTGCGGGCCTCTGTGATCGCCCGGTCGTACTGGCCGACCAGGAAGTAGCGCACCGCCAGGCCTACTGTAATGACCGGCGATAGGGGATCGAGTTCCTGAGCGCGCCTGCCTATCGCAATCGCATCTTCCAGCTGCTCCGTCGCCGCTAGGTACAGCGCATAGCCCCAGAGGCTGAACGCACTGGTCGGGGTGCACTCGATCGCGCGTCGAAATGCCTGTTCCGCGCCCGGCCAGTCCCAATCGCAAAGGAGCCTGACAAGTCCCAAGACCGCGTGCGCCTCGCACTGTGTCTCGTCGAGCTCGATGGCTCTTAGTGCCGCGGCCTTCGCCTTGCCGAAGGCCACCTCGCGCGGGAGCGAGTACACATAGGCCATCTCATGCAAACAGTAGGCACGCGCCAGCACGGCATAAGGGCGCGGGTCGTGAGGGTCCAACTCGGTCGCCTGCCACAGGTAGGCGATCCCTTTCTCCAGGCCTTCCGGTGTCATCTGGTTCGCGAGGAACATGCCTCTCAGGTACGCCTCGTGGGCCTGGGGATCGATGGAGCGCGTGCCGGCCAGACGCGCCTCCTCATCCGGCGTGAGCGTGACCTGGATCTGCCTTGCAATGGCTCGGCACACCTCGCCTTGCAGGGCCAGCACGTCGTGCAAGTCCCGCTCGTAGCTCTCCGCCCATAGCTGCCGGTCCGTCGCCGCCTCGACCAGCTGAGCGCTGATCCGCACTCGATCCTGAGCTCGGAACACGGAGACTTCGACCACCGCATCGACATCGAGTTCCCGGGCAATCTCCGGCACGGTCTTGTCGGTCCCCTTGTAGCGCATCGCCGAGGTGCGAGAGATGACCTCGAGAGCCCTAATCTTGCCCAGCGCGTTGATGAGCTGGTCGGTGATCCCTTCGGAGAAATAGTCCTGGCCGGGGTCCGGGGGTAGCTGCCGGGCAGGGAGCACGGCGATCCGCCGGATCCCTCGGGCCACGGGCACGTGACCGAGCCTTTCCCGGGCCGGCTCGCCGACTTGCTCCCGGATCGAAGCGATGAGCGCCCGGGTCTCCACTGACGGCTCTAGCTCGTAATCCTCCCTGAGCCGCCGCTCAAGTGCCTGGTACTCCCTCACCGCTCCTGCCCGGTTCCCAACTCGGTCCAACAGCTCGATCAGGCGCCGCAGCGCCCCCTCATCGTCCGCCGCGAACGCCGCTGCTCGCCGTGCCCAGTAGACCGCTTCCACGTTGTTGCCCGCACGCTCCTCCCGCTCCGCCAGCACCCACCCCGCCTGCGCTGCCCGTATCCTCAGTCGCTTCCGCTCTCCCTCCAACCAGCGCTCAAATTCCGGCGCCTCCGAGACGAAGAACCCCTCCAACAGATCCCCACGGTACAGCTCCAGCGCCTTCTCCAACTCGTGAGCGCTCAGCGCCTCCTCGAACGCCACGCAATCGCACCAGAGCGCACCCTCGGCCAGCCCCACCTCCTGATCCCCGCGACCCACCACCACCTCCTCCCCCAGAGAGTTCCTCAGGAAGTGCAGCGCCGTCCGCAGCGCCGCCCGGGCATGCTCCGGGTCCCGCTCCGGCCAGAACAGAGCGATCAGCCTGTCTCTTCGGCTAAA
>CP070823.1:458151-461139 GCA_020344375.1 Gemmatimonadota bacterium | reverse complement strand
GAAGCACCGTGGCAGCCGGTGTCCTTCCTCGTGCGCTGGGAGATGTGCTGCGGGGATGTCTTCATCCATTACGAGTACTTCTATCCGGTCTCTCGAAGGGGCTCGCTGAAGTACGAGGGTTACAGCCAGATCGTCTCCGTGGTCGACATGTCGTTGCCCGAAGTGCTCTACGAGGTGCCCAAGCCGTTCGTGGTTGAGCGGGGCCCATACAGCCTTCGCGTGACACCGGGAATCGACGACGACTTCCGCTGGCCCTACTCGCGGCCGCATGACCCGACAGGGAACCTGCTCGCGACGTATCGGACGCTGGCGAGCGGGATCGCGCTCGGCGAAAGTCGTGGCCCGGATGGACGCACGTGGTGGTTCGTTCTCATGGACGGCGCTAGCCGACCGCTCGGCATCAGAGGGTACCAGGGGGCTTGGGAATATGCCCCGCCTGGACGGAGCTATCTCGGCTGGATGAGTCGCGATGCCCTCGAGGAGATCACTCACTCGCCTCGCAATCTCGACACCTACCGCTACTGGCGGCGCAGGTGAGCCGGCCCCGGCACTAGCGGGCCAGCCCAGGTCCCATTGCACACGCAGGCAGCCTCCCCCAGGATGTCGATGAACCTGTTCAAGATTGACAGACGCTGAGCTGGCCCCACCAGCTGATCGTGAATCGTCTGGAGCCTCGCGATGCTCCAGGCTGTTGCCCGGAGGGAGGCCGTTATGCGTTCGGTACCGCTGGCACTAGCCTTTCTACTCGTAGCCGCCGCCAACGCGCCGGCCCAGCATTCCCGACATCTGAACGAGCTCAACTGGATGGAGGTGGAAGAGCTGGTGCCGATGCGCATCCAGACCGTGCTGCTGGTGGTGGGCACCGTGGAGGCGCACGGCGTGGGGCCGAACGGCGCCGACAACCTGGTGCCGGAAGCGCTGGCCGCCTATCTGGCGGACGAGCTGGATGGGCTCATAGCGCCCACAATCCCGTATGGGGTCAACACCTCGCTGGACGAGTACGCCGGGACCTTCGGCATCAGCGCCGACGTACTCAAACCGCTGGCGAAACAGGTCTTGACCGGCCTCACCAAGACCGGGTTCCGCAACATCATCGTGCTGAACGGACACGGCCCTAACTTCGACCCGCTCAACGAGGCGGCCATCGAGGTCTTCCGTGAGACCGAGGCACGCATCCTGGTGATCAACTGGTGGAGCGCGACCGAGCACGTCACAGAGGAGGTCTACGGCCAGCAGGGCGGGCACGCCGGCCTCAATGAGAACGCGGCGATGATGGCGGTGGCCCCGGATGCCGTGCACCCGGAGCTCTACCGGCCAGAGCAGGCCACGCCGTTCAGCGATGCCTGGCGCGCCTACCCGTTCCCCACGCCGATCGGTCTCTACGAGCCCGGCGAAGGCTACCTCGACTTCGATCGTGCTAAGGCCGAGCGCTACTTCCGGCGCGTGAAGGAGGAAATGCTAGCGATCGTCCGGGACGTCATCACGAAGTGGGATGCGGGAGGTCACTAGCATGCCACGAGAGCAAAGCTGGTCGGGTCAAAAGCCTTTCGTCGGCAGGGAGGGACTTCTCGATCAGCTCATGCAGCAGGTAGACGCTGCGGTTGGCGAAGGTGGCCGGGCGATCTTCCTCCTGGGCTCGCCAGGATCGGGCAAGACCGCCTTAGTGGGTGTCCTCCAGGAGGTGGCGTTCCGTCGCCACCGCGAGCTGAAGGCGGAGTACGTCAACTGCGCCCAGTCCGGCGAGAAGACGTGGCTGGAGCTGGCACGGCTGTTCACACGTGGCCACCGTTTGAAGCGATCCGCTTGGAAGGTGGCTATGGAGTGGCTCGACGTCACGCAGATCGGCGCGATCTTCACCGCCATCTGGCGCACGGTGAAAGCCGTTCGGACCGGCCAAGTCGGGGAGGATGATGAGAAGCCCGGCCGCTCCGCAAGTGACACCGCGATAGAAGCCGTCCGCATGCTCATCCAATATGGAGTGCTCGAGCCCCGCCTGGTGATTCTGGACAGCCTGGAACGCGGCGACGCCGAGGATCTGGCTGGCGCCTTCGCCCTGATCCAGCGGCTCGCACAGACCCGGACTGTCTTCGTTGCCTCAGTGCGCACCAAGGACGGGCGGCCACCGCCGGCAATCGCCGACCTGATTCTGGAAGCAGAGCGGCTGGGCCGATCAAAGCGCGTGGAGTTGCCGGTGCTCACGCTCGAGGAGTTGCACGAGGCTGTCGAGCAGGCCACGAGCGGCGCGGTGCCCGACGAGTGGCTCAGTTGGTTGGCGGGAGCGAGTCGGGGCGTGCCGGGTGCGCTGTGGTCGGCGCTGGGCCGTCTCGAGCGGGACGGGAGGCTGCGCAGAGCGGGCCGAGGATGGAGTTGGCAAGGCTCGCCGGACGAAGGCGTGGGCCGTGCGCCCGAGAGAACGGTGGACGTTTCCGGCCTCGACGATCAGGACTTGCGGCTCTTGGCCCTCGCTGCCGTCGAGGGAGCTGTCTTCCACTCTACCGTGATCGCGGAACTCTCTGGGATCTCAGAGCTCGATCTCGAGGATCGGTTCTCGCGCCTTTGCCGGGTCGGCGTGCTGGAGTACCGCGGCGAGGCCGGGCAGGGTGCCGAGGTGACGAGCGAATACGCATTCCGAAACGCCATCGACGCAAACGTCTTCGCAGCCAGCTATCCGGAAGAAGAGCGGTCCGGGTTGTCAGCACGCATCGAAGAGATCAAGGAGCGATTCGGGTTCCCCAGCAGCGGGCACTGAACGAGCCGGGTCCAGCGCGGAGGTGTAAGCAGCGTGGGCAACCGGGCGGCCGCCGAGTTGACAGATATCTCCCGAGGCCGCAGATTAGCGCCTCTTTAGGCTTGTAGTCGTCGCCTCTGCCCGTCCCTGGTCGCGCCGGTTCCGAGGATCACAGCAGTTCGGAGCGAGCATACATTCTCGCTCCGAACTGTTTTCGAGGTCGGGGCTTGAGGTGACTGATCTCGGCAGGTTCGAGACAC
>CP070823.1:455052-458051 GCA_020344375.1 Gemmatimonadota bacterium | reverse complement strand
GGTTTCAAGGCTGGGCCGACGCGCGATCGGCGCGGGAAGAGCATCGCCGCGTTCATCGAGTCGGAGTTCGGCTCCGACTGCCTGGCGGACGATCCGGGCGCGTTCGCCATCGACGGCCGGCCCCCCCAGGCCGTCGCCACGCCCGGGTCCGTCGAAGAGCTCGCTGAGCTCCTCAGGCTGGCCTCCAGCTCGGGCTGGACGGTGATACCCGCGGGGCGCGGCACCTGGCTGGCGACCGGTCGGCCACTCCAGCACCGGGACCTCGTGATCAGCACTCTGCGCCTGAACGGGGCGGTTCACCATTACCCTGAGGATCTCCTGGCCACGGTCAAGGCCGGCATCTCACTGGCCGATCTCAACGACGCGCTCGCCGGGTCACGCCAGTGGTGGCCGCTCGATCCTCTCGGCGACGGGAGCGTGGGTGGGATGATCGCTACTGGAGCGGCGGGCCCGCTGGCGGCGCTCTACGGCACGCCCCGCGATCTCGTGCTCGGGCTCACTGCGGTGCTCGCTGACGGGCGGGTCGTGAAGGCGGGCGGCCGCGTCGTGAAGAACGTGGCCGGCTACGACATGGTCAAGCTCTATACCGGGAGCTGGGGCACGCTGGGCATCATCACCGAGGCGCATTTGCGGCTGCATGCGCGGCCGCAGGCGGATCGCTCCCGGGTCTTCAAGGCCCGACGCCCGTACGAGCTGGCGGCGTTCGCCAGGGAGCTGGGCGCTGGCGCCAGGCTGGCGCCAGCGGCGACGGAGATCGTCTCGCCGGAGGCGGCGACGGTGTTCGGGCCGGAGGGTGAGGAGTGGTGGATGGCCGTGCGCTGGCTCGGGCACGAGCTGGCGGTCGACGACGCGCTGCGCGCCGCGGAAGAGGAGTCGGCGCGCAGGGGTATCGCCTGCGAGGCCGGTGACAAGTTCTGGGCGCCGGTGGCGGAGATCGAGAGGCATCTGCGCCCCGCGCTCACGGTGCGCGCCGACGTGCCGCTGCGTGCCATGGACGAGCTGATTCGCCTGGCCACGCCGTTCGCGGGTGGCCAGGTTCCGGCCCTGATGGCCTCGCCGCTGCTGGGTCGGCTGTGGGTCTTCGTCTCGCCGTCTCTTTATGGTGCGGCCAGGGGCGAGCGGCTCTGGGCGTTGCGTGTCGAGGAGCTGCGCCGAGAGGCGGCCGAGAGCGGCGGCTTCGTGCGCGTCGAGCGTGCTTCGCCGGCGCTGCGTGGCATTGTGGACCCCTGGGGCGACGCCGGCGCGGCGCTCGCCATCGATAGTGGAATCAAGAACCGTTTCGATCCAGAGGGGATACTGAAACCGGGGTTCTTCGTGGGAGAGCTGTGAGGTGCGGCGTGGGGTGGTGATGTTGGCGCGGCTCGCGTGGTGGGCGGTGCCGCTGGGCACGCTCGCGACCGTCGCGGATTGTGTCTTCTACCAGCCGATCGAGCCCTCCATGGTCTGGCATCCCTTCGAGGCGACCGCCTACTGCGATTACGGATTCACGGCGTCGGGCGTCTGGGTGCGGGAGGGCATCGTTGCCGGCGACCCGCGCGTGCTGCCGCTCGGCAGCGAGATCGACATCAAGTTGGACGGTGAGGTCCTGCAGAAGTATCAGGTCATGGACGTCGGGAGCGCGATCAAGGGCTATATTATCGACATCTGGATGCCCACCTGCGAGGAAGCGGTCCGCTTCGGACGGCGCGAGGTCAAGGTGCGGGTCCGCAAGAGGGGGACGCTGCGCGGCTAGCCTGCACAACAAACGGGGGATCATCCAGCTTGAAGATCTACACGCGTAAGGGCGACTCGGGCGATACCTCGCTGTTCGGCGGTCAGCGGGTGAGCAAAGATCATCTGCGCGTGCAAGCCTACGGCAGCGTGGATGAGCTGAACAGCGTGCTCGGCCTTGTCTTGGCCTCGCTGCCTCCGGAGCTGGAAGATTGGCGCGGCGCACTTCTGGAGATCCAATCCGACCTCTTCACCCTGGGCGCCAACCTCGCCACGCCCGAGACCGGTGCCGCGAGACCCAAGCACATACCCGACCTGCTGGAATCGCGGGTAACCGCGCTCGAGGGGTCGATCGACAAGCTCGACGAGGAGCTCACGCCGCTGAGAGCTTTTATCCTCCCCGGCGGCACTGAATCGGCGGCGGCGCTTCATCTGGCGCGTAACGTCTGCCGTCGCGCTGAGCGCCGGGTGGTGGTGTTGTCCAGATGCGGCGAGTTGGAGCCTGTGATGCTGAAGTACATTAATCGGCTGTCCGATTTCCTCTTCACGCTGGCCCGCGCCGCCAACGCGCGGCAGGGCGTCCCCGACTCTGAATGGCATCCCGAACCTGAACGATGAACATCACGCGCAAGCTGTTCGAGTTGAGCAATAAGGATGGCGATCCTATCCGCGGCGACGTCTGGGTCGGCGAGGAATCTCGACCCGGCACAGCCATCGTCATCTGCCACGGCTTCAAGGGATTCAAGGATTGGGGCTTCTTCCCGTATCTCTCGGAGCAGCTCGCCCGGCGGACGCTCTATCCGGTCGTCTCGTTCAACTTCTCCGGCTCCGGGATCGGTCCCGACCTGGAGAACTTCACCGAGCTTGACAAGTTCGAGCGGAACACCTTCAGCAAAGAGCTGGACGACCTGGGGGTCGTGCTCGATGCGGCCGCAACCGGGGAGCTGCCCTGGCTTGATCCACGCTTCACCTTCGGCCTATTCGGGCACAGCCGCGGCGGCGGTACGGTCATCATCAGAGCTGCCGAGGACCCCCGCGTGGTCTGTCTCGTCACCTGGTCGGCGATCGCCTACGTGAACCGCTGGACGGATGAGCAGAAGCGGGAGTGGCGGCTCAACGGGCGCATCGAGGTGCTGAACGTCCGTACCGGCCAGATGATGCCGCTGGGGCTGGAGCTGCTGGAGGATGTCGAAAGGAACCGCGAGCGCCTCGACATCTTGAAAGCGGCGTCGCGGCTCAAAGTGCCCTACCTCATCATCCACGGCGCGGAGGACGAGTCGGTGAGCGTG
>CP070823.1:451944-454952 GCA_020344375.1 Gemmatimonadota bacterium | reverse complement strand
CGCGAGTGGATCGACGCCCAGAACGCCTACAGCGAGTCGCTGCTTGAGGAGGTCCCGGGCCGCGACGCCATCCGGGCGCGGTTCACCGAGCTCATGCAGGTCGACGCCGTGGGCACGCCGACCGCCCGCGGCGGCCGCTACTTCTTCAGGAAGCGGCTCAAGGATCAGGACCTCTTCATCATCTATATGCGCGAGGGCCTGGACGGCGCGGATCAGGTTCTCATCGATCCGCATCCCTGGAGCGAGGACCATCGGACGAGCGCCACCATGTTGGGCGTCTCGGACGACGGGAAGATCCTGGTCTACGGGATCCGTCAGGGCGGCGAGGATGAGGTCGAGGTGCGGTTCCTCGACGTGGACAAGCGGGAGGACCTGCCGGACCGGCTGCCCAAAGGCCGGTACTTGGGCATCTCGCTCAAGCCGGACAACAGCGGCTTCTTCTACTCGAAGTTCACGATGGCCGGGTCGCGTATCTACTACCACGAGATGGACACTGATCGCGAGGCCGATGCGCTGATCTTCGGCGAGGGCTATGGTCTTGACAAGATCATCCGCTCAGATCTGTCGGATGACGGGCGCTATCTCGCCATCATGGTGTTTCACGGCTCCGCAGGCATGAAGACCGAGCTCTACCATAAGGACGTCGAGAACGACGGACCGGTCGAGACGATCGTGAACGACATCGACGCCCGCTTCTTCCCGGCGTCCGCCGGGGACCACCTGCTGATCCAGACCAACTGGGACGCACCGAATGGCCGCGTCTTCCGTGCGGCAATGGACGACCCGAGCCGGGAGCACTGGGAAGAGATCATCCCGGAGAGCGAAGCGGTGATCGAGGGGATCAGCGCCGCCGGCGGGAAGATATTTGTGAGCTACCTGGAGAATGTCGTATCGCACGTGGGGATCTTCGACAATCAGGGCAACCGGGAAGGCGAGCTCTCCTTCCCAGAGCTTGGCAGCGTGGGCGGGGTCAGCGGTCGTTGGGACAGCGACGAGGCGTTCTTCTCGTATTCGTCGTTTCACATCCCGACGACGATCTACCGGTACCAGGTGTCGACGGGCGCCAAGGACGTGTGGGCGGAGCTCGATGTGCCGATCGAAGGCGAGAACATCGTCGTCAAGCAGGTCTGGTACACGTCGAAGGACGGTACGCGAGTGCCCATGTTCCTGGTCCACGGGAAGGACATCGAGCTGGACGGCCGGAACCCGACGATCCTCACCGGGTACGGCGGATTCGACCTCAGCCTCACGCCGAGATTCGACAGTCGGGCCGTCTTTGCGGTGGAACAGGGGATGGTCCAGGCAACGCCCAACCTGCGCGGCGGCGGCGAGTTCGGTGAGGAGTGGCACCGGGCGGGCATGTTCGAGAACAAGCAGAACGTGTTCGATGACTTCATTGCTGCGGCGGAATGGCTCATCGACAATGGCTACACCAATCCGGGCAAGCTAGCCATCAGGGGAGGCAGCAACGGCGGGCTGCTCGTCGGCGCCGCCATGACCCAACGACCCGATCTGTTCCAGGCGGTCGTCTGCACCTACCCGCTGCTCGACATGCTGCGCTATCACAAGTTCCTGGTCGCCCGCGTCTGGGTCTCGGAGTACGGCTCGGCGGATGACCCGGAGCAGTTCGACTACATCTACGAGTACTCGCCATATCACAACGTGGTGCCGGGGACCGACTTTCCGGCGGTCCTCTTCATCACCGGTGATAGCGACACGCGCGTCGCGCCGCTGCACGCGCGCAAGATGACGGCACTCGTCCAGGCGGCTACCGGTTCCGATCGGCCCGTGCTACTCAAGTACGACACGAAGTCGGGCCACTCGGGCGGCACGCCGGTCAGCCAGCAGATCGAGGACCAGACCGATAGCTTCAGCTTCCTCTTCTGGCAGCTGGGAGTGAGACGATAGGTCCGGGATAAACTCCATAGAGACATAGGGCGGCTCCCTTCGGGAACCGCCCTTTCTTCACGACACCTCCGTGGAATCGATCATCTGCGCAACCCGCCAGGCAGGTAAAGTCAGCTACTTGCGGACGGCGGCGAACTCTCCGGAAAGTGTTACTCGGCCTACCGGCGGGCCTGCATCCGGCGGTACCGTGGCTGTGCCGCTCATGGAATCACCGGATACGATCCCACTATTGTGCCAGTCGGATGTGCGCATGTCGAACGACACCAAGCTGTCAGACGTAACGGACCCGTTTATGACTCTGCCGTCGGCAACAAAGACCTCATTGAGGTCACAGATGAACACGCCGCCGGAGAAAGTGCCGCTAAACGTCGTCCCGGACTGATAGAGGTTCAGCGTCGTGCCCGACTCAAAACAACTTATGCCGCCGCCTAGGGCTACGCTACGAGCCTCCCTTCATCGTGCTGGAGCTGGAGGGCGCCTGGGAACTGTGGGTGTCGGCTGATTGGGAGGGAGCGCAGGTGTTCGCCGCCGGAGCCCGAGACAGAGCCTGGACCTGGGCGGACCGGAAAGAAGAGCCCCGATAGATGTGTGGGCCAACAGCCCGTGCTATTCGAGAATGTGCAGGGGCCACAGGGTCTCGATCTCGCGATAGACCTCCATTATCAGGAAGCGCTCTCGACCGATCTCGTCCTTGAGATTCCGCGGGAAGCGGGCGACATCCTCGTAACTGTCAACGATGACGAACTCCACCTGGTCGTACTCAAAAGTGAAATCGTGCGCCACGCGCCACTCCCGTTCGTGGGTGTAGTCGCATGCAGCCCTGCCTCGCCAATGCCGGTCTCTGTGGACTCGTGGTGCGTACTCCGGTACGAACGGCGTTACAAAGCTCCACACGCGTCGCTCAAACGCATGCGCCCCTTGACCAGCAAGGTTGTTCACGTGCTCTTGTTGCCGGGCCAGTAGATCCTGGCGCAGGTAGATGGCGGGACCGCCCCCAGCGGCAAACAAGTGATACTTGTTGAAGCCCACACCGAACGGTGAGTAGCGTTCTGCGTGGCGCAATAGCGATCCCCACGGACACTCTGTGAAGGCAACAGCAC
>CP070823.1:448807-451844 GCA_020344375.1 Gemmatimonadota bacterium | reverse complement strand
GGTGAGGTCCGGCAACCGAACTCGCAGCCTGAGACTCCGGCAGCCTAGGCCGATGGCAGCTGATAGAGCATCAGGTAGACGAGGATCCCGGTGACCGAGACGTAGAGCCAGAGCGGGAACGTCCAGCGGGCGATCGTTCGGTGGCGCGTGAAGTCGCCACGCAGCGCCCGATAAAGCGTCACCAGCACCAGCGGCAGGATGACTGCCGCCAGCACCGTGTGGGAGATGAGGATGGCGAAGTAGACCGACCGCACCCAGCCCTGACCGGTGAACCGCGTCGTGCCCGCCTGGTAGTGGTAGACAAGATAGCTGATCAGAAACAGGACTGAGGTGCCAACGGCGCACAGCATGAGAGTCCGATGCAAGCGGATCCGGCGTCCGCGGATCGCCACGTAACCCGTGACCAGCAGTAGCCCGCTCAGCCCGTTGAGCGTCGCGTTGACCGCAGGAAGTTCGGAGACCGAGATCAACTTGTCAGGTCCCGGCCCTACACCTTGTCCATGACCATCAGGACAAGCAAGGCCGGCAGGTAGACGATAGAGCCCAGGAACAGCCGTCGCGCGTGCGCGCCGGTCCGCGACAGCGCGAGCTGGAGCCCCAAAGCGAAGAAGCCGACCCCTAGTGTCAAAGCCCCAACGAGATAGAGCGCACCAGTGAGATCGAGAACGGTCGTCGACACGCTTACCGCCACGAGCGCCAGTGTGTAGAGCACGATCTGCCTGGCGGTCCGCCTCCCCTCCTCGTCTATGACAGGCAGCATAAGAAAGCCGGCCCGCGCGTAGTCCAACCGATACAGCCAGGCGATGGCATAGAAGTGAGGCATCTGCCAGAGAAAGATGATACCAAAGAGCACCCAGGCGTGGGGACCGAGCTCCCCGGTCACGGCCGTCCAGCCCATCATCGGCGGGATCGCGCCCGGTACCGCGCCCACTACCGTGCACCAGGCCGTCCGCTGCTTCAGCGGCGTATAGGCGAAGATGTACATGACGAGCGCCGCCGCACCGAGCGCCGCCGTCAGCGGGTTGACGACGAGCGCCAGGTGAACCGTACCCACCACAGAGATGCCCGTCGAGAAGATCAGTGCGGTCGAAGGTCTGAGTCGCCCAGCGGGCAGCGGGCGCCGCTTGGTGCGCTTCATCTGTGCGTCGGCATCTCGCTCCGCATACTGGTTCAGCGCGTTGGTGCCCGCCGCCAGGAGCCCTGTGCCCAGAAGCGCATGGAACAACAACCGCAGGTCCACTGAGCCGGCGCATCCGAGGTAGAACCCCACAACTGTGGTAATCAGCACCAGCCCGGTGATACCCGGCTTCGTCAGCTCCCAGAGGTCCGCGAATACGGCTCTACTTCGCATACTCCAGCAGAATACCGAGCACGAGGATGACGGCGAGCGGCAGGGGCGCCCTGGCCAACAGAATCTACCTCAGCCGCTCAGGTAGGCCACGCCTACCTCCACCATCGTCAGAACAAACAGCAGAAACAGATGGAATCGTCCTCCGGCTGCTTCTGTTCCGCCGTCTCCGCAGCCGGTGGAGTCGTCATCAGTCTCCGCTGACCGATAACGCTTATTGCTATCGTCCGTGCCCCGCCCACTATACCCCCCACCTCGGAGACTGTCAACGAATGTCCGTGAGCCGGCACACGAGCGCGACCGCTCGCGCCAACCAGGTCCGCGACATCGGCTTTCCCGAGCCAGCACAGGTCCGTAGCTTGTGACGCCGATGAGTAGCAGATGGCCGACCGTGGTGGCCGTCGACACCGGCGGCACCTTTACCGACTTCGTCGTGCTTCGCGACGGCACGATCCAGGTGCACAAACGTGCCTCGACGCCCACCGACCCGGCCCGCGCCGTCCTCGAGGGGCTACGGGAACTCCTGCGGCCGGGGGAGGAGTTTGTGCTGGCCCATGGGTCCACGGTAGCCACCAACGCGCTGCTGGAGCGTCGAGGTGCTCGGACTGCGTGGATCACCAACCGTGGCTTCGAGGATCTCATCGAGATCGGCCGGCAGAATCGGCCCCAGTTGTACGCCCTGGTCGCCGAGCGGCCGCCTCCGCTGGTGGCCGCCGAGGATCGCATCGGGATCAGCGGCCGCATCCTCAACGACGGCTCGGAGGAGAGTCCACTGGTCGCTGAGGAGCTGGCGGCGCTGGCTGAGCGGCTGGATGGTGCGGATTCGGTGGCGATCGGCTTTCTGCACAGCTACGCGAACCCGGCTCACGAGGACGCGGTGGCTGAAGCTTTGGCCGGGCTCGGGGTACCGATCACGCGCTCGGGCCGGCTGCTGCCCGAGTACCGGGAGTACGAGCGCTTCTCCACGGCGCTGGTAAACGCCTACGTGGCACCGCTGGTCCACAAGTACTTGGACGCGCTGGGCCGGGAGAGTGAAGCGGCGCGGGTGCGGATCATGGCGTCGGGAGGTGGCACTTTCTCGGTGGAGCGGGCGGCCCGGGAACCTGTACACACGATCCTTTCGGGCCCTGCAGGTGGAGTGGTGGCCGCGCTGGAGGCAACGCGGCGCGCCGGGTTCGAGCGCGTGCTGTCGTTCGACATGGGCGGGACCTCCACCGATGTCTCCCTGTGCCCGGGCCGCCCCATCCACACCAAGGAGTACGAGATCGCCGGCTCGGCCGTCGCCATACCGGTGCTCGATATCCACACCGTGGGCGCCGGCGGCGGCTCTATCGCTCGGCGCGATCCCGGCGGCGCGCTCAAAGTGGGGCCTGAGAGCGCTGGCGCCGTGCCCGGCCCCATCTGCTACGCGCTCGGCGGTCGCGAGGTGACGGTGACCGATGCCCACGTCTGGCTGGGGAGGATCCCTGCCGATCTGTTCCTGGGCGGCCGCCAGAAGCTGGACCGAGCCGCGATCGAGAGTCCGCTCTCCACTCTGGCAGCCGCACTGGGCGAGTCGCCTGAACGGGCGGCGCAGGGCGTGCTGGAGGTGGCCAACACCACAATGGAGGGCGCGCTTCGGCTGATCAGCGTCGAGCGCGGCCACGACCCCGCGGACCTCGTACTGGTCGCGTTTGGAGGTGCGGCACC
>CP070823.1:445637-448707 GCA_020344375.1 Gemmatimonadota bacterium | reverse complement strand
AGGCCACGCCCAGCAGGCCGATCAGCGAGTAGACCAGCTGCATGGCTCGAGTGGCGCTGTGCCGGGTCTCCGGCGTGTCCTCCCCGAACTTGCGGAAGAACAGGACCAGTGCGGCCGCGGCGCAGACATCGAGCACGGTGAAGATCAGCCAGAAGACCGTGGCTTTGCCGGTAACGCTGGCCGTGGTCAGGAAGGGCTCCAGCATGCGCGCGTACATGAATGCGCCCAGGTTGGAGCCGAGCAGCGAGCCGAACACGCCGTAGAGGAACGCGTAGCCCATGTAGAGCGCCTTGCGGTCCTGCGGCGCGACGAGCCCGATGAAGCTGTAGTACTTGGGATGCGCCGTCATCTCGCCGATCGAGAAGATCGAGATCCCGACGATGAAGATCCAGGGGTTGACGCCGCAGATCGCCAGCAGCACGAACCCCAGCGCGCCCAGAAGCATCCCCGCCACCATCGTCGGCAGCGCCTTCCGCGCGGCGACGATCCGGCTGACCACCACCTGCAGCAGCACGATCGTGCCCGCGTTGATCGCGGTCACGTGCTCGATATCGAACCGGAACGTGATCGGCAGCCCGATACCGCGCAGCAGCGAGGTGACAGCCGTGCTCACCGGCTCCTTGTCGATCACGTCGCGCAGGTACCAGAGCATGGATCCGAAGGTCTGGAAATAGAGGATCCAGAACACCGAATAGACCACGATCATGAGCATGAAGCGGGCGTCGCCCAGCACCTCTGCAGCGCCGGCCAGCACCTCCTTCAGCTTCTTCGTGCTCTCAGGGCGCGGCGGCTCGCGGTAGATGAAGATCGTCGGCAGCAGCATCGCCGCGCAGTAGGCGGCCGACGCGATGAACACCCAGCGCCAGGCGAACCCTTTCAGCACGCTCACGATCAGCGGCGAGATGAACGCGCCCAGGTTGATCGACCAGTAGTAGATCCCGAAGCCGAGCCCGGAGGTCCGCTCGTCGGTGGTCCGGGCGACGGTGCCGGTGATGATCGGCTTGAACAGTCCGGATCCCGTGGCCATCACCAGCAGCGCCAGGAACACCAGCGCGTAGCTGGACATGTGGCCGCTCGCGAAGTAGCCGACCGTCAGCATGCTGAAGGCGAACAGCAGCATGCGCCGGTAGCCGTAGCGGTCGGCAAGCGCGCCGCCCAGGATGGGGAAGATGTAGGTGAAGGCGTAGACGATCCCTTGCAGGAAGCCGACTGACTGCGTGCTGAACCCCAGACCGCCCTCCGCCACCGTCAGGGTGAGGTAGCCCGCCAGGATCGAGTTCATGCCGTAGTAGGCGGCACGCTCGAACAGCTCCATCAGGTTGGCGGTCCAGAAGGTGCGGGAGTAATCCCGGAAGATGTTCACTTTCGGCATCGGTCGGTCTCCCGTCGCAGAGGCGTCAGGGCGTGCGGACGCCGCGCTTGGATCAGCGCAAGCGGGTGGTCACTGGGTGCCCGTCGGGTGTCGTCACCCGGGATTCGCACAGGGAACGCCGGATACTGAAGAAACGTGGCCTAGCGCGCAAGTCGGGCCGGAAACCGGCCTGGGGGCCGGATCTTGTCCCGGCAGGCCCTGCGCGGTTATTATTGGTGAGACCTCTCTCAGGACCGGTCGCCGGTGGCGGCTCCGGACCGCGCCTGTGGAGAGGTCTAATGCTATCGAGACTGGAGCTAAGTGCATCACCCGCAAGGCCTTACGGGGCCGGGCGGGTGATTTCGCTTCTGCGCCTGTCCCCGGCCAGGGCAATAGGGAGGTCGTTGTGCTGAGGGAGCCGGGCCTGCCCACCGGCCCCGACCTCGGGCTGGAGGCGTACGGCATCCCGCTCCGCGTGCTCGTCATCGAGGCGAGCGCCTACACGGCCGGTCTCCTTCAAGATGTCGGCTCCCCGACCGGGCTCAGCGTCGAGGTGGCGCGCGACCCGCGGGGGGCGGTCCGGCGTCTGCGGCAGGAGTTCTTCGACGCCGTGGTGATCGACCTGCCGACACCGCACATCACCGCCCAGGATCTGTTCAGCGAGATCGTCGCCATCAACCTGGAGCAGGCCGCCCGGACCGTCTTTCTCGCCAGTGACCTCGGCGACACCGCGACTCGCAAGTTCCTCACCGGCGTTGGACGCCCATTCCTCACGCAGCCCGCGGACCCGATCGAGCTGTTCGATCTGGTCATGCGCGTGGGGCTGGGCGATCAGGAGGAGTGAGGACAAGGCGCGCCCTGTAGGCAGGCCCCGCGGCTGGACCGTCGGCCGGTCTCCTCCGCCGCCTCCCCCCTCCCGCCTTCACCTCCATCGCTGTTCCGCACGTAACCTCGAGACACAGGCTTTGGGATGATACACGGCGACGTACATCGCGGTGTGGCTGTCGGTGGCGCACGTTCGCACCCTGCGCCGGAGACCGCGTGGTCCAGGGGTTGCTGGTGAAGCGGTATGCGCGTGTCGTATAGTGCTCTTGTACCGGTGATGTGTCGCCGAGTGTGGCCGTGTGCAGAGATGTGTCTGTTGGCAGCGCTCGGACCTTCGTTCGGCGCCACCCGATGTCGAGACTGTCAGCAAGATCTCCCGAAGCCCCGTACGCCCAACGCGAGTGCGAGACCTATGATGCGTAAGCGACCTTCCGGACTGCTGCTCGATCTCGACGGCACGGTTTACGAGTACGAAGGCGCCATCCTGGGTGCGGCAGACGCGGTGCAAGCTCTGCGTCACGGCGGGGTGCCGCTCCGCTTCGTCACCAACACCACCCGCGTGCCGCGCCGTATCATAGCGCAGTGGCTCGACGGGTTCGGGATTCCCGCTTCCGCCGATGACATCTTCACGCCGCCTGTCGCCGCGGCGGCCTGGCTGAAGGAACAGGGGATTCGACGCGTCGCGCTCTGCCTGCCGCCGGTCGCCTTCGAGGAGTTCAGCGGTCTCGAGATCGTCGATCACGAGCCTGAGGCCGTAGTCGTCGGCGACCTGGGGGTGGGATGGACGTTCGATGTCATGAACCGTGTCTTCCGCTGGCTGCTGGACGGCGCCGAGTTCATCGCCTTGCACCGTAACCGCTACTGGAGGACGGAAGGCGAGCTCGTCTTGGACGT
>CP070823.1:442460-445537 GCA_020344375.1 Gemmatimonadota bacterium | reverse complement strand
GCGGTCGTTAGCAAGCGGATCAGCTACTGGGTCCACATGTTTGGACGCGATGCATATCTCATGGAAAGATCCTGGACTCGACCCAACAGCATGCGGACGGGGCGTCCTGGAGCAACAACATACACCGTCACCGAGGGAGATAGGTCGTGGCGCGTTAGCCCCGAAGGACGACGGGAATTGCCTGCTGTCGTCGCCCGATCCATGAGCAAAGTCGCGGACATCGACGGCCCGCTTGTTGATCCGAGGGAAAAGGGTGTGACACTGGCCTATTCGGGAGTAGTGCGCTATGACATCGCAACTTGTGCGCAGGGTCGTCAGACGGCAGAAGCGACCGTAGTGAGGAGAATCGGCTAGTCCACATATCGTCTGCTGGAGGGAATCATGCGACCGAGCACACTTGTTCTCTCATGCCTCCTTGCTGCTACGGCGGTGGGGTGTGCGCCTTCGCCGACTGGTCAGCTCGAGGCAAACAAGGACCTGGTGCGGCGATTCACCGAAGCTCTCAATACGGCGAATTGGGACGCGCTGGATGAACTTGTGACCGAGGATTTTTCTCGCCATAGTCAGGCCACTGCTGGACCGCAGGTGAACTCACGAGAGGAGTTCATCCAGCTCCAGGAGTCTTTCTTGGTCAGCTTCCCGGACCAGCGAGTCACGATCGAGAAGCTCATAGCTGAGGGTGATGAGGTCGCGGCGTTGGCCATATACTCCGGCACGCACACTGGCCCGATGGGTGAGTACCCGGCCACCGGGAGATCGGTCGAAAGCACGTTTCTCGCCTTCTTCCGTATCGACGGCGGCCGGATCGCCGAGCTATGGGTAGAATGGGACAACGTGGCGATGCTTACCCAGTTGGGTTTGTTCCCGCCGCCATCAGAGCCGAGTGGCTGATGAAGCGCCAGGGGATAACTGAAACGTCACTTTCCACTAGAACGGGGCTCGCCACGCTAGGACGCGCACTGCTTGTCTGGCTACTTCTCCTTGTTGTGGCAGTGATTGCGGCTGCTCTCAGGACAAGTCTGCTCGAGCCACGTCTCGGTGAACCGAACGCTCACGTGGTCGGGACGATTGCTGTTGCGGTTGTATTTGCACTCCTCATTTGGCTAGTGATTGGGTGGATTGCTCCGACACTCCGCCCTGCGAATCTTCTGATAGTCGGTCTGCTTTGGCTCGTTCTCACGGTACTGTTTGAGTTTGGCTTTGGTCACTATGTAATGGGCCATCCGTGGTCCAGGTTACTCGCTGACTACAACATCTTTGCTGGCAGGCTATGGGTATTGGTGCTACTGACCGTGCTTTTCTGGCCTCTGCTGGCAGGCATATTGAGGGGGAGATCGGTGGCACCGGGCGCCGTCTAACAAGCGTTTGGAGCTGGCGCCGCGCCCTACCGGGCACCTGCCTTTGTCCGGTGGTGAATGAGTGATCAGTGCATATGGCTAACTACGAGCTTACCTCCTTTGTTCAGCTGCGTCGCTCGTTCCTCACGGTGCAGCTGAAACGCTGATCCGTTAGGCAGCACGTGGGGATGGTAGACTGATGAGAATGAAAGCTTTTCGATCGTCAGGATTCATAGTGATAGTCGTGACTCTTGCTCTAGTGGCCTATGGTCTCAGAGTCGGCGAGCAGTCAAACAGTGATGTGGAGGAGATTCTGAAGCTGCACGAAGCATTACTCGAATCACACATTAGATATGACGTCGATGGGGTGCTTGCGGCAGAGTCAGAACAACTTGTGGTGGTGAGCCGAGGCGAGGTTGAATTCCCGACTAGAGAAGAACGCTTTCATCAGTTCGAACGATATTTTGAAAGTGTTGAGTTTGAGCAGTATCGAGACTTGATTGGCCCCATTGTGAGAGTATCGGACGATCGTACTTTGGGATGGTTGATTGCGCAGGTCAAGATTGCGGGAAGGCAGACTAGTAGCGATGGTGAACAGGTCCCAATTGACGCGATCTGGGCATGGATCGAACTCTATGAAAAGCATGACGGTCGCTGGAGTCGCATTGGCGAGGTCTCCAGTGTCAGGCCTCCGAATCCGTAGGATTGGAGAGCTGCTGCCCAGCTAGCGTTTGCAGAAAGTCATTAGGCGGTGGCAAACGCACTGATCGATGGTCCGCCTAGACGAATCGGAGACACCATGAGGCGTAGCTTGTTGCTGCTGAGCGTTGTGCTGCTGTCGGCAAGCGGCCTTTGCAGGGCACAGGAGAGGCCTCTTCCGAGGGAGCTACCTACCACTTGGCAGGCACCTCCAGGCGATCCGCTTGAGCACGCGGCAGCCGGGTTCGCCAAGGTGCTGTGTTCGGCACTCTTCATTACGGGGCGCGACTTGGCGACGGCGGCGGACGAGGACGGGTTCGCCGTGTCACCTCGCGAGACGCGGCACGCGGTAATCGATACCGTTGTGGAACTGGAGCGGCAGGCGGTGCACCTAACCCTGCGGAACGGTGTGACGCGCGCCGCGAAGCTATATGGCGATCAGGGGTGCGTCACTCTCCCGCGCGGCGCCGATTCAGTCTACTTCACGCCAATGCGGGTGACGGCGGCGCTCCCGGATCCGGCGACGCAGGCGTGGCCAATGGGCGACCGCCCGCCTGACATGCCGCTTCCACCAGAGATCGATGCCGCCAAGCTGGCGGCCGCGACCGCCGCCGCGTTCGACCCGCCGGAAGCGCTCACCGCGGCGTTCGTGGTCGCTTACAGGGGACACATAATTGCGGAGCGATACGAACAGGGACTCGACTACACGACGCCTCTTCCGGGATGGTCCATGGGCAAGAGCCTTACGGCGACACTGATCGGCCAGCTCATTCACGAGGGTGTGTATGACCTCTGGGCCCCGGCCCCAGTGGAGGAGTGGCAGCGGCCGGGGGACCCTCGGGCCGCCATCCGCATCGCTGACCTGCTCCGGATGTCAAGCGGGATTCGATTTGAAGCCTCCGACTCCGCCGGCTATCCGGACCATCTCTATGTTTACACGGGCGCCATCGACGCCTATCAATGGGCCATCACGCGTCCGCTGCAGTGGCCGCCCAATACCGTCGGCCGCTATCGCAACTGTGACCCGCTCACGCTCAACTA
>CP070823.1:439271-442360 GCA_020344375.1 Gemmatimonadota bacterium | reverse complement strand
GCGCTGTTGGGGCCCTCGCTGACGGTGCCGTTCGTGGACGGGGAACTCACGCTGGGGACCTGGCAGCAGATCACCTACTGCGACTTCGACAACCGGCCGCGGTCGCGGCGCCTGATCGTTCAGATCGTGGGGGAGTGATCCCGGGCCCGGCGGGCCGCCGCCGAGGCCAAGACGCTCTGTGCGCATCTCGGCAGCCCAGGTCAAGAAAGGGCAGCGAGTATCGCGCGACGCCCGCCGAAGGCCGCAGGCGTGCACTGTCACATCTGAAAACACCAGAGGCTGCAGTCACGTAGGGTTAAGCGCGCGTGCGCCGAGCTCGGCTTCGTGGCTGAGGCGACGCCCCGTTGACGGTGCAGTCTTAGGGGATCTGCGGATGCGACCTCCGGGCTTACTGGCGCATCTAAAGGCGTGAGGTCACTTTAGGTGTGAAGCCGTCGGGAAGTGACTGCGTTGACAAGAGCTCTTGCTATGGGATTCAGCCGTCGCACACTCGCCATCGCGTCAGCCGCCATTGTTCTCTGTGCTGCCCTGGGCGGGATCTACTTGCGACTCCGCGCACTGCAGGCGGAGGACGAGCCGGGCGCCGCTGCCAGAACGGACGAGGAACATGCCGAGGTCGAGTCGGCGCAGGCCTTCGGCACCGAGATCGCCATCCCGGTGAGCGCCGCGCCGGTGGTGCGGGACACGCTGGTGATGAGCGTGTCGGCCGCCGGGCAGGCACAGGCGTTCGCTCGCACGCTTCTCGCCGCGGAGGTGGAAGGCCCGGTGACGGAGATCTACGTCAAGGAGGGCGACTTCGTGCGCCAGGGCCAGGTCCTCGCGCGCATCGACCCGGAGCGCTACGCCTTCGAGCTGGAGAGGGCGCGCGCCGCCTTGGAGCGGGCGGAGGCTACGTTCGCGGAACTGACGCTGTTCGACGAGGATATCGAGGACGTGGAGCTGCGGGCGGAGCGCCGGCGTATGGCGCGCGCGAGGAGCGGGCTGTCCGAGGCGGAGGTGGGGGTGCGCGAGGCGGAGCTGAACGTGCGGCGCGCCACGGTGCGGGCGCCCTTCTCGGGTGCCGTGGCCAACCTGGCGATCGTGCCGGGTCAGCGCATGCAGCTGCGCGACTCGATCGCGGAGGTCGTCGACATTGCGCGGATCAAGATCGAGGTGCAGGCGCTGGAGACGGAGGTTCGCTACCTGGAGGAGGGGCGCGCGGTGCGTGTGACGCTCTCGGCCTTCCCGGACACCGTGCTCACCGGGCGAGTCATCTCCATCAATCCGGTGATCGACCCGCGGACGCGGACGGCGCGGGTGACCGTAGTGCTACCGAATCCCGACGGTGCGGTGAAGCCAGGGATGTACGCGAGGGTTCGGATTGCGGCGCGGCTGTTCGCAAACCGGATAATGGTGCCGCGCGAGGCGGTCCTCGAGCGTGACAACCGGACGCTGCTCTTCGTGTTCGAGCCAGACGCGCCGAACTCGACGCAGGGTCTGGCCAAGTGGACCTACGTGACCACGGGTCTCGAGAATCAGCAGTTCGCGGAGATCGTGCCGGGCGAGGGTACGACCATGCTGGAGCCGGGCCAACTGGTGCTCACCGAGGGCCACTATACTCTCATCCACGACGCGCGGGTCAGGATCGTTGAGGGCGAGGAGGGGCAGGGCTGAGGCAACACTACCGAACGACTTCTGCTTGACGATGCGTAAAGTAGCTTATCGGGCCGCGCCGCTGCTGTGCCTTGCGGCCGGCCTATTCGTCGCGATGCCGCTCGTCGCGCAGGCTCCGGACACGGTGCTCACGCTGGCGGGCGCCCGGTCGCTGTTGCGTCGGAACAGTCCCGAGTATCGTGCCGCGCTCGCTGCCGCCGACGCGGCAGGTGAAGAGGTCTGGAGCGCTTGGGGCAGCTTACTGCCGACGGCGACGCTGCAGGCCAGCTTCGGTCGTAACGAGTTCACGACGCGTACCTACGTCGATCCGATCGGGCAGTCGAAGGAGGTGGACCCGCCGGTCACTGATGTGTCGAAGTCGGTCTACCAGTCGCTCGCCTTCAACTGGACGGTATTCGAGGGCGGCCGCCAGTTCTTCGACATCGGGGCCGCGAACGCGCGGGCGCGGGCGGCGGACCTGGGGGCGGTTTCGCGGCTGGTGCAACTGGAGTCGCAGCTGGAGACGCAGTACTTCGAGGCGCTGAAGCAACAGGAGCTGGCGCGGCTGGCCCGTGATCTGTTGGCGGCGCGGCAGCGCGATCTGGAGATCACGCAGGCGCGCTTCCGCATCGCGGCGGTGGCGCAGACCGATGTCCTGCAGGCGGAGATCCAGGTGGGTCAGCAGGAGCTGGGGGCCCTGCGGGCGGAGTTGGCCGCGGAGGCGGCGCGGCGCGAGCTCTCGAAGCTCGCCGGGTTGGAGGAGGATGTCGCGTACGAGCTGCGCGATACGGCGCTGGTGTTCGACCCCTCACAGCTCATTCGTGATGACCTGATCGTCTTGGCGCGGCGAGCGAACCCGGAGCTGGCGCGTCTCGACGCCGATATCGACGCCCAGAGCCGCAGCCTCTGGTCGGCGCGCGGCAGCTGGCTTCCCAGAGTCTCCCTTTCGTTCAGTCTGAGCCGGTCGGAGCGGCTGGGGTCGGAAGATGAAATGTTCACGTTCGATCCGCGTAACACGGGCCAGAACTTCAGCCTGAGCTTCAGTTGGCCGCTGTTCAACGGATTCGAGAAGAAGTGGCGGACGGGTCAGGCATCGGCCCGATTACAGCAAGCGCGTCACGACAAGGTGGCCGGGTTGCTGGAAGTCGAGAAAGAGGTGCGCAACGCCTACGATGCATTGGACTCCGGTTACCAGGCTCTCCGGCTCCAGGCACGCAACGTGGAGCTGGCGCGGGAATCGGTGCGTCTGCAGACGGAGCGCTATCGGATCGGCGCGGCCACCTACATCGAGCTGCAGAACGCGACGACCCAGTTGACACAGGCGGAGCAGGGGCTGATCGAGGCGCGCTACGAGTTCATGAAGAGTCTCGCGCGGCTCCAGGGCGCGGTAGGCCGACCGATCGCGCTGCCGCAGTGAGCCGCCAGCGTTGATGCCTGCAGCGGCCCGCGGTATGGAC
>CP070823.1:436022-439171 GCA_020344375.1 Gemmatimonadota bacterium | reverse complement strand
CCTTCAGGCCAAGGCTCGTGACTTCGCGTAGCGCCTTGATCACCTGGATCTTCTTGTCGCCGACGCTGCTCAGGACGACGTCGAACTCGAATCTCTCCTCCGCCGCTTCGCCCGCAGCCGCGCCCGGGGGGGCAGCCGCCACCGCCACTGGCGCGGCGGCGCTGACACCGAACTTCTCCTCCATCGCCTTCTTCAGCTCAGCTGCCTCAAGCACGGTCAGCGAGCTGATCGCGTCAAGAATCTCCTCGACCTTACTCATGTCTCCCTATCTGTGTCGGTATGTACTCCTCGTACTCACGCGTTCTCGTGAAGATCCTCCCGTTCACTCGCCGCCCGCCCCACGCTGGCGCGCAACCTCCTCGATCATGTACGCCAGGTTGCGCAGCAGCCCATTGAGGACACCCGCGATGCCCGCCACAGGAGCCGTCAGCGAGCTCATGATATTGGCGAGCAACTCCTCCCGCGGCGGTAGATCCGCCAGCTGCCGAATCTCTTCAGCCGAGACGATGCGATTGTCCACGACGCCGACCTTCACTGCCGGGCGATCCTCATACTCCTTCGCAAACTCACGCAGCGTCTTCGCCGGGATGATGGGGTCATCTCCGCCGATGACGAAGCCAGTAGGTCCCCGCAGGTGTTCCGAGATATCGGGCAGATCGAGCTGCTCGAGGGCCCTCAGGGCCAAGCGGTTCTTCACCACGATGAACCGGGTGCCCGCCTCACGAAACCGCCGGCGAAGCTCCGTCATATCCTTGACGTTGAGCCCGGTGAAATCCGCGAGGTAGAGAACCCGGGCGTCGCCAAGCCTATTAACGAGTTCGGCGGTTACCTCGATCTTCTGGTTCCTGCTGCGTTGCGCCATGACGATTGCTTGTCTCTGCTTGGCGTCCTCGGTACGCTGCCCGCAGACTCAGGCACTCCTACGGAAGAGCGACGGCTCGATCTTGACGCCCGGCCCCATCGTGCTGGAGATGGTCACACTCCGCACGTATCCGCCCTTGGCCGCCGCTGGCCGCGCACGCAGGACCGCATCCATGAGCACCTGGAAGTTCTCGGCCAACTTGTCGAGGTCGAAGGAGACTCTCCCGATGGGCGCATGAACGTTTCCAGTTCGATCGACCCTGAACTCGATGCGTCCCGCCTTGAGCTCCCGTACAGCGCGGCCGATGTCCGGCGTGACCGTGCCGGCCTTCGGGGTCGGCATCAACCCTCTGGGTCCCAAAACCCGTCCCAGCTTTCCGACCTCTCGCATGCTGTCAGGCGTGGCCACGACGGCATCGAACTCGAGCCAACCCTGCTGGATCTTCTCGATATACTCGGTGCCGGCGTAGTCGGCTCCGGCCTCCTCCGCTTCGCGCGCCTTCTCGCCTTCGGCGATGGCGAGCACACGCACCGTCTTCCCGGTGCCGTGCGGCAGGTTGACTGTGCCACGAACGATCTGGTCGGCGTGCCTCGGATCCACGTTGAGCCGCACGGCTGCATCGACAGTCTCGTCAAACTTGGCGGAGGCCGCCTCCTTCACGAGCCGCAAGGCGTCGCGAACATCATAGTACTTGGTAACGTCGCGCAGCTCCGCAGCCGCACGAAATCGTCTTCCGTGCTTGGCCATCAGTCCGCCACTACGATCCCCATCGATCGAGCTGTCCCTTCAACCATGCGCATAGCGGCCTCGATCGATGCGGCGTTGAGATCGTCTTTCTTGAGTTCCGCGATCTTCCTGACCTGATCGCGGCTCACCGTCGCAACCTTCGTGCGGTTCGGCTCCCCCGACGCCTTCTCGATCCCCGCCTCCTTTTTCAACAAGACAGCCGCTGGCGGCGTCTTTGTGATGAAGCTGAATGAGCGATCGGCGTACACAGAGATCTCGACCGGGATCAGCAGTCCACCCTGCCCCTGCGTCCTGGTGTTGAACTGCTTACAGAAATCCATGATGTTCACCCCGTGCTGGCCCAACGCAGGGCCAACCGGAGGTGCCGGGGTCGCCTGACCTGCAGGAACCTGCAGCTTGATGAAGCCGATGACTTTTCTCCTAGGCTTAGCCATGCGTCTTGTCGCTAGTAGCCCTTGAGCTGCGTGTAATCCAGCTCGATTGTTGTCGACCGGCCAAACAGCGAGACCTGAACCTTGACCTTCCCCTTCTCGTGGTCGATCTGCTCGATGGTGCCCGTGAAATCGCTGAACGGACCCTCGGTCACTTCGACAGACTGACCTACGTAGAATGGGATCCGTGTCTCCTCCTCGGCGATCTCCACCGCTGCGGCCGTCTCTACACCGAGGATCTTGTTGACCTCTTCCTCGCGCAGCGGCTGTGGCATGTTGCCGCCGCCGACAAACTTGATCACGCCTTGGATATTGTTGATCTCGTGTAGGGTCCTCTCGTTCAGGACCATCTTGACGAGAACGTATCCGGGATAAAGCCGCTTGCTCTTCGCGACCTTCTTCCCGCCCTTGACCTCCACGACCTCATGGGTCGGGACGAGGACTTCCCGGATCTCCTTCTCGTCGATAGAGTCCCCGGGCTCTTCCTCAATTCGACGAACGATCAGCGTCCTGACCTTATTCTCGTGGCCTGCATACGTCTGTACTGCGTACCACCTCGCTTCCTGCTCGGTCTTCTGATCGTTCATGCAGCCCTAGGCGCCCAGTTGACGGATAATCAGGTTCACCATCTGACGGAACACTAAGTCCATCAGACCGATGATACCGGCGACGATCAACACGAAAACGATGATCACGCCTGTAGCATTCCGCAGCTGATCCCAATCCGGCCAAGTCACCCGCTTCATCTCGACCGGGACAGTTGGCAAGAATTCACGCAGCCGCGTCAGTCGGTCGATCATAGACTCCGCGCTACTTGGTTTCCTTATGCATCGTGTGCTTGCCGCAGCGCCGGCAGTACTTGCGATACTCCACCCGCTCCGGGTGCTTCTGCCGGTTCTTCGTCATGTTGTAGTTGCGCGACTCGCACTCGCTGCAAGCCAGGGTGACCTTCACACGATTGCTCGGCATGATCTCTCAGTGCTGTCGGGAGCCACCCACGACCCCGAGAGCTACTCCAGAACTTTGGTGACGACGCCGGCGCCGACGGTGCGACCGCCCTCGCGAATCGCGAAGCGCAGTCCCTCCTCCATCGCGATCGGCGTGATCAG
>CP070823.1:432768-435922 GCA_020344375.1 Gemmatimonadota bacterium | reverse complement strand
AGGTAGTGCCGAACGACGAACCGCAGAGTCGCGTGGCTCGGTGAACGGCCGCTCGGCAGACAGGGCGGCAGCGTTGCAGCCGTGGGAGACACCGGGCAGATTGCAGATTTGTGCTGTAGCGCTGTAGCTGGGAGACCGCAGCGTCAGGCCGTGAAGAAGACCTACGGCGCCACGATCGCGATCGGGAGGTGACCAATGCTTCGCGCGCTGCAGGCCCTTGTGTCCATCCTTGTCGTCGGGCCCATTCTCCTCGCTCCTTCTAATCGTCCGGGCACTCTGGGAGGAGAGATACGGTACGCCGGCCCGGAGTCCGGGCCGGTGGTAGTGCAGGCCTACTCGCTGCACGTCACAGCTGAGGATTCGGTCTGGCCCTTGACCAAGGCCGACGCCCTTGGCGGGACGGAGCCCGCCCGAACCGGGTCCCTTACCGGTCCCGGGGAGTACCGGTTCTCGGACCTCGAGAACGGCCACTACAGCGTCGTGGCCTTCATGGACTTGGACGGGGACGGCGCGCTGGACTTCGATCCGCCGGAGCCGCTTGGCTGGTACGCCGGCGAGCTGGGCGGGTGGATCGATCCCGTCGATCTGAGCCGCGGAGGTCACCGTCGGGCCGATATCGTGCTCCGGAAGCCGCGGCGCTTTTCTGCGGAGGAGCGCCGCGTGGAACACGCGGCCCTCCGCTGGCTGAAGGGACTTCCGGTGCTCCAGCTGCACGGGACCGCGGAGCAGCGCGGGTTCGCCCACGGGTTCCTCGTGGGCGAGCAGATCATCGACTTCTTCGAGTTCTACGTCCTGGAGGACAGTTGGCGGTCGGCCCGTCGGTACGAAGAGGAGTTCGCTCCGTTCCTGGAAAGCCACTTCGACGACTCTCCCGAGTACTTGGCGGAAGTGGATGCGGTGGTCGGAGGGATGCGGGCCTCCGGGATCGACATGACGGTTCCGTGGCTGGGTCGGGACTTCCGCCGGGTCGACCTGTTGGCCATCAACGCCTACATAGAGCGGCGCGCGACCCAGCCATCCGCTACGGCCGGGAACGGCTGCTCGCAATTCGCGTTCTGGGGGCAGGCCACGGAGGGGAGCGATGTCGGCGGGGGTCTCATCGCGGGCCGCAACATGGACGGGGAAGTGGACTTGCGGAAGGTCACGGTGAGTCACTTCCTGCTCTTCGCCGTGGACCCCTCCGAGCCGGGGCGACGGCGCTGGGTCTCCGCCATGTGGCCTGGCTTTGTCGGGACGATCAGCGGGATCAACGAGGAGGGTCTCTACAGCATGGAGAACGCCGGGGGCACAGGTCCCGGTCCCGTGGTAGATGGCCTCACTCCTTGCTCGTGGGTCCAGCGCTTCATCCTGGAAAACGCCGGAAAGGAGAGCACACCCGAGTCCATCGGTGAGATGATCGGCCGGTTCCGATCGTCGGGAGGTGGAGCGTTCGGCGCCGGATCCATCATCCTCTGGGCGGTGCCGTACGAGGGCCAGCCGGTCCCCGCTTTCGTGTCGGAAGGCGACCGCTTCGGCACGGCCATCCGCCTACCCACCGACGTCGCGCCGGCGTGTCCGTATGATATCATGGCGACGAACCACCACCTGGTTTACGGAGTCGATCCCGATCGGCCGGGGCTCTACTTCGGCAAGGAGCCGTCGTTCTCGTCCCGCTGGCGCTACGAGACCGGGATGAACACCCTGGAGGCGTGGACCCGCCAGCGGAAGCCCCTGGGCACGACCGAGATGCGGCAACTCCTACAGAGCGTGGCCCACGGGACCACGGAGTATTCCGTG
The DNA here is from genome assembly GCA_020344375.1 of Gemmatimonadota bacterium. Classification (GTDB taxonomy): domain Bacteria; phylum Gemmatimonadota; class Gemmatimonadetes; order Palauibacterales; family KS3-K002. The sequence continues at coordinate 434,146 of CP070823.1, read as the reverse complement.
ATCTTCCGGGCCAACGAGATGAGCCTGGACGTGGCCGTGGACGATCTGGTTGCCGATCTGTGGGACGCTCCCTACCAGAGGTGGGTCAGCTACGAGTTTGAAGAACTCTTCGCGGAAATGGAGTGATCGGACGGCGGGACTCACTCCGCTGCGCATCCCTGATCGTTCCGAATGTCGGGCCGCTGATCCTCGTATAGCAGCCGTGTTTGGACTGTTGCCACCTCACCCGAGTAGGCGAACGAGCCTGCGCTGGAGCTCCTCGCGAACGCGGCGGAAGGACGCGAGAATCTCTTCGTCGGTCCCCGTGGCCGTTGCGGGGTCGGGCAGTGGCCAGTGAAGTCGGTACGCTTCACCCAGCCACACCGGACATATCTCCTCGGCACATAGTGTGATTACCGCATCGACCTTCGGTCCGCCCATCTGCCGGATTTCATCCACGGCCTTGGACCGGTGGCCTGTCGCATCGATCCCGATCTCGGCGAGCGCCCGAATCGCGAACGCGTGCACGCGCGAAGGGGCCGAACCCGCCGAGGAGATGCGAACCTCCTCTGGCGCCATACTCCGGGCTATCCCCTCGGCCATCTGACTGCGCGCCGAGTTCGCTACACAAAGGAAGAGGAGGTGCCGTGGCCGCAGGGCGCGGAGCAGGCGAGCCTCCAGCAGCCATTGTGGTGGTAGGCCAGCTCCGTTCTCATAAGTGCGGCACGCGTACGCCGACGGCCCAGGGTCCGGCCCCGCCAGGTCCTCGCGGTTGATACGGACGGTGGGCGACCCGGGGAAGGCGAGCCGTTCGGCGTCCGCCGCAGAACGCACCACGGTGCGAGCGACCTCGGCACCGGGCACGATCCGGGCGATCGTGCTGCGGAGAAGAGCCTCGGTCGCCTCAGCGTTGGGGCAGTCCGGCGTGACCAGCAACTCGATCCGGACACTCATCCTCATCTCTCCAAAGCAGCCTCGCTCACCATCGCGGCTGCCGGCACAGGCGCCGCGAAAAAACGTCAACTTTCCCTCCTGAGCGTGCCCTCGTCAACTCGCTACCGACCCATAGGACCAACGTAGCCGCGCCTGCCAGCTCGCGCGCTTCGACCACTGACCCACGTAGTGCCCACGCGCCCAACCCACCTATTGAAGACCCAGCGCAGAATCGTCGATGTCAGCGCACATTAGCGCTGACCGGCGCTGGTTTTCATATTTGGGAGCACGGGTTCTCGGGCGGACTCTTTCGACCGAAAGGAGATACCTGCCATGCACCGCTTCCCGCGCACACGCTGCTACCTCACCGGCGTGATCTCCCTTGTCGTGCTCTTGGTGCTGGTCGGCCTGTCCGGCCGAGCGGACCAGCAAGCCCTATCGTCCGAATGTGTCCAGTGCGAGTCTT
>CP070823.1:429500-432668 GCA_020344375.1 Gemmatimonadota bacterium | reverse complement strand
AGGCCATCCTGCTTTTCGGCGACGCCAAGGCGACGCTGCGCCAGCTGCTGGACCGTCTGATGTGCTAAGCGAGTTCACCAGGTCTTTCAGAAACTCGCGCCACGTCTCATAGCGCGCCCGGCCCGCGCGAGCGCCAGCGTCAGCAAGACCTTCCAACCTTCCACGGTGATCGCCCAGGCACACAGGGCCGCCTGCCGGCTTAGCCCGTGCACCCGCAGCGCAGCCTGGGCTGGCTTCGGAATACGTGAATGCCGTGGCCTCACTACGTACAATAACGAATTGCTTCCTCGTTTGAGCGTTCTCAATCTCCCGTCGAGACGTGGCACCACCAGTGACTGGCCTCTCGAAGGTCGCCGAAAGACGTGATTACTCTTGCCGGGAATTCTCAGGACAAGCAGGAAGACGGCTCGAGTGCTTGCGCGGCGCTTGGGAACGACAACAACCATCGCCACATCCTCCTCGTCCTGCCCCAACGCCAAAGCCGGCGAGAGCGGAATGATCCTGGGAATCGGTATTGATCTCCTCGACGTCAGGCGGATGGAACGCGAGCTCCAGCGGGAGGGCGGCGGTCTCCGCGACCGGGTCTTCACATCCGGGGAGATCGCCTACTGCCAGGGCAAGGGCTGCCCTGCACAGCATTTTGCCGCGCGCTTCGCTGCCAAAGAAGCGGTCTTCAAGGCCCTCGCCGTGGAGCAGAGAGAGGGCCGGCGCTGGCGCGACGTGGAGATCGAAACGGATACCGACGGGCGGCCGCGGGCCATCTTGCACGGGGCACCGAAGCAGCGGGCGGAGGCGCTCGGTGTGGAAGTCATCCTGTTGACGCTCAGCCATACCCGCGAGCTGGCGGCGGCCTACGTCTTCCTTGAGTCAGAGAGAGTGAACGCGACCGAGCGAAGGTCGACCCATGAGCAGCGTCCTTGATTACGAAGAGATCTCACAGGATTTCGACTGGTCGGCATCAGAAAAGGAGCTGGGGTACGTCGAAGGTGGCACCATCAACATCGGCTGGTACTGCAGCGATCGCCTCTGCGACCTGGGGCTGAGGAAGAAGCCCGCGCTCATCTGGGAGGGCCACCAGGGGGATGAGCGGACGTACACGTTTGACGACCTTCGGCTCCGCTCCAACGGTATCGCCCGATACCTGCGCGGGCTGGGTCTCGAGCCGGGGGAGCGCGTCTGCCTGTTCATGGATCGCATCCCGGAGCTCTACATCGCCTTCCTCGCGATCCTGAAGATGGGTGGGATCGTGCAGCCCCTGTACTCCGCCTTCGGAGAGGAATCGCTCTGGACGCGTCTGGACGACGCCGGAACCGCGGCGATCCTTACGCAGAGGAAGCATGTCGGCAAAGTCCGTCGGATCCGGGACAGGCTTCCGGGTTTGCGCTATGTCATCGTGGTGGATGCCGACGAGTCGAAGCTGCGGGAGGCAGAGATCGCGTTCTCGCTGGCGGACACGCCGCCGGTGGAGGAGTTCGAGGTCTATCCTGCCACCGCCGAGACGCCGTCCGTGCTGCACTACACTTCCGGCACCACTGGCCAGCCGAAGGGGGCACAGCACGTCCACTACTCGCTCATCTCCCAGTACCTGACGGCAAAGTGGGTGCTCGACCTGAGGCCGGACGACATCTACTGGTGCAACGCCGATCCCGGTTGGGTCACGGGCACGTCGTACGGGATCATAGGCCCCTGGTCCAACGGCATCACGCAAGCGGTCCTCGACGCGGGGTTCAGCGCCCGGCGCTGGTACGGATTCATCGAGAAGCACCGAGTCACGGTCTGGTACTCCGCGCCCACAGCGATCCGCCTGCTCATGAGGGAGGGGAAGAGGGTCGTGGAAGAGTACGACCTCTTGTCGTTGCGTCACCTGTGTAGCGTGGGCGAGCCGCTCAACGCCGAGGCCGTGGTCTGGTCTTGGCAGGCGCTCGGCCTGCCCTTCCACGACACGTACTGGCAGACGGAGACGGGCTGCATCGTCATCACCAACTTTCCCGGTATGCCGGTCAAGCCCGGCTCGATGGGCAAGCCGTTCCCCGGGATCCAGGCGACGGTGCTCGACACTCGCACGGGCGAGCCGATCAACGAGCCAGGCAAGGTGGGGGTCATCGCGCTCAAGGCTCCGTGGCCGTCGATCATCCGTACCTATTGGCGCAACCCGGCGGGCTATGAGCGGAAGTTCAAGGACGGTTGGTACATGACGGACGACAGGGCGAGCATCGACGAGGACGGCTACTACTGGTTCGTGGGCCGCGATGACGACGTGATCAACACCGGCGGCCACCTGGTGGGCCCGTTCGAGATCGAGTCGGCGCTGTTGGAACACCCCGCCGTGGCCGAGGCGGCGGCCGTGGGCAAACCTGACCCGGTGAATATGGAAGTGGTGAAGGCATTCGTGACACTCGGTCCGGGTTACAGCGACGGCGAGGATCTCGAGATCGAGATCATGAACTTCATCCGCAAGAAGCTGTCTGCGCTCGCCATGCCTCAAGAGATCGAGTTTGTGGACTCGCTGCCCAGGACCCGGAGTGGGAAGATCGTGCGTCGCGTGCTACGGGCACAGGAGTGGGGCGAGCCCGTGGGCGACCTATCCACGCTGGTCGAGGACGAGAGAGAGGGGAAGTGATGGACGAGCTGAAACAGACAATCCTTGACTATGTGATCAAGGAGTACGTGGAAGAGGGTGACGATATCGAGGTCGACGTGGATACGCTGCTCATTACCGGGGGCATCGTCGACTCCTTCTCGATGGTGTCGTTGAAGCGGTTCCTTGAGAAGAAATATCAAATCCAGATCCCCGACGCGGAGGCGACGCCCGATGCCTTCGACAGCGTGAACAGGATCTGCGAGCTGGTTGACCGCTTCCGGCAGGCCCAAGCGAAAGAGGGGAGGTAAACGTGGCCTTCTCGACCGAACTGCGGGAGTGGTACAAGCAGGAGCTGGACGGCATCCGAGCGGCAGGGCTGTTCAAACAGGAACGCTTCATCCACGCACCCCAGGATGCCGAAATCGAGGTCGAGTTCCCCAGCGGGGCCGAGCTCAAGAAGGTGCTGAACCTGTGCGCCAACAACTACCTGGGCCTATCGAGCCATCCCCTCGTGGTGAAGGCGGCGCATGACGGGCTGCAACATCGCGGCTACGGAATGTCATCGGTCCGCTTCATCTGTGGCACGC
>CP070823.1:426226-429400 GCA_020344375.1 Gemmatimonadota bacterium | reverse complement strand
CAGAAGAACAAGAAGGCGCTCATCGACGCGAAGATCTACTATAGCGTCTGCGAGACGACGACCCATTACTACCTGCTCTACGCAGCCTACCACATCCTCGACTGGTGGAAGCGAGACAAACCAGGCAACCTCTACGACATCATCCGTGACCGGCTCGACGAGCACCTTCATGACATGGAGGGAGCGCTGCTCATCGTGACGAAGGAACCGGAAGGCATGGTGGACGGCCTGGTGACGGTGGCGCACGACAATTTCTATCTGTACACGGAGCCCCGCAAACCGACAGCGGTCGCGAAGTCCGTGCCGGCGTTCAAGAACAGCCTGCGGGTCGTCAAGTTCAACGAGACGGTGGACGGTAATATCTGGCTCGATCGGGCCACTGGGCGAGTGAAGCTCTACGTCGAATCGCGAGGGCACGGTATCCGTGGTGACCACAAGGGCTGGGGTGGCGGCGACCAGATCTGGTACTACAGCCCGAAGGAGGAAGCATCTACGCCCGGCACGATTGACAAGAGTGAGAAGCCGAAGACCAAAGCGCGAGAATACGAGCTGGTCGATATCTTCGGCGCCGGCGGTCTCTGGGACCATCGCTTCCACGACAGGGTCTTCAGGCAAGACAAGGATGGCAAGTGGGGCTTCGTCTACAGGGACAAGAAACGGCTGCATGGCGGGGCCGCCAATCCGCCGTGGTCCTGGAACGACCACAACGACACGAGCCCCATCGGTGAGATCGCAACGGACCCGGCGCATTTTTCCGTTCGCTACGCGCAGGGTTGGGGTCCGGTGAGTACCCAATACACCTACAACCCCTACCAGCGGATCTGAGTCGCCCAGCGGATCAGGCGCTCGCAGCCTTCTCCGTCGTGTGCGACGGCCACCGGGCGAGCTTCACGCGAGAGCCGGGGACAAGCGGCGCGGGCGAGCCGAAAGGTAAGGCAGCTCACGGGTGACCGCGGCTTGGGTAGACGGGACCAAGGCCTCAGACCCACGCCTAGAATTGTCAGATTCGCCGCTGGACGGTTCTGCTGGTGACCCCCTAGATTTCATCTAGAACAATCAGCGGAGGAGCTGCTGAGGCAGCCTGGATTGCCCCCTGCGGGCGCGGCGCGGCTGGCCTATTGTCAGGGGTGCAGCCCCCTAGGGCCGTGTTCAGGTGCGTGACGAGGGTCACCCGGGATAGGGCTGTGGACGGGTGAGGGAAGTGGTTTGGCCCGTTGCTAAGGCACTCTGTCCTGGAGATGCATCACCCAACGCAAACGCTCCGTCCGGCGCGTGTTGATCACTTCTCCGCGGTAGCGCGGCGCTACCGTACTCTGCGCGATCTCGACCTGGCGACAGTCCGTCACGTTACCGGCCTGCTGGCGGAACGTGCAGGGCCCGGTTCCGTGCCTCTTGTGCTGGACATCGGGTCCGGCACGGGGCGGTACATCGAGGCGGTCATCGAGACGACCGCTGCGGATCGGGGCTTGGCGTGGCAGGCCGTAGCATGCGATGCCAGCCGTTTCATGGTGAGTAGCGGCCACGTGACGGATCCGAGTCTGAATCGCGTTGTCGCGCTCGCGGAGGCCCTCCCGTTCCAAGACGAGTCGTTTGATGCCGTCCTCTCCTTCAACGCGGTTCACCACTTCCAGCTCGAAGCGTTCCTGGGAGCGGCAGCGCGCGCACTGCGGCATGGCGGTTTGCTTCTGGTCTACACCCGAACGCCGGAGCAGAACACGCGCACGGTGTGGGGACGGTTCTTTCCCGACTTCGCGGAACGGGAGACGCGACTCTACACCGAGCAGCGGTTGCGGGCGACCCTCGCGTGCTACCCGCAGTTCCGCTTCGCGAGGCTGGAGGAAAGGCCGTGGAGGATGCGAAAGACGCTGGGCCGACTTATCCAGCAGGCGCGGGGCCGGTGTTACTCCACGTTCAGCTTCTACACACCGACGGAATTCGAGTTGGCGCTTCAGACCTTTCGGCGACGTGTAGCCGCAGCCTATCCGGATCCCTCCAATATCTCCGTGCGGAACGATCACCTGCTGCTCGTCGCTCCGCGCTACTAGCCATCAGCGGCTGCTGGATCGCGCTTACTTCGCTTCGGGGGCTGAGAGCGCAGCTTGTATTCATACCGCTGCGCGTCCTCGCCGGAGCCGCGGCCGTAGTAGTGCCACTGCGGGAAGTTGAAGTCGGAGGTGATGGAGCGCGGCAACAACAACACCGCTCTCAGGAAGGACTCCAGGTCGGGGACGTTATAGATGTTGACCTCGAGCCCCCAGGTGTCCATCTGGTCCAGTAGCTGCGTGAGGTTCGGCAGATCCCAGTTCACTGAGAAGCGATTGATGCCCCAGTCACTCAGCATGTCGAGGAGCTGCCTGCCGTGCTCCGGTAGCGTGGCGATCAGCGGCGCGAGGAAATCGATGGGGCACTGGATGATCGAGCCAGGAAGCGCCTGGGCGAGTTTGCGGAAACCGTCTTCCCCGAGCACATCGACGTTCGCGTTGAGCCAGAGCTTCTCGGGAGCGTAGCCTCGCTCACTGACGATATCGATCACCTCATCGAGGATCTCGCCGCCTTCCTTGAGGTCGAGCTTGACAGCCTTCTCGAACATCTCCAGGCGCGTCAGTATGTCGCCGATGTAGAGAAACTCCTCGTCATCTTGAAGCGGCGCACTCTCCCAGGAGTCGTGGCGAAGGATCAAGTCGCCGCCGGGGTCCCTCCGCACATCGAACTCCGCCCAGCCGATGTTCGAGGCGAGGAATTGCCGAATATTCGCTTCATCGTTGAGTCCGTGCCACACGAACTGGACATGCCGCGGCAGGTCCTTCTCACGGATCAAGCTTGTTATGTCGTAGTCCGCTCCAGCGGCGACCCCGGCGGGCAGCCTTGTGCGTGCGCTTTCGAAAATCGTGTCCGCATGCAGCAACAGGATCTCGCCGCTCTCATCGGAGTCGGCAACGGCCTTCAGGTTCTCCGGCTCGTTGTCGATCATGGCGATGACGCGGTACCCGGCCTCCCGAAAGTACCGTACGCCCGCGACCTTGGAGTTCTCCACGTTCTCACCCCAACCCCCGGGGTTCATGTAGAGAAGGTCGTCGGAGAAACGGACCCGGTACTCCTCCCCCAGCTCGTTGAGTGACCGCAGGGTCTCGGCGCGTATCTGCTCCGGTCGGCCGGTGTTGAGTCCTACGCTTG
>CP070823.1:422948-426126 GCA_020344375.1 Gemmatimonadota bacterium | reverse complement strand
CCGGGACCGGAGGTCATCTACAGGATGAGGATTGACGGAAAGGTGACGCTGACGGCTTCGATAACGGAGTCCAAGCAAGAAGGCGTCAACAACGACCTTCACCTTCTATCCTCATTGGACAGACACGATTCTCGAATGGCGCTTGACTGCCTGGCCAAGGGAAAAAATTCTCTCGAGGCCGTTCTGGATGCGGGCACCTGGTACTTGATCGTAGACAGCGGCAACAACTCCCCGGGGGAATACACGCTCTCACTGTCTTTCAAGTTCGATCCCGGCAGCATGCAGCACCCTGATGAGGGCTTCGCAGAAGAGTAGGCTCTGCTCGTTGCTACCCGCCCGCCAGCACCGCATCTTTTGTGCAGAACCGGGTCCCCTAATCCTCGATCTTAGCGGGGCCATCCAACAGGGAAAGCGTCTGCTTGTTGTCGGATAATCCTCCAGGGTTTATTATAAAACGAGGGTTGGGGCCTGGGCCGTGGAGTAGTGGCCGTTCCTTCAGAGGGCTTCAACCGTGCCTCTCCAATGCACACGCTCTTCGAGCAGGTTGGGGTGCAGTTGGATCCCACCGCCGTAGGGGCTTGCGCGTTCTCAGAGCCTTCCGTGTCGCCCCGCAGCCGGCTGTGCTTATCGGACACGATCACGGAGCGATGGGTAAACCTGCGTTAGCTGCACAGGGATGCTACATGTAGTAACGCCCATACCGGGCAAACGCTAGGAGGGAGAGATGCCCCAGATTCGGATCGTCGAAGACAACCCGAGGCCCAAACTGAGTATCATCCTTACATGGGATGACGGGTCTGAGTGGACCGTGTTGGAAAAGAAATTCCGGAAAGAGGAGAAGTTGTCAGGCCTCGAAATCGGTGGCGTCCCTCACGGGAACAAGGTCGACGTGAACTTCGACATCACAACATAGGCAAGAATCACTCGGGCGAGTACACTCGTCCATGCCGCGCAAACACAGCTCGGGAGACGCAGGCAGCCCAGGTCTCAACCCAGTTCAAGGCTGCCAATCGAGCAAGGATAGCTTTCGCCTCGTGCTCTGGTCCTATGCCGGGTCACCCGCTAGAGCTCACGAGACGTAGTAACACAGTCGTCATTCGGCAGTCCCCACAAGCTCTTTGAAGCGCGGATCGTCTCGAAGTTCCCGGAACCATGGGTCTTCGGCGACATAGGCTTTGTTCTGCGGCTCGTGCTCGAGGAAGAGGGTCAGCGCCTCCAGAGCCCGATCGCTGTCGCCGAGCAACAGCCATGTGTTTGCCTCGTCATAGGCCAGCCAGGCCAAGGCCTTGTCGCTTGCCCCGGCATGGGCCTGCTGAATGAGGGCCCTGGCACTATCGTTGAGTCCCGCACGGGCCAGTACCGCTGCTACCTGTAACTTCGCACTCCGCAAGAAAAAGTCTGAGCGCTGGGCCGGCATCAGTGCTTTCATCTCGTCCAGGAGTTGCCAAGCCCTCTCGACGTCTGGCTCGGGCCCCTCGGACATCGTGAAAAGCATGAGCTCGGCTGAGCGGAAATCAACACGATCCGGGAAGCGGTGCTCGCCTTCCAGCGCCCAGTAGAGGGCGTCCTCATACTCCCCGAGGTCCAGCGAAATATTGCAGAGCCGCAGAATGATGTCGTTGGCATCCTCTAGGAACTCGTCCTCTTCGTAGGCACGCAGCGCCGCGAGCTTGGCCTCTGCGAAGTCACCCTTTCCCAGGTGAAGCAGTCTGCTGAGCGTGCTCCAAGCAGTGGCCTGCTTGGGATTCGCCGCGACCGCTGCCCGCAGGTCCTCTTCGGCACCGTCAAGCAAGTCCGCAGCTTCGGGCTCTGAAACCTCCGAGTGGAGGTTGTAACGCAGAGTTCCGCGAAGCTCCAGAGCCTGAGGGTTTTCCGGCTCTCTACTGAGAGCTCGGGAGGCATGTGTGAGCCCCTGCCTCAGCCAGTCTTCTTCATAGTCGCCAGGGACCTCGCTCAGCAGACTCCCCATTTGCCGGGCTATCCAACCTCGCAGCACAATCGGTTCGACCCACAGAGGATCAAGGGCTTCGGCCTGAGCGAGTAGGTGATGGGCGCGTTGCAGCACTGCCGCAGCGCCCTCAGTGTCACCCGATCTCACGAGCGGCCTGTACTCTTCGCGGACCGCCTCCGCGTCCTGAACCAACGTATAGGCTCCGACGCTCGGCGTTTCCGCCATCCGCTGCCGAAGGCGGATCTCGGTGCCCAGTAGTCGGCGCAGGAATCGGCTGACTTCGCGTGCGACGTCGTCTTGGAGCGCGAACAATTCTCCGAAAGGACGTTCCAGCTCGGTGCTGTCGAGGAGTCGCGCCGTAGAGGCGTCGGAAAGTTGAACGGTCACACGCAAGCGGTCCCTCGATTCGGCGATGCTGGCCTCGACGGCGCTTCCCACATTGAGCGCGCGGGCGATACTGTCGAGCGTGACATTGGCGTTCCGGTATTGCTTGATGCCATTGAATGAAATGACGTCGAGAGCCTCGACCAGGCTGAGTTCGTGGATCAGCTTCTTCGTGAAACCTGCGCACAAGGGACCCAGTTGCTGCCCCTCGCTGTGGTCTTCGAAGTGGAGCACCGCGATGTGGGCGGGATCGAACATGGCTGTGGCGGTGATGGGTGGCTCACGGCCCCGTTCGACACGCAGCTCGAGCGCCCTTCCCACCATCAAGACGACAGCAACTGCTGCCGTGAGTGCAAGACCGAAGATGATCTTCCGCCGGCGGCTGGTGAACAGCGGCCCGCGCAAGCCGAAGCGCGGCTCTGCGTGAGTGGCGATGGCTCCGGAGAAGGCTTCGACCGTCGGATAACGGTCTGCTGCGACTTTTGCGAGTGAAGTGTGAACGATGCGCTCCAGCCAGAGCGGTACCTCGGGTCGTACGACTCGCAGCGACGGCGGATGCTCGCTCACGTGTCGCGCGATAACGGCCTGCGCAGTTCGACCGGTGAATGGCGGCTCCCCTGCGAGCATCTCGTAGAGCACGCAGGCGAGGGAGTAGATGTCGCTCCGGCCGTCCAGCTCGTACTCACCGCTGGCTTGCTCCGGGCTCATGTACGCCGGCGTGCCAACCGCATAGCCGCTCTGAGTCAGGCGCTCTCCACCGGCCGCTCCTATGGCGCGTGCGATACCGAAGTCCGCCAGGACCGCGTGGCCGTCAGATAGGAGTATGTTCTCCGGCTTGATGTC
>CP070823.1:419647-422848 GCA_020344375.1 Gemmatimonadota bacterium | reverse complement strand
GGTTGAGCGGCTCGAGCCGCCGGCGGCGTCGGCCACGCTTTCGCGTGACCTGGCCCGCGCCATCCGGGCGCAGGTCCACCTGGCTCGTGGCCGCGCCGCGCAGGCGCTGGAGGTGTTAGCGGGCCCGCCGCCGGAGGTGAGGACCCCGTGGCTCTACTTCGTGCCGTTCTATTCACGCGCTGAAGAGCGATTCCTGCGAGGGGAGATCCTGGCGGAGCTGGAGCGGTACGAGGGAGCGCTCGCCTGGTACGGTACGGTCGGCGCATATGGGGACGATATCGTCTACGTGGCGCCATCCCACCTGCGGCGGGCCGAGATCTACGAGCTGCTCGGCGAGCGTGAGAACGCTGCGCTGCACTACGCCCGGTTCGTCGAGCTATGGAAGGACTGCGATACGGAATTGCGGCCTATGGTGAGACATGCCGAAGACCGCTTGGCCAGCCTGGTAGGAGAGACTGAGACGAGGTAATGCCGTGACAGTGAGTGAGTGACCACGTGAAATTCGAGGACGGCGCTGGGGAACCGGGGAGCGAAAGGGCGGGCGTGACGCGGAGCGGCGCCTGGCACAGCTCGGTCAGCCTTAGCCGGTAGAGCTACCTGCGTACCCAGGTCACTCTGAAGTCTTCCGTCACCAGTTCGACCAGGCCCGAGACCAGTTCGCCGTACGCGCGATCCGGGTCGTCTGCATCGAAGATGACGTCCCGGTCTCCGAGAATGCTCACGTGGCCGACTCGCATGGTCACGCTGGCGGAGCTGTTCCCGATAGACGAGCATCAGGCGGGGAGGCTGTACTCCAGCTGCATGAGCAGGTCTTCGAGCTGGCGAGCGCCCAGCTCGCTGCGTGCGAGCTCGAGCGGGGCCCTATCAGCGAGCCGCGGTTGCGGCGTGGTCAGGAATTCGTGGGCGTCGTGCTTGCTCTCCCAAACGTGCTCGGCCAGCGCCACGACACGGGCGATTCGCTCCAGGCGCTCACTCTTGGCGGCCTTGAGACGTTTGCGCCGATAACGGCTTGCCCACGACACGATCCAGTCTTTGATCCGGCTCGCGTCACGGCGGCTCTCGGCGATGTAGTCGGCGACGTGATCCAGGGCCGAGAGTGGCAGGCCGGCCTGCACCGTCTCGCGCAGATCGTCGATGGTGCGCACGTGGCGGCAAGGGTGCTCTCTCGGCGTCCGCTCCGGCGCTCGGATGTTGCGACGTGCGCTACCACGATATCCGCAGTTTGCGCGGACTCCGTCAACAGAGCCTCAACCGCCAGCTCAACGGTGCGTGTGCGGCCGGTGTTACCTACTTTGAAGCGTCGCGCCCGCGCGGCGCGGCCAGAATTCCGGGACAATTCCAACAGCCAGGGAAGGGAATGAGATGAGACATCCGTCCATTTCCACGGGAGCGGCGCGGGTGTGCCTGCAGCATCGTGTTTTCCAGCGGCTCGCGGCCACGGTCCTCCTAGCGGGGGTCGCCGCCGTGCTGCCGGCCGCCGCGGCCGGGCAGGCGCCGAGCGACGTGCCGAATCCGCCGCCCTACTACGCCATCACGAACGCGCGCATCGTCACGGTCTCCGGCCCGGTGATCGAGGGCGGGATCGTGGTGATCGCCAACGGTCTGATCGCGGCGGTGGGGACGAACGTCACCGTGCCGCCGGAGGCGTGGGTGATCGACGGCGAGGGGCTGACGGTCTACCCGGGCCTGTTCGACGCGCTCTCCGATCTGGGGCTCCAGCAGGCGGACGGCGCCGCGGCAGGCGCTCGGATGGCGGCCGCCACGCCCGCCGGCGGGAGCGCGACATCGCAGGGGCCAGAGGACCGACCGGCCACCTTCTCGTCACGAGCGGCGGCCGACGCGCTGACGACCGACGACTCGCGGATCGTGACCTGGCGGGAGGGCGGCTTCACGACGGTCATGACGATCCCGAGCGACGGGTTGGTGACGGGGCAGGGCGCGGTGGTGAACCTCGGGGACGGGCGGCCGGGAGACATGGTTGTCAGAACCCCGGCAGCGCTCCGGCTGACCCTCCGGGCTACCGGCGGCTTCCGGAGCTACCCCGGCTCGCTTTTCGGCGTGATCGCCTACCTGAAGCAGCTCTTCCTCGACGCTGACCGCTACGGCCGCGCCAGGGCGGTCGACCAGGCGCGGGCCGCCGGGCTCGATCGGCCGGCCTACGACCCGACGCTGGACCCGCTGCGCCGTGCCGTCGCCGAGCGCTGGCCAGTCCTCATCCCCGGCGACGAGCCGAAGGAGATCCGCCGGGCGCTGAGACTGGGTTCCGAGCTCGGAGTGCGGACGGTGGTCTACGGTGCGCAGCAGGGCTACGAGGTCGCCGCCGACCTCGCCGAGGCCGGGGCGCCGGTCCTCGTGAACCTCAGGTGGCCGGAGCGGTCGCGGGACGCGGACCCCGAGGCCGAGGAATCGCTCGGCTCGCTACGCAGGCGGGCCTGGGCACCGTCCACCCCGAAGGCGCTGCACGAGGCCGGTGTCCGCTTCGCCTTCTACTCGGGCGGCCTCGCGTCGCCGCGTGATGCGCTGGAGGGCGTCCGTAAGGCGGTGGGTGCGGGACTGCCACAGGAAGCCGCACTGCGGGCGCTCACCCTGGGGGCGGCCGAGATCTACGGCGTGGCGGACCGCCTGGGGAGCGTCGAGCGGGGCAAGATCGCGAACCTGGTGGTGACCGACGGCGACGTGTTCGACGAGGATGCGAAGGTGAAGATCGTTTTCGTGGACGGCCGGAAGTTCGAGAAGCGTGAGGCGGAGCGTCCTGAGGAGCCGCCGGCGGTGGACCTCAGCGGCACCTGGACTCTCACCGTCGAGTCGCCGCGCGGGAGGCAGGAGTCCACGGCCGAGCTCAGCATGGAAGAGGATGGGACCCTCTTCGGCAGCGTGCGCGGCCAGCGCGGCGAAGGGAGCGTGACCGAGGGCTGGGTCAGCGGTAACCGCTTCAGCTTCACGGTCAGCATGACGATGGGCGGCCGCGCGATGGAGGCCGTCTACAGCGGAACGGTCGAGGGAGTTGAGATGGAGGGCAGCGTGTCCTTCGGCCGCTTCTCCACCGAGTTCAGGGGGGCGAAGAGGCCCGGCTCGGAGGGCGCGGTGGCCGCAGCGGCCGCACCGGCGGAGGCGCCGCCGAGCGCAGAGCGTGCGCCGCCGGCCCTGGAGCGTGCTCAGCCTGCCGAGGAGCTCGCGCCGGCCGTCGGCCCGATGGCGGCG
>CP070823.1:416317-419547 GCA_020344375.1 Gemmatimonadota bacterium | reverse complement strand
GCTGACGGCCGGTGGCAGTGCCGCATGGGAACCGTGGCAGCCTACGCAGGTCGGTGCCGCGAAATTCTCTTTCTCGTAGAGCGCGACACCGTGGGTGCTTGCCCGGTGCGTCGTGACCTGGTCCGTGGACAGGCCATACTTCGCCATCAACGCCGCCTGCTCGTGGCAGCGTGCGCAGGTGGCTGCGACGTTGGTGGGGTACACGCTGCTGCGTGCGTCGTTGGGCGGCAGGATCATGTGCGCGTCGTGGCAGTCGGTGCAGGTAGGCGCATCCAAGTCCCGTTGCTCCAGCAATAGCCTGCCGTGCCGACTGGTGCGGTACTCGGCGAGCTGGCCCGCCGGCAAGCCGTACTGACGCATCCGATCGGGGTCGGAGTGGCACGACGCGCAGAGCTGCACCGTACGAATCTTGTCGGGCGAGCCTATGTAGTCGGCGCCGGTGTGGGCGGTCGTGCGCTCGAACGCCCTCGGGTCCCCACCGTGGCAGTCGTGACAGCGGATGCCACGCTCGGAGTGCGCGCCGAGCAGGAACGCTCTCCGCTTGTCGGTGTGGCAGACAACACAGCTGTACTCAGGGTCGATGTCGAATTCGCGCTGCTGAGAAGGCACCGGCCAAGCCTTCGCTGTCTCAGCGTCGACGGACACCGCCGCCAGAACCAGCAGGATGCTGGAAGTCAGTATCCACGTGGCCGCTCTCACTGCTGACCCTCCCTATCTCCAGAGTTCTGGGAGCGGGAGTCACGCTCCGGTGTCTCGGCCTCGAGTTCTTGCGGAACGAATCGCTCGACCACGCCTTCAGATCGTAGGTGCGTGCTGGGCGGCAGCGACCTGAGCTGGCTTCCCGCCACCCACGCGAGGAGGAAGCCGGCGAAGAACACCAATCCGAGCGCCAGCGCGAGGGGCCTCTTACGTAGCCGCCGCTCGGGTCGGCGATCGAACAGGGGGAGCAACGCCAGGCTGATCCCCAACAATGTGAAGAGGGAGAAGCCCCACACACCGAGATAGCGTATCAGAGCCAACGCGACGTCCACGACGATCCACGAGGAAACGAGTCCCTCCGGGAGCTGGAACGGGTCGGCCGGGTCGCCCACCGCTCGCGGGTAGAGGGCTGCCAGGCTGAACAACACGGCCAGAACCAGGACCGCGACGATGAACGAGCGGAGCAGGTGGTTCGGGAAGAAGGGCGTCTCAGCGCGGTCGCTGGACTTGCCCTCGGGTGGTGGTGCGATCCCGTGTCTGCGAAGCACCGAGAAGTGGAACAAGAGCAGGGCGAACGCCACCCAAGGTAGTAAGATGACGTGGAGCGCGAAGAAGCGGCTGAGAGTCGCGCCCGAGACGATCACGTCACCCTGCAGAACCGAAGCTATGACACTGAGCAGCGGAGCGCGCGACATAGTGCCCAGCACTTCCGTGACGGTCCAGTAGGCCCACTGATCCCAGGGCAACAAGTAGCCCGTGCCACCGAAGACCAGCACAACCAGCAGCAAGAGCACTCCGACCATCCAGTTCGTCTCGCGCGGCGGCTTGTAGGTCGCGTCAAAGAAGACGCGGGCCATGTGGGCCAGGACGGCAAGCACGATGAGGTTTGCCGACCAGACGTGGAGGTTGCGGACCAGCCAGCCCATCGGAACCGCGGTAACGATGTACTGGATACTCGGGTAGGCTTCTTGCACCGAAGGCCGGTAGTAGAACGACAGCAGCACACCGGTAACCACCAGGACGATGAAAAGCAGGTACGTGATGCCGCCGAGCGCATGGCGCCAGCCGACGTGACCCGGTAAGCGGTAGGCGAGCGCTTTGCGCAGCGCCTGATCTATTGGGAGGCTTCGGTCGATGCGGCCGTACAGCAGCCCCAGGAACCGCGCTACCCCGAGCAGTCCGGGATCGGTACTGGCCTTGAGGTCGGCCCAGAACTGGGCCAACCATCTGGCTCTTGGCTTCCGTTCTGAATCGTTCACCTTTCTCCTTCCGAGACGTAGACGACACCATCCCTAACGGACACGGTGTAGCGTCGAAGCGCCTGCATGGACAGGCCTGCAACTACATCTCCTCGCAGGTCATAGACCGTGTATCGGCACGGCGAGTAGACTCGCGAGGACTCGGGGTCCCAGCGCAGGATGCAGCCGTCGAACGGCGAGGCCCCCTGCAGCGCGAAGTAGCGGAGAGAATCGGGCCGGATGATAAGAATGGTCCTCTCACCCCAGTTCCGCACCCGGCTGGAGCCGACAGGGAAATCGGCCTCCCGGGCCACGCGAATCACCGGCTGAAGCTCGGGGATCTCGAGATGCTCGGAGGGGGCGACGTAGAACGTAGTCGCTATCGCCAGCAGCACGATCATCACGAGGATGACGCCGCCCAGGAGAAGCTCGGTGAAGCCGAATCGCGAAGTCCTCAGCTGTTTCTCCTTTGCTTGCATACGGTTGACGCGAAGCCGCGCAAACGGGTTCTCGGCAGGATGACCCGCAGCAACGGGAAGCGAGCTGAAACTACCACGCTTCCCTGAAATTGCGCCACCGGTTGAGGCGGCAAGCCGGCAAGCGTCAAATCGCTTGCCGTGGCGGCGCACCAGCCGGATGTCATAGTACGGACTGCCGGACTGCATCCCGATCCTGAGTGCTGCGGGATGACCTTCCGATCCGTCCTGCCGCCAGTCGGGGGGCATAACATGTTGATTCTTATGAAGATAGTGACTCTGCAAAAGAGGAGGAGGGGAACGAAGCAGCCGAAGGCCGGTCTCACGATCCTGCTCGTGCGTCGCCGCTCAGTTGAAGCTCGGCTTCCGGCGGAGACCGACGCCGCCGTGCCTGGCGATTGACAACTCCCGGTTCCTGCCGGAATATAACGGAGGCGCAGCGGCCCAACCTCCCGCTCATTCGATCGGAAGATCATGACGTTCTATCAGTGGATCGGCGTCATCCTGACCGTTGTTGGCGTTGCCCTGCTTCTGGCTGCAGGCGGTGTCATGGTGCTGCGTCGGCGCCGCGTGAGAGGGCCGCCGCAAGACGGGTGGCTGACCGATGACATGGTCCAGCAGATCATCAAGCGGGGGACCCTGACGAGCCAGCAGGTGCCTGAGGCCGCCCTTGACTTGGAGGAGATCGCCCGAGAGGAAGAGCGATTCTGGTCGGAGAGCTGGGACGAGCCCGATCGCTACTGGGAGTGAGGGGCCCGCGCCGAGCGCTGGCCTAGCTGTCTAGGGCCGCGAAGATCTCGGCGTCATCGGGGAATCG
>CP070823.1:412984-416217 GCA_020344375.1 Gemmatimonadota bacterium | reverse complement strand
AGATCTACACATTCAAGCGCGGCGAGCGGAAGGAGTTCAGTCTGAAGGCGGCGCCGGCTGGCGGAGTTTCTTCGCAAGCCGGGTCGTAGCTGCGCGGGGCAGGGCCGCCCACCACTACACATCTGCCGACCGCTAGGCGCCTGGGGCGGACAGGCTCGTTTCCGGGTCTGCCGGGTTGTTGTAAGCGTTGCGGACGTATTGGGAGACGACGCGCTGCGTGTTGAAGAAGGATGCGTTCAGCGCGACGGCCGAGCGCATGAGGGCGGCGTAACCCGGCGCCTGTCCGTAGAACATGGGTAGGATCACGCGCTCGAGTTTGTCGTAGAGGGCCATGACCTCGGCGGACTCATCGTCGGGCGCCGTGTGGCCGTGCGGTATCGACCAGCCGGTGACACCCTCAATGTGGCCCTCAATCCACCAGCCATCGAGCACGCTCAGCGACGGTACGCCGTTGCAGGCGGCCTTCATACCGCTGGACCCGGATGCCTCACGCGGCCTCCTCGGCGTGTTCAGCCACAGGTCAGCGCCTGCGACCAGGTACTTGGCCAACGCCACGTCGTAGTCGGCCAAGTAGACTATGCGCACATCCGTCTCCAGTTCTTTCGAGGCGGCGAAGATTCGCTGGATCATCGCCTTGCCGTCGCCGTCGCGGGGGTGCGCCTTGCCGGCATAGATGACCTGCAGCGGACCGATGCGCTGGACGATCTCCTTCAGGCGCGCCGGGTTGCTCAGCAGCAGGTCGTGTCGCTTGTAGGGCGTGGCGCGCCGAGCGAAGCAAATGGTGAAGACGTCCTCTCGGAGGCGCACGCCGCCTCCCCGTTCCACCTGCTCGAGCATGAGCCGTTTTGCCTGGAGGTGGGCCTGCTGGATCTCGTGGAGCGGGATGTTGATCGCATAGCGCAGGTAGCGGTTGTCGTGGCGCCAGCCGGGCATGTAGCGATCGAAGAGTGCGGCGAAAGGTGCGGACGTCCAGGTCGCGGCGTGGACTCCATTGGTGATAGCCTGCACGGGGTAACCGGGGAACATGCCCAAGGAGACCTCGCCGTGCCGCATCGAGACGCCGTTGATGTAGTGCGAGAGGCGGAGCCCGAGATAGGTCATGTTCAAGGTGCCGTTCAGGAAGCAACCGCTGGCCTCCAGGGCCGCGACGCGCTCCGGGCCCAGCACACGGGCGACCAGGTCTCGGGGGTACTGGTCGTGCCCGGCCGGTACCGGTGTATGCGTTGTAAAGACGCACCGCTGGCGGACGGCCTCGATGTCGGCGTGATTGATCTCCTCTCGGCCGTCGCGTGCGGCCCGCTCCTCGAGCAGTGCGAGCGTGAGCAGGGCGGAGTGCCCTTCGTTCATGTGGTAGACAATCTGAGGGTCGTAGTCGAGTGCTTGTAGCACAGCTACACCGCCGAGCCCCAAGATCACCTCTTGGCAGAGGCGATAGCGTTCGTCGCCACCGTATAGGTAGTCGGTGAGCGCCTGGTCTGCCGGGTCGTTCTCAGGCAGGGCCGTGTCGAGGAAGATGACAGGTAGCGAATGACCGTTGACACCGCTGACCAGGAAGCGCCAGGGCCGGATCTTGACCGGGCGTGCCTCGATCTCGACGGAGACGATCTGGGGCAGAGGTTCAAGTACCTCCTCCGGTGACCAGGTCTGCGGACTCTCAGCCTGATTCCCCGTCGCGTCGAGCTCCTGGTGGAAGTAGCCTTTGCGGTGGAGCAGCGTAACGCCGGCCATCGGCACGCCGAGGTCGGCGGCAGAACGTAGGATATCTCCGGCCAGCACGCCCAGCCCTCCTGCGTAGGTGGGGATGTGCGGGTCGAGGGCGAACTCCATCGAGAAATAGGCCACGCCCGGCCGAAACGAGGAGACGTTCGCTACCATAGCTCTGTGTGTGCGGGCCGAGGCACACCGCTAGCCTGCGGCGTTCCCAGCCCTCGCCAGTCTCTACCAGCTTCTACCAGCTTCCGGAGGATCGAGATAGACTGGTTGGAAAACGGCGATTGTCAAGGACTAGCCGGGCAGGACGGCTGCGAGCTGTCAAGCGCTGCGGGCTACGCGGCTCGCCTGGCCCGTGCCTAACCTCAGCAAGGATGCAGCAGGAGCGCGACGGGGAAACTCTCCAGCGCATCGCCCACAGCGAGCTGAACCCACCCGGGTCGGTCAGGCGTTTCCAGGGTTTCCCCGGTTAGCGCGTTCGTCCAGGGGCCGGTTGCGAGGTCTTCAGGCAGGCTGAGCGTTGTGCCGGACCAGAGCTGTCGGCCGACCGGCGGCATCGACGGGTCTCTGCAGAGCGAGGCGGTGCGACGCGACACCAGGGTGAGGGCCACCTGCGGCCCGCGCCGCCGGGCGAAGGCGAAGACGTGAGCCGCGGCAGGCCCGTTCGTCGCCAGCGGCTCGTAGTGGCCCTGCAGGAATAGCTCGGGGTTGGCGCGCCGGACCCGGAGCGCCTGGGAGATGACGTGCAGCTTGATGCGGCCGTCCTCGGGGCCCTCGACTAGCTGCCTGAGGAAGAGGTGGCGCTCCTCCTCCCGACTACGCTCCCACACTTCCGACAGGTCGGGCAGCAGCTGGCGCCGGGACTCGAAGTCGACGGGGCGGCGGTTGTCGGGATCCACCAGGCTGAAGTTCCAGAGCTCATCACCCTGATAGATGTCCGGGGTCCCGGGTGCCGTGAGATGCACCAGGGTGCGTGCCAGGGCATTCCAGAGTCCGGGTCGGGCGATGCGCTGGACGAAGCGGTCGAGATCGGCCAGGAAGCGCGGGCTCTTCTCGGAGGAGAGCAGTGCCCGCACGAAGTCACGGAGCGCTGCCTCGAAAGCGGGATTGGGATCGATCCAGCTGGTGTGCTGCTTCGCCTCGCGCGCGGCTTTCTCCATGTAGGCCTCGACGCGCTCGCGGAAACTCTCCGTGACCGCCAGCCGTGACGGTGCCTGCTCCCCGGTTTGTGCCGAAGGGTTCGCGAGCGGCCAGATGCCGATGAGGGTCTGGTAGAGCAGGTACTCGCTGTTGCGATCGGGCGCGTATCGCCAGCGGATTCGGGTGCGATGCCGCCGGTTCCAGCGGTGCCAGCGCCGGACGCGATCACGCCATTCGCCGGCGACCTCGCACAGAACGTCAAGGCGCGCCCGGACGTCGGCACTCCGCTTCGTGTCGTGAGTGCTGGTGCAGAGCATGCTGCGCGGCCACCGACGGGCCCTGAGCTGATTGGCCTCGTGCAAGACCGAGTCGGCGTCTGCAAG
>CP070823.1:409644-412884 GCA_020344375.1 Gemmatimonadota bacterium | reverse complement strand
GGCCGCCGCGGCGGAACGTATCGGGCTCGATCCTACCGTGCTGGCGTTCACCTTCATCGTCGCGGTTGGCGCGGGTCTCCTGTTCGGCGTCGCGCCGGCGCTGCGCGGATCGGCGCAGGGGCTGGTGGTGGAGCTCAAGGAAGGCGGGCGCGGCGAAACCGTAGGACGTGCCCGGCAGCGGCTGCGATCGGGTCTCGTGGTCGCCGAGGTGGCGCTCTCGCTCGTGCTGCTTTGTGGGACGGGGCTGCTGCTGAAGAGCTTGCTGCGGTTGCAGTCAGTGGATCTCGGCTTTCAGCCCGAGAACGTGCTGGTCATGCGACTGGATCTGCCAGACACGCGCTACTCGGAGGACGAGCAGCGGATCGCGTTCGTTCGGGAGGTCATTGGCGGCGTGAGCGGCCTTCCAGGCGTGAGTTCGTCCGGTACGGTGCTCGCCCTTCCGTTCACCGGGATGGCGGCGACCCTGACGTACAGTATCGAAGGTGTCACCGCCTCCGATGAGGAACTTGCGACCGAGTACCAGGCGGTCACATCGGGCTACTTCCGGACCATGGGCATCCCGCTGCTCAAAGGACGGACGCTGAGCGATGACGACAATGTGGACGCGCCCCGGGTTGTCGTCATCAACGAGACGCTGGCCCGGAGGCACTGGCCGGGTGAAGATCCGGTTGGGCGGCGGATCGCCATCGGCGATGAGTCCAACTCCTTGGAGATCGTGGGCGTGGTCGGGGATATTCGGCACTTCAGCTACGACCGGGCGCCACGACCTGAGGCATACATGTCCTACTTCCAGGATCCCTGGCCGATGATGGGGTTGGTGGTCCGCGCCGAAACCGATCCTTTGAGCCTTGTGGGCGCTGTTCGCCGAGAGATCCTGGCTGTGGACAGCGACCAGCCGGTCTATGCAGTCAACTCGATGGACCGTGTCCTCGCCGAGTCGATCCGCCCGCGCCGATTCACCGTGCAGCTTCTCGGCCTGTTCGCCGGAGTCGCGATCGCGTTGGCTCTGGTCGGGGTCTATGGAGTGATCTCCTACACGCTGAGTCGCCGGGTGCAAGAGATGGGTATCCGTATGGCGCTGGGCGCGGGACAGGGTGACGTGCTGCACCTGGGGCTGAGCTGGGGCCTGAAGCTCGTCTTGCTTGGAACAGGGATCGGGCTCGTGGCAGCGATAGCGCTGACCCGATTCATCTCCAGCTTGCTCTACGGGACCAGCGCGACAGATCCAGCCGTATTCCTCGCTGTCAGCGTGATGCTGACAGCCGCGGCCGCGTTGGCGGCGTTCGTACCAGCGCAACGAGCCGCGCGTCGCGACCCGTTGGCCGCGCTCAGGTACGAGTAGAGATGGAAGTCAGATGCTGAGGCGCTTCCCTCAGAGCGGCAATGTCAGCCGGGCGATGCAGCCGCTGCGGTCGCTGCGATTCCGCAGGTCCAAAGTGCCGCCGTGGGCTTCGGCGATCTGACGGCTGAGCACCAGGCCGATCCCCGAGCCGCCGGGGCGTGTGGTGAAGAAGGGCACGAAGATGTTGGTGGTATCTGACAGGCCGGGGCCCTCGTCCTGCACCCACACCTCGAGCTGGCTGCCGTTTCTGTCCCAGCCGAGCTCGACCCGGCCACCGGTCTCCAGGGCTGCGTCCACGCCGTTCTTGACCAGGTTGATCAGCAGCTGGTCGAGCTGATCGCCGTCGGCGCTAATCGTGAGTCCCGGACCGTTGCGCACCTCGATCGGCATGCGGCTTTCGAGCCCGGCGACCCGGTGCACCCAGCTGTGCACATTCACCGGCCCGAGGTTGGGAGGCGGCAAGCGGGCCAGTTCGGCGTAGGAAGCCATAAAGCGGCTTAACGACTCGGAGCGGTCGGAGATCAGTCGCAGGCCCTGGCGCAGGTCGTCATCGAGATCGGCTGGCCGCGGCTGGCGACTCATCAGGCTCAAGAGGCTGCCCGCCATCGACTTCACCGGCGCCAGCGAGTTGTTGATCTCGTGGCTCAACACCCGGATCAGCCGCTTCCAGGCCTGTCGCTCTTCCTGGCGCAGTGCCCGGCTCAGGTCGGCGAGTACCAGCAGCTGATGCGGGATGCCGCCCTGCCGGAACGTGCTTCGCCGCACCTCCCAACGTCCCAACCGGCCCTGGAAGCTCAGTTCCATCGTGCTGGGTCTCGCGACCGCCAAGCAGCGGGCGAGGCCAAGCGCCTCCGCATCGTGGGCGAGCAGCCGTTCCGCTGGCGCGCCCAGCAGGCGTTCGCTCGCACGGTTCACGAGCACGAGGCGGTTCTGCGCGTCGAAGGCGAACACCGCCACGTCGATCTCCTCCATGATGCGGCGGAGCAGGGCCGTTGCTTCCAGAGCATCGAGCCGCTGCTCGCGCAGAGTGTCACCGAGGATGTTCGCTTCGAGCATCGCCAGCCCGAGGGAGTCGGAAGCGCTGGCTCGTCTGCCCCGCAGCGAGTAGTCGCCCTCCCGCAGTCCGGCCAGCATGTTAGAGAGCGTTTGCAGAGAGCGGGCGACGCGCTCACGCACTGCGAAGGCGAAGCCCCACCAGATTGACAGGATGAGTAGACTGATGGTCGCCTGGAGCTTTGTGTGGTAGTCTCCTGTCCAGATGATGATCAGCGCCACGAGCGTGCCGGGTAGACCGGCAAGCAGCGTCATGGCGAGTATACGCTGTTCGTGCCGGAGCTTGATCATCCCTCGTTGCGCGTCGAGCCTGACAGAGCGTAGCGCTGGAGGCGGCGATAGAGCGCGCTCCGGCTCAGGCCGAGCGCCTCGGCGGCGCGACTGACGTTGCCACTGTGGCGGTCAAGTGCCCTCTGGATGAGATGGCGTTCCGCTTCGTCGAGCTTCATCTCTTCGAGTCGGCCGCCGCCCTCGGATCTGAGGTGTAGCCCGAGATCCTCGGCCTTGATCGTATCGCCCTTCGCCATCAAGACGGTGCGCTCGACGACATGTTCCAGCTCGCGCACGTTTCCCGGCCAGGTGTGCTCCAGCAGTGCCTGCATCGCGTCCGGCGCGAACCGCAGCTCGGGCTTGCGGTAGCGCTCGGCCTGGCGCCGCAGGAAATAGTTGGCCAGAACCGGGATGTCCTCGCGGCGGTCACGCAGAGGCGGCAGGTGGATCTCTACGGTGTTAAGCCGGTAGAGCAGATCCTCACGGAACCGCCCCTCGGCGACCTCTTGGACGATGTTGGCGTTGGTGGCCGATAGGAAACGGACGTCCACATGTCGCGTCTTCGACGAGCCGAC
>CP070823.1:406296-409544 GCA_020344375.1 Gemmatimonadota bacterium | reverse complement strand
GTCCGCCACGTCGACGAGATGTCCAAGTCGCCCGAGGATCGCGAGTTCAGCGAAGAGGAGAATGCGCAGGCCCTCAGGCGGATCGAGTCCGAGAGCCCGATCGACGAGGACAACGAAGAGCGCCTGCTGGCGATCCGGCTGCAGCGTGCCCGCGAGGTGTTGGGCGCTGACCACCCCTGGGTCCAGGCCGGCCTGCGCGGGCGGGACCCTGCCAGCGCGGCGCGGGTGCTCATTCGGGAAACGGCGATGACGGGTGTGGAGGCGCGTCGAGCGCTGGTGGACGGCGGCGTCGCGGCAGTTCAGGCATCCAACGACCCGGCGATCGTCTTCATGCGCAGCGTCGATGCGCGGGCTCGAGAGCTCGCGCGGCAGATCGAAGAGCTGGGCGCCAGCGAGTCCGTGCATGAGGAGCGCGTCGCGAAAGCGCTGTTCGAGGTGTACGGCACGATGCTGCCGCCGGATGCGACCTTCACGCTGAGGCTCCAGGACGGTGTCGTCCGCAGGTACCCATACAACGGGACCTACGCGCCCTACAAGACGACGTTCTACGGACTTTACGATCGCGCGGCCTCCTTCGACGACAGGGAGCCGTGGAGCCTCGCGCCCCGCTGGATCGAACGGAAAGACCGGCTCGATCTCTCCACGCCGCTCAACTTCGTATCCACTGCCGATATCATCGGCGGCAACTCGGGGAGCCCCGTCATCAACCGTGATGCCGAGGTCGTCGGTCTGGTGTTCGACGGCAACATCGAGTTCCTGCCCGGCAGGTTCCTGTTCCGGGAAGACGATGCGGGCCGCACCGTGTCGGTGCACTCGATGGCGATCATCGAGGCGCTGCGGAAGGTCTACGACGCCGAGGCGCTGGCCGATGAGCTCCAGGGTCGCTGATGCTGGCCAGCGTGCGGCACGGCCGCCGGATCCGTCGGTCGGCTAGCGTTGCCCCCGCCGAAGCGGACGCGTATACTGGCGGCCAATCAGACCCCGGCGGCTGGCTGACGCCGGCTCTGTCTCACTGAGGTCAACGCCAACCGGCTATCCAGATATGGCTGAAGCAACTCGACGACGCGGGCTCTCTCCCAAGGCTTACGAGGAAATCTCCGGCGAGCAATACGAGCCGTACATCGCGCCGGAGGTCAGCATGCGGGCCTTCACCCTGCGTGCGATCGTGCTCGGTTCGCTGTTCGGGATCATGTTCGGCGCGGCGAACGCATACCTTGGGCTGCGCGTGGGGCTCACCGTCTCCACGTCGATCCCGATTGCCGTGATGTCAGTGGCCGCGTTCCGGATGCTGCAACCTGTGCTGGGCCGGACGACGATTCTGGAGATGAACATCTCTCAGACGGTGGGCTCGGCGTCATCCAGTCAGGCCTCCGGAATCATCTTCACGATTCCCGCGCTCTTCCTCTGGGGATTCAGCCCGGGCGTCGCCAAGCTGCTGGTCGTCGCCTTGGCCGGCGGTATGCTTGGCGTGCTGTTCATGATCCCGCTACGGCGCTTCCTCGTCCGCAACGAGCACGGCAAGCTGCCATATCCGGAGGGTACGGCGTCCGCCGAGGTCCTGGTAGCGGCGGACGCGGGAGGGACGCACGCACGCAACGTGTTCATGGGGCTGGGCGTGGGAGCGCTCTACAAGTGGCTGATGAGTGGGCTGAACCTCTGGCCACGGGACGCTTGGGCGAGAGTGCCGAAGTTGCCCAAAGGACAGATCGGGGTGGACGTGGCGCCGGCACTGATCGGCGTCGGCTACATCTTGGGCGCTCGCATCGGCTTGGTGATGGTGGGCGGGAGTGCTATCGCCTGGTTGATCATCATTCCGATCATCGAACTGATCGGTCGCGGCATGACCGAGCCCCTCTACCCGGAGACGGTACGGCTGATCACCGACATGGACCCGGAGATGATCTGGACGCGGTACATCCGCTATGTCGGGGCCGGTGCGGTGGCGACAGCGGGGATCGCGACGCTGATTCGCTCGACGCCGATGATCGTCACCTCGTTCAAGGAGGGGATGCGCGGGCTGAGAACTCGCGCGGAGGGCAACCCTGCGGTGGTGGCGATCAAGCGGACCGACTGGGATCTGCCCCTCAAGGTGGTGGGCATCGGGGTAGCGATCGTCGTGCTGTTCCTGGCCGTCGTCCCTCAGGTATTCGGGTTCGTCGAGTTCTTCTCGATCAGGATTCTGGGCGCGCTGCTGGTCGCGATCTTCGCCTTCTTCTTCGTCACGGTATCCAGTCGCATCGTCGGGCTCGTCGGGGTGACCTCGAACCCGACGTCTGGGATGGCGATCGCCACGCTGCTGGGCACCAGCCTGATCTTCGTCGCGCTCGGGTGGACGGACGCCACGGGCAAGGTAGCGGCGCTCTCGGTCGGTGCCGTCGTCGCCGTTGCGGCCTCAGTGGCCGGCGACATGTCGCAGGACCTGAAGACGGGGTTCCTGCTGGGCCAGACGCCACGCTATCAGCAGGTGGGCGAGATGGTGGGGCTCCTCGCCGCCGGGTTCTTCATCTGCGCCAGCGTCCTGGCGCTCGAGCGGGCCTACCACTTCGGCACCCCTGAGCTTCCGGCCCCCCAGGCGAACATGATGATGCTGGTGATCGATGGCGTGCTCCAGGCGGAGATCCCTTGGGCCTTCGTTCTCGTTGGCGTCGGGCTCGCGTTGGCCGCCGTTGCGCTGCGTATCCCGGCGCTGCCTTTCGCGGTGGGGATCTACCTGCCCATCACTACGATGACGCCGATCTTCATCGGCGGCATGATCCGCAAGATCCTTGAGCGCCGGCAGCCCAGCGAGCAGGCGAAGCGCGATGTGCGCGAGCAGGGTGTGTTGTACGCTTCCGGCCTCATCGGCGGTGACGGGTTGATGGGCGTCGCCATCGCGTTCTGGGCGGGCGCAGTGGGCATCCCCAGGGGTATCGGTCACGAGTGGCTGGGACCCGTGGCCAGCGGCCTGGCGCTCGCCATGATGGTGGCGCTGGCGTATCTGATCGTCAGAGCCGCGAGGTACCGCGCACACTGATGAGAGCGTCGCAGGCCGGATCGGCGCTATCTTGCTCTCAGAATCGGCTCCTGCCTAACTTTGCACTATGAGCGAGGAGGAGAAGGAACAGCCCGTCCAGCCGCCCAAGAAGCCAGCGCCGGAGCTGGAGCGGGTCGGAGTGCTGAAGCGCCTCTCCGACGGCAAGGAGTACTCCCTGGGCTTCGGTAGCCTGCGCGTCGGCCGGCAAAAGCGTGCCGACCTCGTCATCGTCGAC
>CP070823.1:402945-406196 GCA_020344375.1 Gemmatimonadota bacterium | reverse complement strand
GCTTGTGGACCGCCGCGCGCCAGTCGCGGCCGTAGCCAGCGGAGCCGCGATAGTCGATGTCGAGCACGGTGTAGCCCCGCTCGGCCAGCAGGTTGTGGAACATGTACTCCCGGTAGTAGCTGCTCCACCAACGGTGCACGTTCTGCATATAGCCCGCCCCGTGCACGAAGATCACGCCGGCGCCGTTAGGCTGCGGCGGCCGAAAGAGCCGCGCCGGCACATCGACGCCATCGCTCGCCGGAAAGTAGATGATCTCCGGCACCATCCAGTCGTGCGCCCGGAACTCGGCGGTCGTCGACTCGGTGATCTGCGTCACCCGAGCGCCCTCGCGGTTGTCCTGCAGAAACAGCTCCGGGGGATGGTTCGGCCAACCGTAGAGCACAGCGAGCCGACGGCCGTCGGGCGCGACGGCCACCGCATCCCGGGGCTGCAGGCTTCCGAAGCCAGTGATCCGACGTCGATCGCTCCCGTCGAGGTTCATACGGTAGAAGCCGCGCTCGTGCGGGCTCGCCTCGCTGGTCACGAGGAACCACTCCTTCTTGTCGGGAGAGAGCTCGGCGCTCAACACCTCCCAGGGACCGGTCGTGAGAGGAGTCGGCTCGCCGCCACCCGCGGCGATCGTGTAGAGGTGGGCGAACCCCGTCGCCTCGGAGAAGAACCAGAGGTGGTCGCCATCGGGCATCCAACCCGCCGAGGGCCACCCAGGCCCGCCGATCCAGGCGTGATCATGGAGATGGTCGATCAGCCTCGACTCGCCCGACCCCGCGTCCACAACGAAGATCCAGCGATCGTGAACATCCTCGGAGAGGCCAACGGCGAGCAGGCGATCGGCCTTCTCCGACCAGCCGCGGAAGTGCAGCCTGATCTGGCGATCGGCTTGCCCGTGGTCCACCCACGTGACTTCGCCGGTAGCCAGATCCATGATACCCAACCTCTCGCTACTCTGCGCGTCGCCGACGAAAGTGCGTTTACACGGCGCCTGGCGCGTGTAGCCGTCCGCTGTGACGTAGTCAGGCACCCACGCCAGACGCGCGTCTCGTGCTTCCTCGCTCAGAGTGAACGCCATCCGGGAGCCGTCCGATGCCACCCAGTAGCCGCCGATCCGCTGGCCTTCCTGCACATAGAAGGCCCTCAGCACCTCAACCTGTTCAGGGTCGCGTGGCGGCGGCCAGGCACGGATCCGGCGCAGCGAATCCAGCTCGAAGACCGGCAGTAGCGCCCGTTGCTCGTCCTGCAGGAAGAGTCTCTGTCCCTCGGACGGCTCCGGCTCCCGCGGCGGACTGCCATGACGGATGTCAGTGAGCTGTATCAGCGCAGCGTCCCGGACATCCACTCGGAAGAGATTGTCGTCGAGGACGAAGTACACGGCCGCGCCATCGGGCGCGATCTGTACCCGTGACAAATGGCGGGGCACCGATACGAGAAGCCTCTCTCGCCCCGAGCCGACATCGAGGAGATACAGATCGCCGTCGTCGGCGTAGGCGGCCCAGTCCCCGTCATCGGAGTAGACGGCCTGCAGCAGCGGCTCGATCTCCAGAGCCTCCTCGTCGGGGAGGCGCTCCGGTTCCCCACCGCCCCGGTTCACTCGATAGAGACCCTCGCGTTCCGCGTCCGGCGCCTTCCAGACGAAGTAGAGCGTGCGCCCATCGGGTGCCCAGCGGAGCTGCGAAGGTGACGTCCCCACCAACTCCGGTCCCCGCATGATGCTGACGACGCTGAGCCCGGACTCCGCCGGGGGTGGAGCCGGCTGCGGTGGCTGAGCCAGAGCTGCCGTCGCGCTCAGCGCTGCGGCCGACAGCACAACGGCGCACTGTTTCGATACGCGTGCTGGTGCCATCTCGCCTCCTCGATGCGATACAATCGACAGTGGCTTCTTGGCTGGTTTGCGACGCGTCCGGCCCCTCAACACCGGGGTCGCCGGATGGTCGCTAGTCGATTCCGAACTCCGCTTTGACCTCAGGTGGCAGGAGGGGCACTAACAGCTTGATGGGTACGGCGAATCCGAGCCCTGTGGCCCCGCGCAGACTGCCCCGGTGTACGGCCACTACCTCACCGCTGGCGTTAAATACCGGACTTCCGCTCGAACCCTCCACCGTGAACCCGTCGAACTGGATCAACTCCGGCGTGACCTTGCTGAAGATCCCCGCGCTCATCGATGTCCGCACCCTGCGGGTTTGGTCCAGCGCTGCGCCGAGCCCTGCCGGAAAACCGATGAGCGCGGCCGGTTCACCCTGCGTCGCCCGGGTGCCCGACCAATCCACTCTGTCGACATGGGCTCCGCTGTAATCGAGGATTCTGAGGACGGCCAGGTCAGGTCCACCCGGCAGCGCGACAGCGCTGACCTCAGCCGCCACCCGGAAGCGCTCATCGGCCATCGTCACAAAGACAGAATCCGGCTGCTCACCATCCGGCTGCGCCACGTGCCGGTTGGTCACGAAGTAGCCCGACGGCGTGATCGCGAAACCCGATCCATCGAAGAGCCGCAAGCCCATGAACACTGTCACAAGACCCACAGCCCTCTGATTCGCCTCGGCCACCGCCGCCAGGTTGACCCCGCTCACAGCGCGCAGCTGTGCGGTGATATTCGCCGCCTGATCTTCCGCATCGCGGATTGCCTGCCGCAGGCTGTCCACCAGGCCAGGGGAGACCTGCGCCTGCGCTGCCCGCTCGAGCTCCGCCTGCAAGCGAGCCACCTCAGCCGATGCTCGGCGCCGCGCCGAGTCACCGGCGGCGAGCTGGCGCGTCAAGGCGGCTTGGGAGCGAGCCAGCGACGCCTCGAGCGCCTGTGTTCGCCTGTCGGCCTCGATCAGCGCTTGGCGCAGACTGTCCACCACAGCTGCTGGCGCTGCGCCTTCCCGAGCTACCTCCAGCTCGCTCCTGAGGCGCTCGTACTCCATGGCGGCAGCCCACAGCACTGAGTCCGTCGTCGCTCGCTGACGGGCCAGCGCGCGGCGGTAGTCGTCCAGCGCCTGTCGGTGTTCGTCCAGCGCGCGCCGTTGCTCCTCAAGGGCAGCTGCCGTATCTCGCTCCCGCCTCTCGCTCAGCAGATACAAGCCCGCCACAGCCGTGACAAACACGCCCAGTATCGTCCAGACGAGCTGGCGCACGCGGGCGGCACTGCCATGGGATACTTCCTCCACCAGGCGGCGTACGAGAAGCGTGCTGAGGCCGCCGGAGGCCTTTCCCGCCAGCGATACCGAGAGCTTCTCGACGACCAGCACCGGCCCCTCCTCACCCAGGGCGATCTGATC
>CP070823.1:399570-402845 GCA_020344375.1 Gemmatimonadota bacterium | reverse complement strand
CTGCGGAAAGACTCCGCTGCCTAACGCGTGCGCCTCGGGGCCCCCGGTTCGCGCTTGACACACCCCCGTCCGTGGCCTACGCTCACGCGGCACCAGCCAACCGCCCGTCCGGTGTGAACGTCGTAGGTGGAACAGCGGCTGACCTGATTCCTGCTCGTGCTGTGGCTCTTCTACCGTGGATTGAGTCCCGACAGAAGGCGTGCGCTGGGCTGAAGCGAACCGTCGCCCGAGCCTGTGGCCGGCTGCCTCGAGCCATGCTGGCACTGGGCGCCCTGCTGGTCCTCCAGGCCTGCCAACCCGCGACCGAGCAAACCCGCATCGGCCGGGAACAGTACATCGACATCTACGTCGAGATCCTGCGCGCTGCCGACGCCGCGCCCGATTCTCTCGCCGCGTCCGACAGCGCGCGCGCGATACTGGCCAGACGTGGAGTCAGTGAAGAAGATCTTCTCGACTTCGCGCGGCACTACGCCGAGGACCCCGAGTACCTGGCGAACGTCTGGCTGGAGATCGAGACCCGGCTGAGGAATCCCGAGCAGCAGGACTCTGTGAGAGCGCGATAGCGGTTGCGGACTTGATGGGAACGGCGGCTTACAAGCCGGTCGGGTGATCGACGAACTCCCAGTCCAAACCGAACCTCTCGCCCAGGTGTCTGGCGAGCGCCTTGACGCCCAGCGTCTCCGTCGCGTAGTGGCCCGCGTAGAAGACGTTGAGGCCCCATTCCTGGGCGTCGAAGTAGCTATGGTGCGGGCCCTCGCCGGTGATGAAGGTATCCAGCCTGGCTGCGCGCGCTTGCGGTAGATAGGCAGCTCCTCCCCCACTCACGACACCGACGCGCCGCACCGTCTCGGGCCCAGCCGGGATGAGAAACGGTTTCTGCCCCAGCAGCTTTTCCAGTCGCCCGGCAAGCTCCTCGCGCTCGACCGGCAGCTCGCCCCAGACGCCGACCGGGCAACCCTGGTAGTCGCCGAAGCGGTCTACGATCCGCAAGCCGATTCCGCGCGCCAGCTCAGCGTTGTTCCCGACCTTCGGGTGCGTGTCTAGCGGGATGTGCACGGAATAGACGGCGATGTCGTGGGAAACAAGCTGGAGGACGCGGCGGTAGTTGCGGTCGGTGAGCGGCCTTAGCCCATCACCCCAGAACAGCCCGTGGTGAACGAGCAGCAGGTCGGCCCCGCGCTCAGCGGCCGCGTCGATCGTCGCCTGGCAGGCGTCGGTGCAGGCCACGATCTGGCCGACCGTCCCGCTGTTCTCGACCTGCAGCCCGTTCGCGGCGCCAGGGTAATCCGGTACGTTCGCGATGTCGAGGTACTCGTCCAGGTAGGCGACGAGTTCGGCCAGGACAACGGCACCCACGGCTACTCCCACTCGATGGTTGCCGGTGGCTTCGAGCTCACGTCGTAAGTGACCCGGTTGATCCCGGCGACCTCGTTGATGATGCGCGTCGCGATCCCCGCTAGGATATCGTGGGGGAACTGGTACCAATCGGCCGTCATTCCGTCGCGACTGGTCACCGCGCGCAACGCGATCACGTTCTCGTACGTCCGGCCGTCGCCCATGACGCCGACAGAGCGCACGGGCAGCAGCACCGCGAAGGCCTGCCAGATCTCGTCGTAAAGGCCCGCCGCGCGAATCTCCTCCAGGTAGATGGCATCGGACTCGCGCAGCATGGCGACGCGTTCGCGGGTCACCTCACCGAGCACGCGCACGGCGAGACCCGGCCCCGGGAAGGGGTGACGAGTTAACAGCTCTTCCGGCAACCCGAGCTCACGACCCACCTGGCGCACCTCGTCCTTGAACAGCTCGCGCAGCGGCTCGATGAGATCGAACGGCAGCTGATCAGGCAGGCCGCCCACGTTGTGGTGAGTCTTGATCGTGTCGGAGGGGCCGCGCACTGAGAGTGACTCGATCACGTCGGGATAGAGTGTGCCCTGGACCAGGAACTCAACATCATCGCCAATCGAGCGGGCCTCTCTCTCGAACACCTCGATGAACGTATGGCCGATAATCCGGCGCTTCTCTTCCGGATCCTCGACACCCGCCAGCGGCTCCAGGAAGGTGTCGGCTGCATCGACGACGCGCAGGTCGATGCCGAGATGCTGCTCGAACGTGCGTGCCACCCAGTCGCGCTCACCTTTCCGCAGCAGGCCCGTGTCGACGAAGATGCAGGTGAGTCTGTCAGCGACCGCGCGGTGGACCAGCGCCGTCGCCACCGAGGAGTCCACGCCGCCGGAGAGCGCCGCGATCACGCGACCGCGATCGCCCACCTGCTCACGAATCGCCGCGACCTGATTCTGGATGAAGGAGCCGGCCGTCCAGCTCGGCTCACAGTCACAGACCCGGAAAAGAAAGTTCGAGATGATTTCGCCGCCGCGGGCCGTGTGCGCCACCTCGGGGTGGAACTGCACGCCGAAGGTCGGTCGGTCCTTCGCCCGGAAAGCCGCGACTGGCACGGTCTCGGTGGCACCCAGCACCTCGAAGCCAGGCGGCACCGTCTCCACGCGGTCGCCGTGGCTCATCCACACCGTCGTGCGCTCACCTTGCTGGAAGCCATCGAACAGATCATCAGGCTCCAGCACCCTGAGCTCGGCACGACCGTACTCCCGCTTCGCGGCGCTCTGCACCGCACCGCTGCTCAGCTGGGCGATCAGCTGCATCCCATAGCAGATGCCCAGGAGCGGAACACCCAAGTCCAGCAGCGCGGCATCCGCCGTGGGAACGTCGTCCCCATAGACGCTCGCCGGCCCTCCCGACAGCACCGCCCCGCTCGGCTCCCAGTCCCGAATCCAGTCGATCGTGCAGGTCGGCGGGTGGATCTCGCAGTAGACGCGCTCCTCCCGGATACGCCGCGCGATGAGCTGCGTGTACTGTGATCCGTAGTCGAGGATAAGGATCCGGTCGCCGCGTCTAGTCTTCCGTCCCATCCACCGCTTGACTAGTGTCCTTTGCCCATCAGTGGCGCCGTCCGGCCATGCCAACTAGCAGCTTCAGTAGGCTCGCGCCCACACCACTTCCTGCAACGCCTTGCCACCGCAGATGCAACGCTCAGGATACGTCTCGCTGGCGAAGTCCTCATCCGGGATGAGACGGACGCTCGCCTTCGTGTCCTCCTTGACGCGCGCCTCGCACTTCTCCGCCCCGCAGTAGCCTGTGAAAATGAAGCCTCCCGTCGTGGCGGTGATCCTCTTGAACTCTTCGTAATCCGTCACGCCACGGTAGGAGTTCTCCTCACGGCGGCGGATGGCCGCCTCCAAAAGCTCCTGCTGCATCTCATC
>CP070823.1:396189-399470 GCA_020344375.1 Gemmatimonadota bacterium | reverse complement strand
TCGGCGAAGTCGCCCAGCCGGTCGAGCTCCGAGGCGTCCACAACGACCTGCACGTCCGACTCGGCGAGGGCCGTCTTCCCTCCTGTGCCAGGGCTGAGGGGCTCGACCCCCGTGGGCAAGAGGAAGCGGAAGCGTTCAGGCAAGGGGCTGGCGGCCAGCAGGTAGACCTCCATCCCCAGGGGTCTGAAGTGGTGGGCCAACGCGCAGGCAGATCCCCACCCGTCCCCGTCGCCGCCGACGTGCGTGGTAACGGCTATGGACATTGCCGCCTTCAGGCGCTCAGCGATCCGGCGTGCCGGCTCCAGACGGTGTGAGGGCGTTTCCAACACGGCACGGGCATGCAGCGTCACTAGCGCAGCCGTTTGTATCTGCGCTGCTCCTTGAGCCGCCGATGCACCTCATAGTTCTCGATCCACGGCCTGCGGGCAAAGTAACTCTTTGTCAGCTCAGCGACTTTGCCGGAGAGCAGGATCAACGCCAGCAGGTTTGGGAGAATGACGATTCCTAGGAAGACATCGCCCAGCGTCCAGGCGACGGCCAGTGTCAGCACGGCGCCGACGAAGTGCATTGTCACGAAGGCGAACTTGTAAGGGAGCACCGCCCGGTGCCCCAGCAGATAGTTCGCGCAACGGTCACCGTAGTAACTCCACGAGATGGCCGTGGATATGGCGAACAGGAACACGCTGAGCACGACGATGTACATGCCCCACCCGCCGGGCAGACCGCGCTGAAAGGCGTGCATCGTGAGAGGCGCACCGCTCTCCACCGCGTCCGCGTAGAGCGAGGTGTACTCCCTGCCGTCCTCGCCCATTGCGAGCTCACGCTCTGAGTAGACAACGCCGGTGAAGGGCTGTGTCTGCTCCGGATCGCTGAAGAGTGGCTCCACCGCGACCTCGTGCCAGGCGACCTGGTGAGCGCCGGGACCCGCTTCCAGGTAGCGGCCATTCTCGACCCGGATCTGCTGAGGCTCATCGATCTCGTCGTAGTGCCCGTTCTCTAACTCGACCACGTAGGAGATGTCACCGCCGTCCAGCGTGATCTCGGTGGGGAAGCGCTCGGCCCAGACGCCGGTGAGGATGATGACCAACCCGGTCATCGTGCAGATGACGAGCGTGTCGATGAACGGCTCCACCAACGCCACGACACCCTCGGACACCGGCTCATCTGTCTTGGCCGCCGCGTGAGCGATGGGCGCCGAGCCCTGGCCCGCTTCGTTGGAGAAGAGGCCCCGCTTCACGCCCCAAATCATGGTGAGCAAGAAGATGCCGGCCCCGCTGCCCGCTACGCCCGCCGTCGGGTTGAACGCCTCGCGAAAGACGAGCGCGAAGGTTGAACCGAGCCTGTCGTAGTTCAGGCCGATGATCATCAGCGCACCCGCCACGTAGATGACCGCCATCGTGGGCGCCAGGACGCCGGTAACCTTGCCGATGCGCGTGATGCCACCGATCACCACCATGGCTACGATGCTCGCTGTGATGAGCCCGGTGACCCACACAGGGAAGCCGATTGTCGTCTTCAGCGTGTCGGCGACGGTGTTCGCCTGGATGGCATTCCCCGTCAAGAAGGCCGTGAGACCCAGCATGGTAGCGAAGAAGACCGCGAGCGGCTTCCAGCCCGGACCCAGACCGCGCTCGATATAGTACATCGGCCCGCCGGAGACCGTACCCTCCCACTTGTAGGGCTCGAGGTCCTCCTTCTCTACGTCGCGGTAGCGCTGGGCTAGGGTGACCTCCGAATACTTGGTGGCCATCCCCACCAGCGCGGTCATCCACATCCAGAACAGCGCGCCCGGGCCGCCCCAGTGGATGGCAAGTGCGACGCCGGCGATGTTGCCGATCCCTACGGTAGCCGAGAGAGCGGTGGTCAGCGCCTGGAAGTGGGAGACATCTCCGGGCTCGGCTGGATCATCGTAGATCCCAGACGTGACAGCGAACCCGTGTCCCAGCTTGCGAAGCTGCAGAAACCCGAGGCGGAAGGTCAGGAAAAGCCCCGTACCAAGCAGTGCGATGATGACCCAGGGGATTTCCTGCCCCTGAAAGGGGATTCCCCTATCCCAGATGTAGGACGACGCCGTGCTGACGAAACTCTCTAGAAGTTCGGCGATCTTCTGTAGAAGTACCATGCAAATCCGC
The DNA here is from genome assembly GCA_020344375.1 of Gemmatimonadota bacterium. Classification (GTDB taxonomy): domain Bacteria; phylum Gemmatimonadota; class Gemmatimonadetes; order Palauibacterales; family KS3-K002. The sequence continues at coordinate 397,338 of CP070823.1, read as the reverse complement.
GGTTGGGTGGACGCCGCTAGGGCCGCGCTACTCTAGGCGAAGCTGCAGGTGGTGTCAAGCAAAGTGACGGCTCAGCGGCGCCGCGGCACGAACCGGGCCCATGTGGAAGCGACGTGGACCAGGTAGCTCGAGTAGCGCCCGGCGACGCGCCCGGTGCGTAACGCCTCCAGGAACCCGGACTTCGACTCGTAGCTCGGCACCTCAATGACGCCTCGCCCGATCTCGCGCAGCGTGTGAGCATCTGAGCCGGCGCCACCGGGGAGGCCGCGTTCTTCCGCCCAACGGCGGGCCCGCTCATTGAGGAGCGGTCGGTGCACGCGGGCGTTGAAGACCTCTACGATGTCGATCCACGGCTCGATGGCCGCTAGCACTTCCTCGCCCAGACCCTTGCCGCTGGCGAAAGGGTGCGGCACGTAGATCAGGCCCCCTTGCTCCCGGATGGCCTGCGCCGTCTCGATTGCAGGAGTCCCCTTCGGGATCTTCTCCGACACGAAGAGGCCGGTCACATCTACGCCTTCGGCGGTCTTCACCTCTTCGCCGACGATCACGAGCTCCGGGTCGAGATCGCGGGCACGGAAGGCACCCTCGATCTCATTGTGATCGGTGATGGCGATACGATCGAGCCCGCGGGCGCGCGCGGTCGCCACCACATCGGCATAGTCACTGAGGCAGTCTCGGGAGGCACGGGTGTGGATATGCAGGTCCAGCCGCAGGTTCGTCATACGGCCCGGCTCAACTTCTCGATCTCCTTCCAGGTCTCCCACGCGCGTCGCTCGAGGGTCGTGATGTCGGAGTCGTTGTCGATGATGAGGTCGGCGCGTGCCCGCTTCTCCTCCGCCGGCATCTGGGCGGCAGCGACAGCGCAGGCTTCATCCGTTGTCAGCCCCCGCTTACTCACCAGCCGCTCGATGCGCTGCTCCAGCGGCGCGTCGACGAGCAAAGCGACATCGAACTCTTTCTCCATCCCCGTCTCGTAGAGGAGGGGGACCACGCCGATCACGATCCGATCACCGCGGGCTTCCGCCTCCACGAAGAGTTCACGGCAGCGTGCCACGATCGCGGGATGTAGAATGTCCTCGAGCTTCTCTCGTGCTTGGGGATCGGCGAAGACGATGTGCCGCATCGCTTCACGGTCGAGCCCACCGTCGG
>CP070823.1:392761-396089 GCA_020344375.1 Gemmatimonadota bacterium | reverse complement strand
CCGCGACGGCAACTATGAGATCTACGTGATGAACGCCGACGGCTCGAACCCGGTGAGACTGACCGACAACCCAGCGGGTGATTACGAGCCCGCCTGGTCGCCCGACGGCACGCGGATCGCCTTCATGAGCTACCGCGACGGCAACTATGAGATCTACGTGATGGAGGCCGACGGGTCGAACCCGGCGAGACTGACCGACAACCCAGCGGGTGACAACCATCCCGCCTGGTCGCCCGGGAGCCAGCAACGCTGACGGGCGGTGTAGGACGCGAGTGACCGCATGTCAGCGAAGGTCGCGACGATCGACTTCCATGTGACATCCGAGTGCAACCAGGAGTGCACCTACTGTTGGGGGCCTCAGGACTACGAGAACCCGGTGGATACCGGGACCGCCCTGCGCATCATCTCGAAGGTGAAGGAGGTGGGCGCAGGGCGGATCGTTTTCACCGGTGGCGACCCGCTGAAGCGGCCGGACGTCGCATTGCTGATCGAGCACGCCAGGAAAGTCGGGCTCGAGGTCGCTCTCTCCACGACGGGCGATGAGTTGACGTTGGCGTTCCTGCGCCGGGTCGCGCCGTTCATCGATCTCATCTCGTTGCCGATCGACGGCGCGAGCGAGGAGGTGAACGTTCGCACGAAGAAGGAGGGGCACCTCGCCGCTGTCCTTCAGGCCCTCGAATGGCTGCGCGAGTATCCCGAGATCGACGTCAAGGTTTGCACCCCGGTCACACGGCACAACCTGGCGGATGTGCCCAATATCGTCCGACTGGTCGAAGCGTACGCCGCGACCACCGAATCGCGCGTCTTCTACAACATCTTTCAGACTTTCCCCCGCGCGATCTCGGAGGTCGAGTGGGACGAACTGCTGGTGAGCGACGAGGAGTTCGCGACTCTCGAACGGCAGCTCGCGGGTGTGACGGGGGTCCGCATCAACTTCCTGGGGCACGCGACGCTCGACCGGCTGTACGTCATGATCTTCCCCGACGGCAGCCTGGTCATACCGCGGGGGCAGGAGTACCTCAGCTACGGGCGGTTCCTGGACGTGGCCGACCTCGACGCGGTTCTGGAGCAGGGCCGGTTCGACTCGGCCCGGCACCTGGCCCATTCCCGCGCCTGGACGAGACGGCGCTGAGCGGCCTGCGCGCGCCTATTCGGGTTCTGTTCGGTCACCCCAGCCAGCGATCTGCCACTGTGGCCCCTGGTCTGTCAGGCCCGAAGGCCTGTGCCCGTGACTCTCTGTCCGAGCCTGTTATCTTGCAGGGATCAGTAACGCTTCCAGTTGGACGACCCGTCGCCGGCACGACGATCACCGGCGCGAGGGGCGAGCTGGTGAGGTAGCGATGTCGATTCCGTCGTATCCGAGGGCACGTGCCCTGGCCGAGCTCTACCGCGGTTACCTGCGGGACCCGGGCTCCGTGGATCCCGGCTGGCGGGACGTGTTCCGCGATCTCGACGAGGGGGCACGGGGCTGGCTCGAATCGCTCGACGGCGTCCGGGCGCCGGCGCTGGAGGCTCCTGCGGTACCGAGCGCGGTGGCGGAGGACGCGCGGAGAGCCGCGCTCGACTCCGTGAGGGCACTGATGCTGATTCGTGTCTATCGGGTGCGCGGGCACCTGGAGGCGGACCTCGATCCGCTGGGTCTGGCAGGCAAGGCATCCCACCCCGAGCTCGATCCGGCGAGCTACGGTTTCACTGAGGCGGACTGGGACCGGCCGATCTTCCTCCATGGTGTGCTCGGCCTGCGGACTGCGACACTGCGGGAGATCATGGAGGTTCTGCGCCGGGACTACTGCGGGACGATCGGCCTCGAGTTCATGCACTCGCAGGATCCGGATCAGAAGGCTTGGATCCAGAAGCGCATGGAGGGGATCCTGCAGCGGACGACGCTGAAGAGCGGGCAGAAGCTGGAGATTCTCGAGAGCCTCACGGCTGCCGAGACCTTCGAGAAGTTCCTGGATCGGAAGTACACAGGCACGAAGCGGTTCAGTCTGGAGGGCGGCGAGGCGATGATGCCGGCGCTGGAGACGATCCTGCGGCGCGGCGTCCAGATGGACGTTCAGGAGGTCGTGATCGGCATGGCCCACCGCGGCCGACTGAACGTGCTGGCGAACCTGATGCAGAAGCCGCTGGAGGCGATCTTCCATGAGTTCCGGGGCGGCGCAGCGACACCGGACGAGATCGGTGGCTCGGGAGACGTGAAGTACCATCTCGGCACATCCACCGACCGTGAGGTCATGGGCAAGAAGGTGCACCTCAGCCTCGTCTCGAATCCGTCGCACCTGGAGGCCGTCAACCCGGTGGTCGTCGGCAAGGTGCGCTCGAGCCAGGATCAGCGGGGCGACGAGGAGCGATGCCAGGTAATGGGACTGTTGATCCACGGCGACGCCTCGTTCGCAGCGCAGGGTGTAGTCGCGGAGACGCTGCAGTTCAGCGATCTGGAGGGCTATACGACGGGCGGGATCGTGCACTTCGTGATCAACAACCAGATCGGTTTCACCACCAACCCGATGGCCGCGCGTTCCAGCCCTTATCCGTCCGATCTGGCCAAGGCGATCCAGGCGCCGATCATCCACCTCAACGGCGATGACCCCGAGGCGGTGGTGGCCGCTGCGGGCTGTGCGGTCGAGTTCCGCCAGATCTTCAAGCGGGATGTCGTGATCGACATGTACTGCTACCGCCGGCACGGCCACAACGAGGGCGACGAGCCGGCGTTCACACAGCCGCTGATGTACAAGAAGATCAAGAGCCACCCGACGACGCGGGAGATCTATGCGGCGCGGCTGATCGAGGAAGGCGCCGTCACCCAGGCGGAGGTGGACGGGCTTCTCGCTCAGTGGCAGGAGCGCGTCGAGAAAGCGTTCGTGGCATCGAGCGACTACAAGCCCAAGAAGGCCGAGTGGCTCCATGGCGCGTGGTCCGGCCTGAGGCCCATGGCAGATGACGACTCACGAGATGTGCAGACGGGCGTCGGTATCGACACGCTCCGTGAGGTAGGCAGAGCGCTGGCCACGGTACCGGACGGCTTCAACATCAACCGCAAGCTCGTTCGCCAGCTCGAGGCGAAGGAGAGGATGCTGGAGACCGGCGAGGATATCGACTGGGCGACAGCCGAGGCGCTGGCGTTCGGGACGCTGTTGGTCGAGGGGCACCGAGTGCGCCTCTCCGGCGAAGACAGCAATCGCGGCACGTTCTCGCAGCGCCATGCGTCCTGGGTCGATCAGGAGACCGAGGCGCGCTACATCCCGCTCAACCATATCCGGGACGGTCAGGGACGCTTCGAGGTCATCGACAGCCCGCTCAGCGAATTCGGCGTGCTCGGCTTCGAGCA
>CP070823.1:389323-392661 GCA_020344375.1 Gemmatimonadota bacterium | reverse complement strand
CACACGGCCGTCGAGCAAGAGCAGGCTACCCGCCCATTGAGATCGTCAGCCAGTCCTGACGTAGGCGTTCTGTGAAGGATTCGAAGGCGCTGGGTGTCTTGGAGCTGATCAACAGCGGTGGCGGCTTCCTCCGCAGCCGCGGGGCGAGTTACGTGCCGTCGGGCCGCGATGTGCACGTCGGTCGCAAGATGGTGCAGCGCTACCGGCTGCGCTCGGGCGACGAGATCGCCGGCGAGGTGGGGGAGTCACCGGGCCGCGGCAAGAGCCCACCGCTCACCAGGATCACCGCTATCAACGGGCGGCCGCCGGAAGAGATCGAGGGGCGCCCTGACTTCGATCGGCTGGGCGCCGTCCATCCCGACGAGCAGCTCGTCTTGGAATGCGGCCGCAGGCTCCTCGACGCGTCCGACTACACGAATCGGGTGATCGACCTCCTGTGTCCCTTCGGCAGAGGCCAGCGGGCGCTCATCGTTTCGCCGGCCAAGGCGGGAAAGACCACAGTCCTGCAGTCGGTTGCGGAGGGGATCGTCAAGAACTATCCCGAGGCCACATTGTTGATCCTGCTGGTGGACGAGCGGCCGGAGGAGGTCACCGAGATGGAGGCCTGTGGCTTCGGCGAGGTGGTCTCGTCGAGCTTCGATTTCCCGGCGGACCGGCATGTCGCAGTGGCAGAGCTCACTCTGGAGCGAGCGCGTCGGCGCGTGGAGCTGGGCGAGGACGTGATCATCATCCTCGACTCGATCACGCGGCTGGCCCGGGCGTACAACAACGTGGAGCGGGGAACCGGTCGCACCCTTTCCGGTGGCCTCGATGCCTCGTCCCTCGAGAAGCCGAAGCGCTTCCTGGGCAGTGCTCGCAAGATCGATCCTGCGAAGGGCGGCGGCTCACTCACCATCATCGCCACCGCGCTCGTCGATACGGGCTCGCGGATGGACGACGTGATCTTCGAGGAGTTCAAGGGCACCGGCAACAGTGAGCTGGTGCTGAGCCGCGAGCTCGCTGACCGCCGCATCTTCCCGGCCATCGACCTCAACGCCAGCGGGACGCGTCGCGAGGAGCTCCTGCTCTCGCCGCAGGCGCTGGGGGTGTCGCAAGCCATCCGGCGCCGCCTGGCCCAGACGTCACCGGTGGAGGCGATGACGGAGCTGCTGGGCGTGATGAAGCGTACCGCCTCGAATGCCGACCTGGTGAGTCAGGCGGCCAGGCCCCTCTAAGCCCGCAGCTCGAAGCACTCTATCGCTGCACAGTTTTCCAGCCGCTGCAAAAAAAGTCACGTACGGAGTTCGCGCCGGACGTCGTAAGTCGTTGTCAGCTTTGCGTCGACTCGCTGGCACGGAAGTGGCGCGTGTCGGCGATTGGGCTGTCCTCGCAACAGCTGTGGCCTGAACCGAGCTGGAGAGATTTCCCGGGGCGCGCCAGTCCGCTCCCGCCAACTCAACGACTGGTTTACTGGGAGGCGAATCCATGCCCAGGCCCATGTCCGGATCGTCGGTGACGTCGTCTTCGGGCGGCGTGGCCCCTATCAGGACGACGGTATACCACATGCCGCGCCGAGCGGACCCGGATCTCTTCACCGAGTCGGCGTTCCTGCATCTGGCGAAGACGACGTGGGCGCGGCTGACGACTCCCAGGGCGATCACGACTTACCGAGCCACCTTCCGGCAGTTGTTCGCGCTCCTGCGGCTGACCTGTCACCTACTGGTGGAGGTGACCGTGGAGTTGGCCCGCTACGTGTGGGAGTTGAGCCTCTGGGCGGCGGGCATTGGTCGCGAGTTTCTGGCTCGTGCCGAAGAGGTCCGGAACTCACGCCGAATCGCAGACTCTCGCACTCGGTGGAGGCACGACCCACACCGCCAGGTAGCGGCACGCACCCAGCGCGCAGGTGGGGCACGGCGCCCGACAGGAATTCCGGGTCCTCGGCAACCGCAAGGGAGCGGTCGGCCGACGGCTCGGCCCCGGCCGGTGAGTCACACGCGCGCGCAGGTCGTGGCGCGCGTCCGGCAAGCGTTGCCCGAGCACTCCCTGCACGTCAGGCCGCTTGGCGAACTGGCGGGCGCGGCGCTGGGTGCTGCCTGGTCGCGAGCGCTCCGGCTCGGTGCACGGATCCGCCGCGTGGCGAGCATGTGTGTGGAGCTGGACTGGGCCTGGGGGACTTGGCTGCGCCGCTACCGCTTCGCGTGCCTATCGCTCTTTCAGTCCGTCGTGCTTCTGCTCGCCGGCCCTGTCCTCGTGGACATCCTTGCGGCTCTCAGCACGGGCGCGGCCTCGCGAGTCACATCGCTGTCACCGCCCGCAGCTCCACGCGTCGAGTTGCCTCGATTCGCCGTCCCCACAGTGACCATCCGCAAGCCAGCGCTCCCTGAGTTCTCTCTTCCGGATCTGCCCGTTCCCAGGTTTTCCAAGCCGAGGCTCATCGTCCCCGAGCTCTCGCTCCAACTTCCCGGCTTCATCGTCGAGCCAGTGAGAAAGCTGGACGCCATGCTGGCGGGCCCGCTGATCGACGCGGGATCAAGGATTGTCGTGGCAGATGTGGCCATTTCGTCCGCTGGCGAGGATGGTCTGGGCGTGGTCCTGGCGCTGCTGATCGAGGCGGAGCTTGCACAGGCCGAGCGTTTCGCGGTGGTACCTCGCGAGCGAACGCTCGCCGCACGGGGCGCAAGCGGCTTCGGCCTGACGATCACGCAGGCTCTTGAGCTGGCCCCGGCCACGGGGGCAGCGGCCGTGCTCGCGGGTGAACTTGTGGTCAAAGACGGCATCCAGCGCCTGGCTCTCACCGTTGTCGATCCGATGGGCGAGGAGCAGTATCGCGTCGAGGTGGAGCTTGTCGAGACGGAGATGCTCGAGGCGCTGGGCGGGAGCCTGCGGCAGCTTCGTGGGAGACTGGGCGCGGCATCTGAGCCGAAGCATGCCACGTCGGTCCTCTCCCCGTCACTGCAGGCTCTGCGGGCCTACGCCCGCGCCCGGGCCCACCTCCACCGGGGTCGCTACCGCCGGGCGATCGTCGCGGCAATTGAAGCGGTGCGACACGACTCGGCCTTCGCTTCCGCCCACCGCGTGCTTGCCGAGGCCTATGCGCTGGCTGGCGAGAGATCCCGTGCCCGGGCCAGCCTCGAGACCGCCTGGCGGTATCGGGGCCGACTCTCGGAACGGGAGCGCCTGCGGGTCGCTGCCGATCGCCAGGCTCTAGCGGGCCGATACTCCCAGGCGATCCTGGCCTACGACCGCCTGTTCAGTCGCTACCGAGATGATGTTGGCGCGTTGAAGAGCCAGGCCATTCTGCAGACGATGATCGGAGCTCGCGGCGGTGGCCTCGGTAACCTGCAGGTCGCCTACTCCAT
>CP070823.1:385791-389223 GCA_020344375.1 Gemmatimonadota bacterium | reverse complement strand
TCGCCGGCCTCGAGAGCCTGAACTATCTCATCGGGGCGGGGATCATCGACCGGATGCTCCGGCCGCAGTACTACGCGTCGTACCTGGGGAGCATCTTCCGGACGATGCGATTTGGCACGGGCGAGGCACACGGGCTCGCCGCTCTGGTCGAGCTCAACTACTTGCTGGAGAACGGCGCTATCACCTACGACGCGGAAACCGGGCGCTATGCCGTCGATTACGAGACGCTGCCCGGGAAGATCACCGAGTTCGCCGAGCTGCTGCTGACGATCGAGGCGACGGGCGACTTCGAGCGGGCGCGGGCCCTCAAGGACGCGTACGGCGATGTGGGTCCCGAGCTGGAGACGGCACTTCAGCGCGTAGCGAACGTCCCGATCGACCCGGCGCCCATCTATCAGAACTATTGGTGAGCGATCGGGTTCGGCCAATTAACAGGAGTGTGCAAGTGACTAGGACGATCTTGCGGTCTGCGACGAATCGGCAAGGGAGGCGTCGGGGGTCCCACTCGCTCCGAGGCCTGCTGCCCGCGATCGTGTTGAGCGCCGCTTGCGCACCCGTCGGCGCCGGCCCGGCCGAGCCGGAGCCACTCGTGTCCGTCGGCGCCGGCCCGACCGAGCCGGAGCCAGTCGTGTCGGTCGGCGCGCTGCGGGCCGAGTTCACGGAGATCTTCGCCGATCCGGCGTTCCAGAACGCGTACTGGGGTGTGATGGTGCAGTCTGTGGAGACGGGCGAGATCCTCTACCGCCAGAACGCCGAGAAGCTGTTCATGCCCGCCTCCAACAACAAGCTGCTGACTGCGGCCGTGGCGCTGCGCCGCCTGGGTCCCGACTACCGCTTCCATACCCGCGTTGCCGCGACCGGCCCCGTCGCTGAGGACGGCACGCTCCAGGGTGATCTCGTAGTGGTGGGCGGCGGTGACCCGGCGATCTCCGAGCGCTTCTACGAGGACGATCCGACCGCCGTGTTCCGGGATTGGGCCGATTCCCTGAAGGCTCACGGGATCACTCGCATCGCCGGTGACATCGTCGGTGACGACGATCTGTTCGACGACGTGCATCTGGGGCCCGGCTGGGCTTGGGACTACCTGGACGCCTACTTCGCCGCCGAGATCGGCGCGCTCCTCTACAACGAGGGCGCGGTCACCTTCCGCGTTACGCCGGGCGATACGCTCGGCGCGCCCGCGAACGTGGTGGCCTTACCGGCTACTGGCTACCTGAAGCTCGAGACCGACATCGTCACGGTGGCCGACAGCACAGGGGCGCGCCTGCGCGCGGACCGCCGGCCCTTCTCGAACGACGCACGTCTCTGGGGAACGATCTGGATCGGGGAGGATACGCTGACCCGCTACATCGCGCCCCACGATCCGACGATGTTCTTCGTCACGGTTCTGGCGGAGATACTCGAGGATGAAGCGGTCGAGGTCGCGGGTCGGCCGATCGACGCGGATAGCCTACCGGAGGCCGAGCGCGGCGATTCGCTCGTGACCGTGTTCGTGCACGAGTCGCCGCCGTTCAGCGAGATCGTCACGCCCTTCCTGAAGCGCAGCCAGAACCAGATCGGTGAGATGCTGTTGCGCTACCTCGGTGTGGTAGACAGCGATACCGGCAGCCTCAGGGCAGGCCGGCGCGTCGTTGGCGGCACACTCACGGACTGGGGTATCCCCGAGTCCGCTTACATCTACAGGGACGGCTCGGGCCTCTCACGCTACAACTACGTGAGCCCCGATGCACTGATTCGGCTGCTGCGGGTCATGGCACGACGCACGGAGTTCGATGTCTTTTACGACGCTATGCCGATCGCTGGCGTGGACGGGACGCTTGAAGAGCGCATGCGCGGGACGCGGGCCGAGGGCAACGCGCGGGCGAAGACCGGATACATCGCCAACTCGCGTGCCCTTTCCGGTTACGTCACGACGCTCGATGGAGAGCTTCTGGCTTTCAGCCTGATCGTGAACAACTTCGACGAGTCCGTGGACGCGGCGGAATACCTTCAGGACCTCGCCGTCGAGCGGCTGGCCAATTTCTCGCGAGCCGGGCGACGATAGTCGGAGCGGGGGGCTACAAACAAAAGAACGCCGCAGTCATCCCGATGACTGCGGCGCTCTGTTCCTGATTTCTACTCGATGCGGTCCAGACGATCGAGTTCCCGCTCGTACTCGGCGAGCGTGAGCTTGCCTTCGATGAACTTCTGCTGAAGCTCCTGCAGGGGCGACCGGCGTCGTTGACGCAGACGCGCCGGCTCAGCTTCCTTGGCGTCGGCATCCGTGCCCTCGCCGCGCCGGAACGCGGCCGGCCTGGGCAGCCGGTCGCGCCCCCGGACCCGATCATCGAGCCGCCTCACCCGCGATTCCAGGCTAGCGAGACGATCCTCCTCTTTCCGCTTGGACTCGAGCTCGCGCTGCCGCTCCTTGTACTTGCGGGCGCCCCAGCCGCACATCTTTCCGCAACCGAGGAAGATGACGAAGAAGAGGATCAGAAACCCGAAGCCGAAGTCGAAAGGCATCTGCGCCGCCTCCGCACGCTATGCCGCGCCGGGCCTCAGCTCCTCGATCTCCCGAGCCGCCCGCTCCAGGATCTCCTTGATCTTCTCGAGCTGCTCGGGCGTCTCGGCCCAGCGCACGCCACGCTGAAATGTAACCCGAGACAGCTTCCGAAACGAGCGGCTGAGATCGCGCATCTCCGTGCGGAAGAGGCGGTCGGTGAACTCGCTGATCCGGTCGAGGATGTCGTCCACCAGGTCCCCGTTCTCCGCCAGGAACTCGCGGCCCTCCTCGGTGATGCTGTAGACCTTCTTGCCCTCCTGCTCCTCGCAGACCACGTAGCCCTGGTCCTCCAGCATCTGCAGGGTGGGGTAGACCGAGCCGGGGCTGGCCGAATAGCAGCCGCACCACTCCTCCTCCAGCGCACGCATGACCTCGTAGCCGTGCATCGGCTTCTTGGAGAGGAGCTTGAGGATGACGTACTTGAGGTCGCCGCGATCGAAAAAGCGGAAGCCGACGCCGCGGCGGCCGGCGCCGAAGGCGAAGCCCATCGGGCCGAAGCAAGCCTCGAAGCCGCCGAGCCCGAAGTCGCGATGGCGTCTAGACATAGAACCTGCTCCTGGCTTGGCAACTGGGTGCAGGGCCGCGGCGCCGTTGCCGAAACGCCGCCGCCTGTGCGAGTATGGGATATATCGGCCGAGCTATCGGGCGACATATCGCTGACATATCGACAGGATATATCTAGCGATATATCGGTTGGATGTCAATGGGAAGATTCGCCCTCGTCGGGTTCGTCGCCGCTGGTCTTAAAGAGAGATTCTCAACTAAACACAGCTCCCGGAGATTCTTGTGTGGTATAAGGAGGCCTGCTTCGCCATCCAGTACTGTCTCTGATACGCCTGCGACATGACAGGCAATAATAGGCAAAGCGTATCCTGCTCCCCTTGTCCTTG
>CP070823.1:382233-385691 GCA_020344375.1 Gemmatimonadota bacterium | reverse complement strand
GGGCGTAGGTGTCAGTGCGAGAGCGAGCCCTATGCAAATGAAGGGCGTAACGAAGGCGAACGTCCTGTGATACCACACGGGTGAGATGGCATAGCTGGTCACGGCCGCCACCAGAATAGGTGCGAAGATCAGAGACAGAACGAAAGAGAAGCTCAGGTTGTCCTTGATGTTTCCGAGAACGAGCAGTGCGAGCACCAGGAGCACTGCGAGTATCTGGAACCACAGGATCGGTGCAGGTGTGTGTCCGAATACCAGCGTCCACAGGTTCTCGGATACCGAAGTCAGAGTGGGTACCGCGAGGTGACCGGCGTCCCCCCTGATCGTGTAGGCGTAAAAGAGCCACGGCAGCAGGGCCAACACGATGGAGACCTGCAGCACCGCCCACTTCACCAGCGTCGATCTATCGATACGCGTGGTGACTACAGATAAGACCGCGTAGGCGTATATAGCCGGAAGCAGCAGGAAGGTCGTGCCGTGACTGTATAGAACGGCGATGCTGGTGGCGACGATGCCCAAGGCTAGGGGAGAGCTGGATCGTGTCAGCAGAAACTGATGGTTGAAATACCAGCACCAGACGGCCAGGAGCATCAGCCAGGTGTACATGCGTGCTTCCTGCCCGTCGTAGACCGCGTAGGGCGCGATGGCGAAAAACAGGCTGGTCAGCAGAGCAGCCCGCTCCCGGAAGACACGCCTCGTCGTAGCGTAGATCGAGATCAGCGTCAGCACGCTCAACAGGACGGAATTGAGGCGGATCCAGACGTCGCTCTGGCCGAGCTGCATCCAGACGTGCAGCTGGATGTAATAGAGAGGCGGGTGCGGGTCGTGCGCACCGACGCTGCGGATCAGGTCGGGCATGGGAAGGATGGCGTGAGTGACGGACTGGAGCTCGTCGTACCAAAGGCCGTTCGCCGCGAGGTTGTAGGCGCGGACGGCCACTGCCAGAGCCACGATGGCGAGCACGTAGAGCCAGCGTTTGGATACTCCGGTCATATCACCGTCACAAATGTGCTCCTCGTCGCTGTGACGCGAGCTGCAATCGCTGAGAGACCGGAGGCGAGATTCCCGGTCGAGCCGCGTCGTGGGTTGGGGATTGATCAGACAGGGATCGTTACCGGTCGAGGTCAACGATACGGCACCACTGACGGCGAGTAAAGCGCGGCTCAGCAGAGCACGTCTGGGGACCGGTGTACTGGGTTGAAGCGTCTCGTAGGTTGGCATGGCCTCGGTGGCTGATCGATGGCGGCAGAAGTGAGCGCGGTCTTGTGCTGACCATTTTCCTGGCGAGGTGTTATCTTACCTGCGGAAGTGGCAAAGGTCGCAAGCGGGTTTGGACAGGTTAGCAAGACCGGCAGAGAGACTAACGTCCGAGACGAGCGTGATGGAACCTGAGCCCACTGTGTTCGTGGTTGACGATGATGCGGACGTGCTCGAAGCCGTCGGCTTCCTGCTGCACAGTGTCGGTCTCAAGGCTGAAACCTACGCTTCAGCAAAGGAGTTCCTTGAGGCGTACGATCAAACGAAGCCAGGCTGTCTCGTGCTTGATGTCCGTATGCCGGGAATGAGCGGCTTGGAGCTTCAAGAGCGCCTCCACGCGTTGGAGTCAACGCTCCCGATCATATTCCTTTCGGCTCACGGGGACGTTCCGATTGCTGTGCACGCCATCAAGGCCGGTGCTGTGGACTTTCTTGAGAAGCCGTTTCGCGATCAGGAGCTTATCGACAAGGTCCAGCACGCGATCGAAGCGAACGTTCGCCTGCGAAAGGAACTTGCTGAGCGCAACAGAATCGCTGCGCGGATTGACACGCTGACGCAGAGGGAACGGGAGGTTATGGAGCTGGTTGTGCAAGGGAAGACGAACAAGGCGATTGCGTCGGAGCTCGGACTGAGCCAGCGTACCGTTGAGATCCACCGTGCCCGTGTCATGAGGAAGATGCAGGCAGATTCGGTATCGGAACTTGTCCAGATGGTGATGCGCTTCGGCGCGTAAGTGCAACTCTGCAGCGACAGCTGCTGGCCCCTCCCTCCAATCTCTCCTGTGCCCTGAGCGTGATCAGACTCCGGGGTGCGTAGAAACCGCAACGCCTGTACGAGTGATTCCGGATTGTGGTGCGGTAAAGTGTCTCATACGATGTCGTAAGGAGCCCGGCTTCTCGGGCGTCCGGCGCCCACAATCGGTGGGCGTCAGAGGGAAGTAGGTAGCGAACATCACGTAATCGACGGAGCTCCGCGCTCACGACCGCATGGCGCGTGGCAGATAGATGAGGAGTATCAGGTAGTGAGCGCGGAGCTCCGTCTACGTGGCCTACCTATGGGGCGGTGCACGAGCTTGGCCACGCCTGTGGGGGCCGTCATCGAGGGTGGGCAGTGGCGGTGAGCGGCAATCCTTAGCGGGCTCGTCGGCGGACTTGTCCTGGCAATCGATGCCCACTCCGTCGTGCCGCTCATCGCTCTGCCCTCTTTCTGTGCTCACCGGATAACACCTCGGCGGCAGCGCTGAGGTTCTCGCCGTGGGAGCTCGCATCGGCACTCCGATAGGGCTCGTCTAAGAAGTCGTCAGAAGCTAGGTTCCAGCACCCGATCACTAGGAAGGGCCGTTCGGGCCGGGGATAGTCTGGTTTCGGCTCGTGGCTGCGTGAGGCCCGTCGGATTGGGCTTCAGGAGGAGATATGACGTCCTATGGTTGAGCAACGTCAGTTAGGAGCATCCGGCATCGCGATCTCTCCTCTCGGTCTGGGTTGCTGGCAGTTTTCCGGCGGCCGGGGAATGGCCGGACGATACTGGGAGGCGCTGGCGCACGAGGTGGAGGAGGACATCGTCCGAGCCGCGCTCGAAGGCGGTGTCAACTGGTTCGACACCGCCGAACTCTACGGTTGGGGGACCTCGGAGGGCGCGCTGACCCGGTCGCTGAAACGGCTGGGTCGGAAGAACGGTGACGTGGTTATTGCGACCAAGTGGTGGCCGCTGTTCCGCTTTGCCGGGCATATCCGGAAGAGCATCGATGAGCGGCTGCGCCGGCTGGACGGCTTTGACATCGACCTCTACCAGGTTCATCAGCCGTACTCGTTCTCCTCGGTCACGGCCCAGATGAACGCCATGGCCGACTTGGTGGAGGCGGGGAAGATCCGCACGATCGGCGTGAGCAACTTCAGCGCCCGTGCCATGGAGAGAGCGTCCGAGGTGCTGGCCGCCCGTGGCATGCCTCTCGTATCGAATCAGGTGAGATACAGCCTGCTGGATCGCGCGATCGAGGCGAACGGCGTGCTGGATGCGGCGAAGGACCTGGGGGTCACGATCATCGCCTACTCGCCGCTGGCCCAAGGGATCCTCTCCGGCAGGTTCCACGACGATCCGTCCCAGGTGGCGCGGCTTGCGGGGCCGCGCAAGCGTATGACTGCCTTCAGTCGGAGAGGCCTTGAGCGGACGCGGCCGCTGGTGGAAGTGTTGCGCGAGATCGCGAG
>CP070823.1:378660-382133 GCA_020344375.1 Gemmatimonadota bacterium | reverse complement strand
GAAGTTCATGCGGCGCAGCAGGTCCTGGAAGCGCGGGTCCGACCTCAGTCCCTCGCAGCGAGGATCGGAGTTGACCCACGGCAGATATGGGTACCGCGTCTCGTAGGCCTCCTCGAGCGCCACCAGCGCCTCGTCGATCTGGCCCAGGTGTGCGAGATAGGGGCCTCTGCCCCCAATGCCGAAGACGTTGGAGTTCTCCAGCACCCTGACTGCTGCCGGTATCTTCGCCGGGTCCGATAGCGCGGCCAGATAGGCACCGGCTGGTCACAGCACCAACAAGACGCCGCTATTCCCCCCGCAGGGCGACGATCGGCTGGACGCGGGTCGCTCTCAGGGCCGGCATCAGGCATCCCAGCAAAGCTATGCCGGTGAGCGAGCCCCCCGTTGCGGCAAGCGCCAGTGGATCCCAAGGCGTCACTCCGTAGAGCAGGCTGGCAAGCAGGCTGACGGACACGATCAGTCCCAAACCTCCGATGGCTAGCCCGGCCGCCGCCAGGCGCAGCCCCCGCCTCAGTACGAGCCGCATGACATCTCCGCGCTTCGCCCCCAGGGCCATCCGCAATCCGATCTCCTGCGTGCGCCGCGCCACATGTTGCGAAAGCACTCCGTAGAGCCCCACGGCGGCGAGCAGGAGTGCCACCACCGCGAATAGTCCGGTCATCAACGTGTAGAACTCCCTGCGCTCGAGCGACGACCGCAGGACTTCCGCCATCGTGCGGAACCTGGAGACCGGTTGCTCGCGATCGAGCTCGAACAGCCGCGCCTTCGCCAGCCCGATCAGACCTGCGGCGTCCGCATCGGCGCCAATCGTCAGATACATGCGCTGCATGGGAAAGAACGGGTAAGGCACGTACGCCTCGGGTAGCGGTTGAGCCTCCGGTCCCCACTGCCGCACATCGCTCACGACGCCGATCACCGTGAGCCACCTCGGCGGATTCTCGAAGAAGGTGAAGCGCTTGCCGATCGGATCTTCGTCCGGCCAGAGTTTCTCTGCCAAGGTCCGATTGACCACGGCTCCGTAGTGAGCGCCTACGGTGTCCTCCACCGTAGGGGTCCGTCCCCGAAGAAGCGGCACGCCTATCGCGTCGATGTAGTCAGACACGACCACCGTGAACTCGGTCATGATCCCGTCGGCTGGTCCAGCTCTCGGAGGCTGGTGCTCCGCCCTGACCCGTCCGTTAGTGCCTCCGAGAAGTGGCAGCTTGCTCGCCGCACCGGCATGGTGCACGCCAGGTAGAGCGGCCAACTCGCGGGCCGCCCTCTCGAGGAAGGCATAGCGCTCTGGCACCCTCTCGTATCGGGGTCCCGAGAGTGACACGGCCATCGTAAGTGTGTTCTCGTGGTCGAAGCCCTGGTCCTCACTGCGCAGGCCGACGTAGCTGCGCAGCAGGAGCGCCCCGCAGTTGAGGAGCACCAGGGTCAGAGCTAGCTGCGCCACAACAAACCGACCTCGGATCCGCTCTCCACCCCGACTCCCCGAGTGACCTCGCCCACTACTCTCCTTCAGAGCTGTGCCTACGTGGACCCTGGAGACCGTGGCCGCCGGGATCAGCCCGAAGAGCGCGCCGGCGATGAGAGAGAGTAGCAGGGCGAAGAGCAGCGCCGACGAGTCGAGAGCGATCTGGTCGACCCGCGGGACACTGGCCGGGATCAGGCTGCGCAGCGTCGCCAGCCCCCAATTCGCCATCAGGACGCCCGCGATACCTCCCGCAAGAGACAGTGGAACGGTCTCAGCGAGTAGCGCCTGGATCAGTTGCATGCGGCGCGCGCCCAGAGCGATTCGCACCGCGATCTCCGGCTGCCTGCTGGTGGCCCTGGCCAACAGAAGACCCACGATATTGCCACAAGCGATCAGCAGCACCAGGCCCGCCGCACCGAAGATCAGGATCATCTGGCCACCGATTTGGCCGTACATCGCCGAGTGGAGCGGGACGATCCAGACTCCACGACCGGCGTTCGTGGCCGGGTACTCTCGGGACAGGCGCTCGGCGATGGCGTCGAGGTCAACTTGGGCGGTCGAAAGAGAGACGCCCTGCCTCAGCCGTCCCAGGATGAGATAGTTGAAGCCTCCCCGATTCTCCTGGATGAGGGTGACGGGAAAGGGAAACCACGCCTCGGTCGGCTCGTTCAATCTCCACGGTCGCGGCACGTCGAAACCGCGGGGCATGACTCCCACCACCGTGTGGAGCTCGCCGCCAATGGAAGCAGAGCTTCCTATCACGCTCGAATCCGCTCCGAAGCGCCGGGTCCACAGTCCGTGGCTGAGCACGACGACCTGAGTGTTGCCGGGCTGCTGGTCTTCAGGTAGGATCGCTCTTCCGGCTGCTGGATTGGTGCCCAGCACGTCGAAGAGACTCGCCGTCACATAGGCGCCTCGAATCCGCTCAGGCTCGTCCCAACCGGTGAAGTTGAAAGCCGCCTCGCTTACCGCCGCCAGCTCCTCAAACGAGCGGTTTTGCTCGCGCCAATCCAGAAAGTTGGGGCCGGATACGGTACCGTACCCGCCGTCGGCCGAGGTGCCCCAAAGGATTGTCAGACGGTCCGGGTCTTCGAAAGGAAGGGGTTGCAGGAACACGGCCTTCATGACGCTGAACATCGCCGTGTTGCCACCGATCCCGATAGCCAGAATCAGGACGACGGTGGCAGTGAAGCCAGGGTTCTTTCGGAGCATGCGCAACGCGAAGCGCAGGTCACTACTGACACTTGAAAACATGGCGTTCCTCCCAGCGTGTCCCTGCGTGCTGCTGTCTGCCGCCAGCCGATACCCCCTACGCCTGGCCGTCGTGCGGAGTTTCACTTCGGCCCAGGAACGCGCCATTCGCTAAGTACGGGTCGCCGAGGTCACGTTTCAGGGACGAGGGAACGCCGACTGCCGAGCTGAGTAAAGCTTGAGCTCACAGGCCGGATGGAGCACGCGGTGCCGAAGGTCGTGAAGGCGCTCAAGGACCGGGATGTTGACGACAACCGATTCTGGGAGGCGCTCCAGTTCGCGGCACGGTACACGCTGAAGCCAGCAATGTACGAGGACGACGATGGCCAGAACCTACCCTACATAGTAATCGGCGGGCCGCCGGCGGGGATTGTCAAGCCGGAGGACGCACCGGCTCACCCATTCCAACCTTCCGACGAATTCATGCGTCAAAATGATATCAGGTGGCCCGGTTCATGGCCCGGCTGACGTGGAAGCGCGTGACCGAACTGAGGCAGTCGCGCAGGCGTGGAACAAGCACCAGTGCGAATTCCAATTCAAGCTCGACTCGAGCTCCTCACAACTCAAGAACACCACCACAGAGAGCGCGCCCAATGAGCACATTCATGCAAGACATCCGCTATGCCGTGCGCACTCTATCGAAGGCACCAGGATTCACAGCGGTCGTCGTGATCATTCTGGCCATCGGCATCGGCGCCAACGTTGCCATGTTCAGCATCACCGACGCGGTGATGCTGCGATCGCTTCCGTTCCGAGACTCCGA
>CP070823.1:375060-378560 GCA_020344375.1 Gemmatimonadota bacterium | reverse complement strand
ACCTCTGTGACGTCGTCGACCAGCGCCACAGCTTCCATCTGGCACCGGCTGGCACACGTTTCGCAACCCGTGCACAGCTCGGGATCAGACTGGGCGTAGTAGTTCGAGTGGACGTATTCCGCCGGGCGAGGAAACTTCTTGACGCTCGCCAAAACCCCACAGCAACACCCACAGCAAAGGCAAATGAAATGGGGGTTCTGTGTGTTCTCCGGCTGGAGAACCATGCCTACCTCCTCGGCCCTCGCGAGCAGTGTCAACACCTCTTCTTGAGTGAGGGCCTGGCCGATTCCACCATCGATGGAGGCTTGTGCTATGTCCCCGAGGCCGAGGCAGGTTCTGCGAACATCTGTCTGCTGGCAGGGTTCTCCGAGCAGGTCCCTGCCCTGTCGACAGATGCAGTTCTGCACCGAAAACGGGCCAGCGGAGGCCTTAATGATCTCTCTGGCGCTGTCGTAGTTCCCGACTTGACGTTCTGGGGTGACGCTCTCGCCAATCGGGATCGTCCTCATCTGGGAGGTCTTTTTGCTGTGAAACGCTTCGGCAAACCCTTCCACCATGTACTGGCCGACGTCTTCCTGTAACTCCCTGGTGAGTCTATCGACCTGGAACTCGTACATCCCGATAGCTAGCTGCGCTTTGCTGTAGCGCTTTTCGCCGCCTTTTCCTGCGGCCAGTCTCCCTCCGAGAATGGCGCCCTTGTGCACCATTCGATCGAGCGTCTGCTCCAACTGCTCGATCGACATGCCTGTCTTCTTGAGGCGTCGGTAGATGCGCTCCAGTGGCTCCGGCACGGCGCTCAAATAGAGCGCGATTCTCGCTTCCTCAGGCGTGAAAAGGTGCTTCAGTACTCGAATCTCCACTCCGGACTCCGTCGCCGGATATCCGACGGGCATCCGGTCCAGGTGCCTTTGCAACCGGCGATAGATATCGTCCTCGGTATTCATTGTGCCCGCCTCACCTCTGTTCTTTAGCCAGCGCCTGTGGAATTGGTGGGTTCTCGGGAGACATGATCGCCCATTGTAGTGCCTTCTACTCGTGAGAACAAGTCAGCGCCGCCAGTTCGCCCAGTCCAGCTGCCGCGTGTGGCTCGGAGACACCATTTGCCGGTACCTCATCGGCTGGCCAGTTCGCCTAGATTGATGATCTCGCCGACACCGCAGGCGACGTAACGGTCCCCAAACTCCTCTTCAAACAACTTCCGTGCAACATCTCCCGAGCAATGACAGGGAGCAACGTAGCGGGTCAGCTCTGACAAGACAGAGACGATTTCTCGGATATCTTCCGGATCGGTAGCCCCCAGGTGGAATCCTCCTATCACCAGCAGGACGTCTTGAGCGAGGGACTCCTTGGCTCTCCTGACCAGCTCCAGAACTCCAGGATGCGCGCAACCGGTGATGACGATGAGCCCTGCCTGCGTCTGAACAACAAGGGCGTGCTCCGGTATGCGGGTCCCCAGTGAGCCTGTAGTGTAGACACCGTTAGAAATCTCGGCCGGTGTGCTGATCTCGATCACTCGATCGGCATGCTTTCTGGCAGCTTCCATTGCGCCGGCCACGATTTCCTCCGCTCGCCCTGACAGATTGTTCGGTAGTGTTCCAACCACAAACACTTCCGGTCTCTCACAGCTCTCCAGGAGCCCAGGCAATCCACCCACATGATCGCTGTGGTTGTGAGAGATGAGGATCTTGTCGATGTCCGCAGGGTCTATCCCGACCCCGGCCATGTTGGACAGCAGGATCCGACCGCTGCCGCCCGTGTCGAAGAGCAGCGTTCTGTCCTTTAGCCGTACAAGGGCCGAGAAACCGGCTGCAGCCTGGAGGTTCTCGGCATAGGACTTGTCGTCATACACGATCTGCAGCCGGACGTCTCGGGGAGACATGCGACCGGTCTCTTGCGTATCGGAGGGCGCCGCCGTATTCGCCGGTCCCCACGTTGGCCAGTAATCGTGGGCCGGGTGGCGCGTCACGTTTCGCCAGTTGCCGCCGTCGGCGTCCATAGTGTAGATCTCGAAGTTGCCATCCCTCATGCTCTGGAAGACGATCTGCCTGCCGTCCGGGGACCACTGAGGATCTTCTTCCACTCCATCCGTATGCGTAAGCTTCCGCTCTCCGGTGCCATCGGCATTGATGGTGTGAATGTCACCCTGGAACACCCCTGCAGGGCCGGAACGGAAGGCGATTCTCGTCCCGTCGGGCGACCAGGCTGGGAACAACTCCCATTCCGGCGAATTGGTGAGCCGCCTCTCACCGGTGCCGTCGGTGTTGATGACATAGATCTCCCAATTGCCGTCACGCTCTGAGTTGAAGGCGATCTGCTCGCCATCCGGTGACCAGGAAGGTTTCATCTCGTGCGCAGGATGAACGGTCAAGCGACGCCAATCGCTTCCGTCGGCGTTCATTACGTAGATCTCGCGGTTGCCATCGCGGTCGGACACAAAGGCTATCTTGGCACCGTCAGGCGACCAGGCGGCATGCCGTTCGCTGGCTGGAGAGTCCGTCAGACGTCTGACGTTGCTGCCGTCCGCATCCATCAAGTAGATGTCTTCGGCACCTCTGCCACTCACCTGGAACGCAATCAGCCTGCCGTCCGGGGAGAAGGCCGGACACTTTCCTTCAAGGTCTCCCTTGGTCAATCGTCGGAGGTTGTTGCCACCTGCATCGACAACGTAGATGTCATCCCTCCCATTGCGGGCAGAATAGAACGCGATTCGGCCCTTAGTCTCCTCCTGGGCATAACTTAAGTCGCAATTCCAGTTAGGAATCAACAAGAAGAGAGCAGAGACGGTAACGAGGCATCTCTTCACTTTCATTAGCGATCTCCATACTCGGTATTCATTGAACTCGTATCCTACTAGTGGCCGGAGTCTTCAGTTCTCTATGCACCCAGGCTCCCGCGATCGCAGCGACAGGCACCTCGAAGACACTTTCCGTGTTACAGACGATTGTCCTTGATGGGATCAGCAGCGCCGTGGCGTGCGGACAGTATCGTAGGGTTGTGGCGACGTGGTTCACCCAAAGATTCATCTTGGCTAGTGAGGCAGGAAAGGCCAGGGCCAGCGCGCTATCCCTCGGCATGTTTGGACGCGCCTGCTGCTGGGACGGTTGCCTGTGCCGGCGGCAGCGTGACTGCACGCCAGTCCTCTACCGCTGCAACGAAGACACCCTGTCCCAGGCGCCGGCTCTTGCCTGGCGGCGCCTTTTTCTAGCCCGCGCGCTGCATTCTCGGTATGATGGAGACGTGGGAGAATCAAGCCCGGAGCGGCTCCCCGGGATCATGCTGCACGGCGTGCAGGGTCGCCTCCAATAGCGTGAAAGAGTCCCACAGTAGAAGACATCCCGGGCGGAGATGACTCAAATGGCAACGGACGTACAGAAGGTCAACGATAACTTGAGGGATTTCTTTGATCTTTCAGCGAAGTCAGTGATACACGTCGGCGCAGGCGGAGGCCGACTCATCGATTACGCACAGGATTCGAAGAGCGTCCTGGCGATAGACTGCGA
>CP070823.1:371382-374960 GCA_020344375.1 Gemmatimonadota bacterium | reverse complement strand
AGACGATCAGGCAGGAGCTGCCGGAGGGTTTCCAGCGAGCGGAATTCCTTTTGGAGCACGGCATCATCGACATGGTGGTGGCACGTCCAGAGCTTAGGTCCACTGTCTCGCGATTGCTCCGCCACATGATCGACGCGCCGGGCCACTAGCGGGGCCCCCTCCAGCGGGGCGGCTGCAGACGGCGCGGGCCTACCCCTGATCATGCTCCGACGTATTATTAGGCCCCATGTGTACAAGGTCGCGCTCGGGCAGCGCGTGCCGCTCGGTCGATATGGCGGGCAGCCGCTGGCCAGCGGCGGAACAGGGAACCGGCGGCCGAGAGGTGGGACTGGAGGCCGGCCTGCGGTGGTCCGGTGGTGACGTCTGACCTCTCGGGACTCCTCAGTCTGCAGCCGACCGGGGAAATCCGCTGGGGGCTGAGGCGGACGCGCAGCATGTTGCACAGCGTGGGCTGTCCCCACATGGCCTTCCGGTCGCTGCATGTAGGTGGCACGAACGGGAAAGGCTCCGTGGCGGCGATGATCGCCAAGATTCTGGAGAGTGCCGGCCATCGGGTGGGCCTTTACACGTCGCCGCACCTCCTAGACTTCGCGGAGCGGATCCGGATCTCCGGCCAGCCCGTGGATGACGAGGTGCTAGCGGTCGGTGCACGCCGGCTTCGCCCGCTGGCCGAGGCGCTGGGTGCCACGTTCTTCGAGACTGCGACGGCACTCGCGTTCCTCTGCTTCGCCGAGGAGGCAGTGGATTTCGTCGTCGCTGAGGTGGGGCTGGGCGGGCGCTTGGACGCGACCAATGTGCTGCTGCCCGAGGTCGCAGCGATCACGAATGTGGCCTGGGATCATTCCGAGTACCTGGGCCACAGTCTCTCGGCGATCGCTGGCGAGAAGGCGGGGATCAGCAAGCCGGGTATACCGCTTGTCCTCGGTCGCCTGGAGCCCGAAGCCGGTCGCATCGTGCGCGACACCGCGAAGCGGGTAGGAGCGCCTCTCTTCCAGCTCGGGTACGACGCCGGGGTGCGACGCATACGGATCCAGCGCGATTGCACCGAGCTGGACTACGTCGGCCCCGGGTCCCGGGAGGCGATAAGCTTGCGGTGCCCGTTGCTGGGTGCGCACCAGGCCTGGAATGCGGGACTCGCCGCTCTGGCGGTGCAGAGCCTCCCGGCGCGCTGGAGCCCGGCGGCGGCGGAGATCCAGGCGGGGATCTCGGAGGTGCGCTGGCCGGGGCGCCTACAGGTCGAGCAGCGCGGTGGCCGGACCTGGGTCCTGGACGTAGCGCACAACCTGGTCGGTGTCGACGCGCTGGCTCAGGGGCTGACGAGCCTGGATTTGCCCACGCCCGTGGCGCTCGTGGTCGCCATCCTGGGGGACAAGCCGTGGCCGGAGATGCTGCCGCCACTCATGGCCCTGGCCGAAGTGTCGGTGTTCACGGTGGCGCCCAGCATGCCGCTTGAGCGCCGCTGGGACGCGGCGGGGGTGGCGGCGACGATATCGAGCTATCCGGTGGAGGTGATCGAGGACTTTGTCGCCGCGTTGGACTACGCAGCGCAGGCCGCCCGGACCATTGTGGTGACAGGGTCTCACCACACGGTCGGCGATGCGATGCGGCAGCTGGACATACCGGTTGGCTTGCTGTGCAAGAGCGATGTCGGGTAGATTCGCAATGGTGGAACTGAAAGGGCTGCCTGGGTTTAGGGACTTCTATCCAGAAGAGCTTGCGGCGCGCTCCTACATCATGGGCGTGTGGCACGAGGTCGCGCTCCGCTTCGGGTTCGAGGAATATGATGGCCCTCCGCTGGAGACGCTTGAGCTCTACACCCGCAAATCGGGCGACGAGATCGTCCAGCAACTCTACGAGTTCGAGGACAAGGGTGGGCGTCGGGTAGCGCTGCGTCCGGAGATGACACCGTCGCTCGCCCGGATGGTCGGCGCGCGAGCGCGGGCACTCCAGAAGCCCGTCCGCTGGTTCTCCACTCCTCAGCTGTTCCGCTATGAGCGGAAACAGCGTGGCCGCCTGCGTGAGCACTTCCAGCTGAACTTGGATATCATCGGCGAGTCGAGCGTGCTGGCCGACGCTGAGCTGCTCGCTGCGGGGATCGAGATCCTGAAGGCGACCGGCCTGAACGCGACACAGGTCAGGGCGCGGGTCTCGGACCGTCGTGTGCTGGCCGCGATCTTCCGGCACCTGGGCGTCAAGGAAGACACTCTGGAGGACGTCTATCAAGTGATAGACAGATTGGAGCGCGAGCCGCGCGGACGTCTGGAGGCACGCCTGGAAGAGCTGGGCCTGGGGCCGGAGATAGTTAGCGAGATAGTTGCCACGACCGAGCTTCGCGGTCTCGATGAGCTAAGAGCTCAGTTCGGTGCAGTGGCGAGCGTCGCGGAGCGCATCGCCGAGCTCTCTGTCTATCTCGAGCACCTCGAGGATCTGGCCGTGGCGGAGTACGTGGACATCGACCTGTCCGTGGTGCGTGGCCTCGCCTACTACACAGGGATCGTGTTCGAGCTCTGGGATGCGCGTCGGCAGCTCCGGGCGATCTGTGGAGGGGGCCGCTACGACGACTTGCTGCGAATCATCGCCAACGTCGATATGCCCGCTCTCGGCTTCGGGATGGGTGACGTCGTCCTCACCGAGCTGCTGCGCGAACATCGGCTGCTGCCTGAGTTTCGCCGTTCGATTGACTGCTTCGTCGCTTGGATGGGTGCTGACGCTGGGCGCCAGGCGCTGCGGGCGGCGCAGGTGCTCAGGTCGGCGGGGCTTTCGACGGTGTTCGAGTTTCGTGAGCGCCGTCTCGGCAGTCAGCTGAAGAGTGCGAATCAGGTTGGCGCCCGCTTCTCGGTCATTATCGGACCGGAGGAGGTGGAGGCGAAGCAGGCACGGATACGCGACATGTCCAGCGGGGACGAGCGGCTCGTCGCATTCGATCAGCTTGCACGAGTGATGAGGGATGAAGCGAACGGCGCTTAGCGGTTCGGAGTGGGCCGTGCGGGAAAGGCGACCGACCGCCTGGATCGGGAACGCCCTGCTGGCGGCCCTGATCGCCGCCTGCGTGGGCGACGAGAGCGGCCAAGGCTCGGCCGGAGGACCGGCGGGGCGCGGGCGTGAACCGTCTCAGCCGGCTGAGCAGGCGGCCACCAGCAGGGTGTATCTGGACACGGTAGCCCCGCTGCAGTATGAGCTGTTTCGGGAAACCGTTGACAGCGAGGATCCCAAGAAGGCGACGTATCGTTTTCTGCTCTTGGCGCCTGGCACAGCCGCGGCCCGGGGCAAGACGATGCGCGTGGTGCTCGACTCGCTGGGTCAGGCCGATCCCGCCTTGGTTGCCGCCCGGGCTGTTCTCTATGAGCTTCGACCGACCAGCCCGACGGAAGGGATAGTGCTGCCCAAGGTATGGGGCGAGTGGGTCCCAGCCGAGGGTTGGGATAGTGCGACGGCCGCCTCGCGGCAGAGGTTTCACCGCTCGTACATCTACCACATCGACCCGGGCTGGAGTCGGTCGATCCAGCGCGCGAGCGAGACGTCGCAGCAACGATGAACGAGGAGCGTAGCGCGCTGGCCGAGATCGCCGACGCGATCCT
>CP070823.1:367703-371282 GCA_020344375.1 Gemmatimonadota bacterium | reverse complement strand
CCACCACTGTCGATCCCCTTGGCCCGGTTCTTCTGCACCTTCCAATCGAAAGCCGCCTTCATGGCGTTCTCCACCGCCAGCGCTCCGCCGGCGATGAAGAACAGGTAGCGGAACTCGTCCGGCACCGCGATCTCCCGAAAAGTCTTCACGAAACCCGCGAACTCCCGGGAGTAGATGTCGCTGTTGGCAGGGTTGGCCAGTGCCGCCGTCATCAACGACCGGCGGAAGCCCTCGTCCTCCGTCTTGGGGTGGTTATGCCCCACCGGCAGCGTGGCGAAGTACCCATAACAGTCCAAATACTCCTTACCCGCCAATGCATCCACGATGACACAGCCGTGAGACCTCTGCAGATCGATCACGACATGAAAGCCATCCACCAGGATGTTCTCCTTGAGGATGGGGAAAACCGAATCGGCAGATACGCTGATCTCAGCCATTTCAACTCTCCACTCGACTGCGGTATTCAAGAGAACGACCAGGCACGACGAACAAGACACCGCGTGCGGGGCGTGACCGGCGCGACTGCACCGGAAAGGACTTTCAGGGAACCTGAGGATCGGCCAGACCCGTTACTGGCCTACACGCCCGCGCGCCGGCGCTCTCCTCAGTTGGGGGGTGCAAAGATCCCCGGACGCGCCTCCTCGGGAAGCGGCTTCCTGGGGGTGGGGAACCTGGGCCGGCTGCCTGTTAGCTGTCCTACCATAAGCACGCCGCACCGCCTCGCGTCACGCCTGTTCGTGTAGCTGAGCGAGTCGCTTGATGCTGTAAGGCTCAGGTTTGAATCTACAGCCCCGCCAACCCAGCGGCCACCGGCGGCGTTCACTCAGCCTTGGGCAGGCCTCCGGTCAACTTCAAGATCCAGCGCATGCACTTGTGACCGAAGTCCACGGGCTCGCAGAACATCATCGGGCACCCGCCCGGGATCACCCGGATGCCGTGCTCTCGGCAATACCCCACCGCATCATCGGATACGCTGCCCCTGCCGAACGACCGGTGCATCCACACGTGTGAGATGCCCAGCTCCGCACACTCGCGCACGATCTGCCCGGCCACCCTCGGATGTGTCGCGATGACGACGGCATCGACGCCTCCGGGGACGGACTTGAGATCCGCATAGCAAGTCTCTCCCTCGAGTTCGCTCGCGTTCGGGTTGACGGGAAATACTTGGTAGCCTGAGTCGCGGAGCTTGCGATACACGATGTTGGCAGCCTCGTTCTTGCTGCGAGACACGCCTGCCACGGCGATCCGCTTCTGCGCGAGAAAGCTCTCGACGGCTTCCCTCAATTCGCTCATGATCCTCGCTAGTCTGAGTGATTGGCTCTCCTCTGCTACTCCGGCTCACGCCAGCACGCCGACCCTGCTCAGCGGACCCGTACCAGCGGCGAGCTCAGGATTCCAGGTCAACGTCCAGCTCCCTCAACCTCTCGAAGATGTGCCTCGGGACATCTGTCGGCGCGACCAACCACACGTTCTCCAGTCGGCCGAGCCAGGTTGACGCCAGCGCCTCTTGCAGCAGCTCGACGAAGCGCTGCGTCTCCAGCGATCCGTGCAGCGTGCCGAGCATCGGCAGCGATAAGGATCGGATTCGTCTCGCTTCGGCTTCCTGCAACGCCGCGACGAGGGCGCGTGCTACCCACTCTTCGCGCCAGGAAGGCTCTTCGTCCAGATCGTGCACGACCGCCAGGAACCTGAGTGGGGTTTCTTCCTTCACCACCACAGTCCCGGGGATCTGCGGTTCACGCGCCTCCGCCTCCTCCAGCGTACGCTCCGGCGGTTCGTGGGTCTCCTTCGCCACCGGCTCGGCACCCAGGACGAGATAGGTGTCTTCCTCAACTACGACGGCGTCCAACGGGAAGGGAGGATCCGATCCCGGCGCTGCGACAATAACCCGCAGACGCGAATGCGCCCCATTCATATGCCCTTAGTCTCCTGTTCGTGGCACGGACAGAAGCTACAGTCGTATCGTCTCCCGTCAAAAGCCAGTCATCTGCTGTCCCTGAGCCGCGCTTCGACGACACAGCGCCACGCACTCACAAAAGATGGCGACGAACCTTCGCCTGCTGCCGGGTCATCCCTGGACTTCGGAGCGCACGGTCCCCATATTGGCGAGCCATTTCTCTTCCGCAAAGGAGGCTCAATGTCCGGCACTGAAGCCCGCGGCCGCTTCGTCTGGTACGAACTGATGACCACCGACCCCGATGCCGCCGTCGATTTCTACTCCAAGGTCATCGGCTGGGGCACTGCGCTTTGGGAGGGCGGCACGACTCCTTACACGGTATGGCTGAACGGCGAGACGCCCGTCGGTGGCGTCATGGCGCTGCCCGAGGAGGTGAAGGCCGTCGGAGCCCCGCCTAACTGGATGGCCTACGTCGCCACACCGGACATCGACGCGACAGCGAAGCAGGTGACCGAGCTCGGAGGCACGGTCCACCATCCGCCGACCGATATCCCGAACGAAGGTCGCTTCGCGGTGCTGGCTGACCCACAAGGCGCAGTCTTCGCCGCACTCACGCCCGCCGGTGAAACGCCAGGCCGTGAAGGTCTGCCGCAGCAGGGCGAGTTCTCGTGGCACGAGCTGGCCACCACGGACTACGAGGCCGCACTCGACTTCTACCAGACGCTATTCGGCTGGGACAGGGCCGAGGCGAACGATATGGGTGAGTTGGGGATCTACCAGGTGTTCGGGCGCAAGGGTGCCAGCCTCGGCGGGATCTACAACAAGCCGGCCGAGATACCCGGACCTCCCATGTGGCTCTACTACACGATGGTGGACGACGTGCACCGCGTGGCCCAGAAGGTCAAAGAGAATGGCGGCCAGATCCTCAACGGCCCGATGGAGGTGCCGGGCGGCGACTGGGTCGCCGTGTGTCAGGACCCCCAGGGGGCGATTTTCGCGATTCACTCGACCAAGCACGGCGGCTGAGGCTAGCGGTCGTAGGCCGCGGCTCCATCGCTGACAGGCTCGACGTCCATCCAGTCGGCTAGCTCGGCTGACGGCGGCCTTTTGCCGTAGAAGAAATCGTCAAGCCGGATCGCGGCCCTCCGAACAAGCGCCGAGCGGCGAACGCCCAGTCGGACGAGGTTGTGCAGCAGGTTGTCAGGGTGTGAGTAGGGACAGACCGCGACACAGCGGCCGCAGTCCGTGCCCAGCTTGCACCACGTGGTGAAGCAAGCTTCCGAATCGATCCGCCAGCGCCTCACCGCGTCGATCTCCGTCCTATCGTCGAACGAGATCGCCTGGCTGGGACACACGTCTGCACACTTCCGGCAATGGGTGCAGAAGTCGATCATCGTGTAGTCCCGGCGGCGCTCGTCCGTGACCAGAGGAAGACTCGTGGTGACGACTCCGATTCTCACCCGCGGCCCCAGCTCGGGCGTCATCAAGAGGCCCATCCGCCCGATCTCGCCGAGGCCAGCGTCGCGCGCCACCAGCGGGCAGACGACGCGGTAGTTGGCATCGATATGAGCACGAGCCGCGTGGCCCAGGTTGCGGATGAACTGGGCCACCTGAACGGCGATCGTGCCGGCCGCCAGATACTGATGGGCCGACTCCATCACGATCGGCCCCTTCGGCGCACG
>CP070823.1:364020-367603 GCA_020344375.1 Gemmatimonadota bacterium | reverse complement strand
GATTCTGACAAAATCGTAGGGCGGCCAAGGCCCCGTTAGGTCGAAGCGGAACTCCGGGTGATTGGCGTCGATTTCGTCGGTGTACTCGACAAAGCTGACCCAGTCGGCCCGGCTGACTAGGAAAGCTGCGGAGAGGATTCGCCGGCCTGTCGGCGGGAACGTGAACGCGGCGCGCGCGCGGCGGCGCAGCGCCGTGTAGAAGCTCGCGGCGCTATCGGCCTGCTCGCCCTCGCCGAAGTAGGGACTCTGCCCTGACGGCTGAATGTGGAGCCGCATCTCGAACGCGCCGTCCAGGAACGCGAGCGCCTCATCCAGAGCAACGTGCTGGTCGTCGAGGAACTCGATGACTTGCTCGGGCCCGCGGAAGACGATGCCGTACGGGGCTGGCACGATGGTCACGCGACGCATCGCACGCTCGATCGTGCTGCTGTGCTTGCGGATCAGCTCCTGATCCCACTCGGGTAGACGATAGGGCACTGCGCGGACGAGAGCCGCTAGCCCCTCGTGCTCGACCAGTTCCTCACCGGATGCGACCGCGAGCTTGGCCAACGCCCGTTCGTGCCCACGTGCCCGCACGACGCCGTGGAGAAGGAGGCCCTGCGGCTCAGGCTCCTGGATCTGTTCCGGCTCGACCTCTTCGTCGATGGCCGCTACAGGTTGCTCGACTTCTGCCATCCGTCGCTCAACAGCGTGTAGATCTCGGTCTGCGGCTTGGGCGTGGTCACCTCGGGACCGTCCACACCCATATACACGTTAATCTCCGAGCGTACGCCGAACTCACCGGCCAGGTAGATGCCTGGTTCAACGGAGAAGCCGATGCCCGGGAGCAGGCGGCGTTCATCACGGGTCTCCACGCCGTCAATGTTGGGTCCGAGGCCGTGCAGCTCGCCGTCTATGGAATGGCCGGTTCGATGGTTGAAATACTCGCCGAACCCGGCTCTCTCGACGACTCCACGGCAGGCCGCGTCCACGTCGCATCCGCGCAGCGGCTGCCGGGGATCAGCGTAATGATCCTCCAGGTACTTCAGCGCGGCACTGCGAGCCTCGCAGACGGTGCGCCAGACGCGCTGCACCGGCTCGGGCACCTCTGTCCCCATGAAGCTCATCCAGGTCTGATCGGCGAAAACCGATCCCTCCTCACGGGCCCAGAGGTCGATGAGCAGCACTTGGTCCGCAACGATCGGAGCCGCGCTTCGCGGGGTCGGCTCGTAGTGGCCGTCCGCCGCGTTGGGGCCGACGGCCACGATCGTGTCCCCTTCCACCAACATCTCCGCGGCCAGCATCTCGGTTATGGACTCCTTGAGTCCCCACTCGCTGAGCTCACGCCCCGCCCGCACGGCCTCTTCCGCCTGCTGGAATCCACGCGCCGCCACGTTTGCCAGAACCCGCGCGGTTCGGCGGTGGCTGTCCAGCTCGGCAGGTGACCAGGCGCTCGCGAACCGAGTGACCAGCTCGCCGGACTCCGCCGGTTCGGCGCCTGCCCGCTTCACGATGTCGAGGACGCCCGCTGGCACGCGGTCGAGCTGTGGAATCCTGTCGGTGTCGGAGTATTCGAGCGCGATGCGCTGGCCTGACTTCAGCAGTTCGCCCAGGGTCGCCTCGAGTTCCTGCCACGTGAAGTACACGCGGACTGTGCCCGGCCACTCGCTCCACGGTGGACGCTCCAACGTGTGGGCGACCGCTATCGGTTGTCCCTCGGCGGGGACCAGGACGAAGTATCGGCGAGTCAGCGGCAGCGGCAGGCCTAGTACGCGACCCGCGATGGGGTTGGTGGCGTGATAGTCGTAGAGGAGCCAGCCGTCCAGACCTCGGTCGCGCAACCCCGACTGGATCGCATGCAGGCGTTCCGGCTCGATGTGCGCTCGTTGTGCTGTGTGGGCCATCGATCGTGATTCCCTCTATTTGTCGCCCTGGGTCTTCGCCACCAGCTCGCCCGCCTTGGTACCGGTGATCAGCGTGACGCCGATCGTGCGTTCAGGCCCCAACAGTTTGCGAATCTCGTATTCGCGGCTCAGGGCGCCCCGCAGCCCGCGCAAGCCCCAACGCTGCCAGGCGCGCCGCAGGATCGAGAGCTTGTCGGCCAGGGTGGATAGCTCTGCCAGATGGGTGAACGTGCGACCGCGCACGAGGAACGGAAAGGCCTGGTCCGACCAATCCTCCACCCGTAGGTCTTTCACGTTCGCTTCCCGGAGCGCCTGCTTCCACTCCACCAGCACTTGCGGCGGCGCGCCGATGTGATCGATCAGTATGCGGCGCTGGTCGTCGTCGACATGGCCGGTCCAGATGAGGCCGATGAGCACTACAGTGCCCGAGGGCCGCGTGACGCGGGACAGCTCCGCGACGGCGCGGAACGGATCGGTCGAGGACGCCAGCCCGAGCTCACCGATGGCCAGGTCGAAGACCCCGTCCTGGAAAGGCAGATCGTCGACCGGCGCACCCTGGAAGTGCAGCTGAGTGGTCAGCTCCGCATCTCGGGCCCGTTGCTCGGCAAACTCGATCAGCTCTGGGTCCGGATCCACGCCCGCTACCTCCACCGGATAGTTCTGAGCGAAGAACTCGGCCACGGCGCCCTGGCCGCAGGGCACATCCACCAGCGACTTCACAGACTCGTGGTCTTCCCACGAGAGGCCGGCGAGCTTGGCGATCTCGCGGTAAAGCGGCTGGTCCCCGGGCGTGAAGCCTTTGGAACGGCTGAGCCGTAGCAGGTCGATCATCGACGGCCTGCGTTCCGTAGTCCGCGGTGAGACGGCCGCGGGTAGTGCGTCTCGGTCGTCAGCAAGAGGCATGAGCGACAGTATAGACGGGGCCCTCAGGGGGGTCAACTGAGATCGAGGCCCGCCAACGCCCGGATGTGGGCCAGGGCGCAGCGGGTCAGCAGCCCGAGGTCGTAACCGCCCTCCAGTACAGAGATTACGCGGTTCTCGCAGTGTACGGCGGCGATTTCCATGACGTCTCGAGTCAGACGGTGGTACTGGGCAGGCGTCAGCGTGAGGCCGGCGAGGGGATCACCGAGTGCGGCGTCGAAGCCGGACGAGATGAGGATGATGTCAGGGCTGAAATCAGAGAGCGCCAGCTCGAGCCCGGCCAGCAGCTCGGAGACGTAGCGGTCCGCCGGCAACCCTGGAGGGACCGGAAGGTTGAGGTTCCTGCCCTCACCTTGGCCGTGACCGCGATGGGCGTGGTGCCCGGTCCCGGGATAGTGCGGGGATTGGTGCATCGACAGGTAGAAGACGTCAGCGTCCTCGTAGAAGATCGCCTCGGTGCCGTTGCCGTGGTGCACATCCCAATCGATGATCAAAACCCGCTGTAGCCCTCTCTGCTGCGCGAAACGCGCACCGACCGCCACGTTGTTGAACAGGCAGAACCCCATGGCCCGGTCTGGCGTGGCGTGGTGGCCCGGTGGGCGCGCGGCACAGAAGGCATTCCGGGCCGAGCCGTCGAGAATTGCCTCCACGGCTGTCAGCACGGTTCCAGAGGCAGCCAGCGCGGCGTCCCAGGAGCCCGGCGAGACCACGGTATCGGGGTCGAGGTAGAGGAGGCTCCCGGAATCGGCGGCGGCCCGAACTGCTGCCTGGATCTTCTG
>CP070823.1:360323-363920 GCA_020344375.1 Gemmatimonadota bacterium | reverse complement strand
GTCTGTACCTGCGGCGCGTAGATCTCGACGCCGAGGTCGCTGAGCCGTCCGATCAGCGAACGCGATGGGTTCTCCGGCCAGGCGACCACCAGGTCGGGCTGCAGCACGGTGAGCTGCTCCAGACTGGGCGTGAGGCCGGGGCCGACCGATGGCAGATGCGTGAGCGCCGGATCGACGTCGTAGTCGCTGCGCGCCACCAGGCGGTCGGCGGCGCCCAGGGCGACGATGATCTCGGTGGCCGAGGGTATGAGGGAAACGATGCGTTGGGGCGGTCGCTCTACACCGGCCGCCTCGTCCGCGGACCGCCTCGCGGCCTGCTCGCCGGAACAGGAGACGATGACGAGCAGCAGGCTAAGAGCGACGACCCGCGCTGTGTTCACGGGCCCTCCACGTGGGTGAACGCGATGGCGATCGGACAAACACCGACGTTGATCTCGCGATCGAATGAGAGGTCGGGATTGAAGCGTAGCGCCACGCTCGGTGCGGTGCAGTCGCCCGGTATCAGCGTGTAGAGTCGGCCCTGGGAATCGAAGCCGACTCCGCTCACCGTGCTGGACCCTTGTAGACGGAGCGGGTCGGACGGCGGCCGGATGAACGTGTCGGCCTCCGTGTCCCAGACGGCGATGCCGTAGCTGAAGGAGCTGACGTAGGCGTGACCTTCAGAACCGAACGCGATGTCGCCGGGAAACTCCCCGAAGCCGGCGTGATGTTCGACCTCGCTCAGCGTGGACGCATCGACGACGGACAGGCTGCCGTCACCCTGGCCGAAGGTCCCCGAGTTCACCACGTAGAGTAGACCATCGGGGCCGAACGTTGCGGCGGAAGGATTGAAGCCGCTCAGCAGGATCGCCGACACTTCCGTGTTTGTGGCTGGATCGATCACCGAGATGGCGCCCGTCCGCGCCGGCCGAAAGGTTTCATCCAGCTCCGCGTTCAGCACGAGTACCTGGTCGCTCGCGGCCACTACGGCATGCGGGTAGATCCCGACCGCGATCTCACCCGCTGCGGTCCCATCGAAAACATTGATCGGGCTGACCGTGTTCAGGCCGGGGTTGGCCACATAGGCGGTCGAGTCGTTCAGGAATGCCACGCCGGTCGCGCCGGAGTTGTCGGGCAGCGGGATCGTGCGCACATGGCTGGTGGCGAGCTCGATCACGGCAGCTGCGCTGAGGAGGCCGAGCGGGACCACAGCGCGACCCCGGCGCACGGCGACGCTGACCGGTGAGCCTGCCTGTGCGAGCCCGATCGCGCGGGCCATCTGTGGGCTATCCACCGGGAAGACGGTGACTGAGAGGTCGATGCTATTGACGACGACCGCCGTCTCGACGCCGGCTACACCGTTCTCGACCCCCGTCGGACCATCATCGTCGCAGGCGACGGTGGCGAAGGTGAGAGCCGTTACGATCGCCAGAGTCTTCCACCTCGCTTCGCACCACACTCTTCTCTCTCCTTGCAATGCGATCATTGTGTTTGCCTACGTTTGGATCGTGTCCTCTCGCTTTAGCGTGTGCCGCGCGGCCGCACCGCGAGCTCGAATCGAGATGTCCGCCCCGGCTCCGGGTAGCCGAAGATCAGCGAGTCCTCGTTGTCCAGCAGGCGATCGACCGCCAGCGTGGGTGTGAGCTCCCAGCCCCCCGCAGTGAAGCTGCGACGCAGGCGCAGGTCCAGAGTCCAATAGGGATCGAGCGCGTTGAGATGCGCCGGCACGGGATAGCGGGTGCCGATGAAGCGGGCATCGACCCTGATCTCCCAGTGCGCCGGCCGCCAGGTCGTCGATACGCCGCCGCTGTGCCGCGGGCGATAGACCACCTGTACGGTGTCGGCGCCGCCCGGTCGGTCGTAGGTGACACGCGCCAGCGTGTAGGCCGCCCGGAGCGCCAGGCGCTGTGCCGGAAGCTCGATCTCCGCATCTAGGTCCAGGCCTCGGCGCTTCACGTCGAAGTTCCGTGGGCTCCAGACGAAGCGGAAATCCGGCGCCCAGATGATCATGTCCTTCACGTCGGCGATGTAGCCGTCCACGGCGAGCCGGCCGAGCACGCCCGCGCCGACGTGGCCCGCGACGCTCACGCCGAGGCTCAGATCGCTGGGGATACGCTCGGCGCGCAGATCGGGATTCGGTTCTACCGCCACGCCTTCCTTGAAGAACTGGTCGCCGAAGCTGGGCGGGCTGTAGCTGCTGGCGTGCCGCAGGTGGAACATCGCCGGGCCAGCGCCAGCGGTCACCAACAGCTCGTGCGTCATACGCCACAGTCTGTCGAGGCCGTCACGGTCGAAGCGCAACGCCGCGACTAGGCGCGGGCCGCCAGCGGCACCGAAGGGCGCCAGCGCGCTGCCGGCGAAGAGGCCGAGATCGAGGCGGCCGTCGGGCGCCGACTCGCCGAGGGTCGTGCTTTCATAGCTCTGCTGCCGGAGCTCCAGGCCGCCGGAGAGCGACTCGATCAGGCCGCCTAGCGAGACCTCCGTCGCCAACCGGCTGCCCAGCGCTAGGGCATCGCTGTGACTGTCGTACGGCAGACCTGCGGGCGGGCTCGGGTCTGAGAAGTGGGCACGCTGCGCGATGCCGTGTACGAGAGCCGACACCCGCGCTCGACCCCGCTGACGTTCCCAGGCGGCCTGACTACGCCAGCGACTGAGTCCTTCCCGCGCCTCCGGCGTCGGCAGGTAGCTCGGGCCCGGGAGCCCGCGCTCCAGCCGCGAGTAGCCGGCACGCAGCCGCAGCACGCCGCCGCCCACGGGGCCGGTCGCGGCAGCGAACGCGCTTCCCTCCCAGAGGTCGGAGTTCTGCCGCACGGCACGGCTACCGCCCAGCTCCGCCGGGCGCTCGTACTCGAACTCGCCGGCCAACCGCCGGAGCTGGCCGCCGAGCGACCAGTTGAGCCCCAGCCCGCTCGTGCTCGTCTCCGTGGTGCCCGACCAGGCGCCCAGCGAGCCGGTCTCCAACCTGACGCCCAGGGGCGCCGCCGTCGTTCGCGATTCGATGAGCACGACGCCCGCCTCGGCGCCGCGGCCGAAGCGCGCCGACTGGCTGCCCTTGAGCACCGTGATCGACTCGATTTGGGAGGCGGGGATCGCCGACAGGTCGGCCGCACCTGTGAGCGGGTCGTTCAGCGGCGCGCCGTCTACAAGTACAAGCACCTCATCGGCCGAGCTCCCGCGGATGCTCACAGTCCGCTGGCCGCTGGGGCCACGCCGCCCGACGACTAGGCCGGCACGTCCTTCGAGCAGGTCGGCGGCTGTCGCCGCCCCGCTGTGTTCGATCTCGTCGCGGGGAATCGCGATCGCCCCAGGCGCTTCAGCGCGCGCCGCAGCCCCGCGCTCGACCTCAGCACGCAGCTCGTGGAGACGTACGGGACGGACGCCCAGGCGAACTGCGAGCCATGCGGGCTCACCGCGCCTGACCTCGAGCTCGTGGAGCCGCGGCTCATATCCCAACCGGCTGATTCGGAGCGTGTGCCGGCCCGGTTCGAGTCCGCGGATGCGGAACGCGCCACGGCCGTCGCTCACCGCTGTGAGCCCGGTGCCCAGCACCTCGACCAACACGTTCTCCACCGGCTTGCCGGTGATGGCGTCGGTGACGTGGCCGACCAGCTCGCCCGG
>CP070823.1:356587-360223 GCA_020344375.1 Gemmatimonadota bacterium | reverse complement strand
GCACCGATATACCAGCCCGGAATATCGACCGACATCCCCGTTAGACCTCTGAACACGGCCTCGCCGAACAGAGAGAGCGTGAACCATCCTGTGATCCCACCGCCGAAGAAGCTCCCGAAGGCATGGCCAACGACATCGGACGGAAACGCGGCCGCTTCGTCATACTTCTTCTTCATTGCCACGTAGGCGGGCACAAACTCGTTCGTGATGATGTGCGCCTGCTCATAGCTGATCGCTGGCACGGCGTGTCCACTTCTCCCACGCAGCCGGTCCAGGTACTCCAGCGTCCTCTCCCTCAAGATCTTCACATCAGTGCTCGTCTCCACTTCGTGGGCCAGAAACGACTCCACGGCACCCAGGACACCCTGAGCTTCCAACACGGAGGTGAGACTGGTTGACTGAACGACTCGCTCAAGTGCCTGGGTCCGGTCACGTTGCTGTGCCTCGAGCCCTTCCACAGTCAGTGACGTCACGTTGGTCACATGCCGGACCGCCGTGACGAGCCTGTCGACCAGCTCGTCTAGAAGTTTCTGCTCCCACGTTCTTCGGGCGGCCGCAGCGTCGGACGGCAGCTCGAGGCTCTCCCGAGCACGGCTCCCACCCTCGAACAGGTGCTCATCCTCCAGCGCCTTCACTTCTCGCTCGGCGGCTTCCAGCACCTTGATCTGCATCGTCGTGCGGACAGCCTCATCCAGGAGGCTGTAGAGACCTCGCTCGACAGCGGTGATCTCCGCGCCGACCCGGCGGTTCCTGGGCAGCGAATAATCGTAGGACAACACAGACGCGCCATCGCCGACGTTGATCTTGACCCTCGCCAGCGACGGGCCGGGAAGCAGGAACCACCTCTTCCGCTTGATCACATCGTAGCTGACCGTGATGAGGGTCCCCCTAACATCGAAGAACGTCGAGTTGTTCCTGTCTGCGTAGACCGTGGGGAAGAGCGTGGTCATCGGGCCGAGAACGCCGGATCGGCGGGTTGATCATCGATCTTCATTTGCAGCAACAATACGGTTGCTGAAACGCGGGCTCAAGCCCTACCGGTAGCGCTTGCAACGCCGGCCTCCAACTGCCATAGTCGCTTCTTCTGTGCGAAGGAGAGTGCGCCCGGGGAGGTCTCTCGGGCCGCCAAGCCCCGGCGGGTGCGCTTGCCCCTGCCACGAGTCCAGGAGGGACCTATGAAGAGTCGACTCGTCCTCGGAATCCTGCTGACCACCCTGACTGTACCGGCTACTCTCTCGGCCCAAGAGGAGTATGCGCGTGGCCCGCTGGGCGAGGCCGTTCTCTGGCGCGTCGCCCCCACACACGCCGCTGCTTTCGAGGCTGCCGCGGCGAAGATCGTCACAGCCGCCGGGCAAGCCGGACTCGGTGAAGAGTATCGCTGGGCCATTTGGCAGCACGGCTTCGAGTACGGACTCTACGGTCCCGTGCCCGACATGGCCGCTTTCGATGACCCCGAGGCTTTCATGCGCCAGTTCAAGGACACGCCCGGCGAAGCGACTCTTATGGAGGCGTTCCAGGAATTCAGCAGTCTCGAGCACGAAGTGCTCAACCGAGAAGTCTGGGAGGCCGTGCCTGCCTGGGGCTACACGCCGGAGCAGCCCTACGCCGAACAGACTGGCTATGCGTCCATGTACGAATCTTGGATGAAGCCCGGTACGGACGAGAAAGCAGATGCAATCTCAAAGGAATGGGTAGCTTTCCTCAAGGAGGTCGGTTACGGGTACGCGGCCGCCGGGTACAGGGTCCACTTCGGCGA
Source organism: Gemmatimonadota bacterium (assembly GCA_020344375.1). Classification (GTDB taxonomy): domain Bacteria; phylum Gemmatimonadota; class Gemmatimonadetes; order Palauibacterales; family KS3-K002. The sequence goes on along the minus strand of CP070823.1, from coordinate 358,467 downwards.
TATCGGCCGCCTGATCTTCGTTACGTGGTACGACAATACGGCGGACTACTATGGTGCCAACAGCTTCATGAAGCTGGTTGAGGAGAAGGCGGCTGGTGAGAAGTGGGGTGACCTGATCAAGCGTTGGAACGAGCTGATATCCCGGTACGAAGAATCACAGTGGACCTACCGAGCCGACTTGAGCTACTGGCCCTCGTCCTCTAACTGGACGAGACCGCAAGCGGCCCGCGAGGGCGGTTGCTCTTGACATTGGCGCGCGGTCTGCGTATTGTGTAATGGCATTACGCATAGCACAGATACAGACCCATGCAAACTCACGATCTCAGCGATCTCTGGCCCCTGATCCGCCAGCACCTCAGTGACAAGGGCGTCGCCCTTGAGACGCTGGGGAGTGACGAGCCCTGCGAGGGGGGCGTGAAGGTGGTCTGCGTGAGCGCGAAGCTCGGGGAGAGCCTGGAAGAGCTGGGGCGCTCTCCCCGCGACCAGGTGGTGATGGTCCGGGTGGACGAGGAGACGATGAAATCGCTCGATTCCTGGGTGCAGACGGGCGCCGTGAAAAGCCGATCGGAGGCGGCTGCGCTGTTCATTCGCGAGGGCCTTCGCCTGCGCGCGACGGAGTTGAGCGATTTGGAGGGCGTGCTGCGGGATGTGGACCAGGCGAAGCAGAGGCTGCGCGAGGCGGCGCGCAGGGTGCTGGGGACGGAAGGCGAGGCCAACGATGAAGAGGGCTAGCGCGCTCGCCGAGCACTTGGAGTCGAACGGCTATGTTCGCGTGTTGCTGGAGCGAACCAGCATCGGGCAACTCCTCGTTCAAGCACGAGTCAACGGGCAGCCGATGACCATGATCCTCGATACGGGTGCCTCACACACGCTACTCCACCGGGAGGCGGCGAAGCGAATCGGCGTGGAGGGCCGCGCATCGTCGTGCGAGGCAACCGGCGCGGGAGGCTCCACCGAGACGCTAACCGCTTCACTGGAGGAGTTCGGGCTGAACGAGATCCCGCTTGGCCCGAAGACGGTTCCGGTCATCGATCTCGGCAGCGTCAACGCGAAGCTTGAGAGCGCCGGCGTGTCCCCCGTAGACGGAGTCGTTGGCGTCGACGTCCTGGGGGAGGCCAATGCCGTGGTCGAGTTCGAGCATGCAACACTCTTCCTCAAGCTCGCCGGCGCGGAGGGCTGAGGTCGGGAGGATCATAAATCGCCCGCACCGTTTCGATCGTGTCCGCTTCTGCTGCACTCTTGTCAGGCCGATAGCGCTTCAGCCTCGCAAAGCGCAGCGTGACACCAGCGGGGTACTTCGGGCTCATCTGTACAGCGTCAAACGCTATCTCTGCAACAAGCTCGGGACGAACGTAGACGGTATAGGAATCCCGACTGATCGCCAGCTCCTGGAGCCTGCGGGTCTGCCAGGCCAGAATCTCGTCGGTCATCCCCTTGAAGGTCTTTCCCAGCATTACGAAGCCGCCGCCGGCCGGATCGCGGGCACCCAGGTGCAGGTTGCTGAGCCAGCCGCGGCGGCGGCCTGAGCCCCACTCGGCGGCGAGCACGACAAGGTCGAGTGTGTGGGCGGGTTTCAGCTTGAGCCAGCTCTTGCCGCGGCGACCGGCCTCGTACGGAGCATCGAGGGCCTTCGCTATGATGCCCTCGTGTCCCGCGGCCAGAGCTCTTTGCAGAAACACCCGCGCTTCTTCCGGGTCGCCGGTGACCGTGCGTGGGATCAGTAGCCCCGGCGGAAGCACCTCCGCAAGCGCATCCACACGCTCACGCGCCGGAAGGTCGGTGAGGCCGGCGCCGTCGAGATAGAGAAGGTCGAAATAGAAGGCGTCGAGCGGCAGCTCCTGTCGTAGGCGCTCGACATGGAGCTTGCGGCCGAAGCGGCT
>CP070823.1:352840-356487 GCA_020344375.1 Gemmatimonadota bacterium | reverse complement strand
GCATAAGGAGGTACTCGGGGTCACTCTCTTCCGGCAGCTTGAGGATGGCGTAATAGGCCTGCATCGTCTCGCCCTGGGAGTCGCCGCTCCTGTCTCCGACGTAGCGTTCGCCGGGGCCGGCCGACTTGTAGCGCTCGCGGGCGATCTCCCATTTCTCGTTGCGGTTGAAGAAGACCCATGGGTCGGTCATGTGATAGACGCGGAGGCGGGCGCTCTGGGTGTTGAAGAGGGCCTCGGGGTAGCGGATGTGGGCGGCGAGGCCGGCGGGCAGCTCGTTCATGGGCTGGAAGATGACTGGGAAGATCTTTTGATAGGCTTTGATGATGGGGTCGTCGGGGTCGGCGACATAGAAGACGACGGATCCGTCGTAGGCGTTGGTGACGACCTTCACCGAGTTGCGGACGTAGTTGAAGGTGCTGGTTGCGGTCCGGAAGGGATCGGAGTAGGGGTACATGTTCGAGGTGGTGTAGGCGTCCTGGATCCAGTAGAGATCGCCGTCGTCGCCGACGACGATGTAAGGATCACGGTCGTAGGAGAGGAAGGAAGCGATGTGGCGGGCGCGGTGAGCGACGTTGCGTCCCCAGAGGATACGGCTGTCATCGGTGATGATGGTGGAGATGATGATGTTGATGTCCTTGAAGCGCAGGGCGGTGGCGAGGCGGGGGAGCGGGGAGCCAATCGGGACGCCGCCCTTGCCGGAGTAGCGGGTCTTCTGAACCTCATTCGTCTTGGGGAGGGTGTAGTCCATCTCCTCTTCTTCGGTGCCGACGACGACGTAGTCGTTGGTGAGCTCACCGTAGTAGATGCCGTGGCGGGAGATCGAGCTCTCGAAGGAGGATTCGGGAGGGATATTCTCGATGACGTAGTTGGGGAGCCCGGAGCCGATGACGTCGCTGACGGGTGACATTGCGACACCGCAGCCGTGCGTGTAGAAGATGTGCTCGTTCTGCCATGTCTTTTTGGGCACCATTTCGAGGACGCGGTTCATGTCGAGCTCGCGGGCGGCGAGCATGACCTGGCGGTATTGGCCGTTGATGGAGTAGCGGTCAATGTCGACGGAGTTGAAGCGGTAGTATTTCCAGAGGCGCTGCTGGTTCTCGTAGGTGTCCAGCAGAGGCCGGTAGTCCCAGAGCCGGACGTTCTCGACGGTCGCGACGTTGCTCTGAACGGCCTGCATGTTCAGCGGGTCGAGGCGGGTGAGCTCTTGCGCCTCGATCCGGTGGAGGCCGAAGCCGCGGCGGGTGAAGGCGATAGTGTGGGCGATGTACTCTCTCTCGCGCTGGAACTGGTTGGGCACGACGTGGAGTTTCTCAACGAGGGCGGGATAGGCGACGTTGAGCAAGAGGGATGTGATGCCGAGGAAACCGATGCCGGCGAGGGGGAGCCAGAGGCCGCGGAAGTAGATGTTGATGAGCACGAGGCCGGCACAGGCGAGGGCGACTACGAAGAGGACGTTGAAGGCGAGGAGCTGGGCGTGGACGTCGGTGTAGCTGGCGCCGAAGGTGGCGCCGCGGTCTGAGTAGAGGAGGTTGAATGCGTCGATCCGGTAGCGGAGCGCCTTCACCGCCAGGATGAGGCCGAGGAGAACGGAGAGGTGGGATTTGACGTGAGGGGCGAAGGCGGGGACGCCGCGGAGGACGCGAATGGCTTTGTCGAGGTAGTGGGTGGCGGCGGAGATGAAAAGGACGCCGATGAGGACCCAGTAGGCGTACTCGAGCAAGTATTCCCAGAAGGGGAGCCGGAAGACGTAGAAGCCGACGTCTCGGCCGAAGATGGGGTCGTTGACTCCGAAGGGCAGGGCGTTGCGGAAGAGGAGGTATTTGTTCCACTGGTCGGCCGCGCCGACTCCGACGCCGTAGGCCACGAGGATGGCAAGGACCACGAGGGCGAGGTAGAGATAGCGGGCGGCGAAGTACTCCATGACCTCGGCGATGCGCTGGCGGAGGGCGCGCTCCTCCTCATACCAGGCGGTGCGCCGGGCGAACCGGCGGGCCAGCTCGACGTTGCCGATGACGAGCGCGAGGAAGACGAGGCCGAAGACGAGGCCGAGGCCGATCTTGGTGGTGAGGATGGTCCAGAAGACACTGGCGAAGCGGACGTCGAATTTGAACCAGAGCCATTCGGTGTAGATGCCGAGGAGCCGCGGCAGCCAGGAGAAGAGCACGAGCAGGAGGAGTATGAGGATGGTCCACCGGAGGGCCCGGCGGCGAACGCGTCGGCCTCCGAAGTCGGCACTGACGATACCCATTGGTCGTCTCCTCTCGCCGCGCAGCGGCTTCTGGGCATGTTCGCCGCGGGGGTGGCCGCTCCTCTTCGGTGTTGGTGCGCGAGAGGACACGCTGCAGGTGTGCTTGACAGCGGAACCGAGGGGCCGATATACTGCCTCAATGGCGGGGCGAGGCTGTGGAGCTCGCCCCGGCTTTGCTTGTCGCGCGGGACAACACAGCGCTGGCTTGTTTTCCGCAGCAGGAGGCAGTGGCTTGTCAGATCAAGAGATTGTGCTCCAGACAGAGGGTCTGACGAAGATCTATCGGTCCCTTTTCACGCCTGTGGGCGTCAAGGCAGTTGACGATCTCAACCTGGCGGTGCGGAGCGGTGAGACGTATTCGATCGTGGGTCCGAATGGATCGGGCAAGACCACGACGCTGAAGATTCTACTGGGTCTCATCTTCCCGACGTCGGGGAGCGCGTCGATCTTCGGAAAGAGCATCGCCGATCTCTCCGTGCGGGAGCGAATCGGGTTTCTGCCGGAGGACGCGTACCTGTACGACTGCTTCAACGGGGAAGAGCTGCTGGACTTCTACGCGGGGCTGTTCGGGTTTTCGGGGCGGCGGCGGAAGGAACTGGTGGAGGAGCTGCTGTCTTTGGTGGGGATGCAGGCGAACCGGCGAGTGCCATTTCGGGAGTGCTCGAAGGGGATGAGACAGCGGCTGGCGCTGGCGCAGGCGTTGGTAAACGATCCGGACTTGCTGATCCTCGATGAGCCGACGTCGGGGCTCGACCCGGCGGGACGTCATCAGATGACGCGGCTCATTCTGGAGATGAAGCGGCGGGGGAAGACGATACTGCTGTGCTCGCACTTTCTGGCGGAGGTGGAAGAGGTGTGCGATCGGGTGGGGATCATGTACCTGGGGCGGCTGGTGGGAGAGGGGACTCTGACGGAGCTGGCGGGGGAGCCCACCGAGATCGTGATCACGACGAGGGGTCTCGATGCGGGGGCCGCGGCGCAGCTGGCCCGCCATCCGATGGTACTGAATGTGGAAGGTGACGTGGTTCGGCTGGGCGAGGCCGACGAGAACCAGCTATGGACGGTGCTGGAATCGATTCGAGAGGCCGGGGGGCAGGTGTTCGAGGTGGCGCGACCCCGGCCGACCCTCCAAGACGTGTTCGTGCGAGCCATCGGGGAGGAGTCGAAGTGAGCGTGGTTGTCAAGCTTGTGTTCATTGTTGGGTTGTTCGTTGTGGCGGTGGTGCTGGCGGCCACGCGCGGGAGATGGGGGCCTGCGGCGGGCCACGCTCTGCCTTCCACCTGGCGGATTGCAAAGATCACGGTGGCGGAGGCGCGCCGGCGTCGGGTGATTCAGGCGGTTGTCGTGCTGGTGGTGGTCATTCTGTTCTCGATGAACTTCTTCTCGTATCTGAGTCCGG
>CP070823.1:349075-352740 GCA_020344375.1 Gemmatimonadota bacterium | reverse complement strand
GCAAGGTCCTCGGGCGTCTGTAGCGACCCTCAACGCGCTCGACGGGACAGCACTCTCCCGTTCAGATCGCCGGTAAGCTGACCGCTCTCGATGGCGAAAGCCCCGTTCACCAGCACGTGGACCATCCCCTCGGCGAGCTGGTGCGGGTCATCGTAGGTCGCCGTGTCGCGCAGGCGCTCCAGGTCGAAGACCACGATGTCGGCGCTCGCCCCGGGCCGCAGGTACCCGCGGTCGTCCAGTCGGAAGACCGTGGCCGACAGACCGGTCATGCTGTGGACCGCAGTGGCCAGGTCGATCACACCTCTCTGGAGCACGTACACCCGGATCTTGCGCGGAAAGGTCCCGTAGCTCCGCGGATGTGGCTTGCCTACGCCCATGCGCTCCAGGTCACCGTCCGAGCAGGTCATCGTCCAGGGCTGACGCATGAACAGCTCGACCTCAGCGGGCTTCATGTTGAACGACACGAGGCGGGCGCCGCCCGCCTTCAACAGGTCGATCGCCAGGTCCACGGGTTCCAGCCCGCGCTCCTCAGCCACCTCCTCCAGGGTTCGGCCCTCGATCGACGGGTCCGGCTCGTGACGCCGGAAGCTGAGCCGAGCCGCGCCGCCGCGCCGGTCGAGGTTCTCCAGTATGTCGGCCCGCAGGCGCTGACGCGTCTCCGGGTTCTCGATGCGTGCCAGCAGCGAGTCTCGGCCGCCCACCAGCGCCCAGCGCGGCACCAACGCGCCGGTGATGCTGGTTCCCGAGGCCTCATACGGATACTGGTCCGCCCAGACCTCGACCCCTTGGGCGCGGGCCCGCTCGATGCGCTCGACGAGCGCTGAGGAAAAGCCCCAGACCCGGGGGCCGAGCGCCTTGATGTGCGTGACGATACCTGGGATGCCGGCCTCGCGGGCGATGCGGATGACCTCGTCGACCGCAGCGACGACGCCGATGTTGTAGTCGGCCTCATCGCGGATATGGCTGGTGTAGAGACCGCCATAGTCACCGACGACCTTGGACAGCTCGATGACTTCCTCCGTGGTCGCGTAGCTGCCCGGTGAGTAGTAAAGGCCGCTGGACATCCCGTAGGCGCCCTCTTCCATCGCCGCACGGACCAGCACCCGCATCTGCTCGAGCTCCTGCGGCGTCGGCGCCCGGTCCTCCATTCCGAGCACCTCCTGCCGGACCGAACCGTGCCCGATGAGCAGCGCCACGTTGACTCCGACGCCGTGCTCCAGTAGCTGCTGTCTCTGCGCCGCAAGGTCTACCGGGCCGCCGCCGTCCGGGTTGACGATGACGGTGGTGATCCCCTGGACGAGCAGAGGCCCCGCCGAGCTCAGTTCGGCGGTGGCCAACCCCGGGCCCGCATGCGTGTGCACATCGATGAAGCCGGGCGCCACATACAAGCCAGTGGCATCGATAACGCGGCGCGCCCGGACGTTTGTCAGGTCGCCGACGGCGCTGATCCGGTCGCCGGAGATGGCGACGTCGGCGTAGTACCAGGGGACCCCGGTGCCATCCAGAACTCGCCCGTTGCGAATCACCACGTCATACGGCTGCTGAGCGGCCGCGCTGAGTGGCAGGGCAGGGATCAGGGCAAGAACGAAGAGCCGCGCCTTTGACGACGACATCTTTGCCTCCCAGGGGTGAGGAGTCGGCTAGAGAGACTGCCCGATACCCGGAAAGAATGAGCCCCGGCGCCCAGGGGCGCCAGGGCTCAAATCAACACCTTGGCGGGTGGCGGGATCGGGGCTGACCCCGCCGGCCTCCTCTTGGGACTACTCGGGCAACCTGCCAGAGAGGATCAACGTGGGACCCTTGCCAGTAGTGCCCGCCTTGGGCTCCAGCGTCAGCTGAATCTCACTGAACTGGGACAGATCAAATGGCGTCGCACCCGTGAGGTCCACAATCTTCGCCGCCTGGAGGATCTGGGTCCCCGTCATGAATTCCACGTGCACGACCGAATCGGCGTCCGTGATGGACTCGTATTCCGGTTTGGGCCCCGTAATCGGGCCAAGGGATGTCGCCTCACCCTCGGCGTCCACGAGCCAGACCTCGTAGACGTAGCCGGGTGGCGGACGGCTGAGTCGCCGGAACTGCAGGCCCAGCTGGTCCTCCCAGATGGCACCGTCACCCGAGCCCGATACCCGGAAGGTTCGCGACCCAGTGGGATCCGCGAGATCCAGCGCGCCGAGCTTGAAGTCGTCGGCCGAGATGAAGATGTCGTCCGCCGGTTCCTCCGGCGTCCCACTCTGATCCAGGAACTGGGCCCAGAACACGGGCTCACTCGCGCTTCCCGAGACGCCGGGCTTAGCCAGAACCACGTGCGTGAACCCGCCAAGGCTCTGCGGGTCGATCATGGGGTTGCGGAGGATGAACGCATGGCGCACGTTCGACGCCGCAACACCTTCGAAGGTCGCGGCGCGCGTGGTGTCGCCAGGGACATCCACCTCGGTCTGCTGGCCCAACTCGTCCGTGACGATGATCGTCTCGATCTGGAAGTAGTCCGCCATCGCCGGGATGCTGTTGCCGTTCTCAACGTTCAGCAGCCACGCCTCGTACGGCGCGTCGCCGGCCAGCGGCTCGAGGTCCCGAATCTCGTAGCGGATCCGGCTCGGCGCCCCGGACACATCCGGCAGATCCAGAGCCGCCTCGCGGTCCGCCCAGACCGGGAAGGGCGCGAACGAGTTCGGGATGGGAACCCCGCTGGGATCCAGATCGACGCCCAACTGAATCCGGATGACGGGCGGGCCGGTAGGCGGTTCACCCGGATTCGCCGGTTCCCCTTCGTACACCACGATGTAGTTGTACTGCGGGACGACGCCCCTGCGCAACTCGTTCAGCGCCGCGATCGAGGAGTCCGGCACGTTCACCGAGCCCGTGTACCACGGCCACGGGGTCCCCATGCAGAAGTCCGCCGTGATGCGGCCGTCAGCGTTCGCCGTGACCGGCCCGAGGTACCACGGATTGGGCGGTGGGTCGGGGATCGGATTAAGGGCGCACTCGGGCCTGCCCCCCGCCGGCCACGTTAGGTCCGTTGGCGGGTAGCCGCCGGCCGTTCCGTCGAGCGGTGCCAGACTGTCAGGCTCGCTGACCTCGCCCTCGAGGAGAAACTCGACCGCATCGAGCACGCCGTTGACGTGAGTGGCAAGTCGCTCGAGCGCGTAGGTGTACGTCGCTACAGGCTCCAGCCCATCCCACCTCATGTAGAAGTCCCAGATGTCGTCACCGTATCTTTCGGGCCCCCAAAAGTAGGCGAACTGGGTGACGAAGCCCTCGGGCGCGTAGACGGGAGCGAGGGCTGGGAGGCGGGGATCTTGACCGGCGATGCGCACGCCTGTGTGCACATAGTAACGTACGTAGGTCGTGCTGTAGTAGCCGTCCGCCGCCTCTCGCTGGAAGACATCGTCTATGCCCGCTGTGTCGACGACGAGCTTGAAGTTCTCCAGTGTGAGCCCCCCGCTCGGCACGCCTCCGGCGGCTGCCACGTCGAGAGCCACTTCCGGCGCCGGGACGCCGACGCGATGCTCGTTGGGATCGGTGAGGTCCTCGCACGCAGCGAGCCCGAGGCCCAAGGCGGCGGCGAGTGCCAGAGATATGTGGGTATCAAACCGCCTAACCACGTTCATGTCTGCCTCCCACTAGCGGCCCGCACCGGGGATATACGTGAATCCCACGCTAAA
>CP070823.1:345290-348975 GCA_020344375.1 Gemmatimonadota bacterium | reverse complement strand
TTCAAGCCGCAGCACTTCGGTGTGTTGCCACTTGTCGGCGGTTCCCTAATGGTCGCGGTGGGCGCCTCGCTCATTGCGCTGCCCGTTGGCCTGGCGAGCGCGATCTACCTGGCTGAGTACGCGCCTGAGCGTGTGCGTAAGATGTTGAAGCCGATGTTGGAGATTCTCGCCGGTATTCCGACGGTAGTGTACGGCTACTTCGCGCTCACCTTCATCACACCGATGATGCGTGGGGTCGTTCCGAGCACCGGCGTCTTCAACGCGGCGAGCGCTGCTATCGTGGTTGGCATCATGATCATCCCGATGGTGGCGTCGCTGTCGGAGGATGCGCTGTACGCGGTGCCGCGACATCTGCGCGAGGCGTCGTACGGTCTGGGCGCGACGAAGTTCGAAACGATAACACGGGTGGTGGTCCCGGCAGCGCTTTCCGGCATCGTTGCCTCCTTCATCCTCGCGATCTCGCGCGCGATCGGTGAGACGATGGCGGTTACCCTGGCGGCGGGCGCGACACCGAAGCTGACGATCAACCCGCTAGAGAGCATCCAGACGATGACGGCCTATATCGTACAAGTGAGTCTCGGCGACACACCCTTCGGGACGATTGAGTACAAGACGATCTTTGCCGTCGGCCTCTTGCTCTTCACGATCACACTGGCGATGAACGTGCTGAGCCGTGCCGTCCTGCGTCGCTTCCGAGAGGTTTACGAATGATGTCGGCTAATGCAGCGACTGCGGGGGCCGTGGAGTTCGACGTTCGGCTGCAGCGGCGGCGCTTGTTGAGCCAGGTGTTCGTGTGGGTTTGCTTCGCTGCAACGTCGCTAGCGGTGGTGCTACTGGCTGTCCTGCTCATCGAGATCATGCGCCAGGGCATGGGGCGCGTTTCCCTGGGGTTCCTGAACAGTTTCCCATCGCGCTTCCCGGAGCGCGCAGGTATCAAGTCGGCTCTCTATGGGACGATCTGGACGGTGGGTTTCACAGGCCTGTTCTCCTTCCCGCTGGGGGTCGGGACGGCGGTCTACCTGGAGGAGTACGCGCCGCGGAACTGGGTGACGCGTGTGATCCAGACGAACATCGCGAACTTGGCCGGCGTGCCGTCTATCGTGTACGGGGTGCTGGGGCTGGCGGTCTTCGTGCGGGCCATGGCGTTGGGTCGCAGCGTGGTGGCCGGCGCAGCGACCTTGGCGCTCCTGATACTGCCCATCGTGATCATCTCGTCCCAGGAGGCGATCCGGGCCGTGCCGCCATCGATTCGCGAGGCGGGCCTCGGCGTCGGGGCGACGAAGTGGCAGACTTTGCAGCGCCTGGTGCTGCCGATCGCGTTTCCCGGGATCCTTACGGGGATGATCCTGGCGCTGTCGCGGGCGATCGGCGAGACCGCGCCGTTGATCATGATCGGGGCACTGACGTTCATCGCCTTCACGCCGAACACACCGCTGGATGAATTCACGGTGCTGCCGATCCAGATCTTCAACTGGGTGGCGCGGCCCCAGGCTGGCTTCCACGAGCTGGCCGCGGCCGGCATCATCGTGCTGCTTGCCGCGCTGCTGTCGATGAACGCGCTGGCGATCATCCTCAGGAACAAGCTTCGGAAGCAGATATGAATCAGGTAACTCGTGAAGCGGAGGCCGGGATGGAACGGTCCGCGCAGGAGATTCTCAGCGAGCGGAGGGCGCCGGGCCCTATCATGGTCCATGACGATCCGGTGCTGGAGACGCGCGGCTTGAACATATACTACGGGTCTTCCAGGGCGATTCATGGCATTTCGATCACGATCCCGCGGAATCGCATCACCGCCCTCATCGGGCCCTCGGGTAGCGGTAAGAGCACCGTGCTGCGCGCGTTCAACCGTATGAACGACGTGATCCCGGTGGCATGGTGTGAGGGGGAGGTGCTGTTCAACGGGGAGAACGTGTACGCGCCCGAGGTCGATCCGGTGGAGGTCCGTCGACGCATCGGGATGGTGTTTCAGAAGCCGAATCCGTTCCCGAAGTCGATATTCGAGAACGTCGCCTTCGGGCTCCGGATCAATCGCTACAAGGGCGATATCGCTGAGCGAGTCGAGGAGGCCCTGCGCAGGGCGGCGTTGTGGGACGAGATCAAGGATCGGCTGAAGGACAGCGCACTGGGCCTCTCGGGTGGCCAGCAGCAGCGCGTGTGCATCGCGCGTGCCCTTGCGGTAGAACCGGATATCATTCTGATGGACGAGCCAGCGAGCGCGCTCGATCCGATCGCGACGGGGCGGATCGAGGAGCTGATGCAGGAGCTCAAGGAGAACTACACGATCGTCATCGTGACCCACAACATGCAGCAGGCGGCCCGGGTGGCGGACTACACGGCGTTCATGAACCTGGGTCAGCTGATAGAGTATGGTGTTACGCAGAAGATGTTCACGAGCCCGGAGGACGAGCGTACCGAGGCGTACATCACGGGCCGGTTCGGCTAAGAGGTAACAGAATGGTGCGCACACACTTCGAACAGAAGCTTGACGAGTTGACGGGGCGCCTGGTCGCCATGTCCCGCTTGATCGAGGGTCTCATCGAGACGTCACTCGAGGCCGTACACGAACGCGATATAAGCAAGGCCGAGGCCGTAGTCATCGGTGACCGCGAGATCGATGCGACGGAGGTCGAGATCGAGGAGGCGTGTGTCGAGCTGCTGGCGCTGCAACAGCCGATGGCCGGTGATCTGCGGTGTCTGATCGCGATCCTCAAGATCAACAACGATCTGGAGCGGATCGGCGACCATGCGGTGAACATCGCGGAGACCGCTCAACGGCTGATCGAGCGGAACAGTGATTGGACCCTGCCGATTGAGTTGTCGGAAGCTGCCGGGATCGCACAGGGCATGCTACGCGATGTGCTCGATGCGTTCGTGCAACATGATGCTGACAAGGCCCAGGCCGTGCTGATGCGCGACGACCGGGTTGACCAGTTGCACGAATCACATCTGAGGTCGGCGATCACCCTGATGATGGAGTCACCGGCGGAGATTGGCACGGCATTGTCATTCATCCTGATCGGCCGCAATATCGAGCGTGTCGCCGACCTAGCGTGCAACATCGGTGAGGATGTCGTCTATCTGGTCAAAGGCAAGACGATTCGCCATCCCAAGGTACTGCATCGCTAGAGAGCGGTTGGCGGTCTCATTGGTGGGACACAGCCGGCCGATCTGGCCGGCTGTTCAACTTCGGAGGCGGCAATGTTGCAGTTCGAGCTGAGCACTATCCTCTCGATCGCGATCCCCGTCGGGATCGCGCTGTTGGGGCTCTTGCTGGGCACCGTGGTTCGCAGGACGGTCGTCATGCGGCTCAGTAGAATCGCTGTGGAGACCCGCTCGGTGGTTGACGACATCGTCCTGGCCGCGGTACGTGGACCGGTGGTGGTCTGGTTCTTCGTCGCAGGCCTCTACGCCGCGCTTCAAGTCGTTACGGTCTCGCCGGCTCTGACCGGGCTCATACAGCGGATCCTACTGACACTGGTGATCCTCTCGATCACCTGGGCGGTTGCGAGGATAACCGGAGCGCTCGTGGACGTAGCCGCGAGGCGCGCGCCCGAGGCCCTGCCTGGGGCTACGCTGATCACCAACCTCGCTCGGTTGGGTGTTCTGGCGGTGGGGATCTTGGTGATTCTCCAGACTCTCGGGATCTCCGTCACGCCGGTTATAACCGCCCTTGGTGTCGGCGGCC
>CP070823.1:341485-345190 GCA_020344375.1 Gemmatimonadota bacterium | reverse complement strand
GTCGGTGAGCAGCGCGGCGACAGGCAGCTTCGAGGTCCCCGTGGACGTGGAGTCCAGAGTCGATCTGCACCTGCACTCCACCTGCTCCGATGGGCGGCTGGAGCCGGCAGCGCTGATATCGGCGGCGGAAGAACTGGGCCTGAAGGCGGTGTCGCTCACCGATCATGATACAGTAGCCGGCGTCCACGTCGCGTGTGAAGCGGCGGAGGCGCTGGGGCTGCCTTTCGTCCCGGGGATCGAGTACTCGGCGTACGATGATACGGGCTCCACGCACCTGCTCGGATATTTCATCGATCCGGACCACGGCGAGCTCGTCGCCTACGTAAAGGGTGCGCAAGAGAGCCGGGTGCGACGCGCGGCAGAGATCGTTGACAAGCTCAACCGACTGGGCGTTGAGGTTACTCTGGACGAGGTCAAGACGCAGGTGTCTGAGACCGGCCTCATCGCGCGCCCGCACGTCGCGCAGGCCTTGGTGAAGGGGCATTGGGTGCGGAGCTATGGCGAAGCTTTCGACCGCTTCATCGCCGCCGGGCAGCCGGCCTACGTACCGACACAGCGGATTAGCCCTGCCCAGGGTATCAAGTTGATCCACGCGGCCGGCGGGCTGGCGGTGCTCGCACACGGGGGCAGGACTCACAGCGACGAGGCGATCCGGCAGCTGGTGGACGAAGGGCTGGATGGCCTCGAGACGCTCCACCCGGATCATGGTCCCTTCGAAGTGCGAAGGTTGCGTCGCCTGGCGGCCGAGCTGGACTTGCTGGAGACCGGGGGGTCGGACTGGCACGGCTTCAGCGAGGCCCGGCGCGGCCAGCTGGGCTCACAGCCGGTTCCCTACGAATGGTACGAGCGTCTCCGTGATGCTGCCCTCCCCGGTGGAGGCGCAGGCTTCAACAGAGGAAGGTGAGTCGTGATGGCTAACCAGGGGAGCGAGAAGGAGAGGCGACACGAGCTTGTCATCGTGGGCGCCGGGCCGGCGGGGCTCACCGCGGGTATGTACGCCAAGCGAGCTGCCCTCGATGCAGTGCTGCTGGAGCGTGGCCTGCCGGGCGGTCAGCTCCTTAACACGGAGCTGATCGACGACTACCCGGGCCTGCCGGAGGTCGACGGTCGGGAGCTTGCCGAGCGCATGACCCAGCACGCCACCAAGTTCGGCCTCCTGATCGAGACCGTGACCGTCAAGGGGATCAGGAAGCTGGAGGATGGTGACTTCCGTGTCACAACTGTGGAGGGCCCGGTCTATCGCTCCCAGGCCGTGATCCTGACCGCCGGCGGCACGCCGAACAGGCTGGAAGTTCCGGGCGAAGATGAGTTCCTCGGGAAGGGCGTGAGCTACTGCGCGATCTGCGACGGGGCCTTCTTCAAAGGCGAGACGATCGCTGTGGCCGGTGGCGGGGATGCAGCCACGGAGGAGGCTGAGTTCCTGACGCGCTACGCGGAGAGGCTCTACCTGATCCACCGCCGCGACCAGCTGCGAGCGCAGAAGATCCTGCAAGAGCGCGTGTTCACAAACCCGAAGATCGAGATCATCTGGAACACCGTGGTCACGGAGGTGCTCGGCGATGAGCGCGGCATGAACGGGCTGCGGCTTCGCAACCTGCTTACCGGCGAGGAGCCTCGACTCGATGCGACGGGCCTGTTCGTCTTCATCGGCTTCCGGCCGAACACGGGGTTGTTGGAAGACCACGCTGAGCATGACGCCGGCGGTCATCTGATCACCGATCGCGACATGCGTACGTCAATCCCCGGTCTCTTCGCTGCTGGCGACGTACGCGCTCAGCTTACCCGACAGATCACCACAGCGGTCGGTGATGCGACCACTGCACTGATCGCGGCGGAGAAGTACTTGACCGAACTCAAGGATCAGCGGGCGGCCGGCCAAGCCACCGGGACCTGACCACTAGGCACGACGCGTTGACAGCCTACGTCGGCCGGGTACGTTTCGGCCACCGGTCTGACGTCTTGGCGGGGCCCGCGCTCGCGGGCCTTCCCTTTTGCGGACTGCGGCAGGCTGTATCTTCTGGATAATCGCTTGCGAGGTTGTCGGTGAAGATACTCGGCTTTCCAGTAGGGCCTTTGCAGGCCAACGCGTATCTGGCCATCTGTGAGCAGACGGGCCGCAGTGCGCTGGTGGACCCGGGTGCTGAGGCGGCTCGGCTGCTTGCCACGGCAGCTGGGGAGGAGGCGCGGATTGAGGCGATCCTTCTCACTCACGCGCACATCGACCACATTGGCGGCGTGGCGGCGGCGGCACGCGCCACGGGAGCGCCGATCTATCTTCATCCGGCGGATGCGACGCTGTATGCGGCGGTCCCCGAGCAGGCGCTCGCATTCGGCATGGAGATCGAGTTGCCTCCCAGACCAGATCGCGAGTTTCAGGAGGGGCAAATCCTCGAGATCGGCGCGGCGCAACTCGAAGTGCGACACACGCCGGGCCACTCGCCCGGGCACGTTTGCCTGATCGGCGATGGATTCGCCGTGGTGGGCGACTGTGTGTTCGCGGGATCCATCGGCCGCACCGATCTTCCCGGCGGCGACTACCGAACCTTGCTGGAAGCGATCCACGAGAAGCTGCTCACGCTCCCTGATGATACTGTCCTGCACCCGGGCCACGGCCCGGCAACGACTGTGGGCAGGGAGCGCCAGGCTAACCCCTTCCTGACGGGAGCCTTCGGATGAAGCGGATCAGCCGAAGGCGGTGGGAAAGGCCCGATGTAGCCGCGCCCGGGCAAGCACGGCGTCGCTTGCGTTGTGGCCACCCGGTCGCCGACCCGGCCCGAGGCTGCAAAGCTGCCCACGGCTCGAAATCCAGTCACCCGTACCCGCTGGGTGACTGCTCCGACTGAGCGGCGGCGAGAATGGAACTTTCGAAGAGTACTGAGGGAGGATCCTCACCGGCTCAGAGTGGCAGCTCGAGTGAGACTCGCCTGGCCGAGTTGAAGGTTGCCCTGGAAGGTGGGGGTCACTTGCTGATCCTCACCCACGACAACCCTGATCCCGATGCGCTGGCCAGCGCCTACGGCTTGCTGAGACTGGTTGAGACGTTCGATAGCATCGTGGTAAGGATCGGTTTCGGCGGCTACGTGGGGCGCGCCGAGAACCGAACGATGGTCCGGGAACTCGCCCTGCCAATCACGCCAACACGCGCGGTGTCCTTCGATGACGTCGATCTGATCGCGCTGGTCGACACGCAGCCGGAAACCGGCAACAACTCGCTGCCCGAAGGGCGGAATGCGGCCGTCGTCATCGATCATCATCCGCTGCGTCAGCAAACGAAGCGGGCTAGGTACTACGACGTGCGCGATGACTGCGGCTCGACTTGCACGATCCTTACCGAGTACTTGCGGGCTGCGGGGGTTCCTTTGGAGGGTGTGTTGGCGACCGCCCTCTTCTACGGTATCCAGTCGGAGACCCAGGATCTCGGGCGTGAGGCACGGCGTAGCGACATCGAGGCGAGCCTTGCCCTCTACCCGGGCGCGGACCGGTCGCTCATCTCGCGAATACGCTATCCGGACCTGCCCCCGGCCTATTTCCGGTCGCTGCACCGCTCGCTGGAGCGGGCGCGCACCCGGGGGCCGGTGGTCATCTCTTACCTGGGGATGCTCGACTATCCCGACCTGGTGGCGGAGCTGGCCGATTTCTATCTGCGGCTGCAAGGCGCCGAATGGTCCTTCTGCATCGGTCAGTTCCAGGACGACCTGCTGATCT
>CP070823.1:337669-341385 GCA_020344375.1 Gemmatimonadota bacterium | reverse complement strand
CCGCCGACGATAACCCGGCCCGGCTCGCCGCAGGCGTGGGCGTCGACGGCGGTGATCATCTTGGCGAAGCGCATCTCGATCCCTCTCGCGTGGAACGGTGGCGACGGTGCCGATTCTTTGGCGCTGGTGCTAAGATGCCAGCACGTCGGGCTACCCGCAAAGCGCAAGCGACCCCCGCCCAATCATCGCGCG
Organism: Gemmatimonadota bacterium; assembly: GCA_020344375.1. Lineage (GTDB taxonomy): Bacteria > Gemmatimonadota > Gemmatimonadetes > Palauibacterales > KS3-K002. Next base: position 341,193 of record CP070823.1, on the reverse strand, counting down.
TCGAGTCGCGTCGTTCTATCTTGGCACGCATGCCGTCCGAGGTTGTCGTCACGGCGCGGGGGGCGCGCCGCTGGGAGAGCGGCCACCCCTGGATCTACCGCAGCGACGTGCGGCGCGAGCCGGAGGTGCAGGAGCCAGGCGTGGTGACTGTCCGCAGCGCCCGCGACCGCTACCTCGGCCGCGCCCTCTACTCGCCGGCCTCTGAAATTCGCCTGCGGTTGCTCAGCCGAGGGGACGAGCCGGTGGACACGGCCTGGTGGACAGCTCGCCTCCGCGAGGCACATGCCCGTCGCGCCGCGATCGACGCGACCGCCTACCGCGTGGTGCACGCCGAGGCCGACAGCCTCCCTTCCCTCATCGTGGACCGCTACGGCCCGCACGCGGTGGTCCAGCTCCTCTCGGCCGGGCTCGAGCGCTGCCGCGCCGATGTGATTGCCGCGGTTGAGGAGGCCCTTGAGCCCGACGGGATCCTGCTCCGCAATGACGCGCCCGTCCGCCAGCACGAGAACCTCCCATTGGAAGTCGAGGTCGTGTCAGGCACCGTCCCCGACGATGTGGAGGTGGAGGAGCACAGCGTGCGCTACCGGGCGGCCTTGAGGACGGGCCAGAAGACGGGCGTCTTCCTGGACCAGCGCGAGAACCGCGCCCTGGCCGGAAGGCTCGGCCGGGGCCGGGCCCTCGACATCTTCAGCTACCAGGGCGCCTTCGCGCTGCACCTGGCCCAGCGCGCCGATTCCGTGGTAGCCGTGGACTCGTCCGCCGACGCGCTGGCCCGTGGCCGCGAGAACGCCGACCTGAATGGTCTCGCCAACATTGAGTGGGTGGAGGCCAACGCCTTCGACACCCTCCGTGAGCTCGAGCGCAGCGGCGAACGGTTCGATCTCATCGTCCTCGATCCCCCCGCCTTCGCCAAGACGAAGGCGAGCCTGGGGCGCGCGTTGGCCGGCTACAAGGAGGTCAACCTGCGGGCGATGCGGATCCTCGCGCCGGGCGGCCGGCTGTTCAGCTTCTCGTGTAGCTTCCACGTCGGGCGCGCCCTCTTCCTCGAGATGATCGCGGCCGCAGCGGCCGACAGCGGCAGGCGCCTGGCGCTGGAGCGGACCCTCGGGCAGTCGGCCGATCACCCGGAGATCCCGGCGATCCCGGAGACCGGGTACCTCAAGGGGGCCTTGCTCCGTTTCGACGGCTGACGGGCCCTGCCAACCATCTTCGGGCTCAGAGCGTCAAAACTAGTGACAGCAGCGGGCAAGAGACGAAACACCAGCTGCCGTTTTCGTCGTACGGATTAGCGTAGGTCGCACAAGCTCTTTGTCAGAGAACGAGGTCGCTGGAGACCTGGAAGTGTCCGACTTTAGCTGGCTTTTCTGGATCCTAGTCGTGTTCCTCTTCGCGGAGAGTTGGGCTCGCGCGTGGGCGTCGTATCACCGCAGCCCCGAGCCTCCGTCCGCACCGCAGGAGCCGACTCCCCGCGAGTGACCCCCCTGACAATCCGGGCTGACATACTTCGCCCCTGTCCAGGGCGCCGCCCGGCTCGTATACACTCCCCGTGAGCGTCGCCACAGGGCCTCACCGCACCGGCGTACCCTCGGCGGTTCGGACATCTAGGACAGTGCCACCCTCTTCCCGGACAACCGCGAGGCGGAACCGATCGCTGAGGGGGTGGAGGAGCTCGGCCTCCCAGACGATCGGCATGCGGATCCACCAGCGACTTACAATCCAGACGCCCGACGGCAGGCGCTCGAACTCCACACGACCGCCGATCTTGTCCGACCGGAATGGCAAGGGCAGACGCGTATAGCGGTACTCCAGGTACTGGAGCTCGGCCGTCTTCCCGTCGAGCCACAGCACTCCTTCAACATCCGGGAGGTCGCGATCTGGGACCGGCTCGAAGGTGAGCCCGATCAGCTCCTCGCGATCCCCGCCCCGAACCTTGATCCCGAAGCAGTGAAGGTCAGCAAACCTTTCCGAGAGAACGACGGCGGCGTCCGGCGCGTAGTAGACAAAGGAATCCGCCGCCGCCGGCTGAACGTAGCCACCTTCGGCGAGTTCCTCCGGGGGGAGGCTGCGGAACGGGCTGCCTCGCGCCCACCGGGACGAGGGCCAGGAGCGTTCCTTTCGCACCCGCAGCGTCCGTGCATCGAACTCGCGCTCATGACGGACCACCCGGTACTGAAGCATCTCCCGGGCCTCCGCCCAGGCTACTACACTGAGCGCCTTCCGGGCCTCTTCCCAGACCTCGGCCGTTCGCGCCCCGACATCGGGCCGCACGTCGCACACCGGCTCGGCCGCGACCGTCAGCTCCTCCAGCTGCACTGCCTGCACCGGGACGACCATCACGTGATCGACCGTTTCGCCCACTTCCAGTTCGATCAAGGTCGAGACGGTGCTCTCAAACCCGATCCGTTCGGCGCGCAGCCGATAGCGCCCCGGCTCGCGGGCACGCAGTACGAAGCGGCCCGTGGCGTCGCTAAGCGCACCAACGCCCTCGCCGAGCCGGCGGCCATGCTCGTCAAGGAGGACGACGAACGCCCCTTCCACTGGTGCTCGGCTTCCCTCTTCAACCAGGACTCCGCGGACGGTCTGTGCGAAAGCGGACTGAGCGGCCAACAGTGCGATTACGGCCGTTCTGCGAACGATGGGGATCAGACGCATCTCGGACTCCGCAGCTGCGCTAGGTGGCTAACGCGGAGGCTGCAGTCCGGCTGGATGAGACGCACGGCTGGGACCTCGCCGATGACGTGGGTGATCCGAAGGGGCCGCTGCTCTCCCCATCCACCACCGGGCCCACGACCGTGGCTTCCTGAGCTGGAGCGGGTCTCGGCCAGTCCAGCGCCAATGGTCCGCGGCGCAAGTTCCCTCAATCTCCGCCCTTCGCCGTCGCGGCCACCACCGTGTTGCGCAACACGCCGACGCCCTCGACCTCAACCTCGACCACGTCGCCCGGCTGCATGGCCTGGGTGGTCCCAGGCGTGCCGGTGAAGATCACGTCGCCGGGCAGCAGCGTGACGTAGCGGCTGATGTAGCTAACGATGGCCTCGACGTCGCGGAGCATGTCCTGCGTGCGCTCCGACTGGCGCAGCTCGCCGTTCAGGCGCGTCTGGACAAGGAGGTCGTTGTAGTCGAGGCCGGTGACGATCGCCGGCCCGATGGGCGCAAAGGTGTCCGACGCCTTGGCCCTCAGCCACTGGAGGTCGCCGCGCTGCCAGCCGCGCTCGCTGACGTCGTTGCCGGCGGTAACGCCGAAGACGTAGTCGGCGGCGTCGACGACGGACACATTCTTGGCCTTCTTCCCGATCACCACCACCAGCTCGCCCTCGTAGTGGACGTTGGAGGCGTCGACCGGGATGACAATCTCGTCCTCGGGCCCGATGAGCGCGGACGGCAGCTTCGCGAACAGGCCCGGCTCCGCCGGCGCGGGCCGCTCTCCCAGGTGACTGCGGTAGTTCAGCCCCACCGCAATCACTTTCGAGGGCTCGCAGGGCGCCAAGAGCCGTACCGCGGACAGCGGCACGGTCCTGCCCGTC
>CP070823.1:333842-337569 GCA_020344375.1 Gemmatimonadota bacterium | reverse complement strand
GGCGCGTCCTCGAACCGCTCGGTCGAGCGCACGGCCCAGTACGGAGAGATGACGCTTGGCGTCGGGACCTCTGGCAGGCTGAAGTATTGCTCGACCACACGGGCGGCCGAGCCACCGGTCAGAGCATCCTTCTTCGTCTCATGAAACAGGGCGAAGCCGTAAGCGCCGGCCAACATGACGACCGCGTACGTCGCCAGGTGCTTCGGTGACGGATTGAACCACCTCGAGATGAATCCCTGCTTCCCCTTGTCGAGCCCGTATTTCCAGAACAGGCCGAAGCTCGCCAGCGCGAACACGTAGTAACCCACACATAGCAGGCAAAGACTCCTGATGTACAGCACCGAATACAGAAACAGGCCCACTACACCGATCGCGTTGAACAACACGATCGTCTTGTTCGTCCGCTCGAAGCTCGCAGATGGAAACACGGCGCCCAGTGAGACCAGCGCGCCCACAAACAGGCCGAAGTATCCCAGCGGCACTCCGCGGATTTCCGAGATCAGTGCGAACGCCGAGCTGTCACAGTTGAAGAACGCGCTGATATCGCAGAACGATCCCTGCCAGATCGACGCCGGGTAGTTGGCATCGAAGAAGTGCTTGATGGTCAGGATCGACGCAGCGATCATGCCTAGCCCCGTGATGAAGCTCAGAGATCGGGGCCAGGGATTACCTTCCACGGTCAACGAATCATGCATACGACCTCTCACAACGGCTGCGAGAACTGAAACCGATGACATATATGGACATCGCAAGATGGCTGGCGCCATCAGCGGCCACAAGGCTCATAGATACTGGATGAACTCGATCGGCGCGCCGTCCTCCACGATGAACGCGACACGCAAGCCCTCCGCCGGACTGTTCGGCTCGATCAACACCTCTTTCCCGGCCAGCTCGGCCTCCAGATCATCGACCTCGAAGGCCACATGCGGGACCGTCTTCACCAGCTCCGGCAACGGGCTGTCCGGCTCGAAGCGCATCCACTCAACACCATAAGGGCTGGTCTCGTAGCCCGAGACGTAGACCTTGTACTGCTCAAGGTAGGTCTCGTCGGGCCGCTCGCTGTTCGTCGGAATGCCGATATGGTGGTATCTACGCACGCCCAATGCCTCGCTTCCACTGACTGTGGCCCAACATAGTAGCCCAAGGCGGCCTATCGGTGCCCGCACTGCCCTGCGGCTCAGGCCTCGCCCACGGCCGCGCCGCCTGACACCGGCGGCTGGCTGTGCCCGCGGAAAGCCGCCAAGATAGGCCCGGCCGACGTCGGGATGCCAGCGCTGAGCCCGATCCCGGCCCCACTCTTTTGCAAAGCCCTCTTCCCCGCTAGGTTCGGGTACCGCTAGCCCTGACCAAGATGCGAGTCCGAACGCCTGCCCGCCGAAACGCCGCCGGCGCGTAGCCGCGACGTGCTACGCTGAGAAGGCCCCGGTCATCGCGCCGATTGATTCAAGAGAAAGCAGTCACATTCCCGAGAGAGGACCATGGTCAGTCACGAGCCACATAAGATCAAGACCGTCAGATTGCTCTCTTTCCCGTCGTTCGAACAACGCAAGAAGCACCTCGCCGACGCCGACTTCAACGTCTGGTACCTCACACCGACGCAGGTCACCTTCGACATGTGCTCGCTGGGCACCAGCGCGCTGAGCCAGGAGCAGCTCGCCGGCCAGCTGATCGGCGACGAGGCCTACGCCGGCTCCCGCAACTTCGAGGCGCTGGAGAAGGCGGTCCACGAAGTGCTCGGCCATACCTACGTCTGCCCGACCCACAACAACCTCGGGTCGGTCAAGCTGGTCGTCACCACCATGGTGCCGTCGGGATCCGTCGTGCCGAGCAACGCCCGCACCAAGCTCGACGTGCTCGATCCCCTGGGGATCCATTACCCGGACACCCGAGATCACGACGAGCCGGTCTTCACCGGCAACATGGACCTGGAGAAGCTGGAAGAGACCCTACAGGCAGGAAACGTCGCGATCGTCGGCCTGCAGGCCTTTGCCGACGGGCAACACCCCTTCAGCCTGGAGAACCTGCGCGCCGTCCGCGCCCGCGCCGACAAGCACGGCAAACGTCTGGTCTGCGACGGCTCCCGGGTGATCGAGAACGCCTGGTATATCCAGCGGCACGAGCCGGGCCAGGCGGACCGGTCGATCGCAGACATCGTCAAGCAGATCGTCAAGACCTGCCACATCCTCCTGATGGACGGCGCTCAGGACCCCAAGTGCAACACCGGCGGCATCCTCACCACCGACAACCCCGACGATTACGAGAAGTTCATCAACGAGGTCGTCGTCTTCGAGGGACTCCACACCTACGGTGGCATGGCCGGCCGCACCATGGAGGTACTCACTCGCGGCATCATGGAGATGTGCGACGAGGACGAGGTCCACTGGGTCATGCACCAGACCGAGAGCTTCACCCAGCGGCTGCGCGACGGCGGCGTGCCGCTCGAGCGCGGCTGCGACGGCGCCTACATCGAGGCCGACAACTTCCTGCCACATATTAGAGAGCACCAGCAGGACACCCTGTCCGCCGCCCTCTATCTCATGTCCGGTGTGCGCGCCACCGCCCACGGTCTGGTGGGCCGCGACAACCTGCTGCCGGTCCAGATCCCGCGGCTCGCCATGACCAACGAGCAGCTCGATCAGGTGGCCGACGCCATCATCGGCCTCCGTGAACAGCGCGATAAGGTGACGGGGCTGCAGGCGAAGGCGACCGGCAGCTGGCGCGACCAGCTGACCTATCATTGGGTCTACCCCGACCTCGAGCCCTACGACTTCAACGCCTTCCCTTACGAGATCCACACCATCGAGAAGGTCGCCGTGTTGAGCCGTGAGGACAGGGAGAGGGCGATCCGCACCGCCGGCTACAACACGTTCCTGCTGCGCTCCGCTGACGTCACCATCGACCTGCTCACCGACTCCGGCACCACAGCGATGAGCACCGAGCAGTGGGCCGCCTACGACGGCGCGCGAGCCAGCGCCACAGCCAGCGACGAGTACTTCCGGCTGGTCGAGGTGCTACAGGACGTCACCGGCTACGAGTACATCATCCCCACCCACCAGGGCCGCGCCGCCGAGCACATCCTCAGCCAGATCTGCATCAAGGACGGCCAGCTGGTGCCCGGCAATATGTATTTCACCACCACCAAGCTCCACCAGGAATTGGCCGGCGGTGTGTTCGTCGATGTCATCGTGGATGAGGCCCACAACCCGGAGAGCGATTTCCCCTGGAAGGGGAACATCGACCTCGACAAGCTGAAGGCGCTGGTCGACGAGCACGGCGCCGCGAAGATCGCCTACGTCTCGTTCGAGCACTCGGTCAACATGGCCGGCGGCCAGCCGTGCAGCATGGACAACATGAAGGAGGTCTACGAGTACTGCAGCTCGGTGGGCATACCCGTCTACTTCGACGCCACCCGCTTCGCTGAGAACGCTTACATGATCCAGAGCCGCGACCCCCGTTATCACAACACCAAGATCAAAGACATCATCCGCGAGATGATGCTCTACGGCGACGGCTGCACGGTGAGTGGTAAGAAGGACTTCCTCATCAACATCGGCGGCGTCCTCTGCTTCCGCGATAACGCCGACCTCGCACACAAAGCGCTCGAGCTGATCCGTATCTACGAGGGCAACGTCACCGACGGCGGGCTGGCCACGGCCGACCTCGCCGCCATCGCCCGCGGCATCGAGGAGATGGTCGACGACCGCTACATCCGCTCACGCGTCGAGCA
>CP070823.1:329982-333742 GCA_020344375.1 Gemmatimonadota bacterium | reverse complement strand
CGGAAGACCGACGCGGAGAGTCGCGGCGCCGTCCTCTTCATCGCTTTCCTGGAGGGGCTGATGGGCCGCTTCGGCGCCAGAGCCTTCGCGGTGGCCTGGAGCCCCGAGTCTCCCCTCGACACGCCCGACGGTCTGGCGGACCCCGCCGCCGCCGCAGCAGCCCTGGAGGCCGCCGCGCTGCGAGTCGATTCCGCCTACGGCGCCCTCGACGTGCCTTACGGTGACGTGTACCGGCTGCGCGGAGGCGGGCTGAACCTCCCGGGGAACGGCGGCCGGGACAACCTGGGAATCTTTCGGGCCGCCTGGTATCAACCCACCGAGGACGGACACTTCCAGGCCTTCGGCGGCGACAGCTACGTCGCGGCAATCGAGTTCTCCGACCCCGTGAAGGCCATGGCGGTGCTCGGCTACGGCAACGCCAGCCAGCCCGGCTCGCCGCACCTGATGGACCAGCTCGAGCTCGCGGCACGCAAGGAGCTGCGTCCGGTCTGGCGAACCCGTGAGGAGATCGAGGCCCACCTGGAATCGCGCCAGGTCTTCGAGTAGCCGGGTCACGTCGGCCGGCGGCCAGGCTGAAACCTCCCACCGGCCCGCGTCCGTAGTGTCGCATATGAGACGCCATTCCCGGGCCCCAAACGTTTGGAGGGCCCGGGATGGGGCCGGGCAGGTGGGACAGGCAGCCGCGTTCCAGCCTGAATCCCACAACAGCAGATACACCAGCTTTTCTCTACGGAGCAGTCAGGATGAAGCGACGGACTAAGGTCGTCCTCGGCGTCGCCGCCGCCGCCGTGGTCGGCGTTGGAGCAGTCGCCGCCGTCCGCAACGGCGGCTCGAACGGCAACGATGTCAGGACCGTCGAGGTCGAGCGCGGCGAGATCGTCGACAAGGCGCTCGCCGTCGGCCAAATCGAGCCCGAGGTGGAGATCAGCGTCAAGTCTAAGATCTCCGGCGTGGTGAGCCACGAGTTCGCCGAAGTCGGCGAGTTCGTCCGGGCCGGCGCGCCGTTGTTGGAGATCAAGCCGACGCCGACACCGCTGGAGTTGGTGGAGACGCGGCGCCAGCTCGAGCTGCGTCAGCTCGAGCTCGACAACCAGCGCCGCGAGCTGGCTCGCCAACGCAGCCTGATGGAGCAGGGCCTCATCTCCCAGGACCAGTACGAGACCGCGGAGCGCGCCTACGACGAGGCGGAGCTCAACCTGAAGCTGGCGGAGGAACGGCTCGCGCTGCTCGAAGAAGGCCGTGTCCGCATGGCCGACCAGAACATCGACGCCGTCATCAAGTCGCCCATCGACGGATTCATCCTGGAGAAGAACGTCGAGATCGGCGACCCCGTGGTGCCACTCAACCCGTACCAGGAGGGGACGGTGCTCATCACCATGGCGGAGATGACCTCGCTGATCTTCCGCGGCACCGTGGACGAGATCGATGTGGGACGCCTGCGCGAGGGGATGCCCGTGGAGATCAAGATCGGCGCGCTGCCCAACGCCAAGGTCACCGGCACGCTCTACAAGATCTCGCTCAAGGCGCGCACCGAGGACAACGCCACAGTCTTCCCCGTCGAGATCGCACTCGATCCCACGGACGAGGTGGTCCTGCGGGCCGGCTATTCGGCCCAGGCCGACGTCATCATCGACCGGCGCGACGATGCCCTGATGGTCCCAGAGCGGCTCGTCAGGATGTCGGGAGACACCGCCCGGGTGACCGTGCTGCTGGATGACGGGAGCCAGGAGGAACGCGTCATCGAGACCGGGCTCAGCGACGCCATCAACGTCGAGGTCATCTCCGGCCTGGAAGAGGGTGAGAAGGTGGTCGAGCCGCCGCCGCGCGAGATCGAGTAAGCTGAGCCATGCGGATCTTCGGTAGCTTCACGGACTTCTTCAACGACATCCGCACGCAGCGGCTGCGCACGCTGCTCACCATCATGGGGATCACCTGGGGCACCGTCGCCGTGGTGGTGCTGCTGGCGTTCGGCGTCGGCCTCGAGCGGCAGACCCGAAAGCGCATGCACGGCCTGGGCGAGCGAATCGTCATCGTCTTCGGCAACCGCACGACCAAGACCTACGAGGGCTTCCCGGAAGGCCGCTATATCCGTCTGCAGGAAGAGGACGTCGATCTTCTGCAGCGGGAGATCCCCGACATCCTCCAGATTAGCCCGGAATACAGCAGGTGGGGGGTTGCAGTACGGCGCGGCCGCAACAGCGCGCGGCCCAACGTGACCGGCGTCTACCCGGCCTTCGGCGACATGCGCAATGTGATCCCCGACTGGGGTGGCCGCTTCATCAACCAGGCCGACATGCATCAGCGGCGCCGCGTGGCCTTCCTGGGCAACGAACTCACCAAGCTGCTCTTCGAGGACGCGGACGCCGTCGGCAAACAGGTCTTCATCGGGGATGTCCCGTTCACCGTGATCGGCGTGCTCAAGGAGAAGCAGCAGAGCTCGTCCTACAACTCGCGTGACCGTGACCGCGTTTTCATCCCGGCGAGCACACACAGGGCGATCTTCGGCCAGCGCTATCTGGCCAACATCGTCTACCGGACCAGCACCCCCGAGGTGACCCGGGGCGTGGAACAGCGCGTCAACGAGGTGCTCGGCCGCAAGTACCGCTACCACCCGAGCGACGACGACGCCCTGATGGAATGGGACACCCACGAGTTCGATCAGATGGCCAATGCCATCTTCCTCGGCATGAACATCTTTCTCGGGATCGTCGGCGCCTTCACGCTCACCGTAGGCGGTATCGGCGTCGCCAACATCATGTACATCGTCGTCAAAGAGCGCACGCGTGAGATCGGCATCCGACGCTCCGTCGGCGCCCGCAAGCGCGACATCCTGCTCCAGTTCCTCGGCCAGGCCTTCGTCGTCGTCGGCAGCGGCGCCGCCCTCGGCTTCCTCATCTCCCTGGCGATCATCAGACTCGGAGCCAACCTGCCGATGCAGGAGTTCGTCGGCCGACCCACGCTCTCGCCGGTCGTCGCGACCGTCACGATCGTCCTGCTGACCGGGGTCGCGCTTCTCGCCGGATACTTCCCCGCCCGCAAGGCGGCGAACCTGGACCCCGTGGAGTGCCTGCGGTACTGAGCCATGTGGAGAATCCTACTCGGCGAGTTCATCGGTGACTTGAAGGCGCAGAAGACCCGTGTCTTGCTCACCATGTTCGCGATCACCTGGGGTACGATCGCGGTCGTCCTGCTCCTCGGCTTCGGCGAAGGTCTTCGCCTCGCCATCCTCCGCGGTCTGGTCAACGCGGGCGAGCGCATCTTCATGGTCTACGGCGGCGTGACCAGCATGCCCTACGAGGGCCTGCCGAAGGGCCGCCAGGTCCGCTTGATCGAAGACGACCTCGATCTGATCAGCCGCGCCATCCCCGAGATCGACCTCGTCAGCCCTTCTTACGGCCGCTGGGGCACCACCCTGGAGGCTGGCGACAACAAAACGACCACTTTCATGGAGGGCGTCCACCCCGCCTTCCAGGAGATGCGGCGCATGTTCCCGCGCGCAGGCAGCCGCTTCATCAACCAGCGCGACCTGGACGAGCGACGGCGCGTTCTGTTCCTGGGGAACGAGATCGCGGAGGAGCTGTTCGGTGAGGAAGACCCCGTCGGCAGGACCGTGAGCTTGGACGGCCTGCCGTTCACGGTCATCGGCGTCATGCAGAAGAAGTTTCAGGACAGCATGAACAATGGCCCCGACGCCGACCGGGCGATCATCCCCGCCTCCACCTTCAGGAACATCTACGGCCACCGCTACGTGAGCCACCTG
>CP070823.1:326116-329882 GCA_020344375.1 Gemmatimonadota bacterium | reverse complement strand
AACCTGGAGAACACCTACATCCGGGCGCCCTTCAGCGGGACGGTCCTGCGTAAGGATGCGGAGGTGGGCGAGGTGGTGGCGCCCGCGGTCACCGGAGGCGGCCTGACCCGGGGCGCGGTGGTCACGATGGCGGACCTCGAGACCCTCGAGGTGGAGGTGGACGTCAACGAGGCGTATATCGCGCGAATCCGCAATGGCCAGCCCGCACTCATCACGCTCGACGCCTATCCGGACACGGGCTTCCGGGGCCGCGTGCGCCAGGTGGTGCCGACGGCGGACCGGCAGCGGGCGACAGTGGAGGTGAAGGTGAGCATCCTCGACAAGGATCCGCGCATCCTGCCCGAGATGGGTGCGAGGGTGGAGTTCCTCGAGGACGAGTCGGGCCGGGCCGGGCCTGCGGGACCGGCCCGTGTGTTCGTCCCGGCGGCCGCGGTCCGGGATGAGGCGGGGCGGCAAGTGGTCTGGGTGGTGAGCGGCGAGCGGGTCGAGCGTCGCGAGGTGGAGGCGGGCCCGGTGACCGGCGAGCTGCGGGAGCTGCGCCGCGGGGTGGAGGCGGGCGAGCAGGTGGTGATCACGGGCCACGCGGGCCTCGAGGATGGGGCGCGGGTCAAGCTGGCCCCTCGGCAATAGGAAGCGGAGCGATGGCGTTACTGGAGATACGGAACCTCTCGAAGGTGTATCAGCGGGACAGCCAGATGATCACGGTGTTCGAGGGCATCGACCTCGACATCGAGGCCGGCGAGTTCCTCGTGCTCATGGGTCCGTCGGGGAGCGGCAAGACCACGCTGCTCAACTTGGTCGCCGGGCTGGACAAGCCCACCGCCGGCACCATCAGCGTGGGCGCTGCGGAGGTGACGGAAATGTCGCCGCGCCAGCTCGCCGCGTGGCGGTCGCGGCACGTGGGGTTCATCTTCCAGCTCTACAACCTGCTGCCCGTGCTCACCGCCTATCAGAACGTCGAGCTGCCGCTCCTGCTCACGCACCTGTCGAAGAGTGAGCGGCGCGAGCACGTGATGACGGTGCTGGAGGTGGTGGGGCTGTCGGACCGGGCTGATCACTACCCGCGCCAGCTCTCCGGCGGCGAGGAGCAGCGCGTGGCGATCGCCCGCGCCGTCGTGAGCGACCCGACGGTCATCCTAGCCGATGAGCCTACCGGCGATCTCGACGCGAAGTCGGCGGACGAGGTCCTCACGCTCATGCAGCGGCTGAACGGCGAGTTCAACAAGACAATTTTGCTGGTGACCCACGATCAGCGCGCGGCGGAGCGGGGTCACGCGGTCATGCACCTGGACAAGGGGGTGTTGACGGGATGAAGTACGCGCGGCTCGTCTGGGTGAACATGACGCGCAACAAGCGGCGCACGGTCCTCACGACTCTTAGCGTGGCGGCGGCGCTCTTTCTGTTCGTGTCGCTCCGCTCGGTGAACACGACGCTGGCGGATGCGAGGGAGGTGGGTAGCGAGTCGCGAATGGTGACGCGCCACGCGATCTCGATCGTTTTCTATCTCCCGGAATCGTACTACCAGTGGCTGGTCACCGTGCCGGGGGTGAGGAGCGTGTCGTGGGCCGACTGGTTCAACGGTATCTACCGCGACCCGCGCGATTTCTTCCCCAACTTCGCCGTTGAGGCCGAGTCGTATCTGGCCATGTATCCGGAGATGGTGATCCCAGAGGATCAGAAGCGGGCGTTCCTGGACGAGCGAACGGCGGCGCTCGTCGGCAGCGGTCTGATGGAGCGGTTCGGCTGGACGCTGGGGCAGGCCATCCAGCTGCGCAGCCCGATCTGGGCACCGGACCGCGAGTGGCCGTTCACGATCCGGGCCGTCTACACGCCGACGAACCCGAGTTTCGGCGACGCGCTGTTCTTCTTCCACTACGACTACCTGTACGAGGGCACGAGCCGCCGCGCCCAGCCGGGATGGTACGTGCTCGAGATCGAGGATCCGGCGCTGGCCGCTGCCGTGGCGGAGACCATCGACGAGCACTACAGGAACTCGCAGGCGGCGACGAAGACCGAGACCGAGCGGGCCTTTCAGACGGGGATCGTGACGATGTACGGGAACGTGGGGTTCCTGATGAACGCCATCGGCCTGGCCGTGTTCTTCGCGATTCTGCTCCTCGCCGCGAACACGATGATGATGGCGGCGCGTGAACGGACGAGTGAGGTGGCTGTGTTGAAGACGCTGGGCTACAGCGACCGGCTGCTCTTCGCGCTGGTGCTCGCCGAGGCGGCGTCCATCACCCTCATCGGCGGGCTGCTGGGGGTGTTCGGGGCCAAGCTCGCCTTCGAGGGCACCGGGTTCCAAGGGCTGGGCTTGCTCCCCAACTTCCAGGTCAAGTGGGCAACTGCGACGGCGGGCATGGCGATCGCGCTGTGCCTCGGCCTGGCCAGCGGCATCGTACCCGCCTGGCAGGCGGCGCGGCTGCCGGTGGCCGAGACGCTGCGGCGTGTGGGCTGAGGAGGCGGCCATGGCGATCCCGGTCATCTACAACCTGCGCAGCGTCAGGCAGCGGCCCGTCTCCACTCTGTTCACGGCGTTGGGCATGGGGCTCGTGGTGCTCGTCTTCATCGCCATGATGGCGCTCTCTCGCGGCTTCCGGTCCGCGCTCGTCGCGACGGGCTCGCGCGAGAACGTGATCGTGGTGCGCAGCGGCGCGGACAGCGAGCTGATCAGCGGACTCGGACGGGAGACCGCGCAAACGATTACGGGCATGCCCTTCGTGGCCAGGACGCCCGACGGGCGACCGCTGGCCAGCCCCGAGGTCTACGTGCTCGTCAGCCTGGAGCGCCTGGGCGGCGGCGATGCGCTCGTAACGGCCCGCGGGATCAACCCCGAGGCGTTTCAGGTGCGCAAGAACGTGAGAATCATCGCGGGCCGGATGTTCAACCCGGGGGCCCCGGAGATCCTGGTGGGGGAGAACATCGTGGGCCGGTTCGCGGGGACCGAGGTCGGCGGGGTGATCAGCTTCGCGAACCGCGACTGGACGGTGGTGGGCCACTTCGCAGCCGGCGGGTCGGCCTTCGAGTCGGAGATCTGGGGCGAGAACGAGCAGTTCATGCCAGCGTTCCGTGGTGAGGTCTTCCAGTCGCTCACCTTCCGGATGAGGGATTCCGGGGCCTTCCAGTCGATCAGGCAGACGCTGGAGGATGATCCCCGGCTACCCGTCGATGCCCATCGCGAGTACGACTTCTACGCGAACCAGTCGTACCTGCTGACGCGGATCCTCAGCTTCGCCGCCACGTTCATCGCCGGCATCATGGCCATCGGCGCCATCTTCGGCGCGGTCAACACGATGTACGCCGCGGTGAGCGCTCGGGCCCCCGAGATCGCGGTCCTGCTCACCCTCGGGTTCCGGCCGCTGGGCGTCCTCGGTTCCTTCCTCTTCGAGGCCGCGTTGATCGCGCTGCTGGGCGGGCTCCTCGGCTGCCTGTTCTCCCTGCCGCTCAACGGGATCGTCACCAGCACCACCAACTGGCAGTCGATGAGCGAGGTGGCGTTCGCCTTCCGCGTGACCCCGGAGCTGCTCCTGCGCGGGATCGGCTTCGCCCTGGTGATGGGTCTTGTCGGCGGGTTCTTCCCGGCTGTTAAGGCGGCGCGCCAGCCCGTCGTTCAGGCCGCCCGGCAGGGGACAATCGCGTGATCCGGGGCCAGAGGCGGCGGGGGTCGGCAATGCCTAGTGGCTGCTGTAAGTCCGGAAGCAGCAAGGAATTATGGGCAATGCCCGGGGAGGGACTCGAACCCTCAAGAGCCGAAGCCCATCGGATT
>CP070823.1:322245-326016 GCA_020344375.1 Gemmatimonadota bacterium | reverse complement strand
TGGGTCCCGAGGGCGGAACGCACGTCCTGCGTATGGATGGGGAGGACCTCATCGAGGTCTACTCATGCAGCAGCGAGGAGACCTGTGGACCAATCCGCTTCCACAAGGACGGGCAGCGGGTCTACGTGATCACCAACAAGGGTGAGGACATCGACCTGGCGCGGCTCATACTCTTCAACCCGGAGACCGGCGAGGAGAGTTTCGTCGAGTCGGACCCGGAGAACCAGGTGGACCTGGGTGGCGTGGTCTTCTCGGACGCCACGGAGGAACTCGTCGCAACGACATACATCGGCGACCGCGTGCGCATCTACCCGAGGACCGACGAGTTCGAACACGCCCTGGCGCTCCTTCGGGAGAAACTGCCGGAGGGTGAGTTCAGTATCGGTTCCTCGACTGAGGATGACCGGCTGGTGCTCGTCGCTGTCACGCGCGATGTGGACCCAGGTTCGATGTACCTCTACAACCAGGACACCGAAGAGGTCGAGCTGGTTTACCGCTCCCGGCCGGAGCTGCCCAGCGAACACCTCGCCTTCGTGCAGTCGATACGCTACAAGGCGCGTGACGGTGTGGAAATCCCTGCCTACCTGACGCTGCCGCGTGGCGCCGAGCCGAGGAACCTGCCGGTGGTTATCATGCCGCACGGCGGACCCTGGTGGCGGGACGTCTGGGGCTACGACCCCTACGCGCAGTTTTTCGCCAACCGCGGCTACGCCGTGCTGCAGCCAAACTTCCGGGGCTCGATTGGCTACGGGAAGGCGTTTTTGAACGCCGGGAACAAGGAGTGGGGCACCGGCGTCATGCAGCACGATATTACCGACGGTGTGAAGTACTTGATCGAGGAGGGGATCGCCGACCGCAACCGCGTGGCGATCTTCGGCGGCTCCTACGGCGGTTACGCGACCTTGGCCGGAGTGGCGTTCACACCGGATGTCTACGCGGCAGGTATCTCTTACGTTGGCCCATCTAACCTGATCACGCTGATCAAATCGATCCCGCCCTACTGGGCGCCGCTCAAGAAGATCTTCGATATCCGCGTGGGCGATCCGGACGACCCTGAAGACCGTGAGCGCCTGAAATCGCAATCGCCGCTGTTCTCGGCGGAGCAGATCACGGCGCCGCTGCTGGTGGTTCAGGGAGCGAACGACCCGCGGGTGAAGAAGGTCGAGTCGGAGCAGATCGTGGTGGCGTTGCGCGACCTGGGGCGCGAGGTCGAGTACATGCTCGCACCCGACGAGGGGCACGGGTTTGCCGGCGAGGAGAACCGCCTCGCACTGGTCGTGGCCATGGAGCAGTTCTTCGCCCACTATCTGTTGGGCCGCTATCAGGAGGACACGCCCGAGCCGATCGCGGCGAGGCTGGCAGCCTTGACGGTGGACGTGAACACGGTCGTGCTGCCAGAGGTTAGCCTCGCTGCCGCCGAGGCGGAGACAGCGCCGCTGCCCGTTGCGCGGGGCGGCGTGATTCAGGCGGGCACGATGGGTTACGCAACGAAGTTGCAAGCGATGGGCCAGGAGATGGCCATCCAGGCGACGCGCACCATCGAGGTTGCGACCGTCGATGGCCGTGAGGTCTGGCGCGTGATCGACGTCTCGACCCTGCCAATGGGCACGGTGATCGACACGCTTGAGCTGGACAAAGCGACGCTGACACCGGTCCGCCGCACCATGGGCGGCATGGGCGTGCTCAAGCTGAGCTACAGCGAGATGGCGATTACCGGCGAGATGGGGCTGCCCGGCCAGACCGTGCCCATCAACGTGGAACTCCCCGCGCCGGTCTTCGCGGGCGGTGCCGGGCTGGAGGTATCCATAGCCGGTCTGCCGCTGGCCGAGGGCTATGAGACGACGCTACGCAGCTTCGATCCTGAGGGGCAGCGGGTGCGGCCCATGTCGCTTTCGGTGAGTGGCAGCGAGACGGCGGAGTGCACGGCGGGCACGTTCGAGACGTTCGTAGTAGAACTCAAGCCTCTCGACGGCGATGAGGCCGGCACGTCCACGATTCACGTCATGAAGCAGGCGCCGCACCACATCGTGCTTAGGGAGTTCCGGCTCCCGGCGGCGCTGGGTGGCGGCACGGGCAAAAAGGAGCTCACGTCGATCGGCTCCGGCGGCTCCCCGTAACCCCGTGGCCCGGTTCGAGCCGCGAGAACGCTCGGTCGGTCCCTCGGCCGGGCGTTCTCTGTTGGCGGTGCATCCCGGCCGTTGCGCCAGCGTGAGAAGCTCGCTCGCGCCGGTGGCCGGGACTAGATTGCAAGCAAGGATCAATCACCGCATCCGCCGAGCCGAGCGACCCGAGGAGTACCGCCATGTCGATCAAGCTGACGAGCTCTGCCTTCGAGGACGGAGGGTCCATCCCGGCCCAGTACACCTGCGAGGGCAAGGACATCTCGCCGCCACTGGACTGGACGGGCGTGCCTGCTGAGGCGAAGAGCCTGGCGCTCATCTGTGACGATCCGGACGCGCCGGTCGGCACCTGGGTCCACTGGGTGCTTTACGACGTGTCGCCCAAGTTCTCCGCGTTGCCGGAGGCGATCCCGACCAGCGAGGTCACGCCGGAGGGCGCGAAGCAGGGTGTCAATGACTTTCGGCGGAGCGGCTACGGAGGTCCGTGCCCGCCGCCGGGGAAGCCGCACCGCTACTTCTTCAAGCTCTACGCTCTCGATATCGAGCCAGGCCTGCCAGCAGGGGCGACCAAAGCGGATCTGCTGCGGGCGATGGAGGGCCACATCCTAGCGGAGGGCCAGCTGGTCGGACTCTACAAGCGCGGGTAGGGAGCGCCGCGCCGACGGGTTCGTTTCGCGTCGGCGCGGCAAGCACCCATCACGACCGCTGAATCCAACGTCAGCTGCTGAGAACACGCAGATAGACGCCCCAGGGTCCAACCTGGGCGGCGTACGCTTTGGCCAGCACGCGCGCGATCTGGAGGATGTGCCCCAGATCGTGAACGGCCCACGTGGCCAGCAGCTGTCGCAGCGTCACGCGACCGAATTCAGGATGCGTGCCCGTGAGATCGAGCTGCTGGGACTGCAGGCTGAGCTCGTCCAGGGTCCGCAGGTTCTCTTGCCGCAGCGCCTCGAAGGTGTCCAGAAGCTCCGCCAGTGTCTTTCCCTTGCTCTCCTCGAACTGGGCGAAGCGGTCGAAGGGTGTGAACGTCTTCGCCTCACCGTGCTCGAGGATAATCATGAGGCGTGGAATCCAGTCCGTCTCTTCGCCGTGAATGAGATGACCGACGATGTCGAAGGCGCTCCAGGTGTCCGGTCCTTCGTTGACCGTGATCCAAGCGTCGGACAGACCGTTCAGCAGCGAGCGTAGCGTCCCCGGTGTCTGCCTCAGGATCTCAAGCGTGCGTTCAAGCTCGAATTCCATCGCTTGTCCCTCCTCGCGAAGGTGCAAAAGGAGCCGTTGTTCAATGATCGGTTGGGCAGCTGCGCCTGGCAAACATACCGAGCTATGGGTCACGTCAAGACGGGAACCACGGGTCGACTAGAGATGTTCTCAAGTTGAGCCTGGTCAGGACTGGGCGGACGGCAACCCTGAGGGGTCGGGCGGCATCTAACAGATAGAGGCATACGAGGCGAACCCGAGTGCGCGCAGGAAACGCGTAGGGCTGTTTGACAGGGCAGACGGGAGCGGAGGTGTTGACCCAGCGCCCAAGCTGAAGTCGCTGGGTCCACGTGGACCGCTGAGCGGAAAGGGCAGGGCCCGGGCGCCGTGGCTGCGGCCTGACGGGCGCTCGGTTCCTCGCTGTCCACATGGCACTGGACGGCTTTCCCTC
>CP070823.1:318371-322145 GCA_020344375.1 Gemmatimonadota bacterium | reverse complement strand
CTCGAGACCTCGGTGGACGTCGTCCTGGAGATCGACCTGATCAAGGGCAAAGCCATCGACTGGCCGCGCATCGAAGATGCCGAGTACATCATGGTCGCGGGCAGCGCCCGACCGCTCATCGATGCCTTCCGGCTAGCGCATGTGGAGCTGATCGAGTGGCTGGAGGAGGACTACGGGTTCGGCCGCTGGGACGCCTATCAGCTCGTGAGCCAGGTGGTCGAGAGCACGGTCGCCAACATCGTGGATCCGGTGTACACCGTCGTTGCCAAGTTCCCGAAGCGCTATCTGCCGCAGTGATCGGGAGCGCGGCGGCGTGTCCGGGCTACTCCGAAACGGGTCGGGTTACCTGAGCGTATGGAAGGATGAGTTGGCCGTTATCCTTGTGTCGAACCGGAACGCGCGCGATAGTACGTGGATGTCGGCGAGCAACATTGACTTAGTAGGCATTACATGACCTCCCGTTCTCTCTGGAACAGCCTTCGCCAGGCGGGCCTGGCCCGGGTGCTGCTGGTGTACCTGGGCGTGTCGTTCGCCGTTCTCGAGGCCGCCGACATCTTCACAGATCAGCTGGGGCTGCCCGGCTGGGTGTTTCCCGGCGCGCTGATCCTTCTTGTGCTGGGCCTACCAATCGTGGTGGGCACCGCGCTAGTGCAGGCTCGAGGCGTGTCGAGGCCCAAACCTTCTGCCGTGCCCCCGGATGTCGCGGATCGAGAGCCGCTACGCCCGGAGCCGGCGCCTGCGGCCGGTACGGAGTCGGCCGTGGCGATGGCGGCCAGGCGCTGGCTCACCTGGCGCAAGGCCATCCTCGGCTCCGTCATTGCCTTCGCCTTCTGGGGCCTCGTGGTGTCTGCGTACATGACCATGCGTGGCCTGGGGATCGGTCCTGTCGGCTCGCTGGTCGCTGCCGGGGTACTCGATGAGCGCGAGCGCATCATCGTGGCCGACTTCCATAACAACACCAGCGATCCGCTGCTGGGGCAGGCGGCAACGGAGGCGTTCCGCATCGATCTCAGCCAGTCAACGATCGTTACCGTCGTCGACCCGGCCCACGTGAGCCGGGTGCTCGTCCGGATGCAGGGGGACCCGCATCAGCCACTCGACCGCGAGCTGGCCCGCGAGGTCGCGATCCGTGAGGGTATCAAGGCGATCGTCGTTGGCGACATCACACCGGTGGGTGGCGGCTTCGTGCTTGCCGCCGAGCTGATCGCTGCGGAGGACGGCAGGCTGATCTACGGACACCGCGAGACGGCCAGCGATTCCACGGTCATAATCGGCGCCATCGATCGGCTGTCCAAGGGGCTCCGAGAGCGCATCGGAGAGTCCTTGAAGACGATTCGCGCGAATGAGCCGCTCGATCGAGTGACTACCGCTTCCTTGGAGGCATTGCGCAAGTACTCGCAGGCGGTGCGCGTGATCGAGCAGGGCGACAACGAGCGGGGCATTACGCTGCTCGAGGAAGCGGTCGCCCTGGACACGGCCTTCGCTATGGCCTATCGAAAGCTCGGCGTGAGCCTGAGCAACATCGGTCGGGACCCTGCGCGCCGACGCGAGGCTCTCAGCAAGGCGTACGAGCATTGGGATCGCCTCACCGAGCGGGAACGCTACCTGACGCTGGGCAGCTACTACAGCATGGTGACCGGGGAGAGTGACAAGGCGATCGCGGCGTATCAGTCGCTGCTCGACATCCAACCCAGCGATCCGTGGGCGCTGAACAACCTCGCCATACTCCATCTGGAAGCGAGGGACTACCGCCGCGCCGCCCTACTGTTCGGCCGCGCGATCGAGTTCGACTCCACGGGCTCCCTCCGCTATGGCAACGCGGTTGAAGCCACGGCAGCACTGGGGAACTTCAGTGAGGCTGAACAGATCTTGCAGATTTTCGCCGAGAAGTTCCCAGGACACCCCGATGTCCCGCGTGTCTCCGCCCGGCTCGCCTCGGCTCGCTTCGACTATGCGGCTGCCCAGGCGCAGGTTGCCGCGCTCCGGGAGGCACAGCGCGCGAGCCCGCTCTGGCAGTTGGGCACAAGCTCCATGCTGGCCGAGATCGCCGAGGTTCAGGGCCGGCTCAGGGACGCGGAGCGGCACATGCGCGACCTCATGACAGTAGCCGAAGAACAGGGGCAGTACGGCATGTACATCGGCGCTGCCGTCAAGGTAGCGCTCTACGACGCCATGTTCAGAGGTCGCCGCGACCGCGCTATATCAGCCGTTGACGCCGCGCTGGATCGCTATCCGCTTTCATCGATCGAGCTGCTCGAGCGACCCTACGGACTGCTGGCGCTGTTTTATGCGTTCGTCGAGCAACCCGAGCGGGCCCGCATGTTGCTCGCGCAGTACGAGGCGGCGGTCGATCCGCAGGTCCGTAACGTCGCGAGAGGCGAAGAAGACGTCGTGCCAGGCGTCATCGCCCTCGCTGACAGCCGCCCGCAGGATGCGATCGCGGAGTTCCGCCGCGCCGATCGCGGCCCTTGCCCGATCTGCCTGTTACCCCTGTTAGGGCAGGCCTATGACCTCGCGGAGGAGCCTGACTCAGTCGTCGCCATCTACGAGCGTTACCTGAACACGCCCTGGCTCGGCCGGCTGGGCGACGCTGACTGGTACGCGCTGGCCGGGATCTACGAGCGCTTGGCCGGGCTCTACGAGCTGCGCGGCGATCGGGAGAGGGCAGCGCAGCACTACAACCGCTTCATCGAGCTCTGGCGGGACGCCGATCCCGAGCTCCAGCCGCGCGTCCAGGCAGCGCGCCGCGCCCTCGAGCGGTTGTTGCAGGAAGCTTCCAGCGACGCACGCGGCTAGTGGCCTAACCGCCGCGGGTGTGCATCTCCCGGTGGGGGTCCTTGCGTAAATCCTCGATCTGATAGAGCGGGCCCCGAGCGGAGTTCAGCCGCTTGCGATCCTCGGCGCCGCGGTCCATCCGATCCCGCCAACTGTCCACGATCAGCGAGCGGATCCCCTCGCGCGTCGCGCCGTCCCGGAGCGGCGTGCGCAGGTCGACGCCCTGGGCCGCGTAGAGGCACAGGAACCAGACCCCGTCGGCGGTGATCCGGCTGCGATCGCAGGTCCGGCAGAACGGCTCGCTGGTCGAGGCGACGATCCCAAAGGTCGTGCCATCGGGCAGGGCGTAGCGCTCCGCCGGGGCCGAGCCGTTCTCGCCCAGCGGCTGGATCGGGCCGTAGTGGCGTTCGAGCTTCTCCAGCATCTCGCGCCTTGAGACGACGAGCTTCATCGACCAGTGCGTGGCACCCCCCACGTCCATGTACTCGATGAAGCGGACCTCGGCGCGTGTCTCCCGGCCGAACTCGATCAGATCGACTAGCTCGTCATCGTTGTAATCGCGTATGATCACCGTGTTGATCTTCAAGCCGTCTAACCCGGCCCGCCCTGTCGCATCGATCCCTTCGAGCACATGCTGCAGCTGGTCGCGCCGCGTCAGGTGCTTGAACCGCTCGCGCCGCAGCGTGTCGAGGCTCACGGTGACCCGGTCTAGCCCCGCGCGTTTCAGCCGCCCGGCGTATCGTGACAGCTGCACACCGTTGGTGGTCAGGCTGAGATCGCATATGCGGGGATTCTGCGCGAGCCGCTCCACCACCTCCGTCACGTCGCGGCGCATCAGCGGCTCGCCGCCCGTGAGTCGTACCCTGTCCACGCCCAGCTCGGTGAACGTGTCAACGAGTTGGACGATCTCGTCCGCGCTGAGCATGTCCTCCCGCGGCAGCCAGACGTACTCCTCCTCCGGCATGCAGTACTGGCAGCGGAAGTTGCACACGTCGATCA
>CP070823.1:314494-318271 GCA_020344375.1 Gemmatimonadota bacterium | reverse complement strand
GTGGCCTGAGTTAGCCGACAGCATTTCGACGTAGAACCGTGGATTGGGGAGGTTACGATGCAGTTATCCCGCCTGACGCTGCTAGCCGCCTTCCTGCTGTCTTTTTCGGTCGCTGACGTGAGCTTTGGCCAGAACGACAATGGTCACGAGACCGGGAACGGCGCGCGGAGTGGACCGCACTATAACCTGAACATCATCGGCATGTCGAAGCAGAAGAACGCCGACATGACCGGCAACAGTGGACACCGCATCTTCGTGCTTCTCAAGACTCGAAGGCCCGATGGAACGGTGGGAACCCGAATAAGCCTCCGAGAGGGCGACACATATCAGGTCGTCGACGCCGACGGCACGGATGGCGGCGCGATTTTCGAGCTGCCGGCCCCCGGTCCCTACACGATCTGGGTGCGGGCTCTCGGTAGACCTCACGGCCAGACGGAGATGGCGACTTGCGCCGAGGATATCGCGGACGAGCTCGACGGTGGTCTCGAATCGGGCGAGATCTGCTCGACCGGGTTCGAAATCGAGCGCAAAAGGGGTCGGAGCCGTTTTCAGAACGTCACGGAAGAGCTGACGACGATCGAGTTGCCCGAGGGCAGCGACGCTTCACTGGCCTGCGACGGAAAGACGACCGTGAGCCTCTTCGCCCAGTGCCTGGAAGGCTACTTCTGGGCCTACGACAACAACGGCCTGCGCCTGCTTCAGGTGCGGTTCTATTACGAGGAGCCTTAGGCTACGAATACTGCGGAATTGACTGAGGTTGTTGACAGCGCAGGGACCATGGCCTAGCGTGGTAACGCTACAGCCTAGAGCCGCTGCGCAGTTCTCCTCCCCGCCGGGAGTCCCGAAATCACGCTTGCAGGAGGGAGTCCCATGTCCTCACCGCTCTCACGTCGGCGGGCAATCTCTGTAGCCGTTCTAGCCTTCGCCGCCGGCGCGGTCTGGCTCGGCTGCGGGCGCGACGCCGGCGAAATAATGGCGCCCACCGACGCCGTGCTCAGCCAACGGCTGGCGATCCAGACGGCCATCGCCGTCCAGGACCGCCACACCCCCGAGCTGATCAAGATCCCCGGCGTGGTCGGCACCGCGACGGCGCTGGGCGCCGACGGTCAGCCCGTGGTCCGGATCTTCACCGAGCGGCCCGGCCTCACCGGCCTCCCGGCTAAGCTCGATGGTCTGCCTGTGGAGGTGCAGGTAACCGGGCTGGTGATGGCGCGGACTGACCCGACGGCGCGCTTCCCGCGGCCGGTGCCCACTGGGGTGTCCACCGGTCATCCCAACATCACGGCGGGCACCATCGGCGCGCGTGTGCGGGACGCGCTGGGCAACGTTTACGCACTGAGCAACAACCATGTCTACGCCGACCAGAACCGCGCCAACCTCGGTGATCCAGTATTGCAGCCGGGTACGATCGATGGCGGTCAGTACCCGGGCGATCAGATTGGAGTGCTGGACAGCTACGTGCCCATAGACTTCTCGTTCAGCGGCTACAATCTGATGGATGCGGCAATCGCGCTCTCGTCGGAAGCCGATCTTGGCAACTCAACGCCGGCTGACGGCTACGGCATCCCCAACTCGACGATTTACGGCGACGGGAACGGCGACGGCTACTTCGACAGCACCGCCGATCTGCTGGGTCTGCCGGTGCAGAAGTACGGCCGCACGACGATGCTCACGCAGGGCACGGTCACCGAGGTGAACGTCTTCGTCGAGGTCTGCTACGAGGCGATCTTCAACTTCTGCATCAAGTCGGCCTACATGTACGATCAGCTGGGGATCAGCCCCGGAACGTTCAGCGGCGGCGGCGACTCGGGCTCGCTGATCGTAACCGACGACGCGCAGAATAACCCGGTGGGGCTACTGTTCGCAGGGGGCAGCGATCGAACCTTCGCCAATCGCATCGATCTGGTGCTGAGAGAGTTCGGCGTTTTTGTCGACGGGAGTGCCGCGACGGAGATCGTCGACGTGGCCGTGACAGGCGTCGATGCGCCGAACTCGGTGGACGGGGGCGACGTGGTTGACGTCAGCGTCACGGTGCGCAATGTGGGTAGCGAGGAGGTGGGTGGCTTCGATGTGACGCTGACGGATCTGACCGACGGCTCGCCGGTTCTAACGCAGGCGATCGTTGGGCTGACCGCCGGTGCATACACGACCCTGACCTATGAGTGGGAGACGGCGGACGCGAGTTACGGCGATCACCTGCTCGAGGCTAGACACACGCTTACCGACGAGAACGCAGCTAACGATGCGGCGACGACCACCGTCACGGTGAACGAGCCCACGGTGCCGACGCCGGCGCCGACCGTGCTCGGCTGCAATCCCAACAGCGGCAGTCGTAAGCAGAAGCTCACGGTCAGCATCTTCGGCGCCGACTTCCAGGATGGCGCCAGCGTGAGCTTCGGGGCCGGCATCGCGGTGCGCGGTGTCACCTTCGTGGGTCCGGACCGGTTGGATGCCAACCTGCGGATCGGGCCGCGGGCAGCGCGCGGGGCGCGGGATGTGACCGTCACCAACCCGGATGGTCAGAGCGGCACGGGCACGGCCTGCTTCACCGTGAATTGATCGGCCAGCTTGCAGGGTCCGCCGCCGATCAACTGCCGAGGGGGAGGGTAGCGCGCTCCCCCTCGCGCATTGTCGCCGGGGGCTTTTTTTTGCTGAGGGTCGGCCTGGCACTTCCGCTGGTCGGTCTGCTGACCCTCAGCGCCGGTTGCGCCGGCCAGGAGGGACAGGCAGGGGCCGGCGGCTCGCGAGAGGTAAACATGGAGACTAGGAGCATCGAGGAGGTGCTGCGCGAGCGGACGCCCGGCCTGATGGCCGTGCGCGGCGTGACGGGCACCGGGCTCGGCGACTGCGGCGGCGAGCCGTGCATCGTAGTGTTCGTGGCGACTGATTCGCTCGACCTGGCGCAGGCGCTTCCCGACACGCTCGACGGTTACCGGGTAGACATCAGGGTGTC
This sequence comes from Gemmatimonadota bacterium, assembly GCA_020344375.1. Taxonomy (GTDB): domain Bacteria; phylum Gemmatimonadota; class Gemmatimonadetes; order Palauibacterales; family KS3-K002. Next base: position 315,318 of record CP070823.1, on the reverse strand, counting down.
CGGTGAGGTGCGGGCCCGACGCGAGCCGCCGGACTGACGCGAATACCAGGGCGGAGCAGCTATCTGTGGAGCGGCGCGCCGCCCACGCCCACCTTCACTTCCCAGACGCGGCCGGTGCGGGTCGACGTCGCGTAGATCGCCTGGTGGTCGAACTCGCCAGCTCCGAACGCCAGGCTCGCCACGCCGGGCATCCCCTCGGCGATGAGCACCGTCTCCCGGGTTGCCGGGTCGATGCGCCAGATCTGGCCCGTGCCGTTGGCAGCGACGTAGACACGCCCCAGCTCGTCCAGCGCCAGGCCGTCGTTAGCTGCTCCTTCGCCCAAGCGTGCGATGACCTCTGGCAATCGCGCCGGCTGGCCGTCCTCCAGCGGCATTGCCCAGACGCGGTCGTCGATGGTCAGCGGGCGCAGGCTGCCGAAGATCTGCGCGACGTACAGCGTCGAGCCGTCGGCCGACAGCGCCAGGCCGTTCGGATGACCGACGGCATCGGTGAAGAGAGTCAGCCGACCCTGCGGGTCGACCAGGAAGATCTCGTCGGTGGCGTCGTCGGAGACCAGGAAGGATCCGTCGGCGCGCACGAGGACGAAGTTCGGATCGCCGATCCCACCATCCACGACCCGCGTCTTCTCACCCTCCGGGGTGATCCGCCAGACGATACCGTCGTCGTTCGGGCCGTGATTGAACCTGTTGATCGGCCCGAAGTCGGCCATCAGGATGTCGCGCTCACCGATGGGCGCGAGCCCCAGGTTCGAGTAAAGCTCGGCGACCTGCGTCACCTCACCACCGGTGCTCACACGCCAGAGCGCCCTGTTACCGGCGACGTA
>CP070823.1:310610-314394 GCA_020344375.1 Gemmatimonadota bacterium | reverse complement strand
CGCCTTGCCCTGAAGAACTTCCGGCAGCATGCCGACACGGAGCTGGAGTTCCGGTCTGGCCTAACGGGTATCATCGGGCCGAACGGGTCCGGTAAGACGACGATCCTCGAGGCGATCGCTTGGGCGATCTACGGTTCGCAGGCCGTGCGCGGCACTAACGAGACGCTACGCTTCAACCGGGCTCCAGGGCGCGCGCAAGTCCGCGCTGAACTCGATTTCGAGCTGCGCGGCGAGCGCTATCGGGTGGTGCGGACGGCACGTACCGCCGAGCTGTACCGCCTTGAGCAGGGAGAGTGCATCGCCAGCGGCTTGGGCGAGGTGACCCGCCAGCTCACGCGCCGCCTCGGGATGACCCTACGGGAGTTCTTTAACACCTACTTTACCGGCCAGAAGGAGCTGCAGTTTCTGGCGGCGATGGGGCCGACGGAACGGGCTCGCTTCTTGGCGCAGGTTCTCGGCTATGAACGGCTGCGCGCCGCCCAGGGTCTGGTGCGCGAACAGCGCAAGGTGCTCAAGGGCCAGGTAGAGGAGCTGCGCCGCGCGCTTGGGGACCCGGAGGAGATTCGGCGGGCGCTGGAAGCGGGAGAGGCTCGGCTGCGCGAGTCGAGCTGGACGCTCGGCGCTGCTGAAGGGCGGCAGACGGAGGCGGCAGCTCGACTCGCGGAACTCGAGCCGAACTGGAACGAGCTGCAGGCAGGGCGGGAGCGGGATCGAGGACTCAAGGAGGATGTGCGGGTGGCGGAGACGCGCCTGGAGCGCGTACACAAGGAGCAAAAGGAGAGGGCGTCGGAGCTGGAGAGGCTGGCCACGGCGGCCGAACAGCTCGCGGCGCTGCGCGAGCAGGTGCGGCCGCTGGAGGGCCTGCCCGGTGAGGAGGAAGAGTTGCGCGGCCTGGCGGAGGCGGAGTCGCGGCGCAGCGAGTTGGAGAAGCAGCTCGCGCAGCAGCGCGAGCGCGTGGAGGGCCTCTCCAGAAAGGTGGCGGAGCAGGCGGCCAAGGGGCAGGTGCGCGACGAGCTTCAGGAGAGGCTAGCGAATCAAGAAGCCGAGTGCGAGCGGCTGGAGGCAGAGCGAGATGATGCGATGTCGCGCTGGCAGCGCGACAGGCAGGATGTGGAGGCGCGGCTGGGCATGCTGCGCGGCCAGGCAGAGGAGCTGAAGCGCCAGATCGAGCAGCTGAAGTCACAGGGTGCGGAGGGAGTCTGTCCCACCTGCAAGCGTTCGCTGGGCGCAGAGTATGATCGCGTGCTCGATCTCGTGCGCGGCCAATACGAGGAAATCGTCCAGGACGGCAAGTGGCATCACAAGCGTCTCGATCAGCTGGAGTCGGAGCCGGATGAGGTCACGGCCGCGAAGGCGACGTTGGCTCAGGCACGCGAGGCGCGCGAGCGCGCGATGGGCGACCTGTCCGCTGCCGAGTCGGCGCTTTCCCAGGCTGAGGCGCTGAGGGCCGAGCTGGAAGCCGAGGAGGTGCGGGCGCGGACCCTGGCCGGCGAGATCGGCGGGCTACCTGAGGGCTACGATCCCGAGCGTCACGCCCAGGTGCGTAGGGGATTGGAGCAGCTAGCTGAGCTGCAGAAGCAGACAACACAGCTCGAAACCCGCCTGGAGCGGCAGCCGGCGTTGCGCAGCGCACTAGCGCAGGCGGAGGAGGAGGAGCGGCAGATCCGGGCGCAAATCGCCGGTCTCGAGGCCAGCCGTACAGAGCTGGGCTTCTCGGAGGAGGCGTACCGCGCCGTCGGCGAGGAGTACGAGGCGGCGCGTGCCGAGCTGAACGTCGCCCGGCTGGAGCTGGAGCGGGCACGGGGCGAGGTGGAGACAGCGCGCCAGGCGGCCGACGCGGCGCGACGTGCGGAGCGGGAATACCGCCAGATCTCGCAGAGCATCGCCGAGCGTGAGGCGGAGTTCCGTCTTCACAACGAGCTGGACCTGGCGCTGGGGGAGCTGCGCGATGAGCTCAACGATCGAGTGCGGCCCGAGCTGTCGGAGATCGCCAGCATCTTCCTGACCGAGCTGACCGATGGGCGGTACAACCGGATCGAGCTGGGGGGCGACCACGAGGTCGTTGTGTTGGATGATGGCGAGGAGAAACCAGTGATCTCGGGTGGTGAGGAAGATCTCACGAACCTCGTACTGCGCCTGGCCATCAGCCAGATGATCGCTGACCGCGCTGGGCATACACTGTCGCTCCTCATCTTCGACGAGGTGTTCGGCGGCCTTGACGACCAACGACGCGAGAGCGTGGTTCGCCTGCTGCAGCGGCTGCAGGATCGCTTCGAGCAGGTGATCTTGATCACCCACATCGAGCCGATCCGGGAGGGTATGGATCAGGTGATGCGGGTGAAATACGATGAGCGCACGGGCGCCAGCGTCGTGCGCGACGAGAGTCCAGGAGCCAGCCCTTTGGACTTGGAGCCAGAGGATCTCGCCGCGCTGGTCAGCGATTGAGCAGTCAGCGGAGGGCTCTCTCTCAGTTCTCCTCGGGTATCTCCGGGCTCAGAGTTGGGCGGGCCTCTGCTGACGACGCGGGCACCGGTAGATATTGCGGCCCCAGAGCCACGGCCAGGAACTTGAGCGCCCGGTCCACGGCCTCGTCGGAGAGTTCCCTCTGGTTCGTGAACAGGTAGACGGTCGCCAGCGCGGTGTACGCCTGGTAGTACTGGAGCGGTATACCGCTTGTCGAGTGGTCCGGCCAGACGGTCCACTGGGTCAGATCACGATAGACAAAGTACTCATCAAGGAGCGCGCGGGTTCGCTCAACGTCCACCCAAACAGGAAAGACGCGTCCGCCTTGGAAACGCGCCTGGGGCGGTAGCGGGACGATCGACTCCGTCGGCTGCATCTCGCTGTTCGCCAGCTTGAAGGCGACGCCCTGACGGATCATGTACGGCTGGATGTTGAACCTCTCGAATGTGCCTGTGGTAGTTGCGAAGTAGATCGGCCGGTCGCCGGCGGCCGTCTGCATGATACGAGCGACCAGTATGTCGTTGCGGAACAGATAGTCACCTCTCCGTACGAAACCGGCGATATCACCAAAAGGCACGGTCATTGTATCCTCAAAGACACCACATTGACCGGTGCGCCGGTCGATCGGATAGCACTCCGGGATACGCTCGATGTCAGCGTCCGCCATCTCGAGTATCGAGCGTGTGGGTACGGGCCAGTCACTGTCGCGGTAGAGCGGTATCGCCTTCTCGGGTTCGAAGGGGCGCTGGCAGATGATCGTCGTGCGGTCGTGCTTCGGGTCGTCGTCACCGCATGGCCTGGTGAGATCCCGCAATTGTTCGGCGTACCAGGGCGTAGCGAGGTAAGACCAGACGATAACGGTCACGTCCTGACGTAGCCCCTCCACCTCCTGCAGGTACCAGAGGGGGAAGGTATCGTTATCGCCGTTGGTGAAGACAATACTGTACGGCTCGACGGACATCAGCAGGTTATAAGCCCAGTCGCGGGCCGCATAGTCACCGGCCCGGCTGGCGTACCTCCAGTTCAGCAAGAGCGGCAGGAGCGCAAGCGCCAGGACGGGGGCGGTGCTGCGAAAATGCTGCAAGGAGAGCTTAGTCTTTGGCCCTGCGGTGATCTGCGCCAACCTCTCCCAGAGCGCGGCCAACCCGATGCCTGCCCATAGTCCCCATTGTGAGAAGGAGACGATGAAGAAGTAGTCCCGCTCGCGGACCTCGCGCCAATCGCGGGGAACCGGCACGAACTGGCCTGTGTTGGGATCCACCGTCGTCGCCGGGACCGAGTAGCCGTACCTGAAGTTGAGGTAGATCACGAGTCCCACCCA
>CP070823.1:306689-310510 GCA_020344375.1 Gemmatimonadota bacterium | reverse complement strand
GCGGCGACAACATCGGATCCGAGGCTCGTTCAGGCCTGGCTGTCGCTCAGTGAGGTCTACGAATGGAGAGGCAGTCTAAGTGAGGCCGATATGGCACTGGAGAATGCGGCCGAGGCTGATCCCTTCGCCCTCGCCGATGAAGATCTGCTCGTCCGTGCCTATCGGATCGCTATCAACCGCTTGGATCTTGACAAAGCACGGGACCGCTGCACGGCGGGGCAGCTCTACGAGCACCCAAGCCTTCGGGAATGTGAGCTCAATCTTCTCGCCCATACAGGTGAGAGCGAGGAGGACGTCCAGCGCGCCTGGACTGAGCTGGCACGCCTCGACTCGCTCGCGCCAACTCAGCAATGGTCGGCGCAGCGGCGCTTCTTCGTCGCTGCCGTGCTCGCCCGAGCGGGCCGACCCGACAGTGCGGTCAACGTGATGCATCGAGCGCGCGAGCGGGTCGCCGATGAGAATGAGTTGGCCAATCTGATGATGATGGAGGCGTGGGTGCGGACCCTGATCGGTGATCTCGATGGCGCGGTGGAACTACTAGATAGGTACCTACGCCAGATGCCTGCAGAGCTCGACAAAGTCGCCGGGCACTCGTGGTTCCGAGCCCTGCACGATCACCCGGGTTTCCGGGCGCTCGTGGACACCCTTCAGTAGATCCGCCTGTCGGTCCGGGGGGAACGAGGTTGACTGACCTCGCTCCACCCGGACCGCATCTGGCTCACTGAGGCCGGTGCGGCAACCTTACACGGACCCTTTGTATGCTGTCCGCAGAGACCCCTTTCTCCCTCAGATAGGCAAAGTGGAAATTCTCAACAGCAAGTTTGCGGAGGAACACCGCGTCCACGTTCCTACCGCTTTGGCCCTCCGCCATAGACATTGGGTGAGTCCACGTGTGTTCCGTGTCATCCTTCATGTTGAGGGTGATCTGTATCGATTGAACCGAGTCTGCGGGCACCCAGTAGCGAGGCTGGGGATTACCCTGGGGACAATCGAAACTCGAGTCCCAGTAATGCACGCAGCCAATGATGATGTCATTATTCTGCGGCATGCCTGGAAGGGCTTCTCCCGTTGTCCCACGAAGGCCCACTACATACGCTGCCATGATGACAAGAGGCAGCACCAACAGGATGCGCGTGGCACGTCTCATGGTGCCTCCTGGCTACAGTTGATAACTGTAATGAGGATCGACAAAGCGTGAGGAAGTACTATTCCCGCCCGCAGCTCAAGGCCCAGCGACGGCAAACCGACTGCAGAGTTGTGGTGGGTGGGGATAGGCACAGCTCAAATCCGACCGGGTCATATACTCCCGACCCAGGCCCTACACCCACTCCCAACCTACGGCCCAGCGAATCAGCGCACAACCTTCTCAAAGCACGACGGATTTCGTCTGTCTCGTTGAGACGGCGAGGCTCACACATCCACGCAGTGTGGGCCAGCTCACTGCCTGAGCAGGATCGAGATGCTCAGCGATAGCCAGAGCAGGGCCAACGCGCCGAGCAGGCAGTACTCCAGGCGCTCGAACCTCTGCCGTCCCCGCTTGCCGTGGAACCAGGCGATGACCGCTACCGCTGGCGCACCGAGAGCATAGGTCAGCAGAGACAGCTCGCTGAAGACATCGGCCACAAGGTCGCGGCCGACCATTTCACTCACCAGCTCCACGAGTACGAACCCACCGGCGAGGTACGCGGCCAGCGCGTGAGGTACGCGGCGTTCCACCAGAGCCGACAGGACCCGTCGGCGCAAAGTCGGCCTGGCCCCCGGCACCAGCGGTTCTTCGCCAGGACGCGCCGACAGGACCCGGGCAACATGCTCGGCGTTGGGCCGGTGGGTCGGTTCCTTGGCCAGGCAGTGCTCGAGCAGCTCGGCCAGGTCGCGATCCACGTCCGGGCGCAGCTCTGTCAGCTTGCGGGGCCGTTCCTTGATGTGAGCCGCGTACAGCTCCTGCCTCGAGCGAGCATCGTAGGGACCTCGGCCAGCCAGCAGCTCGTAGCCGAGGAGCCCGAAGCTGTAGATGTCGCTGCGCTCCATCGCCGGCTCGCCAATCAACTGCTCCGGGCTCATCCAGGCCGGATCGCCGACCAGTTCGCCCGACTCGGTGATCCGCACTGGCCGCTCTTCCGTTGCAGTCAGCATCGCCGCGATCCCGAAGTCGGCGAGCAGGGCGCGATTTGTCTCCTCCTGGTAGAGCACGTTGGCGGGTTGCACATCGCGGTGCACGATGCCGCGCCGGTGTGCCGCAGCCAAGGCCCAGGCGACGCCGGCAAGGGCCCGCCGTGCCTCGGGGACGGGGAGCGTTCCCTCCGCCTTCAGCTTGTTCGACATGGAGGTACCCGCGACATACTCCATGACGAAGTACGGCAGGCCGTTCGACAGGGCGCCGGCCCAGTGAAGCCTGACGATGTTCGGGTGCGTCAGAGACCCGATGGCCTGAACCTCGCGCTCGAAGCGCAGCCGCGCCCGGCGATCGGGTGCCAGCTTGGGCGAGAAGACCTTGAGCGCCACCAGGCGCTTGAGCTTCGGCTCCCGGGCGAGGTAGACGCTGGCCGCCGGGCTTTCGCCCAGCTTGCGCACGATCTCCAGGCCCGGCCCGAGGTCGTCCTTAAGAATCCGATCGAGATCGGCGCTGACAACGGCCGCCGGCGCCGGTTCCGGAGCCACGGCCGCCGCTGCGGCCTCGGTCCTCGGCACTCCAGGCGTGGGCGCGGCCAGGAGCGCGTCCTCCAGCAATGGGCTCTCCGGCAGCTCGCCGGCCCGAATCCGCTCCACCATGGCCGCCGTCGCGTCGAGCGGCTCGACCTCCAGCTCCTCGGCCAGCCGCCGCCCATAAGCCTCGTACTGGGCCAGCGCCGCCGCCCGGTCGCCCGACGTGGCGAGGAGCGCGATGAGGGCGTGCTGTGCCTCGTCCTCCAGCGGCTCCAGCTTCGCCCACCGGTTCGCGACTTCCAGCGCACCGGCCGCATCACCAGCACCGTGACGGGACTCGATCACCTTGCTGAAGGCCTTCCGGGCCAGGGCGCTCACCCAGGCCCGGGTCCGGGTCTGCCACTCATCGAAACCGGGAGAACCCGGAAGGTGGAATTGGGCCAGGAACGGGCCCCGATAGAGCTCGGCGACGTCCTCCCAGCGTTCAGCCTGAGCCGCCGCCTCGAGCTCCTTCACGTCCACCCAAAGGGTCTCGGATACCAGGCCTACGTGCTCGCCGACAACGCTTATGGACTCCTCGCCCAGTTCCTTGCGCAGGGCATAGAGCGCCTGAGACAGCGAATGGCGAGCCTTTTCGTTATCGCGGCCGGACCAGAAGAGGGGAAGGAGACGGTCGCGGGGTACCGGGCCCTCCACGGCCAGGAAGGAGAGGAGGGCAGCCTTCTGCTTGTGGGCAACGAGTTCACTGAACTCAGTGCCGTCCTGACGGAGCGAGCAGCCGCCAAATGTAGTGAGCCTGATCATGGCTGGCACGCCTCCACCGGCAAGGATAGAGCCTCAGCGCTGGCCGGTACCAACAATGTTAAGGGCGTGAGGGCGCCGTGTCATCCCCCAGGCACCGTCAGTGGACCTCGACAGCAACTGCCATCTGGTCAACCGCGTCGACGACGTCTTTAGCCCAGATGGAGATCCAACCATGCGGCTGAACCTTCTGATACCGCTGGGGCAAGAAGACCTCCCTGGTCCTCATATCGACGCAGTAGCGACTCACCCACCCTTCCCTTTCGCTGGTTGAAAGCTTCTCCCCTCTCACTAGCCGGCTCGTCACCTTATGCAGCCTCACACACATGCGGAACTCATAGCCTGTGAGCATCAGCGGGTCAGCCCAGGCGCCCTTC
>CP070823.1:302766-306589 GCA_020344375.1 Gemmatimonadota bacterium | reverse complement strand
ACGCCAAGCCACGCACTCTCCAAGATCACGAGTCGGAAGAGTCGGCCGGGACTCCATCCGATCGCCATCATGATGCCGAACTCGCGCAGGCGCTCCATCACACTGATGAACAGCGTATTGAAGATGCCCGCAGCGACAAGCACCGCGATGAGCAGCTCCATGAACCGTGCACCACCGACCTTGAGGGCGATGAAGGCCGCGAGCTCACGCTGGATATCCTGCCACGGGAGAGCCGCGACCCCGGGTCCTACCTTGGCGCTCAGCCGGCTCGCAACCTGATCCGCTCGGCGCTGGTCATCAACAAAGACCGCCACGTGAGTGGCCTCGTCGATCGCGTAGCCAAGCACTTCGCGCACGGCGTCGATGGGGAGCAAGCTCAACCCTCCGTCGACACTTGGAGCGCCGGTCCGCACGATCCCCGAGACCCGGGCCAAGCCGCTGACGATTCCACCCATCCTGTCCGTCATAGTGTAGACGATCTTGTCGCCCAGCCCGACACCGAGGTTGGCTGCCAACCGCTCGCCGAGCATGATGCCACCGTCGCGGCTGGTGGTGAACGCGTCGCCTTCGACGAGTGCCCCGAGGACGGTGAAGGTCGAGGAGTCTTCCGCGACCGGATCGAATGCGATGAAACCGGCGCCGTAGCTCTCGCGGGCCGTGCCCAGCATAGTCTGGCCGATGATACGCTCGACGACGCGTGTGACTTCACGTTCTTCGAGCGCCAAGTCGCTCAAGGTTGCGGTCTTCTGCACCGTTCGCGAGAGCGCTGGCCTCTCGAGGTACTCAGGATGTTGCAGCGTCACGTGACCCGTACCGAGACGGGCGGCGAGATCGACCATATCGGCCCAGTTGCGGTCCTGCATGGCGGTGAAGAGCACCGCAAGGAACACCCCGAAGGCAATGGACGACAGCGTGAAAAGCGTGCGGCGCCGGTTCCGCCACAGGTTGCGCCAAGCCATCACCGTCATGCTCGTTCCTCTGACCCTCATTCCGCATTCCTCCTAGTGGTGCCGCATCGCGTCCACCGGGCTGATGCGAGCCGCTTTGAGCGCGGGGTAGAGCACGGACACGGACACGATGAGCACCAGCGTGAGTACTGGACCGATAACCGTCATCGGCGTCACGACACCACGCCATACAGGGTCGATAGCCATGCCAGCAAAGGAAATTCCACCGAGTCGACTGAGGTCGAGTCCCTGTTCGGTCAGGTAAAGGAGCCCGGGCACGCTGAGAGTGAGGGCCAACGCAATCGCGATCCCCGTCTGAAGTCCGCCCTCGATGAAGATGAGCGCAAGGATGCGTCCCGGACCGACACCTAGGGCCTTGAGCAAGCCAAGCTCCCGGATGCGCTCGAAGACGGCCATCAACATGGCGTTGATGATCAGGATGGCCACGACGACGTAGACGATGAGGAAGATGATCTGGATGAGGGTTCGCGTCGAGTCCAGCAGCGACGCCAGAATAGGCACGAGATCGCGCCAGCTCTGAACGTCGAACTCGGCGGCGATCCCTCGAACCTCGGCGACGGCGACGCCGAGCTCCCGGTCAGCCGGTCGGCGCACGATGATCTGGTGTGCGCCGTCCGGGAGGACAAAGAACGAACGGAACGCCCGATCGGTCAGGAAGACCCCCGCCTGATCCGCTTCATCGCTGATGCTCCGGAGCACGCCACGTACCGTGTAGAGATCGTTGGCGATGCTCCCGTTAGCGGCCTGACTCAGCATCACGAGTTCGTCGCCCGGCTCCACGCCGAGCGTTCGGGCCAGGCGGTTCCCTACCACGACTCCGCCTGGATCGGCGGGATCGAGCCATCTCCCTCGCTCCACATGCTCGGAGATCTGACTCACCCGAGCATCCTGCTCAACGTCTACGCCTTTGAGAAGAGCACCGGCGGATGATTCACCCGCCGCGGCCAAGCCTCCTCCCACCAATCTCGCTGAGGCCTGGAACCCTCCCTCGCGGAGCCTCGCGAGCAGCTGTTCCGGATTGTCGATGCGGTTGTAGATGGAGGGGTTGTCGCGGTACTCCTGGGCGAACACCTGCACGTCTCCCAGCTCGATATCGACGATGTTGCGTTCCAAATCCCGGAGGTAGCCCTCGACGAGGGACGTGTAGAGGACCATGGTCAACAGGGCAAGCGTCATGGCCGCGACAGTGACAAGCGTGCGGCGACGGTACCGCCACAGGTTTCTCCAAGCCATGACCAGCAGTCGCATACTTCCTCCTCAACGACAGGTGGCCCCGCCTTGCGTGAACCTCCCTACCTGTCAGCCGTCAGTCAACAGTCGTCGCCTACGGACGCTGAGCCGTTTCGCGCCGACCCGCGCCACGACGCCCGCCACCTCCAAGCCCGGGCAGGGTCTACAGAGCGGCACTTCTCGCTCGACCAAGACCTCGGGCGGACCGTTGTGCTTGATCAGGATCGCCTGTGAGGTGAGCGCAGTCATCAGTGTGGATACCGGTAGCTGTGACGAGGAGACTCTCCAGCTACAAGATGTGACGTGTCGTGTTCAGCAGCAATCTGCCGTCAGAAGAGGCGGACGCTGAATCCGTTACCTGTGCACTCCGATCACCAGCTTGCCGACCACGGAACGGAGGGCGGCTCGTTCACCTGGAGCCGCCTGCTGATCAGATAGGATCGCTCAAGAGATAGGATTCCTGACCCTACGGCCAGAGGGTAGCGCTGTCCAGCCGGGTGAGCTGCCTTAGCTGATCGAAGGCTTCGTCCAGTGTGCTGGCCGCCGCCTCCTCCACGTCCCGCCCGCGCCGCGCCTCTGCCTGCCAGCTCAGGCGCCAGTCCACCTCCCAGCCGTCCTCCTCCAACTCCTGCAAGATGTTCTTCCACTCCTTGCTGCACTCGCGGCGCAGCGACACGAGCGCCTGGAACGTGGCCTTCATCAGCTCCAGGTCGAACTCCGTCAGGTCCGCAGCCTGCGGCATGGGAATCTCGATCGTCTGCTTGTTCACCTCATCGCCTCACTTCTCGGAGCCCTGTCCGGCGTCAGAGGCCGTACTGGGCGATGATCTCCTTCTTGCCTTTACCCATGATGTCGTACTTCTTCCCGACCTTGATGAACGCCTCGATCGCCCGGTCCAGATGCTCTTTCTCGTGGGCAGCCGAGAGCTGCGTGCGGATGCGGGCCTGCCCCTTCGGCACCACCGGGAAGAAGAAGCCCACCACGTAGATGCCTTCCTCGTACAAGTCACGCGCGACGTCCTGGGCCAGCTTGGCGTTGTACAGCATCACAGGCACGATAGGGCTCGCCCCGGGCTTCACGTCGAAGCCCGCTTCGGTGAGCAGCTTCCGCCAGTATTTCGTGTTCCACTCCAGCTTGTCACGCCGCTCGGTGTTCCGTGAGATGAGGGCCAGCACCTTGAGTGCCCCCGACACGATCACCGGCGCGACGGTGTTGGAGAACAGGTAAGGCCGCGCCCGCTGCCGGCACATCTCCACCAGCTCGCGCCGGCCGCTGACGCAGCCGCCCGACGCGCCGCCCAGCGCCTTGCCCAACGTGGTGGTGATGATGTCGATCCGGCCCACCACGTCAAAAAGTTCGTGGGTTCCACGGCCCGTCCTGCCGATGAAGCCAGTGGCGTGCGAATCGTCCACGAACACCATGGCGTCGTACTTCTCGGCCAGCGCCGCGACCTCGTCCAGCTTCGCCAGATCGCCGTCCATGGAGAAGACGCCGTCGGTGATGATCATGCGGACGCGCCGGTCCTGGTGCTCCTGCAACTTCTCCTCCAGGTGGCGCATCTCGGAGTGCTTGTACGTGTCCTCCATCGCCTTGCACAGCCGCATGCCATCGATGATCGAGGCGTG
>CP070823.1:298809-302666 GCA_020344375.1 Gemmatimonadota bacterium | reverse complement strand
CCGCTAGCCCTCGGGCACCACCGAGACGACGCGCCGTCCCCGGTTCGTCCCGAATTCCACGTAACCGTCGGCGAGCGCGAAGAGGGTGTCGTCACCGCCGCGGCCGACGTTATGGCCGGGATGGAACCGCGTGCCGCGCTGCCGCATGATGATGTTGCCGGCGCGCACGAACTGGCCGCCGTATCGCTTGACCCCGAGGTACTTGGGGTTACTGTCGCGGCCGTTGCGCGTGGATCCGCCTGCCTTCTTATGAGCCATAAGGGCCGTCCCTGCTGAGATTACTTCTTCTTCGACTTCGAGGTTTCCTTGGCCTTCGCCTTGGTCGTCGTCTTCGGCTTGGCCGTGGTCTTCTTCTTCGGCGCCGCCTTCGCCTTCGGCTTCGCGGGCTTCCGGGCCGGCGCCTTCTTGGCCCGCGGCTTGGCCGCCGGCTTCTTCGCAGCCGCCACCTTCGCCTCCGGCTTCTTCTTCCGGGCCGGCGCCTTCTTGGGCTTCGCCTTAGCCTTAGCCTTCGCCTCCATCTCCAGGGTCATCCGGCGGCCGCCCCCCAGATCGATTTCACTGACCCGGATCTCCGTGAAGCCCTGTCGGTGGCCGGTCTTACGCCGGTAGTTCTTGCGGCGCTTGAACCTGAAGACCACGACCTTGTCGGCCCGGCCGTGACGCAGGACCTGGGCGCGCACCGCAGCCCCCTCCAAGCTGGGCTGGCCGATCAGCGTCTCCCCGTCACTGGCCCCCAGGAGCACGTCATCAAAGACGACCGTCGAGCCGGATTCAGCGTCCAACGAGGGGAGTCGCAGGACCTCGCCGAGTACGGCGCGATACTGGTAGCCAGCAGCCCTGAAGATGGCGTATATCACAAACCTGCGTTCCGCTCGAAGTTGCCGTTTATATAGTAACCCTATAGCCTATCCAGCCTATCCCCCGCTGTCAACGGCCGCCCCCATCCGCAGGCGCCTCAGGCCACGGCGTAGCGCGCGGTGATATCCACATCCGCGGGGCCCGCCAGGATACGGAACTCGTCCGCCCGCATCAGCGGGTCGTCACGCACCTCGATGTCCACCCTGTACTCCGACTCCAGGCGGCGCAGCAGGTTCGGCTCCTCCTCAAGGATATGCAGTGCCACCTCCGGGTGTAGGCGGACCACCAGCCGCCGCTCCTCCTTCGCCGCCGCCACTCGCCCTATCGCCCGCTCCACCCGGCGCACGACGGTGGCGGGAGTGACGATGCGGCCTGCACCGACGCAGTACGGGCAGGGCCGGGTGACGGTGTGGTAGATGCTCGGCCGCACCCGCTGCCGCGTCATCTCGACCAGCCCCAGCTCGGAGATCTGGAAGGCCTTGGTGCGCGCCCGATCCCGGCTCAGGTGAATGCGCAGCTCCTGCATCACCTTGTCGCGGTTCGCCTTGTCCTCCATGTCGATGAAGTCGACGACGATGATGCCGCCGATGTCCCGCAGCCGGAGCTGGCGCGCGATCTCGCGGGCGGCGTCGAGGTTCGTGCGCAGGATCGTCTTTTCGGGATCCTTCTTACCCGTGTAGCGGCCGGTGTTGACGTCGATGGCGACCAGCCCCTCGGTCGGCTCGATCACGACGTAGCCGCCCGACGGGAGCTCGACGCGCCGCTCGAACGAGCGACGGATCTCCTCCTCGATCTCGTACTTGTCGAACAGCGGGACCGTGCCGTCGTAGTAGCTAACGCGCCGTATCAGCTCGGGATCGACGGCCTCGAGATAGTCGCGCACCTCGTTGAAGATCTCCCGCGAATCCACGATCAGCGCGTCCACTTTCTCGCTGAACAGGTCCCGGATGATGCCCGCGGCGAGGTGGGCCTCCTCGTGCACGAGGGCGGGGGCCTGGGACTGGGCGACTCGACTCTCGATCCGCTTCCACGTCTTCATCAGCCCCTTGAGCTCCCGCTCCAGGGGCTTGCGCTTCGCATCCTCGCCCACGGTGCGGACGATGGTCCCGCCCTTGCCCGGCGGCATGATGTCGCGCATCAGCCGACGCAGTCGGGTCCGCTCGTCCCGATCCTCGATCTTGCGTGACACGCCGATGTGCTCGCTGCGGGGCATGTAGACGAGGTAGCGGCCGGGCAGCGAGACCTGCGCAGTGACCCGGGGACCTTTCGTCCCGATTGCCTCCTTCGTCACCTGGACCAGCAGCTCCTCGCCCTTCTTGATCAGGGTCTGGATGGGCGGGTAGCGCTTGACCCCCTTCTCTTCCTCCGAGGCCTCGGGATCCTCGTCGGCGATGTCGGAGACGTGGAGGAATGCGGCCTTGTCGGTGCCGATGTTAACGAACGCTGCCTGGATACCAGGCAGGACGCCCTCGACGCGCCCCAGATAGATATCGCCCACCGTCCGCTGTGCGTCGGGTCGGTCGAGCATGAGCTCGACGAGGACGTTGTCCTCCATGATCACGACCCGCGTCTCGTGCGGAGCCGCGTTGATGAGTATTTGCCTTTTCATTTCGTGCTGTCTTACCCAATCGTACCATTCATCTGGCGCCCTCCTCCACCGGACTCTGCTCGGGTCCGAGAAGATGGCGCGCTATCACTATCCTCTGGATCTCGGAGGTTCCCTCTCCGATCTCCCCTATCTTCGCATCTCGCATTAGCCGCTCCACGGGGTACTCCGTCGTGTAGCCGTAAGCGCCGTGGAACTGCACCGCTTTCGTCGTGGCCCAGGCCGCCAGCTCCGAGCAGTAGAGCTTGGCCATCGCGGCCTCCTTGCTGTGCAGCTCTCCCGCCTGCCTCAGCATCGCCGCGTGATAGACCAGATGCTTCGCCGCCTCGATGCGCGTCCACCAATCCGCCAGCTCGAAGCGGATCGCCTGGAAGTCGCAGATGCGCGTGTTGAACTGCATGCGCTCCCGCGTGAACTTGATCGTCTGTTCCAGCGCGCCCTCGGCGATGCCCAGCAGGTGCGCCGCCATGCTGACGCGGCCGCCGTCCAAGGTGCGCATGAAGTTCTTGAATCCATGACCGCGCTGGCCCAGCATGTTCTCCATCGGGACGACGGAATCCTCGAAGACCAGCTCCGTCGTATCGGAGGCGCGCCAGCCCAGCTTGTCTTCCTTCTTGCCGTGCCTGAAGCCCGGCGTGTAGTCCAAGTCCCCGGCGTGCCCCACCCCGACGGCCTTTGCCTCCTCCAAATCCCGCGTCGGCTTCGTGAGGATGAACGAGCTGATCTCCTTGCTGCCGTCAGGCAGTTCGCCTGTCACGGCCGTGACGACGAAGATCTCGCCCACCCCGCCGTTGGTGATGAAGATCTTGCTGCCGTTGAGGACCCAGTGGTCGTCCTTCTCCTCGGCCCGCGTCTTCGTGCCCTGCGCGTCGGAGCCAGCGTCCGGCTCTGTGAGCCCGAACGCGCCCAGCACCTCGCCCCGGGCCAGCTTGGTCAGGTACTTTTGCTTCTGCTCCTCCGTACCGAACTCGTAGATCGGGCTCGCCGCCAGCGTGATGTTCGCCCCCACGGTGATCGAGTGGGAGGGGCAGAACTTGGCCAACTCCTCGCTCACCAGCGTCGAGGCCAGCGTGTCCATCCCGGCGCCGCCGTACTCCTCCGGCCAGGGCACGCCGAACAGGCCGAGCTCCGCCATCTTCGCCACGTTCTCCCAGGGGAAGCGGGCCTGCTCGTCGATCTCCTGTGCAATGGGGACGATCTCGTTCTCTGCGAACTCCCGGACCATGGCCCGGAGCATACGGTGCTCGTCGGTCAGATAACGGTCGTCAACGCTGCTCGTGAGCTCGATCATCGGCGTCTCGTAAGTTGGCACACCCTGTAGCCGGGGGCGCCTAGGCCGCCGCCGCGGCCAACCTACAAGTATGTCAAACAGTTAGGCTTGACGCCAGGCCCC
>CP070823.1:294851-298709 GCA_020344375.1 Gemmatimonadota bacterium | reverse complement strand
GGAAACCGCGTCGACGCGTCGAAAAGGCGGCAGCCGCATCCCTGATTGCAGGCACGCTGCTCGCCGCGGCCTGTCAAGTGCGCGCGCCGCAGGAGTCCACGGAGAGCAGTGTTGACCTGCCGCCGGCACCGAGCGCTGCCCAGCAAAGCGACGCGGAGCCGGTGTTCACGCCGTACACGGCAAGGCCTGAGTTCAAGGACCTCGAGGAGGCAAGGCGCGTGGTCGCGCGACACTACCCGCAGGACCTCAAAGATGCCGGCATCGGCGGCACCGTGGTCGTCTGGGTTTTCATCGATAGCGACGGCAACGTCGCCAACGTGAAACTGAAGGAGAGCTCCGGGAACGAGGCGCTGGACGCGGCGGGGCTGGTGGTGGCCCGGGAGTGGGAGTTCACACCCGCCCGTAACGGTGAGGAAGTCGTGCCGGTCTGGATGGCGATTCCGATCGCCTTCGCCGATGAGCCCAAGTCTTAGCAAGCGGCGGTGATCCCCGACTCGAGTCAGTGGCTGTGCAACAGGGGCCGGCGCGGCCGGCCCTTTCTGTTCACGCGTTGGCTACCGCGCACCTACGCGCTCAACTCCCTGCACTCGCCGCACCTGGAATCACACCCACGACGCGGGTCGGGCCGCCGCTGCCGCGCCGGATCTTCATCGGCAACGCGATCACGTAGGCGCCAGTCGCCGGCAGCCTGTCCAGCAGCGCTACGTTTTCCAGCGCCGGGATGCTGGCGGCGTAGAGGACCCGATGGGTCTCGAACAGCGTCGACTGGCCGTAGTCGATGCTCGGAGTATCGAGCCCGACGGCGTCGATCCGGCGGTTCTCCACCAGCCAGCGGGCGGCGTCCGGGTGCAGGCCCGGGAAGTGCAGCTCCGGGACTGCCTCGGGACCGGTGAGCGTCGTCCCGAGAACGAGGCCACGATCCGGCCAGCGGGTACCCCAGCCGGTGTTTACCAAGACGATCGCGCCGTCCGGGATGCGCCCGTGCTCCGCCTCCCAGGCCTCGAAGTCGCTCACGCTGACCTGGTAGTCGGGATCGGCCTCGGCCGCCGCACTCACATCGATCACCACCGCCGGGCCGATCAGCAGCTCGATCGGAACCTGCTCCGCCGTCTGCCCGCCTTCGGCGAAGTGGATGGGCGCGTCGAAGTGCGTGCCGCCGTGCTCGGCCATGCAGAAGTTGTTCGCCGCGTAGTAGTAGCCACGCTCGGTCAGGCCCGCCGAGACGACTTCCAGCTCGAACGACCGGGCCGTCGGCCAGAAGATCGTGCTCTCATCATACGCGTAGCTCATGTCGATCCACTCAGCTTCCTCACCCGAGAAGAGAGCCGCAAGCGTGTCGCCGGGTTCACGCTGCGCCGGCTGACAGCCGATCCAGACAGCCAGGCCCGCCAGGCAGGTGAGCGCAAATCGGCTTGAGCATCGCATTGTGCACCTCCCGCTCGTCTGTTACATGTCCTGAGCCGTTCACTCCACGTCGGAGGCCAGCACTCCGCAAGATGTGAGGCACCGAATGTGGGGACAACCTCGGGGGGATGGCAGGGCCAGAGTGATAACGGCAGAGAGGGCCGGCCTCTAGCCTCCCTCGGTCTCGGTCCGGCGCTGCAGCCTGCCCAAGATGACAAGCTGGACGGAGACGACGAGCCCGACCGTCACCCAGGCGGCGGTTTCCCACCGCCCTCCAGGGCCGACTATCCCGTAGATGACCGCGGCGACGGCGAGTACGAACCAGAGCAGCATGAAGAAGCCGAATGAGAAGACGGGCATGTCACTCGCCACACGCGCTTGCCGACGTCGGCGCATCCGATAGACCCGCGCCTGGGCCATCGCATAGAGCGTGCAGAAGACCGCGAAGAACCAGCGGCGAACGAACCCCTCCATCGGCTCCAGCGCACCGCTCGTAGGCAGAACGATACCGAGCGCCAGGACAGCGATCGCCACGAGCACGACGATGAATGGGAGGGTCTTCTGCCGCTGCGTACTCACGATCGGCGCCTCTTCGGTTCCTTCTACAAAATACGCACCTGCAAGCGTAGCAGCCGGCCCGGCTGCGGCAGCCCGCACTGATCGTAGGCTGCCGTGTCCGTCACGTTGTCCGCTCTGAAGGTAAGCTCCAGGCGGCGGCCCGGATAGGCGCCACGCAGATTGAAGCCACGGCCGACCTCGAGATCCAGCCAGCTGTCGGCACCCAGTCGCACCTGCTGCTCCCGGTCGGGGTGCACGCAGTAGCGACCACCCACGTGCCGCAGGCGGCCGCTCGCCCAGACGCCGAAAGCCAGCGGCGTGGACAGACCGAGGCTCCCCGCGATCCAGGGCTGGTACTCCGGCTCCTGCTGCTCTGCCGGAGCCGTCGGATCCTCCAGTTTGACGTCCTTCAGCGTCACGTCCGCAGCCAGCGCGACGCCACGCCACACGTAGTTTGCCAGCGCCTCGAGCCCGGTGCTGAGGATCCTGTCCCGGTTCTGGCGCTGCAGCTGACCGTCGCCGATGCTGGCGCGAACGATCGCGTCGGTGAGCCGCTGGTGGAAGGCCACGGCCTGCGCTTCCAAGTTCCCGACCTGGGCCGTGACGCCCAGCTCCGCCACGGCGAGCACCTCAGGACCGAGGTCCGGATTGGGCTCGAACTTGCCCAGCGCGCCCGAGTAGAGCTCGCGCAGTGCCGGAAAGCGGACCCGGCGGCTGACGCCGGCGTTGAGTAAGACGTTTCCCGCGCCCAGTGCCAGTGTCCCGCCGGCCCGGGCGCCCCAGTCCCAGATGCGATCACGTGGGGGGATGGGCTCCGGCACTTCCGGCGTGTCGGACCCGTCCACGCTCACGCCCACGCTCACCCTGGCCCGCGGCGACGCCCGACCGCCCCCGCCGATCGGCTGCTCGATCTCGAGCCCCAGGCTCCAGAGCCGCTGCTTATAGGTACCGGGATCGCGGTCGACGATGACCTCCACGTGGCGGGTCTCCGCCAGGGTCAGGGCGCCGCGAAGGATCCCCGGGCCCAGCGTGTGGTCGCCCAGCAGTCGCAGCGAAAGCGTCCGGTCGTCGCCCGACTCGCCGCCGGTGATGGAGTCGTAGGCCAAGCTCTCGTAGGTATCGATCTCGGTCTCGCCGAAGTCGAGTCCGAGGCTCCCCTCCACGTCGCCTTCGCCCAGCGGCGTCTCTCGCCAACCCGTCCCGGCGGAGAGCGCGGTCACCCAGCGCGCCGTCCTCGGATAGCGCCAGAGCCGTGGCTCCGTCACGTCCAGCTCCGGCGGCACGCCGCGCTCGGCCACGAAACCGAAGGAGGAGAGGGAACTCCAGAAGCCGCGCCCGGACTGGTAGCGAGCCACAACGTAGCCGTTGGCCTGCTGGAAGTCGCTGTTCAAGCGCTCATCCTCGCCTCCCGATGCCGGCTGGTCTACGCCCGAAGGTAGCGGCGTCGCCGACCGCTCGCGGTAGCCGCCGCCGGCCCGCAGCAGCAGATCACCGGCGTCGCCGCGCACTACGGTCGCCAGCCCCAGCGCCACCGCGCTGCTGCCAAGATGATCCACGCCCGCGGTGAGCTGCAGCGGCGGGAGATCACGAGGGATCCTAGGCCCATCGCCCAGGGCGACCATGACCACACCGCCCAGCGCGTTAGGCCCGTGGAGCACCGAGGAGAGGCCGCGCACGAGCGTCAGTTGTCGAGCCGCCGTCAGGGGAATGACCGACAGGTCGGAGCGGTTGTCCCAGCCCAGCGTGAGCGGCACATCGTCCACCAACACCGCCACATTTCGCGACTCCATGCCCCGCAGCTGCGGCTGCGCCTCGCCCCGCGAGTTCTCGCGGATCTGGATGAGCGGTACCTGCCGCAGCACCTCCTCCAGCGTCGGCGACGCCGTCACCCGCAAG
>CP070823.1:290880-294751 GCA_020344375.1 Gemmatimonadota bacterium | reverse complement strand
CGTGGGCTGGGGCGCCGCCCACGATTGGCGGCGGTGGGGCCCCTCGTGCGGCGCGCTGGTCAATAGGGCAGGCCTCGCTATATGGCTGCCGCGCAAGCCTCACGTTCGGAGATACCGATAGTCAGTGTCGGTTTCATTTGCCTCACAGCCGCTGCGGCCACATAGTAAATGCACCGGGAAGTGGCTGAGGAGGTTGTGCGGTAGAGTCCCGCTGGCAGAGGGGACCTCAGTCGGTGGTACTTCACATATCCAACCATGCGCCAAGCTGGCCCGCAGTCGAATCCAGCCACAGGAAGACTGTAAGCGTCTGTGCAGTAACAAGTAGGTGGCAGCCATGAGTACGCGATCAGTGGCAAAGACCGCGATTGTGCTCGCCATCGCGAGCGCGGCCTGCCAACGGCCAGCACAGGAAGCGGCTCCGCAATCTGAGGAGGACGTGGTCTTACTGCGGGCGGCCAGCGAAGGGCGCGTTGGCGACGTGAACGCGAGAGGCGAAAAGGACTGAACGCTTTTCCTCTTTGCAGTCTACGGTGGCCGTAAAGGTGTTATCGCTGTTCCTTATCGTGACTTCCCTGATCAGCTGCCGTGGTGGGGAACTTTCCAAAACGAAGGAGAATGATCATGGCCTACAGGAACGAGTCTGCCGCCACAGCGCGTAACCAGCTGCGTACTGCACTCATCTTCAGCATCTCCCTTCTGCTCTCGGGGCCCCTGACACCAGTTGCAGCACAATCTCCCAGCGACGATGTTGTGACCGCAGCGCTCGAGGCCGAGCTTGAGCGAGCGATGACGGGTTTCGCCCAGCGCGCAGAGCAACCTCCGTACTTCCTCGCCTATGAGGTCTGGGACCAATGGCAACAGTCGATGGGCGCCAGCAACGGGGCAATCGTCAGTGACCAAGAGCAGCGGCAGCGTCTGCTCGACGCTGACGTGCGAATCGGGGACTACCAGTTCGACAACACGCACCGCTTTCAGGGGCAGGATGTGTTCCGTGGTAGCTTCTTCCGTCAGGCCGACCCGCTGCCGCTGGAGGACGATGAGGATGCACTGCGCGCCGTCATCTGGTTGAGGACGGAAAACGAGTACAGGCAAGCGCTCGAGCGCCTCATTCAGGTCGAAGCAAACCGCGCCGCCACCGCCGCGCCCGAGGATACCTCGCCTGACTTCTCACACGAGTCGCCATATGTGACGATAGAGGATGTGCCCATGTCTCGGGGCCTCGATCGCTCCACTTGGCCCGATCGTGTGCGCCGGCTCTCGGCTCGCTTCAACGGCCACCCGACGATCTTCAATTCTAGGGTCTTCGTGACTACATCACGCGAGGTCCGCCACATCGTGAACAGCGAAGGCACCCGCGTTCGCACCGGTGACATACGTGCCCGCTTATATGTCCAGGCGACGACGCGTGCCGACGATGGAATGGATCTCTCCCTGCAGCGAAGTTTCATGGCGTTCAGCCTGGCCGGTTTGCCCTCCGAGGACGCGATAGCTGCCGCTATCGACACGTTGATTGACGAGCTCGAGGCTCTCCGCACAGCGCCGGTGGTGGAGCCGTTCACCGGTCCCGCGATCTTGAGCGGCCGGGCCAGCGGGGTCTTCTTCCACGAGATCTTCGGCCACCGGATCGAAGGCCATCGGCAGAAGGACGAAGCGTTCGCGCAGACCTTCACCAAGAAAGTCGGGGAGGAGGTTCTACCTTCTTTTCTGGACGTGGTCGACGATCCGACTCGCGCCGATTACGAGGGGACCGACCTGGCGGGCCACTACCGAGTCGATGACGAAGGAGTCCCGGCCCGCCGCGTCCCCCTGGTTCGGGAGGGCACTCTCACCGGCTTCCTCACGGGCCGGTCACCGATCGAGGCCGAGCCGCAGTCCAACGGTCACGGCCGCCGCCAGGCCGGGTACGATGTCGTGGCACGCCAGGGAAACCTCATCGTCGAGTCCGGGCGCTCCGTCTCTACAGCCGACCTGCGGAGTCAATTGAAGGAAGAGATCCAGCGCCAGGGCAAGCCTTACGGTCTCTACTTCGAAGAGATCCGTGGCGGCTTCACCTTCACCGGCCGCACCATGCCGCAGTCGTTCAAGGTCATCCCTGTCAAGGTCTACCGAATCTACGCCGACGGGCGGCCGGATGAGTTGGTTCGCGGGGTCGACATCGTGGGCACTCCATTGACTGTCTTCGGCAAGATACTAGCCACGGATGATCGGCCGGAAGTCTTTAACGGCTCGTGCGGTGCTGAGTCGGGTTCCGTCCCGGTCTCCGCCGTCTCGCCCGCGCTTCTCGTATCCGAGATCGAGATCGAGAAGACGGCCAAGTCGATGGAGCGGCCACCTGTGCTCACGCCGCCGCCCAGCGAAGGTGACCCGGAGCATGTGGCGGCGGGCGACGTTCTCCTCGAGGCGATGAACGACGAGCTTGCCCGCTCGATGGAGGGCCTGCATCTGGAAGGTTTGGCAGACCCGTACTACATGGCGTACCGCGTCCACGATAATGTCACGCTCACGATCGAAGCCGCCTTCGGATCCATCGCGATTCGCCGCCTACGCCGCGACCGCACGCTGGAGACAGATATCCGTGTCGGTAGTCCCGAGGCCGACAACTCAAACTACTTCGACCCGTACTCGAGCTTCCGCGGCTTGCGCTTCGTTAACCTCCCCGTCGATGACCACTACACGGCCATCCGCCACCAGATCTGGCGCCTCAGCGATGAGCGTTACAAGCAGGCGGCGGAGGCGCTGGCGGGGAAGACGGCGGAGTTGGAAGGAAAGGTCGAAGAGGTGGAGGTTCCGGACTTTTCTCATGAATCCCCGTACGTGGCCATTGAGGATCCGGTGGAGCTCACCGTTGACGAGGCGCCCTGGATCGAGCTTGCGAAGCAGGCGTCCGCAGTCTTTCGCGGCTACCCAGCCGTTGAGGACGCGAGGGCCCGGATACTCGTACGCTTACAGAATCGCTACTTCACCTCGAGCGAGGGGGGCCGCAGCCGACTTCCGCAGACGGTCTACGCGGTCCTCCTCACCGCGACGGCACGAGGCGAATCCGATCGTCCGGTCCGAGACTATCGCCTCTTCGCGGCGCCGACGGCAGACGGGCTGCCAGACAGCGACGACATGCTTACGGTCGCGCGAGAGCTCGCAGAGGAGCTCACAGCCGAAGCCGCAGCCGTGCCTATCGACAGCTATGTGGGGCCGGTCCTCTTCGACGGCCGTGCCGCAGCCCAGTTCTTCTACTCGCTACTCGGCCAGAATCTGAGCGGGACGCCGAACCCGGTTGTTCCTACGCAGTTCGCCCGCTTCGCGCCCGCCGAGAAGCGGCTGGAGCGATTGCTGGGCCGGCGAATCATGCCCCGTGAGTTCACGGTCGTCGACGACCCGACCCGCAGCGCGTACGGCGAAGCGCCGCTGGTGGGTCACTACACCGCCGATGACGAAGGCATGGCGCCGCAACCGGTCGTTGTCGTAAAGGAAGGCACGCTAAACGCCTTCCTCATGTCCAGGACACCGAGTGAAAGCTCGCGGAATACCACCGGCCATGGGCGAAGTGGGGGACGGGGTGCAGAGCCGCGCGCGACGGTCGGCAATCTCATCGTCGAGGCCGACGACCCCCTGGATGAAAACCAGCTGCAGGAGAAGTTCTTGAGCTTGGTGGATGAGATGGGCCTGGAGTACGGCGTCGTGGTGCGTGGGCTGGCCGATCCGGCCTTCGTTCGGAGCGACCAAGATCGGTTGTCTATGTTCTACATGGGCAGAGCTGAGCAGGAATCCGAGCTCCCGCCACCGGTCGGCGGCTACAAGGTCTTTCCCGATGGGCATGAGGAGCCGATCCAGGGAATGGAGTTCGTAGATGTGACCGTTCGCGCCCTGCGCGACA
>CP070823.1:286865-290780 GCA_020344375.1 Gemmatimonadota bacterium | reverse complement strand
CGCGAGCGTTGGGGCAGCTGGCAGCGCGAGCCCTTCACGGCGGCCAGCAGGTCTCACGTTTCGGTCTACGAGCGCGCGTCAGACTGAGGTCCCGGCGGCTGCGAGTCCCTGCCACCGGTCCAGGCCGGAAGGAGCACGAGCACACCGGCGGCGGCAACGAAAACGGCGAGAACATAGAGGGGTTCACGGTAGAGCGGATCGCTCACCGTGTAGAAGGGGTCGTGCGCGACCCAGCCGCGAGCCTCCACGCCGGCCATCGCCGTGCACGCCAGGGTCGCCAGGACAGATCCCGCCCTGCCGGTCTTGCCCCGGTACAGTCGGTTCAGTTCCAGCGTGGGGTAGAGCAATACCAGGATGGTCAGCCAGCCGGTCCCGCCCAGCCGCTGCATGAGCAGGACGATCGCCAAGGTTTCATAGAGAAAGAAGGTGAGACGGAGCACGAGGGGGAGGCAACCCGAGCCGTCCTCTCGCGGCTGCAGGCCGATGAAGATCGCCGCGATCACGACCCAGGTGGCCAGGATCCAGCCCGCCAGCAGGTCGATGGGCGGGTTGAGCCAAAAGCGGATGGCCGCGAGGGCGAGAACGATGAGCCAAAGGGCGACGCGGAGTCGAATCATCGGTTTGGTCCGCCGCCACGATAGGCGGTGGCAGGGGCTCGAGCAAGGAGGCGGCGACAACGCGGTGGCCGCCTTCTTGCAAACCCGGTTGGAAGTGAGTATTCACTACCGGCCTCCCTGGACGGGAGCTGATGCAGTGAAAGGCGGTAATCCTTTTGATTTTAGAGGCGACAGGGCTTCGGACCTGGCAGCCTGCCTGGGCGGGAAGACCCTCCCTGGGACGGCGATCTGGGACAAATTGCCCCAATCGGAGCAGCTATGAGTAGCACGCGGCCGCTGGCGGTGCCCGTGGTGCCCGCGCCGGAGGGACGGCGGCGGTACAAGTCACGGGCTGAGCGACGGGCACAGATTCTGGAGGCGACGCTGGCGATCATCGCCGAGGAGGGCTTCCACGCGTGGACCTCGGCGGCGCTGGCGCGACGGGTGGGGGTGTCGGAGGCCACGCTATTTCGGCACTTCGCCTCCAAGGAAGAGATGCTCTCGGAGGCCGTGCGCTATCAGGCGGAGGCGCTGCGACAGCGTGTGGCGGATTTCCGAGGCAACGGGGGGCCCTGGGAGCAGCTACTGGGCCTGGTGATGAGTGTGCTGTCCCTGTTGGAAGACGCGGGAGGTGCACCGCTGCTGATCCTGAGCGGCCAGGCTGCACAGATTTCCGCGGACAGCTGCAGGGAGGTGGAGGCCACCCGAGAGCTGCTGCGATGGCGGCTATCACAGCTGTTTCGCCAGTGTGGGTGCACAGGGCAAGATCATCTGGCCAGGCCCGATCTGCTGGCCGACATGACGATCGCGGTGATCCACTCCACTGGCTTGCGCTGGTTGATGTCGGACGGGCAGTATCCGCTGCATTGCCAGGCGGCCGCAATGTTGATGTTGCTGCGACGCTGTATCGAGGCGCGTTGAGAAGTGGTGGGCCTGTTTGAGCTTGGGCGGAAGTCCGGTACTGGGACATAATGCCCCCGCACGGGTATCAGAGGGTTGGTCTTACGGTGATTTGGAGGGGCAATCCTTTTGTCTGCAAGGGTTTACGGCAGTTGACTCGGTGATGAGTCGCTGGCACGGAACACGCGAAAGTAGGGCGGGATAGGGTGTCGGTCTTAGGGTCACGGGTTGATGGGTGAGATAGAACCAGTCGAGGTCAGAGTGGCGACGAAAGCGCGCACGTCAGGCAAGAAGCGGACCCGCAAGGGCGGGAAGCGGAAGGGTCCGGAGATCATCCGGGTGCCGGAGCACACGGCTGAGGTCGTCTCCGACTCGGGTGAAGGGGCCCAGAAGTGCGGCCAGATCTTCGGGGCGGTCTGCGCGAAGATGGGGAACGGCGCCTGGACGGTGGAGATCATTCCGGCGGAGATCCAGCCGCCGGCCCGAAGCAAGGCGGGCGGCAGCGGCAACCGCATCCGTTTCGGCACCGAGCACATCACCAACTGGGGCGACGCGACGAACCTGGTGGTCGCGTTCAACGAGCAGGTGCTACTGGGCCGGGTCGAGCTGGACGCGCTGGCGGACGACGCGATCGTCCTGCTGGAGAACATGTGGGCGACGCATCCGGACGACGAGATCCGGCAGCAGTGGAAGGAGGGTCTGGAGGAGCTGTCCAAGCGGGACTATCGGATCATCGAAGTTCCGATGGAGGAGGAGTGCCTCAAGATTGTGGAGGACACGCGGCGCGGGAAGAACATGTTCGCGCTGGGCCTGTTGACGTGGGTGTACGACAGGGATCGGGAGCTGATCAAGGCGCAGATCGCGCATCAGTTCCGTAAGAAGGGTGAGGAGGTCTGCCAGCGGAACGTGGACCTGATGGAGGCGGGATACGCGTGGGCGGAGAAGAACTTGGACTTCCGCGTGGAGGTGCCCACGGTGCCGTCGGAGCAGCCGATGGTCGTAATGAACGGGAACGAGGCGATCGGCATGGGCGGGATGGCGGCGGGGATGGAACTGTGCGCGATGTACCCGATCACGCCGGCCACCTCCGCCTCCCACTATCTGGGCGAGGTGTTCCACAAGCTTGGGGGCGTGGTTCACCAGGCCGAGGACGAGATCGCCGCGGTCGGCACGGCCATCGGCGCCTCCTGGGCTGGGAAGGTGGCGTTCACCATCACCTCGGGTCCGGGACTGTCGCTGAAGCAGGAGTTCATCGGTCTGGCGGTGATGCTCGAGGTGCCGCTCGTGGTGGTGGACGTACAGCGGGGTGGCCCGAGCACAGGGCTGCCGACGAAGGCGGAGCAGTCGGACTTATTGACGGCCTGTTTCGGTCAGCACGGTGACTCGCCGCATGTCGTGATGGCACCGGCGACCATCGAGGAGTGTTTGCATAGCATGATCACGGCCCGCCGGATCGCTGAGGTGTTCCGGACCGTGGTGATCGTCATGACCGACGCGAACCTGGCGACCGGCGTACAGCCGTTCCCGCGGCCGCAGCTGGATCCGCGCTGGCAGCAGGCGCCGATCAGTCTGACTCCGGTGCCGGAGGATCAGCCGGCCTACGATTGGGATCCGCAGACCGGGCTGGCGCCGCGGCATGTTCCTGGCCAGTCGGGCGGCATGCACACGGCCACGGGGCTCTCGCACAACGAATGGAGCAAGGTCGCGTACGATCCGGACAGCCATCAGCGGGGCTGCCAGATGCGGAGCCGCAAGATGGCTGTTCTGCAGCAGACGCTACTGCGACCGGAGATCTACGGAGACGACTCCGGTGATCTGCTGGTCGTTGGTTGGGGTAGCACGAAGGGCGCCATCGAGGAGGCGGTGGAGCGGGCGCGCGCCGAGGGGCTTGCAGTCTCGTCCTGTCATCTCACGTTCCTGTCGCCCTTACCGCGCGGCCTGAAGGAGATCTTCAGCCGCTTCGAGCGGGTGATGACGGTGGAAGTCAACTACAGCGATGACGCGAACGATCCTTACATCACTGAAGAGAACCGGCGTCGGGCGCAGCTCTGTCGGCTGCTGCGCGAGAACACGCTGGTTGACGTGGATTGCTGGTCGCGCGTGCCGGGACAGCCGCTACGGCCCGGCAATATCTTGAACGCGATCCGCCAGAGACTCGCGATGGGAGTGGGGGTATGACGCACTACGGATGCTCGCTGCTGAGCTGCGGTGTCGTTGACGAGCGTCACTTCGAGATGGATGACTACCAGGGCGCCATCGCGCGCTGGTGCCCAGGCTGCGGAGATCACAGCATCCTGACCGCGGTTCAGCGGCTGCTAGAAGAGGAACAGCTCAAGCCGGAGGCGACGGTCTTCGTGTCGGGGATCGGCTGCTCGAGCCGCTTCCCGCACTACCTGAAGACCTACGGGTTCCATGGCCT
>CP070823.1:282661-286765 GCA_020344375.1 Gemmatimonadota bacterium | reverse complement strand
GTCCGAGGCGCGCTTGACCGAGCCCTGCAGGAAGTCGAGGCCGCCCTTCAGCGCCACCCATTCCACGAGATGGAGCCTCCGGATCGGCCCTACCTGAACGTCGCTCGATTCTATGCAGAGGCAGGCAGTCCGGGCCGAGCCAGAGAACTCATCGCGGAACACGAAGTAGCGGTCGACCCAACACTCCAGCGGGCCCGGGAGCACGTACGCCATCTTGCCCTGGGTAGGGTTGCACTTGCAGAGAGTCGTCCACTGGACGCCATCGAGGAGATTCAATCGTATATCCAGCGGACTGGGAACCCGATCAGCGGGCTGACCACGCTCGGTCGCGCCTACGAGATGGCTGGTGAGCCTGACTCGGCGATTGCCGTCTACGAGCGTTACGTCACGACCCCTTTCTATGAACGAATGATCTCCGATAATCTCTGGCTCGCGTTTACCTACGAGCGCCTGGGGCAGCTGTACGAGCAGCGTGGCGAGACGGCGAAGGCAATCTACTACTACGGCAAGCTGGTCGATCTCTGGAAGGACGCCGACCCCGAGCTACAGCCACGGGTCGAGGCGGCGCGGCGGGCGATAGAGGCGCTGTCGCCGGATACGTAGCGGCGCGACCAGCCGCGCTTCCAGGCGCTGCTGGAGACGTACGAGCAGGAATACGGATACGAACTGGCGGGATGTGTGCGGTATCCGGTTGAGCTATTCCCGATCTTCTTTCTTTAGGTACTACCCGGCTGCAGTGGCAAGACGAGACTACCTGCGGTATCACCTGAGTACGTGCACGTCATCATGCCCGGCGACCGGTGTTCGGATCGAACACCGGGGCTTGTAGCTGGAGGCTTAATCGGTTTGTGGTTTCCTCAGTTGTCACAGATCCACACGCTGCAAACTTCGGGAAGCGGGCCCGAGAGGGTCTTTGTCGGTCCCATGGTGACCACACCAGCCTTCGGCTCCAGCGTGACCAGAATCGCCGCGTACTGAGACAGATCGAGGATGTCGATCGGAACGACTTTGGCTGCCTGGAGGATCTCCGTCCCGGTCATGAAGGCCTCGTGCACGACCACATCGGCGTCGTCGATGTCCTCGAAGCCCGGCTTGGGTCCGGTAATGGTGCCGAGCGACAGAGGCTCGGCCGACTCGCCCACGAGCCAGACCTCGTAAACGTAACCCGGTGGTGGGCGCCTGAGACGCTGGAAGTGAAGGTTCAAAGATGACCGATTCTCCAAGCACTGCTCGCCGAGATAGTCGTTACCCTCGTGGACCGACCTGCTTGCTTCACACACGACCAAGCCCGTGCCCGAACCGGTTGCGCGGAACGTCCTGGAAGCCGGCGGGTCCGCGGGATCCAGCCTGCCGAACTTCAGGTCATCGTCGAGGACGAGGATGTCGTCCGAGGGGTCCTCGGGCGTTCCGCTCCGGTTGAGGTACTGGGCCCACATGACAGGATCCGTGAGCGCTCCCGAACTGCCGGGCCTCGCCAGCGTGACGTGAGTGAACTCGCCAAGGGTCGGCCCGGCGAGCGTCCGGTTGCTGACAATCAACGCGTGACGAATGTTGGCGTCGGGAAGCCCGTTGAAGGTCGAGGTTCGGACGGTATCCTCGCTAGGCACATCGACTTTGTTCTGCTGGCCAAGCTCGTCGGTCAGGATGATCGTTTCGATCGTGAAGTAATCGGCCGTGGCCGGAGAGCTGGAACCGTCCTCCTGGTTCACTAGCCAGAGTTCGTAACGGGCTCCGCCATCGAGCGGCTCGAGGTCTTGAATCTCGAAGCGGACGCGGATGGGCTCCAGCCCCACGTGGGGCAGCGTCGCCGCGGCTTCGCGATCCGCGGTCAGAGGGAAGGGCGCGAACCCGTTGGGGATGGGGTTGCCGTTCGTATCCAGATCGACGCCCATCTGAATGCGAATAATCGGAGGCCCGAGATTCGGCGGCTCGCCCTTGTAGACCACGGCGTAGTTGTACTGCGGCACGGGGCCCCTACGCAGCTCGTTTGGCATCGAGATCGAGGAATCCGGCACATTCACCGAACCGTCATACCAGAACCACGGGGTGCCAAAGCAGAAATCCGCGGTACTACCGTAGGCGCCCTCCCTCGCCAGCCCGAGGTACCACGGGTTGGGTGGCGGGTCGGGAATGGGCTCGGCGGCGCAGCCGGCGCGGTTCGTCCAGTAGTAGTCGTTGTCGGGATAGCCGCCGGGCGCCCCGTCGAGCGGAATCAGCTGGTCGGGTTCGGTGACTTCGCCTTCGATGAAGAACTCCAAGGCATCCAGTGAACCGTTGACGATAGTCGCGAGCCGCTCGATCGAGTAGGTGTACGTCAGCCCCCAACCCAGCCCTCTCCACTGCATATAGAAGTCCCACACGTCGACATCGTCGCCGTATCTTTCCGGCCCCCAGAGGTGGGCGAAGTTGGTGGAGAATTCCTCCGGAGCGTAGACGGGAGCAAGGGCAGGGAGCCGGGGATCCTGACCGGCGATGCGCACGCCGGTGTCCATTATGTAGCGGAGTCTGGTCGAGCTGTAGTAGCCGTCCGCGCCTGCGCGCTGGAAGACGTCGGTCTGGCCAACCGTGTCGACGACGAGCCTGTAAGCCTCGAGTGTCAGCGGTCCTCTCGGCACACCGCCGGCCAAAGCCAGGTCGAGGGCCATTTCGACCCCACTACCCAGCTGATGCTGGCCCGGCTCGGTGAGGTCGGAGATAGTGCACGGGGCAGCGAACCCAAGTGCCGCGACCAGCGCCAACGACTTGTTGCGGTTCGACCAGGTTCTGAGGTTCATGTCTGCCTCCCACCAGCAGCTCACGCCGTGAAACACCGCCACGAGCTTGTCATCTTGCGGGCTGAGTGGGTTTGTCGCTTGGCTGGGACAAAGGCAAGCGTCTCGCGTGGTTGAGGCTGTACCGTGACGCGGGGCGCTCCTGTCTATCGTTCGCGTGACGGAAGGACGCGGTTCGGCCCCGAGGGTCTACACAGGCCAGGTGGTGAAACGTGGGCTGCCTTGACTCTACAACTCGAGCGACGCTGAGTGTGATGCCGGGATCGAGGCAAGTACGCCAGGACAGCATCGCCGCCCCCCGGTCAAATACGGCAAGCCAGGGTAGGGGAAAGGCCAATCGCCATTCAGAAAATGTATCTTGACCCCTATCTAGGTGACTGTGAAGGTGACGTCAAGAGGAACGGGGCGCAGTAGCGTAGCACCGTCTGTCGCCTCAACCTCTGTCCTTCTCGATCAGCCGTCTGAGGGAACACGGGCCGAGCCTGCGCCCGCGACGGAACCGCCGCGGCTCCACAATGGTTTCGGCTGGATCGCTTGGCCTTTGGCGAGCAGCAGGAACCAGCGCAGCGACCGGTACGCCATGCCGGTGATGGTGATCCTCTCGCCCCGAGCGACACGCTCCAGTAACTGAGGCAGGTGAGTCCTTGCCTCGCAGACACTGACTCGACTCATGGGTGCTCCTTAAAGCTGCTCAAGGATTGGCCTGGATTGGTGCCCCGTGAACCCCAGCCGTACAGGTCTGTCCTAGAAGATCGCGTCCAGAGTGCAACTCAAACCGGGAACGACATCCTCTCCGCCCAGGGCGCCGTCCTCGCTGATCAGCGATTCGCTGCCGTCGGCCCGGTAGACGCGAGCCAGCCGGCGCCGGGGATCCACAACCCACACGAGTCGGCTCCCAGCTTCCAGCCAGTCCGCGACCTTGGCCAGTACGGCGCCGGGCCGGTCATCAGGAGAGAGCACTTCGACCACGAGGTCAGGCGCGAGTTCCGCATACCCGGCGGGCGGTGGGTCCGGCAGGCGCTCGCGGCGGATGAAGGCGACATCCGCCGCGCGCACGGTGTCGGGATCGCGGGCTAGCTTGAATCCAGTCTCCGCCGCCACGACACGACCTAGGTCTCCATCGTCCACATGGTCCATGAGAATCTTCGCGAGCATTGCTGTGACTTCGCCGTGGCGGTAGCCCGCCGGCTCGCGCACGAGGAGAACGCCTTTGACCAGTTGCGTGCGCTTCCCGGGAAGGTCTAGGTGCAACAGCTCATCTGCGGTCATGGTCCCGCCGGGGATCATGTCAGCAATGTAGTGCGGGCTCCGGTGCATGGCGAGCGAATACCGG
>CP070823.1:278450-282561 GCA_020344375.1 Gemmatimonadota bacterium | reverse complement strand
CTGTGGAAATCATCGCCACGGCGGGAGATGACTACGTTGACTGGTCGACTTCGATCATCGTGAGAGGGGACACGATTATCGAGTTCAGCTTGGAGCAGCGTCCAGGTTATCTGGTGATTCGCGCGTTCACCGAAGGGCAGGTCGAAGTGCATGATATGGATGTTTTCGTCGACGGTGCAGTAATGCCGGACATGCGGCTCGGAGAGACTGTCGAGTTTCCCGCTGGCGTGTACCGCGTCTATCTCTGCCGGCTCAGAGGTGACGGAACAAGGGTGTTCGCCGAGCCTGTCAGCGTCACGATCACGCCGGGCGGCACAACGGAGGACAGAAGGACAGTCAAGCTTGAAGAAAGAGACGATTGCAACCTTTGACATCTAGGAGGAGCCGCATTTCCTCAATGCTGAGATCGGAAGCACCCGGCAGGGTGCGTTCTGCCTGGAGGGAGCCGACGGCCTGAAGGAGGGCGCCGATGCTAAGCGCCCTCTTTTCGAACCAGTTCACTAGCGCCTCCAGCAGCAGCTGTTCCGACTCCTGTGCGCCAACCTCCCTCGCCCAGAACCTGGTTGGCGCTAGACATCTTCTCATCTCGCCCCTGCTTCGCAGCCGGCATGCAGTCTGCTGACTCTCCGACGGTTAGCACCTTCTCTCTAACGGCCGGAACCTGTGTGGACGAAAGGAGTCGTCACGCGTCGACAACTGGGCCGCACAAGTTGAAACTCGAGGGTGACTCCGTAGTGCCGCCCGCCAGTCACTGGCAAACGCTTTCAGTTACCGTTAGCGGCAGTCAGTGAGAAAAGCTCACGTCTTGACGCGTCCTAGTTCATAGAGCGCAACGATCGGGCGCGAGTACCCGTCGCATCGCCGTCTTAATTTGGGGCTCGTCGCGAACGTAGTCCGGCCACTGCCTGGGACCTCGGGGTGGAAATACTTCATATCCGCAGCTTACGAGGTCTGTCCCAGCCCGAGTGGAGTCCGATCAGACCAGGGTGCGTGTACTGCGAACATGACGTGCCTCAGATGCAAGAGGGACGCGAATCGCGGTTCGAATGAGTGACCGCCATTCTGCCGAGAAGGAGCAAGAAAGATGGCCACACTACGCATCATGACGTTCAACGTCGAGAACATGCTCGTCCGGTTCAGGTTCCGTGAGTGGGAGAAGAAGAGTCTGGCGACACTGCTCGATGTCGACTCGGATGTTGACCGGGCGATGCTGATCCGGACTCACTGGAACGTCTTGAACAACGAGAATCGGGTCCTGACAGCGCTGACGATGCGGGAAGGGGATCCCGATGTGATGTGTATGCAGGAAGTCGAGAACATGCGCGCCCTGCGAGCTTTCGACGAGCGCTACTTGCGCAGAATTTCGAGACGCGACTACCGCCACAAGATCCTGATGGAAGGGAATGACCCGCGCGGAATCGATGTCGCGGTTATGAGTCGGTTTCGCATTGTAAACGCTGTTACGCACCAGTATCGAGAGGGGCAGATTGATTATCTGGATGGTCCTCGGACTGAGAGGATATTCAGGCGCGACTGCCTTGAAGTGGCAGTGAAGAAGGAGAACAAGATCCTGCCGATCTTTGTTTGCCACTTCAAGTCAATGAGCGGCGGGAGGCGCGAGACCGCCCCAATTCGACGGGCCGAGGCTCTCGAAGTCAGGAACATCATTATGGAGCGCTTCGATGATCCGGCAACCAGCGATTGGGTGATAGTCGGCGATCTGAATGACTACACGGAGACGGATGGCCAGCCAGACACCGCTCATGCGCTCGGGCCGCTCTTTGAGGATGGCTTCTCTGTTGACCTCGTCAGAAGGATAGACGATCCTCTGGATCGCTGGACTCACTACTACCCGGCCGACGATACCTATCACCAGCTCGATTATGTGCTCGTCTCCCCGGCGCTTGCTGAAAGGAACCAGGGTGCGGTGCCGACAATCATTCGGAAAGGGCAGCCGTACCGCGCCGAGCGGTATCAGGGCGACAGGCTTCAAAGGCTTGGTTATGACCAGCCCAAAGCGAGCGACCATTGTCCTGTCTTGGTCCATATCAGCTATTGAGAAGAAGAGACCGGATGGGTGCACAAGACTAAGGTGACGGGGATGACTGTTGCGAGGGACGATCACACACTACGTCACCAAGAAAGGAGAATCACGATGTACTACGCTTACCAGCCAGTCGAGATCCCGGAACTCGGTGTAGAGGTGGGGACCGGTTGGTTGCCTCCACTTCCGGACCTGCGCGACTACACCGAGGACGAGGCCGACATCCCGGCAATGAGAAAGGCGCTGGGAATGCCGGCAGGTGGGAAAGCCATGGCCGCACCGACGAAGGTCGATCTGAGGGAATGGTGCTCTCCGATCGAGGACCAGGGTTCCTTGGGGTCTTGCACCGCCCATGCCGGTGTTGGCGTCGTCGAGTATTTCGAAACGAGAGCCTTCAAGCGTCATATCGACGCCTCGCGCCTCTTTGTCTACAAGACCACCCGCAATCTGATGGGCGTCGTCGGTGACACCGGGGCCTGGTTGAGAAACACAATGGGTGCTCTGGCGCTTTGTGGCACACCCCCGGAGAGATACTGGCCCTACACCACGAGAAGGGAGCCCGGCCCTGCCGGAGACCCGACTTTCGACGATGAGCCGCCATCGTTTGTCTATTCCGTCGCTGACAACTACGAGGCTTTGCGCTACTTCTGCCACGACCCGCTGTCGAAGGGCGTATCCCCTGACAAGGTGCTCGCTAGCGTCAAGCGGTACCTTGCGCATGGCATTCCGTCCATGTTCGGGTTCTTTGGATTCCCCTCCTTTGGGAGATCCGATGTATCCGGAGGCATCCCGTATCCCTGTCCTGGCGAGCGTGCCATCTGGGGTCACGCCGTCGTCGCGGTCGGTTACGACGACGGTATGACCGTCACCAACACTCAATGCAACAAGAAGACGAAAGGTGCTTTGCTGATTCGCAACTCGTGGGGCACCGGTTGGGGAGACAAGGGATATGGCTGGCTGCCGTATCAGTACCTCCTCGATGGCCTTGCCCGCGACTTCTGGTCACTTCTGCGCACGGGATGGGTGGAGACTAAGCAATTCGGGCTCGAGTAGCATTTCGTCGCAGGCAGTGATCAGGACGAGGCAGCATGCCGTGTTGCATAGCGCTCACTTACTTGCTACCGGATTGAGACGCTGCTCCTCGAGCCTTGCACGGAGGTCGGCCAGTCCACGGTACAGTAGGTTCCTCGTCTTGGGCTCCGTCCAACCGAGCAGCTCGGCAATCTCGCAACGGTGATACCCAGCAAGGTGCATCTGCACCACCAGCCGGCGTGGCTCGTCCAGCAGAGTAAGGGCCTCGACCAGTCTCGCGGCCAACTCCTCCGCTTCGACCGTCTGATCGGGCAGGGCGGTAGCGGCGATCGCCAGACCGTTCTG
The DNA here is from genome assembly GCA_020344375.1 of Gemmatimonadota bacterium. Taxonomy (GTDB): domain Bacteria; phylum Gemmatimonadota; class Gemmatimonadetes; order Palauibacterales; family KS3-K002. The sequence goes on along the minus strand of CP070823.1, from coordinate 279,140 downwards.
GTGCCGGTCAATCTCCTCCTCACGTCGAGCCTGACGGCGCCGGATCAGGTCTAGCGCTGCCGAGACCGCTGTTCGGTACACATAGGACGGAGGCGTCACCGCGATCTTCTGACCGGTCGCGAGGGCTCGCCAGAGACGAATCCGCACGTCCTGGAAGACCTCGTCTATATCGTCTTCTGAGAGGTTGCGCTGCCGCGCGACCTGCTGGACCAGGGCGGCATAGCGGGAGAAAAGCTGCTCCAGTGCCGCGGAGACCGCATCGCCGTCGCAGCCGGTCGGAGTGGCATGGCTCTGAGCTATAGCGGGCATCGTCTTCTGCCTTCTGACACGGAGGATGACTCATGACGCTCGTCTGGGCTCCGCATGCAGGCTAGGCGAAAGGTATCAGCCGGATATCAGCCAGCTGTCTGCTGGCAGTCCGCGCGATCATCCGAACGTCATCTGGTGTGTCTGGGGGGGCCTAATTCCCGTAACCACAAGGACTTGCACTTCACCGACCGGCATACCCAGAGCGGCTACACCAGCCTTTGGCGCTGCGTGTGAGCCCGAGGCGACGGGCGGCTACGGTCTTGGCGCGGGATCTCAGCGGCCGCGTCGTTTGAGGATCGCCCACGGTTAAACCTGAGAATGCCCGGCGCGCTGGTACGTCCTATTCAGTGGGAACCGCTGTCCACCCGGTCGAATGAGACC
>CP070823.1:274232-278350 GCA_020344375.1 Gemmatimonadota bacterium | reverse complement strand
TAGACCACACGCGGCACACTCAGGAAATTCACGTTTAGACTACTCAGCAGAATGACGACCGCGGTGACGGTGATAAAGGCGCGCCCGCTCTCGCCAAACGCTACTGCCACCGCGTCGGCCGCCACGAGCGGCGATCCAGACATCTGGGCGGGCGAGAGCGCGCTCAAGAACGCGACGTTGATCGCAAGGTACAGCGCCGCTACGGCGACCGCCCCGAGGACGAGGACCCTCGGCAAGGTTCTACCGGGCTCCCGGATCTCCTCCGCCATCTTGATGGCGTCATCCCATCCGTAGTACGTGAACGAAACGGAGAGGTAGGCGAGGGCGAATCCCAGCAGCAGTCCACGCTCCGGCGTGATCGTCGCGCCGGGTTCCCACGATGCCCCCGTACCCCCGATCAGGCCGGCAGCGATGATGACTAGAATGAGGACGACCTTCGCCGTCGTGGCAATGTTCTGAAAGATCCGGCCCGCCTGGAGCCCCATGAGATGGAGCAGGAAGTAAGCGAGTACTACGGCTGCGGCCCAGCCGCGGATGGCACCCCAGCCGGTTAGCAGAATCAGGTACTCGCCGATCACGATGGCCTTCGAGGCTGCCGGGAACCCACCGCGCGTGACGATCACCTCGCTCCAGCCGGCGACGAAGCCGCCCAGCGGGCCGAACGCCTGCCTCGCGTACGCGAACTTACCTCCGGCCTCGGGGTACATCGCGGCCATCTCGGAGAAGACCATCGCGGAAAGCAACGCGATTACGCCACCGGCGACCCAGGCCAGCAGTATGGGCCAGGGGCCGCCGAGGTAGCCGGCGATCAGTCCGGGGGTACGCAGGATCCCGACTCCGATGACGAGCCCGACCCCGACGGCGAGCCCGTCCCACACGCCGAGTATCCGCTTAAGGCCGCGGCCACTCACTCCTCATCCTCCTGCAACATGGCGGGGAGATTGCCTGCACAGCGCTATTCAATACAGGCGGCCCGTGTAATGCGCCAGACTCGCAGACTGCTGTATATTATCCCGGGCACCCCTAACAAGTGGGAGGACTCACATGGACCATCGTGTGGATCAGAGGATTATCGATCTATACGACGAATTCACCCACGGGAAGCTGAGCCGACGCGAATTCCTTAACCGCCTGGCCCGACTTGTCGGGGGTACCTCCGCGGGGTTCGCGGTGCTGCCCTTTCTCGAGAACGACTACACCAGCCAGATCGTCGCACCAGACGACGACCGCCTGAACGTCTCTCAAGCTGAATGGGATGCCGATGGCACCAGAGTCACCGGTTACCTCGCTCGGCTCAAAGGCGGTGAGCGGCGCCCGGGCGTCATCGTGATCCACGAGAATCGCGGACTCAACCCTCACATCCAGGACGTTACCCGGCGCATGGCGCTCGAGGGATTCCTGGCACTGGCGCCCGATATGCTCTCGCCGCTCGGCGGTACCCCCTCCGACGAGACCAGCGCGCGAGAGATGTTACGCAGCCTTGAGCCCGAAGAGACCTTGGTCCGACTCGCCGCCGCCGTGCCGTTCCTGGCAGGGCACCCCGAGTCGACGGGCAAGGTCGGAGCCGTAGGCTTCTGCTGGGGTGGCGGCTATGCAAACCAGCTCGCCGCCGCCGGCACATCGCTCGCTGCCAGTGTCCCTTACTACGGCCGCCAGCTCCCGGCTGAGGAAGTACATAAGATCACGGCGCCGCTGCTGCTTCAATACGCAGGTCTGGACGAGCGCATCAATGCCGGCATCGCAGACTACGAGGCCGCGCTCAAGGCCAACAACAAGATGTACGAGATCTACACCTATGAGGGCGCGAACCACGCCTTCAACAACGACACGAACCCAGCTCGATACAACAAGGAGGCGGCCGAGCTCGCCTGGAGTCGCACGATCGCCTTCCTGAAGAAGTACCTCGCTTCCTGAGGCCAACCCACCCAATCGAAGACAGGGCCGCGCTCCGGCGCGGCCCTATGACTTGCCGAGGCAGCAATTCTTGTACTTCCGCCCGCTGCCGCAGGGACAGGGATCGTTGCGACCAGCTCGCAGAGACACTTTCTGATCCGTCCCCCGTGCGACTGCCATGAGCTGCTCGGCAGGTGCGCCGGCCTTCCATAGCGGTACGAGCTTCTCCAGGGTCGGGCGACTGTGGGCAAAGAACTTCTTGAGGCCCGCACAGAGGTAGTTCAGTCCTTCCTCACCATCCGGTGTCTGGGTGAACCGGTCTTTCGGACACCCGCCGTTGCACATCGGCCGCACGTCACACTCCAGACAGTAGCGCGGCAGCGAATCCCGCTTATTGGTACCGAATCGTAGCTGTGCCGGGCTATTCAGCAGTTCGGCAAGTCGGGTCCGCCGGATATTCCCCAGCAGGTGCCCCCTGTCGACGAAGTGATCACAGGAGTAAAGGTCGCCGTTGTGTTCGAGGACGGGGATATCACCGCAGGTCTCGCGGAAGATGCAGAGTGAATGCTCCAGGCCGCGGATGGGCCTGGCGGCCTCATCGAATATCTGAACCATGATACGTCCGATATCGTGCCGGACCCACTCGTCGAAGATGGTGGACAGGAATGAGCCGAAGGCCTCGGCCGGGACTGTGTGCTCACCCACTCCCCGAGGCAAATCGTCCCTTCGCTCCACCACCGGTAAGAATCCCAGGTATGTCGCCCCGATCTCTTTGAAGAACCGGTAAACCTGCTTGGGGTAGCCGACGTTCCGATCATGTACCACGCAGAGGATGTCGCAGGGAATCCGGTATCGCTGCAGGAGTCCTAAACCGCGCATCACCCGCTTGTGGGTAGGCTTCTGGCCCTTGGTCACCCGGTAGCGGTCGTGCAGCTCTTTAGGCCCATCCAGGCTGAGCCCGACGGCGAAGCCTTCCGCTGCGAGGAAGCGGCACCACTCGTCATCTAGAAGTGTTCCGTTGGTTACGATAGCGTTGAAGACCCGTTTGCCGGGAGGCGCGTGTCTTCGCTGGAGCGCAACGATCTTATGGAAGTAGTCGACACCGAGAACGGTTGGCTCACCACCGTGCCAGGAGAAGCGGATCACATCACCGGTAGAAGCTTCAATGTGCTGAACGATGTACTCCTCCAGAATGTCATCGCTCATGCGGAAGGAATCGACATCCGGGTAGAGGCACTCTTTCTCGAGATAGTAACAGTAGCGACACTGAAGGTTGCAGATGGCACCCACGGGTTTGACAAAGATTTGAAACCCGTTCAAAGCTGTTGCCTCTGCTGAACCCTCTATGCGTGTACAGCCTGTGCAAGTCATTGCCTAGGGCGAGTGGAGTCTACCCCGGGTCCCGGCTCCACTCCCACCCTAGTCCTCAATCCCAGAGCCTTGCTCGGGGAGCGGCAGGTCCGAGTTCCAGCACATATGGGTGAAAAGCCAGGAACCGTCCGGCTGCTTCCGCAGGACCGCGAGATACTTGATGGCGTCCCTGACTGGTTCCGGCATACCCTTGGGTGTAAATGCAATTGAGCTCACGCCCCGCGCGTAAGCAACATCGCCATGACCCTCGATCTCTACCATCGTGTTGGAGTACTCCGTGACCATTCCTAGCACGGCTTCGTATCGCGCCTGAATCGCCGCTCGACCTTCGATCAGCGATTGGTTCGGCACCATATTGACCGCATCCTCCGCCCAATGCGCGGCCAGGGCGGCATAATCATTAGCCAGCGTGGCCTCGGTGTACGATTGAGGAACGGCCCGGATCGCCGCCACGTCCTCCTCCGACAGCGGAGCGGCTTCCTGGGCCGGTGGCTGGCAGGCCACGCTCGCTAAGGCGAGTGCCGCCACCGCGAACGCAATTGTGCGCGCTCTCATGGGTAACCTCCCGGTGTTTGGGTCGCTGGGCATCGCTGGACAGTGCATCGGCTATCTGGCAAGCTGCATCGCTTCGAGCACCGCTGCCGCCAATTCCGCGCGCAGATCCTCAAGGATGCCTGCCGACCGCGGATCGTCGATCAGGTTCTGTGTTTCGTAGGGATCTTCGACGAGGTCGTACAACTCGTTCTCGTCTGGGTGCTGCATCCAGTGTATGTACTTGTAGCGGCTTGTTCGGATGGCGCGGTAGTCCATGTCGACCAACCAGGGAAACGGATTCTCGTACGTGTAGAACTCGA
>CP070823.1:269921-274132 GCA_020344375.1 Gemmatimonadota bacterium | reverse complement strand
CATGTGAAGGGACCGGCCTGCGTTGTCCGCCGCCCCAGCGGATCGAGAAACCGAGACTGAGTAGCCAGCCGCGGCGATCGCCCTCCTTCAGGTCCCAGAACCCGCGGAAGCCTCCATCCTCGGCGGTCCGCCGCACCTCGAGGGTGACGCCGAGCAGTGAGCGTACATTGTACTCGAGGCCGAGGCCGGCATCCCAGAGGGCAACGATGTCCGACGAACCGCCCGCTCGCCAGGCGAGACTGACGCCGCCGACGCCGTAGGCGGTCAGTCCACCGGCGTTGCGCGATCCTCGGAGCAGGGTGATCTCGGGACCGAAGCCGTAGAGCGACCTGCCCAGCGAATCTCGGTCGACGAGCGCATATCCGCGGAGACTGTAGCCGAGCGGGCCCCACAGGTTACGCCAGAGTGCGGCCGAGTAGAGCGTGAGGTCAGGCCCGTCAACGGTCCATCTTCCCACCTGCACGTCGACCGCTCGTTGAGCTTGCGCGACGGCCGGGAGCAGGATGAGCGCGAGTGCGAGTGCGGGTTGGTATCTGGTCATCGATCCACTGGCACGGGGCCCGAAAGCTGCGGCGCGGGGTACCGGGGGATTACTCGGCAGCACCTCATATCTGACGCAGCTACACGCGCCTGTCAACGTCGGACGGCGACGTCAGATTGCGGTCGCGTGACCGCTATTCCGATCTCAACACGTTGATCGGGTCCGTGCCCGTCGCCCGCCGCGCCGGCACGTAGCTGGCCAGGAGCCCGACCGTGACCAGAAGTGCCGCGACCCCGCCGAAGGTCAGCGGATCGGCCGGGTTCAGGCCGTACAGCATGCCGCGGATGAGCTGTGCCGCCGCGAACGCCAGCGGGGCGCCAATGGCCAGCCCGATGACGGTCAGGCGCACGCCCTGCCGCAGGATCAACGTGTGGACGTCGAGAACGTCAGCGCCGAGGGCGATGCGGATCCCGATCTCGCGGGTGCGCTGCGAGACGGCGTACGACAGGACGCCGAACAGGCCGACCGCGGCGAGCAGCAGGCCGACGACACCGAGCGCGCCCGTCGTACCGGCCGCCGCCCGGTTGGGTAACAGCGAGACGCCGATGACCTGCTCGTAGGACGCGTTGGTCTGAAGGGGTAGGTCCGGGTCGAGTGCGAGGGCGATCTCGCGCACCGGCCGGTCGATGCGTGGCGCGCCGGGCAGCGTGCGAACGACCAGGGAAGCCAAACCCGAGGGCGCTTGCGCGAACGCCCGGTAGATCATCGGGCGGCGCTCCTCGCCGAGCGAAGCGTATTTCCCGTCGCGCGCGATCCCGACGACGGTGTAGGTCCGGCTTCCGTCGCTGATCTGCTGGCCGAGCGCGCTTGCGCCGGGCCAGAACTGGCGCGCGGCGGTCTGGTTGATCACCAGGACCGGAGGTGCGCCTTCACGGTCAGTTCCGTCGAAGGCGCGGCCGGCGATGATGGCGATGCGCATCGTCTCGAAGTAGCCGGGCGAGACCGTGTTGACGTCTGCCACGTGCAGGCGGTCATCACCCGGTAGCTGGAAGCGCTGATAGATCCTGAGGAACCCGAGGGGCAGCACCCACGTGAGCCCGGCCGAGCTCACACCGGGTAGCGCCGCGGCGCGCTGCTCGAGCTCCTGGAAGAACGCCCTCTCTTCCTCGTCGGAGTAGCGGTGCAGCGACAGGTCGGCCGTGAGCACGTGCACGTTCCGCGGGTCGAATCCGAGTTCCACGGAATCAGCGCGGGCGAGCGCGCGCAGGAACATGCCGGCCGCGATGAGCAGGACCACCGAGCCAGCGACCTGCGCGACGACGAACGCGTTGCGCATGCGTGTCGCGCGGGTCGGCGTGCCGCCGCGCTCGCCCTTGAGGGATGTCGCGAGGTCCTGTCGCGTGGCCTGGAGTGCCGGCGCAAGACCGAAGAGCACGCCGGTGGCCAGTGCCACGGCGAGCGCGAACCCGAGCACGCGCAGGTCGGGCGTGAAGTCGAAGATCATCGGGAAGGGCAGCGGCAACCGCACGGCGGCGAGTGCATCAGTCGCCCAGAACGCGAAGGCGGTTCCCGCGGCGCCGCCCAGGAGGAACAGGAGCACGCTCTCGGCCACGAGCTGGCGCACCAGTCGGCCGCGGCCGGCGCCGACTGCGAGCCGCACGGCGATCTCACGCGACCGCGCGGTGGCTCGGGCGAGGAAGATGCTGGCCACGTTGACGCTGGCGATGAGCAGCACGATGCCCGACACGACCAGTAGCAGCGCCATGAACAGCGTGACGGGCCCGCGGGCCTCGTCCATCATCGCCGAGTAGGGCGCCACGACGATCTCGGCCTTCTCGTAGAGTTCGGGATCCCGGCGCTGCAGCTCCTGCAGGGTGACGCTGACGGCGTCGTTAGCCTGGGCGACCGACCAGCCGGGGGCCAGTCGCCCGATGGCGGTGAGTCCGGTGGCGTTCCCGGAGAGGTCGAGGCGGGAGATGGTTCCGCGCATCGTGATGGGGACCCAGAGGCCGAAATCGAAAGTGGTCGCGTGGCCCTGGAAACCTTCCTCGGCGACGCCGATCACAGTGAACGTGTGGCGATTGAGGGTGACGGCACTCCCCACGATCGACGAATCGGCCGCGAACCGGCGTGTCCACAACCGGTGGCCGAGGACGACCACGGGCTCCGCGTCCGGCACGTCGTCCTCTTCGGGCAGGAAGAAGCGGCCGAGGGCCGGGCGCGTGCCGAGGATACTGAAGTAGCCGGCCGAGACCATCATCCCGCCGACCATCTCGGGCTCGCCGCTGCCTCGCGTCGAGAGGCTGGCCGAGAAGACGTCGAGCGCGCAAATGTCGCTCAGTCCGCTCGGCCCGTCGCGCAGTGCCTCGAACGCCGGGTAGGAGAACGTGGCGAAGCGACTACCCTCCTCATGGGAGACGTACACGCTGACCAGGCGGTCGGGCTCACGCACGCCGGGCGGCGTCCGCACGAGCAGCGAGTTGGCGATGCTGAAGATCGTCGTCGTGGGCCCGATACCCAGCGCGATCGTCAGGGCGGCGACGGCAGTGAAGCCGGGCGATCTGCGGAGCAGACGTACGGCGTAGCGGAGGTCCTGGATGAGCGTCTCCATCGGATGACTCGCTGGCTTTCGGTTGCGGGTTCGGCAACCCTGAGGATGCGGGGGCGTTCAGAGTTTCACTGTTCTCTACGCGGGTGGATCGAGGCGGGTTTCGAGCGGGGTCCGCGCGCAGCTGGTAGAGAGCACGATGGCCGCCGGTTCAGGAACCGTGGGAGGAGATGTTCGGTCGTTGAGACGTCGTCGGCAGGATGGCGAGGCGGCGGTTGACGGGGGAGCGGGTTGCCTCCTCACGCTCCTGGAGGTCCTGGCCGTACCCCACCGGGCGGGGGCTCTCTCTATCTCGAAGTGATCCAGGTCGGGGACCTGGTGTGAGGCGGCCCGATGATCGGCGAGTTGCGTTCCTTAGGCGCAAGTAGTAATCTGTTTCGGTGCGATTAGCTGAGGCATGGGTGGGCCGGGGCGCTCTAAGAAGCCTCAGCGACGAAATCAGGTACCTCTGACACGGATTCTCCCGTTCCACCTGAGCGGGGCCTGGCACGGCCAGCCTCACTGCCTCCCTTACTGATACGTATTCCAGCTTGCCGGCGAGCCGTTCTTCGGCGACAGCGAGACGCAGGATCACGTCCTCAGCGAGGTGTGCCATGTCTGCCCGTAAGCTAGCTGCGCTCGTTCTTCTTCTGCTGCTCTCCCCGGCCTGCGGTGATGACGAGGCCGCCGGCCCGGAGCCGGTGACGTACGACGACGTCATTGACTCGGGCGGTGAGTTCGTCGAGGTCGATGAGAAGAGCGAGGTGACGGACTCGATGACGGCGACGGAGGTGCGGCCGGATGCGCAGGGTCGGCTGGAGAACTGGCTCTGTACGACGAGGACGTACGATGTCACCAAGGCGCCGGAGGAGTTCCCGCTCTTCGATCCCAACTCGGAGGTCATCTTTCCCGGCAATCTGCTTCAGGGGAAGAGCCTCGAGCAGGCCACGCCCGATCCCATACCGGTGCGCCGCGGGTCAGGGACGATCGTCGTCACCTTGGTGAACGGAGCGCCCGCAGGGGTCAGCCGCACGGTCGACGAGGTGACTTTGAGCGAGGTCTACGACGCGGCGAACCAGATCATCTACACGAACCCCGGGGATATTCCGGCCCGCTTCGCCTTCACCATGGAGCGGGTGGACT
>CP070823.1:265587-269821 GCA_020344375.1 Gemmatimonadota bacterium | reverse complement strand
GGCCACCTGAGGAAGGGCACGCCGGACGAGGTGGCGATCGTCAACGGCGTCTACACGTGGAAGGGTTGTGAGCGGGCGTCGCGCTACGCCTTCGAGCTGGCCCGCAAGCGGGCCGCGGCGCGGGGCGGGGACCGCCAAGGCAAGGTCACTCTGGTCGACAAGGCCAACGCTATTCGGGCGCACGACATCTGGACCCGGGCCTTCGCCGCCGTCGCGCGCGACTTCCCCGAGATCGAGACCGATCACGCGTACGTGGACGCGTGTTGCATGTGGATGATCAAGAACCCGGAGTGGTTCGACGTGATCGTCACCACGAACCTGTTCGGCGACATCATCACCGACCTGGCCGCCATGCTGCAGGGCGGCATGGGGATTGCCGCCTCCGGAAACATCCATCCCGGCAAGACTTCGATGTTCGAGCCGATCCACGGCTCGGCTCCCAAGCACGCGGGTAAGAACGTGGCCTGCCCGCTGGGCATGATCACCGCCGTTTCCATGATGCTCGACTTCCTCGGGGCGACGTCTGCGGCGGCCCGGGTCGAAGGCGCCGTGAGCGGTCTCCTGAGGAGCGGCGCCGTCCCCTCGGCGGACGCGCGCAGCGGGATCGGCACTTGTGAGATGGGCGATATGATCGTGGAGCGGCTGCACGTCGCGCGAGCCTAGAGTGCCGTCCGGATCACCTCCGACAGACGCCGCACCCCTTCGCGGATCGCTTCCGGTTTGACGTTGCTGAAGTTGAGGCGGACGGCGTTCCTGGTGCTGCCGTCGACGGAGAAGACGGCGCCGGGTATGTAGGCGACCTGGCGCTGGATCGCGGCCTGGAACATCTGCGTCGTGTCCAGCTGCTCCGGCAGCGAGACCCAGACGAACACCCCGCCATCCGGCTTGCTCCAGCGAGCGATGTCTGTCAGCTGCTGCTCCAGTGCCTCGAGCATGGTGTCGCAGCGCAGCCGCTGAGCGGACGTGATCGCCTGCAGGTGCGGTTCCAGCATGCCTCGACTCATGAACTCGGCGACCGCGCGCTGGTACAGCGTCGAGGACTCCAGATCGAACGACTCCCGGATGGTCGTGATCCTCGGCATGAGATCCTCACGAGCCACCAGCCATCCCAATCGGAGCGCCGGCGCCAGCATCTTCGAGAAGGACCCCAGATAGAATACCATCCCCGCCTCGTCGTACGCCTTGATCGGCGGCAACGCGTCGCCCCTGAATCGGAGCGGCGCATAGGGATCGTCCTCGATCAGCGGGACGCCATACTCGGCTGCCAGCGCGGCCAGCCGCGCTCGCTTCGCGCCCGCCACCGACACGCCCAGCGGGTTGTGGAAATCGGTGATCAGCACCGCCAGGCGCGGTGTCGGGTGCCGCTTGAAGGCCGCCTCCACGGCCTCGACGTCCACGCCTGTGTCGAGATCCGTGGGAGCTGTCCGAACGGCCGCATCGCGGCCGACGGTGATCTGGTGGATGCCGGTGAAGGTGACTTCCTCGATGACCGCCGGCTGACCGGGATCGAGGAACAGCCGGGAGAGGATGGCAAGCCCGTGCTGGTTGCCGTTGGTGATGAACACCTCGTCGGGTGCGCAGGAGATGCCCCGGGTGCCCATGTAGTCGGCGACCCAGGCTCGCAGCTCCGGGTATTGCGGACTGTACTGCAGAGCCCGCGGACCATCCCGGGAGAGGACCGCGTCCAGGCATTCCCGCAGCCCCTCCAGGGGAAGGAACTCACTGGCCGGCAATCCCCCCGCCAGCGAAATGATGTTCGGATCCACCGCGAAGCGCAGCAGCTCGCGCATCACGGAGCGCTTCAGGTTGTCGGCTTCTCTGCTCAGGACGGGGCCATCGATGGACATAGACAGATCATAGTGCAAATGGCTGGCCGCGCAATAACTTTAGATCGGCTCTTGCCGCGCGCTCAGCACTTCGCAAGCATAGGGGTTGTCCTAGCAGTACTCTGACTGCATTCGCTCAGGCGCAGACATCGTGGATTCTTCGTTCGAATACCATCGGCCCGCCTCGCTCTCCGAAGCGTGCGAGCTCCTCTCCAGGCTGGGACCGCAGGCGCTCCCGCTGGCCGGAGGCACGGATATCCTCGTTGACCTGCGGCGCGGCGCGAGAGATCCGCAACACCTCGTTTCGCTGGCCGACCTGAAGGAGCTCCAGCAGATCGTGCTGGAGGACGGCGAGCTGAGGATCGGAGCCCTGGTGACTCCCGCTCGGCTGGAAGCTTCGGGTGCCGTGGGCTCCGCTCGGCCGGAGCTGCTCGATACCGTCGAAGGGTTCGGCACCCCGCAGGTGAGGCATCGCGCCACGGTCGGCGGCAACCTGTGCTCGGCGGCATCGTGCGGCGACCTGGCCCCGCTGCTCGTGGTGCTGGGCGCCCGGGCCGTCGTGGCGGGACCGAAGGAGCGCCGAGAGCTCCCGCTGGAGGCGCTCTTCCGCGACCACCGCAGGACCGTGTTGGAGCCGGGGCAGATCCTGGTCGAGGTCGTGGTGCCCGCCCGGGGCTCCGGCGAGGGTGCAGCTTACCGGGCCTTCGGCCTCCGCGCGGCAGTCTTCATCACCGTAGCCGGTGTGGCGGCCTTCCTCCGGTTGGAGGACGGGCTGTGCCGCGCTGCGCGGATCGCCCTCGGGGCCGTTGCGCCCACGCCGGTGCGGGTGCCGGCCGCCGAGGGGCGGCTGGTCGGCGGCCCGCTCGACGAGGCGGCAATCGGCGAGGCGGCCCGCGCCGCGCGGGAGGCGGCGGCGCCGATCTCGGACGTGCGAGGTTCGGCGGAGCACAGGCGCGAGCTGGTCGAGGCGATGTGCGCGCGGGCGCTCCGTGCCGCCGAGGAGAGGGCCCGATGAAGCGGCTGGTGAGCTTCCGCGTGAACGGCGACCTCACTCAACTGGCGGTACGGCCGGAGGCCACGCTGCTCGCAGTGCTGCGAAACGAGCTGGGGCTGACAGGCACGAAGGAGGGCTGCGGGACCGGGGACTGCGGTGCGTGCACGGTCCTTCTGGATGGCCAGCCCGTCAACGCTTGCCTGGTGCTCGCCCTCGAGGTGGAGGGTAGGAGCGTCGAGACGATCGAGGGTCTCGTGGACCACCCCATCCAACGCGCCTTCATCGCGCATGGCGCGATCCAGTGCGGCTTCTGCACACCGGGCGCGATCATGAGCGCCAAGGCTCTGATCGAGCGGAATCCGCGTCCGACCCGGGCCGAGGCGGCCCGGGCCCTGGCCGGCAACCTCTGCCGCTGCACGGGCTACCAGAAGATCCTCGACGCCGTGACCGGCTGGGAGAATCCGCCGGCCGTGCCCGCGGCGGGCGAGCATGTCGTCGTGGGGCGACGCGTGCCCCGCATCGATGCCCGCGATCTGGTCTCCGGTCGGGCGATGTTCACCGACGATATCCGTCTGCCGGGGATGCTCTACGGGAAGATCCTCACCAGTCCCCACGCTCACGCCCGCGTCCTGCACGTCGACACGTCGCGGGCGGAGGCGCTGGAGGGGGTCAAGGCGGTGCTCACGGCCGCGGATGTCCCCGAGACCTTCTACGGCGTGAGTCCCGCGCGCTACGACGAGCAGGTGTTGGCGAAGGACCGGGTGCGCTACGTCGGGGACGAGATCGCGGCGGTCGCCGCCGTCGATGAGCAGACCTGCCTGAACGCTCTCGAGCTGATCGACGTGGAGTACGAGATCCTCCCTGCCGTCTTCGATCCCTTCGAGGCCATGCAGGAGGGCGCGCCGCAACTCCACGACCACCCGAGGTTCAAGAACAACATCAACACCCGCGTGGAATGGCACTTCGGTGACGTCGAGCGGGGCTTTGCCGAGGCCGACGTGGTGCGCGAGCACACGTTCACGGGGAACCGCACCTACCAGCACGCCATGGAGCCGCACTGCGCGGTGGCGCGCTGGGAGTCCGGCGAGCGACTGACCGTGTGGACCTCCACCCAAGTCGTCCACTACGTCCAGCACCAGTTGGCCCGCCTGCTGGAGATTCCCGAAGGCAACGTGCGTGTGGTGATGACGCACTGCGGTGGCGGATTCGGGGGGAAGGCCGAAGTGAACCCCCTGGACATCTGTGCGGCTCTGCTCTCCCGCAAGACGGGTAAGCCTGTGAAGATGCGCTACACTCGGGAGGAGATGGTCCGCCACGGCCGCGGGCGCCATAAACAGTTCATCAAGATGAAGATCGGCGCCAGGCGGGACGGGACCATCACGGCCGTGCACGAAGAGGCCGTCCTCGAGGGTGG
>CP070823.1:261077-265487 GCA_020344375.1 Gemmatimonadota bacterium | reverse complement strand
CCCAGTGGGCGGCGACCCCGAGTGCATCTGTGGCAGGATGCGTTAGCGGCGCGATTCAGGGCGCCGATTTCCGCTGCCGTGAGGGCCGAGTCCGGCGTCGCGCTTCGTGTTGGAGCAACCACCGCTTCTCGTCGACGGCCGTGAGTCCGCTGAAGCCGCCGATCGAGCCGTCGGCCCTGATGACACGGTGACAGGGGATGACGAGAGGCAGCGGGTTGGCACGTAGCGCGTTCCCGACGGCTCGCGCGGCCCGCGGGCGACGGATGCGGCGCGCCAGCTCCGAGTAGGTGGAGGTTTCGCCGAAGCGGACGCGTCGTGTCGCTTCCAGCACCCGCCGCTGGAAGTCGGTGAGGGTCGAGAGGTCGAGGCGTACGTTGAAGAATTGGCGGCGCCCCTCAAGGTAGCCTAGGACCTCGCGCTCGATCTGTGCCAGGCGGTCTGGGTCATGAATCAATTGGCGGCCGGGGAAGCGATCTCTGAGCTCTCGCTGGAAGGCTCCCGGCCCGCGCACGTGCCAGCTCAGCCGGCATAAGCCGCGCTCGCTGGCCGCCACGAACAAGGGCCCCATCGGCGTATCGAACGTATGCCAGTGGATCGTTCTGTTCGGGCCCATGGTCTTCAACGCTTGCTACTCTCTTTCCCTGGCTTTCTGCCGCAACTCCTGAAGGTAGGCATGGAGTGTGAGGAACTTCTCATAGACGACGACGCCCTTGCCCTTGCGTCCGATCTCCGCGAGGAGATCCTTAAGGCGGCCACGCCGAATCACGTAGAAGCGGAAGGTCTCGGCGAAGTCCTCCAGCGGGTGCTTCGAAGCGTAAGCCGTCACGTGGTTCACGGGAGTCTGCGACATATTGCGCTTGCGGAACGAGACCCAGGTCTCTTCCACGCCGCGATAGGCTTTGCTCACATCGCCGAATGCCTTGCGGAATCGGGCGGAGCGCGCAAAGCGCCAGTGGTGAAACAGGAAGCTGTGGCCGAGCTCGTGCATGATCAGCCCGACCAACCTAGGCCAGGAGATCTCGTCACGGCGATCGACATGTCGTCGGTCAATCTCTACAACCTTCGGGTATTCAGGATCAACGCCCGAGACGCCTGGTCGCACCAGGATACGGTAGCCCCAATCGGGAACACGCACCTTGCTGAGTAATCGCCGTACCCGCCGCAGCGCCGGCCGCAGCAGGTCCTGGCCGGTGGCATCGTTCCCACACCAGATACAGTGGTCCATCAGGTCGTCGACGCCCCGGTCGCAGTGGGGGCACACACCCTCGAAGTAGTGGTGGTACGGCCAGCGCTGCTCGCGGCCACACCAGGGGCAGTACTGCATCGGGTACTGCACGCCGCCGCCGCAACCGCGCTTGCAGCGCCCGTGGTAAAGGAAGCCGCGCGGCCGCCTCAGCGGTGTCTCGCTGGACGCTTCGTCGCTGATGTCGCTGCCGCACCAGGGGCAGTAGGAGTAGCTGTCAGAGACGATCCATCCGCAGTAGTAGCACTCGGTGCGTGTCACCCTGCGTGTATCACCCCAGACGAGACGTTTGCCGCAATCGGGACAGAAATACCAGAATCGGTGCAGTGAGCGGCCGCAACGCGTGCAGCGCCTGTGGGCGGGCGGCGCCGGCTCCGGTTTACGCTTGCGCCTGTGCCGTCTCATAGCGGGTGACCGCCTCCTCGACTACGCGCTCGATGAACGCGTAGTAGTCGAGGCCGGCTCGTTCGGCTGCGTTGGCCATATCCTCACCGAAAGCGATGTAAGGGTTCGGATTCGCTTCGAGTAGATAGACCTCCTGCTCGCGGGTCAGACGGATGTCGATGCGGCCGTAGTCACGGAGCCCGAGGGCGCTATATGCAACCTGCGCGACGCGGTGGATCTCCTCGAGAGCGCGTTCACCGATCCGGCGCGCGAATATGTTCCTGATCCCCCATCGCTGGCGGTACTCGAGATCCCACTTCGCGCTGTAGGTCGCGATCTTCATTTCCGGGCTCGGCATCTTGTCGAAGGCGATCTCGATAATCGGCAGCACCTGGAGGCGATGGTTGCCGATGATTCCGACATACAACTCGCGACCGTCTATGAACTGCTCGGCGATTGCCGGCTGTTTGAGCTTTCTGTGAATGAAGGAAACGCGGTCTCGAAGGCTCTCCGCATCCTTGACGACCGATGATTGAGAGATGCCGACCGAGGCATCTTCATGGGTCGGCTTGACGATCAAGGGAAATCCAATCTCCTCTGGTGGCTCCACCTCCTCGCCGAGTTCGTAGAGCCGGAAGACGGGCACCCTGACGGAGTGATAGGTGAGGATCTTCTTGCTGGCAGCCTTGTCACGAGCCAACAGCTGCGCCTCGGGCGGTGAGCCGGTGTAACGGTATCCCTTCATCTCCAGAAGGGCAGTGATCCCGTAGTCGTATCTGGCCTTGCCCATGAACGACTCGGTGGCGTTGAAGACGAGATCCGGCTCGAAGGACTCGAGACGGTCAAGCAAGCGGCGGAGGTTGTCGTGGAAGCCGATGAGGAACACCTCATGGCCGTTGTGCATGAGGGCCTCGGCGACCTCGTACTCGGCTTCCGGGACTCTGGCCTCGACCTGCTCCTTGAAGTCAGCGTGCTCGAGGCCGGGAACCGGCCAGTCAAACACCACCGCGATCTTCATCTACCTCACCTCGTTACTGGGCACGCCATAGGATGTACGTGAAGTCAGCAACTGGCAAGCGATGCCCGTGCGGTGGCGGGCTGACAACCGTGAGAGGCTGTCAGTAAGGGTACGCTACTGTGAGATCGCGGCTACTGGATCCAGGTCTGCGGCGCGCCGTGCCGGATAGATCCCGAAACCGATGCCGACGGCAATCGAGAAGGCGAAACCGATCATCGAGCCCAACGGCGATATGGGTATGTACCAGTCACGCGCGAAAGCGGCGGCGATGAACTCGGCTCCTGTGCACAGGCCCGAACCGAAGAGGATGCCGAGCACGCCGCCCAGAGCGGCCAGTGTCAGCGACTCCGCCAAGAACTCGCGCCGGATATCGGCGTCGTCAGCGCCCACCGACTTCCGGATACCGATCTCGCGTACTCGTTCGCGCACGGAGACTTGGAGGATGCTGAACAGGCCGATCCCACCGATGAGCAGGGATATCACCGCGATCGCGCCGAGCACGATGTTCCACCCCAGGAGCAGCCCGTTGATCATCTCCATGTCCTCCCCGTACTCGGCCGCGTTGTTCTCGATCTCGAAGTCACGGACACGGCGATGCAGCTGCAGCAGCTTCGACTCTGCATCTCTGAGGGTCGGGCCCACCGCCTCGTAGGACGGTGCGCGCAGCATGATGGTCTGGACGGCCTTCGTTCCGGTGAAACGCACCTGGTACGTACTCACCGGGATGTAGACCCGCCGCTCCAGGAAGTCGAAGTTGGCCGGTATCAAAGTGAGTCTCGGCGCCTTCACGACGCCCACGGTACGGAAGCGTTCGCCCCCGAGTACGAACTGGCGGCCGAGAGGGTTGGCGTTGCCGAACAGCTCCTCAGCGGCCCGTGTTCCGAGCACGGCGATCGGTGCCCGTTCCGCTAGGTCCAGATGAGTCAGCGAGCGGCCAGCGACGACCGCCAAGCGTCGCATTTCGAGACCCTCTCGTCCCGTGCCGACCACCGGGTAGCGGCGGGGCTCCAGACGCGCTTGGCCGATGAACTCGCCGAACAGCAGCTCAGTGCCTTCCACGACTGAAGCGAGCGTCAGAAGCGTGTCCGTGTCAGGCGAGCGCAGTCCCTTGGAAGCGCGATCGGCGGCCGCTCTGCTGTCTACGCTGCTCGCGTCGAATCCGAACGTGTCTTTGAGGCCCCACTGTTCGTAGTCGTCCAGGATCATCATCTTGATCCCGGTGACGATCGAGAACATGGTCACCAGCGAGGCCACGCCGAACACGATGCCGGTAAGCGTGAGCAGCGAGCGCAGCTTGTGCGCGAAGATCGAACGACAGCCGTCGAGGAGCAGTTCGTAGGCCTCGTAGAGCTGCGCCTTGCTAAAGCGGAAGAGCCTAGCCATAGCGCAGAGCCTCCACGGGGTCCATTCGAGCCGCCTTCCACGCTGGGTAGATGCCCGCAGCGAGCCCGACGAACCCGGCTGTCGCCAGTCCCAGCAGGAAGATGCCGGGCGTCACGTAGGCAGGGAACTTCATGACCTTCTCGACGGTCGAAGTCAGACCGGTGCCGATGAGGACGCCCGCGAGCCCACCCAGCATGGTGATCGCCAGGGACTGGACGAGGAAATGCATGAAGATGTCGAAGCCGCTGGCGCCAAGAGCCATGCGAGTGCCGATCTCTCTCACCCGTTCGACGACGCTGGCCAGTAGAATGTTGGCGATGACGATTCCACCGGTGAACAAGGAGACCACGCCGACGATCATGAAGATGAAATCAAAGAGCAG
>CP070823.1:256565-260977 GCA_020344375.1 Gemmatimonadota bacterium | reverse complement strand
GTGGTTGGGCACCGGCGAGAACGCCAGCCAGCGGAGCGTCGGCTACGGCGACGGCGTCTACAAGAGCCTGGACGGCGGCCGGACCTGGACGAACGTAGGTCTCCAGCGGTCCGAGCACGTCGGCAAGATCCTCATCGATCCGCGTGACTCGGACGTGGTCTACGTCGCCGCGCAGGGGCCGCTCTGGGGGCCGGGCGGTGACCGGGGACTCTATAAGACGACGGATGGGGGCGCGACCTGGCGGCGGGTCCTCCAGATCAGCGAGAACACTGGAGTCACCGACATCGTGTTCGATCCCCGGGACGCGGACGTCATCTACGCGGCGTCCTATCAGCGGCGCAGGCACGTGGGGATCCTGGTGGCTGGCGGCCCCGAGTCGGCGATCTATAAGACGACCGACGCCGGCACGACCTGGAGGAAGCTGACGCTGGGGCTGCCCACCGTGGACATGGGCCGGATCGCGCTGGCGGTCTCACCTCAGCACCCCGACGTGGTCTACGCGCTGATCGCTGCACAGGGTGACGAGAGTGGCTTCTTCCGCTCGGCCGATCGTGGTGAGCGCTGGGAGAAGATGAGTGACTACATCGTCGTCGATCCGCAGTACTACGGCGAGATTTACGCCGATCCGCACAAGTTCGATCGCGTCTACGCCATGGACGTGATGATCCACTACAGCGAGGATGGCGGCCGCACCTTCCAGGTCCTGGGCTCGGAGTTCAAGCACGTGGACAACCATGCGTTCGTCTTCGACCCGGACGACCCGGAGTACCTGATGGTGGGGAGCGACGGCGGCATCTACGAGTCGTGGGACCGCGGGGAGACCTGGAGGTTCGTCGCGAACCTTCCGGTGACCCAGTTCTACCGAGTAGGACTCGACAACGACTTCCCGTTCTACAACCTCTACGGCGGGACCCAGGACAACTCGACGCTGGGTGGCCCGTCGCGGACCACCACCGTGCACGGGATCCGTAACGGCGACTGGTTCATCACGTTGGGCGGCGACGGCTTCCAGACGCGGGTCGATCCGGAGAACCCCGATATCCTTTACTCGCAGTACCAGTACGCCGGTCTCGTGCGCTACGACCGGCGAAGCGGCGAGCGGATCGACATCCAGCCGCAGCCAGAGCCGGGCGAGCCGGCGCTGAGATGGCACTGGGACTCGCCGCTCATCATCAGCCCGCATTCGGGCACGCGACTCTACTTCGCGGCGAACCGGCTGTTCCGTAGCGACGACCGTGGCGACACGTGGGTGCCAGTAAGCAGGGACCTCAGCCGCCAGCTCGATCGCAACCGGATGGAGGTGATGGGGACGGTGTGGAGCGTGGACGCGGTGTGGAAGAACGTGTTCACTTCGCCATTCGGGACGATCGTCGCGCTGGACGAATCGCCGTTGGAGGAAGGGCTCATCTACGTGGGCACCGATGATGGCCTGATCCAGATCAGCGAGGACGGTGGTGCCACCTGGCGGCAGATCGAGCGGTTCCCGGGCGTGCCCGAGTTGACTTACGTGGCCGATGTCCTGGCCTCTCGTCATCACGCCAACACCGTGTACGCCGTCTTCAACAACCACAAGAACGGCGGCGACTTCACGCCCTACATCCTGAAAAGCACAGATCGTGGCCGGAGCTGGCGGTCGCTGACCGGTAACATTCCCGACCGCTACATCGTCTGGTCGATCGTCGAAGACCACGTGAACGCGAACTTGCTGTTCGCCGGTACGGAGTTCGGCCTGTTCTTCACGCTCGACGGCGGCCAGCACTGGATCGAGCTCACCGGTGAGATGCCGACGATCGCGATCCGCGACCTGGAGATCCAGCGCCGGGAGAATGATCTGGTGGCCGCCTCCTTCGGTCGCGGCTTCTTCATCCTCGACGACTACTCGCCGCTGCGCGACATCGGCGTGGAGCTGCTGGCGCAGGAGGCGCACCTGTTCCCGGTGAAGGACGCCTGGATGTACATCCAGGCGCAGCCCATGGGCTGGCGCAGCAAAGGCGTGCAGGGGCACGCCCTGTACACGGCGCCCAACCCGCCGTTCGGGGCCGTCTTCACCTACTACCTGCGCGACGAGCTGCAGAGCCGGCGCGAGCGGCGGCAGGAACGCGAGCGTCGGCTGCGCGGGGAAGGGAAGCCCGTCTACTACCCGAGCTGGGAGGAGCTGCGGGCCGAGGACCGGGAGGACGAGCCTGCCATCATCCTCACGGTGACCGACGAGGGTGGGAACGTGGTGCGCCGGATCACAGGCCCGAGCCGCGCGGGATTCCATCGGGTCGCCTGGGACCTCCGCTACCCGGCCTTGACTCCGGCGCGCCTGGACGGGGACCGGTCGGGACCCATGGCGGTCCCCGGCACTTACACGGTGACTCTCGCCAGGTTAGTGGACGGCGTGCTCACGCCCATGGGTGAGCCGCAGCGCTTCGAGGCGAAGCCGCTGGGGCTGGCGACGCTGGCCGCGGCTGACAAGGAGGCGCTGCTGGTCTTCCAACAGAAGGCCGGCCGACTGCAGCGAGCCGTGCTGGGCGCGAACCAGGTCGTTCGGGAGACGGCCGAGCAGCTTGAGTACATCAGGCGAGCGCTGATGGATGCGCCGGCCGCTGATCCCACCCTGTTCCAGCGGATCGTCGAGCTGAAGGGGCGTCTTGTCCAAATCCAGGTGCAGCTAATCGGAGATGAGACGGTGACGGGCCGGCAGGAGTACGCGCCGCCCTCGATCAGCGACCGGGTCGATCGTGTCGTCGGCGGCTTCTGGAGCAGCTCGGCGCCCACAAACACGCATCGGCGGAGCTACGAGATCGCGGGCCGCGCGTTCGAGGAGGTGCTCGAGGCGTTACGGGTCCTGGTTGAAGTGGAGATGAAGGAGCTCAGCGGAGCTCTGGAGACGGCGGGCGCGCCCTGGACGCCGGGCCGCGGGGTGCCGAGCTGGCGGTTCGAGCCGTTGTGAGTTCGCGGCTCCCGGACGCTCAGCTTGCCTCGACGGACCGGGTGCACCCTGGCTCTCGTGCGCATTTGTGACCCTTGCTCGGTGGTTGAGAATCCGGGTCGCCGAGGGCAGCGCGGTGGCGAGAGGGCGCACTCACGACACGCTGAGGATGTGGTCGGGGCCGCAGCCTTCCTCCTCCTCCCGCTCCAGCTCCCGGAGCAGGCAGTTGACCGTCTGCTGGACCAGTTCCTCCACGCCCACGCCCTGTCGCTTCGCTTCGCACTCGTAGGCGTGGTAATGCTCGTCGCTGAGCTCGGCCCAGACCTGTACTCTACGCATCGGACGACTCCCGGATTCGGACCGACGTGCTAGGGGGTCGGCACCGCCTTGTGGCCATAGCAGAGGATGCCGCCCTGGCCCTCCTTGCGGATGAGGCGGAACTCGAGGTTCACCTCCATCCCCGGCAGCACCGAGGAGGGATCGCAGTCCACGACCTGCGTCATCAGGCGGGCTCCTTCCGGCGTCTGCACCAAGGCGATGGCATAGGGCGCTTCCATGAGGAACTCGCCGGGTGGGACGTGGATCACGGTGGATGTGATCACTTTCCCCTTTCGCGACAGCCTCACCTTCTCCACATCCTCGCCCCGGCACGACGGGCAGATGTGTCGGGCCGGGAAGACGACCACCCCGCAGCCCTTGCAGCGGCCCGCCTCCAGGCGGTAGCGGCTGGGAATCTCTCTCCAGTACCTAGGACTCGGCATGATCACACCCCCTGGAAGATGTGGACCACGGAGCTGGCCCCCGATCCACCCATGTTCTGGGCGAGGCCGATGCGGGCGTTCTCGACCTGGCACTCGCCGCCCTCTCCTCGGAGCTGATGGAAGATCTCGATGGCCTGGGCGATCCCGGTGGCGCCCACGGGGTGACCCTTCGACTTGAGGCCGCCACTGGTGTTCACCGGGATACGGCCGCCGACGGCTGTGAGGCCTTCACGTGCCGCGGGGCCGCCCTTGCCCTTCTCAACGAAGCCGAGCGCCTCGATACAGCAGACCTCGGCGATGGAGAAGCAGTCGTGCACTTCGGCCAGCTGGATATCCTGGGGACCCAGACGTGCCATCTCGTACGCGCGTTCCGCCGACTTCTGTACGGCATCGAGGAAGGCCGGATCCTGGCGGTGGGCGAGGGCGAGGGAGTCGGTGGCCAGGCCGCTCCCGACGATCTTGACCGGGCGGTCTGTGTACTTCTTCGCGTGATCGAGCGGGCAGAGTAAGACCGCCGCCGCCCCATCGCTGACTGGCGAGCAGTGGAGGAGTCGGAGCGGCTCCGCGACCACGGACGAGGACATCACCTCTTCCACTGTCACCTCACGGCGGAACTGGGCTTTGTCGTTCTTGGCGCCGTGACGGTGGTTCTTGACCGACACCCAGGCCATGTCTTCTTCGGTCGTCCCGTACTGCTGCATGTGAGCCCGAGCGATCATGGCGTAGAGCCCGGG
>CP070823.1:252037-256465 GCA_020344375.1 Gemmatimonadota bacterium | reverse complement strand
CTCCGATGCGTTCGGGCTCGCCATGCCTCTAGTCCAAGCCTCGCCGGTCAGCCGTGACGAATCCAGCGGACCAGCTCGGGTAGCGTCGGCCGCTTACCGGTCATCAGCAGCCCTACCCGATATATGCGTCCGCCGACCCAGGCGACGAACAGGATCGTCACGATCTGCAGCGTGAACACCAGTGGGACTTCCCATATCGCGACAGCGCCCAGCACGTAACGCACGATGAAGAGAATCGGCGTGAAGAACGGGATCCAAGACAGTACCAGGCTGGCGTCACTGCGTGGCGCCTCGAGCACGACCGGGATCACGAAGAGCGGCACGACCACCAGCAGGGTCACGGGGATCTGCAGCTGGGAGGCCTCTTGCTCGGTGCTGGCGATCGCCCCGACCGATGCGTACATGCCGGAATAGAGGAAGTAGCCGGTGAGAAAGAGGCCCATGAACAGCAACAGCGTGTCGAACCCCACCGGGAGGTTCTTGAGGAACTCGGCATCAGCGAAAGCCTGAGCGCTGCCCGCATAGACCAGGAACATGCCGAGGATGCCGAGCCACACCGCGATCTGAGTCAGGCCGACGGCACCGACACCCAGCGTCTTGCCGAGCATGAGTTGCCACGGTCGTATGCTTGAGAGGATGATCTCGACCATCTTGCTCGTCTTCTCGGCAACGGCCGCTCTCAGCATCATCGCCCCGTAGAGCAGTACCGCCATGTAGATCACGAGACCCAGGATGTGCGCGGTGATAACGGTCTGCCCCTCCTCACGTGCCACGCCCTCCTCCGTCACGCGGTAGGCTTCCACAGCCACAGGCTGCGCGAGCCTCGCGGCTGTGGCCGGGTCGAGCCCGAGCGCCCTGGCCTGGAGCTGCCTGACGGCGGAGGTGACCGCCGGTCTCAAGGTCGCTCGCACGAGCGTCTGACCGATGTCGCGTCCCCAGTACTCGACGCGGCCGCCCTCCAAGACGTCTGCGGGTATGTAGAGATAGCCGGCGAGCCCTTCGTCGAGGATCTGCTGGCGGAGTGCCCGCTGGACGTCTTCGGTGTCACCGCGCGGAGCCGGCCTGAAGCGGAGGCGTCCTTCCTTGAACGCGTCGGTTTTCAACAGCTCGGGGGTGACCTCACCCGTTTCGTCCACGACGCTGATCGCGACCCTGCGCTCGGCCTGGCGGACAGCGAGCAGAATCGGGATCGTCATGGCCGCGACCAGGAAGACGGGTGCCAGTAGCGTGGTGATGATGAACCACTTGCTTCGGACCCTGGCGAGGTACTCGCGTCGGATAACGGCGAGGAGCTTATTCACGGGCCCGAGCTCGCGTGACGAAGATCTCGTGAAGCGACGGCTCACTCACCTCGAAGCGGTGCACCACGCTGCCTGAGCGCATCGCAGCCTCGAGAAGGCGCTGCGGCTCGACGCCGTCCTGGAGCGAGACCGCCTTGTGGGTGCCCCGATCCTCCACGGCCCGCACCAGCGATCGATCCTCGAGGAAACCGTCCTCCCCTTCGATGGCTAGCAGGACCTGCCGCTGACCTTCTAGCCAAGCCTGTCGCCTGACCTCGGCCAGCGTTCCATCGAGCACCTTGCGCGCGTCCTTGATCATCACGACCCGCTCGCACAGGCGTTCCGCCTGGTCCATGTTATGGGTCGAGAAGAGGACGGTCGCGCCACGACGCTTCTGCTCCAGCACGATCTCCTTCAGCGTATCCACGTTGAGGGGATCGAGTCCCGCGAAGGGCTCGTCGAGGATGAGCAACTCGGGCTCGTGCAGCACTGTGCTGATGAACTGCACCTTCTGCTGCATGCCGCGCGATAGCTCATCGACCTTCTTGTCAGCCCAGTCGGCCAGCTCCAGCCGTTCAAGCCAGTCCCTGGCACGCCCGCTGGCCACGCGCCGCGCTGTTCCTTTGAGCTCCCCAAGGAAGACCAGAAGCTCCAGCACCTTCATCTTCGTGTAGAGCCCACGTTCCTCAGGGAGGTAGCCGACGCGGTCGCGCGTCTCAGGAGTCAGCGGCCCACCGAGCACCTCGACACGACCACGATCGGCACCGATTATGTCGAGGATGATGCGGATCGTGGTCGTCTTGCCCGCTCCGTTCGGCCCGAGCAGCCCGCAGATGGTCGCTCGCGGCAGCCGCATATCCAGACCCTCGACGGCGACCTTTGTGCCGTACGTCTTGCAGATGTTGTCGAGCTGGATAGCTAGGTCGTTGTCCATGCGCCAGCGATGCTACTGTCAGCGCCTTGGGCTTGGCAAGTGATGGCGCGGGGATGTTCTCTGAGATAGGTTAGCAGGGCGATGTCGGAGACGGTTCTGCTGGTCGAGCTGCTGGTGGTCGCCCTCGCAGTTGCGATCGTGGTGAAGTACTACGTGCACCTGCCCTACACGATCGCCCTCGTGCTCGCCGGCGTCGGCGTGGGCCTCTTGCCCGAGGTGCCGGCGTTTCCCGTGGCCCCCGAGCTGTGGCTGCTGGTCTTCCTGCCGCCGCTGCTTTTCGAGGGGTCCGTCAACATGGACCTGGAGCTGCTGAAGCGGTACGCGACCCCCGTCGGCCTGCTCGCCTTGGTGGGCACGCTCGTGTCGGTGGCCCTGCTCGCCGCCGCCTTCCACCTCCTGCTTCGTCTGCCCGTTCCCCTCGCCACGCTGCTCGGCGTCATGCTGAGTCCCACCGATCCCGTGTCGGTGCTGGCCCTGTTCAAGGAGCACGGCGTGCCGCGAGGGCTGCAGACGATGGTCGAGGGCGAGTCGGTCTTCAACGATGGCGTCGCGGTCGTGCTCTTCCTGATCGTGCTCGAGTCGCTGTCGGGGGAACCGGTCACGGTCACCCAGGGCGCCATCGAGTTCGTGAAGGTCGCGGCTGGCGGTGCCCTGGTAGGTGGAGTTCTGGGCTATCTCACGCACCGCTTGTACTCGCTCATCGATGACCACCTGATCGAGGTCGGGCTCTCACTCGTCCTGGCCTTTGGCTCGTACCTGACTGCCGAGCGTCTCGAGGTGTCGGGAGTCATCGCGGTCGTGGTCGCTGGTCTGATCATCGGCAACTACGGTCGCATCTTCTCGATGAGCCCGAGCACGCGGCTGAGCCTCGCGCACTTTTGGGAGGTGGCCGCGTTCCTGATCAACGGCCTGCTGTTCCTGCTCATCGGGCTGACCGTCGAGCGCGGCGGCCTGCTCAGTTTCGCCGGCGCGATCGGGCTCGTGTTCGTGGCCATGCTCGTTACACGCGGGCTGGTCGTCTACGGTACGCTGGGAGCGTACCGGGTGTTGGCCCGGCGGCCGCTGGCGGCTGGCTGGTCCCACGTAGTCAACTGGGGCGGCCTGCGTGGGAGTATCCCGGTGGCGCTTGCCCTCGGCTTGCCAGCCGGGGTGCCGCAGGTCGATCGACTCAGGGCGATCACGTTGGGTGCGGTGGTCCTGTCGCTGGTCGTGCAGGGGCTGACGATCAAGCCGCTGTTATGGCGCCTCGGCCTGGCGCGTCGTCCGGCGGAGCAGGAGGAGTTCGAGCGGGCGCAGGGCCGGCTGATCGCTGCGCGCGCCGCCCTCAGCGAACTGGAGGCGCTGCATCGGCGCGGCGAGGTCTCCGATAAGCTGTATGGCAAGCTGCACCGTTATTTCGAGACGTTGCGCAGCGAGAAAACGACGGCTTTGGCCAGCATGACCGAGGACCACGGTGCCGTGCGTCAGCGGCAGCTGGGGCGAGTGAGCGCGCGGCTGTTCGCTGCCGAGCGCGCGGCGCTGGACGAGTCGTTGCGGCGTGGCTTGCTGAGCGAGCAGGTCTGGCGCGAGCTCAAGGAGGACGTGGATGCCCGACTGGTGGAAGGCGAGGAGGCGGGCTGGGAGCGAGTCTGGCACGAGGAGAAGGTCGAGATCGACGAGATCGAGCTGGCCGGTGGAGGGCCAGCCGACTGAGAGGAACGTGGAGGAAGAACGATGGCGGAGAAACGCAGAAGAAGGTTTCTGATCTGGCTGCTACCGCGGCTGCTGATCTTCGTGGCTGGCGTGGCGGTCGGCTACTACGCGCGGGACCGCGAGGCGGGCCAGCTACGCCAGGCGTACGAGCAGACGCGGGCTGAGCTGGAGGAGCTGAAGCAATCCGGCGAGGAGATGATCGAGCGCGGCCGGCGGGCGGGTGAGAACCTGCGTGCCGGTGCCGAGGCCGCTGCCGATAGCACGCGAGCGGCGGTGGAAGAGATCACCGGCGAACCGAGGCGCGACTAGGGCTTGGCTCCTAGGTGAGTAGCAGCAGCGCGGCCAGGCCGGCGCAGACCAGAAAGACCAGCCAGGAGAGGAAGCGGCGGCCGCCGGGGCGGGGGTATCCCACCGTGACGGCGTCGGGCACAGCGCTGCGGACCGGCGTGATCTCGTACGCACGCACGATCTCTTCGGCGGTGACCGGCCGACGCGCGAAGGTGAACTCGTACTTACCGATCT
>CP070823.1:247457-251937 GCA_020344375.1 Gemmatimonadota bacterium | reverse complement strand
GGCAGCCTCTCGCGCTCCGAGCGGACCGCGAAGTACAATCGGTTGCTGCGCATCGAAGAAGAGCTGGGCGAGCGGGCCGAGTACGGCTCGAGGCAGCTACTCGTGAAAGGGTGGATGAGGTAAAGGGAGGGTAGTGTGGCGAGGAAGAAGCGGGGTGGTCGGGCAAAGACTCGTGGGGCGAAGGGACGTGGGACGAAGGCTCGGCGCGCAGGGAAGCGCAGGCGCCGTGCGGCGCGGGCGAACAAGTCCGGGTCGCGCTTCCTGGACGTTGCTATCGTGGCCATGCTGTTCCTGGCTATCTACTTCGCTATCTTCGGCGGCGACTACACGGTCTTCGAGATCCGCAAGATGGAGGCACTGGAGCAGGAACGGGCCGCGGAGCTGGCCAGCACCGAGGCCGAGATCGACTCGCTGGAGGCCGTAGCGCAGATGCTGGAGCACGACCCCGAAGCCATCGAGCGCGTGGCCCGCGAGCGCTACGGGATGATCCGCGAGGGCGAGATCCTCTATCGGTTCCGGGAGCCCGCGCCGCGCGACACCTCGACAATTGACGGGGCCGGGGAGGGGGAATAGGTTAGTCTTCCCTGAAAGATCTGGCAGGGTAGCTCAATCGGCAGAGCAGCGGAATCATAATCCGTGGGTTGCGAGTTCGAGTCTCGCCCCTGCCACTTACCGCACAACGACTTACGACTCTGCCCCCTGCTCATCAGACGCCACTGTAGCTAAAACTGTAGCTAGCGCCTTCCGCACGTCCTCGTCCTCGCCGATCTCATCCAGAAAGACCGTCCCGCGGCCCGCCAGCGCGAACCGGCCCCGGCGATCGGAGGTCGCACCGGTGAACGCGCCGCGCACGTG
This sequence comes from Gemmatimonadota bacterium, assembly GCA_020344375.1. Lineage (GTDB taxonomy): Bacteria > Gemmatimonadota > Gemmatimonadetes > Palauibacterales > KS3-K002. Next base: position 251,082 of record CP070823.1, on the reverse strand, counting down.
TCCGAACAGTTCCGACTCGAGAAGCGTCGAGGGCAGTGCTGTGCAGTCCACCGCGACGAAAGGCTCCGCAGCGAAAGGCGATGCGTCATGGATCGCGCGAGCGATCAGTTCCTTGCCGTCGCGGCCCCGCGTACCCCATGTGCATCCAGACCGAGGCGGTGCCGGGACCACCGTTGAAGGAGAAGATCAACGGTCGGTTGCTCTTGTCCTGGGTCCCGTCCCGGGTGTAGGCGATGTAGAAGATCTTCGCCGCGACCTTCCCGTCATCACGGATCGGCAGCCGGCCGGCTTCAGCGGTATAGTTGACGTTCTGGCCGTTGATCCGAGCGCTTCGCTGCGTGACGACGGGCTCGTCCGGCAACAGGTCCGCCTCCGTGCCGGCTGTGCTCGCCCTGGCCGACGCCTGCGGCGGCCGTTGAGGCTGTTGGGCTGTGGCCGGGACAACCTGGGCATCGAGTGTGCAGACGAACAGCAGCGCGAGAACACTTCTGGTCCTCATAAGTCTCCTCCCTGGCTGCAGTAGGGGTGGGGCTGAGGAGTGTAGATGGTATCGCGCCGGGCATGGCGTGGCGATTGCACCCACATCAGACCGCCGCTAGAATTTGGCATACGCCTCAAACGGGAGAAAGGACAATGCGAACGTTCGTCGGGACAACCGTATGCGCCGTCGCACTCACTTTGGTGACGGCGTGCGGGGAGCAAGCGGCAACTACGGATCACGAAATGAACGTGCTCCTCGCGGAGTGGACGGGGCCGTACGGGGGCGTTCCCGCCTTCGACAGAATGGATCTCGCCTATCTGAAGCCTGCATTGGAAGCAGCTATGGCTGAGAACCTCGAGGAGATCGAGGCGATCGCCGCGAACCCCGAGCCGCCGACCTTCGAGAACACGATCGTCGCCCTGGAGCGCACCGGCCAGACGCTGGACCGCGTGTTGACCTATCGCGGTATCTGGAGCTCCAATATGTCGAGTCCGGAGTTCCGCGAGATCCAGATGGAGATGGCGCCCAAACTGTCCGCGCACAATTCCAAGATCATCCAGAACCAGGCGCTCTTCGATCGCATCAGGACGGTCTACGAGAGCGACGAGGCAAGAACCCTGCGTCCCGATCAACGACGTCTGCTGCAGCTGGTCTACGACCGATTCGCGCGCAACGGCGCGACGCTCGCAGGTGAAGCGAAGGAACGCTACGCGGAGATCAACCAGCGCCTCGCGGAACTCCATACTCAATACGGCAACAACATCCTGGCGGATGAAGAGGGTTATGTCACTTACTTGAGTGAGGACCAGCTGGGCGGTCTGCCTGAGTCCTTCGTTCGGGCGGCCGCCGCGGCGGCCGCGGAGCGTGGCCGTGAAGGCGAGTACGCCGTTACGAACACGCGCTCCTCGATGGACCCCTTCCTGACGTTCTCGGATGAGCGCGACCTGCGCGAGCAGGTCTGGAGGACGTATTACAACCGCGGTGACAACGACGACGAGAACGACAATAACGCGCTGATCCCGGAGATCCTGCAGTTACGCCACGAGCGCGTGCAGCTGCTCGGCTACGAGAACTACGCCGCCTGGCGACTGGAGAACCGGATGGCCAAGACGCCCGAGCGGGCCTTCGCTCTGCTGGAAGCGGTGTGGCTGGCGGCGATCGCCCGCGTCGATGAGGAGGTCGCCGACATGCAGGCGATTGCCGATGCCGAGGGCGCCGGGATCACGATTGCGCCCTGGGACTATCGCTACTACGCCGAGAAAGTCCGCAAGGCGAAGTACGATCTCGACTCTGACGAGGTGAAGCAGTACCTGCAGCTCGATAACCTGATCGATGCGATGCTGTACGTCGCCGGCGAGGTATTCAATTTCGAATTCACGCCGGTTCCGGAGGGCTCGGTTCCAGTCTTCCATCCGGACGTGAAAGTCTGGGAGATCACCGATAAAGAATCCGGCGAGCATGTCGGGGTCTGGTATCTCGATCCGTTCGCGCGCACGGGCAAGCGGTCCGGTGCTTGGGCGTCCGCGTATCGCAGCCATGAGACCTTGGACGGCCTGAAGACGCCGCTTGGCTCTAACAACTCCAACTTCATCAAAGGTGCGCCGGGCGAGCCGGTTCTCGTCTCGTGGAGCGATGCGGAGACCCTTTTCCACGAGTTCGGCCATGCGCTGCACTACCTGTCGTCCAACGTCGCCTATCCGACGCTGAACAGCGGCGTGCGGGACTACACCGAGTTCCAGTCGCAGTTGCTGGAGCGCTGGCTCCTGACGGACAGAGTGATCGACAACTATCTCGTGCACGTCGAGACAGGCGAGCCTATCCCCGACGAACTGGTCGCTAAGATCCGCAACGCGGCCACGTTCAATCAGGGCTTTGAAACGACTGAATACCTGGCTTCGGCGCTCATGGACATGATGTACCACACGATGGATCCGACGGGATTGGACCCGGACGCGTTCGAGCGCGAGGCACTCGAAAGACTCGGAATGCCGGAGCAGATCCCGATGCGGCACCGCAGCCCGCACTTCGCGCACATCTTCTCGAGCGAGGGCTACGCGGCGGGCTACTACAGCTATATATGGGCCGATGTCCTGACGGCCGACGCGGCGGAAGCGTTCGCCGAAGCGCCGGGCGGCTTCTACGACCGGGAGCTGGCGAAGAAGCTGGTCGACAATCTTTTCGCCCCGAGGAACGCGGTGGATCCGGCGAACGCCTACCGGGCGTTCCGCGGACGGGACGCAGAGATCGATGCACTGATGCGGGATCGCGGGTTTCCAGTTCCGTAGGCCGTCCATCATCACAGCTGACACGTGCAAGGCAGCGGCTATATTGGAAGCACCTGGAGTTGGGCTGAGGAGGTCGTGAAGTAGAGCCGGATGATCCCCTCAGTTTCGATCCCAATGTGATGGCGGAATGGCTGGAGTGGGCGTGGCGACGGGCTGAAGAGGAAGTGCCCGGGTAGCCTCCTCTCACGGAACGTGAACGACGGCTCCCTCGCTACAAGTGGCGGCCGTCGGTCTATCGACTGACCGGCATGACCGTTCAGTCTGACCGTGGTAACGTCGTCTGCGAGCGGTCCCTCTCCTCCGACCGTATCGTTTCGTTGCCTGCGGTCGGTTAGCACGAAGCACCTGGACGGTAACAAGGGACAGACGACAGTTGGGAGGGCTACTAGGGCGCTCAGTATGAAGGCGCCCTGCCTGGGCGCCTTCAACCCGAGCCCCACCCCGGTCATTTCCTAACTTCCAACCTTGTAGTCACTTAGCTGAAGAGTCTCCTGGCCCCCTTTGAAGACCCGGTCAGTTTCTGGGTCAGTTCAGACTATTGCTCGAGGCGAAACCTGCGGCCCGCCAGCACGACCTCGGAGAGCTTTGCGGGGTCGGGATGCTGATAGCAGAGTTGCAGCGAGTCGGATTCTTCCAGCCGCCAGCCGCAGCCACGTCGGCTAGACTCAGATCCTTCCTAGCGGCTGCCCATATCCGGCGGAACATGTGCGACCGTCCGTTGCGCTGATGGCGTATCCCGGCGAGTTCTTCCCCCTTTCTCAGCCAGCGGCAGGCCCGCCCGGTATCTACGTGGAACTGCGGTTTGAGAGGGGCAGGGAACAGCCAAGCGTCCCCGACGCCGGGTCTCTCGCGCCCGACC
>CP070823.1:242868-247357 GCA_020344375.1 Gemmatimonadota bacterium | reverse complement strand
TAGACGAGGTCTCCCAGAGTGTTAAGCTCTCTGAAGGTCCCCAGGAGACGACTGGGTAGATAGGCGGCAGGTGTAAGCGGAGCGATCCGTTGAGCCGAGCCGTACTAATCGACCGTGCGGCTCAAAACCCTTCTAAAAGACACCCGCAAACACGGCATCGGCTTACGCGTGGGTAACTCCCACGCCGCTCACCCAACTCGAGCTTTGGCTTCACCAAGAATGTCCGGTGGCCATAGCGAGGGGGAAACACCCGATCCCATCCCGAACTCGGTAGTTAAGCCCCTCAGCGCCGATGGTACTGCGGGCGCGAGCCCGTGGGAGAGTAGGTCGCCGCCGGCCGCTAAAGATGACGACGCGCTCCTCTGGAGCGCGTCGTCTTTTTTTCCGCGGATTTCTATCGGGTCGACCTCCTTGCTATCTCGCCTGGGGACAACAAGTTACGAGTTTGGCCAACCTCTGAAGCGAACGGATACTCGGCCCATAGCGAACCGTACCGCTGCGGTTACGTTGTGCTTGCCGGTTGCGCACTCACAGGCGCGGGATTGGACCGCCCGAGGAGAGCGCCACGCAGGCGGTTCGCTTCTTTGCGGAAGAGTTCGTCCGGGAAACGTGGCTGGACTTATTTTCGCGAGGAGGTGCCCTTGAAAATGATGCCAAGTTCGCTTCGCAAACGGGACCGCTGAGTCAGCTCGGATTCGGGCTGCTCCCCAACGCTCACGGTGGACAGCGACGCCGTTAGACTGTAGATAAGAGATAGGAGGAGGACCGGTATGCTGGATAAGGCGCTGTTGGAGGTTCTAGTTTGCCCGAAGTGCCGTGGCGAGCTCGAGTACCGGCCCGAGGAGGCGGCCCTCTTGTGCCACGCGTGCCGACTGCGGTACAATATCGAGGACGGCATCCCAGTTATGTTGATCGATGAGGCTGAGGCTTTCTAGTCGTACTGTCCTGACGGCCCTGTTGGGCTTGCTCGGCGCTCCCGTGGTCGCCGGGGCGCAGGGGTCCATCACTCCGGGTGGCGGGCCGATGCGGTCCGGCACGGACTCGGAGGGCGCTGAGTTTCTGCTGTTGCCCGTCGGAGCGCGCTCGGTTGGCATGGGCGGGGCCGTAACGGGGCTGCGGGGCGACGGCGAGCTGGTGCTGTGGAACCCGGCGGGAGTGGCGGACCTGGACAAGCGGCGCCTGCTGGTCAACCACAGTGAGGGGGTGTTCGATACGAAGAGCCAGGTGCTAGCGCTTCTCTGGCCCACGAAGTCGTTTGGCACTTTAGGGATTACCTATTACCTGGTCGACTACGGAGAGCTCGCCAGCACGGACATCGACGGCTCCCAGCAGGGCACGATCAACTTCCGCAATCAAGAATTCCTCGTGAGCTATGCCACCCGCGTCATTGGCCCACTGGAGGCGGGCGTCAACTACAAGCTCATCCAACTGGTCTTCCGTTGCGACGGTGTGTGTGCCGAGCAGCCGTCGTTCACCCGAACGACGCACGCGTTGGATCTGGGCCTGATCTACGATCGCGTGGCTGGCCTGCCGGTGTCTTTAGGGGGCTCAATCCGCCACCTGGGATTCGCACTTCGGGGCGCCGACGAACACGATCTGCTACCCACGCGGGTTCGCATCGGGCTCGCGTCCGAGGTGCTGTCCTCGTTCACGAGCGACTCGACGTTCGCATTGGCGATTGCGCTGGATCTCGAAGATCAGTGGCGTGACCTGGGGGCGCCAGATCTGATGGTCGGGTCGGAGTTCGGCTTGGTGGAGCGGTTCTTCGTGCGGGCCGGATACGCCTTTCTAGACGCCGGCCTGGGCGGACCGTCCCTGGGGCTCGGCCTTACCTACGACTGGTTCTACCTCGATCTGAGCCGTGGTTTCAATGACATCAGTACGGCGACAGGTGAGGAGGCGGTGCAGGTCAGCTTCGGTGTGATGTTCTGAGGGCTCGGTTGAGCCGACGTGTGCCCTACAAAGCCTTCCTCGGGAAGGCCTTTTTGTTGCCTGATTGGAGTGCCTAGGCGGCGATGATCGACAAGGGTTCGGTACCGAGGTGGTGAACCTGCCGCGGGAGCAGGGCGCGAGGTGAATGCATAGAGCGTCGAGCGGCTCGATCCCGGTGAACCTGACGAAGGATCCGGCTGGGGATCGTTTCTCAGGAGGTTTCCCATGAGAAGGCGGACTTAACCGCAGCTTGCATCTCTGCTGGGATCGGTGTTGTGGCGTGACCGCAGACGGGACAGCGGTAAGCCGTGTTCTCGAGTCCGTAGGTGTGAACTGCTTGCAGCGCAAGCATTGACGTATCGGCCCGTCCAGCCTCTCGGCTATGACCGGCACAACGGGGCTGAGAGGCCCCCCTGACTTTGCCCTGACTTTGACGTAGACTTCGGTAACGCACGGAACATCTGGAATCTCAGCGGGCCTAGACTGTCCAGAAAGTGCCGAAGTTTCCACGCTTTCCCCTGAAGAGGGGTCAGAAGCGCCGCAGGCGTTACGCGGTGCCCTCGCGCATCAACCTGGTCGTCGGGCGCCTCCAGGTCACGCGCGCTCGTCACGGCTTCGTCATTCCGGACGCGGGGGACGGGGACGTCTTCGTCCCGGCCTCGCGATTGGGGAACGCGTACGACGGCGACCGTGTGGTTGCGAGAATCGAGCACCAGCGGCGTGGTCGGAACCGTGAGGGGACGGTGGTCAGAGTCCTGGAACGCGGGCGCAGTCAGGTTGTAGGCGTGTTTCATCGATCTGGCCGCTACGGGTTCCTGATCCCGAGCGAGGAAACCTTGCACCGGGACGTGTTCCTACCCGGGGGCGCCGAGGCCGGTGCGCGGGACGGGGAACTGGTTGTGGCCCGTATCGTGGATTGGGGAAGCGACCATCACGACCCTGTGGGCGAGGTGGTGGAGGTCTTGGGTCGTCCGGAGGAGCCCGGAGTAGACGTCCTGGCCATTGTCCACGCCCACGAGCTTCCGACGGAGTTTCCACCCGAGGTGATCACGGAAGCCGAGGAGTTGGCCCGACGGACCTCGCTCGAGGCGGTCCTGCCGGGGCGGCGCGACTTTCGCGATCTACTGACTCTGACGATCGACCCAATCGACGCCAAGGATCACGACGATGCTATCTCGATCGAGCAGCTCGAGCGCGGGCGCTGGCGGGTGGGCGTTCATATCGCCGACGTCTCCTATTTCGTGCAAGGCGGATCAGCCACCGACCTGGAGGCGTTTCAGCGGGGCACCAGCGTCTATCTTGTGGACCGTGTGCTGCCGATGCTGCCCGAGGTGCTCTCGGGTGATCTTTGCTCGTTAAGGCCCGGCCAGGACCGGTTGACCTTGTCGGCTATTCTGGAGCTGGACGCGACCGGCGCGCTGCGGTCGCTTGACCTCGTTGCCGGGGTGATTCGCAGCCGCTACTCACTTACCTACGAGGAAGCGCAGGACGTCATCGATGGCAGGCGACCTGCGGAACGGGACTTGCAACAGGCACTAAGGGACCTGCGAGATCTGGCCAGGGAACTGCGCAAGCGTCGTCAAGCGCGTGGCGGACTCGATTTCGATCTGCCGGAAGCGCGTGTGATCGTCAACGCCTCCGGTGAGCCGACCCAAGTGCAACAGGTGCTGCGGCTGGACACGCACCAACTGATCGAAGAGTTCATGATACTGGTCAACGAGGCGGTCGCGCGTCTAGCCACGCGACAGGGCGTTCCTTTCATCTATCGGGTTCATGAGAACCCGGACCCGGACCGATTCGAGCAGCTGCGCGAGTTCCTCACTGGCCTTGGCCTCGAGCTGGCGAAGAACGCCTATCGCTCGTCGCGGCCGCTCCAGAGGCTGCTGGCTACGGTGGAGGGGCAGCCCGAGGAAGCCATAGTGTCCACGCTGGTCCTGCGTAGCATGAAACAGGCTCGCTACAGCGCTGCGCGCGGTAGCCACTTTGGCTTGGGTACCCGTGCCTACAGTCATTTCACATCACCGATCCGGCGCTATCCCGATCTGGTAGTCCACCGAATCGTTCGTGCGGCATTGCTGGAGCAGCGCCCGGTTCCCGAAGACCTGAGCGAGCGCTTGGAAACGGTGGCCGCCCATGCCTCGCTGCGCGAGCGCCGAGCGATGGAGGCCGAGCGCGAATCGGTGGAGGTTAAGAAGCTGGAATTCCTGGAGCGCCACCTGGGCGATGTGTTCGCCGGGACGGTCAGCGGGGTGACATCCTATGGTCTTTTCGTTCTGCTGGACAACGTGCTGGCGGAGGGACTCGTGCACGTGAGCCAGCTAGAGGACGACTACTACCGCTACTTGGAGGACGAGCACGCGCTGGTGGGGGAGGCTCGTCGACGGCGGATTCGCCTCGGGGACCGGGTCAACGTGCAGGTGGTTTCGGTGGGCCGTGAGGCCCGGGAGCTGGATCTGACACTGGTCGACTGAGGGGGTGCAACTGTCAAATTGACGGCGTGATAGCCGGGCTATAAGATTCAGCGGATTTGTGGGAGGGTACTACCAGGCAACGGTGC
>CP070823.1:238135-242768 GCA_020344375.1 Gemmatimonadota bacterium | reverse complement strand
CGCCGTGCCGCGGAAACCGGGGCCATCGTCGGAGATCCACAACCGCAACGCCTGTCCGTCCGTGCTGGCCCCGACAGTGACCGTCGTCGGGCTCGCCCGGTTCTCGACGCCGTGTCTGATCGCATTCTCGACTATCGGCTGTAGGATGAGATTGGGGACCAGGGCGTCGAGGGCGTCAGGTTCGACTTCGGTCTGCACCTCGAGTCGGTTCTGAAAGCGGATCTTCTCCATTGCCAGATAGCGCTTGACGAACTCGAGCTCGCGTCTCAGCGGCACTTCCTGATGGCTTGAGTCATCCAGCACGTACCGCAACAGGTCGCTCAGTGCCTCGAGCGTATCCACAGCCGCTTCTCGCTCGGCATTGCGGACCAACATTGCGATGCTGTTCAACGCGTTGAAAAAGAAATGCGGATTGAGCTGCATCCGCAGCGCCTGCATCCTGGCATCGGCCAGCTGCGCGCTGAGTCGCGTCGCGGTGAGTTTTTGTTCCTGCAGGCGCCGATAGTACTGGAGGAGGATCGTTCCCCCAAGGATGGCCGAATAGATGAACAGGTGGACCGGGAGTTCCAGCGTTGCCAGCGACAACAGGACATCCCATTGCGAGTGGGGGTCCGAAGGAGGGCGTTCGCGAAGGGCGGGCTGGAGTGCGAAGCGGGTCCCAGTGTGGACGAAGGACATCACGACGGCAATCCCACAATGCATTGCCGAGCGAGCGATCACGCGGCCGCGCTCGATGGGATAGCTCTTCGACAGCCAGATCACGAGCGGCGCGTACAAAGCCCAGAGGTACCAGAACGGAAGAACAAAGAAGAGCGTGGGGAGGATCGGGCGCCGCGCTCCCTCCACGCTGTACATGATGTACAGCCAAGCTGTCACGGCGACGCCGAGGGCCGTAGCAACAAGCACCAGCTGAAGTGCCTGCCGTACTCGAGGTGGCAGCGTCTTCCATGCTGCTACCATGACCGCTCTCTCGCAGTGTCAGCCACCGAGCCGGCGCCGGCCGAAGCCGAGGCGTCGGAGGGCTCGTGGTCAGCTCGCCAGTTGGCGCGCCAGCGCTTTTCGATACGCTGGAGGAAAGAAGGGAAGACGACGAGTCGTCGTACAGGGTCGATGAGGTTCATATAGTAGGGTGTGAACCAGCTAGTGCTATCCGCGTAGACCCCCCAATATAGCGTGTATCCGGACGCCTGCGGCGCGAGGGCGAACGCATAATAAGCTCGGGCAGTACACGTCTGTATCTCGAGCAGGGCTTCGCGCTCGAAGTAGTAGACGAACCCACGCTCTCCCAGCTGGTAGATCGACCGTGCGCGGTCGGCCTCCGTGAGTCGTCGACGCGCCGGGGACAAAGTGTCAAAGCACTCCTCACTTGCCAACCCCAGCACGCGGGCGGCGAGCATGTACGCGGTAACGGCTGCGGCCAAGGCGACCGTCTCGTCCCCGGTGACCCCGCCGGCCATCGCCTCGTGCACATCCACGAGGGTCCTGCCGGGCCCGCCGCCTGGCAGGTCAGCGACCCACACGTCGTGCAGCGGGATGTCGGCCAGCAGGGTGTGCACACGCAGGTCCAACGACTGGTACTGCGCAGGTGCACTGGGCCGGTGCAGCCCGAGCGTAAACGGCCACAGGCACGCGAAGTTCACGACCGCTGCGGCCAGGACGCGACCGGTACGGGTGAGCGCGCCCCGTACTCCCGCAACGCCGTGCGTAACACCGACGAGCCCGAACGACACGGCGGCGATCAAGACATACGGCCCGATCCGCAGGGGACCGATGAGAGCGGAGCCCAGCAACGCTCCGCAAGCGAGCCATGGCGTCGACATGGCGACTTTGAGCGGCAATCGGTGGCGGTGGATCACTACACCGGCGGCGACGAGACTGACCGCGGCGATGTTACCCAGCAGCACGGACGACACGCCCGCATGCGATGTCACGAGAAAGTGAAGAACCGAGGGCAGCAGTCCCGCGCCGGCTCCCACGGCGAGCAGGACGCCTGGCACGCTGAGTCTTCTGACCATGGCTGCCGTCAACGCCTTCGCTGAGCGGCTCGTGCCCTCGCGGTAGCGATCGCCGACTCGAGTTCTGCAATGGTACCCGGTTCCGTGTGAGCGGTCACGACCGTGCTCACGTCGAGGGCCAAGCGCTCCAATACCGCCGCAAGCGACAGCAAGACCGGGGGCATATCCACGCCGTCGCGGTGGCCGTACACATCAGATAGGAAGAGCAGCCGGTGCTCGGGAAGGTAGGCCATCAGGATCTCCTCTGCGTGGGGGTTCGGCCCCACATCGTACAGCTCGATCCGATTTCTCCCGCGCCCGAATACTCGCTTCTCTTGCACCGTTTCGATCGTGGGGAGCCCTTGGGAAACTAGGCCGCGCTCTGTCCGGCGCGGGGTCGACGCGACATCCCTGACGAACGCCACAAGCCCAGGTGTCGTGAGGACTGCCATTCCGGCCTGCAGGTAGCTCCAGAGACCGTTGCTGTGGTCGTCATGGTGGTGAGTCAACACAACGTGGGTCACCGGCTTCCCCGGGACGATCGAGGCGATCGTCTCCAAGACAGAAGGCGAGAGATCCAAGCCCCCAACGGCCTCGATGAGGATGATCCTGTCATCCTGCTCCACGAACATCACGTGATAGCCCGGCAGGACGTCGGGGATACGGAAGACTCCGTCGCCGAGGGGCTCGGCAACTAGAGAGCGTGCAGTACGCGAAGCGCGAGCGGGACCCGGATCGTCTCGAGGAACTCGAGATGCCGACGATGTAGAGTCTAAGACGCTCCGCCCGACCGAGACTGTCAACGCTTCAAACTCGCTCGCGAGAATCCCCCGGACCTTCTCGCTCGTCTGCCACGGGATCAGGACCCCATTCAGCGGTCGGAAATCGCCATAGATCGCCTCCGAGACCACATCCCCGAAGGGTTCCTGGGTGGTCACCAGCGCCGACCTCTCGAGACGCGCGGTCTCGGTATCGAAGTAGAGGGTCCGTTGGGTACCGAACTTGTCGGCGAAGACGATCACATCGTAGGACTTGCCGTCCTCGTGCCGTTGCCCCAACCAGTACAGGGACGCCCATGCATCCCACGCCTGCAACGTGTAGGTCAGGGCCATGGGGAAGCTGTGGAGGAAGGGCGCGGCGGCAGACCTATGTAGTGTCTGTCCGCTGCCCGTACCGGCCAGGCGATGGAAAACGCGCTCTTCGCTGACCTCGGTGGTAAACACGGGTTGTGGCGACGTGTCCGAGGCGAACGCCCCGATGAGAATGCGTCGTCCCGGGATGTCCACCGTCATGCGATAGTGCAGCTGCTGGACCACAACGGGGACGTCGGGACGCGGACCCTGGTCGACATGCAACACCCGAGTTCGGAAGGCCACCGTGAGCGAGTCCAAGGAGCGGATCGCCTCGAGACCTCCCAACGCGTCGATCCCGGCATCCAGCACGTCAATTGCACGTCTGTGGCTCTCGATCTCGGAAAGGTCTGGTGACGTCGTGCATGCTCCAGTACAGAGCAGCACGATGCACACGCTAGAGACCTTTCTTCCGCACCCCCTATTCATCGCGCCATCTCCTTGCCAGGGCGGTTTTCGCCGGAATCGTGCACACGGATACGAGCCCCGGTGCCCTCGAAGTCAATCTCACCGCGGCCAGGTGCAGATCCAACAACGTTGCAGGGAATCTCGGCGGCCGTGCAGGGAACGCGAGCGTCTACGAAGCGGCTCGAGAGAAACGTGAGGGGCGAGCTGTCAGATTGCGCTCATTCAGTCTTTTCTCAGGGCCTCCATCGGCTGGATTCCCGATGCTCTCAGCGCCGGGGCCAGGCTAGAAGTGACAACCACGAAGAGCAGCAACACGCCGGCGGAAAGGAAGGAGATGGGATCGACGGGGCTCAGCCCCAGGAGCGTGGAGCGCAGTGCCGCGGCCGTTCCGGCTGCCAAGAGGCCCCCTGCCAGCAACCCGGGCCCAGCCATGCGAAGTGCGTCCCCAAGGACGCCACGGATGACCCCCGCACGGGTGGCTCCCAGGGCGATTCGGAGGCCGATCTCACGGGTGCGACTGGTCACCGCAAGGGCCACGACCCCGTGGACGCCCATGGCGGAGAGGAGGAGGATCAGCAAGCCAAGACCCCCGGTGATTGTTCCGCTGGTCCGCTGCTCCTGGGTGGCACGGGCCACATAAGACTGGGCGGGAACCACCCTTGGAATGGGAAGGCGGGGGTCCACCGACCGAATAGCCTCACGAACCGGCCCAGCCAGTGCGGCTGGTTCGGTACCGGTATCTGACCGAACCAGAATGATGAGATGAGGACTTCTCGACTGCCTTAGCGGTACGAACATCTGAGGCAGGTCTTCCGTCGCGGCACTCGATGCCACTTTTCCTACTACCCCGACGACGGTCCAGGCGTGGGCGCGGTTCTCGGCACCGGCCTGCGAGAACTGCCGACCCAGAGCGTCCTCGCCCGGCCAAAGACGGTCTGCGAATGACCTGGTAATGACCGCCACCGGGGCGGACGTTCTGTCATCGGTTCGGACGATAGCTCTGCCTTGAAGGATGGGTGTGCCGATGGTGGAGAAGTACCCTTCGGTGACAAGGGTGTAATCCACCCTCACACCGATTGAATCTGAGCTTGGCTGATCCGC
>CP070823.1:233396-238035 GCA_020344375.1 Gemmatimonadota bacterium | reverse complement strand
ATCCGCGGGCTCGGCCGCGCGGTCCTCATCTTCCACTCGCCTGACGACAAGATCGTAGGGCCCGAGAACGCGACTCGGATCTATGAGACGGCGAGTCATCCGAAGTCCTTGGTCTCCTTGCCGGAAGCTGATCACCTGCTGTCACGAACGGAGGATTCGGAGTACGTCGGCGCCATCATCGCGGCCTGGGGAGCGCGTTACCTTGCTACGTCGCGTGACAGCGCCCGCGCTGAGGAAGCGCCCCGCGACGCGGTGATCGTGCGGACCGGGCGCTCTCGCTATCACACCCGGATCCTGGCCGGGAGCCACAGACTGATCGCCGACGAGCCGCAGAGCGCAGGCGGAACGGATATGGGCCCGACGCCCTTCGGCTTGTTGATGGCCGCGCTCGGTGCCTGTACGACGATAACCTTGAGGATGTACGCGGATCGCAAGGAGTGGCCTCTCGAGGAGATCAGGGTCCGTCTGAGGCATCGGAGCCTCCCGGCGCAAGAGGCGCCCGCCTCTGAACACGGCGTCCCGAAGCTAGACGAGATCAGCCAGACCCTGGAGCTGGTTGGGCCGCTCGATGCCAAGCAACGCCAGCGCCTGCTCGAGATCGCCCACCGCTGTCCGGTACATCGCGCGCTGCACTCAGGCGTCAACCTCGCGACGGAGCTCGTGGAGCGGCAGGATCCCTAGCCGGCCCCAGCCTGCACAGTCCCTAGTGGGAAGTGCCCCGGATCGCTGCCGCCCGGAACAGTCCGTCGGCGGACTGCAGGATCTTGCCTCTCAAGCGCGCCGGATAGCGTGGGTGCTGATCCAAGAAGTCGCGCACGATCGCCGCAGCGCTTTCTGAGCTGTGGCCGTCCAGCGTCGCGTCCAGCCAGTTCTTGGGGAAGAAGATGTCACCGGTCGCCTGGATCTCCTCGAGAAGCTCGAGGCTGGGGAGGATGTATCTCTCCGAGCGCGCCACACGGAGCGGATGATGCAGATACCCCAGCGCCTCGAGCACCCAGGGCTCGTGCTCGCGGTTCTCCGGTTGCTTCAAGCTCTCGAAGAAGTGATCTCGCACAGCCGGATCGGCGGACAAGGCAGGCCGAACGAAGGCAAATCGCTCTCTGCGGTCCGGATTGTCGATGCGTCCTTCCTGTCCGTCGAGTATCCCCTCCCAACCCGCAACCTCGCGGAGGGCAAGATCGAGCGCCAGTCGGGTGTAGTCGCGCTCCGAGAGTGGCAGTCCCTCGATCTCCAGCTCTTTGCGCCAAACTCGCTCCAGCTGTTGCACTGCACCTGCCGTCAGTGCGATTGAGCGATAGGCGTTGAAGTACGACGCCTTCAAGCTGGGTGTAGGCGCCTCCTCCATCAGCCTCCAGAGCAGCGATTCCAGCTCTGGAGCCCGCCCCAGCCGCTCTGCCTCCGGCAGGAACCGCCAGTAGGTGCTGCGGATGTAGGCCAGGATGCGCTGTATCAGCAGCTCGTCGGTCTCTCTCGTGAGGCTCTGCGTCGCCAATTCCGCGATCCGTGCTGGGGGCACACGCGCCTCCAGCATCGCATCCCAGAGCGACAGCCATGCGATGCCGCGGGTCAGCGCCGTTGGCAGTGCTGGCGTGTGCTGCAGCAGGTAATCCACGCTAGCCGGGTCGAGTGCGAACAGCGCATAACCGACCCCGCGCCCATCAGGCAACACGAAGCTTGGGGCGGCACTCCCGGCCGCGCCCGCCACCTCGAGCCGCAGATCTTTCAGGTGTACCGTGAACGTCTGCTGCGTGTCCGGGTAGCCGAGCCATACGTCCAACCTCTGACTCCAAATCCGATCCGCGCCCACTGGATCTGACTGCTCCAGCGTCAGAGATGAGACTGTCCCGCGTTCGTCCAACGAGAGGTGTGTGGTGACCGTCGGACGCCCGGGCTCGTCGACCCAGACACGGCTCCAGCTGGCCAAATCCTCCTCCGTCAGTCCGTCAAGTATCTCGATGAGATCCGGCCAGGTGGCGTTGCCGAACTCAAATGTGCGCAGGTACTCACGCAGACCCTCGCGGAGCTTCTCCTTCCCCGTCAGCTCTTCCAGCTGCCTCATCACGATCGGCGCTTTCTGATAGATGATCGCGCCGTAGAGGGTACCTGCCTCATTCAGGTTGTCCAGCTCCTGACGGATCGGATTCGCCCCCGCCGTACGGTCAACCTCGTACGCCGCCGGGTAGTGAGTGAGCAGGAAACGCAGCTCATGATCGATGTCCGGAAAGGCGGGATTCACGATCTTCGCCGCCATGAAGTTGGCGAAGACCTCCTTGGTCCACACATCGTTGAACCACTCCATCGTCACCAGGTCACCGAACCACATGTGCGAAGTCTCATGTGCGATCAGGCTGGCTCGACCTAGCTCTTCGTTCTGGGTGGCCGACTCGTCCAGCAGCAGCCGGGAGGCTCTGTAGAAGATCGTTCCGGGATGCTCCATCCCCCCGTACTGGAAGGAGGGGATGAGGACGAAATCGAACTTGCCGAACGGGTAGTCGATGCTCGTGTAGGCCTCGAGCCAGTCGAGCGCCCCTGCGTGCAGGTCAAAGATCGCGGCCGTGTTGCGGGCGACAGTCGCGCTGTCGGTCTCGCGGTGATACATGCGCATGGCCCGGCCGCCGCGCTCCGCTTCCAGCATCCGGAACTCGCCGGCGGCGAAGGCGAACAGATAGCTGCTGATCGGCTCGCTCTCGGCGAAGCGGAATACAGCGCGATCCCCAATCGTTTCATGCGACAGGACCGCACCGTTGGCGACCGCCCGCCAGGATGCGGGTACGTCCAGCGTGAGACGGTAGCGGGCCTTCAGGTCCGGCTGGTCGAAGCACGGGAAGGCGAAACGGGCGCGATCAGGAACGAATAGGCTGTACAGGAACTCGCGGTTGCGATTGAGCGAGGCGTCTCCTGCCAGGAACTCGATCTCGATAACGTTCTCGCCAATCTCAAGAGCCGAGGCCGGCAGTACGATGTGGCCGTTCACGAACTCGTACGCCACATCGCCACCACGGACCTGCACCGCGATGACGCTCTCGCGCGGTTGCTCGAAATCCAGCACCAGCGGCCGACCAACGTCGTTCAGTCGCAAGCGGATCGTCGCACGTCCGGCGATGCGCTGCCCAAGGGAGTCAGGTACGCTGAGCCGCATCTCGTAGCGGACGTCGGAGAGAACGCGAGCCCGCTCCGAAGCCAGCGTCCAGGAGACCCCTGGCACGATGTCGCCAGGACCAGACTCTCTGCAGCCCGCTGGCATCCCGACCAGCACGGCCAGAACGAAGCACCTCAGTAGCGGCTCGGCCAAGAAGCGCTCGCTCATGACGTATCCTCCGTGATGAGTGTGGCAATCTAGCGGCTGGCCGTGCGCCGCGGAAACGGCCACACCGACTAGCACAGTTCCTGTAGCGCTCGGCCGAGCCCCGCTCGGGTTGCGGCGGCCGGCGCAACTGACAGTATGACAAAGGGTTACGTTGATCGCTTGACGAGGACATCACGCCCGAAGGGGCTGTGCGCAGCCCAGTCGTAGTCTTGCGGCGGAGCTCGATGAACGAACGAGTGAGAGGTGGTGCGCGTGCGTCTAGCACTCAACCAGCTTCGGCTTCATGCCTGCGCAACGCTGGTAAACTGAGGCATGGCAGGCAGACGGATAATGAAGGTACTCCCCTTGCCCACCTCGCTCTCTACGGAGATGCTCCCTTGATGCCTCGTGACGATGCCATAGGCGATGGAGAGCCCCAGGCCGGTACCTTCACCGCCCATCTTCGTGCTATAGAACGGGTCAAAGATGTGATCGACCCGGTCCGCCGGTATTCCGCATCCTGTATCGGAGATGGAGACCTCCACGAACTCATCTTCAGTAAAGCGCGTAACAACCGTGAGAGTGCCTTTCTCCTCCATCGCCTGCACGGCATTCACGATGATGTTCATGAACACCTGCTCGAGTTGTGACTTGTCACCCACCACCGCGGGTAGCCCGGGCGCGAAGTCCTTGACCAACTTGACATTGAAGAAGAATGCCTGCTTCTGAAGCAGACGCAGCGTCTCCTCGACCGTCGCACTGACGTCAACCTGTTCGGCGCCAGTCTCTGATTGACGAGAGAACTCGAGCAAGCCCTTTACGATCTCACGGCAACGCTCGCACTGGGCAACCACCTCTTCTAAGTTCGCACGGCTAGGATCATCTTGCTGTAGGTCTTCCAGGGTGAGCGCCGTAAGCGCCAGAATCCCACCCAGCGGATTATTGATCTCGTGCGCCACACCCGCGGACAGCATTCCCAGTGAGGCCAACCTCTCAGACTGGGCAACTCGCGTTTGCATTGCAACGAGCTCCTCAGTCCGCTGTTTGACTTTCTGTTCAAGCGTATTACCCCATTCTTCGAGATCGCCCCTCATCTGTCGCAACGCAGATGCCATGTGGTTGAAAGCGCTCGCCAGCTCGGCCAGTTCATCGTTCGATCTGACCGCTACCTGGGTATCGAGATTACCACCGGCGACTTCTCGTGAGGCATAGACAAGTTGTCTGATCGGGACTGACAGCCTTCTGGAGATGACGTACGACAGACCCATCACCAGGAACGCGCCACCCAGGGTGATGCCCAGGAAAAGAAGGCTCGTGCGCCTCTTGAGGTCGAGGTACGGCTCTTCCAGTATC
>CP070823.1:228517-233296 GCA_020344375.1 Gemmatimonadota bacterium | reverse complement strand
ATCATCATCACGCGGAACGCGATCCACGGTAACGGAGAAGATGGGATCCAGCTCATCTCCTACGATGTGCTAACGGATCGTTTCTTCGAGATCACCTACAACTACATCTACGACAACGTCGACGTCGGCATCGGCATGATGGATGGATCGGTGACGAGCGAGGACTTTCGCGCCGCCAGCATTCCCGAGCGCATCAACATCTTCAACAACACTTTCGCCAGCAACAGTCACGGCATCACCGGCGGTGACAACACGGTCGTTCTCAACAACATCTTCGTCGGTCACCCGGTGATCGCGGTCAAGAATGTCGACGGCAACTCCGACCTAGCCTTCAACCTGTTCTTCAACAACGGCATCGGTAACAGCGGGTCGAACGTCGATAGCGCCAGCAGCGTCTTTGAAGATCCCCTGCTCACCGCGAATTTCGAGCTTCAGGCCGGCAGCCCGGCGATCGATGCCGGCACGGCGTTCTACATCTGGCAAACAGAGACGGTCCTGGACCTGCCGGCGGGCGCGTACTCGGGTGCGGCCCCCGACATAGGGGCGTACGAGTTCGATAGCGGCAGCGGTACACCGCCCGACCCGCCGGTCCTGGTGTCACCGGCCGACGGGGCTCTGGACCTCAGCCTCACGCCGACCCTCTCCTGGACCGGTGACGGCGACAACTTCACGGTCCAGGTCGCAACCGATACGGAGTTCGCCAACATTGTCGATGAAGCCGTCGTCTCGACGACAGAGTACACGGCGGCCGTGGGCGCGTTGGATTATTCGACGACCTACTTCTGGCGCGTCAATGCCTCGAACGCCAACGGGACGAGTGACTTCTCCGCCGTTTGGAGCTTCACGACCGCGGCCGCCAGCGCGCCGCCGGACCCACCGGTCCTCACCTCTCCGGCTGACGCGGCCACTGACGTGCCGCTGGAAGCGATCCTGGAATGGGCCGGCACGGCCGACAGCTTCGACGTCGAGGTGGCGACGGATGCGGGGTTTGCCGTCGTCGTCTTTTCTGACACAACGGTTTCGACCACGATCACGCTGCCGCCAGGCACATTGGACTACGAGACCGTTTACTACTGGCACGTGCGCGGCCACAACGCCTACGGCGCAGGAGTCTATTCCAGCGTCTTCTCCTTTACGACCGTGGCGGCGCCGGACACCGAGCCGCCGAGCCAGCCGCAAAATCTCACTTCGCCGAGTCAAACCGGCACAACGGTCGATCTGGTTTGGGATGCCTCAACCGATAACGTCGGCGTCTCCCATTACAACATCTACCGGGATGGCGAACTGGTCGGCAGCGAGTCGAGCACCAACCACACCGCCGTCGGCCTGACGCCCGCGACGTCGTACGATTTCCAGGTCTCGGCCGTGGATGCCGCCGGAAACGAGTCGCTGCTGAGCGAGCCGCCCCTCTCGGTAACGACGCTCGACACGATCGAGCCAACCGCTCCAGGAACGCCGACTCTCGACTCGAAGACCGAGTCGACGGTCTCGATCAGCTGGACCGCCGCCACCGATAACGTCGGGGTAACCGAATACCGGCTCTTCCGCGACGGGGCCCTCGCCGGCACGGTGGCCGCGCCGACGACGTCGTTTACGGACACGGGCCTCGCGCCGGCGACGACCTACACGTACCACGTGACCGCGCTGGACGCGGCCGGGAACGAGGGGCCGGCCAGCGGAACGCTAGATGTCACCACCGATCCGGGCCCCGAGCCCACGATCCACGTCGGCGGCATCGCGATGCAACTGCGGAAGGCCGGGAAGTGGAACATCGGGAGGGCTGTCATCAGCATCGTCGACGAGAGCGGCGCCCCGGTTGATGGTGCCACAGTCGTGGCGCAATGGAGTGGGCTCACTTCAGACATCGACTCGGGGACTACCAGCGGTGGCGACGTACAGTTCGATTCGGACAAGGTAGCCAACTCGCAGTCCGGGCAGTTCGTCGTCACCGTCACCGATGTCAGCGCGAGTGGGTTCGTCTACGATCCCGCGGCGAACGTGGAGACAGCAGACTGCATCGACACAGCGGGCGACCCCTGCACAGTAGGACCTCCGGATACCGACCCACCGGTTGCTCCCGGTCCTCTGACGGCGACGGCCGGTCCAGGCTCGGTTTCGCTCGATTGGCCCGACAACACGACCGACCCCGACTGGGCGAGCTTTTCGGTCTACCGCTCGACGACACCGGGCGGTGGCCATGTCCTGATCGCAGAGGGACTGACCAACAGCGAGTTCAACGATACCGGACTCAGCGCTGGAACAACCTACTATTACGTAGTCACGGCAAAAGACACGAGTGGCAACGAGTCCGAGCCATCGAACGAAGCTTCTGCAACGCCGACCGAGCCTCCCCAGCTCTCCGTACACGTGGGCGACATCAGCGTGACGATAGTGCAACTGGGGGTAAACCGTCTCGCCAGCGCGACGGTGTTGGTGCTCGATCAGTACGGCGTCCCCATCTCAGGAGTCGAGGTCGTCGGCGACTGGACCTGGAACTCGACGGATATCGGTGCCAGCAGTGGAATCACTGACGGCAGCGGCGTTGCGACCGTCGACTCTTCCAAGCAAAAGGCATTGAGTGGAGATGTCTTCGAGTTCACCGTGACCAATCTCATCCTCAGTGGATACACTTATGATGCGGCGAGCAACGTGAAGACCTCGGAGTCCGCCACGGTTCCGTAGGGGGAAGTACCGCTCATCCTCGCGCAGCGCGACCCGGGTGGATCCGGCCATCGTGCTGCGCGAGGCGTGAGCCCGCGCTAACGCCCTGTCGCCAGAACGGTGCCCGTCCAGGCTAGCCCTTAGCCTTGTGTCGCGAGGCATAACCGGGCCGAAGCTCGTTGTTCAAGTGAGACGTTCCAGCTATCCTGAGTCCTATGGAAGCGAACGAGTCACGAACAGCGGCCCCACCGGCATCCGGCAAGGCGGCCATCCGCTTCACTCTACTCGTGTTCGCGGCGGCGATCGTCTCGACGCTGCTCCACGAGCTCGGGCACTGCGTCTTCTACTGGCTGCAAGGGATTCCCGCCGCGATGTCACTCACGAAGGAGTACCCGCTCAGAGACATCACCGCGACGCAGTACGCGATCGGCTCGGTCGGCGGGCCGTTCTCCAACATGGTGCAGATCATCGTCGCCGCCTGGCTGTACCAGAGGGACTCGTTCGGCCAGACGGGGAAGCAGCTGCTCTCAGCTTTCATCTTCGCCAACGTCTTCTACTTCATCCTGCGAGGCTCAGTCGCCTTACTCAAGCGTCAGGGCGGAGAACTGGATAGCGCGGCGAGTCTGATCAGGCTGGACTATCGGGTCGCGGTCGCCGTCTTCTTCTGCATCGCTCTTATCGTTCTCTACCTGTGGATCAAGGCGAGCAAGACACGGATCACCCTGGGAAGATCGCTGGCTTTTGTGGGCCTGTTCTTCGGCTACCTGGTCGTGATGGTGGGCGTCCAGGTGTTCGACCAGGAGCTGTTCTGGCGGAAGTTCCCGACGATCCGGATAGATGACGGGCGCGTCTACAACGCGCATCGCGAGTGAAGCGCCGCAGGGAACTTTGCGCCGCCGACGAGGGCGACCAAGAAGCGTCGGCCAGCCTCAGCCGAGTAGCTGCATCAGCAGGCGGTTCGCGACGTAGAAGCCGATGGCGATCCCGAGGATGGCCAAGGCGAACGCGGCCACCTCCCCCAACGGCGCGCCGACCGACCAGCCAATGACCGAGCCGACCGCGGCGAAGAAGGTCCTGAACAGCCGTCTGCTCAACATCGGTGCCCCTCACGCGTCAGCGCCGGGGAGGGCAACCGCCCAAAGAAGCGCAAACCGCTGTGATCGCGCAAGAGACATCGATAATGCTTTGCGCGAACGGCGGTGAGGGCACACCAGCCCGCGCCCTCCGGGATTCCCAGCGTTGCCGGGTCCTGGAGAGCGCGGGCCGGATCTTGTCTCTGGGTCTACTACTTGCCGAACCGCTCGTTCAAGAACCTGCCGACGAGATCCCGGCCCCCGAGACCTAAGGCCAGTGCCGCGCCGAGAGCTGCGGCGCCCAGCAGGATCAGGAAGCCGTTGGCCACGATCTCCTGACCGATCCTGAGCTGATTCAACGCGATCGCGAAGGTGAAGATGATGAGCGCGTAGCGCGACAGCGCGGCAACGAGCGGCGCCTCCGTGATCCCGGCGTTGGCGGCTGCCGTCCTGACGAGCGCGGCAACGAAGTTAGCGGCGTAGAGACCGACCACCACGACGACGACCGCGACGATGATGTTGGGGATGTAGAGCAGAATCTGGTTCAGAAGCGTTGATGCGACCTCCAGCCCCAGAGCGTTCACCGCGGTCACCAGCACGATCAGCATGACCAGCCAGTAGACGAGCACGGCGATGACGTCGCTCGCCGACTGCTTGACGTCACCCTTGGACAGAAACTCATCGATCCCGGCTCGCTGGGTCAGCGTGGCGAACTTGACGAGCTTGAGCCCGCGCGCGACCGCGGCCTTCAGCAGCTTGGCGATGATCCACCCGACAATCAGAATGACGATCGCCGCGAGGATGTTAGGCAGAGAATCGCCTATGCCGCGCAAGAAGGCGCTCACGGAGTCGAAGATGATGTCCTGAATCTGCATGGTCTACCTCCCGTCCTTGCAGTGGACCGGCACGACCTACGGATCTCACGCGATGTATGTGGATGGGATATTGGCCACATTCAGGTTAGGGCCACCGCTACGCTCAGGCAAGCAGGGCCTGCTTTGCCGCTCGCCCTCCAGCAGCACCTTAAGGGTTAGGTAGAAGCGCT
>CP070823.1:223630-228417 GCA_020344375.1 Gemmatimonadota bacterium | reverse complement strand
GTGTGAACCTGGTTCAGCTGGGGATCGAGTCCGACCGCCAGCAGACGATCGCGCTCGGCCACATTCATCCAGAAGACCGTCCATGTGATCCCGCTGACCTCGCCGAACAGGTGCACGCCGTCGAAGGACTGGCCGGTGTTGGTCCAGTCGATGGTACCCACCAGCCTCTCGTCTGCAAGCTGCAAGACCTGCCGTCCCAACCGAGCCGTGAAGGCGGCGGTCTTGCCGAACTCGGCGTAGCCCTGGTGCAGGTCGAACTGGTCGGCGCTGGCGTCGGTCAGCGTACTGCTCTCCGAGCCCCAGGCGCGGGCGTCCTGGGCCTGCGCATAGACGCGGATCCAGTCCACGAGGTGCGCCTGGGCGCCGAGTCGGATCCGCGAAAGGGTGGCGAAGTCGGGGTGCACGTCTGCGGTCCGCCCGTCCGCCTCGCCGCGCAGGCGCAGCTGGCCGTCGAAGCGGAACTCGGGATACTCTGTCGTCTCCTGGGCGTGCAGCGATCCCGCAGCAGCGAGAAGCAGCAAACACACAGCCGGGAGTACGACGAGGCGTGCGCAGTCACGTGTCCACGGCGCTGACATTCTTACCTCCTGCGGGTGAAATGGACCATGGCGAGACATCCCGGAGGCGGGAAAGCTATCGACGCTGCAACGCGGACGAAAGCGCGGCAGCGCTTTGAGCGTCGGGCCGTATTGACGGGGGCTGGCGGCCGGGGCAATATCAGTGCCCGAAGTGAGAATTAGTTCAGCGGATCTGGGTTGAGGGCCCGTCGTCGGCGATTCTCGGGCCCGCCTCTCGTACAAGCCCGTTACACAGTCAGAGAATTCTCCTGACCTGCGGTCGCAGGCTGTCCCGGAGAGGGCAAGGGCCGTTTCCAACCAGCCTCGAGGAAGAGAAGATGGCGGACGAAGAGAAGCGTGGGGAGGCACCTGCCTCTGAAGGCACCGATCGGCGAGGATTCCTGAGGAACGCGTCCCGGGCCGCCATGACTGCGGGCCTGGTAGGCGGCTACGGAGGCTTCGCCGCCATCGCGGGCCGGTTCCTGTATCCCGCGAAGACCGGGGAGGTCATGTGGCAGTTCGTGGCCGAGATCGATGGGATCAAAGTCGGCGAGGCGATCCGCTACCGGGGTCCCTCGGGCGAGACCATCAACGTCACGCGTCGAAGTCGCAGCGGCGATGCCGGCGACTTCATCGCGCTCTCGAGCACGTGCCCGCACCTGGGATGCCAGGTACGCTGGGAGGCGCAGAACAATCGCTTCTTCTGTCCCTGTCACAACGGGGTCTTCGATCCCTCCGGAAAGGCCACAGCGGGACCGCCGGGCGAGGCGGGCCAGTCGCTGCCGCGCTACGAGCTCAAGGTCGAGAGAGGCGTTCTCCACATCGCCGTCCCGCCACCGCGCTTCACGAGCGCGGCGTTGAAGGCCGGTGTGATCGAGGGCGAGGAGCACATCAGCGGGCCGGGGCACGACCCCTGTCTCGCCAGTCGCGTCCGAAGGCAAGGTTCTGAGTCATGAGTCGGACGCGATCGAACCTCACATCGAGAAACGGACCCGATGAGAGTCGTGCGTCGCTGGTTGGGTGAGCGTCTGCCGGTCACGGGCCGGCAGTTCCGCGAGCTCACTAATGAACCGGTCCCTTACCATTT
This sequence comes from Gemmatimonadota bacterium, assembly GCA_020344375.1. GTDB lineage: Bacteria > Gemmatimonadota > Gemmatimonadetes > Palauibacterales > KS3-K002. The sequence goes on along the minus strand of CP070823.1, from coordinate 226,773 downwards.
GAAGCGCTGGTGGTTCGCCCTGGGAGGCACGCCGGCCTATCTGTTCATCGTCCAGATCTTCACCGGGATCCTGCTGGCTTTCTACTACGAGGCCTCGCCGTCTACCGCCTACGAGTCGGTGGAGTTCATCACGCGCGAGGTATCTTTCGGCTGGTACATCCGCAGCGTCCACAAGTGGGCGGCCACTCTGATGATCGTGACGGTAATCCTGCACCAGATCCGCGTGTTCTTCACGGGCGCGTACCGGAAGCCGCGCGAGATCAACTGGCTGGTGGGGATGTGCCTGCTGTTTTGCACGCTGCTGACCGGCTTCACTGGGTACAGCCTGGTCTACGAGCAGCTGAGCTTCTGGGGTGCCACGGTGGGTGCGAACATCACCGACACGGTTCCGGTGATCGGCGGGTTCCTGAAGCGGATGATGCTGGGCGGCGACAGCTACAACCAGGCCACGCTCTCCCGATTCTTCATCCTGCACGCGGCCATCCTGCCGGTGTTGATCGTGTTCCTGATCGCCCTACACATCACCATCATCCGGCTGCAGGGTGTCACGGAGTTCCGGTTCAAGGACGAGGAGGAGGGGACGCCGAAGACGTTCAACTTCTTCCCGGACCACCTGTACACGGAGCTCATCATCGGCCTGGTGCTGATGGTCCTGCTCAGCACCCTGGCGACGATACTCCCGGCCACACTGGGGCCGCCGGCCGATCCGCTGCAGACCCCCGAGGTGATCAAGCCGGAGTGGTTTTTCTATGTAGCCTTCCGCTGGCTGAAGCTGTTCGCCGGCACGGCGGCTGTCCTGAGCATGGGCTTCATCGTGTTCGTCATGTTCGCCTGGCCGTTCATTGACGGGTGGATTCGTAAGCACACGAGGTTCCAGGAAGCCAGCGTGTGGGTGGGCCTAGTCGGTGCCCTGACCATCATCGCTATGACGGTTTGGGAGGCCATGGTCAGGCACTGATCGGATGCTGTGCGTTCTGGAGATCGTACGTACAGAGGTTGCCAATGACTCTTGAGACCAAGCGCATCGTGATCGCCGGCCTGGGCGGCCTGTTCCTGCTCTCCCTCGTTCTGGTGCAGTGGATGGAGACCGCCCGGAAGGCCGAGGAGGCCGGGATCCGGCCCCCGCACATCTCCGTGCCCGCGTCGTCGCGGGAGTGCGTGGAGTGCCACGCCGAGGAGAACCCCGGGATCATCGCGCACTGGGAAGGAAGCACGCATGCCGAGAAGGGAGTCGGTTGCGTCGAGTGCCACGGGTCCGAGCGCGAGGAGGCCGACAGCTACCTGCACCACGGGGCACAGATCGCGACGGTGGTGACGCCGCGCGACTGTGCGCGCTGTCACGACCACGAGGCGGACGAGTTCGCCCAGAGTCACCACGCAGCGGGCGGCAACATCCTGGCGTCGTTGGACAACTTCCTGGCGGAGACGGTGGAGGGCGCGCGGATGGCGTTCAATCCCCACTCGCCGACGCCGGGTAAGGCGGTGGACTCGGTCGAGGGCTTCGCCAGCGCCTTCTCCGGGTGCCAGCAGTGCCACGGCTCGAAGGTGGCTCTCCAGTCGAGCGACGGTGGAAGGATCACCGTGGATGATCTCGCGCCGGACGCGGACGGCCGTCCCACCAACCTCGACGCTGTGGGGCGGATCGTGCGCGACGAGAACGGCCGTCCGCTGATGCACGCCGGCACCTGGCCGAACACGGGGATCGGCCGGCTGAACCTTGACGGCTCGCGCGGCTCCTGCACCGCCTGCCACAGCCGTCACGATTTCTCGCCGCGGCGGGCCCGGCAGCCGGAGAACTGTGGTAAGTGCCACCTGGGGCCGGACCACCCGCAGAAGGAGGTCTACGAGGAGTCGAAGCACGGAATCGCGTACCGCGATTTGAGGGACGACATGAACCTGGACGCGGACGAGTGGGTGCTGGGTGAGGACTATGCTGCGGCCCCAACGTGTGCCACGTGCCACATGTCCGGCAACATCCGGAACGGCGGGCGGGTGACGCACGATCCCGGCGAGCGCATCTCGTGGACCAACCGGCCGGCCGTGAGCCTCGTGATGGACACGGACGTCAATCACAGGATCGTGACCGACACGGATCCCGCGACGCGTCGGTCATTGATCCACGATTCGGCGGAGCAGAAGCGTGACCGGATGAAGGAGGTATGCTCGCACTGTCACACCGACGACTACGTCAACTCGTTCTACCGGCAGTACGACGACCTGGTGATCCTCTACAACGAGAAGTTTGCAAAGCCGGGGCTGGCGATCATGGGCTCGCTGGTGACCAACGGTCTGCGCACGCCCACGGAGTTCGACGAGGAAATCGAGTGGACGTGGTTCTACCTGTGGCACCACGAGGGTCGGCGCGCCCGGCACGGCGCCTCGATGATGGCGCCGGACTACACGCACTGGCACGGGATGTACGAAGTCGCAGAGCGCTTCTACATGGAGCTCATCCCGCAAGCGCGTGAGATGATCCAGCACGCCCGGGACGAGGGCCGGCAGGCCGAGGCGCGGGCCGTGGAGGCGGTGATTGACGAGATCCTGGCCCGACCGGAGCACGCGTGGTTTGAGGAGGGGGCCGAGGCGCAGGCCGCCCGGATCCGGGAGGAGATGGAGCGACGCTACGGGCGCGGTCAGCAGAATTGAGAGGAAGAGTCGTCATGAGACGAAGGAAGTTCCTGAAGACCCTCGGCGCCTCGGCGGCCGGCCTCGCGGCATTCTCGTGTGCCGACCGCGAGGAGGCCCGCCGCCTTCAAGGCCAGGCAGAGGCCCTGACGGACGCGGACCTGAAGTGGACGAAGGCGGCGTGCCGGTACTGCGGCACCGGCTGCGGGGTCGAAGTGGGTGTGAAGGATGGCCGCGTCGTGGCGGTGCGCGGTGACGAGAAGAGCCCGGTGAACCGCGGTGTACTGTGCGTGAAGGGCTACCACCTGCCGGGCATGCTGTACGGGGCGGACCGGCTGAAGTACCCGATGCTGCGCGACGGGGACGGCTGGAAGCGGATCTCCTGGGACGAGGCGCTGGACCTCATTGCCTCGAAGTTCCAGGAGGCGCTCGACGAGCACGGCCCCGAGTCGGTGGCGATCTACGGATCGGGCCAGTGGACGGTGTTCGACGGCTACGCGGCGTCCAAGTGGTTCCGC
>CP070823.1:218728-223530 GCA_020344375.1 Gemmatimonadota bacterium | reverse complement strand
ATGACGGCTGGGAATCGATCGGGATAGACCTGAATCGCATGTCCCGGCCTCAGCGCCGGCGCCACTCGCTCCAGCGGGCGCGGGCTGCGCTGGCGCGTGAGCACCTGCACCATCACGCGGTCGACCGCAGCCACGATGGCGCTGTCGCTGGCGAGCAGCTCGTCGCGCCGAAAACCGGCCAAGGTGCTCGTGGCAGCCAGCTCACGGCGAGCCTCGTCCCGCAGACTGTCGGCCTGCGCTTCCGCCACGGTGTAGCCCAGCTCGTGAGCGGCCTTCACGAGAAGCTCGTTGCGCAGCAGCTCGCGAAGAAGCTCGATGACACGGGCGGAATCGGAGCCGGCAAACGTACTTCGGCTGTTGGGAGAGCCCCTGATGACGAAGTCCGCGTACTCGCCGACGGTCAGCGCGCCTCCTTTGTACGTGGCCATCTCCGCGGCCCGCTCAGCCGGGCTCAGGCGTTCCAGCTTGGGTGACAGTGCCAGTCGCTTTGCAAGAGGGACGGCTCCAATTGTGAATTGCACATTGGCGGCGTTGAAAAGCGAGTCGATGTACGCTTGCTCCAGTGCCGGCACGCGCTGGTCCGTGAGCTCCTGGGCATACGTCTCAACGACGGTGTCGAAGTCGGGGGATTCCCGGTCGGTGACCCTGAAAACGTGATACCCGAAACTCGACCTGACGACGTCGCTGGTTTCGCCCGGCTGCATCTCGAACACGACCTGCTCGACTTCGGGCACCAGGCGGCCGCGCTCAATCCAATCCAGTCGTCCGCCACGGGACGCGCTGGAGGGGTCATCGGAATGGGTCCTTGCCAGCTCATCGAAATCCTCGCCGGCCAAGACCCTCTCGCGCAGGCTCTCGGCGAAGTTGAAAAGGCTGTCCGCCTGCGCGGCGCTGGCCGAAGCCGGGACCTGAACGAGGATGTGCTGCACCTCGACCCGGGCATAGGGCTGCTCTCGTTCGTAGGACTCGCGGAGGCCCGAGTCGCTGAGTCCAGCTCGCTCCACGATTGCGTCTTGGTGAAGCTCCCACACGAGACTCTGGTCCATGGCGAGCCCGATGAGCGGCCTGAAATTCACGTTGGCAAAGGTGTCCGGGCTCGCGAACTCGCTCGCGAGCAAGGTGTAGCCGATCCAAAGGTCGGTCAGCGGGTCGACCACGAGTGGCACGGCAGGCGCGACCTGCTCGGACGCGTAGGCGAGCAGCTCGGCGGCGTGATCGATGGTGAGGGTAAACCCGTCCACGCTTGCCACGACGTCCTCGTGCCCTTCCATGCCTTCCCGTACCGCCCCACAACCCGCCAGCGTGACGGTGAGCAGTAAGATGAATGCTGGCGATCCGTGTCTCTTCATCGTCAACCTGTGGTTACGAGTTCGTGCTGTTCTTCGAGTATCCGTTGCAGTGCTTCGACGACGATCGGCGTAACGTCTCGCGAGTCCGACACGCGGAAGACGAGCGAAAGCGGCTGAAGCCGTCGCACCTCGACCTCGACCTCAAGTCCTGCCATCGCATCTCGTAGCGCGGTGAGTCGCGGTACAACGCCGCGTCGGAAATTTACGCGCGCCGTGCCCGGCATGGCGAGTACGCGCTCAACGCCCACGCGGCTGCCCAGAATTCGGATCTTGGAGCCGGCGATTAGCCGCTGGACCTCCGCCGGGAGCCGGCCAAAGCGGTCCTGGAGTTCGGAGGTCAGACGCTCCAGCTCGTCCAGATCGCTAACCTTCGACAGCCTGCGATACAGCTCCAGCTTCTGCGTCTCGTCCGGGATGAAGCTGTCCGGAATATAGGTCCCCCCCGAGATCGAGACCTCTGGCACCTGCGGACGTATCGGAGGGCTGTCCGCGCCGCTCTTAAGCGCGGCCACTGTGTCTTCCAGCAGGCGCAGATAGGTGTCGAATCCAACGGCGTGCACAAAGCCGGATTGCTCCGTGCCCAACAGATTGCCAGCGCCTCGCAGCTCGAGGTCCTTGAGAGCGAGTCGGTATCCCGCACCGAGTTCGGTGTGCATCTCCAGCAACTGCAATCGGCGCTGCGTTGTGGGCGGCAGATTCGGCGGCACGACGAGGTAGCAGTAGGCGCGCTGGTGCGAGCGTCCGACACGGCCACGCAACTGATACAGCTGGGCCAGGCCAAAGTAATCAGCTCTGTGGATGATCATCGTGTTGGCGTTCGGGACGTCGAGACCATTCTCGATGATGGCTGTCGCGACGAGGGCGTGAGTCTCCCCGCGCACGAACTCGGTCATCACCTTCTCGAGCCGGCGCTCCGGCATCTGGCCATGAGCGATCTCGACTTGCAGATCGGGCACCAGGCGCCGGACCTTGGCGGCCACCTCTTGGATCGACTCGACGCGGTTGTGGACGAAGAAGACTTGGCCTCCACGGTCCGCCTCCAGCCGGATGGCGTCCTCGATGGTCTCGTCGTCCCAGGTCATCACGTGGGTGATGATCGGCTGGCGGTTGCGGGGCGGCGTCCGGATCACCGCGAGATCGCGCAGCCCGCTGAGTGAGAGATGAAGGGTTCGCGGGATCGGCGTGGCCGTCATGGTGAGGACGTCGACGCTCCGCTTGAGCGTCTTGAGGCGCTCCTTGTGGGCGACGCCGAACTGCTGTTCCTCATCGATCACCAGCAGACCCAGGTCCTTGAAGCGCACGTCAGGCGACAGCAGGCGGTGCGTGCCGATCACGATGTCGACGGCACCCTCCACCAGCCTCCTCAGCTCCTGCTGTTGCTCCCCGGCGGTTCGGAAGCGAGAGAGGGCCTCGATCACGACTGGGTACTCGGCGAGACGGGCGCGGAACGTCTGGAGGTGCTGCTCGACGAGCACCGTGGTCGGCGCGAGAACCGCCACTTGCTTGCCGTCCTGCACGGCCTTGAAGGCGGCACGGATGGCGATCTCGGTCTTGCCGTAACCGACATCCCCACAGATCAGGAGGTCCATGGGCTCAGGTCTCTCCATGGCGCGTTTGACGTCCTCCGCCGTGCGCTCCTGATCGGGCGTGTCCTCGTAGACGAAGGCGGATTCCAGCTCGCGTTGCCAGCGGGTATCGGGGCTGAAAGCGTGGGCCCTGGTGATGCGGCGGGCGGCGTAGAGCTCGAGCAGCTCGGCGGCCATCGTCTTGATCGCGTCCTGCGTCCGTTTCTTGAGGCGCTGCCAGGTTCTGTTGCCCAAACGGTGGAGCCGCGGTGCGGGCCGCTGATCGCCGTCGCCGTCGACCTCCGACATCCAGCGCTCCACCAGGTCGGCGCGGTAGTGAGGGACGCGCAAGATGTCGCCGCCGCCATACTCGATGACCAGCGTCTCCAGCTCCTCGCCAGTAATCCTGATGCGCTCCAAGCCACGATAGCGCCCGATCCCGTGATCCATGTGCACGACGTAGTCGCCGGGTGAGAGTGCGGACAGCGTCTCAAGCGTGCCCCGGCTGACGCCCTGCGGACGCCGCTGCGGACGGCGCACGCGCCGGAAGATCTCGTGGTCGGTGAACAGCCAGAGCGGCGGCTGGGCGCGGTCGGTGATGAACCCGCCGGCCAGCGGGCCCAGCCCGAGCGTGATCTTGCGGAGGATAGCGGTACCGGCCGCGTCCTCGAGGATCTCTTCGAGGCGTTCCAGCTGACCTTCGTTGTCACAGAGGATGAGCACGCGAGCGCCGGCACCGACGGCCTCGTGAACGGCGGCTACGAGCCGCTCGATGCGCCGGTCGACGATAGGGATCGGTCGGACCTGAAAGTCGTAGTCGGCATCGCCAGCCTCCTCGACGACGCGGAGTCTCCCGAAGCGACCTAGGTGGGTACCCACGGACTCGGGCGGATGCTGGTGGCGGTCCGGCGTCTCACTGCGCCGGCCCAGCTCCTCCCAGCTGCGCTGGCGCTCCCGCTCTGCTGCGGCTGCGTCGACCTCAAGAACCAGCGTTGACTCAGGCAGGAGCTGCAAAAGGCTCCCCAATGCACCGGTAGAGGAGCCGGCGGCAACAGGCCCGGCCGACTCGTCGCGAGCGGGAAAGCTGACCGGAAGCAGCCGAACCGCTTCCAGCTGGGCGATGGAACGCTGGTCCAGCACGTCGAACGACCGGATCGATTCGATGCGGTCGGCCCAGAACTCGAGTCGCACCGGATCCAGTGTCGTGACCGGGTAGATGTCGATGATCCCCCCGCGCACCGAGTATTCGCCGACGGCTTCCACCATGGGGACCTTCTGATACCCTGCGTTCTCCAGAGCAGTCACGAGGGCGTCCCGTTCGATCTCTTGATCGGGGGCAAGGTGGATCTCCAGGTCGACCCAGCTGGCGGGCACAGGGAAGCGTTCGCTCAGCGCCCTCCCAGTAGTCACCACGATTCGCGTGCGCCCGGACAGCAGGCCCTGCAGCGCGTCCACACGCCGGGCCGAGATCTCGACGTGCGGGTCTTCGAGTTCGGGGTGTACCGACTCCCGCTGAGGGAAGACGCGGGCTCGGCCGGCCAGCAGAGCCTCTAGGTCCGCCTCGACCTCTTCGGCTTTAGGCGCGGTGGGAGCGACAAACAGCAGTTGTCGTGCGGCAGCGGCCTGGACCAACCCGGCAGCCAGGACCACGGGTGCGGACCCAGCAAGTCCGGCAAGGGTCCGTTCCTCGCCCGGCCCCGGCAACCGATCCATCAACCGTCTGAATTCCGCTGTACTGCGGAGACTCTCTATGATCACCGTCGCTTTGTTTCCTTCCGCCGTCGGCCTGCGGCGGCCAGTGATGCCTCCCCAATAGACAGGACGAGGAGGAGCACAACAAGGGGCCTCCACGCCGGTCGCCCCCGTCGCACTCTGAAGATGCCCTCCT
>CP070823.1:213796-218628 GCA_020344375.1 Gemmatimonadota bacterium | reverse complement strand
GTTCCGAGCCAAGATCTGAGAGCGAGCAGCCGCAGGACCGGGGCCGGATTCTCTGTCTTCCTTTACGTTTTCGCCAATTGCCGCAGCACGTAGTGGAGGATGCCGCCGTGCCGGTAGTACTCGAACTCCTGCGGCGTGTCGATGCGCACGCTGGCGTCGAACTCGACCTTGGAGCCGTCGGGCTTCACGGCCACCACTTTGACCTCGCGCTTGCCCTCCGGGCTCTCGACGTCCAAGGTCTCCTCGCCGCTGAGGCCTAGCGACGCGGCGGTCACACCGTCGGGGAACTCTAAGGGCAGCACACCCATTCCGATCAGGTTACTGCGATGGATGCGCTCGAAGCTCTCCGCGATCACCGCCCGGATGCCCAACAGGCGGGTGCCCTTGGCCGCCCAGTCCCGGGACGATCCCGAACCGTACTCCTTGCCGGCCAGCACCACCAGCGGTGTCCCCCCGTCCTGGTAGCGCATCGCCGCATCGTAGATCGACATCTGCTCCCCGCCGGTCAGGTGGCGCGTGAAGCCGCCCTCGACGCCCGGCACCAGCCTGTTGCGCAGGCGCACGTTGGCGAAGGTGCCGCGCATCATCACCTCGTGATTGCCGCGCCGCGAGCCGTACGTGTTGAAGTCGGGCGGCTCGACACCGTGATCGACCAGGTATCGCCCGGCGGGGCTGTCCTTCTTGATCGAGCCTGCTGGAGAGATGTGGTCCGTGGTGATGGAGTCGCCCAGGTAAGCCAACACCTTCGCTCCCTTGATCGCCTCCACCGGCGGCGCTTCCGCGGTCAGCCCCTCGAAGAACGGGGGATGTCTGACATAGGTGGATTCGGGATCCCACTCGTAGAGGTTGCCGCTGGGAACCGGCATCGCCCGCCACTCTTCGCTTCCCTCGAACACACCAGCATACGAGCTGCGGAACATCTCCGAACGAAGCGCACGGCTGACGGCTTCCTGGACCTCCTGACGGGTTGGCCAGACATCCTTGAGGTAGACCGGCTTTCCATCCTTCCCTGTACCGAGCGGCTCGTTGTAGAGATCGACATCCATCCGACCGGCCAGCGCGTAGGCGACGACCAGCGGGGGCGAGGCGAGATAGTTCGCCCGGACCTCCGCGTGCACGCGCCCCTCGAAGTTGCGGTTGCTCGAGACGACCGCCACCGCCACCAGCTTGCCCTTATCGATCGCCTCCGAGACGGCGGGATGCAGCGGCCCGCTGTTACCGATGCAGGTGGTGCAACCGTAGCCGACGACGTTGAAGCGCAGCTTCTCCAGATACGGCATGAGGTCGGCATTCTCGAGATATTCGGTCACCACCTTCGAGCCTGGCGCCAGGCTCGTTTTGACCCACGGCTTCGTCGCGAGCCCCCGCTCCACCGCCTTCTTCGCTACCAGCCCGGCGGCCACCATCACCGATGGGTTGGAGGTGTTCGTGCAGCTGGTTATCGCCGCGATCACCACCGACCCGTGGCTCAGCTGGAACTTGTCACCGTTCATGGAGACGGGGACCTCCGAACCGGCGATGAGCGCCTCGGCATCCTCGCTCCCCTTGCCGGCGCTGCCCGGTGCCACCAGCGTGGTGAGCGCCTGCTTGAAGGAATCCTCGGCTTGAGAGAGCCGGACGCGATCGTGCGGGCGCCGCGGGCCCGCGAGGCTCGGCTGCACGCTGCCAAGATCGAGGCTGAGCGTGTCCGTGTAATCCGCCCGTGGAGTCTCAGAGGTATGGAAGAGGCCCTGCTCTTTCACGTAGGCCTCGACGAGCGCTACCTGTTCGTCGCTGCGGCCCGTGAAACGCAGGTAGTTTAGCGACTCCTCGTCCACCGGAAAGATCGCGCTCGTACAACCCATCTCCGGCGACATGTTGCTAATCGTCGCGCGGTCGGCCAGCGGCAGCTTCGCCAGTCCCTCTCCGTAGAATTCCACGAACTTTCCGACCACGCCTTTCGCACGGAGCATCTGCGTGACCGTGAGAACGAGATCGGTCGCCGTCGCGCCTTCAGCGAGCTCGCCGGTGAACTCGAAGCCGATGACCTGAGGGATGAGCATGCTGATCGGCTGGCCGAGCATGGCTGCCTCGGCCTCGATACCGCCCACGCCCCAGCCGAGGACACCGATCCCGTTGATCATTGTGGTGTGCGAATCGGTGCCGACGAGCGTATCCGGATAGGCCCAGCCATCGTCATCGGTCATCACCACGCGGGCCAGGTACTCCAGGTTCACCTGGTGAACGATGCCCGTCGCCGGCGGCACGACACGGAAGTTCTCGAACGCCTGCTGTCCCCACCTCAGGAACGTGTAGCGCTCACGGTTCCGCTCGAACTCGCGCTCCACGTTGTAGAGAAACGCGTCCGCCGTACCGTACCGGTCCACCTGCACCGAGTGGTCGATCACCAGCTCCACCGGCTGCAGCGGGTTGATCTTCGCCGGATCGCCCCCCAGCTCGCGCAGTGCCTCGCGCATCGCCGCCAGATCGACCACCGCGGGCACTCCGGTGAAGTCCTGCAGCAGGACGCGCGCCGGACGGAAGGCGATCTCGGTGGATGGCTCCGCCGTCGGCTGCCACCTGGCCAGGGCCTCTATGTCGTCGGCTTTGACGGTGTTTCCGTCCTCGTGGCGAAGCAGGTTCTCGAGCAGGATCTTGAGGGCGTACGGCAGACGCCCCACCGGCAGCCCTGCCTTCTCCAGCGCTTCCAGCTTGGCGACACGCAGCGTTAGCCCACCGACAGACAGCGTCCCGTGAACCCCATAGGTATCAGCCATGATCGACAGCTCCTCAAGTCACGTCAGGTGGTACAGTCAGATGGTCTGGGGTGACAGCGGGTACTGTCGTACCCGCCATAGGTTTCGTCAATGCCTCAGGTCAGTAACCCTTCGCCAGTCCACCCCCACGCGGATCGGCGGCACCCGTGAAGCGAACCGGCACTCCACCATCGTCGTACTCGATCGTCAGGCCGTGCGCGTTCCCAAGGCTGCTCACTGCTCGAACGCTGTGTCCAAGCGCCCGCAGAGCGTCGTGGACCTCAGCGGGAATCCGACGCTCGACGGCGATGACGTCGGGCTCGATGAAGCTGATCCGCCCCGCCGCGAGTGCTTCGTGTATGTTCATGCCGAAATCGATCATGTTCATCAGCATCTGTGGCACCGTCTGACCGATCGTATGCCCGCCGGGCGTCCCGAGCGCGATCCACGGTCTCCCGTCGCGCATCACGATGACCGGCACGTCGCCCGACAGCTTGCGACGGCCCGCGTGCGCGTCCATCGGATTGCCCTTGGGCTCGAACGTGCAATAGGCGAGCGAGTTATTCAGCCAGATCCCGGTCCCCTCCGGCATGATCCGACTACCGAACAGGTTCCCCAACGTCTGTGTGGCGGAGACGACGTTGCCCCAGTGGTCGGCAACCACGAAGTGCGTGGTCTGGCCATCACCGCCGCTGAAGCTCGTCGGTGGCTCGAACGGCGTTGCTCGATCCGGATCGATCCGTGCGACCTGCTCCTCCCAGTACTCCTCCGACAGCAACATATCCAGAGGCGGCGGCTGAATGTCCGGGTCGCCCGCGTACCTGAGCCGGGTCCAGAAGGCATGCTTCGTCACCTCGGCGTAGCGGTGGAGATAGGCGACCGTGTTGTGGCCGAGGGAGGCAGGCTCGAACCGGCTCATCATGCCGAGCCGCACCAAAGCGGGAAAGGCGTTGGCTGGAGGAGAGGCCGCGAGAACCTCATAGCCACGATAGTCGATGCTGATCGGCTCCCACCACTCGGCCTCATTCTCGATCATATCCTGAAGCGAGAGGAAACCGCCCGCCTCACGCATCGCCGCGTCAATCGCCTGACCCAGCTCGCCACCGTGCAGTACGCGAGCGCCACCCTCCGCGATCAGCCGTAACGATCGCGCCAGGTCCTTCTGCATTAATCGCTCACCGGCACGGAGCGGGCGACCATTCACGCCGTAGAACCGTTTCGTGTGATCCGGGAACTCGTCGAACGAGCGCGCGATCATGGAGGCGGTCCGCTCACTCACTACGAATCCCGTGTCGGCGTGTGCGATGGCCGGCTTCAACAGCTCCGGCCATTCCATCGTGCCGTACTGCCGGTGCATCGCTTCCCAGGCGTTGACGTTGCCCGGCGTCGATACCGCCTTGGCTCCGCGGCGGTTCTCCAGGTAGTCGGGAGTCGGCGGGCGGTAGACGTCGGAGTCCACCGCGGCCGGGATCCTGCCGCTGGAGTTCAGAATGCGCGTCTGACCGGCGCTCGCGTCGTACACCAGAATGGTGCCGTACCCCCCGATCCCTGACATCATGGGTTCCACGACGTTCAAAGCCGCAGCGATGGCCACCGCAGCATCAAAGGCGGTGCCGCCGGCCTGCAGGATGTCGAGCCCCGCCTCGGTAGCGAGCGGATGCGCGGAGCTGACCATCCCAGTGGTACCGACCGCCGGGCGCTGCTCGGCACCGGGATTGGCGCTGCCCTCTCGGGGGACGCAGGAGAATGCTCCAATCCCCACGACAGTGATCGCAGCGATCAGCGCGAGTGCCGTCCCAGTCATCTTCCAACCTCCTGCTCACTGGCGTCTCGATTGGCGGTTCGCCCTGGCAAGACCCAAGATGAGCGCGGGCGACCTCACAGGCCGCCCGCGCCGCAACCCAGCGGCCCTCACCAGTTACGGACCGACCGCCTGGCTCAGACACAAGAGGGTTTCAGCCCACGTGCTATTCCTCCGCGTGCTCCCTCCGGAGTTCCTCCGCCATCGCCTTGATCTCCGTGAGGTCCCGCTGCATCTCGCTCCAGCCGTACCAGAAGGCATAGTCCGGATTGGCGTGGAACGTTCCCTGGAACGTC
>CP070823.1:208746-213696 GCA_020344375.1 Gemmatimonadota bacterium | reverse complement strand
GCTCTGGCCATCGCCTACTACCTGGCCATGGTCGTCGCCGTGACCTACCCGGGCTACGTGCCCTTCAATCGCATCCGCCCCTTCGTCTTCGGCATGCCCTTCTCGCTATTCTGGCAGGCGGTCTGGATCTGCGGCTGCGTCCTGGTGCTCGCCGGCCTCTTCTGGTGGGAGAAGCGCCGAGGAAGAACCCCGGCGAGCCGTGCTCAAAGCCATGGGGTGAGCACGGAGGCTGACAAGTGATGGAGCGCTGGGTCGTCGTCACCCTGGTCACGTCGGGCTACCTCGCCCTCTCCCTGCTCATCGGCTGGATCTCAGGCCGCCGGGCGAGCGACACGGTGACCGGGTATGTGGCGGGCGACCGCGGGTTCGGGCTGCTGGTCATGTACTTCGTCATGGGCGCGATGATCTTCAGCGCCTTCGCCTTCTTGGGCACGCCCGGCTGGGCCTACAGCCGCGGCGGCGCCGCGTTCTACGTCCTCTCCTACGTTGTCCTCGGGTTCACGCCCTGGTACTTCATCGGCCCGCGCGTCGCCCGCGTGGGTCGCGCTTTCGGCCACGTGACCCAGGCGGAACTGCTCTCGCAACGCTTTCAGAGCACGACGCTGTCTGTGCTCATCGCGGCCGTCTCGATCGTCGCCTTCGTGCCCTACATCGCCCTGCAGATGAAGGGCGCCGGCATCGTCTTCAACGCGGTGACCGATGGGCACGTGCCGATCTGGGTCGGCGCGCTCGCTGCCTATGCCGTGGTGATGCTCTACGTATTGAAGAGCGGCGTCCTCGGCGTGGGATGGACGAACACCTTCCAGGGGATGTTCATGCTGGTCATCGCCTGGACGCTCGGGCTCTGGCTGCCACGACAACTCTATGGCGGGGTCGGCCCCATGTTCGAGCGCATCGCCGAGCTGCGGCCCGAGCTGCTCACGGTGCCCGGGCTCGACGCGAGCGGCGGCCGCTGGAGCTGGGGAGCCTATTCGTCCGCCGTACTCGTGAGCGCGATCGGGTTCACCATGTGGCCGCATCTGTTCATGAAGGGATTCGCGGCGAGGGACGATGCGACCCTCAAGCTGACGACGGTTCTCTACCCGACGTTCGCGCTGTTCTTGCTGCCGCTCTACTTCATCGCCTTCGCCGGCGTGCTGTTCGCGAGCAAGCCGCCCTCCGCCGACTTCATCCTGCCGCACATGATCCTCAGTACGGACGTCGCGCCGGTCGTGGTGGGCCTCTTCTGCGCCGGCGCGCTGGCGGCCAGCATGTCTACGGGCGACGCCATGCTGCACGCCGCCGCATCGATCTACGTGCAGGACATGCACCGCAAGGTGTTCGCCCCGCGGCTCAGCGACCACGCCCGCCGGCGGCTCATCCGCATCGTCGCCGTCCTGGTGGGGATCGCGGCCTACTACATTGCCGTCAAGACCGAGATGTCGCTTGTGGCGCTGCTGCTGGCCGCTTACGGGGCGGTGGTCCAGTTCGCACCGCTCACCGTTACAGCCTTCTTCTGGAAGCGCGCCAGCCCGGCCGGAGCCGTGATCGGGCTCGTGCTGGGGTCCCTGGTTACACTGTTCCTGTTCTACTTCCCTCAGTACCGGCCGTTGGGAATACACGAGGGGATCGTGGGATTGGCAGTCAACTGCGTGGCGTTGGTAACGGTCAGCCTGATGACGCCGGCCGTCCCCTCCGAGCACGTGCGCTCGTTCGTGAGGGCAAGTCGCGGATCAGGCGGTCCGCCGAGGTAGATACCCCGCCGGCCTCCTACTCGTAGATCACCCGGCTCCGTTCGAACAACAACTGCGACGTCTCGTCCAGTCCCAGGAACAGGGGTTCCGTGCGGACACCGCGCAGCGGCCCCTCGATCTCGGTCAGGCCGGCCCCCGTCCCACCGAGCACGAGCGGGGAGTGGGTGAGCAGGATCTCGTGGACGAGGCGCTCCTGCAGCGCCATCCCCATCAGCATCGGGCCACCCTCGAAGCCGATGGTCGTGATACCCCTGCGATACAGCTGCTTCCAGGTCTCCCGCAGCGGTGCCTTGGAGCTCACCACCACCACGTCCGGCGTCAGCTTCCAGAGCTCCGGCAGCCGGTTCGCGGCGACGTCGGTGACGAAGAGGGCAGTCTGGATACCCGGCTCGCGGAACACCGGCGCGTCCTCGGGGAAATTGCCGAACGCCGAGAAGAACACGTTGAGCGGGGCGACGTTGCCCTTCTCCTTCCGCCGCCGCTCCAGCAGCTCCGGTTCCATCGGCGCGCCGATCACCCGATCAGCGCGGAGCGTCGCACCGCCCACCAGGAAGGCATCGACCGTGGCACGGAGCTCGAGCTGGCCGAAGCGATCGGCCGGTTGCCCGGCCATGCGGCCGACCCCACCCTCGAGGCTGTCCTTCACCTTCCCATCCTTCGACTGGATGAACAGAGCGTAGGTGTAGGGTACGCCGGCCTGCTCCGCCCTCACCAGACCCTCTTCCTGGGGTGTCAGATCTCCCCAGATCGTCCGCCTTCCCTGCCTCAGTACGGCGTCGTCGAGCTTGTTGTAGAGGACCGTGATAGGCTTGAACTCGAGCGGCTTAAGCTTCATCGCGTCGGTCAGCGGGCTACGTCCGCGACGCACCCGCCCGCTGTTCGATTGGCAGTAGAATCCTGAACGTCGACCCTTTCCCTACCGTGCTCTCGACCTCGATCCCGCCGCCGTGACTCTCGATGATCTCGCGGCAGATCCTCAGCCCGAGCCCCATGCCGGACTTGGTGCCTTTGGTCGTGAAACCAGCGTCGAAGATCCTCTCGAGGTCCTCCGGCGCGATACCCGCACCGGTATCGCTGATCTCCACAGCCACCCGATCATCCCTGCGGTAGGTTCGAATCGTGATGGTACCTGGACCGCTGATCGCCTGGCTGGCGTTCAGTATCAGGTTCATGAACACCTGGTTGACCTGGCTCGGATAGCACTCGACCACAGGCAGCTCGCCGTACTCTCGCACGACCTCGATGCGGTGCTTCAGCTCATGACGCAGAAGGAGCAAAGTACTCTCCAAGCCCTCGTGCAGGTCGACTGGCCGCAGCGTCGCCAGGTCGGTGCGCCAGCAGTCCCGCACGCTCGCCACCAAACCGCTGATCACATCGACTGCCACCTGGTCGACATCGATGACCTCACCGATCGTCTTCACCAGATCGCGGATCTGGTCGATCTCGGTTTCATCAACGACCTCGTCAGCCAGGATGTCGGACAGCCGGTTCACGGCCCGCTGCAAGACATCCCTGTTACTGCGGATGGCGCCAAGCGGGGTGTTCACCTCATGGGCGAGACCCGCCATCAGCATCTGCAGGGAGCTGCGTTCCGCCTCGCTCATACGAATGCCTGGATGAGCCGCTTGCGCAGGCCGGCGAGATCGTCGTGCGCGGATTCCAGCTCACCGGCCTTGATCTCGATCTCTCGGAAAAGCGCTGCCCGCTCCACACCGTTACGGATGACGACCTGCAGGTGGTCGTTGTCCCACGGCTTCTCGAGGTAGTAGTACAGGCCGGCCTCGTTGATCGCGCGGATGGCGTTCTCCTTATCGGCGTATCCGGTCAGCAGAATGCGTGTCGCCTCCGGGCGCCTCTCCCGTACCGCCTTGAGGAAGGCGATGCCGTCCATCTCTGGCATCAGGAAATCGGCGATCACCACGTCGATGAATTCGTCATCTACGGCCTGCAGCGCCTCCCGCGGCGTGGTGTACGTGAGTATGCGGTAGGACGTCGCAAGCTGTAGAAAGGACCGTAACGCCGTCGTGACCATCTCCTCGTCATCGACGATCAAGATCGTTGCCTTCTGCTCCTCCGACATCGGTATCTCCCGTGCCTGAGTCACGCCACCAGGGTCCGAACCCGCCGGGCCAGCCCCTTAAGCAGGCCCCGCACCAACTCGTTGTGCTCTGCGAGCAGATCGTAGAAGTCCTCTCGCGTTATCCGTAGCAACTGCGTGTCCTTCACCGCCGTGGCTCCGACCAGGCTGGGCGCCTCGTCGATCAGAGCCCACGTCCCGAACGGCGTGCCGTCCTGGGCCGTGAGCACTTGCTCACCGGTGCGCCGAAGCTCGACGGCACCCCGGATCACCACATAGAGGGCGTCGGTCGGCTCATCCTGGCGAATGAGCACCGTACCCGCCTTCACGTCGACCTCCTCCGCGATGGACGCCAGCAGCGCCAGGTCCTCGGCCCGCGCATCGTGTAGCAAGTCGACTTGATGCAGCAGGAAGACTTTCTCAATCAGGTTCATCTCGCTGCTCCGCGGCTGACTGTCTCCCTCTAGTGCATCCAGTCGGAGCAGGGCATGCTCCGCCAGGAGGCTCAGTTCCTTGTTCGCCGACGCCCGGGCCCGTTGTAGCTCCTCCCGGGCCCAGGGAGCGCCAAGCTCCACTGCGGTCCAGGCCGCACAGCTCGCCAGCCAGGCTTCGTCACCGGCCATGAGATCCGCCAGGACTTCGCGGACTTCTCTGCCAGCCGCCCTGGCGCGTGCGCCCTCGCGAATGGCCGGTCCCAAACGCACAAACAAGGCGTGACCCAACTTCTGTTCCAGCCACTCGAGCGCCGTGGCCCGCGCGGTGCGGTCTCCCCCCTGTATCGCCATGTACGCGCGATACATCCCGTCTGGAGGGTGAAGCAACCCCAGGTGGCGAAAGATCCGCTGGCGCCCGGCGAGCCATGCCTCGTAGAGAGAACGCTCGAGCAACTCCAGGCCCGGCCCGCAGCCCTCGAGACCTTCCACACTCGTGGAGGCACAAGCGAAGCGGCGGTTCGCCTCGATCTCGCGCTCCAGCGAACTCATGACGGCGCCAGCTTCGAAGGCGAAACGCGCATCGTGCACCCTCAGCTTGTTCAGCGCCTTGAGGACACGATAGCGCAGGAGTCTGTCGGCAGGCCTCACCGCGAGGACACGCAACAGGTCATCGACGGTCGACTGGGCAGGTATTCGGGCCATCACC
>CP070823.1:203666-208646 GCA_020344375.1 Gemmatimonadota bacterium | reverse complement strand
GGCGACGTTACGGTGCTGGACCTACCGTACGGAGGCAAAGCCTACAGCATGACCCTCGCGATGCCAGCGGCCGGGACTGATATGGCGACATTCGTGGGCGCCCTCGACTCGGAGCGCTGGCAGGCGTGGGTGGGCGGGCTCTCCGGCAGCGCGTACGTGGTATCGATGCCGAAGTTCACTCTGGAGTACGGCCTGCTGTTGAACGACGTCCTCAAGGCGCTCGGGATGGAGATCGCGTTCGTTCCCGGCGCCGCCGACTTCACCAAGATCAACCCCACGCCCGGGCTGCTCTACATCAGCGAGGTCAGGCACAAGTCGTTTGTGGACGTGAACGAGGAGGGCACGGAGGCGGCCGCCGTCACGTCGGTCGAGATACGGGAGACGAGCGCCGGCCCGTCGCGGATCGTCATCGATCGGCCCTTCGTGTTCGCGATCCGTGAGAGGTTCTCCGGCACGATCCTCTTCATGGGCCTGATCATGGACCCGACGCTGACAGATTGAGGCGCTGCAGCTGCGTCACAGCGCCTCAATCTACACCAACCTCGGACGGCTGGACTGCGGCAGACGCGGTTCAGCCGTTTCTCTGTGCCCTGGCCCTCAGCGCCGCCATGAACTTCGGCACCGTCTCGAACAGGTTGCCCACGACCGGGTAGACCTTCGGCTGCTCACGCCGCTGGTTCAGCGTCATCAGCGGCGCCTGCGCGTCCAGGTTGAAGGCGAAGATCACCGCACGGTCGCCCACCCAGTCGATGTGCTGCGGCGCACCGGAGACGCCGAGCGCGATCATGACACGCGGGTTCACCCGGACACCGGTCTGCCCGATCTGATGCTCGTCGGGTAGCCAGCTCATGTCCATCGTCACCTTGCGGGTGGCGCCGATCTCGACGTGCGGCGCGCCCAGCTCGAGCAACACTTGGCGCAGCGGCTCCACAACCGTCTCCAGGCTGTCCACGGAGCCGAGACCCGCGCCCACATCGATCACGAACTCGGCATTCTCCAGCGTGACCACGCCGAGCCGCGCGCGTGCCTCCACCAGCGCCTGAGCCAGCGCGTCGGTCTGCGGGTCGCACTCGAGCTCGAGAGGCACGCAGGTGACCTCCGCCTCGACCTGCGCGGCCTCGGCGGCCTCGGCGACGATCTCCGACTCGCAGCAGACGATGCGCATGCCGTCACCGCGCAGCGGTCGCAGGCGACGCGCCCGCAGCTTGCGCTCGTGCACGGGACGGACGAACGCGATGTCCTTGTCGTCCCGGAACTCGAGGCGACCCACGCCGGCGAACTCCTCCGCCGGGACCCGTGCTCGGCGCAACGCAGCGGCCAGGGTGGGCAGTGCCTCGGCCAGCCAGGGCGATGTCAGCAGGTAGTACGGCCGTGAGCGTGACTCCGGGCCCAGCAGCCGGACCAGCGCCTCGGCGTAGGCGCGCGGCACGCCGCTGGCCAGCGCCGCGTGCTCGGCAAAGACGATCCGCCGGAGAGGCGCCACGGCCAGCAGCCGGCCGGCCACCAGCCGACGGCGCGCCTCGTCCAGCGGCTCCGTCAGCAGCAGCGCACTCAGCGGCAGGTAGGCCCTGGCCGCGATCGCCTGGGCGGCTGCCAGCGGTGCCCGTGCCGTCCGCGCCAGGTCGTCTTCCGCCAGCTCGGCGACGAAGACGACGCCTTTCCAACCGAGGTCGTCGACGCCCGCGTCACGAACCTCACCGTCATACGGAGCGCTCACAGGAGCACGTGCGCCGTCACCCAGGTCGCCCAGCTCGACGAGCAGCTGGGCCGCTCGCTCCGGGTCCACCTGCGCCAGCTCGGCCTCCTCCGCCTCCGCCGCGACGGCTGCGGCGGCGCCGGCGAGCTCCTCGTCCGACAGCTCGGCGTCGCTGGGAAACGCGGCGACGTCCAGCTCCCTGCCGAGCGCCTGCGCGAAGCCGCCGGTGCTGAACGCCCACTCCGGCTCGCTTTCCGTCGCCGCCACTGCGCCCACCGCGGGCAAGCCCGTGCGTACGGTCGCCGGGAAGCGCTCGCTCGTGTAGACCGCCGCGCCGTCGGCGACCCAGACGTCTGTCAGGGCCGGCATCCAGGCGGCTTCGTGAACGGTGGCCAGCCGGAGCGCCAGCCGGCCAGCGCTGGGACTGTCGGCCGAGGCGCCGGACAGCAGGAGGTCGAACCGAACACCGCGCATGCGCAGGGCCTCGGCGATCGCGTCGGCCACCGCGTGCTCGGCGTACGCTGCGTCGCCGGTGTCGAGCAGGATGGCCCGGTCGGCGCCGGCCGCCAGGCCGAAGCGCAGCCCGTCCTCGGCGGACAGGGGCGCGGCGCAGACGAGTGTGACCTGCACGCGTTCCGGCGCCGCACCTTTGAGCGCCAGCGCCAAGCGCAACGCGCGCCGGTCGCCGGCGCTCGTGCCGAAGACATGCTCGGCCAGCCGGCCCTCCTTGAGGCGCGGTCGCGGAGCGAGCCTCGGGCTGTGCTCCAGCGCGACGACGATCACCAGGTCGCGATCGATCGCCGTGCGCTCGATGCGCGCCCGCGGCGCCTCGGCGGTGGCGCCCTCGGCCTCGGTCTCGTCGAGCAGCGTCTCCGCCAGCTTCAGCTCGGCCGGCCGGCCGCCCGCCCTGAGGATCTCGACGTCACGATCGAAGCCAGAGATCAGACGCTCGAACTCGCGTTGCGCGCGAGCGACGAACCCGCGTGCCGCCGCGCTACACCAGGTCCTCCTCACCTCGTCGCCGTCAGCCGTGAGGTTGCGGGCGATCCAGTGCGCGCGGTGTACCGTGCTGTCCACCAGCTTCAGCAGCGCGGCCATCCGGGAGAGGCGGAAGAAGATCGGCTGCAAGAGCACCCTTTGCCAGGCCGCCTGCTTGTACCTCTTCCGGGTCAGCAGCAGCCGCTCGCGTAGCCCGGTGTGCATCTCGGCCAGCACACGGATCTCGTCGGCGTACGGCGACTCGTTGGCCTTCGGCTCGAAGCTCTCCAGCCCTTCCAGCCTTGGCCCGACCATGTCGAGCAGGTCTCTGAGCAGCAGGAATTGCTGGATCTCGTTCGTACCCTCGTAGATCGTCAGCACGCGGGCGTCGCGCCGGTTCTTCTCGATTCGGTAACGTTGCGTCTGCCCCTCGATCCCGTAGACCGGCTCCAGGTAGTGGAGCACGCGGTGACAGCCGTCGGTCCCGAACAGCTTGCTGATCGACGACTCCATGCGCAGCGCGTCGCTCGTGTCGTCGTCGTCCAGGCCGATCACGTTATGCGCGAACGCCTCGGTGGCGAACATCTCCTCGAGCGCCAGGCCGAGCCGGTAGCGGGTCCAGCCCGCCGAGCCTGGTGGGATCTTGGCCAGGAAAGCGGCCGCGTCGGTCACGTCCTGCTGCATCCCGGCGACCGACGAGACACAGAGCCCGGTGCGGCCGACGTTCAGGGTTTCGAGCGCATTCTCCTGACCGCGGCCCTCGATCCCGATGATGCATTCCCGCGGTATCCGCACGTTTGTGAGCGTGATCTCGTTGGTCGGCGAGCCGCGCTGCCCCGTCTTCTCCTCGTCCTTGCCGACCAGGAACCCTTCGGTCAGCGCGTCGACCATGAACCCGGTCACGCCCATCGGCGTGCACGCATAGATCGCATGTACGCCGGCGATGTGTCCGTTGGTGATCCACATCTTGGCGCCGTTCAGCACGTAGAACTCGTAGTATTCCGTGCCGTTGTGCTCGCGGATCAGCGCCATGTCGTGGATATCGACGCGCCGGTCGCCGATCATGAAGTAGCGATACTTCTCTTCGCCCTCCTCGTAGGTGTACTCCTGCGAGACGACCTCGGCGGGCTCCACGTCATCGCTGTAGCGGTAGAGGATCCTGGAGCCGTCGAACTCGAACCGACGCATGTCGACGACGTTACGCCGGCCGTCCTGGTTCTCCTCGTCCAGATAGAAGTACTTCACGCCGTCGGGATCGGTGTGGACACTGCGGCGGTCGAGCCGCGCCTGCGTGCGGATGCGCGCCGTGTCGGATCCAGCGCTTGGCTCGGTCAGCGTGAAGGCCGAGATCATGCGGGCCGAGATGAGACGCAGGTAGAACTCGTGCGCCAGGCGGCGGCGCGGCAGCTCTTCCAGCTCGACGTTTACGCGCTCCTGCCAGCCCTCCAGCGCCCGGAGCGCTTTCTCCAGACCGGCCCGGAAGCCGTCCAGGTCGCGCTGCATGCCCGCCGCCCCGGCCTTGCGCATCTGGGAGAGGGACACCCCGAATACGACCTTCTTGAGGATGCGACCGCGCCCCAGCTTCGCGCCGGCATCCTTGTTGAGCGCGACGAAGGCGTCCTCGAGCTGCTTCAGGTCCGGTCGCTCCATCATCGCGAGCAGCTTCTTGATCTCGCTCGCGACGCCGTCCACCGCGTCCGCTTGCTCCAGCGCACCCTGTAGCTCGCGCTCGGCGGACGCGACATCCTGGTAGAGGCCGAGCAGCATCGGTGTCGTGCCGATGCTGGTGTTCCCTTGGATGGTCAGCGTGTGGCTCACGTCCGCGAGCCGCTTCGAGACCTGACAGAGGCTGTAGTAGTCGGCCTTCCAGCGGCCCTGGCCGCCGTACTCCTTCGGGATGACCACGCGGAAGAAGCCCTGGTCACGCGTCCATTCGATGTCCTCGCGCGGGATGTAGTGCAGCCGCTCGATGTAGCGCTCGTAGGAGGGGTCAAAGTCGCCCTCGACGAACCGCTCACGGAACAGCTTCAGGTACTCCTCATGGTGAGCGCGGAGCACGCTGTCGGCCCAGACCAGCTCCGGCACGTAGCGCGGCGCATCGAGATCGAGCGGCTTGAGCAGGAAGTCGCCCGACTTGTACCCGCGCTTTGCCTTGACGATGTCGCGCTCGTAGTCGATGCCCAGCCTTTCGCTGGCGATCGGCGTGTCGGGGTAGCCGTCGAGCTGGAAGGCGTAGCCGCCAAGCTCCACGCGGGTTGCCGCCGCCTCCAGCTCCTGGTCCAGCGCGACCAGGCGCTCCTCCACGA
>CP070823.1:198513-203566 GCA_020344375.1 Gemmatimonadota bacterium | reverse complement strand
TACATCGACTCGCTTCCCGGCTGTGAATGTCTCGTCATCGACAAGCATGGACATCAACTGAAATCGAAGGGCTGGAGGAGCGCGGCGCAGCCTCATCGAGAAAGGGCAGGGTCAGAATGACAGGCTCACCGGGTTACACCAAGTTCCAGCTTACCAGTCTGGTAGCCCTGAGGATGCTCATCGGCTGGCACCTCTTCTACGAGGGTCTCGCGAAGCTGACGAACCCTTATTGGACGTCAGCTGACTACCTCTCGGAATCGAAGTGGTGGTTCTCGGGGCTGTTCGTCAACCTGGCTTCGAGTCCCACGGCGTTGGCTATCGTCGATTTTCTGAACGAGTGGGGACTGCTGCTCATCGGCTTGGCGTTGCTGCTTGGCTGCTTGACCCGAGTGGCCGCCGTCGCCGGTGTGGTCCTGCTCGCTCTCTACTACATCGCTGCTCCGCCCTTCGTCGGCTACACCTACTCGATGCCCGCGGAGGGCAGCTACCTCGTTGTCAATAAGGTACTGATCGAGCTGGTCGCATTGCTTGCGGTCTTAGCCTTCCCTACCGAAAGGATCATTGGGCTGGACAGATTGATATTCTGGAAGCGTGGCGCTGAAGAGTCCGAACAGGCACTCGCCTTTGCGGAGGATGTACGATGAACGACGAAGGCAAGAAGAACAGCGCGGAGTCCGGGAAGATGGACGCTGACGTAGAACGGGGCGGAACGGCACAACGCCAGGATAACAGAGGGATCGGCCGTCGTGATGTCATCAAGGCGTTGGCGTCGATCCCCATCTTCGGCGTCTTCTTCTACAGCTTCTTCAAGAAGAAGTTCGAGGATGACTTCAAGCGGCGCGAGATACTCGCCGAGCTGGGTGTGACTGAAGGAGCTCCCGCGGTCATACCGGAAGCGATCTCTCGGCCGCCCGGCGAGCTGATCAGGGTGGGGATCATCGGGTTCGGTGGTGAGGGCGAGTCGCTGATCCGAAATGCGGGCTTCGCTCACCCTGATTGGGTAGAGAGCGCCCGCGAAGCTGCCGAAGAGGATCCGCGCAACAAGTGGCTGCAGAGCTACCTGGACCAGGACGACCTGAACGTCGCCATCACGGCGGTCTGCGATGTCTTCGACGTGAGGGCGGAACGAGGCATCGCGGCCTCGCAGGCTGTTGTCCGTCCGGGCGGCGGCCGGACTTTCCCAGCGGCCAGGCGTTATCTCCGCTACACGGACCTGCTAGAGAGCGACGATGTGGATGCCGTGATCATCGCGACGCCGGATCACTGGCACTCCCGGATGACGATCGATGCGGTGGCTGCCGGCAAGCACGTCTACTGCGAGAAGTGCATGACGCGGACCGAAGACGGGACGCACGCGGTCTACGAGGCGGTTAGCAATGCGGACGTCATCTTCCAGCTGGGCCACCAGAACCGGCAGGCGGAGAGCCACATGAAGGCCCGGGAGGTCATCGAGGCGGACATCCTCGGCCCTGTCTGCCTGATCGAGACGACCACCAATAGAAACGATCCGGTCGGGGCCTGGGTCTACGAGATCCACGAGGAGGGCAGCCCGGAGACGATCGACTGGGAGCAGTTCGAGGAGCCGGCACCGCACAAGGTGCCCTTCAGTCTGGAGCGGTTCTTCCGCTGGCGCTGTTGGTTCGACTACGGGACCGGCCTCTCCGGCGATCTGCTGTCGCATGAGTATGACGCTATCAATCAGATCCTGGATCTGGGTATCCCCAAATCTGCGGTGGCCTCAGGCGGCATCTACTTCTTCAAGGACGGTCGCGACGTGCCGGACGTCTTCCAGGCGGTCCTCGAGTACCCGGAGCGCGATCTGACGCTGGTGTACAGCGCGACCCTGGCCAACGGCAGGAATCGCGGCAAGTTGTTCATGGGCCACGACGCGACCATGGAAGTCGGCAGCGGTCTGACGATCAGGGCGGAGTCGGAATCCACCCGCTACGAGAAGAAGATCGAGGATGGGGTTATCGATACCTCCTTGCCGTTGTTCACGTATCGGCCGGGCTTCAAAGGGATCGATGCCGTGACCTCGGCCAGCGAGGAGTACTTCGCCAGCAGAGGGCTGCTCTACACGTACAGGGGCGGCAAGCGCGTCAGCGCCTACCACCTGCACATCAAGGAGTGGCTGGACGTGATCCGGCGTGGCGGTGAGACGAGTTGCAACATGGAACGGGGCTTCGAGGAGGCGATCACGTGCCACATGGCGACCCGCTCGTATCAGCTGGGGCGCAAGGTGGAGTGGGACCCTGTGGCCAGACGGATCGTCTGATCGAACGGCCGGGACCTGCGGCGTGGTATAGGCAGACATCGGTGATCCTTCCTCACTGAAAGGAGAGCGTCGTGAGCGCGAAACTCCGTCTCGGGATCATGATGTTCCTGCAGTACGCGATCTGGGGTGCCTGGGCCCCGGTGCTCTCCGCCTATCTGGGGGATACAGGCCTGGGCTTCAGCGGGTTTCAGGTCGGTGTGGTCTACGCCCTCCTCCCTCTGGCCACGATCCTGGCTCCGTTCGTGGGCGGTCAGGTCGCGGATCGCTACTTCTCGTCGGAAAAGGTGATCGCGTTCCTCGCATTTAGCGGAGGCGTGCTCCTGCTCATCGTGTCGCGCATCACAGACTTCAGCGTCATGGCGGTCTTGATGCTGATCTACTGCCTCATCTACGCGCCGACACTCGCGCTCACCAATTCGATCGCGATGATCAACTTGGAGGACTCCGAGAAGGAGTTCGGTTCGATCCGCGTCGGCGGCACGCTGGGTTGGATCGCGGCAGGTTGGCTGCTCACGGGGTGGCGCTGGCTGGCCGGCGGCGAAGTGATGCCCAGCGTGCAGGGAGACATGCTGTTCCTCGCCGGGCTCTTCTCGATCGTCATGAGCTTGCAATCGCTGACGCTTCCGCACACGCCTCCCCAGAAGGAGGGGGTGAAGCCCTGGGCGTTTCTCGAGTCCATGAAGATGTTGAAGGTGAAAGACTTCGCGATCTTCGTCGGTATCACGTTCGTCGTGGCGACGGAGCTCGAGTTCTACTACATCCTGACGGCACCGTTCCTCGAGTCCGACAAGATCGGCGTGGTACCGGCGAACACTCCGCTCGTGATGACCATCGCGCAGGTCGCGGAGGTCTTCGTGATGGCCTTCCTGCTCTCGGTCTTCCTCAAGAAATACGGGATGCGAAAGACACTTGCGATCGGTGTGATCGCCTGGCCGGTAAGGTACGTGATATTCGCTATCGGTACGCCTGCCTGGCTGGTGATCGCCTCGTTGGCGCTGCACGGCTTCTGCTACGTGTTCTTCTTCGTGGCGGCCTTCATCTACGTGGATAACGTCGCGCCCGCGGATATCCGGGCATCGGCCCAGAGCCTCATCGCGATCGTGGCGCTCGGCTTCGGCCGCTTCCTGGGCAGCTTGTTCGCCGGCTGGATCAAGGATGTCTTCACCACTGAAGTCGGCACCAACTGGACGAATGTGTTCCTAGTCCCGTGCGCGTTGACGATCCTGTGCGCTTTGGCGTTCCTGCTCTTCTTCCGTGAGGAGGGCGCCGCGGCGCCGTCCGAGGCGGCGGTGGAGGTGTAGTCGCACGCACTCACTGAGGGAATGGAAAGGCAAGACTCAGAATGGCTGGGAAGAGACTCGGCGTTGGACTGATCGGTGGCGGATTCGTCGGCAAGTTCCACATCCGCTCGTGGGTCGGCGTGCGCGACTCGGATATCCTGGGAGTGACGGGCCGCCCCGACGGGACGATCGAGGACGCGGTCGCACTGGCCAGGAAGCTTGGCGTGGGCGACGCGAAGCCGTTCAAGTCGATCAGCGAGATGGTCGCCGACCCCGACATAGACGCCGTCTGGATCTGCGCACCGAACTACACGCGCGTCGAGGTCATGGAGGAGATCGTCGACGCCGTGGAGTCGGGTAAAGGCGAGCTGGTCGGCGTTGCCTGCGAGAAGCCGCTGGGAAGGAACGTGGCGGAAGCCCGCAAGATGCTCGAGCTCGTCCAGAAGGTCGGGCTGCTGGACGGCTACCTGGAGAACCAGCTCTTCTCACCGGCTGTGGTGAGGGGGAAGCAGATCCTCTGGACCCGCGGCGCCGCGCTCACCGGGCCGCCCTACCTGGCCCGGGCAGCGGAGGAGCACAGCGGCCCGCACATGCCCTGGTTCTGGGAAGGGTCGTTGCAGGGCGGCGGCGTGCTCAACGACATGATGTGCCACTCGGTCGAGGTCGCCCGTTTCCTGCTGACACCGCCGGGTGCGCACCGCGACGCGCTCACGCCCGTCAAGGTCACGGCGCACACCTCCTGCCTGAAATGGCAACAGCCCGGCTATGCGAAGATCCTGTTGGAGAACAGCGACGGCACGACGGACTACCTGACCCGGCCCGCCGAGGACTTCGCCCGGGCCATGGTGGAGTACCGTGACGGGGATGGGAACGAGCGGATCGTGGAGGTCACCACCTCCTGGTGCTTTGTCGGTGCGGGGCTGCGCTTGAGCATGGAGCTGCTCGGGCCGGAGTACTCGCTGTCGGTCAACTCGCTGGACGCCGGTCCGAAGGTCTTCTTCTCCCGAAAAGTGCAGGGCGACGTTGGCGAGGACCTGGTGGAGAAACAGAACGCCGAGATGGGGCTCATGCCGGTGGTGAGCGACGAAGAGAGCGAGTACGGCTACACCGGCGAGAACCGGCACATGGTTCGCTCGTTCCTGGCCGGGGTGCGCCCGGACGAGAACTTCAATGACGGCGTCAACGTGACCGAGCTGCTCATGACGGCCTACATGAGCGCCGAGCAGGAGACGACGTTGCCGTTCCCGCCGCCCGGCCTGGCGGAGTTCGTGCCGGCCGTGGCGCGGGGGGAGTGGAACCCGAAGAAGCGATAGAGGGAACTCATCATGAAATCGTTCGTCGGGGTTCTGGCCATCGTTGTCGTGCCGATCGCCATCTATGCCGAGTTCGATGCATTGCAGCAGCAGGAGGGGGCCGGCATGATGCCGGGTTATGAGCGGATTCTCAGAGAGCACAACGGGATGTACTCGAAGCACGGCTGGAACCACTACGGGCCCGG
>CP070823.1:193320-198413 GCA_020344375.1 Gemmatimonadota bacterium | reverse complement strand
GCGGAAGACGCCTGGAAGGGTGAGGACGCGCAGCTCCTCGGCTTCGAGGCCGAAGTGTGGGGTGAGGAAGAGTAGCGTGAGGCACACCTGAGATCCGGCGCATCACCAGGTCAGCCCGCCTGGGCCGCGACATGACGCGGGGTGCCTAATCCGATTCTCACTTCCCTCCGACTCATCGGACAATTTGAGCTGACACCGGACGGCGCGTGTCTCCGTAAGGTGCAGAGGGCGCGATTCCCGAGGGAATCGCCGTCTTCGGTCTGTGGCGAGCATCGGGCCAGCAGCTGACCTGCGCGAAGCGTCTTCTCCGCCGTGACAGAGTGGCTCCATGAACTCGGTCAGGTATTTCATCGCCCTGATCACGCTCATCAGCCTGGCTCCCGGCATCTTGCTCTGGTTTGTCATCCATCCCTTCGCGCGTTTCTGGCGCAAGCTTGGGCCCGTCTGGACCTATGCGGTCCTCAGCCTGCCCATGGCTTTGCTGATGGTGGGGGTGTTCCTGGCACGGAAGCGATTGCTGGCAGTCGACTTCGGAACCAGTCCGCCGCTGATCGCGCTGTCGGTTCTGACCATTGCGGTGGGCAGCTGGATGGCCGTGAAGCGCCGTAAGCTCCTGACTCACGGCATTCTTGTCGGGCTGCCGGAGGTTTCGCAGCGTCGCTATCCCGGCAAGCTCCTCACCGAAGGGATCTACGCAAGGATTCGGCATCCCCGTTACATCGAGGCGCTGCTCTGGACCCTCGGCTATGCGCTGTTCGCCAACTACTTGGCGGTCTATATCGGTTTCTTGCTGGCCATCCCGGCACTCTACCTTGTTGTCGTGCTCGAGGAGCGCGAGCTACGTGACCGATTCGGCGCGGAGTACGAGGAGTACTGCCGGCGCGTGCCGAGATTCATCCCGCGAGCGGTGTCGCGCTCCTGAGCTGCTGAACCGCTGACCTCCTGCATAGCACCCCAGCTCTTCGGGTCTGGCGAGATCGGCCGGGGCTTCACAGCTTAGACGCAGATCTGTAAGGTCAGACCTCGGGCTGGAGCGATCTTATGAGCAGCCGGATCGGGAGGGGTTAGCTGTGGGCGGATTCTTCGGGGTTGTGTCGGACGCGGACTGTGTAGCCGACCTTTACTACGGGACCGACTATCACTCGCACCTGGGCACGATGCGAGGCGGCCTCGCGGTGCGTGGCAGTAACGGGATCACGCGGTTCATCCACGATATCACGAGCGCGCAATTCCGCAGCAAGTTCGAGGCTGACCTGCCGATGCTGAGCGGGAACATGGGGATCGGTGTCATCAGCGACTACGAGGACCAGCCGCTGATCATCCATTCGCACCATGGGACCTACGCGATCGTCACTGTTAGTAAGCTCGCGAATCTCGATGATCTCGTTGTGATGGCTCTGAAGCGCGGCGCGCATTTCTCGGAGATGAGTGGCCATGAGGCGAACCCCACCCAGGTCGTCGCAAATCTGATCGACCAGGGCTACAGCTTCGAGGATGGCATCCAGATCGCGCAGGAGGCTATCACGGGATCGTGTTCCGTCTTGCTGCTGACCGACAAGGGCATCTACGCGGCGCGCGACCGACTGGGCCGTACGCCGATTGCCATCGGGGAGAGACCGGGCGCGTACGCGGCGACGCTGGAGACGTGTGCGCTGCCGAATCTCGGCTATCAGGTAGCCAGCTACCTAGGTCCCGGTGAGATCGTGCGCATCACCGAAGATGGGGTCGAGCAGCTGAGGCCGCCGGGAAGCCGGTGTCAGATTTGCGGGTTCCTCTGGGTTTACTTCGGCTATCCGGCATCGAGCTACGAGAGCGTCAACGTGGAAGTGGTCCGCAATCGCTGCGGCGAGCTTCTCGCCGCGCACGATGATGTGGAGGTTGACCTGGTCGCGGGTATCCCCGACTCGGGCACGGGCCACGCTATCGGCTACGCGAACGCTGCCGGGATCCCGTATCGTCGGCCCTTCGTGAAGTACACGCCGACGTGGCCGCGGAGCTTCATGCCCCAGGATCAGCGGGTGCGTGATCTGGTGGCGCGGATGAAGCTGATCCCGATTCGCGAGATCATCGAGGGCAAGCGGCTGCTGTTCTGCGAGGACTCGATCGTGCGGGGCACACAGTTGAAGGACATCATCCAGCGGCTGTACGATTACGGCGCGTCCGAGGTCCACATGCGACCCGCCTGTCCGCCGCTGGTGTTCGCGTGCAAGTTCCTGAACTTCTCACGCTCGCGATCGGAGCTGGACTTGGCGGCGCGAAGCGCGATCCACGAGATCGCTGGGGACGCGCCCGGCGACCTGGTTGAGTACTCGACCCCGGAATCCGAGCGGTATTGCGCTATGGTCGAGGCCGTCCGAGCGCGGCTTGGGTTGACGTCGCTGCAGTACCAGAAGCTGGATGATCTCATCGCTGCGATCGGGCTTCCCAAAGAGAGGGTCTGCACCTACTGCTGGGACGGTGCGGAGCTCTGAGGGGGCTGCGGAGCGCGCACCCCGCATCGACAAGCTGTCCCGTGATGAAGAGAGCGACAAAGGATTTCTATGCGGATCTGACGAGGGATTACTCGACGAAGATCCGCCAGTTGGTCCCCAGGTACGACGAGATGGTCGAGTGTATCTTGGAGCTGCTCGAGCTCTGTTCTCCGAGGACCGTCCTGGATATCGGTGCGGGTATCGGAAATGTATCCGCGCTCGTGCTGTGCAGAATCCCTGGGTCACGAGTGACGGCCGTCGAGCCCTCTGACGAGATGATTGCAGAGGCGCGCCGCTTAAATGACTGCAGTGGCGATCGGATCGAATTCGTTCATAAGGACATCCTGGATTTCGTTCCGGACGGTGGATTTGACGCGATCTTCTCCAACCTGGTCGTGCACAACATCCCGCTGGACGAGAGGAGGCCACTGCTCGGAAGGCTGTGCGAATGGCTGGAGCCGGGGGGGTGCTTCGTCTGGAGCGATCTGATCTGTCACGCCGATGAGCGAGTACAGGCACACTTCGTGGAGTACAGGAAGGCGTTCGCTCTAGCGGCCGGGTGTCCCAGCGAGCTCGTCCAGCAGAACTTCGAGAAGGAGGCACGCGCGGATCGACCGCTGACGATCGAGCAGATGCTGGAGGAGGGGCGACGAGCTGGGTTTGGGCAAGCGACGCCTGTCTGGACACACGACACATTTGCCATACTCTGGCTGCGTCGCTGATCATGAAGCAGGTTCGCCTGATCCACTGGAACGCCGCCGAGGCCGCGGAACGAGCTGCGCGGCTGCGGGCTGCAGGCTACAGCGTGGACTCCGAGATGCTGACGCCCGAAGGTCTACGTGAGCTGAGAGCGAACCCTCCCCACGCCGTGGTCATCGACCTGAGCCGGACCCCGTCTCACGGCCGGGATGTCGGCCTGGGCCTGCGGGGTTACAAGGCGACGCGCCACGTGCCCCTGGTCTTCGTAGGGGGTGACCGGGAAAAGGTGGCGCGCCTCAAGGAGCTGCTGCCGGACGCCGTCTACACGACGTGGAGCCGAATTCGCAGTTCGTTGAAGCGGGCCATCGCCAACCCTCCCCGGGATCCTGCGGTGCCGGGGTCGGTACTTGCCGGTTACTCGGGCACACCACTGACTAAGAAGCTCGGCATCAAAGCGAACTCGGTGGTCGCACTGATCGGTGCGCCGCCAGGTTTCGAGAAGGCTTTGGGCAAGCTGCCCGACGGTGTGACGCTGCGCAGGCGTGCCGGTGGCCAGGCCGACCTGATCATCTGGTTCAACAAGTCATGCAAGGATCTGGAGCGCGGCATTGACCGCATGGCCGAGCAGGTGGGCCGGGATGGGCTCTGGATCGCCTGGCCCAAGAAGAGCTCGCGAGTGACCAGTGATCTGTCGGGAAATGAGGTGCGCAGGCTCGGCCTGGGCGCGGGCCTGGTAGACTACAAGATCTGCGCGATCGACGCGACCTGGTCAGGCCTCAAGTTCACGCGGAAGAAGGCTAAGTGAATAGTGCGCCCGCTGAGAGTACGCCTGCGGACAGCTGGCGAGCACACATCCTGGGATATCTCGCTTCGCTCCTCGTAATCTCGCAGATGGTGCTGGCCATCCTCGTCGAGCGGGGGCGATATCGGTCACTACGCTACATAGGAGTGCTGTTCGGAGTCAGCGCCATATTCCTAATCTTCGTTCCCATGCTCACCCTGCGTCGCTACGGTCGGGTGGAGCCCGGCAAGGACTACATGCAGACGACGATTGTGGTTGAGCGTGGCCCCTTTTCCTTCGTGCGGCATCCGCAGTATCTAGCCTACATGTTCATCAGCGTCACCTTCATGCTGGCGACGCAGCACTGGCTGGTCATCGCCCTGGGAGTGCCCGCAATCGCCCTCTTCTATCTGTATACGTTGAGCGAGGAGGTGCGCCTGAAGGAGAAATTCGGCGAGCAGTATGAGGCATATATGGCAAGGGTGCCGCGCTTCAACCTCGTAGCGGGTGCGATACGTGCGGCTAGACGAGGCAGAGCCCAGCGCAAGGGATCGCACTGACGAGTCCGGCTTAGCTCATGGCAGAGTCACGCGAGGGTGTGCTAGCCGACGGCAGCCAGCCGGCGGGTCCCGAGGATCTCTTCCGTCGGCTACTGGAGTTCGGCATAGAGTTCGAGACCGTCGAGCATCCCCCGGTCTTCACGGTCGAGGAGGCGAAGGCGCTGCGAGGCGAGATCCCCGGGTGCCATGTGAAGAACCTTTTTCTGCGCGACCGGAAGGGGGCCATGTGGCTGGTGGTGTGCCGGGAGGATCGGGCGATCGATCTCAAGGTGCTGGCCGGACTTCTGCGTGCCGGTCGTCTTTCCTTTGGCAGTCCGGAGCGGCTGATGAAGTATCTAGGCGTCATACCAGGAGCAGTGACTCCATTCGGGATTATCAACGACAACGGTGGTCAGGTGCGTGTGGTGCTTGACCGACAGATGCTCGAGGCCGGCCCCCTGAACTTCCACCCGCTGGACAATGCGATGACGACGTCTATCAGTGCGCAGGACCTGATCCGCTTTCTCGAGGCGGAGAATCATCCACCGGAGTACATCGATCTGGGGTGACGCAGAAGCGATCATCGAGTTCGGTACTGAGGGC
>CP070823.1:188117-193220 GCA_020344375.1 Gemmatimonadota bacterium | reverse complement strand
GGGTGACGATCACGTTGGGCCGGTCGCCGATCCACTTCATGCACGACCAGTAGCCCGGATCCTCGCAATAGTGGTAGTACGCCTCATCGACGAGAAAGTACACGTGCTCCGGGGCGGACTCGATCCAGGCGTCGATCGCGGCGCTGGGTGTCAGTGTTCCAGTCGGGTTGTTGGGGTTGCAGACGTAGACCAGGACCCGGCCGCTAGCTGTGTTGACGTGCTCCTGCATGCGGCCGATGTCGTGGGCGAAGCGCGCGTCGAGAGGTACCCGCTCGAGTCGATAAGTGAACGGTTCGCAGTACCAGGGCACGTCCTCGTACGTCGGCTCGGCGAGCACGAGGCGTGCGTCCGGCGTCGCCAGCGCCTGTACCGCCATCTGTAGCACCTCAGTGGATCCGCAGCCGAGGACGATGTTCTCGGGGGTCAAGCCGTGCATTCCGGCCAGCGCGTCGATCATCTCGGCCCGCGCTTCCCCGGGGTAGCGGTTCGCCTCGCCGATCCCGTCGATGACCGCCCGACGCGCAGCCGGCGCCAGCCCCAGCGGGTTCTCGTTCGAGTCGAGGCGCAAGGTACCAGCTGTCCGCGGCGTCAAGGCCGTCGCCAGGTCCGGCAGCAGTCCGATGCCGCCTCCGACGCTCGCCGCTCCCAGCGCCAAGCCGGTGCGCAAGAAGGTCCTACGTTCCATGGCAACCCCCGGTTGCGGTGTATCTGGAGTGGGCGTTCGTGATTGCGGGCATCTAAGCATGGAGCCGTAGCCAGCGCCCTCGCAAGTCTGGCCTGTGGGGGCTCAGCGAATCGAGTCCGGAGTGGCGGCAGCAAGGTGGCCGTGGTTCTTGACTTGCCTGACTCGACAACCCACCTGCATGTTGTCGCGACTGCGTGACGTGGAGTGAAGGCAGCGCTGCAGCTTGACGGATAACGCGCGCCCAACACGTGATGACCGATCGTTAGGGATATTTGCCATGAAGTCACAAGGTAACGCCGGTGACCTGAGGTCCATGCGGAAGCTAGGCGGGACGCCGTCACCGGCCGCGCTGTCGGCGGCGTCTACAAGCGGCTTGCCCCTCGATCTCTTGCAGGAGGCATCGAAGCGGTTGGGCTGGGCTGGACTCGCCTACGCCGCCACCTTCTTCCTAGCTTATTTCGGTGCGGACCTGTTCTTCTCCGCGAGCGAGAGTACGGTGCTACCCGAGCAGGGCTTGTTCCATGCGGAGCGGGCGCTGCAGACGATCGTTGCAATCCTCTCGATTGCCCTTGGCCTTGCCGTCTTCCTGCTCTCACGCTACGGCAGGATGCGGCCTCAGGCGCTGCTCGACTTCGGGCTGGTCTTCGAGGTCGTGGGCGCTTTCGGGATCTCCATGTCCACGTTCTGGGGCATCTACTCCCGGTGGGACGGCGTGTTCGCAACGGAGTTCTCGGGCATCCCCTGGGAGTGTGTCTGGATCATCCTCTTCCCGTTCCTGGCACCGAACACGCCGGGTAAGACGCTGCTCGCCTCGCTCGCCGCTGCGTCCACCGGAATGCTCACTGTGACGCTCTCCAAAGCCGCTGGCCTCACCAGCCCCGAGGTGCCCCTTGGTCTCCTCTTCGGTTGGTTCCTGTTCACCACCTATCTGTGTGCTGCCCTCGCCTTCGTCATCTCGCGGACCGTCTACAGGTTCGGGAAGCGGTACGGCAGACTGCGAGATGTCGGCAGCTATCAGCTCGTGAAGCCCCTGGGTGAAGGCGGTATGGGCGAGGTATGGATGGGGCGGCACCGCATGCTCGCCAGGCCGGCGGCAGTGAAGCTCATCCGGCCGGAAGTGCTCGGCCGCGACGAGGACAGCCGCAACATCGTTCTGCGTCGGTTCGAGCGAGAAGCCCGTGCTACGGCGGCACTGGACTCGAAGCACACGATCACGCTTTACGACTTCGGGATTACGGAACAGGGCGCCTTCTACTACGTGATGGAGCTGTTGAAAGGGCTGAACCTCGACGCCCTCGTCCAACGTTTCGGCCCCGTACCGGCGACGCGCACCGTCCACCTTATGCGCCAGGTCTGTCACTCCCTTGGGGAGGCGCACGCGTGCGGCATGATCCACCGCGACATCAAGCCAGCGAATATCCACGTGTGCCGCCTCGGACCCGACTACGACTTCGTGAAGGTCCTCGACTTCGGCATTGTGAAGGCGATCGAAGCGCACGGGCGTCGTGGGACCGAGCTGACGGCGGAGGGCATCGCTGTCGGCACGCCGGCATTCATGGCGCCCGAGCTGGCGCTGGGGAGGCCGGACATCGACGGTCGCGTGGACATCTACGGCCTCGGCTGTGTCGGCTACTGGCTGCTCACCGGCGAACCCGTCTTCGATGCCGAGATCCCGCTAGCCAACGTGGTGGCCCACGTGCAGGAACAGCCCATCCCGCCCTCGCAGCGAACTGAGCAGGAGATTCCGGAGCCGCTGGAACGGACTATCCTGTCCTGTCTCGAAAAGGACCCGGCCGGGCGGCCGCAAACCGCGGCCGAGCTGGATGCGCTGCTCGTGGAATCCGGGCTGGACGCCGGATGGAGCCAGGGCCAGGCGGCGGAGTGGTGGTCGCTTCACATGCCTGAGTACGAGTTCCCGAGCCTGGACGCGGGGTGCGAAGCAGTGGCCGAGGGAGAACTCCTGTCAGTGGTCCGCTGGGCCGGCGACCTCTGAGCTGCTCGCACCTGCCGAATCGATCCTGATCGAGGCGGAGCGGCGCCCGCGTGCGCCGCTCATCCTTTCGGGCGCAACAGCTCCTGGAACAGCGGATAGTCGCGCAGCGACTCCAGGTCGATGTCGGTGTGCAGAACCAGGGTGTAGGGATAGCCCTGGGCAAACGCCTCGCGTAGCAACATGACGGCGCGCTCCCGCTCGCCGAGGAGCGCGAGGACGACCAGCAGCCTGAAGCTCCAATCAGCCAGCAGCAGGGCGGGGAAGATGAAGCTGGCTGCCTCAAGGATCACGAAGGCGACAGCTATGTTGACGACGGCGATGCGGTATACGTGACGCCGCTTGAGCTCACCGAGGAAAGCGCGTAGCTCGCAGCCGCCTTCGTCCACCGGGTGACCCTCCGTTTCGTATGCAACTGTATCGGAGCGTCACAACGACTGAACGGCAA
Source organism: Gemmatimonadota bacterium (assembly GCA_020344375.1). Taxonomy (GTDB): domain Bacteria; phylum Gemmatimonadota; class Gemmatimonadetes; order Palauibacterales; family KS3-K002. Next base: position 190,097 of record CP070823.1, on the reverse strand, counting down.
GATGTTCGCAGCGCCGAGCGCAAGCAAGGAATTGCTGAGTGAGGGTTGGGGCTGGGCGAGCTACGGCTGACTGTGGGCTGTCAGGTAGTCGAGCAACAGGTTGGCCATGGCCCGCATCCCCACGAGTACCGCGCTGTCGTCGCCCATGTAGGTGGGCGTGTGTAGACCGCCGGACGTGGTTCCGGGCCTGGTGGTGCCGAGGCTGAAGTAGAAGCCGGGCACTTGGCTGGCGAAGAGGGCGAAGTCTTCCCCGGCCATCAGGGGATCGAGGACTTGCACGTTCTCGTCTCCCAGGACACGGGCGAGGGTCGGTGCCATCTGCCGGGCGAGCGTCGAGTCGTTGAGGGTAGGCGGCGCGCCGCGGTCGTACTTCAGCTCGTAGGTGCCGCCGGCTGCCTGCGTGATACCGGCCAGGATCTCGCGCATTCGACGCTCGACGGCATCCCTTACCTCCGAATTGTAGGTGCGGACCGTCCCTTCTAGGTGGACGACCTCGGGGATAATGTTGAAGCGCTCGCCGCCACGGATGATGCCCACGGTGATAACGCTCGGTTCCAACGGAGGCAGGTTGCGCGAGCGGATGGTCTGGAACGCCATGACCGCCTGCGAAGCCATCACGATCGGGTCGACGCTCAGGTGCGGGGCGGCGCCGTGCGAGCCCTTGCCGTAGAGCGTGATGCGGAATTGGTCAACGGCGGCGAGGGCCGGACCGATCGTGTAGCCAACGTGACCCACTTCGAGGTCAGGGTTCGTGTGGAGACCGAAGATCGCTGTCGGCCGAGGATGCTCGAACACGCCCTCTTCCAGCATCAAGCTGGCGCCGCCTTCCTCGCCGGGCGGCGGTCCCTCCTCGGCGGGCTGGAAGATGAACTTCACCGTACCGGGGATTCCATCGCGGAGTGACGCGAGCACTGACGCCACACCGAGTTGAACGGCGGTGTGGATATCGTGTCCGCAGGCGTGGCTCACGTCCACCTCCTGGCCCAGATAGGTGGTGCGCACGGTGGACCTGAACGGGTAGGGCGTGTCTTCCGTAACCGGCAGCGCGTCCATGTCGGCACGCACGGCGACGACGGGACCTGGCTTGCCACCGCGCAGGACGCCCACGACCCCCGTGTGTGCGACGTCGGTCTGGACATGATCGAAGCCGAGCTTGCGCAGATGCTCGGCAGCCAACCTCGCCGTCTCGAACTCACGGTTGCCCAGCTCCGGGTGCTGGTGGATCTGCTGGCGCAGCTCGATGATCTCGGCGGCGAAGTGGTTCACGGCCTCGTCGATCTTCGAGGATTGTGCGAGGCTGGGCTGAGGGGCGGCCATGAGCAAGGCCAGGAGAACGGTGTGTCGCTGCACGGGAGCCTCCGGGTGATTACAGGCGCGAAGCCCTCGCGGGCTGTGCGGAACGACTTAACGTTAGCGGACGATGCGTCAGCCGCAACGGGGAAGATTCCAAGCGATCTGGTCGGGCTTGGCCGGTGCCCATAGCTTACCGGGGCACGTCCAGGACTACTGGCCGGTGCGTATCGACCGTGGCGGCGCGGTGCTCGCGCCGGGTGATCCCAACGATCTTGTACGCTACATCGACGCCCGGGACCTGGGCGAGTGGTGCGTACATATGCTCGAGCAGCGTGAGCCCGGGGTGTACAACGCCGTCGGGCCGAGGTCTCACCTTACCATCGCCGAGATGCTCTACGGTATCCGCGCGATCACCAGTGTGGCGATCTCGTTCGCCTGGGTGAACGCCGACTTCTCGGCAGAGCACGGCGTGCGACCGTGGTCCTGGGCGCCTGGGATGCCTGGCACGCTGAATCGTAACCTGTTCGGGCACGTAGTGTGAATCAGCTGCGACTGAAAATCATACGCCTGTGAATCACCCTTCAACCGCGTCGATAGGAGTGAGCCTCATGCCGACGACGAGACGAGAGTTCCTGATGATGACGGCCGCCGCCGGTGGCGTGCTCAGCCTGGGCTGGTTCGGCGCTG
>CP070823.1:182812-188017 GCA_020344375.1 Gemmatimonadota bacterium | reverse complement strand
GGAGCAAACGCTGCCTCACGGCGGGTGCGGCCGCGCGGATATCCGATTGCCTGGCGTGGGGGCTCAACTCAGCGCGGGCAGGTCAGAGTCAGCGAGTTCGCCCCAGTAGATGATCCGAGCGGGGCCCTCGAGTTCGAGCTGAGAGAAGCTGCCGTCCGCATTTCTCTGGAAGTGAACTGTCAGCACGTCCCCGCTTCGGGTTTCGGCCTGCACCGGCGAGTCGATCTGTCCGGTGGCGCAGAGCGCGATCGCCGCGGACATCGACCCGCTCCCGCAGGCCAGGGTCTCCTCTTCCACGCCGCGCTCGTAGGTGCGGATCCGGATGCGGTGGCGATCGACGATCTCGACAAGGTTGACGTTGGCCCCCGCGTCACCGAGCTCGGGCGCGAAGCGTAGCGGCCGACAGATGGGCTTGATGGGTCCGTCGGGCAGCGACGCGACCTGGACGACAAGATGGGGAACACCTACTTCCACGAGGTGGGCGGTTCGTGTCCCCTCAGCTCCCGTAACGGCGAGATCTGACGTTAGGTTCGGGTTGACGGCATAGCGCAGCGTCACCAGCTCGCCGGAGAGACGGGCGGCGATATCGCTGCCCTTCGTCTCGATCATCATCTCCTCAGGCGCGAGCCCTTCGCTGAACGCGAAGCGGGCCGCGCAGCGTGTCCCGTTGCCGCAGGTCTCCGTCTCGCCGCCGTCAGGGTTCCAGAAGCGGACGCAGACATCGGCGTCCTTTCGCTCGCTCGGCGCGACTAGGATCAGCCCATCGGCGCCCACCGATGTGCGCCGTGGGCAGAGTGCGATCGCCAGGTCGCTGGGGTCGGGCACGAACCGAGCGCTGGCAGCGTTGATCAGGATGAAATCGTTCCCTGCCCCTGACATCTTGCAGAATCTCAGCTGGTAACGCTGCGTTTCGCGCATGCTCAGAATGACTCGCTAGAGGGAAGAGGAACCGGGCAACGTCGGCGTGGGACGCTCCTCAAGCTCCGGTGTTCGCTGCCTTCGCCGCGTCCTCAGCGACCGCCTCGCCTTCCAGCTCGGCCTCCAGGGCCTCTTCGGCCTCCGGCTCCTGCTCGGCACGGCGGCGCCGGCGCCTGATCAGGACAGCAGCGCCAGCGGCTCCAGCGACGAGGCCGGCGAGCAGCGGGACCAGTGCGATCAGGGCGACGGGTATCGCGAACTGCCAGGCCAAGAAGACGACATCGACAGCGGTGACGTTCTGCGCGGCGAACAAGATGATGGCTGCTGTCAGTACTATCAGGACGATCTCTCGTACCCGGGTCATGGGGATCTCCCGACTGTAGCTCGGTCACATGATACGCAGAGATGGACTATCCGCCTTACCCAAACTAACCTAACTTGGCGCGACTTTCGGCGACAGAACACCGTAACGCTCGGCCAGTACAGCATGAGGAACTTCCTGCGCCGTAAGGTTCGTAAGGTGAAGTAGGTTACGCGGAGGCCTTGTTTCGGAACGTCAGACTCGCTGTTCCGGAGATGTCTCAGGAAGGATCACAAAAAGCCGGTCGGATCAGCGTCGCGAGCTCCCGTGGGGCTGTTCGCTTCAGCGTCAGAGTTCAGCCGCGCGCAGCGCGGACCGAGGTGGTCGGCGCTCGCGGTGACGCCTTGAAGATTCGGGTAGCGGCGCCGCCGGTGGAGGGTGCAGCCAACTCGGAGCTTGTGAGCTTTCTCGCCAGGCGTTTCCGAGTGCCGAAGTCGGCGGTGCAGGTCGTGAGAGGTGCTCGCGGGCGAGCTAAGCTGGTGGAAGTGAAGGGGATCTCAGAGGATCAGGTCCACGCGCTTTACTGGTGACAGTGAGTCCCGGGCTCATGTGCTGCCGCCCAGCGCTTCCACGTAGGCGGCGTCGAACCTCTCCCACTCTACGGCACTGATCTGCTTGCCCGTTCGCTTTGCGAACTTGCGTGCGGAGCGACGAAAGCGCTGCAGCATCCGCTCCCGCCGCCGCCGTGAGACCTGCGGTACTATCCGGCATTTCTCCAGGTCGAGGATGTAGGCTCGTGCGGCCTCGTCGCTCCACTTTATCAGCACGTTCCGCAGGTTGAGGTCTGGGTGCACGACCCCTGCGCGATGTAGTGAGCCGAGCAGGCGTCCGGACGCGGCGAGCGCCTGCAGCCGCTGCCGTGCGTTGAAGCTCTCGCCGAAAAGGCAGGCGGCCAAGTCAAGGGCATCAATGATCTCGTCGCGAGCTACTTCCCCGCGGTAGATGGGGCCGGAGGGGTAGATTACGGCAGCGCTGATCCCCGGCGTGGCAATTCCGCGATCTTGGAGCTTCAGGCCGAGGTAGAGTTCGTTGAACGGGCGGGGGGTACCGCCTCTGAGGAAACGATCCCGGGTCAGTGGTGACAGCAGGCCGCCGTGAGTGAGTCGGCGGACCACCCAGCGGCTGGGTCCTGGCCCTGGAATCAGGTACACCGTCCCTCGCCCTGCAATCACCTCGGCCTCAGGACAGGTGCCGGCGTACGCGTACAGCGTTCCCGCCGTGGCTATCGCTTCGAGTACGAAGGGCAGCGCTTCGTCCCGGGCTATCACGTGCGCGTTGCCGATCCGCTCCCTACGATAGCCTGGGAGATCGTCAGGCAAGAGCACGCTGGACTGCCGAGTACCGTTCATCTGCAGCGAACCTAGGTATGTGCAGAACCGCTGGCAACGCGTTGCGCTGCATTACTAGCAGCGCGAATATGGAGGCGTCTTGGGTCGGGATCATCTCATCTTTGCTCTAAGACTTGGTTAGAAGCTGTGAAGCGTCGAGCGGCTCTCATCGCCACAGGTTCGCTGATTGCGGCGCTGGCCTGCCCGATACAGAGGCCGCCCGTACCGGCGGAGTACCTTGACTTCCGGGCCAATCTGCAGGCGGCCGTCACCGACACCGCCGTCGTGGTGTTGGAAGGTCAGCCGGCGATGCGGCTTCGGTTGGAGGAACAGCTCACGACACTGGCTGCCATCGTCCAGACTGATTCGTTGCTGGCGACGTTACGACGCGACACGCTACTGGCTCCGCTGGCGGCCCCAATCGATGCGAAGCTGGCGATGACCCTCGGCTCGAAGGACGTAGGGGGTAGTGTTCGAAAGGCCTACCGGAATCGCCACGGCCAACGTCAGGCGGTTGACGCCCTCGTCATCGGTCTGGGTGCAGCGCTTCGTCGCCTGAAGTCGGAGGGCCGAGGGTCTTAAGCGACGGTTACTCATCGGCGGTGCGAGCGCTGAAGAGCCCTTCCAAGCCGACCCCACGTGTGGCCAGCACTCTCTCAATCGTGTTGCCGATCTTGTTGTTCGGCGTCGATGCGCCCGCGGTAAAACCGATCTTGAGCGTGCCACCAGGCAGCCAAGCTCGTTCGGTCACGACCGAGTCGGTGCCGACGACCTTGTGTGTGATCGTTCCGGCATCGGGGTCGATGCACGTGGAGTCTTCGACGTGATAGGTGCTTGTGTGCTCGGCACAGATCCGGGCGAGGTGGTTCGTGTTGCTCGAATTGTAGCCACCGATGACGATCATGATGTCTGGCGGCGACTTCATCATCTTGATGACAGCGTCCTGTCGATCCTGTGTGGCGCTACAGAGCGTATCGAAGTGGCGATAGTGGCGATCAAGGTCATCAGCGCCGTAGCGCTGTATCATCGCGCTGCGGAACTGTTCGGCGATCTTCGTCGTCTCCGACGCGAGCATCGTCGTCTGGTTCGCGACTCCGATCTTCAGTAGATCCCGGTCCGGGTCGAAGCCCTCGGAGCAGGCGTGCCCGAAGCGTCTTAGGAACACGTCACGCTCGCCGCCTTCGACGATGTAATCGCAGACGACGCGGGCTTCTTGCGAGTCACGGATAATGAGGTAAGCACCACTCGGATGCCGGCTGGCCTGTGAGGCGGTCGCCTTGGTTTCCTCGTGGAAGTACTTGCCGTGAATGATCGCCGTGTAACCTTCTCGGGCGTAGCTCTCTACGCGCCTCCAGACGTTGAGCACGGAGCCGCAGGTCGTGTCCACGAGCAGGCAGCCGATCTCGCGCAGAGCTTTGAAGTCGTGTAGCGTCACGCCAAAGGCAGGGATGATCACAACGTCATCCGGTGTGATCACGCCGAAGTCGAAGCGGCCATCGGGGCTGGGCATGAGAAACTCGATCCCCGTCTCCCGCAACCGCTTGTTCACGTGCGGGTTGTGGATGATCTCACCCACGAGGAATAGCCGCCTGTCGGGGAACTTGTGCCGAGCCTCGTAGGCGTACTGCACGGCCCTGTCCACACCATAGCAGTAGCCAAACTCCTCGGCCAAGTGGATCGTCAGTTCGCCTACCGAGGCGCTGTAGCCGTGCCTTCGCAGCCAGTCCACGATCTGCGAGTGGTACTCCCCTTCGAGCACGGGGAGAATCTCCCGCTTCAGGCCCAGGCCAGTGCGGAAATAGGTCTTCTCGCTCGCCATCGGATGGCAAGCTTACCGGCCAGGGTCGGCGCACGCAAGGCGAGAAGCGGCGAAAGATGCGTGCTCCTTGGTTGCTGCGCAGTCTGAGCAGCTGGTTCGCCACTATGTCGACCCGAGGTTAGTATTAGGGTACCCCGGCCTGTCGTTGATCAGCTTGGAGGCGAAGATGGTGCGGAAGAAGAAGGAGTACACGCCAAGGAACATCGGCGATCACCAGCTGCGGCCTGAGAGCCTGATGATGGGTTACGGCTACCGGCCCGAGTGGTCGGAGGGCGCCATCAAATGCCCCATCTTTCAGACATCCACGTTCACGTTCAAGAGCGCCGAGGAGGGGAAAGCGTTCTTCGAGCTCGCCTACGGTCTGCGCGAGAGGCGGCCGACGGAGAGCATCGGCCTCATCTACAGCCGACTGAACAATCCGGACCTGGAGATCCTGGAGGACAGGCTCACGCTGTGGGACGACGCGGAGGCTGCGGCCGTGCACACGAGCGGCATGGCAGCGATCGCAACGACCGTGTTGACCTTCCTGCGGCCTGGCGATGTGCTGCTGCACAGCGAGCCGCTATACGGCGGGACGGAGTACCTCTTTACCCATGTGCTGCCCGAGTTCGGGATCAAGGTGATCAGTTTTCCCGCTGGGGTGAAGGGGCGCGCGGCGGCGGAGCAGATCTTGAGTGACAAGGAGACGGCGGACCGTCTCCGGATGATCTTCATCGAGACCCCGGCAAACCCCACGAACGATCTCGTCGACATCACGCACTGTGTGGAGATGGCAAGCC
>CP070823.1:177436-182712 GCA_020344375.1 Gemmatimonadota bacterium | reverse complement strand
TGCTGGTTCAGCTTGCGCACGAGGCTGATGAACTGATCAACCTCGGATCGCAGCCCCACGTAGACTCGCCGATCGGGGAACAAGCGACTGCCGAGGCCCCAGACGCCGACGGTGATGAGGGCGATGCCGAGCAGGTCGGCGATGAACAGAACCCAGAAGTCCTCCTGCATGCTCGATGGTACCACGATGACCACGACGCCGAGCAACGCCAGAACCTTGTTGATCAGGGTGCGCATGCGATTCTCCTTCCCGGGCTCTCGATCGCGCTGGCGGGCGAGTTCGCCACTACGCTCGCTCCGAACAGCAGGGGGCGCAAGACCTACTACTCGAACGGGATGCCCGGGGTCGCGGCTGAGGGCGCAGCGTCAGCAGGTTGTATGGAACAGGCCGCCCACGTGCTCCGTCTCCCTGAGCTCGTTGTAGAGGCGAACCGCCTGCTCGGTCCGCAGCACGTGGGCCGTCGCGCCTCTCTCGTTCAATAGATCGAGCGTCTCCGGGCAGACCTCGAGCTGTCCGTACATCCCCTGCGAGAGCACGACGACCGTTGCCCCGTGCTCCAGCACCTCCTCGACGTCAGCCGGTTGGATCCCCGGGCGGTGCTGCGTACCGGTCTCGTTCCAATCCCATTCGCGAGCGCCCCCGGGATAGAGCTTCGCGTCCCTGTACGGCACAGCCCGGCCCTCGACCTCGAGGCGTCCCCACGTCAGGCGTGTGATCCGTGGTGAACCCTTCGTTTCCATCGTCGGGGCGCCGCGTTCAACCCAGCCTCGGACCGGCCTCCCGAACCTGCGGATCCGCTTCCTCCGCATACTCCTTGAAGTTCTGGACGAACAGGCCAGCCAGGTTCCGCGCCTGCGCATCGTAGGCATCTTTGTCCGCCCAGGTCTGGCGCGGCTGCAGAACCTCGTCCGGCACACCGGGACAGCACTGCGGCACGGCGATACCGAAGATCGGGTCTGGCTCGGATCGCACATCATCGAGGGCGCCTGACAGGGCAGACCGCACCGCGGCTCGGGAGTAAGCGATCCTGATCCGCTCGCCGACGCTGTACGGACCGCCGGTCCACCCGGTGTTGACCAACCAGCAGTCCACATCGTGCTTGGCGATGAGCTCGCCCAACAGCTTGGCGTACACGCCCGGGTGAAGCGCGATGAACGGGGCCCCGAACAGCGCTGAGAACGTCGCGGAGGGCTCCGTGACACCCCGTTCCGTGCCCGCGACCTTGGCGGTGTAACCGGAGAGGAAGTGGTACATGGCCTGGGCCCGGGTCAGCCTGGCGAGCGGCGGCAGGACGCCGAAGGCATCGGCTGTCAGCATGATGAGGTTCCTCGGGTGCGCCCCCATCCCATCCCGCACGATGTTCGGCAGGTGGGTAATGGGATAGGCAGCCCGAGTGTTCTCCGTCAGCAAGGCGTCGTCGAGATCCAGGCGCCGTGTCTGCTGGTCGACGGTCACGTTCTCGAGGATGGTGCCGAACCGCCGCGTCGTCTCGTAGATCTCCGGCTCGGCCTCCCGTGACAGGCGAATCACCTTCGCGTAGCAGCCACCCTCGAAGTTGAAGATGCCACGCTCGCTCCAGCCGTGTTCATCGTCACCGATCAGGGCCCGCTCGGGGTCGGCCGACAGCGTCGTCTTACCGGTGCCTGACAGGCCGAAGAAGATCGCGGTATCTCCCTCGCGCCCCTGGTTCGCCGAGCAATGCATGCTGAGCACGCCACGCTGCGGAAGCAGGTAGTTCATCACGGTGAAGATGGACTTCTTGATCTCGCCGGCATAGCTGGTCCCGCCGATGATCACCAGGCGCTTGACGAAGTTGAGAACGATGAACGCCTCGCTGTGGGTGTAGTCCTGCTCGGGCATCGCCTGGAAGTTGGGGCAGTGGATGACCGTGAACTCGGGCTCGAAGCGCGCCAGAACCTCCGGGTCGAACTCCCGAATGAACATGTTCCGAACGAAGAGGTTGTGCCAGGCGCTCTCCGTGATGACGCGCACCCGCAGGCGGTAGTCGGGGTCAGCGCCCGCGTAGCAATCCTGCACGAAGATGTCTCGACCCTGCAGGTAAGCCTGGAGGCGGATCAGCAATCTCTCGAAGTACTCCGGCTCGATCGGCCGGTTCTGCTTCCCCCACCAGATCTTGTCTTCGCTCGACGGCTCGCGAACGATGAACTTGTCTTCCGCCGAGCGGCCGGTGTACTGGCCGGTCCGAACAACGAGTGGCCCGAGATGAGCGATCCAGCCCTCGCGGCGGCGGATCGCCTCCTCGTAGAGGGCCGGGGTCGAGAGGTTGTGATGAACCGCGCCGAGGTTCTTGAGCCCGAGGTAAGACAGATCAGGCATATCTGGCCCTCCAGCGTCAGGGCGGTCAGTCTCCCAACGTCGCTACGAGGATGGCCTTGACGGTGTGCAGCCGGTTCTCCGCCTGATCGAAGACGATGGAGTGCTCGGACTCGAACACGTCTTCAGTCATCTCCATGCCGTCCAGACCGAACCTCTGATAGATCTCCTCGCCGACCTTCGTCTCACGATTGTGGAAGGCCGGTAGACAGTGCAGGCACTTGACCGAGGGATTACCCGTCAACTCCAACGTTTGCCGGTTGATTTGGTACGGCCTGAGCAGCTCGATTCGCTCCGCCCATCTCGATTCCGGCTCGCCCATCGAAACCCAGACATCGGTGTAGAGGAAATCCACGCCCGTCACGCCCTCCTCGAGGCTCTCGGTCGTCAGGATCCTGGCACGACTCTCCTCGGCATAAGCACGACAGCGCTCCACCAGGTCGGACGCCGGCCACAACGACCGGGGCCCCGCCAGGCGGACATCCATTCCGAGCTTCGACCCACCCACCAGCAGCGAGTTCGCCACGTTGTTGCGCGTGTCGCCCAGGTAGCAGAAGGCCACCTCGCTCAAGTCCTTCTCCGTGTGCTCCTCCATCGTCATGAAGTCGGCGAGCACCTGGGTGGGGTGATACTCGTCGGTCAAGCCGTTGTAGACCGGGACGCCGGCGTACGCGGCAAGCTCCTCCACCACGGCCTGGCCGAAGCCGCGGTACTCGATGGCGTCGTACATGCGTCCGAGGACGCGCGCGGTGTCTTTGACGGACTCCTTGTGACCGATCTGCGAGCCAGTGGGCTCGAGGTAGGTCACACGAGCGCCCTGATCGTAGGCGGCGACCTCGAAGGCGCAGCGTGTCCGCGTTGACGTCTTCTCGAAAATGAGGGCGATGTTCTTGTCCTGTAACTTCGGCTCCTCGTAGCCACCGTGTTTCGCCGCCTTCAGCGTCATCGCCAGGTCAAGGAGATGGTAGATCTCCTCTGCCGTGAAATCCTCCAGGGTGAGGAAGCTATGACCGCGCAGGTATACCACCATTGGGGGCTCCTCTATTCCACTCATGCTCCCGTGCTCTCTGCGTGGGGACCGGCCACACACGCCTGCTGCCGCCCCCGAGAAGAGATCTCTTCCGATCGGTGACCCAGCCCGGCGATCTTCTTTCCGGAGCCGATCCTGGAGCCAGACGGGGTAGAGTCCCGGCGAAGTTAAGGGAATGCCTGCAGGTCCGGAAGTCGGGCCAGGAAGCGCCGTTTGCGGGACTCCAGAGGCCAGCCGATTCAGCCACTCCCAGGCACGAACGCAGCGGCAAGAGATTGCGCTGCAAGTCCAGTTATTCTAATTTATTAGGCCGCCGGGGACGACCGGTGGAGGATCCCTCGCCTGGCCTGCCCGTCCCCCACTTGACATGGGCTTTTGCACGGGCTCAGCGATTTGTCCCCGACGAGCCCCGCCTCGGATCCCGTGCGCTTCAGAGGACCCCGACCGCAGGCACCCGTGCCTGGCCGGGAGCTCTGACGACGATCAGCGACGAGGGAGCCTTGGCTCCTCGCATTGGCTAACGGCATGCCGTACAGCGACTTCGTCGAACTACTGGAGTATGTGGGCAAGGACCCCTCGCGCCTCATCTTCGAGGACGAACTCACGGGCATCCACAATCGGCGCTTCTTCCTGAGCTATCTGGAGCACAAGGTCCGCTGGGAGAGCGATGACGACTACCCCCTCTCCCTGCTAATGATCGACCTCGACCAGTTCAAGCAGATCAACGACACCCACGGGCACGAGACCGGCGACCAGGCGCTCACCTGGATGGCCACCCTGCTCAAGGAGGTGGTCGGCGAGGATGGCCTACCGATCCGCTACGGCGGCGATGAGTTCATGCTGCTCCTGCCCAGAGCTGGGCGCAGGGGGGCACGGGAGATGGCTGACCGCGTGCTGCAGCGCGCCCGCGATCGGCCCTTCCGCCTGCGCGAGGCCGACGTCAGCGTCCCGATCAGCCTGAGCATCGGTTTCGCGACGGCGCCGGAGGACGCCGCCAGCAGCAGAGGCTTGTTCCAGGCCGCCGACACGGCCCTGTTCCATGCCAAGCAGTCAGGCCGAAACCAGGTGGCGAGCGCGTCGGAGGTTGACCCGCAGAAGGTCTTTCCCAAGACAGCGCTCTACCGGCTGAAGGCCACAGGCATCACCGGGCGTGACGAGGAGATGGCGGTGATCTCCGGCGCGCTCGAGAGGGTCGCTCGCGGTGAGAGCCAGTTCCTGGTCCTCGAGTCGGCGCCTGGAATGGGGAAGACGACTTTCCTGGAGGCGGTGCGCCGCAACCTGGCCGGCGACGACACCTTCTGCGTAACCAAGGTTGTCGGTGAGCAGCAGGAGGCATATCGCTCGTATTACCTGGCGAGTCGGATTCTGCTGGGGTTGCTCAACCAACGTGAGGACAAGGGGTCGGAACTGTTGGCAGGGCTGACCCAGGAGCAGGTCGGCTACCTGGGGCACATCCTCCCTCAGCTCGGGCAGGCCGGGCCGCCATTGACCGATGGAGGCGACCGCACCCTGAGGCATGGGATCTTCGCTACGCTGACCCAGATCTTGCCCCCGCTCGCCGACTTTCGGCCGCTGGTCCTGATCATCGACGACCTGCACTTCGCCGATGAGGCTACCTTATTGCTCCTGCGCGTGTTGGCGCAGCGGCAGGAACATACAGTCCTCGTCTGCGGCTCATCGGTCGAGATTCTCAGGCTGGGCGGCGAGGAGGAAGCCTCACCGCTCGAGCGCTTCTGCTCGGCATACCAGCACAGCTTGGGTATTCGTAGCGTCAAGCTGCGGCCGCTGGGTCGAGAGGGAATCGTGGAGTACCTGAAAGCGGTGTTTCCACGCCTCAGGATGCCGGACGGCTTCGAGAACGACCTGGCCGAGATCACCCAGGGCAATCCTCTCTTCCTCAGCGAGATCATCC
>CP070823.1:171703-177336 GCA_020344375.1 Gemmatimonadota bacterium | reverse complement strand
GGCAGCGCGCCCTCGAGGCGCCGGTGAGCCCGCAGGAGCAGGCGCGCCCACACGTACAGCCGGCTGGCCAGCTCGCCGCTGATGTCATGGATCACTTCGGCGACCGTCTTCCCGACGCCTCGGTCCAGCGCCCGACGCAGCGCCGCTCCGAGACGTTCCTCCGCCTCACGCAGCCGCTTCACCTCGAAGTCGAGGATGGGCCGCTCGGCGATGGACTGGAGCGCCAGGTGGACGTCGGCGGAGATCGCCTCGAGGAACGACGAGCTGCTCGAGGACAACTGCTCACCGATCGCGACGTTCAGCAGCGCGTTCTCTCGGATGTAGTGCGGGAAGACCGAGCTGTCGCGGTAGACCTTCGAGAAGACGTCCTCCTCGGAGAACGCCGAGCCGCCGATCACCTGGCCGGCCCGATACGTGATGCTCGGCATGTCGGGCCCGAAGATGTCGGTGACCGCGACCTTGGCGACCAACGCCTCCAGGCCGCCGTCGGCCTCGGTCCACGCCGCGTCGCGGAGGGTTGTCTCGATCGCTAACCGGCCCGCCTCGACGTGCGCCAGGTGCGCGCGCACCGCGCCGAACTTACCGACCGCATCGCGGCCGTCCAGGTCCTGGAACATGTCCGGGAACTGGATGCGGCTGCGCGCGTGTTCCACCGCGCGCTCCGTCATCAGCGTGCTGGCGCCCAACGCGATCGCTGCCACATCTCTGGCTCGTGCCCCGAACACGGCGGCCTCGTCGGCCTCGCTCCACTCACCCACCCAGGTCGGGCGCGCGCCGTCGAGTATGACCTCCGAGACAGCCGCGCCGGTGAGCCCGATGGCGGGAGTACCGTGGACAGCCACGCCTTTCGCGTTCTCGGCGAACAGATCGAACAGCGCGATCTGGCCGCCGCCACGCGCCACGAAGCTGTCCGCCAGCGCCGAGAACACGAACGGCAAGCGGCCATGCCACCCGCCCGCGCCGGGCTCCGCCTCCGCTTCGAGTGCGACAGTGGCGAAGTGCTCGACGCTGCTCATGCGATCGAGCACCGGCCCGGGACCGCCGGCCCGCGCCAGCGCGTCGGCCGCCGCCAGGTGACCAGCCACGATCGCCGCCAGCGACGGATCGATCCGACCCAGCTCGGCGATGATGTCCTCCCGGGCCAGATGCTCCCAGGCCGCGAAACCGTCGCCCGCGGCACGTATGCCGAGCGCCGCGCGTGTCGCGTCACGCAGCACCTCGACCTCGTGATTCTCCAGCGCGCCGCCGTGCTCCAGGCGACGTATCACAGCCCTCTCGAAGGTCCCGGCCAGGTATTCCCGCAACGCTTCCCGCGCCGTGACTCGCGCCGCGGGATCGTGCTCCAGCGAGCGCAGCTCTTCCACTGGATCCGGGTATTCAGCCGGCAGCAGGCAGGCCTCGGCGATGAGGTCAAGACAGGCCGCCAGACCCTCGAGGTGGTGGTCACGGATCTGGCCGGTATCGGCCTGGGCGGCGAAGAAGCGCCGTGCCGCGGCATGTGCGCCGGCCCGCGCGGCAAGCATTCCGAGATCACGCCGCAGCTCCAGAAGCTTGACGTGCAGGTCGCCCACCTCATGCTCGACCAGCCAACTCTCGATCGGCTCGGCCAGCGACTGAGCGGCGGCCGACTCGGCGAGGTGCGTGCAGTACTCGACCGCCGACCGGTACCAATCGACCTGCCCCGGCTCGAGCACGCGCGGCCCCTGCCAGACGTTTTCGTGCAGCTCCGAGCACTTGGCCTGGGCCAGCGCGATGGCGCGACGCGCCGCCGTGAGCGCCTGCCGCAGGTCCTCGTGCGCGGCCTCGATCCGCTCGCTCGGCCAACTCTTGCTCAGTGCGACGCTCCAGTAGCCCGGCTCGATCTCCAGCGCCGGCTGCAGCGCCCGCTCCGACAGGATCCGCCTGAGCGCACCGTCGGCCTCGCTGTAGACCTCGTAGACCAGGCGGTGCCGGCCGAACCGCGTCCAGTCCACGTGCTGCGGCTCGATGCGCCAGCAGGTCTCGCACTTCACACAGTTCTCGAAGTTCGCTACCGCGGACGCGTGCATCGTGCGGTCCACGTTGATCTGGTAGACCGCTGCCGGACACACATGCCAGAGCGTCGACACACTCGGGTCCTCCAGTGTGCCCGGTGTCTGCGGCGCGAAGAAGAGCTTGATGTGCGAGCCGGCTTCACTCACATAGCTGATCTCGCCGAGCTTGGCATCGTGCGACTTCAGTCGGGCGAGCGCGGACGGCCTGAGGCTGGTCAGCGAGCGCCAACCGCTCTGCCAGCGCGCGAAAGAGGTACGCTCCAGCTCCTTGAGCGTAGGCTTGCGGATGGCGTAGCGGATGAGATCGCTGAGCCGCTGTGTGATGCGGGTCAGGAAGAACGCCAGCACTCCGATGAGCGCGAGGATCGGGTCCCAGAGCGAGATCTTCCGCATGACGAGGCCGACGCCGCGATCGAGCTTCTCGCCCACGGTTCGATCGTCGTTCGCGTACAGTGCCTCCGCGGCGCGCGACAGTGCGCCGGTGAATCGCGCACCGAACCAGCTCTTGAGGCGAAGGCGCTTGCCCGTCCGCTCGTCCCGGGCCCAGAAGCTCGACCTGAGTCGACCGAGCGGTCGTCCGCCGATCGGCACGAGCGCCCAGAGCGTGTTCGGGATCGACAGCGCGAGCGCCGGCAGGAAGTGTTTGAGCACGTAGCGGCCTACGTGCAGTGCCTTCGTGCCTCGGCGCATGTCCGCGATCGTACCCCGCCACTTCCCCTTCAGCGTCTCGCCCACCAGCCGGACGAACTCCCACCAGCGGCCCGGCCAACGCAGGTCGCGGCGCGTGAGCATGTAGATCGAGCCGTTGATGAGATCGATACCCCGGCCAAACAGCGTCTCGCTGTGCTCGGCGTACGCGGGCCAGCCTTGCAGCTGCTCGACGTTCTTGTAGTAGTGGGTTTCCTTCAGCGGCGCGACATACAGCTCCTTAAGGCGTTCCCGCGTCGGCTCGTCACCCGTGCGGCGCAGCTCCAGCACGGCCTCGGCGAAGATCTTGCCCATCGCGCTGGCAGGGCCCGTGTAGTTCGGATACGGGAAATCCACGCCGATGCCGGTCGCGGCACCGCCGATGGCCACGCCGTGGTCGACCAGCTGGGGCAGCTCGTGCAGGCCGCCGCTACGGATGATCTTCGCACCGTAGGACGTCGACTCGCCGTCCTCGATGAGCTGCCGGATGGGCGGCAGGTCCTTGAACCATTCCATCAAGCCGTTGTAGTCGCCGCCGTACGCCGCCAGGTTGCCGAGCGGCATGACCAGCCCGACCGACACGCTGGCGCGGTTCGTGTAGATCAGCCCGGCCATGTTGAGGCGGACGGGCCGCCCCTCGAGCGCGCCGTTGCGCAACACTATCTCGTAGCAAGCCGCCTCCTCCGCCTGCACGCGGAAGCGTTCCTCGATCAGCTGCGGGCTGAGCTTGATGACCTCCTTCACCCCCTGAAGGAACGCCGGCTGCCCGCTTTCCTTGGAGCGGACGCGCGGACTCTCGAACCCCTCCTTGCTGACCAGATGTGAGGCGTCACCTTCGGCGAGAAAGACGATATCGCCGTAGATCGGTCCACGGTCGGTCTGCACGCCGATCACGCGGTCGCCGCGCCGGATCAGGCCGTCCACCGTCGTCTCGTTCAGGATCGTCGCGCCGAGCTGGCGAGCACCCTCGGCCAGGTAGCGGTCGTAGACGGGGCGGAGGACCGTGTAGCAGTGACGGAACGCCTCTACGTTCCGGTACTCCACGCCGGCCAACGTCCAACCGTTGCAGGTGAAGATGCCGCGCTTGACGACGCGTCGCTCGTAAGGCGCCCGCTCCAGCTCCTCTTCACCCAGAACGTTCGGGTCCGCCAACTGCTCGGCGAAGTAGACAGCGCCGGACCAGTTCTCGGCGCCGGCGTAGACACCGGCTTCTACCACCAGCACGTCGAGCTTCTCGCGGGCCAGCCGCAGCGCGGCGGTGATCCCGGCCGGTCCGCCGCCAACGATGATCACATCCCAAAGCTTCTTGCTCATCGGCGGTCTCTCGTTGAGCGCAGTGCGCCACTCTCCCTGCGTCAGTGGGGAGCGGCGGGATGGGTCGAGGCTAGCTAGGCCAATCTTAGGTAATACCGCAGCGGGGGCCAGTAGGCGGGATCAGCGGCGCGGTTCGCTGCCTAGGGAGTCTTGCAGCAGGCCGAGCTCGGCAGCCAAAGCGCGTGCCGAGTCGGCGACCTCGTTGTGCAGCTGAACGATCTCCCGGCACGCCTGATAGTGCGCCTCCAGCGTATCGCCTGCAGCGGCCCGCTCCGGTATCCCGGTGTTGTAGGCGTTGAACGCATCCAGGTAGGCTTCGTAGCTGTCCGCTGGCACACCGCGCGGATCGAGCCCCTCGTAGTACTCGATCTGGCTCTTCAGCGAGTCGAAGCGCGCGTCCGCAGCACGCAGCTCCGCTTCCTCCCGCTCCAACGCCTCGCGGCACGAATCAGCGGTCGCGCGCAGCTCGTTCATCTCCTGGCGCAGCAGGCGAAACCGCTCCTCCGGTGGTGGCGGCACGAGCAAATCGGAGACGATGATCGCCACGAATGCGACGGCGGAGACCGCCAGCATCACGACGACGCCCTTGGGCAGTGCGGGCCTACGGAGGCGAAGCGACATGATCTATCACGTTCTCGATCAGGCGACTGTCATGCAACCTATCATTCATCTATCAGGTCGCTACCATGTGGGCCAGACTACTGGTCCGCCGATAAATCGGATCACCGCTTGCCTCGAAGACTTCGGGAACACACAAATAGCTGCGTAGCCGGGTCGGTTCGCAACCCCGGGCCCGTTTGTACGCTTTTCGGGATGGAAGAACGATCGTGAGCCGAGAGCAGGCGCTGGCGAAGCTGGGTTCGAAGGTTGTGCGTTGCCGTCGCTGCGCGCGCCTCGTCGCCTGGCGCGAGCGGGTCGCGCGCGAAAGGCGCGCCGCGTTCGCCGACTGGACCTATTGGGGCAAGCCGCTGCCGGGGTTCGGCGATCCTGGGGCGTGGCTGCTGATCGTTGGCCTGGCGCCGGCGGCGCACGGCGCCAACCGTACCGGGCGCATGTTCACGGGTGACCGCTCCGGCGACTTCCTGTACGCAGCGCTGCACCGCGCTGGCCTGGCGAATCAGGCGGAATCGACCGGCCGTGACGACGGGCTGAAGCTGCGGGGTGCCTACATCACGGCCGCGGTGCGTTGCGCGCCGCCTGCCAACCGGCCGACGCCGGAGGAGCGTGGCAACTGCCGCGAGTACCTGGAGCAAGAGCTCGACACCCTCTCCGGTGTGCGGGTCATCCTCACCCTGGGTCGCTATGCCTACGACCACGTCCTGCGCACGCTGCGCGACCGGGACCTCTCTGTCCCAGCTCCGGCACCGCGGTTCGCGCATGGTAGCGTTGTCGAGTTCGGCCCGGCGGCGCCCGCTGTGATCGCCTCCTATCATCCCAGCCAGCAGAACACCTTCACGGGCAAGCTCACCCCGCAGATGCTGGACACGGTGCTCGCCCGGGCACGTAGGCTGGCAGGTCGGCAGCGCGGCGGCTGATGCGCCGGAGCCGCTCCTTGCCGCAGCGAGTATATTGAGTATTCAGCAGAGCTTCTCATCAGGG
>CP070823.1:165832-171603 GCA_020344375.1 Gemmatimonadota bacterium | reverse complement strand
CCGGTGAAATAGAGCGTATCGGCACCGAAACGGACCGGATCCTCACAGACCTCGCGCGCAGTCGTGCCATTGGTCGGATCAAGCGGGTTCACGAAGAACAGGCCGCCCGCCTTACCGAAATCGAAGCGCAGTCCCAGGTCCATTTGGAGGAAGTCGAACTCGATGATGTCTTGGATGTAGACCGAAGCATCCCAGGGCTTCGCCGAGTACTTCTGGTTTACCACGAAGACGTCGTTCGCCCCCAAGTTGCGCTTCTCATCGAATTCCAGATCGTGGAAATCCGCGAAAGCTCCAACCTGTATGTTGTGATGATCACCGATCTGCGACTGAAGATCCCCGCGCAATACGAAGGTCGTAATCTCCTCACCGCCAAACAGCTGATCCGTCCCGGTGGTCGCATGCTCGATCGTGATTCCCGGCGCCACGAAGCGGTCGTTCGTGAAGTTGATGTCGGCGAAGTTACCCTCGAGGCACACGCCCTCGAAGAAGCTGCAGTTGCGACGCTGCTGCTCGAAGATCCCGAAGTTGACGTTCAGGAAGCTACGGCCAATGACCTGACTGTACTTGGCCACGAACAGCGTCCGGTCAGCCTGCACCGAGCCCAGCGCAACATCCTCGAACGGCGCGCCGGCCTCGATCGCCTCGTAGAAAAGCGAGTCCGCCGCCGAATCGACGACCGGCGAGCTGCGCGGATCGAAACCGGTGAGCAGGAAGTCGAAGTCGAAACGCTGATACTGTCGCGTATCGTCGATGATCTGCGCACTGATCTTGGCGCTTGGATTGAGGTGATAGACCAGCTTGGCGAATAGCTGCTGCGAATCATCAAAGCCGAAGGCCCGCCAGCCCGGAAATACGTCACGAATGTTCGGTACGTTGAGTGTGTTGGCCTGCGGCGGGTTCGACGGATCGAAGACGTCGTCGTCGAACTCCAGCACGCGTGCCGCACCCGACTGCCGGCGTCCGGCGACCAGGAAGCGCAGCTTGTCGCCAGTTCCCGGCACCGACCCGCTCAGGTAGCCTTCTAGAAAGCGGAAATCGCTCAGCTCGTCAGGCTCGCTGCCCAATGCGCCGGCGAGCGCCGACGTCTGGTATTCGAAACCTCCCGCCAGCTCCGTGCCCGGTTCCCTCGTCGCGATGTTGATGATCCCGGAGAGAGCGTTTCCGTACTGTGGAGCGAAATGACCCTTGAGGAAGGTGATCTGACCGACCGCCGCCTTCGTGAGCGAGAAGGCGGGTCCCCCGAAGATGAAGTTGTTAATGGGGATACCATCGATCAGCGTAACCGTCTCACCGTTGCGGCCGCCTCGAATACGGATAGGCGTGATGCCGCGAGACTTCTCGGTGAAAGCCAGGATATCCTCGTTGTCGGGCACCACGAAGAAGCCCTGCCTCAACTCCAGAGCCTCCTCGACCGTGTTCACCGGGAGCGACGCCAGATCCTCTGGGCTGATCAGGTCCTGGCTGCCGCGCGCCTCGATCTCGATCAACGGCGTGCGTTCGATCTCGACCCGGATCTCCTCAACCGCAACGGCTTGCGGCGTCAGCTGGAAGTCGAGCGTACGGGTGGCGTCGATCACGACCAAGACGTTCTCAACCCGAAACGTCTGATAGCCCAACATCTCCGCCACGACCGTGTACGTGCCGGGAGGCACGTTTATGATGAAGTAACGGCCGTTCTCGGCCGAGAGCGCGCCCATCCCGGTGCCCTCGGCGTACACTTGCACGCCAGCTATCGCCTCGCCGCTTTGCGCGTCAGTGACGACACCGGTGAGCTTGCCGCTGGTGATCTGTGCACTAGCGGGTGCTGCGGATGCGACCAGACTCGCTCCTGTAGCCAGAGCGATGACAGCAAGAGCCGTTAGCCGCAACCCGAAGACCTGACCTGAGAACCTCCTAGGCTTCATCCGGACCTCCCTGCACTTCAGGGTGTATGACCGGCGCTTTTTCCTGCGCCGTTCCCGGTGCAAATCGCCGGCGGCTATCCAGCGCCGCGATAGCTCAACCGCTTCAAAGCTCGTTTGTTGTAGGTTGGGTTCGTACAAATCAGACGTCTTCTCCAACCTCCGCAGTTCGTCGTCGTATTGAGAGCCTCGCTTGCGACGCTCGCACTTGATCGCAGCCCAAAAAAGAAAACGGCCCGGCGATCTTCATGAGACCTACCGGGCCGTCATTGGGCCGTCTCAGGTCGAAGCTGATGCGCTCAGACTAAATGCGCATGCCTCTCTGTCTATGTCACCATGTTATGCTTCGCCTGGCATCTTGTCAAGCACTGGCTCCGAGACAGTGTACCAACCGCACTTCCTGCAACGTCTCACGTCACGCGGCCGTGGCACCGCGCTGCGATCATCCCAACGCTTGAACACACCCACCAGCCGGAGCTGCACTGTCGACTCGCCCAGACCCCCACCGCATACACGTCCATCACCCCGCGATGGCGCCTGGCAAGTCAGCGAGACGCTGAAGGCGTGGGACGCGATCTTGCCAGCGGTGACCGGTCGCCGCCACGGCGCCAGCTCCTCCGAGAACTGCCCTGCCCGCTGAGTTCCGGCCTTCACGCATTACCTCTCGATCCCCCTCCCCTAGTCCGCAGCTCTGAGTCACTCCCTGACCTGACTGACGACACAAGGACCGCTGCCTCACCCCCTTTAATCCTATGCGTGTACACGGTGAGCTGATGGCGGTCTATACTATTAAAACCCGCGAACGGGTTCGCCTCTGCGCCCCCCGTAGACGTGCGCGCAGAAACCGGGGGGCACAGTCATTCCCGTGCGGCACGCACAAGCTGCGTCCCTCCGTCCTCCTTACTCTACTCTTGGGCTGGGAACAGTAGGAACAGGTAGAGAAGCTAGGCCGCGCCTATCAGGTAGCTGTCATGTAGCCGCCGTTTCGGGCGGCTGCAGACCCGCGCAGCTATCACGTGACCTATCATGTCGCTATCATGTGGACTCGTCGTCTATCAGTGTGACTATCATGTTGCTATCATGCAGAGGGACAACCTATCACGTGAGCTATCATGTCGCGGCGCGCCCCAGCGTTGATTCTTTTTACGGTGCTGGATGTCACCCGGAATTAGGAGGATGGGCCGTCGACCCAGGGATCTCTCTAGCTTTGCCGTTCGCCTGCTGACCAACCCAGCAGGTGATCGCAATCGAGCATACGGCCCCTCCGAGCGAGGTATCCTGAGCCATGCCCGCCACGCGGAAGCGCAGCGTGAGATCAGCTCGTGGCCCGGTTACCGGCCTACAATGCTGGTACCGCTTACCGGACTTGCCGCATCCGCCGGCCTCGCAGCGATCTGGTACAAAGACGAATCAGCGCGCTTCGGGCTCAAAGCGTTCAAGGCGCTGGGTGGCGCCTACGCGGTGCAACTCATCCTCGCGCGCGAGGTGCGCAGGCGAACGGGCCTGGCCCAGGTGAGCGCTCAAGAGCTGATGGTCGGTCGCTTTCGCGACACCGTCTGCCAGCTGACGGTGACCTGTGCCACCGCCGGCAACCACGGCCGCTCCGTCGCCTGGGGTGCAGAGTTGTTCGGGTGCCGCTGCGTAATCTACCTGCCCGCCGTGACGAGCCAGCATCGCGAGGCTGCCATCGCGGCTCACGGTGCCGAGATCGTGCGGACGACCGGCAACTACGACGAGGCCGTCCGTCGTTGCGATGAGGACGCTCGACGCTTCGGACGCTTCGTCGTCTCCGACACCTCCTACCCTGGCTACATGGAGATCCCGCGGGATGTGATGCAGGGCTACACCGTGATGGTGGCCGAGGCGTTGGAACAGCTACCGCACGGCGAGCGGCCGAGCCACGTCTTCGTGCAAGCCGGCGTGGGCGGACTGGCTGCGGCTGTCTGCGCGTACCTCTGGGAGGCGCGGGGCGCGGAGCGACCGATCCTCGTGGTCGTGGAGCCCGACGCGGCCGACCCGCTGTTCCGGAGCGCGGCGGCGGGCCGACCGAGCCCCGTGCCGGGTGAGTACCAGACGATCATGGCCGGCCTGGCGGCCGGCGAGGTCTCACTACTGGCGTGGGGTATCCTGGAGAAGGGGGCCGACGCATTCGTGACAATCCCCGACGAGGCTGCGGCAGCTACGATGCGGCTGCTGGCTGAGGGCGTCGCAGGCGACCCTCCGATTGTGGCGGGCGAATCCGGCGCCGCTGGGCTGGCTGGCGCGTTGGCGGTGCTCCAGAACTCGAGCGCGCGCGAGGCCTTGCGTTTGGGATCCGACTCACGGCTGCTCGTATTTGGCACCGAAGGCGCCACCGATCCGGAGTCCTACAAAACGATCGTCGGTCGATCCGCCGACGACGTCGCCTCCAAAACATAGCCGCCACCAGGCCAACGCTCCGAGCCACTTAGCTGTTAGACTTGGCGATTAGCAGGCTGCCGAAAGAATGCCCCTTCTGTCTTCCAGGGAGCCCCGGCGTCGACCAAGGCTCGCGTCGCTATTTCAGCAGCCTGCCAGCGGATGCCGCGACTGGGCGTGTCAACTCGGCCCACGGGCACATCTGTCGTGGCGCGGCCACCGATGTAAGTTCCTGTACCGTTCAGACCGGAGAGAGCCTTGTCACGCTTGTCACTCGCCGTGCTACTTCTACTGGGCTCCGTCACGACGAACACGCTGGCGGCGCAGGAGGTTGGGCAGAACTCAGAGCCAGTGCTGCGGGCTCGCCCCATCGCTGACAGCGCCGCCATCCGCCTGGACGGCGCGCTCGACGAGGCCGCCTGGCAGGACGGGGACATCGCCAGCGGCTTCCGGCAGCAGGAGCCGGAGGAGGGCGCGCCCGCCAGTGAGCCCACCCAGATCCGCGTTCTCTACGACCACGAGAACCTCTACATCGGCGTTTGGGCGTTCGACTCGCGGCCTGACCGAATCATTGCGCGCCAGCTGGAGCGTGACGCTCAGCTGGGACTCTCACGCTTCGGGCCCAGCGGCGGCGATGACGCCATCGAGCTCATCCTTGACACCTTTCACGACCGCAGAAACGCCTACTACTTCGGCACCAACCCCCAGGGCATCCAGGTGGATGGGCTGATCACCGACGAGTCGCACGAACCCGACCTCGACTGGGACGGGGTGTGGGACGTGCGGGCGCGGACCACAAACGACGGGTGGACTGCCGAGTTCGCGATTCCGCTGCGCACCCTGCGCTTCCCGGCCAACGCTGGCGAGCAGACGTGGGGCTTCAACGTGCAGCGGGTGGTGGCGCGCAAGAACGAGCAGAGCCTGTGGACCGCCTGGTCGCGTGAGGGTGAAGGGCTGCACCGGGTAAGTCGCGCCGGCGAGCTGGACGGCCTCGATTCGCTGAGGCGGGGACTCGACCTCAGCGTGAAGCCCTACGTTCTGACCTCGGTGGGACAGGACTACCTCGAGCGGCCGAGCGGTAGCGCGGACTTCGAACCCGACGTAGGGCTCGATGCGAAGCTTGGGCTCGCCTCGGGCCTGGTCCTCGACGTAACCGTGAACACCGACTTCGCCCAGGTCGAGGCCGACGAAGAGCAGGTCGACCTCAGCCGCTTCAGCCTGTTCTTCCCAGAGAAGCGCGAGTTCTTCCTGGAAAACGCGGGCATCTTCGAGTTCGGCGCGCCGCACTTCCACGGACCGCCACCCCTCCTGCTCTTCTTCTCCCGCCGCATCGGGCTGCAGCAGGCTCAGACGGTACCGATCATCGCGGGCACGCGCCTCACGGGCCGCGCCGGCGCCCAGACGATCGGTCTTCTCAACGTCACGACCGCCGAAGAGGAGAGCGTGGGTGCCCCGCTGACGAACTTCGCCGTG
>CP070823.1:159663-165732 GCA_020344375.1 Gemmatimonadota bacterium | reverse complement strand
CCCCGACGAGCGCGTCAAATTGGCGACGGGACGCGGCGGTTCGGCCGGCACTGGACCGCGGTGGGCAGCCGGTCGAGATGGAGGTTGCTGGCACGATCCCGAAGTACAGTCATTATTATATCAGCGATAAGGCATATGCCCTCCTCGCCGAGCGGGCCTGGACCGGCTCCGCGCTGCGAGTTCGAACCGAGAACTAGGCGGGAGATGCACGGCGGCCCACCTGCCGAACGATCGACCTGGAAAGCGACCCCTCGCCTCGTGCTGAGAAGCGGCCTGCGGATCGGCACCTTCGCCGTCATCATGCTGGCCATCTTGCTCGTCTCCTCGGGCCGGACGGATTGGGTGATGGCCTGGGTCTACATCGGCGTCTTCGCGGCGCTCTCGGCGACAGGCTCGACGATCCTCGCTCTCAGCAATCCGGAACTGATGGCTGAACGCAGACAGATCAAAGCGGAGGCAAAGGATTGGGATAAGGTCCTCGCCCCGCTTGTCACGGTTTACGTACCGCTGGCCGTCTGGATCGTGGCAGGGCTCGACATCCGTCACAGATGGTCTGCCCGGATTCCCGTCGAGCTTCAGCTGGCGACGCTCGGTGTTGCCGTGGCGGGGTCCCTGCTCGCGATGTGGGCGATGCGATCGAACCGCTTCTTCACGTTGATCTGCCGGATTCAGAGGGAGCGAGGCCACACCGTGGTCACGAGCGGGCCCTACCGGTACGTGCGCCACCCGGCTTACCTGGGCGGGATCACCTTCAATCTCGCCACGCCACTCATCCTCGGTTCGCTGTGGGGCTTGATCCCGGCCGGGGTTCTACTCTGCCTCTTCGTGCTCCGCACAACGCTCGAGGACAGGACTCTTCGACAGGAACTCAACGGATACGCGGATTACACGCAACGCGTGCGCTATCGCCTGCTGCCGGGGATCTGGTGAGAGGCGTCAGCGGGATTCGGCGCAGTAGACGCTGCCGCCGGCCGCCAGGCCTGCCACCATAACCTGCTCTCGCGCCTGCGAGTCAGCCGAGTGGAGGTATACGCCGGCGGAATAGGCCGCGAAGATCGAGCCGGGGACCTGTGCCATCATCGACTGGACGAACCTGGCGATACCGCGCATTGCGTTGCAGACGGCAAGAACCGGCTCGCCTTCGCTGAAGCGAGTGTAGAAGTTCAAGCTCAACAGCTCGCCGTTGAAGTCGACGCGGTAGCCCTCGAAGAGGGCGCCATAGCCGTCCAGGGTGAGGTGGCTGAGTTCTCCACTATAATAGGAGCGGGTTGCGCCTTCGATATGGTCGAGCACGGTGCGCGGGTAGACGACCGGCAAGCGTAGATAGTCGGCCGACGCAAAGCCGATCGGCCTGCCGTCGCTCCGAACCCGATACCAGCCCGGCCTGAAAGCATCCACCGAGACCTCTTGGGCGCGGCTGAGCCGAGCGACGACCTGACACCTTGCCGATGGGCAGGACCGGACGTTCAGGGTCCTGGCCGTGACCACCATCGCGCCCACGCCCGCCGGCCCGAGGTTTTCCAGGGAGATCCGGCCGGCACGCTGACTCCGTTCGTAGTAGGCGACCCAGCGTTCCTCAGCGATATTCGCCAGATCCACGCGAATCGTGTCACCGACGGCGAACGGCCCGGAAGCCTGTATGACCAGCATCGCGCTGACGTCCGGCTCGGCCACCACCGGGATGTCCAGGCCCCGCCTAACCGGCCCGGGAGCCGCAACCTCCGTCCTCCCGGCCGAGCACGCCGTGAGACCGCCAGCCATCAAAACCGCCGCCAGTGCCCGCTTCAGCATCTACTCTGCCTCCCCTTCCACCAAGCTCAGGGCCAGCCAACACGGATCGGCCCGCCCCAATTAAGCAGGCAGGGGCGCTGCCGCAACGGGGCAGGGCGGCACGCTCGGTCGTCAGCGCTCCACGTACAACCCGCGCACTGCTTGCACGGGCTCCCGGCCAAAGCTCAAGACGGTCAAGTAGATGACGTACAATCCCTGTGATAGGTCGCGGGGAAGGTCCAGGGTGATCGCGCGGACCCAGATGTACGTGTCGGGGGGAACCACTTCCTGCCAACTCAGATCGATCGGCGGATTCTCCTCGAGCTCGACCTCCTCCAGGCGGTCCAGTGAGCCTTCAGCGACCTTGTAGGTGGCGACCGATACGAACAGCCGCTGGGTCTCCCGGCTGGGGGCATAGGTCTCCCAGTACAGTCCGAGTCGCTCACCCGGCCTGACCCGCAGCGAGCCGCGAGCGGATGGAATCGCCCGCCACAACGATGCCGGCAGTGAATCGCCCGGTGACAGCAGCAGCAGATCCGAGACGGCGAGCAGCAGCGGGTCCCTCTTTCGCAAGCCGAGCCCGTAGCGCGCACGGGCGGCACGGCGCAGCACGCGCGAACGGACCTCCAGGCTGAGCAGCCAGGGGATCGCTTCCACCTTCGCGATCAAGACGCCCCGGGCCCCGCGTCGTGTCTCCCTTCTGACTATCGGAGTCGACAGCTCATCACGCGCGAGGATCAGTGCCACGTCCACCCGGTCGTTGTACAGCCAGCTCCAGTCAGGGCTCTGGTCATAGGCCGCAACGACCACCACGGAATCCCCACGCTGGAAGGTGGCCACCTGGTGCTCGATCCGGCTGATAGACGACAGGTGCCGGGGTCGGTATGTCTCGAGAGGCGCAGTGGTAGCGCGAGGCGGATACTGATAGGTATCCCACGCGTGCCACTCACTCGACCCGATACCTGTGGGATCGAGGATGAAGTGCGGGTACGGCACAAACCGACGCCGCGGTGGCGCGTACACGCTCGTGGTACGTGGATCTCCAGGTTGCACCACCCTGACCCAACCGGTCGGCCAACCGTGACGCAGGATGATCTCTCGGAGACGCGATCTCCGGACGTCAGGGTACCCGGACTCGGCGTTATCCAGCAGATGGACCAGTACGTTTCTGGCGAAGTGCTCGGTCCTGCGCTCGTTCCCGGGGGTCATGTGCAGCGGATCCGCCAACCACCAGAATCTCCGCTCCAGCGAATCCCTCTGCTGCGGCGAGGACTCTAAGTACCTTCCTCTCAGACGGCCGTCGAGGAAAATGGAGATGTCCATCCACCGCCGTCTGTTCGCTTCGGGCATCGCGCGCAGCGCAGCCGCGAAGGCGGAGTCGGCTCGCTCGAGGTCCCCCATGACGTGCCATGCGTACCCGGCCAGCGCGCTACACCACCAGCGCCGAGGGACCTGACACCGCTCCGCAACCGCCACAGCCTCCTCGGGTCGAGCGCCTTCGACCAGGTAACGGACCCGCTGGCCGAGTATCCATTCATCGCCTGGCAGCGAGTCGGCGGCAGCCGCCAGCGTCGTGATCAGCCCCTCACGTGCCTGGCGAAGGCTGTCGGTCTCCGCAACGACCTCCCGATAGTCGGGAAAACTGAGGCAATGCCCCCCCACCCTCTCGTGACAGGGATAGGACCACGACGATCGCAACAGGAACTCTTGACGTCGCAGCCTCTCGAACTCCTGCTGCGCCGACCTCACGCGCCTCAGAGTCTCTTGCGACCCTGGCTCGGCGGCATGGCCGAGGCGTTGCGAAGGCCAGGCTGCGATCTGCACACTCGCTGCAGGACGGTCTCGCTTCGCGCCGTTAGGTCGGCCAACGACAAGGGGCACAACCGCGACGGCGAACAGCAGGCAGCCAATATCGGAGCGCAACATCCGCCGCTCCTACCTCACTCAGCCTCAACTACCGGTCACCACCCAGAGGTGACGGCAGTTGCAGGTGCAGCTGAAGGGATCGCTTCACACTCATATATAGAGGCCAAGTCCCCGTTCCGCATCCCCTCTTTCTCTTGCTGCTGTTCGAAGTGAGTGCGACCGATCCCCTCACCTTCGCGGCGGTGCCTGCCGCTCTGGTGCTCGGACTCCTCTGAGGTCCTGATTTTCGACCCCCTGGAGTAGTAAGAACGAAGGGCGGTCTTCCCGACGGAGCCGCCCTTCACTCTGCTTAGACTCGACGATCGCAGTGGAAGGCCGTGTACTTAGGATCGCGCCCGTGTACCGCGACCGACTACTCGGGCGCTGTGAGTATCTCCCCGATGAGATCGGCGATCGCTGCAAACACCTGGTCGGAGTCCTCTCCAGCGACGGAGCCTCCCCTCGCTCCGACGCCGGCTCTCCCGCCCTCACGCAGGACGACGATGACCGTATCCTCCGTCACGCGACCGTCGGATGGCTGGCTAGGCTCCGCTTCCCGTGAGTCCGCCGAGTTCTCGAACTGAAGGTTCCAGACCGCCGAGAGATCGATGTTGTCGAACCACACGCCCCTGCACCCACGGCAGACGTCGAGCGTGAACCGCTCACTCTGAACCCGCTCGAGCCCCGAGCTGCAGATCGGGCAATTGACGATGTTCTCGCGGCCACAGCTCTTGCACGCG
The DNA here is from genome assembly GCA_020344375.1 of Gemmatimonadota bacterium. Taxonomy (GTDB): domain Bacteria; phylum Gemmatimonadota; class Gemmatimonadetes; order Palauibacterales; family KS3-K002. Next base: position 161,317 of record CP070823.1, on the reverse strand, counting down.
GGGGCGTTGCGGGTCACCTGGTGGCCGCACGAGGGGCAGACCACAGTGAAGAGCTGCTTCCTCACCGTGATGAGGCTGCTCAGGATCTCCGGAGGACAGTAACGCAACTGGCGCACTTCCCCGGACTCGAACCACATGCCGCCGCACTCATCACAGTAGTCGAGCGTCAGCTCCTGCTCCTCCGACGGGCGGAGCTTGTGCATCCGAACGCCTGTGCAGACCGGGCACTCCAGGCGCTTTCCATCCTTAGGCATTGATCAACCTCCTCGCCTACTCTCCCAGTGGCGATTCTGGATGTCGTCGTGCGCCGCTTCGCGCCCTCGATTCTCCGAGCGCACAAGCGCCGCGCCGCCAGCCGGCAGGATCACGGGGATCAGAAGGTCCGGGGGGATACGCCCTCCCGTTGCTGTTGGGGCCCAAGGAGCCCCAAGACATGTAGGGAGGGCGACAGAAACTCAGGCCCGCCAAGGGCTTGCCGTGCAGAGACCCCGTTGGAGCGGGGTCCCACAAGGCTCCAGTGGGGGATGTACCCGAAAGCGCCTGCCTCGTTCCGAGCCCGAACGTCGCTGGGCAGGCCGATTCCGGGGTCGGTCGAGGCCGCAGCCCCCACTAGCTGGCCAGCGCCGAGGGTGTAGATTGTCGTCGGCGGACGCCCCGTCGCCCTTCCAAGAAAGGCCCTTTTAACCCGAAAGAGGAGCCACCATGGAAAAGGTCGGCAAATACGCCTTTATCGTTGGCCTCATTATCGCCGTATTGGCCGGGCTGGGACTCGACCAGAGCTGGGTGGCCTGGATTCTCGCTCTGCTGGGTTTGATCGTCGGGTTCCTGAACGTGGGCGAGAAGGAAACGCAGGGTTTCCTGCTGGCGGCGATCGGCTTGATGCTCTCGGCAACCGCCATTCAGGCGATCCCGTTCGTCGGCGTCGTGCTCACACGTATCGTGGCGTACCTGGTGGTCTTCATCGCGCCCGCCGTACTCATCGTCGCCTTGAAGTCGTTGCTGGTCACGGCGAAAGACTGAAGCGTCTTGTTGTCGGGCACCGTGAGACTTACGGCGACGGGGCGTCGCCGCCTGCTCGCTGCCAGCGAGCCGTTGCGGCAGCGGTGAACCGCTGACGAATCGACACCTCCACCAAGCCGAGACCGATCAAAGGAGAAGCCCGCCAGCCGGTGCCCATCCTGGGCTGGTCTTCGGGGCCACCTATTAATTAGAATAGGCGCGCCGAAGCCCGCTGCGGCTTCGACGCTGGCCCCAACGCCCCGCGTGGTTCGAGCTAATTCACCACTGAGAGGTGGGCCTTTGCACTCAGCGACGGCGCCCTTCCGCGTCTGCGGCTCTTGTCAGAAGCAATGGGCCAGCCCCTACGATTTCGTTGTCGATCCCGAGATTCGCCTGCTCGGACTGCAGATGGTGCCGAAAGAGTCCCACGGGAATCTGCTGGTGTTCGGCCACCGCTGCGGCACCTCGATCTCCGTGTTCGCGAAGCACCTGCACCAGCTCGTGCCGGATCCCGAGGAAGAAGCGAACCCGCAGGCGGTGGTCAGCTACGAGGAGTGCAAGCGGCTCTGCCGGAACCTCAAGAGTATCACGGCCTGCGATCGCCCCTGCCCCAAAGCAGCTGACCGGCGGTTGATTCAGGCGATCCTCAAACTTA
>CP070823.1:153455-159563 GCA_020344375.1 Gemmatimonadota bacterium | reverse complement strand
ACCCGAGTGGCGATGAGCACAACGATGCCGACTAACACGACGTTCCAGAAGAATTGCCAGGCCATCGCCGTTCCGTTAGCGAGCTGTGCGGACCGCTATGAAAGCGATCTCGGCGCTGGCACCGCCGGGCAGCGCCGCGACGGCGACGGTGGTCCGCGCCGGCGGATCCGTCGGGAAGTACTCGCCGTAGACCGCGTTCATCTCGGCGTAGTCGTTCACGTCGGCCAGGAAGACGTTCCCTTGCACCACGTCGCTGAACTCGAGCCCCAGCTCGTCGAACAACCCCCTGTACGACTCCATGATGTTGCGGACTTCGGCAGCGGTGCGGCCCTCGGTGAGGGCGCGGGTCGAGTCGGTGACGCCGATCCGGCCGGCGAAGTAGTAGGTGTGGCCGGCGCGCACGATGCCGCTGTAAGGGCGCTCCGGTAGCCGGCTGTGGAGCGTCTCGCGGGTGGGCGGCTGCTGGCATGCCAGGACGAGCAACGCGACTAAGGGAATTCCGATCCGAGGAATCATCGTCAGCTCCTCGGTTTGTGTGGTTGTGGTGTTGTGGGCCGTGGCAGAGGCGTCTGCCACCGCATTATACCGCGAGGCGCGCAGGCGGAACAGTGCTGCTACGGGCTCGCGGGCTCCACGCTAATTCCGTCCGGATCCTCGAGGCGGGCGATGAGTCCCCAGCCGCCGAAAGCCTCGGTGACCGCGATCACCAACTCGTTGGCGCCGGGACGCAGTGGCAGGTAGACGGCGTCGTTGTCGATGGTCACCGCGCCCAGGTAGCGAAACGAGCGGGAGCGGTACGTGTTGTTGGCTGAGAACAGGCAGCGGCCGTTCAGGAAGATGCTGCCCTCATCGCTGAACCCGAAGTTGAGCTTCTTCTCCTGTTCGCGATCGGAGTTGATGATCACGCGCGCGAGGACGGTCGCGCGGCGCGCGTCCTGGGGGAAGCTGCGATAACGCGCCAGATTGACGAGCCCCGACGACTCGCTGACCACTGTCTCCCAGCCTTCGCTGTCCATCATGTCGCTTGGCAGCGCGCGGATCGGTGTCTCGGGCGCCGGGAAGGCGGGCGAGACAGACCAGCGGCTGATGACTTCGGGTGCGGGTGCCGCCGCCTCCTTATAGGTGCCGGGCAACTGGTCCAGCGTCAGTCTGAAGTTGGCGAAGGCGGTGGGATAGAGATCGGCGGGCTGTCCGGCGGCCGGGAAGTTGGACTTCAGCGCGACGACCCCGCGGTGCTTGCCAAGCTTCAGGTCGTCGACCGCCAGCACCGGCTCGGCTGCGTCACCGACGAAGGCCTCGAGGTGCGATCCGGAGATCACCAGCTTCACGTGCAGCCAGCGCTCGGTGGGGATCTCGACCGGGGCATTGTACTCGGGGTAGAGCTGCCAGGCTGAGAGGATGCCATAGACCGGTGTGTACTGGGTGGCGTCCTCGCGACCGGAGTTGTGCGGCCGCAGGTAGAAGTCCTCGTAGGCTCCCGTCGCGATGTCAATGCGGAACGCGGCACCGATAAAAGAGCGATGTCCGGTGGTCGCAGCATCGAACTCGATGGTGCCGTTCTCGAACTCGATGTCGGGCAGTATGAGTCCGCTGTTGCGAAGCCGGACTGCCTCCTGGCCCAGGTAGTCCTCGACCTTTACGTCCTCGCCGGAGACGGTCCAGGTATGGCCGGAGAATTGGATCTCTTGCTGCGAGGTGGCGATGGCTGGGGTGACCAGGATGAGCAGCAGGGCGCCGAGCGGACGCATAAAGCCTCCTCGTTCGCCAGCGCCCCACCTGCCCGCTACCTCGCATTACGAGGGGTCGCCCACGCGGGGTTTCAACGCGTTGACGTGGTCGAGGTTCACAGCATTGAGGACTGCTTGCGATCCTGGCCGTTACGGCTGCAGCTTTCGTCTTTACTGCTGAACAGCGTGCCACGGGCAGGACGTAGATCTAGATGCTGTCTGCGGGAGGAGCCATGTACTACATACCTTCAAGTCCACCGAAGCCGCCATCTCCGAGGGTTCGTGAGCTGAGTCAGCGCATCCAGGAGGTTATCAACGAGTTCCAGCGGCATTATCCGTTAAGTCCCAGCGAGATCAGGCAGGCCTTGAGGCTGGCGACGGGCCGAAGCGGTGGCGGGCACCGCTCTGCTCTGGCGGCCGTGGCTGCGGGGTTGGCGCTCGCCGCCGGGCTCGGGGTCTTCGCCATGTTTCAGCGTTCGCCGGGGGAGATCAGCCCGGCGATCTGGCCGGCCGTTCTGGTCGGGGTCGGGGTAGTCGCGCTAGGCCTCGTGTTTGCCCTCAGGAACCGCTAGCCCGCTCTGGCGCGAGCTCACATGCAGACGCCGCCGTTCTGGGAGCGGTCCGAGCAAGTCGAGATGTTCGCTGGCCGCGAGCCAGACCGGCGTCTTCTGGAGCTCATCGGTTCTTACCCGCACCCACAGCGGACCCGTGTGCTCGATATCGGCTGTGCCGGCGGCCGCAACACGGTCGTGCTGGCCGAGCACGGGTTCGACGTCTACGCGATCGATTCCTCGTCAGCGATGGTGGAGAAGACGCGGGAGCGCGTAGCGCGCGTGTTGGGCGCTGGCGAAACGGAGATCCGAGTGCGGGTTGGGCACATGCAAGACCTGGGCGACTTCGACTCCGCGTCCTTTCACTTGGTGGTTGCGCTCGGTATCTACCACAGCGCCACGACCCGCGAGGAGTGGGATCGGACGCTGGGCGAGACGGCACGTGTCCTCGCTCCTGGTGGTCAGGTCCTGGTCGCGAACTTCAGCCCCCAGTCCGACCCCGGCGGCGAAGGTCTTCGCCCGGTACCCGGCGAGCCACTCGTTTACGAGGGCTTCGATGCAGGTCTGCTGTTCTTGTTGGAGGCAGACGAACTGGACGCCGAGCTGGCTCGTCATGGCTTAGTCCCGGTCGTTCCCACGGAGACGGTGGTGACGCCGACGGAGGCGGGGCGTCGAGTCACGGTCAACGGTCTGTACCGGAAGGGCCAGCGTGAGACTCCGGGCCGCGGAGGTCGAAAGTGAGTCGTCGTCTGGGCCTCCGCGGCCCGGAAGCGCGCAACTCCTACTCGCCGAGGCTGCGGTGGCAGACGACGGGCACGTAGCCCTGGTACGTGCGATCGGCACCGTACGGATCGGCGAACATCCCCTCGTCCACGAGTACGCGGTTGGCGACTCCTAACACGCAGTGCGAGACGTAGTAAGACGTGTCCTCGAAGGGCACGGCGTGCCCGCTTGGAGGGCATCATCTGCGAGATGGTGGGCAGTCGAGCGTCGCAGGCGCCTCAGTGGGGATCCTTGCCCCACCTGCGGGACCAGGCTCGCTCGACGCTCCGCACGATCGCGGGATAGACGAGGACGCGTCGGAACGGGTCGATGAGCGCCATATATACGGGAGTCAACCAGCTCGTCCTCTTTACGTAGATCGCCCAGTACATCCGGTAGCCGTCCTCCACGGGCACCAGGGCCCTGCAGAAGAACGCGTGCGCGGTGCGATTCATCATCTCGACCAGCTCCTCGTTCTGGAACGTGTAAACAGTCCGGAACAGTCCGTGGCTGGTGCCCGGCTCTTCCGAGGAGCGGGACCGGTCAGCGTCGGTCAGCCGGTGCACGTAGGAAGCAGCGGCGTCGAAGTGCTTGTCGTCGTCCCAGCCGGACAGCCGGCCGATAGCCATGCGCAACGCGACGAGCCAGGCCACGGTTGTATTCATCTCCGTCGGCGGCCGGTCCGATAGAGCTGCCCAGGTATCGGCAAGCGTTCGCTCATCGCCCCCGCCGCGCAGGTGAAAGACCCAGATGTCGTGCAGCGGCACATCGGACAGCAGCGCGTTGGCCCGGAGGTCGAGCGCGCGGAACTCTGCGGGCGTCGCTCGTATGTGGTTCCCGGTGAGCAGCGGCCAAAGGAAGGCGAAGTTGATGAAGGCGGCGGTGAAGATCACGGCGAAGCGCCTGAGAATTCCTCCGAGGCCGCCGAGGCCGCCGATCATAGCGGCTACGGCGAAAGCCATGCTGGCGGCCAGGAACCAGGGGGCCAGGATCAGCGGCCCCGCGGCCATGGCGCCGAGCAGTCCCCCGCACGCGACCCACGCGGCCCAAGAAAGCCACTTCCAACGCGACGCCTTCGCCCCGAGCACGAGGAGAGCCCCGAGGAAGGCGATGATCGCGGCGTCGGCGAGCAAGGGGCGAGGTGTGGCGGATGCCGGCGAGGCCGGCCAGTAGATGACAGCCGCGAGGATTGGGGCTGAGGCGCCGATCAGAGTCAGGACACGGGTCATGTCGGATCTGCGTGTGTGTCGCCTGAGCAGGCATCCGGTCTGATCAGGAAGTCGACACTAACACTACGGAGGCTGGGCGCCGGATGTGCCAGGAACGATAGTCGGTAGGGCCGGCACGTGCTTTGCACAAAGGGCGTGGCATGATGCCAGCTATTCCTTTGATATTCCGATCGGTCCAGGCGAGGAGACCACGGTCAGCTTCTATGCCGACGGACGCCGCGTTTTCCCGCTCATTCGTAGTCGTGCCTCGCGGAACTGCGCACGCACGCGGCCACCCGACACTGCCATCACGACGGACTGCACGGCGTCGATTTCAGCTTCCGTCATTCCGATTTCTTTGGCCACGCCAAAGTATTCTTCCATTCAGGGGTAGCAGCCGACCGCCATCGCGGATGCCAGGTGGAGCATGAGGGTCGTGCGCTCATCCAAGACGTCATTGTGGCGCGCTGAATGGTAGAAGGCGTTCCAGCGCTTGTGTTGGTTGCTCTCTTGCATGGTGTCTCCTCTTGCCGATTGGCTTCAGCGGCCACAAGTACCGGCCGCCAGTTTGCCGCGCCGACCTGCGGCGTAGCAGCCCGGGTTATGATGTGCCGGAGTGAGGTCTCGCAGGGAGAGGACAGGGAGTCCTGCGCGACCAGCATCACTTCCGCAAGGTGATCTCTCCTCTTCTAAACGCCTTAGGTGCTTGACCATGGCCACGGCACTCGCGCAGCAGACGCCCGTGAATTCGGTGGACTGTGCCACGGCGGTCGGGACTTGCCCCCGCTCGGTGAGCACGAAGCCATGACGTGCGAAGAAGCCCTGGGCAGTCTCGGTGAGCAGGTACACGTCGTTCACGCGAAGTCTGCAGGCGAGTTCGAGGGCTGCCCGTGTAATGCGGTCGCCCAGACCTCGTCCCCTGGAGTCCGCGGTCACCGCAACCGATCGAAGAAGCGCGTGCTCTCCGTAGACCTCGAGGGCCGCGCAGGCGACGACGCGGCGACCGTCGTAGGCAGCCAGGAGCACCGTGCTGAGATGCTCACCCAGCCCAGACGTGGGTAGGCCAGACTCCTTGATAAGACTCAGAATCGCCGGCAGTTGTGACGGTGTGGCTATCTCGATCTTCACGAACATGTCCGACTCCTCCGCTATTCGAACCGGCCCACTACGGCGCCGATGCCGACGCCCTTGGCGAGGAGCGTCGAGGCCAGAGGCAAGACCACGAGGATGCTCCACAGACCGGGATGCTCAGCAGTGCCGGGCCGGGGACGACCCAGCGGCGATTGTTGGTACCTGCAACTAGCCCTCCATTAAGAACGCCCCGTGTATCCAACGCGCGAGGCGGTTCAATCGGTACTACAACAGGTCCCGCCGGTCGTGCTCACCCGTTCCTTGGCTGCCCGCGCCAGGCGACCAACCAGCTCGATCATCGCGGCGCGCACGTGCGGGTCGAAGTCGGCGAGCAAGCGTTTCTCGCGTTCCTGGATCTCGAGCCGGATGCGGTCGCAAAGCTGCCGGCCCGAGGCTGTCAGTTCGAGGCAAACGGCCCGACCATCCTGCGCATGACGGCGCCGGCGAACTAGCCTCTTCCGTTCTATGGCGTTCACGACCCGACTCACGGTGCTCTTGTCGAGGTAGAGGTGGCTGGCCAGCTCGTTCAGCGTCAGCTGACCGTGCCGGGCCAAGGCGTCAAGTGCATAGCACTGTGTGACGGAGATATCGTGGCAGCAGATCTGATCCCGATCCCGGAACTGATAGAGGCGGATCAGGTCCGACAGGGCGTCGTACAGCGCCGCGGCGTCCCGGTCGAGGGACATGTCGGCGGCGGAAGGTTGCTGTGTATGCATATGAGTCTGTTGG
>CP070823.1:147154-153355 GCA_020344375.1 Gemmatimonadota bacterium | reverse complement strand
TCACACCTCGGGCCAGAGCCAGCCGAACACGCCGCCGGTGAGCAGCCCGAAGACGAGCCCATCTATGACGCTCTTCCAGGTGCTGCTCCAGGTATGCCCGAACCAGATCGAGTGGGGTACCTCCGCCGCACTGTAGGCGAGGAACGCCGTCGTGCCCAGCACTCTGAAGACGTGCCGGTACTCCGCGCCTGGCAGGATAGTCGCGTAGCCGACATACGCGACCATGAAAGACACAGCCAGCGTAAACACAAAGTAGAACAGCAGGTTCTTGCCCATGCTCGGCGGGCCGGCCCGGACGATCAACGAGCCAATCGGTCCCTCCTCGAGCTTGCTCTTCGAGTCTGGCTCCTTGGCCGCCTCCGGGGTCATGGCCGCCGGGAAGACGTACTGACCACGCTGCAGGCTCAGGTTGCGAATCGCCTGAAGCAGCGAGTCCTCGTTAGGTATCCGCACCCAGTCCGAGCGATGGTGGGGCAGCACCGTCCAGGCGAGGAAGGCCGCGACGAACACGATCACGGCTGACACCAGGATCGGTAGCCAGAGCGACAGGAGATTGACCTGTTCCATCTTTTACCTCCCGGGACGTGAAACAAACGGGACGCAAAGCGCGGGCGTTCAGCCGCTAGGGCCGCACGCGCTCGCTACTCCATCTCGAAGGCCAGGTACTGGAGCTTACCCTGCCGCTCCACCTGAAGCACCACCGGCTCGCCGACGCTGATACCCTCGAGGGCCGCACGCAGTTGGGCCAGGCTCGTGATCGATCCACCGTTCAGCGCATGAATCACATCGCCCGGCGCCAGTGCCGCATGACCGTAGACGGCGTCTGGCGAGCGGGCGGCGACGACCACACCGGAGCGAGTTCGCAGTCTGGGCAGCATCGTGGCGACCCTGGGCGTCAGATCCACCGCCAGGATGCCAAGACGCGGGATGAGGTTCTCCTCAGGCCTGACCATGGGCGTGAAGCGGTTGAGATCGTCCGGGCGCTCGAGCACGGTCACCGGGAGGCTGAGCCTCTCTTCCCCGCGCAGCACTTCGACGGTGACGGTGGCTCCCAGCGGTCTGCGGTAGAGGTTGACGTCGAACTGCCGGCCGTTCTCCATGATCTTGCCGTCGAGTGCGAGGACGATGTCGCCGATCTTCAGACCCGCACGCTGCGCCGGGCTGCCCGGATAGACATCGCCCAGCACGACACCCCAATCACGCGCCAGCCCGAGGCCCGCGGCGAGGGTCGCTGTGACCGTCTGGGCGTGCACACCGATCTCACCGCGCCTCACGTAGCCGCTCGCTTTGATCTGCTGGTAGACGTTGCGCACGATATTGCTCGGCGCCGCGAAGCCGAGACCCTCACTGCCACCCGACTGCGAGAGGATGAATGTGTTGATGCCAATGACATTTCCGCCGGCATCGACAAGCGGACCGCCGCTGTTACCTGGATTGATCGGCGCATCCGTCTGGATGTAGATCATCGGGTCCTCAGGCCTGAGCTGGCGAGCCACGGCGCTGACAATGCCCATAGTCACTGAGTTCTCCAGGCCGAGCGGGCTGCCGAAGGCGAAGACCAGCTGCCCGGTCGTGACCTCATCCGAATCGCCGAGGTCGAGATAGGGTAATCCGCCCTCCTCGGTCCTCAGCACGGCCAGATCAGTCTCGCGGTCGAAGCCGACGACTTGTGCGCCGACGACCTTGCCCTGCGGCTTGAGGATCGAGCGGCCAGGAGCAGTTTCCTCAGCAGGGAACGCCAACCGCACACGGATGCGGCTGGCGCCTTCCACCACATGCAGGTTCGTGACGATGTAGCCGTCCGGATCCAGGATCACACCCGACCCGCCCACCTGGCGCCGCGCCAGCAGGCCGGTGCCGGCTGCGGCGCCCTGCTGCAGCGGTTGATAGCCTGTGGCGAGGATCTGGACCACCGCTGGTTTCACCCGCTCCGACAGCGCCTCGAATGACTCACTGAGCTGCCCCAGCGCCGCCAGCGCCCTCTCCCGCGAGGAGCCTTGTGCGGCGAGTTCCTGCGCCAGGCCCAGAATCGACCAGGCCACCACAACCAACGCGAGAACGATCTTGGCTTTCACCTTCTCATCCCCTATCGACGATGTCCACGATCAACGTACCCAGCCTGTAGTGGTCCACGTGGACCCGGGTGACCCGACGACCCCGCTAGCTCCACGCACTCGCCTGCGGCGGATCAGGGAAACAACCGCCGGGCTCCCAGCCATCGCGCCGCCAACGAGCGCTCGAGTTCAGTGTCGCGCTCCAAATCGTCCTCCATCACGTAGCCGTTGGCCTGAGCCGCGTGCAGGATCACCGCGCCACCCAGTGACAACGCCACGTGCACCACTCGCATCGAGTCGGCGCCGCGGAAGAAGAGAAGATCGCCCGGCTCTAAACCCTCAAAGCCTGACTCGCTGTCGATCGGCTCACCGACCTCCGCCTGCTGATAGCTGTCACGCGGAAGCAGGAACCCGTGTACACGATAGACCGCCTGGACGAACCCCGAGCAATCGGTGCCCCAGCGGGTACGGCCACCCCAGAGGTACGGCACGCCCATCCACTCCCGCGCCGTAGCCACAACGGCGGCGCCGACCCGTGGAAACCGCTCTCCCAGCTCCGACCAAGCCAGCCAATGACCTTCCGCCAGCCGGCCGCGGCGTCCGTCAGGCAGTACCGCAAGCTGAGCGGCGACCGCGACACGCGCACCCCAAGGAAGCCGGGCGACAGGGTGGCCAGCATCATCCACGAGTGCCGCGTCGAAGACCAGCGCCGGTTGGCCGCCCGCATCGTCCCACCAGGCCTCCGCTCGCCGCCGGCTGCAGACGAGCAGGCCGCCTACGCTCACCCAACCCTCGTAGCCGTCCTCACCTCTGATGCGAGCCCAGTCGCCGCGCCACTCCAGGATCTCCAGCACGGCGCCCAGCAGCTCCTGCGTCACCTGCTCAGCTCGGACCTCAGGATCCGCCCGCACCGGCAGGAGCGCCGTTCGCACAACCGCGTGCGTATGCTCAGCGTTCTTCCGCTTCATCTCTCCAGAGCCGCCTCCAGAACCGAGATCAGCTTCGCGATCTCTTCCCGACAGTTGAAGGCGTGGACCGATACTCGCACGCCACCCTGACGGATCGAGACGGTGATCCCGGCGGCACGCAGCCGCTCGCCGAGCCGCTCCGGCTCAGGGGACCGGAACGCCAGGATGCCGGAGCGACGCTCCTGGCTCAGGTCGCTCATCCACTCCAGATCGCCTCGCGCCTCGACCCAGTCGATGAGCGGCTGCTGCACGGCCCGCACGTGCCCCTCGATGCCAGGAACGCCCAATTCCCGCAGCAACGACAGTGAATGGTTGAACGCGTGCAGGCTGGCGAACGCCAGTGAGCCGAGCTCGAAGCGCGCCGCGCTCTCCAACGGATCCAACGCGTAATTGCAGAGCTCGGCGTAATCTTGCGAGGCCTCGAATCCGAGCCAGCCCACGCCGACGGGATCGAGCCGGTCGATGAGATCACGGCGCACGTAGGCGAAGCCCGATCCCTGCGGGCTGAGCAGCCACTTCTGGCCACCGCTGGCGAGGACATCGATCCGCGTCGTGCTCACGTCGATGGGGACGACGCCCAGCGCTTGTATTCCATCCACGACCAGGTAAGTTCCGTGCCGCTGACACTCACGGGAGATCGCATCCAGATCGAGGCGATAGCCGTTCGAGAAGCTGACCGCCGAGACCGACAGCACGCGTATGTCGCCTTGCGCCAATCGCTCGAACATCCCCGCCTCGTTGGGCAGCCCGCGCTCGTCGCACGGGACAAACTCGACCTGGATGCCCCGGCGCTCGAGGTTCAGCCACGGATAGACGTTGGCCGGGAAATCGCCGTCGAGCAGCAGCACGCGATCGCCGCGCTCGAGAGGCAGCGCGGTGGCCGCCAGATTCAAACCGTAGGTCGTATTGAAGCCGAGCGCGATCTCGTCCGGCTGGGCCCCGATGAACTCGGCGCAGAGCCGCCGGGACTCGCTCGGGATCTCGCGATGCTCGTCGTAGAACTCGTGATTGGGGTTGCACGCGCGGGCGAGGTGCTCGAAGATGGCCCGGCGCGCGCACTCGGGGAGCGGACCGGTGGAGGCGCAATTCAGGTAGATGGCCCCGGTCTCTTCAGTCCAGGGGAACTCGCTGTGCCGCAGTGCCTGGACGTCAACAAAAGTAGTACCGGCAGTCTCGCTCATACGTGGCACTCAGTATTGAAGGGCCAGTGACGAAACGACAGCCGAGCCAGTCAAGCGAGCCGTCCTCCTCAGACGGAGTGACCTACCTCGCCCTCGCGCTGCTCATCCTCATCTGGGCCGCGAATTTCTCCGTGGTCAAGTTCGCCCTGCGCGATATGGCGCCCCTGGCCTTCAACGGCCTGCGCTTCACCCTCGCCTCGCTGCTCCTCTGGCTCAGCCTGAAGGTCGCCGGCCGCACGGCGGCCATCGATCGGCGCTACTGGCCCGCGTTGATCGGTCTCGGCCTGCTCGGCAACACCGTCTACCAGGTCCTGTTCATCTACGGGATCGACTGGACGCTGGCAGGGAACGCGAGCCTGATGCTGGCCACCACCCCGATCTTCCTCACGCTCCTCTCCGCCCTATTCCGCCAGGAGCGTATCGCTTTCATCGCCTGGACCGGTGTAATCCTCTCGTTCGTGGGCATCGTGCTCGTCGTCTGGGGAGGTACACAGGCCATCAGCTTCGGTGCCGGCACGGTGCGCGGCGACCTGGCCGTGCTCGCCGCGGCTGCCGCTTGGTCGTCCTACACGGTCGGCTCCGCACCCTTAGTGCGCCGCTACGGAGCACTCTCGGTCACCGCCGTCACCATGTGGATCGGCAGCCTCGCGCTGCTGGGCGTCTCGATACCAGCCTTCCTGGCGCAGGACTGGTCGGCGGTGCGCCCGGTCTCCTGGCTCGCGCTCTTCTACAGCGGCGCGCTCGCCATCGCGCTGGCGTACTTCATCTGGTACTACAGCATTCGTCAGATCGGCAACACGCGGACGGCTGTCTACTCCAACTTCATCCCTGTATTGGCGCTGGTCATCGCCTGGCTGACACTGGGCGAACGGCCCACCTGGCTGCAGCTGGTGGGCGCTGCGGCGATCGTCGGCGGCACCATAGCCGTGCGGCTGGCGAGAATCGAGCGATCGCTAGTGCGACCGCCAGCCGAGTGACCGCTCTCATTGCACAGGACGAGGTTCATGTGCGGACATCCCTGCGTTTCGTCGCAGAATGACGAATCCAAGAATACCCGCAATGAACAGTCCGACGTCTGCCCAGACCTTGATCGATACAACAGCCAGGATGCCTGCCAGGCCCCAAATCATGGGAATGATCGGAATGAACTGTGGCATCCGTCTATTCGTCCAGAGGAGCATTCCAACTGTGAAGATAGCGACCGGGCAAGCGGCCGTGCCGAATGCCGGATAGCCCGGGAAAGGGTGACCCGTCGCGTATCCTACGATGGGATAGATCGCCATGGCGTAGATGACCAGCACTGCGCCGATGACGGCGTGGGAATCCCCGGCGAATTTGAAAGACATAGAGGCGCGAATCACGCCAAAGTACAGGAAGATTGTGCCCTGGATGATGAACAGAGCGCCTGACAGATACCCAAAGCCGGACAGCGCGAAACCGGAAAGAACAAGAGTCCACGGACCGAGGAAAACCACTAGGAACACGACTCCCGACCACAGCCAGAGGAAAGCCAAGATACCAGAGATGATCTTGTCGGACTCCCTGGTCTTCCTCAATGCCAGAATCACCGCCGTGACGCCCAGCACGAATGTCAGGATATGAACAGGCCAGATGGCCGTGTTGTACGACCGTATGAGATCAAAGAAGGCTTCAGCGCCGTCCATTCTGCCCCCTAGCTGAGCGTCTCGTGATGATCGCCCGGCTACGCGCTACTCCGTCTCCTGTTCGAGATCCACAAAACGAACCAGGTCGAGAAACTGGAAGCGACCGTCGTGATGCCAGTGCGGCGCGGGCCAAGCCGCCTCGCCGATCGGCACGACCCGGCTGACACCGATCGCGCCGAGCCGCGCGGCCAGCGACCTCAGCGCGTCGGGCTCCGCGGCCACCGCCACAGTCTGCAGCTGGCGGCCAACTGGCTCCAGTGCCTTCAGCGCCTGCGACAGCTCCTCTACCTCACACACGTGGATCACCCGGTTGAGCGGCGACGGCTGGAACTCG
>CP070823.1:140723-147054 GCA_020344375.1 Gemmatimonadota bacterium | reverse complement strand
CCGTCCAACGCGCCCACTGCTTCGCGCGGCTGACCACCGGCCGATGCTGAGACATGTCCCGCCTCGCCGCGATGGCTGAGCGCGTACTCGATGCTGTTCCTCAGATGTTCGGAAATGCGCATCGTGAGCTCGCTACCCAGGCCCTGCCAGGCAACGAAGCCGCCGAGCGGGAGCGGCAGGCCCGTCCGCTCCCGCCACCACTCGCCCAAGTCGAATACCAGGTGCAGATCAGCCGCGGACGTCGAGCACCACGCCTCGGGGCTAAACACGCCTGCATCCGCGAAGCCGTCCCTCACGTAGCCCAGGATCTCGTCGAAGCGCACGAACCGCACGTCCACGTCCGACTCGAAGAGGCGCAGCGCCAGATGCTCCGATGTGAACCTGCCCGGCAGCGCGATGATGCGGCCGGCCAGATCGGAAGGGTCCAGCGGCTCACGCGCTACGACGGTTGGTCCGGTCGGCTCGCCCACGCTAATCCCGTGGGGCAGCAACACGTAGTCCTCCCAGGCACGGCCGTAGGCGTGAATCGATATCGCGGAGACATCGAGGTCGCGCGCCAACACCCGGACGTTCAGCGTCTCGATATCGCAGACCTCATGCTCGAACTCGAGATCGCCCGTGTCGAGCCTCCCAGTCGCCAGAGCATACAGTAGGGCCGCGTCGCCCACGCTGGGACTGTGCCCGATCAAAAGCTTCCGCCCCACCGATATTCTCCGCTCCTAACGCGACCTACGCTCAGGCCTGGATGGCGGCCCGATCTGCCCGACCTGGAAACGCAGCGCGCGAAACGGCGCGACGGTAGCCGCGCTCAATAGCCCTCGTGGCCCAGCCAGTTGCGGCTCCCGGGCGCCGCAGCGCTCTCCAGCGACTTCTTCAGCGCGTTGAAGATCAGCGGGTAGGTCGCGATCGTCTGCCCGCGGTACTGTGGCTTGAAGCCGAACAGGATTACGAGACCCTGCCCGTGACTCACGACGGCGACAGCCCCGTGCCCAGCCAGGTGCTCACCACCCGTCACCCAGCCACTGAGGACGAACTCTTCCTCAGCGAAGCGCCCGACGATCTCGACCCGACCCGCGGCATCTCCTTCCGGCTCGAACACGGGACCCCGCTGGAACCAGGCGATTGTGCGCCCAGGCATGCCCTGCGCCAGCCAGTGGCCCTGCAGTAGCTCCAGCCTGAGGATCGAGCCGGGCACGTAGAACTCGGAGCGACTCAACTCCTGGACGACGTTCTTCACTGGAAGGCCGAACTGCTCGATCGGCAGCTGCGTGGCGTCGTTGAAGGCGATCAGCGTACCGCCGGCCCGCACGAACTCCTCCAGTGCCGCCACGCCTGGCTCACCCAAACCGCCTACGTACTCTAGAGGCATCGCCCCTTCTCGGTGCCCTTGGATCATCCGCTCGGCCGAGAAGTCGGGCAGCAGGATCGCGTCGAAGCGCGCGCGCAGATTCCCCGCTCGCGCATCCGCGTCGCGGAGTTGCTCGTAGCGGATCCCGTACTCGTCGAACACCCAGCGGGTCCAGCCGGCGTCCATCGACGGCATCCACGGCTCGTAGATCCCTATCCGTGGCTGCCGCCGCCGATTGGTGAGGCCGGGCACGTCCTTCCTGTGGGACGGTGCTTGGATGGCATCCGACAGTTCCACCGGCGGCAGCTCGTCCACCGCCACGACCTCCACGCCCATCAGCAGCGGGAGCGTGTGCGCGGTAGCATCGTACGGCGTGCGCAGCGGGCCACCCGGGTACTCGCGAATCGCAGGGTACTCCTGTACCTCCAGCAGCGTCTTGGCGAAGCCGGAGTACGGCTGCGCCAGCGGAACGACGTAGGTGCCCTCGGGATACTGCCGCCCACCCAGCACGAAGTCGGTCTGAGCCCGCCGCACCTCCACATCTCCCGTTACCAGGATCCGCAGCAGGTCCGCCAGCCCGTCCCGGTTCTGACCCGTCGCCGGGATGATGAACGCCCGCGGCCAGCTCTCCCAGCCGCCGATCGCCCGCAGCCCGATTTGATAGAAGTTCGACAGCCAGCGCTCCCGGTAGAGTGCCGCCTGCTTGAGCAGTGCGAAGGCGCCTGCCTCCATGTAGTCCACGATGTCGGCGAGTCGCCACTCCCCGCCCGGCCAGGGATCCGGGAACCGCCACGACCGCTCGCGCACGTCCACCCCCCGACCTCCCAGCGAATCGAACGGCACCGTGATGGGCGTCGCCAGTCGGACGCTCGCCGTCTCGGTGAGGATGCGCACGCCGCCGTGGTAGTGCTGGTAGGCGCGTGCCGGCGTCCAGGCATCGTAGATCGCGTTCACCACGATCCCCGTCTTCCCCTGTCCGTACATCTCCCACGCCATCGCCGTGCCTATGGCGTTGCTACCTGCCACCAGCAGCGGGTCGACGTTCGGCTCCACGGGATCCGTCCAGGGTGGCACGAACAACCGCGGCCCCTGCGAGCCCATCTGGTGAATGTCGTGCACGATCTGCGGGTGCCAGACGTTGTGCAGCTTCGTGACCGCGATCTGCGTCTCCTTCTGGGTGAAGGCGTACCAGTCGCGATTGTCGTCGTGACCCGTGTAATGGTGGTAGAGGAACGGCGGCGAGGTGCCCTCCCATGGCTGACCCAGCGTGCTTTCGTACCAGTCCACCACCAGCTGGCTGCCGTCCGGGTTGAGCGACGGTACCAGAAGCAGGATGACCTCGTCCAGGATCAGCCGCGTCTCCGCATCATCCCCGGCGGCCAGCCGATGGGCCAGGCGCATCGACATCTGGTAGCCGCCCACCTCCGTCGAGTGGATGCCGCCGGTGATCAGCACAATCGTGCGTCCCTGCCGGATCAGCTCCTCCGCCTCCAACTCCGACTCCACCCGTCTCGGATCGGCCAGCTTGCGCTGGATCTCCAGGTAGCGCTCCAGCTGCCGGAGGTTGTCCGCGCTGGAGATCGTGAGCGCTACGAAAGGTCGGCCCAGAGTCGTGGTCCCAAGCGTATCGAGCCTTACGCGATCGCTGGCGTCCGCCAGCTGGCTCAGGTAACGCGTGATCTCATTCCAATCAGCCAGCTTGCGATCCGCGCCGACCTCGAAGCCGAGCACGGATGAAGGAGTGGGAATCGCGACCCGGGAGGTCGCCTGGGCGCTGGCCAACCCTGGGAGCAGGACCAGCGCCGCTGCCAGACCGCACAATTGTCTTACAGGCATCTCGGACCTTAGCGCAGATCGAGGTTGTTGTGGTACGTGCAAGTGTTGCTGCCACTCTAGACTCGGCTCGTGACCGCCGCAAGGCTCGCCAACCCGACCGCCACCGGGCCAGGTCCAGCCCCTCTTGACTCTCACCTGACCGCCCTTTCGCACCATGGCCTCAGAGCCAGCCCGAGTCGATGAACTGCTCGGGACTGGACGCGCCAAAGCGGCGCAAGCCGAGACCCACTCTGGCGGCCATGAGCCACCGGCTTGGAGCCATGCTGGTGGCGATCCGGGCCCACTGGAGGGCGCATGATCGCTACATGATCGATCACGTGATCGCCCCGTGAGCCACCTGATTAGCCACCTGACTCCTACATGATCGGCCCGGGTCTATAGTGGAGCAGGTTAGCAACCCGCACGCGAGGACACCCGGTGCGTCCAGCGTTGCCAGACGGACAGAGTCGACGGGAGGAATTCGATGAACTTGAGGCACCGGCCTTCGACGATAGATATGTACCAGACTGACCTGGAGCGGCATCTCTTTGCCCCGGCGCCTCGGCGGGCTTCCCGGGTCAGGGCGTGGCCGAGCTTGGACGTCATGTCCGACTGGCTCCGCGGCTGGTTAGTGAACGGCTGGGCGCGCTGGAAGGGGCTGTCCCAGGCAGTGAACTTCTAACCCTCCACCTAACCTCCTTCGGAAACCCCACGGGCCGCCGAACGGCGGCCCCTTCTTCTTGCCCTCGTTCCGAAGCGCGCAGGGTGCCTCTAAGTTGGCAGGCCAAGGGGCGCCCGGGTTCGGGCGCCCCTTGCGGTGGAGGGTGCTAGGGGTTCCGCTGATGCGGTGGTGGGGCTAGCCGCGGTGGGCTGTACCGTCCCCACCGCGGGAAGGGATCTGCCATTCCAGCTAGTACGGCGCGCCTGACTCGATTACGGTCAGCACGACATACAGGAAGAAGCTGAGCATCGCGACATAGAACATCCCGAGTCCGACCGCCTCTGCCAGGCCAGTGATCTCCTTGAACCTGCCGATCATATCCCTAACCACTCCTTTTAGTACCGTTCCTTTTAGTGCCGTCCCCCTTGCCCGGAGTGCCTCTGCGAAAGCACACGGCGTGGGCCCGCTCACACCCTTCCCCTAGCCTCACCGACCACGATAAGCGGCAGCTCTCAGCCCGATGTCAGTCAGCCGTCAGCCAGCCCCCAGGCGTATCATCCGATTGTCATCCGGGTGGGCCGGAAGTCGTAACGTCAGATATGTCAGGAGATTAGGCGTAAGGTTGGCTGGACTGGGCTACTCGATCTGCGTCGTCCGCGCCGCTCCAGCGCGCGCCTCCGCCGCCTCGGCGCCGAAGGTCGGCTCGGTTTCGTTCCACCACGTGGCAGCAGCCGCGTACGCTGCCGCAGCTCCAGGTCTCTCGTTTATGGACTCCAGCGCTCTAGCAAGCGCGAGCTGCATCCTCGCACGGAGAAGCAGGCCGCCGAGCGACGGGCTCTCCAACGCGCGAAGCGTCGCGGCGGCAGCCGCGGAGTTGCCTCCTGCCGCCAGAAGCTCAGCCAGCCGATACCTGAAGTACGGTAGCGTCCCCCACTCCCACTCTGCTGCGGCCTCCGAGTCGCTCTGGACAGCGCGTCGAAGCCCGTCGAGTGCGGCTGCGGTGTCACCCGCCGCGAGCGCGAGCTCGGCTTCGAGGCCGGTGGCCAGACTCGCTGCCAGCAGGCCCGTGGCCGTGCTGTCTGCGGCCGCGCCCAGCGCCTCCGCCGCAGCTCGCGCCGCTGCTTCAACCCCGTTGAGAACAGCAACGGCTCCATTCAGCCAGACGTCCCGCACCCAGGCGCGGAATTCCTCGGTGTTCCCCGGCGGCCGTTCACCGATGGGCAGCAGGTACACGGGTTCATCCCCCAACCCGTATACTGCGACCAGCGCACGCCAGGCCTGCACCCGCTCCGGCGGCAGGCCCGCACGCCCCGCTTCCTCGAGCCAGCCGTAACCGGAACCCGGCCGCCCGGTGGCAAACTCAAGTACGGCCATGAACTCAGCGACCCTGACGCGCCGCGCCCACGGCTCACTCGGCTCAAGCAGTGCCTCGACCGCCGCGCGCGCTTCGGCCGCCGGGTCCCCTGCTGCCTCCAAGAGCGTCTCCGCCAGCGAGCGTGCCGCAGGCAGGAACGCAGAATCTTCACTGACCGCCGCCCGATGCCCCCAGACAGCCTCATCCCATTCACCTTCGCGGGAGTGAACCTGGGCACGCAAGTGGTGCTTCAGCGCCGCCAGCGAACCCGTCTCCCGCGCCGCCGCACGCAGTGCCGGCAGATCCGCCGCCGCCCACACACCCTCGACCAACGACACGGTGCTCTCGTCGAGCAGTGTAAAGAGATCCTCCCGCGAACCCCGAATGTCGGCCCGCGATAGAAGTTCGCCCGTCTCGGCTCCCACGAGCTCAGCCACCACCCGCAACTCGTCCCCACTGGCGTGCAGATCGCCGAGCAAGACCGAGGTGGCGCCCAGCTCCCGCGCGAACCCTCTCAGCTCGTCCGGGTCCGGCACCACCGCCCGGCTCAGGCGACTCCCCTGCCAGTGCTGCAGAACCAGGCGGTGGTTAACGCTCTGGATCGGGCCGAACCCATCCAGGTTGAGCGTGAGGAGCTGCGCCACGCCTGCCGCGAGCCCTGCTTCCGCGGCCGCCAACCCGTGGGGCTGGAAAGGAGGGACAGCGACCCGCACCGCCTCCGTGGCTACAACCACGTCCTCGGGCACGATCGGTTCTTCACCACCGCCCCGTGGCCACAGCGAGATCACCAGCACCACCACCACCACCACAGCCCCCGCCAGCGCAGCCAGACCCCGGCGCCCGCGTAGCCACTCGACCGCCGACCGTTCCGCAGCCTTCACCTCCCGGTCCGCTCTCGCCACAGCCCTCTCCGGCGCTTCCTCCCTCACCACCGCCGCTTCCTCGGCAGCCTCCGCCGTCGTTTCCTCGGCCACCGGCTCCTCACGGATCCGTTCAACCAGTGCCAACGTGTACTCGAGCGGCTCCACCTCCAGCTCGCGAGCCAGCAAATCCCGGTAGATCTCGAACTGGCGCAGCGCCGCCACGCGCTCACCACGCAGATACAGGCACTCGATCAGCAGGTGCTGCACCTCGTCGTCGAGCGGGTCCGAGA
>CP070823.1:134282-140623 GCA_020344375.1 Gemmatimonadota bacterium | reverse complement strand
GGAACTCCGCTTCAACCAGCATGCGGTTGTGATCGAGAATCACCGGAACCGTAACGGAATCGATCCTTCTCTCCTGCAACGACGCCAAAAACAGCAGAGCGCATCCAACGATGATTACTGATAGGAAAATCATTCTTTTCTTCATGTTCATACATTTCTTTCGTATAATGATTTAATGCTCTTCTAAATACTCATTATGCTGGGATTTCTTCTTTTCCAGGCAGCAAAAACTGGTATGACACTCTCTTCGCTTTTCATAATGTAAAATTCCAATTGAAATCGATACGGTTGTCCCGAGAACAGGCGGTCGATGAGCTGGGGGCCGAGTAACGCCATCGGCACATCGGGCGGAACGCCGCGCTCGAGACCCGCCGGCACCGAGACGAGCACCGATTACGGAGAAGCGGGCCGGCATCAGGACGGGAAGCCCATGCGCCGCACGAGCTCTTGGAATCGGGGATCGGAGCGCAGAGCGGCGAGCCGCGGATCCACCATCAGGCCGACCATGCCTTCGGCGCGGGTCTCGTACGCGCGCTCGAGCAACCGGAGCGCCCGGTCCGGATCGCCGAGCGCCTCGTGGACCAGCGCCAGGTCGTAGGGTGAGACGTAGCGGTCCACGGCGATCGCCTCGAGCTCGGCGAGCAGCGCCAGTGCGCGCGCCCGGTCACCGGCCTTCGCGTGAGCGCGAGCCAGAAACGCCACGATCTCCGGGCTGTCGTAGATCCGGCGTGCCTGCTCGTACTCACGGACGGCCGCACCCGGATCGCCCAGCTCCTCGTAGATCGCGCCCAGCCCCGTGTGGCTGAGGTAGAACGTCGAGTCGAGCTCCAACGTCCTTCGGGTCTGCTCGAGCGCGAGCTGGTAGCGGCCCTCCAGGTAGAACGGCAGCGCGAGCCTCGCGTTGACGTCCAGCGACAGTGGATCCAGTGCGAGCGCTTGCTTGATCTCCCGAACTCCTTCGTCGTAGCGGCCCAGCAGCGACAGGAGCGTCCCGTACCAGCCGTGCGCCTCGGTCGAGCTCGGCTGGAGTGCTATGGCGCGCTGGAACTCGCGCTCGGCACCGCGCCAGTCCCAATCGTAGAACGCGCGCACCAGGGCGAGCGCGACGTGCGCTTCGGCCGACCCGTCGTCGAGTTCCAGGGCCCGGAGCGCGGCCGCCCGGGCGCGGGTCATCGCGGTGTCGGGATCGAGCCGCATGTTGGAGAGCACGTAGTACGCCATCGCCAGGCCGGCGTGGGCCGCGCCGTACTCGGGATCGTGAGCGATCGCCTCCTCGAAGAGCCCGACTGCGCGGATCGCGCCCTCCGCGGTCAGTCGGCGCAGGAAATAGCGGCCCTGAAGGCAAGCCCAGTAGGCGTCGTGGTCGAGCGTATGCGACTCGGCGAGTCGCGCGCCTTCCTCGGGCGTCAGCTTCACACCGATCTCCTCCACCACGTCACGGGCCACCCGCGCCTGCAGCGCCAGCATGTCGCCCACGTCGCCTTCGTAGCTGTCCGCCCAGACGTGGCTCTGATCGCTGACCTGGATCAGCTGCACGCTGATTCGCACGCGATCCCCGGCCCGACGAACGCTCCCCTCCATGATGTAGTCCACGCCCAGCTCGCGACCGATCTGCTCGACCGTCTTGTCCGCGCGCCGGTACTGCATGGCCGAGGTGCGCGCGATGACACCGAGCCGCTCGGGCCGGAAGCGACCCAGCTGGGTGATCATCTCCTCGGTCAGGCCATCACTGAAGTATTCCTGATCTGCGTCGCCGCTCAGGTCCTCGAACGGCAGCACGGCGAGCAGTACGCGGTCCTCTGGCGGCGCCTCCCGCAGCTGGAGCCAGCCCAGATACGACAACGCCAGCACGGCAGCGAGCCCCGCTACACCGGCTGCGAGCCATCCCCGGCGTCGGCCACGCCTTGCCGCGATGCGGTCCGCCGGCTCGCGCGCGATCTGCTCGACCGGCGCCACGAACCGGTAGCCGATGCGCGGGACGGTCTCGACGAAGCGCGGGGCCTGGGCGTCGTCGTTCAGGGCCGCACGGATCTGCCGGATGCAGAAGTTCAGCCCGTGCTCCGCGTCGACGCGGGCCTCGCTGCCCCAAACCTGTTCCTGGATCTCTTCACGCGTGAGCAGCTGACCGGGCCGGCCGGCGAGCAAGGCGAGCACTCGCGCCGGCTGGTGCTGGAGCTTGACGCGCACGCCCGCCCGGAACAGCTCGCCGCTCCTCGGATCGAGCTCGAAGGTGCCGAAGCGAAGGACGATGGGCGAGCTGCCGGCGTCGCGCCCGTGACGCGTCTCTGCCGTTTCGTTCCCCATACCGCGAATCAACCTGAGCGGGTGCGCGCCCGAATGGCCCCATCCGTCAAGACAAGCGATTGGGCCAGAACATCATAGCTCTGCAGATGCGGCTCTTCAAGAACTCAGACGAATCTCAGCCGCTCTCCATTGATACCGGTCGTGCCGCCCGCCTTAGTGGATCGCGGGAACGTCAGCGGAGCACTCGACGACCGGCATGATCATGTGGAGTTCGACGCTCTTCGCGCTCGCCCTGGCAGCGGGCCTCGGTGCCGAGAACCCGCCCGCGCCGGCGAACAGCCTCGCGATCCCGCGCCTGGAGCGGCCGCCCGCACTGGAGAACTTCCTGGGCATGCGGCCGGCCGGCGCGGTCGAGCACAGCATGGCGCGAGTGGACGGTCTGATCCAGCGCCAGCCGCGCGACGGGGCGCCGGCCAGCCAGCGCACCGAGGTGTACCTGGGCTACGACGACGAGAAGCTGTACGTCGTGTTCGTCTGCTTCGACTCGGAGCCGGGCAAGATCCGGGCACGCCGGGTGAAGCGCGAGCAGATCCCCGGTGACGACATGGTCGAGATCTACCTCGACACGTTCCAGGACGAGCGCCGCGCCTACGTGTTCGCCGCGAACCCGCTCGGCATCCAGGCGGACGCGATGTGGTCCGAGGCGCTGGGCGAACTGGACGACTCGTTCGACACCTACTGGGACTCGAGCGGCAGGTTGACCGACGCCGGGTACGTGGTGTGGTTGGCGATCCCGTTCCAGAGCCTGCGCTTCCCCGCCGCCCAGGTGCAGAGCTGGGGCATCCTGCTGGACCGCATCATCCCGCGTGCCAACGAGTGGTCGTCCTGGCCGCACGCCACCGCACGGATCGACGGTCTGATGAATCAATCGGGCCGGCTGACGGGCCTCGAGGGCGTGACCGGCGGCCGCAACATCCGGGTCATCCCCTACGCCTCGTTCCGCGCCTACCGCAGCCTGGACACGCGCGACACCGCGGCGGTCCGCTTCGTCGACGACCCGGCCGAGCCCCGGCTCGGGCTCGACGCCAAGTACGTGTTCAGGGACGCCCTGGTGCTCGACCTCACGCTGAACCCGGACTTCGCAGAGGTCGAATCGGACGAGCCGCAGTCCACGGTCAACCGGCGCTTCGAGGTCTACTTCCCCGAAAAGCGACCCTTCTTCCTCGAGAACGCCGACCTCTTCCAGACGCCCATCGACCTCGTCTTCACCCGCCGGATCGCCGACCCACTACTCGGCGTCCGTGTGACCGGCAAGCTCGGACCCTACACTCTCGCGGCACTCGTGGCCGACGACCGCGCGCCGGGGCGCACCGTTCCCGAGCACGATCCACGCGCCGGCGCCCGCGCCTGGTTCGGCGTGCTACGAGCCAGTCGCGACATCCTGACCCAGTCGAGCCTCGGAATCAGCTACACGCAGCGCGCGTTCGACGGCGGCGTCAACCGCGTGGCCGGGCTCGATGGCCGCCTCAAGCTGAACGACAACTGGAGCGCCGACCTTCAGGCGGTCTGGTCCTGGACCCGCGAGCCCGACGGTGCGCGCCGTGACGGTACCGCCCAGAAGCTGCGACTGGAGCGAAACGGGCGGCACCTCGAGTACTGGCTCGACTTCTGGGACATCAGCCCCGGGTTCTCGAGCCTGGCCGGGTTCGTGCCGCGCACCGACGTGCGCCAGGCGAGTC
Organism: Gemmatimonadota bacterium; assembly: GCA_020344375.1. Lineage (GTDB taxonomy): Bacteria > Gemmatimonadota > Gemmatimonadetes > Palauibacterales > KS3-K002. The sequence goes on along the minus strand of CP070823.1, from coordinate 136,640 downwards.
AGTTCGTCGCCTATTATTTCCGGCCCGAGCGCACGCTCGTCTCCTGGCAACCCGGGTTCTGGTGCGACCTGGTCTGGGACCACGACGGGTCGTGGCTCGAGCGCACCTACAACCCGCTCATCTTCTTCAACTTCACCGGCCAGTCCTATCTTGCCGCCGGCTGGATGGCCACCCGCGAGCGGCTACGGCCCGAGGACTACCCCGCCCTGCCCGAGCCGCGCGAGTACGGCTACGACTACCTCATCTTGTCCGGCGGCACCGAGGCCCTCTCGCAGCTCACGGCGAGCGTGATGATCTACGCCGGGGGCGCTCTGAACTACGTGCCACCCGAGGGCACCGGGCCATACGTGGCGCGCTGGCTCTACGGGAGGTTCCGTGCAGAGCTCAAGCCGACCAGCTCGGTTCGCATCGACAACCGCTACATCTTCTCGCGGCTTGCCGAGCGCCGGACCGGCGCCGAGATCTTCACCCAGCACATCCTGCGCTCCGGCTGGTACTGGCAGGCCACGCGCGAGCTGTCGTTCCGCCTGATCACGCAGTACGAGACCCTGACGGCCGACGCGGCGCGGACCCGCCTCGAGCCGACGAAGCGTCTGAACGCCGACTTCCTGCTCGCCTATCAGCTGAACCCGTGGACCGCCCTGTACGCCGGCATCGCCAGCAACTACCAGAACCTGGAGCTGATTGCGAGCGAGCCGACAGGCGATTCGCTGCTGCGCAGCGGCGGCCGCCTGCTCAACGATTCACGCCAGCTCTTCATCAAGTACTCGCAGCTGCTGCGCCTCTAGCGGTGGACCCGGCGCCGGGTCACGTGTCACGCCGTTAGGCTGGCGGATCGTCGAGCGTCACCTTGCCGGGCGCTGTGATCTCGAGCCCGATCGGTTCACCGCTTTCGGAGAGGTCGAACAGCAGTCCCGAAACCGTCTCCTCTGTACGGGCGCTTCTGGCCTCGCCGATGCGCGGCGAACACACGATAGCTCACACTTGTCGACAGAGTGTCAAAGGAGGTGGTCTGTCATCGCTCTATCAGCGCCGTGAACGGCCGGTAAGTGCGGAGGGGGTCCTCACACCATGTTGCCTTCTGACCTGCGGCCGCGGACAACGAACAGGCGTAACACTCACTCTGACCGCAACAGACTCACTGGATCCGCGGCGGACGCCCGCACACCTGGGACCAGACACGCCAGAAGACCTGCGGCCGCAAGACCCACGGTGGGAAGGAAGAACGCGAGAAGATTCAGCGTGCTGACACCGTAGACCTGGCTCTCCAGGAGACGGGAAGCGGCGAGCGAGACGGCGAGGCCGAAAGCGAGGCCGATGACCACGGGCCGCATCCCGCGCGCCAGCACGAACCTCCAGATGCCACCCGGCCGGGCACCCAAAGCGATCCTGAGTCCGATCTCCCTCATCCGCTGAGCCACCACGGTCGAGAGCACGCCCAAGATCCCCACCACCGCCAGCGCCGTCGCCATGACCGCGAAGAGCGCAGTGAGTGCAGCGTTCAGCTTCGAGACCCGGAGCTGGCCTTCGATGATCTCTTCCCCACTCCTGACGTCCGCCAGAGGCAGATCGGGATCGACGCGTAGCACGGCCTCGGACACCGACGTGGCAACATGGTCTCGCGGGCCACTGGCCCGGACCACCAGGTGACCCCAACCGACGGGCAACTGGAGAGCGGGGAGGTAGATCTCCGGCTCCGCCTCGTGCCTGAGAGACCGGAAGCGGACGTCCCCCACTACCCCCACGATGGTAATCCAATCCGATTCGTCGGCCTCCGGCTCTCCTGGAGAGATCCGCACTCCCAACGGATCATGCCCCCTGAGGTAGCGATCGACGAAGGCCTGGTTGACCAAAGCCACTTGAGCGGAGCCATCCCGGTCCGCGTCGTCGATGAAGCGCCCTCTCAGAAGACGGATACCCATGGCCTCGAAATAGCCCGAGGTAACCGTCCGCATGTGGGCCATCACGGTCGGCTCGGAAGGATCGCTCACCTCGGCCGAGAGCGACCAGGACGTGGGGACGCTTCCCATCTCCAGGGGGATAGGCGTGACGACGCCCGCCGCCTCTACGCCGGGAAGACCATGGATTCGCGCCAGCACATCTCGGTAGAAGGCCCATTCCACCTCGGGCTCCGAATACGAAGCAGCCGGGAGATCGAAGCTGAAAGTCAGCACGTCTTCGGGCGCGAAACCGGCATCGACTCGACCCAGGCTCCAGAGACTCTGGGCCAGCAACGTGGCCCCGATGAGAAGCGCGAGGGCCAGCCCCACCTGGATAGTCAGCACCGTTTCCCTGATGCGGTGCGCGCGGGCCGGCGCCGTTCCCCCACGGCCGCCGGCTCGAAGCGTCTCGGTCAGG
>CP070823.1:127747-134182 GCA_020344375.1 Gemmatimonadota bacterium | reverse complement strand
CCGGGGGACATCGAGACGTTGATCACTCGCCCGCTTGAGGAAGAGCTCAACAGGATCACCGACGTAACCGAGATCACGTCCACCTCGGTCGAGGGCTACTCGAACATCATCGTCGAGTTCGAGGCCGGGATGGACATGACCGAGGCACTCCAGCTCGTGCGCGAGAAGGTCGACATCGCCAAGCCGGAGCTCCCGGAGGCGGCGGAGGAACCGATGATTATCGAGTTCAACTTCGCCGAGTGGCCGATCATGCAGGTCAACATCTCCGGGGACTACAGCCTCGTCCGGCTGAAGCGGGTTGCGGAGGAACTACAGGACCAGCTCGAGCAGATCCCTTCGGTCCTCGATGTGACGCTGTCGGGCGGCCTCGAACGCGAGGTCCAGGTGGATGTCGATCTTGCGAAGCTGAAGTACTACGGACTGGCCTTCGACGACGTGATTGATGCAATCCGCGAGGAGAACGTCACGACCCCGGGCGGAACCATCGATGTCGGGGATCTCAAGTATCTGGTCCGGGTGCCGGGTGAGTTCGAGGACACCCGCCTGATCGAGGACATCGTCATCGCGGCGCCCGGGGATCGGCCGGTCTACATCCGCGATGTCGCCAGCGTCGACTTTGGCTTCAAGGAGCGCGACAGCTTCGCCCGGCTGGATGGCAGATCGGTCGTCACGCTGGGGGTCAAGAAGCGGGTCGGCAGGAACATCATCGAGACGGCAGACGCGGTCAGGGCCACGATCGAGGAGATGCAACCCTCCTTCCCGCCGACGACGGCTGTCACGATCACCTCCGATCTATCCGATGAAATTCACGAGATGGTCAGCAGTCTGGAGAACAACATCATCTCCGGACTGATCCTGGTGGTCGCGGTGCTGCTCTTCGCGCTCGGCGTGCGCAACGCCTCCTTCGTGGGCGTCGCGATCCCACTGTCGATGCTTCTGTCGTTCAGCGTCCTGCAGCTGGCGGGCATCACGATGAACTTCGTGGTGCTGTTCAGCCTCATTCTGGCGCTCGGGATGCTGGTGGATAACGCGGTCGTGATCGTCGAGAACATCTACCGCTTCCGCGAGCGCGGCTACGACGAGAAGGAAGCGGCGAAACTTGCCACGGGCGAGGTGGCGATGCCCGTGATCGCGGCGACGACCACGACGGTGGCGGCGTTCGCACCCTTGGCCTTCTGGCCCGGGATCGTCGGCGAGTTCATGGCGTTCTTGCCGCTGACGCTGATCATCACCCTGAGTTCTTCGCTGTTCGTCGCCGTCGTGATTAACCCGACCCTCTGCTCGCTGTTCATGCGGCCAGAGGGCGAGGAAAGCCCGGGGCTCACCCGGGGGATGAAGTGGGCGCTCGCGGCTTCGGCGGCGCTGGTTTTCCTCATCGTGTTTGTCGTTCAGCCGCTGACCGCGGTCCTGCTGACCCTGACGGTGGTCATCCTCTACGCGCTGCATCGCTACGCCCTGGCTCCCGCCGCCCGCTGGCTGCAGGAGGTGAGTCTGCCAGCGACACTCCGGCTGTATGAGCGGGGTTTACGCTGGGCTCTGGCCCACCGGCGCATCGTCATGGTCCAGGCTGTGGCCGTGCTGATATTGGCGGTCTTCGCCTTTGGCGTGTTCAGCAAAGGGGTGGTGTTCTTCCCCGAGGATATCCCGCCGAGCACTGTGTGGGCGCAGGTGGAGGCTCCCACCGGCACGCGCGCTGACGTGACGGACCGGATGGTGAGGCGGATCGAGGGTGAACTTCAGGATGTCTCGGGTCGCGAGGATTTCGAGTCAGTGGTGGCCACAGCGGGCTCGAGCTCGGGTGACTGGATCTTCGGCGGGTCGGGCACACACGTCGGCACGGTCGCAGTGAATTTCGTGGATTACGAGGACCGCGCTCACGACGTTTTCGAGACGCTTGAGCTGATGCGCAACACGGTCGGTGACGGCGTCGCAGGTGCCGAGATCGTGGTCGAGGAGCCGGAGCAAGGACCGCCAACCGGTCCGCCGGTGAACATCGAGATCGTGGGTGAGGACGCCGCGCTTCTGAAGCGCCTGGGTGACCAGGTCGTCACCATCCTCTCGAACTCGCGGGTAGGCCGCAAGCTGGAAGGATTGGAAAGCGATATGGCCGACGGCCGCCCCGAGCTCACGGTCGAGATCGACCGGGAGAGGGCACAGCTGTTCGGCCTCAACACGCGTGACATCGGCTTCACGGTGCGCAGCGCGATCAACGGCGTGGAGGCGGGCGAGTTCCGTGATGGCAACGACGAGTATGACATCGTGGTCCGGCTGGCCGAGCCCTATCGACGGGACCTCAACTCACTGGCTGACCTCACGATCGTCGCGGACGACGGCAGTCAGGTCCCGTTGCCGTCCGTGGCGACCTGGAGCGTTAACGAGAGCTTCAGCGGTATCAACCGCAAGAACCTGGACCGCGTCGTCACGATCTCATCCGACGTGCGGTCTGGGTACAACGCGAACGCGGTGCTGGCAGAGGTGCAGACGACGCTGACCGATTTCGTGACCGCGCTGCCGCGCGGCTACGACCTCCGCTATACCGGGCAGCAAGAGGAACAGCAGGAGTCGGCGGCGTTCCTGATGGGCGCGTTTATGACCGCGCTGCTGCTCATCGCCTTCATCCTGGTGTCCCAGTTCGATTCGCTGCTCAAGCCGCTCGTCATCCTCAGCTCCGTCATCCTCTCCACGGTGGGCGTGCTGATTGGCCTGTTGGTGTTCCGCATGCCGTTCGGGATCATCATGAGCGGTGTGGGCGTGATCAGCCTGGCGGGTATCGTGGTGAACAACGCGATCGTGCTGATGGACTACATCGGCATCCTCCGGGAACGGGACGGTCTGAGCCGGCTGGAGTCTCTGGTGCGAGGCGGCATGACGAGGTTCCGGCCGGTGACGCTGACGGCGATCACTACGGTCATGGGGCTGGTCCCGCTGGCCATCGGCCTAAACATCGACTTCTACGGCCTCTACTTGCGTCTCAGCCCGAACATCTACTGGGGCGGCGAATCGGCGGCCTGGTGGGCTCCGATGGCGATCGCCGTGATCGCCGGTCTCACGTTCGCCACCTTCCTCACATTGGTGCTGGTACCCGTGATGTACTCGCTCACCGATGACGTAGCCGACTTCTTCGTGCGCCACTTCACTCATCGCAGGGATGAGACACGGCTCGAAGAGCCGGCCAGCGAGCGGGATGTCGAGGTCCCGGAGGCGCAGACAGTGACGGCCTAGTGTGGCGTTTCCCAGGGGGTGTCGGTGAATGGCGCCCCGGCCCGCTGGTGCGGGCCGGGGCGTTTGCTCACTGAGTGACCTTTGTGAGCGCCTCGAAGATCGGCAGATACAGAGCGACGACCATGCCGCCCAGGATGAATCCGACCACCACGATCAGGGCCGGTTCCAGGGCCTTCATCAGGCGTTCGACCGCTGTCTGGACCTCCGAGTCATAGAAGTTCGCGACCTTCTCGAACATCTCGTCCAGCCGACCGGTCTGCTCGCCCACCTCGACCATGCGTGAGACCAGGCGCGGCATGATTCCGGTCTCGGCCAGCGGCTTGCTGATGCCTTGACCCGCCTCGATCGGGCCGCGGGCGCGGAGCAGCCCGCGCTGCATTATCACGTTGCCGGCGGTACCGGCAGAGGCGACCAGCGCATCGATCAGGTTCGCCCCGCTCGTGAGCAGGGAGGCCATGCTCTGAGCGAAGCGGGCGATGGCGGTCTTGCGGATCAGATCGCCCATGACGGGAATGCGAAGTATGAGCTCGTCGAAGAACGTGCGGCCTGACTCGGTCCCGTAGGCCTGGCGAACGAATACGACAGCGCCGACCAGGCCGAGCAACAGCCAGAGCCAGTGAGCCTGAAGGAACTCCGACATGTTGACGAGCACCTGGGTCGGGTACGGTAGGGAGAGATTACTCGACGCGAACATGTCCTCGAAGACCGGGACCACGAATGCCAGCATGACACCGGCACTCGCGAGGGCCACAAAGAGGATGATGGCCGGGTAGACCAGGGCGGTCTTGACGCGAGCGACCAACGCCTGGCTCTTCTCCAGGTACACGGCCAGACGCGTCAGGATGGTGTCGAGCACGCCACCCTGCTCGCCGGCCTCGACCATGTTCACGAAGATGTCTGAGAAGACCGGAGGGTGCTCCCGTAGCGCATCGGCCAGGCTCTTACCGGCCTGCACATGGACGATCACTTGGCCAAGCGCCTTCTTCAGCTGGCGATCCTCACACAAGTCTTGACTGATCTCCAGGCTCTGAATCGCCGGTACGGCCGCGTCGATCAGGGTCGCGAACTGCCGTGCGAACAGCGCCAGCGCCTGCGGCTTGGCCCTGCGGCGGATCTGGACGCCGCGAGCCCTGGGGGCCGGGCGGACCGACTCCGGGATCAGGTGTTTCTTCACCAGCGCGCGGTTGGCGTCCGCAACGGTTAGCGCCTGGATCACGCCCTCCCGGACCTGTCCGTCGATAGTGCGCGCGCGATATGACCAGCCGTTCACGAGTACCTCGCGTGTTGACTCGTTACTCCAGTACCTCGAACCAGTGCCGCCCGGCGAGCGGCTGCGCGGCGACCGCGTGGGAAAGGGCACGCGCCGTGGAACAGCTGCTGTACTGGATGTTTGTCCCTCCCCGCAGATAGGTCTCGTCGCCTGCCCGCATGCCGGCATGCACCATTAGTCCGCCGGTAATGTTGGTGGTTCCCCTGAAATCGGCCTCTCCCTGCACGACGGCCACACCATAGAAGTCGAATTCACCAGTGACCAACAGGTCACCATCGATCAGCAGGATGCCCTGGCCGTAGCCGGTGCCGGAGACCTGTAGATCGCCGGCGACGTGAATGACCGGCAGATAGTCCCAGCAGGCGCCGTCGGGGTTCAGGGGATCGCCCCAGTTAGTCGACGCTGAGGTCACGCATGTCCCGTCGGAGACGACTGGTGCTAGGACATGGAAGTCCTGGTTTCCGACGAATTTCTTGTCGGCCATGCCGGCGAGGTCCGTATACGTCAGCTCGCCGAACTGGTTGAAATCCGTACTGTCGATTGACGTGTCCTCGAGTATGGGCGGTGACCCCTCGATCACTGGGGTACCCATGATCTCCAGGACGGTGGTGTCCTGCATACGGATGCCGGGAATACCACCTTGTAGGGGCCCACAGCGTCCGGTCCAGGTGGGTGGTGGTTCATCGAGCCCCGAGACCTTCACGCCCTGGCCCGTGCCCAGTATCCGAAGCTGACCCTTCACCTTGATCGCGCCGTCACAGCACAACGCACTGGCTCGTGCCAACCTCACCATGGTGACCAGCGAGCGTTGCGCCGACACGCCGGACCCCGGGCGGCCGACCGTGCGCAGCCGATAGAGCCAGGCACTGTCGGGAAGGCCCGCGTCCACGCGCAAGACGATGGTCTGGTACAGCGAGCCGTCGGATAACGAGCGCCAGCCGGTGCTCACGCTGTCGCCAGGGTTCAGTGCTCCATAAGCCGCGCGGTCCCAGTTTGCGATCACCTGCGTGGCTCCGGCGTCAGCGGCATAGAGCGCTTCCCAACCGCGCCGGATGCCGGCGTTCGCAGTGGCGTTGTTTTGAGCGACGTAGAGACCGCCCAGCGCCAGCAATGAGACGACGACGATGACGAACACGGCCGCCGGGATGGCGAAGCCGCCGGCCTTCAGAGGGTCTTTGCTGATACGTATGCTGCTCATTGGTTTCTCGGTCTTATCGTTGCCGTGAGTGTATCGGTCCGGCTGTCGGCCCCGGGACTCACCGCCACCAGGGCCAGGTCCACCCTCGCGACCTGGGTCGGGTCAGTGGTCGGCTGACCCACGGAATCGAGGTACGTGAAGCTCAAACCGGAGCCGTCTCCGCTGAAGGGGCCGGCCAGGAGATCCGTGACGTTTCCGTCCGACCGGGCCAGCCACCACCTGCTCCCTTCCTGCTCAAGGCGGTAGGTGTAGCGATGAAAGGCGCGCACGGGCGCGCCAACGGGGACGCCGGTGACAGATCCTGCTACGCGCACCACCTGTTCGATGGGGGGACCCCCGGAGTAGGGACAGCTGAGGGAGCCGGTCTCCGACGGGGATGCCTCCAACCCCCGCACCAGCCAGCCGTCCGGGTGGTAGATCAGCAGGCTATCGCCCGCAGCGCTGATCCTTCCCGTGACATTGAAGAGCCCGAGCAACGCGTTTGGGCTGTCGACGTCACACACGATAGCGAAGCCGACAGGTGAGCGAAGATTCAGGCTGTCCGGCTCGAGCGACCCGAAGTCACCACCGGGTGAGCTGGCTTCCATCAGCTCCGCCGTCAGCACTGAACTGCCGAGACGCAGCGCATCCTGACGCGAGATCGCCCGGCGCTCCCTGGAATAGAAGCGTTGCTGAAAGGTCAGCACTTGGTAGAGCGCGGCGACGACAACGGCGCCCAAGACGATGACCACGAGCGTCTCCGCCA
>CP070823.1:121154-127647 GCA_020344375.1 Gemmatimonadota bacterium | reverse complement strand
AGCGTAGGGAATCTGCCGGTGATAGCCGTAGGTAATCTGCTGGTGGAGGGAGGATGACCGCCACCGGGGACGAAGCGATTCCAACTCGGCGTGGAAGTGCGACGGGAGCCGCATCCTGGCCTGATCCGATCGTCGTCATGCGCGGGATCCGCAAGTCCTTCGGGCCGGTTGAGGTTCTGCACGGGGTCGATTTCGAGGTCCTGCCCGGCGAAGTGCACGTGCTCGCCGGCGAGAACGGGGCCGGCAAGAGCACGCTGATCAAGATCCTCTCGGGCGTCTACGACGACTTCGACGGCGAGCTGTATGTGGGCGGTCGACCGCGGCGCTTCACTCACCCGAACGAGGCCGTGCGGGCCGGCATCGCGACCATCCACCAGGAGCTCTCACTGGTGGCCTCGATGAGTGTCTCCGACAACTTGTTCCTGGGGCGGGAGGTGAGTCAACGCTTAGGCCGAGTCGACTTCGGGACCCAGGAATCGGAGGCCGCTCGAATCCTCCAGGAGACCGGGCTCGACTTCTCGCCCCGTCAGCTGGTGGAAGAGCTGCCCATCTCCAGCCAACAGATGTTGGAAATCGCCCGAGCGCTGGCCCGTGAGGCCAGGCTCGTCATCTTCGACGAGCCGACCAGCGCGCTGAACGAGCACGAGGTCGACTCACTCTTCGAGCGCATCATCGAGCTGCGACGTCGGGGCCGTGGCATCGTCTACATCACGCACAAAATGGAGGAGATCTACCGTCTGGCCGACCGCATCACGGTTCTGCGCGACGGCGCTCTGGTGGGGACGGCCACGGCGAGCGAGCTCGCGCCCGAGGACCTCGTGAAGTGGATGGTCGGTCGGGAGCTGGCGGTGCCGGACGCAGGGCGGCCGGAGCCCGCCGCTGAGTTCGCGCTGGAGGTGGAGGACTTGCACGTGGCACACCCGGCCATCAAAGCGCGCTGCGTGGTCGATGGAGTCTCCTTCACCCTGCGGCGGGGAGAGATACTCGGACTCGCGGGGCTCCGGGGCTCAGGGGCGAGTGAGGTCCTACACGCCCTCTTCGGCGCGCTGGGGCGCCGTGTTACCGGACGGGTGCGGCTCTGTGGGGAGCGCTTCCCGCTGCGGAGTCCCCGGGAGTCCGTCGAGCGGGGCGTCGTGCTCCTGACGAACGATCGCAAGTCGTTCGGCCTCGCGCCGGACCTGATTGTGACCCACAGCGTCAGCCTGGCCAGCCTCTCGCGGTTCTGCAACCGCAGCGGCTGGGTGCGCAGGGAAGAGGAGAGGCAGGCGGTCCGAAGCTTGACCCGGGAGTTCCGGCTGAGCGCCCCCTCCTTCTACGCGCCGGTGCGCGTCCTATCGGGAGGCAACCAGCAGAAGGTCTACCTGGCGCGCTGTCTCCTGCCACAGCCGCGCGTGCTGCTGCTCGATGAGCCGACGCGCGGCATCGACGTGGGTGCGAAGGCCGACATCTACGATCTGATGCGCGGGTGGGTCGGGCAGGGCATCGCGATCTTGCTGATCACGTCGGAGATGGACGAGCTGCTCGCGCTCAGCGACCGGATCCTGGTGATGCACCGGGGCCGGCTGGCGGCCGAGTTCACGCGCGAGACGGCATCCAAGGACGGTGTGCTGGCAGCGGCTATGGGGCTGACGGGACGTCACGAGCGCGGAGGGGTGAGCTGAGCACTGAATGGCACGTGTTGCTTCGAGGTTGGTGGACCACGCCGGTCGCGCGAGCGTTTCTGGCTCTGCTGCTCATGATCGTGATCGGCTGCGTCTTCAGCGCCGACGGAGCCTTCTTCAGGTGGAGCGTCCACCGTGACATGCTGCGCCAGGTGTCGGTTCATGGCATGCTGGCGTGCGGGATGACGGTGGTCATCATCACTGCCGGCATCGATCTCTCGGTCAGCAGTCTGCTGGCGTTGGCGGCAGTGTCGTTCGCCTGGCTCATGATGCCGCTTGGCTGGCCGGCGGTCTTCGCCATCCCGGTGGTGCTGGTCTTCGGCACGGCCCTCGGCTCGGCCTCCGGCGCACTGGTCGCCCGGATGCGAATCCAGCCGTTCATCGTTACGCTTGCCATGATGGTCTTCGCGCGTGGCCTCGCGAAGGTAATCTCCGGGGGCAGGAAGATCACGAACTACGTGACGGATCCTGACGGCAGCACACGCCTGGTCGAGCTCCCGCAGATCTTCGGGCTCATCGACAGCAAGGTCCTGGGGGGGAACCTCTCGATCGTCACGATCATCTTTCTCGTCTGCGTGCTCGTGACGTGGATCGTTCTGTCGCGGCTGCGCCTGGGACGGTACATCTACGCGGTGGGTGGGAACGAAGAGGCAGCGCGCCTCTCGGGTGTGCCGGTACGCCGCACGCTGATCACGGCGTACGCCCTCTCCGGGCTGTTCGCGGCGGTCGCCGGAATCTGCCAGGCCGCCCAGGAGACGCACGGCGATCCGGAGACCGGAATGGCGTACGAGCTCGACGCCATCGCCATGGTCGTCATCGGGGGCACCACGCTGGCAGGCGGGAAGGGTAGTGTCGTCCTGACCCTGATCGGGGTCCTGACGATCGGGTATCTTCAGAAGATCCTCTCGCTCAACGCCGCGCCCGAGGCCACCCGCCTCATGCTGACGGGCGCGATCATCATCTGCGCCGTGCTGTTCCAGCGCGGGAAGTAGGAGGGCTCAAGAACATGCCGCTCCGCAGGTTCGCGTTCTTACTTCTCTGTGTGCTCGCCGGCGTCGGCTGCGCCTCGGAGTCGCGGGAACGGCACGCCGGTACACCCGAGGATCCCTGGGTCATCGGCATGAGCCAGTGTAACCTGGGCGAGCCCTGGCGCGTGCAGATGGACGCCGACGTCCGGGCCGCTGCCGCCCGGCATCCCAACCTGCGGGTGATCTTCAAGGACGCCCAGAACAGCTCGCTGGTTCAGCGGGCGCAGGTGGAAGAGTTCGTCGAGCAGGGCGTCGACGTGATCATCATCAGCCCTAAGGAGGCGGCGCCGCTCACCCGGCCGGTCGCCGAGGCCTACCAGCGGGGCGTACCCGTGATCGTCCTCGACCGTGCTGTCCAGGGCGACCAGTACACCACCTTCATTGGCGCCGACAACGTGCAGATCGGTCGCGAGGCCGGGAAGTGGATCCGGGAGACGCTAGGCGGGAGGGGCAAGATCGTCGAGCTCAAGGGTCTGATGACCTCGACCCCGGGGCAGGACCGGAACCGGGGATTCCTTGAGGGTCTGGAGCTCGACCGGCATCCCGGGCTGGAGATCGTCTTCACCGGCGAGATGCAGTGGCTGGAGCCCAACGCGCGCCGGGAGATGGAATCCGCGCTGGCCACCAACCCCGAGATCGACGTGGTCTACGCGCACAACGATCCCGGCGCTCACGGCGCTTGGCTGGCGGCTCGCGCGGCCGGGCGAGAAACGGACATGATGTTCGTGGGCATCGACGCGCTGCTGCACGAAGGGCAGCAGTACGTCGCGCAGGGAATCCTCGATGCGACCTTCCTCTATCCCACCGGCGGCGCGGAGGCCATTGAGGTCGCGCTGGCCATCCTGCGTGGTGAGGAGGTTCCGAAGAAGATCGTCCTCGGGACTCGGCTCTTCACCCGGGAGAACGTCGGCGCGGGCGGCCAGCCGATCAACTAGAGAGATCCAGGAGGAACGACGGTGAAGCAGCGAATCGCTCTGTTCTGGCCGGGCGACGGTCGTGACGTGCCCAACGAGCTGGCCCTGCCGAACGTGACCGAGGCCACCCGGCAGATGGAGGCGGCGCTCAGGAAGCTCGGCAGGCAGCCCTACCTGGTGGAAGGATTCCTGACCAAGCCCCACCATGCGATCGAGAAGCTGGGGCCCATCCAGGATCCTATGATCGGGATCTGCGTGCACTGGTTCTACGGCCCGCACACCACCGAGGGCGTGGTGGGGAAGGACAACCCACTGCTGCTCGCCAGCAACTTCTCGGGCCAGTGGCCGGGCCTGGTCGGGCTCCTGAACACCGGCGCCTGCCTGGAGAGCGTGGGACGGAGGTTCTCGCGCGTCTGGACCGACGCGCAGGATTGGACCACGGACGACATCTTCATGGCCCGCCTCGAGGAGTGGTGCTCCTCCGGACAGATCGTCTACGGCGAGGAGGACATCGCCTACGACGTACCGGTGTCGTCACCGGCTGGCGAACTGGCTGACCAGGTCGCGCGGGGTCTCCAGGATCGACGCGCCCTCATCCTCATGCTGGGCGACACCTCGATGGGCATGATCAACGGCTACTTCGGCCCGCGATTGCTCAACCGCCACGGTTTCAGCGAGCACAAGGTGGATCAGGCCTGGATCATCCACCGGGGCCGCGACATCGACGACGCGCGCTTGGACGCCGCCCTGGCGTTCGTCAAGGAGCGCGGGGTGACGTTCCACTGGCGTGAGGAAAAGGCCGCGGACTTCACCGAGGACGCCACGCGCGAGCAGCTGCGCGACTACCTGGCTGTGCTGGATATGGTAGAGGAGTACAGGGCCGACTGCCTGGGCTGGCAGTACCAGCTGGGACTGCTTCCCCTCCGCCCGCCCTCGGACTTCGCGGAAGGGCTGTTCAACTCTGCCTGCCGGCCGGAATCGAACGGCGATACCGTCGCCTGTGCCACGGAGGCCGACCAGGGCAACGCGGTCCCCATGGAGATGATGAAACGTGTGCTGAAGGCCAGGGGACTGCACCAGGCGGTTATGTTCCATGACGTGCGTTGGGGCGCAGAGCATGAGGGGCGGTTCCTCTGGGTCCTGCTCAATTCGGGTTCGTGCGGCGCCTACGCGTTCAACCACGATCCCGACACGCTCGCGGGCGTCCACAGCTACCGTCAACCCGCGCTCTACTTCCCCGTCCCCGGCGGCACGTTCGCCGGCGAGAGCCTGCCCGGCGCGATCACGTGGTCGCGCTGCTACATCAAGGACGACGTCCTCTGGATGGATATCGGACGAGGTGAGGTCGTGAAGCTGCCACCTGAGGTGCGAGACGCCTGGTGGGAGGGCACTACCCGGCAGTGGCCCTTCATGGCCGCCGACCTGGGCGTCGGCCGAGATACGCTCATGGCGCACTACCTCTCCAACCACGTGGCCGTGGCCTACGGCGACATCTTCGAGGAGATGGTCGCACTTGCTCAGGAGCTGGGTTTCAAGGTCAGGATCCTCAAGGCTAGGAACTAGGGACGGGTGGAAGCGGGTCACCGACCCAGCTGCCGCACGCCATTGAAGCACTGACCGTTGGGCAGTATAACAACAACAGTGCATACGCTCTGGTCACTTGATCTGGATGCCAAGGGAGGGAAATCATGATCTCGTTCCTGCTGACCCTTCTGTTCACGATTGCCGTGACGGCCTATCAGGGACCCGAGTATAGAATTGAGGCGATTCGATATGGTACGATCTCTCAGTTTCCGGTAGCGAGCTTCGTCGTGGGCGCACCAGAAGATCAAAGACTCGACATCGCTATGGTCTTCTGGCTGATTCGTGGTGACGATCGGAACATTCTCTTTGATAGCGGTTTCTATCGCGAGAGCTGGAACGAATATTTCAATATCACTGACTTCGTCCGCCCCGACGAGGCTGTTCGGCTCGCTGGTCTAGATGCGGCCGATGTCACTGACATCATTATCAGTCACGCTCACTGGGATCATATAGGCGGTATCGATTTGTTTCCCAACGCTACGATTTGGATTCAGAAAGCCGAGTTCGAGTACTATGTGGGCGCGGCCTGGCAAGAGGGGGGTCGACACGGCGGGATCGATCCGGAGGACATGGTGACACTCGTACGCCGCAATGTTGAGGGGAAGCTCAGGCTGATTGACGGAGATGACGCTGAGATTCTTCCTCGCATCCGTGCTTATACCGGTGGGCGTCATACTGTTGCTTCGCAATATCTCCTCGTCGAGACTGATCCGCCTTATGTCCTCGCTTCGGACAACTGCTACCTCTACCGCAACCTGGAAACACGGTCGCCGATCCCGACATTTGAACCCGAAGATGCGCCGGCCAACCTGGCAGCGCTGGAACGCATGATCTCCTTGGCAGGTGCTCCTGAACGTGTGATCCCCGGCCATGACCCGCTGCTATTTGAGAGGTTTCCTGGTGAGGATCGGATTGCCGTCATCAAGTATTAGTACCTGTTGAGCGAGATTGAGAGCAGGGATGTCGCGAGGTACTGCCTGGCAGGCAAATACGGGAGAGACGCTGATCCGCTAGACGGCATTGTTGTCGGGACATTACAGGAGGGTCGTGGGCATGATCGAGCTTCAGCAGCGCGACGACATACGGCCGCTGTGTCCACACTGCTCAGTTGAGCTTCGAACAGTGTGGTTTCAGCAGCTCAAGGGTTTGTTCGGCAAGCGATACATCTACTTCTGCGGTACTTGTCGCAAAGTACTTGGTGTGTCGCACCGCAAGGGCTTCTGGATGGGCTAGCGGTGTAGCGCCCTGGCCGTGACCGGGAGGACTTATGAGACGAAGAGAGTTTCTGGAAAAGGCGGGCTGCGGC
>CP070823.1:114543-121054 GCA_020344375.1 Gemmatimonadota bacterium | reverse complement strand
CACAGGGCACCCCTGTGGCGTAATTGTATACAGGACAATCGGTTGGACAGCGTGTATTGGCCCCGCGACCGTGGGGCCGAGCACGTCACACCGCAATCCCGTGCAGGAGCGACGCCATCTGCCGTTGCATCGAGGACGTCCGCGTTCGCGAGAGTGAGTCCTCGTCCTCGGGCTATTCCTCGTCCCCGATCGGACTGGGATTCATGGCGGAGCTGTGACTGATCGACACGCTTCGCGAGGCGGACAACCCCTGTGGAGGGCATCATGTGTCACTACTGGAGAGGTTTGATGCTTGTCCTGGCCCTGCTGCTCGCAGGGCCCGGCGGGTCCATGGCGCAGCAGGACGCGGCCGGCTGTGAGGATCACCCGCTGCTCACCCGGATGTCAGGGTTCTACATCGAGGACTGCGACTTCAGGGAGTTTGACCAGTACGAGTTCTATGACGCGGAGGGGTACGAGTTTCTAGTTGAGGGACGCAAAACCGATATCTCTTACGAGATCGAGGAGGGGGCGCGGCCGCCCAGCGAGCTGGAGGTTCTGCGGAACTACAGCAACGCCATCGAGGCGACTGGTGGGCAGATCGTCTCTCGTGATGACTACAACGTGTACCTCGAGCTGGTCCGCGGGGACGCCCGTGCGTGGATACACGTCCACTGCTTCAGCGGTGGCGAGTCCTATGATCTGACCGTGGTCGAAGAGAAGGGCATGACCCAGCAGGTGATGGCGAACGCCGCGACCATGGTTGCGGATATTCAGCGCACCGGCAAGGTAGCGGTGTACGGCATCTTGTTTGACACGGATCAGGCACTGATCAAGCCGGAGTCGGAGCCGACCCTGCAAGAGATTGCCCAGCTGCTCGAGGAGAACACGGATCTGGAGCTGTTCGTGGTGGGACATACCGACGGCACCGGCAGCTTCGATCACAACATGGAGCTTTCCCGGGATCGGGCCGCGGCGGTGGTGGAGGCGCTGGTGAGCCGCTACGGCATCGACCGGAGCCGCCTCGAACCGCATGGGATTGGCCCCCTGGCTCCGGTGGCCAGCAACGCCAGCGAGGACGGTAGGGGCAAGAACCGCCGGGTGGAGCTGGTGGCCCGCTAGCGCCGGGCTTTCAGCGTTCTCGGGCGGGCGGTATGATTGAGCCGGTCAGCTGCAAGCGCAGGGAGCGAGGTCGGCGTCGGCGCCGCGTCGGGCACAGAGCCGGCATCGTGGACAGGCTTGTTGAGGAGCTCGGGTGACCTGCGGCCGGGCGAGGTTCAAGGTTTAGCAGCGGATGCGAGCACGCCAACGTAGCACGCCGCAGAGCGACGATATCCGGATTGGCCAGTGGACCGTGGAAGGCATGGTCGCGCGTGGCTGTATCGAAGGTGGAGGACCGTCCAACGCACCTGAGGAGTGCGGCGGCCACTGCTGCCGTCATGGGGTGTACGTCTCGTTGCCGGAGCGCGACCGTATCCTGGCTTGCGCGGCCCGCATCCAGGCGGCCCTGGATGACAGCCAGACCCGGGATACGAGCTTGTGGTTCGAGGACGAAATCGAAAGAGACGAGGATTACCCTGGCGGCCTCTGCATCGGCACGGCGGTTTACAACGGCAAGTGCGCGTTTCTGAACCGTGACGGGCTATGCACTCTTCAGCTGGTCGAGCCGGATCTCGCTCTGGCGGAGGGCGTGCGCCTCAAGCCCTTCTACTGCCGCCTATTTCCACTGGTCACGTCGTTTGAGCGAGTGGAGTTCGATGACCTGTGCGACGGCGTCCGCCGCTGCTGTACGCTAGCCTTTGATGGCTCGACACGTGCGATCGACGCGTACGCCTGCGAGTTCAGGGAGATCTTGGGGAAAGAAGGCTACGAGCAGCTTCGCAAGGCCGTCGGCGAGGCAGGCGGCCGCAGCGACGTCGGGCAGAGATCCTCGCGTTAGGGTGCAGGCACGACCTGCACTCCCACCCTTCTGAGCCTGGGGCCGTCGAATTCCGCCAGGAAGACGGCCTGCCAGGTACCCAGCGCGATATCACCGTTCGTGACCAGCAAAGTCGCTCCCGGGTTCATCAGGCTGGTCTTGATGTGGGAATCCGAGTTCCCCTCCGCGTGCTGGTAGGAAGAGTCGTCTCTCGGTACCAGTTCGCCGAGCTTCCAGGCGATGTCGTGTGCCACGTCAGGGTCGGCGCCCTCATTGACCGTGAGACCGCACGTGGTGTGAAAGGACCACAGGTGGGCCACGCCCTCGCTGACAGCGGTCTTGCGCACCGCATCGCGGACCTGCGCCGTGATATCGACCAGCTCTGCTCTACGCGAGGTGCGGATCTGAAGGGTCTGCATTACTCGTTTCCGTCCTGTCTGAACTCGCGGCGTTGTCCCCGGCCGACTGGCTTGGGGCGGGTTCCTCGGGCGGCTGTGGGGTGACGGTCGTCTCCGCTTCTTTCGTCGTTTCCGGCGGGGGCGCCAGTGCGGGCGGCCTGATCACCGGGCCGGGCCGTTCCTCCATCTCGCGACTGGCTTCGGCGATCTCCGACTTGACCTCGTTGAGTGCCTTCTGGAACTCGCGCAGACTCTTACCGATGGCCTGGGCGATGCCGGGCAAGCGGCGTGGCCCGAAGAAGATGAGCGCGATGGCCAGGATGACCAAGAACTCCGTCCAGCCGATGTTGCCGATTCCCATCCTACTGCGCGCCTGTCTGTTAGGATCGTGCTGCGGCCTCAGGCTCAATATACAGCGGCCGGAGCCCGGAAGGGACAGCGGGCGGTCCTCCTCAGCCGCCGTCGCCGGCCGTCGGCTCGTAGAGACAGAAAGGGTCGGATTCCATGGGGTCGCCCGTCGTCCCGTAGGCGCGGGCTCGGGAGCCGCCGCACAGCCAGCGAAACTCGCAGCGGCCGCACTTGCCCTTCAGCCGGTCCATGTCGCGAAGCTCCGCCAGGTGAGGGGATTCCCGATAGATGACGGAGAGCCGTTGCTCGCGCACGTTCCCGAGCAGAGGGTGTGGCAAGAAACCGGCAGGGAAGACTTCGCCCTTGTGCGAGACGAAGATCACGCCATTCCCGTCTCGCACGCCGAATCCCATTCGCATCGCCAGCTTGTTCAGCTCTTCTGCCGACGCACCCTCCTTCAGCTTGCGCTGGAACCAGTAGCGTCGGTAGTGAGGCGCCTCGACCGTGCCCATGTGGAAAGGGGCGGCAGCTGCGGTCTCATAGGCCCAGGCGAACAGCTCCTCCACCTCCTCCACCGATGGGATCCCCAGGTCCAGGCCCCGGCCCACAGGTACGAGCAGGAACAGGCTCCAGCGCCGCACCGGCGGCGCGAACTCTTCGCTCAGTAGCCTGTACAGCGCTTGCAGGTGCGGCAGCGTCTCCGCCGTGACCGTCGTGTTGATCTGGACTGGGATGTGGAATTCCCGTGCCCAGCTCAAAGCATTCATAGAGCTGCTGAACGTGCCTTCCACGCCGCGGAACGCATCGTGCACCTCCGCGCTGGGACCGTCCAGGCTCGTGCCCATTGCGGCAACACCGAGCTGCTTGAACTGTTGCACGACCTCACGGGTCAGGGTAGGCGTAGTGCTCGGTGTGATGCTGACGGGCAGAGCGATCTCTCGGGCGTAGGCGATCAGGTCGAAGAGGTCGGGCCGCTTCATCGGATCGCCGCCTGTGAGGATGACCATGCTGCCCATCCCCTTGACATCCTGCATCAGCGCCCGGCCATCCTCGGTGCTCAGCTCGAGAGGATCGCGGTGCGGTATCGCCTCGGCCCGGCAGTGCTTGCACTGCAGATCGCAGGCGATGGTCATCTCCCAGTAGACGTTACGCGGGGCGTGGCCGAAGACGTAGCCGGGGTAGGGCGTCTCTCTAACCAGTTCTGCGTTCAAGCCCATTCGGATCTCCTCTGCGGCGCCGGGCGGTTTACCGGGACTGGAAGCAGGCAAAGATACACGATATCCCGGTGCTGTCACGTCCCTTGACAGGGAGTGGCTCGCCGCGAGCACCGCCGGTCACCGTGTGGCTGCCCCGCTGGTACACCCGCGCGCGGCGCGGGTTTCGGAGGGGCCGACAGTGAGCGTCGCCTGGCCTGGACGCGTAGTTTGGCGACTCGGACTCTGCGGAGGGAAGCGTCAGTTCGGCTCGGCTCTCGCGGCCAAGCCGTAGTCGTCTGCACCCAGGGCCTTCAGCACATCGCGTCCGTAGAACATCGCGATGTACTTCGCCTGGACGGGCGTCACCTTACGGACCGCCCAGACCAGCTCCACGTGGTTCGGCTCACGCGCTAAGCCAAGCGGCTTCATGTGCGCTTCCTCGGGCGTCTGGTTACCCTTCCTGTGATTACAGCGGGTGCAGGCCGTAAGCACGTTGTCCCAGGTGTTGTCTCCACCACGGCACATCGGCAGCAGGTGATCCCGGGTCAGGAACTCGCGGTGACCGAGCTCGCGACGGTGCCGCCCGCAGTACTGGCAGGTGTAGTGATCGCGCGCGAACAGGAACGTGTTGGTCACATGGCGGCGGAAACGCGGGGGCACATGCACGTACTTGACCAGGCGAATGACGATGGGCGCGGGGAGAACCAGGCGCTCCGATCGGAAGGGGCGCGATTCATCGACCTCAAGGGCCTCGGCCTTGCGATCGATGACGAGCCGTAGCGCCCGTTGCACGGGCACGATCGTCAGCGGCTCGTAGGACGCGTTGAGCGTCAGGCATCCCATAGCGGCAATTCACCCTCGTGGGCGCACGAGATCCGTCATTTTTGAGGCGGCGAGGGGCGGTTGTCAAGGACGCAAGTGCCACACCCGGCCGGGGATGGTGCAGCCCGAGGATTTCGGGCCCGCCTCCTATTAGACACCTGTCCAGCGCCAAGGTGCCACAGAGGCTGCCGCTCCAGGCCAGCTGCGGCGCCGCCCGTTCTAGAGCACGCTGACTGGGTCGCGGTCGATCTCCGCACGCAGATCTCTCGGCACGGGAAACCGGGCGGCGAAATAGCGCAGGACCTGGCCCAGCGCATCCGCGTCCCGCGCCTTCAGGACCAGGTGCCAGCGCCAGCGGCGGCGAATGCGGTCGATGGGGCAGGGCGCAGGGCCAATCAGATCGATCCCCTCGATTCCCCTGGCCTTGAGGAGACCGCCGAGCCAAGCCAGCGCTGCTTCTGCCCCTTCCTGGGTTCGGAGTTCGCGCTGTCCTGAGAACACCACGTTGGCAAGTCGCGTGTGCGGGGGGTAGGCTGGCTCGGTGCGCTCCTTGAGCTCGCGGGCCGCGAACCCTTCGTAGTCGTGGTTAATGGCGAACTCGATCGCGTAGTGCCCGGGCAGCGAGGTCTGCACGATGACTTCGCCCCCTAGCGGGCCGCGCCCGGCCCGTCCCGCCACCTGCGTGAGGAGATGGAAGGTCCGCTCACTCGCTCGGAAATCGGGTAGGTTGAGGCCGACGTCGGCGTTGATCACGCCCACTAGCGTGACGTTGGGGAAGTCGAGTCCTTTCGCGATCATCTGGGTCCCGAGCAGGATATCCACCTCGCGGCGCTCGACGCGGCCCAGTATCTCGTGGTGCGACCACTTCCCGCTCGTGGTGTCCAGATCCATGCGCGCGATGCGGGCACTGACAAACACCTCGCCCAGCAGGCGCTCCACATGCTCCGTGCCGACGCCCCGATGGCTCAGAACCCCAGAACCACATTCGGGACACGTGTCTGGCAGCGGCTCCTGATGGTTGCAGTGATGACAGACGAGACGCGGCGGTCGCCGGTGGCGGGTCAGCGACACGTTACACTGCCAGCAGCTGCGTACGGCGCCGCAGTCACGGCACTGGGTGAAGTTCGAGTAGCCACGCCGGTTGAGCAGCAGAATCACCTGCTCGCCTCGTCGCAACCGCTCTTCCATGGCATCTCGGAGGCGCGGCGAGAGCACCAGGGCGTCTTGCGGACCACCGTCTTTCTCGCGCTGTTTCTTCCGCTCCTCCCGCAGATCGACCACCTGCACAGCGGGCAGCGGCCGAGCCCCGATGCGCTCCGGGAGCTCGACGAGCTCCCAGGCTCCGGACTGCGCGTTGGCCCAGCCTTCCAGTGAGGGTGTTGCCGAGCCGAACACGCAGAAGGCACCGGCACGCCGGGCTCGCACTACGGCTACCTCACGGGCGTGGTAACGCGGTGCGGCGTCGCTCTGCTTGTATGAGCCCTCATGCTCTTCGTCGATCACGATGGCGCCGAGATCGCGGACGGGCGCGAAGACAGCCGAGCGTGCGCCGACGACGATCCGCTTCGTGCCTTGGTGCAGCGCCTGCCAGGCGGCGTAGCGTTCCCCGTTGCTCAGCGCGGAGTGTAGGAGCGCGACGTCGTCGCCGAAGGCCGCGCGGAAGCGGCTTAGCGTTTGCGGGGTGAGTGAGATCTCGGGCACGAGCAGGATTGCCCCCCGGCCCCGCCGGCCGACCAGCTCGCGCAGAACTTCGATGTAGACCAGGGTCTTGCCGGAGCCCGTGACCCCCTTGAGCACGCAGACGCCCGGCGGCTTCCGTTGCGCTGCGGCAAGCAGCCGTTGGATCGCAT
>CP070823.1:107513-114443 GCA_020344375.1 Gemmatimonadota bacterium | reverse complement strand
ATCAGCCCCTGCCCATATCGAGCGAACGGCACGAACGCAATCACTCTTGCCTAGCGCCGCCAAGCTGACCCGTACAACCGTGCGCCCTCATCCTGTCTTCTAGTCCCGGATTACCTCGATGCCCGCTGACTCAAGAATCTTACTCGCAAGGGCGGCGTCCTCCGCACGCGCATTCAGGACCAGACCCTCGCCATATCCTCGTCCCTAAACCCGACTTGCGACGGACCTCTCCCTTCGATTGAGCCGCACTATCTGCACGATAACCGCCAGCCACCAGACGCCCGTTACCGGTCCGAAATCGATCAGCCCCGATTCCGTCGGTAGATACGGAAAAGCAGCAAGGTTCGCGATTAGCAGAGCGGCTGCGGCAAGTATGCCGAACACGCCGAGGAACTTGCCGAAGTCCCGGTGACCATACATAACCGCCGCGAACAGAATCAGACCGACACAGTAGAAGATGTCGAAGGAAGCGTCGATCCCAAGCTGAACCAGGTTCACACCTTCGAAGACCAGCCGGAGCGACTCCCTGGCCGCTTCATCCGCAACGTCCTGGCGGAACTGCCGAAACTGCAGGAAGATCGTCTGCTGGACTACGAGCATCAGATTCAGCAGAGCGAACGCTATGACCAAGAAGACCGTGCCCACCTTGAGCCTCATGCTCGTCACTCGTCTCGCCAGACGCTCGGAGATCGAGAGGACACCGACGATCGCAGCCGGACCGATCGCGAACGCCAGGATCAAGAGCAGCTTGTTGACATCCCGCACCAGCCCGGTCGCGGCCCCGAGGTAAACGAGCAGGACCAGGAAGCCGAGTCCTGTAATGATGACTCCGGCCGGGATCCTCGGTAGTGATTTCTGCGCCATGTTACGGTCTCCTCGCCTCGCTAATCGCTACGCCAAGAGCTTCAGCGCACCCGCGATATCCTCTGCGATCATCCGCCGCTTGCTCTTCTCGATGAAGAAGCTCGGGCCCGCCTGCAGGTAGGACGGGAACACCCGCTTCCCCTGATGGAAGTAGCGTCCGCGGCGAATCTTGTAGGTGGACCCTGCGGGGATCACCCTCCCCTCACCAATTCTCGTTGAGATGTAGTTCAACGCCTTGATGGCGACGTCACCCATCAACATGATCGCCTTCAGGTTCGGGAAGAGTGCGAGTTCCTCTTCCAGTATCTCAGAGCACTGCTTGATGGTGCCGGCCTTGATGTTGTACCCCGTCTTCCCGCATTTCACAGCGGTCGTGAGATACACACCCAGCTTCAGTATGTCCTGGATCGAAGAAACGCCTGCTCCCGCATCCCGGAACGCCTGGACGGTCGTCTCCTGGAAGAGAGGTTTGCCCTTCGCGTAGTAGTAGTCGCCCGGATCCGGTGGCGCTGCCTCCGAGATCATCGCGAGCTTGAGCTTCTCGACCTGAACGTCGACATCCGGCACGATATAGCACTCGTGCCTGACGTCAGCGCACGGAAACGCCTCGCATCCGATGCACTTACTCACCCGCATCTCTACGTTGCCTCGCGTCCGACCGCGCCGTTGCTGAGCCGAGCCTCAAGACCCGTGTCAGAACAGTTCCGTTTGATCGCTGAGCTCCGTCGGAAGTCGCTCGCCGCGGGCCACCTTACGCGCCCAGCGCGACGGCTCGGGCAGTCGATATCGGGTACTGCATTTCAACACGAACTCGACAGAGTGTGACAGATCGATCAGGTGCCCAACCGAGACGTAGACCGGGCTCACGTCCGCCTGCGTCCTCAGCACCATGCCGACGATGCTGTCTGGATCGTGCTCGTCCCACAATTCTGCGGCGTCGCCCCGGTTTGGACCTGGATCCGCGTGATGTCCATACAGCCTCGACTTGGCGACGCCGATGCTGGGCCGCTCGAACCACAGCCCCATGTGCGAGGCCAGGCCGATTCCACGCGGGTGCGCGATACCCTGCGCGTCGAACATGACGAGATCGGGTTTCGTCCGCAGTTTCTCCCACGCGGCGACGACGGCTGGGCCCTCGCGAAAGGCCAGCAGCCCAGGGATATACGGGAAGGTGAAAGGCGCCTCAACCGTCGCGCCCTCCAATGGCGTAAGGTCGGGATAGCGCAGCACGACGACTGATGCACGCGCCTGCTTCTCCTCTAGACCCACATCCACTCCACCGACTGTCGTTACCTCCCGCCCGTCCCACGTGAGGACCAAGCGGCCACGCAGCTCGGCCTGAATCTTGATCGCCTCATCGGGGCTCACAGTCCAGGCATGAAGATCCGATGGGCTCACTACTGCCTCCACGTGAAGGTTCTCACGCTCCCTACTCGACTTTCTCCAGTGTCCAAATCATATAGGGACTCACATCAGGAGTGAAGCTGGAGCCGTCGTAGTCACCAAGAAGCTCGACGACTCGAAAGCCTGCGTCCACAGCCAGGCCCTCGAAGCTCTCCCGCGCGATCAGTGCGAAGCGTATCTCCTGAGTCTGTTCAGCCTCGAGCTCACCTCGTGACCCGTAGATCCGATACGTCTGCACCGAGCAGGCCACATCGGTCACCCTGTCGACGGAGCCCCTGATCCACACTTCGAGCTGCCTGTCCTCCGGTAACTCATAAGTGCCGAGCAGCTTTGTCCTCTCATCTAGCGATTGCAAACGAAGCGCTGGATTGTGCAGCGTGCAGATGAGATGTCCCCCGACCCTTAGAACCTGCCTCACTTCATTCAATGCCTCACGCTGATCCTCGGTCGTTATCAGCTCGGCCAACGAGTTGAACGGAATGAGGGCTAGCTCGTACCGGTCCGCAGCTAGCGGTAGTGACCGGATGTCAGCGCAAACCACCAGCGGTGCAGGCACGAGGCCGGCGAGATTACGTCGGAGAACCCGCAACATCTCCAGTGAGATGTCAACACATGTCAACCGCCCGCTAGCCCGTTGAATCGTAGACGACACACGACCCGTGCCTGCCATGAGATCGAGAACAGGACCTGCGTACTGCGAAACCCGTCGACGGAAGAAGTCCAGGTCGAAATCGGCACGGACGTACACGTCGTACAGTTGTGCGACCGAGTCGTAGTCGTTTGCACTGCGCACTTGGCACGCTCGTTACGCCGCACCCGCGCTGCCGGCCGCGACGGCCTGCGCGCGCGCAAGACCGATACCGATCGTGATCACCGGTATGATTACATATGTCAGCCCGATGTCGGCCGCATACTCGGCGACGCTCATCTGCATCGGGCCGGTCAGCATGACAGGAAGATCGATCACCACACTAATGACGAACCAGAGCAGCCCCACAAACACAGCCTCCCTAAGGAACGCGCTCTGCACCTTCCGGAAATACATGAGGGCAAAGGCGACAGTGGCGATTGCTATGACCACCGGCATTATCGATTCAAACAGGGCCCGCCAAGATTCCCGTATTGGAAAGATCGCGATGGCCACCACGAACGCGAGAAGCCAGATCAGGAATCCGAACAGGACTGCCTTGCCATACGAAACCATAAATCCTGCCTCCACACTCTTAGAACAATCACCATCAGAACAGTGTGTTCAGCCGTCACTCCAGTGGTTCATGGCTGTTCTTCCACCACCGGCACGACAACCATGAAGCCTCGCTCGCTGCTCACCACTCGCGAGACATGACCCTTGCCCACTGTGTCCTCCACCAGAATCACGGAGCCGGGGCCGAACCGGCGCACCTCGCCATCCGACGCTTCGACCTCGACCGCGCCTGATAGACAGAACAGAAACTGCCGACGTGGAGCAGGGTGCCAGTCACCGTACCAGCCCGAGGGGCTGGAAATAATGACGACCCCGTCGGTGTCGATGACCTCAGAGACCGAGATCGGTGGTGCCGGCGGCGCGAAGTCCACCAACTCGAAAGTCAATTCCTCGTCGGCAAAGCGCGAGTCACCGCTCGAATCGGAATAGAGCCGCGCATATTTCAAAGGCTCCGCCACCTTGATGTCCTGAGACTCACTTTCCTGCCTGATCACGGCGGCGCCACTCGCAGAACCCACGACGACCAAAACGACAAACCACCAGAATGCTGGCTTGGCCATCTCATACGCTCCTGGTTGACCTGTCAATCAGTTCTTCCAGCTGCGTCGTGAGTCAGTGCGGACGAAACTCCTCGCCAACTCCATCCACAAAAAACTCCACCCGACCGCAGCGCGGGCACATGTACACATCAAAATGCTCGCGATTCTCGAACAGCTCGGCTAGGTCCCCAAGCACACCCCACTGCGTGCCTTCGTGGAACTTCTTGGTGCCGCGATACTCCAGCGAGAAGCCGCAGCGCGGACATTCCATTGGATCCGCGTGACGGTCAGACGACATACGTGCCTCCTAGTGCGGCCGCAGGCGCCCCCCTAAAGACCCTGTGCCATGCGGTGTCCTCCGTGAACAACAAGCAGTTGCCCTGTCACCCAACTAGCTTGTTCTGATGCGAGGAAGACAATTACATCGGCTATGTCCTCGGGTCGGCCAACCCGTCGCAAAGGGATCTGCGCGATGAGTTCCCGTTCGATCTCTGGCCCGATGTAGCCCGTTTGGACCGGACCTGGAGAGACGATGTTCACGGTGATGCCGAACGGTCCTAACTCCGCGGCAGCACTGCGACTGTAAGACTCCAGCGCATACTTGCTCGCCCTGTACGAGATCTCGCCGGGAGAGCCCCAGGAACAGTCGGCACTCACACTGATGATGCGACCCCAGCGCTGCTCCCGTTCAAGATATCTGCGGGTAAACTCGGCTGTCATAAGCGCTGCGGCACGCGTGTTCACGGCAAAGTGCCGGTCACAGCTGTCCGCCGTGACCGTGCACGTGACCGGCCCCTCTGCCCACAATGCTCGATCACCTCGCTCGAGGCCGGTCCCAGGCAGGAACGTATCCGCCCGGTACTCAGCAGCGTTGTTAACCAGGATCTCGACGGGCCCGAACGCCTGCTCTGCTCGGTCAAACAGCTCCGGGATGACAGCTGAACCTGCAAGGTCTGCTTCCCACGACTCAGCCTGACCTCCCTGGTCCCTGATCGCCTGGATGACTTCGTCGGCCGACTTGGCTTGCATGGCGAAGTAGAACGGTAAGCCAGGAGCGTCTTCGGCACGGCTCTCGTGTGTCGAACTTGGGGAGACGTCGAACGATTGACGAAGGTAATGGATGAACACTACAGCCCCCTGTGCGGCCAAGGCCTTTGCAGTCGCTGCTCCGATTCCATGGGGATTATTACCGCCAGTCACCAAGGCGACTCTGCCTTTAAGTCCCGGATCGATCATAACCACACTCTCTCTCGCAGACTCTGACGGATGCTCGCCGACCCACGCTCTAGTCTACGCGCTTCAGCTCCAGCGTGAGGACCCCGCGGAGACGACGGACCAGAGGCCGCTTGCACAACTTCAGCCACGCGGGAGCACCCGCCGTATCCGCGGGCCAGCGACGGCAACCTCGACGCCCCCAACGTCAGCTGCAAGCGCTTGTTAGGCGGAAGCCGGCACCGTTGGCCCGAGTAACCAGTCTGTCACCAGCGCCGCCAGCGGACAGTAGATCGTCTCCGATACAATGCCAGCGATGGCCTCAGTCCACGAGTAATCCGGGCCTATCGCCTGCCCCACTTCAGCGATGACGAACATGAGCCACCAACCGAAGGCGTACAGTAGCCAGCGTCCGACTAATGCCTGCCGAGCAATATAGAAGATGAGAACGAATGCAGCGGCTATCCCGATCTTGACCACGAGAACACTGAGTAGGAAGACCTCAGGTGACGCGCCTTCTGGGGGCTGCAAACCCGTCGATACTGCAACGCTTGCATACACCAGGAACGTGACCACGTACATGATCACTAGTGCCAGTACGAAACTGAGAGAGAGTCTGCCCATCGGAACGAAGGCCGTTGCCTCGAAGGCTGCACAGCCGGCTGCAAGCGCTTGTTAAGCCGGGACCAGTCAAGCCAGCGTCCTTCGCATACGAACGCAAGGCAACTCCATTCCGCTCGGCAGTCTGTACGTCGTAGGGCCGAGCGATGAGTACCCTCGTCGTTCGTAGAACGCCGCTGAATTGAGTGTCGCGTTCAAGGTGATTGCCGATATACCTTGATTCAATGCCTGTGACTCAACGACTGCCAACAGCTGACTACCGATCCCGTGGCTCACATACTCTGGGTGGACGTAGAGAGCTTCCAGTTCGCCGCTCTCCGTGCTGAACACCGCGAATCCAACAACACCTCCCGGACCCTTCGCGACCAAAACGCGCCCGTCATTGATCAACTCCTCGTAGTGTTGAGGAGTACGCAGCTCGGCCCACTCATCAACTTGAACTGGTGAGTACACACCGCTGCACAATCTCGAGATCGACTGCTTGTGAACCCGGTAAATCGCTTCCGCATCTTGTAAAGCTGCCGTACGTATCCGAAACTTGGCCATTTCTTTGTCGCGGCCTAACGGATATACGCTTCCACTGCGCTCTGACGAGCGCGCAGGTCCACAGAGCAGAGGCCAAAGGGCGATGTTTCCAACTGCAATGAACTCGCCTTACCACAGACCAAAGGCCGTTCCACGAAAGGCTGCAGCGCCAACTGCAAGCGCTCGCTAAGCGGCGTCGTATCAATCCTCACTCTCTATGACTGCAATGCAATCGATCTCGACTCGGGCTCCGAGGGCGAGCCCACTGCCAGCGACTGCACTACGGGCGGGCTTCCTATCGCCGAAGTACCTCGCGTACACCTCGTTCATTCTTGGCCACTCGCCGATGTCCGCCAGGAAGATTGTGCATTTGACTATCCGGTCCAGACTCGAGCCATGGCGCTCAAGCACCGCACGTATGTTCTCTAGGGTCTGCCTCGTTTCTTCTGCGACACCACCGGGCACGAGCTGAGTGGTGCCCGGGAGGTTACCGATCTGACCGGACAAGTAAAGCGTGTTGCCAACGCGAACCGCCTCCGAGAACGGCAGACCAAGCGCCTC
>CP070823.1:99616-107413 GCA_020344375.1 Gemmatimonadota bacterium | reverse complement strand
GGCACGGATGGCGAAGGGCGCGGTCCAGCAGCTGAGGGACCGCGGGATCAAGGTCGGGTTGTTCCGGCCCATCACCCTCTGGCCCTTCCCGATCGACGCGCTGACCCCGCTGCTGCAGCGGGTCAGCGGGCTGATCGTGGCCGAGGCCGGGGCAGGTCAGTTGGAGGACGAGGTACGGCTAGCCGCGAGCCACGCCGGCATCCAGCCCATGCCGCCCATCCACCGTCTACGGCACTACGGCGGGGTACTGCCGCAGCAGCAAGAAATCGTGGATACGGTCACCGCCGTTGCGGGGGAATAACATGAGCAGCGTCTTCTACGAACGATTCGAGCGGCACGCCCACGGTGAGGGGCTGAAGGGCCACTCCACTCACTACTGCCCCGGCTGCGGTCACGGGCTGATCCACAAGTACCTGGCCCAAGCCATCGACGAGTTGGGCGTGCAGGACCGCACGATCGCCATATCGCCGGTAGGTTGCTCCGTGTTCCTCTACTACTACCTGGACGTCGGCAATACCCAGGCGGCTCATGGACGGGCACCCGCCGTGGCCATCGGCCATAAGGTGGCCAACCCCAACGCCATCGTCGTCGCCTATCAGGGCGACGGCGACCTTGCCGCCATCGGACTGGCCGAGATCATGCAGGCCTGTCAGATGGGCCTGCCCATGACGTTCATCTTCATCAACAATGCCGTCTACGGGATGACCGGCGGCCAGATGGCGCCCACCACTCTGCTGGGCATGAAGACGACCACCACACCCACCGGGCGCACCCGCATCACCGGCGAACCACTGAGGATGGCCGAGATTGTTGGGGAGATGGACGGCCCGGTCTACGTGGAGCGCTGCGCGACCTTCGACAACAAGCAGCGGGTCAGGGCACAGAAGGCCATCAAGAAGGCGCTGCGGCTGCAGGTGGAGAACAAGGGACTGGGTTTCGTGGAGATCCTCTCCGAGTGCCCCACCCATCTGAAACTGACTCCTTCCGAGACCGAGAAGTGGGTGAAGGAGAATATGGTGCCGGTCTTCCCGCTCGGCGTTAAGAAAGACCTAGAGGCTGAGACGGAGCAATGGTTCGATCTCGGCCCGCCCCGATTTGACGCCGCTACGGTCGTCGATGTCGTCGGTGCCGTCAGCCAGGCACCAGCGCGACTCGGTGAGACGTTTCCCTCTCACATCGATGCGAAGGACGTCGCGATAAAGTTTGCCGGTGCCGGTGGCGACGGCGCGCAGACCATCGCCATGCTCACGACGCGCACCGCCATCAACGAGGGGTTCGATTCCACTCACATCCCCAGCTACGGGCCCGAGTCTCGCGGCGGCACCTCCTATGCCGACGTCCACATCGCGACCGGCGAGGTGCTTTCCCCGGCGTCGCCACAACCGCACATCCTGGTGGCCTTCAACCCGCCCAGTCTGGAGAAATTCGGCCCAGACGTTCAGCCCGGCGGCATCATCATCTACGACAGCTCCGTCATACCCGATCCACCAGAGCTGGACCCGAGTCTGCGCGTGGTTGGGATACCGTGCGCCCAAATCGCTAAGGACCTGGGCAAGGTGATGGTGAAGAACGTCGTGGCACTGGGCGCCATGCAGGCGGCGACCAACCTGTTCCCCAGGGAGAGCTTCCTGGCCACCATCCGTGCGGCACTCCACGATCAGTGCGCTCTGCTGGCGCTCAACGAGGAAGCTTTCGCCTGGGGCGGCAAGGCCTACGAGGAGGCGACAGATGGGACCGGGGCCTGACAAGGTCCCCTCTACCCGGCTCGCTCCACGATTCCCCACCCTGGCCCCGTGCTGTCCGGCATACTGAGGAGGCATAGCCATGTTCATCGGCGTACCGACAGAGACTCACCACCTCGAGCACCGCGTCGGCCTGTCGCCCTACGCGGTGGCTCGACTCACCCGCTACGGGCACACCGTCGTGGTGGAGAAAGGGGCCGGGGAGAAGGCGAGGTTCTCGGACAGCGAGTTCGAGAAGGCCGGTGCACAGATCGTCTACAGCAGCGAGGAGGCGTACAAGCGCGCCGACATCGTCTGCCGCGTCGGTGTCCTCTCCGCCGATGAGATCGACCTGCTGAAGCCAGGTCTGATCATCTGCGGATTCCATCATCTAGCCGTCATGCCGCACGATCAGGTCGAACGGTTGATGGAGCTCAAGGCCACCGTGATCGGCTACGAGATCATCCAGGACGAGACCGGCGATCTGCCAATCCTCGCCGTCATCAGCGAGATGGCAGGGCAGATGGCGGTGCATCTCGCTGCTCACTACTTGCAGAACGAGGCGGGCGGACGTGGCATCCTGCTCGGCAATGTGCCGGGCGTGGCGCCTCCCACCGTTCTCATCCTGGGCGCCGGCGACGTTGGCTATTACGCAGCGCGGCAAGCACTCGCCAGTGGCGCCCACGTCATCCTGGTGGACGAAGACCTGACGAGGCTCAGGATTGTGGGCAGAGCATTCGCAGGCCAGGTGGTCACGGCGGTCGCAAGCATGGCACAACTCGAGCGACTCACCTCGATCGCCGATGTGGTAATCGGCGCCGTGCTCATCCCCGGCGCGCACTCGCCTATCCTCGTCACGGAGGAGATGGTCAAAGGGATGAAGCCCGGGAGTGTCATCCTCGACATCTCCATCGATCAGGGCGGTTGCGTCGAGACCAGCCGTCCCACCACGATCGATGATCCTACCTTTGTCGTCCACGACGTGGTCCACTACTGCGTGCCTAATATGACGGCCAACATCGCCCGAACTGCTTCCCGGGCCCTGGCCAACGCGGTACTCCCAACACTGAAGAGCATCCTGCGGAAAGGGTTGGACGGCGCCCTCCGAGACGATCCCTGCCTGGCAGCGGGCCTATACCTCTACGAGGGCCGGATGGTGAACGAGAAGGTCGGGGGGATCCTCCATATCCCCGCCGTGCCGCTTCAGCGACTTCTCGACCGGAGTGAAGCCCGATGAACTGGCTTGACGACTATAGATCCAAGCTGCAGGCCCCGGAGGAAGCCGTTCAGAAGATCGAGAGCGGCGACCGGGTCTACTATGCCGGCAATGCGGCGATCCCACAGGCGCTGGTCCGCGCTCTCGCCAAGCGTCGGGACGAGCTGGAGAACGTGCAGCTCAATCACGTCCTCCTCTTGGGCGAGGACCCGCTGTCGGAGCCCGGCATGGAAAGGCACTTCCGGCACAACTCGCTGTTCGTCGGTCCAGCAGATCGCGAAGCCGTCAATGACGGCCGTGCCGACTACGTGCCCATCTTCCTGCACCAGATCCCACGCCTCTTCAAGGAGGCGATCGTGCCCGTTGACGTCGCCATGGTTCAGTGCTCGCCACCCGACGAACACGGGTTCATGAGCCTGGGTGTGGAGACGCTCGCCTCGATGGCCGCCTGCCAGGTGGCGTCGACTGTGATCGCCCAGGTCAACGAGAACATGCCCCGGGTCCTGGGCGACTCCTTCATCCACGTCAACCGTGTGAATGCCGTCGTGGAGTACACGGAGCCGCTGCCCGAGCTACAGCCGAAGCCTGCCACCGACGTGGAGAAAGCGATCGCGCAGAACGTGTTCGGACTGATCGAGCCCGGCTCGACGATCCAGATGGGCATCGGCGGCATACCCGACTCGGTTTGGGAGATCATGGAGGGCAGACTGGAGTTCGGTATCCACACCGAGATGATGTCCGACGGGGGGATGCACGCGATACAGCGCGGCGTGGTGACGGGGACCAAGAAGAACCTGCACCCGGGTAAGGTCGTGATCACGTTCGCGCTCGGCAGCGCCGAGCTCTACGATTTCCTGGATAACAACCCGATGATCGAGGCCCACCCCGTCGATTATGTCAACGACCCCTTCATCGTCAGCCAGATCGACAACATGGTGGCGGTGAACTCGGCCATCGAAGTGGACCTGACCGGACAGATCTGTTCCGACTCCATCGGACCCTACATCTACTCCGGCTTCGGCGGTCAGGTGGACTTCATCCGCGGCGCCGCGCGCTCCAAGGGGGGGCGACCCATCATCGCGCTGCCCTCCACAGCGAAGGGTGGTGAGATGTCACGCATCGTGCCGTTCCTCAAGCAGGGCGCCGGCGTGGTCACCAGCCGCGCCGATGTCCACTACGTCGTCACCGAGCACGGCGTGGCGAACCTTTTCGGCAAGAACCTGCGGGAACGGGCAGAGGCCCTCATCCAGATCGCCGACCCCAAGTTCCAGCGTGAGCTCGAGCTCGCGGCCAAGGTGCGCAAACTGCTGACCTAGAGTCAGCACCAGCAAACACCGAAATCATCCTGGCCGGGCCATTCTCTTTCCGCGAGGCCCGGCGTTCGATATTCTCTAGCGATCCTGTCCAGGCTGCACCTGAATCAGGAGGGACTTTGAGGAGAATCCTCGTAACCGGCGCTCTAGGACAGATCGGCTCCGAGTTGGTGCCCGCGCTCAGGGAGCGCTACGGGGCCGACCAGGTGATCGCATCCGATATCCGCATGCCCGCCCAGACTGGCAGCTCCGACGGGCCGTTCGAGTACGTGGACTGCACGGTCAAGCGGACGATCGATGAGGTCCTGCGCCGGTACGACGTCGGTACCATCTACCACCTGGCCTCCCTGCTCTCCGCCACGGCCGAGGAGAAGCCGCACGCGGCGTGGGACATCAACATGGGCGGCCTGTACCGCGTGCTCGAGGTGGCGCGCGAGAGCCGCAGCGCCGTGTTCTTCCCCAGCTCCATCGGGGCGTTCGGGCCCAACACCCCGAAGGACAGGACACCCCAGGATACTCTGCAGCGCCCCACCACCATGTACGGGGTCACCAAGGTGGCCGGCGAGCTCCTGTGCGACTACTACCACCGCCGCTTCGGCCTGGACACCCGCGGGCTACGCTACCCCGGCATCATCTCCTACGTCGCGCCGCCCGGCGGTGGCACGACGGACTATGCGGTGGAGATCTTTTACGAGGCGATCCGCAACAGGCGGTACACCTGCTTCCTCGGTCCCGATACTTGCCTCGACATGATGTATATGCCCGACGCCGTCAAGGCGGCCATCGACCTCATGACCGCCGATCCCCGGCAGCTCCTGCATCGCAACGCTTTCAACGTGACCGCCGTGAACTTCACCCCGGAACAACTGGCGGCGGAGATCCGTAAGCACATTCCGGAGTTCACAATCGAATACGAGGTGGACCCCGTCCGGCAGGCTATTGCCGACTCCTGGCCCAATTCCCTGGACGATGGCGCCGCCCGCGAGCAATGGGGCTGGCAGCCGGAGTATGACCTCGAGTCGCTGACACAGGACATGCTTGCGAACCTGCGGAAGAAGCTCCGGGTTGGCTGAGCGGGCCGAACTGACGTCACGCGGGTAGCTGCAGGCTCCCCTTAGCCTGTACACCTCCAATCCCGAGAGGAGGAAGAATGCGATCGCTCGTGCCCAGTCGGTCCACGGTCAACAAGATCCTGGCCCTCGCCGGTATCGTCATCATCTTCGTCCAGCTGGTGCTCATAGCGGAGACGCGCCTCCAGGTCATTGTCGTCCTCCTCGGTATCCTGCTGAATCAGATCGGCACCTGGGGCCTTGCCGGACACGTGATGCCCGAGCGACGTAAATACCTGCAGCTGCGCAGCGAGGTGGATCGATTCCTCGGTCTGGTCCGCAGGCTCAACACAGACGCGGTCAGCGGATACGATGCAGGCGTGGACGAGGCTAAGGCGGCCATGCACCAGTCGGTGGATCGCATGGCGTCGGTTGCCGGGGTGACGGAGACACCGGAGCGTGAAGGCTAGCCAGCGAGCCCGCCGCAGCCCAGATTGGTGACGCCGCGTCTCGCAGAATGCGCCAGGGCTTAGGGTTTTGCCAGGCGCGCCAGTCGGTCATTGTGACCGGTTCGCCGCGTACTTTCGACGGCGACGGGCCTAAGCTCAAGCAACTGGCGACGGCAGATCCGTTCATACCCGGCGGGCATCGCGTTACTATCGCGGCACGTACCTTGCCCCGATAGCACCTGCCACCCGTGTGGCCAGGATCCGCCGGCAGAATCGAGAGCGGGGGTGAATGGTGAGACTTGTTAGCAGAATTAGACAGAAGGCACGTGGTTTTACGCTGGTCGAGCTGCTCATCGTGACCGTGCTCATCGGGCTGCTCGCCGCGATCGCCCTACCAAAGTTCGTCAACACGCGGCAGAAATCGATGTTGGCGGCCATGAAGTCGGACCTACGTAACATGGCGACGGCTCAGGAAAACTACTTCAGCACGTACTTCACCTACACTAGCAACATCAACAACTTCGACTTCAATATGACCCAGAACGTGAGCGTCACCATCCCGGAAGCCGACAACAGCGGTTGGCGGGGCACGGCCACACACAGCGGGGCTCCCGGGAAGACCTGCGAGATCTATTACGGAGACGCGTCCGGGGCGACCGTCGCCACCCACGAGGGCTCAGTCGAGTGTAACTGAGTCGGGGCAGACCGCACCGCTGTCGGCTCCGCTTCCTAGAGAACCACCGTCAGCTTCAAGAAAAGCGCGTCCCCCTGATCAGAGGGCTGGTTGAACTCCGCCGTGCCGTGCTGGTAAGCCAGCTGGAAGGTGCCGAAGGGCGGGCGGTAGCGGTAGACGAAGACCGCTTGCACGTCAACGCGTTCGATGCTCGAATTGCTCTGGATGAACATGCGCAGATAGAGGTCGCGCGTGAAGAACTGGTTCGCCCGTACCACGTGGATCCACGTGCTCTTGTCCTCGGGGTCGGGATTCAGCGTCAGGCGCTCCAGCCCGTACTCGACCGATAGCTCGGGTGTCAGCTTGTAGGCCACTGCCGCGGTCCAGAGGCTGAAGTCCGCGTCGAAGTTCCTGCCGAACCGATATCCTGCCTGGGCCGACTGGTATTCGCGCGTGTTGTACCCGACCTCGAGAGCGAACTCCCGGTTCCGGAAGTCTCTCTCGAAGAGGTTGGACTCCTCCGCCTTGAACTCCTCCCTGAAGGCCGCCTCCATGCTGAGGCGATTGCGGAACTCGACCTCGATCGACTGGTCGATCTGCCAACTGCGGAGAGCCCCCCTCTGGCTCCAGTAGATGTTGTAGTTCGAGCCGTACTCCAGACGCTCGAATGCTCCGTTCTGAACCCAAAGCGTGCGCCTGAGCGCGGAGTCCAGCTCACGCCGATCGTCATCGCGGATGAACCCTACCGCGTTCACGTGATCGGCGAACCGGTCGCCGAGGTGAGTGTAACGCACGTGGAAGTGGCCGGTCGGCGAGTCGTAGGCCGGGCGAATGAAGTAGCCCCAGGTTCCCCTCCCGTAGGGGCCCCAGCTCTCGATTAGCTGAGCGGTCATCCCCAGGGTCTTGGTGAAGAAGAGCGTCGCGTCCAGGCCGGCCGATCCGCGGTTCTCGCCATCAAGCGTACGGTTGGCCAGGGTGAGCGCCACGTTCGACGAGCCGAAAACATCGCGCTGGAACCGCCCCATGGCATACGTACCGCTCGCCGTGTCACCCACCGCCTCGCCGTGTACCACCAAGGTCGCGAGCGTCCACGGCCCCGCCTTGCCCAGCGCCTGGCCGCCGGCATCCACCCCGCCAATACGCCGGGAGTAGAACGTGCGGATACGCTGTCGATACAGCTCTGCCCCTTCGAGGAAGAACGGCCGCTTCTCCGGCAATTGAAGCTCGAAGCGTGTCAGGTTGACCTGTTCCTGGTCCGCTTCAATAGTCGCGAAATCCGGCTTCGCCGTCAGGTAGGCGGACAGCTCCGGCGTCAGCGCGTAGCGCAAGTCGCCGCCCGCCTGCCACTCGCTCCGCGCATCTTCCTGCAGGCGCGA
>CP070823.1:91651-99516 GCA_020344375.1 Gemmatimonadota bacterium | reverse complement strand
TTCTACCACGTCAAGCTGAATCGGCCGAACGTCGGTCGCGCGGCGCCCCACAGTCCGCACAGAAGCGCCAGGCAGGCTCCATATCCGCTCCACAGTTTCGGCACCTGTCCGCGGACAGGCGAGACCCGCAATAGGGGCAAAAGGCAGCTCCTTCCGGAGGACTGACTCCGCAACGTGCACAATCACCCAGCGCCGATTCGGGGCGTGCGCGGGATTCCGCGCCCGCAACGGCTCCCGTCGCGGGCTCGTCGACAGAAGCGACACCGCTCCCGCTCTGCGGCTCGCCAGGTTGATCCGGGCCGGCCGTCGCCTGGCTCAGCCAGTCTACCTGCTCGCGCAGCTCGGGAGGCGCATAGCGAATATCGCCCGGCGGCGGGATCTCCTCCGGGTTCAGCCACACTCGAGCGTCCGGGAAAGCGCGATAGCGGCGAGTGTCCGGGACAACATCGTTGAGGCCCGCCTTCAGCTCCTCCTGCATGTCACGGTCACTCAACACGTAGCCCCGTTCTCCAGAGAGGAGCCGCGTGAGAGCGGTCTCGTAATCGTCGTTGGAGCGGAACCCGACTGGATTACGGACCCGACGATAAGGAATCACCAGTTCGTGCAGCTCCACCACCGTGAGCGGCTCGGTCAGCGCCGATGGTCTCTCGCGGCGTAGGGTTTCCACGAACTCGAAATAAAGACGGTCGAGATCGTCCATCTATAGCATCCCTCGCTGCGACCCACCTCCTAGCTGGCTCGCTCTAGAAGATAGGCGCTGTCCTCCAGGCGGTTACCTTTGGAGTCATATACCGCATAGCGGCTTCCCGACCAGATCGCCGCCGCGCCGTGCTCACCTCGCTTGTTTACGGCATAGAAGTTCACGTTGAAGTTGGGGTGCCCGTCTTCATCGAGCAGCCGCTTCTCAACCGTGAACCTCACGATCCGACGCAACGCCTCGAGGCACGCGTCCACTGGAGCGAGACCGTGCCTCATACGCTCAACGATCAGCATAGAGCCGCAGGACTTGATCGCCGCCTCGCCACGTCCGGTCGAGCCCACCGCACCGACATCGTTGTCGACGTAGAGCCCAGCGCCGATGATCGGGCTGTCACCCACCCGGCCCGGGACCTTGAACGAGAGACCGGAGGTCGTTGTCACGCCCGATAGGTTGCCGGCCGCATCCACGGCACAGCAGTTGATCGTGCCGTAGCGACGACGGCCTTCCCACGCATCGAGAAGCCCAAAACCGCTCACGCCTTCCTCCGACTGCTCCGGTGTCAGGTAGTCATCGTCCGGGCTCAGGCCCGCTCGCCAGTCGAGCCAGCGCCGCCGGGCACTGTCCGTCAAGATGTTCTCTTCTTTGAATCCCATCTCAAGCGCGAATCGCTTCGCGCCCTCGCCGACCAACAACACATGATCGGTGTACTGCATCACCGCCATCGCCACACGCGAAGGATGCTTGAAACCCTCCAGAGCAGCCACCGCGCCGGCGCCGCGGGTCGGCCCGTGCATCACAGACGCATCCAGTTGCACCACGCCCAACGCGTTCGGCAGACCTCCGTAGCCGACGCCTCTGTCCTCGGGGTCACCCTCGACGATGTTCACGCCCGCCACCACCGCCTCCAGCGAATCGCTGCCAGCTTCTAGTAACTCCATAGCCCGTTCTGTGGCGCGCAACCCGTTACGGCTGGCGATCACCACTGGCGCTGCCAGCCCCGCGCTCGCAAGTCTTGGGACCTCGCCGGCGAGCGTGGCGCGCGCCCCAAGTAAGTCGCCTCCCAGCGCACCGAGCCCCGCCAGCGCCCCGGTCTTCAGAAACTCACGGCGAGTTGGCCGATCCATAGGTTTCCCTCCTCCGCTCTAGCGGCGAAACGTTCGAGACTTTCTCAGCGCCTGTCAGTCCTGCGGCTACACAGATCCCAGCGGCCTGGCCGCGCACGCGGGTCCAGCACGTTGCCTGCCCGACCCTAGCCTTTCTTGGCCAACGGATCCGGGATCTCGAACTCAAGTCCCTCGGCGGGGAAGCCCTTCTCGTGGGCGGCCAGGAAGGCCCGTACCACTCTCCGCTCGAAACGGTTGCCAGCGGAGCGCTTGACTTCGTCCAGAGCGTGAGCCTCGCTGAGCGCCTTCCGGTACGGGCGCTCGCTCAGCATCGCAGCAAAGGCATCAGCAACAGCGAGCACACAGCCCTCCAGTGAAATCTCATCCCCTTCAAGGCCTGCCGGATAGCCGGAACCGTCCCAGCGCTCGTGATGGTGAAGGATGCCGGGATGGGCTGGCTCCAGACAGGGGATGCCCTGGACGATCCTACTCCCCATGAGCGGATGCTCGCGCACGAGCCGCCATTCCTCCGGAGTGAGCGGCCCGGGCTTGTTGATCACGGTCTCCGGTACCGCAACCATCCCCACATCGTGGAGCACAGCTCCCAGCCACAGATTCCGCCGCTTCTCCGCAGCGAGTCCGAGTTCCGCGCCCATGGCCAGAGCGTAGTGCGCAACACGCTCTAGGTGCCCGGCTGTCTGCCGATCGCGTGACTCGATGGCAGCCGCCAGAGCCGCCATGCCCTGCCTGTAGTGTCGCTCCACGGACAACAAACCCTCAGGGCTGACCTCACGTGTCGCTGCCTGGTACGCCCGGCTCTCGCACAGCAGGCGACGGTGCTCAAGAGCTTTTCCCACGCAGTGGCTGAGTTCAGTGAGGTTGAACGGCTTGAGAAGGTAGTCGTCCGCCTTGTAGCGCAACGCCTCAATCGCAAAATCGATGTCCGCGTAGGCGGTCATCATGATGACCTGAATATCGGCGTCGCGGCGCTTGATCTCCTTCAGGAGCTCGATGCCGCTCATCCCGGGCATCCGGATGTCGGTGATCACGAGATCCAGGTTGTCCGTTGAAAACCGTATGAGCGCTTCGTCTCCAGAACCTGCCGTGACGCACTCGTAGCCATCGCGCCGCAGCCTCTTCGCGAGCGCGACGGTAATCGCAGGCTCATCATCGACGACGAGGATCTTCGCCTTGCCTGGTTCTGTCTGTTTCGATTCGGACATGGCCTTCCGCGAAGCCGCTACCTCTTGCCCAGTCCGTCCAGCTGTCGCAGCACATCGCGTATACGCTGCGCCATCGCTTCGATCGTTTCCAGCGACCTCCTCTGCTCGGCTGACAGCTCGTCCGCATCCATGAGCATCAGCTGTGTCTCCGCCATGATCGCAGTGAGGGGGCTATTGATCTCGTGGTGCACATCCCGAACGATGGCGATCACATGTCCCAACCGGCCTGCCTGCTCCCGGATCTTCTCGATCTCCGACCTGGTGCGTTGCGCCTCAGCCAATCGCTGTACAGCCGCAGCCAGTACCGGATCACTTGCCGAGAAGGGAATCTGAACAAACAGGCCGTAGTCGAGGAACTCGAGTTGAAGCTCCGGAACCCAGAGAAGCGCCCGATCTGGGTCGCCGATAGCAGCGATCAGGCTGCTGACCGTATCCTGCGGCAGGGTGCCGTCCATGACCGTGACAGCCGGGCGACCGAGGGATAGTTCGTCCAGAGCCGAACTCATGTCCACGGCCTGCATCACTTCGCCTACGCCGCTCAGAGCCGCGACTGCCCGGTCACGCCGTGCAGCATCGGCGCTCACAACAAGAATTACGAGATTCCTCTCATCCGCCACTTGGACCCGGCCCCCCCTCGATGCTTTGACCCTTAGGGCCTGCACTCAAGGGCAACGTCGCCCTGTCGGTCTCCTTCAGGAGCCGCACAAGCCGCACTCGGCGTTCAACGACTTTCTCGACAACGAGCTCGGCACCGGCAAAGTGGACGGTGTCACCACGCTTCGGCACGTGCCCCAGCTCGCCGAGTATAAAGCCGCCCAGCGTATCGTAGTCGTCCAACGGCAGCGTCAGACCGAACCGCTCGTTGACCTCGTCTAGCGGAGCGCCGCCATCGATGAGCGGCTCACCATGAGCACTCGTCGTGAAGATGGGTCGCGCCACGTCGTATTCGTCGTAGATCTCCCCGACGATCTCTTCGATCAGATCCTCCAGCGTGACCAGTCCATCCGTGCCGCCGAACTCATCCACCACTACTGCCATGTGGATCTTCAGCCGCCGGAAGTCCGCCAGAAGCTCGTACACTGACTTCGTGTCCGGCACATAATACGGCTCGCGCATAATGCGCGATACATCGAAGGCCGCCTCCTCACCAACAGCAATGAGCGGCAGGAGATCCTTTACCAGGACGATTCCCACTACCTTGTCCAGGTTCTCCTTGTACACTGGCAATCGCGAGAAACCCGAGCGGCTAGCTGTTTGGATCAGATCGTCACGCGTCACGTCCGTCCGCACGGCGACGATGTCTGGCCGCGGCGTCATCACCTCCCGCACGATCGTGGTCGTGAGATCGAAGACACCGTAGATCATCGCCTGTTCGTCCTGGTCGACCTTGCCCAACTCACGGCTGCGGCGAACGAGCAGCTTGATCTCTTCAGGGCTGTGTACTCTCTCCGCCTCCGTCGGCAGACGGACGCCGAAGATGCGAAGCAGCAGGTTGGCGGACTCGTTGATCGACCAGATCAGCGGTGCGCCCGCGCGGGTGAAGAGGATCAGCGGCCTAGTCATCCAGCGCGCCACGTGCTCCGGATGGAGAATAGCCGCCGTCTTGGGTGCTACCTCGCCGAGCACCACATGGAGATACGTGATGAGGATGAAGGCGATGGTCCCGGCCACAACGTGTCTGGAGACCACTGCCAGCGGCTCGGGCAGCCCGGAGAACAGCGTGACCAGACTCCGGGCGATGGCCGGCTCGCCAATCCAACCGAGGCCCAGTGATGCCAGCGTGATGCCGACCTGGCAGGAGGAAAGGTAGAGATTGAGGTCCTTTTGCGCCGATCGAACCGTTCGGGCTAGGCGATCACCCTTAGCGACCAGCTGCGCCAGCCGAGCATCCTGCACGCTGACGAGAGCGAACTCAGCCGCGACGAAGAAAGCGTTGGCGCCCACCAGTAGGAGGACCGCCAACAGCTTCAGGCCGACCTCAAGCGATGTCATTGGGGCGAGAACGAATGCGCCCCGGCAGGTCTGGCCGGGGCAAGCTGGCATCAACCCCTGTCAACTGGTGTCCTCGTGTTGCCCGCGATTAGCACTCCCGTGGGGGATCACCGGCTCGCAGTAGCGAAGACCGGCCTCATGGAGCCGGGCCAGCTGCTCCTTCGTGACCTGGGGATAGCGTTTGGCCACGTACTCCATCGTTTGCCTGAACCAGGCCTCCCGCTGGTCCTCCGTCGCCTCCAGCACCCCGCAGTGCCTGATCTGGCTGAACAGCTCATTGCGTGCTTTGTCGAACACCGAAGGCTCGTTCTTGCCCTCCTTGCTGCGTTTGCCCAAGCTTGCCTCCTGTACCTACAATTACACCGCGCCAGCGGGCTCCGGCAAAGCCCACAACCAGCCGCTGTCTGGCGAACGACTTAATTATAAAGAGCCACCGTTAACATGCAAATCACAGAACCCGACGCCTCCAGCTTGCTCGACCCGATCCGCTTGGAGGTCTATCGGTCCCTCTTGCTGGCTATCGCTGAGGAGATGGGGGCCGCGCTGCGCCGCAGCGCTTACTCACCGAACATCAAGGAGCGTCGCGACTACAGCTGTGCGATCTGCGATCCACAGGCGAACCCTGTGGCGCTAGGTGATCACATGCCGGTGCACCTAGGCGCCATCCCGCAGAGCGTCGAGGCCGCCATCACCGCTCAGAGCCTTGGCGATGGCGACGTCGTGGTTCTGAATGACCCCTTTCATGGCGGCACGCACCTTCCAGACCTCACAGCGGTGCGGGGCGTGTGGATCGAGAGATCAGATGAGCCCGTCGCCTACGTGGCCTCCCGAGCCCACCACGCGGACGTCGGTGGGCTCGCCCCCGGCTCTATGCCGCTGTCCCGCGAGATCTTCCAGGAGGGGCTGCGAATCCCGCCGGTCCTCCTTGTGCGGCGCGGTGAGATCCAGCGGGACATCTGGCACCTGCTTCTTACCAACGTGCGAACGCCCGAGGAACGGGAGGGCGATCTGCACGCCCAGCTGGCAGCGCTCGACGTCGGCGTGCGCCGCCTAACGGAACTCGCCCAGCGACGCGGCGCCGATGCTCTCCGCACCGCCTTCAGCGCGCTCTCGTCTTACGCCGACCGACTCGTGCGCGCCGTGATTGAGCGCATCCGCGACGGGGAGTACCGGGCCGAGGACTACATGGACGACGACGGCACGGGCTGCGGGCCTATCCGTATTGCCGTAGCGGTCAGGGTCCGCGGCCAAGAGATGCGTGTGGATTTCACCGGATCGGCGCCTCAGTGTGCCGGTAACATCAACGCGGTCGCGGCGATCACCGAGTCGGCGGTCCGATACGTGCTGCGCTGCATAGCCGAGGCGATCCTTGGAGCTTCGCTTCCCGCCGGCGGTGGCGCGATGCCCGCCGTCACCATAGCGACCCAGCCGGGAACGATCGTAAACGCGCGGCCCCCAGCCGCCGTC
Source organism: Gemmatimonadota bacterium (assembly GCA_020344375.1). Taxonomy (GTDB): domain Bacteria; phylum Gemmatimonadota; class Gemmatimonadetes; order Palauibacterales; family KS3-K002. Next base: position 93,031 of record CP070823.1, on the reverse strand, counting down.
GCTGCTGGGAACGTGGAGACCTCGCAGCGCATCGTGGACGTGGTCTTCCGAGCGCTGGGTCAGGCCATGCCCGATCTCGTCCCCGCCTGCTCGAGCGGGACCATGAACAATTTCACCGTCGGTGGACTCGACCCACGGACAGGCGACCCATTTGCCTATTATGAGACGGTGGCGGGCGGCATGGGTGCAGGCCCGCAGCGCGCTGGGCTCTCCGGAGTCCACACCCACATGACCAACTCGCTCAACACGCCCGTCGAGGCGCTGGAGCACGAGATCCCCGTGCGGGTACGGCACTATTCGCTGCGCCGCGGTTCCGGCGGGGCGGGAATACACCACGGTGGAGATGGGCTGCGCCGCGACTTGGAGCTGCTCGCCCGAGCCCGCGTCTGCATACTTTCGGACCGGCGATTGCACGGCCCATGTGGTGCTGCCGGTGGCACGTTTGGCGCTCCCGGTGAGAACTGGCTTCGGCAGGCCGGCACCTGGCGCCAGCTCGCCGGGAAGGTCACTATCGAAGCTGAGCCAGGCGACGTCGTCAGCATCCGCACCCCAGGAGGAGGAGGATGGGGAAGCGCCGAATCCTGAGGGCGAAGGGCCCGCGGCGCGGGATCAAGACCACCCGCATCGTTCTGCCGCGGGAACTGCACGCCGGCCGGCAACGGATGTTCTACTTCGAGGCCGGTGTGGGAGCGCCGGTCGTCATGATCCACGGGCTCGGCGGCTCTTCGCGCTGGTGGTTCCCGCTGTTTCCTGAGCTGACGTCGGCGAACTTCCGAGTGCTCGCGCCCGACTTGCCTGGCTTCGGCCGCTCACCCGGGCCCATGCTCCCTGTCGCCGAGGCGGCGAAAGCTGTGATCGGCCTCGCAGACCGCATCGGATTGGCCCAGTTCTTCCTCTGCGGTCACTCCAGGGGCGGTGCGATTGCCGCACAGATCGCTGCTGACTATCGAGGTCGTGTGCGCCGCCTAGTGCTCATCGACAGCGCTGGTATTCCCGGCGTGGGACTTGGCCGCCTTGTCGGGCGCCTGCTGCAGCCCTGGTCGTGGTGTCCGCTGGGATTCTATACGACGCTGCTTGGGGACGTGATCAAGGCCGGGCCCCAGACTATGCTCGGCGGGCTAAGAGAGCTGCGTGACTACGATATGCGACCGGTCCTTGAGCGCGTTCGCGTGCCAAGCCTGGTGATCTGGGGGAAGAACGATACCCTGACGCCACCCGAACACGGCCGCCGGATCGTCGACCGCTTAGCCAACGCACGGCTGGAGCTGGTGCCCAAAGCGCGTCACCTTCCCATGCTGACCCACCCGGAAACGGTGTCGCGCTTGGCTGTAGCTTTCTTTATTGAGGATATCAAGGAGGAAACGCAGCGCCCGTCCTGAA
>CP070823.1:83553-91551 GCA_020344375.1 Gemmatimonadota bacterium | reverse complement strand
GTGGCGCGTCCAGCCACGTGATCTTACGGACTTTGACAACAGCATCCAGCGGCATATTGAAGCCGACGTCACGAATCACCGTCGGATACTCCGTTCGGTACGGCCAGACGTAGCGAATGCGGTGCAGCCGAGTGTGTATCAAGTTGCCGAACCGCCTCGTGAGATCCTCTGCGTCCCTGAAGCTGATCTGGAACTCCTGGTCATCAATGTCAGAGCCGGCGATCCTGCTTGTCATCAGGATGGCACCGTCATGTATCGGACTCAGAGTCCAGATGTAGTCGCGGTGCGCGTGGAAATCGCCGTCGTAGTTGACGAACTCCGTTCCGGAGAGACGCACGGCCTGCCTGGCGGCTTCCAGATACTCTTCCGGTACGCCCGCGTCATTGGCGCTCGAACTCCGCACATCCACCGTCACCGGCGCCGGTCGCTCCCTGGCCAGCCAGCGCAGGTTGGCCAATGCCCGTCGCGCATTCGGAGCCCTGTTGATGTTGCGCCACGTCAGGAAGTCACCCTCGTCGATCTGATCCGGTGCCATCGAGTCGATGGCTGTCCGGATCTTGGCCAGGACACTCGAGTCCATGGAGGCGGAAGCGACGAGCAAGTCGTTCGGCAGCTCGGTGGGCAGCTGCACAAAATGGATCTTGCTGCCGTATTCCTCGTATAGATCCCCAGGCACCTCGAACTTGGTCTTCGTACCATCCCACACTGCCGCTAGATCGTAGTGCCTCATCGCCACAGCCCTAACCAGGTCAGAGCTGCTGGTCCCCAGCTTCTTCGAGTGAATCGCCGTGTGGTACTCCGTCGATTGGGCCATATTGAAGATGCCGTGCTCGCGGAAGTAGAGGGCGGGCAGGAAGTAGCTCGAAGTGCTGAACCTATTGTGGTAGATGAAGCTGGCTGGCGTCTCCAGATCCTTCAGGTACTCGACGAGAGTGGCCAGCTCGGGCGTGTACGGGAACTGGTCCTGGTTGACCACGAAGTAAGAGTGATAGGTCGTGCTGCCGGTAGCTCTGCTGACATAGGTGGCCAAGATCTCCAGGTCGGCGCCCAGTATCTCGGCGGCGACCAGCGCATAGGGCGTCATCCGAGCCAGGAAGTCCCCTCTGTCCTGGTTCCAGTTGGCCAGCCTGTTGATGACCGCGTCATACTCCAAGGGTCGCTCCGACAGGGCTAGGATGCCAGCTTCTTCCTCCAGGTAAGTCCGAAGCTGACCGTCCGCCCTCCTGGTTTCCTCATCCAGCGCGACCTCGATAAAGGTCACCTGCTGCTGAGGCGCCGCGGACAAGCTTGAAGCGAGGGACAGGACAGCTGCCAGGCAAGCGAGTGTTACTTTTCCCATCTTCAGTGTGAACGGCTGGCGTGATGCCACAGCGGGACCACCCACCCGCTCATTGAGACGCAACGCCAACACCACGCTCATGGTTCCGACGGCGAGTCCTGCGATGATGTCGGCCAGCCAATGGATGCCCAGCACGAAAGTCGAGAGGATTATCGTCACCCCCAATGCCGCTACGCTGCGTCGCAGACGCAGTCGATACAGGAAGCTCAATAGGATTATCACCACGGTAAGGGACACGTGAAAGCTGGGAAAACAGTTGTCCAACGCACTCAGCGGTCGCACCAGCTCGATCAGCTGCGACGACCACCGATCCGAGAGTAGCATCGCGCCCGACTCGGAGTACGCCCAACGCTCGGGGACGGGAAAGAGAACAAAGAAAGGCAAGCTAATCGCATAGTCGATGAGGGCCGCGAAGGAAAACACCCGGAATGCCGAGATGTCTTCTCGCCGAGCCAGCGCGAAGCCCACAAGCAAGAACAGCAGAGGCCAGACGAAGAAGTATGCGCTCGAGTACCCGTACGTGGCGACTGCGTTAGTGACGTCGTGATAATCGAAACGGTAGAAGCCCTCGATCCAATGAACGGCATACGCCGCCTGGTGCCTGAGCTCCGACACGGCGTCGAGCCTTGTACTGACCCACGTCTCGAGCGCCGTCTCCACCCAATTGAACAGAACGGCCATGCCCAGCAGCAAGATCAAGCCCAACCTGCTGTTGAGCAGAGACACGTCCTCGTCAACCACCGGCAGCGCTGCGGTCACAGCCTGCTCGGGTGTGACTGCTTGCTGCTCCTGATACACGCTCTCCGGGGTGGACATCGGAACCGTTTCGTCGGTCGCGCCTACTTCTTGCATCGGGGCGGGTGTGACCGAGACTCTGATCCGCGCACTGTCCGGCGGAGTCGACATGAGCCGCATCGGCGTCGTGCGCTTCAGGCCTTCCGGGGTGAGATCGAACATCCAGGCCAGAACGATGCTGACCGGAAAGGCTAAGACGGCCGCTACGACGACAACGTTGAAGGCCCAGGCCGGGAAGCCCAGTGCACGGAAGCTGAGCCCTGTTGCCAATAGTGTACCGAGGACAACGGCAACATAGAGGGCAGCGGCTCGGGGGACGCGGCGCCGCCGTAGCTCCGCAAGGAAGGACGGCGTGACCCAGTCGGGCAGAACAGCGACCGGCTGATCCGGCGGCGTCACGGCCGCAGGGGTCGTGAGCGCCTCAACGAACTGCTCGCCGGTCGAGAACCGGTCCCCGGGTAGCTTGGCCAGACTCCTGGCGATCGCCAGCTCAACCGACTCCGGTACTTCAGAGCGTCTGTCTCGAACTGAGGGTACCGGATCCATGAGATGGCGCGCCATGATCACCTGAACGCTCGGTCCCGTGAACGGCGGCTGTCCGGCCAACATCTCATAGAGCACGCAACCCAGGCTGTAGAGATCGCTGCGGCCATCGATCTGCGCGCCCGCCTCCAACTGCTCCGGGCTCATGTAGGTCGGCGTCCCAATGGCGATGCCGGTCTGCGTCAACCCTTCACCGCCTGCCTCTGTGAGCGCGCGGGCGATCCCGAAATCGGCGACAACGGCGTAGCCCTGCGATATCAGGATGTTTTCCGGCTTAATGTCACGGTGGACGATCCCGTGGTCGTGCGCGTAGCTCAGAGCATGCGCCACGTTCCGGGCGATTTGAAGTGCATCCTCAAGGGGCAACTGTTTCTCGCGCTCGAGGAGCTCGCGCAGCGTCGGACCCTCGACATAGGGCATGACGCAGAAGAGGAGGCCGCCCGCTTCGCCAGAATCGAAGATCGGCACGACATGTGGATGCTGCAGCTGCGCGGCGATCTTCACCTCGCGCAGGAAGCGCTGAGCTCCGAGGGCGGTGGACAACTCAGGACGGAGGACCTTTAGCGCTACCCAACGCTCATGTTTGAGGTCCCGGGCCAGATAGACCGTTGCCATCCCTCCCCGCCCGATCTCTCGCTCGATAGCATAGCGATCGGCGAGGCTGGCCTTAAGCTGATCTACAGGGTCGGGCAGATTGGGCGTCATGCCGTGTCGCTCGCCCCTTCAAGGATAGCAGAGACGTCTGGAGCTGGAGGGGTGGTCCCGCCGCTTGTGAATATGCCGTCTGTGTTAGCGAGGCGCAACAAACATCCCGCCCTGCGTGCAGCAACTTCCCAGCAAACACGCGCGCCGCGCCGCCTGTCGCCTGGACACCAGAATGGTCGTTCTGCCTACTCTGAGAGATCCAGATTGTCTAGGATGGGTAAGAACTCTCTACGGGCGCGTTCGACGCCGTCTATCTGACAGAGTATGTTCTCTCCTCCGACGACGAACCTCCCGTAGGCGAAGTAGACGGCGTACTGAATCAACCCCTCGTCGATCTCGTCGACTCTCTCATAGAGCGGCCTGTTCTTGACGGTAACCGGAGCCGGCGCGAACGCAGCGTAGTATGCCGTGTCCTCCGCATAGCCCGGCGGGAACGGCGCTATCGAGCTCGGCGTATGCCCCCCTTCAAGCAGCCTGTCCAGCCAATCCTCAGCACCCTTCGCGCCACATTTGTCAATGATCCACACTTTGAAGTTGCAGTATCGATCCTTGCGATCATAGACGGCGTGGATGTAGCCCCTTGGAGCGAAAGCAGACGTCGGACTCCCGTCGAGTTGCCACGCCTCTGTGACCTGCTCAGGGAACATCTCCATGTTCAGTAGCTCGGCGAAGGACCGCGGCCGGCAGGAAGGGCCCATACAACGTGAGACTGATAGGAGCAGAAGCACACAGAGCGCAGCAGCTACGTGCTTCGTGGTCATCGTCTTGTCTCCCGGTCACCGTAGCAGAAGGCTCGGTGGCGCCGCTGATACACCTGCCGCAGATCTCAGGCGACCGTGATGTCCTTGTTCAGGTAGACATCCTGGATCGCGTGGAAGAGCTCGACGCCCTCTTTCATGGGGCGCTGGAACGTCTTGCGACCCGAGATCAGCCCCATGCCGCCGCCACGCTTGTTGATGACCGCCGTACGCACGGCCTCGGCCGTATCGCCCTTGCCGGTGGAGGGGCCGCCTGAATTGATGAGGCCGACCCGTCCCATGTAGCAGTTGGCCACCTGCCAGCGGACGAGGTCCACCGGGTTGTCGGTGGTCAGCTTCTCGTAGACCAGCTTGTGGGTCTTGCCGAAGTTGAGCGCGTTGTAGCCGTCGGCATGGGTCGGCAACTTCTGCTTGACGATGTCCGCCTCGATGGTCACTCCAAGGTGATTGGCCTGCCCCGTGAGATCAGCCGCCGTATGATGATCCACACCGTCTTTCTTGAAGGCGGGATTCCGCAAGTAGCACCACAGGAACGCAGCCATACCCATCTCGTGGGCGGCGGCAAAGGCCTCCGAGATCTCGATCAGTTCGTCGCTTGAGTGGTCGGAACCCCAGTAGATGGTCGCGCCCACCGCGGCCGCGCCCAGGTCCCACGCCTGCTCGACGTTCGCGAAGAGCACCTGCTCGTACTTATTCGGATATGTCAGCAGCTCGTTGTGGTTGATCTTAACGAGGAACGGGATCCTGTGTGCGTACTTGCGCGAGACGGCTCCCAGCACGCCCAGCGTCGACGCGACGGCGTTGCAGCCGCCCTCGATGGCCAGTTCGACGATCTTCTCTGGATCGAAATAGATCGGATTGGGCGCGAAGGACGCTGCACCCGAGTGCTCGATCCCCTGATCCACAGGCAGGATTGACAGGTAGCCGGTCCCAGCGAGCCGGCCCGTGTTGAAGATCCGCTCGAGGTTCACCAGAACCTGCGGCTTGCGGTCGGAGCCCGCCAGCACACGATCGACGAAGTCGGATCCTGGAAGGTGTAGCATCTCCTTCGGGATCCCCTTGCAGGTATGGCTGAGCAGGCTTGACGCTTCCTCGCCCAGCAGATCCTCGATCTGCGCCAGATTACCGACAGTCTCCACGGCCATAGCTTCTACCTCCCTCCTTGATCTCTATTCGTCTGTCACGTCAGCCCTTGCCGCCGAGATGCTGCAGCCTCCGGGCTGCCGCCTCATCGACGTACCAGAGCAGCTCTCCGTCCCGAGGTCGGATGAGCTGGGCCGGGTAACGGTGCGGCTCGTCGCTCCCCTCCAGCACCTGCCGTAAGGTCTTGCCCTTCTCCGCACCACTAACCAGGAACACTATACATGCAGCGTTATTGAAGACGGGGCAAGTCAAGCTCACCCGGTGCGCGCTCAGCTTGGGCACCCAGGTGGCGACGGCCAGGCGCCGCTCCTCGCGCAGGGCGTCCGCACCCGGAAACAGCGACGCTGTGTGGCCGTCCGCTCCCATCCCCAAGAAGACCAGATCGAAACGCGGGATCTCTCCTGCGGCCAGGCCGAAGAAGCGGCGCATTTCGTGCTCGTACCGGGCCGCCGCCACCCCCGGATCCTCCAGCTCCGCCTGGATGCGGTGAAGGTTGTCCGGCGGCAGGTCGAGCCGAGACAGCAACGCTCGGTTAGCAGCACGGAAGTTGCTCTCGGGGTGATCCGGTGACACGGTGCGCTCATCGCCCCAGAAGAAGTGGACCTGCCGCCAGGGCACCTGGTCGCGGTACGGCTCCCCGGCGAGCAGTTCGAACATACGCCTCGGTGTCGAGCCGCCCGAGAGGGCGACAGCGAACGGGCGGCTGTCGGCCCGCCCTGCGGCGGTCCGGCGAACGAACTCCTCTGCAGCGCCGCGGGCAAGTTGCTCTATATCGTTGAAGACGCGCAGTCGGTGCCGGGCCTCACCCATGTCAGTCACGATCTCCCGGAGGCCATGAAACGCCCGTAAAGCCTGACCTCCTCGTGGCTGCCGATTGCGAGACCAGCGCTGAACCCGAGCAGAGTGCTCGGCTCGTAGAGCACATACCCGGCGGCAACGAGCTGCGCATCACCGCTGTCTATGATTCGGCCCCGAGAGTCACTGCATAGCGTGCGGCGCCCAGAAGCGCTGTACTCTTGTTGATGATCACCCGCACCGGAATCGCCTCGAGCAACGATCGCATACGGCCCTTGGCGACGAACGCCTCCATGAAGAGTCCCCGCTTGAGCCAGTCAACGATGCGGGGCGCGATGCCGCCGCCCACATAAAGCCCGCCCGTCGCCATGATCTTGAGTGCAAGGTTGCCAGCCTCAGCACCGAAGAACTCCACAAACAGGTCGAGGGTCTCGACGCAGAGCTCGGACCGCCCTTCTAAGGCCGCCCTCGTTATCACCGGGGCCGCGTCTCCCGTGGCCTGCGTTTCCTCTGCGAACCAAACGGGACTTTCGGAACCGCGGTACTCGAGAAGAAAGTCGTATATGTTGGCGAGCCCGGGCCCGGAAACCAGTCGTTCCCAACTGACGTGCCCGTAGCGCCTCGCCAGATACTCAAGGAGCGCGATCTGGAGCTCGCCGCGCGGCGCAAAGCTGGCGTGACCGCCCTCGCAGGCGAACGGGTGGTGCGCACGACCGTCCCAATAGAGCCCCGCCTGACCGAGGCCGGTGCCTGCGCTGATGAGAGCGCTGTTGCCAGCGGCCGCTGAGCTGCCCGGATTGAGGACCACGAAGTCCTCGTGAGCGAGGGCAGCGATACCGAAGGCCTGGGCTTGGAGGTCATTGATGAGCGCTACGGCTTCCACACCGGCGGCCGTCGCCAGCTTGGAGGCGTCGACCAGCCATGGCAGGTTCGTCGTCTGCGCGCGCCCACCCACCACGGGACCCGGGACACCAAAGCAGGCTCGCTGGCACTCAAGGCCGTGTGCCTTCATGAAGCCCGCTACAATGTCCGCGAGACTCGAATACTGCCGGCTGGGAAACGTCTCCGCGGCCAGCTCCCCGTGGTGCGCCAGCTCGACCTCGTAGACCGCAAGCCGGGCGTTGGTGCCGCCGATATCGCCGGCAAGGACTTTCATCACAGCCTTCTCCAGCGTCGCCCATCCCGCTCCAACAGCTCGTTGGCTTCCTCGGGCCCCCAGCTGCCGCCGCGGTAGTTGGGGAAGTTGCGGGGTGGCAGAGCACCCCAGACATCCAGAATGGGCGCCACCACGCTCCAGGCGGCTTCCGCGTTGTCGCCGCGCTGGAAGAGGCTGGCGTCGCCATTCATGCAGTCGTAGAGGAGCGTCTCGTACCCGGTCGTCGGTGTAGTGTCGAAGTAGTCTGCGTTGCAGAAGTCCATGTCGACATCGCCGATGCGGACCGCCTGCCCCGGGATCTTGGCGCTAAACGAGAGCGCGATACCCTCGTTCGGCTGGATACGCAGGACAAGCTGGTTCGGCTCCAGGTGTTCCACGGGCGTCTGTCGGAACATGATGAAGGGTGCCCGCTTGAACTGGATGGCGATCTCGGTGTAGCGAGCGGGTAGCCGCTTGCCGGTGCGCAGGTAGAAGGGCACATCGGCCCAGCGCCAGTTGTCGATCATCAGCTTGAGCGCGGCGTATGTCTCGGTGGTGGCGTTGCCGGGCACGTTCGGTTCCGAGCGATACCCCGGGACCTTCTCGCCATCCGGCATCACCCCGTCGCCATACTGTCCCCGCACCGTCAGGTTGAGCACCTCATTGGGCTCGATCGGCTTGATCGCGCTCAGGATCTTGCCCTTCTCGTTGCGCACCGCGTCCGCCTCAAAGGAGATCGGCGGCTCCATGGCGATGAGCGCCAGCAGCTGGAAGAGGTGGTTCGG
>CP070823.1:75043-83453 GCA_020344375.1 Gemmatimonadota bacterium | reverse complement strand
GAGGGACCGGCCCCGATCCCTACGGCGTCTGGATCGCGGAGGTGATGCTGGTCCAGACGCAAGTGGAGATAGTCATCCCCCACTACCTGCGCTTCCTCGAACGTTTCCCGGGCGTCCGCGCCCTGGCAGCCGCCGATCTGGACGAGGTGCTCAAGCTCTGGGAGGGGCTGGGCTACTACGCGCGCGCCCGCAACCTGCATGCGGCAGCTCACGTCATCGTGGAACGACATGGGGGAGAGCTGCCCGCCGACGAGCGAAGTCTGCGGGCCCTTCCCGGAGTAGGTCCCTACATCGCCGCCGCTGTCTCAAGCATCGCTTTCGGCCAACCGGCCCTGGCGGTGGACGGCAACGTCCGGCGTGTCCTCAGCCGACTCTGCGATCTGCCCAAACCGCACACGGACACCCTGCGCGAGTTGGGCCGACCCCTCGTCGCGGAGCGTCCCGGTGATGTCAACCAGGCACTGATGGACTTGGGCTCCAGCGTCTGCACGCCACGCTCGCCCCGCTGCCCGGCGTGTCCCCTGGAGAGCCTCTGCCTGGCACGTGCTCGCGGGACGACAGACCAGCGTCCCGGACGGCGGCCCCCCAGGAAGCGACCCCACCACGACATCGCCGTCGGTGTCGTCTGGCGAGACGGCCAGATTCTGATTGCCAAGCGGCGGCCCGAGGGGCTGTTAGGCGGCCTGTGGGAACTCCCGGGCGGCAAGGCCGAACCGGGCGAGTCGCTCAAAGCGGCTCTGGCCCGCGAGGTTGGAGAAGAACTGGATATCGAAGTCGAGCCCGATGAGAAGATCGCGACCGTCGATCACGCGTACAGCCACTTCGAGATCACGCTGCACGCCTTCCACTGCCGCTACCTCGCCGGCACGCCGAAGCCACTCGGGTGTCAGGAATTCGCTTGGGTCCGACCGAACGAGCTGGACCACTACGCTTTCCCGGCAGCGAACCGTCGCGTGCTTGCACGACTCGCAGAACACGGCTGAGCGAACACCTCTCGACGTGGTCCGCGCTGTCGGCATCTCGACCACAATCTCAGACAGTTTTCAGATGCGAAGACTCCGACCCAGGGCGGCGCCGAAGATGAGTAGAAGCGGTGCCGTCCACACACCCGGGTAGTAACCCCACTCGATCAGCGCGATCATCATGTGGCTGGCGCCGTTGAGGATCTCGACGATCGCCCACAGCTTGGCCAACCGCAGCGCCCAGCGGCGGCCGTGCGCCACCGAAGGTATCAACGCCGCCAGCAGGAGCAGCAGTGCCAGGTGGAAGAGCACGAAGAATTCCGTTGCGACTGAGATAAGGGGAAAGCGCCCCAGGAAACCCGCAACGTATTCCTCGAATGCGTGGACAAGCCTTGCAAAGACGAGCCCCGGATAGAGGTGACGCCCCGTGGTGAGGTGACGCTGGTGAAAGGTCAGATCTCGTGTGGCCAACTGGTGCCCCGTAGGCCGTGGCCAAGTGATGGCCGCGGCCGCTCGCGCCTGCGTGTGTAGCTGCCAGAGTCGCTGTGGTTGATACTCCGCTTGGCGACTCTGTAGCACACCACCGTTGTGAAATACTGCATGATAGGTGCCGCGTCCTGCTCAAGGAAGTACTCGTCAGAGGTCGCACCTGCCGCCCGCGAGATCAGGTCGCGGGCGATCTTCTCACTGCCATGCAACTCGCCCTCGTACTCAAGCTCAAGCTTCCCAATTACGGCAGGCAGCGCGGCATAGATATCGGTTACCAAATCGCACGGCGTTCCGCACTCGACACCACGCTCTCCAGCACGGCCGCCAAGTCTAACAGCCCTGAGCGACCGTGTCGAGGCACCAGCGGCAGGTGACGTGACCGTCAGCTGCGTCGCGCTGAAGACCTTCAGCGCTTCTGGTGAAGATTACAGAGTTGCGGGAGTCCGGCCGGGCTCACCATCAACCCACTGGCAGGTAACGATCGTCCGCCGTTCTGACCCGTCCCTCGCTCATCAACTTGGTCAGGTGGGCCAGTACCGACCCCTCCGCAGCGCTGAGGAGTCGCGCGTCGAGGTCAGGATAGACGCGTGCCCGGATCTGGGCCGGTGTATCGGCACCAGCGGTGAGCGCTTCGAGCACCTGCATCTCGCGCAGCAAGCGATGCTTGATGTACTCGTCGATCTTCTCGGCGGGCTCGTCGATCAGCGGGCCGTGGCCGGGGTAGATGACGGTCAGCTCGAGCTGGGCCAGTCGCTCCAGCGTGGACAGGTAGGCAGCCACGTCGCCATCTGGTGGCGCGATCAGCGACGAACCCTCGCCCAGGATCGTGTCGCCTGTGAACAGGGCTCCTGCTTCAGGCCAATGGAAGCACACGTGATCGGGACAATGGCCCGGCGCCGGAATGACGTCCAAGTGGCCTCCACCAAAGACCACGCTCGCTCCCGGCGACAACGGGATCTCGGGCGGTTCCAGCCCCGCCAGCTCCGCCGACTCCGGCAGAGCGGCCAACAACGCCCCCGACCGCAGAGCGAGCTCGGCGGCACCTGCGGCATGGTCGGCGTGGTGGTGGGTGATGCAGATGGCGCCTAACTCGGCAGCACCCAGCCCGACCTCAAGGGCGTCCAGATGGTCCGCCAGGTCCGGCCCGGGGTCGACGACAACGCACGGGTCACCCCCGAGGAGGTACGTCCGCGTGCCATCCAGGGTCAGCGGTCCCGGGTTTCCCGCGACGACCGTCTTCAGCCAGCGCCCTCCGGGCTGGACAGCTACCCCATCTCGTTCCTCGAAATCCACATCGCGTTTCGCCGCCCCTGCGCTATGAACGGCTCACCCCGCAAGATGCTCCCGTAGGAATCGGCGGATCTCGACGAAGGTCCGCTCAGCCTCCTCCACATAGGGCACATGCCCGCTGTTCTCAAGTACCACGAGGCACGCCGTCGGCATGACCCGAGCCAACTCCTCCGGCCACTCCAGCGGCATGGGATCGTAGCGCCCGTGCAGGACGAGCGTCGGCGCCGTCAACGCCCTGAGCCTGCGTCGCAAGTCCCGACCGTGTCCCCTCAGACTCGCCCACGTCGCCTGCTGCGCTTGCGTCTGCACCACGAAGGGAGCCGAGTCCAGCGCGGCGCGGGTATCCCGGTAATAGCCGGCCACGCTCAGGTCGAACCGGCGCCGACGGTACGCAGCCGCGTCCCGCTCTTGGAGCCCCGAGGCCTCCAGCTCCGCCCGCAACCGCACGACCGCTTCGGACCGCGACCGCCGCTCCAGTTCCTCCTTGAAGCGGCGCTGATAGTCGCCCCAGCCGGCTGCAGGAGCCAGCAGAACGAGCGCCTCGGCCCTCTCGGGGTGCTCTGTGGCGTAGAGCAGCGCCAGCAGCCCGCCCCAGGAGTAGCCGATCAACACCAGCCGCTCCAGCTCCCAGGTGTTCCGCAACAGCTCCAAATCGGCCACATGATCACGCCAGGTGATCTCGTACGGCCGTGGGATGCGCGAACGGCCACCGCCACGCTGATCGTAGAAGCGAAGTCCGTACTCGTCCGCAAGGCTGGAGAACGCCGGGAGCAAGTAGTCGTGATGGGCGCCGGGGCCGCCGTGGAGCACGACAACCGCCGGGCCGTCCCCCACCTCGACCACGAACAGGGGTCCCGCAGGGCCAGCGACGGTGTACTGACGTGCCTGCGGCGTGCCCTGCTTCGTTTTGCCAGTTGAGTCGTTGAATTCCAGGGTATCCCCCTCTATGTTCGTGCGCATTATGCGAACTTCAAACGAAGCGTTTGCGCACCCGACGCGCAACCGAAAGCCGACTTTCCGCTGCCCGGTGGCGTTTCCGTGCTCCCTGGCGGCGATGTGTGTCTTCATGGCACCCACTCTGGCGATCGCCCAGTCCGTGGGCCCCGACACGCTACTGGCCCATGTCCGCTACCTGGCGAGTGACGAACTCGCGGGGCGCGAGGCGGGCGAGCCCGGCGCCGACAGCGCTGCGGCCTACATCGCCCGGCACCTGCAGGCATACGGCCTCGAGCCGTTGGGCACGGGGGGGTACCTGCAATCCTTCGAGATCACAACCACGATCTCCATCGCGCCCGACAGCCGCCTGGTGCTCCAGTCGGCACGGGGTGTCAGAGAGCTGAAACTCTACGAGGAGTGGCTCCCCTTCAACTTCTCGAGCGGCGGCTCCCTCAGGGGCGCCGCTGTCCACGCGGGCTATGGGCTGAGCGCTCAGGACTACGACGAGTTCGCCTCGCACCGCGAAGCGGTCCGAATCGCTGTGTTGCGGGGAGGTGCCCCGGAGGACTTCGACCCCCACCGGTCGGACGTCGATCCCTCGCCGCGCCGCAAGGCGACGATCGCGCGCGAGCAAGGCGCCGAAGCCGTACTCATCACCGTTCCGCGCATCCGTGTCCCGCAGCGCGGGGATCCGCCCCATGCCCTGGGAATCCCGGCGATCCAAATCCTCGAGAGCGAGGACATTCTCAGCTGGCTCAGCCACGACGAACTCAGCGTTGGGCTCGATGCGAAGGTCGAGCCGCTCCGTGTCAAGGCCTATAACGTCGTCGGGCGGCTCGCTGGCCGCGATCCGGAGCGGGCCGATGAGGTGATCGTGGTCGGTGCCCACTACGATCATCTCGGCCTGGGTGGGCCGGGTTCCCTGGCACCCGACAGCGAGGCCGTGCACAACGGCGCTGACGACAACGCCTCAGGGACCTCGGCGCTGCTCGGGCTGGCGAAGTACTTCGCGGCCGACATGAGCCGGCGGCCGGCCCGCAGTCTGGTCTTCGTGGCGTTCTCGGCCGAAGAGATGGGCCTGCTCGGCTCCGACCACTTCGTCAGCAACCCGCCGTTCCCGCTGGAGAAGGTCGTCGCCATGGTCAACTTCGACATGGTCGGCCGCTTACGGGAGGGGAAGCTTCAGATCTTCGGCACCGAGACGGCTGAGGAATTCCCGACATTGCTTGATTCCCTGGATGCCCGGAGCCCGCTGGCGCTCAGCTACATAGGAGATGGGTACGGGCCAAGCGACCAGACTTCGTTCTACGCACGCAAGATCCCGGTCCTGCACCTGTTCACAGGTACGCACTCCGAGTACCACCGGCCGGAAGACGACTGGCAGCTGATCAACGCTGACGGCCTGGCGGAAGTCGTCGACTTCACGATCGCGCTAGTCGAGACGCTGGGGGATCGGCCTGGCCGGCTTCAGCTGATCGAGCAGGAGCGGCCGCAGGTCCGTGGCGGCGGTTACGGCCCCTATCTCGGCACGATCCCCGACTTCAGCGAGGTCGAGGGCGGCGGCCTGAGGCTATCAGGCGTGCGAGCGGGCAGTCCGGCTGAGCGTGCGGGGATACAGGCCGGCGACATAGTCGTCGAGTTTGCCGGGAAGCAAGTCCTTAACATCTACGACTACACCTATGCGCTACGCGAGCATGCCCCCGGTGACACCGTCGTGATCAAGGTCAGACGTGACGGAGAGGTGCTCGAACTCACCGCGGTGCTGGGGCGCCGCGAGTGAATCACAATGACGACTGCACGTTCTGGCACGAGCTCAGCCACGTACTGAAGGACGAGCAGGACGCGGTCATCGAGATGGAGACCTTGCTCGGTCGGTAACGGGTAGTAAGACTGCAGAGGCTAGAATCGGAGAGAGGCCGGCTCGGCGATCCGGCCTCTCTGTCGCTAGGTCCCGTCAGGCTTCAGTCGCGGGCGCCCTTGCAGCTCAGGGAAGTAGTAGACCACCACGCCGCTCTCGGGCTCGTTACCAACGTCCACGTAGCCGCTCATCACCATCTCACGCAGGAGCTGCTCCGCTTCCTGGAACGAGAAGCCGGTGATCATGGCCGCCTGGGTGACGGTGAGCTTGCCGCCCTCACGCATGGCGGCATCGAGCAGGATCTGCTGTTGGCTTCGCTGCGGCTGACTCTTGCGCAACGCACGCAACGCCCGCGCCTCTTCCAAGAGGTTCGCTTCCTCAACCTGCCGGCGCATCGTGATCAGGTCGTAGAGTTGGCCGATCCCGAAGAAACCCCAGCTGAACAGCCAGAGGAAGCCGGTCCCGTACTTCCCCAGATAGAGGCGATGCAGGCCGCCGAACCCGAACAGCCAGCCTGCCCAGAGCCCGTACGCTATGCCTTCCTTGTACTTCTTCTCGCCTTCTTGCATCCTGGCTCGCAGACCTCGCAGCAGCCGGTCCGGCCTACCCGCGACTCCCGTGACCGCCTGCCTTCCAGTATTATAGACGCGGGCTTGCCATTCCGAGGTTTCAGCGATGGCAGGGCGCCGCGGCCCAACCGGCGCCGCCATGCAACCTAAGGCAGACCCATGAGTGCCTCAAGGTCTCGGCATACCGCCTATGAGAGGGGTAGTGCACGGTCAGTCATTCGTTGCAATAGTCTCGGTTCTACTGCTCGGTTGCGGAGGCGGCGCACCGATCTACAAGTTCCGGCCCACCGGCTCGCCGCTTCGCTACATGGTTAGAGACCCTGGAGACCTGTTGATCGAGACCGCCATGTGCGAGCAGTACAGCACCGATTCAAGTAGGACGTATCAACCGCAGACAGCAGAAGGCTCGGACTTATGAGACGCTCGATGAGAACACTCCGACCGTTACCGGCCGTCGCCCTGCTCGCCTTGAGCGTTGCCAGTTGTCCGGTGAACCCGGCCACCGGAGAGCGGCAGCTGATCCTGATCAGCGAGCGCCAAGAGATCGAGATGGGGCGTGAGGGCGCCAAGCAGGTCGAGGCTGTCATCGGCCTCTACGACGATCCTGACCTGCAGGCCTATGTTGACCAGATCGGTCAGGAGTTGGCCGCCAAGTCGGAGCGGCCCGGCCTACCATGGAGCTTCAAGGTCGTGGACGACCCTGTCGTCAATGCCTTCGCCTTGCCAGGCGGCTTCATCTATGTGACCCGGGGCATCCTCGGGCACTTCAACTCCGAGGCGGAGTTGGCTGCCGTGGTCGGGCACGAGATCGGGCACGTTACCGCCCGGCACTCAGCTGAGCAGCTGAGCCGCGCTCAGGTCGCGCAGCTCGGCGTTGGCGTAGGTGCTGTCTTCGTGCCGGAGATCGCTCAGTACAGCGACTTCTTGAACCTCGGCCTCAACCTGATGTTCCTCAAGTTCAGCCGCGACGATGAGCGCCAGGCCGACGATCTCGGCCTGCGTTACATGTCTCGTGGAAGCTACGACCTTCGAGAGATGGTGGACGTCTTCACCATGCTCGGCCAAGTCGGCGAGGCGGCTGGGGGAAGTGGCCTCCCCAGCTGGCTGTCCACACATCCGGACCCGGGTGAGCGACGCGAGCGCATGGAGCGAGCGATCGCCGAGGCCGGCGGCCCTTCCGCCGGCACGGTCGGGCGGGATCGCTATCTGCAGCGGATCGATGGCATCGTCTTCGGTGAGAACCCGCGACAGGGGTTCTTCCGCGGCGCGACCTTCCTGCACCCCGACCTGGAATTCCAATTCGAATTCCCGACGGACTGGCAGATGCAGAACATGCCTCACGCGGTGGCCGGGCTCAGCCCACAGGAGGACGCGATCATCCAGCTCACCCTCGCCGAAAGCTCCTCAGTTGACGCTGCCGCGCGAAGCTTCCTGTCCCAGTCGGGCATTCGCGCAGGATCCACTTCAAGCCAAAGCGTCAACGGCTTACCCGCTCGCTGGGCCTACTTCGGGGCAACCACTCAGAACGGCAGCGAGCTACGTGGCCTGGTCGTGTTCCTAGGCCACGAGGGGCGAGTCTACCAAATACTCGGCTACACGATTGCAGACCGTATGGGAACGTACGACGCCGTTTTCCAACGCTCGCTCGCCAGCTTCGACCGGCTGACTGACCCGGCCGCGCTCAGTGTCCAGCCGCGCCGCATCGAGGTACTCAGGCTCGATCGCGCCATGACGCTGGAGGAGTTCGCAGAGCGACACCCATCAACCGTCCCAACCACCACTCTGGCCCTGATCAACGGCTGGGACGAGGGCGCTGCAATCCCGGTCGGCGAGCGGCTCAAGCGAGTAGTCGGTGGCGTGATGCCTGAACAGTAGGGGTCACCGGGGCGGTCGCGACCAGCCTAGTCGAGATTCTCCTCAAATAACCTGAGGACACGGTTGTACTCGTCTGTCCAGGACCACGCGTGCTTGAATTCGTGGTCCTCCTTCGGATAGATGGCAACTTCCCAGTTGTCCTTGCCCAACTCGATCAGCCGCTCGACCAGCCGCACGGTGTCCTGGAAGTGGACGTTCTGGTCGATCATCCCGTGGGCGATCAGCAACGCGCCTTCGAGCCCCTCCGCGTGATAGATAGGCGAGCTGCGTCGGTAGGCTTCCGCATCATCCTGCGGCAGGCCGAGGATCTCCGAAGTGTAGCCATGCCTGTAATACGCCCAGTCCGTCACCGGCCGCAGTGCGGCGCCGGCGGCGAACGTCCCCGGCTTGGTGAACATCGCCATCAGGGTGAGGAAGCCGCCGTAGCTACC
>CP070823.1:65104-74943 GCA_020344375.1 Gemmatimonadota bacterium | reverse complement strand
CTGTGCAACGTACAGCCCCGGCTAGGGCAAGGCAAGAGATCCGAGGTCTCTCGAGCGCTTAAGGTACCGAGGATCAGCTGCGCTCAGAGGGGTGTATGACGGTTCCTTCCAACCACGCCTCCTCTCCGTCGGCGTAGCGCTCAAGCTTCCAGATGGGAACCTCGCGCTTCAGGCGCCCAATCACCTCTCGCGAAGCCTGGTACGCCGCATCGCGGTGCGGTGCGGCAACGGCGATGGCAACGGTGATCTCACCGACAGCGAGGTCTCCGACCCGGTGGGCCACGGCGATGTCGCTCACCTCAAACTGCGACAACGCAGTCTGGCAGATGTCGGTGAGCTTCCGGGCGGCCATCGCCTCGTAGGCTTCGTACCTCAGGCCTGCCACCGGGCGGCCCGCGTCGTGGTCTCGTACCACGCCGGCGAAGAGGACGACCGCGCCGTCGGCATCGCTACGAACGCGCCGCATGATTTCCAGGGCGTCGATCGGTTCTGCCGTGATCAGACAGTACATTCAGCCTCCGGCCACCGGCGGTATGAAAGCAACCTCGTCACCGTCTGCGAGCTCGGTGTCAGCAAGCGCGTACTCGTGATTCACTGCCACGGCCAGCGAGGCAGGTAGAGCCTCCGCGCCTGGCTGTGACCGCACGAGTTCCACGAGCTCGGCGAGCCTGGAACCCCGCGGCAACCCGAACTCAAGCTCCTCGGTCCCGAGGATCTCACGGTAGGCCGCGAAGAAGAGACACTTCACACGCAACACGACGATTTCACACCTCTCGAAGACGCCGGATCGTAGGTGCAGCTACGGCACTCTGCAAGGAGCGGCTGGTGCCGCGTCCTGCTCACGACTCCCAGCGCGTGCTTTCGAGTTGGAGTAGAAACTCCCCTATGGAAGGATGGTAGCGAAGCGTCGAGCAACGAACCCGCGTCTGTGCGGCATCCCGCGTAGCGAAGATCGCCAGGTGGCCGCGGAACGTCTGAAAGCGGGCGTAGCCCTCACCCTCCTCGATCAGCGAGCCGGAGTAGCCCGAGCTCGCGTCGGTGAAATAACGCTTCGCCAGATCGACGACTTCTCCTGGTGACAGGGAAACCAGCGCTTCTCTCGTCATCCGTCAGCACCTTTCTGCCAAACGACCCGGCGGCCGCTGCAGGTCCGGCGGGGGCACAACAACAGAGGCGCTCAGCCCCGAGCGCTCTGGACTTGAGCGCCCACCTCTCCGGCAACCTGTGCCCGGAAGTTCTTGGACGGCTTGAAAACCGGTACCGCGCGCGCCTCTACCCGAACCGGATCACCCGTCCGTGGGTTCCTTGCGACCCGCGATCTCCTGTTGCGCACCTTGAAGGTGCCAAACCCCCGGATCTCGATGTGATGCCCATCCGAGAGCGCTTGCCGGATGGCATTCAGGAAACCATCCACCACGGCAGCACAGTCCTTCTTCGTGATGCCGGGCCCGATCGCCTGCGCGACCTGTTCGACCAGATCGGCTTTGGTCATCCCTTCCTCCAGCAATCGATAGACCTAGAACGCCCGAAACGAACCAGCAGCTACGTAGTCCGCTACACTCGCCCGCTCAGCGGTAGCGGAGTAGATACATCAGCCGCGGCCCCCGGTCGAGTGCGCCCTCAGACCAGACATCGCTCAGGGGCGCCGCGGCACCGCCCCAGCCCGATGCCCAACGGGCTACCGAAGTCAGAAGGTCGAGCCACGTCACACGGCGTTCCTCACGTATGACAGTTCGCGGCTCCGGCCCAAGGCCCGCCATGTTCCCCGCCAGTGCGATGGCATCGACCAGATCACCTTCCGCGTCCACCAGGCCGTACTCAATGGCGCGTCGGCCTGAGAATAAACGGCCATCCGCGATGGTGAGCACGGAGTCGTGCGAGATACCGCGCTCCTCCGCGATCACCTCGAGAAACTGCCCATAAACGTCGTCAACCACCTCCTGGAGAAGTGCCCGCTCGGTCTCGGTCAGTTCCCGATAGGGAGAGCCGAGGTCCTTGTGCTCAGCGCTCTTAATCACCTCGAAGCGCAGTCCCACCTTCCTCAGGAGCTCCTCCGCGTTCGGGAACTCCATCAACACGCCGATCGAGCCGACCAGCGAGCCCGGCATCGCCAGGATGCTGTCGGCTCCGAGCGCTGCATAGTAGGCGCCGGAAGCGCCGACCGCCCCGATGACCGCTACCACCGGGTATCCCTCCTCCCGCATTTGGGAGAGCCGGCGATAGATGGTCTGTGCCGGCGCGACCTCTCCGCCCGGCGAATCGATCCAGAGAACGAACCCCTTAACCGAGCTGTCGTCGCGGTAGACCCGCAAGTCACTGAGCACCCGGTGGGACTCGGTGATCAGCCCCCGAAGCGGTAGCACGGCGATACGATCGCGTCCCAACACGCCCGCGCCGTCGCCCGGAGCGGCCGTGTAGACCACCAGCAGCAACCCGGTGCCGAACAGGAGCACGACTCCGGCAACCACCAGGACTACCCACCAGCCTCGGGGACCTCTCTTACGAGCTTCCATTTACCTGAGGACGAACATTTCGACGTGCCGTTAAGGGACATCGAAAACGGGGAGGAGATGGGCGCCTAAGTTAAAGTATTAGAACGACTAAGTCAAGTCGGCCGCCGGGCTTTTTTCATCAGGGCCACGAAGTCGTCGAACAGGTAGCGGCTGTCGTGGGGCCCCGGCGCCGACTCGGGATGGTACTGGACCGCCAGGATCGGAAGCTCCCGGTGACGCACACCTTCGAGCGTGCCGTCATTGAGGTTGATATGCGTGGCCAGGAGATCCGGGGCCCCGGGGACGCCCCCGGCCTCGGCGCACACCGCGAAACCGTGATTCTGGGACGTAATCTCCACCCGCCGGGTTGCCAGGTTGTGTACCGGGTGATTCCCGCCCCGATGCCCGTAGAGCAGTTTGAAGGTTTCAGCGCCGAAGCCCCGGGCGACGAGCTGATGACCCAGGCAGATGCCGAAAACTGGAATCTCTGTCGCCGCCAGAGCTTCGATCAGCGCTTCCACGCCCGGCACCGCGCCCGGGTCGCCAGGCCCGTTTGAGAGGAATACTCCGTGCGGCCCCGCGGCGAGGACCTGCTCCGCCGGCGTCGTCGAGGGATATACACTGAGCTCACAGCCGCGCCGAGCCAGCAGCCGCAGACTGCGCCGCTTGACGCCGTAATCGTACACGGCCACGCGGAACTGTGAAGCGCCCACGGCGGAGACGAAGTAGGGCTCGTCGGTGGTCACGACCTGGGTCAGGTCGAGCCCAGTCATCGGTGGGTGCTCGAGGACACGTCGGAGGATCTCATCGACCCCCAACTCCTCGCGCGCGATCGCCGCGCGCATCGCGCCCTCTGAGCGGATATGGCGGGTAAGCTTGCGCGTGTCTACGCCCTCTATGCAGCAGATACCATGACGCGTCAGGTAGTCGACCAGATCCGTCTCCGCTCGCCAGTTGCTGTAGCTGGGGCTCAGTTCTCGCACCACCAGCCCTGCAACCCAGGGTCGCGCCGCCTCATCGTCCGCGGCGGTCACCCCGTAGTTGCCGATGAGCGGGGCAGTCATCGTCACGATCTGACCGGCATACGAAGGATCAGTAAGAATCTCCTGATAGCCAGCGAGGCTCGTGTTGAAGACGACCTCGCCCAGGGCAGCCTCATCATCGGCCCCCGCCAGGCGCCCCCGAAACACGGTCCCGTCCTCCAGAACCAGCAGCCCTCGTCGCCTCACTGACCTGCTTGACTTAGGTTGGGGAGACATGAGAACCTCTGGGTTCCGTCATCTGGTCCAGATCCACGCGGACGAGTCCTGTCTGGGCAACCAGTTCAGCGACGAGCCTCGACCGGGCGGGGCCGCCGGCCTCATCGAGCGCTTCGACGAGCGCCGTGGCTGGTACCGGCGGGACTACTTCGTCAGCGAGCCGGACACGACCAACCAGCGCATGGCCATCCGCAGCGCCGTCGAGGGGCTGAGGGTCCTCAGACAGCCCTGCCGGGTCGTCTTCTCCTCCGACAGCAATTACCTCATTCAAGGAATGACGAGCTGGATACACGACTGGGCGAAGCGCGGTTGGCGGCGTAGGCGCGGGCCGATCGAGAACCTGGGACTCTGGGTCGAGCTCGTGAAGGCTGCAGGGCGTCATCAAATCGAATGGCGGTGGGTGCGTGGTCACGCCGGGAACCCAAAGAACGAGTACGTCAACTGGCTCGCCGTACAGGCGGCCCGCCTCCAGAAGAGATCGCGTGGTGTCGAAGAGTCGGGATTCAGCGCCTGGCTCGAGACCCAACAAGAGACCGGTCGCTTCCTCGACTTCTTCGACTTGCCGCCAGAGCCCGAGTTCAAGCCCCATCCGAGACCACCCGAGCCACCGCCTTCGCCCTAACATGAAAACGGCCCGGTTGCCCGGGCCGCCTCAGGACGCCGATCATTCACCGCCTCCCGGCGGCGTTTGGCCCTCCTCGCCACCTTCGGTACGGGAGGGCTGCTCACCCATCTCTAGGCCCTCAGGCGGCGCCTGTTGCTCTCGCTCCAGCAACGGCGTCGGCGCCTCCTGCACCGGTGGCGCAAATTGCCCCTCGAGGACCGAGGCCGGTGCCCGGGTACGCGCTGAGAGGATCGCCAGCAGCAGAGCGAGCGCGATGAACAGCCCGCCTGTGACCCAACTCGCCTTGGTGAGGAGCGTCGCCGCCTGCCGGCCGCCGAGGAACGTATCGGTCGACGATGAGGCGCCTCCGAACTCCGCGGCCAGACCGCCTCCCTTGCCCGACTGCAGCAGCACAACCAGGCATAGCAACAGCGCATCCAAGACGAGCAGCATGAGGACGAAACCGTACACCGCTAGGCCTTCCGTTCTACGCTTGAGCTTGAGCTCCGCTCGTGGTCTCTAGAACCGCCGAAGTATAGATGCCCCACGAGACCTGTCAACGCCAGACCGTCCGGCAGATCTGGGCAAAATCCTTTGGACTCAGGCTCGCACCACCCACGAGCACGCCGTCGATCTCGGGCGCGGCAAGCAGCTCCTCGATGTTGCTTGTCTTGACGCTGCCGCCGTAGATGATCGGTATCGCCCGGGCGGCTGCGCTGCCCACTCGCTCCACCAGCATGCCGCGGATCAGCTCGTGGACCTCGTTCGCGTCCTCCGCGCTCGCCGTGCGCCCGGTGCCGATCGCCCAGACCGGCTCGTAGGCCACGACGATCCTCTCAGCCTCTTCAGCCTGCAACTGGCTGAGCCCGATTTCGACCTGGCGCGTCACCACTGACTCCACTTCCCCGCGATCGCGTTCCTCCAGCAGCTCGCCCACGCAAAGGACCGGTGTCAGCCCCGCAGCCGAGATGGCTGCCACCTTGCGCACCACATCTTCGTCCGAGTCACCGAAGACATGGCGGCGTTCGGAATGGCCGGCAATCACGAACGTCGCCCCGGCGTCTTTCGCCAAGGGCGCCGATATCGATCCGGTGAAGGCACCTGAGGGCTCCCAGTAAACATCCTGGAGCCCCACCAACAAGTCCTCACGACCGGCTGCTGCCGTCCTGAACTCGGCCAGAGAAACCGCCGGCGGGAAGAAGACCACCGTACGATCCTGGCTGGGCGGGAAGAGGGCCGTGAACTCCTCGACGAAGCGGCGCGCGGCACGCGGGCCGTGGTTCATCTTCCAGTTGCCGCCGAAGAACGGTTTGACCAATCTCACGCGCCCTCCCGGTCCGTCAGCGCCACCACCCCGGGCAAGTCTTTCCCTGCCAGAAACTCCAGCGTGGCCCCACCGCCCGTAGAGACGTGGGTCATGGCCTCCGTCAGGCCGAACGTGGCGACGGCAGCCGCGGTGTCCCCGCCACCGATCACGCTGGTGGCACCGTCGGCTGTCGCCTCCGCGACCCCCTGTGCCACCAGCCGGGTGCCTGTCCCAAACGCCTCCTGCTCGAACACTCCCATGGGCCCGTTCCAGAGAACGGTCCGGGCGCCGCGCGCGGCATCGGCGAAAGCGCGAGCGCTGCTCGGTCCAATGTCGAGCAGCATCTGGTCGGCAGGTATCCCCTTGCGGCTGACGATGCGAGCCTGGTCTCCTCGATCCGGCCCCGGCGCCACCACACCATCTGTGGGGAGGACCAAGGCGTCCCCAGCTTTGTCGATGAGACCGGCGGCGAAATCGACGTGGTTCTGCTCGACCAACGACTTGCCTGTCTCCAGAGCCATCGCCCGCAGGAACGTGCACGCCATGGCGCCGCCCACGCAGAGCCGGTCCACCTTGCTCAGCAGGTTCTCGATCAAGTCGATCTTGTCGCTGACCTTGGCTCCGCCCAGAATCGCCACGTAGGGACGTTGAGGCTCCCGCAGCAACCCCCCCAGGTACTCCAGCTCCCGCTCCATCAACAGCCCGGCGACGGCCGGCTTGAGGAACTTCGCAACCCCGGCCGTCGAGGCATGCGCACGGTGAGCCGCGCCGAAAGCATCGTTCACGTAGACGTCACCCAGCTTCGCCAGCGCCCGGGCCAACTCCCGGTCGTTTGCCGTCTCGCGGGCGTCGTAGCGCGTGTTCTCCAGCAGCACAACCTCGCCAGGCTCCAGCCCCTCGCTGGCCGCGACCGCCTCTTCAGAGACCGTGCTGGGCTGGAATCTGACCTCCGCATCCAGCAGCTCGCTCAGGCGCCCTGCCACCGGGCGCAGAGAGTACTTGGGCACGGGTTCGCCCTTGGGTCGGCCCAGGTGCGATATCAGCACGATCTTCGCCCCGCGGCCCCGGAGGTATTCCAGCGTCGGCAACGTCGCCCGGATACGGGCGTCGTCGGTGACCTCACCGTCCTCGTCGAGAGGTACGTTGTAATCCACCCGCACCAGGGCCCGCTTGCCCCTAAGCTGCACGTCGGAGAGTTCCCGAACCGTGAGTTTGTTCAGCATGATACTCCCATCGTTTAGAGGCTCGCGGCGACGTAGTTGGCCAGATCCACACAGCGGCACGAGTAACCCCACTCATTGTCGTACCACGCGAGCACCTTGACGAAGTTTCCATCGATTACGCTGGTCGAGAGCCCGTCGACGATCGAACTGGCCGGATTCCCAACGAAATCCACCGACACCAGCGGGTCCTCACTGTAGGCGAGGATTCCCTTCATCCTCCCGTCCGCGTACTTCCTGAAGGCCGCGTTGACCTCCTCGGCGCTGGGTGTCTTGTCCAGGACCGCCACCAGATCGGTGAGCGACACGTTCGGCGTGGGCACGCGCACGGCGATCCCGTCCAGCTTCCCCTTCACCTCGGGGATCACGACACCAGCGGCCTTGGCCGCGCCCGTGGTCGTTGGGATCATCGAGACCGCTGCGGCCCGTGCTCGCCGCAAGTCCTTGTGCGGCAGGTCCAGAATCCGCTGGTCGTTGGTGTAGCTGTGAATCGTGGTCATGAAGCCGCGGCGAAAACCGAACTCTTGCAGCAAGACCTTGACGACCGGCGCCAGGCAGTTGGTCGTGCAACTCGCGTTCGAGATGATGTGGTGGGTCTTGGGCTCGTACTTGTCCTCGTTCACGCCCAGGCAGATCGAGATGTCCTCCTTCTTGGCAGGGGCGGTGATCACCACCTTCTTCGCGCCAGCCTCCAGGTGCTTCCCAGCATCATCGCGCGAACGGAAGATGCCGGTGGACTCGAAGACGATGTCCACCTCCAAGTCCTTCCATGGCAGCTTCGCGGGATCCCTCTCCGCGAACACGCGAATCTCGTCGCCGTCGATGATCAGGCGGTCCTCTTTGACTTCCACACTGCCGTGGTAAGCCCCATGTATCGAGTCGTAGCGGAAGAGGTGCGCCAGCGTCGGCGCGTCCGTGATATCGTTCACCGCCACGAAGTCGATGTCCCGGCCCCGACCATCTGTCCGGGCCGCCCGCACCACCATCCGCCCGATCCGACCGAAACCATTGATCCCCACTCGCACGGCCATGTCTCAATAACCTCCATCGCCGGGTTCGTCTGGATGTTGAGAGCTCGCGTCCAAATGCCCATACATTAGGGCACCCAATGCGCCTCCGAAAGACTCGAACTCACCCCAATTCAGCTGAGGGAAGCTCACGCCGAGCCCGCGCGAAGGTTAGGACACTGACGGCCCGTGCCCCCGCCGCACAGAGCGCCCGCACGCAGTCCTGGGCGGTCGCCGCGGTCGTCAGCACGTCGTCGACCAGCAGCAGGTGCGTGTCATCCAGCTCCTTCCGCCTCCTTGGCAGGACCCGAAACGCGCCCCTGACATTGGACAACCGCTCCCGAGGTGACAGTCGCGCTTGACGCCGCGTGTGGCGTCCCCGAACCAGGACTCCTGTCAGCAGCGGCCAACCGCGACGACGCGCCACCGACTTGGCGAGCAGCTCTGCCTGGTTGAAACCGCGCTGCCGCTGCCGGACATCACTCAGCGGCACGGGTAGCACCGCCACGATCTCCCTTTCCGCGATCGAATCGAAGCGAAGCTCCGCCATACGGGCTCCCATCTCGTCGGCCAGGTCGCGCCAACCGCCGTACTTGAGGGCGTGCACCATCGCCGCTGCCGTCCCGATCATGACGTAGGGCGCCTGTGCCGCGCGCAAGTAGGGAAGCCAGTCGGCACATTCTGTGCAGCTCGAAGTCGAGGCTGCTATCCCTATGTCATGTAGAGAGATACCACAGCGAAGACAGAGGGGGGGTCGCTGGCGGCGCGCCCGGCTCCAGCACAGCTCACAGACCCGGCCCGCAGACCGAGCCAGGGGATCCCCGCACACGAGGCACACCGGGGGCAGCAGCCAACCCAGCCAACGGCATCGCCGCAGCTCGGCCGCCCCCCTTCTCTCGCACCGTTGCCGGTCACCTCCCACGTCCGCAAGCTGACCGGACGACGTCAACCGATCGTGAAACCCTAAGTCTCGGCCGCGATCCCGGAGCTCAGGCCGGAGGGCGAGGACAGCTCAGCTGCCCTTCTCCTGGAGGGCCTTCTTCGTCGCGTTGTAGAGATCGATGGCGTCTGACAGCTCGTCGCTGATGAGCCTCTCCGACGGAGGTCGTGTCTCACCTGCCGCCCACGCCAGTCGTCCAGCGATCAGGATCGCGGCGATGATGGCCACACACTGCTGGTCGTTCATCTCTCCATCCTATTGTGCCGCCCCGAAGGCATGCTTGCTCCAGCCTCAGGTCGGCTTCATATGTGCCGCTGAGCGCGGGCCGGTGTCACCCCCACGGCGCTCACGGTCACTAGACTGAGGACCGGGACTGTATAGCGAGTCATCTCGGAACCTGCGGCTATGGCCATCGGATTAGCTTCAAACTACAATGATCACGCCGTAACTCCAGACCAGCGCGGAGCTGCTCCAGGATGCTGCATGGGATTCTCTGCCGACCTTCGCCCAGCTCGTTGGCACCGAGCTGCCGGTCGAGGTCGACGGCGTCTCGATGCTGCCGACGTTGCTGGGCCGGCCCGCCGAGCGCGCGACATCGCCACTCATCCGGAGATCGTCGCGCGAATCGCCGAGATCATGCGTAACGGGCGGACCGAATCGCGGCTATTCCCGCTCGTACGCGAGAACTGACAAGGGGTGCAGGATGGTCAGCTTGCTGAGGCGTGCTCTTCTCTTGGATCAGACGTTGGCAGTGGTCGCAGCCTGCCTGCTCGCCTTCGCCGCCTGTGGCCGGGGCGAGCGGCCAGGCGCCGCGGATACTCGCCCCAACATCCTGTTCGTCTTCGCCGACGATCACGCCGCGCACGCCGTGAGTGCCTACGGCTCGCGCATCAACGAGACGCCCCAGATCGACCGGCTGGCGCAGGAAGGCATGCTCTTCCACAACGCGTTCGTGACCAACGCCATCTGTGCCCCGAGCCGCGCCGTGATCCTGACCGGTACTCACAGCCA
>CP070823.1:54124-65004 GCA_020344375.1 Gemmatimonadota bacterium | reverse complement strand
GAGATGCCCACGATCAGGATCAGGATGATCCCGAAGTCAGTCGTCAGATGGACCCAGTCGCCCATGTCTTCCCTGCTTCTCTCGCGCTCGTCGACGGGTTGTCGATTGTGAAAACACGCGGGACCCCGAACGGATCCGTCTTCTTCACGCGCGTGCTTCGCCGGCGGCCTTCCTCCTGAACAGTGCCAGCATGCGGTCAGTGATCACAAACCCGCCCACGACGTTGAAGACGGCTGTGCCAATGGCGATGGCCCCAAGGATTTTCTCCACGGTGCTGGTCTCGACGGAGAACAACAAGAGCGCCCCGAGGATGGTGACCGCGGAGATGGCGTTGGTCATTGACATCAGCGGCGTGTGCAGCCTCTGCGGGACCCTGGAGATCAGCAGGTACCCGATCAGGAAGGCAAAGACGAAGACGGCGATCATCAGAAAGAGGTCGGACATTGCGATGGATGCCTTTCAGCCGGGGAGACCTGTCGTCACACCTCGTGCATGGCCTTGCGGGCTCCGGCGTGCAGTAGTTCGCCATTGCATGTCACGAGCGACTGCTGCACGACTTCGTCATCGAAGTTGATCTTGCCAATGCCGTCACGATACAGGTTCTGCACATAGTGGAGCATGTTGTTGGCATAGAGCCAGGTTGCATGGACGGCCATCGAGCCCGGGATGTTGGCTGTGCCGCAGATGTAGACGTCGTGCTCGACGATCGTGCAGCCCGGCTTGGTGAGGGCGCAGTTGCCACCCTGATCGATGGAGACGTCGACAATGACCGACCCGGGTCTCATCGTCCGGACCATGTCCTCGGTGATGAGCACGGGCGCGACCTCGCCGGGCACTAGGGCGCTGAGGATGATGATGTCGCTCTCCCGGACGACCGGTGCGAGGACGGCGTGCTCCCGCTCGAGCCATTCGGGCGGAAGCGCCTTCGCGTAGCCAGCTTTGCCGACCGCGAATTCCTGGGGCACGTCGAAATCGAGGATCGTAGTCCCCCTCACGCTGCGCGCCTCGCGGCAGGCTTCCGCCCGGATGTCCAACGCCGTGATCTTGGCTCCCAGGCGCTTCGCCGTCGCGATGGCCTGCAAACCCACGACACCGGCGCCGACCACCAGGACGCTGGCGGGCTGGATGGATCCGATGACCGTGCCGATCATTGGCACGAACTTGGGGAAATGCATCGCGGCGATGAGCATGGACCTGTACCCTGTCACCGTGCTCATCGACGTGAGGGCATCCATGTGCTGGGCCCGCGACGTGCGCGGGATGCCATCCATCGTGAATGCCGTAATTTGCCGATCGCAAAGCTTCCGAATCATGTAGTGGTTCGACGGCGCCGCCGGATGCAGGAAGGTGATAAGGATCGATCCCGAGCGTTGCATATCAGCCTCGTGAAGGCCGACTTCCGTGTTCAGCACCGGCTGCTTCACTTTCAGGACGATGTCCGACCGTTCGAACAACTGCTGGGGGTCGTCGAGGATCCGGGCTCCTGCCGAGGCGTATTCCTCATCAGTGCGGAACACGCCGGCACCTGCGCCAGCCTGGACCAGGACCTCGAACCCCATAGCGACGTATTCACGGACGGTCTCCGGTAGTGCTGCGACCCGGTCTTCCCCCTCCAGAATCTCTTTAGGAATCCCGATAATCATGAAGTGCCTCACCATGTCCTCAGTACACTGTTGCGCCCAGCTCCAAGCGCCACTGCCACCGCGCAGGAGCTACTCGACACTTGACAGCACCAGCCGAACCCCTTCGCAGACAACCGGCGCCTGCGTGGAATTCAGCAGCTCGTTTGCGTGTTCGACGGCGCGTTGTTTCAAGTCGTCGAGATCGTGCCGCTTCTGCTCGTGCGCGCGTGCCAACCCGCTCGCCAGCGCTTCGGCTGCTAGAACGCGCACTTCGTGGTACAGCGACCCATCCACCATGATCTCAAGCACCGCCGACAAAAGTGTTTCCCCCGGTGCGTCCATCTCCGTGACCGCTCTAAGCACCGCTTCCCGCAGACGCCAGTTGCCGCGGTAGCGCAGAACGCGCAACAGACCTCTCTGATGCTCGTCAAGCTCGCCACTGATCCGGAGTCTGTCGATCTCTTCCAGAACTCGACCCCACTCCATGAGATGGCCGAAGCTATCCATGTGAAACCCCCAACGTTTCTGGTGTGACGACCGTCCAGTCTTCATTTCGGCAGACTCTTCTCAGCTTCTACGCGTCCAGGATCTCGTCGACCCGTTGACTGTCCACATCCATGACGTACGGCAGACCGGTTACCTCTGCAGCGTCACGAGTCAACGCGGCTAGATCATCACGCGAAAGAAACTCGATCGAGAACTTGCGACTCCCTGCCATGAGCTGCCGCAGTCCCTGAGCCAACCGCTCGTAGTATGTGTACAGCCCGAGCGCACCCGCAGGCAGCTTATTGAAGTCCTCCTCACCCAACTCCTCGCGCAGCGAGTGCGCGGTGACGAATATCTCGTCCCTAGTCGAGCCGAATCTCTCGACGTAGACAGGGATTTGACCGGCATCGATGGAACGGCCGATCGTCTTCCCCACCATGGCGGCCGCCAGAGGGCCTCGTGCCATGCCGATGAGCTTGACAAACGGTGCACCCAGGGCTAGGCCCTTGAAGATCTGGTCCTCCAGGATGAAGCCGCCTGCCAACGCCAGCGCCGGTATGTGTCTTCCCTTGGCCGCGAGACGCGCAGCACACTGGTAGAGCAGCGAGTGCAACTCGAGCGCCGGAACGCCCCACTCGTTCATCATCCGCCACGGGCTCATGCCTGTGCCACCACCAGCTCCGTCGACAGTCAGCAGATCCAGCTCGTACTTGGAGGCATATGCCAGCGCCTGTGCCAACGCCGCAGGTCGATATGCTCCAGTCTTTAGGAAGACGTATTTCGCGCCCGCGCCGCGAAGAACCTCCACACGTCTTGCGAAGTCCTCTTCTGTGACCATGCCAACACGCGAGTGACGCTCGAACTCTCTGAACGCTCCCGCTTTGAAAGCCTTGATGACCCCGGGATCCGTGGGATCGGGTAGGACGATGTAGCCGCGGTCATACAGCATCTGAGCCTTCTTGAGATCCTTGATCTTGACCTCGCCACCGATGTTCTTGGCGCCTTGCCCCCACTTTATCTCGACGCACTCCACGCCGAGCGTGTTGATGGCATACTCCGGCTCGCCCACGCGAGTACCCTCAACGTTGCTCTGCACCACGATGGCACCGTATCCATCTCGCTGATGCTCCTTGAACAGCTGCACGCGACGCTTCAGATCGACCGTGTCGACGATGCGTCCATTTTTCATCACTGTTGCGGGGTCCATCCCGGCAACATTCTCCCCGATGGTCAGGCCCGTCCCGGCTAAAGCCGAGCCGATTGCCAGACCTTCCCAGTTGTCCCTGGCCACGCTGGTCGACCCGAGTCCGGGAATGATCCACGGGTACCGGAACTTCAGTCCATCGTCGTGGCCGAACCGGACCTCAAGATCCACAGCAGGGAACACGGCCTTGTCACTGTCGGCTTCGATACCCTGAGCCCCAACCACGCCACCCATGATGTTGATATGCGAGTAGTCAACCGGGTAATCTTTCTCAGCTGCCGTGGTGATGACGCCGAACGGTTGTGGATAGATCACTTCGTGGCCGCGGTAAGCGGACTTGCCGATCTCGCACATACCGATACAGCCGTCGATGCAGGTCACACACATACCCGAAATCGCCGCGACCGAGCCTTCGGTCCGGTTCTTCGTGAGGGTTGCTGCTGAAGAGTTCAATCTGGACAGCGACATCGCCTTTCTCCTTTGGCGGATTCAGACACAACGTCAGCGCGGCACGATTTCACAGGCAGCGCATGGATTCAGGTAGCACATCAAATCATCGAACTTGTTAGTCTGGATGCACGGCGGGCTGAGATTTGCACAGCCACCGCAGATCGCCTCTTCAGGCTCCGTGTAGCTGCACCTGAGCTGACAGGCCGGACACACGTATATGCAGGCACCGCAGAGCCGACACACATCCGACTTGATATCGAATGGCGTACCCAGACTCCGATTCTCACCGCGTCCGCGGAAGCCGATGGCCTTAGCCATCATCTGTTCCTCGCACACGCGCACGCAGCGACCACAGAGAATGCAGTCCTCGTACTCTTGACGAAACCGCTGTTGCCGGACATCATGTGCCGCGGCGAGATCCTGAATGGTCTTCGATTGAGGGCAGGACCCAAGCAGGAGCTCGAGGATCATCTTCCGTGTCCTGACGACTCGTGCCGATGCAGTTCGAACAATGAGTCCCTCCTGCGCCGGGTAGGTGCACGAACTGACCAATCTCGATCTGGTCCCATCACCTATCTCCACCACGCAGAGCCGACACGCCCCATAGGGGGACAGCCCCTCCATGTGGCATAGGGTCGGAATCGGGAAGCCGTAGAACTGCGCAGCTTCGAGCAGCGTAGAGCCCTTCTCCACCCGAACGGCCGTGCCATTCATGGTGAGCGTGATCATCCGTGGCCTCCGCTGGGCTCGTGGCGAGTGTCATCGTCCCCCAGGCACCGGGTACACTCCAAGTCGCATCTCAAGCACCGCTTCGCTTCTCCGACCGCGTCCTGGTCTATCAGTGACGACTCAATCTCAGCGTAGCTGTGCACGCGCTCCGCAGCAGACAGAACAGGTATCCTTACTCTGGATGTCTGGCACTGCTCGTCCATCTCGATGTCGGCCGGCTCAACGTATGCTGTAGGGAGTCGAAACTCCGCAGCCTGGCGCAGTTCTCGTCCCCGCAGATATCGATCGATGACTTCAGCCGCTCGTTTGCCAGCAGCGATGGCATCGATGACGGTGTTCGGTCCCGTAGCCACGTCGCCGCCGGCAAAGACTCCAGGTCGTCCCGTCGTGAGCGTACGCTTGTCCACGATTACTACTCCACCTCTCGTTTCGACTCCCACAGCCTCCTTTGTCGTGGCGTCGACCCCTTCTTCGCCGATGGCAACAACGAGGGTATCGAGGGGTACGCGATGCTCCGAGCCGGGCTTGGCAACCGGCCGGCGCCGGCCACTGGCATCCACCTCGCCCAACTCGTTGCGGATGAACTCAACCAAAGCGAGATGTCCGTCGCTGACATGGAGACTCATGGGGGATACCAGCAGCTTCAGCTTCACGCCTTCCTCGAGGGCAGCTTCGATCTCCTCCTCGAACGCGGGCATCTCCTGACGGGTGCGACGGTAGAAGATCGTGACTTCGCTTACCCCTGGCTGGCGTAGTGCCACACGAGCCGCGTCCAGAGCTGAGTTGCCCCCGCCGATGACCCCGACCTTGCCCTCGGCGAGAGATTCGCCCCGCAGATTCCAGGCTTTGAGAAACTCGATCGAGGGGTAGACGCCGGCTGAGTCCTCGCCCTCGATCTCCATTCGCTGGCTCCGGTGCGCCCCCAAGGCCAAGAAGACCGCGTCATAGCCATCTTCGAAGAGCCCGTCGATAGTGAAGTCCCGGCCCAGAACGCTCCCGCAGCGGAGCGTGATGTTCTCATCGATCAGAGCGTCGATCTCTTTCTGCAACACCTCTCGGGGCAGGCGGAAGGCGGGGATGCCCGATACGAGCATCCCCCCTGGACGGTCCTCGGCCTCGAAGATGGTCGTCCGGTAGCCCTTGAGGGACAGACAATGGGCAGCCGTAATACCCGCCGGACCGGCGCCCACCACCGCCACCCGCTTCCCTGCTGCATTGGCATCGGAATCCCGCCGAGGCCTGTAGACGCTCGGATCGACACGATCGGTCACGAATCGCTTCAAGGCCCGCAGTGCTAGCGGCTCTTGCCCGGTGGCGGCCAGCCGACAATGTTGCTCACACTTGTGGTCGCAAACGCGCGCGCACACCGAGGGGAAGGGATTCGCCTCCCGGATCACCCGATACGCCTCTTCATATTCACCTCTGGCGATGAGGGCGGCATACCGCCATGCTTCCGTTCCCACCGGGCAGGCAGCCTGACACGGAGCGCCGGTGAGACCGCTACAGACGTAGGCGTCGCACTGCCTGTCGACGATGTGCCGCTCGTACTCATCGCGAAAATGATGCAGGGTGCTGAGCACAGGATTCGCGGCGGACTGTCCCAGACCGCACATACTCGAGTCAGCCACAACCCGGCCGAGTTCTTCGAGAAGACCCAGCTGCTCGAGTCTCCCCCTGCCCTCTGTTATATCGTCGAGAATCTCCCACATCCGCTGCGTGCCCTTGCGACACGTGAAGCACTTACCGCACGACTCGTCCTTCAGGAAGCTCATGAAGTACTTGGCGACATCCACCATACAGGTGTCGTCGTCCATGACGATCATGCCACCTGAACCCATGATCGCGTCAGCTCTCGTCAGACTGTCGTAGTCGATGGGGAGATCGAAGTGCCAGTGAGGTATGCATCCGCCGGACGGTCCCCCTATCTGCACCGCCTTGATGCGGCCGCCGTCCAGCGGGCCACCACCGATATCGTAGACGATTTCTTTGATGGAGGTGCCCATTGGCACCTCCACCAGGCCCGTGTTCTTGATCTTTCCGACAACCGAGAAGACCTTCGTGCCGGTGCTAGTCGACGTTCCGACGCGGGCGAACTCATCTGCTCCTATAGCGATGATTATGGGAACGTTCGCCCAGGTTTCGACGTTGTTGATGCATGTCGGTCTGCCGCAAATGCCTTTCTCGGTCGGGAAAGGAGGCCTCTGCCTCGGCTCGCCCACGATGCCTTCTATGCTTCGAATGAGAGCGGTCTCCTCGCCGCACACAAACGCACCGGCGCTCTTGACGATGCTGACGTCGAAGTCGACCCCCGTGCCCAAAATGTTTTCGCCGAGAAGTCCGTATTCACGTGCCAACCTGATAGCGATCAGCAGGTGTTTGATCGCAAGAGGATACTCGTGCCGCACGAACACGAATCCCTCGGTCGCGCCGATGGCTAGCCCGCCAATGGCCATACCCTCGAGTACGCTGTGGGGATTGCCCTCCAGAATGCTGCGATCCATGTAAGCCCCTGGATCGCCTTCGTCTGCGTTGCACACGACGTATTTCTCACCGCCGTCTTGTCGCCGCGCCATCTCCCACTTCTTGGCAGTCGGGAACCCCGCCCCGCCGCGTCCCCTTAGCCCTGACCTTCCTATCTCGTCGATGATCCCCTCGGGGCTGTACTCGGTCAGCACCTTGGCGAGTGACTCGTAGCCTCCCTGGACGATGTAGTCGAATAGCCTGATAGGATCGATGTGTTGGTTTCTTCCCAGGAGGGTGCGCTGTTGCTTGGCGAAGAAAGGAACGTCGTCCAGGCGATAACAGCATGTGCCCGTCGTGGGGTCCCGATACAGGAGATCATCAACGTACTCGTCTGAGACCACAGCGTCGATAATCCTCGGCACATCCCGAGTGTTGATCTTGGGGTAGAAGGCGGCCTGCGGCTCGGTGACGACAAAGGGGCCCATCTCGCAGAACCCCTGACAACCTGTAATGCGCAGCGCGATCCGGTCGACGAGGTTGCGTTCTATGAGGCGCCTCTTGATGACGCGCTGCACATCGTTGGCGCCGCTCGCCTGACAGGCGGTGCCAGCGCAAACCGTGATGCCAACTCCGCGCCGATTCACGCGGTCACGTATACGGCGTCGCAGTCCCTGCAGTTCGCTGGTCGTGCGTAGTCTTGGCATCGGCGTGTCTGTCTGCGTCGTACCGCGTCGTCTCGTCTAACCGGCGTCCTGGGCAGCCTATGATCCCGTTGTTTCCTCTCCTACGAGGTCGAGCATGTGCTCCTTGCATCCGCGGCGCGAACAGAACTGGACGGTTCCGCCGCCTCTGACGAGCAGGACGATCATCGGAGCATCACAATCCGCACAAAGCCTCCCAGATCTGAGTTCCGCGTGGCAACTTGGACAGAAGAAGTGGACCACGGCACCTCGCGGAATGTCATACTCCGACTCGATCCGATAGTCACCGTACAAACTGCTCAGTCTCACCCAACCGTGTTTCCTGCGGAATGAGGCAGTCACGCGAACCATCGGATACCCATCCATCAGGTGCTCGTGGGTCATCAGGCTGCGGTTGCAGTTCGGACACGACACACTCACTGCAAAAATCCGTTCGTCATCCGTCATCTTGAGGATGTTCTCAGCCCGGCAGGCGTGCTCGAGAATGCTCGCGACATCACCTTTCTTAACGTTACGGTAGTACTCGCCGTCGATGACCGTAACCGGTCCGAGTGCGCACGCACCGAGACAGTTGACCGTCGATAGGGAAAACTCCTTGTCCCCGGTGGTCTCGCCTGCCCTTACACCTAGATGTTGCTCGAAGTCCTTGAGAACGTCGGGTGACTTACGCACGTGACATGCGGTGCCCATGCAAACGGATACCATGTGTCGGCCCCTGGGCTCCAAGCTAAAGCTCCTGTAGAACGTCGCGAGGGCGCAAATATCAACGAGCGAGCGTCCGGTTCTGCTCGCGACGATCTTGAGGGCCTCCCTAGGCAGGAAGTGGTACTCGGCCTGGATGTCCTCGAGAATGGAGATGATGGCGCCGTGTCTCCCGTCGTACTTGTCGACGATCCTGAAGATGTCCTCCGGGTTCATGCGCGTCTTCATGTGGCAGGTGCCTCTCGGTCAACGAATCGAGCCAAGATGGAGTTACCGGTACTCATCGCAGTGCCAGACACCTCCCTCGGCATGCGAGAAGTCGCATGTCTCCCGGCCATCGCAGCTACGGCACAATCCCAGCCACCGCTCCAGGTTCGCCGAAGCACCCGCTGGGCGATCCTCAGCAGCAACCGGCCGGTTGGCTGTTCGCCTTTCGACCTCGGCTGGTGTGCAGGCGCGGAACTCCCCGCACTGAACTACCGGACGACGGCTGGACCTCAGATAGGTGCAGTCCGAAGCATTCATGCAGGTCGAACAGAGACCTCTCAGGGCTTTCTCGGATGGCACGCTTACCTCCTCGCTGTGTGTTCTGTCCGCCCGCAAAGAGCAATTGGCGTGCTAGGCGTGTTGCACTCCCGCCCGAGAGGGCGCGACACACCTGTTTGTGCTGAGAAACCCTGATCTGACGCGGATTAGAGGTGGAGAAGGGACTTTGACGTCGGTTGGGACCGCTGCGGACAGCCTCTTGGAATCGGCCGAATTCGAACCACCGGGGAATTCTACCCCGGTGGGGTACCGCTCAGTCCTGAGCCTCGTCAGGAGGTAAGTAGCGCTTCATCCTCTCCCGCAACGTCTTGCGGTCGATGCCGAGGATCTCGGCTGCCCGCGTCTTGTTGCCGCCCACGCTCGCCAGGACATGGCGAACGTGCTCAGCCTCGACTTCCGCCAGCGAGCAAAGCCGGCCGACGCCGCGCGGGACGGAGAAGCGCATCACAGATGGCAAGTCGGGAATATCGACGGACTCGCCCTCACTCATTACGACGAGCCGGTGTATCACGTTCTCCAGTTCCCGTACGTTCCCTGGCCAGTGATAGCGGCGGAGCATCTCCAGAACGCCGTCGGAGAACGGGGGCGCCCCCCTCCCCAGCTCTTCCGAGCACTTGTGAACAAAGTGCTGTGCCAAGAGGAGAACGTCGTCGTCTCTTTCGCGCAGAGGTGGGACGTCAATGTTGAGAACGTTGATGCGGAAGTACAGATCCTCGCGGAACATCTGCCTGCGAACCAGGTTGAGCAGTTCCTTGTTAGTGGCAGCAATGATCCGAACATCGACGTTCAGCTGCTGCGTCCCACCGACCATCCGGATTTCCCCGTCTTGAAGAACTCGCAGCAGCTTCACCTGCATGGCCAGGCTGGTTTCGCTGATCTCGTCCAAGAAAACGGTGCCACCATCCGCAATCTGGAAAAAGCCAGCGCGCGACTCAGTAGCGCCGGTGAACGCGCCCTTGACGTGGCCAAACAGCTCACTCTCCAACAGGCTTTCCGGGATACCACCGCAGTTGATGGGCACGAACGGCGCCCGAGCCCTGGGCCCCGCGTAGTGAATACCTCTGGCCACCAGCTCCTTTCCCGTACCGCTCTCGCCCGTAACAAGCACCGTTGCCGACACAGAGACCGCCTTGGCCATGGCTCGATAAACCCTGCGCATAGCTGCGGATTCCCCGATCAGTCCAAAGGAGTGCGCCGGTACCGCCGCTTCTTGCGACAGCGCCGCGCGCTGGAACCGGACCTTCTGAAGCGCATCACGGACCGCAGAAAGGAGCTCGGCATCTGTAAACGGCTTTGGGAGATAATTCTCGGCTCCCTCTTTGATCGCTGCCACCGCAGTTTCGATCGAGCCATAGCCGGTGATCATGATTATGCCGACCTCCCTGAACCGTGCCCGCACGTGCCTGATCAGGTCGAGTCCGCCAACCTTGGGCATCTTGAGATCAGTGATCACCAAGTCTACGGATGTGGCGTCGAGGATCTCGACTGCCTCAGCCACGCCAGGAGCAGTGATCACCTCATAACCTTCCGCAGTGAGATTACGCCGCAGCACCTCCCGCGCATCAGGCGCATCATCGACGACTAGAATCCGTTCCTTGTGGTCACTCATGGCCCCGTTCCCAGCGGACTTCAGTCCCGGGGTTTGCCTGGTATGGCAATCGGACGGTGAACTTGGAACCCTCCCCCACCTCACTCTCAACGTCGATCGTACCGCCATGTGAAGCAACGATCCCATGCACCACACAGAGGCCCAGCCCAGTTCCTTCCCCGACGTCCTTGGTTGTGAAAAACGGGTTGAAGATCTGGCCCATGACCTCTTTGGTCATTCCGATACCGGTATCTTGGACTTCGATGACCACCGAGCTTTCATCGCTCCTTACCACGACAGTCAATGTGCCGCCGCCAGGCATCGCCTGTACAGCGTTGACGGCCAGATTGACGACGACCTGTTTGAGCTGGACTGGGTCCGCTTGGAGA
>CP070823.1:29016-54024 GCA_020344375.1 Gemmatimonadota bacterium | reverse complement strand
ATCGGCCCGACTTGACGTAACGCGGCTATCGCGCCAAACTGTTGACTGCGTGGTTCTTACGCACTCCCCCCTCGTACCCCCGGCCTGATAACGATCCGGTCATATCTGGAGGTAGCAGTGGCCGAGTCTGCGAGTCGGAAGGCCGTCGACCTTCATCGCCTGTTATTCAGTGTTGTCGGCGGTGTCCTGTTGGTCATTATCGTCGCATTCGCTCTGCTGGCCTGGAACTCGGCGGAGGTCGTGACTGGGCCCGCGCTGGAGCGGCAGCTCAGCGAGAGGAGTAGTTCGGCCGTTTCGGTGATCGAAAGCGTGGTCGGGAGTGCGGTCACTGACGTGGAGCTACTCGCGTTGTCCCCTGCGGTCGTGGACGTGGCCGTCCGGGGTGCCGTGCAGGCGCGCCAGCTCGGGCTCGACAGGATCTCGATTGAGGAGGCGGAGCGGCGCACGACTGGGGTCGGTGCTCTGCAGGTGAGTCCGGAGGCGGACCGCTTCCTCGAGCAAGTCGTCGAACGTTCGCTGTTCGCTGAGGTGCTGGTCACCGACGGCAATGGGTTTGTGGTCGCGACCAGCGGACCGAGCACGAATTTCGTGCGTCGCGACGAAAGGTGGTGGCAAGACGCGTTCGCTGGCCGAACGAGTGTTTCCGAGGTGGATATCGGCGAATCGACCGGCTTTATCGCGTTGTCGGTCGCGCTGCCGGTGCGAGCTGCAGAGGGGACGATAGAGGGTGTCCTGAAGGCGGTACTGGATCTTAGACGTCTTCGACCGGCTATCGCCGAGCTAGCCGGTGGATGGGGTTACGTGCAAGTCGTTGATGAGCGCGGCTTCGTCATCGTCGACCGGCACGTGGAGCATCTGATTGCCCCTCACCCGGATCTTTCAGCGCTCGTGCCTGGGCGGCTGATCAGCTCGACAGCCCCTGACGGGCAGCCGCAGGTCGGCATGGCCCGGCCAGCCCTGGGTGGCAGATGGACGGTCGTCTACTGGGTGGCGGAGGACCAGGCCTATGATATGCTGCGTGCGGCACGCCGGGCGATTGCCTGGGGTGTGCTCATCGCGGTGCTGGCTGCCTTCGTCGGGATCGTCGTAGCGGGCAGCTGGGTTTCCCGGGTGATCGGCCGGCCGGTCAAGATGGTCGCTGCGGCGGCCGACCGAGTCGGGAGCGGCGACCTGCGAGTCATGGTGGAGAAGGTTGGGAAAGGTGAAGTCGTCAAGCTCTGCGTCGCCGTTCAGCAGATGATCGACCGGCTCAGAGAGCTGGTGGGCTCGATCCGTGAGGTGAGCTTCCACACGCAGTCGCGAAGTCAGGAGATCGCAGGTGCGGTCAACCAGCTGTCCTCGGGTGCCGAAGAGATGACCAGCACGCTGGCGCGACTGACAGGTGAGGCCTCGCGGCACTCCGATACCATACAGGAGATCGACGCCCGAATGGAGGCGTTGCGTGCTGCTGCCCGCGATCTGGCTCGGGGCGCGGAAACGGCGACGGAACGCAGCGGGCAGCTGCGCGGTGTCGCGAAGAAGAGCCGCGAGCTGCTCCAGGACGGCCACGCACAGGTGGAGCAGATGGCGAGTCGCTCCGACCTCGCTACCTCACGGCTCATCGAGTTCATGGACGCGTCGCGCCTGTTCGGAGAATTCGTCGACCTCATTAAGGGTTTCGCGCGACGCACCAACCTGCTGGCGCTCAACGCGGCAATCGAGGCGGCGCGAGCCGGAGGGGAAGCGCGAGGCTTCGCCGTGCTCGCCGATGAGATCCGCAAGCTGGCGAATCAGGCCGGCGAAGCGGCGGATCGTGCTCAGCAGACCACCGACGCCGTCCTGGGGCAACTCGAGGGGGCTCGGCAGGCGATCGAGGAGACTCGCGAAGCAACGCAGGCGATCGGCTCGGTCGTACAATCGATGGACGAAAGCTTCGATCGGGTCACACGTGCCATGGGCGAGGCCGAAGGCTGGGCGGACCGTGTGGCGGAAGTGAGTGCCGAAGTGGATACCAGCGTTCGGAGCACGGCCGAGCGGCTGAACGCGGTAGCCTCAGGCTACACCGACTTCGCTGCCGCGATGGAGGAGCTGGCGGCGGGCATGGAAGAGCAGAACGCATCGACAGAGGAGATCGCAGCCGCGGTGAACGCACTCAACACATCGGCCTGGGAGCTCGCTGGCTTGGCCGACGTCTTCACCGTGGACCTATCGACGAGGCTGGATGCCGAAGAGGATGACACGGTCGCGAAAGCGCGAGGGCCGGAAACCGTCCAAGCCGCCGCCGACTGACACCGCGGCGAGCGACACGGATCAGGCGTGGCGGGAGTACACTCGCCGCCGGCGCCAGACGTCTGCCCGGCCGCCTTACGCTCGGGCGCTTGCCTGGGGAACGGTGGTGGCCCTGGTCGGTTCTGTCCTGACAGGTTTCCTGCGGATGTGGATCTGGATTCTCGCCTTGGAGCCGATCGCCCTAGGCGTCGTCATCGGTGAGGCGGCAGCCGTACCTTCCTCGGTGCGCCAGCGCCGTCCCCCAGGTTGGAGCTACGGTTACGTCTTCGGACTGGCTTGCTTTGCCTACCTCCTGGTGCACGTCATCTTCTGGCTTGCCAGCTCGGGCTTTATACCTTCGGAGTCGTTCCCCAGCTTCCTACGCTCCGCGCCTTCCGCCACAGCCACGCCGTTCTTCCAGAGCGTCGATCTGGCACGCCAGATCTCACTGGCAACAGGGGGAGCGACCGCGCTGAAGTATTGGCTCTGGGCGTTGGAGGGTCTGCTCATGGGCGCAGCAGCGGCGCTAGCCTATCGGGGAGGTTCTGTCCGCAAGCTCAAGACGTGAGGGTGTCGGTGACGAGATCCGGTTCGCTGACCGCGGTTTACCCTGCGCGCCGTCTCGGCGGCACGGCGGGATGACGGTCAAGCGACCAGGCGAGCGGCGGCGAATCGGGCTCATCTCCGACACCCACGGGCTTCTGCGCAACGAGATCTTCGCGGCGTTCGATGGCGTGCATGAGATCCTGCACGCCGGTGATGTGGGAGACCTGTCTATCCTGCTTGAGCTGAAGGTCATCGCGCCGACTCTGGCGGTCTATGGAAACACTGATGGCTGGGAATTGCGCCAGCGGCTCCCGGAGACGCTGGAAGTAGAGCGTGCCGGTCACAGGGTCGCGCTGGTTCACGGGCATCAATGGGGCTCACCCGATGTCGAGAATATCGCGGCGAGTTACGTGGGCTTCTCGGTGGTCGTATACGGCCATACGCATCAGCCGCTCGTTCGCCAAACCGCGGGCGTACTGGTCGTGAATCCCGGGAGTGCCGGTCGGTGCCGCCTCGGGAAGCCCGCGTCGGCAGCGCTCCTGACGCTTGAGCGAGGTCGCTCACCCAGCGCGCGCTTGGTCGATCTCACGCGTTGAGCAGTGCGGCGAACGCCCTGGGGGCGGTTGGCGGGGGTAACGGCTCGTCGCTCTCTCAGTGCTGGCAGCCGGGACAGAAGAACGCCGAGCGGCCGGCCAGCACGATGCGCGCGATCGCGCCGCCGCAACGTCGGCACGGCTCGCCGGAGCGACCGTATACTTCGAGGTCGTTCTGGAACTCGCCCTCACCGCCCAGTATGTCGCGGTAGTCGCTGA
The DNA here is from genome assembly GCA_020344375.1 of Gemmatimonadota bacterium. Classification (GTDB taxonomy): domain Bacteria; phylum Gemmatimonadota; class Gemmatimonadetes; order Palauibacterales; family KS3-K002. The sequence continues at coordinate 50,419 of CP070823.1, read as the reverse complement.
AGGAAGTCCCGCGGCGCTCGACGGCGCTGCGCAGCACGGTCTTGATGGCGCGGTGGAGGCGCTCGATTTCGCTCTCGTCCAGGTCCTGAGCGAGCCGGCGCGGATCGAGCTGCGCGAGGTAGCACGCCTCGTTGGCGTAGACGTTTCCCAGTCCCGCAACACGCTTCTGGTCAAGCAGCACGTTCCTCAGCGGTGCCCGGGAGCCGTCGAGCAGTCCGGCGAGCGAGCGGCGGCTGAACTCCCTGGAGAGGGGTTCGATCCCCAGGCGCGCGTCGAGCGCAGACCAGCCGGCTGGATCGAGGACCCACACGCGGCCAAAGCGACGGATGTCGTAGAAGCGGAGGACACCGCCGCCCTGCGTGCCGTCGAGCAGCAGGCTGATTGACAGGTGTGGCTCGGTTCGCAGGGCGGATGGCGGGTTCCAGGTGAAACGTCCGGTCATGCGGAGCTGGGTGACCCAGCGTGCTCCGTCGTCGAGGCTGGCAACGATCCATTTCGCCCGACGCGAGACGCTCTGCACACGCCGCCCCGTCAGCGCTCGCCGGAATGCGGCAGGCGTCATCGGTTCCACGACTTCTTCGCGATGGACGCGCACGCGCTGGACACGCTGGCCTGCGATAGCCGCGTGGAGCCCGCGTGCGATGGTCTCGGCCTCTGGAAGCTCCGGCATGCGTTATCGGGAGCGTTCTCGCTCGATCTCCCGGTACCCTATGTCCCGGCGGAAGTACTTGCCTGCGAACTGGATCGCGTCAGCGGCCTGCCGGGACTTCTCTGCCGCGTCGGTCACGCTAGCGCCGAGGCCGACGACGTTCAGAACCCGGCCACCGCTGGTGACCAGCTTACCCTCGGGATCGCGGCGGGTGCCGGCGTGGAGCAGGATGAGGTCCGGGTCGCCATCGAGCCGTTCGGGGATATCGATCGCCTTCCCCTTGGGGTAGGAGCCCGGATAGCCCTCCGAGGCTAGGACCGTGCAGACCGCGGCCCGGCGGCACCAGCGCAAGGTCACGCCCGCCAGTGAGTCGCCCCGGGCGACTCGCTCGGCGAGTTCGAGTAATGAGCTCTCCATCAGTGGCAGGATCGCCTGAATCTCGGGGTCGCCGAAACGGCAATTGAACTCGATGACGTAGGGATCGCTTTCGACAATCATCAGGCCGCAGTAGAGAACACCGCGGAACGGCCGCTTCTCTTTTTTCAGCGCAGCGAGGGTCGGCATGACCACCCGGTCCAGGACATGGCCGACGAGCGTCTCGTCGGCGATGGAGACGGGGGCGTAAGCGCCCATCCCGCCGGTGTTGGGACCGGTGTCACCTTCACCGATCGGCTTGTGATCCTGCGACGGGATGAGGGGGATCGCGTTCTCGCCGTCTGTGAGGAAGAGCACGGACAGCTCTTCGCCACTGAGGCAGTCCTCCACAACGACGGTGGCCCCGGACTCGCCGAAGCGCTTGTCGACGAGCATCCCCCGGGCCGCGTCGACGGCCTCGTCCACCGTCCCGCAGACGATGGAGCCCTTGCCCGCCGCCAGACCGGAGGCCTTCACGACGACGGGGGCGCGATGCTCGCGAATGTGGCGCTCGGCCTCCTCGAAGCTGTCGAAGGTCCGGTGAGCGGCCGTGGGCACGCCCGCCTTCTCCATGAGCGCTTTGGCGAGGGCCTTGGAACCCTCGATCTCTGCCGCGCCTTGTGAGGGTCCGAAGACCATGAGCCCTCGCTGCTGAAACACGTCGGTGATACCGGCGACGAGGGGAGCTTCCGGACCGACGACCGTGAGGTCGATCTCCCGTGAATCCGCGAAATCGGCGAGGGCATCGATCTCCTCCGGCTTGAGCGGCACGGACTCCGCCAGCGCCTTGGTGCCACCGTTGCCGGGAGCGGCGTAGATCTGCGCCTCGGGCTGTTCCGCTTTCAACTTCCAGATGAGCGCGTGCTCGCGCCCTCCTGAACCGACGACCAGTATCCTCATGGGACTCATCCGGATTGCCGTGGGAACATGATCAAGCGACTGACCGGGCCCACCCTACGCGGCAGGTAGGGCCTGATCGAGGTCCTCAATGAGGTCTTCCACATCCTCGATCCCCACCGAGAGTCGCACCAACCCTTCCGTGATCCCCATGCTCTCCCGTTGCTGCCGCGGCACCGCAGCGTGACTCATGACGGCCGGGTGACTGACGAGGCTCTCCACACCGCCGAGGCTTTCGGCGAGGGTGAAGACCCGTGTCGCGCAGCAGAAGCGGTCGGCCCGGTCGCGATCGCCCAGCTCGACGGAGATCATTCCACCGAAACCTGTCATTTGTTTCTTCGCCAGTTCGTGTTGCGGATGTGATGGCAGCCCGGGGTAAAACACCTTCCGGACGCGCGGGTCCTCGGCGAGCCACTCAGCGATGCGCCGCCCGTTGCGATCGTGCGCCTCCATGCGAACGTGCAGCGTCTTCGTTCCACGCAGAACGAGCCAGCAGTCCATCGGCCCGGGCACCGCTCCGGCCGCCTTCTGCAGGAAACGCAGGCCCTCGATGATCTGCGCGTTCGAGGTGAGCACGAGACCACCGACGACGTCGCTGTGTCCGTTCAGGTACTTCGTGCTGGAGTGCACGACCGCGTCCGCACCCAGTTGGAGTGGTTGCTGGAAGTAGGGTGTGGCGAACGTGTTGTCCACAACCAGCCAGGCGCCATGCCCGCGAGCGATCTCGGCCGTGGCCGCGATGTCGCTGATATGCATCAGCGGATTCGTCGGCGTCTCGATGAGGATGAGCTGCGTCGTATTGCGCAGAGTGGCCGCGATCTGCTCCGATGCCCGCGTGTCCACGAACGAGAATTCGAGACCCAGGCGCGCAAGGACCTGACGGAACAATCGGTCTGTTCCACCGTAGACATTGGCGCCGCAGATGACGTGGTCGCCTGCGGAAAGCAGCTTGGCCACCGCTTCGATGGCGGCGATGCCAGACGCGAACGCGGCACCGTGCTCCGCGCCCTCAAGCGATGAGACGTTCGCCTCCAGCGCGCTGCGGGTCGGGTTGGACACGCGGGCGTACTCGTAGCCCTTGTGAACGCCGATCCGCTCTTGGACGAAGGTGGACGTCTGGTAGATCGGCGTCATGATCGCGCCTGTGGCAGGGTCGGGTCGCTGCCCCGCCCGGATGGCGCGTGTAGCGAAACGAAGCTCTGTATCGGGCCTCATTAGCTGGGTCGGCTGGCCTCCCGGCCAGAGTGTGGGTCATCCACTCAAGCTGCTCTTGGAGAATAGACAGTCTAGTCTCGGGGAGAGGCGGCGTCCAGCGATCTGCTATTGAGGCTGGGCGGGGCAAGCGGTTACTTAGTGGTGGCCTCTGGCAGCTGGCGAATAGACGCCGAGGCGTCGGATATCGACGATGGCCATACCAGAAACTCTAATCGTTAGCGCTTCAGGGATCCGCGGTCGGGTCGGCGTCGACCTGACGCCCGATCTGGTGGCCCGTTTCGCCGCCGCTTTCGGAACGTACGTCCGGGCACAGGGTTGGGGAGACCACCTGTGCATCGCCAGGGACTCGCGGCCCAGCGGGCCTGCCTTCGTCAGGGCGGCCACGGCGGGCCTGCGGACAGCAGGCTGCCGGGTGAGTGACCTGGGGCTCGTGCCGACGCCGAGCGCGCTGCTTGAGATCCAGGAGCACGGTTTCGCCGGCGGCATCGTCGTGACAGCGAGCCACAACCCGAAGGAATGGAACGGTCTGAAGCTGGCCAGTTCCGAGGGGGCGTTTCTCACGCCGGAACAGGGGGCGGAGTTCCTGTCGGGTCTGCGCGCCGGCCAGCTGCCGGCACATGTGGAGGAGAGTCTCGGGGAAGCGGAGCAGATCGCAGGCGCGGCGGACCGGCACATCGAGCGCATTCTCCGCCTCGATCTGATCGACCCAGCGCGCATCGCTCGCCGAGACTTCAAGGTGGTCCTCGATTGCGTTCGGGGCGCCGGCGGGGTGGTCCTGCCGACCCTGCTCGAGCGGCTGGGCTGCCGGTTGGCGGGGATCGATCTGGAGCCTGATGGCCGATTCGCGCGGGAGCCGGAGCCGATCCCTAGTAATCTAGGGGCGCTCTGCGAGCGGGTTCTTCTGGAGGGCGCGGATCTCGGAATGGCGGTGGATCCGGATGTGGACCGGCTGGCGCTCGTGGACGAGAGCGGTCGAGCCATCGGCGAGGACTACACGCTGGCCCTGGCCGCGCGGCATGTCCTGTCGTGTAAGCCGGGCCCCGTGGTCGCGAACCTCTCCACCAGTCAGCTCGTTGAGGTGGTGGCCGCCGAAGCTGGCGTCGCGTACCACCAGTCGCCTGTCGGCGAGGCGAACGTGGCTGCGGCGATGCGGGCGGTTGGCGCGGTGGTGGGCGGGGAGGGGAACGGAGGAGTAATCCTCCCGGCGCTGCACTTCACCCGGGACGGGCCGCTCGGGGTGGCCTTGATTCTACAGCTGCTTGCGGCAAGCGGGGCCCGGTTGAGTGAGATTGTGGCAGAATATCCACAATTCGCTATCGTCAAGGGCCGGTTCCCTCGCGCTCCGATGGGGGTGCACGAGTTGGCTGGGGTGGTCGAGAAAGCCTTTCCGGGCGCGGAGATGGACCGCCGAGATGGGCTTCACCTGCGTTGGCGGGACCGGCGGATATGGCTGCACTGCCGGCCCTCGGGGACGGAACCAATCTTGCGAGTCATCGCCGAGGGGCCGCGGGAGCGGGAGGGCGAAGTGCGCCGGTTGGTTGAGCAGGCTGGAGCACTGCTGGGTGGGGGTGGCTAATCACGGGAGCAGAAGCGCAGCATGTGCGGAATCGTAGGCTACATCGGACCGTCTGAGGCGGCGCCGCTCTTGTTGGAGAGCCTGCGACGGCTCGAGTACCGGGGCTATGATTCGGCCGGTTTGACCGTCTGTGAGGACGGCACCCTCGACACACGCAAGATCTCGGGGAAGATCGCCGATCTGGTCCAGGCGATCGGAGCTAGCCTGCCCAAGGGGACCCTGGGGATCGCGCATACGCGCTGGGCCACCCACGGAGCGCCCACGACTGCCAACGCTCACCCCCACCACGACTGCAAGAACGAGATCGCGGTCGTCCACAACGGCATCATCGAGAACGCAGCTGTCCTTCGCAGAAAGCTCGAAGAGCTGGGTCACACGTTCCGCAGCGAGACGGACACTGAGGTGCTGGCTCACCTGATTGACGAGTGCTACGAGGATCGCCTCGAGGATGCCGTCGCCGCGGCCCTCAGTCAGGTCGAGGGGACCTACGGGATCGCTGTGGTCTCGACCCGCGACGTTGATAAGCTGGTGGCGGCGCGCAAGGGCTCGCCGCTGCTGATCGGGCTGGGTGAGGGCCCGATGTACTTCGTCGCCTCTGACGCTGCGGCGATCGTCGAGCATACGCGTGACGTCGTGTACCTCGACGACGGCGAACTGGCCGTGCTCGACCGGAAAGGCTACCGGACGCTCGACCTCAAGGGCCAGCCGCTCACCAAGGAGGTGAGCCGTGTGTCTTGGGACCTCGGCACGATCGAGCGCGGTGGCTTCCCGCACTACATGCTCAAGGAGATCTTCGAGCAGCCGAATTCGGTCCGTGACACGATGCGCGGTCGGCTGCTCGAGGAGGAAGGTACGGTGCGCCTCGGTGGTCTCTCGGGTTGCCTGCCCCGTGACGGAATTGACCAGTACAATCGGATCGTATTGACTGCCTGCGGGACCTCGTGGCATGCGGCGCTGATCGGCGAGTACATGCTGGAAGAGTTCGCTCGCATCCCGGTAGAGACCGAGTACGCCTCCGAGTTCCGCTACCGCAACCCGGTGCTCGATGAGCGTTCGCTGGTCATCGGTATCTCGCAGTCCGGCGAGACAGCCGACACGCTGGCTGCTCTACAGGAAGCGAGGAGCAAGGGCGCGCGTGTGGTGGGCATCGTGAACGTGGTTGGCTCGACGATCGCTCGGGAGACGGAGTGCGGCGTGTACATCCACGCGGGTCCGGAGATCGGAGTGGCATCGACCAAAGCGTTCACCTCCCAGGTCGTGGCGCTCGCGCTCATCACACTCTACCTGAGCGGCGAATCGACCGTCGCGCCGGAGCAGCGCCGTGAAGTGCTTGCCGCCCTCAAGAGGCTACCGGACCAGATCTTGGAGATCCTGGCTCGTAATGACGAGATCCGGGGGATGGCCGAACGTTACCATCTGCACCGCAACTTCCTCTACCTGGGGCGAGGCTACAACTTCCCGGTCGCATTGGAGGGCGCGCTCAAGCTGAAAGAGATCAGCTACATCCACGCTGAGGGGTACCCGGCGGCGGAGATGAAGCACGGACCCATTGCGCTCATTGATGAGAATATGCCCGTCGTCTTCATCGCGCCGCACAGTAGCGTCTACTCCAAGATTTTGTCGAACATCGAGGAGGTGAAGGCGCGAGGCGGCCGCGTGATCGCGATTTCCACCGATGGCAACGGCGAGCTGGACAAGCTCGCCGACCATGTCGTTACGGTGCCAGCCACGGTCGAGATGCTGCAGCCGGTGCTCACGGTGATCCCGCTGCAGCTACTGGCGTATCACATCGCCGTCTTCCGCGGCTGCAACGTCGACCAGCCCCGCAACCTCGCGAAGAGCGTGACCGTGGAATGAGCGAACGGTTGCGCGCTAGCTAGCTTCTCACCCAACTTCCCCTCCTCATGCGCGTCATTCTGCAGCGTGTGGCACGGGCAGAGGTCCGCGTCGACGGCCGGCAGGTCGGCTCGATAGGGAAAGGCTACCTGCTGCTGGTCGGCTTCCGGTCTGGCGACGGCGAGGAGACGCTGCGTTGGATGGTCGAGAAGATTGGCGGCTTGCGGCTATTTCCGGATAGCGAGGGGAAGATGAACCTGCCCATCGATGCCGTCGGCGGTGAGCTGCTGGTCGTCTCCCAGTTCACGCTATACGCCGATGTGCGCAAGGGGCGGCGGCCCTCGTTCGTGGACGCGGCGGACCCGCTGGAGGCGGAGCGGCTCTACGAGCGCTTCGTCGAGCTACTCCGCCAGGGAACGATGCCGGTGGCCACGGGAGAATTCGGCGCGCGGATGGAAGTCGATCTGGTGAACGACGGACCTGTGACGCTCATCATCGAGAGGGAATAGTCGGTGAGGTGTTCGAAGATGCTGCTTCGCTGCATCCCTGTGTTCCTGGCCGTGTTCTCCGTGCCGGCGGGTTGGTCGCAGACCGCCTGGGACCCTAATGCCATCGCTTACGAGGGACCGCCGGCCTGGCAGCAGGCGGCGGTGGCTGCGCTCAACCGTCACTTGCCCACGGACTCTGGCTACTGGGTGCTGGGGCCCCTCGACCTCACGGTTGATCTGCCGGACACGATGGATCTCGTCCGCACGACTTTGCGGATCGTCGCACCGCACCCGAGGGGCTCTCGGAGAGTGACACGGCGGCTCTGGGTTCCGACTGGCGGTGTGGCGCTCGAAGAGCTGCAGCCCGCAGACACGCTGCCCCATGAGTTGCCTCCAGGGTACCCGGGTCGTTTCCTTGAGGGCAGCATCGTCGGCGAGCGCACCCTTGTGCAGGTGCTCACGGTTCAGGAGCACCGCTGGCTGCTGTGGGCTGCCCGGACGCGGGTCGCCGGGATTCGCGAGCCGGTGAACGGCCCTCTGGCCCGCTATAGCAGAGCCGTGGCCAGCTACCTGGCGGCCGTCGACAGTGGTGTCCCTACGGCCGGGCCGCCGCGGGCGATCGAGTTCGGCCTCGACCCGTCTTTCGACCTGTACGCGGGGGCGCCCGAGCCGATGATCCGCGATCGTGAGGGATACCTCCGGCTGCTGGATAACCATCGTGCCTTCACCCTCGACGAAGCTGTGCGGGACGTGAACGGGTTCGTCCCTGGGCCCTTGCTCGTCGGCTGGCTCGAGGACCAGGCCGATCCGGTGCTGTTTGCCAACAAGCAAGGAGAGATTGCGCTCCAGCATCGCTACCGCGACTACGAGCGTTCCGGCGGTCGCTGGTCAGGGTACCCCGTTCTCTCGGCTACTTCGCTCCCGAATCTGCCGCCGGGTCGCTACGCCTATGCCGTGGATCGCTATGGTGTGATCCGCATCGGCCGCGCGCCTGACGCTGGTGTTGAAGGGACCGGTGCCGCAGTCAGCGCCGCGCTGCTCGCCCACGGGGAGCCGCTACGCGCTGCGGGCGTGCTGGTGCTGGCGGCCGAGCCGGACGGACCTCCGCGCGTCGCGGAGGTCAACGTTCGCTCGGAGGAGTATTTCTTCAGCAATCTCGCGCTCACGCTGTACGATGACGTGGAACAACGCTCCGACCGCTATGTCGCCGCGGTGGGGCATGTGCTGGCGGCGCTTGAATTCGGCCGGATCCCCCGGGAGGGCATCCTCATCCGCAAGTTCTAACGATGGTGCGGCGTAGCTGTGCGGTCTTGCAGCGGTGAGCTGAATCGGCCATGGATGCTCCGCGGCTGATCCTCGCGTCTCGTTCGCCGCGTCGGGCCGAGCTGCTGTCGCGGCTCGGCTTGCAGTATACGGTTCGGGTTCTAGACGTGGACGAATCGGTGTTGTCGGGTGAGGCGCCCGCCGAGGCAGCTCAGCGGCTGGCCCGCTTGAAGGCGGCAGCGGCGCTGGACGACGACGCGCTGGCGATCGGCTGTGACACGCTGGTCGTGCATCGCGGTGACGTACTGGGTAAGCCCACGCACCGCGGCGAAGCCGTGCAGATGGTATGCCGGCTTCAGGGCGAGGAGCATTTGGTCTACACGGGCGTAGCGCTGGCCGCGCCGGGTCGTGTTGAGACCGCGGTCGAGGCGACCCGCGTGTGGTTCCGCTCGCTTGACCCCCGAGAATGCGAGGAATACGTTGCGACCGGCGAGCCGATGGACAAGGCCGGAGCCTACGGGATTCAGGGCTTCGGTGCGGCGATCGTCGAGCGCATCGAGGGCGACTACTTCAACGTAATGGGCCTGCCGATCCAGCGGCTGCTCGAGCTATTTCGCCGTTTTGGCTGGCGATACGCCTTCGGCCGACTTGTACGGCTGACCTGACTGGTTGGAACCTTCAACATCTCCCGGCGCCAAGCCGCCTAACGTCTGACAGTGGCGATCGAGGTCCCCCGTGCGGTCCGCTGGCACGATGGTGCGGTGCGCATCATCGATCAGACGCTTCTTCCCGGCGAATACGGAGAGATCGACCTCGTGCAGGTCGAGGACGTGGTGGAGGCGATTCGGAGCCTCCGGGTACGCGGCGCCCCGGCGATCGGGATCGCCGCGGCCCTGGGCCTGGTAGCCTCGCTCAGACCCGACCTCCGTCTACCACCAGCCGAATTCCGGGCTCGACTGCTGGAGTACGCGCAACGTATTCGCGAAACCCGGCCGACGGCCGCGAACCTTGCCTGGGCGCTCAGCCGGCTGCTCGCGATCGCGGAGGCGAAGGCAAGCGCGTCAAACGAGGAGCTATGGGACGCGCTTTACCGAGAGGCGACGGCGATCCATGAGGAGGATCGCGAGATGTGCCGCCGCATCGGTGAGCACGGGCTCAAGCTGTTGCATGATGGGGCCACCGTCTTGACGCACTGCAACACCGGCGCGCTGGCCACCGGTGGGATCGGCACGGCATTGGCGCCGATCTACCTGGCGGCGGAGCGCGGTTGGCACGTGCGGGTCCTGGCGACCGAGACGCGCCCGCTGCTGCAAGGGAGCCGGCTTACGGCCTGGGAGCTGCAGCGAGCCGGCCTGGATGTGACCGTGCTGACTGACAGTGCGGCGGCGGCGGCGATGGACCGGTTGGGCGTGGACCTCGTGATGGTCGGGGCCGACCGCGTCGTCGCCAACGGTGACGTCGCCAACAAGATCGGGACCTACGGTCTGGCGATCGCTGCCCGCCACCACGGGATTCCCTTCTTGGTGGCGGCACCCTCGAGCAGCTTCGATTTCTCGCTCGCCTCCGGCGAGGAGATTTCCATAGAGGAGCGTGGCGCGGATGAGCTGCGCGCAGGGTTCGGCTGTCAAACGGCTCCTGACGATGTCCCGGTCTACAGCGCTGCCTTCGACGTGACGCCAGCGCACTTGGTGGACGCGATCATCACGGAGAAGGGGATCTTCAAGCCGCACGAGATCTCGAGGCTGAGACGATGAGGGAGTATAGGGCTAAGAGGTCGACCCTTGTCTTCACGCTCGGCTTTCTGGGTGTCCTGACGTTGCTCACCATCTTCGGTGTGTTCTTTGCGGAACCGCGGCTATTCTTCGTCGCTTTCCTGCTCGTACTGGCTTGGCGCTGGAAACAGATTCTGAAGACACCGGTGAAGATCCAGGTCAAGGATGACGACACCATCGAGTTCCGCGGTCTGATCGGCCGCGTCGAGCTCAGTCCGGATCGAATCAATAGGGTCATGCGGGTCGGTAAGGGTTACTGGGTGGAATACCCGGAAGGCTCGCTCAACGTGTATGGCAACATGGAAGGCCTGGAGGATTTCCTGAGCTACCTGAAGTCGGCCAACCCGGCCCTGGAAGTGAAACCGTTTACCTGGCTTCAGCAGCGCTGAGGACCCGTTTATGGCGCAGTTGCTGCGTATCGGCGTCATCGGCAGCTCGGAGTGTGGAGAGGAGCTCGGTGAACTCGCGCGGCGCGTCGGCGAGCTCATCGCCTGGGAAGGTGCTGCGCTGGTCTGTGGTGGTCTCGGTGGTGTGATGCAGGCGGCTGCGGGAGGCGCGCGCGCGGCAGGCGGCGTTACCGTGGGCATTCTCCCCGGCGAGGACCCGAGAGCGGCCAACCCGGGCATACTGATCGCGATCCCGACAGGTCTGGGCGAGGCGCGGAATGCCCTGGTGGTCTCGGCGTCGGACTCCGTGATTGCTGTCGGTGGAGGTTGGGGCACGCTGTCGGAAGCTGCCTTCTGCCTGAAGAGTGGCGTGCCCCTTATCCGGCTGAGGTCTGATTTGCCCGAGCTCCCTGTCCGGGAGGCCGAGACGCCCGAGGAGGCGGTGGAGTGGGCGGTGGATCAGGCACGCCAGCGCCGGGAATGAGGCGGCACGTCCCCCCGCCGCGGGACTCTAGGCAGGCGGACGCTGAGGCCGAAGCACAATTGCTGCGTGCCTGGTCGCTGGCTGCTGGGGAGATATCGCTCGCCTCGGCCAGGGAATGACAGGTGCCAGCGCAGGGAGTCGAGACATGAGTTCACGCCAGACCCCGGAGACGAAGACCTTGATCCCGCTGTTCGACTTGGCACGACAACACGTCCCCATAGCCGAGGAGCTGATCTCGGCGGTCGCCCGGGTGGCAGAGGCGCAGAACTTCGTGCTAGGAGCGGGCGTCGCCGAGTTCGAAGCGGCCGCCGCTCAGTACATAGGCGTGGGACATACCGTAGGTGTGGCTAGTGGGACCGATGCTCTCTACCTGGCGCTTCGCCTGCTCGGCCTGCAGCCGGGCGACGAAATCATCACCTCGCCGTTCACGTTCTTCGCCACGGCGGGGGCCATCGAGAACGCGGGTGGCCGTATTGTGTTCGCCGACATCGATCCCCGGACCTTCAATCTCGATCCAACTGCCGTCGCTGCTGCGATCTCCAGTCGCACGCGTGCGATCTTGCCCGTTCACCTCTTCGGACAGATGGCCGAGATGGGCCCACTGCTCGAACTCGCTGCCCAGCGTGGACTGTGGCTGATCGAGGATGCGGCCCAGTCCATCGGCGCCAAGGCGCTGGTCGAGGGTCGCTGGCGTTCGGCCGGAACGCTGGGAACGGTGGGTTGCTTCTCCTTCTACCCGACGAAGAATCTCGGCGGTTGGGGCGACGGCGGGCTCGTCTCGACGGACGACCCGGAGCTGGCAGAGCGACTGCGGCGGCTGCGTGTCCACGGGGAGGACTACGCGAACGCCAGGTATGTGTACGGAGAGGTGGGGACGAACTCTCGCTTGGACGCGATTCAGGCCGCAGTGCTCCACGTCAAGCTCCGTCACCTACCGGGCTGGACCGAGACGCGTCGAGCGCGCGCTGCCGGGTACGATCAGCGGCTCGGCGAGATAGACGCGATTACCACGCCAACGGCCGAGCCGGATCGCTTTCACGTTTACAGCCTCTACACGATCCGGGCACCACGACGTGATCAGCTCCGCGAGCACCTGGGCAAGCGCGGGATCGGAACAGGCGTCTACTACCCGCTGCCCCTGCACCTGCAGCCGTGCTTCGGGCACCTGGGCTATAGGGCGGGTGACCTCCCGGAGGCAGAGCGCGCCGCCGAGGAGGTCCTCAGCTTGCCGCTCTACCCGGAGCTAACGGTGGAAGAACAGGCGCGGGTGGCCGCGGGGATCGCCGAGTTCTACGGGGCTTGATGGACGGGGCACTTGACCCCGAACAAGTCCCGAAGTAGCTTGAGCACTGACCGTGAACCGAGCCACCCCATCAACGATGCTGACATGACGACCAACGCCATCGTGGACCTGCGCAGCGACACGGTGACGCGCCCCTCGCCGGGAATGCGCCGGGCCATCGCCGAGGCGGAGGTGGGCGACGATGTTCTGGGGGACGACCCCACGGTGAAGCACCTGCAGGAACGGCTCGCGGCCTTGCTGGGCAAGGAGGACGCGCTGTTCTTCCCCAGCGGCACCCAGGCCAACCAGGTCGGCATCCTTCTGAACACGCAGCAAGGTACGGAGGCGATCTGCGAGGCGAACGCCCACATCTTCCACTACGAGTTTGCCGCAGCCGCCACCTGGTCGGGCGTTCAACTTCGTCCGGTACCGACCGATGACGGCCTGCTGACGGCTGAACAGGCGCGCCCCTACATCCGGCCGCCGAGCCCGCATCTGGCGCGCACGTCGCTGATCTGTGCTGAGAACACGCACAACATGGCGGGTGGCAAGGTGATGCCGCTGGAGGTGCTACGTGGGCTGCGTGAGCTGGCGTCGGAGCACAGTCTACTGCTGCATCTCGATGGCGCGCGGCTGTGGAACGCGGCGGCGGCGACCGGCGCAGCGCCGTCCGAGTACGCTGCTCAGGCGGATACCGTGATGGTCTGCCTCTCCAAGGGTTTGGGTGGGCCGATCGGCTCGGCACTGGCGGGCAGCGCCGAGGCGATGGAGCGAGCCTGGACGCTGCGCAAGCGCCTGGGGGGCGGCATGCGGCAGGTGGGTATCCTGGCGGCGGCGGCACTCTACGCGCTGGACCACAATCTGCCCAGGCTGCCGGAGGATCACGCCCGTGCCCGGCGGCTGATGGAGTCTGTCGACGGGCTGGACGGTTTCAGGGTCGTGCCTCCGGACACGAACATCATTATGATCGACATCGAGCGGGATGATCTGACGCCCGAGGACGCCGTGCGCTATCTGGAGGAGCAGGGGGTGCGGGTGCTGGCGACGGGCCCTCGGCGGCTGCGGGCGGTGACCCACCTGGACGTGGACGACGCGGGCATCGAGCGGGCTTGCGAGGCGTTCCGGGCGCTGGCAGAGTCACGCGCCCGTTGACAATCGGTTGACCCTCGAGAGCTAGTGTCCGGCCGGCAGAGGAACGACGAGCGTTGGGCTCCCAGGGGCAGCGCTGTCAGGTATTGAAGGAGGGGACATGGCTGCGGAGCTGAGTGAGGAGAAGAGGAAGGCGCTGAGCGTCGCGATCTCCCTGGTCGAGCGCCAGCACGGGAAGGGCGCGATCATGCGCATGGGCGCCGAGGGTGCCCGAGTCAGGGTCGAGACCATCCGGTCGGGTTCCATCGCTTTGGATGCCGTCACCGGGATCGGCGGCATCCCACGCGGTCGGGTGACTGAGGTCTACGGGCCGGAGGCGTCCGGCAAGACCACGCTGACGCTTCACTTCATCGCCAGCGCCCAGAAGACAGGCGGGGTGGCCGCCTTCATCGATGCTGAGCATGCTCTCGATGTCAACTACGCCGAGAAGCTGGGCGTCGACGTCGAGAACCTGCTGGTCTCGCAGCCGGACACCGGGGAGCAAGCGCTGGAGATTGCCGAGGTGCTCGTGCGGAGCGGTGCCGTGGACGTGGTGGTCATCGATTCCGTCGCCGCCCTCGTCCCGCGAGCCGAGATCGAGGGCGAGATGGGCGCCTCGCATGTGGGACTGCAGGCGCGGTTGATGTCGCAGGCGCTGCGCAAGGTGACGGGCGCGATCAGCCGCTCGAAGACCGCGCTCGTGTTCACGAACCAGATCCGCGAGAAAATCGGCGTGATGTTCGGCAACCCGGAGACGCAGCCGGGCGGCCGAGCGCTGAAGTTCTACGCCTCGCTGCGGCTCGACATCCGACGAATCGCCTCGATCAAGGACGGCAACGATCAGGTTGGGAACCGCACCCGGGTGAAGGTCGTCAAGAACAAGTGCGCGCCGCCGTTCCGACAGTGCGAGTTCGACATCATGTTCGGCGAAGGGATCTCGCGGGCGGGGGAACTCGTTGATCTGGCCACTGAGCATGGCATCATCAAGAAGTCCGGCGCTTGGTTCTCCTACGGCGAGCAGCGAATCGGCCAGGGGCGCGAGAACGCCAAGGCCTTCCTCAAGGAGAACTCGGATGTCTGCGATGAGATCGAGGCAAGGGTCCGCGAGGCTCTAGGTATCGGTGCCGGGAAAGGCGAACCGGCGGACAAGGGTGAGTCCGACGATCACGAGTAGAGCGCCAGGCTGGGCTGACGAACGGGGCCGCCGGTGAGCGAGGAGACCAAGGAGGAAGACAGGACCCTCGCTGATGCGAGTGAAGTTGAGCGCCGCGCCGTGGACGCGGCGCTCAACTTTTTGTCCTACCGGCAGCGGACGGGCCAGGAGGTTCGACGCAAGTTGGCAGAACGCGGATTCAGCTCGGAGACCATCGAGTCGGCGATGGGGCGCCTGTGCGCTGTGAGTCTCGTGGACGACGAGGCCTTCGTCGCCGCCTACGTGCGGGACCGCCTCGCGCATCGGCCCATGGGCGTGCGCCGGATGGCACAGGAGCTGTACCTGAAGGGAATCCCCAGAGACGTTGCCCAGCCAGTCATCGAGCGCATGCTGCGGGAGGAAGGCGCCGACGAGTGGTCGCTGGCCCGCCGTGTCGTAGAGAAGAAGCGCCAGACGCTGTCGTCGCGGGCCGGAGATCGAGGCGTAGCGCGCCGTCGGCTGCGCGACCACCTGATTCGCCGAGGATTCGAGAGCCGGGTGGTCCGGGAGGTCGTCGATGAGCTGCTACCTCCGCAGGAGCACGAGGCTGAGCGGTAGTGGCAGAGGTGCGGGGGCAGCGCGTGGGGGGACTGAGGATCGCGGGTCGTGAGGTCAGGTCCAGACGCGCCTGCGCTCAGGAGGCTGGCATGCTCAGTGCGCTCGCCTTGCGGTCCAAAGCGCACTGGGGCTACGACAGGGAGTTCCTGGAGGCGTGCCGTGGCGAGCTGACCCTCAGCCCGGCGTTCGTCGACACAGCGCATGTCCACGTCCTGGAGGCCGCTGGCCAGGTGATCGGCTTCTACAGCCTGGTCAACTGGAGCTCCGAACTTGAGTTGAGACATTTCTTTGTGGATCCCGCGTTCATGGGTCAGGGCGTGGGACGGCGATTGTGGGACGACGCCGTGACACGGGCGAGAAACCTCGGGCGTGAGCAGCTGCTGATCGAAAGCGATCCGCACGCGGAAGGGTTCTACCTCAAGCTGGGCGCTGAGCGGATCGGCAAGGTCCCGTCGCAGGCCCGCTCCGGTCGGGTGTTGCCCCTGCTGTTGTTTCCGCTGACCGACGGCCGCTAGCGGTCGCGAGTGGGCCGGGCCAATCGCCCGGCCCGAACCGCGTCGGAAGTGTCAGCAGCGATCACGGCTGCTGCTCCTGCTCCTCCTGCTCCCCCTGCTTCTCGGGATACAGCGAGACCTGGATGTAGTTGTCAGTACGCAGGTACAGCGTCGCCGCCTCCTGCGCCGTCTCGGCAGTCAGCTCGTCGATCAGCTTCTGGTAGGTCAGGATATCGCGCAGGTCTCTTCCGTACCGGTCGAGGGCCACTAGCTGGCCCAGCCAGAAGCTGTTCTCGCGCAGGTTCTCCTCGTATTGCCGGCGCTGCATCTCCTGCACCTTGTCGATGTTCTCTTGAGACGGGCCGCTCTGCTGGAGGCTGTCGATCTGCAAGAACACGACCTCGGTCAGCTTCTCCAGGCGTTCAGGTGCGGTGCCGAAGTGGATGCGTATCTCGTACGCCTGTCTGGGATCGCGAGTAGCGAAGGCGCTGACCCCGACATCGTAGGCATCGCCTAGCTCATCCCGCAGGACCTCGCGCAGGCGAATCTGCATGACGTTCGCCAGGGAACGGAGGGCGTACCGGTTCATGCGCGTCCACTCGAACGGGCCGGTGAAGACGATCTGGGTCTGGCTCTTGGGCTCGATGCCCCGATAGACTGCCTTACGGATGACGCCCGTGGGTGGCCTGATTCCCTCGTCGCGCCACGTCTCTTCCCGTCCGCTGGAGGGCAACCCGCCCAGATAGGTCTGAATCAGCGGCATCAGGCTATCCGGATCGAGCGACCCGACGAAGACGAATGTGAAGTCGCTGGCGTCGGCGAAGCGGTCACGATAGAAAGCGAAGGACTTGTCCAAGTCCATCTCATCGTACAGCTCGACCGTCGGCGGCCGGGCGCGGAAGTGGTACTGCGTCAGGGTAACCCGCAAGGTGTCGCTGAAGGCCGAGACCGGGTCGGCGCTGCGGTTCGCCAGGGAAGCCTGAATGCGTGACCTGAACGAGAGGTATGCTTCCTCGTCGCGCCGCGGCGCAGTGAAATAGAGATAGATCAGCTGAAACAGCGTCTCCACGTCGTCAGGCGACACGCTGCCGGCGAAACCCTCAGAGAGCGAGGCGATGTACGGTGAGACTCGCACGGCTTCGCCGGCCAGCTGCTTCTGCAGATCGATCAGGTTGAATTCGCCCGCCCCGCCTCGGGTCACGACGCCGTCCGCGGTGGCTGCAGCGATGTAGTCTGCGTCCGCTGCCAGGGAGGTACCGCCGGGGCTCCAAGCGCGAACGAGGATCTCGTCATCCTTGAAGTCAGTCGGCTTCAGCAGTACCCGCACACCGTTGGCTAGCGTCCAGCGCTGCACGCCGACCTCCTGTATCTCCTCGATCTCGATGATCTCCGCCGGCCGGGGCGGCTGGGCGACAAGTGGCGCCTCGCTGGCGGTTTCCTCGTAAGCCGCGATGTCCGCTGTCTCTACCGCGGCAAAGATCGCCAGCAACTCGTCCTCCGTGGGCACCCGGACGTCTTCCTTCTCGGGCGCGCTGACCAGGATCACACGATTCTGATCGGTAATCCACTCGCGGGCCAGGCGGTTGAGCTCATGCAGCTGGACACCCGGGACTAGCTGCTGGTGTAGCTGGTACTCATGGGCGATACCGGGAATGGGCTCATCGTAGAGGAAGCTTCGCACGTACTCGCCGGCATAGGCGTCCGACTCAGTCTTCTCGCGCTCCGCATAGATCTGTTCGATGTTGCGGAGCAGCTCCCGCTTCTCGCGTTCCAGCTCCGACTCGGTGAAGCCGTGCCGCGCGACACGTTCGGCTTCGGTGAGTAGAGTCTCGAGCCCGCGCTCGATCCCGCTGTTCTGCACACCCGCGCCGAGGATGTAGACCTCCTTGGCTCCGATGAAGCGACCCTGCCCGGAGAAGGCACCGAGGTAAGGCGGGTCCGCTTGCTGGGTCAGCTCGAACAGCCGCTGATTGAGCATCCGGTTGTAGAGCGACTCGACGATCGATTGGCGGTAGGCGCCGACGGTGCTTTCATCCCGCAACGGCTGCTTCCAGTAGACGTTTACCGAGGAGAACGTGGCCTCAGGGTCGGTGGCGATGGCGAACAGTGTCTCGTCGTGATCCGGGACAGGGAAGCTGGGTCGCTCGCGCGGGTTGTCCGGCATCGACAGGTTGGCGAAGTGCCTACGGATCAGATCCTCGATAGTCGGCAGCTCGAAGTCACCGACCGCGATCACCGCCATCAAGTCGGGCCGGTACCAGTCGCGGTAGAACCTCTTGAGCGTTTCGTAGTCGAAGCTTTCGAGCACCTCCAGCTTTCCGATGGGGAGACGCTCGGCATAGCGGGAGCCCTTGAAGAGGACGGGGAACTGCTTGTCCTGTATCCTGGCAGCGGCGCCTCTGCGCAGCCGCCAGTCCTCGATCACGACCCCGCGCTCCTTATCGATCTCCTCGTGATCGAAGGTCAACTGGTGAGCCCAGTCTTCGAGGATCTGGAAGGCGGTGGTGACGAGCTCAGCGCTGTCCGTTGGGACCTTGAGGATGTACACGGTCTCGTCGAAGAAGGTGTAGGCGTTCAGATCCGGCCCGTAGCGCATGCCGATGCCCTCCAGGTAGTCCACGAGCTCCTGTTTGGCGAAGTTCTTTGTCCCGTTGAAAGCCATGTGCTCTACGAAATGCGCAAGCCCGAGCTGATCGTCGTCCTCGAGCACGGAACCCGCCCTGACGACGAGCCGGAGCTCCGCACGCTCCTGCGGCTCCCTGTTCTGCCGAATGTAGAAGTGCACGCCGTTGGGCAGCGTGCCGACAGTGACCGCGGGGTCGGTGGGCAGTTGCTGGCTCAGGTCCGCTGCGGGCTCCTGGGCCTCAGCGGTCGTGACGGTGGAAAGAAGGGCAGTAATCGCCAGGATTAGTGATGCGAGACACCGTTTCATCGTCCGTGCTCCTCGGTCAGCGGGACAGGGCCAGGCCCCGACGCCCAGAACTGCGCGGAAAGGCCTACAGCCCCTATGATGCAGCGGCGCGCCCCCGCAGACCAGACCTCCGCGAACTTGAGAACCCCCGGGGCTTCGGTCATATTGCATTGTTTCTTGGGAGTTAGTGACTGCGGCTGGGGGCACAACCTGCGGGTTGGATTGATGAGATCCAGGGAGATCAGACAGCGGTTCACAGACTATTTCGTTCGCAACGGGCACACGCACGTGGCATCCTCGTCGTTGGTGCCAGCCGACGACCCCACGCTCCTGTTCACGAACGCCGGGATGAACCAGTTCAAGGCGACGTTCCTGGGCCAGGAGCCTCGCCCTTACAAGCGGGCGACGACGGCGCAGAAGTGCGTGCGGGCCGGCGGCAAGCATAACGACTTGGAGCAGGTAGGACAGACGGTTCGGCATCACACGTTCTTCGAGATGCTGGGCAACTTCTCGTTCGGCGACTACTTCAAGCGGGACGCCATCCGATTCGGCTTCGAGTTCTGCACCCAGGAGCTGGGTTTCGAGCCGGAGCGCATATGGGCCACCATCCACCATGGCGACGACGAAGCGTTCCGGCTCTGGCAGGAGGTCGCCGGACTGCCAGCGGGCCGCATCCTGCGCTTCGGTGACAAGGACAACTTCTGGCAGATGGCCGAGACCGGGCCCTGCGGCCCGTGCTCGGAGATCCATTATGACCGCCGGCCGCAGGGGGCGAAGCAGGATCTGTCCCCGCAGGAGTTCGAGGCGCTCACAGAGGCGGGCGAGATCCTCGAGCTGTGGAACCTCGTCTTCATGCAGTACGACCGGGACGAGCAGGCGGTGCTGACGCCACTGCCGAAGCCGTCGATCGACACCGGGGCGGGGCTGGAGCGGATCGCGGCGGCCATGCAGGACGTGGACTCCAACTTCCACACCGACCTCTTCATGCCGCTCATGGAGCGGGCCGAGGAGGTTGTGGGGCGTGCCTACGAGCCGGACTCGGAGAGCGGAGTATCGTTTCGCGTCCTGGCGGACCATGCCCGGGCCGTTGCGTTCCTGATCGCCGATGGCGTGTTCCCTACGAACGAAGGTCGGGGCTACGTGCTGCGGCGGATCCTGCGGCGCGCCGGCCGCCATGCCTGGCTGCTGGGACGGCGCGATCCGATGCTTTACGAGATCTGTGACGAGGTCGTCTCGGTGATGGCGGACGTATACCCGGAACTCAGAGATCGTCGCGATCACATCCTGCGAACGGCGCAGGCTGAAGAGGAGCGGTTCATGGCGACGATCGATGAGGGGATGCAGCGCTTCGAGGAGCTGGCACCGGTGGGTGGACACGGTACAGTGTCGGGTGAGGATGCCTTCAAACTGTACGACACCTTCGGCTTCCCACTCGATCTGACCGAGCTCATGGCGCGTGAGCGCGGCTACACGGTTGACGTCGAGGGGTTCGAGCAGGCTCTCGAGGAGCAGCGACGCCGCTCACGCGAGAGACAGGAGGCGAAGCTTGGGGCTGCCGGAATCACGATGAAGGCCGTGCCGCTGGATACGGTCTGGCAGAGCTTGGCGGACGCTCAGCAGGAGTGGGTGGGCTACGATCAGCTGATCGTCGATACGGAGGTGCTGGCCGTGGCTAGCGAGAGCGGTCGCTACTTCCTGAAGCTGAGGGCGAATCCGTTCTACGCCGAGGCGGGCGGCCAAATCAGCGACCGAGGCTACGTGGAAGGTGATGGCTGGCGCCTTGAAGTGAAGGACGTGCTCCGCCACGAGGATGACGTCGTGGTCGTTGGGCCCATAGAGGGTCAGTTCAAGCCCGGCGATGTTCGTGCTGTTGTCGACGCAGCGCGCCGCGATACCCAGCGTAACCACACTGCCACGCACTTGTTGCACGCTGCGCTGCGCAGCGTTCTGGGCGAGCACGTGACCCAGGCGGGCTCTCTCGTCGCGCCGGACCGGCTGCGCTTCGACTTCACCCACAGCGGCCCGATGAGCGAAGGGGAGCTTGAGGAAGTCGAGCGGTTGGTGAACGAGCAGATCTGGGCTGACAAAGAGGTGACGAAACAGTTCGTGCCGTATCGCGATGCTATCGATCGTGGCGCCATGGCGCTTTTCGGCGAGAAGTATGGCGACAGGGTGCGCGTCGTCGAGGTGCCGGGGTTCAGCTTGGAGCTGTGCGGGGGCTGCCACGTGAAGACGACCGGCGAGATCGGCCTCTTCAAGATTGTTTCGGAGACGGGCTCGGCGGCCGGGGTGCGGCGGATCGAGGCAGTCAGCGGTCCGTACGCTTACGCACGCCATAAGGAGCAGGAGCGACTGCTGAATCAGGTTGGCAGCACGCTGAAAGTGCCACCGGACAGGATCCTCCAGCGAGTCGAGGCCATGCTGGAGGAACATCGAGGGCTGCGGGATCAGCTGCAGGCAACGGTCCAGCGAAGCGCGGCCAATCTGGCAGCCGATATGGTCGAAACCGCCGCAGAGGTGGACGGCGCCAAGGTGGCAACCGGCACCATCGAGACGGCCGATTCTGAGTCCCTGCGGTCGTTCGGCGACCAGCTGCGTGAGCGTTTGGGGAGCGGCATCGGTGTGGTCGCCGCCAAGATCGGCGATAGGCACTCGCTCCTGGCCGTGGTCACCGACGACCTGATCGGTAAAGGCGTGCGCGCCGACACGATCGTGCGGGAAGTCGCCAGACTGGCAGGAGGCAAGGGTGGAGGGCGCCCGCACATGGCACAGGCCAGCACGGCTGAACCAGAGCGGACCGCTGAGGCGCTCAAGAAGGTGACCGAGATCGTGCGTCCGATGCTAGAGCAGGCCAGAGC
>CP070823.1:0-28916 GCA_020344375.1 Gemmatimonadota bacterium | reverse complement strand
CGCGCCCGCGGCTTCAAACCGCTCGCCGCTCCGGGCCTCCTCCAAGACGACCTTGACAACAATCGGGGATTTCGGGGGAGGGTGCGCGCCGGCGCTTTCCGGCACGGACGGCGCTTCCGCTGGAGTCGCCTCAGGCGCTTGCTCAGCGAAGGTCGCGTCGAGAGCGCGGCTGGCAGCGGTCTCAACTCTCAACCGCGGGCCCGTCTTCCCGAGTCGGATCACGGTCCCTGGCGCGATCACCTCACTCTCACGGGGCACGAGCCGCCGGTCCCCGATGTAGGTCCCGTTCCGGCTCCCGGTGTCCTCGATCCACCATCGCCCGACTCGATAGAAGAACCGGACGTGGCTACCCGAGACCACGTGGCTCCCCTCGCCGCCGAGGGTGAGCTCCAGCTCGGGATCGCGACCGATTCTGACCTCGGCGGATCCGAAGTCGCTCAGGGAGCCTGTTCGCAGATCGCGGAGGCGCAAGAACGGCATCGTTGCACTCGCTGATGCCCTGGAGCCGGCTCAGGTCGCCGGCCCGTCCCGGTCAAGCTTCCTCAGGGAAGTTCTCCAGTACCTCTTTCACCTTTACCATGAAGGAATCGGCCATCGCGCCGTCGACGACCCGGTGATCAAAGGAGAGCCCGAAGTAGGCGCGGTGCCGTATGGCAATCATGTCATCAATCACGACCGGCCGTTTTTCAATCGTCCCCACGCCGAGAATCGCCACTTGCGGCTGGTTGATGATCGGCGTGCCGAACAACGAGCCGAACACGCCGGGATTCGTGATCGTGAACGTGCCACCCTGGACATCTTCGGGATCGAGCTCACGTGAACGAGCACGATCGGCTAACTCGATAGAGCGCCGGGCGATTCCGAGCAAGCTCAACTCGTCAGCGTTCTTCAGCACCGGAACGATAAGCCCTGCACCCTCATCCATGGCAACAGCTATGCCGATGTTGTAGACGCCGTGATAGACGATCTTGCGACCGACGACGGACGCGTTGAGCACCGGATAGGCCTTCAGCCCCTCAATCACGGCTCTCACAACGAACGGCAGATAGGTGAGCTTGACGTCTTCCCCCTCGAAGCGCGGCCTCAGCTGCTCGCGCACCTGCCTGACTCGCTCGAAATCGATCTCAAAGACGGAACTCACGTGCGCGCTGATGCGTCGGCTCAAGAGCATGTGCTCCATGATCCGCTGGCGCATCACGCTCATCTCCTCGACCCGATCCGTCTCCTTGACGATGAGCTCCGGGACCTTGATCTGCAGGGTTTCACCGTGGATGGGCACGAAGAGGATGCCGGGCGCGCCCGTGGGCGCGGGGGCTGGAACAGGTGTTTCCCGGCGCCGCTCGACGAAGGCGAGGAGGTCTTTTTTCGTGACACGACCGCTGATGCCGCTGCCGCTCACGCTGGCGAGGTCGATGCCGTGCTCGGCAGCCATCCGCCGGACCAGCGGGGTGGAGCGAGTGCGCAGCCGCGCTACACGTGTCTCGAGGCCCGAGCCGTCGTCCCCCTCGAGCGGTCGGGCCGGGGCTGCCTCCGCGAGCGCAAATCCGGCAGCTCCGGGCTCCGGTTCGGCAACCGGCGTGGGAGCCACCTCCAACTCAGCGGCCTCCGCTCCCTCACCCGCGATAACGGCAGCCGCGACATCAGTCTCGATCCGTGCGATAACGGTCCCGACTTCCACGGTCTCGCTTTCGGCCGCGATGATCTCGACCAGGATGCCCGACGCAGGAGAGGGGATGTCCGCGTCCACCTTGTCGGTGGAGATCTCCAGGATCGGCTCATCCTGCTTGATCTCGTCGCCGACGTGCTTGAGCCACTTGGTGATCGTGCCCTCAGCGATCGACTCGCCCATCTGCGGCATCATGACATCGACTCTCGCCATCGCCTGGCCTCTCTGGCTGGTTAGCAGCGGAGAAAAGTAGCGCGGGCCGCTCGCGACTTCAAACGGAAGACGGCCGGCAAGGCAGCTTCGCCAGCTCGGCCTGGAGTCAACTGCCGTAAAGACAAAACAGCGCCCCCGGCCCGAAGGCCGTAGGGCGCCGTTCGTTCTGGACTGCGGGGCGTTCTACATGCCCGCGCCACGGACCGCGCCGCCGTAGTCGATAACCAGCGCGACACGGCGGTTCTCGATCCCCGTGACACCCGGGCCACGAGCGCCGGGGACAACCTGACGGTCAGCAGCTTCGCCGTAGCTCACCGTCTTCACCTGATCGGCAGGCAAGCCGCCGGCCGTGGTCAGGTACTGCTTGACGGACTGCGCGCGACGCCTGCCAAGCCGCAGGTTGTAAGCCTCGCTGCCCGCCGGGTCGGCGAAGCCCTCGACCGTGATCAGCGCGTCGCTGTAGTACGTCCTCGCGATCTCCGCGAAACGGTCGAGCACTGGCCTGTCAAGCTCACGGATGTCGGCCTCGTCGAAGTCGAAGTGCACGGGGACGTTGAACTTGATTGCCCCCTCCATCCGCTCCATGGAGACGTTGAAGTCGTTCCGCAGAGCCTGCATCTCGGACTCGAGGCTACTGACGCGCCGCTCCAGCTCATCGATGCGGCCCGCGAGCTGATCGTCACCGGCCCGGAACTCCTCGCGGACCTGTGCCAGCTGGGCATCCAGCTCCTCCGGCTTGACGCCTGGGGCGCAACTCGCCAACCCGAGTGCCAGCCCGAAGACACCGATGACTGCGGTGGTCGCCAACCGCACGTGCCGTCTCACCATCGCTCCTCCTTCTGGCTATTACGTATGACCGAGCCCTCGCTGCCTAACCTAGCATCGGGACACTGGACTCAGCCAGCCAACACCAGCCCCTCGAATACCCCTCGACCTGTCCACGCGAACTGTGCCACCCGAGGCCTGAGCCCGACACAAACGCCCATCGCCGGCAGGGACGACTGCGCTGGAACAGCCTGAGTTAGCGGGCTAGGGCCTGGGGTTTAACAATATGTGGCCCGCGCCCCAGGTTGGCAACGGGCAGTGCCGCACGGCGATTCGCCATTTGACGGGGAGCCCTCACCAGGCGAGATTGCCCGCATGAACGAGAAATCGAGCACTCTGGCGCCAACCGCGCGAGTCAAACTGACCGACATCTCCTCCCGCACCTGGGAGCACCCGGCGGACCGGGCGGCCCTGCGCAGCCTCAATTCCATACCGGGCTTCTCCGAGCTCATCCGAAAGATCGTCGGCCTCTTCGGCGAGCGAGGTCTTCGGCTCTTCTTCCAGGCCAACGCCGTCCGGGTGACCCCCAAGCAGTACGGCTGGGTTTACGATCTCCATCAGCGGGTACTCGACGTCCTCGATCTGGGCTGGGAACCTGAGCTCTACATCTCTCAGACGCCCTTCGCCAACGCAGGCGCGCTGGGGGTGGACAAGCCGTTCATCCTCATCAACAGCGGCGCCGTCGATGTGCTGGATCGCGACGAGATGGAGACGGTGCTCGGGCACGAGGTGGGCCACATCGCCAGCGACCACGTCCTCCACCGCACGGTGCTCGCGCTGCTTATCCTGCTGGGGCAACGGCAGCTTCCCATCGCCGGCATCGCCATCCAAGCGATCATCCTCGCCCTGGCGGAATGGAACCGGAAGAGCGAGCTGTCCTCCGACCGGGCAGCTCTGCTGGCGACTCAGGACCCCGAAGCTTGTATGAGCGGTTTGATGAAGCTGGCCGGGGGAAGCCATCACTACGCCGATAGCCTCAACCTGAACGAGTTCCTGCTGCAGGCCGAAGACTACGAGGAGGACGAGACCCTAGCCGACGCCGTCTTCAAGGTGATGAACCTGCTGGGTTCCACTCACCCGTTCCACGTGCTGCGCGTCGGCGAGTTACGCCGCTGGATACGCGAGGGGCACTACGACCGCGTCCTCCGGGGCGAATATCTGCGACGCAGCGATGAGCCGCGCGCCTACCGGGAGGACGCGCGCGAGGCTGTCTCGTACTACGGCGGCACGGTGAAGAAGGCGATCCGCAAGCTGAGCCGCTTTCTGGACGAAGCGGCGCAGGGCGGCCCGGTCGAACTGTAGGGCCGCGACGCCTGCTCGACGCCTCGGCGCTCTACTGCCCCGCCGGCCTCCGCCCAGCTGTCCAAATCCCGGAATCGATGGGCTGCTCGCCGCCCTGATAGCGGACCACGAAAACACCCTCAGCGGAGTCCTCCTCGCTGCGGGCACCGCGGATCTCGACCGCCATCCCGTCGAAGCTGAGCTCGCAACGCACGGAATCTCGCGTCAGGACGGGCGATCCCAGTGAGGTTTGCTCCATTCCCATCCCCGTGTCGAAGCGGGCCACGCCGACCGGCATACCCGCCGTGTCGGTGCTGAACTCGAACTCTAGAGGGCCGGCGCCGCTGCCCCCCTGGTACTCGCCAGTCCACACGCCACCCCAGCCGGCGAGAGGATCGGCACCTCTCAAGCCTCCGAAGACCGCGCAACCGGCGAGCCCCAGTGCCGCCAAGGTGGCCGCCACCTTTCGCACGACCGCCTCCAAGGTTAGGTCCGCTCGTGCCGTCTTGCGTTAGGGGCAGAAGCGCATGCCTGCAAGGGGCTGCCCCCTGCCCCACGACCTGCAGGAATATGGGCTCGTCCAGCCAACCTGGCCAATACGCCTGCTCGGGTTGCCAGCCCGTGCCTGCCGGGCGAGCTGCGGCCCCGTACCCTCAGCCCCCCTGTTTCCAGGTCGTACTCCCCACCTTACCTTGCCTGCACCTCGCATCCAATCCAAGAGCCGTTACCGGGAGGAAAGGATGACCAGACGGTTGACTTTTCTGTTGAGTCTCATCTTCTGGCTCCCCTTCGCACCGCCAGCGATCGCCCAGGACGACGAGGAGGGACGTCCTGAGCTGGACTCCACGCTCGTCTCGAGGCTGAGATTCCGCGGCATCGGCCCAGCGCTTATGTCCGGGCGCGTCATCGATATCGCCGTCGATCCCACGGACCACAGCACCTGGTACGTCGCGGTGGCGTCAGGGGGTGTGTGGAAGACCGAGAACGCAGCTACGACCTGGAGACCGATCTTTGACAGGTACGGCTCCTACTCCACCGGCTGTGTCGCCGTGGACCCCAATGACCCGATGATCGTCTGGGTGGGAACCGGCGAGAACAACAGCCAGCGCAGCGTGGGCTACGGGGACGGCGTTTACAAGTCCGTAGACGGCGGTGAGAGCTTCAGAAATGTGGGGCTCAAGAACTCCGAACACGTCGGCACGATCCGCATCGATCCGCGCGACTCGGACGTCGTGTACGTGGCGGCCCAGGGGCCGCTCTGGGCACCGGGCGGCGATCGCGGCCTCTACAAGACCACCGACGGCGGTGAGACCTGGACCAAGGTGCTGGAGATCAATGAGCACACCGGGGTCTCAGAGGTCCATTTTGACCCCCGTAACCCGGATGTGCTCTACGCGGTGGCCTACCAGCGGCGGCGCCACGTCTGGACGCTCATCAACGGTGGGCCCGGCTCCGGCATCTACAAGTCCACGGATGCGGGTGCCACCTGGAAGGAGATCAACAGGCGGCTTCCCCGAGTGGACATGGGCCGCATCGGCCTCGCCGTCTCACCGATCAATCCCGACGTCATCTATGCGATCGTCGAGGCCGCAGACGGCAAAGGCGGTTTCTTCCGCTCCGAGGACGGCGGCGAGCACTGGTCCCGGCGGAGCGACTACGTCAGCGGCAGCCCGCAATACTACCAGGAGATCTTCGCGGACCCGCACAAGTTCGACCGTGTCTACTCCATGGATGTCCGCTTCATGGTATCAGAGGACGGCGGAAGGAACTTCGAGCGGGTGGGAGGGCAGTGGAAGCACGTGGACAACCACGCTCTCTGGATCGACCCGCACGATGCCGACCATCTGCTGATCGGGACTGACGGCGGGCTCTACGAGACCTTTGATCGCGGCAGGAACTACAATTTCAAGGCGAATCTGCCCATCACGCAGTTCTACAAGGTCGCCGTGGACAACGACGCCCCGTTCTACAACGTCTACGGCGGGACCCAGGACAACGCCACGCAGGGCGGACCCTCACGGACCGACAACGTCCATGGGATACGCAACAGTGATTGGATCGTCACCGTCGGTGGCGACGGCTTCGATCCGGCTGTCGATCCGGAGGATCCGAACATTGTCTATTCGCAATGGCAGTACGGCAACCTCATCCGCTACGACCGCCGTACCGGCGAGCGGATCGACATCAAGCCACAGGAGGAGATGGACCAGCCGCCGTTGCGCTGGAACTGGGACTCACCCTTGTTGATCAGCCCGCATTCAAATACGCGGCTCTATTTCGCCGCCCAGATCCTCTTCCGTAGCGAGGATCGCGGCGATTCCTGGCGGGCCGTGAGTCCCGACCTTACACGCGACATGGACCGGAACCGGCTTCCGGTGATGGGCCGCTTGTGGAGCGTGGATGCGCCGTCCAAGAACCGCTCGACCTCCTTCTACGGGAACATCGTGGCGCTCTCCGAGTCACCTCTCACGGAAGACCTGCTCTACGTCGGGACCGACGATGGGTTGATCCAGGTGAGCGAGGACGGCGGCGCGAACTGGCGGCGGATCGACAAGGTGGGGAACGTTCCCGAGATGACCTACGTCAACGACATCGAGGCTTCGCTGCACGACGCGAACGCTGTTTACGGTGTCTTCAATAACCACAAGCGCGGTGACTTCAAGCCTTACGTTTACAAGAGCACCAACCGGGGTCGCTCCTGGACATCGATCACTGGTGATTTGCCGGAACGCGGTTCCGTCTACACGATCGTGCAGGACCACGTGAACCCGAATCTGCTATTCGTGGGCACGGAGTTCGGCGTCTACGTCAGCTTGGATGGCGGGGCGGAGTGGTTGCGGCTGAAAGGCGGCATTCCGACGATCGCCGTACGCGAGCTGGAGATCCAGCGCCGCGAGAACGATCTGGTAGCCGCCTCCTTCGGCCGCGGGTTTTTCATCCTCGACGACTACACGCCCCTGCGCGAACTGGGCAGCCAGCTTCTTCAGCGCGAGGCCTACATCTTCCCGATCAGCCGGGCCTGGTCCTATATCCAAGCCGGACCGCTGGGCAGCAGCGAGAAGGCCTCCCAGGGTGCCAGCCTCTATACGGCGCCCAATCCGCCCTTCGGGGCCACGTTCACCTACTACCTGAGGGAGCCTCTGAAGACCCGCAGGGACCGGCGCCGCGAGCAGGAGCGACGGACAGCCAGGCAGGGCGGTGACGTCTTCTATCCGAGCTGGGAGCAGCTGAAGGCCGAGGATCGCGAGGAGGAGCCTGCCATCCTCCTCACGGTGCGAGACGTCAACGGGAACGTGGTCCGCCGCCTCGCGGGCGCCGATTCCGCAGGCATCCACCGTACTACCTGGGACCTTCGCTATCCTGGCTACACCGCCAGCGGCATCGACCGCGAGGGTAACGGCCCCATGGCGGTGCCCGGAACCTACAGCGTGAGCATCGAGAGGCGCGCCGGTGACGTCACCACCGAGCTGGTGCCGCCGACGCCGTTCGAGGTCGAGCCACTCGGCATGCCAAGCCTCCCGCCGGCAGACCGCGAGGCGGTCCTCGCCTTCCAGCGCCAGACGGGAGAGCTGCAGCGCGCCGCCATGGGTGCCAATGGAGCCGCTGGTGAGGCCGCCGACCGCATCACCGAGATCAAGAACGTGATCGAGGTCTGGCCAGGAGCCGACCCGAGCCTGCGCGAGGAGGCACGTGCGCTGGAGCTCAGCTTAATGGACCTGCGTGAGCGCCTGACTGGGGACCCGACCAAGCCACGGCGGAACGAGCCGGAGATGCCAGGGATCATGGACCGGATCCAGCAAATCGTCCGCGGCCACTGGTCGTCGACCTCTGCACCAACGGAGACGCACAGGAGGAACTACGAGATCGCGGCCCAGCAGTTCAGTGAGATCTACGATGAACTCCGCAGATTGATAGAGACCGACTTGCCAGCGCTCGAAGACAAGCTGGAGGCGGCCGGCGCGCCCTGGACGTCTGGACGACATCTACCGCGCTGGCAGCGGCGATAGCGCACCTAAGAGGCGAGCCAAGATCGGGGGCACCGACACGGTGCCCCCTCTACTTATGTGAGAGCCGACTTGCGAACACACCTGTTAAGACTGCAGCGTCAACTCGGGTTCGACTCATGATCCGCAAGGCCGACATGATGGCTCAGGCAGCCCGACCTATGAGGAACAAGCATCTGAGCAGACCATGACCTCTGACGATCGTTGGCTCGGAATCCTGCGCCGCTGGCTGGCCAAGTATCCGCCGGGCAAGCCGCTGTCGGCTCGGTTCCTGCTCTGGCTTCTTCCGGCAACCCTCTTGTTCCTGTCGCTGGCGATCACGAGCCTGCAGCGGAAATCAGCCACCTTCGACGAACCCGTGTACGTTGTCGCCGGACTGACCTACCTGACGCTGCACGATTACACTCTCAAAGAGGATGCTCCACCGCTCGTCGGATACCTCGCCGGCCTATCACCCGGGCTGCACGGACTGAGAGTTCCCGGGGATAGCCTGTATTTCCGGGAGAGTCTTTACCGCGAGTACGGTTTCTCGCGCGACCTGCTCTACAGTTCTGGCTTCGATGCGGACCGCATCCTCACATGGAGCCGCGTCGGGGTACTGGTTCCGTTTGGTCTGCTGTTGCTGGCCACCGTGTGCGTCTGGGCGACCCTGCTATTCGGCCGGGCCGCGGGTGTGTTCGCCCTCTTCCTCACCGCCCTCAGCCCGAATCTCATCGCCCACGGCCGACTCGTGGCCGCAGACTTTCCGGTGACTGCCACGATGCTCTTCGCCAGCTTCATGCTCTGGCGGTTCACCCAGCGCGGTTCAGCACGTGCCGCCTTGGCCTCCGGTTTCGCGCTGGGACTCGCGCTGGTCACGAAGTACACGGCACTGGTTCTTGTGCCGTGTTTTGTCATCATCCTCGCGGTCTATGCGGCACGAATCCCACGCGGAGAACGCTTGCCAGTCTACCAGTCCTTCGCGCTCGTCTTCCTGCCGGCGGCAGTCGTTCTTCTGTGTATCTACGGTTGGCCCCCTGAACCCGGCCGCTACGTGCACGGCGTGTTATCCGTCTATCGCAACATCCGACCGGGGCTGCCGTGGGGTTACTTGTTCGGGTCGTTCTACTCGGAAGGCGTGCCTTGGTACTACCCTGCGGCGCTAGCCGTCAAGGCCAGTCTGCCCCTGCTGGGGGCTATGCTGGCCGGCCTCGCTCTCATCCGCAGGTATCAGGCAGATCTCTTAGGCGAGCTGTGTTTGCTGCTGCCGGCCGTCGCGCTGCTCGTCGCGGCGAGCATCGACGAAGTGGCTTCCGGCATCCGCCGGGTTCTGCCTCTGCTGCCAGTCATGGCGATACTCGGGTCGCGGTGGGTCATCTGGGAGCGGGCAGGTGCGGCACGGAGGCTCACCTTGGCCGCATTACTGATCGCGTTCCAGGCGGCCACCACACTTGCAACCTGGCCACACTACATCCCCTACTTCAACGAGATCGCCCGCATTGCCTC
Source organism: Gemmatimonadota bacterium (assembly GCA_020344375.1). GTDB lineage: Bacteria > Gemmatimonadota > Gemmatimonadetes > Palauibacterales > KS3-K002. The sequence goes on along the minus strand of CP070823.1, from coordinate 19,442 downwards.
GAAAGGGCAGCCGCTGCTGGACGACTCGAACATCGACTGGGGCCAGGACCTGAAGGCACTCCCCGCCACGCTTGCACGGCACGGTATCAACCATGTCTACCTCTCGTACTTCGGCACGGCCGACCCCGACTACTATGGGATCCGCTACACCAGACTACCACTACGACTGCTGAGGGAGCCTGTCGCTGGGGTCTACGCCGTGAGCTTGCAGAACTTCATCTGGCTGAGGAGAAGCGGACCCTTTTGGATCCATACCCAGCAGCCCTTCGACCGCGCAGGCACATCGATACTCCTGTTCCTGCGTAGGCCCGATTAGCCGTCGGGTCGCAGCGTCATGCGGACGAGTTGGGCTGCGCCATAAGGCCGATGGCGTTGACCGGCTCTGGCTTATCTTCCATCTTGTGGTGCGAGCGTGGCTTAGCCGGCGGTTCGACTACCTGCCCTCCCCACACCCCGCCGCCCGCTGCCCCTGGTGGCGGGTCCTACTCAAGATAGAGGACTCAGTGACAACGGTGCCGGATCGAGATCTCGCACATCGACGGGAGGCAATCAACGACGATGCGGTCCCCCTGGTCGTTGACCTCGACGGGACTCTTCTCAAGTCCGATCTGCTCTGGGAAGGCTTGGCTCGCCTGCTCACACGGCGACCGACCGCTCTCTTGGGGGTCGTTGGGAACCTGCTTCGGGGCCGAGCGGCCGTGAAAGCGTTTGTGGCGCGCGCGAGCGGTGTCCGCGCAGTGGATGTGCCGCTGAATCCTCGGGTCGTCGAACTCATCGAACAGGCGCGCGCCGAGGGGCGCACGATCGTCCTCGCATCCGGAGCGAACGAGGATCAACTCAGTGAACTCGGAACGTCCCTGGGGGCCGATTTGGTGTGGGGAAGCCATGGTGGCAGAAATCTTTCCGGACGGGCAAAATTGGCCAAGATTCAGGAGGAGTTCCGGGAGTTCGACTATGTTGGCAACAGTAGGGCCGATCTCCCCCTCTGGCGAGCAGCCAGGTGCGCGATATCCCTCAACCCGGGGTACGCAACGCTGTGGCGCGCCAAGCGGGCCCGGTCGGACTTAGTCGTGATGGCCCAGGAACGTCGCCGCTGGCGGTCGGCAGTCCGCGCGCTGCGACCGCACCAATGGGCAAAGAACACCCTGATGTTCTTGCCCGCTGTGGCAGCGCATCTCCAACCTACCCTGCCGCTCGCGCTTCGGCTCGTCGCAGGCTTCGCCGCCTTCTCGGCGCTGGCCTCGGCCGGATATCTGCTGAACGACATCGCCGATCTGCGTGGAGATCGCGCGCACCCGGTGAAGCGCAACAGGCCGCTCGCAGCTGGCGACCTGTCGATCCCCTCGGCACTGGTTATGACGTTCGCGCTGTTGCTTTCGAGCGCGGCACTGGCCTGGACTCTTTCACCGACGTTCGCTGGTCTCCTCGGTCTCTATTTCGCCCTTGCCATCGCATACTCTTGGCTTCTGAAGCCGCAGCTCGTCCTCGACGTCATCACACTGGCTACGCTCTACACGATGCGCATCATCGCAGGGGCGACCCTGGTCGACGTGCCGCTGTCTCGCTGGTTCCTCGTCTTCTCCATCTTCTTCTTCTTCTCGCTGGCTCTGGTGAAGAGAGTCGTCGAGCTGGATGCGGTGAGAGCCAGGAACCGCGAGACAGCCACCGGCCGCGACTACCGGGTCGAAGACGTCCCCGTGCTGATCGCCCTCGGGGCCGCCGCTGCCGCCGCGAGCGCGCTCGTGTACTGCCTGTACGTCAGCGGTGACGATGTGCGCAGGCTCTACAGTAGCCCGGACTGGCTCTGGTTGGGGCTACCGCTGTTCCTCTATTGGATCGGTCGTGTCTGGATCCTTGCAGGACGTGGAATGCTCCGCGAGGACCCGGTAGCGTTCGCGTTGCGGGATCGCATCACCTATCTCGTCATGTCCGTGTTCCTCTTCACCATCTGGCTCGCTACCTAAGAGGCGCTCGGTGCGTACTCCACTCTCGGGCTGGGGTCGCTATCCCGTCGGCATCAGCGAAGTGCATCGCCCGGAACGATTGGGCGAGCTCAAGGTGCCGCTTCAGAGCTCCGGATCGGCCATCGCGCGCGGACTGGGGCGCAGTTACGGTGACGCCTCCTTCAACAGCTCAGGCTGCACGGTACTGACAGAACGGCTGAACCGCTTTCTTGATTTCGACCCGTCAACGGGGGCTTTGGAGTGCGAGGCGGGAGTGACGATCGGAGAGATACTCGAATATTTCATCCCGCGCGGCTTCGTTCCACCCGTCATCCCGGGCACCAAGTTCGTGACGCTTGGGGGCGCGCTGGCGTGTGACATACACGGAAAGAACCATCACAAGGACGGGTCGTTCGGGCGGCATGTGATAGACTTCTCGCTTCTGACGGCCGACGGCGAGCTGGTGCACTGCAGTCGTGACGAGAACGTCGAGTTGTTCCGAGCCACCGTGGGCGGCATGGGGCTCACCGGCATCATCACTCAGCTGCGACTGCGCCTGATTCCGATCGAGGACCCGCGCGTAGTAGTGGACTACGATCGTGCCAAGGATCTGGATCGAGCGCTCGAGTTGTTTCACGAGTCTGACGAACGTTACAAGTACTCTGTGGCTTGGATCGATTGCGTCGGAGGCGGCAGGCGCGGGCTGGGCCGCTCTGTGCTCATGCGCGGGAACCCGGCGACGGGATCCGAAGCGGCCGTGCTGAGGCCAGAGAAGCGTAGAGGGATCTCTGTCCCGAGCACAGCCCCGTCGTTTCTCTTGAACAGAGGCTCGATCCGGGCATTTAACGGCCTGTACTACAGAAAGCACCCTCGCCAAGCGCGCGGCGTGCTGAGCGGTTACGAATCGTTCTTCTTCCCTCTAGATGGCATCCGAAACTGGAACAGACTCTACGGCAGGAGCGGATTCTTCCAGTACCAGGCCGTACTACCCTACGACGACGGGCGTGACGGTCTCGTCAAGATGCTGGAGCTGTTGCGGAAGTCGGGGCCCGGGGCTTTCCTGGCTGTCCTGAAGAGGTTTGGATCTGGGAACCCCGAGGCGCCTCTGTCGTTTCCGATGCCAGGTTACACGCTAGCCGCTGATGTCCCACGCCGTGGGTCCGCTGTGTTGGACTTGCTGAGCCGACTCGACGAGATCGTCATCGACCTCGGCGGTCGGGTCTATCTAGCGAAGGATGCGCGAACCTCGCCGGGAGCGGTCCGCGCCATGTATCCGCATCTCGAGAGTTGGCTGGAGATCAAGAGCCGATTCGACCCGGCAAATCGGCTCGGCTCCGATCTGGCACGACGTCTGGAGCTCCTGCCGTGACCGGCCAAGCGAAGCTCCGCTCCAGCTCGGACAGAGGGACGCAGAGAGCGCCGTCGTCGGGCACGGTGCTCATACTCGGTGCCACTTCGCAGATCGCCCGCGCCATCGCGCTGTCATTCGCAAACGCGGGCTACGACCTCGTTCTGGCCGGTCGCACCCCAGACGAGTTAGAGCGCGTGGCCGCCGACATTCGCATCCGTCGGGCTGCGGATGTGAGAACCGAGACGTTCGACGCATCTGACACTGAATCCCATCAGGAATTCGTTGCACGCGTTCTGGCCGACTGCGGTCACGCGCTCGCAGGCGTCATCGTCGTGTTCGGCCTCCTGGGGGACTCGGAGCGCGCACGTAGCGACTTCTCTCATGCCGAGGAGATCATCCGCATCAACTACGTGGGAGCGTCGAGCGTTCTCACTCACCTGGCGAGCCACTTTGAACAGGCAGGACATGGGTTCATCGTCGGAGTCTCCTCCGTGGCAGGCGATCGAGGCCGGGCGAGCAACTACATCTACGGATCAGCGAAGGGGGGCCTTTCCCTCTTCCTTCAGGGCCTGCGCAACAGGCTTCATAGTCGCGGCGTCCAGGTCCTGACCGTCAAGCCAGGGTTCATCGACACGCGAATGACCTTCGGTGAGGTGCCAACGCGGCTAGCTGCCGATCCCGAGGTGGTCGGCAAGGCGATCGTGAAGGCTGTGAAGAAGCGGAAGGATGTGATCTACGTGCCCTGGTTCTGGCGCTACATCATGTGGGTGATCCGGCTCCTCCCTGAATTCGTCTTCAAGCGCACGAACCTCTGAGGGAGTGCCGTCGGGAGGGATCGCCGGGCCCCTGCCCTCGGGGCACCAACCGGTTCTCACTCCTGCGGTCGCTCCAGTCTGAATACCGGCCCCAAGGCCAATACGCCTCCGTTGATCCTGTAAATGCGGTACCCTGCTCGGGAGATCGTTGTGAGCAGCTCCGTGCGCTTCGCCTCCGTGTTCCCAGAACCCCGCACACTGACCAAGAGGCTGTTATCGCCCAGGTGAGTGATCCACTCGTCGGAGTGGTCCAGCAGCGAGTCCTGCATCCCTGCGATCACCGGCTGTTCATTCGGCACGTGCCAGAGCAGCCGCGGAAGTACGGCTCGCGCTGTGTTGTCCAGCACGAGGGCGTCCACACTCGGAACAGCAGTAGGTGGAGCGTCCTGCCTAACCTGGCGGATGTGCGCTCTGAAGCTGTTGGCGAGTACCAGCGGAGCCACGTACAGGCACAACGTTATCAGCGCGCGCGGTGGGATGAGACGAGCGATGAACACGGGAGCGAACGCCAGGAAAGGCCACGCCATGGCGAGATACTTCGGTGACATGGCATGAGCCGGGCTCAGAAACGCAAGGTAGAGGAATACGATCGCGCCCGCCGTCCAAACGAAGAAGAACAGAGCGTACGCGCCTGAGCGATGCACCGCGCGCAAACGCCTGACCAACACGTCGCGCCGTGTCAGATACAGAGCCAGGGCCAGAATCAGCAGGACTAGCACCAGGACCCCGACATACGTGAAGGAACGAAAGCTCCATACGACGGCGTCCCATCGAGCTGGCAGAACTCCGAGGTCGAAGCCCTGGTTCTGCTCCGCGGCACGCCCAAAAGCACCGAATGCCGGGTGGATCGCCCAAGACAACAGATAACCGCTCGTTAGGGCGCCGAGCGTGGCCGCCAGTCGGCGTCTGTCACGGGCGTACAGCCTGAACACGGCGTATACAATGCAGGCCGCCAGGAGTAGCGCGAAATGATAATGCGTCAGCGCGCCGGCCAACGTCAGCGCGGCCAGCAGGATGCTTTCCCCCGCTCGCGGCCGCCTCGCCGGATCGGTGTGCCGCAGGAGCTGCCACACGACCAAGACGCCCCAGAAACCCAGAAGATCGTACTGCCGCGCCTCTACGGAGACAAAGACCACGGCGGGACTCAGCGCGTACGTGAACGTGACTAAGGCGGCCTCCCAATCGCTGCGCAGGCTGTAGGCCGCTAGGCCGAACAGGGAGAGCGTCGCCAGCACCGCGATCAACATGTTGAGGGAGGGGCCTGTCCACAGCTCTACACCATAGAGGAGCGACCAGACATGCAGCATCCAAAAGTAGAGGGGCGGGTGAATGTCAGTCTGACGAAGGTCGGCACTGATGCGTCCAAAGCAGAAGGGGCGCTCGACACGCTGATACAGGTTCTTCCACTCCGAGGCCGGCGCGGACTGTGCCTTGAACTCTGCAGACTTCTGCTGATAAGTCCTCTGGTGGCAGGTCGCTGATAGATAGGAGATGGCCTCGTCGCGGGTAATCACGTACTTGGCCGACATCGCCTCGAAACGCAGTAGGATCGCCGCCGCCAGGGAGAACGACACTATCGCAACGACCGCTACAGAACGGTCCTTGGTCCCGGCGAATCGCGACGCACGTAGACTGAGCATCACCTTACCTTGGTCGGCCGAACATGCTGCGATGCAAACCGATCACCACGATACGAGATGAGCCCACCCGGGCAAGGGCTCGAAGGCGCGGATCATCCAGCTGTCAGGATTGTCCCAAGATGGCGCAATTGCAGCGGTCTCAGAGCCGGTGGTGGGGGCAGCGAGATTGCGGCAGGCGGTGGCACCCGACCGACTACAAGGCACGACGAGCGAGAAAGGGCACCCGCCTGGGCGCCCTCTTCCGTGTCTCACGACGTGAAGTGATAGTCTAGCGTGCCCTTGTCGATCTATACCTCCACAGCTGCTCCACGAGGCCAGCGAAGCGCATCGCTGTCTGCTCGCCGGTTCACCCGGGACGCTTCAGGTTTTCACTTTCCCTATCGTCCCACTAGTTTGGATGCACCTTGACAGCCTTTGGTTGCATCCCGGCTCTTGCAACTTCGCCGTAGGAAGGAGGGCCACCGTGAGGGCTGAGCAGCTGCCCATCCCGCCGCACTTCGCTCCGGAGCGTGTTGGTAAAGTGTGGCAGGTCCCGTACGCGCAACGCGCCGCCGAGGCGGCCGCCTGGGCCCAGGAGCACCGTCTTCGCCCGGCTGCCGAAGACGAGTTCACTGTCTGCCTAGTGCTGGTGGACTGCCAGAACACGTTCTGCATCCCAGAGTTCGAGCTCTTCGTGGCCGGACGCTCCGGCCATGGGGCAGTCGAGGACAACGTTCGGCTGTGCGAGTTCATCTACCGCAATCTGGGCGTGATCACCCAAATCGCGCCTACACTGGACACGCACACGGCCGTACAGATCTTCCACCCCGTGTTCTGGGTGAACGCTGATGGCGAGCACCCGACAGGCGGCCAGACGATCATCTCAGCGGAGGATGTAGAGAAAGGCGTCTGGCAGGTGAACCCGGCAGTGGCAATGAGCGTGACCGGCGGGGACTACGATTACCTCAAGCGCCACGCGCTGCACTATGTGCGCACACTGACGGAGGGTGGCAAGTATCCCCTTCTTGTCTGGCCCTATCACGCGATGTTGGGCGGCATTGGCCATGCCCTGGTCTCCGCCGTCGAGGAAGCCCTGTTCTTCCACAGCCTGGCGCGCAGCAGTCAGCTCCGCTTCGAGATCAAGGGAAACAACCCGCTCACCGAGCACTACTCGGTTCTGCACCCCGAGGTGATGGACGGGCCGGATGGAGAGGCCATCGCAGAGAAGAACGCGCCGCTGATCGAGATGCTCCTCGGATTCGACGCCGTGATTATCGCCGGCCAGGCAAAGAGCCATTGCGTGGCCTGGACCATCCACGACTTGCTCACCGAGGTCCGCGCTCAGGATCCGGAGCTGGTCAGGAAGGTCTACCTGCTCGAGGACTGCACTTCTCCCGTAGTCGTGCCCGGCGTCGTCGATTTCACTGTGCAGGCGGACGAGGCCTTCCAGCGTTTCGCTGACGCCGGCATGCACATCGTCCGCTCAAGCGACCCGGTCGACCGCTGGCCCGGCATCGGCGGCTAGGCACACCGATCTGTCAGTCACGGGCCTCCCGGTACTCCCGCTCGAGGAGCTCCAACAACTCACTACGACGGTCATAGAGCCGCTTAGGGGTCCGCGGCTTGCATCGCGCCAACGCGTACGCCGTGAACAGCGGCAGCCCGACGCTCACGTCGAGGTAGCAGACTACTGTGTCCGGCAACGCGTCTGGGTCTACCTTGCCCCAGCTCACCGCCTCCGATGGGGTGGCGCCAGAGAGCCCACCCGTATCGGGACGCGCATCCGTGATCTGGATGAAGTAATCGTGCCCTGCCTCTTCCAACCGCAGCACTTCCTGTATCTGTGGTTCCGTCTGCAGCACGAAGTTCTTAGGGCTACCGCCGCCCATGATCACGACGGCGCTCTTACCGCCCGCTCGCTTCGCGCCCAGCACGATGGCTGCCGTCTCGTTCACGTCGATCGACGAATCGATGCACAGTTGCCCACCTGCGAGCGCACGCTCTGCCACGTTCATGCCGATACTCGAATCGCCCGGCGCTGGCGTGTACACCGGCACGCCCGCCTCGTAGCAAGCCGCAAGCAGCGACTTGCGGTGCAGCCCCAGCGCTTTCTCACGCTCGCGTACGTAGCCACCGCACAGATGGTGGAGCTCCGCTGTCCCCATCGTTCGCTGAAACTCCTCACCCTCAAGGATCTGGCGGAAGAAGGCGTCCGTGGATAGCAGCACCTTATAGTCGAAGAAGATGTCGTAGATGCGCACCACGCCTTCCTGACGAAGCTCCACATCGCTAACGTTGGGGCGGCCACGCCGCAGCTCGAGGCCCAGACCGAAGTGCGCGTCGTGATACAGGATCGCCCCCGTAGAGATGATCCAGTCGACAAACCCCGCCTCAACGAGAGGTATCAGGGCCGACATACCGAGCCCGGCAGGACTGAGCGCGCCGCTCAGGCTGAGCCCGATGGTGACGTCCGGCTCCAACACCTTCTCCACGAATAAGCGACACGCCTCCCGCAGCCTGCCTGCGTTGTACGCGAGGAACGCCCGGTCGATGAGATCGGCAGCACGTTCCGACCCGTCGATAGACGGGGGATCGATCAGCGGCCCGCTCAGGTACGAGCTGCCGCCCGGCTCCGGTTCATTGGGCATGACAGTCGAGGTTGTGAGTGATTGAACCGCGGAGGGAACCTAGGGGCCTGGCCATCAGTGGGGCAAGCGGAGGCAGGCCAAGGTGAAGCTCCCGGCCGGAGCGTACGATAGATTACGTTTAGGGCTCCCGCAACGACGCCATCCCTGCAACTCCCGGCTCCCCGTTCCGCGCCTCATAGGCTTCCACGATGATTCCAGCAGCTTCCTCGGGACTGTTGGCCATACTGATGATATCGAGGTCGGTGGTGGAGAGCTTCCCTTCCCCGAGCCCCCTGCTACGCAGCCAGCGAATCAGCGGCGCGTAGTAGCGAGTGTTGTAGATCACCAGCGGGAAGTTGTGGACCTTGCCGGTCTGGATGAGAGTGAGCGCCTCGAACAGCTCGTCCATCGTTCCGTACCCGCCCGGGAAGATGACGAAGCCTTCAGAGTACCTCACGAACATCGTCTTGCGCACGAAGAAGTAGCGGAAGGTGAGACTCAGGTCTACGTGCCGGTTGACGGCCTGCTCGAACGGGAGCTCGATGTTCAGTCCGATGGAGAGTCCGCCGCCGAGCCGGGCACCCTTGTTGGCCGCCTCCATGATGCCGGGCCCGGCACCGGTCATGATGGCGAAGCCCGCCTCCGCCAGCAGTCGGCAAGTCTCGGTGGCGGCACGGTAGTCGGGGTCGCTGGTCAGCGTTCGGGCCGAGCCGAAGATCGCCACCGCCTTGTCAACGCGCGCTAGCGTGTCAAACCCGTCCACGAACTCGCCCATGATCCGGAAGACCCGCCAGGGGTCCTTGAGCGTCTCCGGAAGCGGTTCGGCGAGCCTCTCTATTACCGGTGGTTCGTGAACCTCGGCCAGCTCGGGCGCCGTGATCTGTCGGCTGAACAGGCGCTCGTCTTCCGTGAAGCGACCGCGCGGAAGCCGTTTTACCCGGCCCCGACCCGAGCTCCGCTTGCGTCTGCTGTGGACACCCTTTCTCCGTTTCTGCATCGCCCCCTAGCTCCCTTCCCTCGGCTGCCGTGCCCTTCCGCGTCCGGCGAATCGGAAAGGCGGACTAGTTGATAGTCCGCAAGCGGCGGAAAGTTTCGTCTTGCCACAGCGGCGTGTGTGTGGAAACCGGAAGGTGCTGTGGAAAACTCACACGTGGCCTAGAAATGGCTCGATCGCGACCGGGGAATCTTTTCCACAAGAACTCGGGCGGCCACAACCCGCCGGCCGCCCGTGAATGGCAAGAGGTGCGGCAACGCTGCGCCCGCAGCCTAGCCAACTGCCGGTGGGCTCTCCGACCTGCTCACCGCCGCGCTTGCCTCAGCGGGTTTCACCGCTGGCTTGATCACCCGCGAGCCAGCCGCCTCCTCCATATGAACCTGCCCGTTGAAGCGGGCGCCCTCGTCCAGCTGAACGCGCCGGCTCCGCAGCTCTCCCTGGATGTCACAGGTGGACTGCAACTCCAGCCGGCTCTCCGCGGCGATATTACCGGACACGCGGCCGCTGATGACCGCGTCCTGGGTGAAGATGTCGCCGATCACTTCCCCACTGCGTCCGACGACCACCGACTTGCCCGCGCGGATCGTTCCCTCGATACGGCCCTCGATGCGAATCGTTCCGTCGGTCTCACAGTCACCGACGATCTTCATACCGGGTGCGATGAGCGAGATAGCGCCCTCTGCGGTGTCACGCTCGGGTTTCGTCATAGGTGTTCGCTTCTCCTCAGACGTTTTCTTGTCTCGTCCAAGCATGGTCTTGAATGTCAGGTACCGGTCCTCTGCTGAACCAGGGTGAACGGGTCGATGGGCACGCCGTCCTGCAGGATCTCGAAGTGCAGGTGCGGGGCGGTCGAGCGTCCCGTGTTGCCCGACAGGGCGATAACCTCATTCTGACGAATCGCGTCGCCCGGGGCAACGAAGAGGCGCGAGGCGTGCCCGTACATGGTGCTGTAACCGGTGTTGCCGTGCTCGAGCAGTACATAGAAGCCGTAGATCGAGTCAAAGCCGGCCTCGCTGACGACGCCAGCGCCGGCGGCGCGGACATACGAGTGCTGGGCTACCGCGATGTCGATGCCCGGATGGGTTCCCACCTGTGCTTGCTCCAGCACCTGGGTCACGAAGCCGGCGGTCGCCAACGGCCAGCTGGTGGGGATCTCCGGGGAGAGCCCCGTTCGCGCCGTGCCCTCTTCGGCAATCGCCGGCTCGTCCGAAGGCAGGATCTCTGGAGTCACGCCGGAGGCGAGGACATCGGCACCCAACATGCCGCGGATCTTCGCGTACTCCGCCTGCAGGCGACCCAAATTCTCAGCTAGCTGCTCGACCTTTTCGTTGTCGGCCTCCAGTTGCGCGATCTCGCGCTCGAGCTCGGGGATCCGCACGGTCTGCGCGGCGAAGTACCACCAGCTGCCCAGCAGCACCGCAAGCGCCAGACCGCCGCCCGCGGCCAGCGCAGCCGCGATCCGCAGCCCCCTCGGGGACAGCCGCAGGCTGCGGGTGCGCTGCGTATCGCTGGGAACGAGGACTATGGTGTAGCCGCCTTCGCTGTCTTTCATCGACCTGCCTCAGACGACACCGCCAACGCCGACGATGATCTCCACAACGCGCTCGAAGTCTTCGGCGTCCCGAAACGGGATCTCGATCCGACCACGGTTCGCCCCGTCCAGCTTGACGCGCACCGCCGTGCCCAGCGCCCGGGCCAGCGCCTGCTCGGCACGGGCGACGTAGGCGGCGGAGTGCGCGTCCCGCACCCCAGCCTTCGGCGTCGACCGTTTGCCTTTGGCTCGGCCCTGGCGAACGCGCTGCTCGACCTCGCGAACGGATAGCCCCTGCTCTGCCGCTGCCTGCGCCAGCTGGATCACTCGCGTCTCATCCTCCAGGCCAAGCAGTGCGCGAGCGTGCCCAGCTGAGATCTTGCCCGCAGCCAATAGGTCGCGGACGCGACCGGGCAGGCCGAGCAAGCGGATCGTGTTGGCCACAGTCGAGCGGTCGCGGCCCACTCGCTCGGCCACCTGACCTTGCGTGAGGCCGAACTCATCCATCAGCCGACGATACGCATGCGCCTCATCGAGCGGGCTGAGATCCTCGCGCTGCAGGTTCTCGATGAGGGCCATCACGATCATGGTCCGGTCGTCCACGTCCCGGACTACCGCCGGAACGTGGGACCAGCCTAGAACCTGGACCGCTCGCCAGCGCCGTTCCCCCGCCACGATCTCCCAGCCCCCCCCAGGCACGGGCCGCGCCACCACCGGCTGCAGCAGTCCGTTCTCGCGAATCGACGCGACGAGATCGTCAAAAGACTCGTCGGGAAGACCCTGCCGAGGCTGAAACGGATTCGGCCCCAGCTCAGCTACCGGGAGCTGCTCGAACTCGCGGGCCTCTGCGCTCTCCTCCTGAAGATAGTCGCCCAGAAGTGCGCCCAGCCCCTTACCGAGTCGCTTCTGTTGCCTTCTGGTCACTGCCGTTCCTGCTCATAAGTTCTTGTGCAAGCGCAAGATAGCTCGCTGCGCCAGACGAGAGGACATCGTAGAGAACGATGGGCTTGCCGAAGCTCGGCGCTTCCGCCAGCCGGACGTTGCGCGGGATAGCGGTTCGGAACAGCTTCGGCCCAAAATACTCGCGAGCCTCTTCCGCCACCTGCCGGGAAAGATTGAGCCGGTCGCTGTACATTGTCAAAACAACGCCCTCAATCTGCAACCTCGGATTCAGGCTGCGCTGTACCAGCCGCACCGTGTTCAGCAGCTGCGTCAGCCCCTCGAGGGCGTAGTACTCGCACTGGATAGGGATCAGCACCGTATCGGCGGCCGCCAGCGTGTTGATCGTCAGCAGGCCAAGCGAGGGCGGAGAGTCGACAATGACGTACTCGTAGCGCCCCCGGAGCGGCGCCAAGGCGTCACGGAGCAGCGTCTCCCGACCCCGGCGCCCGGCCATAGCCACTTCCGCGCCCAGCAGGTCGCGGTGCGAGGGCAGTAGGTCGAGCAGTGGGAAGTGCAGGCCATGCAACACAACCTCTTCCGCCGGCGCCCCTTCCAGCAGCACGTCGTACATCGATCGCGCGAGTTGGTCGCGATCCACGCCGAAGCCGCTGGTGGCGTTGGCCTGCGGGTCGGCATCGACTACCAACGTCGAACGTTCGGCGACGGCAAGGCAGGCACCGAGGTTGATCGCGGTGGTAGTCTTCCCGACGCCGCCTTTCTGATTGGCGATGGTGATGACTCTCGACATTGAAACACCGGGCCCGAACGGGAGCAGGGCGGGGTGGGCTCAGGCTCGCAACCATTATACCCAGGCGACACAACTGAGGAAAGGGGCGTATGTCTCACGTGAAACATCCCAGGCCGTTCGGCCGAGCACGACAGTCCGGCAAGCGCAGGGAGGTAGGTGACGGCGAGGCTGTCGCCTAGGCACGGCCTGTCAGCCCCACGCAGCTAGAGGCAGCTCGCCCGGTCCCCCCGTTTGCGTCGGCAGCCAGACGGCAAGCACTACAGGAGCAGTCTCTACTATATATATGACCGTTCGCGTACTGTGCCCCAACATCTTGGGGGTTCTGGCCGAGGACCCTGTTTCACGTGAAACGGGCGAAGAAGGGAAATCTGCCGCCGACGGCCAAGGCCAGGCGGCCTGTCTCCGCAACCCTGCGCAGCGGGGCTGCGCAGGGCGACCCGGTCAAGCGCGCGAGTAGGCCGTCCTTCAGCTTGCGCGATCCGCTTGATGACGCTTGCGCACCTCCATCATCAGGTTCTGGAGGTCGCTGGGAGAGACCCCTGGAATCCGTGCCGCCTGCGCTAGCGTCCGAGGGCGGATACGCTCCAGCTTCTGACGCGCCTCGGTGGAAAGGCTGGCCAACTCCAGATAGGGAAGGTCGGCCGGCAGCGTCAACTCTGCTTGCCGCTGGAGCCGCTCGGCCCGCGCCCGTTCTTTTGCCACGTAGCCGGCATACTTGATCTCCATCTCCAGCGCTGCGAGCTCATCCGGGTCAGGAGCGCCGTTGCTCGCGAAGGGCCCACCCGGACCGAGGAGATCCAAGAGGCTGACCTCTGGCCGGCGCGCCAACTTGGCCAGAACCGTCGGCTCAGCGATCGCGGTGGTTCCCCGGGCCACCAGATAGCCGTTGACCAGCTCGGGCCGCACTAGCGTCCGCGAGACCCGAGTGGCCGCCTCCTCCGCACGCTTCAGCTTTGCCTCCAGGATCCGCCGTTGCGCGTCGCTCAGGAGTCCCAGCTCCGCTGCCCGGGGCCCGAGCCGCCCCAACGCATTGTCCTGCCGGAGCAGCAGCCGGAACTCCGCCCGTGACGTGAACAGGCGGTAGGGCTCGTCGACGCCCTTGGTGACGAGGTCATCGATGAGGACGCCGATGTAGGCTTCGTCGCGGTCGACCACCCACGGCTCGCGATCAAGCACGGCAAGCCCAGCATTGACTCCAGCGGCAATCCCCTGGGCCGCAGCCTCTTCATAGCCTGTGGTGCCGTTGACCTGGCCAGCGCAATAGAGGCCCGGCAGCGCCTTCACCTCCAGAGTCGGGTGGAGCTGGTCGGGAGGGAAGTAGTCGTACTCGATAGCATAGCCGGGCTGCGTCATCCTCGCCCGCTCAAGGCCCGGTACCGCCGCCAGGAACTCGCGCTGCACGTCCGGTGGCATCGAGGTGGCGAACCCGTTGACGTAGAACTCGCTCGTCTCCAGGCCCTCCGGTTCCAGAAAGAGCTGGTGGCGCGGCACGTCCGGGAACTTGACGACCTTGTCCTCGATGGACGGGCAGTAGCGAGGCCCGCGGGCGGAGATCGCGCCGCCATAGAGCGCCGAGCGCTCCAAGTTCCTGCGGATGATCTCCTTCACCTCCTCACCGGCCCAGGTGATCCAGCACGGGAGCTGTGGCAGGCGCTCAATCCGCTCCCAGAACGAAAAGCGGAAATCGTCAGGGTCACCGTCCTGCCGCTCGAGCCTCGCGAAGTCCACTGTACGGCCGTCCACGCGAGGTGGCGTACCGGTCTTGAAGCGGGTGACCTGGAGACCCAGCGCCTCGAGCTGCTCGGAGAGCTCAATGGCCGGAGGGTCGCCGGCGCGGCCGGCCGCCTGGCGGATGCCACCACCGATGTGAATACCGCCGCGCAAGAAGGTCCCAGCCGTGAGCACCACGTAGCGCCCACGGAAAACAGACCCGTCCACCCCAACGACGCCGGCGAGGTGACCACCCTCAAGGAGGAGACTCTTCACGGTGGTCTGGAACAGATCCAAGTCGGGGATTCCTTCCAGCAGGCTGCGCAGAGCCCGAGGGTAGAGCCAGCGGTCGCACTGGGCTCGGGGCGCCCAGACGGCAGGACCCTTGCGGCGATTGAGCATACGGAACTGAATGGACGTTCGATCAGTGGCCTGCCCCATCAAACCGCCCAGCGCGTCCACCTCTCGCACCACCGTCCCCTTCGCCACGCCACCGATCGCCGGGTTACACGACAGCTGCGCCACCCGCGCCAGGTAGGAGCTAACGAGAAGCGTTCGCGCACCGAGGCGCGCCGCGGCCGCCGCGGCTTCGCACCCGGCGTGGCCGCCACCCACGACTATGACGTCGTACTTGCTGGCCATCCGATCGCTGCGATCTCAGCGCACCGTGCTCGTGCAAGTGAGACTCGCCCGCAGAACATGTTGGCTCTCGACGCGATGATCGCTCATATTAGCACAACGCGTCTTCCAAACCAGACCTGACTCGTGATACGCCCTCATGTGCGCCGATCAAGAGATTCTGAAAGCGTTCAAGGTTTACGGCATGGTGCAGGGCGTCGGCTTTCGCTTCTGGGCTCACCGCGAAGGCCGCCGCCTCGCTCTGCGCGGGATCGTTCGCAACTGCTACGACGGAACGGTGGAGATCGCCTTCGCCGGCTCCCCCGACGCGGTGCAGGCGATGTCAGAGCGGCTGAAGACCGGCCCTCCTGGCGCACACGTGGTTCGCCTCGAGGAGTTGCCGCCGCCCGACGAGCTCCCCGGCGACTTCCAGATCGGCTTCTGAGTCACGGCGCAGGCGAACCTCCCCGTTGAGCGCCTGCTTGCAGTTCCTAGCCCTCAGGCAGCGCCGTGGCGGGGCCGAGGGTGTCATCTTGTGTTCTGACAAGGGGTTACGCCCATGGCCCTCGCCGAGGACCGCCCGACCGTCGTGACGCGGCGCCGGCCGGACCCTAGAGGCTCTGGCGAGCGCGACGCACCACTCGACCCGGCATCGCTCCGGTGTGCTCGCCGTCCTTCAGCACCTGGGTGCCGTTCACGAACACGTGCAGCACGCCGCTGGCGTACTGGTGCGGCTCGCTGAAGGTGGCGTGGTCACTGATCGTCGACGGATCGAAAACGACCACGTCGGCGAAGTAACCCGGGCTCAGGGAGCCACGCCGCGCGATCCCCAGGCTGGACGCCGGCAGAGAGGTGAGGCGGCGTACCGCCTCCTCGAGCGTTATGATCTTCTCCTCGCGCACGTACTTACCCACCAGCCGCGCGAAGCTGCCGTAGGCCCGCGGGTGCGGGTTCGACTGGAGGAAGACGCCCTCAGGCGCCAGCGATTCCGCGTCGGAACAGAGGCTCACCCAGGGCTGAGCGATCTTCTTCTTGACGTTCTCCTCCGACATGATGAAATACACGGTCCCCACACTGCTGTCGTCTTCAATGACGAGATCGATCGCCGTCTCCTCGGGCGACGTCCCCCGCATGGCCGCGACCTCGGCGAGGGTCTTGCCGGTCAGCGGCCTTAGCGCCTCGCTCTTGAAGCCGACGAGCAGCACGTTCGCCGGCGTGCCCGCAGCCAGGTAGAGGTTCTCCCACTGATCGGTGGGGGTCCTCATCTCTTCCACGATCCGCGCCCGGATCACAGGGTCCTTGAGCCGGTCCACCCACTCGCGGTGTCCACCTTCCTGCACCCAGGGCGGCATGGCGGCGTTGAGGCCGGTGGCGCCGGCCGTGTACGTGTACATGTCCGCGGTGATGTGCAGCCCCTCGGCCCGCGCCCGCTCCACCCGTTCGATCACGGCATCCAGCTTTGCCCAATTGGCCTGGCCGGCCGCCTTCAGGTGGTAGATCTCTGCGGGGATCGCTGCGTCACGGGCGATCGTGATGAACTCCTCCAGCGCCTCCAGGAGCTGGTTCCCCTCGCTGCGCAGGTGCGAGATGTACATGCCGCCGTAGTCGGCCGCGACTTTGGCGAGCTCGATCAACTCGTCGGTATCGGCGTAGAAGGCGGGAGTGTAGATGAGCGAGGAGCCGAGCCCGACCGCCCCCTCCTCCATCCCCTGACGCACGAGCCCCCGCATCTCCTCCAGCTCCTCCGGCGTGGGTGGCCGGTCCTCGTACCCCAGAACATGGATCCGCACGGTCGTCGCCCCCACGAACGAGGCCACGTTGGAGCTGACCCCCCGCTCAACGAGGTAGTCGAGGTACTCACCTAGTGTTGTCCATTCGATCTCGTACTTGATGTCGCCCTGCTGCTCGACCACCTCCTGTTTCATGCTCTCGTTCAGCGGTCCCATCGACGACCCCTCACCGAAAACCTCCAGGGTGACGCCCTGCCGAATGTCGCTCTGGGACCGCCCATCCTCGATCAGCGATTCCGTGGCCCAACTCAGCATGTTGATGAAGCCCGGGGCGACGGCCAGCTCGCCGGCGTCTATCTCCATCCGGCCCCTAGCGCCCTCCAGTGAGCCGATCGCCGCGATGGTGTCTCCCGCGATCGCGAGGTCCGCAACGAAGGCTGCGTCGCCACTGCCGTCGTAGATGGTTCCGCCGCGTATGACGACATCATAGTCCGCTGGCGCGCGGCAGGCACAGGCGATGAGGGCCAGGGCGGGTAGAGCACGGATACCGAGCATGGTTCCTCCCGGAAAAGCACGATCAAGATGAAACTTTCGGTACAGCAATAGCGCGCGTTTGGGAGAGGCGCAATCGCGAGGCACGCTCATTTGCCGATGCAGAACTCCGCGAATACTCGCTCAAGCACGTCCTCGGGTGCGATCACGCCGAGCAGCTCCTCCAGGGCCTGCGCGGCCGCACGCAGGTGGGTGGCGACGACCTCGGGAGCCAGCCGTGAGGCACGCGCCTCCAGAAATGCGGTGATCTCGGATCGGGCGCGTTGTAGTTCGCGTGCGTGGCGCTCCCGGGTGATGAGCGGTGCCCCCACCTCCAGGGCCAGGCTGCCTGAGAAGGCCGCGCTCACCAAAAGATCGCGCAGCGTGCCGAGTCCCGCACCCGTCAGCGTGGACACGCACACCTGCGCTAGCCCCAACGCCTCGGTCGCGTCAGACGCTCCTGCGGCAGCGAGATCGCTCTTGGTGCGCACCAGCAAGACCGAACCCGCCTGGACCTCGCCGAGGAAACGGTGTTCCTCGTCGGATAGAGGACGCCCGGCCTCGGCGCAAAAGAGCACGATGTCGGCGCTGGCCAGATAGCGGCGTGCCACCTCGATCCCCAGGCGCTCGACCTTCCCAGTCGCGTCGCGTAGTCCCGCGGTATCGACGAGTCGGAAGGGATATCCACCCAAGGAAACGAGCGCCTCTACGGCGTCTCGGGTAGTGCCAGGCTCCTCGGTCACGATCACCCGCTCCACTCCGCAAAGCGCGTTGAACAGGCTCGACTTGCCTGCGTTGGGCCGCCCTGCGATCACCGTCAACGCCCCTTCCCGGAGCAGTTCGCCTTCCGCAGCCGTCTCCAGCAATCGATCGATGCGGGCGGCGACATCCTGGGCCGCCATGTCGATCTGCTCGGGCGGTACCGGACCCTCATCCTCCCCCGGGAAATCGATCTCGTAGACGAGCAGCGCCTCGCAGCGGATGATCGCCTCGCGCAGCTGCTCGATCCGCCGTGACAACCCACGGTCGAGATGGTGCAGGGCAGCCCGGTGCTGCGCTGCGGAACGGCCGTCCACCAAGTCGAGGATCGCCTCGGCCTGCAACAGATCAAGCTTCCCGTTCAAGTAAGCTCGGCGCGTGAACTCACCGGGCTCGGCCAAGCGGGCGCCTGCGGCGAGGACCGCGTCGATGACGAGCTGCGGCCCCAACGGGCCGCCATGGCAGCTCAACTCCAGCATATCCTCACCGGTGTAACTGTTCGGCCCGCGGTAGTAGGTGGCGAGGACCCGGTCTACCTGCTCACCGGTCTCCGGGTGTCGCAACCAGCGTAGCCCCGGCCGCCGCTCCGGCAGCGAGCCGTCCAGCGTACGCGCAATGAGCTGGACGGCCCCGGGCCCGGAGGCGCGGACCACAGCGATTGCCGCCCGACCTGGCGCGGTGGAGATGGCCGCTATCGTGTCCTGTTGCATTTCCTGAATGCCGCCTGCAGGTAGGCGGCGGTGTCCCTCAGCTCTTCGCCTTCGCGGGCGACGGCTGCGAGGCCGCCGCGCGCCGCTCCTTGGCCAGATAGAGCTGCTGCGGCAGCGAGGCCAGGTTCATCGTCGCGTAGTACAGGTTCAACCCTGACGCGAAGTTGAGGAACAGTACGACCAGCATCACCGGCATCACCCACATCATCATCTTCATCTGTGGGTTGCTCTGCGGCATCGTGCGCTGGCTGATCCACTGGAGCACGAAGATGGAGGCGCCCATCAGCAGCGGGACGATGTACAACGGGTCCGGTCGCGACAGGTCAGGCAACCAGAGGAACGGAACGCCCCGGAACTCGATCGTATCCCGAAACACGAAGAAGAGCGCGATCAGGATAGGGAAGGGAAGCAGCATGGGGAGACAGCCGCCCAGCGGGTTGATCTTGTGCTCGCGATAAAGCTTGACCATCTCCTGCTGCAACCGCTGAGGATCACTCTTGTACTTGTCCTGGATCTCCTTCATCAGGGGCTGGACGCGCATCGTCGCCATCTGCGAGCGCATGCTCTTCTGGTACAGCGGGAACAGGACGACGCGGATGCCGATGCCGAACAGGATGAGGATCCACCCGTAACCGAGCTTGACCGTGTTGTGCATCCAGACGAGCAGCGTCGTGATGGCGGCGGCCAGCGGCCTGAGGATCGGCTGTAGCCACCTGTACCCGTAGGGGGTCACCTGATCGAGGTTGTGTCCTACGGCGGAGAGCCGGCCGTGGTCCTGGGGCCCAATGTAGATGGTGTAGGCGAAGCTGCCATC